>NZ_CP150278.1:177500-3052500 GCF_045040725.1 Bacillus sp. FSL K6-0255 | reverse complement strand
ACCCAAGTCTGGCTGAAGGGATCGGTCTTGAAAACCGACAGGGGTGTCAAAGCCCGCGGGGGTTCGAATCCCTCTTCCTCCGCCATACATATTCCTAATCATCGCGGGGTGGAGCAGTTCGGTAGCTCGTCGGGCTCATAACCCGAAGGTCGCAGGTTCAAATCCTGCCCCCGCAACCAAATTTTAAAATGGTCCGGTAGTTCAGTTGGTTAGAATGCCTGCCTGTCACGCAGGAGGTCGCGGGTTCGAGTCCCGTCCGGACCGCCATTTAAATACTTAGGCTCGGTAGCTCAGTTGGTAGAGCAACGGACTGAAAATCCGTGTGTCGGCGGTTCGATTCCGTCCCGAGCCACCATTTATCAATATATTTTGGCGGTTGTGGCGAAGTGGTTAACGCACCAGATTGTGGCTCTGGCATTCGTGGGTTCGATTCCCATCAATCGCCCCAAATAAAAATTGCGGGTGTAGTTTAGTGGTAAAACCTCAGCCTTCCAAGCTGATGTCGTGGGTTCGATTCCCATCAATCGCCCCAAATAAAAATTGCGGGTGTAGTTTAGTGGTAAAACCTCAGCCTTCCAAGCTGATGTCGTGGGTTCGATTCCCATCACCCGCTCCATTTCTATATCGTCATGGGCCTGTAGCTCAGCTGGTTAGAGCGCACGCCTGATAAGCGTGAGGTCGATGGTTCGAGTCCATTCAGGCCCACCATGACTTTTGTATTCCACAGTAGCTCAGTGGTAGAGCTATCGGCTGTTAACCGATCGGTCGCAGGTTCGAATCCTGCCTGTGGAGCCAAATGGAGAAGTACTCAAGTGGCTGAAGAGGCGCCCCTGCTAAGGGTGTAGGTCGTGTAAGCGGCGCGAGGGTTCAAATCCCTCCTTCTCCGCCATATGATTACAGATATAATAATTTTCGGCCCGTTGGTCAAGCGGTTAAGACACCGCCCTTTCACGGCGGTAACACGGGTTCGAATCCCGTACGGGTCATCCAGAAGCCTTGCATATCCTGCAAGGTTTTTTTGTTTTTTAAATCATGATATGTCTTAGATTTTGTTCTTTATTTTAAAAACAGACTACAAAAATCTCCATATATTTCGTTTTTCTTCAGAAAATGAAGTTAATTGTCTATAAGTATAAGCGCTTTCAGCAAAGGGCTTTTTTTTATTTCTTCGAATAAATACTATAAATGAAAACTATGATGTCAGAAAGGATGATTACATGGCCGCTGCCAGCCCGACAGCACATGATGTTTATCTTTTTCACGAAGGCAGTCTGTTTAAAAGCTATCAGCTGTTTGGCTCGCATTACCGCGAGCTGAATGGCAAAAGCGGATATGAATTCTGTGTGTGGGCGCCTCATGCGTCGGAAGTACGAGTGGCTGGAGATTTTAACAGCTGGTCTGGAGAAGAGCATGTGATGCACAGAGTGAATGATAATGGTATTTGGACGTTATTTATTCCAGGTATAGGAGAAAAGGAACGATATAAATATGAAATCGTGACGAATAACGGTGAGATCAGGCTGAAGGCAGATCCATACGCTATTTATTCAGAAGTCAGACCAAACACAGCGTCACTTACTTACAATTTGGAAGGGTACAGCTGGCAAGATCAAAAATGGCAAAATAAACAGAAGGCTAAGACGCTGTATGAAAAACCTGTTTTCATTTATGAACTGCATCTTGGGTCTTGGAAGAAGCATTCTGATGGCAGGCATTATTCCTATAAAGAATTAAGTCAGACGCTTATCCCTTATATCAAGGAGCATGGGTTTACCCATATTGAACTGCTTCCGGTGTATGAGCATCCATATGATCGTTCATGGGGATACCAAGGAACGGGGTATTACAGCCCGACAAGCAGGTTTGGCACGCCGCATGATCTGATGAAGTTTGTTGATGAATGTCATCAACAAAATATCGGAGTCATTTTGGATTGGGTCCCCGGACATTTTTGTAAAGATGCACATGGACTCTATATGTTTGATGGAGAACCGCTTTATGAATACAAAGAAGAACGTGATCGGGAGAACTGGTTATGGGGCACGGCAAACTTTGACCTGGGAAAACCGGAAGTTCATAGTTTTTTAATTTCGAATGCGTTGTACTGGGCGGAATTCTATCATATAGATGGATTTAGGGTTGATGCAGTGGCTAATATCTTGTATTGGCCAAATCAGGATGAACGCCACACGAATCCATATGCTGTTGAGTTTTTAAAAAAACTCAATCAAACCATGAGAGAGGCATATCCCCATGTGATGATGATTGCGGAAGATTCTACAGAATGGCCTCAAGTGACAGGTGCCGTTGAGGAAGGGGGGCTTGGTTTTCATTATAAATGGAATATGGGATGGATGAATGACGTACTGAAATACATGGAGACGCCGCCCGAAGAAAGGCGGCATTGTCATCAGCTTATCTCTTTTTCATTACTATATGCGTTTAGTGAGCATTTTGTATTGCCGTTTTCTCATGATGAAGTCGTATACGGAAAAAAATCACTTCTTAATAAAATGCCTGGCGACTACTGGCAGAAATTTGCCCAGTATCGGCTTTTGCTGGGCTATATGACAGTGCATCCAGGAAAGAAATTGATCTTTATGGGATCAGAGTTTGCCCAATTTGATGAATGGAAAGATACAGAACAGCTTGATTGGTTTTTGGACTCCTTCCCCATGCATCAGAAAGCCAGCGTTTTTACGCAAGATCTTCTCCGCTTTTACCAAAAAAGCAAAATCCTTTACGAGCATGACCATCGTGCACAATCGTTTGAATGGATTGATGTCCATAATGACGAACAATCAATCTTTTCTTTTATTCGTTATGGCAAAAAGCACGGTGAGGCGCTTGTCATCATTTGTAATTTTACACCCGTGGTCTATCATCAATATGATGTTGGAGTTCCTTTTTTTACTCAATACATTGAAGTGCTTAACAGTGACAGTGAAACATATGGAGGCTCAGGGCAAATCAACAAAAAGCCGTTATCGGCCAAAAAGGGAGCACTTCATCATAAACCGTGTTATATCACGATGACCATCCCCCCTTACGGCATCTCGATTTTACGGGCGGTTAAAAAAAGAGGAGAGATAAAAAGATGAAAAAACAATGTGTAGCCATGCTCCTTGCCGGCGGGAAGGGCAGCCGTCTCAGCGGATTAACAAAAAATATGGCCAAACCGGCTGTATCTTTCGGGGGAAAATACAGGATTATTGATTTTACCCTAAGCAACTGTTCTAATTCAGGCATAGACACAGTCGGGATTTTAACGCAATATCAGCCGCTTGAGCTGAATTCCTATATTGGGATCGGCAGTGCATGGGACCTGGATAGATATAATGGCGGCGTGACGGTTTTACCCCCTTATGCCGAGTCATCAGAAGTCAAATGGTATAAAGGGACGGCAAGCGCCATTTATGAAAATCTCAATTATTTGAATCAGTATGATCCTGAGTATGTACTGATTTTATCAGGAGATCACATATACAAGATGGACTACGGCAAAATGCTTGATTATCACATTGAAAAGAAAGCAGATGTGACCATCTCTGTCATCGAAGTGGGCTGGGAGGAAGCAAGCCGATTCGGCATCATGAAGGCCAATCCAGATGGGACGATCACACATTTTGATGAAAAGCCCAAATTCCCTAAGAGCAATCTTGCCTCAATGGGAATTTATATATTCAATTGGCCGCTTTTGAAACAGTATCTTGAGATGGACGATCAAAACCCTTATTCTAGCCACGACTTCGGCAAAGACATTATTCCTCTGCTTTTGGAAGAGAAAAAGAAGCTTTCTGCTTATCCGTTCAAGGGATATTGGAAGGATGTCGGAACGGTGCAGAGCTTGTGGGAAGCCAATATGGATTTGTTAAAAGAGGACTCGGAGCTGAAGCTGTTTGAACGCAAATGGAAAATTTACTCCGTCAATCCAAATCAGCCTCCGCAATTTATTTCATCTGATGCGCAGGTTCAAGATTCGCTTGTGAACGAAGGTTGTGTTGTATATGGAAATGTGTCTCACTCCGTTCTTTTTCAAGGTGTGACTGTTGGTAAGCATACGACTGTTACATCATCCGTCATAATGCCGGATGTGACGATTGGGGAGCATGTAGTCATTGAAAATGCCATTGTTCCTAATGGGATGGTGCTGCCGGATGGCGCAGTGATTCGCTCCGAAAAAGACATTGAAGAGGTGCTGCTCGTTTCAGAGGAATTTGTAGAAAAAGAATTGATTTAATTACTGAAGAGGGGGCAGAGTCAGTGTTCAATAATCAAATGTTAGGTGTTATAGATGAAACCACATATAAGCATTCTCTTCAGGATTTAACAGCACAGCGGTCGCTCGGGGCGATCCCTTTTGCCGGCAGGTACCGACTGATTGATTTTATGCTTTCCAACATGGTGAATGCGGATATTAGGAGTGTTGCAATTTTTCCGAAGTATCGTTACCGTTCGCTCATGGATCACCTTGGGGCGGGTAAGGAATGGGATTTGCACCGGAAAAAGGACGGCCTCTTTTTTTTCCCGTCTCCCCATCTTCATCACGAATACGATGAATTCGGTTCCTTTCGCCAGTTTTCGGACCATCTAGATTACTTCCACAGAAGCACTCAGCAATATGCTGTAATCTCCAACAGCCATACCGTATGCAACATTCAATTTCAATATGTGCTGAAACGCCATCAGGAGGTTGGCTGCGACGTCACCGAGGTATTTCAGGACGGCCAGTCGCTGCAAATCTATATCATGTCAACAACGCTTTTAAAGGATCTGATCTACGGACATAGCGAAAAAGGCTATAAAACCATTCAGGAGGCTGTTGAAAAGGAATCTTCCGCCCTGACCATTTGCCCTTATGAATATTCAGGTTATGCCGCAGTTATTGATTCGGTGGAAAAATATTATACCCACAGTATGGAACTCATTCAGCCTCGTTTTTGGCAGCAGGTGTTTTTGCCGCAGCAGCCGATCTATACAAAAGTGAAGGATGAGCCGCCTACGAAATACGGAAAGCACAGCACTGTCAAAAATTCTTTGGTGGCAAACGGCTGTGTGCTTGAAGGAGAGGTTGAAAACTGCATTTTGTTCAGGGCGGTCCATGTCGGAAAGGGTACGAAGCTGAAAAACTGTATTATTATGCAAAAAACGCAGATTGGCGAGGATTGTCTTCTTGAGCAGGTCATTTCGGATAAGGACGTTAAAATCGGCAAGGCGACGGAAGCTGCAGGAACAGCTGAGCAGCCGCTTTTATTAAGAAAAGGTTTGGTGCAAGGAGAGCTGATGAATTCTTGAAGATATTATTTGCTGTGTCAGAATGCACCCCATTTGTGAAATCAGGAGGTCTTGCCGATGTAGCAGGTGCTCTGCCAAAGGAACTTGCACGATTAGGCAATGAAGTAGCTGTGATGCTGCCGAAGTACAGCCAAATACCTGAACCGTGGAAAAAGCGTATGAAAAAACAGGCTGAGTGTACGGTAGCTGTCGGCTGGCGTCAGCAATATTGCGGAATTGAACATATGGCCCAAGACGATGTGAATTATTACTTCATCGACAATGAGTACTATTTCAACAGGGATTCGTTGTACGGGCATTATGATGACGGTGAGCGGTTTGCCTTTTTTTCAAGAGCTGTGCTGGAGGCTGCCAAAGTTGTGAATGTTCAAGCCGATATTGTTCATACTCACGATTGGCATACAGCGATGGTCAATTATTTGCTGAAAGAGGAGTACAGAAAACATCCTTTTTATGAACGGATGAAAAGCGTGCTCACGATCCACAACCTGCAGTTTCAAGGCATATTTCCTCCTGATGTCACACATGACTTGCTGGGTCTTGAGATGGATCATTTTCATTATGAAAGGTTAGAATGCAACGGATTTGTTAATTTTATGAAGGCGGGCATCATTGCGGCTGATCATGTGACAACTGTGAGTCCCACTTACAGAAATGAAATATTGACGCCGTATTATGGTGAGCAGCTGGAGCAGGTTTTGCAATATAGGGAAAATGATGTAACCGGCATATTAAATGGCATTGATGATACGTTCTATCAGCCGAAAAGCGACCCTTATATAGAGGCGCAATACGATTCAGGGGATCTTGCATGCAAGTTGGAAAACAAAACGAAGCTTCAGCGGCGGATGGGGCTTCCAGAGAAAAACGATATTCCGCTGATCAGTATGGTGACAAGGCTCACTAAACAAAAGGGGCTTGATCTTGTCCGCAGAATTATGCACGAACTTCTTGAGGAGCAAGACATACAGCTGGTTGTGCTAGGCACAGGAGAACGTGAATTTGAAGATTATTTCCGGTATGCAGAATTTGCTTTTCATGAGAAGTGCCGGGCTTATATCGGGTTTGATGAGCCACTAGCCCATCAAATTTATGCGGGCTCTGATATGTTTTTGATGCCGTCGAAATTTGAGCCGTGCGGTTTGGGGCAGCTCATTGCTCTTCAATATGGCGCCATTCCGATTGTCAGGGAAACGGGCGGTCTTTACGACACTGTCCGTGCCTATCAGGAGGAAGAGGGAACGGGCAATGGCTTTACGTTTTCCGCCTTTAATGCGCATGATCTGAAATTTACGATTGAACGAGCGCTGTTGTTTTATCGCCAACAGGATGTATGGAAGAGCATCGTGAAGACCGCAATGAATGCAGATTACAGCTGGGGGAAGTCGGCTAAAGAGTATCAGCGTATTTTTGAGCAGGTGACAAGGAGTGGACGGGATGTTCTCGAGTAAAGAACGCTTTGCAGACTTATTTTTAAAGCGTCTGGAAATGACGTGCGGAAAAAGCTTTAAAGATTCTGCCAAGCTGGATCAATATAAAACGTTGGGCAATATGGTCAGAGAGTATATCAGCGCTGATTGGATCGAAACGAATGAAAAAAGCAGATCAAATTCCGGGAAGCAGACATATTATTTATCAATCGAATTTCTGCTCGGTCAGCTCCTTGAGCAAAACTTAATGAATCTTGGTGTTCGTGATGTTGTAGAAGCTGGTTTAAAGGAAATCGGCATCAATTTAGAGGAAATCCTTCAGATAGAGAACGATGCAGGTCTCGGCAACGGCGGGCTTGGCCGCTTGGCCGCTTGCTTTTTAGATTCTCTTGCTTCGTTGAACCTGCCGGGGCACGGGATGGGCATACGTTATAAGCATGGCTTGTTTGAGCAAAAAATTGTAGACGGACATCAGGTGGAGCTGCCTGAGCAATGGCTGAAAAACGGGAACGTATGGGAAGTAAGGAATGCGGATCAAGCAGTGGACGTGCCGTTTTGGGGCGAAGTCCATATGACAGAAAAAAGCGGGCGCCTGCATTTTCGCCACGAACAAGCGACAATTGTTACCGCTGTTCCTTATGATATCCCGATCATCGGCTATGAAACGGGCACTGTCAACACGTTAAGGCTTTGGAACGCCGAGCCCTATGCCCATTATCACGGCGGTAATATTTTGTCTTATAAGCGAGAAACAGAAGCGGTTTCTGAATTCTTATATCCCGATGACACCCATGATGAGGGGAAAATTTTACGGCTGAAGCAGCAGTATTTTTTAGTATGCGCAAGCTTAAAAAGCATTGTGAACAATTACCGAAAAACACATAAATCTTTATCCGGCCTGCATAAAAAAGTGAGCATTCATATTAATGACACTCACCCTGCGCTTGCGGTGCCTGAGCTGATGCGGATTTTGCTCGATGAAGAGAACATGGGCTGGGAAGAAGCTTGGCATATCACTGTACATACGATTTCTTATACAAATCATACAACATTGTCAGAAGCGCTCGAGAAATGGCCGATTCATTTGTTTAAGCCGCTGCTCCCGCGAATGTACATGATTATTGAAGAGATCAATGAGAGGTTTTGCCGCGCAGTTTGGGAAAAGTATCCGGGAGACTGGAAAAGGATAGAGAACATGGCGATTACAGCGCATGGTGTTGTCAAAATGGCTCATCTGGCCATAGTAGGCAGCTACAGTGTAAATGGCGTTGCAAAAATACATTCCGATATATTAAAGGAAAGGGAGATGCGCGACTTTCACTTGCTGTTTCCGAATCGTTTTAACAATAAGACGAATGGAATTGCCCACAGGCGCTGGCTGTTAAAAGCGAATCCAGGCTTGTCTGCCATCATTACAGAGGCGATCGGCGATGAATGGGTCAAACAGCCGGAATCACTGATCCGTTTAGAACCGTACGCCACTGATCCTGCATTTATTGAACAGTTTCAAAACAACAAAAGCAAGAAAAAACAAGAGCTTGCCGATTTGATTTTTTGCACGGCCGGGGTGGTTGTGAACCCTGAGAGCATATTCGACGTACAGGTGAAACGACTTCATGCATATAAACGGCAGCTGCTGAATGTTCTTCACATTATGTATTTGTATAACCGCCTCAAGGAGGATTCGGGGTTTTCAATCTACCCGCAAACCTTTATTTTCGGGGCAAAGGCTTCACCAAGCTATTATTATGCCAAGAAAATCATTAAGCTGATCCATTCTGTCGCAGAAAAAGTCAATTATGATCCGGCGGTCAAACAGCTGATCAAAGTTGTTTTTTTAGAAAATTATAGAGTTTCTATGGCTGAGCGAATTTTTCCGGCATCAGACGTAAGTGAGCAAATTTCAACCGCAAGCAAGGAAGCGTCTGGTACAGGGAATATGAAGTTTATGATGAATGGGGCTTTGACGATCGGCACGCATGACGGAGCAAATATCGAGATCCTTGAGCGGGTGGGCCCTGACTGTATTTACACGTTCGGCTTAAAGGCGGATGAGGTTCTATCGTATCAGGAAAACGGCGGCTATAGATCGAGGGAATATTATCAGCATGACAGAAGAATCAGGCAGGTAGCGGATCAGCTGATCAATGGTTTTTTTGAAGGAGAAGCAGATGAATTTGAATCGATCTTTGACTCGCTGCTTCCGCATAATGATGAGTATTTTGTGCTGAAGGATTTCAGCTCATATGCAGATGCGCAGGAGCGAATTCAAGCTGATTATCGAGAGCGAAGGAAATGGTCTGAGCGTTCGATTGTAAACATTGCTCATTCAGGATATTTCTCCAGCGACCGCACGATCCGGGAATATGCGAAGGACATTTGGGGCATCAAGCCGATGATGTGAAAAAGCCGCTGTATAAACGGCTTTTTTTGTTCACAGATTCATTGAATTGATTGTAAAGGATAAGAACGTCGCAAATGCACTCCATAAAAAATAAGGCAAAAGAAGATAGCTTGCAATTCTGCTGTATTTTTTGGCAATGATCAGTAATACGATTGCTGTGATGGCGACAAGCAGGCAGTCAAGCGATGCAGCCAGCAGATTTTTTTGCGTAAACTGGAAATAGCTGAAGGCTTGATTGAGCACGTAATTTATCAAAAGTGTAAACCAAAAGCTTTTCGCACCTTTAAATGAAAACGCAGCATATACAATGGCTGCTGAAAGGGAGATCAGGGCAAACAGGATGGCCCAAATGATGCCGATCGCATTTCCGCTTGGCGTCCAGTCCGGTTTTTTCAATGAATTGTACCATTCTTGGTCCACAGGAAACAGGTAGCCTGCGGCTGAAAACAGCGCATATGTAATCACAAAAACCGCTATGGCGCCGAAAATCTTTTTCATGTTTGTACCCTCCGTATGTATTTATTTACCCTTTATCTTATAAAGATCAAACCCCCGATATGCGGGGGAAATGATGGGTTTAAATCAGCTGCTGCAATGCGTTTGATTTAATGCGTTCATATTCAAAAGCTGATTCTAATTCTTCCTTCGGTAAAGCAGACTTGCGGACGTATTTTTCGCGAATGACATCGTAAAGCTCATAAGGAAACAGCATATCTATAAACATGACTTGTTTTTGTTCTTCAGTTAATGGGGCTCTGGATTCGTATGCGTTCAGCATGACATGAAATGTCTCGTCATCCCAAACACCCGTCGTATCCAAAAGCGGAATAATCATTTTGCGCAAATCGCGAATAGGCAGATCAAATGATACGGTATCTAAGTCGATGACCCAAATCTGTTCATTTTCTCCTAAGAGTGTATTCCCGGTTCCGTAATCCTGGTGGCAAAGGTTAGGGCTTTTTTTCAGCTGTTCAGTCCATGGAACATAGGTCGATTGCAAAAGCCGGTCTTTGATGCGCAGCCCGTCTTCAATAAAGCCATCTATCTCCTGAAGATAAAGCTGTGAGAAAGGATCTTCTTTTTCCGCCTCCGCCATCAGCTTCCACGTTTCCATCTGTTTGCATCGTTTCGTGTAGTGATTCGGCCAGCGACCTAATTTGGTAAATATGGGAACGCCATTTGGCGGCTGATATCCGACGGAAGCTGTATGAAAATCAGCAAGGCCTTTCATGATAAACTCCAAGTCCTGCTTTACAGTCAGCTCAAACGGTCTTCCTTCGATCCAGTCATATACGACAAATAGAAATGAGCCGTGCTTAGAATATAGGCTACCTTTTTTGTTTGGGAGTATGCCAGGAACATTCATGCCTTTTTTTGCTAAATAGTCCTGCGCGAAAATGGAAAACAACGCTTTCTTTTCTGGCCTGTGTATTCGTTTTAGACAAACCGCGCCGGAGTCTGTGTGGACCTTCCAGACAAGCGCCATCTGGTTTCCCTGAATGACGTCTATTTTTTCAGCCTGCACATCCCATCCTTGAAGCACATTTTCAGCCAGCTCCGTTAATTTTTTTGCATCTTCTGCTGATAAAGGAAGCTCTGATGAATTCCCCTCCTCAATGACTTCATGGTTTTCTGCCATTAAAGGACACATCCTTACCTGTTTTACTCCTACCTTATGAATCAAAAGGAAAAAATGATTGAGTTATTTGACTATATTTAATAGATGAATCTGGTTGTTTACCCGTTTTGTTTTTAGGGCAGTCCCATTCCGCACAAGTTGGTTGTTCAGCCGTATCATGATTCTAACTAGTTAAAAATCATGCAGGAATGGAGGCTATGTATGAAAATAGCACTGATCGCCACAGAGAAGCTTCCTGTCCCATCGGTTCGAGGAGGCGCCATTCAAATCTACCTCGAAGCGGTTGCCCCTTTAATTGCAAAAAAACATGAGGTGACTGTGTTTTCTATTAAAGATCCGAATCTCGCTGATAGAGAGAAGGTAGACGGTGTCCATTATGTGCATTTGGATGAAGACCGTTATGAAGAAGCCGTTGGAGCAGAGCTGAAAAAGAGCCGTTTTGATCTTGTGCATGTTTGTAATCGCCCAAGCTGGGTTCCGAAATTGAAGAAACAGGCGCCGGATGCTGTTTTTATTTTAAGCGTTCACAATGAAATGTTCGCTTACGATAAAATCAGCCAGGCGGAAGGCGAGATTTGCATCGACTCCGTAGCGCAGATTGTTACGGTCAGCGATTATATCGGACAGACGATCACAAGCCGTTTTCCGTCAGCACGATCAAAAACAAAAACGGTGTATTCCGGTGTGGATTTAAAAACGTACCACCCTCGCTGGACGAATGAAGGGCAGCGAGCTCGCGAAGAGATGCGAAGCGAGCTGGGGCTTCACGGCAAAAAAATCGTCTTGTTTGTCGGCCGGCTTAGCAAAGTCAAAGGCCCGCACATATTATTGCAGGCTTTGCCGGACATCATTGAGGAGCACCCCGATGTCATGATGGTGTTTATCGGGTCAAAATGGTTCGGAGATAATGAATTAAATAACTATGTCAAACATCTTCATACCCTTGGTGCGATGCAAAAGGATCATGTCACATTTATTCAATTTGTGAAGCCAAAGGACATTCCGCGCCTTTATACCATGTCAGATGTATTTGTATGCTCTTCGCAATGGCAGGAGCCTTTAGCAAGGGTGCATTATGAAGCGATGGCTGCGGGACTTCCTATTATTACAAGCAATCGGGGAGGCAATCCAGAGGTCATAGAGGAAGGGAAAAACGGCTACATCATTCATGACTTTGAAAATCCTAAACAATATGCCGAACATATCAATGATTTGCTGAGCAGCTCAGAAAAGCGGGAACGGCTTGGGAAATACAGCCGCCGTGAGGCAGAAAGCAATTTCGGCTGGCAGAGGGTGGCTGAAAATCTGCTCAGCGTCTATGAAAAGAACAGATAGAAGGGGTGAACAGAGTGTACCAAAAAGAGCATGAAGAACAGATTGTGTCCGAAATTCTCAGCTATTATCCTTTTCATATTGACAATGTGGCGCTGAAATCGAACAAAAGCGGACGCAAAATCTGGGAAGTCGAAACTGATCATGGCCCAAAGCTGCTAAAAGAAGCGCAAATGAAACCGGAGCGGATGCTTTTTATCACTCAGGCACACGCCCATTTACAAGAGAAAGGGCTGCCGATAGCGCCGATTCATCAAACAAAAAATGGCGGGAGCTGCTTGGGCACGGATCAGGTTTCTTACAGCTTATATGACAAAGTGACAGGAAAAGAAATGATTTACTATGATGCAGAGCAAATGAAAAAAGTCATGTCATTTGCCGGCCATTTTCATCATGCCTCAAAAGGATATGTTTGCACAGATGAAAGCAAGAAGAGAAGCAGGCTGGGAAAATGGCACAAATTGTACCGATGGAAGCTGCAGGAACTTGAAGGGAATATGCAGATCGCGGCATCCTATCCTGATGACGTATTTTCGCAAACTTTCTTAAAACATGCTGATAAAATGCTGGCAAGAGGAAAAGAAGCTCTGCAAGCGCTTGATGACTCAGAATACGAAACCTGGACAAAAGAAACGCTCGAGCATGGCGGATTCTGTTTTCAGGATTTTACATTGGCACGTTTGACAGAGATCGAAGGGGAGCCTTTTTTAAAGGAGCTTCACTCGATTACCTACGATTTGCCGTCAAGAGACCTTCGTATTCTGCTGAATAAAGTGATGGTTAAGCTTTCTGTATGGGATACTGATTTCATGGTTGCACTGCTTGCGTCCTACGACGCAGTGTATCCACTCACAGAAAAACAGTACGAGGTACTTTGGATTGATCTCGCGTTTCCGCATTTGTTCTGTGCAATCGGGCACAAATATTATTTGAAGCAAAAGAAAACGTGGTCAGATGAGAAGTATAACTGGGCGCTGCAAAACATGATTTCTGTTGAAGAATCTAAAGATTCGTTTTTGGATAAACTGCCGGAACTGTATAAAAAGATAAAAGCGTATCGGGAGGCGAATTGACATGAGGTCATCGAGACAAAAAGCCTCTATTTCTAAACTGGATCTCGACCAATTCGTATTTACACCGCCTGGACCGATGGGATGGCAGGCTCATGACTCAATCTCAGCTGAGAAGGAAGAAGAGGAGAAGCATTTAGATGTGGGCAGCATTCGAGAGCTCCCTCACATCAATGCACCGAAAGAATATCAAGAAGAAACGAAGGAAAAGGAAACAGATCACAAAATCGTCGATGATGAAGAAGAAACGAAATTCGAAACCATTCTAGAGCCTGAGGAGGAACGTGATTCGAAACGCTCAGTGCCCCCATATGAAGAAGAGGATGAAGATGAAGAACCAGACTTAGCGGAGGAAGCTAGAGTGGAAATCATCATTCTTCCAAGTGAATCTAAACCAGCTCCATGGTTTTCTCAAACCGTAAAGCGCAAGGCATAAAGTCATATTTATGCCTTTTTTCATGTTCTCTGCAGCAAAAAAACAGCCCGTTTTGCAACACGAGCTGTAGGTTTTATGTTTTTGCTTTCACAAAAAGCTGATTGATAGATGATAAATCAAAATTTTGCGTCAGAAAAGGCGGCGGAAATTGTTTGTTTTTCGGAGTGAGAACGGATTGGTAAACAGTATTGAGCCTTTTGGCCGCATGGGTAAAGGTAAATAAAGCTTCTACATGCTGTCGGGCGTTTTTTGTCATTTTGCTCATTAATTCTTGATCTGTAAAGGCTCTGTCAATTGCTTTTGCAAATGAAGAAGGTTTGTTGTATCTGTCGATGACAAGGCCGGTGACTTCGTCTTTTACGACTTCTCCGTTTCCGCCCCGGTTTGTGGTAATTAAGGGCGTGCCGGCCGCCATTGCTTCATAATTCACACGGGCGAGGGGTTCGTTCCACTGAGAGCTGCACACAAATACATCTGCCATCAGAAAAAGGTTTGGGATGTCGTCAGCGGGAATGAATTTTGTAAAAATTATGTGGTCTCTGTATGGCAGCGCCAGCGTACGCAGATAGGTTACATATTGGTTTTCGCTGTCATCGCTGAACCACTTCCCGCCTGCTATGACCAGTACAGCATCAGGGTGCTGCTGCAAAATCCGTCTCATGCTGTGAATGAGAAGGTGAGGTCCTTTTGTCGGGCTTAAGCGGCCGGCGAATAAAATAACTTTTTTATCTTCAATACCGTATTTTTTCCGGTATGTTTTTCTGACAGCCGAGCCTTTCATCGTCCAGACGGGCGGATAAGAGTTTAAATCAACGCCGGAATACACAACTTTTGTGATGTCCTCTGCTTCAGGGAAACGTTCAATGACGGTTTGTTTAATAAATTCGCTCACAGTTGTGATCATGGAGACATTGTCGAGTACTTCTTTTCCTTGCGCGAAGGTCATCTTTTTTTCAGAAAACATTTCGTTATGCAGGCTCAGAACGATCTTGCTGTTTGGTGAGGCTTTTTTATATAAAGAGACATTTAAAGGCCTGTTGAACACATGAATGAGGTCAAAGGAAGAGGCTCGCAGCTCTTCGGCTACCGCCTCGCGGTAATGTTCTTTTGGCAGATGGATATAATGTACGCCGTCTTTTGTTTCTCTTTTTGGAAGCGATGGATCTTCAATTGAAAAAATGGTCAGGTCGTACCTGCTGCTGAAATAGGGCGTGACACCGTCAATCATCATTTGAATAGCGCCGCCGCGTACTGCGGGCGCCGGCAGCTTTTCTGTACAGATAAAGGCAAGCTTCATTTTTATTCCCCCTGATACAGCGACGATAAATAGGCGATTTCGTTGGTCAAGCCATCCTTTAAGGATGTGGCGGGATCATAATGCAAGAGCTGCTTTGCTTTTGAAATATCCGCCCACGTGTTGCTCGGTTCCCCTGCTATTTTGTCCGAAAAGTGCAGTGTTGCTTTTCTACTGGAAATATCCTCAATGAGGGAGACAACCTTTAAGACTGAGGCACGCTCAGCACCGCCGATATTTACTGTTTCACCAATAAGGTGGGGTTTCCCAAGAACAGCGGTGATGCCTTTGACACAGTCGCCGATATAAGTGAAATCTCTTGACTGCTGCCCATCACCGAAGATGGTAAGCGGCTTTTGCTGAAGGTGCTGCTTAATGAGCCGGTGAAAAGCCATATCCGGCCGCTGTCTTGGCCCGTATACGGTAAAAAAACGGAGAATCACAATTGGAATGCCAAAGCTTTGTTGATACACATGGCAAAGCTTTTCTCCCGTAAGCTTTGTTACCCCGTACGGAGATAAAGGAGAAAGCGACGTGTTTTCGCTGACTTTTCCTTGTTTTTCACCATAGACGGAAGAGGTGGATGCAAAGACGAACGTTTGAATAGAATGTTCCCGGCACGCCTCGAGGAGCCTTTGGAGCGCTTGGATATTATGTGCGGCATATGGGTGAAAATGACTGCCCCAGCTTGAGCGGACACCCGGTATGGCCGCCAAATGAAAGATGACGTCCACTCCTTCCAGTAAGGGAGCAAGATCCGCTGTCAGCAGATTTTCCTTTATGAACGTAAATCGCTTTTCCGGCAGCAGGTTTTTAAGGTTTTTTAATTTCAAGGAAAATGGAGTAGGACCGATAAAGTCATCGATTCCGATAACGTTATGTTTCTTATCTTTTAGTAATTCTTCGCAGAGGTGGGAGCCGATAAAGCCCGCTGCTCCTGTGACTAGTATTTTCATGGACGGCCAACTCCCGTACAGATCAGGCCGCAAGCCTCGATCAGTTCTTTTTTTAATACGTTGCGTCCGTCAATCACAAGACGCCCTTTCATGATGCCTGCAGCCTTTTTCCAATCAAACGCTAAAAACTCGGGCCATTCTGTCGCCAAAAATAAAAAGTCGCTTTCTTCGATCGCATCAAAAGCTTGAGAATGCTGAGTTACATGCTGCCGCAAATGTTCTGGAAGTACAGCTTCAGGATCATATGCATGAACATCACATCCCAGCTCCGTCAGCCTTTCCATCAGTCTGACAGCCTGAGAATTCCTGATGTCATCGGTATTCGGTTTGAAGGAAATGCCGAGTACAGCCGCTTTCTTGCCTTGAAGTGTTTCGAAGAATGACTGTATTTTTTTGATATACAGGCCGAGCTGGGTGTCATTAATGTGCTGCACGGCCCGGAGCAGGAAGGTCTCCGTGTTTTTTTTCTGGGCAGCAAATTGCAGCGCCTGCAGATCCTTTGGAAAACAAGAGCCTCCGTATCCGATGCCTGCCTGCAAAAAGTGCTCCCCGATCCTTGGGTCTAGACCGATAGCGCGGGAAATATCTGAGATATCTGATTGATAGGCTTCACATATGCGGGCCATTTCGTTAATGAACGAAATTTTGGCTGCTAAAAAGAAATTGTTGGCATATTTGATCAGCTCCGCTCCCGCTAAGCTTGTAACGATAAAAGGGGTATCAATGTGTTTGTAAATGGATTTGACGATGGCTGCCGATACGTGATCTTCTTCCTGAACACCGATGACTGTTTTGTCAGGATGCAGCATGTCATATAAGGCATTGCCTTCCCGCAGAAACTCAGGATTGGATACGATATTAAAGAGGTTTTTAGACACTCCGGAGGCAATCAGCTGTTTTGCTATGTTTTCATTTGTCCCGGGCGGAACAGTGCTTTTCGTAATGATGGTTTTATACGATCGGATTGCCTCTCTTAAATCACCGATGACGGACTGCAGGGCTTTCGTATCAGCTGATCCGTCCGAACGCGGCGGGGTTCCGACTGCGATAAAAATAACGGGACATTCCTCCATGCTCGATTTCACTTCAGAAGAAAACGAGAGATTGCCGCAACGAAGTATTGCATCTGAAAGCCCAGGCTCGTAAAAGGGAATGACTCCTTTTTTCAGCTGCCCGATTTTTTTGACGTCTTTGTCTGTGCATATCATGTCATGTCCGATGGATGCCAGTGCCGCTGATAGGGTTAAACCGACATACCCGGCGCCAACCACACAAATTTTCATCACCTGAGCTCCTTTACAAGATTACTGGTCATATATCAATATCCTATTAAAAAAGGGCTGGTTCGTGATTCCGCTTTCTGCCCAGTTGCTTCCGCCTAATTTCAGATGTACAAACATCGGGATGCGCTCTTGGAATATCATGTAATAAACATGAGCTGAGGGGAAAATAACATGATAAAAAAAGCGATCATTCCTGCAGGCGGATTCGGCACGAGAAATCTGCCGGTGACGAAGGTGATTCCGAAAGAAATGTTTCCGGTAGGATTTAAGCCTGTGATTCATTATCTTGTTGAAGAATTAAAGGAGTCAGGCATTGAGGACATTTTGATGGTTGTATCGAGCTATAAAAATCTGATTGTCGACTATTTTGATTCCTCTTTGGCACTTGAGGCTTTTTTGGCCTCTAAGAATAAACTGCATTTGCTTAGTGAGCATCCCATTCCGGATATACGGATTCACTATGTGCGCCAGCCTTATGCAAAGGGTCTTGGCGACGCCATTTCTTTCGGAAAGCAATTTGCAGGCAAAGAGCCTTTTGCCGTCGTTTTGCCTGATGATCTGATTTTTTCCGCCAATCAGCCGGCTTTGGGGCAGCTGATTGAAGCGTATACGAAATATCAGTCCAGTGTGATCGGCTTAAAAGAAACAAAAACGGAGGATTTACATCATTACGGGGTGATAAAAGGGGAGCCTGTTGAAAAAGGGCTTTATCGCATACAGGATATTGTGGAAAAGCCTAAACAAAACCCTCCGTCTCATTTTGCCGCAGCAGGGCGTTATATTTTCACACCGGATATTTTTAATGAGCTGGAGGCATTAGAAGCTGATAGCGGAGGAGAAGTGCAGGTAACGGATGCGATAAAAGCTTCGCTCGGGGCATGTACCGTATACGGGAAATTGCTAGAGGGCGAGCGGTATGACATCGGCCTGCAAAAGGATTATCTGAAGCTGATTTACGATATGCTGAAAACGGAAAAGAACCCCCAATAATCGGGGGTTCAATCAGCGTGGAGATCGCCGAATGTGGTCATGATTCCCTCTTCGTCAAGTTCTTCTTCATAGCGCTCATGGGCTCTGCTTTGATAAACGGTAATTTCTTTTCCAGTGATATCTGTAGCGATGAAATTTTCGTAAGACTCCGTATTGCCGATATTCTCTTCGGCATTCATCGTCATATCATCATAGCTGAGCGGAGGGTTTTCCATATCCTGCGGCGTTTGTGAGTTACCATATTTTTCGACATCCTGATAGGAATCCTCACTGTCATATGGCGCTCTGATTTCTTCATCATCATCAAATTCAAATTGCCCGAATGGTGTTTCTTCTTCAATCGGACGGTCTTTGGAAACCACGTCCTGTGAAGAATACTCCGCGAGGGTTGTGGCAGTCGGAAGCGCTTCAAGTCGTTCGAAAGGGATTTCCTTTCCGCTGACTTCACAAATGCCATACGTACCGTTTTCTATCGCCTTCAATGAATGCTCAATGTCCCGAAGGTGCTCTCGCTCATGCAAGTCTAGAGCGATGTCTTTCTCACGCTCGTAAAGTTCTGTCGCCTGATCGCCGGGATGGTTGTCGTATGCCGAAAGCTCACCCCACGAATCATAAGGAAAGGCTGAGTTAAGCTGAAAATGGTCATTGTCTTTGAAACGGTTTAAGATATCTTTTTTCGTTTGTTCCAGTTCATTTTTTAAATGCTGAAGCTGTTCTTTCGTAAGCAATGTGATCGCCTCGTTTCTCTGTGATGCATACCTTTAGTATGAACAGATCGCCTGAGAACTTTCATAAATGGCGGGTGGAGGAATATAGGAGGTTTTCCTTTTATGGTAAGCGGATACAACCTTTGCTATCAGTGGAGAAAGAAATTTAAGCTTTGTTTCTTTTTCATTTCTGCAATTAGGTTTATAATAGGTAAGGCAGGCCATTTGGACTGCATGATCTGTGTTTGACACAAAGGAGACACAGGTGTATGGTATTAAAAGCATTTTAAGGATTATGGAGGAATGTCTCATGGTGACAACGGTGCAGCGTACGTTCCGAAAGGAAGTT
Source organism: Bacillus sp. FSL K6-0255 (assembly GCF_045040725.1). Classification (NCBI taxonomy): domain Bacteria; kingdom Bacillati; phylum Bacillota; class Bacilli; order Caryophanales; family Bacillaceae; genus Bacillus; species Bacillus sp. FSL K6-0255. Next base: position 3,033,315 of record NZ_CP150278.1, on the reverse strand, counting down.
CTACATGCATTACATAAAGCCAAAGAAGTCAACCATGCTGTCTTAATAAGCTATTCGAGACAAATCGAGTCTCTTGACCCTCTATCATTTTTCAATTACGGAGCAAAAAAATATACAGGCAATCGATTTTTTTGGTCAGATCCTGAAAGTGAATTGACAATAGTCGGTCTTGGCAAAGAAGCGGTTTTCCAGACAAATCAAAAAAACAGCGAGCGGTATCGTGAGGTTTTTGAACAATGGGAGCGCTTTAAAAAGACGGCTTTTCATATTTATGAAGAAGAAAAGCTGCAGCATTCTGCAGTGGGACCTGTGTTATTCGGAGGATTTTCTTTTGACCCTTGCGAAGAAAGAGGTTCACAATGGGACCATTTCTCGGAAGGGGATTTCTTTGTGCCTGCGCTTATGCTGACGATGACTGCTGAAGGCCCGTTCTTAACAGTTAACAGATGGGTAAGCGGAGGAGAAGATGCAGAAGCTGTTTTAGAAGGCTTAAAAGCTTTTGCGGCGGAATTTATGGTTCCCGATTTCAAGCAAGAAGATCAGGCTGTGATTGCAGCAGCCGAAGAGCTGGATAAGGATGATTGGCTGAAAGCAATCGAAACGGCCACAAGCCAAATTAAAGAGAAACAATATGATAAGGTTGTTCTTGCCCGAGAGCTGCTGCTCACGTTTGACGGTCCAATCCAAATTGAACCGGTGCTTAAAACGCTTCTGGACGATCAGCAGACAAGCTATGTTTTTGCAATTGAACAAGAAGGCAAAACCTTTGTCGGCGCGTCTCCGGAAAGACTGATCAAAAGAGACGGCGGCACTGTCATGTCTTCCTGTCTGGCAGGCTCCATTAAACGAGGCGTGAATGAAGAAGACGACCGCCGGATAGGCCTTGAATTATTAAACGATGAGAAAAACCTGCTTGAGCATGATATTGTGGTAGGTATGATTCATAATGCTTTTGTATCAAGCTGTTCAGAGGTTGAAAAGCCTGATGGACCTGTTTTGTACAAAACAAAAAGCGTTCAGCACCTGTTTACGCCGATTGTCGGACAGCTGCGCGAGTCTGCATCGATTTTTGACTTAATTGAGAAGCTGCATCCCACTCCGGCGCTTGGGGGAGCACCTCAGGAAAAAGCTGTTGACGTGATCAGGGAGATTGAACCGATGTCTCGCGGCTGGTATGCGGCCCCTATCGGCTGGATTGACAGCCAGGATAACGGGGAATTCGCGGTCGCCATTCGTTCAGGGCTCATCGAAGGAAGCACAGCAAGGCTGTTTGCCGGGTGCGGTATTGTGGAAGACTCGGAACCAATCTCGGAATATGAAGAAACACAGATTAAATTGAAGCCGATGATCTCTGCATTAGGAGGTGAGCGGCGTTGACAGTCAACCCGATTACTCATTACATCGGAAGTTTTATTGATGAATTCGCCCTTTCCGGAATTACGGACGCCGTCGTTTGTCCGGGCTCAAGATCTACACCGCTGGCTGTTCTTTGTGCTGCGCATCCCGATATCAGCGTCCATGTCCAAATTGATGAAAGGTCTGCCGGATTTTTTGCCTTAGGTTTGGCAAAAGCGAAGCAGCGTCCCGTACTATTGATCTGTACATCTGGAACAGCCGCGGCCAACTTTTATCCGGCTGTGGTTGAAGCCCATTATTCAAGGGTGCCTATTATTGTGTTAACTGCTGATCGGCCTCATGAGCTGCGCGAAGTAGGCGCACCGCAGGCTATTAATCAGCACTTCTTATTCGGTAACTTTGTTAAGTTTTTCACAGACTCTGCTCTTCCTGAAGAGTCTCCGCAAATGCTGAGATACATCCGAACGCTGGCAAGCCGCGCTGCCGGAGAAGCACAAAAGCGCCCAATGGGGCCTGTCCATGTGAATGTGCCGCTGCGCGAACCGCTGATGCCGGATCTTTCAGATGAGCCGTTTGGAAGAATGAGAACAGGCCGTCATGTGTCTGTGAAAACGGGTACGCAGTCTGTTGACCGAGAGTCCCTGTCTGATGTGGCTGAGATGCTCGCAGAGGCTGAAAAAGGAATGATCGTCTGCGGAGAGCTCCATAGTGATGCGGACAAGGAAAACATTATCGCGCTGTCAAAAGCGCTTCAGTATCCAATTTTAGCAGATCCGCTGTCTAATCTGCGGAATGGTGTTCATGATAAAAGCACTGTTATTGATGCGTATGATTCGTTTTTAAAAGATGATGAGCTGAAGCGGAAACTCCGTCCTGATGTTGTCATTCGGTTTGGACCGATGCCTGTTTCAAAACCGGTTTTCTTATGGCTTAAGGATGATCCGGCGATTCAGCAAATCGTGATTGATGAGGATGGAGGGTGGAGAGACCCGACACAGGCAAGCGCGCATATGATTCATTGTAATGCGTCTGTTTTTGCTGAGGAGATCATGGCAGGCCTTACTGCTGCTGCCAGATCCTCAGAGTGGCTGGAAAAGTGGCAGTTTGTCAATGGGCGGTTCCGCGAGCATCTGCAAACAATCAGCAGTGAAGATGTTTCGTTTGAAGGCAATCTCTATCGAATCCTTCAGCATCTTGTGCCTGAAAACAGCTCGCTGTTTGTGGGAAACAGCATGCCGATCAGGGATGTTGATACGTTTTTTGAAAAGCAGGACCGCCCTTTCCGGATTTATTCAAACCGGGGAGCAAACGGGATAGACGGTGTCGTCTCCTCTGCCATGGGGGTATGTGAAGGAACAAAAGCGCCTGTTACCCTTGTGATTGGAGATTTATCTTTTTATCACGATTTAAACGGCCTGCTGGCGGCCAAAAAGCTGGGTATTCCTCTTACTGTGATTCTTGTCAATAATGACGGAGGAGGGATTTTCTCCTTTTTGCCGCAGGCTTCTGAAAAGACACACTTTGAAGATTTGTTCGGCACACCGACAGGGCTCGATTTCAAGCATGCGGCTGCACTTTACGGCGGAACGTATTCATGCCCGGCTTCTTGGGATGAATTCAAAACAGCTTACGCGCCGCAGGCAGACAAGCCCGGACTCCATTTGATTGAAATCAAAACGGATCGCCAATCAAGAGTCCAGCTTCATCGCGATATGCTGAATGAGGCTGTGCGGGAAGTGAAAAAACAATGGGAACTGTAAACATAACGGTATCAGATGGTGTCCGATATGCAGTGGCAGACGGGGGACCGAATGCTTCCGAAGCCGTCGTCTGTCTGCACGGGTTTACCGGCAGCAAACAATCATGGACTTTTCTTGATGAAATGCTGCCTGATTCCCGTTTGATCAAAATTGATTGTTTAGGGCATGGGGAAACCGATGCCCCGCTGAATGGGAAAAGATACAGCACAAGCCGGCAAGTTTCTGACCTTGCCGAGATTTTTGATCAATTAAAACTTCACAAAGTGAAATTGATTGGGTATTCTATGGGAGGAAGGCTTGCTTACTCTTTCGCGATGACATATCCCGAGCGGGTATCGGCACTTGTGCTTGAAAGCACGACGCCGGGGCTCAAAACACTTGGGGAACGGCGGGAACGAATCATGCGGGACCGGAAGCTTGCTGATTTTATTTTACGAGACGGGCTCAAAGCGTTTGTTGCGTATTGGGAGAATATCCCTTTGTTTTCATCTCAGCAGAGGCTGGCTGAAGATATTCGGCACAGGATACGATCGGGCCGTCTGCGGAACAATAAGATTGGGCTTGCGAACAGTTTAACCGGCATGGGCACCGGTTCACAGCCTTCGTTGTGGAGCCGTGTAGAGGAAATAGATGTTCCTGTGCTTCTTATCTGCGGGGAGTGGGACGAAAAATTTTGCGCCATCAATCAAGAGGTGCATAAGATGCTTCCTTCTAGTAGAATAGAGATTGTTCCAAAAGCAGGACATACGGTCCATGTGGAACAGCCGCGATTGTTTGGTAAAATAGTGAGTGAGTTTTTGACAAGCATCTGACTCATTCACATAGAGAATAAAAGGAGGTCATCATATGGCTGAATGGAAAACAAAACGGACATACGATGAGATATTGTATGAAACGTATAATGGCATTGCAAAAATAACAATCAACCGACCTGAGGTACATAATGCGTTTACCCCTAAAACGGTTGCTGAAATGATTGATGCGTTTGCTGACGCAAGAGACGACCAAAACGTTGGGGTTATCGTGCTTGCCGGTGCAGGGGACAAGGCATTTTGTTCTGGCGGAGACCAAAAAGTGCGCGGCCACGGTGGATATGTAGGAGACGACCAGATCCCGCGTCTTAACGTATTGGATCTTCAGCGTTTAATCCGCGTCATCCCGAAACCGGTTGTTGCGATGGTGTCCGGATATGCGATCGGCGGAGGCCATGTGCTTCACATCGTATGTGACTTGACAATTGCTGCGGACAACGCAATTTTTGGACAAACAGGCCCTAAAGTGGGAAGCTTCGATGCAGGTTACGGTTCTGGATACCTGGCTCGAATTGTAGGACATAAAAAAGCACGTGAAATCTGGTACCTATGCCGTCAGTACAACGCACAGGAAGCACTGGACATGGGTCTTGTCAACACAGTCGTTCCTTTGGAACAGCTTGAAGAAGAAACGATTAAATGGTGTGAAGAAATGCTTGAAAAAAGCCCGACCGCACTGCGCTTTCTTAAAGCTGCGTTTAACGCGGACACAGACGGACTTGCTGGAATTCAGCAGTTTGCAGGGGATGCTACCCTTCTTTACTACACAACAGATGAAGCAAAAGAAGGCCGTGATTCCTTTAAGGAAAAACGCAAACCTGATTTCGGACAGTTCCCTCGTTTCCCGTGATCAGCAATACTTAGTAAACCAACAGCTTGAGACTTTGCGGTCCAAGCTGTTTTCTTTTCAATACAGACATTTTACCTCGGAGATGATGACATGCTGACAGAACAGCCCAACTGGCTCATGCAGCGGGCACAGCTGACACCTGAGAGAATCGCTCTCATTTATAGAGACCAAACCGTGACATTTGCAGAATTATTTGCCGCATCTAAGCGAATGGCTGAACAGCTTGCCGCTCATTCGGTTCGGAAAGGGGATACTGCGGCTATTTTGCTCCAAAACTGTGCGGAAATGGTATACGCCGTTCACGCTTGTTTTTTGCTTGGTGTTAAGGCGGTGCTTTTGAATACGAAGCTGTCAACACATGAAAGGCTGTTTCAGCTGGAGGATTCGGGATCCGGCTTTTTATTGACAGATTCAAGCTTTGAGAAGAAAGAATATGAACACATCGTTCAAACGATTGATGTGGATGAACTGATGAAAGAAGCAGCAGAGGAAATTGAGATCGAGGCTTATATGCAAATGGATGCAACGGCAACGCTGATGTATACGTCGGGTACGACAGGAAAGCCCAAGGGAGTTCAGCAAACGTTCGGAAACCACTATTTCAGTGCGGTGTCGTCCGCGCTTAATTTGGGTATAACAGAACAAGACCGCTGGCTTATCGCATTGCCGCTCTTTCATATCAGCGGCTTGTCCGCATTATTCAAATCTGTGATCTATGGAATGACTGTCGTGCTTCACCAGCGTTTTTCCGTAAGTGATGTGCTGGATTCTATCAATAGGCATGAAGTGACAATGATATCTGCGGTGCAGACTATGCTGGCCAGTCTTTTGGAAGAAACAAGCCGCTGCCCTGAATCCATCAGATGCATTCTTCTCGGCGGCGGCCCTGCACCTCTGCCATTGCTTGAGGAATGCCGTGAGAAAGGATTCCCTGTCTTTCAGTCATATGGAATGACAGAAACATGCTCACAAATTGTTACCCTGTCGCCGGAATTCAGTATGGAAAAGCTCGGATCTGCGGGGAAACCGCTGTTTTCATGTGAAATCAAAATAGAGCGGGACGGACAGGCATGTGAACCGTTTGTACACGGTGAAATCATGGTCAAAGGCCCGAATGTTATGAAAAGCTATTTTAACCGAGAGAGCGCAAATGAAGCCTCCTTTCAAAATGGCTGGCTGAAAACAGGTGATCTTGGTTATTTGGACAGCGAAGGCTTTTTATATGTATTAGACAGACGTTCAGATCTGATCATATCCGGCGGAGAAAACATTTATCCGGCCGAAGTGGAGTCAGTGCTGCTTTCACACCCCGCTGTGGCCGAAGCCGGGGTTTCAGGGGCTGAGGACAAAAAATGGGGGAAAGTGCCTCACGCCTATCTTGTCCTTCACAAGCCTGTGAGCGCAGGAGAATTGACTGACTACTGCAAAGAACGCTTGGCGAAGTATAAAATTCCGGCAAAATTCTTTGTGCTTGACCGCCTGCCGCGCAATGCGTCTAATAAGCTCTTGCGAAATCAGCTGAAGGATGCGCGTAAAGGAGAACTGCTATGATCGAAATAGAAAAAATCACGCTTTACCATTTGAGCATGAACTTAAAGAAACCGTTTAAAAACAGTATCGAAACGCTTCAAGAGCGTAAATTTCTGATCGTGGAAGCCATTGATACATCAGGTGTCACAGGCTGGGGAGAAGTTTCCGCTTTCTCTTCGCCTTGGTACACCGAGGAAACCATTGGAACATGTTTGCATATGCTAAAAGATTTTTTTATCCCAAATGTCGTCGGCCGTGAATTCAATCACCCTTCAGAAGTGCCGGACAGCCTGGCGCGTTATAAAGGAAATCGGATGGCAAAAGCGGGACTTGAATCGGCTGTATGGGACATCTATGCCAAAAAGAAGGGCGTATCCCTTGCTGAGGCATTGGGCGGAACAAGAGATAAAGTCCCTGCCGGCGTGGTAGTCGGACTGGCGCCTCTTGACGATATGCTGAAGGAAATTGAGAGCTATCAAAAAGAAGGTTATCAAAGAATAAAAATTAAAATTCAGCCTGGGCAGGATGTGGAATTGGTCAAGGCCATCCGCAGCCGATTCCCAAACATCCCGCTTATGGCCGATGCCAATTCCTCTTACGAACTGAAGGATATCAGCCGTTTAAAGGAGCTTGATGACTATCATTTAATGATGATTGAGCAACCCCTTCAATCCGACGATATCGTTGACCACCGCCACCTGCAGAAACATTTGAAAACGGCCATTTGCCTTGACGAGAGCATTTGTTCAGTTGATGATGCGAGACGGGCGATTGAGCTAGGAAGCTGCAAAATTATTAATATAAAACCTTCTCGTGTCGGCGGCTTAACAGAAGCCTTAAAAATTCATGATTTATGCCAAGAGCATCATATGGAGGTTTGGTGCGGCGGAATGCTGGAAACAGGCATATCAAGAGCGCAGAACGTGGCGCTTGCTTCACTGCCTCAATTCACAATACCTGGCGATATATCTTCATCCTCACGCTATTGGGATGAAGATATTGTAACTCCTGATATTCGTATTGATAATGGATTTATTTCTGTGTCAAAACAGCCTGGTTTAGGGGTTGAGGTAAACCAAGACATTATGCGAAAATATGTGACCAAAATGGATGTTTTCACACAGCATGGTTAAGAAAAAAGCATTTTGCTATTTTGAATAAATGACACTGTGCTGTTACAGTAAAAGTGTTCGTTGAATACATCCCTTCTCGTTTGGACCGGCTGCTGACCCAGCCGGTTTTTTTATGTAAATTAGCTTGACAAAAATGGCCAAACGCGATAATTTTGCACAAGGGAAACTTTTTGTCCTGTGTAAATAAAACATGCTTTTGGCTAATTTAATGTCACATGTCTAAGAACTGACAACATAAGATAAAACAATCGGACATTGATGGTAAAGAGGAGGAGAAATATGAGACGAGGGCTGATGGCAGCAGTACTTTTTGCGACCTTTGCTTTAACGGGATGCGGAACGGATTCAGCCGGAAAAAGCGCTGATCAGCAATTACAAGTGACAGCGACAACATCTCAAATTGCCGATGCAGCAGAAATCATCGGAGGTAAGCATGTAAAAGTCACCTCTTTAATGGGACCAGGGGTTGATCCGCACCTTTACAAAGCTTCCCAAGGTGACACGAAAAAATTAATGTCTGCCGATGTTGTTCTGTACAGCGGGTTGCATTTGGAAGGGAAAATGGAGGATGTGCTCCAAAAAATCGGTGAACAAAAACAATCGGCGGCAGTAGCTGAGGCCATTCCGAAAAATAAGCTTATTCCCGCGGGGGAAGGCAAGACGTTTGATCCCCACGTCTGGTTCAGCATTCCGTTATGGATCTATGCGGTGGATGAAATTGAAGCGCAATTCAGCAAAGCAATGCCTCAGCACGCAGATGCCTTTCGGAAAAATGCCAAAGAGTACAAAGAAGATTTGCAATATTTAGATAAGTGGTCGCGTCAGGAGATCGCACATATTCCGGAGAAAAGCCGTGTGCTTGTGACTGCTCATGATGCGTTTGCGTACTTTGGGAATGAGTATGGATTTAAGGTAAAAGGCCTGCAGGGACTCAGCACAGATTCGGACTATGGATTAAGGGATGTTCAGGAGCTGGTTGATCTTCTGACAGAAAAACAAATAAAAGCTGTGTTCGTAGAAAGCAGTGTATCTGAAAAATCAATCAATGCAGTGGTGGAAGGCGCTAAAGAAAAAGGCCATACAGTCACAATCGGCGGTCAGCTTTATTCGGATGCCATGGGTGAAAAGGGCACAAAAGAAGGCACATACGAAGGAATGTTCCGCCACAATATCAACACGATTACTAAAGCGCTTAAATAAAGAAAAGAGGTGGAGGATATGTTCCCTGTTGAGCTTGATAATGTGACGGTTGCTTATCATAAAAAGCCTGTACTGCAGGATATTTCGCTGCAGGTGCCTGAAGGAAAACTTATTGGCATTATTGGCCCAAACGGCGCGGGAAAATCAACCTTGATCAAAACGATTCTCGGTCTTGTGCCCCGAGCTTCCGGAGACATCTCTATTTACGGCAAAGACTATAAGGATCAGCGGACCAGAATCGGATATGTTCCGCAGCGCGGCTCGGTTGACTGGGATTTCCCCACAAGCGCGCTCGATGTCGTCCTAATGGGAAGATACGGGAGAATCGGTTTATTAAAGAGGCCAAAGAAAGCGGATGTGGAGATGGCGAAGGCCGCATTAACAAAAGTCGGGATGCATGATTATGCGAAAAGGCAAATCAGCCAGCTGTCAGGCGGACAGCAGCAGCGGGTGTTTCTTGCCCGGGCACTCTGCCAGAACGCTGACATTTATTTTATGGATGAACCGTTTGCAGGTGTTGATGCAGCGACGGAGCGCGCGATTATGACGCTGTTGGCAGAACTCAAAGAAAAAGGAAAAACCGTGCTTGTCGTCCATCATGATCTGCAGACCGCCGAGGATTATTTCGATTGGATCTTACTGCTTCATTTAAGGAAAATCGCTTTCGGACCGACGGAAAACGTTTTTACGATCGAAAACCTGCAAAAAACATATGGAGGAAGGCTTACGTTTTTAAAAGATAAAGTGCTGGCAGAAGGACATAAGGAGTGAGCGCAATGTTTGAAAGTTTGTGGCTGCAGCTCCAGCATCCGAATACACAGTGGGTGCTGGCCGGTACGCTTTTGCTCGGGACGGCAAGCGGTGTTTTGGGCAGCTTTGTGCTGCTGAGAAAGCAAAGTTTAATCGGCGATGCGATGGCCCATTCAGCTCTGCCGGGAGTGTGTCTCGCTTTTCTGTTCACCGGGCAAAAATCACTGCCTTTCTTTTTGCTGGGGGCAGCGCTCGCCGGACTGCTCGGAACGTTTTGTATTCAGCTGATTCCTCGGCTTTCAAAAACAAAGGAGGACTCGGCGATCGGGATTGTTCTTTCTGTGTTTTTTGGCGTCGGGATCATTCTGCTGACATATATTCAGCAACAGGGGGCGGGAAGCCAAAGCGGGCTTGATTCTTTTTTATTCGGCCAGGCTGCTTCATTGGTCAGGCAGGATATCATCCTTATTGCAGGGATATCCGCTGTTCTACTGCTCCTATGTATTGTTTTCTTTAAGGAATTTACATTGATTACTTTTGATCTCGCGTTTGCAAAGGGATTAGGAATCCCGGTGCGTTTTTTAAACGGGCTTTTGGCTTGTCTGATTGTCTGTGCTGTCGTCATTGGGCTTCAGACTGTTGGTGTGATATTAATGGCGGCTATGCTGATTACACCTGCCATAACCGCGAGATATTGGACCGAACGGTTAACCGGGATGATCGTCATTGCCGGGATTACAGGCGGGGTCAGCGGCGCGGCCGGAACCCTGCTTAGCACCACGATGAAGGGAATGGCGACAGGGCCATTAATGATCTTATCTGCAACGCTGCTCTTTCTTGTTTCAATGATTTGCGCGCCTAAGCGGGGATTGGCTGCTAAAGCCATAAGGCTGATGAGGCTGCGGCGCAGAACAAGCAGGGAGCAAGTGCTTTTGGCGATTTATGAACAGTATGAAAAGAATAATCTTTGTGTAACTGTTGAAAGTGTAAGAAAGAAAAGACGCCTATCCCCTTCATTATGCCTTAAGGCATTAAATGACTTGGAACAAGAGAGGTGCATTGAGCGTATCGAAAATGGGATTTGGCAAATCACAAGCAAAGGGATAGAAAAAGGCTATCACACAGCTTTGAAGCAGCGGATGTATGAAGTGTATCTCATGCATGAAATGGAACTTACCAATATAGAATCCGATCAGGACTACTTTGACCCGGACCGTTTACCGAGAGAAACGAGAGAGCGGCTTTATTCACTCTTAAAGCTGTATGGACGGATGCCTGAGCTTCGAAAAGCGTCTCATGATGCCGAGAAGGGACAGATCGCAAATGAGTTTTGAAGCATGGATTATAGCTACCGGTGTATTAGTCGGTGTAAGCTGCGGATTGATAGGCACATTTCTTGTGCTGAGAAGCATGGCGATGCTGGCCGACGCAATCAGTCATACAGTGTTGCTTGGCATTGTCGGCGCTTTTCTAGTGACGGGAAGTCTCGATGGGATTTATATGTTTATTGGCGCAGCCGCAACCGGTCTGTTAACGGCTTTCTTGGTTCAGCTTCTTCATAGCAAGGGGGTTCAATCAGATGCTGCCATAGGAGTTGTGTTTACATCCTTATTTGCAATCGGGGTTATTTTGCTTTCTGTGTATGGAGCGAATGTCCATCTCGATATTGAGCACTCGTTAATGGGAGAAATCGCTTTTGTGCCGTGGAATACGATGACGGTATTCGGGGTTGATATTGGGCCGAAAGCGTTTTGGATGCTGGCATCTGTTCTGGTTTTAAACGTAGTGTTGATCAGTGTGTGCTATAAGGAGTTTAAAATCGCTTCGTTTGATCCTCAAATGGCTTTAGCCTTGGGAATACCGGTTTTGCTCATTCATTACGTGCAAATGGGCATGCTGTCCCTGACGACTGTTGCTTCCTTTGATTCGGTGGGTGCTGTATTGGTTGTGGCCATGCTGATTGTTCCGCCTGCTGCGGCACATTTGCTGACAGACCGGCTTCTTTATATGCTGATTCTCAGCGCGTTGATTGGTGGGCTGTCGGCGGTCATGGGCTATTTCTTCGCAACGTGGCTTAATGTTTCGATTTCAGGAGCGATGGCGGCCATGACAGGTGTATGTTATGCAAGCGCCTTTTTGTTTTCACCTGCAAACGGGGTCATAACTAAAAAGCTGAGAACACTCAACATGCAAAAAGAAAGAGCTGGCTGACGCAGCTCTTTCTTTTAATTACAAATCATGCGGCTTAAACGTTTTGCAGTCTGTTTCCCGGCTGTTTTCAGCCGTTTCACCAGTATGGCTGACAACATAAATGGCATCAGCGGTGCATTTGTTACCTTTGCCCCAATAAGAACAGTTGTTGACCTCACATAGAATTTTCTGCTCCATGCCATCCCCTCCTTATAAAGGTTCTGGATTAGTATAGCCGGCTGGCTTGCCCTCTATTCCTCCTGGCGGATATAGCGTTTATCTCGCATAAACATTTTCCAGAAGAAAAAGAAGCCCGGAAATAGAATGATAAATGCAACGATATACGTTGCAAACAGCGCTCTGAACGTTGCTGGCTCTGTGAAGCCTGACATGACTGTCACATCGGGATAAATCATATACGGAAGATGCGCCCGCCCGTACGCGTAGCTTGCGAGAAAATACTGTATCCCAATCGCGACAAGTGCAAGCCGCGGTTTTCCGATGTTTTGCCCAAAGCTCTTATTAGGCAGAAAAAGGGCGATTCCAGCAATGACAAATGTAATGAACGATGCAATAATCCAAGTAAAATCATTCATCATTCCGCTGTACAGCCAGTTTGCTTCATTCCGCATTGTCACCATAATGCATACTGCAAACAACAGTGAAATCGGGCCGGTAATCAGGGCGCTTTTTCTGTAGGCTCGGTACGCATCCTGTTCCTCTGCCACATTTGAAACATCTGCAAGCAGCAGCGAGGACAAAAATAAGGTGCTTAAAATCGCAAACCCGATAAATGAATAGGCGTTGGGGCTTGAAAAGATTTTAGACATATTTAAGTTATAGATTCCATCCGTTTTTTCTATAAACCCTCCGTGTGTCACAGGAAGCACCAAAATTAAAATAGCAGGAATGATAAAGCCGGAGATGCCGGAAATATATCTTAGCGTTTTCCGCTCCTTTGCTGTGTTTGAAAAAACGAGAAATCCGCTTCGAATTGCTAAAAGCAGCAAAATCATGCTTCCGGGAATTAATAAAACGGTGCCGAGCACAAATGTCGCGCCGGGGAAAAAACTGAAAAGCGCCACGACGATGGCCACAATAAAGACATTTGTGACCTCCCAAGTCGGGGACAAAAAGCGATTCGCAATATCGGTGGCCTTCATATGCTCCTTGTTTAAATAGATCATAGACCAAAATCCCGCTCCAAAATCCATTGTCGCCATGACGGCGTAAATAAACACAAAGCCCCAGATAATTGAGATGGCGATCAGAGCGTCAGTTGAAATCTCCATTTGTCGATCTTCCTTCCATTTGGTTTCCTGTTTGCGGAGCCATTACGACTCCGCTGTATTTAAATCTTCGTCAACCGGGTGCTTGCGGAAATAATACAGCAGCACGTAGACGACAGCTGCGCCTAACACGGCATAAACAAATGTGAAAAATAAGAACAGCACCCCGATCGAGCCAGTCGTAGTTACGACATCTGACGTTTTCAGCAGATGATAGATGACCCAAGGCTGTCTCCCCGTACATGCGAAAATCCAGCCGAATTCAATGCCGATGAGACTAAAAGGGCCTGCTGTCATGAAAATGATCAAAAGCCACGTTGGGAAACGGTCTTTCTTGAGCACCTTTCTCCAGACCACACCGATGATGGAATAAAGAATTAGCAGCATGCCTACACCCACCATCGCATTAAACAGCGTGTGAATGAAAAGCGGCGGCCATTCATCTCTAGGAAATGCATTCAATCCCTTTACAACAGTGTCAAAACGGTTCGCTGCCAAAAAGCTTAAAGCCCATGGAATCTCGATAGCCCATTTTACTTTTTCTTCATTCGGGTCGGTAAAACCGCCGATAGCGAGCGGGGCGTGGGATCTTGTTTCAAATAGGCCTTCCGCACCGGCTAATTTTTCGGGCTGGTATTCGTACAGCATCTGTGCAGATTCGTGTCCGTTCAAAGCGGTCAGCAATGAAAAAATACCGCCGATCGTCAGTGCGAGCAAAAGGGCTTTCCGGTGAAAGCGATAGACCTTTTCCTTTTTCCTCGTTCGGATCATTTTATACGCCGCAACAGAAGCCACGATAAACGCACCGGTCATAAACGCGGACAGCACGACATGGCCGGCAGTGATAAAAAAGCTAGGATTAAAAAACGCAGCCCACGGGTCAACATCTGTAATTTTTCCGTTTAAAATTTTAAAACCGGCGGGCGTACCTTCAAAAGCGTGAACATTCGTGATCAGAACAGCGGATGCTGCTGCCCCGACTAACACAAAGAAAACAGCAACAATCCTCATTGCAGGTGACAAACGGTCTGCAGCGTATACATAAATCGACATGAATAGGGCTTCAACAAAAAAAGCATAGATTTCAATTTGAAACGGCAGGGACATCACCCGGCCGATGACTTCCATAAATCCCGGCCATAAAAGCGCGAGCTGAGTGCCCGCGATCGTTCCGGTCGGTATGGCGACCCCCAGCAAAACGGCTTGTGCTTTCGTCCATCTTTTCGCCATGATCGCATAATGGTCATCTTTCGTTTTTTGATAGATCAATTCCGCCACTAAAATCATGAGCGGCAGACCGACTCCAAGTGTTGCGAAAATGATATGAAAGCCCATCGTCGTGCCAAAAAGGCTTCTGGCCAAAACTAAATCATCCACAATCGTAAACCACCTTTCCAAAAAGACGTTCTGTATGTATTTTGGGTTTATTATTTGCTTCCTCGGTTAGATTATTCTTCCTATTCTTAAATGCCATGAGGTTTACGATGTGAAAACAGAGGGAAGGATATAAGAAGATTGACAAAATGTTTGTAAGGTTATAAAATAAAACGTAATTATTACGATATATTGAAAGGAGATTCACATGAAAGAAGGAATTCATCCGAAGAACCACAAAGTGATATTTCAGGATGTCAACAGCGGCTACCGTTTTCTCAGCACCTCTACGAAAACATCTAATGAAACAGCAGAGTGGGAAGACGGAAACACATATCCTGTCATTAAAGTAGAGGTAAGCTCTGACACGCATCCGTTTTATACAGGCCGCCAGAAATTCAATGAAAAAGGCGGACGAGTTGAGCAGTTCAAAAAACGCTATAACATGGGGAAATAAGGCAGGCCTGAGGGTTTGTCTTTTTTTATTATGACGAATAAACAAGGGTTGTGATATATTGAAGAGTAAAAAGAATAGAAAGGGACAACGAACATGAGTCTTCTAAATGATATTCTCGAATTTAACAAGACATTTACTGAACAAAGAGAGTATGAAAAGTATCAAACATCAAAATTTCCAGATAAAAAAATGGCGATTCTTTCTTGCATGGATACTCGTCTGGTTGAACTGCTGCCGCATGCGATGAATTTGCGAAACGGTGATGTGAAAATCATTAAAAGTGCCGGTGCGCTTGTGACACACCCATTCGGAAGCATCATGAGAAGTATACTCGTCGCAGTGTACGAGCTGAATGCAGATGAGGTGTGTGTGATCGGGCATCACGATTGCGGCATGAGCAAAATCAGCAGCAAAAGCATGCTTGAAAAAATCAAAGCAAGAGGGATTCCGGAAGAACGCATCGAAACAATAAAGTACTCCGGTGTAGACTTTGATCAATGGTTTAAAAGCTTTGATTCAGTGGAAGCGAGTGTGAAAGACAGCGTAGATGTTATTAAACATCACCCGCTGTTCCCTGAAAACGTTCCGGTCCATGGCTTAGTCATTGATCCTAAAACCGGAAAACTGGATCTTATCGTAAACGGTTATAACAATTAATGTTTTTGTTTCTTTTCAGGAACGGGATCGACTCCTCCCGGATGGAACGGGTGGCATTTCAAAATCCGTTTGATTGTCAGCCATCCGCCTTTTAAAGCGCCATGTGTTTTAATCGCTTCGATTCCATATTGGGAACAGGTCGGATAAAAGCGGCACGTTGGCGGTGTCAGGGGCGAGATGAATTTTTGATATCCTCTGATCAGAGCGATGAATAGGGTTTTCATGTTTCTTCAGCAACCTTTCTGATGCAAGTATAAGAAAAAAAACACAGATTGAAAAGTTAATCAATAATTCTTATCGGAAAAGTATGTTATAATGAAATTACATTTTTAAAAAAGGGGAGAGTGCCATTATGCCTTCAGTAGAAAGTTTTGAGCTTGATCATAATGCGGTTGTTGCTCCATATGTAAGACATTGCGGCGTGCATAAAGTGGGAACAGACGGCGTTGTAAATAAATTTGACATTCGTTTTTGCCAGCCAAATAAACAGGCGATGAAGCCTGACACCATTCACACACTCGAGCATTTGCTCGCGTTTACGATTCGTTCTCACGCTGAGAAATACGATCATTTTGATATCATTGATATTTCTCCAATGGGCTGCCAGACAGGCTATTATCTAGTTGTGAGCGGAGAGCCGACATCAGCGGAAATCGTTGATCTGCTTGAAGACACAATGAAGGAAGCGGTAGAGATTACAGAAATACCTGCTGCGAATGAAAAGCAGTGCGGCCAAGCGAAGCTTCATGATCTGGAAGGCGCTAAACGTTTAATGCGTTTCTGGCTTTCACAGGATAAAGAAGAATTGCTAAAAGTATTTGGCTAAAATAGAAAGGACCTTTTTGCGCTTAAGCAAAAAGGTCTTTTTTGTGACGTCTCATATTTTGTGTACCATTTGCTGTAAGCGTTTGCTACTATTTAGGTAAACGATGAAAGGGTGATGGCATGAAAAAGATGTTGGTTGTTCTGCTTTTTTCTGCTTTATTGCTTAATGGATGCGGATCTGGTGAAAGTAAAGCAAATACAGCTGAGACGCCCGAGGTTTTGGATGTCAAGCTGACCGGGCCTGAAAAAGTAAATCCCGGAGAAAGCGCTGCTTATGAAGCAGCTGTATCATATGGTGATGAAGCTGTGACGGATGCCGATGAAGTAGAGTTTGAAGTATGGAAAGAAGGGGAAAAAGACGCAAGCCAAATGTTTAAGGTGAAACAAGAAAAAGGCGTATACCGATTGGAAACGACGTTTAAGGAAGATGGTGTATACACTGTCCAATCTCATGTCACAGCAAAAAAACAGCATAGCATGCCGACCTTAAAAGTCCAAGTCGGAGACGCCGATGCTGCCAGCAATCAGTCAGAAGAGGAGCATTCACATCATCATTGATTGTGTGAATCAGAGTGATTTTCTTGTGGTGGATCAATGGTATGCTTTACATTATAGGCTTTTACAGTCGTCCAAATGGTTACAAGCAAAACAGCCAGCACAATCAAAATACTTATCGTAATGAGAAGCGTCATGACATTCCACCTCCCGTTTTTTAACAATTGTAGCATAATAGAAGAAATCGTGACAGATAAGGGTAAAAAAGAGGTTTTAGCGTACGATATTAAGGGTATACATAGTCATATAACAAGGAGGAGATACCATGTCAGAACAATTGATTCAAGCAGTGAACAAACAAGTAGCCAACTGGACGGTCATGTATGTGAAACTACATAATTATCACTGGTATGTGAAAGGGAAAGATTTCTTCACTCTTCATGAAAAGTTTGAGGAGCTGTACAACGAAACAGCAACTTATATTGATGACTTAGCAGAACGTCTTTTGGCGCTGAACGGAAAACCGATTGCAACAATGAAGGAATCCTTAGAAACGGCTTCTGTCAAAGAAGCTGCTGGAAATGAAACAGCTGAACAAATGGTTCAAAGCGTATATGATGATTTCACAGTCATCGCGGAAGAGCTGAAAAACGGCATGGATTTAGCTGATGAAGTCGGTGACGAAACAACAGGGGACATGCTTCTTGCGATCCATCAAAATATTGAAAAACATAACTGGATGCTAAAAGCTTACCTAGGTTAAGTTCAAAAATAGAACGGCCGGATGTCTTAAAAAAGACGTCCGGCTTTTCTTTTTGTATCTGAAAAATAGGCGACAACCAGTCCATTTTTCTGAAAAATCCAATCCGTTCGGCTTGTTTACCATAGAATATCGTAAGGCCGTTTCTGTGAAAGGATGTTGGGATAAATGGATAGAGACTTTGGCATCTTTTCGTTTTTAGCAGTCAGCGTTTCAGCAGCGGGTTTTTTCTTTGGAGGTTTTCAGTATTCATTTCTGATTTTGCTCTCTCTTATGGCAATTGAATTTATCAGTACGACTTTGAAGGAAACCATTATTCACAAACTGTCATTTAAAAAGGTATTTGCCCGGCTTGTCAAAAAATTAGTCACGCTGGCTCTGATCTCTGTATGCCACTTTTTTGATCAGCTGCTGAATACACAGGGATCAATTCGTGACTTGGCTATTATGTTTTATATTCTTTATGAATCTGTGCAAATTGTTGTGACAGCCAGCTCTCTTGGCATACCGGTTCCTCAGATGCTTGTCGATCTTTTAGAAACGTTAAAAAATAAATTTAAGCGCAAACCGTAACTTTTCCCTGTTCGCGGGTCATAATAAAGCCCAGAGCGTCGGTCGCACTTTCCGGCAAAAGTATCGCAAAAAAACTGTACGAGCTAGTCTGCATGCAGAACCTGACGGCGTGCTGGGTTTCCCTTATTTTTTGATAAAAGGCTTCCGAAGAAACGTAACTGTGGTATGATGTATGGAAGATAGCTAGGAACGGATTTGAGGGATAAACATGTACGAGTTTAAAGATTATTATCAGAATACTGTTCAGCTTTCCTTTGACGATCAGCCTTTCTCGGACAGCCCGAAGCATGTCTGGGTGATTTGCCGTTTTGGCGGCAAATGGCTTTTAACAGAACATGAGGACAGAGGCTATGAGTTTCCAGGCGGGAAAGTAGAGCCGATGGAGTGCGCAGAAGAGGCTGCGCTCCGGGAAGTAAAGGAAGAGACGGGCGCGAGAGTCAAAAGCCTCAAGTATCTCGGACAGTATAAAGTTCTCGGAAAAGAAAAAGTGATTGTAAAAAATATATATTTTGCAGATATAGAAAAGCTTGAAAAGCAGGCTGATTACTTTGAAACGAAAGGCCCGGTTTTGTTTCACGAGCTGCCGGAGAACCTTTCCCGCAATAAAAAATTCAGCTTTATTATGAAGGATTCCGTTCTTCCGATCAGCTTGAAAAAACTGAAAGAATCTGGATGGATTGAATAAAAAACCCGGCACATGTGCCGGGTTTTTTATGTCCTCCCCTTCGTCCATTTCTTTTCCAGCAGCTCGACGCCCTGATACATCAGAGTGGCGAAGATGGCGATGATCAGCAGGCTTAAGAAGACGAGTGTAAAATTGAAGACTTGGAATCCGTAAATAATCATATATCCTAATCCGACCTTCGAAACGAGGAATTCCCCTACAATAACGCCAACCCATGATAAACCGACGTTCACTTTTAGTGTTGAAATAATCGCGGGGGAGGATGCAGGCAGTATGACTTCTTTAAAAATAACCCACTTTTTTGCGCCGAATGTTTTCATGACTTTCGTATAGTTTTCGTCGACCTCTTGGAAGGCGGTGTAGACAACGATGGTTGTGATAATGACGCTGATGATGGCTCCCATCGCAATGATGCTGATAAAACTGGGACCGAGCGCGACAATCAGGATCGGGCCCAGGGCCACTTTCGGCATTGCGTTCAAAATCACAAGATACGGATCTAAAATTCTGGCAAGTCGGTTAGACCACCATAACAAAGCGGCTAGGCACGTGCCCATAAACGTCCCGAGCAAAAAGCCAAGCACCGTTTCAAATAAAGTGACGCCGATGTGTGACAGTAAAGAACCGTCACCAAGTTTCTCCAGCAATAATCGCCACACAGCTGATGGAGAGCTGAAGATCAGCGGATCGATCCAGCCCTGCCTGCTGGAGATTTCCCAGCCCGAGAAAAAGAGAATAAATATGGCAAGCTGAAAGGAATGGACCTTCCACTTTTCCTTTTTCTGTTTGAATTGATACTGCTCGTGAAGCAGATCAATGGTTTCTTTGCTGTTTCTCAAGAGAATTCAGCTCCTTCCATATCGTTTGAAACAGTGTCTGGAAGGAAGGTTCCTGACGGGCGTCAAAAGGCAACATCGCGGCCAATTCCTTAGGAATGGTAAAAATCTGATGGATGGTGCCCGGCTGATTTGAAAATAAAAAGATCGTATCGCTCATCGCTATCGCTTCCCCTATATCATGAGTGACAAGCACTGCTGTTTTTTGATATTCCTTTAATGTGCGGAATACCAGGTTTTCCAAAGACAGCTTTGTCTGAAAATCAAGCGCGGAAAATGGCTCATCCAGCAAAAGCAGACTAGGGTTAGGCGCAAGTGTTCTTGCAAGCGCAGCCCGCTGGCGCATCCCGCCTGACAGTTCTTTCGGATATTTTTTCTCCACATCTATGAGGCCGAACTCCGGCAATAGACCGAGTGCAGCGGCTTTGCTTTCTTCTGTCAGCGTGTCGGCGATTTTTAAACCGAGAAGCACATTTTCCTCGATAGATTTCCAGGGAAATAAGTAATCCTGCTGAAGCATATAGCCAATATTATGTTCTTTTTGATTCGGCTCACGGCCTTCAATCAGAACTCTGCCTTCTGATGGCTCAATCAAACCGGCAATAATGGAAAGCAATGTTGTTTTTCCGCAGCCGCTTGGGCCGAGAAATGAGATGAAATCGCCTTTTTCGGCATCGAAATGAATATCCCGCACAGCCGTTGTTTTTTCTTTAATAGAAAAATAAGTATGGGTTACATGGTCGACATGTAAGAAAGACATAGATGGCGCCTCCTATTTCTCCGAGGTGACTTTTTCAGCAATTTCTTTATTTACAAGCTGATTGTATGGAATGTGCTTCGGCAGTTCTCCCGATTTATCCATAATGGTTTGGAGAAGCTCCCATTCTTTTTCGTTAAGCAGAGGGTCTGGTGAATATGAATGCTGTTTTTTATAGCGTTCAATGGATGTTTCGATGACGTCTGGGTCGGTATCATCAAATTCATCTTTAATGGCATCTGTGATGTCCTTCGCAGAATGGTTTTCAACCCACTGCTGCGCCTTATAAATGGCTTTTGTAAACTTGACGGCTGTGTCTTCATTTTTCTTCAAATAGCTTTGTTTCGCCATAAAAGTCGTATAAGGAACCTCTCCTGATTCTTCTCCGAATGAAGCCACGATATGGCCGATGCCTTTTTTCTCAAAGAGAGAAGCCTGCGGTTCAAAGAGCTGTACATACTCACCGGTTCCAGAAGCAAACGCATTGGCAATATTGGCGAAGTCTATGTTCTGGATGAGGTCTATATCCTTATGCGGGTCAATCTTATGTTTGTTCAGTACATACTC
Organism: Bacillus sp. FSL K6-0255; assembly: GCF_045040725.1. Lineage (NCBI taxonomy): Bacteria > Bacillati > Bacillota > Bacilli > Caryophanales > Bacillaceae > Bacillus > Bacillus sp. FSL K6-0255. The sequence goes on along the minus strand of NZ_CP150278.1, from coordinate 3,012,459 downwards.
GCCGACCATTTGCGGCATGCCGCCTTTTCGCTGACCGAGAAACGTTTTTCCTTTCAGCTGATCCCAGTCGAAGTGTTCAACATCTTCTCTCGCGACAAGAAACGTTCCGTCTGTCTGAGTCAGCTGGGCGAAATTAATGACGGGATCTTTAGCCCCTTGCGCTTCGACATAAATAGATGTTTCTGACCCGACAAGCGCGATGTCGGAGCCGTTGGAAAGAAGCGATGTCATCGTTTTATCTCCGCCCCAGGTCGTATTCACATCGACATCAAGCCCTTCTTCCTTAAAAAAACCTTTAGACTCAGCAACATATAAAGGTGCGTAAAAAATTGAATGGGTCACTTCAGCTACTTTGACTTTGGTGAGCGTTTCTTCCTGCTTGCAAGCCGCCAGGGCGATCATCAGAAAGATACTGCCGACACAGGCGAAGCCCAGCCTTAACCATCTGTTCACATAGACAACCTCCTTATTTCGCATCAAGTTAATATCCTTTTTTGCTTTACATATCGTATGATGGGTATAAAAATGTGTGAATGCCTAACCAGGTTCTCCGGATGTAATTTTGGAGTAAGGAAAGCATATAGAAAAAAAGGAGGCGGCTGTTTTGATTATAGAGAAAAGAAGATTTCCGTCGCCAAGCCAGCATGTGCGTTTGTATACGATCTGCTATCTGTCAAATGGATTACGGGTTAAGGGGCTTCTGGCTGAGCCGGCGGAACCGGGACAATATGACGGATTTTTATATTTGCGCGGCGGGATTAAAAGCGTGGGCATGGTTCGGCCGGGCCGGATTATCCAGTTTGCATCCCAAGGGTTTGTGGTGTTTGCTCCTTTTTACAGAGGAAATCAAGGAGGAGAAGGCAATGAGGATTTTGCAGGAGAAGACAGGGAGGATGCATTTTCTGCTTTTCGCCTGCTTCAGCAGCACCCAAATGTCAAGAAGGATAGAATCCACATCTTCGGTTTTTCCCGCGGCGGAATTATGGGAATGCTCACTGCGATCGAAATGGGCGGGCAGGCAGCTTCATTTGTTTCCTGGGGAGGCGTCAGTGATATGATTCTTACATACGAGGAGCGGCAGGATTTGCGGCGAATGATGAAAAGAGTCATCGGCGGAACACCGAAAAAGGTGCCTGAGGAATATCAATGGAGGACACCGTTTGACCAAGTAAACAAAATTCAGGCTCCCGTGCTGTTAATCCATGGAGAAAAAGACCAAAATGTTTCGATTCAGCATTCCTATTTATTTGAAGAGAAGCTAAAACAACTGCATAAGCCGGTGGAGACATGGTACTACAGTACATTCACACATTATTTCCCGCCAAAAGAAAACCGGCGTATCGTGCGGCAGCTCACACAATGGATGAAAAACCGCTGTCAGTGAAATATGTTATGATAAAGAAAAAAGAGAACGAAAGGGGATTTCACTTTGGGAATGCCTGTTGAATTTAATACACTGATTGTGACAAAAGGAAAAGAAGTCCGCATAGATGAGAATATATTCACGTTAGAGAAGGACGGATACCGAGTATATCCGATGGAGATTCCAATGGATGTACGCAAAACAAAGTTTGGCGAAAAGTCAGGCACAGCTGAAGTGCAGAAGCTTCAATGGGAAGAAGGCCGGACCATCATTACATATAAGCTGACTTCTTTGCATTCCGTCAATTAAAACAAGCCAAGAGCATAATTGCTCTTGGCTTTTGTTTTTTATACGAGAGGGCCGCCTGCCTGGGCGATGGCATCGGTATGTGCGAACTTTTTAAAGTTCTCTTTGAATTCATTTGCAAGGTAGACTGCTTTTTCTTTGTATTCTTCCTTGTTGGTCCACGTGTTTTCAGGCTGAAGGATATGATCAGGAACGCCAGGAACATGGGCCGGAATGTGCAGGCCGAAAATATCGTCAGTTATCATTTCTGCATCCTCTAATTTTCCTTCAATCGCTGCTTTGACCATTGCTCTAGTGTAAGAAAGCTTCATTCGTTCGCCTGTGCCGTAGCCGCCCCCGGTCCAGCCGGTATTGACTAAGAAAACGTCTGCGCCGTGTTCATCGATCTTTTTGCCGAGCATTTCAGCATAGACGTGAGCAGGAAGCGGCAGGAACGGTGAGCCGAAGCATGTAGAAAACGTCGTTTCAGGAGACGTGACACCACGTTCGGTTCCGGCAAGCTTACTCGTGTAACCGCTCAAGAAATGGTACATCGCCTGCTCCTTCGTTAGTTTGCTGATCGGCGGCAGGACTCCGAAGGCATCAGCCGTCAAAAATACAATTGCTGACGGATGGCCGGCCATGCTTGGAGTCACGATGTTGTCAATCATATGAATCGGGTAAGCTGCCCGCGTGTTTTCAGTATAGAAGGAATCATCATAATTGGCTTCGCGTGTATCTTCATCCACAACGACATTTTCGAGAACAGACCCGAAGCGGATCGCGTTAAAGATTTGCGGCTCCTTTTCCTCGCTTAAATGAATGCACTTAGCGTAGCACCCGCCTTCAATATTAAAGACGCCTGTATCAGACCAGCCATGTTCATCGTCACCGATCAGCTTGCGGTCAGCATCTGCCGACAGGGTGGTCTTGCCTGTTCCTGACAGTCCGAAGAAAAGGGCAACATCGCCTTTTTCACCGACATTGGCGGAGCAGTGCATAGATAAAATATCTCTTTCAGGCAGCAGGAAATTCATAATGGAGAAAATGGACTTCTTCATTTCACCGGCATACTCAGTTCCGCCGATTAAAATTGTCCGCTTTTCGAAAGAGACAATAATAAACGTTTCGGAATGAGTGCCGTCTGTTTTTGGATCCGCTTTGAAATGCGGAGCAGAAAGAATGGTGAACGGCTGCTCAACTGTTTTCTTATCATTTCCTTCCGGACGGATAAACAGCTGCCGCGCAAATAAATTGTGCCATGCGAACTCATTTACGACAGTGATTGGCAGCCTGTATTTCTCGTCTGCTCCGGCAAATCCTTCGAAAACAAACAGTTCATCTCGCTCCTTTAAATAGCTGACAACTTTCGTGTACAGCCGCTCAAACGCTTCTTCTGAAATCGGCTGATTCACCGGGCCCCAATCGATCTTATTTTTCGTGCTTTCTTCCTCCACGATGAATTTATCTTTAGGTGAGCGTCCTGTGTAAGCGCCTGTTGTCGCGCGAACAGCACCTGTGGATGTTAAAATGCCTTCGTTTCGGGAGAGGACTTTTTCTGTTAGCTGTGCTGCAGATAAATTATGACGCACATTTGGACATGTTAATAAGGCTTGTAAATCAGCGGTCAAATCAACTGAGTTCATATGAAACCTTCCTTTATCGTTTTTTGTGTTTTGCTAATTGTGAATTAGTATAACATATATTTTCAAATAGTCTATACTATTTATTATTTTTTGTGTGTGCATTTCCATTGTTTTCCCTCAATATAGGTGCCTATTTCTTCTGAATCATATTGACATTGCAAACCCTTTTACGATAAGATATTTCATTGAGCGGATACTCTTATCCCGAGCTGGCGGAGGGACAGGCCCTATGAAGCCCAGCAACCGGTTTCTCTGTTATTTATTATGTTCAACTGAGTGAGACAACCAAGGTGCTAACCTGTTGCAAGGTTGTATGATTCCTTGAGCGATAAGAGTGAAAGGCACAAAGACCAAACCCTTTCCTCGATGGAAAAGGTTTTTTTATTTCATAAATATGCCAATTAACATTCTCTAATATAACTGTACATTGTATAAGAGGGAGCGAGTTCCGTATCATATATACAAGGTCTTTCGGGAGGCCTTGTGCAGGAGGAAGCAAATCATGAGTAAAAATCGTCGTTTATTTACATCAGAATCTGTTACGGAGGGGCATCCGGATAAAATCTGTGACCAGATTTCTGACAGCATTTTAGATGAAATTTTAAAGAAAGACCCTAACGCGCGTGTTGCTTGTGAAACATCTGTGACAACAGGTTTGGTTCTTGTAAGCGGAGAGATCACAACTTCTACGTATGTTGACATTCCGAAAACGGTTCGCCAAACCATTAAAGAAATCGGATACACACGTGCAAAATACGGATTTGATGCGGAAACTTGTGCGGTTTTAACATCAATTGATGAGCAGTCTGCTGATATCGCGATGGGCGTAGACCAAGCGCTTGAAGCCCGTGAAGGCACAATGAGCGACGAAGAAATTGAAGCGATTGGTGCGGGTGACCAAGGATTAATGTTCGGTTATGCGTGCAACGAAACGAAAGAGCTTATGCCTCTTCCAATTTCACTTGCCCATAAATTAGCCCGCCGCCTAAGTGAAGTCCGTAAAGAAGATATTCTTCCGTACCTTCGCCCTGACGGCAAAACACAGGTGACGGTTGAGTACGATGAAAATAACAAACCAGTCCGCATTGACGCGATTGTTATTTCAACTCAGCATCACCCTGAAATTACACTTGAGCAAATTCAGCGCAACATTAAAGAACATGTAATCAATCCGGTTGTTCCTGAAGAGCTGATTGATGAAGAAACAAAATATTTCATCAACCCTACAGGACGTTTCGTAATCGGAGGCCCTCAAGGGGATGCGGGACTTACAGGACGCAAAATCATCGTTGATACGTACGGCGGCTATGCACGCCACGGCGGAGGCGCGTTCTCAGGTAAGGACGCGACGAAGGTAGACCGTTCTGCAGCTTATGCGGCAAGATACGTTGCGAAAAACATCGTTGCGGCTGAGCTTGCTGATTCTTGCGAAGTACAGCTTGCTTACGCGATCGGTGTTGCACAGCCTGTGTCAATCTCAATCAACACATTCGGTTCAGGAAAAGCTTCTGAGGAAAAACTGATTGAAGTTGTTCGCAATAACTTTGATTTACGACCTGCCGGCATTATCAAAATGCTTGATTTGCGCCGTCCGATCTATAAACAAACTGCTGCGTACGGCCACTTTGGACGTCACGATGTTGACCTTCCATGGGAGCGCACAGACAAAGCGGAGCAGCTGCGTAAAGAAGCGTTAGGAGAATAATTTTATAGCCGCTTACTGGTTAAGCGGCTTTCCCTTTTTTATCGTTGTATTCATGTTTATTTTTTTACATAACTGTGAAACCAAATACTATTCACAGCGTCTATAAATAGGGGTTCAATGATGACAATTTTAATTATGGAGGCAATACTATGTGTGGATTTGTCGGGGTTTTTAACAAGCATCCGTTAGCTCAAACCGCTGATCAAGAAGAACTAATCAAACAAATGAACCAAATGATCGTTCACCGCGGTCCTGACAGTGATGGATATTTCCATGATGAGCACGTCGGCTTCGGATTCAGACGGCTCAGCATTATTGATGTAGAAAATGGCGGACAGCCTTTATCATATGAAGATGAAACATATTGGATTATCTTTAACGGAGAAATCTATAACTATATCGAACTGAGAGAAGAACTTGAAGCAAAGGGGTACACATTCAACACGGATTCGGACACAGAGGTTCTTCTTGCGACTTACCGTCACTATAAAGAAGAAGCGGCGTCCAAACTGCGCGGTATGTTTGCCTTTCTGATTTGGAATAAAAACGATCATGTGCTTTATGGGGCAAGAGATCCATTCGGCATTAAACCGTTGTACTACACAACGATCAATGATCAGGTTTATTTTGCCTCAGAGAGAAAAAGTTTAATGGTTGCTCAGAATGATATTGAAATAGATAAAGAGGCATTGCAGCAGTACATGTCTTTCCAATTTGTTCCTGAACCAAGCACGCTTGATGCTCATGTGAAAAAAGTAGAGCCGGGTTCACAATTCACAATCCGCCCGGACGGCGATATCACATTCAAAACGTATTTCAAAGCGAACTTCAAGCCGGTTCAGACTGAAGAAGACAAGCTTGTGAAAGAAGTCCGAGACGCGATCTATGACTCTGTAAACGTTCATATGAGAAGTGACGTTCCTGTCGGTTCATTCCTGTCTGGCGGGATTGATTCTTCCTTTATTGTGTCTGTTGCGAAGGAATTTCATCCAAGCTTAAAAACATTCTCTGTCGGCTTTGAACAGCAGGGCTTCAGTGAGGTTGATGTAGCGAAAGAAACGGCAGCGGCGCTGGGCATTGAAAATATCAGCAAAGTCATTTCGCCTGAGGAATACATGAATGAGCTTCCGAAGATCGTATGGCATTTTGATGACCCGCTTGCTGATCCGGCAGCGATTCCGTTGTACTTTGTTGCAAAAGAAGCGAAAAAACATGTTACAGTTGCTTTATCAGGTGAAGGAGCGGATGAGCTCTTCGGCGGATATAACATTTACCGTGAACCGCTTTCGCTTAAACCGTTTGAACGGATTCCGTCCGGCTTGAAAAAGATGCTTCTGCACGTTGCTGCCGTTATGCCTGAAGGTATGAGAGGAAAGAGCCTGCTTGAGCGCGGCTGTACTCCGCTTCAGGATCGTTATATCGGTAACGCGAAAATCTTTGAAGAGTCTGTCAAAAAGCAGCTGTTGAAGCATTATAATCCGAACCTTTCATATCGCGATGTGACGAAGACTTACTTTACAGAAAGCAGCTCGTACAGCGATATCAACAAAATGCAGTATGTCGATATCCACACTTGGATGCGCGGCGACATTTTGTTAAAGGCGGATAAAATGACGATGGCGAATTCTTTGGAACTGCGTGTGCCGTTCTTGGATAAAGTCGTATTCGACGTCGCTTCAAAAATTCCTGATGAGCTGAAAACGAAGAACGGCACGACGAAGTATCTTCTTCGCAAAGCCGCTGAAGGAATTGTGCCTGAGCACGTATTAAACCGCAAAAAGCTTGGTTTCCCTGTACCGATCCGTCATTGGCTGAAAAACGAAATGAACGAATGGGTGCGGAATATTATTCAAGAAAGCCAAACGGATGCTTATATCCATAAGGATTATGTCCTTCAGCTTCTTGAAGACCATTGTGCGGACAAGGCTGATAACAGCCGTAAAATTTGGACTGTGCTAATCTTTATGATCTGGCACAGCATCAATATTGAAAAACGGTATATGCCTGAAGAGCTGAGCCATCAGCCTAAAGAAGTCATCTTTGTGTAACAGACAACAAGGCTTTCGAGTAGTCGAAAGCCTTGTTGTTATCCTTTTATTTCTCCATCATCATTGATTTACCCAATCCGTACGGAATATTCAGAAAAATGATATAATGATATTTTTTTCTAGGGGAGAAGAAGCATGCAAAAACAAAAACAAGAGCTGCACCGCGGACTCGAAGAAAGGCATATTTCTTTAATGTCTTTAGGAGCTGCTATAGGAGTAGGGTTGTTCCTCGGCTCCGCATCAGCTATTCAATTAGCAGGGCCTGGTATTTTGGTAGCGTATGCCGCAAGCGGCCTGGTCATGTTTTTTATTATGAGAGCGCTTGGGGAAATGGCCATTCAAAAACCGGTCGCAGGCTCCTTCAGCAGGTATGCGCGTGACTACTTGGGACCGCTTGCAGGCTATTTAACAGGGTGGAACTACTGGTTTTTATGGGTTGTCACCTGTATGGCCGAAATTACTGCTGTCGGTATCTATATGGGGTTCTGGTTTCCTGACGTGCCAAACTGGATTTGGGCATTATCGGCACTGGTCATTATGACGGGTGTTAATTTCCTGGCTGTCAAAGCTTACGGTGAGCTGGAATTTTGGTTCGCATTGATTAAAATTGTTGCGATCTTATCCATGATTGCAGTCGGTTTATTGATGATTATTGCAGGAGTCGGCAATGGGGGCATTGCCACCGGAATCAGTAATTTGTGGAACAACGGAGGATTTTTCCCTCATGGATTAAAAGGGGTTCTATTGTCTCTTCAAATGGTCATGTTCGCCTATTTAGGGATTGAAATGATCGGGGTGACGGCTGGCGAAGTAAAAAACCCGCAAAAATCGTTAGCCAAAGCAATCGATACAGTATTTTGGCGGATTTTGATTTTTTATGTAGGCGCTTTATTTGTCATTATGTCTATTTATCCGTGGCAGGAAATTGGCTCTCAAGGAAGTCCATTTGTTCTCACATTTCAAAAAGTGGGCATTCCATCGGCCGCAGGTATCATTAACTTTGTCGTGTTGACAGCCGCGCTGTCTTCATGCAACAGCGGTATTTTCAGCACAGGGCGGATGCTGTTTAACTTGGCGGAACAGAAAGAGGCGCCACAAGCATATGGTCAGCTGACGAAAGGCGGCATCCCGGGTAAAGCTGTTCTGGCTTCAGCGGGCGCTTTATTAGTCGGAGTGCTGTTAAACTATGTTGTCCCTGCGAAGGTATTTACTTGGGTTACAAGTATTGCGACGTTCGGAGCGATTTGGACGTGGGCAATCATTTTGCTTTCTCAAATAAAATACAGGAAAAGTTTGAAGCCGGAAGAAAAGAAACAATTAAAGTACAAAATGCCTTTATTTCCGTTTACGTCTTATGTGTCATTGGCATTTCTAGCATTCGTCGTCATTCTTATGGCTTACAGCCCTGATACAAGAGTAGCCGTGATTATCGGGCCGATATGGTTTCTCATCTTGCTGGCTGTGTACTATGGAAAAGGGTTTCATAAAAAAAATGCAGCTGCTGCCAGCGAACGAAATATCAGCTGACAAAAAGAGCTCCCAGTGGGCTCTTTTTGTGTGTGCTCATAGAAAATAGAGAACAGGAAAGAATAGGTATGTGTTTTTGCAGAGGCTGTTTATAGTTTTGTGATAAGATAAAAGTCATACGTTTCATGCTATATGTGAACGTTTTATGGAAAAATCGAAACCCGAACTGTTATGACGTCCGGGTTAACGATGGTTATTGCTTTCAAATATAATTTGAAAAATGGTAAAGTAAGACGAAGCAGGTCTTATGTTTGTTGAAGAAATTTATAATATTGGCCCTTTTCTACATATTCTGACCGTATTCTTTGCATATCTTTTCGGTCTTCTTCCGTCAAAGGGCGGATGACTTTTGCAGGGCGGCCAAAGGCGAGATGGTCAGGCGGAATGATTTTTCCGGGCGGGACAAGACTGCCGGCACCAATAAAAGCGCCTTCGCCAATTTCGGCTCCGTCTAAAATGATTGAGCCCATCCCGATTAAGGCGTTCTTGCGGATAACAGCGCTATGAAGTGTAACCTGATGGCCTATCGTGGCGTCATCTTCAATGAGCAGCGTCTTGTTCGGGCTTTGATGGAGGCAGCTTAAATCTTGGATATTGACTCTGTTTCCGATTCTGGTCGGCGCAACATCTCCCCTTATGACAACAGAAAACCAAATGCTGGACTGTTCTCCGATCACGACATCACCGGTAATTGTTGCATTATCAGCTATAAAGGCTGTTGGGTGGATATCTGGCTTGTGTTCCTTATAAGGGTAGATCATAAGATTCATCCTTCTTTCTCTATTTAAATTTCGTATGAGGTGAAGAACATGTGGACCTGGAAAGCAGACAGACCTGTTGCAGTGATTGTAATCATTCACGGGGCAAGTGAATATCACGGACGATATAAATGGCTGATTGAAATGTGGCGGTCTTCGGGTTATCACGTTGTCATGGGCGATTTGCCTGGACAGGGAACAACGACAAGAGCGAGAGGGCATATTCGCTCGTTTCAAGAATACATTGATGAAGTAGATGCTTGGATAGATAAAGCGCGAACTTTTGATCTGCCGGTTTTTCTTCTAGGTCACAGCATGGGCGGTCTGGTCGCGATTGAATGGATTAAACAGCAAAGAAATCCCAAGATTACGGGAATTATTTTATCATCACCGTGTCTCGGACTGCAAATTAAAGTGAATAAAGCGCTTGATCTTGCATCAAAAGGCCTGAATGTCATCGCTCCGTCACTTAAGGTTGATTCGGGATTATCAATTGATATGGCGACGCGCAATGAGGACGTCATTGAGGCTGACCAAAATGATTCGTTATACGTCAGGAAAGTTTCTGTCAGATGGTACAGAGAGCTTTTAAAGACAATTGAATCGGCAATGGTGCCGACAGAGGCATTTTTGAAAGTTCCGCTTCTTGTGATGCAAGCCGGTGATGACAAGCTTGTTGACAAAACGATGGTCATCAAGTGGTTTAATGGTGTTGCTTCTCATAATAAAGCATACAGAGAGTGGGAAGGGCTTTACCATGAGATCTTCAATGAACCCGAGAGAGAAGATGTTTTTAAAGCAGCAAGAGCGTTTACTGATCAATATATTTGAACTAGTAGGGGGTGCATGTGTTGACAGTACCGGAACATCCTTTTGGATTGATGGCAAAGGTATATCGAGATATTTTTCCGCTCGTTCATCAAGAGCTGGACATATGGAAGCAAAAATCAGAATCGATTCATAACAGTGAATTGAAAGCACAGGCAACCGCAAGTATTCGGGACAAAACGTTTCACTGTGAAGGCGGCGGCATACTGGCCTTATTGTCAGGCAGCCAAAAACAGAAATGTGTCGAGTTTATCATCGCGTATCAAACGATTAGTGATTATTTGGACAATCTGTGTGACCGCAGCACCTCGCTGGACCCGCAGGATTTTCGGATGCTCCATGCCTCAATGCAGGATGCACTGACAGTTGGGGCGGAACTGCAAAACTATTATCAATTCAGGGAAGAACAGGATGACAGCGGATATCTGCACGAACTGGTCAAAACGTGCCAGCGTGTCCTTGGTTCCATTGAGCACTATGACATGATTAAACCTTATCTGCTTGAACTGTGCGGCTATTATTGCGATTTGCAGGTGCATAAGCACGTTATTGAGCATGAGCGTGTTCCGCGGCTTGAAAAGTGGTTTACTCAATATGAATCAGAGCTGCCTGAGATGGAATGGTATGAATTTTCAGCCTGTGCAGGCTCAACGTTAGGCATTTTCTGTCTGGTTGCGTATTCGTTCCAGCCTGATTTCACAGAAAGCACCGCTAAAAAAATCCGCGACAGTTATTTTCCTTACATACAGGGCCTTCATATCCTGCTTGATTATTTGATTGATCAAGAGGAGGACTTGCTGGAAGGAGACTTGAATTTCTGCTCGTATTATCAGTCTCATGAAGAGATGATGGACCGGCTTGAACACTTTATCCATAAAGCCGACGAGCATTTACAAGGCATTCCGCATGAAAACTTCCATCGTTTAATCAATCGCGGCTTGCTTGGTGTTTATTTGTCAGATGATAAAGTGGCAGGCCAAAAGGAAATGGGCCGGCTCGCAAAGAAGCTGATCAAAGCCAGCGGAAAAACCTCCCTTTTCTTTTATATCAACGGCAGAGCCTACCGGAAATTTCAAAAAATGTCCTGGATGAAAAACTCAAAGAAAAAAGCTCAAATCATTTGCTGATCTGAGCTTTTTTTTCGATGGCGACAATAAATGGCGGGTCATTTTGCTGATTGAAAAATCCGTATGTTAATACACGGGCTGATTGCTGGTCCAAGTCCCGGCAAAACTCGAGCACGTCGTTTTTTTCAGCTTTGCCTTCCGGGTGGCCATGATAGACGACGAGAACAATCAGACCTTCGTCTTTCATGATGCTGAGAAGCTGTTCAATTGCTTTGATCGTAGAACTGCCGTTTGTCGTAATTGATTTGTCCCCGCCCGGCAAATAGCCGAGGTTAAATACCGCGGCCGCCACTTTGCCATGTGTTTCAGGCGGGAGGGATTCAGCGATTTTATCATGGCTTTTTTGAAATAACGTTGTTCGCGCTTGATACATGTCACCGAGCCGTTCCTTTGTATTGGCCACGGCTGATTCTTGGATGTCGAATGCGTATACATGGCCGTTTTCACCAACAAGCTCCGCTAAAAACTGTGTATCATGTCCGTTGCCCATTGTCGCATCTACGACAATATCTCCTTCTCCCGCGGCCATTTTCAGCAGTTCTTTGCTATAAGGAAGAATTTTCTTCAAAATCATAGCGCTGATTCCTCCTCAAGGCGCTGAAAGAACTTTCCTTGATAGCTGCCTCGATTTTCTAGCTCTTTATTAATGGCGCCAAGCACTTCCCATTTGTTGACGCTCCACATTGGCCCGATCATCAACTCAATCGGTCCGTCACCTGTAATGCGGTGGACGATCATTTCAGGCGGAATGATCTCAAGCTGATCGCACACGAGCTGCACATAATCATCTTGAGAAAGAAATTCCAGCTGGCCCTTTTCATATTGCTTGACCATCGGCGTGCCTTTCAGTAGGTGAAGCAGATGAATTTTAATGCCCTGGACGTCCAAATCTGCGACGGCCTTTGCCGTTTCCATCATCATGTCCCGGTCTTCCAAAGGCAGCCCGTTGATAATATGCGAGCAGACACGTATGCCGTGTTTTCTTAATTTATTGACGCCTTCCACATAGCAGTTAAAATCATGTGCGCGGTTGATCAGAAGTGCAGTCCGTTCATGAACTGTTTGAAGCCCAAGCTCCACCCACAAATACGTACGTTCATTCAGCTCTGCCAAGTAATCAACGACATCATCAGGCAGACAGTCAGGGCGTGTGGCGATCGAAATGCCGACCACATCATCTAAGGCGAGGACGGATTCGAATTTCTCACGAAGCACCTCAACCGGGGCGTGAGTGTTTGTGAAAGCCTGAAAATAAGCGATGTATTTGCCGTCCTTCCATTTTTCGTGCATGCGGTTTTTGATGTCGTGGAATTGCGTAATTAAATCATCGGCCCGGTTTCCGGCAAAATCGCCGGAGCCTGCTGCGCTGCAAAACGTACAGCCTCCGTGGGCTACGGTGCCGTCCCGATTCGGACAGTCAAAACCGCCGTCAAGCGCTACTTTAAACACCTTATGGCCGAAATGTTCTCTGAGATGATAATTCAATGTATGATAGCGTTTTTCCGTATTTGAATAAGGAAAAGGATTGTTCTGCATCACAATTCATGTGCCTCCTTGCGTACGATTGCATCCTAAAATTGTAGCACGCATTTCACAAGAGAACAAATGAATATCGACCATAAATTACTTTATTGAATAAAGTCAGATGAGGCTACAATATGAATGATGGATGATTTCCATTACCAAGAGGAGGGGTTACTGTGGCAACAAGACAATCAGTAGATGAACATCTCCAGCAATGTATGCAGGCCTATGATTATGCTGAAGAACAGCTGAAAATCGCTTCTAAACAAGAGCATTATAACGATCAAGAATATAGTGATGCACAAATGCAGCTTGAAGATGCGGTAAATGCCTTGAATAAGCTATGGCTGTCGTCAAATGATCAGCAGAGAGAACAGCTGTACAGAATGAGGCTTCAGCTTCAATCTTTGCAAAATAATATGATCCTGCAGCACCCTCTTGATGTGTAGGAAAACGGACCCTTTTAAAAGGGTCCGTTTTTTTGTAAAAAAAGGATTGACTTTGTGAGTCAAAGTATTTATTGTATTAAGTGTACTAATTGAAGTAATACACTATAGACACTAATATAAAATCATTTATATATTGACATTAAGGGAGGCAGTTATGAAACATAAAAAACGAAACAAACGTAACGTGCCAATGCTGATTGCGGCATCTGTGATCGCTTGTTCTTTTTTTCTTGTTCTCGTGATGATCGGTTTTGAATGGCAAAAAAGTATAATTGATCATTTTTATCTATAAAAGGTTCAGATCGTATAGAAAGTAGGGAAGTAAATGATTCAAATCGATCCAAGAAGCTCAACACCCATTTACGAACAAATTATTCAGCAAATGAAAGAGCTTTGTTTGAAAGGGATCATGAAGCCTGGTGATAAGCTTCCTTCTGTCAGAGAATTGGCAACGATCATTATTGCGAATCCGAACACTGTCAGCAAAGCGTATAAAGAACTTGAGCGAGAGGGGATTATTGAAACGCTGCGGGGCAGAGGGACCTATATATCGGAGAATGCAAAAACGACACTGGTTGAAGGGAAGATGACGATGATTAAAGAGCAACTCAAACAGCTCATCATCGATGCACACTATGCAGGGGTTGAGCTGGAAAAACTGCACGAATGGATAAAGGAAATCAGCGCTGATGTGAAGGGAGGCAAAAAAAATGATTGAACTACGGCAGCTGTCAAAAGCGATTGACGGCAATCAAGTATTAAAAGATGTTTCATTAACAATCGAAAAAGGAGAAATCTTTGGATTGCTTGGACGCAACGGATCAGGGAAAACGACGATGCTTCGCTTAATCCAGCAAATCATTTTCGCTGACAGCGGAACGATTTTATTTGACGGCGTAGAAATCAAAAAGCACCCGAAGGTCAAACAAAATATCATCTACATGCCTGTTCAAAATCCTTTTTACGACAAGTATACATACAAGCAGCTTGTTGATATCCTGAGAAGAATATATCCGAAATTTGATGTCACGTACGCGAATGAACTGATGAACAGATACGAAATTCCAGAAACGAAAAAATACCGTGAGCTGTCGACAGGCTTGAAAAAACAGCTGTCGCTCGTTCTGTCGTTTGCGGCGAGACCGGCGCTGATCCTCCTTGATGAGCCGACGGATGGTATTGATGCGGTAACTAGACATGATGTGCTGCAGCTGATGGTCGATGAAGTGGCAGAGCGTGATACGAGTATCCTGATTACGTCCCACCGGCTTGAAGACATAGAGCGGATGTGCAACCGAATTGGCTTTCTTGAAGATAACAGGCTGACCAACGTCATGGATCTTGATGAATTAAAAGAAGAATACATCAAAATACAAATGGCGTTTGACACAGATGTCAATCTGGCCATCAGAGAGCAAAACATTCCGATGCTCGATCAGGCCGGCGTGTTTTACACAGTGCTGATACCGAAAAGCGATGAGGAGAAAAAGAGCTTTTTGAGAGAGCTGAAGCCAAAAGTATGGAATGAGCTTCCTGTCAACCTGGAAGAAGTGTTCATTGCGAAGTTTGGAGGGAAGCGGAGATGGTAGACCGAGGTCTCCTCTATCGAGAGTGGAAACAGAATCAAGTGGTGATTTTGCTAAGTATTGCGTTTTTAGTGCTGGCAAATCCGCTTTCTATCATTAATACGTATTTGTCTTATCAAGGGTGTCTGGCTCATCAAGACCCGCAATATTGTGAATTTATTGTGAATTATCATAGGAGCAATCTAATAGATATCAACTGGGTGCCGGGGGTCATTTTGGCGGTCTGCTTCCTCGGAATGGAACGTTCGAAAGGCACGATGGATTTTATATTAAGCCTCCCATATAACAGAAGCCAAATTTTTCAGACGAAATTTTGGTTAGGCGGTTTTGTGATTGTGCTGTCGCAATTAATTGGCTTTTTATTTGCGTGGCTGCTGATTCTTGTCTATAACCCTGAACACGTCTACTTTTTTGAGCACAGCAGCGTTGGAGTAATTGTGATTAGTTTTATGGCTTATTGTTTGTTGATGGCTGCTGGTGCATTAACGGGGAATGTTTTTGCCCAGTTATTAACGGCATTTGCTGCTGCGGTATTGCCGTATTTAATTGTTGCATTGCCGGTTGGAAACTTTGAAGTTGTTTTTGGTGTGAATATATGGGAAATGTTCCCTTCCCCGGAGGTGTATTTCTCTCTGACGAGCAATTTATTATATCTTGTGCCCATTGGTTATGTTGCAAGTGACTGGCTTATCGATAGTAAATATATTTTAATGATTCCAGCTGCCATGAGCATTCTGTTTTACTTGATTGGTTTGATAAGCTTCAAAAAGCATCCCAGTGAACGAAACGGACACTTTTTCTTATGGAACAGATTAGACCGTCCGGTGCAAATTCTGGTTATGGCTTTCGGCATCCTTGGATTTGGTTTATTTGGATACTATACCGGACATTCCATTATTGGTTATATTTTGGGTATGATCATTGGGGCAGTGGCTGGATTCTTTGTGAGCTACTTCTCTATTTATAAGAAAACAAAAGTGTAAGAAATGCCATAGGTTTGGATGGAAGTGAGTTGCCGGATTCCGGACTGCTTTACAAAGAGTGGCGGCAGAATAAAGTCGCCTTAGTTATCACCATTTTGGTTTTTATATTGGGTAATCCATTATCAATTTTAAATATGTATCTCATCTATCAAGGCTGTGTCACTGGAAAAGAAAATTGGGTCGGCCCCTGCGTATTCAGCGTTGATTATTTAAACAGCTCATTTATCTCATTGTTTTGGATTTGGGGAGTCGTTTTGGCGGTCAGCCAGCTAGGGATTGAACGAAGCAAGGGCTTTTTTGATTTTACATTAAGCCTTCCGTATACAAGAGGGCAGATATTTCATGCAAAGTTCCTTACTGGCGGAATGGTGATTGTGATACCGCAACTCATAGGTTATGTTTTATCTGTTTTGCTGATCATACTTTTGAAGCCTGATCAGGCCGTTTATTTTCACAACTACAGCTTGGGAATGATTATTGTTAGCATGCTGGCTTATTCTTTGGTTATGGCCGGAGGAGCTTTGACAGGCAATAGTTTCGCACAGCTTCTAGTCTCATTTACCGTGGCCATTTCGCCATTTTTGCTCATCAGCCTGCCTGCGATCAACCTCGAGATCCTTTTTGGCGGATCAATAGATTTTATCCATGGTCCAGTACCTAAATGGGTGCAGTATTTCATTCCGATAATTTATGTAGACTCGAAATGGGCTGAGAATTCACCATATTATTTAGTCATTCCGGCTATCATGACTATCATTTTTTACATTATCGGCTATATTAGCTTTGTCAAACTGTCTAATGAAAGAAACGGATATTTCTTCTTATGGAAGCCGCTTAACCGCCCGGTGCAGATCATCGTTATTATCATAGGAATCATGGGCTTCGGCTATTTTGGATTTACGGCAAGCGAGAGCTTTGCAGGTTATCTCATTGGCATGGGTACAGGTGCGGTAATCGGTTTCTTGATTAGTTATTTTGCGATTTATAAAAAAATGAAACTTTTGTAAGGGAGAGAGAACATATGATTGATGTTCAGCATATCGACCATTCTTTCACGATCGGAAAAAAGGGCCGTGAGAATGAAGTTCCAGTATTGAAGGATGTTTCATTACGTGTGGCGAAAGGTGAGATCGCCTGTATTGTCGGGCGAAGCGGCTCAGGGAAATCAACGCTTTTGAATTTGATTTCCGGCTACATATCGCCGACAAAAGGGCGGATTGTCATTAATGGCACTGATGTTACGGGGTTTAATGAAAAGGAATGGGCGCAATTTCGGCTTGACCATTTTGGTTTTATTTTCCAAAGTTTTCAGCTCATCCCGGGTTTAACGACGTATGAGAATGTGGAAATGCCGCTGGCGTTAAAAGGAATCAAGCCATCTGAGCGGAAGCAAAAGGTGCAGGACATGCTGAAACGCGTCGGTCTGGAAAACCACGCCGCTCATTATCCGAATGAACTGTCAGGCGGCCAGCAGCAGCGTGTCAGTATTGCTCGAGCATTGATTTTAAATCCTTCGATTATCTTAGCGGATGAGCCGACGGGAAGCCTTGATTCAGAAACGGAACATGAAGTGCTGGAATTGATCCAGCAGCTGAATCGTGAGCGTGGCATTACATTTGTGATCATTACTCACGATGATGAAGTCGCTTCTATCGGACATTCAAAATTTCAGCTTCATGATGGTGTGCTAAAAGGAGGAATTACCGTTGAGGTTTAAGGATCAGGTTCATTTTATCAGAAGAAATATGAAGAAAAACAGGCTTCGCGTCTTTATGACGATTCTGGCGACAACAATGGCGTGTGCGTTTTTGGTTGTGTTGTCGTCCGTTGGATTTGGGATTCAAAAGACGATTACAGATATGACAATGAGCCAGCAGATTGTAACGAAAGTCAGCGTAATGGGCAAGGAAGGAGACAAGCCGATTAAAAAAGCTGATTTAGAGAAGTATGATCACGTAAGGTCAGTTGTAGAAAGAACGCAAGTGTATGAACCAAACAAAGCTACTTTAGGCAATCGTACAAATGAAAGCTCAAATCTCATTTTTACTAATATGAATGATGAATTAAAGGCCAATATGGAATTGGAAAAGGGAAGAGTCGCAAAGTCGGAAAATGAAATCGTAGTAGGATACGACTTCGCAAAGAGATTATTAACGAAAAAAGAATCGGAAGAATATAACAAAAAAATCGAGGAAGCAAAAGGAAATCCAGAAGATATAAAAGAACCAAAGGGCTATACGAAAGATATTCTAAATAAAACAATTGAACTAAGTGTATCGAAGACAGATTCTAAAACAGGGGATGTTACAAAAACAAAAACATATGACTTTAAAATTGTCGGTATTACAAAAAAACCATCTCAAGACTGGATGGAGGACTCAAATATTTTTATCAGTGATCAATTCAAAAAAGATTTTTCGGAATTCTTAGATTTCAAAGGCGGAAATGTTGAAACGAACATTGGTGTTTTTGCTGATAAGTTTGAGAATGTGGAACAGCTGACAAATGATCTAACAGATGACGGGTACTATGTCACATCAGTGACTACTGAACTTGAGGGAGCCAATACCTTCTTCATGGTCTTCAAAATCGGACTGATCTTTGTCGGATGTATCGCAGTTATCATTTCAGCGATCGGCATTTTTAACACGATGACGATGGCGGTGACAGAGAGAACGCAAGAGATCGGCATTATGAAAGCGATTGGGGCGAGCCCGTCAATCATTCGCCGAATGTTCTTGATGGAAAGCGCGTATATCGGAATTTTAGGCTGTGTGATTGGGATTATCATTTCTTACGGCGTGAGCTACCTTGTCAACCTGGCCGTTCCGATGATTCTTGCGGCCACAAGCGGTGGCGATGCGGGCGATTTGAATTACACATTCTCCTACATCCCGGCGAGCCTTGTGATCATTGCCGTTGTGATTTGCGGAGGGGTCGCAGTCATTTCCGGAATGAACCCGGCGAGAAAAGCTACCAAAACCAACGTGCTGACAGCGTTGAGAAGAGAATTATAATGCGAACGAGCCGGCTGAGACAGCCGGCTTTTTCTATAGCGCATGCTGGCGTTTTGCTATACACTTGATAAAAAAGGAAAAAGTGCGGTGAGTCGATTGTTTAAACTTTTGCTGATTGAAGATGATGAATCGCTGTTTCATGAAATCAAGGATCGTTTAACGGGATGGTCCTATGATGTATACGGCATTCAGGATTTCAGTCAGGTGCTGCAGGAATTTGCGGCGGTTAATCCTGATTGTGTCATTATTGATGTGCAGCTGCCTAAATTTGACGGCTTTCATTGGTGCCGTCTGATCCGCTCCCGGTCAAATGTTCCGATTCTCTTTTTATCCTCCCGGGATCATCCTGCTGATATGGTGATGTCCATGCAGCTCGGGGCAGATGACTTTATTCAAAAGCCATTTCATTTTGATGTGCTGATCGCGAAAATCCAAGCGATGTTCCGGCGTGTGCACCATTATAATACGGAGCCGAGTACGATTAAAACGTGGTGCGGCGCTGCTGTAGACGCGGAGCAGAACCTCGTCAGCAATGACAAAGGATCTGTTGAACTGACCAAAAATGAAATGTTCATTCTAAAACAATTAATAGAGCAAAAAAACAAGATCGTCAGCCGGGAAGAGCTGATCAGAAGCTTGTGGAACGATGAGCGTTTTGTTAGTGATAATACGCTGACCGTCAATGTCAATCGCCTGCGAAAAAAACTGGACGCCCTGCAGCTTGGTGCATATATCGAGACAAAGGTGGGCCAGGGCTACATCGCGAAGGAAGAGGACAAGTTCTATGATTAAAGCATTCCTTATCGAAAGGCGGAGCTGGATTGCCGCGTTTTTGTTTCAGCAGGCTTTGATGCTGTTCATTGCTTTTGTCGATCCTTCCATATCATTTGGGAATGTACTTTATATGGTGTATTTGTGCATCTTGTTTTTTATCATATTCCTTTGGTTCCGCTATCGGAAAGAAACAGCGTTTTATAAAAGCTTGAAAACATGGGAGAACAATCTCGATGTGACAGCCATAAATGAACCGGAAACGCCGTTTGAAGCAATGGTTGAAAGAAGCATTGCCGGGCAAACAGAACACTTGAAGCAGACCGCAGCACGGCATCGCTTAGCATTGGAAAATGAAAAAGATGAGCTGATGGCATGGATCCATGAGGTCAAAACTCCATTAACAGCGATGCATTTAATCATTGATAGAATGGAAGAAAAAGCACTGAAATCCCAGCTGTCATATGAATGGCTGCGTATTCACCTGCTTCTTGATCAGCAGCTTCATCAAAAACGCATTTCATTTATTGAAAACGACCTGTCAGTAGAATTCATTCAGCTTCAGCCTTTGATCTTTAAAGAAATCAAAGATTTACAATCGTGGTGTATCCAAAAAGGGATCGGTTTTGACATACAGCTCGAGGCCAAAGAAGTGCTGAGCGATGCAAAATGGCTGGCGTTTATCATCAGGCAGCTGCTGACAAACGCGGTGAAATACAGCGAAGCCTCTGAAATCGAGATCAAAAGCTTTCAAAAAGGGGAACAGACGCAGCTCCAAGTGAAAGATTGTGGCAGGGGCATTGATCCAAAAGATGTACCGCGTATTTTTGATAAAGGGTTTACATCCACAACGGATCACCATGATCAAGCGTCAACTGGCATGGGGCTGTACTTGGCAAAAAAAGCAGCGGCGCCGTTATTGATCCATATTGATGTTGAGTCGGAGTTTGGTGCGGGAACAGTTTTTACATTAACCTTTCCAATACGGAATCAATTTGAACATGTCATAAGCGTGTGACGAAAATGTCACATGCTTTTCTTTTTTGTTCGCCGTATCGAAGGAAAAGCCCGGCATTCCTTTTTATAATGAGATTATCCAATATAAAGGAGACTGCGTAAATGGTGATTTTAGAAGCGAATAAAATTCGAAAAAGTTATGGAAACAAGCTGAATAAACAGGAAGTGCTGAAGGGCATCGATATTCACATTGAAAAGGGCGAATTCGTCAGTATTATGGGTGCTTCCGGGTCGGGAAAAACCACTTTGCTCAACGTTCTGTCCTCAATCGATCAGGTCAGTCACGGAACCATTCATATTAATGGAAATGACATGACGGCTATGAAGGAAAAGCAGCTGGCTGAATTTAGAAAACAGCATTTAGGCTTTATCTTTCAGGATTACAATTTGTTAGACACATTGACAGTGAAAGAGAATATCCTTCTGCCTTTATCGATCACGAAACTATCAAAAAAGGAAGCCAATCGCAAGTTTGAGGAAGTTGCCAAGGAACTGGGAATATATGAATTGCGGGATAAATACCCGAATGAAATTTCCGGCGGCCAGAAGCAGAGAACATCCGCTGGAAGAGCGTTTATTCATGACCCGAGCATTATTTTCGCTGATGAACCGACCGGCGCGCTCGATTCGAAATCGGCCTCCGATCTATTAAATAAGCTGAGCCAGCTCAATCAAAAACGCAACGCGACGATTATTATGGTTACCCATGATCCCGTCGCTGCCAGCTACTGCGGCAGAGTCATTTTTATTAAGGACGGGCAAATGTATACACAGCTGAATAAAGGGGGCCAGGACAGGCAAACGTTTTTCCAGGATATTATGAAAACGCAAGGCGTGTTAGGCGGGGTGCAGCATGAACATTAATCAGCTCATCCTGCGAAATTTGAAAAAGAATCTCCGGAATTACTATTTGTATGTGTTTGCGCTCATCTTTAGCGTGGCGCTTTATTTCGCCTTTGTCACGCTGCAGTATGATCCAGCAATTAACGAAGTGAAGGCTTCAATCAAGGGAGTCGCGGCTATTAAAACCGCTTCGATTTTGCTTGTGGCTGTAGTGGCGATCTTCATTTTATATGCCAATACGATTTTTATTAAGAGACGGAGTAAAGAAATCGGGCTGTTTCAATTAATTGGAATGACGAAGCATAAAATTTTTCGCATCTTAAGTGCAGAAAATGTCATGCTGTATTTCGGTTCATTAGCGATCGGGGTAGCGGCCGGGTTTTCGATATCGAAGCTTGTCTTGATGATTCTGTTCAAAATTGTCGATGTCAAAGCGGATGCGAAACTGCATTTTTCTGAGCAGGCCTTGGTCCAAACGGTCATTGTGTTCTGCGGCATTTACCTTTTGATCATGATCATGAATTATACGTTTATCAAAAAACAGAGTATTTTATCTTTGTTTAAAGTAACGTCCTCCACTGAAGACAAAGTGAAGAAAATATCATTTTTCCAAATGCTGATCGGCGCTTTAGGCATCGTGTTGATTTTGACAGGATACTATGTGTCTTCTGAGCTGTTTGGCGGAAAATTTAAGACCATTAATGAACTGTTTGTTGCGATGAGCTTCATTCTGGGGAGCGTCATTATCGGGACGTTTTTGTTTTATAAAGGATCAGTTACGTTTATCTCGAATATCATTCGAAAAAGCAAGGGCGGCTACTTAAATATTTCTGAGGTTCTGTCACTGTCTTCGATCATGTTCAGAATGAAATCGAATGCGCTGCTGCTGACGATTATTACAACCGTTTCAGCGCTCGCCATCGGGCTGTTATCTCTTGCTTACATCTCGTATTACTCGTCGGAAAAGACCGCTGAACAAAATGTAGCGGCTGATTTTTCATTCATGAATGAGAAAGATGCCAAGTTATTTGAAAACAAATTGAGGGAAAGCAACATCTCGTTTGTAAAAAAGGCAACACCTGTCCTGCAAGCAAATGTTGACATTGCAAATATTATGGATGGAACTCCGAAAGAGATGCAGGGCGATCCCGGCAATATGCAGCTTGCTGTTGTTAGCGACAAAGATGTAAAAGGAGTCGATGTGGCGGCTGGAGAAGCCGTTTTCTCAGGATACACCGACTTGCTGCAAAAAATAATGGTTTTCAAGGACTCTGGTGTTATTAAAGTAAAAAGCAAGCACGAGACGCAGCCATTAAAATATAAAGGATTAAGAGAAGAGTTTCTTGTGTCCTACACGTTTACAAGCGGGGGCATGCCCGCTGTCATTGTGGATGACGGCCTGTTTAAACAGCTGGACAAGGATAAAGACCCCCGCATTCAGCTGGCGCAATCTACATTTATCGGCGTCAATGTGAAACATGACGATCAAATGGAAAAAGCAAATGAGCTTTTTCAACAGGTGAACAAGAAAAACGAGCATTTATCAAGACTAGATACAAGCGCTGCGCAAAAATCACTGTTTGGTATGGTGATGTTCATCGTCGGCTTCTTAGGGTTAACGTTCCTGATTACATCAGGTTGTATCCTTTATTTTAAACAAATGGGTGAAAGTGAAGATGAAAAACCGAGCTATACAATTTTAAGAAAACTCGGCTTTACGCAGGGCGACCTGATAAAGGGGATACGCATCAAACAAATGTACAACTTCGGCATTCCGCTCGTTGTCGGCCTCTTCCACAGTTACTTTGCCGTCCAATCCGGCTGGTTCTTATTCGGATCAGAGGTATGGGCGCCTATGATTATGGTGATGGTGTTATATACTGCGCTCTACTCCATTTTTGGTTTTCTGTCAGTTCTTTATTATAAGAAGGTCATTAAATCGTCGTTGTGAAACAGAAAAAGCTCCAGACATTCTGGAGCTTTTTGTTTATCGTTTTGGCGCCCGATAACCGGCGGCTTCAGCTTCTTCAACTGAGCAAAACATTTCAGCCGGATCGGTTGTCCGGTCGTAGTATGTACTGCCTGGCGTGTGGTAGATGCCGTTTCTGCTTCCTTTGATATTACAGCCTTCTGCTTTGTCAGCTGTTTTGGTTTCATCACTTTTACTTGTATTGTTTGAAGAACTTCCAGTGTCTTCATGAGAGCTGGCGGTTTGGCTTTCCGTCTCTTTTAATTGATTTTCAAGCTTTGTTTTATCTTGTCGAAGTGTTTCATTTTCAGCCTTTGCCGTTTTTGCATCTTCTTTGAGCTGCTTTTGATTTTCTTGAAGCTCTTTAATCTCAGCTTTTAATGATTTCTGAGTCTTTTTTAGATCGCTATTTTCGTTTTTAAGCTTCTCAAGCTTGTCTTGATCTTCTTTGTTGTCTTTTAATTTCTTTGCTTCAGAGCTGACAGATTTATATTCTTTCTCAAGTTCTTCGTGCTCTTTTGTGAGGTTTTTATATTCGGCGTTTAGCGCTGAATATTTTTTCTCGGCATTTGCTGCGGCAGTGTCAGGTTCTGCCAATGCTGCCCCGGTAAAGAGCAGCACAAGGCCTCCAATGAAAAGCGGCCAAAAAAGTCTCTTTGAGAAACGTTTTTCCTTTTTCAGTACATATCTGACAAGGTGATATAATCCATAGCCCAGTGCAATGAGACATGCCAGAAAACCTAAGAATGCTAATACCATTTCCATAATATGACCCCTTTTTCTATTTATTTTACATTTTTCAAACAATATTTGTTAGATTTTTTCACGCTCATCAGTTGAAAAATGTGAGAGAGACAGATAGAATGAATGTGCTATGATAACTGGATTCGTACGGAGCCGTTTTAGGTTTCGTTTTTTTCATGAGCTTTTTTAGGTAAGAAAGGGGGATGAGTATGCCGCGTGCTCTTAAAATTTTAGTCATTGGAATGTTTATCAATGTGACGGGTGCTTCTTTTTTATGGCCGCTGAATACGATTTATATCCATAATCATTTAGGAAAGTCGTTAACAGTAGCCGGACTTGTCCTGATGCTGAATTCCGGCGCCAGTGTGGCTGGCAATTTATGCGGAGGTTTTTTGTTTGATAAAATCGGCGGTTTTAAATCGATTATGCTTGGGATAGCCATTACGTTAGCAAGCCTGATGGGTCTTGTCTTTTTTCATGATTGGCCAGCCTATATTGTGCTGCTGACGATTGTGGGCTTTGGCTCCGGTGTTGTTTTTCCGGCAAGCTACGCAATGGCGGGATCGGTATGGCCTGAAGGGGGAAGGAAGGCATTTAATGCGATATATGTCGCGCAAAACGCGGGCGTGGCCGTTGGTTCAGCGCTTGGCGGTGTCGTGGCATCTTTCTCGTTTTCATATGTATTTTTGGCAAATGCCGTATTGTATCTGATCTTTTTCTTTATTGTATATTTCGGATTTCGAAATATTCAAACGGGCGATGCATCCCAAACATCCGTGCTTGATTATGATGCTGTGAACAGCAAAGCAAAATTTGCCGCACTGATCATTTTAAGCGGAGGCTATGTACTCGGATGGCTGGCTTATTCTCAGTGGTCAACCACAATTGCTTCGTACACACAAAGCATTGGAATATCTCTTTCCTTATACAGCGTGCTGTGGACGGTTAACGGAATTCTCATTGTGCTCGGCCAGCCGCTCGTCAGTTTTGTGGTGAAAAAATGGGCCGAGTCGCTAAAAGCGCAAATGGTCATCGGCTTTATCATTTTTATTGTGTCTTTCAGCATGCTGCTGACTGCAAAGCAATTTCCGATGTTTCTCGCTGCGATGGTGATCCTGACTATCGGAGAAATGCTTGTTTGGCCTGCTGTGCCGACTATTGCCAATCAGCTTGCCCCTAAAGGGAAAGAAGGCTTTTATCAAGGCTTTGTCAACAGTGCGGCGACAGGCGGCAGAATGATTGGTCCCCTGTTCGGAGGAGTGCTTGTCGATCATTACGGCATTAGGGCTCTTGTTTTATCTCTGTTGGTATTGCTGCTGATCAGTATTGCCACAACGCTTCTATATGACAAACGGATAAAATCAGCTAAAGAAACAAATAAGCAGGCATCAATCTCTTCATAATAAAAGATCCCGCTGGGTGAGCGGGATCTTTCAGCGTGTCGACAAACCCTCGCATTCGTTGTCAGGCCTGCGCTTCGGTGCTCACGAATTAGAACATTCGCTCCGCTCCTATGCTCGTCCTTCCTAGACTTCAAGGGTTTTCAATCACGCTGAAAAGATGACAAAATCCTAAAATGAAAACCATTTTAGGATTTTGTCAACAATCTGAAAGATCCCGCCGGATGAGCGGGATCTTTTTACATAATCGGAAGCACGTTAACGGCATCCTTTACATTTGAATATGTTTTCAGCGACGAAAAATTGGCATCCAGTTTATTCATTTTCATGGCCAATTCAGGCTTAATGCCGGTAATGATTAACTCAGTTCCGGTCAATTTCAGCAAATGGCTCAGCTTGAAAATTTGGTCGGCCGTTTGTTCGTTCACTTGGGCCAATCCGGATAAATCAATGATCAAATAATCATCTTTGGATGTTGATAAGATATTCGTCAATGTGCAAACAATGGAATTAAATCGCTCCTCTGTCAGGTTTCCGACTAGCGGAAGAGCCGAAATGCCATTGCGAATCGGGACAATAGGAGTTGAAAGTGCAGTAATTTCCGTGAGGGAATCCTCGAGAAGCTTTTCATACTCTTTTTGCTTGGTGATGTCTTTCTGAATTCCGACAAAATACGTTTTATCCTCTATTTCCATTGGATCAATATTTAATTCATTCCAGAACATCGTTCCGTCTTTTTTGTAGTTTTGAATCTGAACGGTGACCGGTTCTTTATTTTGTAAAGCGGTTCTGATGTTGTCCACTTCTGCAGGATCTGTGTGTTTCCCCTGTAAGAAGCGGCAGTTCTTTCCTAAAATTTCCTCGGTCTCGTAGCCGGTCATTTGAACAAAGCCTTGATTTACGTAGATAATAGGATTATCTTCAAGTGCGGGATCTGTAATTACCACACCGACTCGCACGTGATCAAGCGCTTTTTTGATGACTTCCAGCTGTCCTGGTATCCCAAATGATTGAAAACTAGCCATATAAATCCCCCTTAGGCCGTCAGCTTGCTATGCGAAAGCCTGATATTCCCCTTTTTAAAATGAATTCTACAGTAACCGTAGCACAACACATGTTCTGATTCAAGCAAGTGCAGTTTGTTGTTTGTCATTAGGGCTTGTCCTCGTATACACTAAAAATAAGAACAGAATTTGAACATATGAACGGAAAGGTTTTCTACATGCTAAATAGGTGACTAGGTCAATGTCACTGGGTGAAAAATGAATCCAATGCATCAAGCTTACCGATCATGTGTTCACATATAATGGAAGAAACAAGCTTTTTACAGATTTGCCGGTATGTAGATATCGAAAATCATCGGAATCGTTTAAGGGGGCTGGATGGCCTGAAGTCGCTTTACGAAATAAGGGCTTTAGGAAGGTGATGATGAAGATGCTGCATCAGGTACTCATTGCTTGTGTAATTGGAGGAATCATGGGGATTCTCGGTCATGTGAAAAAGAGAGGCAGGCTGGAGAAGCCCAGAATGACGAAGCGGTTTATCTACCTTGGATTTTTGGAAGATTGGTTTATCGGCATGACGGCTTCCATTTTACTTGTATTATCCGCTGACCCCGATTCAGGAATTCAACTTGTCATCTTATCCATTATCTCAGGCTACGGCGGTGAAGCTGTTCTCAGAAGTTTTGACTTTGTGAGAGAACTGAACAGCGGCGGCGAACCGGCCGAGTCCAAACGTCAAACCAAAACTCCACCCGAATAATTGTCCTCAATCTCCGCCCGTTCAGGGTACATTCCCATTGTATACAAACCTGCTTGCACTTATGAACAGAATTCTATAAAATACAGTTAGATTACGGTTGCGATAAGAACAATGAAGAGAAGCAGTAAGAAACAGATATTGTTGCAGAGAGTTGACGGCTGGTGAAAGTCAATCAAGTTTGTTTCCGAACTCACCTCAGAGTTGCAGCGGTGAAAAGCCGCTGACGCATAACTGCGTTAAAAGTATCAAGTGAGTGCGGCGTATGCCGCGCTAACGAGGGTGGTACCGCGGGAAAACGAAAGTCTCTCGTCCCTTTTAGGGATGAGGGAGTTTTTTTTAGTTTGGGAATATTCTGAATAATCCTCTCCTTCCCGTCAATACTTGAACCATACACGCCGTATTCAATCAGAAGGAGGTTTTTACTTTGAGTTTTCAGCACAAAGAGATAGAAAAGAAATGGCAAACATATTGGCTTGAAAACAAAACATTTGCCACTCTTGATAATAATGAAAAACAAAAATTCTACGCGCTGGACATGTTTCCTTACCCGTCTGGAGCTGGGTTGCACGTCGGCCATCCTGAAGGATACACAGCTACGGATATTCTGTCCCGCATGAAGCGCATGCAGGGCTATGATGTCCTTCATCCAATGGGCTGGGACGCATTCGGCCTGCCAGCTGAACAATACGCGCTTGACACAGGGAACGACCCCGCTGTGTTTACGAAGCAGAATATTGATAACTTCCGCCGCCAAATTCAAGCGCTTGGCTTCTCATATGACTGGGATCGCGAAATCAATACGACTGACCCTGAATACTATAAATGGACGCAATGGATTTTCTTAAAGCTATACGAAAAAGGCCTTGCTTACGTTGACGAAGTGCCTGTAAACTGGTGCCCTGCGCTCGGTACTGTTCTTGCCAACGAAGAAGTCATTGACGGCAAGAGCGAACGCGGCGGCCATCCGGTAGAGAGACGCCCAATGAAGCAGTGGATGCTGAAAATCACCGCTTATGCGGACAGGCTCCTTGAGGACTTGGAAGAGCTTGATTGGCCGGAAAGCATTAAAGATATGCAGCGCAACTGGATCGGCCGTTCGGAAGGCGCTCACGTTCATTTTGCTATAGATGGACATGATGATTCCTTTACGGTGTTTACAACAAGACCAGATACGCTGTTTGGCGCTACATACACTGTCCTTGCCCCGGAACACGCATTGGTGGAAAACATCACAACGGCAGAGCAAAAAGAAGCTGTTGAAGCTTATATCAAAGAAATTCAATCAAAGAGTGACCTAGAACGCACAGATCTTGCGAAAACAAAGACAGGCGTATTTACAGGAGCGTATGCGATCAATCCTGTAAACGGAGAAAAACTGCCGATTTGGATTGCGGATTATGTTCTTGCATCATACGGAACAGGTGCTGTCATGGCAGTTCCTGGACACGATGAGCGTGATTTTGAATTCGCCAAAACATTCGGCCTTCCGGTGAAGGAAGTCGTAAAAGGCGGGAACGTTGAGGAAGCAGCCTATACTGGCGACGGCGAGCACGTGAACTCTGATTTCCTGAACGGCCTTCACAAACAGGAAGCGATTGAGAAAGTGATCGCTTGGCTGGAAGAAACGAAAAACGGTGAGAAGAAAGTGACGTACCGTCTTCGTGACTGGCTCTTCAGCCGCCAGCGTTATTGGGGCGAGCCGATTCCGGTCATTCATTGGGAAGACGGAACGTCAACAGCTGTCCCTGAAGAGGAGCTGCCGCTGATTTTGCCGAAAACGGATGAAATCAAACCGAGCGGAACGGGCGAATCACCGCTTGCGAACATTAAAGAGTGGGTGGAAGTCACAGACCCTGAGACAGGGAAAAAAGGAAGAAGAGAAACGAATACAATGCCGCAATGGGCGGGAAGCTGCTGGTATTTCTTGCGCTATATTGATCCGCACAATCCGGATCAGCTGGCATCACCAGAAAAATTGGAAAAATGGCTTCCGGTCGATATGTATATCGGCGGTGCAGAGCATGCCGTGCTTCACCTTCTGTATGCCCGCTTCTGGCATAAGTTCCTTTATGATATCGGTGTAGTGCCGACGAAAGAACCGTTCCAAAAGCTGTACAACCAAGGAATGATTCTCGGTGAAAATAACGAAAAAATGAGTAAATCTAAAGGGAACGTTGTCAACCCTGACGAAATCGTGTCCTCTCACGGTGCTGATACCCTGAGATTGTACGAAATGTTCATGGGGCCTCTTGATGCTTCAATCGCCTGGTCTGAATCAGGATTAGACGGTGCGCGTCGTTTCCTTGACCGTGTATGGCGCCTATTTGTTGAAGAAAACGGTGAGCTTAATGGCAAAATCGTTGAAGGCGCTGGTGAAACATTGGAGCGCGTCTATCATGAAACGGTTATGAAAGTCACAGACCATTATGAAGGCCTTCGTTTCAACACGGGTATTTCCCAGCTGATGGTCTTTATTAATGAAGCTTATAAAGCAACAGAACTGCCGAAAGAATATATGGAAGGCTTCGTGAAGCTTCTTTCTCCTGTCGCGCCACACTTAGCGGAAGAGCTATGGGAGAAGCTTGGCCATTCCGGCACAATTGCCTACGAAGCTTGGCCTGTATATGATGAAACAAAACTTGTGGATGATGAAGTTGAAATCGTTGTTCAGCTGAACGGAAAAGTAAAAGCGAAATTACAGGTTCCTGCCGATGCAACGAAAGAACAGCTGGAACAGCTTGCTCAAGCAGATGAAAAGGTCAAAGAGCAGCTTGAAGGCAAAACGATTCGGAAAATCATCGCGGTGCCTGGGAAGCTTGTCAATATTGTGGCAAACTAAGCCTAGAAAAAATCCCCTTTGCCAAAAGGGGATTTTTTTCATCAGTCTCAGAATAGCAATCGTTCAGCTGACTTTGATATACTGAACATGATCACTGTGAATAGGAGTGTTTTCTTTGGAAATAAAAGAAATCAGCACAGCCGCTTTGAAAGAAAAAATTGAGGCGGACGAAGAATTATATTTAATTGATGTCAGAGAAGATGAAGAGGTAGCGGAAGGCATGATCCCGCAAGCCGTTCATATTCGCATGGGGGAAATTCCTGAAAAAATGGAAACCCTTGATAAAGACAAAGAGTACGTATTTATCTGCCGCTCAGGAATGCGCAGTATGAACGTCTGCAAGTACCTGGATGAGCAAGGCTTTAAAACAGTCAATGTTGAAGGCGGCATGATGGCCTGGGAAGGCGAAACAAAACCAAAAAACTAGGGGAGAGCGGTCCCCTAGTTTTTATTTGTATTCCGGAAGCCAATCGCCGTGTGCTGCAAATAAATCGTCACACATGGAGATGATGTCCTTCATGGAAAGCTCCGCGCTTGTATGCGGATCAAGCATTGCAGCTTGGTAAACCGCTTCTTTTTTTCGTGTGACAGCCGCTTCGATTGTCATCAGCTGTGTATTAATATTCGTTCGGTTTAAGGCTGCAAGCTGCTCAGGCAGTTCTCCGGCGAAGCACGGTGTAATTTTTTTTCTGTCGGCGACGCATGTCACTTCCACAACCGCTTTTGAAGGAAGGTTGGTGATCAGCCCTGTATTCAAGACGTTTCCTCCGAAGGTGAATGGTTCGTTTGTTTCCATTGCTTCTATAATTCTTGAACCATATTCCTTTGAGCGTTCGTGCGTAAGGTTTTTATTATTGACGATATCATCCCGCATTTTCTCCCAATTTTCAATCTGCTTGACGCACCTTCTCGGATATTCGTCGAGCGGGATTTGCAGCTCGCTGATCAGTTCAGGGTAATTCCGTTTAATAAAGTATGGGTGATACTCTGCGTTATGTTCGGACGATTCCGTGACATAATAGCCGAACTTATCCATTAATTCAAACCGCACCATATCATGATGCTTTGTTTTTTGTTTTTCTTTCGCTCTCCTTTTGATTTCTGGATATAAATCTGTGCCGTCTTTTTTGACTTCCAAAAGCCAAGCCATATGATTAATGCCTGCGATGCGTTCCTCAATTCCGTCATGCTCCATTCCGAGAGCTTTAAATAAATCCTTCGTGCACACTTGAACACTGTGGCAGAGCCCGATTGTTTTGATATTGGTATAGCGGAGCATGGCGCCTGTAAGAGTGGCCATTGGATTTGTATAGTTTAAGAACCATGCGTCAGGGCACATTTCCTCCATATCTTTTGCGATATCAATTAAGACCGGGATTGTTCTGAGAGATCTGAATATCCCGCCGATGCCTACTGTATCGGCGATCGTCTGGCGCAGCCCATACCGTTTAGGAATCTCGAAATCGATGACTGTGCTCGGTTTGTATCCTCCAACCTGAATCGCATTGATGACATAGCCTGCGTTTTGCAAGGCGAGTTTTCTGTCATCATAGCTGTTGATGGCCACACTTGGGTTATAACGGTCTCTTAGATTTTCGAGCATGAGCTGGGATTCCTGCAGGCGTTTGGGATCAATGTCGTAAAGAGCGAACTCAAATCCATTCAGTGCCTCTGTTAACAGGCAGTCTCCCAAAACATTTTTGGCGAAAATCGTGCTCCCTGCACCGATAAATGTAATCTTTTTCATATTGCTTCCTCCTTTAATGTTAACCCTTTACCGCTCCGGAAGACAGGCCGGCAATAAAGTATTTTTGCAGCGCCAAAAACAGAACAACCATCGGCAGCATTGCCATAAGTGCCGCTGCGGCAACTAAATGAAGGTTGTTTGCGTTTTCTCCGAAAAAACCTGCCATGGCTACTGTTAATGTCTGAACCTTTTGATCTTGTAAAAAGAAAATGGCAAATTGATAGTCGTTCCAAATAAAGACACAAGAAATGATACAGATGGTCGCAGTGATCGGCTTCAGCAGAGGAAACACAATCGTAAAAAAGATTTTCAGCATGCCTGCGCCGTCAATTCTTGCGGCTTCTTCAAGCTCTTTTGGAATGGTCGATCGGATAAAGCCTGAATATAAGAATACGGTTAACGGCATGTAAGCCGCTGTATTGATGAAAATGGCGATTGCGTGTGTATTGATCATTCCGGCGTCCACGACCATTCGGTACAAAGGAACCATGGACGTTAACGGAGGGATGATCATAATGGAAATCAGCAAGGCAAAAACGACTTTATTCAGTTTCGTTTCCCGCCGGGCAAGCGGGTAGGCGGCAAGTGAGCCGAATATAATTAATAACAAGGCAGAAAAACCTGTGATGATCATGGTGTTTATAAAAGAGTTACCTAGCGAAGCGCGCTCCCACGCCTCTGAAAAATTATGAAAGGAGATGTCGGCTGGAAATATCCATTTCGAACTGTAGTCTCCTTTTGCTTTCAATGAAGTGGTCAGCAGGATATAAAAAGGAATAAAATGCGCACAGGCCACAATGGCTGCAAGAAGCGTAATGATCCGCATGCTTTTTGTACGGGCGGCTCTCATGACATTTCCGTCTCCTTTCTTTTAAAGTACGCAAGCGCGCAAAAGCTGATGATCAAAATGACAAATGCCATAAATATGCCTTGCGTTGCGGCATAGCCGGCATCCTGCCGTTTGAAATACAAATCATACATAAACGTGGACATGGATTGTGACGCATTTCCGGGGCCGCCTGCGGTGAGTGCAATGATGACGTCAAACAGCTTTAAGCCTCCGATAATGTTGATGACCATATTAATGGTAATGGAGGGCATTAACAGCGGCAGCGTGATGGTAAAAAACTGCTGCCCTTGTTTCGCGCCATCCATTTGCGCCGCTTCATAGTAGTCTTTCGGAATGCTTTGCAGACCGGCTAAGTAGACAACCATAGCGATCCCGACATATTGATAGGTGTTAATCATGACAATGATCCATGGATTGAGCGAGGGACTGGCGAGCGCATTAATAGGGCTGATGCCGAAGACCCCGAGCAAATCGTTGAGCGCGCCTCCGTCATAGGAGAAGAAAAAGTACCAAATGTAGCCCATAATGAGCGGGCTGATCATCACCGGCAAATATACAATTGTTCTTGTTACCGCTTTCGTTTTAATGCTTTGATTTAAGAGCAGAGCGTACAGAAGCCCGACAACATTTTGAAAAAAGGTGCTGCCAAGTCCGTAAAGCAGAGTGTTTTTTAAGATATGCCAAGTGTCAGGATCAGAAAACAGCCTTTCATATTGCGCGAATCCAACCCATTGGTAAACTTGTGAAAAGCCGTTCCAGTTTGTAAAGGTAATCAATGTGCCTTTCACAAATGGATAAATCATAAAGACCAGAACGGAGAGCAAAGCAGGAATGTACATCCACCAAAGTGAGGACTGCTTTTTTGGCTTAACCTGTTTCACATGAACGTCCCTTGCGATCTCACTCATTGTTTTCAGCTCCCTGTGTTTCCGATTGCTCCCGGAGTCGTTTATATTCTCTTCCCAGCTTCTGCGAAATGTCTTGAGGCGCCAAAATGTCAGCCGCCAGCTCCTGCCCGACCGTGCCTAGGACATCCCACATTCCGTTTGGCAAGTATAAACGGTCAAAGTAAGGCTCGACTTTGATATCTTGATAATGCTCATAATCGTTTGCGTAGAAAATATCAGCTTTCACATTCGTCAGCCCTGAAGGAAGCGATGTGGCTTCAGCCATTTGTTTGGCATTGGCCGGGCGGGCCATAAATGCGATAAATTCTTTTGCCTCTTTTAATTGAGGCGAATCTTTCCATGCTGCAAGGGTGTAGCGTTCACCGCCGATCCATATCGGGTCATCACCGGGATGGATGGCAGGTGTCGGGATAATGCCGACCTTGACGTTCGGATTGATCTGGGCAATGTCTTGGCCGAGTGTGCCGCCTTGCATTGTAAAGGCGATTTTGTTTTGGGCCATTAATTCAATGAGCTGTGATTTTTTTGCCGTGACGGCGTCGATATTGATTAATTTTTCTTTCTGCATTTGTTTGAGGATTTCTGATAAATAAGTGAATTTACTCCATTGAAAAGTGCCGTTGATGAGCTGTTTTTTTTCATTATGGGCAGGGTCTGTGATGAGAAGAGGTGTAGCGAATTGGTCGTAATATTGAGCGAATGAGCTTTTGTCATATCCGGCAAACCAGAAGGGAACAATGCTTCCCTTGCTCTTTTCTTTAATCGTTCTCAGTGCTTTGATAAAGTCATCCATGGTTTCCGGCGGAGCAATGCCGTAACGGTCTAAAATATTGCGGTTATACGCCAGGCCGTCTTTTGCCTGATTGACCGGATAGGCATACACCTTTCCGCTTTTATTTTTGAGGATGCTGTTTAAATTAGGATCAAGATCTTGAGTCCATTCCATATCCCGGAGATCCGCTGTATATTCTCCGTACCTGATTTTCCCCCAGCCATGTGTATCGAATAGATCTGGCAAATCATTGGCCGCCATTCTGACACGCATCATATTTTCATAGTCATTGCCTGGGAAATGAAGGCTGACACGAATGTCACTGTGTTCCTTTTCGAATGTTGCTGCCAGTTTTCTGAACGTATCTCTTTCACTGTCGGTTGACATTGTAGAATAAATGGTTAACGTCTTTTTTGCGGTATCTGCTGAGCTTTTCTCTGCTGAACACCCGGGCAGAACAAGCAGAATAAGAGAGAGAAATAAAACAAAAGTGTGTTTCATCTTTTCCTCCTTATCATCGTGATGAATCTTTGCTTATGTCACCTCCTTTGCTGTACATCCGCAGCTTTGTCTTACGATTAATGTTGTAGGCAGGGTGACATGGTGAGGAAGCGTTCGGCCATTGAGACGGTCAAGCAGCAGTTTTACGCCTGTCCGGCCCATTTCTTCTGTGAATACCTTCACCGTCGTTAAAGGCGTGCTGGCAAATTCAGCTTCCTCAATGCCGTTAAAGCTGACGATTGCAGTATCCCGCGGCACTTGCAGTCCGGCTTCCTGCAGCGCTTTTAATGCGCCGATCGCCATAGAATCGCTGGCAATAAAGAACGCTTCCGGCAGATGGCCTTGATCGATTGCTTTCTTCATCAGGCGATAGCCCTCACGCATGCTGTATTCTCCGATCAGCACATGCTCAGGCTGGGGGGCGGCTGACTCCAAAAAAGCGGTCAGGCGTTTGTCTTCAATCGTTCTGCGAATGCTTTGGCCGTCCTTCAGCGTATGCTCTTTTTCTTGTCCGCCAATGTAGCCTAACCGTTTGTAGCCTAAGTCGAAAAGGTGATCAATCGCCTGGCGTGAAGCCGATTCAAAATCGATTCCAATCGAATCGTATGCTTGCGGATCTGGTGAATGATTGATAAAAACGGCATGCTCCAGCCTTCCGCTGATATGCTTAACCGCTTCATCATGAACACGGCCAATGACAATGACACCATCCAATTCCCGAAAGATATGTTCCTGAAAGGAGCCGAGATGAATCGAATTTGTAATAAAAATTTCCTGTTCAAAGCATTCCTTTTCAATCCCTTTCCGAATGGAAGAAAAATAAGGGTCCTGCCTTTCCTGGTCAGGGGACAGACAGCTCAGCACGCCGATCAGCGGCTGGGCCCGCTGTTTTTGCCCGCGGGCTTTTCGGCGTTTGGCAACGGTTTGATAACCAAGTTCTTCAGCGATGTTGATGACTCTTTGTCTCGTTTCGCCCGCAACAGAAAGCGACTCATCTTCATTTAAAATTCTGGACACAGTTGCGCTGGAAACTTTAGCTTTCAAGGCGATATCTTTAATACGAACCATGGGTATCCCTCTCATCTATTTAGTAAAATATTAACTCATCTGTTTTTGATAAATTGATACTATCATATAAAAGTAAGCGGTTACAATAATTGTTTTCGAAATATTTCATAATATTTACTAAATATTTAGTAAATGATGTGATTTATGTTGGAAAAATAAAGGGGAACCCAGATCTGTCTCGTAAATGTGAAGTAAGCGAATAAGGAAGGGTGATGGGATGAGAGCCGAAAGAAGAAAGCAACTGTTTCGATTGCTTGGTGATTTGCCTGATCGGAGGCCAATCAGTGTTGAGACATTACGTATTGAAGAAAGAGAAGAAAATATCGTTGAAACGCTCCTGCTCGATTTAAATGGACATGAAAAGGTGCCCGCTTATTTTGTGAAGCCGAAGAAAACAGAAGGACCGTGCCCAGCCGTATTGTTTCAGCATTCGCATGGGGGCCAGTATGATAGGGGAAAAAGTGAGCTGATTGAGGGAGCGGATTATTTGAAAACGCCTTCTTTTTCTGATGAGCTTACTTCACTCGGATACGGCGTTCTTGCGATTGATCATTGGGGATTTGGAGATCGGCGGGGAAAAGCGGAAAGCGAGATATTTAAAGAAATGCTTCTCACCGGAAAAGTGATGTGGGGGATGATGATTTATGACAGTTTAAGTGCGTTGGACTATATGCAGTTACGCTCTGATGTTCAGCCTGACAGGATCGGAACCATCGGCATGTCTATGGGAGGTTTGATGGCGTGGTGGACAGCGGCGCTCGATGACCGGATTAAGGTGTGTGTGGATTTGTGCAGCCAGGTGGATCATCACGTGCTGATCAAAACACAGAATCTTGACAGGCACGGCTTTTATTATTACGTCCCATCGCTTGCAAAGCATTTTTCCGCATCGGAGATCCAAGGCCTGATCGCGCCGCGCCCGCACCTTAGTCTTGTTGGTGTACACGATCGGTTAACGCCGGCCGAGGGCGTGGACAAAATCGAAAAAGAATTGACAGCTGTCTATGCTGGACAGGGAGCTTCTGATTGCTACCGAGTGGTCCGTTCTGCTTCGGGACATTTCGAAACAGCAGTTATGAGGCATGAAGCTGTCCGGTTTTTGCAAAAGTGGCTGTGACTGTTAAAAGAAATCGAAAAAGACCGTTTTATGTGAAAACGGTCTTTTTGTTTCCTTTTAACCAACTGCCATAAATCGATGCTTTCTTCTATTGACAGAAACAGGAGAGAATAATATATTCTAATTGTTAACCTTAAAATATAATTGGTTAACAATTAAGGTGAGAAGCACTACACGTTCTTCAGTTATCAGTGAAAGGGCGAGAAATGATGCAAGAAGAAACTTTTTATAGTGTCAGAATGAGGGCTTCTATGAATGGATCTCATGAAGACGGCGGAAAGCATATATCCGGCGGAGAACGGCTTATACCTTTCCATGAGATGAAGCATACAGTCAATGCTTTATTAGAAAAAGGGTTATCCCATTCAAGAGGAAAACCTGATTTTATGCAAATTCAATTTGAAGAGGTATATGAATCGATAAAAACCATTCAGCCATTGCCTGTGCATACGAATGAAGTGAGCTGCCCGGAAGAAGGACAAAAGCTGGCCCGATTGTTATTGGAAAAAGAAGGCGTTTCACGAGACGTGATTGAAAAAGCATATGAACAAATCCCTGAATGGTCAGATGTCAGGGGTGCGGTGTTGTTTGATATTCATACAGGAAAGCGAATGGATCAAACAAAAGAAAAAGGGGTGCGGGTCTCCAGAATGGATTGGCCGGACGCTAATTTTGAAAAATGGGCGCTTCACAGTCACGTGCCAGCTCATTCAAGAATAAAAGAGGCCCTTGCGCTCGCTTCAAAGGTAAGCCGGCACCCGGCAGCCGTTGCAGAATTATGCTGGTCGGACGATCCGGATTACATAACAGGCTATGTTGCGGGTAAGAAAATGGGCTATCAGCGTATTACAGCAATGAAAGAATACGGGACTGAAGAGGGCTGCCGAGTCTTTTTTATTGATGGATCCAATGATGTAAACACGTACATACATGACCTGGAGAGGCAGCCTATTTTAATAGAGTGGGAGGAAGATCATGACTCATGATTTGATAGAAAAAAGTAAAAAGCACCTCTGGCTGCCATTTACCCAAATGAAAGATTATGATGAAAACCCCTTAATCATCGAAAGCGGGACTGGAATCAAAGTCAAAGACATAAATGGCAAGGAATACTATGACGGTTTTTCATCAGTTTGGCTTAATGTCCACGGACACCGCAAAAAAGAACTAGATAATGCCATAAAAAAACAGCTCGGAAAAATTGCGCACTCCACGTTATTGGGCATGACCAATGTTCCAGCAACCCAGCTTGCCGAAACATTAATCAACATCAGCCCAAAAAAGCTCACGCGGGTCTTTTATTCAGACAGCGGCGCAGAGGCGATGGAAATAGCCCTAAAAATGGCGTTTCAGTATTGGAAGAACATCGGGAAGCCCGAGAAACAAAAATTTATCGCAATGAAAAACGGGTATCACGGTGATACGATTGGCGCCGTCAGTGTCGGTTCAATTGAGCTTTTTCACCACGTATACGGCCCGTTGATGTTCGAGAGTTACAAGGCCCCGATTCCTTATGTGTATCGTTCTGAAAGCGGTAATCCTGATGAGTGCCGTGATCAGTGCCTCCGAGAGCTTGAACAGCTGCTTAAGGACCATCACGAGGAAATAGCCGCGCTTTCCATTGAATCAATGGTACAAGGGGCTTCCGGTATGATCGTGATGCCGGAAGGATATTTGGCAGGCGTGCGCGAGCTATGTACAACATACGATGTCTTAATGATCGTTGATGAAGTCGCTACAGGCTTTGGCCGTACAGGAAAAATGTTTGCGTGCGAGCACGAGAATGTCCAGCCTGATCTGATGGCTGCCGGTAAAGGCATTACAGGAGGCTATTTGCCAATTGCCGTTACGTTTGCCACTGAAGACATCTATAAGGCATTCTATGATGATTATGAAAACCTAAAAACCTTTTTCCATGGCCATTCCTATACAGGCAATCAGCTTGGCTGTGCGGTTGCGCTTGAAAATCTGGCATTATTTG
Organism: Bacillus sp. FSL K6-0255; assembly: GCF_045040725.1. Classification (NCBI taxonomy): domain Bacteria; kingdom Bacillati; phylum Bacillota; class Bacilli; order Caryophanales; family Bacillaceae; genus Bacillus; species Bacillus sp. FSL K6-0255. The sequence goes on along the minus strand of NZ_CP150278.1, from coordinate 2,973,322 downwards.
AATCTGAAAACATTGTGGAACAAGTAGCGGAAAAAAGTAAAAAGCTCCATTTTCTTCTTCAAGATCTGCACGCTCTTCCTCATGTTGGGGATATTCGGCAGCTTGGCTTTATGTGCGGTGCAGAGCTTGTACGATCAAAGGAAACTAAAGAACCTTACCCGGCTGATCGGCGGATTGGATACAAAGTTTCCTTAAAAATGAGAGAGTTAGGAATGCTGACAAGGCCGCTTGGGGACGTGATTGCATTTCTTCCTCCTCTTGCCAGCACAGCTGAAGAGCTCTCGGAAATGGTTGCCATTATGAAACAAGCGATCCACGAGGTTACGAGCCTTGAAGATTGATTCCTGGTTAAACGAGCGGTTAGACATAGTAAAGGAAGCCGGCGTACACCGTAATCTGCGGTCAATGAATGGGGCACCGGTTCCAGAGAGGAACATTGATGGCGAAAATCAAACGGTCTGGTCCTCAAACAATTATTTAGGGCTCGCAAGCGATAGACGTTTGATCGATGCAGCCCAAACAGCATTGCAGCAATTTGGGACAGGAAGCAGCGGTTCACGTTTAACGACAGGCAATTCAGTCTGGCATGAAAAGCTAGAAAAGAAGATTGCCAGCTTTAAGCGGACAGAAGCGGCCCTGCTGTTTTCGAGCGGTTACTTGGCCAATGTCGGTGTCCTTTCATCCTTGCCAGAAAAGGAAGATGTCATTTTAAGTGACCAGCTCAATCATGCAAGTATGATCGACGGCTGCCGACTTTCTAAGGCTGATACAGTTGTTTATCGGCATATTGATATGAATGATCTTGAAAACAAGCTGAATGAAACACAGCGTTATCAGCGCCGTTTTATCGTAACAGACGGGGTATTCAGCATGGATGGCACAATCGCCCCTCTTGATCAGATCATCTCACTTGCGAAACGCTATCATGCCTTCGTGGTCGTTGATGATGCCCACGCAACAGGAGTTTTGGGTGATTCGGGACGAGGAACGAGTGAATACTTTGGTGTTTATCCTGACATTGTGATCGGCACCTTAAGCAAAGCTGTTGGTACGGAAGGAGGTTTTGCGGCAGGATCAGCGGTCTTCATCGACTTTTTGCTGAACCATGCCAGAACATTTATCTTTCAAACCGCTATTCCGCCAGCCAGCTGTGCGGCTGCTCATGAGGCTTTCAACATCATTGAAGCCAGCAGGGAAAAACGACAGCTTTTATTTTCTTATATCAGTATGATCAGAACCAGTCTGATGAATATGGGGTATGTGGTGAAAGGAGATCACACACCGATTATTCCTGTAGTCATTGGCGATGCCCATAAAACGGTCATATTTGCTGAAAAACTGCAGGGCAAGGGAATTTATGCTCCGGCCATTCGGCCGCCGACCGTTGCACCGGGTGAAAGCCGTATTCGAATTACAATCACGTCTGACCACAGTATGGGTGATATTGATCATTTGCTGCAAACATTTCATTCAATCGGAAAGGAGCTGCACATCATTTGAGGGGTTTTTTTGTGACAGGAACAGATACAGAAGTGGGGAAAACGGTTATATCCAGCGGTCTTGCTGCCTTATTGAAAAAACATAATAGAGATGTCGGGGTGTATAAACCATTTTTAAGCGGGATATCGCGCCATCATCCAGATAGTGATACTAGTCTGCTGAAAGACATGTCGCAGACCGGTCTTTCTCATGAAGACATTACGCCTTTTGCCTTCAAAGCGCCGCTTGCACCATACGTTGCAGGGAAACTTGAGGGAAAGACTGTCACCATGGAAGAGGTTTTAAGCCATTGGGAGCGGATTAGAGAAAAACATGAATGCTTCATCGTAGAAGGTGCGGGCGGTATTTCTGTGCCATTGGGAGAGGACTATTTGGTCAGTCATGTCATAAAAGCGTTGCAGCTTCCCATGATTATTGTGGCACGTCCTCACCTTGGAACCATTAATCATACCTTTTTAACTGTCAAATATGCTGAAAACATGGGGCTTCCAATTGCCGGAATTATCATCAATGGAATCAGTGACTCTCCTGATGAAGATGAAAAAACCAATCCTGAGATGATTGAGCACTTATGCGGTGTGCCGATTTTAGGGGTTACGCCAAAGCTTGCCAACGTGACGAAAGAAACGGTTCTACATATGGTAAAAGACCATATCAATCTATCATTACTGATGAATCAAGTGGGGGTATGAGAATGAATCAATGGATGGAACTCGCAGACCGGGTGCTGGCTGGAGCAGAAGTGACTGACGAAGAGGCGCTTTCAATATTACATTGTCCTGATGAAGATATTTTGCTATTAATGCATGGAGCTTTTCATATCAGAAAACACTTTTATGGAAAAAAAGTAAAGCTCAATATGATTATGAATGCGAAATCCGGGCTCTGCCCGGAAAACTGCGGCTATTGTTCACAGTCTGCGATTTCGAAAGCGCCGATTGAGTCTTACCGGATGGTGAATAAGGAAACGCTGCTTGAAGGCGCGAAGCGGGCGCACGATCTGAATATCGGCACATATTGTATCGTGGCAAGCGGCAGAGGGCCGTCTAACAGAGAAGTGGATCAGGTCGTAGATGCGGTTCAGGAAATTAAAGAGACGTATGGACTGAAGATTTGTGCATGTCTTGGACTGTTGAAGCCAGAGCAGGCGAAGCGGCTCAAAGATGCCGGAGTAGACCGCTATAATCATAATTTGAATACGTCACAGAGAAACCATTCAAACATCACGACCTCACATACATACGATGACAGAGTCAATACGGTTGAAATCGCAAAAGAATCGGGGCTGTCTCCGTGTTCAGGCGCCATTATCGGGATGAAGGAGACGAAACAGGATGTCATTGACATTGCCAAAAGCTTGAAGGCTCTTGACGCGGATTCCATTCCGGTGAATTTTTTGCATGCAATTGATGGCACGCCGTTAGAAGGCGTCAACGAATTAAACCCGCTGTATTGTTTAAAAGTGCTGGCACTGTTCCGTTTTATCAATCCATCAAAAGAAATTCGCATTTCCGGAGGAAGAGAGGTCAATCTCCGCTCATTGCAGCCATTAGGGCTTTACGCCGCAAACTCCATTTTTGTCGGAGACTACTTAACAACTGCCGGGCAAGAGGAGACGGAGGATCATAAAATGCTGAGTGATTTAGGCTTTGAAGTTGAATCAGTCGAAGAAATGAAGGCCAGTTTAAGTGCGAAAAGCTGAAAGAATCAATAAAAGCAATCGGTATGATGTCGATTGCTTTTATTTTTGAACAGAAAGGAGAAAATCACGTGACAATTGCATCGTCAACTGCATCTTATGAGTTTTTGAAAAACCCATATTCTTTTTACGACACATTGCGAGCTGTTCATCCTATCTATAAAGGGAGTTTCTTAAAATATCCGGGCTGGTATGTCACAGGATATGAAGAAACGGCTGCTATTTTGAAAGATGCGAGATTCAAAGTCCGCACCCCGCTGCCTGAGAGCTCAACCAAATATCAGGACCTTTCACATGTGCAAAATCAAATGATGCTGTTTCAGAACCGGCCTGATCATAGACGATTGCGGACGCTTGCCAGCGGAGCGTTTACGCCGAGAACGACAGAGAGTTATCAGCCGTATATCATTGAAACTGTCCATCATTTGCTTGATCAAGTGCAAGGTAAAAAAAAGATGGAGGTCATTTCGGACTTTGCTTTTCCTTTAGCAAGTTTTGTCATAGCTAACATTATAGGTGTACCGGAGGAAGATAGGGAGCAATTAAAGGAGTGGGCTGCGAGTCTCATTCAAACGATTGATTTTACCCGCTCAAGAAAGGCATTAACAGAGGGCAATATTATGGCTGTGCAGGCTATGGCATATTTCAAAGAGCTGATTCAAAAGAGAAAACGCCACCCTCAACAGGATATGATCAGCATGCTCTTGAAGGGGAGAGAAAAGGATAAGCTGACGGAAGAGGAGGCGGCATCTACGTGCATATTGCTGGCGATCGCCGGACATGAGACAACGGTCAATCTCATCAGCAATTCAGTCCTTTGTCTGCTGCAGCATCCAGAACAGCTTTTGAAACTGAGAGAAAATCCAGATCTTATTGGTACCGCAGTCGAGGAATGTTTACGCTATGAAAGCCCCACGCAAATGACAGCCAGAGTTGCGTCAGAGGATATTGACATCTGCGGGGTGACGATCCGTCAAGGAGAACAAGTCTATCTTTTGTTAGGAGCGGCTAATCGAGACCCTAGCATATTCACGAACCCCGATGTCTTCGATATTACGAGAAGTCCTAATCCGCATCTTTCATTCGGGCATGGCCATCATGTTTGCTTAGGGTCCTCGCTGGCACGATTAGAAGCGCAAATTGCGATTAACACTCTTCTGCAGCGAATGCCCAGCCTTAATCTTGCGGATTTTGAATGGCGGTATCGGCCGCTTTTTGGATTTCGGGCGCTTGAGGAGCTGCCGGTGACTTTTGAATAAGCCTAAGAATGTGAGTGCCAAAAAAGTGTCAGCCCCGCCGAAAATGGGCAATCTATAAAAAAGGGGAGTGAACATCGTGAAAAAAGTGCTGATCGCCGGCGGAAATGGTGTGATTGGGAGACTGCTTGCTGAAGGGCTTATTTCAGACTATGAAGTGACTGTGCTTGATAAAGATCATTTCGATGGCAAAGCCTCTTCCATTCAGGCTGACGCGGCAAATTATGAGGAGCTGTTGAAGAAGATTCCAAAAGATACCGATGCCATCTTGAATTTACTCGCTGTGAAAATCAAATACGATATTATGGACATCGCTGAGTTTGAAAAAATGACGGATGTTTTCTATAGGGCAAGCTATTATCTGTGCCGTGCGGCAGCGGAGCTCGGCATTCAAAAGCTCGTGTTCGCCAGCAGCAATCATGTCACAGATGTATATGAAAAAGACGGGCGCTCGCTCTTAGGACGGGAAATCACAACAAGCGATTATCCGCTGTCAAAAAACTTGTACGGTGTATTAAAGCTGACCTCTGAACAGATCGGCCATTTGTTTTATTTGGAAAATAAGCTATCAGTAATCAACCTTCGAATCGGAACAGTCGTGACAGATGAAATGGATACGCTGCATGAAAAAGAACGGACGAAAAAGACACTGCTTTCTCACCCCGATCTGCTGTCGATTTTCAAAGCCGCCATTGAGACCAACATCCGGTATGGCACTTATTACGCCGTCTCTGATAATCCGGGCCGGCCATGGTCCATTGAATCTGCCGTGAATGAACTTGGGTTTTCGCCACAAATCAATACGGCTGAACTTCTGAACGAGGAGGAGAACGGAGCATAATCATTTTCTAAGATTATGCTCTTTTTCTTTTGTTATCGGTCTCAATTCGCGGCAGCCCCCGCCCGGCCGGGGACACTGTTCAAATGATTATAGACATGGCAATCACAGATTTGCTACATTTTAGACACGATATCGTCACATGCTGAGCTCGGTTTCCAAAAATATGATAACGCTTACAAAGGGAGGTGGGAGCTATCGCACATTCACTGAAAAACCGTCTGTTTGATATGTTGATTTATGGTTTCTTGCTGATGTTCGCTTTAATATGCGTACTTCCGTTCATTCATGTTATCGCAGCATCCTTCGCCACAGTAGAAGAAGTCGTGTCGAAAACATTTATTTTAATACCGACCACTTTTTCGCTAGATGCTTATCGCTACATTTTTTCAACAGATATTATTTATAAGAGCTTGCTTGTTTCTGTGTTTGTGACAGTGATAGGCACTGCGGTCAGCATGTTTCTTTCGTCACTGATGGCTTACGGGTTATCCCGCCGTGATTTAATCGGCCGGCAGCCGCTCATGTTTCTCGTCGTATTTACGATGCTGTTTAGCGGCGGCATGATTCCGACTTTCCTTGTGGTCAAATCGCTTGGATTGCTCGATTCTTACTGGGCGCTTATTTTGCCGACTGCCATTAATGCCTTTAACCTGATCATTCTGAAAAACTTCTTTCAAAATATCCCGTCAAGCTTGGAAGAGTCCGCGAAAATTGACGGGTGCAATGACCTGGGCATATTCTTTAAAATTGTGCTGCCGCTGTCTCTTCCTGCGATCGCAACGATTTCACTATTTTATGCGGTCACGTATTGGAACACGTATATGACAGCGATCTTGTACTTAAATGATTCAGCAAAATGGCCGATTCAGGTGCTCCTGCGCCAAATCGTCATTGTATCAAGCGGTATGCAGGGGGATATGTCTGAAATGGGGTCGGGCAGCCCGCCGCCTGAGCAAACCATTAAAATGGCGGTCATAGTGGTGGCGACCATCCCGGTTCTGCTTGTCTATCCGTTTATACAAAAGCATTTTGCAAAAGGAGCTTTGCTGGGATCTGTCAAAGGATAAAGAAATATGAAACGGAGGGGTACGATGGGAAACAAATGGAGGGTGCTTTTGATTGTGCTTGTACTGGCACTCGGCGGAGTGCTGGCGGGCTGTAAAGGAACTGATCAGTCTTCGGCTGAAGGCAAAGCTGGCCCAGATTCAAAGGTAAAGCTGTCTTGGATGGCGATTTTGTATCATCAGCAGCCGCCGAAAGACAGGGCGATTAAAGAAATTGAAAAGCTGACAAATACAGAACTTGACATCACCTGGGTTCCAGACGCGGTGAAAGAAGACAGGCTGAATGCAGCGCTTGCAGCCGGGAATCTTCCGCAAATCGTGACCATCCAGGATATTAAAAATTCGTCAGTCATGAATGCCTTCCGGTCAGGAATGTTTTGGGAAATCGGCGATTATATCAAGGATTATCCCAACTTAAACAAAATGAACAAACTCATTAATAAAAATGTCACAATTGATGGCAAGCTCTACGGGATATACAGAGAGCGCCCGCTTTCCAGACAGGGGATCGTCATTCGGAAGGACTGGCTGGACAATTTAAATTTGAAAACCCCGAAAACGTTGGATGAACTTTATGAAGTGGCCAAAGCATTTACGGAGGACGACCCGGACAAGGATGGGGAAGATAATACGATCGGGCTGACAGACCGTAATGACTTGATTTACGGTGCGTTTAAAACGATTGGCTCGTATGAAGGCATGCCGACAGATTGGAAGGAATCGGGCGGCAAATTCACGCCTGATTTCATGACACAGGAATACAAAGACACGATGAACTATATGAAAAAGCTGCGTGATAACGGGTATATGAATAAGGATTTTCCCGTCACAAGCAAAACCCAGCAGCAGGAGCTGTTTTCTCAAGGAAAAGCCGGAATTTATATTGGCAATATGGTAGATGCGGTCAATCTGCGCGACCATGCCTCTGATAAATCGATGAAGCTCGAGATCATCAACCGCATAAAAGGCCCAGATGGGAAAGAGCGGGTATGGGCATCAGGAGGCCATAACGGCGTGTTTGCTTTCCCGAAAACGAGTGTGAAAACGGAAGCTGAGCTTAAACGGATCTTGGCGTTTTTTGACCGAATTGCCGAAGAAGATGTCTATAGCCTGATGACTTATGGCATTGACGGCGTTCATTACAACAAAGGTGAGGACAAAACGTTTACACGCAAAGAAAGCCAGGTAAAAGACTGGCAGACTGATATTCAGCCGCTGTCCGCTTTAATTGCCATTGATAAAGCCTACTTAAAAAACACTGGAGATCCGCTTCGGACGGCGTACGAGGAGCTGACCGAGGATAACGAAAAGATTATCGTCTCAAACCCGGCTGAAAGCCTGTATTCCGCATCGGAGTCGGAACGGGGTGATGAACTGAAGAAAATCATTGATGACGCGACCTATAAATATATGATTGGAGACATCACAGAAAGCCAGTTCGATAAAGAAGTGGAAAAATGGGAGTCAAGCGGAGGAAAACAAATTATTCAGGAATACGAAGAAGCGTTTAAACAAGCGAAATAATGTTGGAAAAACCCAAAACGCGCAAGCGGTTTTGGGTTTTTTACATGCTTCTTTTTTGCTGGCGGTAGTTTCCCGGTGTAATCCCCTCCAGCTTTTTAAAAGACCTGATAAAATTTTGCGAGTTTTTATATTTCAGCTTTTCGGCAATGTCCTTGACCGCCATGTCTGTTTCGGCAAGCCAGCTTTTCGCCATATGGTGTCGGTAGCTTGAGACATACTCGCTGAATGAAATACCCATTTCTTTTTTGAAAATGCTGCTTAAATAATTTGGGTTGTAATGCAGCCTGCGCGCGATTTCGTCCAGTGTCAATTCGGATTGAAACTCATGATGGATGATATGAATGATGTTGTCGGAAATATTTTTGTACTGGGCATCCGCGCGGGCGTTCACTTTGTCTGTCATCGGATCAATAAACTCATTCTTTAGCCAGTTTTCGGTATCCTCGAACGTTTTCAGCTCAAAAATTTGGTCATACAGCATTTTGTTTTCTTCAAGCTCAAACAATTCGATCCCGAGCACATGCATCAGCTCAATCACATGGTTCAAAAAACGGGCGATGGCGATTTGAAATTGATACGGGTTGGTGTTCTGGGTGAAAATGGCTTGCAAAATCGCGTGCAGGCATTTATCCGCTTTCTCCTTGTCTCCTGCTTTGACAGCATCAAACAGCTCATGCTGAAGCTGCTTTGGAAAATGGGTTTTGAAGGTTTTTTTCTGGTCAAGGTCTTCGTAAAAAATGATCGACTTGTTTTCCGCTTTAAGCCGGTATTTCAACGCTTCTGAGCCTTCCGCATAGGCTGTTTTCGCTTTTGTCAGCACATCAAACGGCTGGCTGATGCCGATGCTGACAGACAGATGCAGCTCAGCTTCCGCTTTTTCCTGAATCATCCTTGCAGTCTCATTCAGCTCAGCCATGAATTCTTCTTTTGTCCCGCTTTGGTTGATCAAAATCGTCGCCTGCTGTTTGTCAACTACGGCGGGGGCAAGATGTTTGTCCGTCGGGATGCATCGCTCAATCAGGCTGTTGACGGCAAACAAAAGCAGATCCATATCTTTTTTCTCATAAGGCGTATGATTCAGTGTGTCAATTTGGAGCACAAGCAGGGCAAGGTGCCGCCAATTTTGCTTTAAGCCGAGGCTTTCAAAACGGTTATCAACCTCCTCATCCGTCAGTTTTCCAAGCATAAGCCTGACCATAAAATATTGCTGCAGATGAGTGGCCTGCTGCTTCATCGTTTCTTCAAGGTCGTCATTTCTGTCCTTCAGCTGCTTAAAGCTCTGTTCAATTAACTCAAATTCATTTTGAGGAGGCTGTTGTTTCTCTTGTATGGCTCCATGTCTTGCGAATGATTCGTAAAGCACCCTGATCGGCTTGTAAAAATGGCGGGAGCCCAGCCAGGAGAACAATAATGAAAGCGTTAACAAAATAAGGCATACTGCAAAAGTGATCCAGCCGATTGATTTGGCTTCTTTTTTTAGCTCAGGCAGGGAAACGAGAGAAAAATAAGTCCATGTATTATAGTCAGATTTTTGATAGGTGACTTTATAATGAATCCGGTCAATAACTGTTTCAAACTGTCCGCTATTGGCGGTTTGCGCCAGCACTTTTTGGACAAAGCCGTCGTTATGAAGAGTTTCACCAACGTCAGACATATTGTTATGAAGGATGATGCGGCCTTTTTCATCGATGATAAACAGGTTGTTGGCGTTTGAATAGCCAGGCATATTTTTGACAAGCGAGCAGCTCGGGATGCTTGCGGCGGCCAATCCCTTTGTATTTGTGCTGTTCAAAGGAAGCTGCTTAATTAAATTGATATTGTAGCGGCAGTTTTCTGATGTGCCTTCTTTGGTTGAAATCAAATGATTGTTTTCCTCAAGCGTCCAATAGGAACGGCTCGCTTTGTGTTTCGTGTATGCTGAGGCTGCTTCATGAAGAGTATCTGTATTCAAACGGTACAAACCAGAATTGTTCATGTACCATTTTTTCGTATAACTGACTAACGTCATGTTGGACAGATCGGTATCAAAGCTTTGCAGATAATTGAGCTCTTGGTTCACTTGGTTATAGATTTGGAATTGGTCTGAGTGCAAAGGCTCGGACAATGTGCGAAGGAGAGGCGGCGAACTCACATAGTGGGTTAAAGAGTGATCGACGGTTTTCAATATATGCTCGATGCTTTGCTGGGTCTGCTGGAGTGTGTCGAATTTTTCCTCCGAAACGTTGGAAATAGCCGTTTTCTGAGAGTGCTCGTACGAAAACAATCCGACCAAAATAACCGGAATGGTGTTGAGCAGGCAGAAAAACGTGATCAGTTTGTAGTAAAACTTGTATTGGCTTCTTTTCATAAAACCCCCCATTTCATAACATCCACTTCACCTTAATACAATTAATCCAAAGATTGATAGATATTGTCAATAATCATTTTCTAATATCGGTGTCTTTTTTTCAGGTGGACCTGTTGAACCCTTGATTATAAAGGGATAAAACAGGATGTGATCATATGATTGTAGACGGACTTTTGCCTGCTGCGCTACAGTGAATGCAAGAACCCGTGAAAGGAGGCTGGGAAAAAATGAAAACAGCAGAAGCGCAAGCGCCGGCTGTTGATACAGTCATTTTTAAAAAAGAAAAAAGAAAGCGCTTACTAAGTAAGCTGATTCAGCAAAAATATTTGTACTTGATGATTTTGCCGGGGTGTATTTATTTTTTGCTTTTTAAGTATGTCCCGATGTGGGGAATTGTGATTGCGTTTCAGGATTATCAGCCGTTCCTCGGCATTTTGGGCAGTGAGTGGGTGGGGCTGAAGCATTTTATCAGGCTGTTTACTGAGCCTACATTTTTTCTCTTGTTAAAAAACACGCTCGTGTTATTTGCTTTGAACCTGGCCATATTTTTCCCGGTGCCGATACTGCTGGCGCTTCTATTGAACGAAGTGCGGATTGCTCTCTTTAAAAAATTTGTTCAGACGCTGATTTATATCCCGCATTTTATGTCTTGGGTCATTGTTGTATCGCTTTCGTTTGTGCTGTTAACGGTAGACGGAGGCTTGATTAATGAACTGATTGTGTTTTTTGGCGGTGAAAAAATCAATTTTCTGCTGAACGAAGAATGGTTCCGGCCCCTGTATATTCTTCAGGTTATCTGGAGGGAAGCGGGCTGGTCGACGATCATTTATCTGGCGGCCATTACAGCGGTTGACCCCCAGCTGTATGAAGCGGCGAAAATGGACGGAGCGGGACGGCTGCGGCAAATGTGGCATATTACGCTGCCCGCCATTAAAAGCGTTATCGTCGTTTTGCTGATTTTGAAAATCGGAGACACGCTGGAGCTTGGCTTCGAACATGTGTATTTGCTGTTAAATGCGACAAACAGGGAAGTGGCGGAAATTTTTGATACGTACGTTTATACTGCAGGGCTGAAACAGGGCCAATTCAGCTACAGTACAGCAGTCGGCGTATTTAAAGCGGCGGTCGGGCTGATTTTGGTCATGCTTGCGAATCGTTTGGCGAAGAAATTTGGCGAGGAAGGAATTTATTAAGAAAGGGATGGGATCAATGGATCAATCAATCGCTGTAAAATCGCCTCTTACGTACGCGGAGGCATTGGCAAAAACCATTATGAATACGTACACAGTCGAGGAGCTGCCTCCTGCAAACCGCTGGCACTACCATCAGGGTGTTTTCTTATGCGGTGTATTGCGGCTGTGGGAAGCAACCGGGGAAAAGCGGTATTTTGAGTATGCGAAGGCCTATGCAGATCTCTTAATCGATGATTATGGCAATCTATTATTTAGAAGAGATGAACTGGACGCCATTCAAGCGGGTCTCATTCTTTTTCCATTATACGAGCAGACGAAGGATGAACGGTATGTCAAAGCGGCAAAAAGGCTGCGCGGCTTATATGGAACACTGAACCGGACGTCTGAGGGCGGTTTTTGGCACAAAGACGGTTATCCTTACCAAATGTGGCTTGACGGCTTATACATGGGGGGGCTGTTTGCACTGAAATATGCCAATCTGAAGCAGGAGCCGGAGCTGTTTGATCAGGTCGTGCTGCAGGAGTCATTGATGAGAAAGCATACGAAGGATGCAAAAATCGGACTCTTTTATCACGCCTGGGATGAAGCGAAAAAAATGCCTTGGGCCAATGAAGAGACAGGCTGTTCACCGGAATTTTGGGCACGTTCCATCGGCTGGTATGTCATGTCTCTTGCTGACATGATTGAAGAGCTGCCGAAGAAGCATCCAAACCGTCACGTGTGGAAAAACACGCTGCAGGACATGATTAAAAGCATCTGCCGCTATCAAGACAAAGAGACGGGGCTATGGTATCAGATCGTTGATAAGGGAGACAGGTCTGATAACTGGCTGGAAAGCTCAGGATCCTGTCTGTACATGTACGCAATCGCAAAAGGTATCAATAAAGGCTATCTAGACAGAGCTTACGAAACAACACTGCTAAAAGCGTATCAAGGCTTGATTCAGCATAAAACCGAAACATCAGAAGACGGCGCGTTTCTCGTCAAAGACATATGTGTCGGAACGTCAGCCGGTTTTTATGACTATTATGTCAGCCGCGAAAGAAGCACAAACGATCTGCACGGGGCCGGAGCGTTTATTTTAGCTATGACAGAGCTGGAGTCTCTTTTTAGGTCAGCGGGGAAATGACAAAAAAGATACGTACGGCTTTGTGTGTGATCGTCTCAGTGCTCTTTTTGGCATCATGCTCAAGCAGGCCGGACGGAATGCATGTCATTCTCTTTTCTGATATGCAGGCTGGCGTACAGGAAAAAATAAAAAAGGCCGCCGAGCAGAATGCCGGGAAGGTCGATATCTTTCCAGCTTTTCAGGAAAAACTGCTGACTGAAATTACCGCCCATGAGGGAGATGTTTTCATCGTGCCTGAAGACATGTTTCAAGCTTACAATGATCCGGAAAATTTTCAGCCGTTAAACGGATTACCTCCTGAAAAAACATCTCCTTATACAACTGTTAATAATAAAACAGGAGAAAAAACGATCTATGCCGTTCAGATCGAAAAAGGGAAAAAACAGCTGAACGGCTATTCTTTTCGATTGAATCGCGATATGGCGGCGTTTATCCCTGTGTATGCTGAAAAAACAGAGGAAGCGCTGCAGCTGATTTCTCAACTAACTGAAGCCCGATAGAGGTGAGGATATTGAAGAACATCGTCTTTTGCGGATTGAGCAGCAGAGCATTCAGTATGTTTATCAAACCGCTGTTGGAGCGGTTTTCAACTCATTATGAGATTACGGGATTGCTGGATGCCGATCCGAAACGTTTTGCCGTTTGCAAAAAGAAATTTCCCGAGCTGGCCCACGTGCCTGAGTTTAGCGAAGATGCTTTTGACGAGATGATGCGCGTCTCAAAGCCTGATATCGTCATTGTGGCAGGCAGGGACGATACGCATATCACATATATTGTAAAAAGCCTTCAGTGGGATACAGATGTAATTACTGAAAAACCAATGGTGACAACAGTGCAGGATGCGAATCGGGTGCTTGAAGCGGAGGCCAAAAGCGAAGGAAAAGTCACCGTCGCGTTTAACTATCGCTACAGCCCGTTTCATCGGAAAATAAAAGAAATGATTCTGGACGGAAAAATAGGCAGGGTCACCTCCGTTGATTTAAATTGGTATATTGATACGTATCATGGCGCCAGCTATTTTAAACGCTGGAACAGGTCGAGACAGTTTTCCGGCGGTCTTTCTGTCCATAAATCAACACATCACTTCGATCTCGTTAATTGGTGGCTCGGGCAAAATCCGGAAGAGGTATTTGCTTATGGCGCCTTGAATTACTATGGGCCGGACAGTGAGTGGAACCCCTTGCCGGAAGAAGACGGGCGTTTTTGCGGGACGTGCCGTGTTAAAGAAAAATGCCACTACTATTCAAGGTGGCATCCCCGTTCCTCTAAAGCTTCTATAAAAGATGATCATCTCGAAGCAGGAGACCAGTCTAGCTTATATACTGCATACAGGCCTGACGCGTGTATTTTTGACGAGGAAATTGACATCGAGGATACGTACGTGGCGGCAGTCAAATATGATGGCGGCGCACTGTTAAGCTACTCGATTATTTTTTCGGCCCCGTATGAAGGCTACCGGCTGACGATCAACGGCACAAAAGGGCGTATTGAATCAAATGAATTTCACGAACCTTCCAGAATTCCGTTTGCTTTTCCTGAGCAGACAATCGATTACTATCCGCTTTTTGAATCAAAGCAGACGATACAAGTGGTCAAAAATGAAGGGGGGCATGGCGGAGGTGATCCGCTTTTGCTTGAGGATCTTTTTTTAGGAAAAGACCCGCTGCGCCGCTATGATATTTTAGCCGGGGCTGAAGCTGGAGCCTACTCCATCGCGGTTGGTGAGGGAATGTGGCGCTCGGTTGCCGAAAAGAAGCCGATCGGCATGAAAGAGCTTTTTCAGATGCAGAATGTATAATGCAAAAAAGGAGGGGGCGCCATGGAACATGATGGCTCACTGGGACGGATGCTGCGTTTTTGTGAATGGATTATGAGATTTGCGTATACAAACTTGCTGTGGCTGTTTTTTACGTTACTCGGTCTCGGCGTGTTTGGCATCATGCCCGCGACCGCGGCTTTATTCGCTGTCATGCGGAAGTGGATCCAGGGGCAGGACAACGTTCCGGTGCTCAAAACGTTTTGGCAGGAATATAAGGGTGAATTTTTTCGTTCAAATCTGCTCGGCGCTGTACTGGCGCTCATAGGAGTGATCATTTATATTGATTTGGCCTTCATCTATCCAAGTCATTTCCTTCTGCACATCCTGCGCTTCGCCATTATGATATTTGGCTTTTTGTTCGTATCCATGCTTTTTTATGTGTTTCCGCTGCTTGTCCATTTTGACTGGAAAAAACGTCTGTATGTGAAATTTTCGCTCTTGCTCAGTGTGGCGTATTTGCAATATACGCTTGCTATGCTTGCGCTGACTGTTGCTCTCTTTTTCTTGCTTGCGTACCTGCCGGGCATTGTCCCTTTTTTTAGCGTCAGCCTTATCAGCTACTGTCATATGCGCATTGTTTATGCCGTACTGCTGAAAGTGGGGCAGCACGGCGGCGAGCCACAGAGGAAATCCCATATACGGAAAGCTTTTTATCCGGAAACGAAATAATCATCATTTCTCTATCATAACGCTGTTCCAAACGGAATAGATTGAGAGAGAAAGGAGAGCGGATAAAATGCTGAAGGTAGCGGTATTTGATGAAGAGCATGAAAAAGACTTACAAACGGAAATCAATTCATTTTTAAAAGGGATATCGGAGGAGCAGCTGATTGATATCAAATATACGGTTTCGGCGGCGTGCGACCCAGACGGCGAGCAGCTTTACTGTTTTTCCGCCCTTATTTTATATCGCAAATAAAAAGATCTTTCCGCAGGCGCGGAAAGATCTTTTTTGTTAATATGCTTTTTTCACTCTTGGACTTCTCGGTTTATCGAGTTTCTCCGCTTTTTTGATCTCTCTTCTTTCTTTTGAGAGCGATTGATAGAGAGAGGCAATCATCAGCAGGATAACGATAGAAAACGGCAGCGCTGCCAGAATCGCTGTGTTCTGCAAAGCGGCAAGCCCTCCGGAATATAGGAGCACAGCCGCCATGGCAGACTGAATGATCCCCCAGCTGAGTTTCACAGAATTCGCCGGATTTAAAGAACCGTACGACGTCTGCATGCCCAGCACGAATGTAGCTGAATCTGCAGACGTGATAAAAAATACTGCGATCAGAATCAATGCAAGGATCGATGTCACCATTGTCAGCGGATAGTGATCAAGTGTTCCGAACAGCATCGTTTCAGTGGACAGCTTTGCTACATTGAACGTGCCTTTTTGCTGGAGATCCATGGCTGATACGCCGAAAATGGAGAACCATAGAAATGTCAAAATACAAGGTGTCACCAAGACGCCGATTAAAAATTCGCGGATCGTCCGGCCTCTGGATACACGGGCGATGAAAATGCCGACAAATGGAGACCAGGAAATCCACCATGCCCAATAGAAAATCGTCCAGCTGTTAATCCATTCGCGTTTTTCAGGATCGTTCGGTGTCAGTCTGAAGCTCATTTGAACGATATTTTGAATGTATTGTCCGATAGAATCTGTAAATGAGTTCATGATCAGCACTGTAGGCCCGACAACGAGCATAAACAACATTAACAATCCGGCCAATACCATGTTTGTGTTGCTTAAATACTTAATTCCTTTTCCGAGTCCGCTCCACGCAGAAAGTAAAAAGAGCACTGTCACAATAATGATTAAAACCAATTGGACGATAAACGCATTCGGAATGCCGAACAGGTAATTCAAACCGCCGTTAATTTGGGTTGCGCCAAGACCAAGACTAGTTGACACCCCGACAACAGTGGCGAAAACTGCAATACAGTCAATGGCCTTTCCGATCGGTCCGTTTACTTTATCCCCGAGAATCGGTGACAGTGTGCTGCTGATTAATCCGGGCGCGCCTTTGCGGAATTGAAAATAGGCAATGCATAATGCCACAATGGCATAAATGGCCCAAGCGTGCAAACCCCAGTGGAAAAACGTATAGCGGAGTGCATCTCTGAAGGCTTGGGGGGTTTCTGTTTCACCTGATGGAGAGCTAATTGCGTAATGGCTGATCGGTTCAGCCGCACCGTAGAATACTAAGCCGATTCCCATGCCTGCGCTGAACAGCATGGCAAACCATGATAATAACCCGAATTCCGGTTTTTCATCAGGCTTTCCGAGTTTGATTTTTCCGATCGGGCTGAAAATCAAAAAGAGACAAAACCCGACAAACAAAGAGACAACTAAAAGATAATACCAACCAAATGAATCGGTAATAAATGCTTGTGCCGATTGAGACACATTTTGCAGGCTGTCAGGAGAAATAACACCCCATAATACAGCTGCAGCTGTGATTGCAATCACAATCCAAAATACACTAGATATATGTTTCAACATTTCTCACCCTCTAATTTTTTGTGTACGCCTATATCTTGCTCGCAGGCTTAGTATGGTCGTACGATGGCAGCTCATTCCTCTCTTAAAATTACCCCGCAATCAGGTGAAACAAAACAAGTCTCACCCTAACATGAATGCGGGGAATGTTCAAATGTGAGTTTGGCGGCAAGAGATTTAAAGAGTAATGATTAAGAACGGGCGTATTGCCCGGCATTTAGCCCTGCAAGCCTGCCTGTGACAAGGGCGGAGGTAATGTTGTATCCGCCTGTGTAGCCGTGGATATCCAGAATTTCACCGCAAAAATAAAGCCCCTCCATTTTTTTAGAAGCCATTTTTTTCGGGTCAATTTCTTTTACAGATACCCCGCCTCCCGTGACAAATGCCTTATCAAGCGACAGTGTGCCATTTGCGAGGACAGTAAACTGCTTGCAGTCCCTTACAAATTGTCTGAAAGGATCCTTCGGCAGCTCAGAAAACGATACGTTCGGAGAGATGCCGTTTTTTTCGAGCAGGAATAGGAGATAGCGCTCCTGCATCCAAGGCTTCAGCACGTTTTTAATGGTTTTTTTCGGTGCTTCCTTCAGTTCTTTATACATCTTTTGGAAAAGCGTTTCTTCATTGATATCAGGATACAAGTCGATTCTGATCGGCACTTGAGGCTGTTTTTTCAGCTCTTTTACGACAAATTGGCTGCATCTGAGAATGGCAGGTCCTGAGAGGCCGAAATGGGTAAACAGCATGTCCATTTTATGTGTGATAATCGGTTTGCCTTTTTTATTTAACACACTGACGGCTACATCTCTTAGTGATAAGCCCTGAAGTGTTTTTTGCTTAATGAACGGTTCGCCAGAAGTGACGGGAACCTCTGTCGGAAACAGCTCTGTTATGGTATGGCCCGCGGCTTCAGCCCATTCATAGCCGTCTCCCGTGCTTCCGGTATGAGGCACGCTTTTACCGCCGACAGCGATAATGACTGCCTGGCTATGGATCATTTCGCCATTATTCGTCACAATCCCTGCTGCCTGTCCATCTTCATATAAAACAGATTTAATTTTCTCGTTCGTTCTGATTGTTACACGGAGCTGCTTCAGCCTGTTTAACAGCGCGTCTACGACACTTTGGGCTTTGTCGGTCACAGGGAACATCCGGCCGTGATCCTCTTCCTTCAATTGAATGCCGAGGTTTTCAAAAAACTTGATAATGTCTTCATTATTAAATTCAGAAAACGCGCTGTATAAAAAACGCCCGTTGCCGGGGATGTGCTTGATAATTTCTTCCACAGGAAGGCGGTTCGTCACATTACAGCGGCCGCCCCCGGAAATCGCGAGTTTCCGACCTAATTTATTTCCTTTATCTATCAGCAACACGCCAGCGCCCTGTTCTCCTGCTGCAATCGCAGCCATCAAGCCTGAAGGGCCTCCGCCGATTACGATTACGTCATATTGTTTCATCTTTATCATCAACTTTCTTTTCATTTCGTGTGCGGACACCCCGTCCGCAGTACTATTATAGCGAAAGAAAGCCGCTCCTTAAACGTCTTTTGCCGGCGGACATGAATGTTCACAGGATTGCTTTTGTATTTATTACCGTCTAAATGCCCAGTTGTGGTAAAATAGAAAAGTTGAATCTTCGTAGAAAATGGTGATGAAGAAACATGTCAAGCAAACTGTTAAGAGGCACGTTTGTATTAACGCTCGGTACATATATATCGCGGATTCTGGGGATGGTCTATTTAATTCCCTTCAGCATTATGGTCGGGGCGACAGGCGGTGCATTATTTCAATACGGATACAACCAATACACTTTATTTTTGAATATTGCTACGATGGGCTTTCCGGCCGCTGTTTCTAAATTTGTTTCCAAATATAATTCAAAAGGGGATTATGAGACAAGCAGGAAAATGCTCAAGGCGGGCATGTCGGTTATGCTCGTCACAGGAATGATAGCCTTTTTCATTCTGTATCTATCGGCTCCGATGTTTGCGGAAATATCGCTGGGAGGCAAGGATAATAACGGCTTGACAATTGATCATGTCGTTTATGTCATCCGCATGGTCAGCTTAGCGCTTTTGGTCGTACCGATTATGAGCCTTGTCCGCGGATTCTTTCAAGGGCACCAAATGATGGGTCCGACAGCTGTTTCCCAAGTCGTTGAACAGATTGTCCGCATCATCTTTCTATTGAGTGCGACATTCTTGATTTTGAAGGTTTTCAACGGCGGCCTTGTCATCGCTGTGGGCTATGCAACCTTCGCAGCGCTGATCGGTGCCTTCGGAGGGCTGGTCGTGCTTTATATTTATTGGAACAAACGGAAGGGCAGCCTGCTGGCGATGATGCCGAATACGGGTCCGACAGCAAATCTAAGCTACAAGAAAATGTTTTTCGAGCTGTTCAGCTATGCTGCTCCGTACGTTTTTGTCGGACTAGCCATCCCTTTGTATAACTATATTGATACAAATACGTTTAACAAAGCGATGATTGAAGCCGGTCATCAAGCCATCAGCCAAGACATGCTTGCGATTCTAACCCTGTATGTTCAGAAGCTCGTGATGATCCCGGTTTCCCTAGCAACTGCTTTCGGACTGACATTAATTCCAACGATTACTGAATCGTTTACAAGCGGAAACTATAAGCTGTTAAATCAGCAGATTAATCAAACGATGCAGACGATCCTGTTTTTAATTATTCCGGCTGTTGTCGGGATCTCTCTATTGTCAGGACCGACGTATACGTTCTTTTACGGGTCAGAGAGCCTTCACCCTGAACTGGGGGCAAACATTTTGCTATGGTATTCGCCAGTCGCAATTCTGTTCTCTTTGTTTACAGTCAACGCAGCCATTCTGCAGGGCATCAATAAGCAAAAATTTGCAGTTGTCAGCCTTGTGATCGGCGTCGTGATCAAGCTTGTGCTGAATGTTCCGCTGATCAAGCTGATGCAGGCTGACGGAGCGATTTTAGCGACGGCGCTTGGATATATCGCTTCCCTTTTATATGGGTTTATCATGATTAAGCGCCATGCAGGCTATTCGTATAAGATACTTGTTAAACGAACTGTTTTGATGCTGGTCTTATCAGCCATTATGGGTATTGCCGTGAAAATCGTGCAGTGGGTATTAGGCTTCTTTATTTCCTATCAGGATGGCCAGCTGCAAGCTGCGATTGTTGTGGTGATCGCAGCCGCTGTTGGCGGAGCAGTCTACCTGTATTGCGGCTACCGATTAGGATTTTTGCAGAAAATTTTAGGCCGCCGTTTGCCAGGTTTCTTAAGGAAAGGCAGACATGCAGGCTGATGAACTAGATATGATGAAACTGAGGGCTCGCATGCTGCGGGCTTTCTTTTATAAAGGAGAGATTGGGAATGAGACTTGATAAGCTGCTTGCCAACAGCGGGTATGGTTCCAGAAAAGAAGTCAAAGCCGTTGTGAAGGCTGGAGCCGTGATGATCGACGGCAAACCTGCCAAAGATGTAAAGGCGCACGTTGATCCTGATACGCAGGAGGTGACCGTATACGGGGAACCGGTTGATTATCGAGAGTTCATTTATCTTATGATGAATAAACCGCAGGGCGTGCTGTCGGCGACTGAGGACAGCCGGCAGCAAACAGTGGTCGATCTGCTGACGCCGGAGGAGATGAGATTTGAGCCATTTCCAGCCGGCAGGCTTGATAAAGATACAGAGGGCTTTTTGCTGCTCACAAATGACGGGCAGCTCGCACATCGGCTCCTTTCTCCTAAAAAGCATGTTCCAAAAACGTATGAAGTCCATTTAAAATCACAGATTTCTCGGGAAGACATCTCCAATTTGGAAACGGGTGTCTACATAGAGGGCGGCTATAAAACAAAGCCGGCAAAAGCGGAAATCAAAACAAACGACAGTGGCAATACCGTGATATACCTGACAATTACAGAAGGAAAATACCATCAGGTCAAGCAAATGGCAAAGGCTGTCGGCAATGAAGTGGTTTATCTGAAGCGGCTTTCGATGGGACGCGTTTCCCTAGATCCCGCTCTGGCACCCGGAGAATACCGTGAGCTGACAGAGGAAGAGCTTCATTTGCTCAATGAGCCGCAAGCATGACAAAAACCCCGCATACCGAATGCGGGGTTTTATTTATAAGCACACAAAAACAAGGCTCAGTAGTTTCTTCGCCCTATTATCTATCGGGCCGCTCTCAGGCGGCCCTATGTAATTTTTCAATTTATGAGGTAATCTTTACTTTCTTTCTCGTTGTCTCCCACTTGCCACGGCTTGGACTATGAACAAGATCATTATATGCCAACACATTTAAGTCTCTTTGAATCGTTCTAGGTGTAATGCCGAATTCGTCAACCAGTTCCTGTGTTGTCACAAGACCTTTTTCTTGGATAAACATGTAAACTGATTTGATTCGAGTTAGCATACGGTTTGTTGAAGGTTTCAAAAAACCACTCCCTATCATAAGATCGGATGGACTTGACTAACCACAACTCACGACTATCAACTGCGTACGAAATAGCAACAAAGGCAGACATCTGTAATTGTTAAAATAATTCGCCCTCATTATACACGATATTGCAGTGATGAATCTAGGGATAACTCCTATTAATTTTTTCCAATTCGCGTTGGGCAGCCATCCTTGTTGGATTACTATGTATTTCGGCTCAATATTATTATGGTTAAAGAAACTTTTTTTATTCTGTTTCGTAGTAAATTTTGGAGGTGGGTGAGTTTTGACAAATTTGCTTGAAGCTTCAATAGAACAGGCCGGGTATACAAGCCGAAAAAAAGTGCTCACCGATGTTTTTCTGGAAGTCAGAAAAGGGGAACTAGTTGGACTGATCGGAGCTAACGGCGCCGGAAAAAGCACCGCAATCAAGGCGATACTCGGCCTTTCAGAAGATTTTAAAGGGCATATTGCCTGGAACGACTGTTCATTTGCATATATTCCGGAGCATCCGTCCTTTTACGAAGAACTGACGCTGTGGGAGCATTTGGATCTGATCAGCACACTCCACGGCATTGAAGAGAGAGAATTTGCGCATCGGGCCCAAAGCCTGCTGCAGACGTTTTCGCTTGATCATGTCAAACATGAGCTGCCTGTCACCTTTTCGAAGGGCATGCAGCAAAAACTAATGCTTATCCAGGCCTTTCTCTCTAAGCCGGATATGTATGTGATTGATGAACCGTTTATCGGCCTTGATCCGATATCGACGAAACGCTTTGTGGACATGCTTAAGGCTGAAAAAGAACGTGGAGCCGGAATTCTGATGTGCACGCATGTACTCGATACCGCGGAAAAAATCTGTGACCGGTTTTATATGATTGAGAAAGGTTCATTATTTCTCCAAGGCACGTTAAAAGATATTCAGGACAAGACCGGATTAGAGGGGCAGTCATTGCTTGACTGTTTTTATAAGGCAGTTCAAGGTGATCGGCCATGAACGGGCGTACGCTCTTTTTTCGAAGGCTGTTTGACTATTACAAGTATCAGTTTAAAGTGTTGCATGCGGTCATTGACTGGACAGTCGCTCTCTATATTGTTTTGCCGGCGATTGCTTTTGTCATCTATCAGTATATTGATTTGATGAATGGAAGAGGTCTTCTTTATGAGTGGTCTGAAGTGGCGGAGTGGAGATGGCTGTACGCTGTGTGTGGGCTGATCATGTTTACAGGCTCGATTCGTACATTTTTAATGGAAGCGGACAAAGTGTTTTTGCTGCAAAAGAAGGAAATCATCTATCAGCTCAAACGGTACGCGCTTTTGTATTCTTTTCTCGTCACGATGGCTAAATGGCTGCTTCTCTTTTTCATTGTCCTTCCCTTGATCAGTCATTCTGTTCACATCACATTCGCAGAAAGCACTGCTCTATTGTGTTATTTGTTTGGCCTTCATATATTCTTTTTATCCTTAAAGCAAGACAGGATCAGAAAGCCGCGCTCCATTTCGAGATGGATTGGCGATATTTTTGTCAGAGCTATATTTTTTGCTGGTTCTGCTATCCTGATTGTTTTGACTCAGTGGCACTTGCTTGCGCTTTTTGGCATTTTATTTTTGCTTTTCTCAGTTATCCGCAGTTTGAAAAAGACGGCTTCGTTCACGGCTTTTGAAGCTGAGGTGACTGAAGAGAAAAAAAGCAGGCTTGCCCTTGCAGGACTTGTGATGATGATGAGTCAGGAGGCGGGAATGCCAAAAGTAAAAGACAGGATGAGAAGAAAACCGTTATTATACAGAAATTCAAAAAGGATATTTAAAAGACGAACGATCTGCACAGGCTATAAGGAATTGTTTTTTAAAGTCATGCTGAGGAATGGCGAGTATGCGAGGCAGATGTACATGCTACTGTCAGCTTTCACCGTTCTCATATTTGTTTCCCCAATTTGGCTGAAGGTGATTGCGCTGCTGGTATACACAGGGGTTTGCCGTTATATCCTGACGCTTATTTTTGACAAGGTCATGGATGCCCCTTTTTTAATTGGCACCGATAAGGAAAGTGATGAATATTATCGGGCCAGAAAAAGCTGTATCAACATCCTGCACTATGCGTTTGCCGCCTGTTGTTTTTTAGCGGCCGCTGTCTCTTTATTGTTTACATAAAAAACCCAAACGGCGACGTTTGGGTTTTTTGGTCTATGTTATAAAATAAACAGCTGGATGAAAAACAGAATGGCGAAAACGATGACGAGCGGATGAATCTCTCTCCATTTTCCCCGCGCCGCTTTTACGATCGGATATGAAATAAAGCCAAGCGCAATTCCTGTAGAAATGCTGGATGTCAAAGGCATGGCCAGAATGACGAGAAACGCTGGAAATGCCTCGTCCATCTCTTTCCAGTTCATATTGGAAACTGAACCCATCATCAGGCTGCCGACGATAATCAAAGCAGGCGAGGTGATGGCGGCTATACCGGACAAGGCGCTGACAAGCGGACTGAAAAACATTGAAGCCGCAAACATCACCGCGACAGTCAAAGCCGTAAGCCCCGTTCTTCCTCCGGCTGCGACACCGGCGGAAGACTCGATAAATGCAGTCGTTGGACTTGTGCCGAAAACAGCTCCTACTGTTGTCGCGGTTGAATCAGCAAGCAGCGCTTTTCGCACGTTTGGCAGCTTGTTGTTTTTCATCAGCCCGGCTTGCTCGGCAACTCCGATCATCGTGCCTGTCGTATCAAAAATGGTGACTAATAGAAAAGAAAAGACGACAGCGTACAGGCCGTGATGAATGACATCGCCAAAAGCGGTAAATGGATTTGAGATCATCAATCCTTCCGGCAAATGAGGAAGCGACATAAATCCCTTTGGAAAATGGAGCTGACCGGTGAAAAAGGCGATCAAAGCGGTAGCTGCCATTCCGATAAATAAAGCGCCGCTTACATTCAGCACCATCAGGACCACGCTGATCAAAAGGCCAACCAGCGTTAAGATAACACCAGGTGAATGCAGATTGCCGAGAGTGACCAGGTTTGACTCATCAGCTGCCACAATGCCCGCTTGACGCAAACCGATAAAAGCAATAAACAGCCCGATCCCAGTTGTGATCCCGTATTTTAAATTGTTTGGAATCGCTTCTATAAGTTGTTTTCTTAAAGGCGTTAACGATAGAATAATGAAGAGAACCCCTGCTGTAAATACTGCGCTGAAAGCTGTTGCGTACGTGATGCCGCCATCGCTTGCGCTTACGACATGAAAGGCTAAATAAGCGTTCAAGCCCATGCCGGGCGCAATAGCAATCGGATAATTTGCTGCCAGGGCCATCCACAGCGTTCCGACAATGGAGGCAATAATCGTTGCGGTGAAAACCTGGTCGAAAGGAACCCCGGCGTTAGCCAGAATGACCGGATTGACCACGACGATATAGACCATTGTGAAAAAGGTCGTCAGCCCTGCTATGATTTCTTGCTTTATGGATGTTTGCTGCTCTTTTAGATGAAACATAGTATCCTCCAATTACGAACGTTTTAACAAAACACCATTAATATTATTCGTTTTATTTGGTTTTTGCAAGTCATTTCTTGCGGAAAGGGGATCATTATGAACTGGGAAGTTGAAGTGATCAGAAAAAAAGAGGATTTAATTCGTGATACGCAGGAATTTTTGAGAATCAACAGTGTCATGGACGAAACAACCGCTGGACCCGGTAAACCGTTTGGAGAAGGGGTAAATGCCAGCCTGACTTCATTGCTGGAGCTTGGAGAAAAAGAAGGCTTTACAACAAAAAATCTTGACGGCTTCGCAGGTCATATTGAATGGGGGGAGGGCGATGACATTATCGGCGTACTTTGCCATGTTGACGTCGTGCCGCCGGGAGATGGGTGGACGAGTGATCCATTTTCAGCTGAAATCCGCAACGGACGGATTTATGCAAGGGGCGCCATTGATGACAAAGGCCCGACAATGGCGGCATTCTACGCGCTGAAAATCGTGAAAGACATGAATTTGCCCCTGTCCAAGCGAGTCAGAATGATTATCGGAACAGATGAAGAAAGCGATTGGAGATGCGTAGAGCATTATTTCAAGCATGAAGAAATGCCAACAATGGGCTTTGCGCCTGACGCCGATTTTCCAATCATTAATGCGGAAAAAGGGATCATCGATGCTTCTTTACTTATTCCGCACCGCCCAAATCAAGCAGAACCAAAGGCAGTGCTTGTCTCGTTTCAATCAGGCCTTCGCTTAAACATGGTGCCCGACGCTGCGGAAGCTGTCATTGAAGGGCCGAAAAATGAAGAGATTCTGTCTTCATTTAAAGACATGCTCCGCACGACGGATCAAAAAGGGGAAGCTGCAATAGAGAACGGACAGCTCATTTTGCGTATGTACGGTCTTTCCTGCCATGCGATGGAACCGAACAATGGGATCAATGCCGGCATTTTATTGTGCAAATTTCTCCAGCAGACTGAGCTTGACGATGCAGGAAAGCGGTTTGTGCAAGTTGTGACAGATAAGTTCTCAGGTGATACAAGAGGAAAAAAACTGGACATCGACTGTGAGGATGAAATCAGCGGTGAGTTGACATTAAATGTCGGAACACTGCGCTATAAAGAAGGGCAGGGAGGCGAGCTCGGGATCAATATCCGCTATCCTGTGACAGCAGAAAGCAAAGCGATTCGCGATGCATTCGAAAGTGCATCTGAATTTGATCTGGGAGAATTCAAAGACAGCAAGCCGCATCACGTGTCCGCAGATCATCCGTTAGTCAAAACCCTGCAAAAGGTTTATGAAGGCCAGCTGGGTAAAAAAGCTGACTTAATCTCAATCGGCGGGGGGACATATGCGAGATCCTTAAAAGCCGGTGTCGCGTTCGGCCCGCTGTTCCCCGGACGCCCTGACAGCGCACACCAAAAGGATGAATATATCGAAATTGATGACCTGCTGAGATCGACAGCGTTATATGCTCAGGCCATTTACGAGCTTGCAAAATAAAAGGACCGGCTTCTGCTGAAGCCAGTCCTTTTTTTAAATAAATGACCATAAATCAGTTGATAAGTACCGTTCTCCTGTATCAGCTGTCATGCAGACCACAACTTTGTCAGGAGAGAGGCGTTTCGCTGTTTCGATTGCCGCGAAGCAGGCAGCGCCTGATGAAGGACCGACAAGAATTCCTTCTTCAGCAGCAAGCCGTCTTGTCGTCGTATACGCGTCTTCATCAGAGATTTTGATAATTTCATCATAAACGTCTTCATTTAAAATCGGCGGTATAAAGCCTGGGCTCGTTCCTACAAGTTTATGCGCGCCAGGTTTTCCGCCGGATAATACAGGCGAACCCGCTGGCTCAACAACATGAACCGTGATATCCGGAAAAAGCTCTTTGAGCGCCTCACCTGTTCCGGTAATGGTTCCGCCCGTTCCAGAGGAGGCTACAAAAGCGCCGAGCGGTTTTCCGATTTCCTCTATTGCCCGGGCGATTTCAGGCGCTGTTGTTTTCCGGTGCGCATCAGGATTAGCAGTGTTATCGAACTGCATTGGAATATAGCTGTTCGGAATTTGTTCGGCAAGCTCCTTCGCTTTTTTGATGCTGCCCGGCATTCTTTCCTCTCCGGGAGTTAATACAACCTCTGCACCGTAAGCTTTAAGTAGGTTGATCCGTTCCTTCGTCATCGTATCAGGCATAACTAAAATTGCTTTATATCCGCGTGCTGCCGCATTCATGGCGAGCCCGATGCCGGTATTTCCGCTTGTCGGCTCTATAATAACTGATCCCGGCTTGAGTAAACCGTTTTGTTCAGCTTCTATGATCATTTGATAAGCGGCTCTGTCTTTCACACTGCCGCTCGGATTGAAAAATTCAAGCTTCAAATAGACTTGTGCCGCATTTTCCGGCTGAAGCCGATTCAATCTCACTAGCGGTGTATCTCCTATCAGATCAGCTGTGTTTGCAACGATTTTCAACATTGTCATTCCTTTCTGAATAAAACAAGTGTCATATAATATCCTAACATAATAAACGTTTGTGCGAGAGTGTTTTCATACACTGTTCCTCTATCCGCACAGCCTCTTTATTGATAAAATAATAGCTGTCAAAGAAGGGAGTGTCAGACGGATGCCAGATATACGGCCTCATTATTTCATCGGCGTTCCCATACCTGAGGGAATTGCAAATCCGATCTACCAGGCTGCGAAAAACGAACCGATATTGACGTTTCAAAAATGGGTGCACCCGCTTGACTATCATATCACGTTAATTTTTCTCGGAGCGGCGGATGAGACACAAATAAAGAAGCTTGAAGGTTCGCTAGCAGAGATTGCTTCAGAAATTGACCCATTTTCAATTGAGTTTGACAAGATAGATGTATTCGGCGACCGCAGAAGGCCGCGCGTTTTACATCTGGAGCCAAAGAAAAACAAAACGCTTGATAGACTGCGGGAACATACGAAGCAGGCTGTACTTCAGGCCGGCTTTCAAGTGGAAAAAAGACCGTATCATCCTCATATGACGCTGGCAAGAAAATGGACAGGCGAAAATGGATTTCCAGCTCATGTTCCGTTTGAAAGCGGCGAGGTTTCGATGATGGCTGAACGATTTTCGCTCTTTCAAATACACTTGAACCAATCACCAAAATACGAGGAAATATTCAAATTTCAATTATCTTAATTCATTGCGGAGTGGAGAAACAAACATGGCACAAATCATCAAAATTCATGATTATATATCGAGATATGAGCTTGATCCGTACCATTATATCAACCAGTTTGTACGTCTGAAAAAAGAGCGCTGGCTTTCACTAGTAGAAGCAGCGGAGCGCCAGCATGAAGAAAGGCAAGCCAGAGCTGAAGAACCGGAACCGGTGCAGAAACGAAAAAAATTTTCATTGAAAAGAAGAAAAGAAGAGATAAAAGCCGATATACAAGAAGAGAGACACCAATGGTTTGAGGACGAAGAAGATATTCATGTAAGGCTCCCGAAGAGCAGAGTGGCGCTTGCTTCTTTTTATAAAAGACATTTATATGATTTTCAGCTCAAATGGGCAAGCTCTACTCTTTCAGAAATATCTCAACTCTCAAACCAAGTGAAGCAGGACCGCATTTTGCGTTATCTGACCCAGCAGCTGCCTGATTCTTATTTTATTATGTATAAGCCTGTGCTGAAAATTCAGCAGGCGGCGGTTGAATTAAGCATTGTGATTATTTCTCCTCTGGAAATTTATTGCGTTTCTTTTTTAGAGGCTGAGGAAGACAGTGTCTACATAGGGTCTAAAAATCGTTTTTGGGACAAGAAAACAGCCTCTCAGACTGCATCAGTGTTAAATCCAGGGCTTAGCCTGTTTCGTACGGACTCGGTTGTGTCAAAGATCGTAAAGGAAAAACAGGCTGAGATTCCGGTTCGAAAATTGCTTCTGAGCAGAACGTCGTACATCGATTACCCGGAGCCGCCATACGGCTTAGAAATAGCGGATAAGCGGAGCGCGGAAGAATGGATTGAGCGGCAGAAGAAAAACACTGCTCCGATCAAACATCATCAGGTAAAGGCTGCAAAGGCTCTATTGTCTTACTGCATGTCTGACTCCTATCGCAGACAGGAGTGGCTGGAGTAAAAGAGAACGATTTGAGCGGTTTTCTCATAACATAAGCAGGTGAGAAAGATGAGCCATTGGTTTTTTATTATTAATCCGACAGCAGGACATCGAAACGGCCTGCGTGTTTGGAAGTCCATTCAAAAAGAATTGATCAAACGAAAGGTTGAGCACCGTTCATTTTTAACTGAACATCCGGGACACGCCGAGGTGCTCGCCAGACAGATTTCAACGATACAGGAATATAAGCTGAAGCGCCTGATCGTCATTGGCGGAGACGGAACCATGCATGAAGTTGTCAACGGGCTGAAAGATGTTGACGATATTGAGCTGAGCTTTGTGCCGGCGGGCGCGTATAATGATTTTTCGCGAGGGTTCTCTATTAAAAAAATCGATCTGATACAGGAAATCAAGAAGGTAAAGCGCCCGTTAACAAGAACCTTTCATTTAGGGAGCGTCAATTTCCTTCAGGATAAATCACAGATTCTTTATTTTATGAATCACATCGGGATCGGGTTTGACGCATATGTCAATAAAAAGGCGATGGAATTTCCGTTGAGACGGGTTTTTCTTTTTCTCCGCCTTCGATTTCTTGTGTATCCGCTTTCTCATTTGCACGCTTCGGCAACCTTTAAGCCGTTTACGTTAGCTTGTACGACGGAAGACGAGACGCGCGAATTTCATGATGTCTGGTTTGCCGTTGTATCCAACCATCCGTTTTACGGGGGAGGCATGAAGGCGGCGCCCCTAGCAAATCCGCGCGAGAAGACATTTGATATCGTAATCGTTGAAAACCAGCCGTTTTTGAAAAAATATTGGCTTTTATGTCTCATGGCATTTGGAAAACATACAAAGATGGATGGCGTTACGATGTTTAAAGCGAAGGACATTACATTTTACACGAAGGACAAAATCCCGTTCCATGCTGACGGAGAAATCATGGGCACTACCCCGTTTCGTCTGGCATCTAGTCCTTCACCCCTAAGGATCAAAACATAAACGTGTTTGGAGGAGAGAGCTTCCGATGGTCAGCATCCGCCGCAGCTTCGAAGCGTATGTCGATGATATGAATATCATTACTGTTCTGATTCCTGCTGAACAAAAGGAAATCATGACACCGCCGTTTCGGCTTGAGACAGAAACAACAGTTTTTCCTCTGGCTGTCAGGGAGGAATACTCCCTTGAAGCAAAATACAAGTACGTCTGCGTATCCGACCATCCTGTGACATTTGGAAAAATCCATTGCGTCAGAGCATCCAGCGGCCACAAAACGGATCTCCAAATTGGCGCTGTCATCCGGACGGCTGCGTTTGATGACGAATTTTATTATGACGGAGAGCTGGGCGCCGTTTATACCGCGGATCATACCGTATTTAAAGTATGGGCGCCTGCTGCAACCTCAGCTGCTGTCAAGCTTTCACACCCCAATAAAAGCGGGCGCACATTCCAAATGAATCGCTTGGAAAAGGGTGTCTATGCTGTTACGGTCACGGGTGACCTTCACGGGTATGAGTATTTGTTTTGCATCTGCAACAATTTAGAATGGATGGAAACAGTTGACCCGTATGCCAAGGCTGTGACTGTAAATGGAGAGAAGGGCGTCGTCTTGCGCCCGGATCAAATGAAATGGACTGCTCCTCTTAAACCATTCTCACACCCTGTGGATGCCGTCATCTATGAGACGCACCTTCGCGACTTCTCCATCCATGAAAACAGCGGCATGATAAACAAGGGAAAATACTTAGCATTAACGGAAACTGATACACAAACCGCAAATGGCAGTTCTTCGGGACTGACGTATGTAAAAGAGCTTGGTGTGACACATGTGGAGCTTCTGCCGGTGAATGATTTTGCCGGAGTTGATGAAGAGAAGCCGCTTGATGCATACAATTGGGGATATAACCCGCTTCATTTCTTTGCCCCGGAGGGAAGCTATGCCTCAAATCCTCATGATCCTCAAACGAGAAAAACAGAGCTGAAACAAATGATCAATACCCTGCATCAGCACGGTCTGCGAGTCATTCTGGATGTTGTTTTTAACCATGTGTATAAGAGGGAGAATTCCCCCTTTGAAAAGACAGTGCCAGGTTATTTTTTCCGGCACGACGAATGTGGGATGCCATCAAACGGCACCGGCGTTGGCAATGATATTGCATCAGAAAGAAGGATGGCAAGAAAATTCATTGCGGATTGCGTGGTCTATTGGCTTGAAGAATACAATGTTGACGGCTTCCGCTTTGATCTCCTCGGGATTTTAGATATTAACACCGTGCTTTATATGAAAGAGAAAGCAACTAAGGCAAAGCCCGGAATCCTGCTTTTTGGAGAAGGGTGGGATCTAGCTACACCGCTGCCGCATGAACAGAAAGCTGCTTTGGCGAACGCGCCAAGAATGCCGGGCATCGGCTTTTTTAATGATATGTTTCGTGACGCTGTAAAAGGGAACACCTTTCACCTTAAGGCAGCAGGGTTTGCGCTCGGCAGCGGTGAATCAGCACAAGCTGTGATGCATGGAATTGCCGGGTCTTCCGGATGGAAGGCATTAGCACCGATTGTTCCGGAACCAAGCCAGTCCATCAATTATGTCGAATCACACGACAATCACACCTTTTGGGATAAAATGAGCTTCGCGCTTCCTCAAGAAAATGACAGCCGAAAGCGAAGCAGGCAAAGGCTTGCAGCCGCGATTATTTTGCTTGCCCAAGGGGTGCCGTTTATTCACAGCGGCCAGGAATTTTTCCGGACGAAGCAGGGAGTGGAAAACAGCTATCAATCCAGTGACAGCATCAACCAGCTCGACTGGGATCGCCGTGGAACGTTCAAAGAAGATGTTCATTATATCTGCAAGCTGATCTCGCTGAGAAAAGCGCATCCTGCATTCCGTCTTAGGTCCGCTGCAGACATCCGGCGCCATCTTGAATGCTTGACGCTAGAAGAACACCTTATCGCATACAGGCTTTATGATCTTGACGAGGTTGACGAATGGAAAGATATCATTGTTATCCATCACGCGAGTCCAGACTCCGTCGAGTGGAGGCTGCCAAACGACATACCTTATCGGCTTTTATGTGATCCATCAGGATTTCAGGAAGACCCGGCAGAAATCAAGAAAACGGTTGCAGTAAACGGCATCGGAACGGTTATCTTATATTTAGCATCAGATCTTAAGAGTTTTGCTTGACGAAGTTTGTGCTATAGCGCTAAAATTTAAAGGACGGCTATTGATTAGCATATGAGACTCTCAATAGCTGTCTTTTTTATTTTTATACGATTCGTACGAAAAAGGCATTCGCTGGATAGACTAGAAACGATTAGCCTTAATTCTAAAATATTTTAAGAAATGATGGGTTGAACATTGATATGAACTGGTTGGGACAATTACTAGGTAGCGATTGGGAGATCTTCCCCGCCGGAGGAGCTACAGGAGATGCATATTATGCGAAACATAACGGGCAGCAGCTTTTTTTAAAACGTAATAGCTCACCTTTTTTAGCTGTTTTATCCGCCGAAGGCATTGTTCCGAAGCTGGTTTGGACAAAACGGATGGAAAATGGGGACGTCATTACGGCCCAGCACTGGATGACCGGCAGAGAGCTGAAGCCTAAAGACATGAGCGGACGGCCCGTTGCTGAATTGCTTCGTAAAATACACACATCAAAAGCCTTGCTGGACATGCTGAAGAGACTTGGAAAAGAACCGCTGAACCCGGGGGCTCTTTTGTCTCAGCTGAAGCAGGCTGTATTTGCTGTGCAGCAATCTTCGCCGCTGATTCAAGAAGGGATCAAGTATTTGGAAGAACACCTGCATGAAGTGCATTTCGGTGAGAAAGTCGTTTGCCATTGTGATGTCAATCATAATAACTGGCTATTGTCTGAAGACAACCAGCTGTATTTAATTGACTGGGACGGCGCCATGATCGCTGATCCGGCGATGGACCTCGGGCCTTTGCTGTACCACTACGTCGAAAAGCCAGCTTGGGAGAGCTGGCTGAGCATGTACGGCATAGAGCTGACAGAAAGCCTTCGGTTGCGAATGGCTTGGTATGTGTTATCTGAAACAATTACTTTCATTGCCTGGCATAAAGCAAAAGGCAATGATAAGGAATTTCATGATGCAATGGAAGAGCTGCATATCCTCATGAAACGAATTGTTGATTAATCAGGAATACGAATCCATTTGCTCTACCCATTGAGACAGGCTGTTCTGATGCTCTTGTATGTGTGAGTCGATGGATTTGGACGATATTCCTGATTGGCTGTAGCGGTAAACATCTTCAAGCACGTTTTTGAAATTTGAATCAAGCTCGGTGTTTGCCATCAGTGATTTAATCACACGCTCAAGCTGCTCGTACTCTGCGACTGTTCCGCAGCAGTCCAATTGATGGTCAGTCAATATATCCTTCAATAAATGAACTTGATGCTCATAATGTAAACCCATAACGGTACACATCCCTTCAGTATCATACGGGTTAAATTGTTCAAAACAGAGCGTTTTTATACATGTGAAAGGAGTGTTCCAGCAGACGGGACCCTCTTTTTTTATGCGCTCGGTCTTAAGAGAGATACACTGGAAAAACGAGCTTGCGGGTCTTTTTAATTCATGGTATGTTGTTAGTCGAAATAATAGATAGAGGTGTCAATCATATGAGAATGCGCCACAAGCCTTGGGCTGATGACTTTTTGGCTGAAAACGCAGATATTGCCATCAGCAATCCTGCTGATTATAAAGGGAAATGGAACACAGTGTTTGGCAACGACAATCCGATCCATATCGAGGTTGGTACAGGAAAAGGCCAATTTATTTCTGGTATGGCCAAACAAAATCCCGACATCAATTATATTGGTATTGAGTTATTTAAAAGCGTCATCGTGACAGCCGTCCAAAAAGTAAAAGACAGCGAAGCGCAGAATGTAAAGCTTCTGAATATAGATGCGGACACGCTGACGGATGTGTTTGAGCCGGGGGAAGTGAAACGGGTCTACTTGAACTTTTCTGATCCTTGGCCGAAGAAACGTCATGAAAAACGCCGCCTGACATATTCCCACTTCCTCAAAAAATATGAAGAAGTAATGGGCAAAGGCGGATCGATTCATTTTAAAACGGACAACCGAGGTTTATTTGAGTACTCTTTGAAGAGCTTCTCTGAGTACGGCCTCCTGCTGACATACGTCAGTCTCGATTTGCATAACAGCAATCTGGAAGGCAATATTATGACAGAATATGAAGAAAAATTCTCTGCACTCGGCCAGCCGATCTATCGGGCTGAGGTTGAATGGAGAACGTAAAGACAGACTCTGACAGGAGTCTGTTTTTTTTATGGGCCGTTTGCTACCATGATGACAGGGGGGATGAAAATGGAAACAATGAAAATTGGAAACATCACGTTGACCTGGCTTGACGGAGGCGTGACGCATATGGACGGAGGCGCCATGTTCGGCGTTGTGCCAAAGCCGCTTTGGTCTAAAAAATATCCAGTCAATGAAAAAAACCAGATTGAACTAAGAACAGACCCTATTTTGATTCAAAAGGATGGGCTCAATATCATCGTTGACGCCGGAATTGGGTACGGCAAGCTGACTGATAAACAAAAACGAAACTATGGCGTGACACAAGAGTCGAATGTGAAACCATCGTTAGCAGCACTCGGATTAACGGTTGCCGATATAGATGTGATCGCAATGACACACCTTCATTTTGATCATGCATGCGGTTTAACGGAATATGAAGGTGAACGGCTCGTCTCTGTCTTTCCGAATGCAGTGATTTATACATCAGCTGTTGAATGGGACGAAATGCGCCATCCGAATATCAGGTCGAAAAATACGTATTGGAAAGAAAATTGGGAGGCTGTAGCTGGCCAAGTCAAAACCTTTGAAGACACCTTAACGATCACAGAGGGTATTACAATGCATCACACCGGAGGCCATAGCGACGGACACAGTGTCCTGATATGCGAAGATGCGGGTGAAACTGCCGTACATATGGCAGATCTGATGCCGACACATGCCCACCGCAATCCGCTATGGGTGCTGGCTTACGATGATTATCCGATGACCTCTATCTCGCAAAAGCAGAAATGGCAGGCGTTCGCAGCAGAAAAAGATGCTTGGTTTATTTTTTACCATGATGCCGAGTATCGCGCCCTTCAATGGGAGGAGGACGGAAGTATCAAAAAGTCAGTTAAGCGAATGAAGCGATAGCATATTTTTATGTTTACCCTGCATGTTTTCCGGCTAATAATGCAAACCTAGTACTAATTATGCTCAGAAAGGAAGAGGCAGGGTGAAACAATTCAGAGTAACAAACGAAGGAGACATTCAAACAACATTAAGAGGCCTTGAAGTGCTCTCTGTTCCTTTTTTGAACAAAGGTGTTGCTTTTACTGAGGAAGAAAGAAAAGAACTTGGTTTAAAAGGCTTTCTGCCGCCCAAGGTATTAACAATTGATGATCAGGCGAAAAGAGCGTATGAACAATATTCCGCACAGCCTGACGATTTGAGCAAAAATGTCTATTTAACGGCGCTGCACGATCGGAATGAAACGCTGTTTTACCGCCTGTTAAATGACCATTTAGGGGAAATGCTCCCGATTGTCTACACACCGACAGTCGGAACGGCAATCCAGAGATACAGCCATGAATACAGAAAACCACGAGGGCTCTATCTGTCAATCGATGACCCGGACGGTATGAAAGAAGCATTTAAACAGTATAAAGATCAAAGCGATACGATCGATTTAATTGTTGCAACTGATGCGGAAGGAATTTTAGGAATCGGTGACTGGGGCGTCGGAGGAATCGCGATTTCTATTGGCAAGCTGGCGGTTTATACAGCGGCTGCGGGCATTGATCCGAGCAGAGTGCTGGCTGTAGTTTTAGATGCGGGGACAAATCAGGAGAGCCTCTTAAACGACCCGCTTTATGTCGGCAACCAGCATTCCAGAGTGCGCGGGGAACGCTATGACCAATTTATTGACGACTACGTTGCGCTGGCGAGAGAAACATTTCCGAATGCATTGCTGCATTGGGAGGATTTCGGGGCGAAAAACGCGCGAAGCATTTTGAAACGCTATAAAGATAAAGTGTGTACCTTCAATGATGATATCCAAGGAACTGGCGCTGTTTCTTTGGCCGCAGTCTTATCCTGTGCAAAAGCGTCTAAAGTTCCGCTGAGAGATCACAGAGTTGTTATATTCGGAGCGGGAACGGCAGGAATCGGAATTGCCGAACAGCTGCGGGAAGCATTGGTGCGCGAGGGACTGAGTGAAGAAGAATCATACAAGCGCTTCTGGTGCATAGACAGAAACGGGCTGTTAACAGATGATATGGATCAGCTTCTTGATTTCCAAAAGCCGTATGCCCGTTCGGCTGATGAAGTGAAGGATTATCAGCGGAACGGAGACGGCGGAGGCATTGATCTTCTTGAAGTGGTCCGGCAGGCGAAACCGACGATCCTGATCGGCACATCTACGGTTTCCGGCGCTTTCACTGAAGAAATTGTAAAAGAAATGGCGTCACATGTGAAACGGCCGGCGATTTTGCCAATGTCAAATCCGACAACTCTTTCTGAAGCAAAACCAGAGGATTTAATCGAATGGACAGAAGGCCGTGCGCTGATCACGACAGGAAGCCCGTTCCCGCCAGTTGAATATAACGGAGTTACGTATCATATCGGGCAGGCAAACAACGCGCTTGTCTTCCCTGGTCTCGGTCTTGGAACGATTGTTACCAAATCAAAATTAATTACCGACGGCATGTTTGAAGCATGTGCCCGGGCAATCGCAGGTATGGTCAATGTCGGGGTGCCTGGCGCGCCGATGCTTCCAAAAGTTGAAGATTTGCGCACTGTTTCGGCAACCGTTGCTGTTGAAGTTGCAAAAACCGCAATGAAGGAAGGCGTCGCTACGGAAGAGCCTGAAGACATTATACAGGCAGTGCAGGATGCGATGTGGTATCCGGTATACAAACCGATTCGCGCGATATAATAAAAAAGAGCCGCTGCGTGGGCAGCGGCTTCTATTTTTTGCTTGTCCGGTGTTAAGAGGCGATTGTATCAATGACATCAACAATTTCTCCCGTTTTCGCATCCACCATGACTTCATACTGTTCTAATTCTCCGAAAGCTGATCGTGTAATGCCGGTTTTGTATACCTGTACCGTTTCTCCGTTAATATTGTAGGGCTCCGGCTGGGTGTAAATCCATGATCCGTCAATCGGGCCCCGCTGCTTAAAAGCAGATTTTACAATTCGAAGCGCTTTTTCTGAAGAAATATAAGGCTTCATCACATATTGTCTCACAACGACAGCCGTACAAATTCCAAGTCCTGCTCCTAAAAGAAGATGACGCAATTTCAAAATAAAGCACCTCCTGGTTGATCGTACTTTTCATTATACAGAAACAGCCAAATCCTGTTAAGCAATACGCGGCTGATCGAGCAGATTGGGTCAGAGTGCTTGGAAAACTTCATTGTTTCTAATAAAATAAAAGGACTACATAGAAATGAGGGGAAAACATGAATCAAGAAACGAAAGCGCTTTTCCAAACACTGACGCAGCTTCCCGGCGCGCCGGGCAATGAGCATCAGGTTCGTGCTTTTATGAAGCAGGAGCTAGCCAAATATGCAGATGACATCGTTCAGGACAGACTGGGAAGTGTTTTCGGAGTCAGACGAGGCGCAGAGGACGCACCGAGAATTATGGTAGCCGGGCACATGGACGAAGTCGGCTTCATGGTGACATCCATTACAGACAACGGGCTGCTCAGATTCCAGACGCTCGGAGGCTGGTGGAGCCAAGTTTTGCTTGCGCAGCGGGTTGAAATTCAAACAGATAACGGGCCGGTTCCGGGTGTGATTTCAAGCATACCGCCGCATTTATTGACAGATGCGCAGCGAAACCGACCGATGGATATCAAAAACATGATGATCGACATTGGAGCGGATGATAAGGAAGACGCCATCAAAATCGGCATTAGACCGGGACAGCAGATCGTGCCTGTTTGTCCGTTTACGACGATGGCGAATGAAAAGAAAATTTTATCAAAAGCATGGGATAACAGATATGGATGCGGCTTAAGCATTGAACTTCTGAAGGAATTACACGGTAAAGAGCTTCCGAATACACTCTATGCGGGTGCAACGGTTCAGGAAGAAGTAGGGCTAAGGGGCGCGCAGACGGCTTCTCATATGATTAAACCGGACTTGTTTTTCGCCCTTGACGCCAGCCCGGCAAACGATATGAGCGGAGACAAAAATGAATTCGGCCAGCTTGGAAAAGGCTTTTTGCTGCGCATTCTTGACAGAACGACAGTCATGCATCGCGGAATGAGGGAATTCGTTCTTGATATGGCTGAAACGCATGATATTCCATATCAATATTTTGTATCCGGCGGGGGAACAGACGCAGGCAAGGTTCATATTTCGAACAGCGGTGTGCCGTCAGCGGTTATCGGAATATGTTCCCGCTATATTCATACAAACGCTTCTATCATTCATATTGATGATTATGCTGCTGCTAAAGAAATGCTCATCAAACTTGTAACAGCCTGCGATAAGCAGACAGTGGATGCGATTAAAGAAAATATGTAGGTTTCATAAAAGCTTGTTGAACGAGCAGTAAGCCCGGATCGACAAGCTTTTTTCTTATTCTGTTTCAAATAGATAGGAAAGGGCCTTAATGGCTTGGTTAACGGTTTCAACCGTAATATTCGCTTTATTGGAAAGCTCTTTTAAAGGATGGTGGAGCGATTCCGGCCGGATGATAATCAGGGGTTTTCCTTTTGCGATCGCATATGATGCATCCATTGCCGTGTTCCACTGTTTGTACTTTTCGCCAAACAGGGCGATCACAAAGTCTGCTTTATTCATCAGGACGGCGGTTCTGAAGTTGTTGATGTCAGAGGCTTTGTCATCCTTTAAAACGGCATTTGGCTGTACGCCCATAATTTCTTCACCAATATTGTCTGAGCGGTCATGATTCTCCATCGGGCCAACAAACGTAATCGGGAGCTTCAGTGATTTTGTTTTTTCTTTAATTTCCTCGCGCCAATTGCTGTGGATTTCTCCTGCTAAATAGACGATAAACTCCATAATAAAAATCCCTCCTTATGTATATCCATCTGTAAATTTCACCCTCATGTACACGATGTTAAACGAAACGAGCTTGATAATGCAAATAAAATATGATAATGATAATGGGAAAGCCAATCTTACATATTCATTCGTTGCATATAAGTGGTTTTGCCTCAAGCAGTTTGGTATGATCCAAATGGACGAGTATCGATAAAAAACATGTAAGAACATAAACAACTGGAGGGATATGAAATGAAAAAAATTGAATCAACTCAAGAGCTGGAAAAAGCGGTAAAGGATGATTGGTCTGTATTTATGTTTTCGGCCGATTGGTGCCCGGATTGCCGTTTTGTAGAGCCTTTCCTGCCTGAACTGGAAGCGAATTTCCCTGAATTCACCTACTACTACGTAGACCGTGACAAATTCATTGATACATGTGCAGAGTGGGAAATTTACGGAATCCCAAGCTTTGTGGTGTTTAATGAAGGAAAAGAAGTAAATCGTTTTGTGAGCAAAGACCGCAAAACAAAAGAAGAAATTGAACAGTTTTTAACAGACTCTCTCGCTAAAGCGTAAAGGAGGACATCGGTTTGAAAATGACCTCAAGGAAGCTGTCAGATATACTGAAGCAGCGCCTTCAGCACGAGAATCGCTCCTTTCTGTTTGACAGAGAAAAAGACACCCTCCGTGTTGAGGATCAAACGACTAAAAAAGGGATTACACTCGATTTGCCGCCGATTATTGCAAAATGGGAACTGAAAAAAGACGAAGCCATTGATGAGATCGTGTACTATGTCTCCGAAGCGATGACGGCAATGGAAGGGAAGGCTCAGGAAATGACCGGGAAAGAAACTCGCATTTATCCGGTCATCCGCTCGACTTCCTTCCCGGACAAGTCCAGCGAAGATATCCCGCTCATTTATGACGATCATACCGCAGAGACAAGAATTTATTACGCGCTAGATCTCGGGAAAACCTACCGTTTAATTGACCAGCGCATGCTTGAGAAAGAAAACTGGACAAAAGAGCGGATCAGAGAGACGGCCGCATTTAATCTCCGTTCCCTGCCGACGGTTGTCAAAGAGGATACGGTTGCCGGCAATTACTTTTATTTCTTCAGGGCAAACGACGGATACGACGCAAGCCGGATTTTGAACGAAGCGATCTTAAATGAGTATAAGCAGCATGCAGAAGGTGAGCTGGCGATCTCTGTTCCTCATCAGGACGTTTTGATTCTTGCTGACATCCGGAATGAATCGGGGTATGATATTCTAGGACAAATGTCGATGAGCTTCTTTGCAGGCGGCACCGTCCCGATTACCGCCCTATCATTTTTGTACAATGAAGGAAAGCTGGAACCGGTGTTTATCCTGGCGAAAAGCCGTCCGAAAAAGGATTAGAAAGGATTTTTACTTATGAACGCTTTTTATAATAAAGAAGGTGTGGGAGACACGCTCCTGATCTCTCTTCAAGATGTGACACGCGAACAATTAGGCTATGAAAAACACGGCGACGTCGTCAAAATTTTCAATAACGAAACAAAAGAAACAACGGGCTTCAACATTTTCAATGCGTCTTCTTACTTGACCATTGATGAAAACGGCCCTGTTGCGCTCTCAGAAACATTCGTGCAAGATGTGAATGAGATTTTAAACAGAAACGGCGTTGAAGAAACATTAGTCGTTGATTTATCTCCGAAGTTTGTTGTGGGTTATGTAGAATCAAAAGAAAAACATCCGAATGCGGATAAATTAAGCGTATGTAAAGTCAACGTAGGAGAAGAAACGCTTCAGATCGTCTGCGGCGCGCCTAACGTTGACCAAGGCCAAAAAGTTGTCGTTGCCAAAGTCGGTGCTGTGATGCCTAGCGGACTTGTCATTAAGGATGCAGAGCTTCGTGGCGTTCCGTCAAGCGGGATGATCTGCTCAGCGAAAGAGCTTGATTTGCCGGATGCCCCTGCTGAAAAAGGAATCCTTGTGTTAGAAGGAGACTATGAGGCGGGAGACGCATTTCAGTTTTAGACTCCCATAAATCCGCCAAAAAAAACGAATCATGTGAAAAGCCGCTAAGCCCTTGTTTAGCGGCTTTGTTTCTGCTGATAGCTTAATCTTTTCTGGGCCGACCAGCAGTGGTATACTAAAAACCGTCCCAGAAAACTATAAGGGAGTTAGAGATAAATTATGAGTTGGCTTCATAAATTTTTTGATTTGTTTTTAGGCGAAAGCGAAGAGGATGCTGAACGGGAGACAAAACCCGCTCAAATTCCGCAGCAACAAGAAGTACATCATCCTGAAGGACAATTAAAAAGATTGGAAGATCCTAAAATATATTATGAATATCCAAAAGGCAAATTCCGTTTTCCAGTCGTGCCTGACGGATACAAAAATCATGACCTGAGAAGGCGCCGCACACCATCGGACGAACCGAAATCCGCGCCTCGTCCAAGTGCTGCACCTTACAGAGAGCGTCCCAGAAATGAAGAAGAGCAGCATACATATCAAGCAGCAGAGCCGGCGAAGAAACCGTTTAAACCGACAAATATCCCTTCGCCTGTCTATGGATTCAATCAAAAACCATCTGTTAAAAAGGATGTGCCGAAAAAGCCTTCTGAAACATTGAACGAACCGGATAAATCGGTAAAAGAGAAGGTAACACTGCTGTCAGAAGAGATCGAACGTGAACGCGGCTATCCTGCTTCAGACACACAGGCGCATTCCAAAATAGAAAGTCCTTTCTTCCCGGATACCCAATTTGAAAAACAGCCTTCTGGCGTTTTAAACAGAAAGGATACGGAGCATGATGAGGCGCTGGCGAAACGGCCAGCCGAGCCGTCAGGTAACAAAGTGCCATTTGAGTCAGGCGTTCAACAGCCGGAAAAAGAGGAGCCTTTCTTCCCAGCTGAACAAGCCGAAGAGCAAACACCGCCTGAGATGCTCACAGATACGGCGGCTGAAGGGCTTTCAGACAGTGAAGTAGGCCGCGAAGAGCCTGCAACGGCTGAGGAAGAACAAAGGGAGCAGCAGCCAGAGAAATTTGAAGAGCCTGTTTTCTCCGCTGAACTTGATGAAGAGCAAACAGCTCCTGAATCTCAGACAGAGGCAGTATCTGAGGATGAAAAAGCAAAAGAGCCGTCAGACAGCCCAGTATACAATCATCATGAAAACGCGGCAGAAGGTGCTGAGTCCCCGTTCGTTCAAGAAGAACAAATGGACATTCGTCAGGAAGAGCCTTTATTTACTGATCATGAGTATTCATCAGAGGCTCTGGCTCAAGCAGAAACTGTGGCAAAAGAATCAGAAGAGCCATCAGAAAGCATAATAAATAATCATTATGACACCCTGGGAGAGGCTCAGGAAACGAAGATAGATGTTCAGCCAGACAGCCATACAGAGCTTGAGAAAACTGAACACATGGAGCAGGGTTCCAAATCGTCTACTGCAACTCTTGAAAACCGGCAGGAAATTCGCGCAGACAAACCTCGCGAAGCTTCAGAAGAGCCGAAAAAAAGGCCTGGTGTACAGGAGAAAAGGACTGAACAAAGCGCATCTTCTCAAAAAGGGCCATCCGTTCCTTTTAATGTGATGATGCTGAAAAGAGATACGCATAAACAGCAAAAAGCAGAGGAGCGCCGCGGCAGCTATGTATTTCCGAATGTTGCACTGCTTGATGTCCCGCCAGCGCAGGTTCAAGATGATACTGCGTGGATCGAAGAACAGCGTCAGCTTCTTGATTTGACCTTGAAAAATTTCAATGTCCGCGCCAATGTGGTCCATGTAACCCAGGGTCCGTCTGTCACGAGATTTGAAGTGCATCCTGAACCGGGTGTAAAGGTGAATAAAATCACCAACTTGTCCGATGATATTAAACTCAGTCTCTCAGCTAAAGATATTCGGATTGAAGCGCCGATTCCGGGGAAAAACACGATCGGAATTGAAGTGCCGAACCGCACGAGCAAGGTGGTTGATTTGCGCCAAATGATTCGCAGCTCAGCTTTCAGGACAAGCAAGTCACCGCTCACAGCTGCGCTGGGATTAGATATTTCGGGAAATCCTGTTGTTATCGACTTGAAGAAAATGCCGCATGGCTTGATTGCCGGCGCTACAGGCTCCGGAAAAAGCGTATGCATCAATACAATATTAGTAAGCCTGCTTTATAAAGCTGACCCGAGTGAGGTAAAGGTGCTGCTGATTGATCCGAAAATGGTAGAGCTGGCCCCTTACAATAAAATTCCTCACCTCGTCAGCCCGGTCATTACTGACGCTAAAGCGGCTACAGCTGCTTTGAAATGGGTCGTTGAGGAAATGGAGCGACGCTATGAGCTTTTTGCCCATTCAGGTGTCCGCGATATTGGCCGCTTTAATCAATTAACCGCTGAACACCAAATGGGTGAAAAGCTGCCATATTTAGTTGTCATTATTGATGAGCTTGCAGATTTGATGATGGTGGCTCCAAACGATGTGGAAGAAAGCATTGCGCGGATCGCCCAAAAAGCCAGAGCGTGCGGTATCCATCTTCTCGTCGCAACTCAGCGTCCGTCAGTCGATGTCATAACAGGTCTGATTAAGGCGAATATCCCGACGAGAATCGCCTTTTCTGTCTCAAGCCAGGTTGATTCCCGAACAATTATTGACATAGCCGGTGCAGAAAAGCTTCTCGGAAAAGGGGATATGCTCTTTTTGGAAAACGGATCGGGAAAACCGGTACGTCTGCAAGGTAACTTTGTGTCAGACCGGGAAATCGACCGCGTCGTTTCCCACGTCAGAAGCCAAATGCCGCCGACCTATTTATTTGAACAAGAAG
Organism: Bacillus sp. FSL K6-0255; assembly: GCF_045040725.1. NCBI lineage: Bacteria > Bacillati > Bacillota > Bacilli > Caryophanales > Bacillaceae > Bacillus > Bacillus sp. FSL K6-0255. The sequence continues at coordinate 2,929,601 of NZ_CP150278.1, read as the reverse complement.
AGCTCGTAAGACAAGGATCAGCCCTGAAAGAAGAGGATGAACTGTTTTACGAAGCGTGTGAGTTTGTTGTAGAGCAAAACAGTGCGAGCACTTCAAGCCTGCAAAGAAGATTCAGAATCGGTTACAATCGTGCGGCAAGGCTGATCGACATGATGGAAGCGGAAGGCATGATCTCTGAGGCAAAAGGAAGCAAGCCTCGAGAGGTGCTGATCACAGCAAGTGATTTAATAAACGAATAATATGGGTTCATTTTCACACCAAACATGGTATGATAGTGTTTAGAGCATTTAACAGCTATGCCGCTTTACAGCAGCTGTGCATAGACAAATCTTGATATCTGGGTTTAATCGGAAAGAAATAACCTGATACTAAACATAACAAAACATATAAAATACGCCGCTAAGGGAGGCTTTTCAGCCGCCGCGGTCGCAAATTGAAATGAGCGTCATATACTGGGGAACAGATAGACGTTTGTTGGAGGTACAATTATGACTGTTTATCATTTTGTTGGAATAAAAGGGACCGGTATGAGTCCGCTTGCCCAAATACTTCATGATAATGGATATACTGTCCAAGGATCGGATATCGAAAAATTTATTTTTACGCAAACAGCGCTTGAAAAAAGAAATATTACGATTCTTCCTTTTAGCGCGGAAAATATTAAACCCGGCATGACAGTCATCGCCGGAAACGCATTCCCAGACACGCATCCTGAGATAGAAAAAGCGATGTCTGAGGGAATTCCGGTGATACGTTATCATAAGTTTTTAGGCGACTACATGAAAAAATTCACGAGTGTTGCCGTTACGGGCGCACACGGCAAAACGTCGACTACGGGTCTGCTGGCTCACGTGATCCAAAACGCAAAACCGACGTCTTTCTTAATCGGAGACGGAACAGGCCAGGGAAATGAAAACAGCGAATACTTTGTGTTTGAAGCGTGCGAATACCGCCGCCATTTCTTAAGCTATCAGCCAGATTATGCGATTATGACGAATATTGATTTTGATCACCCTGATTACTTTTCAAGCATTGACGATGTATTTGACGCTTTCCAAGAGATGGCTCTTCAAGTCAACAAAGGCATTATTGCCTGCGGAGACGATGAGCATCTGCCGAAAATCCATGCAAACGTCCCGGTTGTGTATTACGGCACGGGGGAAGAAAATGATTTTCAAGCCAGAAACATCGTAAAAAGCACGGAAGGGACAACTTTTGATGTCTTTGTCCGCAATACGTTCTATGATACGTTTTATATTCCTGCGTACGGCCACCACAATGTATTAAACTCATTGGCGGTCATTGCGTTATGCCATTATGAAGAAATTGATTCCAGCATCATTAAGCATGCTCTCAAATCCTTTGGGGGCGTCAAACGCAGATTCAATGAGAAGCAGCTTGGGGATCAAGTGCTGATTGATGACTATGCCCATCATCCGACAGAAATAAAAGTGACAATCGAGGCGGCAAGACAGAAGTATCCAGATCGGGAAATTGTCGCGGTATTTCAGCCTCATACATTTACACGGACGCAACAGTTTCTTGACGAATTTGCAGAAAGCCTGAGCGGCGCTGACTGTGTGTATTTATGCGATATTTTCGGCTCAGCCCGTGAGAATGCCGGAAAGCTGACGATCGGCGATCTCCAGGGAAAAATTCATAATGCCAAGCTGATTGAAGAAGATGACACATCTGTTTTAAAAGCTCATGATAAAGCCGTTCTCATCTTCATGGGAGCAGGAGATATCCAAAAATATATGAGAGCCTACGAAAACGTCATGGCATAATAAAAAGCAGTGATCTCACTGCTTTTTATTTATCTGATGGAAAAGCTTATTAAAGGATTTTCTTACATAACGGAGAATAGTATGTATACAGCCCAGTACACATGTTTAGGATTGAAGAAAACGGGTAAACAGCAGTATATCCTGCAGCAAGGAGGTTTGAGATGATTATTATTCTTTATTTGAGCGTTGCACTCATCGCAGTTGCATTTCTCGTATTAGTGATCTACTTGTCTAAAACATTGAAGTCATTGCAGCTGACACTAAAAAACGTCGCATCCACTCTTGAAGGGCTGGAGGGACAAATGAAGGGCATCACAACTGAAACAGCCGAGCTTTTACATAAGACCAACCGCCTGGCTGAAGATATTCAGGAAAAATCAGAAAAGCTGAACACGGTCGTTCATGCTGTTCAAGGAGTGGGAGCTTCTGTACAGCAGTTCAATACATCCATGAAACAAGCGGCAGGGTCTGTATCGGCATCAGTTAGAGAGAATCAAGATAAGATCAATCAAGTTGTCACTTGGAGTCAAGCAGCAATGGAAATTTGGGAGAAATGGAAGCAAAAGAAAAAATCAGCCCTGTAAGAGAAAAAAATACTAAGAGGAGGAATAATGATGAGCAAAGATGGAATTAATAGTAAAGATTTTTTAATCGGAACTTTAATCGGGGGAATCATCGGTGCCACTACAGCTCTTTTTCTAGCACCTAAATCAGGCAAAGAACTTCGCGACGATCTCGGCAGCCAGGCTGTTGCCTTACGGGACAAAACTGATAAAATGACGGCAGATGCGAAGGAAAAAGGCACGCAATATGTCAGCATCGCAAAAGACAAAACTTCCAACATCACACAGCTTGTAGCGGATCAGTCTGGGCAGATCATGAACAAGGTAAAGGATTTAAGAGACCGTTCCAAATCTGACAAAACGGATTCATCGACTGCAATGAAAGATATGAGGGAAGAAGCGATGCAGGCAGCTGATGAAACAAAAGATCAAGTCCTCCAGACGAAAGAAGATGTAAAAGACGAACTGAAAGATGCACAAAAACAGGCTGAGCAGTTGAATCGCTGAGCAGGGAAGGAAGAGCTTGAGTCATGGCTAAACAGCTTATTCAATCTGAGGAAGAATTTAAACGGATTGCAGAACAGGAAGGCGTTTTCGTCTTCTTGAAACACAGCACCACATGCCCGATCAGCCAGGCAGCATTTCATGAGTTTGATGCCTTTGCAAATCAGCATGAGGATGTGCCGGCTTACTATCTTCAAGTACAAGAAGCCCGGCCGCTGTCCAATTTCATTGCAGAAACATATGGGGTCAAGCATGAAAGCCCTCAGATATTCATCATTCAGAACGGTAAAGTGAAATGGCATACCTCACATTCACAAATTACAGAAGCCGCTATTGAGCAGCATTTGTCATAGAAAAAAGCGTCCAGATATCATCTGGCGCTTTTTTTTGTAAAAAACCCTTGAACATTGCCCTCACATCATGTAGGATAGCTTCATAGATTACTTTATCACTTAAAAGCGTTTGGGTAATAAAGTAGAGTTTTTATAAAATTTTTTGTATTTCAGTATTTCCATTTGGAATTACTTATAGTAAGATGCATGATAACTACAAAATAAAAAATGAATGTGCAGGGAAAGGATGAAAAAAATGAGCAACACAGAGTTAGAGCTTTTAAGGCAGAAAGCAGACGAATTAAACCTACAAATTTTAAAATTAATCAACGAACGCGGCAATGTTGTAAAAGAGATCGGTAAAGCGAAGGAAGCACAGGGTGTCAACCGATTTGACCCTGTCAGAGAACGCACAATGTTAAACAATATCATTGAAAACAATGACGGGCCGTTCGAAAATTCAACCATCCAGCACATTTTTAAAGAGATATTCAAAGCCGGTTTAGAGCTTCAGGAAGAAGATCACAGCAAAGCGCTGCTTGTCTCCCGCAAGAAAAAACCTGAAGATACAATTGTTGATATCAAAGGCGAAAAAATCGGAGACGGCCAGCAAAGATTCATTGTCGGCCCATGTGCGGTAGAGAGCTATGAGCAGGTAGCTGAAGTCGCTGCAGCTGCGAAAAAACAAGGGATTAAAATTTTGCGCGGTGGAGCCTTTAAGCCTCGTACGAGCCCATACGATTTCCAAGGGCTTGGTGTTGAAGGCCTTCAAATTTTAAAACGTGTAGCGGATGAATTTGATCTGGCGGTTATCAGTGAAATCGTAACTCCGGCTCATATCGAAGAAGCGCTGGACTACATTGATGTCATTCAAATCGGAGCGCGCAACATGCAAAACTTCGAATTGCTGAAAGCGGCCGGCGCAGTGAAAAAGCCAGTGCTTCTGAAGCGCGGTCTTGCTGCAACGATCTCTGAATTCATCAATGCTGCTGAATACATCATGTCACAAGGAAATGACCAAATTATCCTTTGTGAGCGCGGAATCAGAACATATGAAACAGCAACGAGAAACACGCTGGATATTTCAGCTGTGCCGATTTTGAAACAAGAAACGCATTTGCCAGTCTTTGTTGATGTTACGCATTCAACAGGCCGCCGTGACCTCTTGCTTCCGACAGCTAAAGCCGCTTTAGCGATCGGTGCTGATGGCGTAATGGCTGAGGTTCACCCTGATCCGTCAGTCGCACTTTCTGACTCTGCTCAGCAAATGGCGATTCCTGAATTCGAAAAATGGCTGAATGAACTGAAGCCAATGGTGAAAGTCAACGCTTAATTGAACAATCCAAAAGGCCGCGCCTGCGGCCTTTTTTTATGCTTTCTCGTTTATTTAGTTATAAAAACCAAGTATACGTTTTCATCATCTATAAAAACGTGTATAATTTCATGAGAAGTAATTAAATTTGATGAATAATGAAAAATAATGTACACTACTGACTTACGCTTACAAATCATAAACGACATAAATTCGGACATTATGACATTTCTCTACATAAAGTGTTTATGCTATAGATAAGGATAAGTGTATCCAGTAAAAGGAGTGGTTTTAGGATGAGCAATATTACGATCTACGATGTAGCGAGAGAAGCTAATGTAAGCATGGCAACCGTTTCCCGTGTCGTGAACGGCAACCCGAATGTAAAACCGACAACGAGAAAAAAAGTCTTGGAAGCCATTGAACGTCTCGGTTACCGTCCAAACGCGGTGGCAAGAGGACTGGCAAGTAAAAAAACAACAACTGTAGGTGTCATCATTCCCGATATCTCAAGCATTTTCTATTCAGAGCTTGCGCGCGGAATTGAAGATATCGCGACAATGTATAAATACAATATTATTTTGAGCAACTCTGACCAAAACATGGAGAAAGAGCTGCACTTGTTAAACACAATGCTCGGTAAACAAGTGGACGGCATCGTGTTTATGGGCGGAAACATTACGGACGAGCATGTGGCGGAATTTAAGCGTTCTCCAGTGCCGATTGTACTTGCCGCTTCTGTAGAAGAGCAGGAGGAAACACCGTCAGTCGCTATCGATTACGAACAGGCGATTTATGATGCCGTGAAGCTTTTGGTTGATAAAGGACATACAGACATCGCGTTCGTTTCCGGACCAATGGCAGAACCGATCAACCGTTCGAAAAAACTCCAAGGCTACAAACGTGCGCTTGAAGAAGCGAACCTTCCGTTTAATGAACAATTTGTAGCTGAAGGGGATTACACATATGATTCCGGACTCGAAGCACTGCAGCATCTGATGAGCCTGGATAAAAAACCGACAGCCATTCTTTCTGCAACTGATGAAATGGCACTCGGCATTATCCATGCTGCTCAGGATCAGGGCTTATCCATTCCGGAGGATCTCGACATTATCGGTTTTGATAATACAAGATTAAGCCTCATGGTTCGTCCGCAGCTTTCAACAGTTGTTCAGCCGACATATGATATCGGCGCCGTTGCGATGAGACTGCTGACGAAGCTCATGAATAAAGAGCCGGTTGAAGAGCATATCGTCGAACTGCCGCACCGTATAGAGCTTAGAAAGTCAACCAAGTCATAAGAAAAACAAAGAGCAAGCTTCACCTTTATGGTGAATTCTTGCTTTTTTCATGGGGAGAAATGATGAAACGTTTTGATTATCTTACACCTGTTGGATTTGTGTTAGGAACGATTATTATTGTTATCGGGATTATTTCAGGATCGGGAGTAAGCGGTTTCCGCTCTTTTCTTGATCTGACCTCTTTCTTCATCGTAACAGGGGGACTTTGCGCCGCTGTTTTTATCAGTTTTCCGCCAAGAGAGCTGAAAAAAGCGCCCTCTGTGTTAAAGCAGGCATTCATCCGCCAGGAAGACAATGTGAAAGATCTTGTGAAAACCTTTGTTTCCCTTTCCGATCACGCGCGAAAACACGGGCTTTTATCATTGGATGATCAGGCTCGGGAAATCAAAGATCCATTCTTGAAAAAAGGGCTGCTTTTAGCGATTGACGGCTGGGATGAAGAAACGATTCGGCTCGTCATGGATTCAGAAATCGCAGCAATGGAGGAACGGCACCGCAAAGGGCGGCGGGTTTTTGAAAAAGCGGGAGAATTCGCTCCGGCGTGGGGAATGATCGGAACACTCGTCGGGCTTGTGCTGATGCTTAAAAACTTAAATGACCCGCATATGCTCGGACCAAACATGGCCATTGCGCTTCTGACGACTTTATATGGTTCATTACTGGCAAATATGGTCTTCAACCCGATCGCGGCTAAGCTTGAAGAGAAAACAGAAAGTGAAATTTTCATCAAGCAGGTAATGGTGGAAGGGATTATCGGTGTTCAATCCGGAAAAAACCCGCGCAACCTTGAAAGCCAGCTGGTCGTTTTCAGCTCACGGGAAGAATGGCAGAAGCAGCCAAAACAAGTAAAAACAAAAAAGGGATCTGTACATGAAGCTTAGAAGAGAACGTTTTGAAAGAAGGAATGGAAGCGGAAAAAACAGTCAATCTTCATCCAGCTGGATGGTAACCTTTACAGATCTGATCACCTTGATCCTTGTGTTCTTTATTTTACTCTTTTCGATGTCCCAAATCGATCTGCAAAAATTCAAAGCGGCAGTGGACTCGATCCAGAAGGAAGGCAACGGGCTTCAGCCGGACCAAACATCCATAGAAAAAAAGAATACATCCCCATCTGATACGAAGAAGCAAGAGGATCAGCAGGATCAGCTTCTCAAGAAAGTAAATACATATATAAAAGACAATCATTTGAAGGCCCAAATGACAGCCAAACGGGATGAACGCGGTGTCGTGCTCGTTCTTCAGGAGGCTGTGCTGTTTGATACAGGTGAGGCAAAGGTGCTGAAAAATGCCGAAACACTTCTTCACCAAATTGCCGTTCTTCTTCAAACAATTCCAAATGACATTCAGGTTGAGGGACATACAGACAGCCGAAACATTTCGACATACCGATACCCGTCGAACTGGGAGCTATCAGCAGCACGGGCAAGTGGAGTGATTCAATACTTCACGTCTAAAGAGAAGCTTCCCTCCAAGCGCTTTATTGCTGTCGGTTATGCGGATACAAAGCCAGTAAAGGATAACAAGACAAATGAACACATGAAGGAAAATCGGCGTGTGGAAATAGTGATTAAAAAATCAAAAACGACCTCTTCGTAAAGGTCGTTTTTTACTTTGTTCTTTGCTGTTCAGAACGTATCGCATATAATGCTTTGCTGACAGTTTGGGCATTTTTTTCTGTAATTTCAGGCTTGCGGGGAATCGGAGGATATAAATCAGCCGGATCGCTCCAGCTCGACGGAAGGGCCACGGGGCATTGTTTTTGCCATTTAACAATCCATTCCGGCGGGATCTCGTGACCCGGGTCAATTCCCTTCATTTCAAGCCATATTCTGGCCCAGGCGCGGGGCACGACACGCCAAATATCATATCCGCCGCCTCCGACTGCAATCCATTTCCCTCCGCAATATTGATGAGCCAAAGTGTGTGCAAGACGGGGGATTTCTTCGTATATATTGATTGTTGCTGATAAATGCGTCAGCGGGTCGTAGTAATGGGCATCGGCGCCGTTTTGGCTGATAATGACATCGGGCTCGAAATACGCGGCGACTTCTGAAGCTGCTGTCCGGTAAGCCTCAAGAAAAGAATCATCCTCTGTAAAAGCGTCAAGCGGAATATTAAAGGAATAGCCATATCCTTTTCCGCTTCCTTTTTCTTGGATCTGACCGGTTCCAGGGAATAAATACCTTCCTGTTTCATGAATGGACAGCGTGCATACGTCAGGATTATCGTAAAATGTAAATTGCACACCGTCCCCGTGGTGGGCGTCCGTATCAATATAAAGCACTCTGGCGCTATATTTTTTCTGGATATATTGAATAGCCACAGCGCTGTCGTTGTATATGCAGAATCCTGATGCTCTCCCGCGAAAGCCGTGATGAAGCCCTCCGCCAAGGTTTGCCGCATGCAGGGCTTGTCCTGACATGACCCAGTCTGCGGCCGTTAAAGTGCCGCCGACCAAGAGTGATGCCGCTTCGTGCATGCCGGCAAAGACGGGTGTGTCTTCAGTGCCGAGCCCGTAGCTTTCTCCTTCTTCAGCGGGAAGCTTTCCGGCGCCCGCAAGCTTTACGGCCTGAATGTAATCGTCCGTGTGGACAAGGGAAAGCTCCTCTTCTGAAGCGAGTCTGGGGGTGACAATGTCTCCATCATCAAAGGCATTGATCGTCTTAAGCAAATCATATGTTAACAGAACCCGCTGCTGATTAAAGGGATGCTCCTGATGAAACATATAGGTTTGGTAGGATGGAGAATAGATAAATACACTGTCTCTCATAGCAGATCCCTTTGCTCTGACGGCCATACGACGTGGTGTCCATTTCTTTGTAATGCCTGCAAAAACGGCAGCGGATTCATCGTTTTTACACGGAAGACAAGCACTTTTACACCGGGATCGTCATGCGGATAAACAAGCACGCTTAATATTTTCACTTGAAGGTCTTGGCAAAGACTGCTGATCTCAGCGAGGCTTTTGGTGATGTCGTTTACTTTTATCTCAATTTGCGAGCCCGGCTGGTCAGCGCCTGTCAATTTGACAAACGTCCGCAGCAAATCGGTTTTTGTTAAAATGCCTATTAATTTTTGATGGTGTACCACTGGTAGGCAGCCGATGCCATGCTCGTAGAACACGGCTGATATTTCTTCGACAAAATCTAACGGGTGGGCGCAGACAACATCCTTTTTCATAATTGAATCTACGCTTCGTGTGAGAAATAGGCTTCGTTTGTTTTCTTCAAAAATACTCGGGCTGGCCTGTTTCATGTCCCTGTCTGTAATCATGCCGATCACGTGTCGTTCTTCATCTACAACAGGCAGATGCCTGATATGGAATTCCTTCAGTTTGCATATTGCTGTTTCAAGCGTATCCGTCTTCGTTAATGTAATGACATCTCTTTTCATGATTTGCTCAACAATCATTATTTTTTCCCCTTTGTCAGTGTCAGTTAATACATATAACGATGATAAAAACGGAGCCTGTCAAATTGCTCAATTGATTCTTGGCTGACGTTTTTTCCAATGCGGGCCATCAGACAGTTTGCAGGGTGGGAGCTGATCTCCGGCTCATCCGTTGCAAACCAGACCAATCCGCCTGCATTCATCATCTTTTCCATGATCTTTCTGTATTCCCACACATCTTTTTTCATCCCTTTTAAATCCCAATGCCAGTAATATTCTGTCGTCATCACAATGTAGTTTTCCATTTGTTCATCCATCATGCTGACGGTCAGGAGCGTCTTTCCGACAGCGCATCCCCGATAGTCCGGCGCTACTTCGATGGCTCCGAGCTCAATCAAATCCTCCATATTTCCTTCAGACCATCTTTCGAGCGGGTCAGGATATAAATACGTGACATAGCCGACAATGGTTCGGCCGTCTCTGGCAATAATAATGCGCCCTTCGGGAAGGCCTGCAATGTCGACTAGCGCTTCATGCTGCTCGCGAGGCGGGCGAAATGCGGTTAAATCTTTATGAAACTCATAACCTGCCAAATCCTCTGGAGAGACAGGCCCTTCTATCAGTAAAGAGCCGGTTGCTGTTTTGATGTTTGCTGAATGGTATGTTTTATGATGTTCCACTAATTCACCGTCCCATCAATTCTTATCAAAAATACATGCCTTCTTTAAGAATACCAAATTATAAAGCGTTTTCAACATGGTTTATATTTTAAAAATTGAGAAGAATATGAATATATACTATAATAATTGTGACAACTTCAGCAAAGGGGGATGTTTGGGCATGAACTTGAAAGCGTTACCAGCAATAGAGGGGGATCATAACTTAAAAAACTATGAAGAAACGTACCGGCATTTTGATTGGGCCGAGGCAGAGAAACATTTCTCTTGGCATGAGACAGGGAAACTGAATGCGGCGTATGAAGCGATTGACCGCCATGCCGAATCGTTTCGAAAAAACAAAGTAGCGCTTTATTATAAAGACGCAAAAAGGGATGAAAAATACACATTTAAAGAAATGAAGGAAGAATCAAACAGAGCCGGGAATGTGCTGAGACGGTATGGAAATGTGGAAAAAGGGGACCGCGTTTTTATTTTTATGCCGAGATCACCCGAGCTTTATTTTATTATGCTTGGCGCAATCAAAATTGGCGCCATCGCCGGGCCGCTGTTCGAAGCATTTATGGAGGGAGCGGTGAAAGACCGGCTTGAAAACAGTGAGGCAAAGGTTGTTGTCACAACGCCTGAGCTGCTGGAGAGAATACCGGTAGACAAACTGCCTCACTTGCAGCATGTCTTCGTAGTCGGGGGAGAGGCTGAGAGCGGCACGAATATCATCAATTATGATGAAGCAGCGAAACAGGAAAGCACAAGATTGGATATCGAATGGATGGATAAAAAAGACGGCTTTCTGCTTCACTATACATCAGGTTCCACTGGTACGCCAAAGGGCGTGTTGCATGTCCATGAAGCGATGATTCAGCAATATCAAACAGGAAAGTGGGTCCTTGATTTAAAGGAAGAAGACATTTATTGGTGCACGGCTGATCCAGGCTGGGTGACAGGTACGGTATACGGCATTTTTGCACCGTGGCTGAACGGAGCGACAAATGTCATCGTCGGCGGACGTTTCAGCCCGGAAAGCTGGTATGGAACGATTGAACAGCTTGGCGTCAATGTCTGGTACAGCGCGCCGACAGCTTTTCGGATGCTGATGGGAGCGGGAGATGAAATGGCTGCGAAATATGATCTAACTTCACTCCGGCATGTGCTCAGTGTCGGTGAGCCGCTAAATCCGGAAGTCATCAGATGGGGACATAAAGTTTTTAACAAACGAATCCATGATACCTGGTGGATGACCGAAACGGGCAGTCAGCTCATCTGCAACTATCCTTGCATGGATATTAAACCGGGTTCAATGGGTAAGCCGATTCCAGGAGTGGAGGCAGCGATCGTTGACAATCAAGGCAACGAGCTACCGCCGTACCGAATGGGCAATCTCGCCATCAAAAAGGGCTGGCCTTCCATGATGCATACCATTTGGAATAACCCTGAAAAGTATGAATCGTATTTCATGCCGGGCGGCTGGTATGTGTCTGGGGATTCTGCTTACATGGATGAAGAGGGATACTTTTGGTTCCAAGGCAGAGTTGATGACGTCATCATGACCTCCGGTGAGCGCGTCGGCCCATTTGAAGTGGAAAGCAAGCTTGTCGAACATCCGGCTATTGCAGAAGCAGGCGTTATCGGAAAGCCTGACCCGGTGCGTGGAGAAATCATTAAAGCCTTTATTGCACTCAGGGAAGGATTTGAGCCGTCTGATAAACTGAAAGAAGAGATCCGCCTATTTGTAAAGCAGGGTCTTGCAGCCCATGCGGCTCCGCGTGAGATCGAATTTAAAGATAAGCTTCCGAAAACCAGAAGCGGAAAGATCATGAGGCGCGTGCTGAAGGCATGGGAGCTTAATCTGCCGGCTGGAGATCTGTCAACAATGGAGGATTAAAAGGCGGCGTTGACACAGGATTTTATTTATGTTAAAAATGATATAGCTTCATATGAAAAGGTAAAGATTGAGACAAGTAGAATATCCTTACGTTCCAGAGAGCTGATGGCCGGTGAAAATCAGCACAGACGGATATATCGAATACACTCATGAACCGCTTTTGCAAACAAAGCCGGCCAGGCTTTCAGTAGTGAAAGAACGGACCTGATCCGTTATCAGGCAAAGTGATAAGACGAATGTTTGCATTCTCTTATTAGTAGGGTGGTACCGCGATAATCAATCGTCCCTTCGTGTAAACGAAGGGGCGTTTTTTATTTTAATTAAAAAAGGAGCTTTATCTTATGACTAACTTACTTGAAGACTTATCCTTCCGCGGATTGATTCAGCAAATGACAGATGAAGAAGGGTTAAATAAACAGCTGAATGAAGAAAAAATCCGCTTGTACTCAGGCTTTGACCCTACAGCAGACAGCTTGCATATCGGACACCTGCTGCCTATTTTAACACTTCGCCGTTTTCAGCTTGCAGGGCATCATCCGATTGCGCTTGTGGGCGGCGCGACGGGCCTCATCGGTGATCCAAGCGGAAAAAAAGCAGAGCGTACATTAAACACTGCTGACATCGTATCCGAATGGTCCCAAAAAATCAAAAACCAGCTGTCCAGATTTCTAGATTTTGAAGCAGCAGAAAACCCAGCTGTCATCGCGAACAACTTTGACTGGATCGGCAAAATGAATGTGATCGATTTCCTTCGTGACGTTGGTAAAAATTTCGGCATCAATTACATGCTGGCAAAAGATACGGTCAGCTCAAGAATTGAATCCGGCATCTCGTACACGGAATTCAGCTACATGATTCTTCAATCTTATGATTTCTTAAATCTTTACAGAGACAAAAACTGTAAACTGCAAATCGGCGGAAGCGATCAGTGGGGCAACATCACAGCGGGTCTTGAACTGATCAGAAAATCAGAAGAAGAAGGAGCAAAAGCGTTTGGCCTAACGATTCCGCTTGTCACAAAAGCAGACGGCACGAAGTTCGGAAAAACGGAAGGCGGCGCGATCTGGCTTGATAAAGAAAAAACATCGCCATATGAATTCTATCAATTCTGGATCAACACAGACGACCGTGACGTTGTCAAATACTTGAAATACTTCACGTTCCTTTCAAAAGAGGAAATTGAAGCATACGCTGAAAAAACAGAAACGGCGCCAGAAAAACGTGAAGCGCAAAAACGCCTGGCAGAAGAAGTGACATCACTTGTTCACGGACGCGAGGCGCTGGAGCAAGCCATCAACATCTCCCAAGCGCTGTTCAGCGGCAATATTAAAGAGCTTTCTGCTCAAGACGTAAAAGTAGGCTTTAAAGATGTTCCTTCTATGGAAGTTGACAGCACCCAAGAGCTTTCACTTGTAGATGTGTTGGTGCAATCTAAATTATCTCCTTCTAAACGCCAAGCGCGTGAAGACATCCAAAACGGAGCTGTTTACATTAACGGTGAACGCCAGACGGAAATAAATTATACCCTATCAGGTGAAGACCGCATCGAAAACCAATTTACTGTTCTGCGCCGCGGGAAGAAAAAATACTTCCTTGTGACGTATAAATAAGAAAAAGATCCTTTGCCACTGAAGGCAAAGGATCTTTTTGTTTACCGCATAGGAATGAAAGGAAAAGAGTATATTAGATAGGGCAAACACGACCAATCACCACCTTTTAAATGAAAGGAGCGCTAAAGCGTGAATCTCATGTGTACGATTGCAAAAGAACGGCTGCAGCGGGATCATTGGGAGCAGCAGGCGCAAGATAGTGTTGGCCAGCAAGAGGCGAATGACGAAACAGACGATAAAAAAACCCCGACCGCATAGCGGCAGGGGTTTTTAAAACGATTAACGAGAGTAGAACTCAACGATAAGCGCTTCGTTAATTTCCGGAGCAAGTTCAGAACGCTCAGGAAGACGAGTGAAAGTACCTTCAAGCTTTTCAGCGTCGAAAGTAAGGTATTCAGGAACGAAGTTGTTCACTTCAACAGATTCTTTGATGATAGAAAGGTTTCTTGATTTTTCGCGAACACCGATTGTTTGACCAGGTTTCACTAGGTAAGACGGGATGTCAACGCGGCTTCCGTCTACAAGAATGTGACCGTGGTTAACCAATTGGCGAGCTTGACGGCGAGTACGTGCTAAACCTAGCTTGTACACAACGTTATCAAGACGAGAATCTAAAAGAATCATGAAGTTTTCACCGTGTTTACCAGCTAGTTTGCCAGCTTTGTCAAACAAAGTGCGGAATTGACGTTCGTTTACACCGTACATGTGACGAAGCTTTTGCTTTTCTTGCAATTGCAAACCGTATTCTGATAATTTTTTACGTTGTCCTGGGCCGTGTGGACCTGGAGCGTAAGGGCGTTTTTCTAATTCTTTTCCTGTACCGCTAAGAGAGATTCCTAGACGGCGGGACAGTTTCCAAGATGGACCTGTATAGCGAGCCATAATGTGACTCCTCCTTTGGTTTTATTTTTGTGGAAAATAAAAACCGTCTGCTCTATTCGACCATGCACATTTTGTTTTCATGTATCCTCGCTCCAGCAGCAGAGAGTTACACGATACACCTTATTGATAAGGAACAAAATGAAAACATAGAAGCTGAACAAAAAGGCTGCAATATTTCACACAAAGGTCATTATATAATTTATTTGTTTTGAAGTCAACCATTCCTCCATTATTGCTTCACCGTTTATGATATAATAAACAAAAATTAGTGGTAAACTTTTAGGTGATAAAAACATGGTAGAACAAACTAAAGATCAATTATCCGCCTTTCATTATCATATGCTCGATTTTTTATTAACCAAATCTGAAAAAGTCACATTCACCGACTCTTTCATATGGCTGACTTCGGCTATTCAAACCTATTTTTCAACCCTTTGTGTTTCGCTTACACCGTCATCATCAGACTTTGTGACAAAACTGGCAGATGGTGAAGCGCGTTTTTCCGCTTCGAAAATAAACGCTTCATGTTACCTGATTGAGGACGGCTCCGGCAGGCGTTTCCATCTTGCGTGCAGGCAGGATGAAGAGATTCCTGAAGGGCTTCCGGACGTGGTTGCTTCATTTTTAAACCAGTCGATGAAACAGGAAAGACTCTATAACAAAACGATCTACCAAAAAAAGATATACAAAATGACAGAGCTGTTCCATTCACTGCTTGATCAGACAGATGTGCTGAAGCAGCTTTTAGAAAGCTTGACAAGCACATTTTCTCTTTTTGAGTTTTCTTTATTTATATCGCACGATCAAGACCAATGTTTAGGGATTCCTGCAAAAGAGCTGTATATGGAAGGGGAAAAATCCGATTCCTTTGCGCTCAAAGTGTATTTGTCCGGAGACATTTTGCGGAAAAATGAATCTGTCGCCTATATTCCGATCAAAGGACAGCAGGGCACATACGGGGTGTTGAAGGCTGAAGGAACGGGTGACAGCTTTCTTACTGATGCCTGCCTTGATGAAATGTCGCTGTTAGCAAACGCCGCGGGAAAAGCGTTTGAAAATGCCCAGCTCTACGAACAATCCAAAGCAAGCATCGCAAATTTGGAATTGATCAATGAAACATCACGACGCCTGAATCAGCGGCTGACATTGACTGATACAATGAATGATCTGGCTGTGAGAATGGCAGAATCGTTTCAGGCAGAAGAAGTGGGATTTTTTCATATAGACCATTTTGAAAACCTAACATTGCTTCCAGGCAGCACAGCATTTTTTAAAGAAGCGAAGCCGTCAGATTTTTATAATGAGCTGAAAGAAAAGCTGTATGAAGGTGAAAAAGGGGTTTTCATCGGGAATGGCCAGTCTGTTTTTGGGAAGGCGGGGTACGGCTCGCTGATGGCTGCTCCGATGATTCAAAACGACCGGCTTTTAGGCTTTGCGGTTTTATTGAAACAGGAGCTGTACGCTTTTACATTTGAAATGTACAAGCTGTTTCAGGCGCTGATTCATCACGCGACACTGGCTGTAACCAACTCAATGCTTCGCGACCGCCTTGAGCATCTCGTGAAAACAGATCAGCTGACTGAACTGTATTCACGAGCGTATTTAGATGAAAAAATTCAATACAGCATGAAAATCCACCAAAAGGGTGTTTTTATTCTTGTTGATATTGATAATTTTAAGAATGTAAATGATACGTACGGCCATCAGACTGGGGACGAGATTTTAATTCAAGTCGCTTCAGTGATTAAAAGCAACATCCGAAAGCATGATGTCGGTGCCCGCTGGGGAGGAGAGGAGCTGGCGATTTATTTGCCAAATGTGCCGGTTGCAGTGGGGAAACGGATTACCGAGCGGCTGGTTTACGCGGTCAGAAAAAATACGAAACCCGAGGTAACCATTTCCTGCGGTATCTCCTGCTGGACGACAGAAACAAAAAAGTCGCTGAAAGAGCTTGTGCATGAGGCAGATGAAGCGCTCTACAGCGCGAAACGGAGCGGGAAAAACCGCTTGATGATTCATGACTCAATAAAATAAAAAAAGCCCAAAACGATATCAGTTTTGGGCTTTTATATTACTGCGCTAACGCTTTTTCTAGCGTTTCGGCAAATTGAGTTAAGTATTTTTCATCAATTTCGTCGAAACGGTTTTTCACTGGGCTGTCGATGTCCAAGACGCCGACAATTTTTCCGTCTACACGAATCGGAAGCACAATTTCTGATTGAGACGCTGCATCGCAGGCGATATGTCCCGGAAACGCGTTTACATCCTCAACACGTTCCACTTTTCCGTTTGCGTACGCTGTGCCGCAAACCCCTCTGCCGAAAGGAATCCGAACACATGCCGGCAGGCCTTGGAACGGACCTAACACAAGCTGTCCATCCTCTTCTTTGGCAAAATAGAAACCCGCCCAGTTGACTTCAGGCAGCGAATGATACAGCAGTGCTGAGGCATTTGCATAGTTAGCTATTTGATCTGTTTCATCTTCGGTCATGGCTTCGAGCTGTTTTAGCAGAAGCTGATAGTCTTTTTCTTTATCTCCAGATTGTTTTTCGACATGGAACATGGAAAACCCTCACTTTTTCTATAATATAAAACAAAGTTCCGGCTTTTCTGCCGGCATTTGTCGATAAGTTCTTACAGGAACAGCGGCTTTCTGCTTGAATAGTATCAAGAGGAAGGAGTGAGCCGTATGAAAGTAAGCACCAAAGACAAAATTATTGAATCTGCTGTCATGCTTTTTAACCAAAAAGGATTTTCTGGCACATCTGTCCGTGAAATCGCAAAGTCAGCTGATGTAAATGTTGCGCACATCTCCTACTATTTTAAAGGCAAAGGAGGCTTGATGGAACACTTAGTTTCAGAGTTTTACGAGGGCTACAGCAAAACGCTTGAAACAGCGGCAAGCAATATCTCTTCTCAAAGCACGCAGGAACAGCTTCTTCAATTGGTTTTCGATATTTTATCCTATCAGCATAATCATCGTCAATTAACTCGTTTTGTCTACCGGGAAGTCACAATTGACTCCACATTAATCAGGGAAATTATGTCGACATATCTAATGAAGGAAAAGTACATCTTCCAGCTGATCATTGAGGAAGGAGAAAAACAGCGTGAATATTTAACGCTGCCGCTGCCTCATTTTATTCTCCAATTAAAATCTCTCTTGATGATGCCCTATCTCCAGCCTCAATATATTTCAGAAGTACTCTACATGCAGCCGCACGAGCCGTATTTTTATAAAATGTATTTTGAAGAAATCAAGATTTGGATCAGAAGCGTCTTCCGGACAGGAGACGTGGCGCTCACCAACTAGCACCGTTCCAAAAACGCCTCATACGCATATCCGACATCTCCCGCTTGATGGGCATCAGACCCAAACACAAGCGGGATCTTCTTTTGCTTCGCTTCATTCAGCATCCAATCCTCGATATAAATACCGCCAGCGTAAGTTTTTCTTAAGCCGGAAGTATTGAAGTCGAGCTCCATTCCGTTTTCTTCAATGGCATTCAGGCACAGAGAAACGAGGCCGCGAATATGCTCTGACATGCTGTATGGAAACAGCTTGATGAATTTTTGGACGAGTGTGATGTGACCGACTCTTTTTGGCTTATAAACGCCGAGAGATGCTACAATGGAAGAATAGATACTCCGGTAATATTGTTCATATACCGCTTCAATGCTTCCGCAGGCTGAAATCAGCTCTTTGAAGGTATGCTCGTCATAATCAAGGCATAGATAGGAAGAGTCTGTGCGCAAAAAATGAACGGATAAGATGCTGTCATCTAAATATGGCCCGTATGTGTCTAGGAATAATGTAATTTCGTCTTCAAATTCAGCGATATAATCGACTTCAAGCCCTGTCCGTATGCTAAGCTGTCCGCGATATTCTTTTTTTAATCCGGAAATTTCATGAATATAGCGTTCCAAAGAAGCTTGCGCCATCGCGCTGTCTTTCAGCGGCGTGGGATCGGTAAAAGATGGCGGCAATGGGGCGTGTTCGGTAAAAGTAATCGATTCGAACCCTTTTTTTAAGGCTTCTTCTGCATATTGTCTGAGTGTGTCATTGGAGCCGTGAGGGCAAAATGGTGTGTGAATATGTCCGTCTCGCTTTTGCATTGATGTCACCCCATGAAAAAATAGTCAAATCCTGCCGATTTTGCACAAAAAGTTTTTGATTTCTGGTCAAAAAATGTTTGTTACATGGTATCATAATAACAATGAAAACGACAGTTTTTCTCAATACATATCCTGAAATCTTTCTGAATAAATAAAACACCCTGACAGATTAAGGTAAACAGCAAGGGGGCTCATTATGGAGTTTGTCATTGGATTATTAATTGTACTGCTTGCGCTGTTTGCGGCAGGCTACTTTTTCAGGAAAAAAATCTACGCCGAAATCGACCGGCTGGAATCGTGGAAGATTGAAATTCTGAATCGGTCGATCGTGGAAGAAATGTCTAAAATAAAACATTTAAAAATGACGGGTCAGACAGAAGAGTTCTTTGAGAAGTGGCGTGAAGAATGGGATGAGATTGTCACAGCCCACATGCCGAAAGTTGAAGAGCTCCTTTATGATGCCGAGGAAAATGCAGACAAATACCGGTTTAAAAAGGCCAATCAAGTGCTCGTTCATATCGACGACCTGCTGACAGCGGCTGAATCAAGCATTGAAAAGATTCTTCGGGAAATCAGCGATCTTGTCACAAGTGAGGAAAAGAGCCGTGAAGAGATTGAACAGGTGAGGGAGCGCTATTCGAAATCTCGAAAAAACCTGCTGGCTTACAGCCACCTTTACGGGGAGCTTTATGACAGCCTTGAAAAGGATCTGGACGAAATTTGGAGCGGCATCAAACAATTTGAAGAAGAAACAGAAGGCGGAAACTATATTACTGCACGAAAAGTACTGCTTGAGCAGGACCGCAATCTTGAACGGCTTCAGTCATACATAGATGATGTGCCGAAGCTGTTAGCTGACTGTAAACAGACGGTGCCCGGACAGATTGCAAAGCTCAAGGATGGCTATGGCGAAATGAAAGAAAAAGGGTACAAGCTTGAGCATATCCAGCTTGATAAGGAATTAGAAAATCTGTCAAACCAGCTGAAACGAGCGGAACATGTCCTGATGACTGAACTGGATATTGATGAAGCGTCCGCAATCCTGCAGCTCATTGACGAAAATATTCAATCTGTTTATCAGCAGCTGGAGGGCGAAGTTGAAGCCGGTCAATCCGTACTAAGCAAAATGCCTGAATTGATTATTGCTTACGACAAGCTTAAAGAAGAGAAAGAGCATACGAAAGCGGAAACTGAGCTGGTGAAGGAAAGCTACAGGCTGACAGCCGGTGAGCTCGGCAAACAGCAGGCTTTTGAAAAGCGCCTTGATGAAATTGGGAAGCTGCTATCATCCGTTAAAGATAAGCTCGATGCAGAGCATGTCGCTTACTCACTTTTAGTGGAAGAAGTTGCTTCAATAGAGAAGCAAATTGAAGAAGTGAAAAAAGAGCATGCCGAGTATCGTGAAAATCTGCAAGCGCTGAGAAAAGAAGAGCTTCAGGCGAGGGAGACGCTCAGCAATTTGAAAAAAACAATTTCTGAGACAGCTAGACTGCTGAAGACTAGCAACATTCCAGGCATTCCGAGCCATATTCAAGAGATGCTGGAGAACGCGCATCATCATATTCAAGAAACAGTCAATCAACTAAACGAACTTCCATTAAATATGGAAGAAGCCGGAGCCCATTTGAAACAAGCAGAAGAAATCGTCAACAGGGCAAGCCGGGAATCAGAGGAACTTGTCGAGCAGGTCATCCTCATTGAAAAAATCATTCAGTTCGGAAACCGGTTCAGAAGCCAGAATCATATTTTATCTGAACAGCTGAAAGAAGCGGAAAGACGTTTTTATGCTTTTGATTATGACGACTCTTATGAAATTGCAGCTGCCGCTGTAGAAAAGGCTGCGCCAGGTGCAGTTGAAAAAATCAAAGCAGACATATCCGCTTAGATAATCACGACTATGAAAAAGAGCCCGCAGTGTAATGAGCAGGCTCTTTTTTTCATTGCAAAACGCCTGCGCAATAACGCAGGCGTTCTGTGACATTAACTTATTTCATTAAGCTGTTTGGATGGTCCGATGAATAAGGTAAGCACATAGCCGATAACCGCTCCGACGATTCCTGGAAGCACCCAGCCGATGCCGAGGCTGTAAAGAGGAAGATTCGCATTTAGAAACACATCTAAAGATCCAAGTGAAAAACCGGCTGCTTTGATACCGTCTAAAATACTGAAAAGTCCTGTACCGATCAAGCAAGCGATGTACACTTCGCGTCTTTCTTTAAAGATCTTATCGATGAAGGAAAGAACGATAATGACAATGGCAAGTGGATAGATAGCTGATAAAATAGGAACAGAAAACGCGATAATTTGCGCGAGTCCGAAATTCGCAATGATCAAGCTGAATAACGTGACAATCGTAACGACAATTTTATATGATAATGCCGGAATAAGTTTTGAAAAATATTGGCCGCAAGATGTGACAAGGCCGATGCTTGTTGTTAAACATGCGACTGTAATCGCTGCTCCGAGTACGATGTTGCCTAATGAACCGAATAAATAATGGGAAGACGCAGATAAAATTTTAGCTCCTTCACCAACAGGACCGATGGCATTTGTGCTTGTTGCTCCTAAATAAGCAAGGGATACATAAATGAAAGTCAGCCCTAAAGCGGCAATCACACCTGCTTTAATGCAGGCTGCAGCAAGAGCTTTAGACTGTGTAACGCCTTTGCTTTTTACAGCATTTACAACGACAACGCCAAATACAATTGAAGCAAGTGCGTCCATTGTTTTATAGCCTTCTAAAAATCCTTTAAAAACCGGTGTTCCTTTATATGCTTCTGTCACGGCGCCCAATCCGCCCATCGGCGTGAAGATGGCTTTGAGAACAATGATTAAAATAATTGTGAATTTGATGGGAGTCAGAATTTTTCCGACTCGATCGACAACCTTGGATGGGTTTAACGCTAAATAGTACGTAACGCCGAAAAAGATAAGTGTAAATATTAATAAAGAAAGTCTTTCTGGTACGCCAGTCAAAAACGGAACAGCGCCAATTTCATATGAAACAGTTCCTGTTCTCGGGATGGCGAATAATGGTCCGATTGATAAATAAAGCACGACAGTAAAGATTGTGCCGAAAACAGGGTGCGCTTTGTCAGCAAGGCCTTTAGCGTCCTTACCAGTTAATGCGATGGCGATAATGCCGAGAAGCGGCAGGCCTACCCCTGTCAGTAAAAATCCGCCGATGGCCTTCCAGACGTTGTGTCCGGCTGCTTGTCCAAGTTCCGGCGGATAAATCATATTTCCTGCTCCAAAGAATAACGCAAATAGCATGAAACCAATAATAATGGTATCTTTGACAGGCAGTGAGTGTTTCATGAAAAAAATCCTCCTAATAATTATGTTAAAATATTCTGTCAATTAATTGTCAGATAATATGACGAAACGAACAAATCTTATTATATGGTAAAAAAATTAGAAGTCAATACTAGTTTTTCGTAATTTTCTATTAAATTTTGTTATGGTAACATAAATATCATACCTTGTACCGCTTTCATAAAGGAGTAAAAAAGATGATATATTTAGATAATAGTTCAACGACGAAGCCTTACGATGAAGTCTTGAACGTGTATGAACAGACAAGCAGCCGATACTTTGGCAATCCTTCATCTTTGCACCGATATGGAGCCGAAACGGAACAGCTGCTTCAAGCAGCCAAAAATCAAATCAAAAGGTCCTTAGGCCTAAAAAAATATGATATTGTATTTACGTCAGGCGCCACAGAAGCCAATAATGCGGCTTTAAAAGGAGCGGCTTTGTCAAAGATAAAAACAGGCAAACATATCATTGCCACTTCTATTGAACATCCATCTGTTACGGAATCGTTAGAACAGCTGAAAGAGTTGTTCGGGTTTGATATCACTTATCTTTCTGTGAATGAAGACGGATTTGTTTCTATTGAAGAACTAAAAGCAGCCATCCGTCCCGATACCGTGCTTGTCAGCATGATGCATGTGAACAATGAAGTCGGTTCCGTGCAGCCGATTGAAGCGGCAGGAGATGTGCTGAAAGAGCACTCGAACATTTTGTTTCACGTCGATTATGTGCAGGGCATCTATAAAGTGCCCTTGGCAATTGAAAAGGCCGGCATTGATCTATGTTCAATTTCGGGGCATAAATTTCACGGCCTAAAGGGGACAGGCGCACTTATTGTAAAAGAAGGAACACGCCTTATTCCGCTCATAACGGGAGGCTCTCAGCAAAAAGGCATACGGGCCGGAACAGAACATACTGCTGGAGCGGTTTCGCTTGCCAAGGCCATTAATCTTGCCTCTGCTGATTTTGACACACGGCTTGACACGATGACTGCCGCAAAGGAATTGTTTATGAAAAGGCTGAGTGAAATTGAGGGCGTCGTTATCAACACGCCTCAAATGAATAGCGCGCCGCACATTATTAATTTCTCTGTACCGGGGATTAAAGCGGAAGTGCTTTTACACATGCTTGAGGAACAGGATATTTTCGTCTCCACAACGTCGGCTTGCTCGGCAAAAGAACATAAGCCCAGCAAGGTTCTCTTAGAGATGGGCAAAGGAGAGCAGATTGCCGGAAGCAGCATCAGAATCAGTTTAAATTACAGCCAGACAAGCGATGTGGCAGAACCGTTTATGAATGCGCTTCGTCCTGGCATCAAAAAATTAAGGAAAATGATGAGGTAGAACATGAATTACGATCATATATTAATTCGTTTTGGGGAAATTTCGACCAAAGGCAAAAACAGAAAAAGCTTTATTGAGCGCTTAAAACAAAACATCAGACTCGTTTTGAAAGACTATCCGAATTTAAAATACTTTTCCAACAGGGATCGTATGACGATTACATTAAATGGAGAGGATCCTGAGGCTCTTTTTCCTCATTTAAAGCAAGTGTTTGGGATTCAAAGCTTCAGCCTGGCAATTAAATGTGACAGCCGCCTTGATGATATTAAGGCAACCGCACTAAAGGCTATCAAAGATCAGTATAAACCAGGTGATACGTTTAAAGTCGCGACAAAGAGAGCGTATAAGCAATTTGAATTAGATACAAACCAGATGAACGCTGAAATCGGCGGCCATATTTTGCGAAATACAGAAGGATTGACGGTCGATGTTCGCAACCCAGACATCCCGCTCAGAATCGAAATCAGGGAAGAAGCAACATTTTTGACAATTCGTGATGAAAAAGGTGCAGGCGGGCTGCCAGTTGGTTCAGCAGGAAAAGCGATGCTGATGCTTTCTGGCGGTTTTGACAGCCCTGTGGCCGGTTTTTATGCGATGAAACGGGGATTGTCGGTAGAAGCTGTTCATTTCTTCAGCCCGCCATACACAAGCGAGCGCGCAAAGCAAAAGGTAATGGATCTGGCGAAATGTCTGTCCCGTTTTGGGGGAAGCATGACACTTCATATTGTTCCATTTACAAAAACGCAAGAGCTCATCCAAAAACAAATTCCTGAAAATTACACAATGACGGCAACCCGCCGCCTCATGCTTCAGATAGCCGACAGAATCAGAGAAAAGAGAAACGGGCTTGCCATTATTACGGGAGAAAGCCTCGGTCAGGTAGCGAGCCAAACGCTTGAAAGCATGTATGCAATTAATGCGGTGACGTCAACACCGATTTTGCGTCCGCTAATCGCCATGGACAAAACAGAAATCATCGAAAAATCACGGGAAATTGGCACATATGAGACAAGCATTCAGCCGTTTGAAGACTGTTGCACGATCTTTACACCGCCAAGCCCGAAAACACGCCCTAAAAAAGAGAAAATTGAACACTTTGAAAGCTTTGTTGATTTCGAGCCGTATATTCAAGAAGCGGTAGATAACATTGAGACAATGACCCTGTATAGCGAACAAGAAGCTAACGATAAATTCGCTGAACTCTTTTAAATCAATTTTCAGCTCCTGTATACAATTACCAAAGTTTTTCTGAATGAAGCCATGTGTTTTGACACATTCTATACTCACAAGGAGGTGAGACACATGGCTAACAATAACTCAGGTAACAGCAACAACCTTTTAGTACCAGGAGCTGCTCAAGCGATCGACCAAATGAAATTAGAAATCGCTTCTGAATTCGGTGTAAACCTTGGAGCAGACACAACTTCTCGCGCTAACGGTTCTGTTGGAGGAGAGATCACAAAACGTCTTGTATCTTTTGCTCAACAAAACATGGGCGGAGGACAATTCTAATTTACAATTTCACATAATGGCTTAGGAGTGGGGGTATCCCCACTCTTTTTCATTTTTTACATATAAAAAAGGACCAGCGGCCTATAAAATCTATGTTTACAGAGGTTGCTTTTAGGCATATCCTTACGGAAAGAGCCTGTATTTATGTATAATGGGTGGAGAAAGTGAGGAGTTGTTCGTGTTAAAACGTGAAGATTTAATTGCCCCTGTGCAATATAATTTAGTGAATGAAATGGAAAAGTTCAGTGCTGCTGGACAAAAAACCGCTCTTCTTTGGGAGGACGAGTCGGGCAAGCAAGAATCTTGGTCGTATGAAAAGCTGATGGAAGAAACAAATAAAATCGGAGCGGCCTTAGCTGATCTTGGATTTAAAAAGGGAGACAAGCTGATTGTAATGGTACCGCGGGTGCTTGAAGCCTATGCTGTTTATTTGGCTATCCTGAAATCAGGAATGGTTGTCATTCCGTGCTCCGAAATGCTTCGCGCGAAAGATCTTGAATACCGGATTGAACATGCAGAGGTAAAAGGCGCTATCGTCTACTCAGAATTTATTGGCGCTTTCCGGGATGTCAGTACGACTGACAAACTGATTACACTGTCTATTGGTGAAAATGATGCCGGCTGGAAAAACCTCTTATCAATTGAAGCGGACGGAAGCCAATTTAAAACAGCTGACACAACAAGAGATGATATGGCTTTCTTATCTTATACATCCGGGACAACAGGTCAGCCGAAAGGTGTTGTACATACACATGGATGGGCATTTGCTCATTTAAAAACTTCTGCCGGCGCTTGGCTTGATATTTCTGAAAAGGATATCGTCTGGGCAACTGCTGCCCCTGGCTGGCAAAAGTGGGTATGGAGTCCGTTTTTAGCGGTGCTTGGCAGCGGAGCAACCGGTTTTGTGTACCACGGCAGATTCAAAGCAGAAAAATATCTAGAGCTTTTAAATCGCTACAAAATCAATGTTTTCTGCTGCACGCCGACAGAATACCGCTTAATGGCGAAGGTTGAAGGCTTGGACCGTTTTGATCTTTCTGCCCTGCACAGCGCTGTTTCCGCAGGTGAGCCGCTCAATCGTGAAGTCATTGATGTTTTCCAAAAGCACTTTGGCATTAAGGTACGGGACGGATATGGCCAAACAGAAAGCACGCTTTTGATTGGTGTTTTGAAAGATACGCCTATTAAACCGGGAAGCATGGGAAAACCGACACCGGGAAATCAGGTGGAGATCATAAATGAAGACGGTGAAATCTGCAAACCTGGTGAGGTTGGCGATATCGCTGTTCACCTCAGTACGCCTGCGCTCTTTAAAGAGTATTTTAAAGATCCGGAAAGAATGAAAACACAAATTCGCGGCGATTATTTCCTAACGGGAGACAGAGCAAGAAAAGATGAGGAAGGTTACTTCTGGTTTGAAAGCCGAAATGACGATATTATTATCAGCTCCGGCTATACGATCGGGCCTTTCGAGGTGGAAGACGCGCTTGTTAAGCACCCAGAAGTAAAAGAATGTGCTGTTGTCGCGAGCCCTGATGAAATCAGAGGCTCCATTGTAAAGGCATATGTTGTCCTGCAAAATCATGAAAAACGCAGTGATGAGCTTGTCAAAATGCTGCAAAACCATGTGAAGACGATTACCGCTCCATACAAATATCCTAGAGAAATTGAATTTGTGGAAAGCCTGCCTAAAACGGCTTCTGCAAAAATCAGACGAGTGGAATTAAGAAAACGTGAAGAACAGCTCAAAGCCAATAAAAAGGCGTAAAGAAAGAGAGTGAACGTGAATGAAGGCGATATGGCACGGCGGTTTCATTTATACGATGCTCGAAGAAGGCGATCGGACTGAGGCAGTTTATGTTGAGGATGGTGTTATAAAAGGCACCGGCAGCTATGAACGTTTGAAGGAAAAGTACGGGTCACCGGAAACAGAAGAAATCAGCCTGAACGGTGCAGTGATGTTCCCCGGTTTTGTTGACAGCCACCTACATTTGATCGGCCACGGTGAGAAACAGCTTCAGCTCGATCTGTCCGCACTGACGTCGAAAGATGCAATTTTACAGGCTGCGAAGGAAAGAGAGCGGCAGCTTCCTAAAAACGATTGGCTCATTGGAGAGGGCTGGAATGAAAATCAGTTTGAGACACCTGACTACTTGACTAAGCATGATCTTGATCGCCTGTTTCCTGACAGGCCCGTCTTGCTCAAGCGTATATGCCGGCATGCAATAGCTGTCAATTCTGCGGCTCTTCAAGCAGCGGGAATTTCAAGAAATACTCCTGACCCTGACGGCGGAGTCATCGTAAAAGATGCAAATGGAGAGCCGTCCGGACTCCTGTTTGATAAGGCGCAGGATTTGATTCTGAAGGCTGTCCCGCCAGTCTCCCAGCACTATGTTGATGAGGCATTAACGGCTGCAATAAAGGATTGCTGGACAAAAGGCCTGACGGGCGGTCATTCGGAAGACTTGTCCTATTATGGTGATGTTTCGGTGCCGTTGAAAGCTTATGAGAAAGCTGCCGCTGGCGGAAAGTATCCGTTTCGCTGCCATTTGCTCGTTCATCATGAAGCGGTCGATCGATGGGAGCAGCTGGAGAAGCCGTCCGGCCCTTATGTGGAGTTCGGTGCGATGAAAATCTTTGCGGACGGGGCGCTTGGCGGGAGAACGGCTTTATTGAAAGAACCATATCAGGATGATCCATCAACAAATGGTGTTCAGGTTCACGATGACGAAACCCTTGGCCGGCTCATTCGCAAAGCGAGAGAAAAAGGGATGGAGGTTGCTGTTCATGCAATCGGAGATCTTGCTTTTGAAAAAGTGCTGAACGCAATTGAAAAGCATCCGCCCAAAAACGGCCGGCATGATCGGCTTATTCATGCCCAAGTGCTTGATAACGAATTAATCGAGAGAGCAGCACGCATGCCGATCGCACTTGATCTTCAGCCGCATTTCGTTGCAAGCGACTTTCCGTGGGTCATTGACCGTCTCGGAAAAGACCGGATGAAGACTGCATTTGCCTGGAAAACCCTCATATCTAAAGGCATTTTATGCGCGGGCGGTTCAGACGCCCCGATTGAGCCTGTTGATCCGCTTCTAGGGATCCAGTCCGCGGTCCTCCGGAAAAGCAGTCATGAGCAAAACGGGCCAAGCTATAATGAAAGTGAATGTTTACCTGTATATGAAGCGATAAAGCTTTATACAGAAGGTAGCGCCGGTATCATTTATAAAGAGAAGTCACGCGGAAAAATTGCGGAAGGCTATGATGCGGATTTTACAGTTCTCAGTGGTGATCCGTTTGCCATTGACCCCGCACAGCTTCATCTTTTAGATATTAAAAAAACCGTGATTAACGGCCAGATTGTATATGAGAAATCATAAAAGGACAGGCATTAGCCTGTCCTTTTATTTTCTATAAAAAAGTACGCTTCACTTTTTCCCAAAATGAATTGTCCTTTAGTTTGACTGTTTTGATTTTCTTATTAGACAGTTTGATTTCGATCGTTTTCACATTTCTCGTGCTGAGTGCTTCATTGTCCAAACCGATAATCGGGTGCTCATTTCCGTCCTGCACCACACGAAGGGTCAGCTTTCGGTCAGAGCTGAGGACAAATGGCGAGCCGAGTGTCCGGTAGGTGTTATTGTTAAGGGATGCAAGCTCAGATACCTGCATGCATGGAAGCAATGGATCAACAACCGCTCCTGCAACAGACTTGTTATAGGCGGTGCTCCCTGTAGGCGTTGAGATAATCATTCCGTCACCTCTAAACGTTT
Source organism: Bacillus sp. FSL K6-0255 (assembly GCF_045040725.1). NCBI lineage: Bacteria > Bacillati > Bacillota > Bacilli > Caryophanales > Bacillaceae > Bacillus > Bacillus sp. FSL K6-0255. The sequence continues at coordinate 2,901,302 of NZ_CP150278.1, read as the reverse complement.
CAAAGTGCAGATCGTCAATCAGCACGTCCATCACAAAGGTTTTAATGATGCTTGAGCGGATGGATACCTCGTTTAAGCAGTGAAAAGGACTGGCTTGATCCACTGTCACTTCAATCAGCGGGTATTTTCTCACTTCAATTTGTTCAAACGTCATTGCATCGACCATTTTTTCTCGCTCATCACTATGAAAGTCGCAATATAAATGAGCTTTCCCCTTTTTGGTAATGCCGACGTACAAGCAGTCGTCACGAAAATTCGTCTTTCTGACTGCCTGCAAAAATGTGCCGTCCCCGCCAATGCTAGCGATAATATTGGCGTCTGATTGCTGGTTCACAACGGTAAATCCATGCTCTTCCGCCAATTGTGTTAACGAGCGGGCTTGTTCGTTCGTTTCCTGATCCTGTTTGTGAAAAAAATAAACATTACGGCGTTGATCGGTCATATCCCATTTCCCCTTTGCTGTCATATTTAAGTTTTTCTGCCATCCAGTATTTGTGATAAAATACCTTTGGCCATAAGTGTACCACGTTTGCCGGCAGCCCGTTAAGCCGGAGCTTTCTCATGAAGTGAAACATTTTTCATATTGAATCGTATAATGAGAGAGTTTAGGAAAAAGGAGGAGAAAAAATGAATGCAAAAAGATGGATTGCATTAGTGATTGCTCTGGGGATTTTCGGCGTGTCTATTATCGTCAGCATCTCTATGAGTTTCTTTGAAAGCGTCAAAGGCGCTCAAACGGATCTCACATCACTGACGGATGAATCGCAGGAAAAGACGCTGGAAAACGGCAGTCTCTCAAGTAAAATTGCCGTATTAGAGGTCAGCGGCACCATTCAGGATAATGGGGACTCAAGCAGTCTGCTTGGTGCAGACGGATATAACCACAGAACGTTCTTAAAAAACCTTGAGCGCGCAAAAGATGACAAGACGGTCAAAGGTATCGTTCTGAAGGTGAATTCTCCGGGTGGCGGAGTGTATGAAAGTGCTGAAATACATAAGAAACTGGATGAAATCAAGAAAGAAACGAAAAAACCGATTTACGTGTCAATGGGTTCGATGGCAGCATCAGGAGGCTATTACATCTCAACAGCGGCTGATAAGATTTTTGCGACACCGGAAACCCTGACCGGGTCACTCGGCGTCATTATGGAAAGCGTCAATTATTCAAAGCTTGCCGATAAGCTTGGCATTTCTTTTGAAACGATTAAGAGCGGGGCCCATAAGGACATTATGTCTCCTTCCCGTGAGATGACGAAAGAAGAAAAAAACATCATGCAATCGATGGTTGATAATTCGTATGAAGGCTTTGTTGATGTCATTTCAAAAGGGCGCAGCATGCCGAAAGCAGAGGTAAAGAAAATTGCGGACGGCCGCGTGTATGACGGACGGCAGGCGAAAAAACTGAACCTCGTTGATGAGCTTGGTTTTTATGACGATACCATTACGGCCATGAAAAAGGATCACAAGGATTTGAAAAACGCCTCTGTCATTTCTTATGAGGAAAGCTTCGGATTAGGCTCACTGTTTTCCATGGGCGCGAACAAAATGTTTAAAAGTGAAATTGATTTTTTGAATATGAGAGAAATTCTATCGCAATCCGGTTCGCCGAGAATGATGTATCTCTATGCGAAGTAGGAGGGAACAATAATGGACGCGACATATGAAGAGTTAGAGCGCAATGACATCAAAGGCCTGCAAGAAGCGGAGCAGCTGACACATGCCTATGCTGGCTTTTGGGTTCGTTTCTGGGCTTTCCTGCTTGATTGGCTCGTGATATGGGGATTAAACCATTTGCTCGTTTCTCCCCTCTTTACCGTATTGGATCTGCCGAAAACATCCGGCATGTTTACCTTCTCGGCCTACAGTGTGACAACGCTTATTGTGTATCTTGCCTACTTCGCACTAATGACTAAATACTTCAGGCAGACGCTTGGTAAAATGGTGTTCGGCCTCAAAGTGGTTTCTGTGAAGCAAGATAGCAAGCTGACATGGAGTACAGTGATTTTTCGTGAAGTGGTGGGACGGTATATTGATAAGATTTGGATTTTATATATCGTTGTTGCTTTTTCACCTACAAAACAAGGGATTCATGATTACATCGCGGATACCACCGTGGTGCATGAAAAATTATACCGCAAATAACCGATAACCCGGACCTCCGTCCGGGTTTATTTTTTTAGGAATTGGCGATAATGCTCCTAGAGGAAGTGAAGAATATGGTGTATGTACTGATAGCCATTCTTATTCTCATAGGGATCGTACTGCTTCTCAGAATGAAAATCCATGTCGCGCTGGAGTATCTTCATGCCGCTGATAATGACAAATTGACCTTGAAGATTACGGCGCTGTTTGGCCTTATAAGGATCAAAAAAACAATCCCGGCGATTAAGGTGAACAAAGAAGACGGAACAGTGGATATCAAACAAAAAACTGAATCTAAAATGAAAAAAAGCAGCGGAAAGAAAAAAATTACACAAAATGATGTGCAGCAAAGCATTAATAAAATCGAAATGCTTTTGCATCAGGTTACCAGACTACGAAAAATCAGCGCGTCTTTTCTCGCGCATTTACATATCACAAAACTAGAATGGGTTACAGTAATCGGAATTCAGGACGCGGCAGTGACAGGTGTGTTAACAGGTGCTGTATGGGGTGTGAAGGGCGGTATCGCAGCAATGCTCTACGACCACCTGGACTTTGTGAATAAACCTGTCTATGAGGTGATCCCGTCGTTTCAAGTCCCTGTTTCCAAGACCCATTTTCAGTGTATATTCTTTTTTCGCTTTGGACATGCTATGCTTGCAGCTTTCAAATTCGTCAAATACGGACGGGAGCTATCCGTATTAAAGAAGAATCCGTCGGCTAGAATGACTTCAAAGAATGATTCATCAGTTTAAGGAGGAAGCGTATATGGCAGACCATCCCATCCAAGGTTTAATGAAAACCGCAATGGAAAACTTGAAGGAAATGATTGATGTTAACACCATCATCGGAGATCCAGTAGAAACGCCTGATGGAAGTGTGATTTTAACTGTTTCTAAAGTTGGATTCGGATTCGCCGCAGGCGGAAGCGAGTTTGGCGGAAAGCCGGCCGAAAAGAAATCGGAAGACGATGAGACAAGAGAACAGAAACTTCCTTTCGGAGGCGGAAGCGGGGGCGGTGTGTCCATTACGCCGATCGCGTTTTTAATTGTCGGATCGACAGGCATCAGAATGCTTCATTTAGATGAAAATACCCATTTAATAGAGAAAATTTTAGACGCAGCCCCTCAAACACTCGAACGCATCCAGCAAATGTTCAAGAAAAATAACAAGAACCAAGGCCAGGGCCAAAATCAAAACCAAATGAACAATATGAATTATTAAAAAAAAGTTAACTGCGCTGGCCGCAGTTAACTTTTTTTTGGCATAAACTTTGCAGTTTGCAGGAAACTTTACTATGATAGAGACATACATACAAAAGGGAGGAATTATAATGGCTGAAATTACATTCAAAGGCGGTCCGGTTACACTTGTCGGACAAGAAGTGAAGGTAGGAGATCAAGCTCCTGATTTCACAGTGCTGACTAACAGCCTTGAAGAAAAATCGTTAGCTGACATGAAAGGAAAGGTAACGATTATTTCTGTTATCCCTTCAATTGATACAGGTGTTTGTGATGCACAAACACGCCGTTTTAACGAAGAAGCTGCAAAGCTTGGAGATGTCAACGTCTACACAATCAGTGCAGACCTTCCATTCGCGCAAGCGCGCTGGTGCGGCGCTAACGGAATTGACAAAGTGGAAACACTGTCTGACCACAGAGATATGTCATTTGGCGAAGCGTTCGGTGTGTATATTAAAGAACTTCGTCTGCTTGCTCGTTCCGTATTTGTCCTTGATGAGAACGGAAAAGTCGTTTACGCTGAATATGTAAGCGAAGCAACAAACCACCCGAACTATGAAAAGCCAATTGAGGCTGCTAAGGCATTAGTGAAGTAAGCAGGGAAAAAAGCTCCAGGCTGCCGCCGGAGCTTTTTTCATGGCAAGGAGGAACACAATATGCAAAAAGACCATGTAGGTGCGGTGTATGAGCTGTTAAACGAAGCCGCGATTATGATAAAGAATGAATTGCAGATTTCATATATAGAGGCGCTGGCCGAAGCAGGAGAAATGTATTTTCTTGAAAAAACGGATCAGCTGAAACTGCCTGCTGATCAGAAAACCAAACAACTTCAGGCTCTGCTTGAAAAAGCGGAATTCGGCACGTATGAGCATGAGTGGGTACGCAAGGCTTTTCAGCTTGCCGTCCTTAAAGGAATGAAAGATATCTCCCATCCAAACAGACAAATGACGCCGGATACGATCGGGCTTTTCATCAGCTATTTGGTGAATAAATTTATGGCGGACAAAAAGGAACTGACCATTCTTGATCCAGCCCTGGGAACTGGGAACCTTCTGTTTACCGTGCTGAACCAGCTGTCTGAAAAAACGGCAAACAGCTTTGGCATTGAAATTGATGATGTGCTCTTGAAGATCGCCTATGCCCAAGCGAACCTTCTGAAAAAAGAGCTTGAGCTTTTCCACCAGGACAGCCTTGAGCCGTTGTTTATCGATCCAGTTGACACGGTCATTTGTGATCTGCCAGTCGGCTATTATCCGAATGACGAAGGAGCAGAAGCGTTTGAGCTCAAAGCTGACGAAGGCCATTCCTTCGCTCATCATCTGTTTATTGAACAGAGCGTCAAGCATACCAAATCGGGCGGCTACTTATTTTTTATGATTCCGAATCATTTGTTTGAGAGCTCCCAAAGCGGCAAGCTGAAACAGTTTTTCAAAGATAAGGTTCATATCAACGCACTGTTGCAGCTGCCAAAATCTATTTTTAAAGACGAAGCTCATGCCAAAAGCATCCTTGTGCTTCAGAAACAAGGAGAGAATACGAAAGCGCCGGGGCAAATTCTGCTTGCGAATCTTCCGTCTTTCTCCAATCAAAAGGCGATGCTTGATATGATGGCTCAATTTGATGAATGGTTTAAAAAAGAAAAGTAAGTGTTTTAAAAGCAGCTTAGGCAGCCGTATGAGGTCGATGCCTAAGCTGCTTTTATTTATGCTTTTGAAGACCGGACTTGACGAATTGAATCCAGCTTTGAAACACAAAATACAGAGGGAAAAACCGCAAATTGTAAGCGTTCATCAATACAAAACCTATAGGGAATGTGTCTGAAAATAACGACTTCTTATTGTAAGCGTTATCAATACGCAAGTTGACTTGAAAAGCCGACATGACAATGTTTAAATGGAAAAGTCAGATATTTTTCGGAGAAGATGTTGATATTCACCGAGAAAAAAGTACGAAAAACGAAGTTGTTGATACAGAGTATAAAGGAGCGTCAATCATGTCCAAAATTATTGCAATTAACGCAGGAAGCTCGTCTTTGAAATTTCAGCTTTTCGAAATGCCTTCAGAAACCGTTTTAACGAAGGGGTTAGTTGAACGAATCGGTATCGCCGACAGTGTATTCACAATTTCTGTGAACGGCGAAAAAAATACAGAAGTAACTGATATTCCGGATCATGCGGTAGCTGTTAAAATGCTGCTGAATAAGTTAACGGAATTCGGCATTATTAAAGACTTGAATGAAATTGACGGAATTGGCCATCGTGTCGTTCACGGCGGAGAAAAATTCAGCGATTCTGTTTTATTAACGGATGAAACCATTAAGGAAATCGAAGATATTTCTGAATTGGCACCGCTTCACAATCCGGCAAATATCGTTGGAATTAAAGCGTTCAAAGAAGTGCTTCCAAATGTTCCTGCGGTAGCTGTATTTGATACAGCATTCCACCAAACAATGCCTGAGCAGTCTTACCTTTACAGCTTGCCGTATGAATACTATGAAAAATTCGGCATACGTAAATACGGCTTCCACGGCACTTCACATAAATATGTAACTGAGCGTGCGGCAGAGCTTCTCGGCCGTCCGTTAAAAGACTTGCGCCTGATTTCCTGCCACCTTGGAAACGGAGCAAGTATTGCCGCTGTTGAAGGCGGAAAATCTATTGACACATCCATGGGCTTTACGCCGCTTGCCGGTGTAGCAATGGGCACACGCTCTGGAAACATCGACCCTGCCCTGATCCCATACATCATGGAGAAAACAGGCCAAACGGCTGACGAAGTACTGAATACATTAAACAAAAAAAGCGGACTGCTCGGCATTTCCGGTTTCTCAAGCGATCTTCGTGACATCGTTGAAGCAACGAAAGAAGGAAATGAGCGCGCGGAAACGGCTCTTGAAGTATTCGCAAGCAGAATCCACAAATACATCGGTTCTTACGCTGCAAGAATGAGCGGTGTCGATGCGATCATCTTTACTGCCGGTATCGGTGAAAACAGTGTGGAAGTCAGAGAACGCGTTCTTCGCGGTTTAGAATTCATGGGCGTATACTGGGATCCTGCGCTTAATAACGTGCGCGGCGAGGAAGCTTTCATCAGCTATCCGCATTCTCCAGTAAAAGTCATGATCATTCCGACTGATGAAGAAGTCATGATTGCGCGCGACGTTGTTCGTTTAGCAAAATAAATCGCATGAAAGCACATTCTCTTGAATGTGCTTTTTTGTTGATGCATGATAGTGACAGACAGAAAACATAAAAGAGGTGGGCCAATGAGCGTTCAAGAGCATAAACAAGAAGCTCCCGATATCGTTCGGTGCAAAGTGATTACTGTCAGTGACACGAGGACAGAGGAAACCGATAAAAGCGGCAAGCTGATGATCTCATTTTTAGAAGAAGCTGGTCATCATATTGCTGCATATGAAATTGTAAAAGACGAAAAGGATGCTTTGCAGCGGTCAGTGCTTGCGGGCTGCATGGATGAACAGACAGACGCGGTACTCTTAAACGGAGGGACAGGCATAGCAGATCGGGATGTCACAATTGAAGCCATAACGCCGCTGTTTTCGAAAGAACTGCCGGGCTTTGGAGAAATATTTAGGATGCTGAGTTATACAGAGGATATCGGCTCTGCCGCAATCATGTCGAGAGCAACTGCCGGCGTCATTCAGCATACCGCTGTTTTCTCAACGCCAGGCTCAAGCGGCGCAGTAAAGCTGGCAATGAATAAGCTGATTATTCCCGAACTTGCACATGTGGTCAGAGAAATCAGAAAAGACAAGTAAATGAATAAATACTATGAAACTTCACCTGAAATTTAGGTGAAGTTTTTTTATAAAAGGCTTGAAAAAACGAAACGTACTTGTTAAAGTGTATACATACAAAATGTATTTTTATTAAATATAATTTATTTTTATACAAAATAGAAACACGGTTGAGAGGGGATTTTTATCATGTCAGAACAGAAAAAAGTCGTATTAGCATACTCAGGAGGTCTTGATACTTCCGTCGCAATAAAATGGCTTCAGGAGCAAGGATATAATGTTATCGCCTGCTGCCTGGATGTCGGTGAGGGCAAAGATTTGGCATTTGTTCAGCAGAAAGCGCTTGAAGTCGGCGCGACAAACTCCTACGTGATCGATGCAAAAGAAGAATTTGCACAGGATTACGCGCTTATCTCTTTGCAGGCCCACACAATGTATGAAGGAAAATACCCGCTTGTTTCGGCATTATCTCGACCGCTGATCGCGAAAAAACTGGTTGAAATTGCGGAAAAAGAAGATGCACAGGCGATTGCCCACGGATGCACAGGGAAAGGAAATGACCAGGTTCGTTTCGAAGTCTCCATTAAATCATTAAACCCTGACCTTGAAGTCATCGCGCCGGTTCGCGAATGGCAGTGGTCACGTGAAGAAGAAATTGAATATGCGGCTAGCCGCGGCATTCCGATTCCGATCAATCTTGACAGCCCGTATTCTATCGACCAAAACCTCTGGGGACGCGCCAATGAGTGCGGCATTTTAGAAGATCCATGGGCGGCGCCGCCAGAAGGTGCATACGATTTAACAGCTCCGCTGGAAAAAACGCCGGACACGCCGGAAGTGATTGAAATTGCATTTGAACAAGGCGTGCCTGTCTCCATTGACGGTGTTTCCTACTCGCTTTCTGAGCTGATCTTGAAGCTGAATGAAATGGCGGGCGCGCACGGTGTCGGACGTATCGACCACGTGGAAAACCGCCTCGTCGGCATTAAATCCCGGGAAGTATACGAATGCCCTGGTGCGATGACACTGATCAAAGCGCATAAAGAATTAGAAGATTTGACACTGGTGAAAGAGGTAGCCCACTTTAAACCGATCATCGAGCAAAAAATGTCAGAGATCATTTACAACGGCTTATGGTTCTCGCCGTTAAAAGATGCGCTGCACGCTTTCTTAAAAGAAACGCAAAAGCATGTCACAGGCATTGTCCGCGTGAAGCTGTTTAAAGGCCATGCAATTGTAGAAGGACGTAAATCAGAATACTCTCTATATGATGAAAAACTTGCAACATATACAAAAGACGATGCATTTGATCACCATGCAGCAATCGGATTTATCGAGCTTTGGGGACTTCCGACAAAAGTGAACAGCATCGTGAAAAAGAAGGAGCAGATTAAAGCATGAAGAAGCTTTGGGGAGGCCGATTTCAAAAAACACCGGAAAAATGGGTCGACGAGTTCGGCGCGTCCATATCATTTGACCAAAATTTAGTTGCTGAAGACATTACAGGGTCTCTCGCGCATGCTGCCATGCTGAAAAAATGCGGTATTCTGACAGCAGAAGAAGAGCTGAAAATCCGAGAGGGCCTGAATACCCTTTTGCAAAAAGCAAAGGAGGGAGCATTGGAATTCTCAGTCGATTATGAGGATATTCATTTGAACATTGAGAAAATGCTCATTGACGAAATCGGTCCTCTTGGCGGCAAGCTGCATACCGGCAGAAGCCGGAATGACCAGGTGGCGACTGACATGCATTTATACTTGAAGAATCATGTCGGCCACATCATCGAGCTGATTGAGGCATTCCAAAGTACGCTGATTGAAAAGGCGGAAGCGAACGTTGAAACGATTCTGCCGGGCTACACACATTTGCAGCGCGCCCAGCCGATTTCATTCGCTCACCATCTGCTTGCGTATTTCTGGATGCTTGAGCGCGACAAGGAGCGTTTTCAGGATTCAATGAAGCGGATTAACAAATCTCCGCTCGGCTGCGGGGCGCTCGCGGGAACAACCTTCCCAATTGACCGTGATTATTCAGCAGAGCTGCTCGGCTTTGATTCCATTTATGAAAACAGCTTGGACGGCGTCAGCGACAGAGACTTCATTTTGGAGTTTTTAAGCAACAGCAGTATGCTGATGATGCACCTATCCCGTTTCTCTGAAGAAATCATTTTATGGTGCTCGCAGGAGTTTAAATTCATCGAGCTTGACGATACGTACGCAACAGGAAGCAGCATGATGCCGCAAAAGAAAAACCCTGATATGGCGGAGCTGATCCGCGGCAAAACAGGGCGCGTATACGGCGATATGATGGGTCTGTTTACGATCATGAAAGGACTTCCGCTCGCTTACAACAAAGATCTGCAGGAAGACAAAGAGGGCATGTTTGACACGGTGAAAACGGTGGAGGGCAGCCTGCAAATCTTCACAGGCATGATCCAAACAATGACTGTAAACAAAGACGTCATGAAGCAAGCAACAAAACAAGACTTTTCAAACGCGACGGAACTGGCCGATTATTTAGCTAAAAAAGGAATGCCGTTCAGAGAAGCGCATGAAGTGGTCGGGAAACTTGTGTACACATGCATCGAAAGAGGGATCTATTTAAGCGATATGCCGTTTGGCGAGTTTCAGCAGGCGAGCACACTATTCGAAGAAGATATTTACACTGTGTTAGACCCTTACTACGCAGTTGAAAAAAGAATGAGCGCCGGGGGCACCGGATTCAAACAGGTGGAACAGGCGCTTGAAAAAGCGAAAGCTTGCGTGGCAGCAGGAGTTTGTTAAAATTTCCTTCATAAAATCCCGTCATTATAGCCAACCTACCTCTATAATGATGGGAGGCAGAATGATGAAAAAAGAACCGGAACGCTATATTTATGATGAACAAGAAAGCCAGGAGACAACAAGGCTCATTTCAGAAGCATATCAAAGCGGTTATGTCGATATGCCTGATCAGGAGTCTTCATCTCCTGCAGAATAAGCTGTCTGTACAGGCAGCTTTTTTTGTATGCCAAAGTGTAAAAAGTGATATTGCAAGCCTTTTATAGTAAAGTAGAAGAAGAAACACTTTATTGAAAGCGGCGACGTTGCTTTGGGAGGTATTCATGTGCGACATGCTTTAATTACTGCCGGTTCGAAGGGTTTAGGCCGCAAAGTGACTGAAACGTTGCTTGCAAAGGGGTATTCAGTAACAGTCAATTACAGACAGGATGAGGAGGCAGTCAGCCGCCTGAAGGAAGCCTGTCCCGATTGTCTTGACCGGCTGCAATTTGTAAAAGGTGATGTCACCAAAAAAGAAGATCTGCTGCGTATTGCAGAGGCTGCCTTAAACCGCTTCGGAAGGATCGACTTTTTGATTAACAACGCGGGACCATACATATTTGAACGTAAAAAGTTAGCCGATTATACTGATGATGAATGGTATGGCATGCTGGAAGGAAATTTAAGCGCCGTCTTTCATTTATTCAAAGCGGTTATTCCTATTATGAGAAAACAGCAATTTGGACGCATCATTACGTACGGATTCCAAGGTGCGGCTCACGCGCCCGGCTGGCTTCACCGATCGGCATTTGGCGCTGCGAAAGTGGGCTTGGCTTCTTTGACGAAGACAATTGCCATTGAAGAAGCCGAATTCGGCATAACCGCCAACATGGTTTGCCCGGGAGACATTGTCGGCGACATGAAAGAAGCATCGATAGAGGAAGCCAGAATGCGAATCGGCAAAGAAAAAACGCCGATAGGAAGATCCGGTACAGGCGAGGATATCGCCCGGATTATCGCTTTCTTGTGTGAGGAGAACTCAGACCTTGTAACAGGGACTGTCATTGAAGCCACCGGAGGCCTCAATGTTATTAACAAGAATCAAACAACATAAGTTTTTCAGCTTTTTAAAAAGGGAAAATAAAAAAATCAAAATCATGTGACGAGGTGAAAGAAATGAAAGTGACATATCACGGACATTCTGTAATCACAGTGGAAACGAAGGACCATCATATTATTTTTGATCCGTTTTTAACAGGGAATTCATTAACGGATATAAAGCCGGAGGATGTAAAAGCGGATGTCATCTTACTAACGCACGGCCACAATGACCATGTCGGTGATACTGAACAAATCGCCAAGCAAAATAACGCGTTAGTTATAGCCCCAAACGAGCTCGCTGTGTACTTAGGCTGGAAAGGCTTGAATGTTCATCCAATGCATATTGGCGGCTCCCGCCAGTTCGATTTTGGAAAAGTGAAGCTCACACAGGCCTTTCATGGATCAGCCATCACAGATGAAGAAAACAAAACGATCACTTACACAGGCATGCCTGCCGGTATTTTGCTGACTGTAGAAGATAAAACGATTTTCCACGCGGGCGATACGGCTCTTTTCTCTGATATGAAACTCATTGGCGAATTGAATCATATCGACCTTGCTTTCCTTCCGATTGGCGATAACTTTACGATGGGGCCTGAAGACGCCAAGCTTGCTGCTGAATGGCTGCGCGCAAAACAGGTCGTGCCGGTGCATTACAATACATTCCCGGTCATCGAACAAGACCCAGAAGCATTCGCTGACAGCCTGCCGGGCGGAGTCGGCAAAGTCATGTCGGTCGGTGAGACGATCGAGCTTTAAACCGTGAAACCATCTCCTGATGAATCAGGAGGTGGTTTTTATTTTTTCAGTTATCCTGTAATGGTCTTATCAGAGGTTCCTTCCAATTCTTTGCTGCGCTGCTGAAAACGTTTGGTTATCCGGGCGATCAAGTCCTTCGTGGCGCGGTCAAAATGAACTTCTTTTTGATTTGTCAACAGCCCTATGGGCGGGCTGATATCCAGGTTCAGAATTGGAATAACTTTAGTGCCGTTGAACGGTTTAGAATGTGCGGTGCTGGTAAAGATTGAAATTCCGATGTTTTCACGAACGTAATATTCATGTGACATGCTGCTTGTGAGCTCCATTTTTTTGTAGCGATTCCCGAGTTCTCTATGTAAGTGCTGTTCAATTTGTAAGCGAATGGGGCAATTGGCGGGCGTAAATATGAAGCGCTCTTCTGCTAAATCAGACAAATGGACAGCCTTCTTCTCAGCGAGCGGATGTTGATCAGATACAATCACATTTAATGTGTCATAAAAAAATGGATGGTAGTAATTTTCAAGAATCAGCTCCGGCTCGCCGCAGACTGCAAAATCAATCGTCCCGTCTAAGAGCTTTTGACTGCAGGTATTGGCGTCATCAACCTTGATATTAACTGTTATCTTTGGGTAATCCTTTAAGAAATTCTTTAAAATCTCGGGGAATATCAGACTGGCGGTTGGCTCTGAAACCCCTATGTTGATAATGCCTGCCTCTTCTTCTTTTAAGTCGGAGAGGTTGTGTTTAAGCGCCTCGTATTGTATCAAAAGATCTCCTGTTCGTTCATAAAAAAGTTTCCCTGCTTTTGTCAACTGCAGGCTTTTTCCTCTTTCAAACAGCAGTACGCCTAAATCCTGCTCCAATTGCTTCATACGCATCGATATCGTCGGCTGCGAGTAGTTGAGTATTTCTGCAGCTTTATAGAAGCTTCCAAATTTTACAATCGTATGAAACGTTTTGATTGAGCGTAACTCCAATGTGCTCCCTCCTGTTTTTCATCATTAAAATTACTGAAGTGAAGGTTTACTTTTTTTGATTAGTCAAAGATCAGAGTATGCTTTATAGTATAAACAATAAAAGCTTAGTAAACAAATAGGAATTATATATTTTGTGAAGAGGAGTGACAAAAATGAGTGAGGATATTTTTCGACTGGCAACTGTTGAAGATGCATCGGAGCTGTTGAAACTGGTTAACAGCGCATTTCAGCCCATTCGGCAGCTGGATATTGATTGGCCATCCACGAGAGCTGATATCCAAATGGTATCAGAAAATATTGAACATCATTCAGCGATTGTGCTGGAGCGGGATGGGAAGCTGATTTCAACGATTACAATCAGGTTCCCGTGGGAGAGTGAGACGCCTCCTTCAAAATATCCGTTTGTATGGTGGTTTGCGACACTGCCGGAATATAAAGGGCAAGGCGCCGGAAGTAAGCTGCTTACGTATGTTGAAGAAAAAGTGCTTCGAGATATGCTGAAGGCTCCTGCGCTGACACTCGGCACATCCGCGCGCAAGCATCCTTGGCTTGCTGACATGTACAGAAGGAGAGGGTATGAAGTGTATTTTGAGCAGGAAAAAGACGGGGACATAGGTGTGATGATGCACAAGGTTCTGATTCCGGAACGATTTAACCCAACGCTTTTAGGTGCGCCCAGCTGGGCATGATGTGAGGCAGCCTATGAATAAGCGTAAAGGATTGGTTTTGCTGCTGTCAGTGTTTGCATTACTTGGCGGGGGATGTTCGCAAACAAATAACAAAACAGATCGTCAGGCTCAAACAGTCATAATCGGCACTGGAACAGATTTTCCGAATATTGCGTTTTTAAATGAAAAAGGCGATTTGACCGGGTATGACATTGAAGTGATGAAAGCCATCGATAAGGAGTTGCCTCAATATACATTTGAATTTAAAACGATGGATTTCTCAAATTTGCTGACGAGTCTCGGAAATAAAAAAATTGATGTGATTGCGCACAATATGGCCAAAAATAAAGAACGAGAAAAGCGTTTTTTGTATCATAAAGTCCCATATAACTACTCGCCGATGTACATCACGGTGAAAGAGGATAATCACAAGATTCATACATTAAAAGACTTACACGGAAAAACAGTCATAGTTGGCGCCACGTCAAATGCGGCAGATTATATTACAAAGTACAACAAAACGCACGGCAGCCCGATTCATTTGAAATATGCGGGACAGGGAAGCAATGACACCGCCAATCAAATTGAAACCGGGCGCGCAGATGCAACGATAGCTACACCGTTTGCCGTCGATTTTCAGAATAAAACGCACGCCTTCCGCCAAAAGACAGTCGGTGACGTGTTATTAGATACCGAGGTGTACTTTATGTTTAATAAAGGCAGCCAAACCTTGGCGGATGACACGGATCAAGCGATTAAAAAGCTGGAGAAAAACGGAACGCTAAAAAAACTAAGCCGAAAATGGCTCGGGGCAGATTATTCAAAATCAAGTTTTGAAAAATAAATGGGGCGATGAGATGAAAACGAAAGCAGCATTCATGGCAATATTATTTTCGCTTATAACAGTTCTGTCAGCTTGCGGTGCAGGCAGTCAAACGACGGGAGCCGGGCAAAAGAAGGTACAGACGATCACGGTCGGAACTGGAACCCAATTTCCGAATATTTGCTTTATCGATGAAAAAGGCGATTTAACCGGTTATGATGTCGAACTGATCAAAGAGCTTGATAAGCGCCTGCCACATTATAAATTCACATTTAAAACGATGGAATTTTCCAACCTGCTTGTCAGCCTCGGACAGCATAAAGTCGATATCGTGGCACATCAAATGGAGAAAAGCAAAGAGCGTGAGAAAAAATTTCTGTTTAACAAGGTTGCTTACAACCATTTTCCTTTAAAAATTACTGTGCTTCAAAATAACGATACGATCCGTGGAATTGAAGACTTAAAAGGAAAACGGGTGATTACGAGTGCAACCTCCAACGGAGCGCTTGTACTGAAAAAATGGAATGAGGATAATGGACGGCCGTTTGAGATTGCCTATGAGGGCCAAGGCGCAAATGAGACTGCGAATCAGCTGAAATCGGGGCGTGCGGACGCAACGATCTCAACGCCTTTTGCAGTAGACTTTCAAAACAAGACGAGCGCTATTAAAGAAAAAACCGTCGGTCATGTGCTTTCAAATGCCAAAGTGTATTTTATGTTTAACAAAAATGAACAAACGTTAAGTGACGATATTGATAAAGCCTTACAGGAAATCATTGATGACGGAACGCTGAAAAAACTCAGTTTAAAATGGCTTGGTGACGACTATTCCAAAGAGCAGTATTAGGTGAAAAGAGAGGGAGCAGTGATGGAAAAAGCGTTTGATATGAACATGATTGGAGATTTTGTGCCGACGTTAACCGCTTATTTACCGGTTACATTATACATTTTAACACTGTCCTTGCTTTTCGGTTTTGTATTAGGACTCTTTCTGGCACTGCCCCGCATCTACAATATTCCAATTGTAAATCAATTGGCAAAAGTGTATATCTCATTTTTCAGGGGAACGCCTATCATGGTGCAGCTTTTCATCGTGTTTTACGGAATCCCGGCGCTTACGGGGCTTATCGGGATTGATACATCAAAAATGGACCCGTTTTATGCTGCTGTCGCAACCTACGCGTTAAGCAATGCAGCGGCAGCCGCAGAAATCATTCGAGCGGGGGTGGGCAGTGTAGATAAAGGCCAAACGGAAGCGGCGTACAGTATTGGCTTAAGCGGTAGTCAGGCCTTCAGGCGAATCGTTCTGCCCCAGGCACTTGTCCAGGCATTTCCGAATATGGGAAACATGGTGATCAGTTCTTTAAAAGATACATCTCTAGCTTTTTCAATAGGTGTTATGGATATGTCCGGAAGGGGCCAAACACTGATTACCTCAAGCAACCATTCTCTTGAAGTTTACATTGCGCTATCGATTGTTTATTATGCTGTTGCAGTTTTATTCGAATGGTTCTTTCGAGTGGCAGAAAAACGAATCAAGAAGAATCAAACAAGGATTGTTACTGTTTTTGACATGAACATACATTGATATATTTCTTCGGATGAGGGGGGAGAAGATTGCAATTTGACTTTCCATTTATCGTTTCCGCCATGAAAGAAATGGTAAAGACCATTCCTCTGACATTGATGATGGCTGTTTTGCCGATTGTGTTTGGATTTCTCGTGGCTCTTGGAAATATAATTGTTAGAATTTTTAGAATTAAGGGCTTGGTGGCTTGCTCAAGGTTTTATGTGTCTTTCTTTCGAAGTACACCTGCAATCCTTCACATTATGTTGATTTATTTAGGGATACCTCCTGTTGCAGATCAAGTCAGCAGTTTTTTTCATCTCGGCTGGTCCGCCAATGAGATACCGGTCTCCATGTTTGTCATCATGGCCTTGTCTTTAACTGCCGGAGCTTATCTCACAGAAATCATCCGGTCAGGCATTCTGGCGATGGATACCGGACAGGTCGAAGCGGCTTATTCAATCGGCTTGACACACAGCCAAACCTTTCGGCGTGTAATATTGCCGCAGGCGCTGATGGTTTCCATCCCAAACTTCACAAATTTGGGTATCGGCTTTTTGCATACCACCTCTATCGCGGCTATAGTGGCTGTCCCAGAGATTACAGGGACGGCGACTATCGTTGCTTCTGATAATTATGCATTTTTAGAAGCGTTTATCGGAGCAGCGATTATCTATTGGGTGCTGACTCTAATCCTAGAATCCGCAAATGGAGTATTAGAGAGAAAGGCAGCCAGATTTCAAGGAGGCACTTTATGATTGAGATTAAAAATATCCATAAACAGTTTGGCATCCACCATGTATTAAAAGGGATAAATCTCACGGTACGCAAGGGAGAAGTTGTGACGATTATCGGGCCGAGCGGATCAGGGAAAACCACCTTTTTACGGTGCCTGAATTTATTAGAACGTCCAGACGAAGGGATTATTTCTATACATGACAAAGTGATTAATTGCCGCTTTCCGTCCAAAAAAGAGGTTCACTGGCTCAGAAAACAGACGGCAATGGTATTTCAGCAATACCACCTGTTTGCTCACAAAACGGTGATTGAAAATGTCATGGAGGGCTTGACGATTGCCCGGAAAATGAGAAAACAAGACGCGTATGCCGTAGCGGAAAATGAACTGAGAAAGGTCGGGCTTCAAGATAAATTGAACGCTTATCCGAGTCAGTTATCGGGAGGACAAAAGCAGAGGGTAGGGATAGCAAGGGCGCTTGCCATTCATCCTGATGTGCTGCTGTTCGATGAGCCGACGGCAGCGCTTGACCCGGAGCTGGTCGGTGAAGTGCTGGAGGTAATGCTGGAAATCGTGAAAACCGGAGCCACCATGATTGTTGTTACACATGAAATGGAGTTTGCAAGAAGGGTCTCTGATCAAGTTGTTTTTATGGATGAAGGAGTCATTGTTGAACAAGGAACCCCGGAGGAAGTCTTCCGCCATACCAAAAAAGACAGAACGAGGCAGTTTCTCCGCCGTGTTTCGCCGGAATATTTATTTGAACCAAAAGAACACATAAAGGAGCCGGTGATATGATCCGCTTAAGTATTTTAGACCAAAGCTTGATTGGTGAAGGGGAGACAGCAGCTGATACATTACAGCATACAGTGAACTTGGCACAAATGGCTGAAGAGTGTGGATATCACCGATTTTGGGTGGCCGAACATCACAACAATGATGAGATTGCAGGGTCTGCACCCGAGGTTCTTTTAGGCTATCTTGCTGCAAGCACAAGAAAAATTCGTTTAGCATCAGGCGGAGTGATGCTGCAGCATTACAGCTCTTATAAAGTAGCGGAGCAATTCCATCTTCTATCAGCGTTAGCTCCCGGCCGTATAGATCTTGGAGTGGGCAAAGCGCCCGGCGGGTTTCAGCTGTCCACAGACGCGCTGCAGGCCGAATATAAAAAACCGGTGCGTCAGTTTGATGAAAAACTGGAGGAGCTTACTCATTTCGTTCGGGATGATTTTCCTGATACCCACCGCTATGCCGCATTGCGTCCTAGGCCGCAGGTTGATCAGAAGCCGGGTATTTTTCTATTGGGAGGAAGCGCAGAGAGTGCCATTTCGGCTGCAAAACTGGGAATCTCTTTTGTCTTTGCTTACTTTATTAACGGTGAAGAGGAAGTGCTGAAGGAAGCCCGCCGAGCATTTGACGCGCATCTCCCGCCAGGATCTGAGGCTGAATTTCATCTTGCCCCCGCTGTTTTTGCGGCACATACAAAAGAAGAAGCGGAAAAACATATTGTGTCGCGTGAATCGATAAAAGTGGATTTGAAAGACGGGCGTAAGGTCAACGTCGGTTCCCGCGAACAGGCTGAGGCCTATCTGGAAAACGTCACAGAGCCCTATGACATCATCGTGCAAAAAACCGGGATTATTGCCGGAACAAAGGAAGAAGTGGCAGAAGAATTAACACGTTTATCAGGCACATACAAAATCAATGATTTTGTTATTTTTACACCTATCAAAAATGCTGAAGAAAAACAGCTGTCTTATCAGCTGCTGAGCGATGCAGTTTTAGCTGCAAAACGTTAAGGAGGGACAGAAGAATGAGTGATGTTTTGAACATTGTGGTTTGGAGTAAAAAAGGCTGTTCGTATTGTGAGGAAGTCAAGAATTATTTGAATGAAAAAGGGTTCCCGTTCCAAAATATCGATGTTTCAGAGAAAGAGGAACTTCGAGATATTTTACAGGCGAAATATGGGGTACGCCATGTGCCTGTGGTCGAAATCGGGCGCGGCAATCACTATCAAGGGATAACTGAAATCGGCATTGAACACCTTGATCTTGCACTTGCTAATCATGCACAGATAAAGGAGGCAAAAAGATGACACGTTCAGATTTTATTCAGTTTGGAGCCATGATTCACGGTGTCGGGGGAACAACTGACGGCTGGCGTCATCCCGATGTTGATCCCTCGGCCAGCACGAATATTGAATTTTACATGAAAAAGGCGCAAACAGCTGAAAAAGGTTTGTTTAGTTTTATTTTCATTGCAGACGGCTTATTTATTTCTGAAAAATCAATTCCTCATTTTTTAAACCGTTTTGAACCGATCACCATTTTATCTGCGCTGGCATCGGTTACCAAAAATATTGGTTTAGTAGGGACGTTCTCTACATCTTTTACTGAGCCATTCACTATCTCCAGACAATTAATGTCGCTGGACCATATCAGCGGGGGCAGGGCCGGCTGGAATCTGGTTACTTCGCCGCAGGAAGGGGCGGCGCGCAATCATAGTAAGTCCAATCTGCCAGAACACACTGAACGTTACGAAATCGCGCAGGAGCATTTGGATGTTGTGCGCGGGCTGTGGAATTCCTGGGAGCATGACGCATTTATACACAATAAGAAAACAGGGCAGTTTTTCGATCCGGCGAAGCTTCATCGCCTGAATCATAAAGGAAAGTATTTTCAAGTAGAGGGGCCCTTGAATATCGGGCGCTCTAAGCAGGGAGAGCCTGTAGTGTTTCAAGCGGGCTCATCAGAAACAGGCCGGCAGTTTGCTGCTAAAAATGCGGATGCGATTTTTACCCATTCCAATTCATTAGAAGAGACAAAAGCGTTTTATGCGGATGTGAAAAGGCGAGCTGCTGATGAAGGGCGTGATCCTTCAAGTGTGCGGATTTTTCCAGGAATCAGCCCGATTGTGGCAGATACGGAAGAAGAGGCGGAAAAGAAGTATCGTGAATTTGCAGAATTGATACCGATTGAAAATGCTGTTACTTATTTGGCTCGTTTTTTTGATGATTATGATCTGAGTGTTTACCCGTTGGATGAGCCATTTCCCGATATTGGCGATGTGGGAAAGAATGCGTTTCAAAGCACAACAGACCGGATTAAGAGAGAAGCAAAAGCCAGAAATCTGACATTGCGGGAGGTAGCACAGGAAATGGCTTTTCCACGGACTCTATTCATCGGAACACCAGAGCGTGTCGCATCCTTAATTGAAACTTGGTTCAACGCTGAGGCGGCGGATGGGTTTATCATTGGGTCGGATATACCGGGTACACTTGATGCTTTTGTAGAAAAGGTGATTCCGATTCTTCAAGAAAGAGGGCTTTATCGTCAAGATTATCGCGGCAGGACCTTGCGGGAAAATCTCGGCCTTGGCATTCCGCAGCATCAATCCGTTTTACATTCATCACATCAATAGGTTTCGTCTGATCGAATGCGGAAGCTGAGAGGGGAGGCTGACTTTTTTGACGATCATTGCCGGTACGGTTGTGAAAGGAAAACAATTAGGCAGAAAGCTTGGATTCCCCACGGCAAATGTAGATGCAAAAATGCATGGGCTGCGTAATGGAGTTTATGGGGTTCTGGCGACAGTCAATCACCAATTTCATTTAGGGGTTATGAATATCGGTGTGAAACCGACGGTGGGCTCTAACCTTAAAAGGACATTGGAGATTTTTTTGTTTGACTTTCATAGAGACATCTATGGAGAAAAAATCGAATGCAGCATTCTCTTTAAAATTAGAGAAGAAAGAAGGTTTGATTCTTTGGAGTCTTTAACAAAGCAAATTAAAAAGGATATTTCGTGCGTTGCAAAACGCTTTGAGCTGATTGGGATTATGGCACCGAACAAAAAAGAAAGCCTGCTTTCCCATCAGGAGTTAAATCTTCCGGATCTCTGCTTTTACAAGAAATGTAACAACCTATATGGCGTCAACCGAGGCGTATACAATGTCATTGATAACTGGTTTTTTGAGTACGGAATTACACAAGTAGCTTACAGGCGCATTTATATTTTATCTTTTTTAAGCTTTTTGAAAGAAGATAATCCGAAAGTTTCCAGCAAGTATATAAGATTTGGGGCGGGCGGTCTTGCTGATAAATTGAACCGATTTATTTCATCTTATGTTGAAGAGTCTGAAGAAAATATATTGGGATAGGGAAAGGAGCGGAACATATGTCTTTGGATTATTGGAGAAATATAGAAGGCTCCTATCCATATCAGACTACAGGAAATGACATCCTGACGTTGAAAGAGGAGTCTAATCCCGTAAATCTCTCAACGCTAGAAAAGCAGCTCATCGGCATTCGCCGGCACCTGCACCAATATCCTGAACTGTCAAAAGAAGAATTTGAAACAACTGCTTTTATAAAAAAATGCCTTAAAGAAAAGGGGATACAGATTCGCCCTACTGCTCTAAAAACGGGTGTGTTCGCAGACATAGCAGGGGAGTCAGAAGGTCCGGCGATTGCTTTGAGGGCTGATATTGACGCCTTGCCAATTGAAGAAAAAACAGGATTGCCTTATGCGTCTAAACATAAAGGGATCATGCATGCGTGCGGTCATGATTTTCATACGGCAGCGCTTCTTGGTGCGGCCTTTTTATTGAAGGAAAATCAAGACAGTCTGAAAGGGAAGATTCGTTTATTATTTCAGCCAGCAGAGGAAGCGGGTGCAGGCGCTGCAAAAGTGATAGAGGACGGCCAACTGGATGGCATTGATGCGGTTATTGGCCTTCATAATAAACCGGATATCGCGGTTGGGACTGTAGGGTTAAAAACAGGCCCGCTTATGGCTGCTGTTGACCGATTTAAAGTAGAGATAGAAGGGAAAGGTGCTCATGCAGCATTGCCGCATAATGGTTTTGATCCAATTGTCGGCGCCTCTCAGCTTATTGTCGCCCTGCAAACGATTGTAAGCAGAAATGTAAACCCGCTGCAAAGCGCGATTTTAACCATAGGGAAAATCAACGGCGGCAGCACTTGGAATGTCATTCCGGATACAGTGGTCATTGAGGGCACTGTTCGTACATTTGATTCAGAGGTTCGTAATCAAGTGAAACAGCGTTTTTTTGCAGTCACAGAGCAGATTTCTGCCGCTTTCTCGTTAAAGGCAAATGTGAAGTGGCATTCCGGACCGCCGCCGCTTTGTAATGATGAGGCAATTACGGGGCTGGTGCGAGACGCTGCGCATAAAGCGAAACTTCAAGTCATTGATCCCGCCCCATCAACCGCGGGGGAAGATTTTGCTTATTATCTTGAGCATATTCCGGGATCCTTTGCGTTTTTTGGAACAGACGGTGATCATGATTGGCACCACCCTGCATTTACAATTGATGAAACTGCCATTATCAAAGCCTCTTATTTTTTATATGAAAGCGCCAAGAGATTGTTAGATTCGAATGAAGAGTCAAAAATATCTGATTGATATAGATGGGGTGTTCTGATGAAGAAATTAATCGTTTTTGCATTTATTGGTTTATTGTCGCAGTTAATAGACGGTTCGTTAGGTATGGCTTATGGGGTTACCTCAACTTCTTTGTTATTGGCGTTTGGCATCACACCTGCTGTGGCTTCGGCTTCTGTCCATTTAGCGGAAGTCGTAACGACTGCCGCATCGGGAGTGTCGCATATTAAATTTGGCAATGTTGACAAACAAACCGTTTATCAGCTTGTCATTCCCGGCTCTATAGGCGCTTTTTTAGGCGCGGCATTCCTCAGCCAATTACCTGGAGATGTGGCGAAACCCTATATTTCTTTGTTTTTGCTCCTTCTGGGCGGATATGTATTGATCAGGTTTTTATTTCAATATAAGCCGGCTCTTGAGAAGAAGCATGTGCCGTTAAACCGAAAACAATCCATCCCATTGGGAGTGATCGCTGGTTTTGCAGATGCCACAGGCGGAGGCGGCTGGGGACCGGTGACCACTCCGATTTTATTATCCCGCAAAGGCTTGAGCCCGAGGAAAGTTGTCGGGACTGTAGACACAAGTGAATTTGCCATCGCCGTATCTGCAACCGCCGGTTTTCTTATTTCATTAGGATGGGAGGACGTCAATTGGTTATGGGTGTTTTCACTAATGGCCGGCGGAATTATCGCTGCCCCTATCGCAGCATGGCTGGTGCAGAAGTTTCATCCGCAATTGATGGGTGTGCTTGTAGGAGGATTTATTATTCTGGTAAATGCCAGAACATTAATAAATGAATGGATCGCAAACAAAGCTGTTTATCCATTGATCTATACGGCCATAGGGGCGATATGGCTATTTGCAGTTTTATTTGTTTTATCTAAAATAGGGAATCGAAATATTGTTAAGACAGCGGTTGATGTCCATTTAAAAGAAAAATAAAGGTTTTTCCGCTTTACGATGTAAAAGGAGCCACGGGGTCCTTGCGCTTGACTGGGACGAAATCAACGCTGTAAGAAGCCGGTCGGGCTTCTTTTTTATTTTCCAGCCTCATTGCGTATAAATCCTTTGAAACCTTATAATAAAAACAAGAAGACTGTCCTTAGAGGTGAAAGGCTTGGCAACGAAGCATGAACAAATTTTAACGTATATCGATTCACTGCCTGTCGGTGAAAAAATTTCTGTCCGAAGAATTGCAAAGGAAATGAAAGTAAGCGAAGGAACCGCGTACAGAGCGATCAAGGAAGCAGAGAATAAAGGGTTTGTCAGCACGATTGAACGTGTGGGCACAATCAGAATTGAACAAAAGAAAAAAGAGAACATTGAAAAGCTTACCTATGCAGAGGTTGTAAATGTTATAGACGGACAAGTGCTCGGAGGCAGGGCAGGGCTCCATAAGACATTGAATAAATTCGTCATCGGCGCGATGGAGCTTGACGCGATGATGCGTTACACCGCAGCGGGGAATCTTTTGATTGTCGGAAACAGAATCAATGCACACAGGCAGGCGCTTGAAGCGGGCGCGGCCGTATTGGTGACCGGGGGCTTTAACACGGATGACAGCATTGTGCAGCTGGCAGATGAGCTTGAACTGCCGATTTTATCTACGAGCTATGACACCTTTACAGTTGCCGCGATGATTAACCGGGCAATATATGACCAGCTGATCAAAAAAGAAATTGTTTTGGTGGAGGACATCCTAACACCTGCTGACCGCACGGTATATCTTTCGCCTAAGGATAAACTTGAAAAATGGTATGAGAAAAATTTTGAAACGGGGCACGGCCGCTTCCCGGTTGTCGACGATCAAATGAAAATCCATGGCATTCTGACATCAAAAGATATTGCTGGCCATGACCGAAATGCATCTATAGAAAAAGTTATGACCAAAAATCCCGTCACGGTTATTGGGAAAACATCTGTCGCTTCAGCTGCGCAAATGATGGTATGGGAAGGGATCGAAGTGCTTCCCGTCACTGACGGCCACCAAAAACTTATCGGCATGATCAGCCGCCAAGACGTATTGAAAGCTCTTCAAATGATTCAAAAGCAGCCGCAGGTCGGAGAGAAGCTTGATGATATCGTTTCAAGGGGGTTTAAAGATGAGGGTGATGATAAAGAAGATCAAACGGTTTACGAGTATGAAGTCACGCCGCAAATGACAAATCAGCTTGGAACCATTTCTTATGGCGTATTTACGACCATTTTGACGCAAGCGGCAAACCGATTTTTGCGCTCGAAAAAACGCGGCGAACTCGTCATAGAGAGCATCACCATCTTCTTTTTGAAGCCTGTGCAGATGGAATCAGTCATCGAAGTCAAACCTCGCATCTTGGAGGCCGGCAGAAAGTTTGGGAAAATGGAAGTGGAAGTGCACAGCCAAGGTCATATCGTGTCTAAAGCGATGCTGATGGTTCAGCTGATGGAAAGAAGCTAAGGGACGTTCAGGCGCCCCTTACGCGTGATCTCTTTCAGCTTCTTTGGCGTGAAGGGGATTGTAATGCCTGAAGGCTTTATAACCTGCCCAAGCGCTTCCTGCTCCTATGACGATAAAGATACCGCCGATTACTAACGTTAATACTGAATGGAATAATATCATTTGGTTGAGCCCGTAGAACAGGACTAGTGACCCTAAGGCCATGCTTGATTTTGCTGAACATATTTCTTTTGCCAAAGATGGCTTTGCCCGTACGCCTTTTACTTTATAGTACACATAAAAGCAGGCGGAAAGCCCAATCAAAAAAACAAGAACCAGCATAAATGAAATCCTCCATCGTAAAAGTTTACAAACCCATTTTATACAAAAACGGGCTTGGTTTTGACGTTATTTTTCTTTTCCGTCGGCAGAGAATGTGATTTAATGAATAAAAACAATAAAGGAGTATCAAATGAAAACAGAATTGATCAGAACCATATCATTATATGACACGATTATCTTACATAGACATGTGCGTCCTGATCCGGATGCCTACGGATCACAGTGCGGGCTTACGGAAATCCTGCGTGAAACATATCCTGAAAAAAATATTTTTGCGGTCGGCACGCCTGAACCGTCCCTCTCTTTCTTATATTCCCTCGATGAGGTGGACAATGAAACATATGAAGGCGCACTTGTCATTGTCTGCGATACGGCAAATCAGGAAAGAATCGACGATCAGCGTTATCCTTCAGGCGCCAAACTAATGAAAATCGACCACCATCCGAACGAAGATCCATACGGTGACCTTCTCTGGGTCGATACAAGCGCCAGCTCAGTAAGTGAAATGATTTACGAGCTGTATTTAGAAGGAAAAGAGCACGGCTGGAAGCTGAATACGAAAGCGGCAGAGCTGATCTACGCCGGCATTGTTGGAGATACCGGACGCTTTTTATTTCCGAATACCACGGAAAAAACATTAAAATATGCAGGCGAGCTCATTCAGTATCCATTCTCTTCCTCAGGGTTATTTAATCAATTGTATGAAACAAAACTGAATGTGGTGAAGCTTAACGGCTTTATCTTTCAAAATGTGTCTTTGTCCGAAAACGGGGCTGCTTCTGTTTTCATCAAAAAGGATACGCTTGAAAAATTCGGCACAACGGCTTCTGAAGCGTCGCAGCTTGTCGGGACGCTTGGCAATATCTCAGGTATTCGCGCCTGGGTGTTTTTCGTAGAAGAAGACGATCAAATCAGAGTCAGATTCCGTTCGAAGGGGCCTGTCATTAACGGACTTGCCCGGAAATATAACGGCGGAGGGCATCCGTTAGCTTCAGGCGCCTCTATTTACAGCTGGGATGAAGCTGATCGGATTTTAGCTGATCTGGAAACATTATGTAAAGAACACGAGTAGAGGGGAGACCCTCTCTCTTAGTGTTCATCTGTGACGGGGATGAACCAGCAGCCGAAATCAGTAAGGTCCTCGTAGACTTGGAGATTGTGTGATTGAAGTTCTTTTTTGATGAGGGAAGCGAGTGAGTTTGTTTCGGCATATGCAGAAAAACCTTGTCTGAGACGGGCTGCTTGATCTTTTGCTAACTGACGGTCACTGTAAACCTCCATTTCCCTTCCTCCTTCCTTTCGCCATTAAGCCTCACATATAGTTTATAAAAAAGAATGGGAAAAAGCGACAGAAGTTTGGAGAATTTAAAAAAAATCCATAATTATGTGGCGAAAGAAATTTCAAGTTCCACTGTCAGCCTCGTATAAATAATCAATTCTCTGACGGTTGCCTCGTATTTTTTTTCATTGATCATATAGACTTTATTTTCAATTGTCCGCTTCAAGAGATCCTTTGTTTGATAGACGCTCTCTATGTCTTTTGTAATCACCTCTGAAATATCATCCTTTACATGCTCCTCGAATTTCGTTTTATCCGGCTGTGATATTTTATATTTATCCCCATTCAGCAATTTGACGCTGACGCTTTGAATCAGCAGTTTTCTTTTATTATCTTCATTCAGTTTATGGAGGTCTTCCTGATAGATCGAAATTTGATTGTTCAAGTCTTTTACATGCTCTTTTTGCTTTTCGATGAGGCTGACCTGCTCCTCTTGGAATGTTCCGTAAGTAAACAGGAAAAAGAACCAGCTGATTACGGCTCCGCACATCATTCCCGCGAAAAAACGCTGCCATCCCGGTTTTTTGTAATGCTGGGGGACCCTCATGAAGAAAGATGCTCCTGGGTCAGCCATGATATAATAAGCCAGCCGCTTTGCGCGCCCCCCATGGCCGAAATAATTAAAAGAAGCTGTTTAAAGATATCTCTCGTATTGCCTTCGAGTATGCCGCGTTCAAAGCTGTATACCGCATCAAAGGTGCCTCCGATAGCTGCGACAAGCGCCCATATTTTTAACCGGTTGGCAAGCTTTGTAATGGCTGTAAGCGGGGGTTCGCCTGCCAAGTATGCTCCGAGCCCTCCGATGAGTGCGCCCCCGATCAGCACCCCTAACGCAATGAAGTAGCTATTGATAAAATTCACCATAAATCCTGCTTCCTGATCCATCTTTATCACCTCACCTTTTATATCATATTGAGCTTTCAGGACAAGTATGATGATGAGTCAAAAAAGAACATTTGTTTCTTTTGGAAACCGGCCTTATAATGAGGGAAGAAATGAATCGTAATGAGAAAGAGGTGATAGCATGTCTTTTGTTCACCTGCAAGTGCATAGCGGGTATAGCCTGCTAAACAGCGCCGCGGCTGTGGAAGAGCTCGTCAGTGAAGCTGACAGGCTCGGATATGCGTCTTTGGCGCTGACAGATGATCATGTCATGTACGGAGCTATTCAATTTTATAAAGCTTGCAAGGCGAGAGGGATCAACCCAATAATCGGTTTGACGGCTTCTGTTTTTACAGATGACAGCGAACTTGAAGCATACCCGCTCGTCCTGCTGGCAAAATCAAATACAGGCTATCAAAACCTGCTGAAAATCAGCAGCGTTCTGCAATCTAAATCAAAAGGCGGACTGAAGCCGAAATGGCTTCACAGTTATCGAGAAGGGATTATCGCAATAACGCCCGGCGAAAAAGGATATATTGAAACGCTTCTTGAAGGAGGGCTGTTCGAACAGGCTGCTCAAGCCTCGCTGGAATTTCAGTCTATATTCGGAAAGGGAGCTTTTTATTTCTCCTATCAGCCTTTTAAAGGGAATCAAGTCTTGTCTGAGCAGATTCTAAAGCTATCAGAAGAAACGGGTATCCCTGTTACGGCCACAGGCGATGTGCATTACATAAGGAAGGAAGATAAGGCTGCCTACCGTTGTTTGAAAGCGATTAAAGCGGGGGAAAAACTGACGGATGCACCCGCTGAAGATTTGCCTGATCTCGATTTGAAACCACTCGAAGAAATGCAAAACATTTATCGAGAGCATCCCGAGGCACTGCAAGCTTCTGTAGAGATCGCAGAACAATGCCGGGTTGACGTCAGTCTCGGGCAGACCCGTCTACCGTCTTTTCCGACCCCAGACGGAACGTCCGCTGATGATTATTTAACGGATATCTGTATGGAGGGACTCCGCAGCCGTTTCGGCAAGCCCGATGAACGATACCTTCGCCGTCTTCAATATGAGCTTGATGTCATCAAGCGGATGAAGTTCAGCGATTACTTTCTGATCGTGTGGGATTTTATGAAGCACGCCCATGAAAAAGGGATTGTTACAGGACCGGGAAGGGGTTCTGCGGCAGGTTCTCTTGTGGCATATGTGCTGTATATCACAGATGTTGACCCGATTAAGCATCACCTTCTATTTGAAAGATTTTTAAATCCCGAACGCGTCAGCATGCCGGATATTGATATTGACTTTCCCGATACTAGAAGGGATGAAGTCATTCAATATGTTCAGCAGAAATACGGTGCGATGCACGTCGCACAGATTATCACCTTTGGAACACTTGCGGCAAAGGCGGCGCTCCGGGACGTCGGCAGAGTATTCGGCGTCAGCCCGAAGGAGGCAGATCAGCTTGCAAAACTCATTCCTTCAAGACCGGGAATGACGCTGGATGAAGCGAGACAGCAGTCACCGCAGCTGGATAAGCGGCTTCGGGAGTCAAGCCTGCTTCAGCAAGTCTATTCAATTGCACGGAAAATAGAAGGACTGCCAAGGCATGCATCAACCCACGCAGCGGGCGTTGTCCTGAGTGAAGAACCGTTAACAGATGTTGTTCCGCTTCAAGAAGGGCATGAAGGGATCTATTTAACGCAATACGCGATGGACCATCTTGAAGACTTGGGCCTTTTAAAAATGGATTTCTTAGGTTTGAGGAATCTGACACTTATTGAATCCATCACTTCAATGATTGAAAAAGAAGAAAATATTAAAATAGATCTTTCAAGTATTTCCTACAGCGATGACAAAACGTTCTCCTTGCTGTCAAAAGGGGATACGACAGGCATTTTCCAGCTTGAATCTGCAGGGATGAGAAGCGTCTTGAAACGGCTGAAACCTTCGGGCCTAGAAGATATTGTGGCGGTCAATGCACTGTACCGGCCGGGTCCGATGGAAAATATTCCGTTATTTATCGACCGTAAACACGGCCGGGCGCCTGTTCACTATCCTCATGAAGATTTAAGGAGCATTTTGGAAGATACATATGGCGTCATTGTGTATCAGGAACAAATTATGATGATTGCTTCCCGTATGGCGGGGTTTTCTTTAGGCGAAGCGGACCTATTGAGAAGGGCGGTCAGCAAAAAGAAAAAAGAAATCCTGGACAGAGAGCGAAGCCATTTTGTTGAAGGGTGCTTAAAAAAGGAGTATTCTGTAGACACTGCAAATGAGGTCTACGATTTAATCGTCAAATTCGCAAACTATGGCTTTAACAGAAGCCATGCGGTGGCATACAGCATGATCGGGTGCCAGCTTGCGTATTTGAAAGCTCATTATCCGTTATATTTTATGTGCGGATTGCTGACAAGCGTCATTGGCAATGAGGATAAAATCTCTCAATATCTTTACGAAGCAAAGGGGAGCGGGATTCGTATCCTTCCTCCGTCAGTGAATAAAAGCAGTTTTCCGTTTACAGTTGAAAACGGATCTGTCAGATACAGCCTCCGCGCGATAAAAAGTGTAGGCGTCTCAGCAGTCAAAGATATATATAAAGCAAGAAAAGAGAAACCATTTGAAGATCTTTTCGATTTCTGCTTTCGCGTGCCGTCAAAAAGCGTAAATCGCAAAATGCTTGAAGCACTTATCTTTTCTGGTGCGATGGACGAATTCGGCCAAAACCGGGCCACGCTGCTCGCATCCATTGATGTTGCTTTGGAACATGCTGAGCTATTCGCCGCGGACGATGACCAAATGGGATTGTTTTTAGATGAATCGTTTTCAATTAAGCCGAAGTATGTGGAGACGGAGGAGCTTCCTCTGGTGGATTTACTTGCGTTTGAAAAGGAAACGCTTGGCATTTATTTTTCAAATCATCCCCTCTCCGCCTTCCGAAAACAGCTCACTGCGCAAGGAGCAGTCTCCATTCTGCAGGCTCAGCGGGCAGTCAAAAGGCAGCTTTCACTAGGCGTTCTGCTGTCGAAGATCAAAACGATTCGGACGAAAACAGGTCAAAACATGGCGTTTTTAACGCTCAGTGATGAAACCGGCGAGATGGAAGCCGTAGTCTTCCCTGAACAATTCAGACAGCTTTCTCCCGTTTTAAGAGAAGGCGCTCTTTTGTTCACTGCGGGGAAATGTGAAGTTAGACAAGATAAGATCCAATTCATCATGTCCCGGGCAGAATTATTAGAAAATATGGATGCAGAAAAAGCGCCATCGGTTTATATAAAAATAGAAAGCAGTCAGCACAGCCAGGAGATCCTGGCAAAGATTAAGCGCATTTTGCTGGAGCATAAAGGGGAAACAGGCGTTTATCTCTATTATGAAAGGCAAAAACAGACGATTAAGCTACCTGAGTCGTTCCATATCAATGCAGATCACCAGGTGTTATATCGCTTAAAAGAGCTGTTGGGTCAAAAAAACGTCGTTTTAAAACAGTGGTAACGATTCGCTTTTTGTTATACAATTGGAGCAATTATGTGATCCTGTTTAAATATTCAGATAGATTTACTCCGCAGAATGCAGCAATCAACGCAGCAGTATACGAATCAAAAAATATCCATAAGGAGTGTTTAGTAGAATGTCATTAAGAGAAGAAGCATTACACCTGCATAAAGTCAACCAGGGGAAACTGGAGTCTAAATCAAAAGTAGAGGTCAGAAATGCAAAAGATCTAAGCCTCGCTTATTCTCCGGGTGTTGCAGAACCGTGTAAGGATATTCATGAAGACATTAACAAAGTATATGATTATACAATGAAGGGGAACATGGTAGCAGTTGTAACTGACGGTACAGCTGTGCTTGGCCTTGGAAACATCGGCCCTGAAGCGGCGCTTCCTGTTATGGAAGGGAAAGCAGTTCTTTTCAAAAGCTTTGCGGGCGTAGATGCGTTCCCGATTGCTTTAAACACAAACGATGTTGATAAAATCGTTGAAACTGTAAAATTGCTGGAACCAACATTTGGCGGCGTCAACCTTGAAGATATTGCAGCGCCAAACTGCTTTATCATTGAAGAGCGCCTCAAAAAAGAAACAAACATCCCGGTTTTCCATGATGATCAGCACGGTACTGCCATTGTAACCGTAGCAGGTCTTGTGAACGCGCTGAAACTGTCTGGAAAATCCATGTCATCCATTAAAGTTGTCGCAAATGGCGCGGGTGCGGCTGGCATTGCGATTATCAAGCTTCTTCATCATTATGGCGTTCGCGACATTGTGATGTGCGATTCCAAAGGGGCCATTTATGAAGGGCGCCCGAACGGCATGAACGATGTCAAAAATGAAGTGGCGAAGTTCACGAACCAAGACCGCAAAGACGGTTCTCTGAAAGATGTCATCGTTGATGCTGACGTATTTATCGGTGTCTCTGTAGCAGGCGCGCTAACAAAAGAAATGGTTCAAAGCATGGCAAAAGATCCGATTATCTTTGCAATGGCAAATCCAAATCCGGAAATCATGCCGGAAGATGCGCGTGAAGCCGGAGCAAGCGTTATCGGAACTGGCCGTTCTGACTTCCCAAACCAAGTAAACAATGTTCTTGCATTCCCTGGTATTTTCCGCGGAGCACTTGATGTGCGTGCCACTCATATTAACGAGGAAATGAAAATCGCAGCGGTTGAAGCCATTGCTTCACTGGTTTCAGAAGATGAGCTTAGCGCAGATTATGTCATCCCTGCACCGTTTGATAAACGTGTTGCGCCTGCTGTTGCGAAGGCTGTGGCAAAAGCTGCGATGGAAACAGGTGTTGCAAGAATCACTGTTGACCCTGAGGAAGTCGCAGAAAAAACAAGAAAACTTACGATTATTGGTGAATAATTTTAATTCATTCCAAAAATGGCAGCGCGTTGGCGGAGACCGGCGCGCTGTTCTCAAGTTAAACTGACGGCTGAAATTTTTTTAGGGGGTTAGCCTTAAAAAAATTTCAGCCGGGTTTAACATTATTTTTGAATACGCTGTCAACCTTGTCGTTTCAACACCTTATCTGATTTCATACAAGCCTTTCCGAGCACGTCATCGAATAAAAAGTTGTCGAATTGAGGATGACAGCGTTTGACAAAAAAAGTACAATAGTTTCGGTAAAGTTATTAGCAAGTCTATCTGTTTGATGACATGCGGTGAAGAGAACCCTTCACAAAAGGGAGGTAATCATTTGTTAAAGGATATATTCACGAAAAAGAAAAAGTATGCTTCCGTACCGTCTGATCAAGCGAAGCACGATGTTCCGGAAGGCATTATGACAAAATGTCCTAAGTGTAAAAAAATCATGCTCACTAAAGAGTTGGATAAAAATATGCGGGTATGCATGAACTGCGATTATCATTTCCCAATGAACGCAAAACAGCGTATCGAAAGCTTGATGGATGAACAATCCTTTGAGGAATTTAATCAGGGAATGCTCTCGGAAAATCCGCTTGGTTTCCCGGGATATCTGGAAAAGCTTGAAAAAGATCGCGAGAAAACATCCTTAAACGAGGCTGTTGTGACAGGCAAGGGCACCATCGGCGGACACCCGGCTGTTGTCGCCGTCATGGACTCTTCATTCAGAATGGGCAGCATGGGTTCAGTCGTCGGTGAAAAAATCACGCTTGCGATTGAAAAAGCAAAAGCTGATAAAGTTCCGTTTATTATTTTTACGGCTTCAGGCGGTGCTAGAATGCAGGAAGGCGTATTAAGTTTGATGCAGATGGCAAAGACAAGCTCTGCGTTAAAACTGTTCAGTGAAGAACAGGGTCTTATTATTTCAGTAATGACGCATCCGACTACCGGGGGCGTATCAGCAAGCTTTGCATCCCTTGGCGATTACAATTTCGCTGAGCCTGGCGCGCTGATCGGTTTTGCCGGAAGACGGATTATTGAACAGACAATAGGAGAAAAACTGCCTGAGGACTTCCAAACGGCTGAGTTTTTATTAAAACATGGACAGCTTGATGCGGTTATTCATCGCGACGATATGAAAAAAACGTTAGAAAATCTGCTGGATATGCATCAAACAGGAGGTGACATTGAGTGGCTCCAAGATTAGAATTTGAAAAACCGGTGATTGAACTGCAAACCAAAATCGCCGAACTAAAAAAATTCACCCAAGATTCCGATATGGATCTAAGTGCGGAAATCGAACGGCTCGAAGACCGTCTCGCTAAGCTTCAGGATGATATTTACAAAAATTTGAAGCCGTGGGACCGGGTTCAAATCGCGCGTCTGGCGGACCGTCCGACAACTCTTGATTATATCGAACACCTGTTTACCGACTTTTTTGAATGTCACGGAGACAGAGCGTACGGGGACGATGAAGCCATTGTCGGCGGGATTGCGAAGTTCCACGGCCTCCCTGTAACGGTAATCGGGCATCAGCGCGGCAAAGACACGAAGGAAAACCTAGTCCGCAATTTTGGGATGCCGCATCCAGAAGGCTACAGAAAAGCGCTTCGTCTGATGAAACAGGCTGACAAATTTAACAGACCAATTATCTGTTTTATTGATACGAAGGGGGCATACCCTGGACGAGCAGCTGAAGAAAGAGGACAAAGTGAAGCTATTGCCAAAAACCTGTTTGAGATGGCCGGCCTTCGAGTGCCTGTTATCTGCATCGTCATTGGTGAAGGCGGAAGCGGCGGAGCCCTTGGTCTGGGTGTAGGCAATCACTTGCATATGCTGGAAAACTCTACTTATTCTGTTATTTCTCCGGAAGGTGCCGCGGCACTTTTATGGAAGGACTCCAGTCTTGCTAAAAAAGCAGCAGAAACAATGAAAATCACTGCGCCGGATTTAAAAGAATTAGGTATTATAGATCATATGATTAAAGAAGTAAAAGGCGGAGCGCACCATGATGTGAAGCTGCAGGCAAGCTATATGGACGAAACCCTTAAACAATCGTTAAAAACTTTACTGAAGCTGAGCGAAGAAGAATTAGTTCAGCAGCGTTATGAAAAATATAAAGCAATTGGCAAAGTCTCGGTTGAAGATCAATATATCGGGGTAAACTAAATAAACGTGAAGCCTTTGGCTCACGTTTATTTTTTGTGACATTCCTTAAATTTTATTTAAAAACAATTTATTTAATTGTATAATAGGTAAGGTTTCATAGGGAGGATGGAGATCCCTTTTCATTGTTTTTAGGGCAATGATCATGTTATGTTTAATCATATATGTTGCTGAGGTGAATGGAGAATGAAACGAATAGGGGTATTAACGAGCGGCGGGGATTCCCCGGGAATGAACGCAGCAGTTCGCGCAGTAGTCAGAAAAGCGATCTATCATGACGTTGAAGTTTACGGTATTTACAACGGATACGCGGGATTGATCAGCGGAAAGATTGAAAAGCTTGAACTCGGATCAGTAGGCGATATTATACATCGTGGAGGGACTAAGCTTTATACGGCGAGATGTCCTGAATTCAAAACAGTTGAAGGCCGTGAAAAAGGGATAGCAAACTTGAAGAAGCTTGGTATTGAAGGCCTTGTTGTTATCGGCGGAGACGGTTCCTATATGGGTGCGAAAAAATTAACGGAACACGGGTTTCCATGTGTAGGTGTACCGGGTACAATTGATAATGACATTCCGGGCACTGATTTTACAATCGGTTTCGATACAGCTTTAAATACAGTAATTGACGCAATTGATAAGATTCGCGATACAGCGACTTCTCATGAACGTACATATGTAATCGAAGTAATGGGCCGTCATGCCGGCGATATCGCATTGTGGGCCGGTCTTGCAGGGGGCGCAGAATCGATCTTAATCCCTGAGGCAGACTATGACATGCACGAAATCATTGCCCGCTTAAAACGCGGCCACGAACGCGGCAAGAAGCACAGTATTATTATTGTTGCCGAAGGTGTAGGCAGCGGTGTTGAATTCGGGAAACGCATTGAAGAAGAAACAAATCTTGAAACTAGGGTATCTGTATTGGGCCATATCCAGCGCGGAGGTTCTCCGAGTGCTGCTGACCGTGTGTTGGCAAGCCGTCTCGGCGCATATGCAGTTGAACTGCTGCTTGAAGGAAAAGGCGGACGCTGTGTAGGTATACAAAACAATAAGCTTGTAGACCATGATATTATAGAAATACTTGAGACAAAACACACAGTTGAGCAAAACATGTATCAGCTTTCAAAAGAACTGTCTATCTAATGTACAGCTGAAGGCTGAAGATTTCAGAAGGAAGTGAACCAAATGAGAAAAACTAAAATTGTTTGTACCATCGGTCCGGCAAGTGAAAGTATTGAAATGCTTACGAAATTAATGGAGTCAGGAATGAACGTGGCTCGATTAAACTTTTCTCACGGAGATTTTGAGGAGCACGGTGCAAGAATTAAAAATATCCGCGAAGCAAGTAAAAAACTTGGCAAGAACGTTGGAATTCTGCTTGATACAAAAGGTCCTGAAATCCGCACACATACAATGGAAAACGGCGGTATTGAGCTTGAAACAGGCAAAGAGCTCATTATTTCAATGGACGAGGTTGTAGGAACAACAGATAAAATTTCAGTGACATATGAAGGTTTAGTCCATGACGTTGAACAAGGTTCAACGATTCTGTTAGATGACGGCCTTATCGGTCTTGAGGTACTTGATGTAGATGCCGCTAAACGCGAAATCAAAACAAAAGTATTAAACAACGGAACACTCAAAAATAAAAAAGGTGTTAACGTACCGGGCGTAAGTGTCAATCTTCCGGGGATTACTGAAAAGGATGCGCGAGACATCGTTTTCGGTATTGAGCAAGGAGTAGACTTCATCGCACCATCTTTCATTCGACGTTCTACGGATGTGCTCGAAATCCGTGAGCTTCTTGAAGAGCACAACGCTCAGGATATTCAAATCATCCCTAAAATCGAAAACCAAGAGGGCGTTGACAACATCGATGCGATTCTCGAAGTGTCTGACGGCTTAATGGTTGCACGCGGAGACTTAGGTGTGGAAATTCCAGCTGAAGAAGTGCCGCTTGTGCAAAAAGAACTGATCAAAAAATGCAACGCGCTGGGCAAACCTGTTATTACAGCGACACAAATGCTTGACAGCATGCAGCGCAACCCGCGTCCGACTCGTGCGGAAGCAAGTGACGTTGCAAACGCGATCTTCGACGGAACAGATGCGATCATGCTTTCTGGTGAAACTGCTGCCGGAAGTTACCCGGTTGAAGCAGTTCAAACAATGCATAACATCGCGTCCCGTTCTGAAGAAGCATTAAATTATAAAGAAATTCTCTCAAAACGCAGAGACCAAGTGGGCATGACAATTACAGACGCAATTGGACAATCTGTCGCACATACGGCGATTAACCTGAATGCTGCTGCGATCGTAACGCCGACAGAAAGCGGCCATACAGCACGTATGATTGCAAAATACCGTCCGCAGGCTCCGATTGTTGCGGTTACTGTAAATGACTCTATTTCCAGAAAGCTTGCCCTCGTATCTGGCGTATTCGCGGAAAGCGGCCAAAATGCGAGCTCAACAGATGAGATGCTTGAGGATGCTGTCCAAAAATCATTGAACAGCGGAATTGTAAAACACGGCGATCTTATCGTTATTACAGCTGGCACTGTCGGTGAGTCCGGCACTACGAACTTAATGAAGGTTCATACTGTCGGCGATATCATCGCTAAAGGCCAAGGCATTGGACGCAAATCAGCTTACGGTCCGGTTGTCGTTGCACAAAATGCAAAAGAAGCTGAGCAAAAAATGACTGACGGTGCGGTACTTGTTACCAAAAGCACTGACCGTGATATGATTGCATCCCTTGAAAAAGCGTCTGCTCTTATTACAGAAGAAGGCGGTTTGACTAGCCATGCTGCGGTAGTCGGATTAAGCCTTGGCATCCCGGTTATCGTGGGTCTGGAAAATGCGACATCTATTTTGACAGATGGCCAGGATATTACAGTTGACGCTTCCAGAGGCGCAGTCTATCAAGGCCGTGCGAGCGTTCTTTAATTACAGGTGAAAATGGAAGGGGAATCCCTTCCTTTTCTCTTTATCATGCCTTTTGTTGAACAGAACGTGTTACACGTGTGGGGGGCTTGGATATGAGATTTTTGTTTTTGCTTTTTATTGTGTTTCCGGCAATAGAAATCGGTATATTCCTATTTTTAGGAAATCTGATTGGTATTTTGCCGACAGTTCTATTCATGATTCTGACTGGCATTATCGGCGCAGCAGCTGCAAAAAAACAAGGAACCGAAGTGTATTATAAGGTTCAGCGTGATCTTCAATATGGCAAAATGCCGGGAGAAGCGATTGCTGACGGTCTGTGCATTTTCATTGGCGGTCTATTGCTGATGCTTCCGGGCTTTTTATCAGATTTGGCCGGCGCCTGTCTTCTTATCCCGTTTACCCGCGGCTGGTGTAAGCCGATTCTGTTCAAATGGCTGAGAGGAATGTCGAAGAATAAGCGGATCATCATCAAATAAAAAACGGCAGCCATGAAAAAACGGCTGCCGTTTTATTTTTGCTGAACGGTGATATAGGACCATATTTCTTTTAATGCGCCTGTTGTGATGAAAGCTTGGATGATGACGAGTACAGCCGGTCCCGCAATCAGTCCTAAAAACCCGAATAATTTAAAGCCGGCAAACAGGGCGATGAGTGTTGCCAGCGGATCGATCCCGATAGATTTACTTAGTATCTTGGGCTCTGTCAGCTGCCGCTGAATAAGAACGACGAGGTACAGGATACCAATTCCGATTGCTTGGGGCAGCTGGCCCGTAATCGATAAATACAAAATCCAGGGCACAAATACGGAGCCGGCACCTAAGTAAGGGAGAAGATCTACAAGCCCGATTAAAAAAGCAATTGTTGCGGCGTGTTCAACCTTTAAGAGAGAAAGGCCGATAAATACAATCACCATCGTGATGAAAACGAGGACGGCTTGTGCTTTGATAAAACCAGTCATTGCTTTTTTTAATTCGCTGCTGATTGCTTTGCTGTTAGCTGTCACACGATCCGGCAGAATTAAAACAAGCATGGCTTTCAGCTTATGCCAATCCTTTGTCATAAAAAAGGTTGCCAGAAGAGAAAAAATCAGAACCGCCGCCGTATTGGGAAGAAGAGCGAAAAATCTCGGGATCATCTCTAGAATGTGGGACAGCAGGAGCCCGGCATTTTTAGCGGCAGAATCACCGAGTGTCTGGATATGAGTGACGATGGAAGCCTGCTGGTTCGTTTCCAATTCTTGAAACAAAAGAGTTAACTCGTTATAGAGCGGCTGAATATGAGTGGTAAACAATTTTTCGCAATATGAAATAAACGTGCTGATATGCGGAGGCAGCGTTTTTGCTAGATAGGCTGTTCCCGTTACGATTTCGGCTACCAGAATGGTGAGCACGCCGAAGGCTGCGAGCAGAAAAAAAGCAAGAACGCCCAGAACATTTATCGTTCGGGGGAATCCTGTCACTTTGTCCAAATAATCGACAACAGGATGAATCACTGATGAAAGAATAAGGGCGATCAGGAACGGATAAGTTAACGGAAACGAATAATAGGCCGCAGCTATCGACCCTGCGGTCATTGATATGACAAAGAGGGTTCTGAAAAAAATAGTGATATAAGATTGATTCACGAAAACGGTCCTCCTCTCGTCAGCATGTCCTATTTTTTATATGTATTCACGCTGTTGCTGAATATGAATACATTCATCTTAAAGGAGGGATGGCATGTGTTTACACAAGCGAATTTATTTTTAATTTTACTCTTGGCTATCGCACTTATCGCAAAAAACCAATCATTGCTCTTTGCTGTATCCGTCCTTTTGATCATCAAAATCGTAGGGCTTGATCAGAAATTATTTCCGACCATCCAGTCAAAAGGCATTAACTGGGGTGTGACCATTATTACCATCGCCGTTCTTGTCCCGATTGCGACGGGAGAAATCGGATTTAAGCAGCTTGGAGAAGCAATGCGGTCTTCCTACGCATGGATCGCCCTTGGAGCGGGGATCGCAGTGGCGCTGATTGCAAAAAACGGCCTGACCCTGCTTGAAAATGATCCGCATATTACAACTGCTCTCGTGATCGGGACCATTCTTGCAGTCGCGCTTTTTGGAGGAGTTGCGGTGGGACCGCTGATCGGAGCGGGGATTGCTTATTTAGCCATGCAGATCGTAAAACTGTTCACTTCATAAAAAAAAAGCGGCCTTAAAGCCGCTTTTTTTGTATGCAAAAACCCGCAAATAAAGGCGTTTTTTCGGGGAAATCACAGAATGAAAAAAAAAATTATAGGTAAACATTTAACAAATGTCTGATTATTGTTTATAATGAGAATAGGCTTAAACTTAAATAAGCTTATAAGAATTTGTTATGTTCTTTCATAAGCAAAGGGTTTTAGTTCCAGCAGCCAGTAAAATGTAAGCATTTTCTTTTTGGGGGAGAGAAATACTTGCATCGTGCTTTTTAAGTAAGCCTCATGTTTTTACAACACTCTTAAAGGGGAAATTTATTGAAAAGGAGATGTTATATATGACAGCGACACGCGGTCTTGAAGGGGTTGTAGCAACAACATCATCTGTTAGTTCTATTATTGATGATACCCTTACATATGTGGGGTATGATATCGATGATTTGACAGAGAATGCAAGTTTTGAAGAAATCATCTACTTGCTTTGGCATCTAAGGCTGCCAAACAAAAAAGAGCTTGAAGAGTTAAAGCAGCAGCTTGCAAAGGAAGCTGCCGTTCCGCAAGAAATTATTGAGCACTTCAAATCTTATTCCCTCGAAAATGTTCATCCCATGGCTGCTCTTCGGACAGCAATTTCATTACTAGGCCTGCTTGACAGCGAGGCTGATACCATGAACCCGGAAGCCAACTACAGAAAGGCGATCCGCCTTCAGGCAAAGGTGCCTGGCCTGGTTGCAGCGTTTTCCAGAATTCGCAAGGGTCTTGAGCCTGTTGAACCGAGAGAAGATTACGGTATTGCGGAGAATTTTCTTTACACATTAAACGGTGAAGAGCCTTCACCAATTGAAGTTGAAGCCTTCAACAAAGCATTGATTTTACATGCTGACCATGAGCTGAACGCGTCAACGTTCACAGCGAGGGTCTGCGTCGCAACACTTTCTGACATCTATTCAGGCATTACTGCAGCAATCGGCGCGCTGAAAGGGCCTCTTCACGGCGGAGCGAATGAAGGCGTTATGAAAATGCTGACAGAAATCGGTGAAGTGGAAAACGCTGAGCCGTACATCCGCGCTAAACTTGAAAAGAAAGAAAAAATCATGGGATTCGGCCACCGTGTGTATAAGCATGGTGATCCGCGCGCGAAGCATCTGAAAGAAATGAGCAAGCGCCTGACCAACCTGACAGGCGAAAGCAAATGGTATGAGATGTCGATTCGTATAGAAGACATCGTCACATCAGAGAAAAAGCTTCCGCCTAACGTTGATTTCTATTCGGCTTCTGTATATCACAGCCTCGGTATTGACCATGATTTGTTTACACCGATTTTTGCTGTAAGCAGAATGTCCGGCTGGCTCGCTCATATTCTTGAGCAGTATGACAACAACCGTCTGATCCGCCCGCGGGCAGATTACACAGGCCCTGACAAACAAAAATTCGTTCCGATTGAAGAAAGAGCCTAAAGAACCATTGGAGGCTGGCTTGCGTCAATGAGGTTAGCCTCTTGTTCAGAACATCAAAATTGGGTTACACTTTAAATTGAATGTTAGGAAAAATCATTTTATTTTCTATATGAGAAAAATAAAATGTTTTCTAAATATGAATTACATACTGGGAGGTTTTTATTGTGGCACAAGGTGAAAAAATTACAGTCTCTAACGGAGTATTAAACGTACCAAACAACCCGATTATCCCATTTATCGAAGGAGACGGAACCGGTCCTGATATTTGGAACGCGGCTTCGAAGGTTTTGGAAGCAGCAGTAGAAAAAGCATACAAAGGCGAAAAGAAAATTACATGGAAAGAAGTTTACGCCGGAGAAAAGGCTTATAATAAAACAGGTGAGTGGCTCCCTGCTGAAACATTAGATGTGATCCGCGAATATTTCATCGCGATTAAAGGCCCGTTAACGACACCTGTCGGCGGCGGTATCCGTTCTTTGAACGTAGCGCTCAGACAAGAGCTTGACCTATTCGTCTGCTTAAGACCTGTAAGATACTTTACTGGAGTGCCGTCACCGGTAAAACGCCCTGAAGATACTGATATGGTCATCTTCCGTGAAAATACAGAAGATATTTACGCAGGCATCGAGTATGCAAAAGGCTCTGAAGAAGTGCAAAAGCTTATCAGCTTCCTTCAAAATGAGTTAAACGTCAACAAAATCCGTTTCCCTGAGACATCAGGTATCGGCATTAAGCCTGTTTCAGAAGAAGGAACAAGCCGCCTGGTCAGAGCTGCCATTGATTATGCGATCGAGCATGGCCGTAAATCTGTAACACTTGTTCACAAAGGAAACATCATGAAGTTCACAGAAGGCGCCTTCAAAAACTGGGGCTATGAACTTGCTGAAAAAGAATACGGAGATAAAGTCTTCACATGGGCTCAATATGACCGCATTGCTGAAGAAGAAGGAAAAGACGCTGCCAACAAAGCGCAAAGCGAAGCGGAAGCAGCAGGAAAAATCATTATCAAAGACAGCATTGCTGACATTTTCCTTCAGCAGATCTTAACGCGTCCAAACGAGTTTGATGTCGTTGCGACAATGAACTTGAACGGAGATTACATTTCTGATGCTCTTGCTGCGCAAGTCGGCGGAATCGGCATTGCTCCTGGAGCGAACATCAACTACGAAACAGGACATGCGATTTTCGAGGCGACGCACGGAACGGCTCCTAAATATGCAGGCCTTGATAAAGTAAACCCATCTTCGGTTATTCTTTCAGGCGTTCTGCTT
Organism: Bacillus sp. FSL K6-0255; assembly: GCF_045040725.1. Lineage (NCBI taxonomy): Bacteria > Bacillati > Bacillota > Bacilli > Caryophanales > Bacillaceae > Bacillus > Bacillus sp. FSL K6-0255. The sequence goes on along the minus strand of NZ_CP150278.1, from coordinate 2,859,507 downwards.
CTTGAGCATTTAGGATGGAACGAAGCGGCTGATTTGGTTATCAAATCTATGGAAAAAACAATCGCTTCTAAAGTCGTAACTTACGATTTTGCCAGATTAATGGACGGCGCGACTGAAGTGAAATGTTCAGAGTTCGGAGAAGAACTGATCAAAAACATGGACTAAGCAAGGAAAAAGCCTAAAACTAGCCATAAAGGAGAAGAGAGACATGGGAAATACTCGTAAAAAAGTTTCTGTTATCGGAGCAGGTTTTACCGGAGCTACAACTGCATTTTTAATTGCTCAAAAAGAGCTGGCAGACGTTGTTCTTGTTGATATTCCGCAATTGGAGAACCCGACAAAGGGAAAAGCGCTTGATATGCTTGAAGCAAGCCCGGTTCAAGGCTTTGACGCAAAAATTACGGGAACATCCAATTACGAAGATACAGCTGGCTCTGACATTGTTGTCATTACAGCCGGTATCGCAAGAAAACCTGGTATGAGCAGAGATGATCTGGTCTCTACAAACGAAAAGATTATGAGAAGCGTTACGCGGGAAATCGTGAAATATTCTCCTGACTCTATTATTGTGGTGCTGACAAATCCTGTTGATGCAATGACATACGCGGTGTACAAAGAATCAGGCTTCCCTAAAGAGCGTGTAATCGGCCAGTCCGGTGTGCTTGATACGGCAAGATTCAGAACATTTGTGGCAGAGGAATTAAACCTGTCAGTGAAAGATGTGACTGGTTTCGTACTCGGCGGACACGGTGACGATATGGTGCCGCTTGTGCGTTATTCTTATGCTGGCGGTATCCCGCTTGAAACTCTTATTCCGAAAGAACGGATTGACGCAATTGTGGAGCGCACTAGAAAAGGCGGAGGCGAAATCGTGAATCTTCTTGGAAACGGAAGCGCGTATTATGCGCCTGCGGCTTCTCTGACAGAAATGGTCGAAGCGATCTTGAAGGATCAGCGCCGCGTCCTTCCTACAATTGCTTATCTTGAAGGGGAATACGGCTATGAAGGCATCTACCTTGGTGTTCCTACAATTGTAGGCGGCAACGGTCTTGAGCAAATCATTGAACTTGAACTGACAGACTATGAAAGAGCGCAGCTGAATAAATCAGTTGAATCTGTCAAAAATGTCATGAAAGTATTATCCTAATAAAAAGAGAGAAAGGCTTGCTTAATACAGCCTTTCTCTTTTTACTATAAATGAAAGCGTTATCATAAACATCTATATTTCTTTTAAAAATGATGTAAAAGGCGAATTGTCGGAATGTCCTGCTTTCGCTAAAATAAAATCATGAAACATGTTAAGATGACATAAAATAGAGAAATAGGATGTCGGGGAATTATAATACTGGAGGCACAGCATGAACAAGAAAATTTTAGTTGTGGATGATGAAGAATCTATTGTTACTCTTTTACAGTACAATTTGGAACGGTCAGGCTATGATGTCATTACCGCCTCGGATGGGGAAGAAGCACTCAAAAAAGCGGAAACAGAGAAGCCTGATTTGATTGTGCTTGATGTGATGCTTCCAAAATTGGACGGAATCGAAGTATGCAAGCAGCTGAGACAGCAAAAACTGATGTTTCCCATTTTAATGCTGACAGCGAAGGATGAGGAATTCGACAAAGTATTAGGGCTTGAGCTCGGTGCTGATGATTATATGACCAAGCCGTTCAGTCCAAGGGAAGTAAATGCGAGAGTAAAAGCGATTTTAAGGCGTTCGGAAATGGCTGCGCCCTCTAGTGAGATGAAGAATGATGAAATGGAAGGCCAGATCGTAATTGGCGATCTGAAAATCCTGCCTGATCATTATGAAGCGTACTTTAAAGAAAGTCAGCTTGAACTGACACCGAAAGAATTCGAACTGCTGCTCTATTTAGGCAGACATAAAGGCAGAGTTCTGACAAGAGACCTGCTGCTGAGCGCAGTCTGGAATTATGATTTTGCCGGAGATACGAGAATTGTTGATGTGCACATCAGCCATCTTCGCGACAAAATTGAAAACAATACCAAAAAACCGATCTACATTAAAACGATTAGGGGATTGGGGTATAAACTGGAGGAGCCAAAAATGAATGAATAAATACCGTGTGCGCCTTTTTTCTGTATTCGTTGTCTGTATGATTCTGGTGTTTTGTGTCCTCGGGCTGTTTTTACAGCAGCTTTTTGAAACATCTGATCAAAGGAAAGCAGAGGAACACATTGAAAAAGAAGCAAAATACTTGGCTTCGCTTCTTGATGCCGGCAATCTAAATGATCAAGCAAATGAGAAAATCATTAAAGATGCAGGCGGCGCGCTTGATGTGAGCGCATCCGTTATCGATACAGACGGCAAGGTGCTGTATGGGTCAAACGGGAGATCGGCTGATTCCCAAAAGGTGCAGGCGCTTGTTTCTGGACATGAGGGTATTCTGTCAACAACAGATAACAAGCTTTCTTACGGACTTTCACTTAGAAGCGAAGGTGAAAAAACAGGATATGTGCTGCTTTCCGCCTCTGAAAAAAGCGACGGCTTAAAAGGCGAATTGTGGGGGATGCTGACGGCCAGTCTTTGTACCGCATTTATCGTCATTGTTTATTTTTATTCCAGCATGACCTCGCGTTATAAAAGGTCAATTGAGTCAGCGACAAATGTAGCCACAGAACTCTCTAAGGGCAACTACGATGCACGGACGTACGGCGGCTATATTAGGCGTTCTGATAAGCTAGGACATGCGATGAACAGCCTTGCCATTGATCTGATGGAAATGACGCGAACGCAGGAAATGCAGCGGGATCGGCTGCTGACAGTCATTGAAAACATTGGCTCCGGGCTGATTATGATCGACGGAAGAGGCTTTATTAATCTCGTAAACAGGTCTTACGCCAAGCAGTTTCATATCAATCCGAATCATATGCTGCGCCGTCTTTATCACGATGCATTTGAACATGAAGAAGTGATCCAGCTTGTCGAAGACATTTTTATGACGGAGACAAAGAAATGCAAGCTGTTAAGACTTCCGATCAAAATAGAACGGCGTTATTTTGAAGTGGACGGCGTTCCGATTATGGGTCCGGACGATGAATGGAAAGGAATTGTGCTCGTTTTCCATGACATGACGGAAACAAAGAAATTAGAGCAGATGAGGAAGGATTTTGTGGCCAATGTTTCTCATGAGCTGAAAACGCCGATTACATCCATAAAAGGGTTTACGGAGACGTTATTGGATGGGGCGATGGAGGACAAAGAGGCGCTTTCTGAATTTCTCTCTATTATTCTTAAGGAAAGCGAAAGGCTTCAGTCTTTGGTTCAGGATTTGCTCGATCTCTCAAAAATCGAGCAGCAAAATTTCACGCTCAGTATCGAAACGTTTGAGCCGGCCAAAATGCTTGGTGAGATTGAAACGCTTCTGAAGCATAAGGCGGATGAGAAAGGCATCTCCTTGCAACTGAATGTCCCGAAAGACCCTCAATATGTATCTGGTGACCCGTACAGGCTGAAACAGGTATTTCTTAATCTCGTAAACAATGCATTAACCTACACGCCTGAGGGGGGCTCCGTGGCTATCAATGTAAAGCCCAGAGAAAAAGATATTCAGATTGAGGTTGCCGATTCTGGAATCGGAATTCAGAAAGAAGAAATTCCGCGAATCTTTGAACGCTTTTACCGCGTAGATAAAGACAGAAGCAGGAATTCGGGAGGAACCGGGCTGGGCCTTGCGATTGTCAAGCATTTAATAGAGGCTCATGAAGGAAAAATTGATGTCACAAGCGAGCCTGGACGGGGAACTGTCTTTACCGTGACGCTGAAACGGGCCGCTGAAAAGTCCGCCTAATGTTTACAAAGGTTTAACAATATCTTCATGCACTGTTAAACCTATGCTGGTAGGATGTAGTAGAACCCCTTCATCCAAGGAGCCAATTTTGACGGCGGGAACCTATTTGTGTTCCCGTCCTTTTTTGTGTCTTCTCTTATAGTTCACGTATTTTCCTTTCAAATTGAACTTTGTTAAAATAAGAGGAGCTAATGACTATGTAAGAGATGAATGGAAGCCTGAGGCTTCTTAGGAGGAAATTGAATGACGGAACGAAAAAAATTAGTGCTTGTAGACGGAAACAGTCTGGCTTACCGGGCGTTTTTTGCATTGCCGCTGTTAAGCAATGATAAAGGTGTTCATACAAATGCTGTATACGGCTTTGCGATGATTTTGATGAAAATGCTTGAGGATGAAAAACCGACGCACATGCTGGTTGCGTTTGATGCCGGGAAAACAACATTTCGTCACGGCACATTTAAAGAATATAAAGGCGGCAGACAGAAAACCCCGCCTGAGCTTTCCGAACAAATGCCGTTTATCCGCGAGCTGCTGGATGCCTACCAGATCAGCCGCTATGAACTGGAACAATATGAAGCGGATGATATTATCGGCACACTGGCCAAATCGGCTGAAAAAGACGGATTTGAAGTTAAGGTTTTCTCAGGAGATAAGGATTTAACCCAGCTGGCAACGGACAAAACGACAGTTGCCATTACGAGAAAGGGAATTACCGATGTTGAATTTTACACACCGGAGCATGTCAAAGAGAAATACGGGCTTACGCCTGAACAAATCATTGACATGAAGGGTCTGATGGGCGATTCCTCAGATAATATTCCGGGTGTGCCCGGCGTCGGAGAAAAGACTGCGATTAAGCTTTTAAAACAATTTGATTCCGTTGAAAAGCTGCTGGAGTCCATTGACGAGGTGAGCGGAAAGAAATTGAAGGAAAAGCTTGAGGAGTTTAAGGATCAGGCATTGATGAGCAAGGAGCTTGCGACAATTATGACGGATGCTCCGATTGAGGTATCTGTTTCCGCCCTGGAATATCAAGGCTTTAATCGTGAACAGGTCATTGCCATCTTTAAAGATCTTGGCTTCAACACGCTTCTTGAACGGCTTGGAGAAGACAGTGCAGAAGCAGAACAGGATCAATCGTTGGAAGACATTAATGTCAAAACAGTCACAGACGTGACAAGCGATATATTGGTTTCTCCATCCGCATTTGTCGTTGAACAGATTGGCGATAATTATCATGAAGAGCCGATCCTCGGATTTTCGATCGTAAATGAAACGGGAGCTTATTTCATTCCGAAAGACATTGCCGTTGAGTCTGAGGTGTTTAAAGAATGGGTGGAAAATGACGAGCAGAAGAAATGGGTCTTCGACAGCAAGCGGGCCGTTGTCGCTTTGCGCTGGCAGGGCATTGAGCTGAAAGGAGCCGAGTTTGATACGCTCCTTGCGGCTTATATCATCAACCCGGGCAATTCATATGACGACGTTGCGAGTGTGGCTAAGGATTACGGCCTGCATATCGTTTCAAGTGATGAATCAGTTTATGGAAAAGGAGCAAAACGGGCAGTGCCGTCAGAAGACGTACTGTCTGAGCACCTTGGCCGAAAAGCGTTAGCGATTCAAAGCCTTCGGGAAAAGCTCGTTCAGGAGCTGGAAAACAACGACCAGCTTGAACTGTTTGAAGAGCTGGAAATGCCTCTTGCGCTTATTCTTGGCGAAATGGAATCAACTGGCGTCAAGGTCGATGTTGACCGTTTAAAACGGATGGGTGAAGAACTGGGTGCGAAGCTGAAGGAATATGAAGAAAAAATCCATGAGATTGCGGGAGAGCCGTTTAACATCAATTCTCCGAAACAGCTAGGCGTCATCTTATTTGAAAAGATCGGCCTTCCTGTCGTAAAGAAAACGAAAACAGGCTATTCTACGTCTGCCGATGTGCTTGAAAAGCTGGCTGACAAGCATGATATTGTCGACTATATTTTACAGTACAGACAAATTGGCAAGCTTCAATCAACATATATCGAAGGGCTTTTAAAGGTGACGAGACCGGATTCGCATAAAGTGCACACGCGATTTAACCAGGCCTTAACGCAAACTGGCCGTCTCAGCTCGACTGATCCGAACCTGCAAAACATTCCGATCAGGCTTGAGGAAGGGCGGAAAATTCGCCAAGCTTTTGTGCCGTCTGAAAAAGACTGGCTCATTTTTGCAGCCGATTATTCACAAATCGAGCTGCGGGTGCTTGCCCATATTTCAAAGGATGAAAATCTGATCGAAGCTTTTACAAATGATATGGATATTCACACGAAAACGGCAATGGATGTGTTCCATGTCACTAAGGATGAAGTGACATCTGCGATGAGACGCCAGGCGAAAGCGGTCAACTTTGGCATTGTTTACGGGATCAGCGATTACGGTCTGTCACAGAACCTCGGCATTACTCGGAAGGAAGCGGGAGCATTTATCGACCGCTATCTGGAAAGCTTCCAAGGCGTAAAAGCGTACATGGAAGATTCAGTACAGGAAGCGAAGCAAAAAGGATACGTAACAACGCTTATGCATCGCCGCCGCTACATCCCTGAGCTGACGAGCCGGAACTTTAATATCCGAAGTTTTGCGGAGCGGACGGCCATGAATACGCCGATTCAAGGAAGCGCCGCTGATATTATCAAAAAAGCCATGATTGACATGGCTGCCAAGCTGAAAGAAAAACAGTTGAAAGCAAGGCTTCTGCTTCAAGTACACGATGAATTGATTTTTGAGGCGCCAAAGGAAGAAATTGAAATTCTTGAAAAGCTTGTTCCTGAAGTGATGGAGCATGCGCTTGCATTAGATGTGCCGTTAAAGGTGGACTTTGCATCAGGCCCATCTTGGTACGATGCGAAATAAACAGAGATAGGAAGTGATGGATGTGCCGGAATTACCAGAGGTTGAGACGGTCCGGCGCACTCTGACCGGGCTTGTAAAGGGAAAAACAATCAAATCGGTAGAGATCAGATGGCCGAATATCATCAAACGGCCTGCCGAACCGGAGGAATTTGCGCGAAAACTAGCAGGAGAAACGATACAGTCCATCGGAAGACGGGGAAAGTTTTTACTGTTTCATTTAGATCATTATGTTATGGTTTCTCACCTTCGAATGGAAGGAAAATACGGTCTTCATCAAGCCGAGGAGCCTGATGATAAACACGTGCATGTCATATTCACGATGACGGATGGAACCCAGCTCCGGTACAGGGATGTGCGGAAATTTGGAACCATGCACTTATTTAAACCGGGAGAAGAAGCGGGCGAGCTCCCGCTTTCTCAGTTAGGTCCGGAGCCGGATGCAGAAGAATTTACGAGTGCGTATTTAAAAGAACGGCTTGCGAAAACAAACCGCGCTGTCAAAACTGCCCTACTGGATCAAAAAACGGTAGTTGGACTAGGAAACATTTATGTGGATGAGGCTCTTTTCAGAGCGGGTGTTCATCCCGAGATAAAAGCAAATCAATTATCAGATAAAACAATCAAAACCCTTCACGCTGAAATCAAAAACACTCTGCAGGAGGCGATTGATGCGGGCGGAAGCACAGTCCGTTCATATATCAACTCCCAAGGGGAAATCGGAATGTTCCAGCTGCAGCATTTTGTGTACGGAAAAAAAGACGAGCCATGCAAAAATTGCGGAACGATGATTTCGAAAATTGTCGTTGGAGGAAGAGGCACGCATTTTTGCGCAAAGTGCCAGAAAAAAAAGTAGCATAATGCTTCATCGTCCAAGCTGTCGGTGCATATATCAGTAACTCTGTAATGGAGGATGCCATTTTCGAAACACGGATTTTTCACTTTCCCATATATATGATTGTGATGAATCCCGGGCATTTCACATCTGATACAAGAGCACCAACAGAAAGGAAGAAACGGATATGCAAATGGTTTCTATACTGCTGCTGGCGTTGGCTGTCAGCTTGGACAGTTTTTCAGTCGGATTTACGTACGGATTGAGAAAAATGAAAATACCGTTTAAAGCGATTTTGGTTATCGCCTGCTGTTCCGGTGCTGTCATGTTTATATCCATGCTGATCGGAAGCTTTCTCACGAAGTTTTTTCCTGTATATGTGACGGAGAAGCTTGGCGGTTTGATATTGGTTGGAATCGGTGCGTGGGTTCTGTACCAATTCTTCAAACCGGCAAAAGATAAAGAATACCTATTGCATGAAAAAACGCTGCTTAATTTAGAGGTTCGGTCATTAGGGATTGTGATTCATATTTTGAGAAAACCCATGAGTGCGGATATCGACAAATCGGGTGTGATCAATGGAATTGAGGCGGTCTTATTGGGATTTGCCTTATCAATTGATGCCTTTGGAGCAGGCATAGGCGCAGCCATTCTCGGTTTTTCACCGATTGTGATGAGCATCGCCGTGGCAATCATGAGCTCGCTGTTTGTATCAATTGGAATCAATGCCGGCCATTTTCTGTCTAAGTGGAAATGGATCGATAAAATGGCGTTTTTGCCGGGGCTTCTGTTAATCACGATTGGGCTCTGGAAATTGTAAAAAGGAGTGGATCTCTTGACCTTAGTCATTGGTTTAACGGGAGGAATAGCTAGCGGCAAAAGCACGGTAGCCAATATGCTGATTGAAAAAGGAATAACAGTTATAGATGCAGATATCATTGCAAAACAAGCGGTAGAAAAAGGGATGCCGGCCTACCGGCAAATCATTGACGAATTCGGTGAAGACATACTGCTCTCAAATGGCGATATAGATAGAAAAAAGCTTGGAGCGCTGGTATTTACAAATGAACAAAAGCGTCTCGCTTTAAATGCAATTGTTCATCCCGCAGTCAGGCAGGAAATGCTCAATCGCCGTGATGAAGCCGTTGCAAATCGGGAGGCATTTGTTGTATTGGATATCCCGCTATTGTTCGAAAGCAAATTGGAATCATTGGTTGATAAAATTATTGTGGTCAGTGTGACAAAAGAGCTTCAACTGGAACGTCTGATGAAGCGCAATCAGCTGACGGAAGAAGAAGCAGTCAGCCGTATCCGCTCTCAAATGCCCTTAGAGGAAAAAACAGCAAGAGCAGATCAAGTCATTGATAACAGCGGCACGCTTGAAGAGACCAAAAGGCAGCTTGATGAAATCATGAACAGCTGGGCATAATCAAAAAACACCGTTCATATTGAACGGTGTTTTTTTGCCATTAAAAATCAAAGTTGTCCGGATCAGGACCGACGCGCAAGTTTTCATTCAGTGCATCGATTCGGTTCATGTCATCCTGCGTTAATTCAAAGTCAAATACGCTAGCATTTTCTTTAATGCGGTGTTCCTTCGTTGATTTAGGAATCGTTATAATGCCATGCTGCAGATCCCAGCGCAAGATAATTTGTGCGACAGATTTGTTATATGTTTGAGCGATGTCAGCCAATACAGGATGATCCAGCAGCTGCCCCTGCATTAAAGGTGACCAAGCCTCCATCTGGATGCCCTGATTTTGGCAGTATCTTATCAACTCTTTTTGTGTGAGGCGCGGGTGAAATTCCACTTGGTTAATCATAGGCTTAATTTCAGCTGCCGTCATCAGATCTTCAAGATGGTGAATTTGGAAGTTGCTTACGCCAATCGCTTTGATACGGCCTTCTTTATACAGCGTTTCAAGTGCTCTCCAAGCTTCTTTATACTTTCCTTCTACAGGCCAGTGGATGAGGTATAGATCCAAATAATCCAGACCGAGTTTGGATAGGCTTGTTTCAAACGCGGCGAGTGTTTCTTCGTAGCCTAAATCCGCATTCCATACTTTCGATGTGATAAACAGATCCTCTCTTGAAATGCCTGCTTCTTCAATGCCTTCCCGAATCCCTTCTCCAACGCCAGCTTCATTTCCATAAATAGCTGCGGTGTCAATACTGCGGTACCCGTGAACAATGGCAGTTTTAACTGCATTTACCAGTTCAGATCCTTCTTCCACTTGGAACACGCCGAGGCCGAACCAAGGCATTTCCACCCCATTATGAAGTGTTGCTTTTGCTTGTAAATGTGTTGTCATGTTCATTTCCTCCTTTAAAATTGTCAGGCTTCCTGCCGATCTCGTTTTTCCATTAAGCGGCTCCAGCCTGTTAAAATGACTGCACCGACCACCATTAATCCGCCTATCCAAGCGGTATGAATCAATCCGATTGAATCGGTGATCACACCGCCAAGGTATGACCCAAGCGCGATTCCTGCATTAAAGGCAGCGATATTCATTGCGGATGCGACGTCAACTGCACTCGGGACAAAACGCTCAGCCAGCATTACGACATACACCTGAAGGCCTGGCACGTTCATAAAGGCCAGCAATCCCATACAGAGAATGGTAATGAGCCCTGCTGCTTGATAGGGGGCTGTAAATGTCAGTACGAATAGAACGATTGCTTGTACGATAAACATATAGAATAAAGCGGCAATCGGATTTCGGTTTGACAGCTTTCCGCCAATCATATTGCCGATAGCAATAGCTATTCCGTATCCGAGCAGAATCACTGCAACAGTCCCGGCTTTGAAGCCTGTTACTTCCTGAAGCAGGGGAGACAGATACGTGAACACAACGAATGTTCCTCCATATCCAAGCGCTGTAATGACAAATAAAAGCAATAACCGGCTGTTTGTCACAAGCTTCAATTGATCCCGCATCGTTGTTTTCGTCCCTTTTCGTAATTTGGACGGTACAAGAATGCCATTTGTAATGAAAGCAATGATTCCGACGGCGATAATGACCATAAAGGCGAAACGCCAGCCGAACTGCTGGCCGATAAATGTCCCAAAAGGAACTCCGGTTACAGTTGCCACAGTGAGGCCGGTAAACATAATTGAAATCGCGCTAGCCCTTTTATCTTCCGGGACAATATCCGCTGCGATTGTCGAACCGATCGACATAAACACACCGTGCGAAAATGCCGATATCACACGTGCTGCTAGTAAAATCCCGATGCTTGAAGCGGTTGCTGCCATCGTATTACCGGCAATAAAAATAAACATGATCCAAAGCAATAGTGTCTTACGCGACATGCTTGAGGTCAATGAAGTTAATATAGGTGCCCCAAATGTAACGCCGAGCGCATAAAGGGAAACGGTTAATCCTGCTGTCGTGACTGGAATATGCAGGTCATCAGCAATGAGCGGCAAAAGGCCGACACTGATAAATTCAGTTGTCCCTATTGCGAATGCACTTACGGCCAAAGCCAGTAGTGCAGGAATATTGCTTTTATTGGCTGAAGTCATGATGTTCCTCCTTTGTAAGATGTGTTGTATGATTGAAATTCTGCCGAGTAAGCTATATAAATAAAAAAGAGCAGATTCAAATCAGCCGGCAAATGTGATTATGAAACATATCGTTAAGAAATAAAAGTACGTACTTTGAAGTGCTATAGTCACTTTTTGGTGCCTGTGAGGAGAATGGATTGTATGGAGAAGAAAAAATATAACATTTCTGTTGAAGCGACTCTTGAAGTGATCGGTGGGAAATGGAAATGCGTCATTTTATGCCATCTGACGCACGGAAAAAAACGCACAAGTGAATTAAAACGCCTAATGCCCAATATCACGCAAAAAATGCTGACTCAGCAGCTGCGCGAGCTGGAAGCGGACGGTGTCATTAACCGAATCGTATATAATCAAGTTCCTCCCAAAGTGGAATACGAGCTCAGCGAATACGGCCGCAGCTTAGAAGGGATTTTAGATATGCTGTGTGCTTGGGGAGCGAATCATATTAACAGAGTGTACGGGGATACATTTTCTGTGCTAGAAGAAAGTGTGCTCAATGATAAGTTAAAACAGGAATCATAAAGCATGAGGGCAGTCAGTGCGGAGCGCTGGCTGCTTTTTGGTTCTTACGCCTGATATTCTGTGCAAGAAAACATAAGATGCATCATAAATTAGCGTTATAATCGTTGATTTTTATCAATATGTACTGGCGAATTTGTTTTAATGTGTTATACTAATTTTAGATAGTAACAAATTAGGATGGCATAATTGATAAGGGGTGTCCAACATGAAGGTAAAAGTAGCGATCAACGGGTTTGGAAGAATCGGAAGAATGGTTTTTAGAAAAGCGATGTTAGACGATCAAATTCAAGTAGTGGCCATTAACGCCAGCTATTCCGCAGAAACGCTGGCTCATTTAATAAAGTATGACACAATTCACGGCAGATACGACAAAGAGGTTGTGGCTGGTGAAGATAGCCTGATCGTAAATGGAAAGAAAGTGCTTTTGTTAAACAGCCGTGATCCAAAACAGCTGCCTTGGCGGGAATATGATATTGACATAGTCGTCGAAGCAACAGGGAAGTTTAATGCTAAAGATAAAGCGATGGGCCATATAGAAGCAGGTGCAAAAAAAGTGATTTTGACCGCTCCGGGAAAAAATGAAGACGTTACCATTGTGATGGGCGTAAATGAGGACCAATTCGACGCTGAGCGCCATGTCATTATTTCAAATGCGTCATGCACGACAAATTGCCTTGCGCCTGTTGTAAAAGTGCTGGATGAAGAGTTTGGCATTGAGAGCGGTCTGATGACTACAGTTCATGCGTATACGAATGACCAAAAAAATATTGATAACCCGCACAAAGATTTGCGCCGGGCGCGGGCTTGCGGTGAATCCATCATTCCAACAACAACAGGAGCGGCAAAGGCGCTTTCGCTTGTGCTGCCGCATCTGAAAGGAAAACTTCACGGCCTCGCCTTGCGTGTCCCTGTTCCGAACGTCTCATTGGTTGATCTCGTTGTTGATCTGAAAACGGATGTTACGGCTGAAGAAGTAAACGAGGCATTTAAACGCGCTGCCAAAACGTCGATGTACGGTGTACTTGATTACTCAGATGAACCGCTCGTTTCGACTGATTATAATACGAATCCGCATTCAGCGGTCATTGACGGGCTTACAACAATGGTAATGGAAGACAGGAAAGTAAAGGTGCTGGCGTGGTATGACAACGAATGGGGCTACTCCTGCAGAGTTGTTGATCTAATCCGCCATGTAGCGGCACGAATGAAACATCCGTCTGCTGTATAAAATAAGGTCATGGACACATTTTAAAGAAAAAACCCTTAACAGCATATTTCTGAAAAAACGCACCTTGCAAATTAGACTTAAACACAGTATACTATTTTTCGTGAACTTCTTGCTTGAGACTGTTTCGGAATTACTTAAAGGGTTAGGACCTCTCCGGACTAACTTTCCCCCGTGGTAAATGGCCGACCCAGTTGTTGGAATTTCACTTTTTAATTCTTGTTAAGGGGGGTCCATGACTATGGAAACAATGGGGCGTCACGTTATCTCCGAGCTATGGGGATGCGATTTTGATAAGCTGAATGACATGGATTTTATTGAAAAAACGTTTGTAAATGCTGCTCTAAAATCAGGTGCTGAGGTGCGCGAGGTTGCATTTCACAAATTTGCACCGCAAGGCGTAAGCGGAGTTGTGATTATTTCTGAATCACACTTAACGATTCACAGTTTTCCTGAGCACGGATATGCGAGCATTGATGTTTATACTTGTGGAGACTTAGATCCTAATGTCGCTGCTGATTACATTGCAGAGGCATTACATGCTGATACAAGAGAAAACATTGAAATACCAAGAGGAATGGGGCCTGTGCAAATTAAACAGGCGCAAGCGAAAGTACTATAAAGTAAATTGCGAACACAAAGGGAGCTGAAGCTAGAAAGCCATTATGCGCTTTTTAGCTTATGCTCCTTTTATTTTTATAAAGAAACGAGAGTGTCAGCTTTTTCTTTTTTCATTTTTTTTGTAAAATAAGAAGGAGATTTTCACAAACCACCTAATGCTATAGAAACAAATTTAACAACGGCTCTCCCGACAGATGCTGTCACATCTATTTTTAAAAGGCGGAGGCTGCCGAAAATACATTGCAGGGAACGATATAGTTGGGAGCTGATTTTATTGAAATGTCCTTCATGCCAGCATAACGGAACACGAGTCCTTGATTCACGGCCTGTGGATGACGGAAAGTCGATTCGCCGAAGACGCGAGTGCGAATCCTGCCACTACCGGTTTACGACCTTTGAGAAAGTGGAGGAAACCCCGCTCATCGTTGTGAAAAAAGAAGGTGTGCGTGAGGAATTCAGCAGAGAAAAAATGCTGCGCGGCCTCATAAAAGCATGTGAAAAAAGGCCTGTTTCACTCAAAACGCTTGAAGACATGTGCTTTGATATTGAAAAAGAACTTCGCAATCAAGGCTGCTCCGAGGTGAAGAGTGAGCTCGTCGGAGAAATGGTCATGGACCGGCTGGCTAAGATTGACGAAGTCGCATATGTGCGGTTCGCGTCCGTCTATCGGCAGTTTAAAGATATAAACGTCTTTATCGATGAATTAAAAGACTTAATAAAGAAAGAGCGTTAAAAGAGCTAAGAGGATTCTTCTAGCTCTTTTCTCATGTGCAAAATTGGCATTTGATAGATATAAGAAACGGTGTAAAATGAAAGGTAGAAACAAATTCGGAAGGTTTGAGAATGTATGGCTGACTATTGGAAAGATGTACTGCCTGTAGACCCGTATGTGGTTAAAAGCAGATCGATGCTGCAGGATATTGACAGACAAATTATTACACAACTGTACCAGCCCTTAATCGGCCCTGTTGCATTCTCTCTTTATATGACATTGTGGGGAGAGCTTGAACAAAACCGTCTGTGGGGCGGAGAGTCCACACATAGACAGCTGATGGGGATGACACAGTCCAACTTAAAAACGATCCATCAGGAACAGGGGAAGCTCGAGGGCATCGGATTGCTGAAAGTATATATGAAAGAATCCGAGCGGCAGGAGCGCCTCTTTATATATGAACTCCTTCCGCCGCTCAGACCAAATGAATTTTTTGAAGACGGAATGCTGAATGTTTTTCTGTATAATAGGGTCGGAAAAACGAAATATCAGCAATTAAAACAATTTTTTACGCACCCGGCCATTTCAGAAGATGCGAAGGACATTACGCGTCCGTTTAATCATGCGTTTGAATCGCTGCAGCCGAGTGAATGGAAGCTCACATCCGATATGGAGGAAACGGTAAGGCTTGCCGAGGGGTCCGAGTATACTTCTGTCGGACAGTCTCCGTCCTACACCATAACGGAGGATGTGTTTGATTTTGATTTGTTTTTAGCGGGACTTTCTGAGACGATGATACCGAGAAAAGCGATGACCCAGCAGGTGCGGGACACAATCAAAAAGCTTTCTTATCTGTACGGAATTGACCCTTTGCAAATGCAAAATGTTGTGATGAGCGCAATTGATGAGCGTGACGTCATTACGACGGAGGCATTAAGAAAAGCGGCGAGCGACTGGTATCAAATTGAAAGAAACGGACAGCTGCCCGATTTGGTGGAAAAAACACAGCCGGTGCATCTGCGTGAAGGCGAACAACCGGCAGAAGAGGATTCTCTGGATGGGAAGCTGATTGCATTGCTGGAGGCGATTTCCCCGAAGAAGCTTCTGCAGGACATTGCTGACGGAACAGAGCCGTCAAAAGCTGATCTGAAGATCATAGAAGAAATTATGTTCGAACAGAAGCTCGAGCCAGGCGTCACAAATGTGTTAATTTATTATGTCATGCTGAAAACCGACATGAAGCTGTCGAAAAACTATATCCAAAAAATCGCTTCGCATTGGGCACGCAAAAAGGTGAAAACGGTCAGGGAAGCGATGAAGCTCGCAATAGAAGAAAACCGCCAGTATCTTGAATGGGCTGAGGGAAAAACAAAGTCTTCGAAACGAAACCAAAAAGTGATTCGTGAAGAAAAGCTTCCTGATTGGATGACAGAAAAGGAAACAGCGTCCGATTCAGAATCCGGACAGCAGAAGCTGCATCCGCAGGATTTGGAAGAACAGAAGAAAAAGATGATGGAAGAAATGCAAAAACTGAAAAAATACTCTGCCTATTAAAGACAGAGATGCGGGGTGAAGGAATAGATGGAACCAATCGGCCGTTCCCTGCAGGGCGTAACCGGCAGGCCGGATTTCCAAAAACGTCTTGAACAAATGAAGGAAAAAGTCATGAAAGATCAAGATGTTCAAGCATTTTTGAAGGAAAACGAAGAAGTGATTGACCAAAAAATGATCGAAAAGAGCTTAAATAAGCTTTATGAATATATCGAACAAAGCAAGAATTGCTCCTATTGTTCGGAAGATGAAAACTGCAACAATTTGTTGGAGGGCTACCATCCGAAGCTTGTTGTCAATGGGAGGTCTATTGATATCGAGTATTACGAATGTCCAGTCAAACGGAAGCTCGACCAGCAGAAGAAACAACAGTCTCTTATGAAAAGCATGTATATCCAGCAGGATCTTCTTGGAGCGACGTTCCAGCAAGTTGATATCAGTGACCCAAGCAGACTCGCGATGTTTCAGCATGTTACAGACTTCCTGAAAAGCTATAATGAGACGGGAAAAGGGAAAGGATTATATTTATACGGGAAATTTGGGGTAGGAAAAACGTTTATGCTCGCTGCAATTGCCAATGAGCTGGCGGAAAAAGAGTATTCCTCCATGATTGTTTATGTGCCTGAATTTGTGAGAGAGCTTAAGAATTCGCTGCAAGACCAGACATTGGAAGAGAAGCTCAATATGGTAAAGACCACACCCGTATTAATGCTTGATGACATCGGAGCAGAATCAATGACAAGCTGGGTAAGGGATGAGGTCATCGGAACGGTGCTTCAGCACAGAATGTCCCAGCAGCTGCCAACGTTCTTTTCTTCTAATTTCTCACCTGACGAGCTGAAGCATCATTTTACGTATTCGCAGAGGGGAGAAAAAGAAGAAGTAAAAGCTGCAAGATTAATGGAGCGGATATTATATTTGGCTGCTCCGATCCGCCTTGACGGAGAAAACCGCCGACATCCATAATTGCTGTGGTTCAAAGGGGAAGGAACTGAGGGTATGAAACGAAAAACGGCTGTCAAATGGCTGGCAGTGCTTGCAGGTGCTGGTTTACTCTATTGGGGAAATAAAACGTATTTGAATGTATCGCCGAAAGAAATCAGGGTATGGGTATTGTCGTTCGGAGTCTTTGCACCTCTGATGTTTATCGGGATATCCATCGTCAGGCCACTTGTTTTATTTCCGGTGTCTGTTATTTCAATAGCTGGCGGACTTGCGTTTGGCCCGCTTCTCGGCACGCTTTATACGTTATTCGGTTCGATGTGCGCTTCAGCTGTTTCGTTTTTTGCGGCCGGTTTGTTTTCGGCGAAAAAGAACGGGCATTACGAAAGGCTTGAAGCCATACAGAAGCAAATGGAGGATAACGGATTTTTCTATATCTTTCTTTTGAGAATCCTGCCGATCAATTTTGATTTCGTCAGCTATGCGGCAGGCCTTTCCAATGTCAAAGCGCTGCCGTATTTTGCCGCAACGGCTGTGGGAATCATCCCTGGGACGATTGCGCTTAATGTGCTGGGTGCGAGCTTTTTGGCTGGCAATCTGCCCGCTTTCTTTAT
The DNA here is from genome assembly GCF_045040725.1 of Bacillus sp. FSL K6-0255. Lineage (NCBI taxonomy): Bacteria > Bacillati > Bacillota > Bacilli > Caryophanales > Bacillaceae > Bacillus > Bacillus sp. FSL K6-0255. The sequence goes on along the minus strand of NZ_CP150278.1, from coordinate 2,842,221 downwards.
GGTGCTCGCTTTGTATATCGTGTTTATCTCACTGCCGTTCATCTTCAGAAAGAAAATGCAAAACTTGTTCCAAGAATCAAATTAAGATTTGCCAGTGACCTTTACGTCTATTTTAAAAACATCCCCCATATACTTGTAACAGATGCCGTAAGGGGGGACAAACATGCTTGAAATAATCTTTGAAGATGACCATGATGCAGCCGCTTTTTTACATCTCATTCAGCATTCGGACGATCGGAACAATATCATTGTCCGTGAAGGCATACGAAAAATCGGGATTGAAAAAGCGAATCCGGATTTTCCTATTCAGCGTTTTATGGAGCCGATTCTGGTCAAATTTTTTTTGGAATGCAAAGAAGACGAGCATATGCTGTCATTGATTGAGGAAACGTATTGTTTCACGGACCAGGATGAACAGCAGCAAATCCTTCAGCTCGCACACAGTATTATTGAAGGTGAAGCAGACGATCTTCCGTTTGAGCCGCTGAAGCTTTCACGGAAACAATCTATTTTGGATGAACTCCAAACGATCTGTTTAGAGGAAGGAGTATTTTACATTCGCTCCTTTCAGACCTTCCGACTTGGATCATACTATAAGCAGCTGAGAGATATTACAGAAGCAGCGATTGATGAATATAAGATGGAACAGGAATATCAAAACTTTATTCAAACACTCAGAGACTATGTAAACGCCAAACAGCCGCGAATCAAAAAAGTGCATATTGTCCATGATGGTTCCTTTACATTATGGGAGCTGCGCTATGTGCCGGAACGGGAAAAAATGAAATACATAGACAGAAGATTTGTCCGGGATCATCCTATGTATATTGATTCTCATTTGCTCGCGCCGCTGATTTCCATTGCGCCTGATGAAGTCGTGCTTTATACCGACCAGCCCGAGCACATGATGGCAAGGACCATTCAAAACGTATTTCAAGAGAGAGTGGAAATGCTCCCGCTGCATGCTTTTACAGATGCAGAAATACCGGTGAAGCACTCGGAAGGATGAGGGCCGGCAGCCTGTCTATATAAGGCTGTCGGTTTAAAAAAAGGAAACGCGATCGTGTTGATTTTTTGGATTGAACAATTTATAATACATAGGAGATTAAGAAAGACACACGTATTGATAAGGACACGAAGGAATGATACCGGCTCAAAGAGAGGGAAGCCCTGGCTGCAAGCTTCCCAGCTAAGGACCATTCGCTTTACCGCCTTTGAACTTCAGCTGTGAACCTCTTGAAAAGGAACAGTAATGGCTGACGGGAACTCCCGTTACAGAGCTTAGAGCCGCAGGTGCCGTATTGGCTTTGCGGAAAAAAGGGTGGAACCACGATTCCGTTTATTCAACCTCGTCCCTTTCATAGGGGGCGGGGTTTTTATATGCAAAAAAAGGAGTGACAAAGATGTCAGATATGGTAAAAATCACATTTCCTGATGGAGCAGTCAAGGAGTTTGCGAAAGGAACAACAACAGAAGATATCGCGGCATCCATCAGTCCGGGATTAAAGAAAAAATCATTAGCCGGAAAACTGAACGGAAAAGAAATCGATTTGAGAACGCCGATCAATGAAGACGGTACAGTGGAAATCATTACAGAAGGCTCAGAAGAAGGTCTTCAAATTATGCGCCACAGTACGGCTCACTTGCTGGCTCAAGCGATTAAACGCATCTACAAGGATGTTAAATTCGGCGTCGGTCCGGTTATCGAAAACGGGTTTTACTACGATGTAGAAATGGACGAAGCGATTACACCGGAGGATCTGCCGAAAATCGAGAAAGAAATGAAAAAAATCGTTAATGCGAACCTTCCGATCGTTCGAAAAGAAGTCAGCCGTGAAGAAGCGAAAGCCCGTTTTGCGGAAATCGGCGACGATCTGAAGCTTGAACTATTGGATGCGATTCCTGAAGGAGAAACCGTTTCGATCTATGAGCAAGGCGAATTCTTTGACCTGTGCCGCGGCGTCCATGTTCCTTCAACCGGAAAAATCAAAGAATTTAAGCTGTTAAGCCTTGCAGGCGCATACTGGCGCGGCGACAGCAAAAACCAAATGCTTCAGCGCGTATATGGTACAGCTTTCTTCAAAAAAGCTGATCTTGAAGAGCATCTTCGTATGCTAGAAGAAGCGAAAGAACGCGACCACAGAAAGCTCGGCAAAGAATTAAAGCTGTTTGCAAACTCTCAAAAAGTCGGACAAGGCCTGCCGCTTTGGCTGCCAAAAGGCGCGACAATCCGCCGCGTCATCGAGCGTTACATTGTCGATAAAGAAATCAGCCTCGGCTATGAGCACGTATACACACCTGTGCTTGGCAGCAAAGAGCTGTATGAAACATCAGGGCATTGGGACCATTATCAGGAAGGCATGTTCCCTCCGATGGAAATGGACAATGAAACACTTGTATTGCGTCCGATGAACTGTCCGCACCATATGATGATTTACAAACAAGACATTCACAGTTACCGCGAGCTTCCGATTCGTATTGCGGAGCTTGGAACGATGCACCGCTATGAAATGTCAGGTGCGCTGTCAGGGCTTCAACGCGTACGTGGGATGACGTTAAATGATGCACACATCTTTGTGCGCCCGGATCAAATTAAGGATGAGTTTATCCGCACAGTCCGTTTAATCCAGGATGTATATGAAGACTTCGGTTTAAGTGATTACACATTCCGTCTGTCTTACCGCGATCCGGAAGATACAGAGAAATATTTTGATGACGATGAAATGTGGAACAAAGCGCAATCCATGCTGAAAGAGGCAATGGACGAAATCGGCCACGACTATTACGAAGCAGAAGGTGAAGCGGCATTCTACGGCCCTAAACTTGATGTTCAGGTGAAAACTGCGATCGGAAAAGAAGAAACACTGTCTACGGTACAGCTTGATTTCTTATTGCCGGAACGTTTCGACCTGACATACATCGGTGAGGACGGCAAGCAGCACCGTCCGGTTGTCATTCACAGAGGTGTCGTTTCAACAATGGAACGCTTTGTTGCCTTCTTAATCGAAGAACACAAAGGCGCCCTGCCGACATGGCTTGCACCGGTTCAGTTCCAAGTCATCCCGGTTTCTCCGGCTGTGCATTTAGACTACGCGAAAAAAGTGCAGGAACGCCTGCAGCGTGAAGGCCTGCGTGTTGAAGTCGACAGCCGCGATGAAAAAATCGGCTACAAAATCCGTGAAGCGCAAATGCAAAAAATCCCGTACATGCTGGTGGTCGGTGACCAAGAAGCAGAAAACGGAGCGGTAAACGTGCGTAAATACGGAGAACAGAACTCTGAAACGATTTCTCTTGATGAGTTTGTGAAAAAGGCAGTAGCTGAAGCGAAAAAATAAAATAAAAAAGCATGATCTCATTGAAGAGATCATGCTTTTTTATTTCTCTAATATAGGAAACAAATCATGAAGGCTGCTGATGATGTAATCAGGCGTTACGTCAGTTTCGTTTTTCTTATCCGTCCGGTTGATCCAAACGGTTTTGATTCCGGCTCTTGAAGCGCCTAAAATATCAGTATTCAAATTATCGCCGACCATGATGGCATCGTCTTTTTCAATATTCATCAGCTTAAGGCAGTGTTCAAAAATTGTAACATCCGGTTTGCCCTTGCCGAATGCGCCCGAGATGACGATTTCATTGAAGTAAGGAGCGAGCTCAGGTACGCCGGCAAGCTTCTCCTTTTGCAGACTCGGATCGCCATTTGTCAAAAGCAATAATTCATACTTGCCTTTTAATTGATCGAGTACAGCAAATGTTTCATCATATACAAACGGGCGTTTTCTGCGCTCTGCCGCAAAAAACTCTCCCAAGTATTCGCCATATGCAGGATCATCGATCCCAAGCGCTTTCAGTCCGTTTGTCCATGCATTTCTTCTGTACTCCGGCACAATCTTGTTCAGCTTTTGAAAGCCTTCACTGATTGGCTCTGAGAAATTGGACCACAGTCCTTCAAACGGGTTAATGCCGATCATCACTGTATATGGATACGTCTCATATGACATGTACAATTCTCTCGCTGCTTCGCGAACAGCTGCTTCGAATTCCTCAGGGGCAAGGCCATATTTTTTCTCCGCTTTTAAGCAAGTTTCTGCAAATGTTGTTCTGACGCTTTTTTCGTCCCAAAGTAGTGTATCATCTAAATCAAAAAATACGGCTTTCATGATCTTCTCCTCTGCTTCAGATTCAAATCTTTCTGCCAAAAGGCTCATGTTTTATTTTACAATAGATAAAAGCCTTGTGAAATATGTTTTCAGACGATTTTAAAAAAACAGTCAGCCGTAAAACGAAAACATGCTAGAATGAAAACGGAAAGAATAGGTGACATGAATGATTCATTTAATGATTATGATGCTGGAGAGAGTGGGGATTATTGTTATATTAGGGTTCATTCTCGCCCATACGAAAATTTTCAGACAAGCTCTTCAGAATCAGGACGGCTATAAAGGAAAAGCGATTTTAATTTCAATTTTTTCTCTTTTCAGCATCATCAGCAATTATACAGGCATCGAAATTCAAAGAAATATGATTGTAAACAATGACTGGGTGTTTACGATAGATCCATCGGGCTCTATCGCGAATACCCGTATTTTGGGCGTGGAAATTGGGGGCCTTCTCGGAGGTCCGTTTGTAGGGGCTGGGATCGGCATACTGGCGGGCCTGCATCGTTTTTCACTCGGTGGCAGCACGGCTTTAAGCTGTGCCGTATCATCTATTTTAGCGGGTGTTCTTGCAGGCTTGATCGGCAGGTATTTTACGAAGCGATATCGAATGCCGACACCGCGCATCGCCGCTCTTGTGGGAATCGGCATGGAGTCACTGCAAATGATCATTATTTTGCTGATGGCAAAGCCGTTCAGTGACGCTTGGGAGCTTGTCAGCATGATCGGAATTCCGATGATACTCATCAATGGAACAGGCAGTTTTATTTTTCTGTCTATTATTCAAGCGATCATTCGCAAGGAAGAACAGGCAAGGGCTCTCGAAACGCATCGAGTGCTGACGATTGCTGATCAGACACTTCCATTTTTTCGCCAAGGATTAAATGAAAACTCCTGTAAAAGTGTAGCGGCTATTATCCATAAGCTGACAGGAACAGATGCGGTGTCTCTCACTGACAAAGAAAAGATCCTTGCGCATGTCGGTGCGGGAATGGATCACCACATCCCATCGAAAAGTTTGATCACCGGGCTGTCCAAAAAGGTGATTAAAACAGGGCATATTATGAAGGCGATTTCGCAGGAAGAGATTGAATGCACGCATGCTGAATGCCCTTTGCACGCTGCAATTGTTCTGCCGCTGACATCGAACGGCAATACAATCGGCACCTTAAAAATGTACTTTAAAAGCCCGGCAGGCCTGAGTCAGGTAGAGGAGGAACTTGCCGAGGGGCTGGCCATGCTATTTTCGACACAGCTTGAGCTTGGGGAAGCAGAGCTGCAAAGCAAACTTCTCAAGGATGCTGAAATTAAAGCGCTTCAAGCACAGGTGAATCCGCATTTTTTATTTAATGCGATCAACACGATTTCTGCGCTATGCCGTACAGATGTTGAAAAAACCCGTAAGCTCCTATTGCAGCTCAGTGTTTATTTTCGTTCAAACCTTCAAGGAGCGAGACAGCTGCTGATTCCGCTCTCAAAGGAGCTGAACCATCTTAACGCCTATTTGTCATTAGAACAGGCGCGTTTTCCCGGGAAATATAAAATTGAGCTCAATATCGACAGCAGACTGGAGCAGATTGAAATCCCTCCGTTTGTTTTGCAGGTGCTTGTCGAGAACGCGCTTCGGCACGCGTTTCCGAAAAAACAAGACATGTGCAAGGTTACAGTCTGTGTCTTATCTGATGATGCATCCGTCTATATGAAGGTGACGGATAACGGACGCGGAATTCCGCCGGACGTCTTGCCGGAACTGGGAAAGAAACCGTTTCCGTCTAAGGAGGGAACCGGTACAGCGCTTTATAACCTAAATCAGCGGCTGATCGGTTTATTCGGACAGCAGGCTGCACTGCATATCAGCAGTGAGGTTCATAAAGGGACAGAGGTTTCCTTTCAAGTGCCAATGCAACAGATGAAAGAGGGAGAAGAACATGCTCAGGGTGTTAATAGTTGATGATGAGATGCTGGCAAGAGATGAACTGGCTTACTTGCTTAAGCGGACCAATGAGGAAATGGAAATCAATGAAGCGGAAAATATCGAATCCGCTTTTGACCAAATGATGGATCAAAAACCTGATTTGCTGTTTTTAGACGTTGATTTATCCGGAGAAAACGGTTTTGATATCGCAAAGCGATTGAAGAAAATGAAGCATCCTCCTGCTGTTGTGTTTGCGACAGCGTATGACCAGTATGCGCTCAAAGCGTTTGAGGTGGACGCTCTTGATTATTTAACCAAGCCTTTCGATGAAGAAAGAATTCAGCAAACGCTGAAAAAATATAAAAAAGTCAATCGGGATATTGTAGAAACAGAGCAAAACAGCCATGCCGGCCAGCACAAGCTCGCGCTATCTGTGGGGGAATCGATTGTGATTGTGGATACGAAGGACATTATCTATGCCGGAACAGAAGATGGTCATGTCAATGTAAAAACCTTCGATCATTCTTATACGGTCAGCGATACACTCGTTGTGATTGAGAAAAAGCTGCCGGATTCTGATTTTATCCGCGTCCATCGGAGCTTTGTCGTGAATACCGAATATATTAAAGAAATTCAGCCATGGTTTAATTCAACGTATAATTTGATCATGAAAGACGGATCGAAAATACCGGTCAGCCGGACATATGCGAAGGAATTGAAAAAGCTGCTCCATATTTGATGGGCGGCTTTTTGCATTTCAGCCATTTGATTCTGCAACTCAGACCCGCTATTCGGCATGTTATCTTGTAAGCGCTTTATAACAGGGGATTCTTATTTATAATGAGGGTACCAAAGAGAAAGAGGTGAAGAAAATGAGTGCTAAAAAAGTGTACGGGTTTTTAACACAAGCATTTATTTTTGCCGTCATTATGCTGGTTTCAAATATGATTGCCGCTATTGTCCCAATACCTATCCCGGCATCGGTTGTAGGGTTGGTCTTATTATTTCTCCTATTATGTTTGAAAGTCATTAAACTGGAACAAGTGGAGACGCTCGGAACGTCTTTAACCTCTCTGATCGGATTTTTATTTGTTCCATCAGGTATATCTGTTATGAATTCGCTTGGTGTGATGCAGCAATACGGCCTGCAAATTGTTCTTGTCATTCTGCTCGCAACGATTATTTTGCTGGGGGCTACGGGATTGTTTTCTCAGCTGATTCTTTCGCTGAGCGGAAAACGCAAAACCGCAGCGGACATGAAAACAAAAACAGTGCAAAGCCCGCAGAACAATAACGAACTCGTTCACCATTAAGGGAAACAGGAGGTTCTTCACATGGAAAGCACAATGAGTCCTTATTTTGGAATTGTCGTATCACTTGCTGCATTCGGCATCGGCACCTTTTTATTTAAGAAAACGAAAGGCTTCTTCCTTTTCACTCCTTTGTTTGTTGCCATGGTGCTGGGGATCGCATTTTTAAAAATCGGCGGTTTTTCCTACGCGGATTATAATAACGGGGGAGAGATCATTAAGTTTTTCCTTGAACCGGCAACGATCGCATTTGCAATTCCTTTGTACAAACAAAGAGATAAGCTTAAAAAATACTGGTGGCAAATCATGGCCTCCATTATTGCCGGCTCTATCTGCTCTGTCACGATTGTTTATCTGCTCGCTAAAGGCATTCATCTCGATTCGGCCGTAATGAAAAGCATGCTTCCGCAGGCGGCTACAACGGCAATTGCGCTTCCTTTATCAAAAGGCATCGGGGGCATCAGCGACATCACAGCCTTTGCGGTCATCTTTAACGCTGTCATCGTATATGCGCTCGGAGCATTGTTCTTGAAGGTATTTAAAGTGAAAAATCCGATTTCTAAAGGATTGGCTCTTGGAACATCCGGACATGCACTTGGTGTAGCGGTCGGGATTGAGATGGGAGAAGTTGAAGCTGCGATGGCAAGTATTGCTGTTGTCGTAGTAGGAGTGGTAACGGTTCTGGTCATCCCTGTGTTCGTGCAGCTGATCGGAGGATAAGCCAAGGCTGAATGCCTTGGCTTTTTTTATTTTATGGTGCGTCTTCGGGATCGATATACCCTTGTTTAATGCCCCATTCTACTTGATCGTCATGCCACTTTTTTCGTTCTTCATAACCATAACCATCGTCATCAGGAAGCTCTGAAGCTGGCTGTTGAATGGTTTTATCTGTCTGACTCGAGGAAGATGGTGGATTTTTACTATTAGATGAGGGTGCCTCGGTCTGCTGCCGTTGTGCCTGTGATTGCCGCTTTTTCTCAGCGTTCGCTTTCTGCTCTTTTTGGATTGCTGCCTGCCGCTGTCTTTCAAGTTCAGCTTGTCTTTTTGCTTCCGCTAATCGCTGATTCTCTGCCGCCTGCTGCTCTGCTAATCGCTGTCTCTCCGCTTTTTCCTCGTGCTGTTTCTTTCGTTTCGCCTCCCGCTCTTTTTCAAGCTTTTTCTCGGCGGCGATTTGTCTTTGCTTTTCAGCTTCTTCTTTTGCCTTCCGCTTTCCTAACTCAGTAGCAAGTGGACTCTCGAACTTCATGTCCAATGAAACGGGTTTTAGTTTTTTTAGCTCTTTCTCCAGCCCCTTTTGAGGAAATGCTGCAGTTGTCTTAACAGTTTCGACTTTTGATTCGGAAGATGTGCTGCTATTTGAGCATCCGGTTAATATCAATGTGAAAAATAAAGCAAGCTGTATCAGTTTGTTCATGTGTCAGGCTCCCTTCTGCTTCTTATATCGGTCAGAGATTAACTTTGTTTTACATTTCTTCCTGTCGGTGGTTTTGTTGTAAATTGCGAAATAAGGGGGGAATTGTTGGTTCTTTGCATTCTGGGGGGGATGAAAGATTTTCTTTTTCTCTCTTGCGCTCATAGAAAACCCATGTTACAATGTAAAAGTTGTTCCGGATAAGTCGTCCTTGACTAAAGATCCGGTATTGTGTAGAATAGTTATTGAATTGAATATAAATCACAAGCAGAAGCACCCGCTTCTCACCTGATTGACACATGCATGTAGTTGGCAGGTTGACCGTACATTTTTATTGATACAGATGTTCGTAGTGTGGGTGTTTTATAATGCCCACACTTTTTGTTTGCCTGCAAAATGCATACAAAATGAGTTGTGAATCAATTCGAAGAAACTATGGAGGTGGCTCATTATTAGCAAAGATCAATTGGTTAATGAGGGTATCCGTGCACGTGAGGTCCGTTTAATCGGACAAAATGGCGACCAGCTTGGAATCAAGTCCCGTCAGGAAGCACTTGAAATCGCCGGCCGCGCAAATCTTGACCTTGTGTTAGTTGCAGCGAATGCAAAACCGCCTGTCTGCCGAATCATGGACTACGGTAAGTTCCGATTTGAGCAGCAGAAAAAGGAAAAAGAAGCACGCAAGAATCAAAAAATCATTAACTTAAAAGAAGTTCGGTTAAGTCCGACAATCGATGAGCATGACTTTAACACGAAATTGCGCAATGCGATTAAATTCCTTGAAAAAGGCGATAAAGTGAAAGCTTCTATCCGCTTTAAAGGACGCGCAATCACTCATAAAGAAATCGGTCAGCGTGTGTTAGACCGTTTCTCCGAAGCATGTGCTGAGGTTGCGACAGTCGAAACAAAACCAAAAATGGACGGCCGCAGCATGTTCTTAATGCTCGCACCGAAAAACGAAAAGCAATAAGGAGGAAATCCCATGCCAAAAATGAAAACTCACCGCGGATCTGCTAAACGTTTTAAAAAGACAGGTTCTGGGAAGTTAAAACGTTCTCACGCGTACACAAGTCACTTATTCGCCAACAAATCTCAAAAGCAAAAGCGTAAGCTTCGCAAGAGTGCTGTTGTAAGCGCAGGAGACTTCAAACGTATCAAACAAATGCTTGCTAACATCAAGTAATCGGATAAGGAACAATTAGGAGGGAAATTCAATGCCAAGAGTAAAAGGCGGAACTGTTACACGTAAGCGTCGTAAAAAGGTTCTTAAATTAGCAAAAGGTTATTTCGGTTCAAAACATACATTATACAAAGTAGCTAACCAGCAGGTCATGAAATCTGGAAACTATGCTTTCCGTGACCGTCGTCAGAAAAAACGTGATTTCCGTAAACTTTGGATCACTCGTATCAACGCAGCTGCTCGCATGAACGGCCTTTCTTACAGCCGTTTAATGCACGGTCTTAAGCTTTCTGGTATCGAAGTAAACCGTAAAATGCTTGCTGATCTTGCTGTAAACGATCTTACTGCATTCAATCAGCTTGCTGATGCTGCTAAAGCTCAATTAAACAAGTAATCATATAGAGCCGCTCTCCAGCAGAGCGGCTTTTTCTATATAAAGGATGAGGCAACATGATTATTGCAGCTTATTTGGTGTTGATTAATCTGTGCGGTTTTTGGGTGATGGGCATTGACAAACGCAAAGCGCAGCAGCACAAGTGGAGAATTTCTGAAGACCGGCTGTGGCTGATAGCCATCGTATTTGGAGCGCTCGGTGTCTGGCTTGGCATGCAAACCTTCAGACATAAAACGAAACACGCTTCTTTTAAGTATGGAGTACCGCTTCTTCTGGTAATTGAAGCGATTCTCATCGCTATTTACTACAGCCCGTTTGATTTATAAAAAGCAGAAAAGCGTTTAACGCTCTTCTGCTTTTTTTGCGAGTTTAATGGGCTGGTCCCAGTCAATCTTACAATTTGGATATCGTTCCAGCACTTTTTCTTCAATGTTCTCAAAATCTTTTGCAGAGAAATGTTTCAGCTTCTCAGGAGATTCTGTCCAGACAAAGATCGTGTGAATAAACAGCGGATGATCCTTGGAAGGAATATGCTTTTCTCCCTCAAAAAGCACGCCTTTATACGTCAGCTGAAAATTCTTCCGGGTATTGTTTTGTTCATCAATAATATAAAAATGTTCTTTTGATTGGGCCAGCTTAAGCCTTCTCTTAGGATTCGCGACATATTTGACCACGGCATAAATACAATAAGCAAAAAGTGCAAGCAAAATAATCCTTAGAACCATGACAAACATTGTGTGAAGGCACCTCCCTTATGGTGATGATCTGATGTAATACGAAAAGCATAGAAAAAGGTTTCACTTTTTCTAAAAGAAAGCTGTAAAAACATATACCCGATTTTCAAGTGAAATAGTCGTATGGTTAGCGCCATGTTTTGTATAATAAGAATGCAGGACTGATGAAGGAGGGTTTGGAACATGGCAAAATTAGATGAAACATTGACCATGCTGAAAGATTTAACAGATGCAAAAGGCATACCGGGCAATGAAAGAGAAGTAAGGCAAGTGATGAAATCATACATAGAACCATTTGCTGATGAGGTGACAACAGATCGCCTGGGCAGTTTAATTGCCAAAAAAACTGGTGCAGAAAACGGCCCGAAAATTATGATCGCCGGACATTTGGATGAAGTCGGCTTTATGGTGACACAAATCACAGATAAAGGCTTTATCCGTTTTCAAACCGTTGGCGGCTGGTGGGCTCAGGTTATGCTTGCCCAGCGCGTCACCGTTGTCACAAAAAAAGGAGAAATCACAGGGGTTATCGGCTCTAAGCCGCCGCATATTTTATCTCCTGAAGCAAGAAAAAAATCAGTGGAAATAAAAGACATGTTTATTGATATTGGAGCTTCAAGCCGGGAAGAAGCCTTGGAGTGGGGTGTACTCCCGGGAGATATGATCGTTCCGCATTTTGAATTTACGATCATGAACAATGAAAAATTCCTACTCGCAAAGGCGTGGGACAACCGCATTGGCTGTGCGATTGCAATTGATGTGTTAAGAAACTTACAAAACACAGATCATCCAAATATAGTGTATGGCGTCGGAACCGTGCAGGAGGAAGTCGGCCTGAGGGGAGCGAAAACGGCTGCACACACCATTCAGCCTGATATTGCGTTTGGTGTTGATGTAGGGATAGCAGGAGACACGCCTGGCATTTCCGAGAAAGAAGCGCAGAGCAAAATGGGCAAAGGCCCGCAGATTATCGTTTACGATGCATCCATGGTCTCTCACAAAGGTTTGCGCGATGCAGTTGTAGCCACTGCGGAGGAAGCCGGCATTCCGTACCAATTTGATGCCATTGCCGGCGGCGGAACTGATTCTGGTGCCATCCATTTGACGGCGAATGGCGTTCCTGCGCTGTCCATTACCATTGCAACCCGCTACATTCATACGCACGCGGCCATGCTGCATCGTGATGATTATGAAAACGCGGTAAAGTTAATTACGGAAGTCATTAAGAAGTTAGACCGAAAAACGGTTGACGAAATTACGTACCAATAAAGATACGGAAGAATCCGCCTATTTAGGTGGATTCTATTTTTTTGTCTGTACAAATTACAGCATAGTGACTACAATAAAGGGGATACCGAAAATGTCCTGAACATGACGATATACGATACGCAGCTCGATTTGACAGGAAGGGAGGATAAACAATCTAATTTGTAAGCGTTTTCTAATTTAAAGGAGGTTGAACAAAATTGAAAAAGAAAAAAACATGGAAACGCTTCTTACACTTTTCGAGTGCAGCTCTGGCTGCAGGTTTGATATTCACATCTGCTGCTCCCGCAGAGGCAGCGTTTTGGGGTGCATCCAATGAGCTGCTTCATGACCCGACTATGATTAAAGAGGGGAGCTCATGGTATGCGCTCGGAACAGGGCTTACTGAAGAACGGGGATTGCGGGTTTTGAAGTCTTCAGACGCTAAAAATTGGACCGTACAAAAATCCATTTTCACTACACCGCTATCGTGGTGGTCCAATTATGTGCCGAATTATGGCCAAAACCAGTGGGCGCCGGACATCCAATACTATAACGGCAAGTACTGGCTATATTATTCCGTTTCTTCTTTTGGAAGCAATACATCTGCCATTGGCCTGGCATCTTCAACAAGCATCAGTTCGGGGAGCTGGAAGGACGAGGGCTTGGTGATTCGTTCGACAAGCTCAAATAATTATAACGCCATTGATCCGGAGCTGACATTCGACAAGGATGGCAACCCGTGGCTTGCATTCGGCTCGTTTTGGAGCGGCATTAAGCTGACTAAGCTCGATAAGAGTACGATGAAGCCTACAGGCTCGCTCTATTCGATTGCAGCTAGACCGAATAATGGAGGTGCCTTAGAAGCTCCTACTCTTACGTATCAAAATGGATATTACTATTTAATGGTTTCATTTGATAAATGCTGTGACGGGGTAAACAGTACGTACAAAATTGCTTACGGAAGATCCAAAAACATTACAGGCCCTTATCTTGATAAAAGCGGAAAAAGCATGCTTGAAGGCGGAGGCACTATTTTGGATTCGGGCAATGACCAATGGAAAGGACCTGGAGGCCAGGATATTGTGAACGGAAACATTCTTGTTCGCCATGCCTATGATGCCAATGACAATGGCATTCCGAAGCTTCTCATCAATGATTTGAATTGGAGCTCGGGCTGGCCGTCCTATTGAATCAAAAAGCCGGGCTCTGCCCCCGGCTTTTTTTAAAAGAAAAGATTGACAGTATAATATTCAATTACTATAATAAAATTGTTCGTACAAATATTTATTTATAGGTTTATTTTCTATCATTAGTACGTATCTTTTGTATTTGAAAGCGTTTTATTTTATGAGAAAGGGGCAGTTTACATGCTTCAGACAAAGGATTATGAATTCTGGTTTGTGACAGGAAGCCAGCACCTATACGGGGAAGAGACGCTGGAACTGGTAGATCAGCATGCTAAAAGCATTTGTGAGGGGCTCAGCGGGGTTTCTTCCAGATATAAAATCACTCATAAGCCTGTCGTCACTTCACCGGAAACCATCAGAGAGCTGTTAAGAGAAGCGGAGTACAGTGAGACATGCGCTGGCATCATTACATGGATGCACACATTTTCCCCTGCAAAAATGTGGATAGAAGGCCTTTCCTCTTATCAAAAACCGCTTATGCATTTGCATACCCAATATAATCGCGATATCCCGTGGGGTACGATTGACATGGATTTTATGAACAGCAACCAATCCGCGCATGGCGATCGAGAGTACGGTTACATCAACTCGAGAATGGGGCTTAGCCGAAAAGTCATTGCCGGCTATTGGGATGATGAAGAAGTGAAAAAAGAAATGTCCCAGTGGATGGATACGGCGGCTGCATTAAATGAAAGCAGACATATTAAGGTTGCCAGATTTGGAGATAACATGCGTCATGTCGCGGTAACGGACGGAGACAAGGTGGGAGCGCATATTCAATTTGGCTGGCAGGTTGACGGATATGGCATCGGGGATCTTGTTGAAGTGATGGATCGCATTACGGACGACGAGGTTGACACGCTTTATGCCGAGTATGACAGACTATATGTGATCAGTGAGGAAACAAAACGTGACGAAGCAAAGGTAGCGTCCATTAAAGAACAGGCGAAAATTGAACTTGGCTTAACCGCTTTTCTTGAGCAAGGCGGATACACAGCGTTTACGACATCGTTTGAAGTGCTGCACGGAATGAAACAGCTGCCGGGACTTGCCGTTCAGCGCCTGATGGAGAAAGGCTACGGGTTTGCCGGTGAAGGAGATTGGAAGACAGCGGCCCTTGTGCGGATGATGAAAATCATGGCTAAAGGAAAAAGAACTTCCTTCATGGAAGATTACACGTACCATTTTGAACCGGGAAATGAAATGATTCTGGGCTCTCACATGCTTGAAGTGTGTCCGACTGTTGCTTTGGATCAGCCGAAAATCGAGGTTCATCCACTTTCGATTGGCGGCAAAGAGGACCCTGCGCGTTTTGTATTTAACGGCATCAGCGGTTCTGCCATTCAAGCTAGCATTGTTGATATTGGCGGGCGTTTCCGCCTTGTGCTGAATGAAGTCAACGGCCAGGAAATTGAAAAAGACATGCCGAATTTACCGGTTGCCCGTGTTCTCTGGAAGCCGGAGCCGTCATTGAAAACAGCAGCGGAGGCATGGATTTTAGCCGGCGGTGCACATCATACCTGCCTGTCTTATGAACTGACAGCGGAGCAAATGCTTGATTGGGCGGAAATGGCGGGGATCGAAAGTGTTCTCATTTCCCGTGATACGACAATTCATAAACTGAAACACGAGTTAAAATGGAACGAGGCGCTTTACCGGCTTCAAAAGTAGAGGGGGATGTCACATGGCTTACACAATAGGGGTTGATTTTGGAACTTTATCAGGAAGAGCGGTGCTCGTTCATGTCCAAACAGGGGAGGAACTTGCGGCTGCTGTAAAAGAATACAGGCA
Organism: Bacillus sp. FSL K6-0255; assembly: GCF_045040725.1. Classification (NCBI taxonomy): domain Bacteria; kingdom Bacillati; phylum Bacillota; class Bacilli; order Caryophanales; family Bacillaceae; genus Bacillus; species Bacillus sp. FSL K6-0255. Next base: position 2,826,897 of record NZ_CP150278.1, on the reverse strand, counting down.
TGCTGTCATTGATACCGTCCTTCCAAAAACGGGTCAAAAGCTGCCGCGCGACTGGGCGCTGCAGCACCCTGCTGATTACCTCGAAGTCTTGGAAACAACCATTCCGTCTTTACTCGAACAGACGGGCGTTGAACCGAAAGACATTATCGGGATTGGAATTGATTTCACGGCATGTACGATCCTTCCTATTGACAGCAGCGGGCAGCCGTTATGCATGCTGCCTGAATATGAAGAGGAGCCGCACAGCTATGTGAAGCTCTGGAAGCATCATGCGGCCCAAAAACATGCTGATCGGCTCAATCAAATCGCGGAAGAAGAAGGAGAGGCTTTTTTACAGCGGTACGGAGGAAAAATTTCATCAGAATGGATGATTCCAAAGGTCATGCAAATTGCCGAGGAAGCGCCTCACATTTATGAAGCGGCTGACCGGATCATCGAGGCTGCGGACTGGATCGTGTACCAGCTGTGCGGCTCGCTCAAGCGAAGCAATTGTACCGCAGGGTATAAAGCGATGTGGAGTGAAAAAGCGGGGTATCCGTCAGATGATTTCTTTGAGAAATTAAATCCTTCAATGAAAACGATTACAAAAGACAAATTGTCAGGTTCTATTCATTCAGTAGGAGAAAAAGCCGGCAGTCTGACTGAAAAAATGGCAAAGCTGACCGGACTTCTCCCGGGAACGGCTGTTGCGGTTGCCAATGTGGACGCTCATGTTTCCGTACCGGCGGTCGGCATTACAGAGCCAGGGAAAATGCTGATGATTATGGGAACCTCGACGTGCCATGTTCTACTTGGTGAAGAGGTGCATATCGTTCCAGGAATGTGCGGCGTTGTGGACAACGGAATTCTCCCGGGCTATGCGGGATATGAAGCCGGGCAGTCCTGTGTCGGCGATCATTTTGACTGGTTTGTGAAAACATGTGTCCCGCCAGCTTATCAAGAGGAAGCAAAGGAAAAAAACATTGGCGTTCATGAGCTGCTGAGTGAGAAAGCAAACCATCAAGCGCCTGGTGAAAGCGGCTTGCTTGCTTTAGATTGGTGGAATGGAAACCGTTCAACTCTTGTTGATGCAGATTTAACAGGGATGCTGCTTGGCATGACACTGCTGACGAAGCCTGAAGAGATTTATAGAGCGTTAGTTGAAGCGACAGCTTACGGAACCCGAATGATTATCGAAACATTCAAAGAAAGCGGTGTTCCGATTGAGGAACTATACGCAGCCGGCGGAATAGCTGAGAAAAACCCGTTTGTCATGCAGATTTATGCGGATGTGACAAACATGGACATTAAAATCTCTGGTTCACCGCAAGCACCAGCCTTAGGATCTGCCATTTTCGGCGCGCTTGCAGCAGGCAAAGAAAAAGGCGGCTACGATGACATCAAAGAGGCAGCGGCGAACATGGGAAAACTGAAAGATATAACTTATACGCCAAATGCCGAAAACGCCGCGGTTTATGAAAAATTGTACGCTGAATATAAAGAGCTGGTTCATTATTTCGGAAAAGAAAACCATGTCATGAAACGTCTGAAAACGATCAAAAATCTTCAATTTTCATCTGCCGCCAAAAAGAATTGATAAAGGGTGATGGAGCATGCTTGAAACATTAAAAAAAGAAGTGCTGGCTGCCAACCTGAAGCTTCAAGAGCATCAGCTGGTAACCTTTACGTGGGGAAATGTCAGCGGCATTGACCGTGAAAAAGAAAGAATTGTCATCAAACCTAGCGGAGTCGAATACAGCGACCTGACAGCCGATGACTTGGTTGTTTTGAACCTTGATGGAGAGGTCGTCGAAGGCTCGCTTAAGCCTTCTTCAGATACACCTACCCATGTTTATTTATATAAAGCCTTTCCGAATATCGGGGGAATTGTCCATACCCATTCTCAATGGGCGACAAGCTGGGCGCAATCGGGCAGAGACATCCCTCCGTTAGGCACGACCCATGCTGATTATTTTGACAGTGCGATTCCATGTACTCGAGAAATGTACGATGAAGAAATCATTCATGACTACGAACTGAATACAGGAAAAGTCATAGCGGAAACCTTTCAGCATCAAAACTACGAACAGGTGCCGGGTGTGCTCGTGAATAATCACGGACCGTTCTGCTGGGGCACTGACGCCTTAAATGCCATTCATAACGCAGTTGTATTAGAAACGGTTGCCGAAATGGCCTATCACTCCATTATGCTGAACAAGGATGTAACCCCAATCAATACAGTCCTGCATGAAAAGCATTTTTATCGAAAACACGGAGCAAATGCGTATTATGGCCAGTCATGATACGCCTGTGTCACCGGCTGGCATTCTAATTGACTTGGACGGTACTGTATTCAGAGGAAATGAGTTGATCGAAGGAGCAAGAGAAGCGATCAAAACGCTTAGGAGAATGGGAAAGAAAATCGTCTTTTTAAGCAACCGGGGGAATATCTCCCGTGCCATGTGCAGAAAAAAACTTCTTGGCGCGGGGATTGAAACGGACGTAAACGACATTGTTCTGTCATCAAGCGTGACAGCGGCTTTTCTGAAAAAACATTATCGTTTTTCAAAGGTATGGGTGCTTGGGGAGCAAGGCTTGGTTGACGAGCTGAGGCTGGCCGGTGTGCAGAACGCGAGCGAACCGAAGGAAGCGGATTGGCTCGTGATCTCCCTTCATGAAACGCTCACGTACGACGATTTAAATCAAGCCTTTCAAGCGGCTGCCGGCGGCGCTCGTATCATTGCTACAAACAAAGACCGCTCTTTTCCGAACGAAGACGGAAATGCCATTGATGTGGCTGGAATGATTGGGGCGATAGAGGCTTCCGCACAAGCGAAGACTGAACTTGTTGTCGGAAAACCGTCATGGCTGATGGCGGAGGCTGCCTGTACAGCAATGGGGCTGTCCGCACATGAATGCATGATTATAGGAGACAGCATTGAATCTGACATTGCGATGGGGAAGCTTTATGGCATGAAAAGCGCCTTAGTGCTAACTGGTTCTGCGAAACAGGGTGAACAGCGTTTGTACACGCCGGATTATGTGCTGGATTCTATTAAAGATGTAACCAAATTGGCTGAGGAGGGGATTCTGATATGAATCGTATCGCAGCTGACGTTCAGCGTGCTTTTGAACACGCCGGAGAAAAGACGTTGCCTATAAAAGTTGAAGAAATTGTTCTCGGTAAGCAAGCAGCTGATTCGCTTTTGGATTATGTAAAACGAAAAAACAATCAACATATTGTCCTTGTCTGCGACGCGAATACACACCACATTGCAGGAATTGATTTAGAAAACCGACTGAATCAAGCAGGATTTCAGGCCGAGTGCCTGATCATTCCAGAAAATGAAGCCGGAGATGTGACAGCTGATGAACGATCGCTCATTCATGTGCTGATCCATACGAAACAAACAACGGATGTCATGATCGCAGTCGGTTCGGGCACGATTCATGATATCGTCCGCTTTGCGGCGTTTCAAAGAGATTTGCCGTTTATTTCTTATCCGACTGCTCCATCTGTAGACGGTTTTACATCAGCCGGTGCGCCGATTATTTTATACGGCACGAAAACAACCATTCAAACGAAGGCCCCATCTGCGCTGTTCGCTGATCTGGATCTATTAAAAGCGGCACCGCAGTCAATGGTGGCGGCTGGCTTTGGTGACATGCTCGGTAAAATCACGTCTTTAGCAGATTGGGAAATATCCCGGCATCTTGCCGGTGAGCCTTATTCGCCTGCAGGAGCTAAGATCGTTCAGGAGGCGCTTGCTGCCTGCATTGAACACACAGAAGACATTGCGATGAAAACGGAAACTGGCATACGGGTTTTGATGGAGTCTTTACTTGTATCGGGGCTTGTCATGCTGGCATTAGATCATTCCCGCCCGGCATCAGGCGGAGAGCATCATATTTCACATTGGATTGAGATGGAATTAATGGAGAAAAAACGGCCGCAGATTCTTCATGGGGCAAAGGTGGGCTGTGCAGCTGTTTTATTAACTGACACATACAGAAAGCTCGCTAAGGATGAGGGATTGAACGAATTTTCACCGAGCCGGCGGCAAGCCATCCAATCGGCTTATCAAACTCTCCCGGAAGGAGAAGTGCTGGCTGATTGGCTGAGATCAGCCGGAGGCCCTGCGTATTTTGACGAAATCGGTGTCGGGCAGGATTCCGTCAAGAATGCCTTCAGACATGCGCACACCTTAAGAGACCGCTGCACCGGATTAAGAATCATTAATGAAAACAAAACGCTGATCAACCATGGTCTATATGAATAGCCCGCACCTCGAATGGAAGGGGTAACGCAGATGAAAAAAATGACTGTCTGTTTTCTTGTGCTCATGATGCTGCTGACATTACTCATTGCCGGGTGTTCAGCAGAAAAATCATCCGGCAAATCGGGTGAAACTGAGCTGACCTTTTGGACATTTAACGGGCTTCATGAGCAGTTCTATGTGGAAATGGTGAAGGAATGGAACAAAAAATATCCTGACCGCAAAATTAAGCTGAATACGGTCGTTTATCCATATGGACAAATGCACGATAACTTATCTATCTCCCTAATAGCGGGAGAAGGCGTTCCTGATATTGCAGATGTCGAATTGGCCCGTTTTTCAAACTTTTTGAAGGGCTCTGACATACCGCTTGCCGACTTGACTCCGCTGATTGAAAAGGACCGCGATAAATTCGTTGAGGCGCGGCTGACCCTGTACAGCAAAAACGGCAAGCTTTACGGACTCGATACGCATGTAGGAACAACGGTCATGTTTTATAACATGGATGTGATGAAAAAAGCCGGCGTCAATCCTGACGATATTAAAACATGGGATGATTACCATAAAGCCGGACAGAAAGTGCGCAAAGTGACCGGGAAGCCGATGGGAACGGTGGAAACAAATGATTCCGCAACGTTCTTATCTATGATTTCACAGCAAAACTCAGGCTATTTTGATAAAAACGGCAAGCTGATCCTCAATAATGACACCAACGTAAAAACACTTCAATATTTAAAAGACATGATCAATGATAAAACGATGATTCCTGCGCCGGGCGGCGGGCATCACAGTGAAGAATACTACGGCTTTATGAACCAAGGAGGAGCTGCTTCAGTCCTCATGCCGATTTGGTATATGGGAAGATTTATCGATTATATGCCTGATCTGAAAGGGAAGATTGCCATCAGACCGCTCCCGGCATGGAAAGAGGGGGGCGACCGCTCGGCAGGCTTGGGCGGTACGGCAACCGTTGTACCGAAGCAATCCAAGCATGTTGAGTTAGCAAAAGAGTTTTTGGCCTTTGCGAAGGGCTCTGAAGAAGGAAATAAAAAACTCTGGAGCGTACTCGGCTTTGACCCGCTTCGCTGGGATGTTTGGAGCTCCAAGGAATTGAAAGAGAAAAACAAATACACGGATTACTTCCAAAACGGAACAGGCATTTTTTCTGTGCTGCTCGATATCAAGGATGAAATCAATCCAATTTATTTACATGAGGATTTTGCCAAGGCTTCAGACCTTGTCAACAGAAGCGTATTGTTCGACGCGCTTAAATCTCAGCAAAAAACGCCTAAACAAGCCTTGGACAGAGCGGCAGGTGAACTGAAACAGAAATAGAATCCCATTCAAAAAGTGAAAGCGGGGAGGTTCTCATGAAACCTGTGAAAACAGGAACGGTTCATCCCGTTCCTTCAGCTGCGAAACAATCAGGCTGGCGAGATCTATTTTATTCAAAAAAAGCGGCGCCCTATCTGTTTACAGCGCCATTCGTTTTATCCTTTCTCGTATTTTTTCTATACCCCATCATTAGTGTCTTCATCATGAGCTTCCAAAGAATTTTGCCGGGAGAGGTGTCCTTTGTCGGATTGTCTAATTATACAGCGCTAAACAACCCGACGTTCTATACCGCCCTTTGGAATACGCTGGAATACACCTTTTGGACGCTGATCGTGCTGATTCCTGTCCCATTGCTTCTGGCCATATTCCTGAATTCAAAGCTGGTCAAATTTAGAAATATATTTAAATCAGCACTATTCATCCCGGCATTGACCTCCACCATTGTCGCGGGGATCATTTTTCGGCTGATCTTCGGAGAAATGGAAACGTCTCTGGCCAATTCCATCCTACTCAAACTCGGCTTTTCACCTCAGAACTGGATGAACAATGAACATACCGGCATGTTTTTGATGGTGCTGCTTGCTTCATGGAGATGGATGGGAATCAACATCCTTTACTTTTTAGCCGGTTTGCAAAATGTGCCGAAAGAGCTGTACGAAGCCGCTGATATAGACGGCGCGAATACAATGAAAAAATTTCTGCACATCACGCTGCCGTTTCTCAAGCCTGTAACCGTATATGTGCTGACCATCAGCATTATCGGCGGCTTCAGGATGTTTGAGGAAAGCTACGTCCTTTGGCAGAATAATTCCCCGGGTAATATTGGTCTGACGCTTGTCGGATATTTGTATCAGCAGGGACTTGCCTACAACGAAATGGGGTACGGAGCAGCCATCGGCATCGTGCTTTTGATTGTGATACTTGTTGTCAGCCTGATTTCATTAAAGCTGTCGGGCTCGTTTAAGGGGGAGGGATAAATGTTGCGGCACAGTCCTCAGTTTAGCGTTTACAGAATCGCACTAACCCTGTTTTTTATTATGCTGAGCCTATTGTATCTTTTTCCAATTTTCTGTTTGCTTTTAGGATCATTAAAGCCCTCATCTGAGCTTTTGCGTGTGGGGCTCAATCTCGACATTGATCCTAAAGTAATGAGTCTTGATAATTATACATTTCTGTTTAATGGCGGCAGCATTTATTTCAAATGGTTTTTTAACAGTCTTGTACTCGGACTTTTTACGACCGTGCTCACTCTGTTTTTTTCTTCTATGATCGGGTACGGGCTTGCGGTTTATGATTTTAAGGGCAGAAATATCATCTTTGTTCTTGTGTTGATTATCATGATGGTTCCGCTGGAAGTGATGATGCTTCCTTTGTTTAAGCTTACTGTCGGACTGCACTTGATCGATTCATATACAGGTGTCATATTGCCGTTTATCGTTTCACCTGTTGCCGTTTTCTTTTTCAGGCAATATGCTCTTGGCCTTCCAAGAGATCTGCTGGACTCTGCAAGGATGGACGGCTGTACGGAATTCGGCATCTTTTTCAGGATTATGGCACCGCTGATGAAACCGGCTTTCGGTGCGATGATTATCCTTCAGTCCTTAAACAGCTGGAACAACTTCTTGTGGCCGCTGATTGTGCTTCGGTCGAAAGAAATGTTTACGCTTCCAATAGGGCTGTCCAGCTTGCTGAGCCCTTATGGAAATAATTACGACATGCTTATATCCGGCTCAGTATTTGCGATTTTGCCGGTGATTATCATTTTCTTGTTTTTCCAAAAGTACTTTATCTCCGGCCTGACGGTAGGGGGAGTCAAAGGTTAATGAAGGAGGAAACGTGTGATGAAAAAAGCGCGAATGATTGTAGACAAAGAATATAAAATCGGTGAAGTAGATAAACGGATTTATGGCTCGTTTATCGAACACATGGGTCGTGCGGTATATGAAGGCATATACGAGCCTGATCACCCTGAAGCGGATGAAGATGGATTTAGAAAAGATGTCCAGTCGCTGATCAAAGAATTACAGGTTCCCATCATCCGCTATCCGGGCGGAAACTTTTTATCCGGATACAACTGGGAGGACGGTGTCGGACCAGTCGAAAACCGCCCGAGACGGCTTGACTTGGCATGGCAAACGACAGAAACCAATGAAGTGGGAACAAATGAATTTTTATCTTGGGCAAAAAAGGTGAACACTGAGGTCAATATGGCCGTCAACCTTGGCACAAGAGGCATAGATGCCGCCCGTAATCTCGTTGAATATTGCAACCATCCGAAAGGCTCTTACTGGAGTGATTTAAGAAGATCGCATGGCTATGAACAGCCGTATGGCATCAAAACATGGTGCTTAGGAAACGAAATGGATGGACCGTGGCAGATCGGCCACAAAACAGCTGATGAATACGGACGGCTTGCCGCAGAGACAGCAAAGGTCATGAAGTGGGTTGACCCATCAATTGAACTCGTTGCCTGCGGCAGCTCAAACAGCGGTATGCCGACCTTTATCGATTGGGAAGCGAAGGTGCTTGAGCATACGTATGAGCATGTCGACTATATCTCTCTTCACACTTACTACGGAAACCGGGATAACAATCTGCCAAACTACTTGGCACGTTCTATGGATTTGGATCATTTTATCAAATCAGTCGCTGCGACCTGTGACTATGTAAAAGCAAAAACACGCAGCAAGAAAACTATCAATCTCTCTCTGGATGAATGGAACGTCTGGTACCACTCAAATGAGGCTGATAAAAAAGTCGAGCCGTGGATCACTGCGCGTCCGATTTTAGAGGATATTTACAATTTTGAAGATGCCTTATTAGTCGGCTCTCTGCTCATTACGATGCTGCAGCACGCAGACCGTGTGAAAATTGCGTGTCTTGCACAGCTTGTTAATGTCATCGCGCCGATCATGACGGAAAAAGGCGGAGAAGCATGGAGACAGCCGATTTTCTATCCATACATGCATGCTTCTGTTTACGGAAGGGGCGAGTCACTGAAACCGCTTATTTCTTCTCCTAAGTACGATTGTTCTGATTTCACTGATGTGCCATATGTTGATGCTGCTGTTGTGTACTCTGAAGAGGAAGAAACACTCACTATTTTTGCGGTAAACAAGGCTGAGGATCAGATGGAGACGGAGATTTCGCTCAGAGGCTTTGAATCCTACCAAATCGCAGAGCACATCGTACTTGAGCATCAGGATATCAAAGCAACAAACCAGCATAACAGAAAAAATGTCGTTCCGCATTCCAACGGATCATCGTCTGTCAGCGAAAACGGCTTAACTGCTCATTTCACGCCGCTTTCCTGGAATGTGATCCGCCTGAAAAAACAGTCATAAGAATAGCAAAGCCGGAGATTTCTCTCCGGCTTGTCTTTCAACTGCCACGAGCCGGCCCATTCCAGCCGGCTTTTTGTATAGGAAAAAATGACCGCTTTTCACCATGAAATTATGATATATTTATGAAAAACAGAAAAGGGGATGGGAGAAAATGAATGCGGTTACAATTGTGATAGCATCAATGTGTATTTTGGCTATTGCCTATCGTTTATACGGAACATTTATGATGGTGAAGGTTCTCAAAGTGAATGATGACAAGCCAACACCTGCTCATGCGCTTGAGGATGGGAAAGACTATGTGCCTACAAATAAATGGGTTTCGTTCGGCCACCACTTTGCCGCGATCGCAGCGGCCGGGCCGCTGGTCGGACCAATTCTGGCGGCGCAGTTTGGCTATTTGCCGGGATTATTGTGGCTGTTAATCGGGGCGGTAATTGGGGGAGCCGTCCATGATATTGTGGTGTTGTTTGCATCGATGCGCAAAAACGGAAAATCGCTGTCGGAAGTGGCGAAGGATGAGCTTGGCCCTGTTGCAGGATTTTGTACAGGACTGTCCATGCTGTTTATCATCACGATCACAATGGCGGGCCTGTCGATGGTTGTCTTGCATGCGCTTGAACGTAATCCATGGGGAACATTTGCGGTGGGGATTACGATTCCGATTGCGATGGGTGTGGGCTTATTTTATAAGAAAACGGGAAATTTAAAGCTCGCTTCAACGGTCGGCTTTCTCTTTTTAATGGCAGGAGTCTTTATCGGTCCATGGGTACAGACTACCGCGCTCGGTGACTTTTTAACGCTAGATACGAAAACGCTTGCAATCGCGCTTCCTGTTTATGCGTTTTTTGCGGCTGCGCTTCCCGTTTGGCTGCTTCTGGCTCCGCGTGATTATTTAAGCAGCTTTATGAAAATCGGTGTTTTTATCGCTTTGATTGTTGGTGTGTTTGTCGTCAATCCGTCCATTCCGTTCCCTGCGTTTACAGAATTCGTAAAAGGCGGAGGGCCGGTGCTGGCAGGACCTGTCTGGCCGTTCATCTCAATAACCATCGCCTGCGGGGCGATCTCTGGGTTCCATGCCTTTGTCGGCTCAGGAACGACACCGAAAATGCTGAATAAATGGAGTGATATGAAGCCGGTTGCGTTTGGCGCAATGCTTGTTGAGTGTCTTGTCGGTATCATGGCGCTGATTGCAGCGACCGCTTTACAGCCTGCTGATTACTTTGCGATTAACAGCACGCCTGAGGTTTTCCGTACGCTTGGCATGAATGTCGTACATTTGCCTGAATTGAGCAGGGAAATCGGTTTGGACTTAGAAGGAAGAACAGGGGGAGCCGTCACACTTGCGGTGGGAATGACTTATATTTTTACCGGAATGCCGTTTTTCAGCCATTTGGCCTCATACTTTTTCCAATTTGTCATTATGTTTGAAGCGGTCTTTATTTTAACAGCGATTGACGCCGGCACACGCGTCGCCCGTTATTTGATCCAGGATTTCTTCGGGGAGGTGTATAAGCCGCTGAAGAAAACAGACTGGATTCCGGGCTCTGTATTTGCCAGCGCGCTTGCCTGTTTGATGTGGGGGTACTTGCTGTATTCAGGAGATATCGGTTCCATTTGGGCGCTGTTCGGCGTTTCTAATCAGCTGATGGCTTCAGTGGGGCTGATTATCGGAGCGACCATCGTGCTGAAAATCGCTGATAAACGCCGGTACATTCTGACTTGCCTTATCCCGCTTGCCTACTTATATGTCACTGTCAATTATGCGGGCTATTGGATGGTGCGCAATGTGTATCTCAATCCTGAAGCAGCAGGATATAGTGTATTGAATGGCGTATTATCTATCATCATGCTGGTGTTAGGCTTCATTATTATCGTGGCGGCTGTGAAAAAATGGGCGCAGATGTGGAAAGATCCGAGCTTAAGGATGGAAGCGTCTATACCGGGCTAGAAGAACTATTGAAAATGCTGAGGGGGGTTGGCAATGAATCTATCAATGAAATATCTTATTCTATACGTATCGGACAGCAAGCGGGCTATTCATTTTTACCGAGATATATTAGGACTGTCGATTCGTGCTGAACACGGAACGTATATCGAATTTGATACAGGGTCTACGATATTGGCGCTTAATACGCGGGAAAGCGCCAGAGACATCACGGCGCTGGACATTCCGGATACATCTGCTTCAAACACATTTGAAATTGGGTTTGTTACTGAAAATGTAGAAGCGGTCATCAAAAGGATGAGAGAACAAGGCGTATCGATTATCGGGGAGCCGAAAGTGAAACCATGGGGGCAGACGGTCGCCTATATCGCTGATCCGGATGGACATTATATCGAAATTTGCAGTCCGATGGAATAACGCACAAAAGCCCAAAACAGTGTCTGTTTTGGGCTTTCTCATGATGTTTTGTGCCCGGCTGCTTCCAATAGCAAATCAGCCAGGTGAACGGCTCTGACTTTACCGCTTAGTCCTTCGCGTTCAATGCCGAGCTTCATCTGCAGCAGGCAGCCGGGATTTGCTGTTACAATGAGGATCGCTTCGGTTGCTTTAACGGCAGCCATTTTGCTGTCCAGTATTCTCATAGACATTTCAGCTTCGACGATGTTGTAAATTCCCGCTGACCCGCAGCAGCTGTCTGCTTTCTCCATTTCTTTGAATTCCGCCCCTTTGATGCTTTTAAGAAGCTGGCGGGGCTCAAGCGACGTATGCATTACATTTCTTAGGTGGCATGAATCTTGGTAGGTAACGACTTGAGGCGTCTCGAGCGCTAAGTCCATTTGATGGAAATCGAGTTCAACCAAAACAGAAGAAAAATCCTTCAGCTTTTGAACAAAAGCGGCGGCCCGCTCCGACCATTCCGGGTCATCCTTCAGCAAATGATCATATTCGGTCAGAAAGGCTCCGCATCCTCCTGCGTTTGTAATGACTGCATCCACGTCTAATGCTTCGAAAGCAGCAATATTTTGTTTCGCGAGCTCTTTCCCTGTGTTTTTTTCACCGCTGTGTCCATGAAGCGCCCCGCAGCAAGCCTGTTCAGGCGGAATGACAATGTCGCAGCCTGCCAGCTGTAAAAGCTTCAATGTGGCGTTATTGGTCGGTAAAAACATTGTATCCATTAAGCAGCCCGAAAAAAAGGTGACCCGTTTTTTCATGGGGCCAATGGAAGGCAGGAAACGCGGGCGATGTTTCATGTCTTTGCTTTTTGGAATATCAGGAAGAACAGCTTCCATCGTCCGCAAATGCTCAGGCAGGACCCGAAGCATGCCTGATTTTCGCACAGCGGTTTGCAGTCCTGAACGCTGATACAAACCGATAAGGCTTACAGCTGAGCGCATGCGGTTTTGATGCGGAAACAGCTCGTGAAAAGCCGTCTTTCGCATGACACGTTCACCAAGAGAGTGTTTTTTATTTTGGTGGATAATATCTCTGGCTTCCTCAAGCAGCTGCCCGTATTTCACGCCAGACGGGCATACAGGCTCACAGGCGCGGCAGCCGAGGCAAAGTGACAGCGACCGTTCGACATCTTCATCCGGTTCAATCATACCGTCGGCTACGGCTTTCATTAAGGCGATGCGCCCACGCGGAGAGTGTGTTTCCTGAAATCCCGATTCGATATAGGTCGGACAGGAAGGAAGACAGAAGCCGCAGCGCATACAATTTAATAACTCTCCTTCATCCATACGCTCTTTAAATTCATTTTGGATCTGTTTCATTTCTTTTTCTGTTGTCATCTTTCCGCCACCACACGTTTTCTGGCATCTTTCGCAAACATTTTGCCGGGATTTAATATGTTCCGGGGGTCAAATGCCGCTTTCAACGCTTTCATCGCATCAATGCCTTCTTTTTTCAGCTTCATTTCCAAGTAAGGCGCTTTCATTTCCCCGACTCCGTGCTCTCCGGTTATCGTCCCGCCAAGTTCAATCGCTTTCTCAAAAATCTCGGCAAAAGCCTGTTCGACACGTTCCATTTCATCCTTATTTCTTATGTCTGTCGTGCATGTCGGGTGAAGGTTCCCGTCTCCCGCATGACCAAAGGTGCAGATGGAAATATCATATTTAGCAGCAATATCATTAATCGCTTTAACCATATTGGCGATTTCTGAGCGAGGAACGGTCGCATCCTCTAAAATCGTCGTCGGTTTGAGGCGGGCTAGGGCAGAAAGTGCAGAACGCCGGGCTTCAGTCAGGGCAAACGCTTCCTCCTCTGTTTGTGCGGTCTGAACGGAAACGGCGTCGCCTTTTTTGCAGATCGCCTCAATCTTTTCCATATCCCGTTCAACAGTTTCAAATGGCCCGTCTTGTTCAATTAACAGAACTGCTTTTGCGCTTGTCGGAAGTCCGATTTTGGCATAATCCTCAATCACCAAAAGTGTAGGCTGGTCGAGAAATTCAAGCGTGGCGGGTATAATTTTTGCGGCAATAATGTCCGATACCGTTTGAGCAGCGGCATCGATGTTTTCATAAAGAGCAAGCAACGTCTTCTTTGTTTCCGGCTTTGGAACAAGTTTGACGATGGCTTCGGTCACAATGCCGAGTGTTCCTTCTGAGCCGACAAAAAGACGTGTGAGATCGTATCCGGCCACATCCTTTGCGAGTTTTCCCCCGGTGCGGATGATGTCACCATTTGCGAGCACAACCTCCAGTCCAATAACATAGTCGCGGGTGACGCCGTATTTTAATCCGCGGAGCCCGCCGGAATTTTCATTGATGTTTCCGCCCATGGTTGATATTTTCATAGAACTCGGGTCAGGCGGATAAAACAAACCTTTGCTTTCAACCGCGCGGATCATATCCAGCGTAATGACGCCCGGCTGAACTGTGGCAGTTAAATTTTCTTCATCAATTTCAAGAATCTGGTTCATGTGCTTAAAGAGAAGCACAAGTCCGCCTTCAGTCGGGCACGTGCCGCCGCACAGGTTTGTCCCTGATCCTCTTGGAACGATCGGCACTCGATGTTCGCTGCAAATTGTTAAAATGCGTGATACTTCATCAGTATTCCTCGGAGCAATCACGGCATCAGGCATAGACTGATACTGAGGCGTCGCATCATATGAATAGACGAGACGGCCGGCATTCGAGTCATCAAAGTTTTCTGGTCCGGAGACCTGAATCAGCTGTTCCTTTACATCCTTGGTGATCATTTCACCCATCCCCCTGTCAAAAAACGCTTCCAATCTATTGTAAGAGAAAAAAAGCAAAGCCTTCCATGGAGAAACATACAAAAAATGAAACTGAAACTCTCTCTATTTTGTATCTTGATCTAAAAAATAGAGGGCGACGTACATCGTGACGATGTCCTCGGTACGGTCAAAACGTAAACCCGTCAGCTGTTCAGCCTTAGACAGACGATAACGCAATGTATTGATGTGTATATGCATGTCTTCAGCGGTTTGTTTCAAAGACAAATCGTGATGAAAGAAAGTCCGTATCGTATTCATAAGTTCCTGATGCTCTAGCGCCTCTCCTAATACTCTTTGCGGAAATTCGTTTCGGGTTCCCGGGCTGATCTCCGTCAGACACATATCAAGCTTCAGATCCTCTTCAAATATGGGCGTTTTTCGCTTAAGGCTGACAGCCAGCGCTTTTTCCGCTTGCTCGTATGAATCTGTCAGGCTGGAGCTTGCGACAGCCCTTCCGGCGCCAGCTGCTGCAAATTGGCTGTTTGCGGTATTGGCAAACGAACAAATGTGAAGGATCTTCCGTAAAAGCCGATCCCTTTGTTCATGCTGCGGCACTTCATGATTAATCAAAATCCGTTCATTTCCCCACCTGATGAACAAATCCGCAGGGTACGAGGATTTCCAGCTGCGTGCCATTTGTTCAATATCATGACGTGACCACTCATACCCCTGAATAAGAATCATTTGGCGCCGGGAAGAAAGGTCAACACCAAGAAGCTGAGCTTTCTCAAGAAAACTGGGAGACCACTCCTTTAATTGCAGCCAATCGATCATAAAGGACTCCAGCATTCTCTCACGCCACTGGGATTGCTCTAAGTGCCGCGATTCCTTAATGAACAGTTCTGTCATTTTTCGAAGCAGTTCTCCGAATGGCTGAATCTCTGCAGGCTCACCTGTCAGCCCGAAGACGGCAATCACATCATGGTCAAAAAATACAGGGAGGTTTATGCCTGCTTTCACTCCTTTTAACCTTGTTTCATCTTCTTTTGTAATAATCACGCTGCGTCTTTCTTTTGCGCAGATAAGCGCTCCCTCATGAAATTGTCCGACACGCTCATCGTTTGTGCCTGCCATAATAAGACCGTCCGTGTTTACAATAATGACTTCACGTTCGTACATTTTTTTAACTTCAGCAATAATTTTTTTCGCTAATAACGGCTGTAAAAACATGGCGTTCCCCCTCATCATGTTTTTATTATATAAGAAAAAAACCGGGCGCTGTCACCCGGTTTCATGTCTTATTCGGCGGGTTTTAATCCGCCTTCAAGCGTTTTCAGCATTTCGTTTTTCTCACTTTCGGATGCGTGCTGCCAAATGACTTCGAATAATACGCCGAGCCCTGGAAGCATTTTTTCTTCACCGCTTTGAATCGCATCTACGATTGTATGCTCAAGCTGCTCCTGATTATTGCCGGTGACATTGGAGATGACGGCATGACGTAAATTAAGATCCATGTAAAACGCTCCTTTTTCTAAAATGTAATACGTATATTCTAACCCTGCACCTGGTTTATTATGTGCTGTTCTTGCGATATAATAACATCATGTTAAAAAAAGGAGCGCCACATAGACAGTGAAACAAATAGAATCGGCAAAAAACCAAAAAGTGAAGGATTGGAAAAAGCTTCACACAAAAAAAGAACGAACAAAAACAAATACATTTCTGATAGAGGGAGAACACCTCGTTGAAGAGGCGTTGAAAAGCCCGGGCATTGTGAAAGAAATCCTTGTAAAGGATGAAACGAAGATTCCTTCAGATCTAGAGACTGGTATCCAGTGCTATATGCTGAGTGAAGATGCGTTTTCAGCTGTGACTGAAACCGAAACGCCGCAGCAGATTGCTGCTGTGTGCCATATGCCTGAAGAAAAGCTGGCAACGGCACGCAAGGTGCTGCTGATTGACGCTGTTCAAGATCCGGGAAACCTTGGCACAATGATTCGAACGGCTGATGCGGCCGGTTTGGATGCGGTTGTACTCGGTGACGGCACGGCGGACGCCTTTAACGGAAAAACACTGCGATCTGCTCAAGGATCTCACTTCCATATTCCTGTTGTGAGAAGAAACCTGCCTTCATATGTGGACGAATTGAAGGCAGAGGGCGTAAAAGTATACGGCACGGCGCTGCAAAACGGAGCGCCTTACCAGGAGATTCCTCAGTCTGAATCCTTTGCGCTCATTGTAGGAAATGAAGGTGCAGGGGTAGATGCTGCATTGCTGGAAAAAACGGATTTGAACCTGTACGTGCCGCTTTACGGACAGGCTGAATCACTAAACGTTGCGGTTGCGGCTGCCATCCTCGTGTATCACTTGCGAGGATAGTGTTGCGCCAAGCGTTGGATTTCTCTATAATAGAACATAATATTTCAAAAACCGTGACAGAGGACCTCAATTTCTGATCAACTGCTTTCCAGGGAGAAAATGCCGCTGACTGAGAGCATTTTTAACGCAGCCGGAAATTGGCTTCACCTCTTGAGTTGTCGCCGGGACCGCGTACACTGCGCGTAAAGGTGAACCGGAATCTGATTCCGTTATGTCAATGAAGCTGACGACAGCATCAGTCTGTCTGAAATAAGGGTGGTACCGCGGCCACAACTCGTCCCTTGTACAAGGGACGGGTTTTTTTTATTTTCCAAAGACATATGACGGTTTGTTTACATAAAAGGAGGATGCAAAATGGAAGAAAAGCTAAAACAGCTGGAACAAGAAGCTTTAGAACAAGTAGAAGCGGCAAGCTCATTGAAGGTTGTCAATGATATTCGGGTGCAATATCTCGGAAAAAAAGGGCCGATTACAGAAGTGCTGCGCGGAATGGGCAAGCTTTCTGCTGAGGAACGTCCAAAAATGGGGGCGCTCGCGAACGAAGTAAGGGAGCGTATTGCCAATGCGATTGCTGACAAAAACGAGAAGCTTGAAGAAGAGGAAATGAAACAGAAGCTTGCAGGACAGACAATTGACGTCACGCTGCCGGGGAACCCTGTTGCAGTCGGCGGCCGCCATCCGCTCACTGTTGTCATTGAAGAAATTGAAGATTTATTTATCGGTATGGGCTACACAGTCGAGGAAGGGCCAGAGGTTGAAACGGATTACTACAACTTCGAATCGCTCAATCTTCCGAAAGAACACCCTGCGCGCGATATGCAGGACAGCTTTTACATCACAGAGGAAACTTTGATGAGAACGCAAACTTCTCCTGTCCAAACACGGACGATGGAAAAGCATAAAGGCAAAGGTCCCGTTAAAATCATTTGCCCGGGTAAAGTATATCGCCGTGATAACGATGATGCGACGCACTCTCACCAATTTATGCAAATTGAAGGGCTTGTCGTTGACAAAAACATCAGCATGAGTGATTTAAAAGGAACGCTTGAACTCGTTGCGAAAAAAATGTTCGGGCAAGACCGTGAAATCAGACTCCGCCCAAGCTTCTTCCCGTTTACTGAGCCTTCAGTAGAAGTGGATGTGACATGCTTTAAATGCGGTGGAAACGGCTGCTCAGTATGTAAAGGAACAGGCTGGATCGAAATCCTCGGCGCCGGCATGGTTCACCCGAATGTGCTTAAAATGGCTGGCTTTGACCCGAAGGAATATCAGGGCTTCGCATTCGGAATGGGTGTTGAGCGCATCGCGATGCTGAAATACGGCATTGATGATATCCGCCACTTCTATACAAACGATGTCAGATTTATTTCGCAGTTTAAACAGGCGTAAGAGGAGGATGCAAGGATGTTTGTTTCTTATAAATGGTTAGAGGATTATGTTGATTTAAAAGGCATGGACCCGGCTGTTCTTGCTGAAAAAATTACAAGAGCCGGTATTGAGGTTGAAGGAATTGAATACAAAGGAGAAGGCATCAAAGGCGTTGTCATCGGCCATGTGCTGGAGCGCGAGCAGCACCCGAATGCTGATAAGCTGAATAAGTGCCTTGTGGATATTGGAGCTGAAGCCCCTGTACAAATCATTTGCGGCGCGCCGAATGTGGATAAGGGACAAAAAGTCGCAGTTGCAACAGTCGGAGCGGTGCTGCCGGGCAATTTCAAAATCAAAAAAGCCAAGCTTCGCGGTGAAGAATCAAACGGCATGATCTGTTCTTTACAGGAGCTTGGGATTGAAAGCAAACTTGTGGCGAAGGAGTATGCGGAAGGCATTTTCGTATTCCCGAATGACGCTGAAACAGGAAGCGATGCTTTAGCGGCTTTACAGCTTGACGATGCGATTCTTGAGCTTGGCTTAACACCAAACCGCGCGGATGCCATGAACATGCTTGGTGTTGCTTATGAGGTTGCGGCAATTTTAGACACTGAGGTAAAGCTTCCGCAAACGGATTACCCGGCTGTTTCAGAACAAGCGTCTGATTACATTGCTGTCAAAATCGAAGATCAAGAAGCGAACCCGCTGTATGCTGCAAAAATCATAAAAAATGTCACGATTGCTCCGTCACCGCTTTGGATGCAAACAAAGCTGATGAATGCAGGCATTCGTCCGCACAACAACGTTGTTGACATCACAAACTTTGTCCTGTTGGAATACGGACAGCCGCTTCACGCGTTTGATTATGACAGATTTGGCTCTAAGGAAGTCGTAGTAAGAAAAGCAGCTGAGAATGAAATGATCGTCACTCTTGATGATCAAGAACGTAAGCTGTCTGCCGATCACCTTGTCATTACAAACGGAACGAAAGCGCAGGCCGTTGCCGGTGTCATGGGAGGAGCAGAGTCAGAGGTTCAGGAAGATACGAAAACGATTTTGCTTGAGGCTGCTTATTTCAACGGGCAGACGGTTCGCAAGGCTTCCAAAGACCTTGGTTTGAGAAGTGAATCAAGCGTAAGATTTGAAAAAGGAATTGATCCGGCGCGCGTACGTCTTGCAGCAGAACGGGCTGCGCAGCTGATCCATCTGTATGCCGGCGGTGAGGTGCTTGCAGGAACAGTTGAGGAAGATCACCTGACAATCGAAGCAAATAACATTCACGTATCTGCTGACAGAGTGAGCAGCGTTCTAGGCATGACGGTCAGCAAGGAAGAACTGATCAGCATTTATAAACGTCTCGGTTTTACGGTCGGTGAAGCGGGTGAACTTCTCGTTGTGACTGTCCCATCACGCCGCGGCGACATTACAATAGAAGAGGATTTAATCGAAGAAGCGGCAAGACTGTACGGCTACGATAACATTCTGTCTACGCTTCCTGAGACAGCGGGAACTACAGGCGGATTAACGCCATATCAGGCAAAACGCCGTAAAGTCAGACGCTTCCTTGAAGGCGCAGGCTTATCACAAGCCATCACTTACTCACTGACAAACGAGAAGAAAGCGGCAGCGTTTGCGATTGAAAAATCACTGAATACTGTGCTTGCGCTTCCAATGAGTGAAGAAAGAAGCATTCTCAGACACAGTCTTGTTCCGAATCTGCTTGATTCTGTTTCTTACAACCTTGCGAGGCAGACTGACTCAGTTGCACTGTACGAAGTTGGCTCCGTTTTCCTGACGAAGGAAGAGGACACAAAACCTGTTGAAACAGAACGCGTAGCAGGAGCTGTTACCGGATTATGGCGCAAACAGCTATGGCAGGGAGAAAAGAAACCAGTTGATTTCTTTGTTGTCAAAGGAATTGTGGAAGGGCTGTTAGACAAACTCAACGTCCTAGAAAGCATTGAATTTGTACAGTCTGAACGCAAACAGCTGCATCCGGGCAGAACAGCGAACATTTTATTGAATGGTTCTCTGATCGGCTTCATCGGCCAAGTCCATCCTTCATTGGAAAAAGAACTGGATATAAAGGAAACATACGTATTTGAGCTCGATCTTCATGCGTTGCTCGCAGCAGAAACAGCACCTCTTGTTTACACGGCGATTCCGAAATATCCGTCTGTGACACGTGATATTGCTCTTGTAACAGATAAAACCGTCACAAGCGGACAGCTCGAGAGCGTCATTAAAGAGGCCGGGGGCAAGCTTCTGAAAGAGGTAACCGTATTTGACGTATACGAAGGAGAGCATATGGAGGAAGGCAAGAAGTCAGTCGCTTTCTCACTCCAGTATGTCAACCCTGAACAAACACTGACTGAAGAAGAAGTGACAAAGGCGCACAGCAAAGTGCTGAAAGCGTTAGAAGACACATATCAAGCTGTTTTAAGAGGCTGATAAAAAAGCTTGCAGAGAAATCTGCAAGCTTTTTTCTATGAACGTTTTTTATCAGCAAGGCGCTGCGCTTTTTGCGTATTGGCGAAATGGAGTTTTGTAAAGGTTCTGAGTGCAGATGCCCCTTTTTTGAGGATCAGCTTGGCGGCCGCTTCATCGACGTGAGGACCTGCCCCTTTTGGAAGCGTCATTCCTGCCTCGCGTGATAGTTTATCCATTTCCATTAAAAACGAATATCTTGCAATGATTGAAGCAGCGGCGACAGCCAGGTGAATACCTTCAGCTTTTGTGCTAAAATAGGTCCGGTCCTTCACAATGTCTCTGCCCTTTAAATGATTGAAGTAGACGCCTGGCTCAGCGAATTGGTCAATCAAAATGGCCTCAGGCTTTATTCCATCCATTTTCCTTAATAAATGGGTGATCGCCTGATTGTGCAGCAATGCTTTCATTTTCCCTTGGCTCATGCCTTTTTCCTGCATGCTGTTATACTTTTCATTTTTTAAAACCAGCAGGCTATATGGAATAGTTTTGATCAGGTTTCGGGCAATCTCGATGATTTGCGGATCTTTTAAATCTTTAGAATCCTTAACACCGAGTTCCTTCATTAAAGGAAGCATGGTTTTGTCGACGTACGCGCATACAACCGTCATTGGGCCAAAGTAATCTCCGGTTCCGACTTCGTCAGAACCGATAACAGACATTCCGGCGATATCTGCCGGAGGGGCATAGCGGGGATCAGCCGGCTTTTTGGCCATTTTCTTCTTTTCCGGCTCTGCTGTTCCCCAGCGCGCGGATTCTGCCGCTGCGTTTTTGCCTTGAAACAAGACCTTGCCGGATTGATATGCTGTAATGGTACAGCCGGGCGGTTTCGCCTGAAAAACGGCTCCCTGCGGAACAGAGGCTGTAAGCGAACCGCTGTACGTCATTTTCATTTGGTCAATAGCAGACAACGATACTTTTATCACTGAATGGGACACGTAATAATCTCCTTTTTTTACACTTTTCACTGTATATACCAGTGTATCATAACAGCGGGAGGCTCGTCTTTCCATTCATTTAATAAACGTGTTATGATAAGAACTAGGATTCTCGCGGAATGGAGGAGAAACGTTGTCTGACGGCAAAAAAACAAAAACAACCGTTGACATTTACGGCCAGCACTTCACGATTGTCGGTGAAGAAAGCAGAGCCCATATGAGGTATGTCGCCGGAATTGTTGATGATAAAATGAGAGAAATCAATGAAAAAAATCCATACCTTGATATAAATAAACTTGCAGTGCTGACAGCGGTAAATGTGGTGCACGATTATGTCAAATTACAAGAGAAATGTGAAAAACTGGAGCGTCAGCTTAAAGAAAAGGATTGAACAACTATGCTAGATATCATCATCTTAATCTTGCTCCTGATGGGGACTTTACTGGGGTTAAAACGCGGTTTTATCCTGCAGTTTATCCGCTTGACGAGCTTTATTTTATCAATTGCCTTTGCGGCTTTATTCTATAAAAACGTGGCACCGCATTTACATTGGATTCCCGCACCCGATTTTTCAGCGGGACAGCCGGCTCTTTCTTTTTTTACGGGGAATTTGGAAGCAGCGTACTATAATGCGATTGCGTTTATCGTTTTATTTATAATTGCTAAAATCTTACTGAGAATCATCGGCTCGTTCCTGAGTATTGTAGCCGGCATTCCGGTGATTAAACAAATCAACCAGATGCTGGGCGCCGTTCTCGGTTTTCTAGAAGTCTATTTATTTACATTTGTGCTGCTGTATGTCGCATCCGTTCTTCCGATAGATGCACTGCAGCAAATGATGGGGCAATCGTCTCTCGCAAATGTGATCATTAACCATACACCATACTTGTCAGGGCTCCTACAAGAGCTGTGGACACAGTACGGGGCATAAAAAAACTTCTCTTGTCCGGAGAAGTTTTTTTCAAGTATGATGGAAACATATGTGAACGTCTGGGGGTTATGATATGCATAAAAAAGATATTATCCGGCTGCTTGAAACCATTGCAGTCTATATGGAACTAAAAGGGGACAACCCGTTTAAAGTATCTGCCTTCCGAAAAGCAGCGGCAGCCTTGGAACAGGATGACCGCAGTTTATCAGAAATGGACGATATGATGTCGCTGTCCGGCATTGGAAAAGGAACGTACAGCGTCATTAAAGAGTATATAGATGAAGGAAAGTCAAGCACGCTCGAATCGCTGCAGAAAGAAGTGCCGGAAGGACTCGTGCCTTTATTGAAGCTGCCGGGGCTCGGCGGCAAAAAAATCGCAAAGCTGTATAAAGAGCTCGGCGTACATGATGCAGAATCTCTGAAGGAAGCCTGTGAACAGCAAAAGGTACAAGATCTTGCGGGCTTCGGCAAAAAATCGGAAGAAAAAATATTACAGGCGCTCGGGGAAGCCGGAAAACAGCCTGAACGGTTCCCGATCGGCTACGCCCTCCGGATCGCGCGGGAAATTGAAGAGCATCTTTCTCAATTTACGCATATCATCAAATTTTCTCGTGCCGGAAGTCTCCGCAGAGCGCGGGAAACGGTGAAGGATCTGGATTATATCATTGCTACAGATCATCCGGCTGAAGTAAGAGAGCAGCTTCTTGAGCTGCCAAACATCAAAAGCGTGATCGCAAGCGGAGATACGAAGGTGTCCGTCATCCTTTCCTTTGAATATGAAACAAGCGTCGATTTCCGTCTTGTGACGGAAGAGCAGTTTCCGACAACACTCCATCATTTTACGGGATCAAAGGATCACAATATTAAGATGCGCCAAATCGCCAAAGAACGCGGCGAGCGGATCAGTGAATACGGCGTTGAGACAGTTGAAACCGGAGAGATCAAAACATTTCCGAGTGAACGTGAATTTTATGCGCACTTCGGCCTGCCGCTGATTCCGCCGGAAATTCGTGAAAGCGGACAGGAAGTGGAAACCTACAGCGACAGCATTGAACTGATAGAGCTCGGGCAAATCAAAGGTGATCTCCACATGCACTCAACGTGGAGCGATGGCGCATTTTCGATCAGAGAGATGGCTGAAGCCTGCATCAAAAAAGGCTATCAATACATGGCGATCACCGATCACTCACAATATTTAAAGGTCGCCAACGGGCTTACTGCAGAAAGACTTAAGCAGCAGGCAAAAGAAATTGACGCGCTGAATGCAGAGTTTGAAAACTTCCGTATTTTGAAAGGCGTTGAGATGGATATCCTGCCTGACGGTACGCTCGATTATGATGACGATGTGCTTGCGGAAATGGATATCGTTATTGCATCGATTCATTCCAGTTTTAATCAGCCGGAACACGTGATTATGAAACGGCTTGAGACGGCACTGACAAACAAGCATGTTGACATTATCGCACACCCGACCGGGCGCCTTATCGGCAGACGGGCCGGTTACGAAATCGATATTGATCAGCTGATTGAGCTTGCGAGGAAAACAAATACGGCGCTTGAACTCAATGCCAACCCTGCGCGCCTTGATCTGCGCACAGAGCATTTAATGAAAGCAAACGAACAAGGGGTTACATTGGTGATTAATACTGATGCCCATAATATTGAGATGTTAGACGATATGAAAACTGGCGTTACTGCCGCGCGCAAAGGATGGACGGAAACGAAAAACGTTCTGAATGCCCGGTCGCTTAAAGACGTAGAGGCATTTCTGAAGCGCAACGATTAAGTAAGGAGGCTCACACAATCGTGCAGCAAAAAGTATTATCAGCTCTTGAATTTCATAAAGTGAAAGAACAGGTTATTGGGCATGCCGCTTCATCGCTCGGAAAAGAAATGCTTCTCGAGCTTAAGCCTTCTGCTTCTATAGACGAAATCAAAAAACAGCTGGATGAAGTAGACGAAGCTTCTGACATTATCCGGCTGAGAGGCCAAGCGCCATTTGGCGGCCTTGTAGATATCAGAGGAGCGTTAAGACGGGCGGAAATCGGCAGCGTTCTCAGTCCTTCTGAATTCACTGAAATCTCAGGCCTGCTTTATGCAGTTAAACAAATGAAACATTTTATCACGCAAATGGCTGAAGACGGTGTCGACATTCCGCTGATCCATCAGCATGCTGAACAGCTTATCACGCTGTCCGATTTAGAGCGGGACATTAATTCCTGCATTGATGATCACGGAGAAGTGCTTGATCATGCATCGGAAACATTAAGAGGAATCCGCACACAGCTCAGAACACTCGAATCAAGAGTCAGAGACCGGTTAGAGTCGATGCTGCGTTCCTCTTCCGCATCGAAAATGCTGTCTGATACGATTGTTACGATTCGGAATGACCGCTTTGTGATCCCGGTCAAACAGGAGTACAGATCCAGCTATGGAGGAATTGTGCACGACACCTCATCCTCTGGTGCGACACTATTCATTGAACCGCAGGCGATTGTAGATATGAACAATTCCCTTCAGCAGGCGAAAGTGAAAGAAAAGCAAGAAATTGAACGGATTTTGCGTGTGCTGACAGAGAAAACGGCAGAGTATACAGAGGAGCTATTTCTAGATTTGCAAGTGCTGCAGACGCTTGACTTTATTTTTGCAAAAGCTAGATATGCAAAAGCGGTTAAAGCGACAAAACCGATTATGAACGACACCGGCTTTATCCGTTTGAAAAAAGCCCGCCATCCATTGCTTCCGCCTGATCAGGTTGTTGCCAATGACATCGAGCTTGGCCGCGATTTTTCAACCATTGTCATCACAGGGCCAAACACCGGGGGGAAAACAGTCACCCTTAAAACGTTAGGCCTGCTAACCTTAATGGCGCAGTCAGGTCTTCATATCCCGGCAGATGAAGGGTCAGAAGCGGCAGTATTTGAGCACGTATTCGCTGATATCGGTGATGAACAGTCGATTGAGCAAAGTTTAAGTACGTTCTCATCCCATATGGTGAATATTGTCGGCATTTTAGAACAGGTCAATGAAAACAGCCTTGTGCTTTTCGATGAACTTGGTGCAGGGACAGATCCGCAGGAGGGGGCGGCCCTCGCCATGAGCATCTTGGATGACGTGCATCGCACCAATGCACGAGTGTTAGCTACGACGCATTATCCGGAATTGAAGGCGTACGGCTATAACAGAGAAGGCGTCATGAATGCCAGCGTTGAATTTGACATCGAAACGCTGTCACCGACCTATAAACTTTTAATTGGTGTGCCGGGTCGAAGCAATGCTTTCGAAATTTCAAAACGCCTCGGGCTCCCGGACCATATCATCGGGCAGGCGAAGTCAGAAATGACGGCCGAGCATAACGAAGTCGATACGATGATTGCGTCGCTGGAACAAAGCAAAAAACGTGCGGAAGAAGAGCTTTCTGAGACAGAATCAATCAGAAAAGAAGCGGAAAAACTGCATAAAGAGCTGCAGCAGCAAATCATCGAGCTTAACAGCAAAAAAGACAAAATGCTTGAAGAGGCAGAACAGCAGGCTGCTGAAAAAGTAAAAGCGGCAATGAAAGAAGCCGAGGACATTATTCATGAATTGCGCACCATAAAAGAAGAACACAAATCCTTCAAGGATCACGAGCTGATTAACGCGAAGAAACGGTTAGAAGGCGCTATGCCTGCTTTTGAAAAGTCCAAGAAACCGGAAAAGCCGAAAACGCAAAAACGCGACTTTAAGCCTGGCGACGAGGTGAAAGTCCTCACTTTCGGGCAAAAAGGAACATTGCTCGAAAAAACAGGCGGCAATGAATGGAACGTTCAAATCGGTATTTTAAAGATGAAAGTAAAAGAAAAAGATCTGGAGTTTATCAAATCAGCTCCGGAGCCAAAAAAAGAAAAAATGATTACAGCGGTCAAAGGAAAGGACTATCACGTATCGCTTGAACTTGATCTTCGCGGCGAACGCTATGAAAATGCCCTCAGCCGGGTTGAAAAATACTTGGATGATGCGGTGTTAGCCGGATATCCAAGAGTGTCAATCATCCACGGAAAAGGAACCGGCGCTTTAAGAAAAGGCGTACAGGATCTTCTGAAAAACCACCGCAGCGTCAAAAGTTCCCGTTTCGGTGAAGCAGGTGAGGGAGGATCAGGCGTTACGGTTGTTGAACTAAAATAAAAGGGAGTATGGCCATGAGTGATTTTTGGGAAAACGAGCTTGTGGAAATCGCGGCATATTACAGTGTCGCGGTTCTCTGCCTCGTCCTCTTTTTGACTGTGTTTGAGCTGGTGACGGCTTATAAAAACTGGGAAGAGATTCAAAAAGGAAATCTTGCGGTGGCAATGGCGACCGGCGGAAAAATTTTGGGAATCGCAAACGTATTTCAGCATTCCATCTCCCAGCACAATTCGCTGCTGCAAATGATCGGCTGGGGCGTTTACGGGTTTGTTATGCTTCTGATCAGCTACTTTATTTTTGAGTTTTTGACTCCGCGGTTTAAAATTGATCAGGAAATCGAAAATGATAACCGGGCTGTCGGCTTTATTTCATTTGTCATTTCTGTCGGGCTTTCTTTTGTGGTGGCAGCCGGAATATAAGGGGACGGAGAATAAATGGAAAAGCTTGCGAAAATACTGCTCGCCGCGGCGGGAATCTTTTTGTTAATTGGTCTTATATATCTGTTCATATTATGAGAAAAAGAAAGATTTACCTTTCTTTTTCTTTTTTTTGCCGTCCATCTGCTATAATGATAAGGTGGATCTCTAAAATCGAAAGGGGAGGTTTTATGCAGTCTCAAAAGCCGTGGCTTGCCGAGTATCCCAACGATATCCCGCATGAGCTTCCGTTGCCGAATAAAACCCTGCAATCCATCCTGACAGACTCCGCCGCACGATTTCCTGATAAAACCGCAATATCGTTTTATGGAAAAAAACTCACCTTTCATGACATTCTGACGGATGCTCTTAAACTTGCAGCTTTTTTGCAGTGCAATGGCCTGCAAAAAGGAGACAGAGTGGCTGTTATGCTGCCCAATTGCCCGCAAACAGTGATTTCTTATTATGGCGTCTTGTTTGCCGGTGGCATCGTGGTGCAGACGAATCCGCTTTATACCGAGCATGAGCTTGAATACCAGCTTAGAGATGCTCAGGTAAGTGTAATCATCACCTTAGATTTGCTTTTCCCGAAGGCAATAAAAATGAAAACGCTATCAATAGTTGACCAGATTTTGATAACCAGCGTAAAAGACTATTTGCCTTTTCCGAAAAATATTCTTTACCCGCTGACGCAAAAACAAAAAGTGCATATCGACTTTGACAAAACAGCTAACATTCACACGTTCGCTTCCAGTATGAAGCAGGAAAAAACTGAACTCCTGACAATCCCGAAGATCGATCCTGAGCATGATATCGCTGTCCTCCAGTATACCGGAGGAACAACCGGAGCTCCAAAAGGGGTCATGCTCACGCACCAAAATATTTTGGCAAATACTGAAATGTGCGCCGCTTGGATGTATGACGTGAAAGAAGGCGCTGAAAAAGTGCTGGGCATCGTTCCATTTTTTCATGTCTACGGACTGACGGCAGTCATGAACTATTCGATTAAACTAGGCTTCGAAATGATTCTTCTTCCTAAGTTTGATCCGCTCGAAACACTGAAAATCATCGACAAACACAAACCGACGCTCTTTCCTGGCGCACCGACAATTTACATTGGCCTTTTGCATCACCCTGAATTGCAGCATTATGATCTGTCATCCATTAAAAGCTGTCTTAGCGGATCAGCCGCGCTCCCCGTGGAGGTAAAGCAGAAATTTGAAAAGGTGACTGGCGGAAAGCTTGTGGAAGGCTATGGTTTGTCTGAGGCATCCCCAGTGACGCACGCCAACTTTATCTGGGGAAAAAACAAGCCGGGCAGTATCGGCTGTCCTTGGCCGAGTACGGACGCTGCGATCTATTCTGAAGAGACGGGTGAGCTTGCCGCTCCGTATGAGCATGGAGAAATCATTGTAAAAGGTCCGCAAGTCATGAAAGGATACTGGAATAAACCAGAGGAAACCGCCGCAGTGCTGAGAGATGGCTGGCTGTTCACCGGGGACATGGGCTATATGGATGAAGAAGGCTTTTTCTATATTGCTGACAGGAAGAAGGATATCATCATTGCCGGCGGTTACAATATTTACCCGCGTGAGGTAGAAGAAGCGCTTTATGAACATGAAGCCATCCAGGAAATTGTTGTCGCAGGCGTTCCCGATTCCTACAGGGGAGAAACAGTAAAAGCATTTGTCGTATTAAAGAAAGGCGCAAAAGCCGATACAGAAGAACTGGACGCTTTTGCGAGATCACGTCTAGCTCCCTATAAGGTGCCCAAAGCCTATGAGTTCAGAAAGGAGTTGCCGAAAACGGCGGTGGGAAAAATTTTAAGAAGGCGTTTACTTGAAGAAGAAACCGAAAATCATCATATCAAATAAAAAAAGAGAACGCCTATGAATAAACTTGACAAACCTGAAAATCCTTCTTATCATGAAATTATGAATGAATAGTCATTCATTTCTATAGGAAGGAACGATGAACATTGAAGCAAAAACGGCCAAAGTATATGCAGATTATTGATGCAGCAGTAGAAGTCATTGCAGAAAACGGCTACCACCAGTCACAGGTATCCAAAATTGCCAAACAAGCCGGGGTAGCGGACGGCACCATCTATCTCTATTTTAAAAACAAAGAAGATATTTTAATTTCTCTTTTCAAAGAAAAAATGGGTCAATTTATTGAGCGGATGGAAGAGGACATTAAAGAAAAAGCAACAGCGAAAGAGAAATTGGCGCTTGTGATTTCAAAGCATTTTTCCCTTTTAGCGGGTGACCATAATCTCGCCATTGTCACGCAGCTTGAGCTCCGCCAATCCAACTTGGAGCTGCGCCAAAAAATCAACGAAATATTAAAAGGCTACTTAAATATTTTGGATGGCATTTTGACGGAAGGTATACAATCAGGCGAAATAAAAGAAGGCCTCGATGTCCGCCTCGCCCGGCAGATGATTTTTGGAACGATTGACGAAACTGTGACAACTTGGGTGATGAATGACCAAAAGTACGATCTCGTTGCGCTTTCAAACAGCGTTTTAGAATTATTGGTATCCGGAATTCACAATAAGTAAAGGAGTTCTGTCCTATGAATGCAATTTCACTTGCGGTTGATCAATTTGTGGCAGTCTTGACGATTCACAATCCGCCGGCAAACGCGCTTTCAAGCCGGATATTAGAAGAGCTGTCTTCCTGTCTTGATCAATGTGAGACAGATGCAGGCGTACGAAGCATTATCATTCACGGCGAGGGAAGATTTTTCTCAGCCGGCGCTGATATTAAAGAATTTACATCGCTTAAAGGCAATGAGGATTCCTCATTGCTCGCTGAGCGCGGCCAGCAGTTAATGGAGAGAATCGAAAGTTTTCCAAAACCGATTATCGCAGCGATTCACGGCGATGCTCTCGGAGGCGGGCTGGAGCTTGCAATGGCCTGTCACATCAGAATCGCGGCAGAAGATGCTAAGCTGGGGCTCCCGGAGCTTAATCTCGGTATCATTCCAGGTTTTGCGGGGACACAGCGCCTTCCGAGATATGTCGGTACAGCCAAAGCACTGGAGCTCATCGGATCAGGAGAACCGATATCCGGAAAAGAAGCGCTTGATCTCGGACTTGTCTCAATTGGAGCGAAAGATGAGGCAGAAGTGATTGAAAAAGCAAAAGCACTTGCCGCTAAGTTTGCAGAGAAAAGCCCGCAAACGCTGGCATCTTTGCTTGAACTTCTTTATTCCAACAAGGTGTATTCCTATGAAGGCAGCTTAAAGCTTGAAGCAAAGCGATTTGGGGAAGCATTTGAGTCAGAGGACGCCAAGGAAGGCATCCAGGCATTTCTCGAAAAAAGAAAGCCTCAGTTCAAAGGCGAATAAAAGGGGATATGATCATGAATCTATTTGTACTGATGAAACGGACGTTTGACACAGAAGAAAAAATCGTCATTGAAACAGGAAAGATTCAGGATGACGGAGCGGAATGGATCATTAATCCATATGATGAGTACGCGATAGAAGAAGCCATCCAGCTGAAGGAAAAGCATGGCGGCACGATCACCGCTGTCACGGTCGGCGGTGAAGAAGCGGAGAAAGAATTGCGTACGGCGCTTGCCATGGGTTGTGACCAAGCTGTTTTAATCAACATAGAAGATGATCTTGAAGAACCCGACCAATATTCCATTTCTCAAGTTTTATACCACTATATGAAGGATCAGGAGTTTGATTTGATTCTCGGCGGAAATGTTGCCATTGACGGAGGATCAGGACAAGTGGCGCCTCGGCTTGCCGAGCTACTGGACATTCCGTGTATCACTACGATCACCAAACTCGAAATCAACGGCACTGATGCAGAAGCAGAAAGGGACGTCGAAGGGGATGTTGAAAAAATCAAAACGACGCTCCCATTGCTTGTCACAGCTCAGCAGGGCTTAAACGAGCCGCGCTATCCATCGCTTCCGGGAATTATGAAGGCTAAGAAAAAGCCGCTTGAAGAGCTTGAACTTGATGATCTTGATCTGGACGAAGAGGATGCTGAACCAAAGCTGAAAACCATTGAACGTTTTCTGCCGCCGAAAAAAGAAGCCGGGAAGCTTCTCCAAGGTGAGCCTGCTGAACAGGCAAAAGAGCTTGTTTCATTGCTCCGCAGCGAAGCTAAAGTCATTTAAAACTTGGACATTCAAAGAAACAGGGGGATGTTAGAATGGGAAAAAAAGTGATCGTGCTTGGAGAAATACGCGATGGGGAATTGCGAAATGTCACCTTTGAAGCAATAGCTGCAGGAAGAACCATTTCAGGAGATGGGGAAGTCATCGGTGTTCTCATCGGTGAAAATGTACAAAGCATTGCACAAGAGCTTATTCATTACGGAGCAGATAAAGTTCTTACCGCTGAGGACCCGAAGCTGAAAACATACACGGCAGACGGGTACAGCCAGGTCATGAGAGGTGTTATCGAGCAAGAAAATCCTGATTCAGTCATCTTCGGGCATACGGCAATGGGCAAGGATCTTTCACCGAAGCTTGCTGCGCGGCTGCAAACAGGCTTAATTTCTGATGCTATAGATGTAAGCGTTACCGGAGGAAATGTTGTGTTCACACGGCCGATTTACTCGGGGAAAGCTTTTGAACGTGTCATTTCAACCGATCCGATGATCTTTGCAACAATTCGCCCCAATAACATTCAAGCTTCAGAAAAAGACACCAGCAGGTCGGGAAGCATCGAAAGCATAAATGTCTCTCTTACTGACCTTCGCACCGTGATTCAAGAGGTCGTGAAAAAAACGGCGGACGGTGTTGATCTCTCCGAAGCGAAAATTATCGTTGCGGGCGGCCGAGGAGTCAAAAGCAAGGAGGGATTTCAGCCTCTGCAGGAGCTTGCAGAGGTGCTAGGGGCCGCAGTCGGGGCTTCTCGCGGGGCATGTGACGCTGATTATTGCGATTACGCTCTTCAAATCGGGCAGACGGGGAAAGTCGTCACTCCGGATTTGTACATTGCATGCGGCATTTCCGGTGCCATCCAGCATTTGGCCGGCATGTCAAACAGCAAGGTGATCGTCGCCATCAATAAAGATCCCGAAGCCGATATCTTTAAAATAGCGGATTACGGCATCGTCGGTGATTTATTTGAAGTTGTCCCGTTATTAACTGAGGAATTCAAACAGTTGAATATACACTCATAAAGGAAATCCCGGACTTTAAAAGTCCGGGTTTTTATATTTGTAAATACATACGCACAAATATAAATGAGATAGAAAATGTCGTTGACATGTACGAACATATATAATATGGTTACTTTAAAAGCGCTTACATTCATGCTGACTCCTCAGGCAAAAGACAGATCACATATTTGACTGTGGTGCTTTTCATATCCGTATGAAAGGAATGATCAGAGGCATGTCTGAACATCAAGCAGTGATTCAAACAGATATCGTAAAAGGAACCATTAACAAAAATATATACGGTCATTTTGCTGAGCATTTAGGAAGAGGGATTTATGAGGGGATCTGGGTCGGAACGGACTCAGATATCCCCAATATCAACGGGATACGAAAGGACGTGCTGGAGGCGCTCAAACAGCTGCACATTCCTGTCCTCAGGTGGCCGGGCGGGTGTTTTGCGGACGAATACCATTGGGCAAACGGTGTCGGTGACCGTAAGACAATGCTGAACACTCACTGGGGCGGTACAATTGAATCAAATGAATTCGGAACGCATGAATTTATGATGCTTTGCGAGCTGCTTGAATGTGAGCCATATATTTGCGGCAATGTCGGAAGCGGAACCGTTCAGGAAATGGCGGAGTGGATTGAGTATATGACATTTGAAGAAGGCACGCCGATGTCAGACTGGAGAAAACAAAATGGAAGAGAAGAGCCTTGGAATCTGAAATATTTCGGCGTGGGTAATGAAAATTGGGGCTGCGGCGGCAACATGCATCCCGAATACTACGCAGATCTGTACCGGCGTTTTCAGACTTATGTCCGCAATTACAGCGGGAATGAAATTTATAAAATTGCAGGCGGAGCAAATGTGGATGATTTTAATTGGACGGACGTGCTTATGAAAAAAGCCGCTGGCCTGATGGACGGGTTGAGTCTTCATTATTACACGATTCCGGGGGATTTCTGGAAGGGCAAAGGATCAGCCACAGAATTCACGGAAGATGAGTGGTTTATTACGATGAAAAAAGCCAAATACATCGATGAATTGATTCAAAAACACGGCACGATCATGGACCGGTACGATCCGGAGCAGCGGGTCGGGCTGATTATTGATGAATGGGGCACTTGGTTTGATCCCGAGCCAGGCACGAATCCCGGTTTCTTATATCAGCAAAACACCATTCGTGATGCACTGGTGGCGGCTTCTCATTTCCACATTTTCCATCAGCATTGCCGCCGGGTGCAAATGGCCAACATCGCCCAAACAGTAAACGTTCTACAAGCGATGATTTTGACTGAGGGCGAGCGGATGCTTTTGACACCGACGTACCATGTATTCAATATGTTTAAGGTGCACCAGGACGCTTCTCTTTTAGCAACAGAGACAATGTCTGCCGACTATGAATGGAAGGGTGAAACGCTTCCGCAAATCAGCATTTCAGCGTCGAAACAAGCTGAAGGTGATATCAATATCACTATTTGCAACATCGATCACCAAAACAAAGCGGAGGCGGAAATCGAGCTGAGAGGCCTACACAAGGCAGCGGACCATTCCGGAGTCATTCTTACGGCAGAAAAAATGAATGCGCATAACACGTTTGACGATCCTCATCATGTCAAACCGGAATCCTTCAGACAATACACGCTCAGCAAAAACAAACTGAAAGTAAAACTCCCGCCAATGTCAGTCGTCTTACTTACGCTGCGTGCTGATTCTTAATCGCGCAAGAGCGCCGGAGCTTCATGCCGGCGCTCTTTTTCAGGTTTTAAAACAGCTCCGGCAGGGCATGGTAAAGTACATGACAGTGAAGAGGAGATGTGATCTTATGCTTCGTACCATTTTAATGATTATTGGGGCAATTGTAGTGATCGGGGCCATTATCAGATTTGTGTTTTAAAAAAAGAGCATATCCCATTCAACCATATAAAAATGAGTAAACCGGCTGTGATCAGGAAAAAATAATTTGTAAGCATTAAAATAGCGTGAACGAATGGGAGATGCTATACTAAAAATCATCATTTCACATTGGAGGAATTCAATAATGGCTATCGTAAAAGCAACTGATCAATCTTTCTCAGCTGAAACAAGCGAAGGCGTCGTACTGGCAGACTTCTGGGCTCCTTGGTGCGGACCTTGTAAAATGATTGCACCTGTTCTTGAAGAATTGGATCAAGAAATGGGAGACAAACTGAAAATCGTAAAAATCGATGTAGACGAAAACCAAGAAACTGCCGGAAAATACGGCGTTATGAGCATCCCGACTCTTCTTGTGTTAAAAGACGGCGAAGTAGTTGAAACTTCAGTCGGCTTCAAACCAAAAGAAGCGCTTCAAGAGCTTGTAAACAAACATCTTTAATTTTCCGCTGCTTACATGCCAGAGCGATTCCGATTGAGGGATCGCTTTTTTTATTCGCCAATTGTGAACCATAGAGAAAAACAAACGTTCGTGTTAAACTGGAAATAAAGGATTAAACATAAGGAAGGGTAACATATGAACAAACAACTGAAAGAAAAACTCGCCCTCCTTCCTGATCAACCGGGTTGTTATCTCATGAAGGACCGGCAGCAGACTGTGATCTACGTAGGGAAAGCAAAAGTGCTGAAAAACAGAGTGCGCTCCTACTTCACCGGTTCTCACGACGCGAAAACCCAAAGGCTTGTGACGGAAATCGAGGATTTTGAATATATCGTGACGTCCTCCAATCTTGAAGCGCTTATTTTAGAAATGAATCTGATCAAAAAGCATGATCCGAAATACAACGTCATGCTCAAAGACGACAAAACCTATCCTTTCATAAAACTCACCCATGAACGCCACCCAAGGCTGATTGTCACACGCAATGTCAAAAAAGACAAAGGGCGCTATTTCGGGCCGTATCCGAATGTACAGGCAGCAAGGGAAACAAAAAAACTGCTCGACCGTCTGTATCCTCTCAGAAAATGCTCCAAGCTCCCGGACAGAGTGTGCCTTTACTATCATCTGGGCCAATGCCTCGCTCCGTGTGTAAAGGATATTTCCGAAGAGACGAACAGAGAGCTGGTTGAAAGCATTACACGTTTCTTAAGGGGCGGCTATAATGAGGTCAAAAAAGAGCTTGAAGAGAAAATGCATGAAGCTGCTGAGAATCTTGAGTTTGAACGAGCAAAAGAGCTTCGTGACCAAATGGCCCATATTGAATCAACGATGGAAAAACAAAAAATGACGATGAACGATCTAGTCGACCGTGATGTGTTCGCGTACGCGTACGATAAGGGCTGGATGTGCGTGCAGGTCTTTTTCATCCGCCAAGGAAAGCTCATTGAACGCGATGTCAGCATGTTCCCGCTTTATCAGGAAGCAGATGAAGAGTTCCTCACGTTCATCGGGCAGTTCTATTCAAAAAACAACCACTTCCTTCCGAAGGAGATTTTAGTTCCGGACAGCGTAGATCAATCTATGATCGAGCAGCTGCTGGAAACAAACGTTCACCAGCCGAAAAAAGGCCCGAAAAAAGAACTGCTCATGCTTGCCCATAAAAATGCGAAAATCGCATTGAAAGAAAAATTCTCTTTAATCGAACGGGACGAGGAGCGTTCAATCGGGGCAGTGCAGAAACTAGGTGAGGCATTAAATATTTATACGCCGCACAGAATTGAAGCGTTTGATAACTCAAATATACAGGGGACAAACCCGGTTTCCGCGATGATTGTGTTTATCGATGGCAAACCATACAAAAAGGAATACCGCAAATATAAAATCAAAACTGTTACAGGGCCGGATGATTACGGTTCTATGAGAGAGGTTGTCAGAAGACGCTATACGAGAGTGCTTCGTGAGAATCTGCCGCTGCCCGATCTGATCATCATTGACGGAGGAAAAGGGCAGATCAACGCAGCAAGGGATGTCATTGAAAATGAACTCGGCTTGGATATCCCGATCGCCGGTTTAGCGAAAGATGAAAAACACAGAACCTCAAATTTACTGATCGGTGATCCGCTGGAGGTGGTGTATCTGGAACGAAACAGCCAGGAATTTTACCTCCTGCAGCGCATTCAGGACGAGGTGCACCGTTTTGCAATCAGTTTTCACAGGCAAATCCGCGGAAAAAGCGCGTTTCAATCCGTTTTGGACGACATCCCGGGTATCGGAGAGAAAAGAAAGAAAATGCTGTTAAAGCATTTCGGTTCCGTTAAAAAAATGAAGGAAGCAAGCCTTGAGGACATCAAAAAAGCCGGTGTTCCCACAGCGGCGGCTCAGCTCCTTTACGACAAATTGCAAAAATAATGTTGTCCTTTTAAATAAGATCTGATAAAATGTGAACTAATTTCATAGTTAGATCGTGTTATATGGTGAAGATAGAGGTGCGAACTTCAAGAGTATGCCTTTGGAGAAAGATGGATTCTGTGAAAAAGGCTGAAAGGGGAGCGTCGCCGAAGCAAATAAAACCCCATCGGTATTATTTGCTGGCCGTGCATTGAATAAATGTAAGGCTGTCAAGAAATCATTTTCTTGGAGGGCTATCTCGTTGTTCATAATCATTTATGATGATTAATTGATAAGCAATGAGAGTATTCCTCTCATTGCTTTTTTTATTGTGGACAAAGCGCTCTTTCTCCTCACCCGCACGAACCAAAATGTAAAGGGTGGTAATACATGGGTCTTATTGTACAAAAATTCGGAGGCACTTCCGTCGGCTCAGTCGAAAAAATTCAAAATGCGGCAAACCGCGCAATTGCAGAAAAACAGAAAGGCCATCAAGTCGTTGTCGTCGTTTCAGCAATGGGAAAATCCACTGACGAATTGGTCAGCCTTGCAAAAGCTATTTCTGACCAGCCGAGCAAACGCGAAATGGATATGCTGCTGGCGACAGGCGAGCAGGTCACGATTTCACTCCTTTCAATGGCATTGCAGGAAAAAGGCTATGACGCTGTGTCTTATACTGGCTGGCAGGCGGGAATCCGTACGGAGGCCATTCACGGAAACGCCAGAATTACAGATATCGACACTTCGGTTTTAGCAGACCAGCTTGAAAAAGGAAAAATTGTCATTGTTGCAGGATTCCAAGGCATGACAGAGGATTGTGAAATTACGACATTGGGCCGGGGCGGTTCAGATACAACAGCAGTTGCTTTGGCTGCCGCTTTAAAAGCTGATAAATGTGACATATACACAGACGTGCCAGGCGTGTTTACAACCGATCCGCGCTATGTGAAATCAGCGAGAAAACTTGAGGGCATCTCATACGATGAAATGCTTGAACTTGCCAATTTAGGCGCCGGTGTTCTTCATCCGAGAGCAGTTGAGTTCGCGAAAAATTACCAAGTGCCGTTAGAAGTGCGTTCAAGTACAGAAACCGAAGCGGGAACATTAATTGAGGAGGAATCATCCATGGAACAGAATTTAATTGTCAGAGGCATTGCATTTGAAGATCAAATCACAAGAGTAACCATTTACGGGCTGACTAGCGGCCTGACAACTTTGTCTACTATTTTTACAACACTTGCCAAAAGAAACATAAACGTGGATATCATTATCCAAACGCAGGCCGAGGACAAGACTGGAATTTCCTTCTCTGTCAAAACAGAAGATGCAGACCAAACCGTTGCGGTGCTTGAAGAGTATAAAGACGCGCTGGAATTTGAGAAAATCGAGACAGAAAGCAAATTGGCTAAAGTATCTATTGTTGGATCCGGCATGGTCTCAAATCCCGGTGTAGCGGCTGAAATGTTTGCTGTACTGGCGCAAAAAAACATTTTAATCAAAATGGTCAGCACATCTGAAATCAAAGTGTCAACAGTCGTAAGCGAAAATGACATGGTGAAAGCAGTCGAGTCGCTTCACGATGCATTTGAGCTTTCAAAACACCCTTCAGCTGTGTAATGACAATCAAAAAGGCGGGACTATGCAGTCACCGCCTTTTTGATTACACTGGGTCTTTCATATCCCATTTCACAGTCAGAACCACTTTATCGGCTCTCTTTTTCACTTGTTCATATGATTCGGCAATCTGATCATTCATCAATTGAATTTGTTCAGCGATAAAACCAGCCTCCAGCTGAAAGCAAGGTTCTTTCTGATGTTTAAGCCGGTTGGAAATGATCGGCCCTTCAAGTTCAAATTCAAGCTCCTGTTTTTTAGCGCTTACGTTGGTGAGGGTTCCCCAGCCCGCTTCTTCAAAGAAGGCCGGAAATTCCTCCCATGATTCAAGAGGAAACTTACGGGCGAGATGTTTTCCTGCCCAATACATCATGGAAGAGTAATCTTGGCCAAGCATATCTGGGAGAACGATCTCTCGTATTAGTTCGTAGGCATAGGCGTTCATTTCAATTTCTTTTAGGTTGTCAATAGATGCTTCAAATTTAGACTTCATATCTGTCTCCCCTCTCTCCTGCGTATATTATAGCTCAAACAGGGGGGAGGATTACAGAATGATCCTGTAATTCTTATGAAAAATTAAGTAAGAAATATATATTGATAAAATAAAATTTTTCAATCAACTAACCAATTCGGAAAATTATAATTTATGTACGCGTTTTCTTGACGCCCTTTTGAGGGAGGAGTAAAATGAAATTGTCAATAAATCTTAATAAAGTGCTTACAATTGAAAGAAGTGGGGGAAGAGATTTAGCACATTTCGCACTTATCAAACAGGGGGTAAAGTAATGTCTGGGAACAGAGAGTTTTATTTTCGAAGATTGCATTCCTTGCTTGGCGTCATACCGGTCGGCATCTTTCTTATTCAGCATTTAGTCGTCAACCAGTTTGCCGCAAGGGGCGCTGAAGCATTCAATAGCGCTGCTCATTTTATGGATAGTCTGCCTTTCAGGTATGCCTTGGAAATTTTTATTATCTTCTTACCATTAATTTATCATGCAGTTTATGGTGTGTACATAGCGTTTACTGCGAAAAATAACGCAGGTCAATACAGCTACATGAGAAACTGGCTATTCGTCCTGCAGCGTGTAACCGGTATCATCACCCTCATTTTCGTCAGCTGGCACGTGTGGGAAACCCGCATTGCCGCACAAATGGGCGCTGAGGTCAATTTCGACATGATGGCGAATATTTTGAGCTCTCCGGCTATGCTTGGTTTTTACATTGTCGGTGTTTTATCAACAATTTTCCACTTCTCGAACGGTTTATGGTCTTTCGCTGTTACATGGGGCATCACGGTAACGCCTCGTTCTCAAAGAATTTCGACATACGTTACGCTGATTATTTTTGTTGCACTGTCATACGTAGGCTTAAAAGCGATTTTCGCATTTGTTTAAGAGTACTAGATTACTAGAGGGAGAGGGGCTATCATGAGTCAATCAAGCATTATCGTAGTCGGCGGGGGTCTTGCCGGCCTCATGGCGACAATTAAAGCAGCGGAATCAGGAATGGCGGTTAAGTTGTTTTCCATCGTTCCTGTCAAACGTTCTCATTCGGTTTGTGCGCAAGGCGGCATAAACGGAGCGGTCAATACAAAAGGGGAAGGTGACTCTCCGTGGGAACATTTTGATGACACGGTATACGGGGGAGACTTTCTTGCCAACCAGCCGCCGGTCAAGGCGATGTGTGAAGCGGCGCCTTCAATCATCCACTTATTAGACCGGATGGGCGTCATGTTTAACCGGACGCCTGAAGGCCTGCTTGATTTCCGCCGATTCGGGGGTACACAGCACCACAGAACTGCTTATGCTGGTGCGACGACGGGACAGCAGCTGCTTTACGCACTGGACGAGCAAGTGCGCAGATACGAAGTTGCGGGTCTGGTCACAAAATACGAAGGCTGGGAATTCCTTGGCGCTGTTTTAGATGATGACAGAACCTGCCGTGGAATTGTTGCACAAAACCTGACAAACATGCAAATTGAATCCTTCCGTTCAGACGCTGTCATTATGGCGACGGGCGGACCGGGAATCATCTTTGGAAAATCAACGAACTCCATGATTAATACAGGATCTGCTGCATCAATCGTTTATCAGCAGGGAGCGTATTATGCAAACGGAGAATTCATTCAAATCCACCCGACAGCCATACCGGGCGATGACAAATTAAGACTGATGAGTGAATCAGCGCGTGGTGAAGGCGGGCGCGTGTGGACATATAAAGACGGCAAACCATGGTATTTCCTGGAGGAAAAATATCCGGCATACGGAAACCTGGTGCCGCGTGATATTGCGACACGCGAAATATTTGATGTGTGTGTGAACCAGAAGCTCGGCATTAACGGTGAAAACATGGTATATCTCGATCTGTCTCATAAAGATCCGAAAGAGCTTGATATTAAGCTTGGCGGCATCATTGAGATTTATGAGAAATTCATGGGAGACGACCCGCGTAAGCTCCCAATGAAAATCTTCCCGGCGGTCCATTATTCTATGGGCGGTTTATGGGTAGATTACGATCAAATGACAAACATCCCTGGACTGTTTGCGGCTGGGGAATGTGATTATTCTATGCACGGCGGCAACCGCTTGGGAGCGAACTCCCTGCTGTCTGCGATTTACGGAGGTATGGTGGCCGGTCCGAATGCGGTGAAATATGTAAACGGCTTAGAATCTTCAGCGGAAGACATGTCTTCATCTTTATTCGACGCTCACGTTAAGAAAGAAGAAGAAAAATGGGCTGATATTATGAGTATGGACGGAACCGAAAATGCCTATGTTCTTCACAAAGAGCTCGGTGAGTGGATGACGGCGAACGTAACGGTTGTCCGCCATAATGACAAGCTTTTGAAAACGGATGACAAAATTCAGGAGTTAATGGAGCGCTTCAAAAAGATCAACATCAATGATACGACAAAATGGAGCAACCAGGGAGCGATGTTCACACGCCAGTTCTCAAACATGCTTCAGCTTGCTAGGGTGATTACCCTTGGCGCATACAACCGTAATGAAAGCCGAGGCGCCCATTATAAACCGGATTATCCTGAACGTAATGATGATGAATGGCTCAAAACAACAATGGCTAAACATGTAAGCCCGTATGAAGCGCCGGAATTTGAGTATCAGGATGTCGATGTATCACTGATAACGCCTCGGAAACGGGATTACTCGAAGAAGAAGGTGGCGAAATAATCATGAGTGAACAAAAAACCATACGATTTATTATCACACGTCAAGATACAGCCGACAGCACGCCTTACGATGAAGAATTTGAGATTCCATACCGCCCGAATCTGAACGTCATTTCCGCTCTGATGGAAATCCGCCGGAATCCGGTTAATGTCAAAGGTGAGAAGACAACCCCTGTCACATGGGATATGAACTGTCTTGAGGAAGTATGCGGCGCATGTTCAATGGTCATAAACGGAAAACCCCGCCAGTCTTGCACGGCGCTTATCGACCAGCTTGAACAGCCGATCCGTTTAAAACCAATGAAAACATTCCCAGTTGTTCGTGATTTGCAGGTTGATCGCAGCAGAATGTTTGATTCATTGAAAAAAGTAAAAGCGTGGATACCGATTGACGGTACGTACGATTTAGGACCGGGGCCGAGAATGCCGGAAAAACGCCGTCAATGGGCATATGAATTATCAAAATGCATGACATGCGGCGTCTGCCTCGAAGCTTGCCCGAATGTGAACAGCAAATCGAAGTTCATGGGGCCTGCACCGATGTCGCAAGTCCGCCTGTTTAACGCGCATCCGACAGGCGCCATGAATAAATCTGAACGATTAGAAGCATTAATGGATGAAGGCGGCCTTGCAGATTGCGGCAACTCGCAAAACTGTGTTCAATCCTGTCCGAAGGGGATTCCGCTTACCACTTCGATTGCAGCCTTGAATAGAGATACAAACTTACAAGCGTTCCGCAATTTCTTCGGAAGCGACAGAGTATAAGAAGAAAAAACCTCTTCCGCATGGGAGAGGTTTTTTTAAACAATAAGGAGATGAAA
The DNA here is from genome assembly GCF_045040725.1 of Bacillus sp. FSL K6-0255. Lineage (NCBI taxonomy): Bacteria > Bacillati > Bacillota > Bacilli > Caryophanales > Bacillaceae > Bacillus > Bacillus sp. FSL K6-0255. The sequence continues at coordinate 2,785,153 of NZ_CP150278.1, read as the reverse complement.
AAAGATGAAGCTTCCCGCTTATATTGATATGCCGTTTCAAGAATGGAAAACATCCTTTTCTTTTGTTAATGAGGTATCCGTAAGATTTTCCGAGACAGACATGTTTGGGCATATGAATAATGTAACCCCTTTTATATATTTTGAGGAGGCGCGGATTTCTTATTTTAAAAAGCTGAATATGATGAGTGAAAACAAACAGACCATGACAGTCGTGGCAAGCCAGCAATGCGATTATTTGCGCCAAGTCATGCCTTATGAAGAATTGCGCATCTATGTGAAAATAAGCGCAGTCGGCAGTTCATCTCTTACCTTGCACTATCTCGGAGAGAACCTCGAAGGCGAACCCTGCTTCACCGGGGCAGTCGTGATGGTTCAAGTCTCAAAGGAAAGCGGCAAGGCTGTCAGCTGGACGGATGAGGAGAAAGAAACGCTTCTTCATACACGATAAACTAATTATCTTGTAAACGTCACCTCCTGCGCCCTTCTTACATATGATATCTCGACTATATCAAAACCCATTCGTTTCTGATTCGCTCTCACCTTAGCAAGGAGGGTTACAATACTTGAAGGAGAAAGAATTTCAATCGAAGCCGCTGCTAACGAAAAGAGAAAGAGAAGTGTTCGAATTGCTCGTTCAAGATAAGACAACAAAGGAGATTGCAAGCGAGCTATTTATCAGTGAGAAAACCGTTCGAAACCATATTTCAAATGAGATGCATACCGGTCGCAAACTAAGAGCCCTTTAGAGGCTCTTTTTTTATATGATGAGTCGTTTTTTATTGAAGTACATATTGATGCGGGTCATCGCAAATGACTCTGGAACCTTGAAGGCATCGGCAATGACTTGAACTGCGTCGTATAGATTACGGGGGATGTCCATTGCTCGGAGCATGAAAGTAGGTATACAAAAGTGATAAGCAAAATAATTGGCCTGGTACTCTAAATAACGTTTCCACGAAGCGGGCATGATCTTATCATCGTTCATGTGTCTAAAATCATGGCAAACCTCATGAGCAAAATCCAGCCACTGTTCCTGTCGTGTCTTTCGTGAATCTAAAGAAATTGTATACATGCCGTTGAATCGCAGAGCAAAACTCGTTTCCGGATTGTAAACAATTAAGATGTCCAAGGCCTGAGCAATCCTATCAAAATTAATCTCATGTGGCTTTGTAATATTGATCTCCCTGTAAAGCTGTTCAATCCAATCTTCTAAATGGCTGTTAGTGTATCTCAAAGATGAAACCTCCCTTAAATAACCAAAGATGTGACTTTTATCATGAGCTTTATTGTATCTTATCACCTATTTTGTCGAAGGTGAACAAACATATGTTCCTTTTTTAGCGAAAAGAAAAGCCCCCTTTAGGGGCTCAATTTAATTTGAATCTTTTTTCTTAGCTTCTTCAAAACTCAAGATATCAAAATCTAGTCTTTTCTCGCTTCCTAAATCATCATAGGTTTTTGCATCACTTGGAGGAGAAATAATCATTTTCAAACTAGTGATATCTTTTGAATTATCTTTAAGTATCCACCATGCCTGGCCTTCTTTTTTAACTTTTCCTAAGAAGTCTCCGCCTACTTCACCCATTAATCCCATTTCAGATTCAAGCTGTTCTCCTGTATTTGTAACAATAACAGCTTGGTTAGGGTCAAACGTTACGTCCTTAGAAGAAGTGTTTTCGGCCTTCATATCGACAACAATAGCCCGAACCTTATCTTGATCATTAAAATAAAGTGATTTTGCATCATCATCTGGTTGAATTTCGAGAACGTCGACACTGTTAATATAAAGCTTCATGCTGCCCATCGTAACAGGTTTTATAGGAGTGTCTTTACCGTCAATTCCGACTTCGTCGTTATATCCAACGCCGATATCTTTAACGTGGCCCAGTCCTTCAATATCACCTTCGCCAGTTTTTTCAAACTGTTCTTTTAGTGCAGCATCTTGTTTAGCTTGCTCTTTTTCTTTATCAATTTTATCGACGTAAACGGCTTTCACTTTAGGAAGGGCACTTCCTTCAGCTCTGCCTTCATATGTACCATAAATTTTAACCGTATCGTTTAGTTTGAACTTATCAGCGCTTTTATTGCTTACTGTGTAAACTTCAGATCCATCGCTATTTTTACTTACAGTAAACTCAACATTTTTAGAAACTGTATCCCCATCATCATTGACGTTATCGGCATAAGTAACATCGCCTTCAATGACAATTTTTGTCCCTTTCTTAATGCCTGCGCTATTTACTTTTTCATAGGCATATGATTTTGCATCTTTTTTAAACTGGTCTTCAGCACTAAGTGAGCTTGTCTTGCTTGAAGAAGATTTTTCATTACTACTTGAAGAGTCAGAACTACATGCAGCTAAAGAAAAACTAAGAGTCAATGCTCCAATACCTAATAACCATTTTTTCAATTGTAATTTCCCCTTTTATAATGAAGTGCAATCTCTTTCTTTGTATCGTCTAAATAAAGGATTTTTTTACTTTTTCTCTCTAAAATCTGAGTGAAAAACCCTGAATGTTTTACCTCAAAATTTGCGGTTGAATGCAGAAATAACCTCACGGATCACCTCAAAAATTGAGGTTGAAATGGTTTCAACTGAATAGTTTACCTCAAATTTTGAGGCGAAGTGTTCAGCATTAATTAAACTAAACTAAACAATAATAATAAATAAAGATAAAGAGATCCTTATGTAACTATTTTTTGTTTCCGTTTTTTATATCTCCGGGTTGTCTACCTGATTTTAATTGCTCAGCAATAATTCTTTGAGCTGCCTCTAAAATTGAAGCTGTTATCTTTCCATCAGCAGCAGCTACCAGAGTATCAGGATCTTCAAGAATCTTTCTTGCTTGTTCGTTGAAGATTTCATTTTTCATATTCTCTGGCTCATCTCTTAGTAGGTAATCTATAGTCACTCCATAATAATCAGCTATCTTTATTAGAGTAGCGTGGTCCGGTTCGCGTTTCCCTTGTTCATAAGCACCGTAAGTGGAGCGTGCTATACCTAAAGCTTTAGCCACATCTTCTTGCTTCACATGAGGCCCTTGCTTTTTCCTCAATTCGACTAGCCTATGTTTAATCGCCATAATATCACCTACTAACTTTTAAAGGTAAATTCTAAATTCATTATAACTCTACATTTTGTGGAATTAAACGACATGCCACGAAATGAAGAAAATATTACGTGTTTTTTAATAAAAAGGTTTGACATTCTACATATCGTGGTTTAATATGTAGTCATAAGCCACGATATGTAGAACGAAAGGAGGCATCCTAATTGAAATACTGGCTCAGAAAAAAACGTGAAGATGCCAATTTAACGCAAGAACAACTTGCCATCAAAGTTGGCATTGCAAGATCAACTTATGGTGCCATTGAGACTGGCGAAAGGAATGTCAGACCTCATGTCGCAAAAAAGATCGCAAACATTTTAGATTTTGATTGGACTCTTTTTTTTGAAGAAGAATGCCACGAAATGAAGAATGGGGATCTTGAATCTGCTTAATTTCTTGGTTAGTCCAACCGTCCAACACGAATACACTGACGTGAGGTGATCACATGGCGAAACAAACTAAGAAAAAAACAAACATCAAGATGGGCAAAGAATATTACGGAACGATGGACAGAGAAGAGTGTTTCCGTAAAGCTCTTGAGCCGTACTTCACTTCTAAAAAAGAATTAAGGCTTCACGCTTAATTATCTGCTTCACCTTTTTTTGGTGGACAAGCAAGGAGGTAACAGCATGAATCAAATTGTTTTTATTGAAGGCAACCAAGCCGTAACAGACAGCCTAACAGTGGCTGAGGTATTCGGAAAACGACACGCCGATGTAATAAAAAGCATTGAAACACTGAATTGCTCTAAAGATTTTACTGAACGAAATTTTTCGTTGAGTGAATATGAAGATCCAACAGGACGATCATTGAAAAAATATCTGATCAAACGTGATGGACTCGCATTTTTGGTTTTTGGTTATACGGGTGCAAAAGCAGCAGTGTTCAAAGAAAAATACATTGCTGAATTTAACCGGATGGAAGCCGAGCTTCAAAAAATGACTCAACCGTCCTACATGATCGAAGATCCAGTCAGCCGGGCAAAGCGATGGATCAGCGAGCAGGAAGAACGGCAGCAACTTGAACAAGCATTGAAGATTCAGGAACCATTGGTCAACTTTGCACAGAGTTGCATGGCGGCCGAAAAATCATTGCTTGTGAGAGAACTGGCAAAGCTTGCTTCGAAAAACGGCATCATGATTGGTGAAAAGCGACTGTTTCAGAAGCTGCGCGAATGGAAGATGATCATGGCCAACAAGAATGAGCCATACCAGGAATACATCGAGCGAGGTTTCTTTGAGATCGCACAGGGGGTGCGCCAAGTAAACGGGACGCCGAAATCCTGGCTGACAATGCGCATCACTCCGAAGGGACAAGCCTTCATCATCAATAAGCTGAAAAAACAGCAAGCCAGCTAGTTCCTTCATTACTTAAATTTTACCAAATAATTCCCCGTGAAACAGGAGGCGAACATATGTCGAACAACCCGTATAAACTCGATAATTTACCAAAAATTATGAGAGAGGTTAGAAAGACAATGGGATTTACTCAATTTCAATTAGGGCAGTTACTTGGCGGCAAAGATCAACGGTATGTATCAGACGTTGAAAATGGCCTGACCACACTAACGCCTGAACTTTGCATCAAATGGTTTGAGATATGCGGCGCTTATGAGCACATTGACCTTGTACATTACTTGTTCCGGCTTCATCCGAAGGCAACAGCCCCAGTCGATCCGGCGTTGAACGTCAGCCCCAGTAAAGCCCTGATCAATTTTATGAAACAGACAAAGGAATCCCTTGAGGCTGCTGAAAATATCGCGCTCTGGTTGGCGAATGAACGCCCCGGCCGTATTGAGGCGCTACCGATGGCGGATCTTAAAGAGATTCTTGACCTTGGTCCAGCTGTAGACACTCTCTTTTATGCTTTATCTCGAAGTCATGGTCTGAAAATGCAGGAGCTTGCAGACAAATGGACGCGAAAAGCGTTAATGGATCAGGTTGCTATGTCAAAACAAGAGGAAAGGAAGGCAATGCTCGTATGAAACTCAACCAATTTTTGAAGTCAGATGAAGAAGTCGTAAAACGGAAATCAGATTCAGTTGAAAGTTTGGCTGAACTATTACTGGACTCTTTGGAAGAAGGCGACTACGAGGAAGCTTTAGATATCCTTGGCAGTATCAAAGCAAACATTGAGGATCTTAAACGGATTTCAAATAAGGGACGCTTATATGATGCAGCGATAAGGCTGAAACAGCGTGGGATTGATTTATCAGTGGTACGCAGGAGCTTAGGATGATGGTTCACTTTGTTCATAAACCAGCGACAGCGTTGGAGGTCCGAGCGTGGTGTGAAAGAATCCGAAATCATAGCGAACTGCACTTGATTTGGGATGAACGTACAGCAAATTACAGAAAGGAGAATATGAATGATCGAAAATCCAATGATCCTAAACAATTGGCACGACAAGCTGACTGAGCCAGAAACACCAAAGGATTTTTTCGGGGATGAAGTAACGCCTTTCGACGATTACGTGATAGATAGCACTGAGGGTGAGGTCATCTTGAGGGAAAACCTTGAGCGGTACCTAAAGGAGCATCTTGGTTTTGAATTTAAAAATGAGCAATAAAAAAGCCCACTCTGGCAAGTGGACTTAATTAAAGGCTATCTGAAAACTCATATAACTATATTCTACCAGATAGCCTCAAGAAAATCAATGGAGGTTTTATATATGGCTAAAGCAGTAAAAGTGGCATTCAGCGAGCGCGCGGAGGATCAGCAACGTTTAAGACAGGTCGGCGGTTCAATTGTATTCGCCAAAAATGGTAAAGCACAGTTTAGTTTCCCTTCAATGGATCACTATCGGGAATGGCAGCGGCTTGGAACAGAAGCATACAAAAGAAAGGTGGCAGAAGCACAATGAATGGATTATCACAGGTAGATTACTCAGATTACATGCCGGCCCCTCAGCAGGCATCCAGTGTGACTACAGAAGCCATGGTAAGCCGACAGGCGCAAGAAGTACAGGCTGCTATGGTAATTGCAAAGAAATTTCCGCGGGACGTATATGCGGCGTTTGATCGAATCAAAAAAGCATGCGAACGAAGATTGTTAGCTGAGAATGCGGTGTATGAATATCCCCGCGGTGGGACAAAGGTATCTGGTCCGTCAATCCGATTGGCTGAGGCATTGGCGCAGAATTGGGGCAACATTGATTACGGAATTATGGAGCTTGAGCAGAAAGCCGGAGAATCATCTGTCATGGCGTATGCTTGGGACCTCGAAACGAATACACGACAAACCAAAATATTCACTGTGAAGCATGAGAGAAAGGCAAAAGGTACAGTGACAAAGCTCAATGATGCAAGGGATATTTACGAAATGGTTGCCAATCAAGGAGCCCGTCGACTCCGTTCCTGCATACTTGGAGTGATTCCTGGCGATATCGTTGATGCTGCAGTTGATATGTGCCAGAAAACGTTAATAAACGGACATAAAGAACCATTGGAAGATCGGCTCAGAAATGCATTATCAACATTCAAGAAAGAATTTGGGATCACTAAAGAAATGATTGAGGAATACGTCGGAAGTAACGTTGATGCCTTTACAGAACAAGACTTTTTAAAGATTGGCCGCATTTATACATCTTTACGTGATGGTATGGCGAAGAAAGAAGATTACTTCAATACCAAGACGACAGGCCCAACTAAATCAAAGGCTGAGGAAGAATTCAAAAAGCAAAAAGAACAAGCTGACAAGCCTACTGATAGTAAAGAAAAGGCGGGTGATCCTGCTAATGCGGATACCGGCGCTAAACAAGGAGAACTATTATTCTAACGAGATTGATAGATACTACATGTCAAACTCTCAATATAAAAGCTTTCTTCAATGTGAGGCAGCAACAATGGCAAAGATAAACGGAGAATGGACGCCCCCAACATCGGAGGCCCTTCTCTTCGGTCAATACGTTCATGCCTGGCTTGAAGGTGAACAGGCTTTTGATGAATTCAAGATGAATACACCTTCGCTATTTACTCAAAAAGGTCAGCTGTACAAGCAGTATCAGTTAGCTGATCTGATGATTGAGGCAATTCAACAAGACGATCTCTGTATGTTCGTTCTTCAAGGTGACAAGGAAGTCATCGTAACTGCTGAATTGTTCGGTGTTCCGTGGAAAGGAAAGCTGGACGTATACAACCCAGCTGGCGGCCGTTTCTCCGATCTAAAAACTGCACGGTCTTTACGGGAGAAAGTTTGGGACCCCGAAATTGGATATTGTTCTTTTGTTGAGGCTTATGGCTATATCGCGCAAATGGCACTATATGCAGAGCTTGAAAGAAGAATGACAGGGCGAAATGAGTGGCTTGAGCCTCTGATAGTAGGAGTCTCTAAGGAAGATCCGCCCGATAAAGCTGTAATCAATATTGACGAGGCCAGAATGGAAGTTGAGCTTGAGGACATTGAGAAACGAATTGAACGTATTATTCAGGTTAAACACGGTGGAGAAAAGCCAAGACGATGCGAAAAATGCAAGTATTGTCGAGCAACCAATCAACTCAACAGCATCATACATTTTTCGGAGCTGGTTAGTTGATGGAAAGGACAGTGATCAAAGTTCCTATCCCTCATTGTTATGTCTGGCTTGTAAAGACGGTCCGACGAGATATGCGAAAAGACTTGTACACCCGATATGTTACTGACTATCTCAAGAGAAATGAACCTACTTTGAGATTAGTTGAAATAGACTTCAAAGCTTTGACAGCACTGTGCGAAAGGAAGTAGGTGAGCCATGAACTACCTGAAAGAAATGAACGGCTTCATGAATTGGTTAGAAACGAATCCGTTGTCTGCTACAACTCAAGCATTATGGTTTCATCTTTTGCACATCAACAACAAGGCAGGGTGGCGAGAGTGGTTCACCACTTCAAATACCACTCTGCAAGCAAAGATTGAGATTTCCGAAAATACGTTGATCAAACACCGAAAGATGCTGATTGATCTTAAAAGAATTGAATATAAGCCGCAGGGGAGAAAGGCAGGGCAATACAGGCTGATCTCATTTGAAACGCCTGTAACGGAGCAGGAACCATCTGAAAAGCCAGTTCCCGAACCGGCACCACAAGAAACGCAGGAGGTTGATCCAAAAATGAAAAACGCTTTTGAGCTATTCGAAAATAAGGTCGCTCGTTCTATCGGCTCCATTGAGGCGCAAAGAATCGGCTACATGGTGGATGATTACGGCGAAGAGAAGGTCATGGAAGCAATGAAGCAGGCTTTCAGAAATAAAGGCAGCAACGTTGGCCTGAACTACATTGAGGCGATCCTGTCAAACCCGTTCAGCCAAAAGAGAAAGGAGAAACAACAATATGGCAATAAACAAAGCAGTCAGCATAGACACAGCGTTCCAAGCAATGATGAAGGGTCTTCAAGCAAAATCGCGTTCCTGGGAAACAGAACAGGCCGGATCAGAAGAAAAGGTTGAGTATGAGTGTTCCGAGTGCAAGGATCGCGGCGTTGTGATCTATCGGGTTCACAAAGATACTGAGCTGCGGCTGAGAAAAGAACACAAGCCATTGGACAGCCTATCACTTGATGAAATGGTTCTTGAAGATGATTACCTTGCAGGAAAGGTTTGCACGCCGGATAAGGCTCGGGAATGGAAAACGACGTATTCCAAACAATGTGAGTGTGTGAAACAAAAGAAAATAGCGAAGCTCATGGCAGCCAGCGGCATTACAGAAAAGTTCGAAAAACTGCTGTTCGGCAACTTCAAATTAAACGGTAAGCCCCAAATGATCAAAGATGCCTATGAATGTGCGGTCGAATACTTCAAAGACTTTGAAAAGATCAAGGGAGAGCGTGCCAATAGCATTGCTCTGCTGGGACAGCCGGGCAGCGGTAAAACCCATCTGTTAACGGCCATCATGAACAATCTCATTAATAAGAAATCAACTCACTGCCTGTACTTCCCTTACGTTGAGGGCATGAGTGATCTGAAAAATGACTTTGACCAGCTGGAAACAAAGCTGGACGCCATGCGGAAAGTGGATGTGTTGTTCATTGATGACTTATTCAAGCCAGTAAGCGGGAAGCCCCGGGCAACTGAATGGCAAGTCGAACAAATCCAGTCAGTTGTGAATTATCGCTACCTGAACCATAAGCCTCTGCTGATCTCTTCTGAGCTCACAACGGACGAACTACTTGACGTTGACGAGGCGCTGGGCTCTCGGATTCACCAGATGTGCAAGTATTACACAGTGATCATTCAGGGCAACCGGATGGAATTAAACCATAGATTGGGTGATTGGGATTGAAGGAGAAAACGAACGGAATCAGCGGCATTTACATGTTCGGGCCTGCTGAACAAAAGGGCGGCAAGGACCTCACACCGGCTATCCGGGTGCTTGAGGAAAAGATTAGACAAATGGAGCTGATGCGCAGTGCTTAAAGCGGTGATCCTGCTGCCGGCCATCATACTAACGGCGCCAGCAAAAGAAAAGCTGATTCAGCAATGGGAAGAGAATGACGGGAGGTAAGGAAAATGAGAGAAATCAAGTTTCGGGCTTGGAATAAGGAAAAGTCAATTATGGTTTACGAGGACGAGGACAATAGCTCCGCGTATTGGGACGGCGTTTGTTTATCTGACATTGAAATGATCAATGCGAGATTGAAATATAGCAGCACATATATCTGGATGCAATACACCGGATTGAAGGACAGAAACGGGCGGGAGATTTACGAAGGGGATATTTTGCAAATTAGCAATAAAGAAAACAAAGATTATCACATGGAAGTCTTATGGACGGGTCAAGGGTTTGGTTACAAGATCATAAGAAATGAAACAAAACGTTCTGGATATATTGTTGGTCATCATTCAGAAAGAGGGTTGAATTTTTACAACGGGGCGTCAGAAGTTATCGGCAACATTTATGAAGATTCTCAGCTTTTGGAGGCGGCAGAATGAAAGTTTTAGAGAATCAGACGCTTTATCAGTGTGAACATTGTGGAAAACGGCTGATGACAAAGCACGGAGCAAGGCTTCACGAAAGAGAATATTGCCCAGTTGTCAAAGAGGAAGAACAGAAAAAACGTCAGGAATCCTGTGAGCATAAGCACATGGAAATGAGTTACTGCACTATGCCGGGAGAAGGTCATTTGCAAATACCTGACTATGAATGTTGTATTGACTGCGGCATGTCAGAAATGGAGATTGCGCAGCAAAAAAACAAGCTTCAGGAGGCATCGCATGCCAGCAAATAAGTACGGCGCCAGGAAAACACAGGTGGACGGCATAACGTTCGACAGCCGGGCCGAAGCCAAATACTATGAGCAACTGAAATGGCTCAAGGTGAGCAAGCAGATCAAAGATTTTAAGCTGCAACCACGGTTCCTGCTGCAAGAGGCATTCAAAAAGAACGGCAAAACTTTTCGGAAGATTGAATATATTGCAGACTTTGAGGTTCATAACTTGGACGGCAGCATCGAGATCATTGACATCAAAGGCGTGGAAACAAAGGAATTTGCCATCAAACGCAAGTTGTATGAGCGGCATTATGAAACGCCACTCAAGGTGCTGGCTCTGGATAAGTCACTTGGCTTCATCGAGCTGGACGAGCTGAAAAAACTCAAAAGAAAGGCGGGAAAGTCCACTGTTAAACGTGGTAATCGCAGACGATCGGCCGTTGTGGGTACAGGAAGAAGATAAGCTCATGGCCTGTATGACACGTTGCTCTCAGTTTAAGGCATGCGCCAGCCGAATGGGTTCTGATTGCAAGAAGCTCGGCGGCACGGAAATACCCAAAATCAATTCAGGAGGGAAATACCATGGAACAGCAAAGCATCAATCCTTACCTGCCAGGACCGGTTGAAGAATGGAAGATGACGCCGGAACAGCTGGCTGAATACTTGAAAAAACATCCGATCGTTTACCGGGAGGAATTGAAACCATCGCCAACATTCACAATGGCCGGATGGAAACCGGATCACTATTAAACACAAAAAAGCACCGAAGCGTATGCCCCGATGCTCTGATATGAACTGGTACTTCTATCATAGCACATGCACAGGGGGCGCGCTAGGTGAACAAACCACAGGAAATTAATTTAAGCAAAGATATAACAATCCAACAGGCAATCGAGCCGGGCAAAATACAGATTCTTATTTTAGATGGGAACGAGGGCACTGCACATGTCCTTGAAACCCCAGAACACGGAGAAACAATCATTCAAACAATTAAGGGCGGTCTGTCTCGTTTAGATTATAGGATCGGCCACAAATTCTAATAGCAGGGGCTTTCCCCTGCGGGGGAGGAACGGACATGAAAGAGAGAATTGAACGTTTAAAAAAACTGACATACATTCCACAGAAGGAAATTGCTTGGCTTATTGAGCAAGCTGAACTGGCTGTTAAGCAGCGGGAAATCATCGCGGAAAACAAACGCCAGGAGGAAGTAACGGTTCATCAGTTCCGGCAGGCTCAAAAGGACATTCAGCATCTAAGCGGCGATAGGAAGCGATACAAACAGGCATTGGAGAAGATCATTACTAATCTCAATTTTGCGATAACAGTTGCCCAAAATGAATTGGAGGGTGATGTGAAATGAAAATTACAGTAGACAAAAAAGTGAAGAAGTTCTATTTAGCCTTTAGTAATACACGTAAGCCAGAGGATAGCAAATGGAAGCCGGCGGTTGGCCATGAGATTCAAGTTGGAAAATATCGTTTCTGCGCTATTCCATCGTTTGATCATATTAACGTATCAGAGGTAACAACCGGACTACAAGTTCTTAAAATTCCGATGACCTCTAAAATCTATCAGATGACAATCGACAAAGAGGACACGTTGAAATTTTTCGAGAGCGTTGGTAAGGATTTAATCAAAATCATCAATAAGCACAGTACGGCTGTTTTTGATAAATGTCTCATGGAGCAAAGAAAGCACATGTTCAGCAGGCTTGGCGAAATGCCACCGGTTGAGGTTTATGACATGGAGGAGGATGCATAATGATCCCTTTACAAGTTGAGCTTCAGCGGGCAGTCAAAGCCACGAAGGACGAAGCGATGACAGTTGAGCAAGCGGCGGAATATTTGAAAGTGCATCCAGATTACATACCGGTGCTTGTGGCGAAGTCAGACGATCTGAAAATGATCGGTGATGAAACAATCATTGCAAAACGTGATAAGACAAATGGCTGGCTCATTGGGGCGATGGTTTTGGTTTTATTCTTTGCAATTGCAGTCGGCTGGGAATAGGGGGATGACATCATGATCGAATACAGCTGCCCTGAATGTGGTCACAACGAATTAGATATAAAAATCCGCCCAGATGCACGCTGCCCGAAATGCGGCTGCAGCATGGGCGTTGAGGAGGAAATAGCGTGAATGAAATCGATTATAACGATTGGAAAGCTATGATCAAAAAGCTGAACGAGGGTCAGCCGAGTGTTTTGGATTTGGTTAATGATCAAATTGAGTCCTATGAAAAGGAAAAGGAGAACGAAAACAAATGAACACAGCATACAGAGTTTGGGATGGAGAGCAGATGCATTATTGGGATGATCCGGGTATGAGTTTAGAGATTATAGGGACTCATTGGTTTTTACGGCATATGGACAGCAAAGGTCACAAAAATCTCATTGCAGAAAGTCACGAAGAAGGAACGGCTCTCATGTGGGGCACAGGGATAAGATTACCCGGTCAATTAATTGATCCGGAAAAATGTATTTACGCACCCGGAAAAATGATTTATGAAAGTGATCTGATACTTAGATTCGACTATAATCCCGATGTTTACATGAAAGATAAGTTCATCGGAGAAGTGAAAATGATTGAGGGGTCATGGTGCGTCGTTAATGACAAGGAGGAAATATCCGTCTTGTTATTTTCTGAAACTGCTGAGGACGCATTGTTAGGGAATATTCATGAAAACGTTACTGAGAAGGAGGGCGCACAATGAACACAGCATACAGAGTTTGGGACGGCGAGCAGATGCATTATTGGGATGATGAAGGGATAAGTTTGGGAATTATCGGTACTCAGTGGGTTTTGTGGCGTAATGATAGATATGGTTTCCAGAATTGCATTACAGGAAGTCATGAAGAAGGATCGGTATTAATGTGGGGAACAGGGTTGAAGGATAAGAACGAAAAAATGATTTATGAATACGACATCGACATGATAGATAATGAACCGATGATCGTTGTTTATATAGATGGTCGGTTCGGATTGAAATACCCCGAAAATCACACTTATTTTGATGATTGTATAGCTTGGGATGAATGCGACATCAGAGGCGATGTTTATCAAAATCCTGAGTTATTGGAGGTCGCGGAGAATGTATAAAAAAGCTGTGACGTCAGTCAAAGCCGGAACCCTAAAAGAAGCGTGTGAAAGGATACAAGCGGCGCATGATCTAGGATTCGTGGTAGAGGTTTTTCAATTTGAGAAGGCGAAACCGGATGGGGTTTTCACCCCTAACTTGTTTATGATTGATCTGTTTCTACCTGTGAAGGAGGGCGCGGAGTGAGAGAAATAAGAAAATGTTATATAAAGGTAGGGGAACATGCTTACGTCACAGGTAGCGATCTTGAGTATTTCACCGATGACATTATTGTCCATGATGCGGAAGTTTCCTTTAATCGCAACTCAATCATATCGGTACCGATGGACTTGGAGTTTTTCACACGAATAGAAGCAGAAGCGATAAAAGATTTTCTTGTAGGACGAGGGTTTACGGAAGTGGATATTATTAAGGTGGGTGACGATGGAGAATGAAAATGAAGGTATCGTTATCGCCTGAAGAAGTGAAACAAATAATCAAAAGCCATTTAGAAAAGAAATTCGGAAACGTTGGCAATGTAACGTTAGAAGTCAAACGAGAGTTGAGAGGGCATTATACAAACGAACATTATGAAACTATTTTCAAAGGTGCCAAATGCGAAGTGGAGGCTGCGGAGTGATGGGGAATAAGTTTTCAGATATTGAAATGCAGATGATGTTTGATGAAATGAAAAAAATCATGCCATTGCAAATGCAAATGGTTAGTGAGACTTCAAAATTAATATCATTGTACTATGTGGAATATAAAAAGAATCCAAATATTGAGCCTGTGGACGTGGTGCCACTTGCAGTAAAATCAGCATTGAACCAAATGGGATTCAATTAAAACTAAATAAGTCCAAGATGGAAAGCCTGCGGACACTGAACTTACAGCATAAGCGCTGTTTGTTTGGTGTCCGTTTTTTATTTGAGCGGAGGGATGACATGAAACAGGAAAAGAAAAAGCCTAATAAAAACGCGCAGGAGCGTTCTGAACGGTTTTGGCGGCAAATGATGGGGCAAGACAGGCAAACACTCAGAAGAGGCAAAGGCGGCGCTTTTAAGCGTAAATAAGAGGAGGATAAACATGCAGGATTTAATCATTGAATACAAAAGAGCGTTAAAAGAAGCGAGAAAGATGTACCGGGCATTCTCGGAAACACCAGAAATTGAAATGACAGCCGAACAAAAGAACGATAAGAAGATTATTGGCAGCATGATCAGCGATATTGAATTCACTCTCGAATGGCTGCAGAACGGGAGACAACCAGGAGCACACCGGGGAGCTGACAGAAGGGACGTTTATCAAAGAACGATTCTTGCTGATCCTCGTATCATTGATGCAATGCCAGAAGAATATGCGATCAATCAGGAGCCAGAAGGAGAGGTAAGCGATTGGGACAAAGAAAGAATTGCTGATGCCCTTTCTGTCCTTACTGAAAGAGAGAAGGACATTTTCATCATGCATACTGTACAAAACATGTCTTTCGAAGAGATCGCCCAGCTGCTGAAAATAAAAAAAGGAACGGTTCAAAAGAATATTGAACGTTCCCGATTGAAAATGAAAAATAGAGCAGAACACAGCCTATTCTGTTTAGCATGAATAGGTTGTTTTTTTGTCTAAAAACAATATTTTTTGGTAAAAAACCTAAATTTTATCTTTATTTATATTGACGGTGGTAAATATAATTGATATAATTAAAGTATCGAAAGGAGGTGTTGAAAGAGCATGGAAATGGTTGAGCTTATCCTTCGGGACTTGGCTTGGCTGGTTGCAATCCTTACAGGAATCACAACCATGATCAAGAATATCAAGGAAATGAAGGAAAGCAAAAACAAAAAACGACGTTCTCCCTCCAAGAAGAAACGTCGCACATAAGCACAGAGGGGATTATTCCCCTCGCCTTATTATAACATTTTACTGTTACAGTATAACAGTAAAATTCCATGCTCAATCATATGAAAAAATTAGTAGACGCGTCAACGGTAATATTCTTTGTTCTGTTCGTGACAGTGTTTGCAAACTTTGATTATGATCATCTTGGTACTTTGGATATCATTACAATGGTTTTGGCTCTTAGTTGGTTGGTAATCACTATTATAAATATCATCCTAAAATGGAGGAACACGCGGAATGACTAAGTTTGTTTTTGAAAGTATTGACGAGCTGAGAGAGTTCATGGACAAAGAAGTCATAACGACATCTGAAGCCATTGAGATTATCGGATGCAGCCGGCAGAACCTCAAGCAGCTGGTTGATTACAAAACATTGATTCCGATTAAAACAACAAATAGGGATCGTCTATTTTTGAGAAAAGACATTGAAGGCTATAAAAAGAAACGTTGATTGCACCCGCAGCTAAAGGGTGCTTTTTTTGTCTTACGACTGCCACCTATTTATGAAGGGTGCTTTCGTTCGACAAATTTTGCAAATTGTTCCCTTGTCACACTCCTTATCCGATAATGATGTTAAAGGGAGGTTGTGAATATTGACCAAATATAATGAGTTTGAAGAAACTGCAAAAGAAATGGATACTCTAGCTCTATCGGGTTTTTTTGGTGAAGATGTCCGTGAGTTAACCGCAAAACGGGACGAGATGGATATAAACGAATATTTATATCAGACCGTGAAACTTTGGATCGATGATAAAAAATCATATGGCAAGGATAATGTAAAAAGGTATATCGGTATTTTCTTAACTTTTTTTGGTGAAGCTTCTAAAATTGATGCGCAAGAAACAGTAGATATACTCAGTGTTTTTTATCACGGTACTAAAGATAATCCGGGTCTAGAATCATATTCTTCTTACAATGAATTTGCAATTTTATTCACTGACACAAAAAATAAACTAGACCAATTTAAAAATAATAATCTTAGTTATGTAGAAAAAAAAGGACTTGCTTCTGATATTGTGAATGTATATTCAAAAGGAATAGAGATGATTGGTAAGATTTTAACATACTGCATTGCCTTATATAAATTTTCTCAAAACAAAAAATACAATCTATATCAAATTCATAAAATGACTCTGCATAAAAAAATTGAAGAAGTTGAAGGGCATAGACATCTTAAAAGCATCACAACTATAATTAATCGATTTGTCAGAAACTCAGATGCGCATTTGAGTATAGTATTCAAACCTGACTTAAATAAGTTTGTATACAAAAAAACTTCAAACGGAAAGGTGGAAACAGAGTTTATTAACATTGATGAAGTTATTCTTCAATTATTCCCATCAGTTGGATGGGTAACAAAAGCATTTATATTTTCTAACAATCTTTTAGTGCTATTCCATAATGATAAAGCGAAATTTGATCAACTTGCAAAGGAAATAGATGCGATTTAATAAAGAAAAGCCTCCTTCGGGATGCTTTTTTTATATTCTCTGTAAACTGCTTCCGGTAAGTCTCAGGATAGACAATTGGCGGTTAACGGCTTGAGCACGGCGGTGGTTTAGAGGGAATATTTTTTCCAAAACAAACACGAATCAGAAGGGGGCGGCGGTGAATGTAGATGCCCGAAAAGCACATTCAGGCGTATAAGGATTACGTCAAAGGCATGAAATACAAGGACCTTGCCGAAAAGTATGGGGTGTCGGTGAACACCATCAAATCGTGGAAACAGCGGCATGGTTGGGAAAGAAAAAAGGGTGCACCCATTTCAAAAAGTGTGCACACAAAAAAAGGTGGACAGCCCGGCAACAAAAACGCAATAGGAAACAAAGGCGGTGCGGCTCCGGCGGGCAATCAAAACGCTGTGACTCACGGCTTTTTCTCTAAATTCCTGCCAGAAGAAACACTTGAGATCATGGAAGAGATTCAAGAGCGTTCGCCTGCTGACATGATATGGGATCAAATTCAGATTCAATATGCAGCCATTATCCGGGCGCAGCGCATTATGTTCGTGCAGGATAAAGATGATCTTGCGAAAGAGCTGAAAAAGGCGAAATACGTTTATCAACCTCAAGAGGACGAAGATGGCAACGAGTATTTTGAAAAGTCTATTGCTGAAGAAGAGCTTGAAATACAATTTGCTTGGGATCGTCATGCTACATTCCTGAATGCCCAATCACGGGCAATGGGAGAGCTAAGAGGCTTGATTAAACAGTTTGACCAGCTGGCTCACGAAGCAGACGAGCGGCGCCTTAAATTGGAGCAGATGCGCTTGAATATCGAGAAAACAAGAGCAGTTGTTAAAAATGGTGGCGCTGATATAAAAGTTGAGATTGTGAATGATTTAGATGATTAATACTGTTCGCGTGAGTTTAAAAGAGATTGTGGGCGGCGGCTATAAAACCTTCTGGAATTATGAAGGGCGTTATCGAGTGGTAAAGGGCGGCCGTGGTTCTAAAAAATCCACCACAACTGCACTGAACATTATTTACCGCATGATGCAATTCCCTCAAGCAAATACGCTTGTTGTGAGGAAAGTCTTCAAAGATCACAAAGATTCAACGTATGCGCAGCTTAAATGGGCTATTAGACGCCTTAAAGTTGAACACCTATGGGAATGGACTAAAAGCCCGTTAGAGATTCGATACAAGCCGACAGGACAGAAGATTTTGTTCCGTGGTCTAGATGATCCAATGAGTGTAACTTCAATCACAGTTGATGTAGGATTTCTCTGCTGGGCTTGGTTTGAGGAAGCATATCAGATATTAAACGAAGACGATTTTAACAAAGTTGATATGAGTATTCGGGGTGAATTGCCACCCGGATATTTTAAACAAATTACGCTGTCATTTAACCCGTGGAATGAAAAACACTGGTTGAAGCGGCGTTTTTTTGATGTCCAAGATAACAATATTCTGGCTCTCACTACGAATTACAAATGCAACGAATTTCTAGGTGATGATGACAGGCAGCTATTTGACTGGATGAAAAAGAACAATCTACGGCGTTATAAAATTGAAGGTTTGGGCGAATGGGGTATTGCGGAAGGTGCCATCTTTACTAACTGGCGTGAATTTGCCTTTGATCGTTTTGAAATAGCCAAGCGTGAAGGGGTCAAATCGGCTTTCGGTTTGGACTTTGGATTTACAACAGATCCTTCTGCCCTGGCTTGTTCGTTGGTGGATATTAAAAACCGTGAACTTTATATTTTCGATGAAATGTATAAGCCCGGGCTCTTAAATAACGAGATAGCAGAAACCATCACTGATATGGGTTACAGAAAAGAATTGATCATCGCTGATTCAGCCGAACAAAAAAGTATAGCAGAGCTCCGTAAATACGGCCTAAAGAAAATCAAGCCAGCTGAGAAGGGGCCTGACAGTATTAAAGCAGGCATCCAGTTCCTGCAGCAGTTCACCATCTTTATTCATCCGAAATGTTCGAATGCTGCAATGGAATTTAGTAACTATGTGTGGGACAAAAACAAAGACGGCAAGCTTATCAATAAGCCTATCGATGAATATAACCATTTCATTGATGCGCTCCGTTATAGCATGGAGCCAATCAAAAAGCGTGTGCGATTGTAGGAGGTGAAAACATGAACAAGTTTTTAAATTATCTTCGAAATAATGAGATAGACGGTCCAATCATTGAACAGATTATTGAAGAGCATAAGCCGATCAAAGATAAAGCCATAGCTCAGTATGAACGATATATGGCTAGTGTTGCCGGTGTGCCGATCTTACAGCGTGAGGCAGCTCAATTCGAGGATTTTGAAACAGGAAAGGTTCGGCGTATTGACCATCTGGTAAACAATCGCCTGAATAATGCTTTTGATGCTGAGATAGTGGATACAAAGGTTGGGTATATGTTCGGCCATCCGATCTCATACGAGACGGAGAAAGACGGGGAAAACAAAAATACGGCCTTGGCAGAGCAAATCAATAACTTTAACACCATAAATAACATTGCTGATGCTGATAGCGAATGGGGTAAGAAAGCAGCTATTTGTGGATATGGTGCTAGACTTGTGTATATCGCTCCTGACGGCTTGGTAAGAATTGCGAATGTAAATCCATGGGAAGTTGTCATTATTGCTGAGAATGACATCACAGAGCCTTCTTTCGCACTTAGATATTATAAGGTATTTGATTGGGTTAATAATCAAAGCATAGAGCGTGAAAAAGCCACTTTTTACGATGACAAGATGGCCTATTTTTTTGAAAAACAAAAAGGTGGCTGGACTTTATTAGAGAAGAAGCTCCACTTGTTTGATTATTGTCCTTTATTCGGGTTGCCTAACAATGATGAACAGATGGGCGACGTGGAAAAGGTAATTAAACTTATAGATGCATACGATCGCACACTTTCAGATGCATCAAACGAGATTGAACAGCTACGGCTAGCTTATTTGATTTTAAAGGGCGCTGGTATGGATGATGAAGACATCCAAGAACTGAAAAAGACCGGTGTGCTTGAAATGTTTGGGAAAGATGATGATGCCAAATTCCTGACAAAAGACATTAATGACACCATGATCGAAAACCATCTCAACAGGCTTGAAGAAAACATTCTTCGTTTTGCAAAGTCGGTCAATTTCTCTGATGAATCATTCGGCGGGAATGTGACAGGCGTTGCAATGAAATACAAGCTGATGGCCCTTGAAAATAAGTGCATCACGATGGAGAGGAAAACGACTGCTGCCCTTCGGTATCAGTACAAATTGCTTTGCTCAGCATGGGCGAAAAAAGGTCTTGTGTCAGCAGGTGATTATTTAAAGGTATGGTTCTCATTCAAGCGCAATCTGCCGTCAAATCTCTTGGAAGAGGCTCAGACATCCGGACAACTTAAAGGCCAGGTAAGCGAAGAGACACGCCTTTCAACACTCTCTATTGTCGATGATGTGCAATACGAGATTGAGAGAATGAAAGCTGAACAAGATGCTTATGATTTTGAGGATGAAAAGGACAATGATGACATTCGAGGTGTAAGTAATGACGTTCTTTGAAGTTGAGTACACGAGTGATGATTATTATGACTGTTATCCCCATAAGGTAGGAATCTACCCTACATTCGAAAAAGCTATGGAGAAAGCAATTGCGTTGTCAAATGGAGAGAATCCGCCTGCTGAAATAGATATATGGCAATGGGAATTAGCGAAAAATGAATACAATACAACGAGAAACTGGCATAAGAATCGACATGATGATGACTTCAAAGAGGTTGCAAAGTGATCATCTGTATTTGTCCTGAGCATGACTTTAAAAAGGCTTATTTTTCATGCACTCATAACAGGCGCGCACTGTAGAGGGCGAAGGAGGAAGAAACGTAATGCCAACTTTAGAAGAAGTGAAAAAATTTCTCGAAGAAAATAAAGACAATGAAGAAGTAAAAGCATTTGTAGGAGAACTTTCGGCCGTATCAGCAGATAAGGTGAAAGGGTTCCTTGAGACAGAAGAGGGAAAACGATTCATTCAGCCACGGCTGGACTCTTACTTCACAAAAGGTCTTGATACATGGAAGTCAAACAATCTTGAAAGTCTGATTGAAGAGGAGTTGCAAAAACGTAACCCTAGCAAGACACCAGAACAGATTGAATTGGAGAAATTAAGAAGCGAGATTGAACGAGAAAGAGCAGCACGTAATCGTGAAGCGCTAGTCAATAAAGCCTTGAATGTAGCTGATGAAAAGCAGTTGCCTAAAGGAGTTATTGACTATTTTATTGGCGAAGACGAGGAAACAACGCTTGCCAATCTCAGTAAGTTTGAAGAGACATTCAATGCAGCAGTTCAGAATGCCGTAGATATCAAGTTTAAAGAGAGCGGCACTAACTTCGAAAAAGGTGATCCAACACCAGCTGGCGGGGCGGTTGATATTGGGGCACTCGCTAACCAAGCAAATATCAGAAAATAAGGAGGGCTATTATGCCAACATTTAATCCCAAAACAGTATTACTACAAGATGCAGTAACTGGGAAAATCCCAGAAGAACAAGCAGAAATTGTGTTGAAAGAATTTATGCAGACATCTGCAATCACACAGCTTGCTAAATATGAACCGATGACAAAACCGGTAAAGACATTCACGTACTTAGCAGAAGGACCTGGCGCTTACTGGGTTGGTGAAGGTGAACGCATTCAAACAAGCAGCGCCAAATGGCTCACAGCAAAAATGACATCGAAGAAACTTGCGGTTATCATTCCAGTTTCAAAAGAATTCTTACGCTACACAGTTGCTGACTTCTTTACTCAAATGCAATCAGCTATTAGAGAAGCTTTTGCAATCAAGTTTGACCAAGCCGCACTGTTTGGGGTGGGATCGCCTTTTGAGACAGGTGTATCAATCATGGAAAGAGTCAACAAGTCCGGCCAAAAGATCACATCTGGTACTGGCGCGGGTTCAGGGGCAACTGTTTATGACGATCTCGCTGCAGTAATGGCGCTTGTAGAAGATGCAGACAAAGATCCTGATGCATTTACAACTATTAGACGTTTCCGTCAAAAGTTACGCGCTGCAAAAGATAATAACGGGCTGCCACTATTTAACCAAGTGACAGCAGATGCAACACCTCAAGCTCTTGGGTTGCCTATTGGGTTTGTTGACAGCAAATCATGGGATAAAACAAAAGCTGACCTTATTACAGGGGCTTGGGACTATGCGCGTTATGGTATTCTTCAGGACATTGAATATACCATTTCTCAGGATGCAACGTTGACAACAACTGTAGATGAAGCCGGCGAACCTCTAAACTTATTCGAGCGTGACATGTTCGCACTTCGAGCAACTATGGAAGTCGGATTCACTACTCTTGCAGAGGATGCCTTTGCAGCTTTAGTCCCTGCTGTTGATGGAGGTGCCACTGCCTAATGGTTAGGATCAAAAAAGGAAGAGACTCTTTGGAAGTGACTGAACGTGCTTTCGAGGTAGTTTATAAGGGGCTTGGCTATAAGCTGGACAAGGGCACAAGTAAAAAAGAAGCCGAGGACACACAAGAGTCTAACGCCAAAGAAACAGCCGAAGAGTAGGAGGGTAAGCGGTGGATAAAGAACAAACTGAAAAAGAGCTTTTGAAGCCGTTGAACCGTAAAACTAAGGAATTCTTACGGAAACTCAAGCGGCTTTTTCAGCGTGCTTCAAAAGATGTGCTGTCAAAGCTGACTGCGTTATTCGTCAAGCTTGATCAAATCGAAGAACCGACACTTGCTGATGCTAATCGACACGGTGATCTAAACCGTATAAAGCGGGAAATCACATCATTGATTAGTGATCTTTCAGCGAAAGTCAAAGCTATGATTATGGAATTCCTTGAAGAAACCTACGAATCATCTTACAGCTGGCTGATCCTTGGCGTTCTGGCTGCGATAGGGATAAAACTTGCGCGGCCTAAAGCAACAATGAAGCAGCTGAATTTGCCTGCTGAATGGGCTCCTAAAGACGTTCAGTGGGCTATTAAAAGTACACAAATGGACAAAGCCATTGAAACTGACCGCAAAAAGACAATACAGCAGATTAACAAGACAATCGAACGCGGTTTTATTGAGCGGAAACGCTTTGCTCAGGTTGCGAAGGAGCTGCAGACTGATGTCGGCCTGAGTTACAACCGATCAAAGCGCATAGCCAATACAGAAATGCATCGCACAAGGGAAAAAGCAACACTTGACGCTGCTAAAAAAGCTCAGTCGCGGGGCATCAACATGAAAAAAATCTGGCATAACGTTGGTGATGAAAGAGTTCGTGAGACAAAACATGCGGATCATGTCCATTTAGAAGGGCAGGAACGCATGGTCAATCAGTTGTTTGATCTTGGCATCAATAAAAATGGTATTCATGTAACAGCAGAAGCGCCGGGACAAAGCGGTGATCCATCCAATGATATTAATTGCCGATGTTTTGCGACATATGAACCGGTTCTTTGAAAGGAATGAGAAAAATGGACTTGGCAGAATTAAAAGTCAGGTTAGGGATTCCAGCTGAAGACACATCGCAGGATGCCAAACTGCAAATTGATCTGGAAGATGGTATTTCATATGCGATGGCATACTGCAACAATCTCTTTGTTGGTCCAGATAATACTGTGTCTCTTCCTCCAGCCGTAAAAAAGGGGATTGCCCTATTAATTAAGATTGACAGAGAAAGCCCGTCCGGTGTTCTATCTGAATCAATTGGGGGCATGAGTAGATCCTATGCGGCTGATGAAGAAAGGCTCAATCCTGTTCATGAGTTATTCCGACCCTACAGAAAAATACGCTTTAGGGCACTGAGGTGATCTAATGGCACGTAGAAACGTCCGGGTACGAGATAGCAACCGTATTCCAGAAGTCATAAGAAACCTCGGTTCCGTCGGTAAGGTGAAAGTTGGAATCCTGGACAGTGAACGGCAAATGATCGCGGCTGTTCACGAATTTGGCTGCCGTATTGCTGTAACTGATCGCATGCGGAACTACCTTGCTGCAAAAGGGCTGTACCTCAAGAAAGAAACTCAATATATCAACATTCCGGAGCGTTCTTTCATCCGTGCTGGATGGGACGAGAACGAGGAAGAGATCGTTCAAAAGGTAGAGGATCTGGTCAATAGAGCGTTAGAGAATGGCGATTCGATGAATGACATTATGGAAACAGTCGGCCTGCTTGCGAAAGGGCGGCTTCAAGTGTATGCCCGAGACTTGCGGAACCCGGCAAACCATCCATTTACAACCGAAAAGAAAGGCTCTTCAAATCCATTGGTTGATACCGGGGAAATGATTGGCTCTATGGATTATGAGGTTGAAAGCTGATGGGGAATCATTTCATATTTTCTGATCTGATTAAGCGGTACAGCGTTGATTTTACATTGCTTATTCCATCTGAAGAAGGCTCATACGATGATCTCGGCGAATGGGTGCCACCGAAACCGACGAAGTCAGACGAAAGAGGGGCAATAGTTCCTTTGCAGTCTCAATTGGTCTATCAATCTGGCGGCCGGCTTACATCTATGGACAGGCAGCTATTTATCAAGAATGAAATTCCTCTGAAAGCTCAGGTGATTTTTGATGGTGCCACCTTTGATGTTGAAGCGATGACGCCTTATGGGACGTATGCCGATTTCAACAGCTATATCTTAAAGGCGGTGATCAATTCAGATGGACTACAACAGCATAATACAAACAGTCTTGGGACTGATTAGAGAGAAAACAGGCCATGTTGTTATCGTTGCAAATGGTACAGGGAAACAACCTGTCTATCCTTTTTGCACGTATACCGTGACATCCCCGTATTTGCCCCAACATAGAGGCATTGAAGAACAGGGAGTGTTAACGGAAGACATCGAGCTTGTTTTCTCTTTTACATGGGTTTCAAACAGCCATATTGAGGCCATTTCCCTTGCTCAACAAACAGCGGCGTACTTCAAAACAGCTGAAGCGCGTCAAAAACTTCATGATAATGGGCTGGCGTGGGTCAGGAACGACGGTTTCGGTAATCGAGATACATTTATCACGATTGACACAGAACGCCGTCACGGCTTCGATACGCGCTTTAGAACGCGTGTGTCTCATGGAGAAGCAAATGCAGAGGTTTTCGACTCTGTACGAATTGAAAATACAGGAGGGTAATTCATATGCCACTTAGTGACGTTACAGTCAAAATTGACTTAGTGAAACCGTCCAGCCTTAAAGGATTGGGAACACCCCTGATTCTCGCAAAGGTAGACGGCCACAACACATATAAAGAATATGGCTCATTAGAAGCTATTAAGGCAGACTATCCGGAAACGACAGCAGCATACAAAAAGGCTGCGGCTATCTTTGCACAGGGTGACAATGCACCTTCAAAGGTTGCTATCGGTACTTATGGAGGCAGCACAGAAACACCAGAAGAAGGAGCTACTACACAAGGAACATTCTCTATTCGGAATGCGTTTGACGAGTATTTCGATAATGACTGGCACTTCCTGATCCTTGCTGATGCTACAGCGGATGAAAGACTGGAAGCTGCAAAAGCCATGGAAGAGAAGTCATATAAATTTGTAGTCTTACAGGTTACTGACCGTGAAGAAGTTGCTTCTTACAAAGGTAAGGACCGCACAATCGTTTTCTATCACCCCTTAAATGACGAGCATCCAGACGCCGGCCTTGTTGGTTCGGTTGCTTCTCATACAGTGGGATCAGTAACTTGGAAATTTAAAAATATCGTAGGTATCACGCCTCAAGATATTAAAGCGGACGAGCTGAAGAAACTGCACACAGAAGGGGCTATTGCTTATGTAACCAAAGCGGGCCACAACGAGACATCCGAAGGCATTACTGCATCCGGGGAATATATCGACGTGCTGCACGGCAAAGATTGGGTGAAATTGAATATTGAAACCTCTATTCAATCAGCATTCTCAAACAACGGTAAAATCCCGTTCTCGAATGCTGGTTTTTCATTACTGAGTGTACAGGTCACAAACGTTCTGCAAACAGCCTTTGCAAATGGCATCGTTGCCGAAGATGCAGACGGGCAGCCAGTGTATTCAATCAGCACTAAAACCCGTGATCAAATCACAGATGAAAACAGAAAAAATCGTGTATACGACGGCTTGTCCTTTACTTTTGAGCTGGCTGGCGCGGTTCATTCTGCTGAAATCACTGGTGAAATCTCAATTTAAGGAGGATCTAAACAATGGCAGCATACGTTTATGATGCAAATGAAGTCAACACGAACATTGACGGGAAAATCGTAACGGGTTATTCCGAGGGTACAATGGTTTCGTGTTCCAAAGATGAAGAAAAGTTCTCGACGAAAGTCAGTGCCAAGGGTGATGTCAGTGTTGCAACGAAAAACAATCCACTTGGAACAATCACACTGACTCTTTCCATGGGGTCGCCATTCGTGCCGTACCTAAACAAACTGGCAAATACAGCCCAAACTTTCCCGATCTGGGTTACTGGTGGACAGGAAAAAATCGGTGGAACAGAAGCGATGGTCAAAAAGCCTGCTGATGCTGAATTCAGTGACGAGATTGGAGATCGTGAGTTCGAGATTCAAGTCTTTGACTATACAGTATTGGAACAGTAATTAAGCTATGGCAAAAAAGAAGAAATCAAACGCAAAGAAGCAGTCCAATAGGGCTGCTTTTCAATATATGCAAACTAAACAAGCGGAGGGAAAACCTATGTCAAAATTCGGTAAACAAAAGAAAGTAACTATCCAAGGAACTGAGTACACTCTTCAACACCCGGGAACACGTCGTTCAATTGAATTTAACGATGAAGCTATCAATATCAATACAGGGATGTTTTCGTCTGCAAAACTGTATGAACTGTACATGAAAGAAGTAGTTGTTGAACCGAAAGTAAGCTATGACTATTTTGATAAAAAACCTGGTTTCCTTGAGCTGATGAAAGAGGTTCAAACCTTTCTTAGCGCCGAAACCGAAGCCGAAACAGTTCTACAAAAAGAAGGCGAGTGACAACTGGCCTATGTATCGGCTCGTGATGTCTGAGAAGTTTTCCTTCTCAGAGGTCGCGGCGATGGATCTCGACACGCTGCTGGAAGCAAACGCAGCCCTCGACATCCATATTGAGCAAGAAAACAAGAGGAACAAGAAGAAATGAGGGGGTATGAACGTTGTCAGACGCATTGAGAAGTACGCATATTGACGTTGAATTGAACGTTGATACCTCCCCTCTAGAAAGAGCAAATCAGCAAATAGATAGACTCGTTGACCATGTCGGCGATGCTGGCGGCAGTTTTTCACAGATGCGTACACGGATGGCTCAGGTTCAAAGACAACAGCGGAATTTTAGAGACATCCATATGAGTATGATCTTGGACAACTCATCGTTGCAAACTGCCAGCCAAACAATAGAACGGCTAGGACCTCAAATCGACTTAGTTACATCCCGTTTGAGCCAGTTGAATACCCAGGTACAAGAGACAAGCAGACTTATTCAAAGCCTTCCGTCTGAGGTCAATATCAATGTTGATCAAACGTCGATAACAAACGCCAATGAATCCATTGATCAACTCAGGCAGAATTTGAATAACGTCGATATGAGCCGTATCGGTACACCCGCAGCAAACGTTACGCAGCAGAACACGCAAAGCGTTCAGAATAACGTGGCGGCGGTAGCTGTTCCGGCCCCGGACTACCGGGGAATTCGGCAGTATAACCGTGAAATGAACTTTTTACGCGGTTCAACTCAAGGGCTGGAAGAAGACACAATCCGTATGCTGAATGAAATGCGGCAAGCATGGTATAACGAACACCATAATATGTCGGGTTTCCGGAATGAAATGATCCGGGCTCAGTATGGTTTCTTTCAGTTAGGGAACCAGATGGACAGCTGGTCTGGCACCAATCAGCAATTTATGGATGAAGTGTACAGGCTGGGACGTGCTCACAAGCAAGTCACAGACAACATGATGAAAAACAACAAAATGATGCGCATGAGCATGCTGCAGACCGTCGGAACACTAATGGCCCGGTCTACTCAATCTGAGAAGATCGCGGCCAATTATGACCGAATGGGAAACCCGTTATATCAAGTCAATAAAGCGGGGCTTGCCGTATCGAATACGCTTGAGAACATGGCAAAGCAGGGTACTGCTGCGCATTTGGCTTTGAAAATGCTCGGGCCTACTGCCAACATGAAAGAGCTTAACGATATGACAATGATGATCACTCAGGGTTATATGCGTTTTCAAATGGTGGCACTGGGCGCGGCTTTTACAAACTTTTTCATGTTCCAAGGGCTTCATAAAGCAGCAACACAAACAGTTCCCGGCTATTCAAAGGCATGGGAAGAGATGTGCAGTACACTACTGAAAGCCATTCAGCCAGCAATTGAAGTGTTTGCGGCGTTTGCGATGGCGATATACAAGGGCATTACGGCCGTTGCGAAGCTGATCATTCAGTTTAATGAGGCGCACCCTGTACTTTCGAAAATGATCCAAGGATTTATGCTTCTCATCCCTGTTTTAACCCTACTTTTATCGCCACTAGCGATAGGGGTAGGGTTAGTTAATGGGTTCCTTGGAGCTCTCAGCAGTTTGTGGATGTTCATTGGGCCAGTTGTAACCGGGCTGGCTGCTATGTCGGGCACGGTGTATGTCGTTGCGGGGGCCATCGTTCTTCTTGTAACCGGCATTTATTTGCTGTACAAGAATTTCGATAAGCTTCAGGAAAGATTCAAGCCAGCTACAGACGCGATGAAACGCTTTGCTAACATGGGGAAATCGGCGGTTGTCGGTGCATTCCATACAATGATCAAAGAAGCGGAGGGTCTGAAGCCTGCATTCATGAAAGGATTCAAGGACGCACAAAACGTGGCGATCACAGCCATTCATAAAATGCAGGCTGAATCCTTGAAATTATGGGATCGTCTCGGTGAATCGCATCCACAGTTAGTGGCTGGAATTGAGTCGGCCTATAAAACGGCTGTGAAAACCGTGTCAGGCTTCATTCATAATGCCGGAAAGACAGTCTCGGACTTCTTCGGTAAAGGACTGTCAGACGGTCTAAACGGCATTGTAAAAGGGTTCATGGAGCAGTTGAAAGTCGGTCTTTCCAGTTTTAAAGGAATGGTTTCTCTGGTTGCTCCGTTTGTCGCGGCGATCGGACTTGCATTCCTTGGAGTGTCAGGGCCAATCGGTGTGGCTGTTGGTGCTATTTTGAGTGTTGCTGGTGCCTTATATCGCATGCAACAAACAAACCAAAATGTAAGCCAGGCCTTAAAGACAGCATGGACATCGGTACAATCTGTTCTAACGACTGTTTTTCAGGCATTGCAGCCAATCATCAACACACTTCAACAGTCTTTCGGGCAATTGGTCACGCAATTGACACCACAGTTTCAACAGCTGGCCGGACAACTTCAGCAGGCTTTCGTTCAAATAGGTGGCACGCTTGTTTTGTTTGCTGCAGCTATCTCGCAAACGTTCCAGACAATCGGTCCGCAAATCATGCCACTGATTCAGCAATTGCTTTCAGCTTGGATGCAGTTGTCGGGTACTTTATGGACAAGTGTCTTGCAAATAGCAAGCAGCATCCTGCCGTTACTTGTTCAAGGCTTCCAGACGATTTTTCCGGTTATTCTAAGCGTAATTAATGCGGTGCTGCCAATCATTATTCAATTGATAGGCAGTTTCTCAGGAATCCTTGTTTCAATTGTGCAAAATGCCCTACCGATTTTGGTCCAGATGATTCAGCTTGCGTTCCCATTGATCCTGAGCATTGTACAACAAGCTCTTCCGATTGTTTTGCAATTGATTCAGCTTTTAGGTTCATCCATCGGACAAATTGCGGTTCAAGTGCTGCCGTTAATTTTATCAGCGGTGCAGCAAGTGTTCCCGATTATTAAACAGGTCATCATGGCTGTTCTTCCAATCGTGGCTCAATTGCTTACTGTAGCGGCAACAATCATTTTACAATTGGCGCAAGCGGCACTTCCTATTTTGATTCAAGTTGTGCAGCAGGTATTCCCGCAGATCATGCAAATCATACAAGCGGTACTTCCGATTGTTGTTTCTCTTTTGCAATTTCTGGCGAATATCATCACAACTGTGGTCATTCCGGCGATCCGTTTCATCCTAAATATCGTGACTGCTGTATTCCCGGTTGTGCTCTCAATAATTCAAGTTGCACTTAAAAATATCATTGCGATTATACAGGGTGCAATCGGCATTATTATGGGAATAGTGAAGGTTTTCAAAGGCTTATTCACTGGGAATTTCCGCATGATGTGGGACGGAGTGAAGCAAATTTTTTCTAGTGCTGTCGGCATGGTGAAAAAGCTTGTAAGCAATATGGGTTCAGCAATCACTGATAGATGGCTTTATATAAAAAATAAAGTCGCGTTATTGGCGCTTGATTTACGTCAAAAAGTTATGGATCGTTTCAATGATTTAGTCGAAGGGGCCAAGAAACTTCCGGGTAAGATCGGCGATGGAATTAAGAACATGGCTCATAAGGCTGTGTCTGGTGTGACTAGCTTAGCGAACAAACTTGCCGGAGCACTCGGAAAAGGCGTAAATGGTGTAATCGGCGGAGTGAACTGGGTCCTTGATAAGATCGGTTTGAAAGATAAGCATATCCCTAAATGGGAAGTGCCTAAATATGCGCACGGAACCGGCGGCCATCCGGGAGGCCCAGCGATACTGGGAGACGGTAAAGGGGCAAACGCTGGCCCTGAAATGTATCGGACACCTTCGGGACACGTAGGACTCAGCCCTGCAACAGATACACTGATGAACCTCCCGAAAGGCACTGAGGTGTTGTCTGCAAGACAGACAAGAGCTGCTTTAGCGGGAGTTCCGGCTTACGCAAAAGGCACAGAAGGAAATATATTCACAAAAGCATGGAATGGTGTAAAATCCGTTGCCGGCAAAGTGAAAGATGTTGCTCTTGATGTTTTTGATTACATCGGGCACCCATCTAAGCTTTTAACAAAAGTCTTAGAAAAAATGGGTGTCTCTGCACCTTCTATGGCTGGCTCGTTCGGTGATATCGCAAAAGGGGCTTTTAACTTTGTCAAAGATAAGGCCGTTGGTTTTGTTAAAGGCAAGATGTCCAGTTACGCTGAAAGCTTTTCAGGTGGCGGCTCAAAAGCCGTCAAAAAGTGGGTAGCTCAAGCGCTATCAATCAAGGGCCTTGGCTCTGAATATGCTGGCGCACTTGAAACCATTGCTATGAAAGAATCAGGCGGGAATCCTAATGTCGTGAACAATTGGGATTCGAATGCGAAAGCTGGCCATCCATCACAAGGGCTTATGCAGTTCATTCCAAGCACATTCAACGCTCACAAGGAACCGGGGCACGGAAATATTAAAAATCCAGTTGACCAGATCCTTGCTGCTATCAACTATTTGAACAGCAGATACGGCGGTATTTTAAAACACCCTGGGCTCGTTTCTATGGCTCATGGTGGGCCGTATAGAGGTTATGCGACAGGTGGAGTCATTAACAGCCCACAAGTCGCTGCGCTTGGTGAAAACGGCTTTAGGGAGTATGTCATCACAACTGAGCCACGATACAGAAACCAATCACTCGGAATGTATGCTGCACTCGGTCGGGAGCTTGGCGCGGATACTGGTTACACACCAGAAAAGACTGCTACAAGCTCAAACAGTTCATCTGTCAATATCACTTTTAACCCGTCGATCAACGTAAAAGTTGAGGGCGGCAGTGAAGGGGCAGAAACAAAGGTGAAAAAGGCTGTAACTGAAACATTTGACGAAGTTTTCGACATGCTGAAGTCGCTTTATCCACCAGAGGGGGCTTATTAATTGGCGAAGCTCGGAAAGATTAATCTCGTAAACGAAAAGGAATCTGATGGCGCGGATGTGGAGGTCACTTCATATCCCGTTGAAAAAGGGGTTCCGATCACGGACCATGTACAAAGAAAGCCAGAGACGACAACAGTCTCTGGCTATTTATTAGGCAAAACAGCAAATAGTGATTATGAATATCTGAAAAAGCAGGCTTATGCCGGCACTCTTTTGACTTATACCGGGCGTAAGGTTGCTAAAAATGTGATCATCACAAAGATAGATCGCGACACAGGCGATTACACAAACGGTTTTGCTATTTCAATTGAGTTGCAAGAAATCCGTATTGCAAAAAGCCCGTGGGTCAAAAAGAAAGTGAAAACAGCCGGGAAAAAGAAGAAAGCCAGCAAGAAGAAAACAAAAAAATCCGGCAAGTTATACCACAAGGTCAAGAAGGGTGACACTTATTGGGGCTGCGCTCGTAAATACGGCACCACAGTAAATGCTTTGCGTCGGTTGAATCCCTGGCCGGACCGAAGAATTCCGATAGGGGTCAAAATGAGGATTAGATGAAGGAGGGAAAGGCATGGCATCAAGAGATTACATTCCTTTTGACAAAGAGGACATACCACAGCAGTTTGAATTTGATTTAGCAGATGACACGTTCATTTTGCGTATCAATTACAACCAAACAGACGATAGTTTTTCACTTGATTTATATGATCAAGACATGGAACCAATCGTGCTGGGCGAAAAATTGATTTTGAACGTCCCTTTGTGGGAAGACATTGTAAACGAGAAACTGCCTGCGCCTTCCCTTATCCCTATGGATGAATCGAATACAGAAACACGGGTTACATACGAGAATTTTATGCAAACCGTGTTTCTTTATATTGATGATGTCTCGGACGATGCGGAGGGAGAAGACGATGGCGACGAATAAAATGCTGTTTGGGCGCGTCGTTAAGGTCACGATAGATAACGGCAGTTCACAAACCACTTTCGATTATAAAGACTTAGAGATTCATTTTGAGGTCCCGTTTGATGATGACTTTAAACCGAATGAAACAAAGGTTGAAATATACAACCTGAGCAAAGATTCAATCAGCAAAATTAAAAAAGGCAGCACTATCACTGTTCAAGCTGGTTATAAAGACGATTACGGTGTTTTAACTATCGGTAAAGTTACCAAGGTGCTGAATAATTGGGACGGTTTGAATAAGGTAACGGCCATCTATTCAAAAGATGGCGATGATTACACCCATATGAAAGTAACCACTGAAAACGCTGATCCTGCTGAAAAATACTATGTGAAAAAGCGGTACAAGCTCGCAAAACCAGTGGTGACTGTAAAAAAAGATAAGAACGGCCGGACATATAAAACGGTCCGAAATTATGGCACTCGGACAGAGGTCAGATACCGTAAGAGATACATGAAAATCACGTTCAAGGCTGGCACAACCTCAAGGCAAATTGTCGATAAGCTTCTGCGTGTGCTCGGTATAAAAGTGAAAAATATCATTCTGCCTAAAAATAAAGTTTATAAAAAAGGCTATCGTGTCACCGGATTGATTGAAAACAATCTTGAAGAGGTCATTCATGATGCTGGGGCAGTCATGTATTATCGGCGCGGCCGTCCTGTTATTCGGCCACTCAGTCAAGGGGATGACGAACGTTTCAAGCTCGAAGAGGCAACAGGACTTGTGGAAACGCCTGAACAATTTGAGGAAGATGATCTCAAAGGGTATAAGGTGAAGTGCCTATTGCAGCATCGTATCGCAGTTGCTTCAATCATAGAAATAAACAGCAAGACAGCGAAAGGAAAATATCGTGTGAAAGATGGCTCTCATTCCTTTGACGGTAAAGACTTTTTCACAGAATGTAGGGTGATTTAATGAGTAAAGCGACAAAGTTCTTTGACGGATTCGAACAGCGGATAAAACAATCAATCCATACAACGGCGCCAGCACGGGTTGTAAATTACAATGCTGAGAAACACACTGCCGATCTGAAATTGCTGTTTCAAACCAATGATGGTGAGTATCTACATGAATACCCTTTAATCGAGCATGCGCCTGTTTTGAAACACGTCGAAGCTGATATTAAAGTAGGGTCCTGCGTGTTTGTTTCGTTTGCTGAACGTTCACTGGATAACCTGGACGGCAATAAAACCTTTGATCCGGATTCGAGGCGCACACACAGTATAAACGATCCAGTTGTCATAGGAGTGTGGGAAGGATGAAAACTCTCAAGCTTAAAGACGGGGATCTTTGTTTTGAAAATGGTGAGTTACAAATGGTTGAGGGTGATGCTGAGCTGGCTCAATCAGTAGAAATGATCCTTAGAACAAGTTTAGGAGAGTTTGAGCTTGATGAACATGTCGGCCTTGATCGCAGCAACATTTTAAGAAAGCAGTTTGATCAAGAAGAGGCGCAATATGACATTATAAATGCCATTTCTCAAGAAAAGCGTATTGCCAGTGTGGAATCGGTGAACTTCTTAATGGATAAAGAGTCTCGCAGTCTTGCAGTGCATGTGAAAATGACAAAAGAGGATGAAGAAACAATTGAGATAGGGGGTGTTGATCTTGCTTGATGAAACGGGCTTTCAACGGCAAACCTATTCCGAGCTTGTTGATAGTATGGAGGACCGGGCTCGGGAACAATTCGGGGAGGATGTAAACACATCCAGTAAAACGCCATTAGGAATTATTATTCGTATCTTTGCTTGGTTTCTGGCCGGCTTGTGGGATATTGCAGAAAGGGTTTATAACAGCGGCTTTGTCAGTAAGTCTGAGGGCGTGCAGCTCGATCGTCTTGGCAGCAACTCGGGTATCACGCGGGAGCCAGCTGCGGAGTCAGTTGTGACTCTGTCCTTTACTGGAGAACCCGGCATCGTAATTGAAGAACAAACTCAGTTTACTACGGAATCAGGCATCTATTTTGAATTGATTGAAGATGTTGTAATTGAGGCTAATGGGACAGGCTCAGGGACGGCTGTCTCGCTTTCTAAGGGCGTTATAAACAATGTTGCGGCAAATACCATTACCGTGCAGGCAGAGCCCTCAGAGGGCGTGTATTCAGTTACAAATCCGGAACCATCGGCAGGCGGTGCCGACGAGGAAACAGATTCGGAATTCCGGGCACGAATAAAGAAATCAGTTGAGGGCAGTTCAGCATCTACAAACGGAGGTATTATTTCAGCCCTGCTAAGCGTGTCAGGCGTCAGATCGGCGAATATTGTTGCCAACAATACCATGCAGACCGATGCGGACGGCAACCCACCAAAAAGCATTCATGCTTATGTTCTGGGCGGTACAAAAGATGATGTTGCGCAAGCACTGTTTGACAGTGTTGCTGCAGGAATTGAAACGGTCGGGGAGCAAGTTGTCACCATAACTGACGCCAGCGGACTTGACCATGCCGTCAAATTTGATTTTGCAAGGGAAGTCAAAATATATCTGCAGCTGGATTTAAAAACAAATGCTTCCTTCCCTATTGATGGAGTAAGTCAGATCAAAAACAACCTCGTTTATAAAATCGGGGGAATTGATGCAAACGGCTCTTACTATACCGGCTCACAAATGGGCGATGATGTTATATTGTCGCAGTTGTTCAACGCGGTATATCAAGTAGATGGTGTCTCTGATGTAACAATCAGGATGGGAAAAGATGCGACAAACCTTTCACAGTCAAACATTGAAATTGAACCTAAAGAGGTTGCCCAGGTACATTTTGATGAAATCGTGGTGAATCACATATGATTAAAGACTTAATAGGAAAGCTGACCGATGCCTTTTTGAAAGATGAAAAGAGCAATATCGGAAAGCTTTTTTTAATTGTCGATGAACAGCTGACAGCACTTAAAAGCGCGCTAACCACAGCTGAGAACTGGCGGGATATTGATGCGGCAAAAGGAAAGGCTCTGGATCTACTTGGTGACAACGTGTCGCAGGATAGGGGCCGTGCCACTGATGAAATTTACCGTGTGCTTATTCGCGGCAAGGTTGCCAGAAATGTTTCAGATGGCACCACAAACCGGATCATTGAAGCTTTAGCCAAAACACTGAACTGCAAGCCAAGTGAAATACACATTGTCAGCAGCAAGGAAAATAATGAAGATGAACCGGCTGCCATTATCGTAAAAAAGGCACCCATTGAGGCTTTGAGCAAAGTTGGAATGAGTGCAACACAGTTTTCGAATATCGTTCAAAAAACAGTTGCTGCAGGCGTACGGGTGGCTTATGTAGATTTAAACGGCACCTTTCGTTTTTCGTCCTCTGCTAACTCTATAGAAACAAGTCAATATGGATTTTCAACAGACGGGACAGATGGGGGAACACTCGGCGGAATCTTTCAGCCTGAAGATGATTACCCTTTACCGATTTAAGGAGTGATGTTTATGCCTTTTACAAAAGAATTGCCTGAATGGGGGAACGCCGGGCAGCGGCCCCCGCAGTCCTCCATTGATGAAGGATACAAACCAATGGATCATCCCCCTGCGGATTGGTTCAACTGGTATCAGTATACGGCCTATCATGCACTAAAGGAATTGCAAGAGATCGGAGCAACGCAGGATGACGTTTCCATTGCTTTAAAAACAGCAAAAGCTTATACAGATGAATTTGCTGCGCGTAGGGATAACCCCAACCAAGTCACAAAGGCCCAAGTAGGTTTAGGAAACGTAGACAACGTGCAGCAAGCAACTAAAACAGAATTCAACGCACACAATACAGATTCCACACGCCATATCACGGCCACAGAGCGTTCAAATTGGAATGCGAAGGAAACGACTACAGGGGCGCAAAACAAAGCTGATACAGCCGAAAAAAATGCAAAAACGTATACTGATCAACACATTAATGATAAAAGCAACCCTCATGGGGTGACAAAAGATCAAGTCGGGCTCGGTAATGTTACCAATGACAAACAGGCAACCAAAACGGAGTTTGACGCACATAACTATAACCAGATTCGTCATATTTCTGATGCAGAGCGAACCAAGTGGAATGCGGCTCAGTTATCAAAATTAACACAAGACAATGGTTTGATGAAAAACTTGTCAGGCGTGGATTTCAATACTGTTATTGAAACAGGGTTTTATTATATGACTTCAGCTTCAACGGCACTGAATGCCCCTGTGAATAGCAATGGTTATTTATTGGTTTACAACTACGGCACTTATCCATATCAGGAATTCACAGCATATACCAGTGCAACAACCTCAATACCTGATAATCGGCGGAAATTCATAAGAAATAAGGTGAGTGGATCAGAAAACT
This sequence comes from Bacillus sp. FSL K6-0255, assembly GCF_045040725.1. Lineage (NCBI taxonomy): Bacteria > Bacillati > Bacillota > Bacilli > Caryophanales > Bacillaceae > Bacillus > Bacillus sp. FSL K6-0255. The sequence goes on along the minus strand of NZ_CP150278.1, from coordinate 2,748,386 downwards.
GGACACCTTGGATGGAGATTGAATATTCCGCAGGAGCCCAAGCAAAGGTCAATACACATGAAAATAAAACAGACATTCATGTAACGAAAGAAGATAAGAACAAGTGGAATAATGGACAACTCTATCCACTGACAACCCAAACAGGTCAACGAATAAAAATAACTAAAGGACAAAACCTTTTTGATTATCCGACTGGCTTTTATTTTGGGGCAGGTGTTCTGAATCATCCAGGGGACGATGATGCTGCCTGGTACTATTACGATATTACAGATGTTCCAGCTGACCTTGCTCCACCTCAAGGGTTAAAAAAAATTGTAGCAACAAGATCCTATGATAACCGTACATGGATTGGAACAAAGCATAAAGAGGGAGAATTCACTGGGTGGCGAGAGGTTGTTACAGACTTAGATTTTATAGATACTCCGTGGTTAAATGTTCCTTACAAAAACGGAGCAACTTCAGGCGATAGACCACTACAGTATCGAAAAGTTGGGAACACTCTGCACCTCAATGGTCACGTACTTACTGAAAGAGAAATAGTTTTTGCTAGTATCCCGTCTTCTAGTGCCCCAAGTAAAGGAGTTGTCAAACTGGTTGCAACTAGCGGCACAACTGGTTACAGCAAGATTATTATATATGCAACTGGTGATATGAAATTAACAGGTGTAATGGCTAAGACTGAGTCAAATGTGAATGGATATTATATTGATTTAGCTGTTCCTCTAACCTAAAGAAAGGAGGGAGAAGTATGAAATTAATATACCCATATGGTGAGGATAAAATCTATTTAGGAAGGCCGGTTGAGTTACACCCCGATAGAGAGTCGGGAAGATATGTTATCCCGGCGAATGCTACTGATATTCCTCCAGAAATAAATGGAGAGGGTATGTGGCGGCCTTTATTCGATGAGGAAAAACAAACATGGGTTGAAACTGCTGATGAAGAATACAAAGAGCAGCTGAAACAAGGCAGTATTCCTGAAACCAATCCTATAGCAGAACAGCTGGCTACACTTGGGCAACAGCTGGCAGACGAAAAACTGGCAAGAAAACAGGCTGAGCTGGCTCAAAATGCTTTAGGCGTACAATTGACTGCGGAAGTGCTAGCAAGAAAAGAAGCAGAAAATTTGAATCAATCTTTAGGTGAGCAAGTTGCATCTTTAAAATTAGATGTTCTCTATTTAAAGGGAGGAATGACAAGTGAATCTTAATTTCTGGGTATTTGCGTTGTTCTACAAATGGGCCACAACAGCCATGGTAAAGCAGGCTATGGCATTTAACGATTGTTCCGTTGATGACTTGAAAGAAGGTGTTCAGGCACAATACATTACACATGACCAATACCAAGAAGTAACAGGTCAACCATACGAGGAAACGACAGGAGCCAGTCAATAAGGCTTTTTTATTTTGCCTCTAAGGAGGTGAAAAACGTGAAATAGATATAAGGGGGGCGTACTAATGTCAGAAGTGACGGAGGTACCAGATGTGCATGCATTACAAAAAGAGATAATGGAAATGAAGGCAGGCCAGAAAACGATTGAACAGCGTGTAAATGTTCTTGAACGCGTTTCTGATAGACAAGACCAGCAAATCATGACATTAAACGAAAAACTCAACAAGATCGAAGAGAATACAACTTGGATCAAACGCACAATAACTGGCGCTATCATTACAGCGATATGCACTGGCGTTATTGGCGGCGCAATCGCTATTTTTTATACTGTTTTGCAAAAATAAGGAGGAAAACACAATATGAAAAACTTTGACAAAGGCACGGTCATTCGGACGGTGCTTCTTTTGATTGCACTTATCAACCAAACAATGCTGATGCTTGGCAAATCACCTTTGGATATTACGGAGGATCAGGTGAATCAGCTTGCGGATGCGCTGTACACTGCGGGCTCTATAGCCTTTACTATTGGCACGACATTTACAGCATGGTTCAAAAACAACTATGTGACTGCAAAAGGCCATCAGCAAAAAGCTGTCCTGAAAAATCACAATCTAACCAAGTGAGCTGCCAGCTGGCGGCTCTTTCTAATTCAAAAACAGAATAGGAGAGATCATTTATGACAATCGCAGTGAAAAAGAACCTTGTATCGGAAGCAAAATACGCTTTAAAATGCCCTAATCACATGGACGCTGAATACATCACCATCCACAACACGTACAATGATGCATCAGCTGCTAATGAGGTCAGCTACATGATTGGAAACACCAGTTCAACGAGCTTTCACTTTGCCGTTGATGACAAAGAGGTAAGGCAGGGCATCCCAACAGATCGCAATGCATGGCACACAGGAGACGGCACAAACGGCACTGGGAACCGTAAGTCTATCGGTGTTGAAATCTGCTACAGCAAGTCAGGAGGGCCTAAATACAGGGCTGCTGAAAAGTTGGCTATCAAGTTTGTTGCTCAGTTGCTTAAAGAACGCGGATGGGGTATTGATCGAGTGCGGAAGCACCAAGATTGGAGCGGAAAGTATTGCCCTCACCGTATTTTAGACGAGGGACGCTGGAATGAGGTTAAAGCGGCTATTGATGCTGAATTAAAAGCACTTGGCGGCAAATCATCCAGCAAGAAAACAACTTCGTCCAAGGCAGTGAAAAAACCAAGCTCAAGCAAAAAGAAATCATCTTTCAATCTGCCTTCAGGCATTTTTAAAGTGAAAAGCCCATTAATGCACAGCGCTGCCGTTGAACAGATTCAAACAGCGTTGGCGGCATTGCATTTCTATCCGGATAAGAAAGCCAAAAACTTTGGTATCGATAGCTATTACGGACCAAAAACAGCTGATGCAGTAAGACGGTTCCAGCTGATGAATGGTTTAAATTCTGATGGCATTTACGGACCGAAAACGAAAACAAAACTTGAACAACTTCTAAAATAAATACAACTAACCCCCTTAAAAAATAAGGGGGTTAGTTTATATGATCTTGCCAGCCGTCATAAAAGCCCATATGTTCATATTTAACTACATCATCATATTCATCCACTAAAACATTGAAAGCATTAAAAAATCGTCTCCATTCAATTTCCGGCAACATATTTTTGAAGATATAAAAAAATGCAGCTAATTTATCTTTGTTTAAACTATTTTTTATCTTTGATGGTAATTTCACTCCACCGGCTGAAAATTTCTTATTGTAAACTCTTGAATAGTGCGCGCAAGTGTTCCTTAATATCGTTATTGATTGAAGATTTTGACTCAAGACACCAGGGTTAATTCCAAATACATTCTTAGCTATTACTTTTTGATCCTCTGTTTTCATATTTTTATAGAATTTAGAAAGCATACCCATTGTAAATAATTCTACAGCAACCCATAAAGGCAGTTGACTACCATATTGCTTTTTATGGTGCATCACAAAAAGTTCGCGACTCTTAGTTATTTTATCTTTGAGATAACTCATAAATTCTTGGTGGGCTTCTTCAAACTCAAAATTTTCGGAATTCTGATAACCTAAAGGTTCGTGAGTTTCTGAAAAATAATAAGCTAACTTTGCTCTAAAAGAAACTTCTATGTATTCAACTACTCCCAACAATATGCGTCTAAGTTTTTCATCAAACTCATACATGCGGACAGCTTGACCAAAAGAACTTCCTGGATAAAACTCATCGTTTTTTTTCATAAATAGCATATAGCCAGTTAGTCTATAATAATTAATTCTTTTTAATATAAGTAAGGCTTCATCCGCATCTTCAATATATAATCCGCGTTCTTTTAGTATTTCCAGCTGTTCTTCATGAGTTTTAAAAACTTTAGGTGCCTTTAGTTCCATTTTTTACCACCTTTAAATAAAAAAAAGTCTCACTGGGGTTCGCATTATTCCGGAGAATAAGAGGCGTGTGAGCTCTGTTAAGTACATATTACTACGTAATAAAAAATGCGTCAATAAGAATGCGCAAAAAATGTTTCAAAATCGAGAGGAAAATTGTTTCGTTTATGCAGTGTATTATTGTTTCAAAAAATGCTGTCGGTTTTGCACTAAAAAAGCAGTTGCTTTATTTGATCAATTTTATTTCTCACACGTGTTAATAGATAACAGCGAATCAAATCCAATAAAATTTGTGTCTCCTTTTAAATCCTTCACGTGCAGCCTCTGTTTCACTTCATCTATGTAATGAACATGTCCTGTGACTACTTCAATAAAACCGTCTCTGTATACACTGATGACCAGAACCGAGTTGAATTCCATCGCCTCGCAAATAACACGGGCCATTTCTTCCAGTTGGTATTCATCTAGGATGGGTTTTTCAATTTTTTGGACTTGTTTCTTCCTATTTAATAGCGCTGTCCTTTGCTCAGGCAAAATAAATTTTTGTTCCCATCTCTTATCGTAAATACCCTCGTTCATTCTGATCAACTCCTTGAACAAATTATACAAGAACAAATGTTCGAAAATCAACCGGAAAAGTATAGGAGGTTCGTAATCATTATGCTATAATCACACTAAAATGTACCAAATGCAAAATAATGGGGTGGTTTAGTGTTCTTCAAAGAGACAGAAACACAGGAGATCATCAAATATGAAGATTACCCTTATGCAGTTTACGCACGGGTTTCCTCAGAAAAAGATGAACAGGTGACATCAATAGCCAACCAAATTGATATTTGTCATCATTGGATTGAGAAAAATAATTACGAATGGAAAGATGAAGCAATCCAATTAGATGATGGGATAAGCGGGACAGTGCTGCTTGATCGAAAAGCAATGCAACTCATTTTAGATAAGGCGCAAAAAAGAAAGCTGAAGATGGTTGTTTTTAAATCAATCAGCCGGCTTGCACGTGATCTTAAAGATGCCCTTGAAATTCGAGAGGTTTTATTGGCTCACGGTGTAAGAGTTGTGACGCTTGAAGAGGGCTACGATAGCCTATATGAAGGCAAAAACTCAATGAAATTTGAAATGTTTTCAATGTTTGCAGCCCAATACCCTCAAACAATTTCAGTGGCAGCCAGTGGGGCACTAGCAGCAAAAGCCCGCCGTGGTGAACATTCCGGCCGTGTACCTTTTGGATTTAAGAAAGAAGGTAAATTCCTAGCTATCAATGAAGAAGAAGCAAAAGTCGTACGTTTTATTTTCGATCTTCATAATAATCATGGATATGGACATAAAAGGATCGTTCTCAAGCTTAACGAAGAATTGGCACTTGGAAACATTGTAAAGCCTCAAAAGACTGAGTTTTGGCAGCTGTCTACAGTACAAACGATTTTAAAGAATCCTATTTATTGTGGCGTGTTTATTGCCAATAGACATACTCAAGTCAAAATAGGGGGACGGAAAAAATTTATCCGCAACCCAAAAGAAAAATGGACTGTTTACAAAGACTGGTGTCCTAAGATCATATCAGAAGAAGAGTATGAGAAAGCTAATAACAAAGAACACAAGATGCGTAAAAAGCGTTTTAACCCTCGGAATGAGCTAAGAGGAATGATGAAATGTGGTGTGTGCGGTTGCAATATGGTTGTGCTGCCGTCGTACAAATACAATCAGAAACGTGAGAAGAAAGAGTTTAATTATTTGAAGTGTAGCGCCTACAGACGAGGTGGAACTGCTCTTTGTGTAAACCATGCTCCGATGCAATATAAGGACTTGCGGGCTTTTGTTATTAAAACACTGAAACAAAAGGGCAAGAAGTTAAAACTGGATGTAAAATCTGATTTTGAAGAGCAGAAGAAAAACCGGATCAAGCGAACGAAAATAGAAATTGAAAACGCAGAAAACAAGAAAAAACGTCTAATCGAATTGTACTTGGAAGATCAGTTGATCACTAAGGCGGAATTCCAGGCGAAGCGAAAAGAGCTTGAAGAACAAATTGAAAAACTGAACGATAAGCTGTTCATGCTTGAGCGTGAGGAAGAAGAAACAATCGACATATCAAATATAAAGAATGCATTCGCGCAGCTGGAAAGAACTGATCAGGATTTATTCGAAGCATTTTCAGCGCTTATTGATAAACTTGTAATATACGAGGATGGAACAGTCGATTTCCATTATAAATTCAAGTGATTATTATTGTTTTAGTTTGCGATAGATATGCATATCAAATGCCATGCAGAAATTGGGTGTGAAAGGGCGTTCGCAAGCCGTTGTTGAGCTTCTTAGAATGGGTGAGCTAGAGCTTTAATCCTTGCCGGTATTCCTTCTTTTGGAAGGAGCCGGTTATTGCTGTTTGTTTGGAACATTCGAAACCATATTTGGAATGCTGTGCAAAACGTAGGCAAGTCATAAATTAAATTTTATTTCTTGATGTTGTTTGACTAAAGTCCTCTATTTCTCTCCTGCGAGTCTTGCATTTTCTTCAAAAAAGAAGGAAAATAGACACGGAACGCTTTTGTGCGTAAGAGATCCTTGAGTGAGGGATGGACAAATGACATCAAAACCTTTGGAGCATGTTGCGGATATTGAAAAGTCACTCCGCCACATTGCCGCGATCATTAAGCAAAAAGGACGAGAAATCCTTAACCAATATGCGATTACGCCGCCGCAATTTGTCGGCTTGCAATGGCTTTATGAATTAGGAGATATGACAATCGGTGAATTATCGGGCAAAATGTATCTGGCATGCAGCACGACAACGGACTTAATCGACCGCATGCAAAAAAATGAGCTTGTTGAGCGGGTCAAGGACCCGGCGGACAGACGTGTTGTCAGGATACATCTGCTGCCTGAAGGAGAACGGATTATCCAAGAGGTCATTACAAAAAGACAGGAATATCTGCGTGATATGTTCGAATCGTTTACAGATGAAGAAATAGCCATCTTCGAAAAATCTTTGATGAAACTGCAGCATGAAATGAAGAGAAAATGAGGCGATTTTGTTGGAACAACCAATAGGAGTCATTGATTCCGGGGTTGGCGGTTTAACCGTTGCGAAGGAAATCATGAGACAGCTACCTAAAGAAAATATTATCTACGTCGGGGATACGAAACGGTGTCCTTACGGGCCGCGCCCTGAAGAAGAGGTGCTTCAATATACGTGGGAGCTGACGAATTATTTACTCGAAAACCACCACATCAAAATGCTCGTGATCGCCTGTAATACAGCAACAGCGATCGCTTTGGATGACATCCAGCGCAGCGTCGGTATACCGGTGGTCGGAGTCATCCAGCCTGGTGCGAGAGCAGCGATAAAAGTGACGGATAATCAGCATATCGGTGTCATCGGCACAGAGAATACGATTAAGAGCAATGCATACGAAGAAGCGCTTTTGGCATTAAACCCTGATTTGAAGGTTGAAAACCTTGCCTGCCCGCTGCTTGTGCCTTTTGTGGAAAGCGGGAAGTTTCTCGACAAAACAGCAGACGAGATTGTTAAAACCTCGCTGTATCCGTTAAAAGACACATCAATTGATTCGCTGATTTTAGGCTGCACCCATTACCCTATTTTAAAAGAAGCCATTCAAAGATATATGGGAGAGCACGTAAACATTATTTCGTCCGGCGATGAAACAGCCCGGGAAGTCAGCACAATTCTCTCTTATAAAGGGCTGCTGAACCAGTCTCCGATTGCCCCGGATCATCAGTTCCTGACAACAGGGGCGCGTGATCAGTTTGCAAAAATCGCAGACGATTGGTTTGGCCATGAAGTCGGGCATGTGGAATGTATCTCACTGCAAGAACCGATTAAAAGATAGTTTTCCCCGCAACGGTATGTTGCGGGTTTTTTTCTGTTTTGCCGGAATTCTTCGGTCTATTTCCTAAAGAGGCTCGTATACATAATAGTACAAACATCCTTAGGAGGGAAAAGTATGCTGAAAAAAGGACCTGCAGTCATTGGTGCCACTTGTCTCACCTCTGCCTTGCTTTTATCCGGATGCGGTTTGTTTCAATCTGATAAGGCAGCCGAGGAAATTGATCCGCCTCAAGACGTTACATTCGTGAACGATGAAGCGGGTGCCAATTCAAATACAACAGCAGCCAAAAAAACAGAAAGTGAAAAAAGCGATACCGCAAAAGCGGATCAAGCCTCATCTACTGTTATGAGGGAGCTTTATCTCATTGATAAAAACGGATATGTTGTTGCGCAAACGCTGCCTCTCCCTAAAAGTGAGAGCACGGCTAAGCAGGCGCTTGAATACCTCGTACAGGGCGGGCCTGTGTCTGAAATTCTTCCGAATGGCTTCAGAGCTGTATTGCCGGCTGACACCACCGTTAACGTTGACATCAAAAAAGATGGAACCGCGATAGCTGATTTCTCTAATGAGTTCAAAAATTATAAGAAAGAAGACGAACAGAAAATCGTTCAATCTGTGACGTGGACACTGACGCAATTTAGTTCGATAGATAAAGTGAAGCTGAGAATAAACGGGCATGAACTGAAGGAGATGCCTGTAGGAGGGACGCCGATCTCAGATGATTTAAGCCGCAAAGACGGCATTAATTTGGAAACAGCCGGTGTAAATGATCTCACTGCTACCCATCCGCTGACAGTCTACTACTTGGCGGAAAACGAAGACAGTGAATACTACGTGCCGGTGACCAAACGAATCGACAATTCGGAAAAAGACGACATCACGGCAGCCATCAATGAATTGGCTAAAGGGCCAAGCAAGGTGAGCGGGCTGTTAACAGACTTCAGTGAAGATGTAAAGCTGGTCAGCAAACCGAAAATCAAAGACGGGCGCGTGACGTTGGATTTCAATCAATCTATATTCGGCAGCGCCGATGAGAAGACGAAAATGATTTCTTCAGAAGTGCTGAACAGCATTGTGCTGACGTTAACGGAGCAGCCGGATGTAAAAAGCGTCTCTGTTAAAGTGAACGGAAAATCAGAGCTGGTAAATGAAAAAGGCGAAAAGCTCACAGAACCGGTCTCCAGACCATCTCAAGTGAATACGGGTAGTTTTTAAATTGGGATTTTTGATATACTAGAAAGAAAGAGGTTAGCGTTCCGGCTGCCTCTTTCTTTATTCAATTCCGGGACAAAAATGGTTTATGTACATACAATCGGAGGTAAAACATGAGACATGACGGAAGACAACACGATGAGCTGCGTCCAATCACATTCGATCTGGATTTTATTAGCCATCCGGAAGGTTCTGTTCTAATAACATCGGGAAATACTAAGGTAATCTGCAACGCGTCTGTTGAGGACCGCGTACCGCCGTTTTTGCGGGGCGGAGGGAAAGGCTGGATTACAGCAGAGTACAGCATGCTGCCGCGGGCAACAAACCAAAGAACAATCAGAGAATCTTCTAAGGGGAAAATTTCCGGCAGAACAATGGAGATCCAACGCCTGATCGGCCGCGCGCTTCGAGCTGTTGTAGATCTGGAAAAGCTCGGTGAACGGACGATTTGGATTGACTGTGATGTCATTCAAGCTGATGGAGGAACTAGAACAGCTTCCATTACAGGCGCATTTCTTGCTATGGCGATTGCGATTGGCAAGATGATCAAAGCAGGAACAATCAAGACAAATCCGATCACTGATTTTCTTGCTGCGATCTCTGTTGGAATTGATAAGGAACAGGGAATTTTGTTAGATTTAAATTATGAAGAAGATTCCTCTGCTGAAGTTGACATGAATGTCATCATGACAGGCAGCGGCCGTTTTGTGGAACTGCAGGGAACCGGGGAAGAGGCGACTTTTTCTAGAGAGGATCTGAACGGTCTTCTGGGTCTTGCGGAAAAAGGAATCCAAGAGCTGATTGACAAGCAAAAAGAAGTGCTGGGTGATTCTCTGCCAGAACTGAAATAAAGACAGAAAGGCTTGATCATCATGAAAGAAGCAATTATTGCGACACATAATCCGGGAAAAGTGAAGGAATTCAAAGAAATTCTTGAGCCAAGAGGCTATGATGTCAAATCTTTAGCTGAAATTGGATTCACAGAAGAAATTGAAGAAACAGGCCATACATTTGAAGAAAATGCCATTATGAAAGCGGAAGCTGTTGCCAAAGCAGTGAACAAAATGGTGATTGCGGATGACTCCGGACTATCCATCGATAATCTTGGCGGCAGACCCGGGGTTTATTCAGCCCGCTATGCAGGGGAACAGAAAGACGACCAGGCAAATATCGAAAAAGTGCTCAGCGAGCTGAAAGGTATCGAAAAAGAACAGCGCACCGCCCGTTTCCGCTGCGCACTGGCCGTGAGTATTCCCGGAGAGGAAACAAAAACAGTCGAAGGCCATGTTGAAGGGTATATTGCTGAAGAACCGAGAGGAGAATATGGCTTTGGCTATGACCCAATTTTTATCGTGAAAGATAAAGATAAGACGATGGCTGAACTGACAAGTGATGAAAAAAATAAAATCAGCCATAGGGCTGACGCGCTTAAAAAGCTGTCTAAGCTTTTGGAGGCATAAGGAGGAAGCTTGTACATGAACGTGCTGATTATCAGTGACAGCCATGGGCTTGAAGAAGAACTCCAAACCATTGCGAAACGGCATGAGGCAGAAGTTGATCTCATGATTCATTGCGGGGACTCTGAGCTTGAGACGAGGCATCCTGCATTGGAGCCTTATGCGGTTGTAAAAGGCAATTGCGATTTTGCCGGCGATTTTAAGGACGAGCTTCTTCTGACTGCCGGCTCAAGAAAAATACTAGTCACACACGGCCACCTTCACGGTATAAAACAGACCTTGTTAAACGTATACTATCGTGCAGAGGAGCTCGGGGCGGATGTTATCTGCTTCGGGCATTCGCACATCGCGGGAAGCGAAGTGCTGCGCGGAAAACTGATGATTAACCCAGGCAGCATCCGGCTTCCGAGGGTGCGCAGGACAGAAAGCTATGCTATACTGACATTAGAAAATGATGCTGCGACAGTCCGTTTTTACGACCAAGCAGGCAATGAAATTGAGGATCTGCAAAATCGAGTCACACTATGAAAATGTCATGAGGAAGAAAATTTTCTTCCTCATGAAAAAAATTCTAAAAAACCGTTGACTTATTATTGCATCCCATATATAATAAATCTTGTCGCTGATAGTTAAAGCGAAAAACAAAAAAACAAAACGTGTCCCAGTAGCTCAGCTGGATAGAGCAACGGCCTTCTAAGCCGTCGGTCGGGAGTTCGAATCTCTCCTGGGACGTACCAAAAGAAAAACCTCAAATCCATTTAGGATTTGAGGTTTTTTGTTGTCGGTCTATGATTTTCATTTGTTATTTAACGGATCATCATCCAAGCCGTCAACTTTTCCTTCTTTATTCAGACGAGGTTCTTCTTTTTTCACAGTTTCAGAAATATGTTCATTTTCTTCAACAGTGCGTTTGCCGACAACCACTTCATCAGTGACAACCGGTTTTTTAGTCACTTCCAGCTTTTCCTCAACGATTGGAACTCTGATCTCTTCCGAATCGTTGACGGGAGCAGCGTCCGTTTTATTTTCATCCACTGGACGGCGTTCGACATAAATTTCATCATGTCTCACCGGAATGTCCATATCTCTTTTTTCTGTTTTCACTTCTTTTCCTATTTCTACTTCGCCGGTTTGAACGTCTTCCTTATCGACCTTCAGCTGTTCTTCCCGGAGCGGCATCGTTTTTTCTTCTTTCGTTGTATAATCCAATTCATTTGTGCTTGAAAAGCCGCCTGAAAGGGCATTGCCGTTATCAATAGGAGCAATTACATCTGCATCTGTATCGACGGCTACCAGAAGTTTTCCGTCATCCAAATCTTCTTGATACTTGTCTATTTCATCAGTTTTAATATCCAAGTCGGATAATGCTTTGCTGTGTGTAGCAGTATCATCCATTGTGAAATAATCTTTCAGTTTATCGAAAAAAGATTCAGATTCGTCCTGATGTGCATCGATAGCTTGATTGACTTCTGTTCCTGTACGTGACTCCAAATAATCTGTATCTCGCCGGCTTGTCACAACAGAAATGTCATCAGAATCATAGCCTTTTGTGAGTAAGCCTTCAATCGCTGCGATGGTTTCCTGCGGAGTTTCATATACACCAACTATGCTTTTCATATCAATCTCCTCCTTTATGAATTTGCATGATATCGTTCATGTCGTTTGTAATTCCCGCTGTTCTTTGAATTAAACAAAATTGAAAACATTGGCGTGTATCATAAAGGTGAAAAATGTGTGAATATAAAAAAAGATAGATAAGACAGACCTTCCCCTGCACTTATCTATCCTTATAAAGCCGTCTCACAATTTCTTCGTCATAAACACACTGTTTGGATCTTCACCGTAGTCTGCAAACGGTTCACAATACTGGAAACCGAAGCTTTCATACAATTTTCTTGCCGGCTCAAATGAAGCCATTGAACCCGTTTCTAAGCTTAACCGCTCATAGCCTCGCTTCTCGGCTTCTTCAATGATGTGCTGGAGAACTTGTTTGGCAACGCCTTTTCTTAAATGTGATGCAGATGTTCGCATTGATTTGATTTCTCCATGCCGGGTGTCCAGTTCTTTTAGCGCTCCGCAGCCAGCTAGTTCATCACCTTCCCATGCGCTCCAAAATGTTATTTCAGGCCCTCTTAGTTTTTCTAGACCTAAGGCATGAATGCTTTCTGGCGGGGACATAAGCGTCATGCTATGTAAATGCTCATTCACCAGTGAAACCACCTGACGTCCAGTTAAATCGTCTATTTTTATATGCAATTTTATTCCTCCTCGAAAACTTACGGATTGTGCAGAATATCGTTCAATTCATCTTAATCATATTCCATCCTGTTTCCAAATATAAAGACAGAAAATGTGACTGTACTTGTGAAGTCGTTTTAAAACAATAAAAGGACCGCAATAGATGTTCGGCCCTTGTGGTATTCTTTAATATCTAAAGCCTCCGTGTACGCCTGGCGCCCCGCTGAATCCGCCGGCATGTATCGCTGGAGCACTTAAGCTGCCGCCATGGCCGCTAAAGCCTGCACCTGAAAATTGCTGTCCGTAAAATCCTGAAGCGTATGGGAATGAGGAGTACATTCCAGAGGGAGTGGTTAACGGGCTGTATGCCTGACTGAACGGCTGTCCGTATCCGTAGCCTCCAAATGGCTGCTGGCTTTGCTGGTAAAAGGGAGGGACAGCAGGATAGTACTGCTGCGGAAAGTTGGGGAAGCTTGGAAAGCCCGCAGGAAATCCTTGCATGTCTGCAAATGATTTATTCATCGTATCACCTTTTCTTTGCAAGATATCATTAATGTATGCCGAGGGAACAAGAGAAGTGCCTATCCGAAATTGAAATGGATTGCAAGATGATCTGTCAGACTCAATCCATATACGAACCATATCGTGTTATAAAATCTTCCATGTTTATATAAAATTAAATAATTCTGGTGTATTCTTGATAGATTAATAAAAAAATTATAAAAACTTTTAACATTTGCAATTCCTTTTGTACCAATAATGAAAGCGTATACAATATAGATTGATTAATCAAAATTGTCTAATAATTTTAAAAAATGCTGTTGACACTGCGTCCAAAGCGGCGTAATATGAGTTCAACAAAAGATAAATGCAAGCTTCACAAGCGAAAATCATCGCAGTATGATTCTAAAAAAATGAAAAACAAACGACCTTCTTGAACAGCTGGAAAGCCGTTCCGAAGGCTGAATATGAAAAGCGCAGATGAGGATAAGTAGCCTTGATAAAGTTTTCCACAGAGAACCGGGTTAGCTGAGAACCGGCGAAGCTTTACAAGGTGAACTCGCCTCAGAGTGCCAGTCTGAAATGACAGTAGGACTTGGCCGGGTGAACTTGATTCACTCGTTACTAAAGCGGATAGAAATATCCATGAGACGGCCGATTAACAGGCCGTAAACAAGGGTGGTACCGCGGAAAGAAAAGCCTTTTCGCCCCTTTTAGCTATCGCAGTTACTGCGCGGCTGATTGTGGGCGGAAGGGCTTTTTTTATTGAATAATCAGCTATCTAGCTAATGAAAAGATGATCTTTAAAGGATGAAAATCCAAAAGGAGGAACTAAAATGGGGACTAATGTACAGGTGGATTCAGCATCTGCCGAATGTACACAGACGATGAGCGGAGCATTAATGCTGATTGAATCATTAAAAAAAGAGAAAGTAGAAATGATCTTCGGTTATCCGGGCGGGGCTGTGCTTCCGATTTACGATAAGCTATACAATTCAGGGTTGGTACATATCCTTCCCCGTCACGAACAAGGAGCAATTCATGCAGCGGAGGGATACGCAAGGGTCTCCGGAAAACCGGGTGTCGTCATTGCCACGTCAGGGCCGGGAGCGACAAACCTTGTTACAGGCCTTGCTGATGCCATGATTGATTCATTGCCGTTAGTCGTCTTTACAGGGCAGGTAGCAACCTCTGTAATCGGGAGCGATGCATTTCAGGAAGCAGACATTTTAGGGATTACGATGCCAGTAACAAAACACAGCTACCAGGTTCGCCAGCCGGAAGATCTGCCGCGCATCATTAAAGAAGCGTTCCATATTGCAACAACTGGAAGACCCGGACCTGTATTGATTGATATTCCGAAAGATGTAGCAACAATTGAAGGAGAATTCAGCTACGATCATGAGATGAATCTCCCGGGATACCAGCCGACAACAGAGCCGAATTATTTGCAGATCCGCAAGCTTGTGGAAGCCGTGAGCAGTGCGAAAAAACCGGTGATCCTGGCGGGTGCGGGCGTACTGCACGGAAAAGCGTCAGAAGAATTAAAAAATTATGCTGAACAGCAGCAAATCCCTGTGGCACACACCCTTTTGGGGCTCGGAGGCTTCCCGGCTGACCATCCGCTTTTCCTAGGGATGGCGGGAATGCACGGTACTTATACAGCCAATATGGCCCTTCATGAATGTGATCTATTAATCAGTATCGGCGCCCGTTTTGATGACCGTGTCACAGGAAACCTGAAACACTTTGCCAGAAACGCAAAGATAGCCCACATCGATATTGATCCAGCTGAAATCGGAAAAATCATGAAAACACAGATTCCTGTAGTCGGAGACAGCAAAATTGTCCTGCAGGAGCTGATCAAACAAGACGGCAAACAAAGCGATTCAAGCGAATGGAAAAAACAGCTCGCAGAATGGAAAGAAGAGTATCCGCTCTGGTATGTAGATAATGAAGAAGAAGGTTTTAAACCTCAGAAATTGATTGAATATATTCATCAATTTACAAAAGGAGAGGCCATTGTCGCAACGGATGTAGGCCAGCATCAAATGTGGTCAGCGCAATTTTATCCGTTCCAAAAAGCAGATAAATGGGTCACGTCAGGCGGACTTGGAACGATGGGATTCGGTCTTCCGGCGGCGATCGGCGCACAGCTGGCCGAAAAAGATGCTACTGTTGTCGCGGTTGTCGGAGACGGCGGATTCCAAATGACGCTTCAAGAACTCGATGTTATTCGCGAATTAAATCTTCCGGTCAAGGTAGTGATTTTAAATAACGCTTGTCTCGGAATGGTCAGACAGTGGCAGGAAATTTTCTATGAAGAACGTTATTCAGAATCTAAATTCGCTTCTCAGCCTGACTTCGTCAAATTGTCCGAAGCATACGGCATTAAAGGCATCAGAATTTCATCAGAAGCGGAAGCAAAGGAAAAGCTGGAAGAGGCATTAACATCAAGAGAACCTGTTGTCATTGACGTGCGGGTTGCCAGCGAAGAAAAAGTATTCCCGATGGTGGCTCCGGGGAAAGGGCTGCATGAAATGGTGGGGGTGAAACCTTGAAAAGAATTATCACATTGACTGTGGTGAACCGCTCCGGGGTGTTAAACCGGATCACCGGTCTATTCACAAAAAGGCATTACAACATTGAAAGCATTACAGTTGGACACACAGAAACAGCCGGCGTTTCCAGAATCACCTTCGTCGTTCATGTTGAAGGTGAAAATGATGTTGAACAGTTAACGAAACAGCTCAACAAACAGATTGATGTGCTGAAAGTCACAGACATCACAAATCAATCGATTGTCCAGAGGGAGCTGGCCTTAATCAAGGTTGTCTCCGCACCTTCAACAAGAACAGAGATTAATGGAATCATAGAACCGTTTAGAGCCTCTGTCGTTGATGTCAGCAGAGACAGCATCGTTGTTCAGGTGACAGGTGAATCTAACAAAATTGAAGCGCTTATTGAGTTATTAAAACCTTATGGCATTAAAGAAATCGCGAGAACAGGTACAACGGCTTTTGCGAGGGGAACCCAGCAAAAGGCGTCATCCAATAAAACAATATCTATTGTATAAAACATAACAAGGGAGAGATTGAAATGGTAAAAGTATATTATAACGGTGATATCAAAGAGAACGTATTGGCTGGAAAAACAGTAGCGGTTATCGGGTACGGTTCGCAAGGCCACGCACATGCCCTGAACCTTAAAGAAAGCGGAGTAGACGTGATCGTCGGTGTTAGACAAGGAAAATCTTTCACTCAAGCCCAAGAAGACGGACATAAAGTATTTTCAGTAAAAGAAGCGGCAGCCCAAGCCGAAATCATCATGGTTCTGCTTCCGGATGAGCAGCAGCAAAAAGTATACGAAGCTGAAATCAAAGATGAATTGACAGCAGGAAAATCATTAGTATTCGCTCATGGATTTAACGTGCATTTCCATCAAATTGTTCCTCCGGCGGATGTAGATGTATTCTTAGTGGCCCCTAAAGGCCCGGGACACTTGGTAAGAAGAACATATGAGCAAGGAGCTGGCGTACCTGCATTGTTCGCAATCTATCAAGATGTGACTGGAGAAGCAAGAGACAAAGCCCTCGCTTATGCTAAAGGAATCGGCGGCGCAAGAGCGGGCGTATTAGAAACGACATTTAAAGAAGAAACAGAAACAGATTTGTTCGGTGAGCAAGCAGTTCTTTGCGGCGGATTAAGCGCGCTTGTCAAAGCCGGATTTGAAACCTTAACTGAAGCAGGTTATCAGCCTGAACTTGCATACTTCGAGTGTCTTCATGAGCTGAAATTAATCGTAGACCTTATGTACGAAGAAGGACTTGCAGGAATGAGATATTCAATCTCTGACACAGCACAGTGGGGAGATTTCGTATCAGGCCCTCGCGTTGTGGACGCTAAAGTAAAAGAATCTATGAAAGAAGTATTAAAAGATATCCAAAACGGTACATTCGCAAAAGAGTGGATCGTCGAAAACCAAGTAAACCGTCCTCGTTTCAACGCTATCAATGCAAGCGAGAACGAACATCAAATCGAAGTAGTGGGAAGAAAGCTTCGTGAAATGATGCCGTTTGTGAAACAAGGCAAGAAGAAGGAAGCGGTGGTCTCCGTTGCGCAAAATTAATTTTTTCGATACGACGCTTCGTGATGGTGAACAGTCCCCTGGAGTGAACTTGAATACACAGGAGAAACTTGCCATAGCTAAGCAGCTCGAAAGACTCGGGGCAGACATCATTGAAGCGGGATTTCCCGCTTCGTCCCGAGGTGACTTTTTAGCTGTTCAGGAAATCGCAAGAACCATTAAAAATTGTTCAGTAACTGGTCTGGCCCGTTGTGTAAAAGGTGATATTGATGCTGCTTGGGAAGCGTTAAAGGATGGCGCTCAACCAAGAATTCATGTATTTATCGCGACATCGGACATTCATTTGAAGCACAAGCTGAAAATGACACGTGAACAAGTCATTGAAAGAGCAGTTGGAATGGTGAAATACGCAAAAGAACGTTTTCCGATTGTGCAATGGTCAGCTGAAGATGCCTGCCGCACTGAACTGCCGTTTCTAGCAGAAATCGTCGAGAAAGTGATTGACGCAGGCGCCAGTGTTATCAATCTTCCGGACACTGTCGGCTACCTGGCCCCGGCGGAATACGGAAATATCTTTAAATATATGAAAGAAAACGTTCCGAACATTCACAAAGCAAAGCTTTCAGCCCACTGTCATGATGATTTGGGAATGGCAGTCGCAAACTCTCTTGCTGCGATTGAAAATGGCGCTGATCAAATCGAATGCGCTGTGAACGGGATCGGTGAAAGAGCCGGAAACGCGGCATTAGAGGAAATTGCCGTAGCCCTCCATACCAGAAAAGATTTCTACCAAGTCGAAACAGGTATTACGCTGAACGAGATTAAGAGAACAAGTGATTTAGTAAGCAAACTGACAGGCATGGCTGTCCCGCGCAACAAAGCGGTTGTTGGAGATAATGCATTTGCTCATGAATCAGGCATCCATCAGGACGGCTTTTTAAAGGAAAAATCGACTTATGAAATTATTTCACCGGAGCTTGTCGGCGTAACCGCAGATGCGCTTGTCCTAGGTAAACATTCCGGACGCCACGCATTTAAAGACCGGCTGACTGCTTTAGGATTCCAATTTGACAGTGAAGAGATTAATAAATTCTTTACGATGTTCAAAGAGTTGACTGAGAAGAAAAAAGAAATCACTGATGAGGATCTTGTTTCTCTTATTTTAGAAGAAAAAGTAACAGATCGCAAGATTGGGTATGAATTTCTTTCTCTGCAAGTACATTACGGAACAAGTCAGGTCCCTACGGCTACTCTATCTTTGAAAAATCAAGAAAACGCACAGCTTATTCAGGAAGCTGCAACTGGAGCTGGAAGCGTGGAAGCAATCTACAATACGCTTGAGCGCTGCATCGATAAGGATGTGGAGCTCTTAGACTACCGCATTCAGTCTAATAGAAAAGGCGAAGATGCATTTGCCCAGGTGTATGTAAGAGTTTTGGTGAACGGAAAAGAATCAGCAGGGCGGGGCATAGCGCAAGACGTATTAGAAGCATCAGCGAAAGCCTATTTGAACGCAGTAAACCGTCAATTGGTTTTCCAGTCGAATATGAGCGGATTGAAAAACCACACAGCTGTCGGATCATAAAAGAAAGGAGAACGGTTAACTTGAAGAAACGTATTGCTCTATTGCCCGGAGACGGGATCGGCCCTGAAGTATTAGAATCAGCGACAGACGTACTGAAAAGTGTTGCCGAACGCTTTAACCATGAATTTGAATTTGAATATGGCCTGATTGGAGGGGCGGCTATTGATGAACATCATAACCCCCTCCCGGAGGAAACCGTTGCTGCTTGTAAAAATGCAGACGCGATATTGCTTGGTGCTGTCGGCGGACCGAAATGGGATCAAAATCCTTCGGAACTGAGACCGGAAAAAGGGCTGCTCAGCATCAGAAAACAGCTTGATTTGTTTGCGAATTTGCGGCCTGTGAAGGTATTTGAAAGCCTTTCTGACGCTTCGCCTTTGAAAAAAGAATATATAGATAATGTTGATTTCGTTATCGTTCGTGAGCTCACAGGCGGCTTGTATTTCGGCCAGCCGAGCAAACGTTATGTAAACACTGAAGGTGAGCAGGAAGCAGTAGATACACTGTTTTATAAGCGAACGGAAATTGAACGAGTGATCAGAGAGGGCTTCAAAATGGCGGCAGCCAGAAAAGGCAAAGTGACCTCTGTAGATAAAGCGAATGTTCTTGAATCAAGCCGGCTGTGGCGTGAAGTGGCTGAGGACGTTGCACAAGAATTTCCTGATGTGAAGCTTGAGCACATGCTTGTGGATAACGCGGCCATGCAGCTAATTTATGCACCGAATCAATTTGATGTCGTGGTGACTGAAAATATGTTCGGTGATATTTTAAGCGATGAAGCGTCCATGCTTACAGGCTCGCTCGGAATGCTCCCGTCAGCCAGCCTATCAAGCTCTGGCCTTCATCTGTTTGAACCTGTTCATGGCTCCGCGCCTGATATTGCCGGTAAAGGGATGGCAAATCCGTTCGCAGCCATATTGTCAGCGGCAATGCTTTTGAGAACATCTTTCGGGCTTGAAGAGGAAGCGAAAGCTGTAGAAGATGCGGTAAACAAAGTCTTGGCTTCTGGAAAAAGAACAAGAGACTTGGCACGGAGTGAAGAGTTCAGCAGCACTCAGGCCATTACAGAGGAAGTTAAGGCAGCAATCATGAGTGAAAATACAATTTCTAATGTGTGACAGCTTACGTTAAGCGGTCTTAGCTCTAGGTAGAGGGAGGAAATAAAAGATGATGCCTCGAACAATCATCGAAAAGATTTGGGATCAGCATATTGTAAAACATGGTGAGGGAAAGCCGGATCTTCTCTATATTGATTTGCACCTCATTCATGAGGTGACGTCTCCTCAGGCATTTGAAGGCTTGAGACAAAAGGGAAGAAAGGTCAGAAGACCCCAAAACACATTTGCGACAATGGACCACAACATCCCGACTGTCAATCGTTTTGAGATAAAGGATGAAGTTGCGAAACGCCAGGTAACGGCGCTTGAAAGAAACTGTGAGGAATTTGGCGTGCGCCTTGCCGATCTTCACAGTGTGGATCAAGGGATTGTCCATGTCGTCGGACCTGAACTAGGCTTAACGCTTCCAGGGAAAACGATTGTGTGCGGTGACAGTCATACATCAACACATGGCGCTTTCGGCGCTCTTGCATTTGGAATCGGGACGAGTGAAGTTGAACATGTCCTTTCCACACAGACACTTTGGCAGCAGCGTCCAAAAACACTTGAAGTGCGCGTAGATGGAACGCTTCAAAAAGGGGTAACGGCAAAGGATGTCATCCTTGCTGTCATCGGCAAATACGGTGTGAAATTCGGCACAGGCTACGTCATTGAATACACTGGGGAAGTATTCAGAAATATGACGATGGATGAACGAATGACTGTTTGTAACATGTCAATTGAAGCAGGAGCAAGAGCAGGTTTGATTGCACCTGACGAGGTGACGTTTGAATATTGCAAAAATCGCAAGTACACGCCAAAAGGCGAAGAATTTGACAAGGCCGTAGAGGAATGGAAGGCGCTGCGCACAGACCCGGGCGCTGTTTACGATAAATCTATCGTCCTTGACGGCAACAAAATTTCCCCTATGGTGACATGGGGCATTAACCCGGGAATGGTTCTTCCTGTCGATTCTGAAGTTCCTGCGCCGGAAAGCTTTTCTGCAGAAGACGATAAAAAAGAAGCGATTCGTGCTTATGAATATATGGGATTGACTCCTCACCAAAAAATTGAAGACATTAAAGTGGAGCACGTATTTATCGGTTCCTGCACAAATTCCCGCATGACTGACCTTCGACAGGCTGCTGACATGATCAAAGGGAAGAAGGTAGCTGACAGCGTAAGGGCCATCGTCGTGCCCGGATCCCAAAGCGTGAAGCTTCAGGCTGAAAAAGAAGGGCTTGACCAGATTTTCTTGGAAGCTGGATTTGAATGGAGAGAGTCAGGCTGCAGCATGTGTTTGAGTATGAATAATGATGTTGTTCCTGAGGGAGAGCGCTGTGCATCAACCTCTAACCGCAACTTCGAGGGCAGACAAGGAAAAGGTGCAAGAACACATCTCGTCAGCCCGGCAATGGCTGCGATGGCTGCCATTCACGGACACTTCGTTGATGTCAGAAAGTTTTATCAGGAAAAAACAGTTGTGTAAGGAGTGCGCGAGATGGAACCTTTGAAATCACATACGGGGAAAGCAGCCGTATTAAATCGGATCAATGTGGATACAGACCAGATTATTCCTAAGCAATTTTTGAAGAGGATTGAAAGAACAGGCTACGGACGTTTTGCATTCTTTGACTGGAGATATGATGCGAATGGTGAACCGAACCCTGAATTTGAATTAAACCAGCCTGTTTATCAAGGAGCTTCCATTTTAATAGCAGGAGAAAACTTCGGCTGCGGGTCATCGCGTGAACACGCTCCGTGGGCACTTGATGATTATGGGTTTAAAATTATCATTGCGCCGTCATTCGCTGATATTTTCCATCAGAACTGCTTTAAAAACGGCATGCTTCCGATCCGCATGCCATATGACAATTGGAAACAGCTTGTCGGCCAGTATGAAAACCAGTCATTGCAAATGACTGTTGACCTTGAAAATCAGCTGATTCATGACAGTGAAGGCAATCAAATTTCATTTGAAGTTGATCCGCATTGGAAAGAGATGCTGATCAACGGATATGATGAAATTTCATTAACGCTGCTGCTGGAAGATGAAATCAAGCAATTTGAATCACAAAGAAGCTCTTGGCTTCAAGCCTGAAAAAGCGGCCGGTATTTGTCCGGCGGCTTTTTTTGCCTGGTGAAACCTTTCATTTCTTGTTTTTGTTCACAGGTGTTGATACACTTGAACAAAATAAATGCCTGAAAGGAATATAGGTATGACGCATGACAAGAAAAACGCAAAAATTATTCCTTTTCCTCATCTGAAAGACCGCCTTGTGGAAAAAGGGATGTCATCACTCAAGGAAAAAAAGTATCAAGAAGCGCTTGAACTGTTTTCAGAAGCGATGAAATATGATGATACTGAATCCGATCTTCACTTAGGGATGGCCATCTGCTTTTTAGAGCTGGGCGAGCTGGAAGAGGCAGAAAGCGTGTGCGAGAAGATGCTCAAAGAAGGTTATGGCCATTATTTTACGGTTTTGCAGGTGTACATGACCATCTTAATTCAGCTCAAAAAGTACGAAGAAGTCAAAAGCACCATTGAAGCCGTTTTGGAAGAAAATCAGCTGCCGGCAGAAAGTGCCGAGCAATTTTATAAGCTGCTGGATTTCAGCCGGAAAATGACCGATCCGGATCGTGAGGACGAGGCTTGGGCCGAAGAATATGAGGATACAATTGACACCGAGAAAGTGCTGGCAAGCCCTGAGGAGCAAATGAATCTCATTCATTCCTTAAAAGACCGTAACGTAGCAAAGTATACAGGATTGCTCAAAACAATCCTCCAAGACCCCTCAGCCCATCCGATTATCAAAACGATGATTGTCATGCTGTTGGCTGAGCATGAGTACAGTAAACCTGTACACATTAGTAAATTTGGCGAGTCGTTGACAATTGAACCGTCAGAGATTGTTCCGCCTGATGCCGCGCCGATTCTTCACCGTGTTCTCAGGGTGCTAGATGAGACACTTGGAAATGAAAATCCAACCTTATATGCAGCAGTAGAAGAATTGTGGAGAAGACATTTGTACGTTTTATATCCGTTCCAGCCGAAATTGCTGTCGGCTGACCTTTGGGCGGCTGCCCTTCATAAAGTCGGTTACGAGATGCACGGGATTGAAATTGAAAGCGAAGAACTTCATATGATGTATGAATTTACAGACAGAGAACTCGATGAAGCTTGCACAATGTTAAAAGATATTGAAGAAATTTCTTATTTGTAAATCGCGCCATATAGTTGAAAGCGCTATGTGTTATGTTATAATATAGTGGTTGTATTTGTGTATAACGGGTTATAAGAAATACGGTTGGACAGGCTTTGCAGTTCATTATTAACATCTATACATAATGATTCTGATCTTTGGCAGCTTTGTTTTTGTTGGACGAAGCCGAATGATTGCTTTAGAATGGAAGACCGACACAACCTGAATAGATTTTTGGAGGGAAACACATGTCTGTAAAATGGGAAAAACAAGAAGGCAACGAAGGCGTTTTAACGGTTGAAGTTGATGCTGAAACGTTTAAAACAGCACTTGATGATGCATTTAAAAAAGTAGTAAAACAAGTTTCAATTCCTGGATTCCGTAAAGGTAAAATTCCTCGCGGATTATTCGAACAGCGCTTTGGCGTAGAAGCTCTTTACCAAGATGCTTTGGATATTCTTCTTCCTGTAGAATACCCTAAAGCGGTTGAAGAAGCTGGAATCGAGCCTGTAGACCGTCCTGAAATCGATGTTGAAAAAATCGAAAAAGGCGAAAGCTTAATCTTCACTGCGAAAGTAACAGTAAAACCTGAAGTGAAGCTTGGCGAATACAAAGGCCTGGGCATTGAAAAAGACGACACAACTGTAACTGACGAAGATGTTCAAAACGAACTAAAAGCCCTTCAAGAGCGTCAAGCTGAGCTTGTTGTAAAAGAAGAAGGCGCCGTTGAAGAAGGAAACACAGTTGTTCTTGATTTCGAAGGATTCGTTGACGGCGAAGCTTTCGAAGGCGGAAAAGCTGAAAACTACTCTCTAGAAGTAGGTTCTGGTTCATTCATCCCTGGCTTCGAAGATCAATTAGTTGGCCTTGAAGCAGGTGCTGAGAAGGATGTTGAAGTGACATTCCCTGAGGAGTACCACGCTGAAGATCTTGCAGGCAAACCAGCTGTGTTTAAAGTGAAAATTCACGAAATCAAAGCGAAAGAGCTTCCTGAGCTTGACGATGAATTCGCAAAAGATATCGATGAAGAAGTGGAAACACTTGCTGAATTAACTGAAAAAACAAAGAAACGTTTAGAAGAAGCAAAAGAAAACGAAGCTGACGCTAAATTGCGTGAAGAGCTTGTTCTGAAAGCTTCTGAAAATGCTGAAATCGATGTGCCTCAAGCAATGGTCGACACTGAGCTTGACCGCATGCTGAAAGAATTCGAACAGCGTCTGCAAATGCAAGGCATGAACCTTGAGCTTTACACTCAATTCTCAGGCCAAGATGAAGCTGCGCTTAAAGAGCAAATGAAAGAAGATGCTGAAAAACGCGTAAAATCTAACCTGACTCTTGAGGCGATTGCGAAAGCGGAAAACCTTGAAGTATCAGATGAGGAAGTTGATGCTGAGCTTACAAAAATGGCTGAAGCATACAACATGCCTGTTGAAAATATTAAACAAGCCATCGGTTCTACTGACGCGATGAAAGAAGATTTAAAAGTTCGCAAAGCAATTGATTTTCTTGTAGAAAACCGTTAATATGGTGCATAATAATAGTACTAATAAAACAGGGCGCGAATCATTCGTGCCTTGTTTTGTACAATTATGAGTTATCTCTTTTTCTTGGGGCAATATAGTTAATGCAGGGCTGTTTTTTGTCATACATATAGAATGTGCAAGTCAGAAACACATTGTTACCGTCTTTTTGGAAAGTATGGTAAAATGCAATACATACTCGTTCGTTTCAAGAATCATTTTCTTTTGCTCTGCCGGTAAAAGAAAAAGTGAGACAAGATTAAGGGGTGAAAGAATGTTTAAATTTAACGAGGAAAAAGGACAATTAAAATGCTCGTTCTGTGGAAAAACACAAGATCAGGTTCGTAAGCTTGTAGCTGGACCTGGTGTATATATATGTGACGAATGTATCGAACTCTGCACTGAAATTGTAGAGGAAGAACTCGGAACAGAAGAAGAAGTAGAATTTAAAGACGTACCAAAGCCTCAGGAAATTCGCGAAATTTTGAATGAATATGTCATCGGCCAAGATCAAGCGAAGAAATCACTTGCTGTTGCTGTGTATAACCACTATAAGCGCATTAACTCCAACAGCAAAGTTGATGATGTTGAGCTTTCAAAAAGTAATATTTCATTAATCGGCCCTACGGGAAGCGGTAAAACCCTTCTGGCGCAAACATTGGCTCGCATTTTAAATGTGCCGTTTGCGATTGCGGACGCTACATCTTTGACTGAAGCTGGATACGTGGGTGAAGATGTAGAGAATATTCTCTTGAAGCTCATCCAAGCTGCTGATTATGATGTGGAAAAAGCCGAAAAAGGCATTATCTATATTGATGAAATCGATAAAGTGGCTAGAAAATCTGAAAACCCGTCTATCACACGTGATGTGTCAGGTGAGGGTGTACAGCAGGCATTGCTTAAAATTCTTGAGGGTACAGTGGCAAGCGTACCGCCTCAAGGTGGACGTAAGCATCCTCATCAAGAATTCATTCAAATTGACACAACAAATATTTTGTTCATTTGCGGCGGAGCTTTCGATGGTATCGAACAAATCATCAAACGCCGTTTAGGCCAAAAAGTGATTGGATTCGGTGCCGACAATAAAGCTGCTGATCTTGAGAAAGAAGATCTTCTTTCAAAAGTGCTTCCAGAAGATTTGCTCCGTTTCGGGTTAATTCCTGAATTTATCGGACGTCTTCCGGTTATTGCAAGCCTTGAAAAGCTTGACGAAGAAGCATTGGTTGCGATCTTAACAAAACCGAAAAACGCTCTTGTTAAGCAATTCAAGAAAATGCTTGAGCTTGACAACGTTGAGCTTGAGTTTGAAGAAGAAGCGCTTTCTGAAATTGCTAAAAAAGCAATTGAACGCAAGACTGGAGCACGCGGACTCCGTTCTATCATTGAAGGCATCATGCTTGATGTGATGTTTGAGCTGCCTTCTCGTGATGACATTGAAAAATGTGTAATCACCGGGGCAACTGTGACACACGGAGAGCCTCCTCGCCTCTTATTAAAAGACGGCACTGAGGTAAGCCAAGATAAAACATCTGCATAAAGATAAGCACAAACCTCCTGAGTGGTAACACTCAGGAGGTTTTTTTGCATGCAACTCTTCCGGAAAAACGTTTATTCCCGTCTTCTATGGGAGATACTAGCAATCAGAGGAATGAATTGGATACATAAATTGTTTTTCAGGAGGGACCACCATGAGTTGGACAGGGATCGCGTTATTTATTCAGCTGTTTTTTGGGATCATCATCGGTTTGTATTTTTGGAATTTGCTTAAAAATCAAAGGACACAAAAGGTCACGATAGATAAAGAATCAAAGAAGGAAATGGAGCAGCTTCGGAAAATGCGCGCTATCAGCTTGTCCGAGCCATTATCTGAGAAGGTCCGCCCCAAAAGCTTTAAAGATATCGTCGGACAGGAAGACGGCATTAAAGCATTAAAGGCGGCTTTATGCGGGCCAAATCCTCAGCATGTGATTGTCTATGGGCCACCGGGAGTTGGGAAAACGGCTGCTGCGCGGCTTGTGTTGGAAGAAGCAAAAAAACATAAACAATCACCGTTTAAAGAGCAGGCTGTCTTTGTGGAACTCGATGCGACAACAGCCCGTTTTGATGAAAGAGGAATTGCCGATCCGCTCATCGGCTCTGTCCATGACCCGATATACCAAGGGGCCGGAGCGATGGGACAGGCTGGGATTCCGCAGCCGAAGCAGGGAGCTGTCACCCATGCCCATGGCGGTGTGCTGTTTATTGATGAAATAGGGGAGCTGCATCCTATTCAAATGAATAAAATGCTGAAGGTGCTTGAGGACAGAAAAGTCTTTTTAGACAGTGCGTATTACAGTGAGGAAAATACACAAATTCCGAATCATATTCATGATATTTTTCAAAATGGGCTGCCGGCTGATTTTCGCTTGATTGGCGCGACCACGAGAATGCCAAACGAAATTCCGCCAGCTATCCGGTCCCGCTGTTTGGAGGTTTTTTTCCGCGAGCTTGAAAAGGACGAGCTGAAAACGGTTGCCAAAACAGCAGCGGATAAAATTGAAAAAAATATCTCCGAAGAAGGACTGGATCTTTTGACCAGCTACACGCGGAACGGGCGGGAAGCCGTCAATATGATTCAAATCGCAGCGGGGATGGCTGTAACGGAGAATCGAAAGGACATTACGATTGAGGATATTGAATGGGTCATTCACTCCAGTCAGCTTACTCCAAAGCACGAGCAAAAAATCGGTGTTGAACCACAGGTTGGCATTGTAAATGGGCTTGCAGTCTATGGGCCTAACAGCGGATCGCTTCTGGAAATCGAAGTAAGTGTAACCGCGGCTCAAGATAAAGGATCAATTAACATCACAGGAATAGCTGAAGAAGAAAGCATCGGCAGCCAATCAAAATCGATCAGGCGAAAAAGCATGGCGAAGGGTTCGGTTGAAAATGTATTAACCGTGCTCCGGACAATGGGAATGAAGCCTTCTGATTATGATATTCACATCAATTTCCCAGGAGGGATTCCGATTGATGGGCCGTCAGCAGGCATTGCGATGGCGGCGGGGATTTTCTCGGCGATACACAAAATTCCTATTGACAATACCGTTGCGATGACGGGCGAAATCAGCCTGAACGGTCTTGTGAAACCCATCGGAGGCGTCATTCCGAAAATAAAAGCGGCCAAGCAGTCCGGTGCGAAAAAGGTGATTATCCCATATGAAAATCAGCAGGCCATCTTAAAGCAGATTGACGGGATCGAGATTATTGCAGTGAAGACGTTCCAAGAAGTGCTTGATGAAATTTTGGTGAATCCGCCAACGGAACAAAAACCGTTTCATATCGAAATCAATAAAGAATCCGTTTAAACCCTATTTTGATAATAGGGTTTTTTTCATGAAGGACATCTTTTCCTTTTTCATATCAGAAAGAAAGGGTATACTACGAGGAGACTGTTTTATAGAAAATGGAACCATGCCGTTTATTGTACAAGGATGAAAAAGTTGTATTATAATGGTTCATACTAAAGTCACGGAGGTGTCAGTCACATGGCAGAAGAATTAAAACGCAGCATCCCGCTCCTCCCTTTAAGAGGTTTATTAGTGTACCCGACGATGGTTTTGCATTTAGATGTAGGACGTGACAAGTCGGTTCAGGCTCTTGAACAGGCAATGATGCATGATCATATGATATTTTTAGCCACTCAGCAGGATATTTCGATAGACGAACCTGGTGAAGACGAGATTTTCACTGTCGGCACCTATACAAAAATTAAGCAAATGCTGAAGCTTCCGAACGGTACGATTCGTGTGTTGGTGGAGGGCCTCAAGCGCGCCCATATCGTCAAATACAATGAACACGAGGATTACACGTCGGTTGACATTCAACTTATTCATGAAGATGATTCAAAAGATACAGAAGACGAAGCATTGATGCGGACTTTGCTAGACCACTTTGATCAGTACATAAAAATTTCTAAAAAAATCTCGGCCGAAACGTACGCTGCGGTTACTGATATCGAAGAGCCGGGGAGAATGGCAGACATCGTTGCTTCTCATCTGCCCCTTAAACTAAAGGATAAGCAGGATATTTTAGAAACGGCTGATGTCAAAGACAGGCTGAACAAGGTCATTGATTTTATTAATAATGAAAAAGAAGTGCTGGAGATTGAGAAAAAAATCGGCCAGCGCGTCAAACGTTCGATGGAGCGTACGCAGAAGGAATACTACTTGCGTGAACAAATGAAGGCGATCCAAAAAGAGCTTGGCGATAAAGAAGGCAAAACTGGCGAAGTTCAGACGCTGACGGAAAAAATCGAAGAAGCAGGCATGCCTGATCATGTGAAAGAAACAGCGCTTAAAGAATTGAACAGATATGAAAAAATTCCGTCAAGTTCTGCGGAAAGCTCTGTGATCCGCAACTATATCGACTGGCTGGTTGCTCTTCCGTGGACGGATGAAACAGATGATAAGCTTGATTTGAAAGAAGCAGGACGTCTCTTGGACGAAGAGCACCACGGGCTTGAAAAAGTAAAAGAACGTATTTTAGAATATTTGGCTGTCCAGAAGCTGACAAAATCCCTGAAAGGCCCGATTCTCTGTTTGGCAGGACCTCCAGGTGTCGGAAAAACGTCTTTAGCCAAATCAATTGCAAAAAGCTTGGGACGCAAATTCGTCAGAATCTCACTCGGAGGAGTTCGGGATGAATCAGAGATACGCGGACACAGACGGACCTATGTCGGAGCAATGCCTGGACGTATTATTCAAGGGATGAAAAAAGCGGGCAAGCTGAATCCGGTCTTCTTATTAGACGAAATTGACAAAATGTCATCTGATTTTAGAGGAGACCCATCATCCGCTATGCTTGAAGTGCTTGATCCAGAGCAAAACAGCAGCTTCAGTGATCACTATATTGAAGAAACCTTTGATTTATCCAAAGTGCTGTTTATCGCAACGGCGAACAATTTGGCCACAATCCCGGGCCCGCTCAGAGACAGAATGGAAATTATTAATATCGCAGGCTACACAGAAATAGAAAAACTTGAAATTGTAAAGGATCACTTGCTTCCAAAGCAAATCAAAGAACACGGGCTGAAGAAAAGCAATCTTCAGCTGCGTGATCAGGCGATTCTTGATATTATTCGTTACTATACGAGAGAAGCGGGTGTAAGAAGCCTTGAACGCCAGCTTGCCGCAATTTGCCGTAAAGCTGCAAAAGCCATTGTTGCTGAAGAGCGAAAACGAATTACGGTTACTGAGAAGAACCTTCAAGATTTTATCGGAAAACGCATTTTCAGATATGGACAAGCTGAAACAGAGGATCAAGTTGGTGTAGTGACAGGGCTTGCGTATACAACCGTTGGCGGAGATACGCTTTCGATTGAAGTATCGCTTTCACCGGGAAAAGGGAAATTAATCCTGACAGGAAAGCTCGGAGATGTTATGAGAGAGTCTGCTCAGGCTGCATTCAGCTATGTGCGATCCAAAACAGAAGAACTTGGCATTGAACCTGACTTTCATGAGAAGTATGATATTCATATACATGTACCAGAGGGTGCGGTGCCAAAAGATGGTCCGTCAGCCGGTATTACGATGGCAACAGCGCTTGTTTCTGCTTTAACGGGACGGGCGGTTTCGCGTGAAGTCGGCATGACTGGGGAAATCACGCTTCGCGGGCGCGTGCTGCCGATCGGCGGCTTAAAGGAAAAAGCGCTTGGCGCACATAGAGCGGGATTAACGACCATTATTGCGCCTAAAGATAATGAAAAAGATATAGAGGATATTCCGGAAAGCGTCAGGGAGGGGCTGACATTTATATTGGCGTCCCACTTAGACGAGGTTTTGGAACATGCCTTAGTAGGAGAGAAGAAATGAAAGTCACAAAGTCAGAAATCGTGATCAGTGCAGTAAAACCGGAACAGTACCCTGAAGGGGGGCTTCCGGAAATCGCATTGGCCGGAAGATCGAACGTAGGAAAATCGTCTTTTATCAATTCATTAATCAATCGCAAAAATCTTGCGAGAACGTCATCAAAGCCGGGAAAAACACAAACGCTTAATTTCTACATTATCAATGATGAGCTGCATTTTGTGGATGTGCCGGGCTACGGTTTTGCCAAAGTGTCAAAGTCTGAGCGTGAAGCATGGGGCAGAATGATTGAAACCTATATCACGACACGCGAGGAATTAAAAGCTGTGGTGCAGATCGTTGATTTGCGGCATGCGCCATCTAATGATGATGTACAGATGTATGAATTTTTAAAGTATTACGGCATTCCTGTTATTGTTATCGCTACAAAGGCGGATAAGATCCCGAAAGGTAAATGGGACAAACACGCGAAGGTTGTCCGACAAACATTAAATATTGATCCGGAAGACGAGCTGATCCTCTTTTCTTCAGAAACGAAAAAGGGAAAAGACGAAGCTTGGGGAGCGATCAAAAAAATGATAAACCGGTAGAGGATCCTCTACCGGTTTTATTTATCGTATAGATTTTTTTCGTTTTATCAATAATAACAATAAACTGATTCCAATAAAGACAAACGGCCAATACTCCTTCAGAAGCGCTGTTGGAATATGCGCAGACTCAAGCCATGCCATAATTTGTTTGAAAAAGTACAAAAACAGGGAAAAACAAATCATCGACACAGCTTCATATACATATTCTTTTTTTTGAACGGTTGAAACGAGAAGTGAGAAGCCGATCATAAAGAGGAGCATTTCAAAATCATCCGGCCACCATACCCATTTCGGCTTGGCAAAAAAGTGTAAACCGATCCCGAAGAGAAGCAAACCGATAAAAAAATGGGGTGTGACGGCTTCTTTTTTTCCTTGATATACAAAGGCTGCGCCTAACAGCATGAGGAGAACAGGCCATTGATCCTGCCCTGAAAACAGTTCGGCTTGGCCGCTTTCTAGCCATGCATATACAGAAGCGGCAAGCAGCAGACAAGGGAATAAAATTGATTTTTGTTTCATGCATATCACCTTCTTGTTTTTTAGAGCTGATGTGTAGTAAATTTCTGCTGTTTTTGGTATTGTCAATAGGAATGCTTCTTTTCCCTGAAGCTTTTTCTAATATAGCATAAGAATTTTAAAATCTGTTCACATTTTGTGAAAGAAACTATGTTATAATTATTATAAATAATGAGTTCTATGTTAGAATGATTATAAATTAAGATTGGGTGTTGGGGGTGTAATTAGAGCGATGCATATACTTGTTGTGGGAGTAGATTATAAATCCGCCCCTATTGAGATACGTGAAAAAGTAAGTTTTCAGCCGAATGAGCTGGCAGAAGCAATGGTGCAGCTGAAAGAAGAGAAAAGCATTCTTGAAAACATCATTGTCTCAACCTGCAACCGCACTGAAATTTATGCGGTAGTCGACCAGCTTCATACCGGCCGTTATTATATAAAAAAGTTTTTAGCTGATTGGTTTCAATTAAGCAAAGAAGAGCTGTCACCGTTCTTAACGTTTTATGAGAGCGATGCCGCTGTTGAGCATTTATTCCGTGTAGCCTGCGGACTTGATTCTATGGTGATTGGCGAAACGCAGATTCTCGGACAGGTACGCGACAGCTTTAAAACAGCTCAGCAAGAAAAAACGATCGGGACTATTTTTAATGAGCTGTTTAAGCAGGCAGTTACAGTGGGCAAACGGACTCACGCCGAAACAGACATTGGCTCAAATGCGGTGTCAGTAAGCTATGCTGCAGTTGAACTTGCCAAAAAAATCTTCGGAAATCTTTCAAGCAAGCACATATTGATTCTCGGTGCGGGAAAAATGGGCGAGCTTGCTGCGGAAAACCTGCACGGACAGGGAATCGGCAAGGTCACTGTCATTAACCGAACATACTTGAAAGCGAAGGAGCTTGCAGACCGTTTTTCAGGTGAAGCGAGAAGCTTGAATCAGCTTGAAAGCGCGCTTGCGGAGGCTGATATTTTAATCAGTTCAACCGGTGCAAGTGAATTTGTCGTGTCCAAAGAGATGATGGAAAACGCGAATAAGCTTCGCAAGGGACGTCCGCTGTTTATGGTCGACATTGCCGTGCCTAGAGATCTTGATCCGGCGCTGAATGATCTTGAAGGTGTTTTTCTTTATGATATCGACGATCTGGAAGGCATTGTAGAAGCGAACATGAAAGAGCGGAGAGAAACAGCTGAAAAAGTTGAACTGTTAATTGAAGAAACCATTGTGGAATTTAAACAATGGATGAATACACTTGGTGTTGTGCCTGTTATTTCTGCATTGCGCGAAAAGGCGCTTGCCATCCAGTCAGAAACGATGGACAGCATTGAGCGTAAGCTGCCTCACTTAAGCACAAGAGAGAAAAAACTGTTGAACAAACACACCAAAAGTAT
This sequence comes from Bacillus sp. FSL K6-0255, assembly GCF_045040725.1. NCBI lineage: Bacteria > Bacillati > Bacillota > Bacilli > Caryophanales > Bacillaceae > Bacillus > Bacillus sp. FSL K6-0255. The sequence continues at coordinate 2,715,507 of NZ_CP150278.1, read as the reverse complement.
TATTAACCAAATGCTTCGTGATCCGATTTTAAAGGTGAAAGAGCTTGCGGCAGATGCTGATTCTGAAGAAAAGCTCGCGTTGTTTATGCAGATTTTTGATATTGAAGAAGCTGCGGGCCGTCAAATGATGAAAACCGTTGAAAGCAGCCAGAAGGTCCACTCTTTTAAGAAGGCTGAATCAAAAGCGGGCTTTAGCCCACTTGTAAGTGAGTGAAAGCTGAATGATTGATACTGCAATGGCAAGACTTAATGAGGGGACAATCGTCATTTACGCGTTAAGTGTACTCTTTTATTTTATAGATTTTCTTCAACACAACCGGAAGGCTGGAAAAATGGCCTTCTGGTTGCTTTCTATTGTCTGGACTCTGCAAACCGTGTATTTGGCCTATTTTATGTGGGTGACGGGGCGGTTTCCGGTATTAAATGTGACAGAGGCACTTTATTTTTATGCCTGGGTGCTTGTCACGCTGTCACTTGTACTGACAAAGCTTTTACGTGTTGACTTTATCGTGTTTTTTACAAATGTTATAGGATTTTCTATGATCGCCATTCACACATTTTCACCGACAGAGCAGCAGTCAGCTGCTTTTTCCGGGCAGCTTGTATCCGAGCTTTTGGTGATTCATATTACAATGGCGATTCTTTCATACGGCGCTTTTTCCCTTTCTTTCGTTTTTTCTGTGCTATATATGTTTCAATATCATCTGCTGAAAAAGAAAAAGTGGGGAAAATGGCTGTTGAGAATAGAAGATTTATCTAAGCTTGATTATATGGCGTATGTTTTAAATGTCATTGGGGTTCCGATGCTGCTGCTGAGTTTGATTCTCGGCGTCATTTGGGCGTATGTCTCACTAGAAACGCTGTATTGGTTTGACGCCAAAGTGCTTGGTTCGTTTGTCGTCCTGCTGCTGTACAGCTATTATCTTTATATCAGGCTGATTAAGGAGCTGCAAGGAAAGGTCGCTGCACTGTGGAATACGGCTTGTTTTCTGGTGCTGATGATCAATTATTTCCTGCTTGGAAGCCTGTCGCAATTCCATTGGTTCAGTTAAACGATGTCCCAAGCAGATTCGGGAGGAAAGAAATGATGAGAACGATTAAAGTAGGTTCCAGACGGAGCAAACTCGCTATGACTCAAACAAAATGGGTTATTCAAAAACTGAAGGAAATCAATCCTTCGTTTGCTTTTGAAATTAAAGAGATCGTGACAAAGGGCGACCGGATTGTCGATGTTACACTCTCAAAAGTGGGTGGAAAAGGGCTTTTTGTCAAAGAAATTGAACAGGCGCTTTTAAACGAAGAGATTGATATGGCAGTGCACAGCATGAAGGACATGCCTGCTGTTTTGCCTGAAGGCCTTGTGATCGGCTGTATTCCTGAACGGGAGGACCCGCGTGATGCCCTTATTTCAAAGAATCGCGTAAAGCTTTCAGAAATGAAGAAAGGTGCTGTCATTGGCACAAGCAGTTTAAGAAGAAGCGCGCAGCTTTTGATTGAGCGCCCTGACCTTACAATTAAATGGATTAGAGGTAATATAGATACAAGACTTCAAAAGCTGGAAACAGAGGATTATGACGCAATTATTTTAGCGGCTGCCGGCCTTTCCAGAATGGGTTGGAAGCAAGATGTCGTAACCGAATTCCTTGAGCCTGAGCGCTGTTTGCCTGCTGTGGGGCAGGGAGCCCTGGCGATTGAGTGCCGAGAATCGGATGAAGAGCTGTTGGCGTTGTTTTCTCAGTTTACAGATGAATATACAAAACGGACTGTCTTAGCGGAACGTGCTTTTTTAAACGCGATGGAGGGCGGCTGCCAGGTTCCGATCGCGGGCTACTCCGTGTTAAATGGACAGGATGAAATTGAAATGACAGGTCTTGTCGCTTCACCTGACGGCAAAATCATTTTTAAAGAAACCGTCACCGGAAACGATCCGGAGGAAGTAGGAAAGCGCTGTGCCGCTCTTATGGCTGACAAAGGAGCAAAAGATTTAATTGATCGTGTAAAACGGGAGCTTGACGAGGATGGAAAATGATTTTCCGTTGAAAGGAAAAACAGTGCTTGTCACCCGGAATAAGGCACAGGCAGCATCATTTCAGCAAAAAGTGGAGGCGCTTGGCGGTAAAGCGGTTTTAACCTCTTTGATTACGTTTCGCCGCGCTTTGCCGAATGATGTTGCGGAACAGGTAAGAGAGGATCTTGCCGCGCCAGGCTGGCTTGTTTTTACAAGTGTGAACGGGGCAGACTTCTTTTTTTCTTATCTGAAGGAAAATCAGCTTATTCTCCCTGCGCATAAAAAAATTGCAGCCGTCGGTGAAAAAACCGCGCGCCGTTTAAAAATGCATAACGTATCGGTTGATGTGATGCCACAGGAGTATATTGCTGAACAATTGGCTGACGCTCTTAAGCAGCATGCTGAACCGGGGGAGACCATTACCGTGATGAAAGGGAATTTGTCACGTGATGTGATAAAACAAGAGCTTGTCCCGCTCGGTTTTGAAGTAAAGGAATGGGTTCTCTACGAAACGATTCCGGATGAAGAAGGCATTGAGGCATTGAAAGACGCTGCGGGTCAATATTCCTTTGACTATGTAACATTTACGAGTTCATCAACCGTACATACGTTTATGCATGTCTTGGGAGAAGAATTAAAAAAGTGGAAGGCGAATGGGACGGCCTGTATCAGCATTGGGCCTTTAACAAATGATGCCCTTCTGACGTACGGCATCACATCGCATACGCCTGATACATTTACAATAGATGGCATGCTTGAGTTAATGTGCAGCATGTCAAGAGAGGAAGAGAGAATATGAGTCAATCATTTAATAGACACCGCCGCCTGCGGACATCAAAAGCAATGAGAGAAATGGTAAAGGAAACACGTTTGCATCCATCAGATTTTATATATCCGATTTTTGTCGTTGAAGGGCTGGAAGGCAAAAAAGCTGTTCCGTCAATGCCTGATGTTCACCATGTATCATTAGATTTATTGAAGGATGAAGTAGCGGAGCTGGTCAAACTGGGCATTCAATCTGTTATCGTGTTCGGCATCCCGGAAGAAAAAGATGATTGCGGAACACAAGCGTACCATGATCACGGAATTGTCCAAAAAGCCATCACAGAAATTAAAGAACACTTCCCTGAAATGGTTGTTGTCGCTGACACGTGCCTGTGCGAATATACAGACCACGGCCATTGCGGACTTGTCAAAGACGGAGTCATTCTCAATGATGAATCGCTGGAGCTTTTGGCGCAGACAGCTGTCAGCCAAGCGAAAGCAGGTGCGGATATCATTGCGCCATCAAACATGATGGACGGATTTGTTACAGTGATCAGAGAAGCACTTGATAAAGAAGGATTCGTCAATATTCCCATCATGTCTTACGCTGTTAAATATTCAAGTGAGTTTTACGGTCCGTTCCGTGATGCAGCAAACAGCACACCGCAATTCGGAGACCGCAAAACATATCAGATGGACCCTGCCAACCGTATGGAGGCACTCCGCGAAGCACAATCAGATGTTGAGGAAGGCGCGGACTTTTTGATTGTCAAACCTTCGCTTTCTTATATGGATATCATGCGTGACGTAAAAAATGAGTTTACTTTGCCGCTCGTCGCTTATAATGTAAGCGGAGAGTATTCAATGGTGAAGGCTGCAGCGCAGAACGGCTGGATCAAAGAAAAAGAAATTGTGTTGGAAATTTTGACAAGCATGAAGCGCGCGGGTGCCGACCTGATTATTACGTATCATGCGAAAGACGCAGCGAAATGGCTTGCGGAGTAATTTTATTCAGTTGACAGGAGTTGAGGCAGATGAGAAGCTATGAAAAATCAAAAACGGCTTTTAAAGAAGCGCAAAAACTCATGCCGGGCGGTGTGAACAGTCCCGTTCGCGCATTTAAATCGGTAGACATGGACCCGATTTTTATGGAGCGCGGAAAAGGCTCGAAAATCTTTGATATTGACGGGAATGAATATATTGACTACGTCTTGTCATGGGGGCCTTTAATTTTAGGGCATACAAATGACCGCGTCGTAGAAAGCCTCAAAAAAGTGGCTGAATACGGGACAAGCTTTGGTGCTCCGACTGAAGTAGAAAATGAACTGGCTAAGCTCGTCATTGATCGTGTGCCATCTGTAGAAATTGTACGAATGGTAAGCTCCGGAACAGAGGCTACAATGAGTGCCCTCCGTTTGGCAAGGGGCTATACGGGCCGCAACAAGATTTTAAAATTTGAGGGCTGCTACCACGGACACGGCGATTCTCTCTTGATTAAAGCTGGTTCAGGTGTTGCCACTCTCGGTCTGCCTGACAGCCCGGGGGTGCCTGAAGGCATTGCGAAAAACACCATCACCGTTCCGTACAATGATTTAGAAAGTGTAAAGCTTGCTTTCCAGCAATTCGGTGAAGACATTGCGGGAGTCATTGTAGAGCCAGTTGCCGGAAATATGGGTGTTGTTCCGCCGCAAGAAGGTTTCCTTCAGGGTCTGCGTGATATCACTGAGCAGTACGGCTCCCTGCTGATTTTTGATGAAGTGATGACTGGCTTCCGGGTCGATTATAACTGCGCTCAAGGCTACTTCGGCGTAACGCCTGATCTGACTTGTTTAGGAAAAGTAATCGGGGGCGGACTTCCTGTCGGCGCTTATGGCGGAAAGGCAGAAATCATGGAGCAGATCGCTCCAAGCGGTCCGATCTATCAAGCTGGTACATTGTCAGGCAACCCGCTTGCGATGACGGCTGGCTTAGAGACATTGAAACAGCTGACACCTGAATCCTACAAGAATTTCATCAAAAAAGGCGACAGACTGGAAGAAGGAATTTCAAAAGCCGCCGGGGCTCATGGCATTCCGCATACCTTTAACCGTGCAGGTTCGATGATCGGTTTCTTCTTTACAAACGAACCAGTCATCAATTATGAAACAGCGAAATCATCTGATTTGAAGCTGTTCGCAAGCTATTATAAAGGGATGGCAAATGAAGGGGTATTCCTTCCGCCATCACAATTCGAAGGTCTTTTCCTCTCAACGGCCCATACTGATGAAGATATTGAAAACACAATCCAGGCAGCTGAGAAAGTATTTGCTGAGATCAGCCGCAGATAAGAGTGAAAACCGGTATCAAGGACTCCTTGTGCCGGTTTTTTCGTGCTCTCCCACTCATATTTTCTCCAGTTCATACATACACCTTTAGTGACATCTAATTTTAAGGATTAGATGAAAGGAGGATATGAACTTGCCGCAAAATCATCGATTGCAATTTTCTGTAGAAGAATCGATCTGTTTCCAAAAAGGACAGGAAGTTTCTGAACTGCTTTCTATTTCATTAGATCCTGATATTAGGGTTCAGGAAGTAAATGATTATGTATCAATCATAGGATCGCTTGAACTTACAGGTGAGTACAACATAGATCAAAACAAACATACCGAAGAGATTTATACAGATAAGCGGTTTGTTGAACAAGTCAGAAAGAGAGAGGATGGAAGTGCGGAACTGACTCACTGTTTTCCTGTGGATATTACCATTCCGAAAAATAAAGTGAGCCATTTACAGGATGTCTTCGTCTTTATTGACGCATTTGACTATCAATTGACGGATTCGCGCATTTTAACAATTCAAGCTGATTTAGCGATCGAAGGGCTTTTGGACGATACGCAAGACAAAGAGCCGGAGATACCTTTATATGAAGCTCCTGCGGCATTCAGGGAGGAAGAGCTTTCAGAGCCGCCGGCACATAGTGTAGTAGAAGAACCGGGTGCATCATCGGCAGAGGAAGCAGTTCTTCAGCATGAACCGCCAGCCGAACCGCCAGAACTTTTTATCTCGAAAGCGGGGCTCCGTGAAGAACTGGAGACAGAAAAAGCAGAATCTGAGCCGCCTGAATCGGTTGCTTCAGAACCAGAGGCCAGAGAAGATGTGAAAGAGGAAGAAGAGTCAGAAGAGCTTGCTGTGCCGGAAACGGAGGTTCGTGCTGAATCGGAAACAGAAGAATCTGAGCCAGAACCTGATCCTTCAGAAATAGAGATTCAAGAGATCGTTAAAGCAAAAAAAGAAACGGCAGAGCCGGCAGCTGCAATAGCGGATGTTCGTGAAGAAGCAGACTCTCCAGCGGAGACTGAGCTTCGTGAACACGTTGGAGCAGAAGAATCGCCTGCTTTGGAAGCTGAGCTTCATTCAGAGACTGTGATTGCAAAGGAAAAAGAGGAAACAACAGTGTCTCCTAATCATGAATATGCGCTGCGCCAAGAGGCTCAAAATGAAGAAGCAGCTCAATCGGATCAGGCTGATCCTGCGCTTTGCCAAGAAGAGGCGGAACCGGATGAAGCTTTGGAGAGTGTATCAGAGGCCGCTCTCTCCATAGAAGATAGCAGAGAAACAGCTTCAGCTGTATATATGGAGAATGACAATGCCGATTTACATTTCCATTTCAATCAAAAAACAAGCTCGGAGGAGGCATCTCAAGAAGAATTGCCTGAACCGGCATACCGTACCTTCCTGCCTGAACAAGAAGAGGAGGATTCTTTTTATTCAGCGCCTAAGCTGCTGGAGGAGGAAGAACAAGAGGAAGAGAGCTTCGAAATTGAAGTGAGAAAAACACCATCAGCTGAAGAGCCTAAGGAAGAAACACCTTTTCAATCCTTCCAGCTGCCTGAATCTTCTGAGACTGAAAGGAAGGAAACGGATGCTGTTCCTAGGGTTGCTCCTGCTGCTGAAACGAAGGAACCTCAAACAAAGGAAAGTGATAATTCTCTTTATTTAACAAAACTCTTTACAAAAGAAGCGGATGAGTTTTCGAGAATGAAAATTTGTATTGTGCAGCAGGAAGATACGATCGAGCGTTTATGCGAACGGTATGAAATTACATCCCAGCAGCTGATCAGGATGAATTCTTTAGCCTTGGATGATGAATTAAAAGCAGGACAGATTCTCTATATTCCTCAATATAAAAATAGCCATGCGTAAACCGTAAGTGATCGGAAAATGTGGTGAATGAAATGGAAGATACCCAATCGGTTCTTCAGGAATACGGACTGACTGCTCAATTTATTGAGCCTGTCAGTCCTCTTGTTTGGAAAGTGTATACAGACTACGGCATATTTGCCCTGAAAAAATTGAAAGAAGGTCGCGGCAAGCATTTTACAGATCATATGGTGGCGATTGAGGAAAAAGGCTTTCGTTCATTCGTTCCCGTTTACAGAACAAATAGCGGTGAGTTTTTCTCAGCAGGCATACAATACGGAGATATCTACTATTTAATGCCTTGGCTCCAATTTGACCAAGAGGAAGAACGGGATCAAAAACATGCTTATTTATTTAGAGAAACAGCCCGTCTTCACGAGAGAACCGCGCAGGAACTAAAGGTTAGACGTGATGAGATTGAACGTTATTACGGGCAAACGAAAAAAAAGTGGGAACAAGATAAAATTTTCTATGAGCAGTTTGTGGATAGAGCGGAGAAGGAATGGTACCTTTCTCCCTTTGAACTCCAGGCCATAACCTATTTTTCTGAAACCATTTCCGCGGTGAACTTTGCGCTGGAACGGCTGGAGGACTGGTATGAGTCCGCAAAGGAAAAGGACGTTTCAAGGGTTGTAATGAACCACGGCAGCCTGTCTATACACCATTTTCTGTATAATGATGCCGGGACCGGATATTTTACAAACTTCGAAAGAGCATCTGTCGGTCCGCCGCAAAACGACCTGCTCGGCTTTTATACAAAAATGTTCAGAGGCTTTCCGAAAGCTTGTCCGGAATGCGTCGAATGGTTTTATGGATATACGAAATCATTCCCTTTGCGTGAAGCGGAAGTCAGCCTTTTTCTCAGCTATATGGCATATCCGGCAGCCATGTACAAGGTGCTGAACGGTTATCAAACTGGGAAAAGACAGCATGAAAAAGAGGAATGTACACAATTATTAAAGGCTTATTGGCAAATGAAAAACATAGAGCCGTTTGTGATGAAAATTCATCAGATTGAACAAGAGAAAAAATTTCAGGCTGAAAACGAGTCCACGTCTTAATGGCGCGGACTTGTTTGTTTATATCCATTCTAAATGAAGGGCGCAAGCTAAAAAGATTAGGATTGCGAGCAGCAAAACATCAAAGGTTGTCGGAAAGAAAATGGTTCTGATTCCTTGAAAAATCGTAATGGGAATAATCACTTGTGCGGATACAAGCCGAATTTGCCTTACCCATGGCGGCAGCGAATAAGAGCTGAAACGTTTCTTCACGGTGCATCCTCCTCTACGCATTTACAAGCATCATATGTAAACTTGGGCAATAGGTGCCTGCCCATCTGTATAGAAAGCGGTGTTTTTGGAAAAGATGATTGACGAATCAAAAACACTTTTACTATAATAAAGAACATAAATAATGTATACAATGAGCTGATAAATACACCTGCTTAGAACGGGAAGAGTACAAAAAAGGCGCATGCAGAGAGAGAAGCCGTTTGCTGAAAGGCTTCTTATGTTGTCTGATTGGAAGGTCGCCCGGGAGCATAATTTCTTGAAAGAAGAGTAGAGAAATTCGGGAAACACCCGTTATCCGTTATAAGTGCATGAACTGATTGAGTTCATGAAAAAAGGTGGTACCGCGAAAGAGCTTTTCGTCCTTTTACAGGGATGAAGAGCTCTTTTTTCGTTCTCAGCCATTTTTAAACATGCTGGAGGGTTATGATGGAAACGAATGAACAAACAATGCCGACGAAATATGATCCGGCAGCGGTTGAAAAAGACCGATATGATTTTTGGCTAAAAGGCAAATTTTTTGAAGCGGGCAGTGACCAGACAAAAGAGCCATACTCTGTTGTCATCCCGCCGCCAAACGTAACAGGGAGACTTCACCTTGGCCACGCATGGGACACAACGCTGCAAGACATTGTAACAAGAATGAAACGCATGCAGGGCTATGATGTGCTGTGGCTTCCTGGCATGGACCACGCCGGCATCGCGACACAGGCTAAAGTGGAGGCGAAACTTCGTGAAGAAGGCAAATCCCGCTACGATTTAGGCCGTGAAAAATTCCTCGAAGAAACGTGGAAGTGGAAGGAAGAATATGCTGACTTTATTCGCAGCCAGTGGGCGAAATTAGGTCTTGGCCTAGATTATTCCCGTGAACGTTTTACGCTGGATGAAGGCTTGAGCAAAGCGGTAAGGGAAGTATTCGTTAAGCTTTATGAAAAAGGCCTGATCTACAGAGGCGAATATATTATTAACTGGGACCCAGCGACAAAAACAGCCCTATCCGACATTGAGGTGATTTACAAGGATGTTCAAGGCGCATTCTATCATATGAGCTATCCGCTTGCTGACGGTTCAGGCTCAATTGAAATTGCGACGACACGTCCTGAAACAATGCTCGGTGATACAGCTGTTGCCGTTCACCCTGAAGACGAGCGCTATAAACACCTTATCGGAAAAACGGTGATCCTGCCGATTGTAAATCGTGAAATTCCGATTGTCGGTGATGACTATGTTGATATGGAATTTGGTTCAGGTGCCGTGAAAATTACGCCTGCTCATGATCCGAACGACTTCGAGCTTGGCAACCGCCACAATTTAGAACGCATCCTTGTCATGAATGAAGATGGCACGATGAATGAAAATGCGCTCCAATATCAAGGTATGGATCGTTTTGAATGCCGCAAAAAGCTCGTGAAAGATTTACAGGAGGCGGGAGTTCTCTTCAAGATCGAGGATCATATGCACTCTGTCGGCCATAGTGAACGAAGCGGGGCTGTTGTGGAGCCTTATCTTTCTACACAATGGTTTGTGCGCATGCAGCCGCTTGCTGATGCAGCGATTGAGCTGCAAAAAAAAGAAGAAAAGGTCAACTTTGTGCCTGACCGTTTCGAAAAAACGTATTTACACTGGATGGAAAATATCCGCGACTGGTGTATCTCCCGTCAATTGTGGTGGGGCCATCGTATTCCTGCCTGGTATCATAAAGAAACAGGCGAGCTATATGTCGGACTTGAAGCGCCGGAAGACAGCGAAAATTGGGAACAGGATACAGACGTACTGGATACATGGTTCAGTTCTGCGCTATGGCCTTTCTCCACAATGGGCTGGCCTGATGTAACGGCTGAAGACTTTAAACGCTACTATCCGACAGATGTTCTCGTGACAGGGTACGATATCATTTTCTTCTGGGTATCACGCATGATTTTCCAAGGCATTGAATTTACAGGCGAGCGCCCGTTCAAAGATGTTTTAATCCACGGCTTAATCCGTGACGAGCAAGGCCGGAAAATGAGTAAATCTCTTGGCAACGGTGTCGACCCGATGGATGTGATTGACAAGTACGGAGCCGATTCTCTGCGTTATTTCCTTGCGACTGGAAGCTCTCCTGGCCAGGATCTGCGCTTCAGCTATGAAAAAGTGGAATCGACCTGGAATTTTGCCAATAAAATTTGGAACGCCTCCCGTTTTGCATTAATGAATATGGATGGCATGACGTACGATGAGCTTGATCTGTCAGGTGAAAAGTCAGTCGCTGACAAGTGGATTTTAACGCGATTAAATGAAACGATCGAGCACGTGACCCAGCTTGCTGACCGATATGAATTTGGTGAAGTAGGACGCCATTTATATAACTTTATTTGGGATGATTTCTGTGATTGGTATATTGAAATGGCGAAGCTTCCGCTTTATGGAGAAGACGAAGCGGCTAAGAAAACTACCCGTTCCATCCTTGCTTACGTACTTGATCAAACGATGCGTCTGCTCCATCCGTTTATGCCATTCTTAACGGAGGAAATTTGGCAGCACCTTCCTCACCAAGGGGAATCGATTACAGTAAGTCAATGGCCTGCAGTAGTGCCGGAGCATACCGATACTGAAGCGGCAGCTGACATGAAGCTTCTTGTTGAGCTGATCCGTTCTGTGCGCAATATCCGCAGTGAAGTCAATACGCCAATGAGCAAGCAGGTTGAACTGTACATTAAAACAAGCACAGACGAAATAGCGTCCCGCCTCGAAGCGAACCGTTCATATGTTGAACGCTTTACGAATCCGAGCGTGCTTAAAATCGGCACCGATATTGAGGCTGTTGATAAGGCGATGACGGCCGTTGTCTCAGGAGCAGAGGTTATTCTTCCGCTTGAAGGCTTAATCAATATTGATGAAGAAATTGCCCGTCTGCAAAAAGAATTTGATAAACTGACAAAAGAAGTTGAGCGTGTCCAAAAGAAACTTGGAAATGAAGGATTTATGAAAAAAGCGCCTGCACACGTAATTGATGAAGAACGTGAAAAAGAAAAAGATTATGTGGCGAAGCGTGACGCTGTTCAAAAACGAATGGCTGAGCTGAAGGGTTAATGAAAAGCCGGGGCGGTTTCTAGAGAAACCGCCTTGTCTTATAAAAGAGGGGATTATCATTGTTTACTGCATATCAAGATGCGCGCAGCTGGATTCACGGGAGGCTGAAATTCGGGGTGAAGCCCGGACTTGGTCGAATGAAACAGCTGATGGCGCGGTTAGGACATCCTGAAAAAAAAATCCGAGCGTTCCACGTCGCAGGAACAAACGGTAAAGGATCAACTGTCGCTTTTATCCGTTCTATGCTGCAGGAAGCCGGATATACGGTTGGAACATTTACATCGCCTTATATTATTACGTTTAATGAACGGATCAGCGTAAACGGGATACCGATTTCTGATGAGGAATGGACAGCACTCGTCAATCAAATGAAACCGCACGTTGAAGCCCTTGATCAAACGGAATACGGACAGCCGACAGAATTTGAAATTATGACAGCTTGTGCATTTTTATATTTTGCAGAGTTTCATAAGGTCGATTTTGTTATTTTTGAAACAGGTCTGGGCGGTAGATTCGATTCTACTAATGTGGTTGAACCGCTCTTAACTGTGATTACAAGCATCGGACACGATCATATGAACATTTTGGGAAACACCATTGAAGAAATTGCAGGAGAAAAGGCCGGTATTATTAAAGAAGGTATTCCAATCGTTACAGCAGTTACCCAGCCGGAAGCGTTACAGGTCATCCGCCACGAAGCCGAACGGCATGCTGCGCCGTTCCAGTCATTGCATGATGCATGTGTTATTTTCAATGAAGAGGCTCTGCCTGCAGGAGAACAGTTTTCATTCAAAACGGAAGAGAAATGCTATGAAGATATTCGGACATCTCTGATTGGCACCCATCAAAGACAAAATGCTGCTTTGTCCATTTTGGCTGCGGAGTGGCTCAATAAGGAGAATATCGCCCATATCAGTGACGAAGCGTTAAGGAGCGGGCTTGTGAAGGCTGCTTGGCCGGGACGGTTAGAGCTTGTTCAGGAGCATCCTCCGGTATATTTAGACGGTGCGCATAACGAAGAAGGTGTTGAAAAGCTGGCGGAAACGATGAAGCAGCGTTTCGCCAATTCACGCATTTCTGTGGTGTTTAGCGCGTTAAAGGACAAACCGTATCAGAACATGATTAAAAGACTGGAAACCATTGCTCATGCGATTCATTTTGCTTCTTTTGATTTCCCGCGTGCTTCTCTTGCAAAAGATCTCTATGATGCAAGTGAAATCAGCAATAAAAGCTGGAGTGAAGATCCAGACGATGTGATCAAATTCATAGAAAGCAAAAAGGGCTCAAATGAAATTGTGCTGATTACCGGATCTCTTTACTTTATTTCTGACATTCGAAAAAGGTTGAAATAAAAGCATCCGGCTCCGGCAGAATCAAAAAAAAGATTCTGCCGTTTTTTTTTATGTGTAAAATTGAATATTCCCAATTGGAGCTCAGGATGTCCCTTTTGCTACAATCCATACCAGAACTCAATGAGTAAAGGTGTGTTGTCTATGCTATCCATTCTTTTTATCTTCGGACTTATCCTTGGTTCTTTTTACTATACGGCCGGGTGCCGTATCCCCTTACATCTATCTATTATTGCGCCCCGTTCATCATGCCCGTTTTGCCGGCGGACATTAACTCCTGCAGAATTAATTCCCATCCTGTCATTCCTATTTCAAAAAGGTAAATGTAAAAGCTGCGGGCATAGGATTTCTTTTATGTATCCCGCAGCAGAGCTTGTGACAGCGTGTTTATTTGCCGCCGCAGGAATACGCTTTGGCACGTCGCTGGAACTGTTTCCCGCTGTGGTGTTTATCTCTCTTCTCATTATTGTTGCAGTGACAGATATTCATTTTATGCTGATTCCAAATCGTATATTGATTTTCTTTCTTCCCTTTTTGGCGGCCGCGAGATTGATTTCTCCGCTTGATTCCTGGTATGCAGGCCTGTTAGGTGCGGCAGCCGGATTTCTATTTCTGGCTGTAATTGCCGCAATCACCCATGGGGGAGTAGGGGGAGGAGATATTAAATTATTTGCGGTGATTGGCTTTGTGCTTGGTGTGAAAATGCTGGCAGCTGCCTTTTTCTTTTCTGTTTTGATAGGTGCATTATATGGAGCGGCAGCCGTTCTGACTGGTAGACTCGCTAAAAGGCAGCCGCTTCCCTTTGCCCCCGCTATAGCCGCAGGGAGCATTTTAGCCTATTTATACGGTGACTCTATCATTTCTTTTTATATCAAAATGGCATTGGGCTGACTGCTGAAAAATTTGACGAACGTTTTTTGGACAAGGCGACAAAAGTCTTGTTCTTTTTTTCTTTGCCTGTGCTAAAGTGTGTAGCATGAAAAGCCGACAAGAACGGTCAAGCAAATGAAGGGAGGAAGCGGAATTGAAAAAAAGAAAGAATAAAAAAAACAGTAAAGCCGCAGAAAAAGCCCTCAAGGTGACGATTAATGGAAAAGAAGAGACGGTTTACGAACAAGAGACGCCTGAGACAGAGGCGGATAAAAGCATGACATTTTCAAATTGGGAGGAAAAAAGACAGGCAGAACAAGAGGTTGCGGCATCCCAGGAACATCCTGATGAAGATGAATTCAATTGGGATTCAGAGGAAGACAAGGTGTTTAAAGAGGACCCTAAAGTTGTTCCTCCTTATCAAAAGAAAAAAACAAAGTCTTATGCAAAAGGAAAGACCGGGACTGCCAAACCAGTAAAAAGAGTGGCTGCGACGATTGCCTTCGCGGCTGTCATTGGCACTGGATTAGGGCTATTCGCGTTAAGCATATCGGGGAATAAAGAAGCGTCAGCACCGGCCTCTTTAGAGGATTCTCTAGGCAGCCAAACGGCAAAAGCAGGGGATACTTCAACTGATAAACAAACTTCAGGCACAGAAAAACAAGCGGCGCAAACTGAAGGTACATATAAAACATACGCTGTACAAGCCGGAAAATTTTCAAATGAAAAGGGTGCCGAAACGTTAACAGAACAATTGACCGAAAAAGGATATTCCGCCGTGTCACTGTCAAAGGATGACGGGTATACGTATGTTATTGCAGGCTTAGCAAGTGAAAAGGATGTCTCACAGCAGTTAGGACAGGTTTTAATCGACAGTGATTTTGAAGCCTGGGGAGGCAAGGAGCTTTCCTTATCAATAGAGTCAGATATGACAGATTCTTTTAAGGAAACAGCGGAGCTTGCAGCAAAGGCGATTCTCGGCGAAGACATTACAAAAGCGAGTGTAGAGAAAATAGAAAAGTCGCTTGGTGAAACAAAAGCGTCAGAAACAGGAGAGAAAAAAGCGATTTTGCAGGCTTTAAAGGAATTAGAAGATCCAAGTGCTGAAGCCGGGTGGAAGGCTCAGCAGGAGCTGTTAGCCGTCGTAAAATAAGAGATAGTGCCCTGAGCCTTCGTCCTTTAGTGACAGGCTTTTTTTATTTTGTCATGAAAAAGTTATTTTTCTGAAATTGTGACAAGCCTCGTGATTTGGTAGGATAAACGAGTATCTTTTTTTCTTAAGCAAACCCTGAAAGGATGACGAACATGACAAAACCGCTAATACTTGCATCACAATCTCCGCGCAGGAAAGAACTCCTCGATCTTCTCCAGCTGCCCTACTCCATTATTGTCAGTGAAGTAGAAGAAAAATTAAATCGAAACTTTTCACCAGAAGAAAACGTCCAATGGTTGGCAAAACAAAAAGCTAAGGCTGTAGCTGATCTCCACCCGCATGCAATCGTTATCGGTGCTGATACAATGGTATGCCTTGACGGCGAATGCCTTGGCAAACCGCAGGATCAAGAAGAAGCTGCATCTATGCTGCGGAGGCTTTCAGGCCGAAGCCACTCAGTAATAACCGCGGTCAGCATTCAAGCTGAAAATCACAGCGAGACTTTTTATGATAAGACAGAAGTTGCGTTTTGGTCCCTCAGTGAAGAAGAGATTTGGACGTATATTGAAACAAAAGAGCCGATGGATAAAGCAGGTGCATACGGCATCCAAGGAAGAGGCGCGCTTTTTGTAAAGAAAATAGACGGAGATTACTATTCAGTCATGGGCCTTCCTATATCAAAAACAATGAGAGCTCTTCGCCATTTTGATATAAGGGCATGACGGTTCTATAAACGGGAAGGGAAAGAAAAGGAGTGCTTGGTCATACACGATCTGCCATTAAAACTCAAAGATTTCCCAATGAAAGAAAAGCCAAGAGAACGGCTCCTGAAAGTCGGAGCCGAGAACTTAGCGAATCATGAACTTTTGGCTATATTATTGCGGACAGGGACTAAACACGAATCTGTTTTGGACCTGTCAAACCGGCTGCTGCGCTCATTTGACGGGCTGCGCCTGCTCAAGGAAGCATCGGTTGAAGAGCTGTCAAGCATCCCGGGAATCGGTATGGTAAAAGCGATTCAAATACTGGCAGCAGTGGAGCTTGGAAGCCGGATTCATAAATTAGCCAACGAAGAACATTTCGTTATTCGCTCCCCGGAAGACGGCGCTAATCTTGTCATGGAGGATATGCGCTTTTTAACCCAGGAGCATTTTGTCTGTTTATACTTAAATACAAAAAATCAAGTCATCCATAAACGCACCGTATTTATCGGAAGCCTGAATTCATCTATTGTCCACCCGCGAGAGGTGTTTAAAGAAGCGTTTAAACGATCTGCCGCTTCCTTTATCTGTGTTCATAATCATCCTTCTGGAGATCCGACGCCTAGCAGGGAAGATATTGAAGTGACAAGACGGCTGTTTGAATGCGGAAACCTGATTGGCATCGAGCTGCTTGACCATTTGGTGATCGGGGATAAAAAATTTGTGAGTTTAAAGGAAAAAGGATATTTGTAACACTTTTTTTTTCGTCGAATTAAGCTATAATAGAGTTTATGAGTTTTTCCCTTTAGGGTATTTTTGCTTTAAGAAAGGAAGATACATACATATGTTTGGAATTGGTGCTAGAGACCTTGGTATAGATCTTGGAACTGCGAATACGCTTGTTTTTGTAAAAGGAAAAGGAATTGTTGTGAGAGAGCCGTCAGTTGTCGCTTTGCAGACGGATACGAAATCGATTGTCGCTGTCGGAAATGATGCGAAAAATATGATTGGACGGACACCGGGCAACGTGGTGGCTCTGCGCCCGATGAAAGACGGCGTTATCGCTGATTATGAAACAACGGCGACGATGATGAAATATTACATCAATCAGGCCATAAAAAATAAAGGCATGTTTGCCAGAAAACCATATGTAATGGTATGTGTCCCATCAGGCATTACAGCTGTTGAAGAACGCGCTGTTATCGATGCGACAAGACAGGCGGGAGCGCGTGACGCGTATCCGATTGAAGAGCCTTTTGCCGCAGCAATCGGAGCCAATCTGCCAGTTTGGGAACCGACTGGAAGCATGGTTGTTGATATCGGGGGCGGTACGACAGAAGTTGCGATTATTTCCCTCGGAGGCATCGTAACGTCTCAGTCAATCCGTGTAGCCGGTGATGAGATGGATGACGCGATTATCAACTACATCAGAAAAACGTACAATCTGATGATCGGTGACCGTACGGCTGAAGCGATTAAAATGGAAATCGGATCTGCAGAAGCTCCTGAAGAATCCGACAACATGGAAATCCGCGGCCGCGATTTGCTCACAGGTTTGCCGAAAACAATTGAAATTACAGGAAAAGAGATTTCTAACGCTCTACGCGACACTGTATCTACAATTGTCGAAGCAGTGAAGAGCACACTCGAAAAAACACCGCCTGAGCTTGCAGCAGATATCATGGACAGAGGTATAGTGTTAACCGGCGGCGGAGCGCTTTTGCGCAATTTGGACAAAGTCATCAGCGAAGAAACAAAAATGCCGGTCCTTATCGCCGAAGATCCGCTTGATTGTGTAGCGATCGGAACAGGGAAAGCACTGGAGCACATCCATCTTTTCAAAGGGAAAACTAGATAATCGGGAGTTCAATAGAAGAGGTGTAACACGATGCCGAATAAGCGGTTAATGCTATTACTTCTGTGTATTATCATATTGGTGGCTATGATTGGATTTTCGCTGAAGGGCGGCCGCAATACCACCTGGCCTGAGAAAGTGATCGGCGATACGACGGGAGTATTTCAAAATATTTTTCATACGCCTGCCGAATTTTTTGCAGGAATATTTGAGAACATCAATGATTTAAAAAACACATACAAAGAAAACGAGCGTCTAAGAGAAAAACTTGACGGACAGACACAATATGAAGCCAAGCTTCAAGAGCTTGAAGAAGAAAACAAATCCTTGCGTGACGAGCTTGGCCATGTCAAATCGATTAAAGATTACAAGCCGATTTTAGCAACGGTCATCGCCAGAAGCCCTGATAATTGGGCGAAACAGGTCACCATTAACAAGGGGACTCAGCAAAACGTAGCGAAAGATATGGCCGTTACAAACGAAAAAGGCGCATTAATCGGCAAGATCAAAAGCTCCGGACTTAACAATTTTACGTCTGCTGTTCAGCTTTTAAGCGATACTGACCGCAATAACAGAGTCGCGACAAAAATTTCCGGAAAAAAAGGCAGCAAAGGCTACGGCTTGATCGAAGGATATGACAAAGAGAAAAAACGTCTTAAGATGACAATTATTGAGCGTAAGGATAAACAAGACGTGAAAAAAGGCGATCTTATTGAAACATCAGGGACAGGCGGTGTTTTCCCAGAAGGGCTGACAATCGGTGAAGTGACTGATATCGAGTCAGATTCCTATGGATTAACGAAGGTTGCTTATGTAAAACCTGCGGCTGACCTTACAGATTTAAATAATGTGATCGTTGTTAACCGTGACGTGCCGACTGTCGATACAGAGGAGGAAGGATCGTGAAACGTTTCCTTCTCCCTTTCGTTATGATGCTTGTTTTTTCTGCGGAAAGCATTTTTACAGATTTGGTGCATTTTCCTTTCGTTACAGATGACCAAGTGCTCGCCCCGCGTTTTTTGATGCTTGTATTGATATTCATGTCGGCTTTTATCAACCAAAAACACGCGATGATTTACGGATTTATTTTTGGCTTTCTATATGACATGAACTATACAAGTCTATTAGGCGTTTACATGTTTGGTTTTGCAGGGCTATGCTATTTGGCTTCAAAAGCGTTTAAAGTGTTGCATACAAACGCATTTGTAGTGATATTGATAGCAGTTCTGGCTGTCTGTCTGCTCGAATTTTACGTATTCGGCATTCAGTCTTTGATTCATAAAGACATTATGACGTTTAACGGATTTGTGCTTGACCGGTTTATACCGACAATTTTATTAAATATTGCAGCAGCTCTTATTCTTGTTCTGCCATTTAGATTGTTTTTTATGAGTCTAAAGAAAGAATTGAGAGATGAGTAAAAAGGATTTTATCTTTTTTTGACGAAATGAGTATGTTGTTGAGGTGAATATTGTGAAGACCAAAAAGCAGCAATATGTAACAATAAAAGGAACAAAGAATGGACTAACATTGCATCTGGATGATGCGTGTTCTTTTGATGAGCTTCTCGATGGTCTTCAGAATATGCTGTCAATTGAACAATATACCGATGGAAAAGGCCAGAAAATCAGCGTTCATGTTAAGCTGGGAAATCGCTTTTTATATAAGGAGCAAGAGGAACAGCTAACCGAATTGATTGCGTCAAAGAAAGATTTGTTTGTTCATTCTATTGACAGTGAAGTCATTACTAAAAAAGAAGCACAGCAGATAAGAGAGGAAGCCGAAATTATTTCTGTTTCAAAAATTGTCCGTTCAGGCCAAGTGCTGCAGGTAAAAGGCGACTTGCTCCTGATCGGTGACGTGAATCCCGGCGGAACAGTCAGGGCCGGAGGGAACATTTTTGTTCTGGGCTCACTGAAAGGAATTGCGCATGCTGGATTCAATGGAAATAATCAAGCGGTCATCGCCGCCTCTGAAATGCTTCCGACACAATTAAGAATCAATCATGTGTTAAATCGCTCCCCAGACCACATTCAAAAAGGGAACGAAATGGAATGTGCTTATTTAGATACAGATGGAAATATGGTCATTGAACGCCTTCAACATTTGGCTCATTTAAGACCTGATCTAACAAGGCTTGAGGGAGGAATGTGAATTGGGTGAGGCTATCGTAATAACTTCGGGAAAAGGCGGAGTAGGTAAGACAACAACATCTGCGAACCTCGGTACCGCCTTAGCCATTTTAGGGAAGCGTGTATGCTTAGTAGATACTGATATAGGACTGCGCAACCTTGATGTTGTAATGGGTCTTGAAAATAGAATTATTTACGATCTGGTAGACGTTGTAGAGGGCAGATGCAAAATGCATCAGGCGCTCGTAAAAGACAAACGTTTCGATGATCTGCTCTATTTAATGCCCGCTGCTCAAACGAGCGATAAGACAGCTGTTGCTCCTGAACAAATTAAAAACATGGTCCAAGAGCTCAAACAGGAATTTGACTATGTCATCATAGACTGTCCTGCCGGAATCGAGCAAGGGTACAAAAATGCCGTTTCCGGAGCTGATAAAGCGATTGTGGTCACTACGCCTGAAATCTCAGCTGTTCGTGATGCTGACCGTATTATAGGGCTGCTGGAGCAAGAAGAAAATGTTGAATCGCCGCGGCTTGTTGTAAACAGAATCAGAAATCACCTGATGAAAAACGGTGACACGATGGATATCGACGAAATCGTACAGCATCTGTCGATCGATTTGCTCGGAATCGTGGCTGATGATGATGAAGTCATCAAAGCTTCCAACCATGGTGAACCGATTGCGATGGACCCGAAAAACCGCGCTTCTATTGCATATCGCAATATTGCCCGCCGCATCTTAGGTGAATCTGTTCCTTTACAGGTGCTTGAAGAGCAAAACAAAGGAATGATGGCTAAGATTAAGTCATTTTTCGGAGTAAGATCTTAATGTGATAGAATCAAAGAGAAGAATCTGACAAAGCATATGCTGTGTCAGGTTTTTTTGTTTTTGCCTGCTTTGTTCTTGACTAAACCGAATATTTGCCATGGACAAGACATATGATGTACAAACCCAACGAATGCAAAGGATGATGGCAATGAGTCACAGAGCAGATGAAATCAGAAAACGATTAGAGAAAAGAAGAAAGCAGCTTTCCGGCTCAAAACGTTTCTCTACTCAGACAGTTTCTGAAAAGCAGAAACCCCCGTCCTGGGTGATGGTAACGGATCAGGAAAAGCATGGAACACTTCCGGTCTACGAAGATAACATGCCAACATTCAACGGAAAACACCCATTGGTGAAAACAGATTCAATTATCCTGAAATGTCTTCTGTCGGCCTGCCTTGTTCTCGTTTCAGCTATAGCCTATAAAACAAACATTGGACCCGTCAGTCAGATTAAACCCGCCGTAGCCAAAACCTTTGAAACTGAATTTCAATTTGCTTCAGCAAGCCATTGGTTCGAAACCAAATTCGGAAATCCGCTTGCTTTCCTGGCTCCTGAACACAAAAATAAGGAACAGCAGATTGAAGTAGGCAAAGATCTGATCGCGCCTGCATCCGGGAAAGTACAGCAGGATTTTCAGGACAATGGGGAAGGAATTAAAGTCGAAACAAGCAGTGATAAGATTGATAGCGTAAAAGAAGGCTATGTGGTTGAAGTCAGCAAAGACAGCCAAACGGGACTGACGGTTAAGGTGCAGCATGCTGACAACACCTATAGTATCTATGGCGAGCTCAAAGATGTGGATGTTGCTTTATATGATTTTGTGGATAAAGGCAAAAAGCTCGGTTCGATTAAGCTTGATGATCATAATAAAGGGGTCTATTATTTTGCCATGAAAGACGGCGATAAATTTATTGATCCGATTCAGGTGATTTCATTTGAATAAATGGCTCGACCTTATCTTAAAGATCCATGTGCATCCTTTTCTTTGGATTATTGCGGCGCTGGGCTTGCTCACAGGCCATATGAAAGCATTATTATGTCTGCTCCTGATTGTATTGATTCATGAGCTGGGGCATGCTGCTCTGGCTGTGTTTTTTTCTTGGAGAATCAAGCGTGTTTTTTTGCTGCCGTTTGGCGGAACGGTCGAAGTGGAAGAGCACGGGAATCGGCCGTTAAAGGAAGAGTTTGCGGTCATTATTGCCGGACCTCTTCAGCACATCTGGCTTCAGTTTGCCGCCTGGATGCTTGCAGAAGTCTCAGTGATTCATCAGCATACCTTTGAACTCTTCACCTTTTATAATCTTTCTATCTTATTTGTCAATTTACTGCCGATCTGGCCGCTGGATGGAGGAAAACTGTTATTTTTGTTGTTTTCCAAACAGCTGCCTTTTCAAAAGGCTCACCGGCTTAATCTAAAAACGTCGCTCTGCTTCTGCCTGCTGCTCGGGTGCTGGGTTTTATTCGTGATTCCTCTGCAAATCAGCGCATGGGTTTTGTTTGTCTTTCTGGCTGTTTCCTTGTTTGAGGAATATCGGCAAAGGCACTATATCCATGTGAGATTTCTCCTGGAAAGGTATTACGGAAAAAACAGGGAGCTTGAGAAACTTCTGCCGCTGACAGTAAAGGCGGAGGATAAAGTCTATCATGTGATGGCCGAGTTCAAACGTGGCTGTAAGCATCCGATTATTATAGAAAAATCAGGCCAAAAGCTCAGCCAGCTTGACGAGAATGAAGTGCTGCACGCTTACTTTGCCGATAAGCGGACGAATTCTTCCATGGAGGAACTGCTTCTGCCCTACTAAAACTGATTGACAAACGCCTTGTATTTTGGTATATTTTTTAATGTTATGGATGTAGCACCATTGCTACAACCGCTCAGTACAGGTGTTAAGAGCTTTTACAGCCCCCTGGTATCTGGCGAGTCTTAGTCTAATAGGAGGTGCAGAGAATGTACGCAATCATTAAAACAGGCGGTAAACAAATCAAAGTTGAAGAAGGCCAAACTGTTTACATCGAAAAACTTGCTGCTGAAGCAGGTGAAACAGTTACTTTTGAAGACGTTTTGTTTGTTGGCGGAGACAACGTGAAAGTCGGCAACCCTACAGTTGAAGGCGCAACAGTAACGGCTAAAGTTGAAAAACAAGGCCGCGCGAAAAAAATCACTGTTTTCAGATACAAACCAAAGAAAAACGTTCATAAAAAACAAGGTCATCGTCAGCCTTACACTAAAGTGACGATCGAAAAAATCAACGCGTAAGCATGATTCAGGCAACAATCAGGAGGTCTCATGATAAAGGCATATTGTCTTTTGAAATGACGGGCCATGCGAATTTTGCTGAACATGGACAAGATCTTGTTTGTGCCGGAGTGACAGCCGTTGTGTTTGGAGCCGTTAACGCGGTCATTGTGCTCGCGGGCTTCGAGCCGCTTCTTGATATAGGGGAGGACGGGGGTTATTTTTATTTTGAATTCCCTGAATCTCTTGATCCAGAGGCACGCCAAAAAGCTCAGCTGCTGATTGAAGGCATGATTGTTTCGCTGGAGACAATCGAACGGGATTACAAAGACAACTTGCGTGTGACCACAAACATAATATAGGAGGTGAGCTACATGCTTAGATTAGATCTTCAGTTTTTCGCTTCTAAAAAAGGAGTAGGTTCTACAAAGAACGGACGTGACTCTGAGGCTAAACGTTTAGGTGCTAAACGTGCTGACGGTCAATTCGTAACAGGCGGTTCTATCCTTTACCGTCAACGCGGAACAAAAATTTACCCAGGTGAAAACGTGGGCCGCGGCGGAGATGACACTCTATTTGCGAAAATCGACGGAACTGTTAAATTCGAACGTTTCGGCCGTGACCGCAAAAAAGTGAGCGTATATCCTGTAGCTCAATAATGATTCAAAAAACTCCGGTCGATGATGACTGGAGTTTTTTTTGCAATATGCGGAGTAAACACCTAGAATGAAATGCAGAGTATGTGCGAGCAGACCCCGCCAAGAATGAGAATAAACATCTCAAACCCACTGGATATGTTCCCCAAGCAGTAATACATAAAATGTTCTGCCTGGCTGCAAATCAACCAAAGCCAGAAAAAAGGAACATGATATTTCTGGGAAAAACAATTGTTTTTCTAACAAAGCCTTCTCTGTTATAATTCATAATACACACTTATACAGACTCCTAAATAAGAAATTAAATGATTGGGAGTGCGAAAATGAAGGATGTTTCAAAAAATCAAGAAGAAAATATAAGCGACACGGCATTAACAAACGAACTGATTCATCTGCTTGGCCATTCCCGGCATGATTGGATGAATAAGCTGCAGCTGATTAAAGGAAACTTAAGCTTGCAGAAGTATGACCGTGTCTTTGAAATGATTGAAGAAATGGTTATAGACGCAAAGCACGAATCAAAGCTCTCAAACCTGAAAACACCGCATTTGGCGTTTGATTTTCTTACGTTTAATTGGAAAACCCATTATATGACGCTTGAATATGAAGTTCTCGGAGAAATTAAGGATTTGTCGGCTTATGATCAAAAGCTGGCGAAACTGATGAGAAAGCTGTTTCATCTGTTTGATCAAGCAGTCAGCAGAGAGAGTGAAAATCATTTAACGGTTTCGCTTCAAACGGATCATCCTGACAGACAGCTGATTCTGTACCTTGATTTTCACGGCGCCTTTGCCGATCCATCTGCTTTTGATGATATTCGGCAGAATGGATATGAGGACGTTGATATCATGCGTTTTGAAATCACGAGCCACGAATGTCTGATTGAAATTGGGTTGGACTAGCGGAGTTTTTAACGGTTTAGAACGGAGGACATTATGTTTGTAGATCAGGTCAAAGTATATGTAAAAGGCGGCGACGGCGGCAACGGTATGGTTGCGTTTCGCCGTGAAAAATATGTGCCGAAAGGCGGCCCTGCCGGCGGTGATGGAGGAAAGGGAGGAGACGTCGTTTTTGAAGTAGATGAAGGTCTCCGCACCCTGATGGATTTTAGATACAAAAAACACTTTAAAGCGATTCGCGGCGAGCATGGCATGTCCAAAAACCAGCACGGGCGAAATGCTGATGATATGGTCATTAAAGTTCCGCCGGGCACCGTTGTGACAGACGATGATACAAAACAGGTCATCGCTGATTTAACAGAGCACGGACAGCGGGCTGTCATTGCAAGAGGCGGAAGAGGAGGAAGAGGGAATAGCCGCTTTGCTACACCGGCTAATCCCGCGCCTCAGCTTTCAGAAAACGGCGAGCCAGGAAAAGAACGCTACATTGTTCTTGAATTAAAAGTGCTTGCAGATGTCGGACTTGTCGGGTTCCCGAGTGTGGGAAAATCTACTTTGCTGTCTGTTGTCTCATCTGCAAAACCGAAAATTGCGGACTATCACTTTACAACGCTTGTCCCGAATCTCGGCATGGTTGAAACGGATGACGGACGCAGCTTTGTCATGGCTGATTTGCCGGGGCTGATTGAAGGCGCACACCAAGGCGTCGGACTGGGCCACCAGTTTTTGCGCCATATTGAACGGACGAGGGTTATTGTTCACGTCATTGACATGTCAGGCTTAGAAGGCCGCGATCCGTATGAGGATTATCTTACGATTAACCAGGAGCTGAGCGAGTACAATCTGCGTCTCACCGAGCGTCCGCAAATTATCGTTGCAAATAAAATGGACATGCCGGAGGCTGCGGAAAATCTCGAAGCCTTTAAAGAAAAGTTGACGGATGATTATCCGGTATTCCCGATCAGTGCGGTGACAAGAGAAGGTCTGCGTGAGCTTCTGTTTGAGGTTGCCAATCGGCTTGAGAACACACCGGAATTCCCGCTATATGACGAGGAAGAGCTTACACAAAACCGTGTCATGTACACGATGGAAAATGAAGAAGTGCCATTTAACATTACACGCGATCCAGACGGTGTATTTGTGCTTTCAGGAGACAGCCTTGAGCGGTTATTCAAGATGACTGATTTCTCACGTGATGAATCGGTTAAACGGTTTGCAAGACAGATGCGCGGAATGGGTGTTGATGAAGCACTCAGAGAACGCGGAGCCAAGGATGGAGATATAATCAGGCTTCTGGAATTTGAATTTGAATTTATTGATTAATGAATGTTGGCTGAAAAGAGAGCCTGGTGTCAGGCTCTCTATTTTAAAGGGGGGATGCAAATGAAAGAGGAGACATTTTATCTTGTCCGTGAAGATGTATTGCCCGATGCAATGAGAAAAACATTGGAAGTCAAAAAGCTGCTTGATCGAAAAAAAGCAGATTCAGTAGCAGATGCCGTTCAAAAGGTCGATTTAAGCAGAAGTGCGTTTTATAAATACAGGGATGCTGTTTTTCCATTCTACACCATGGTAAAAGAACAAATTATCACACTTTTCTTTCATTTGGAGGATAGGTCAGGTGCGTTATCTCAGCTTCTTCAGGCGGTAGCTGATTCTGGAAGCAACGTTCTTTCCATTCACCAGACCATCCCGCTTCAAGGCAGAGCAAATGTGACACTGTCTATCAGTACGTCGGCAATGGAAGAAGACATTCATACATTAATGAATAAGCTCAGGAAGTTTGATTTTGTAGAAAAGGTTGAAATATTAGGTTCAGGTGCATAAGGGAGAGAAAATCGTCATGAAAGTCGGTTATTTAGGTCCAACAGCTACATTTACACATCTAGCAGTCAGTTCTTGTTTTCAAAACGGCGCCGAACATGTTGCTTACCGCACCATTCCGGAGTGTATAGATGCAGCCGTTGCAGGCGAAGTTGATTTTGCTTTTGTTCCTTTGGAAAATGCATTAGAAGGATCTGTTAATCTAACAATAGACTATTTAATACATGAACAGCCCTTGCCAATCGTGGGTGAAATGACGTTGCCGATTCATCAGCACTTGCTCGTCCATCCCTCTAGAGAGAATGCATGGAAAGAGCTCGACAAAATTTACTCACATTCACACGCGATTGCGCAATGCCATAAATTTCTTCATCGACATTTTCCTTCCGTTCCATATGAATACGCCAATTCTACCGGGGCGGCAGCAAAGTTTGTCAGTGACCATCCCGAGCTGAATATCGGGGTCATTGCCAATGATATGGCAGCTTCTACATACGAATTAAAAATCGTGAAACGGGATATACAGGATTATAGGGACAATCATACAAGATTTGTTATCCTGTCTCCTGATGAAAACATATCTTTTGAAGTGAATTCAAAATTGAGTTCTAGGCCCAAAACGACCTTAATGGTCATGCTGCCGCAGGATGATCAGTCCGGGGCGCTGCATAGAGTGCTGTCTGCATTTTCTTGGAGGAATTTAAACTTGTCAAAAATTGAGTCACGTCCGACTAAAACCGGATTAGGCCATTATTTCTTTATTATTGATATTGAGAAAGCGTTTGATGATGTATTGATTCCAGGGGCCATGCAGGAGCTTGAAGCGCTCGGCTGCAAAGTGAAGCTCCTGGGTGCATACCAGTCTTACCAATTATAAAAAAGCCCTCTAGAGGGCTTTTTTTAGTCTTTAATTAAAATGCCGGCTTCTTCGAGGGCTTGGCAAGCTTGATCGATGCGATGTTCATCAGGTGCTGTCAGTGTATGCAGGTGCACGCCGTCGGTCAGCTGTGATAAGTAGGCAGCATTCGTAGAATTGATTTTTTTAATGAAATGGCTAACTTCCTTCCGGGTGCCTACTTGGATGGCTGCAGTTAAATCTCCATACACGGGATGCTCGATTTTTACGTCTTTTACTGTAACGCCTTCGTCGACGATGAGCTGCAGTTCCTCTTCTGTCCGTTCAGGACCGTGCAGACATGCTATGATTCTTTCTGCCTGCTGGTGCTGCTGAGCGGCTGCATCCATGTATACATATCCTTGGCTTGTGGCGATAATCGGTACATTTTTCGCTTTCAAGAGCGATATATCCTGTACAATAACCTGTCTTGAAACGTTCGCTTTTTTTGCGAGTTCTCCTCCTGTCAGCGGTGATTTAGATTCCTTCAGCCACAGAAGAAGCTGGTCACGCCTGTTGGCGCCCATTAGCTTTAATTCTTCGGTCAATATCAAATTCTCCTTTCTTTTGTTCCCAAAGCACTGTAAACGTATGTAATAACTGTTCCAGCTGTTCAGCTGTTGTATGCCTGCCAAAAGAGATGCGGATAAATTGCAGAGCTTCTTGTTCGGTTTTTCTTAATGCTTTCATTGTTTCAGACGGACCGTGGTAACCTGCAGAACAAGCGCTGCCGGTTGAAATGCAAATATTACTCCGATTACATTCTAACATAACATATTGTCCTTCAAATGAGTGAAAAAAACACCCTATAATATGCGGAAGACATTCTGCTTGCGAAGTGTCTGCCGCAAGGGTTACAGGGAGAGACCGAATACGGATTTGGTCTAGAAAGTATGTTCTTAATGCCTCATTGCGGGATATCTGTTTTTCCATTTCGCTTACGATCAATTCTGCAGCGGCAGTGAAGGCACCGATCCCGGGAACATTTACGGTGCCGGCTCTGAATCCGTATTCGTGAGTAGTCAGAGGATAAACGGGTTTCCAAGGGACATCCGGACGGATATAGACCGCCCCTACTCCTTTTGGACCGTGGATTTTATGGCTGGACATTGAGAGTGCATCTACTCCCAGATTTTTTGTATTGATCGGGATCTTTCCAAACGTTTGAACAGCGTCGCAATGAAGAAGAATGCCCTTATTGTGCAGGTATGAAGACAGGCGGTGAATGGGCTGAATGATCCCGGTTTCAGAATTTGCATGCTGAATAGATACAAGGCCTGTTTCCGGCCGGATATGGGCTAGTAATATTTCCTCGGTAATAAGCCCGTATTCATTCGGTTCAATGACTGTTACATCATATCCCTGCTGTTCCAAAAAAGCAGCGCAATTATGAATGGACTGATGCTCCATGGCAGTCGTAATAAAATGTCTTTTCGTTTTTGGCAGGCCGTTTAGCAATGATTGAATGGCCAGAAAATTGGATTCAGTGCCGCCGCTTGTAAAATAGATGCCGCTTGCTTCTCCGCCAATGATGTTGGCGATTTTTTCACGGCAGTACTCCAGTATGTGCTTTGCTTTTCCTCCTGCATCATGCAGGCTGCTGGCATTTCCGTACATATCCATACTAAGCTTCTGATATACAGTAAGGGCTTCCTCACAAATAGGCGTTGTCGCTGCATAATCTAAATAAATCATCCGGTCTTCCTCCATCCGTTCTCCATAAAAAACTCTTGAGTTTATTTTATCCTTGTGTAAATATAGGTGTCAAGACAGGTGTAAACAACAGGAGGATGGCATATGTCTAAAAAGACGATTGCAGTCATCGGTTCAGGGGCGGCGGCACTTTCCTTAGCTGCAGCTTTCCCGCCCTCATACGAAGTGACTGTTATCACAAAAAAAAGCGTCAAAAACAGCAATTCTGTCTATGCACAAGGCGGGATTGCTGCGGCCTATGCAAAAGATGACTCGATTGAAGCCCATCTGGAGGATACGTTATACGCAGGGTGCGGCCATAATAATCTAGCTATTGCAGCAGACGTATTACATGATGGAAAAATGATGGTTCAAAGCCTATTGGAGCTTGGATTTCCATTCGACCGCAATGAACGAGGCGGTGTTTGTCTTGGAAGAGAAGGGGCCCACTCATACAACCGCATATTTCATGCAGGCGGAGACGCAACAGGCAGGCTGCTTATCGATTATTTGCTCAAACGGATCAACAGCAAAATCAAGTTAATCGAGAATGAAACGGCAGCAGATTTGCTTATAGAGGACGGACGATGTATCGGCGTCATGACAAAAGACAGCAAAGGGCGGCTCAAGGTAAGGCACGCAGACGAAGTTGTGCTGGCTGCCGGCGGCTGTGGAAACCTGTTTCTTCACCATACGAATGATCTCACTGTCACAGGTGACGGTCTTTCTCTGGCTTACCGGGCCGGGGCGGAATTAACGGATTTGGAGTTTACTCAGTTTCACCCGACACTGCTTGTGAAAAATGGTGTTTCCTACGGACTTGTTTCAGAAGCTGTCAGAGGGGAAGGCGGATGTTTAGTAGACGAAAACGGCCGCAGGATTATGGCTGAACGGCATCCTTTAGGTGACCTGGCTCCAAGAGATATTGTCTCACGGGTTATTCACGAAGAAATGGCAAAAGGAAATCGCGTTTATATAGACTTCAGTGCGATTTCTGATTTTGAAACGCGTTTCCCTACCATCACCGCTATTTGTGAAAAAGCAGGGGTTGATATCCACAGCGGAAAAATTCCTGTTGCTCCGGGAATGCATTTCTTAATGGGAGGTGTTTCAGTTAATCGCTGGGGAGAAACGACAGTGCCGGGGCTTTATGCGATTGGCGAGACAGCATGCTCCGGTTTACATGGAGCAAACCGGCTTGCAAGCAATTCTTTATTGGAAGCGCTGGTATTTGGAAAAAGGGCAGCAGAGCATATTATCCAAAAATCGGTTTATAACAGGCAATATCAATCAGGGCTAGAAACCAGTGTCGTCTACGAGGTGCCGGATATAGAGGTGTATGAACTGCAAAGCAAAATGACAAGCCACATGTCTATTCTGCGGGAACAAAGCAGTTTGATTGAGCTTAGCATCTGGCTTCATACGCTGCCTTTTCAGGAAGTAAATGTGAAGGATATCACAATTCGGCAGATGGAGCTTTCTCATCTATGGCAAACTGCAAAGCTGATGACGTTTTCTGCGCTTTTGCGGGAGGAAAGCAGAGGGGCTCACTTCCGAACCGATTTTCCTCATGCTGAGGTGAGCTGGCAAGGAAGACAAATTGTCCATACAAAAAAAGGAACGAAGATCAGAAAAAACGAGGGGATTTGGAACAATGAATCATTTACAGCTGAAAAAATTACTGAATCACTTTTTTCTTGAGGATATTGGGACAGGGGATCTTACATCACAGTCTATTTTTGGAGAACAGAGCTGTGAAGCGGAGATTGTTGCAAAGTCAGAGGGTATTTTTGCAGGAGCAGCGATCATAAAAGAAGGCTTTTCGTTATTGGACGAAAATGTTCAAATCATTTTAAACAAAAAAGATGGGGACATGTTGCATAAAGGTGAAGTGATTGCCGAGTTACACGGTCCCGCACCTGCGCTCCTTTCAGGAGAGCGGGTCGTATTAAATCTTATTCAGAGGCTGTCAGGAATTGCGACAATGACAAGAGAGGCTGTTCGGTGTCTGGATGATGAACAGATTAAAATTTGTGACACGAGAAAAACAACACCGGGGCTCAGAATGCTGGAGAAATATGCTGTCAGAGCCGGCGGCGGGTATAATCATCGATTCGGTTTGTATGACGGCATCATGATTAAAGATAATCATATCGCAGCATGCGGCTCTATTTTAGAGGCGTGCAAAAAAGCCCGTCAGGCCGCGGGGCACATGGTAAATATCGAGGTGGAAATTGAAACGGAGGAACAGCTGCGGGAAGCAATTGCAGCTGGAGCGGATGTTATTATGTTTGACAACTGTCCGCCTGATACGGTCCGTCATTTTGCAAAGCTCACACCGGATCATATAAAAACTGAAGCCTCCGGCGGGATTACGTTAGAATCTTTGCCTGCTTTTAAAGGGACGGGTGTGAATTATATTTCATTAGGATTTTTGACTCATTCCGTCAAAAGTTTAGATATCAGCATGGATGTTACGTTATCAAATGAATCTGTGGAGGAATGCCGTTATGTCAATTCTTGATGTGATCAAACAATCGAATGATATGATGCCCGAAAGTTATAAAGAACTATCGAGAAAGGATATGGAAACGCGCGTTGCCGCCATTAAGAAAAAGTTCGGCAGCAAGCTCTTTATACCAGGCCATCATTATCAAAAGGATGAAGTGATACAATTTGCTGACCAAACAGGCGACTCCCTGCAATTGGCCCAAGTAGCGGAAAAAAACAAAGAAGCGGATTATATCGTATTTTGCGGCGTTCACTTTATGGCAGAAACCGCCGATATGCTGACAAGCGAGCAGCAAACGGTCGTCCTGCCAGATATGAGAGCTGGATGTTCTATGGCTGACATGGCTGACATGCAGCAGACCAATAGGGCATGGAAGAAGCTTCAGCATATATTTGGAGATACGATCATACCTTTAACTTATGTGAACTCCACTGCGGAGATCAAGGCATTCGTCGGAAAGCATGGCGGAGCAACTGTGACTTCTTCGAATGCGAAAAAAGTGCTTGAATGGGCGTTTACACAGAAAAAAAGAATTTTATTTTTGCCTGATCAGCATTTAGGGAGAAATACGGCTTATGATCTGGGCATTGCGCTTGAAGATATGGCTGTGTGGGACCCGATGAAAGATGAATTAGTAGCTGAATCCGGGCATACGAATGTGAAAGTGATTTTGTGGAAAGGGCATTGCTCTGTTCACGAGAAATTCACCACTAAAAATATCCATGATATGAGAGAGCGAGACCCCGACATTCAGATCATTGTGCACCCGGAATGCTCACACGAAGTCGTGACACTAAGCGATGATAATGGATCAACGAAATATATTATCGACACAATCAATCAGGCTCCGACGGGAAGCAAGTGGGCAATCGGGACAGAAATGAATCTTGTTCAGCGGATCATTCACGAGCATCCAGATAAACAAATCGAATCACTCAACCCTGACATGTGCCCTTGCCTGACAATGAACCGAATTGATTTGCCGCATTTGTTGTGGTCGCTGGAACAAATTGAAAAAGGAGAACCTTCAGGCGTCATCAAGGTGCCAAAAGCCATTCAGGAAGATGCACTCCTTGCTCTGAATCGAATGCTTTCGATCACGTAGATCAGAAATATTTTCCCTTCCTTTACTCATAACTTCTTTTGTTCAGGCATATGTTGTGAAGAAACATATTGTAATCACAGCTGAACTGTTCACGTTTTGCATAGGAGGGGAAAACGTTGAAAATCCATATCGTTCAAAAAGGCGATTCGCTCTGGAAAATAGCTGAAAAGTACGGAGTCGATGTTGAGGAAGTGAAAAAACTCAATACACAGCTTAGCAATCCAGACTTAATCATGCCTGGAATGAAAATAAAAGTGCCGTCAGAAGGAGTCCCGGTCAGAAAAGAGCCAAAAGCGGGCAAAAGTCCTGCGGCCGGGAGTGTGAAGCAAGAACATCCATATGCGAAAGAGAAGCCTAAATCCGTTGTCGATGTAGAAGACACAAAGCCGAAAGAAAAGAAGTCCATGCCGTATGTCCCGCCGATGCCTAATTTGCAGGAAAATGTGTACCCTGAAGCTGATGTGAACGATTATTATGATATGAAACAGCTTTTCCAGCCTTGGTCGCCTCCTAAACCGGAGGAGCCGAAAAAACATCATGACGGAAATATGGATCATATGTATCATATGCAAGACCAATTTCCACAACAGGAGGCTATGAGTAATATGGAAAATGCAAATTATCCGAATATGCCTAATATGCCAAAGGCGCCAGAGGTAGGCGGTGTAGAAGAGGAAAACGTTCATCACACAGTTCCGAATATGCCGATGCCGGCTGTTCAGCCTTATTATCATTATCCGGCTCATTTCGTACCGTGTCCGGTGCCTGTTTCGCCAATTCTTCCAGGATCAGGATTATGCTATCCGTACTATCCGGCACAAGCTTATCCAATGCATCCGATGCATGGATACCAGCCAGGCTTTGTATCGCCTCAGTATGACCCGGGTTATGAAAACCAGCATCATGAAAACACCCATCACGGACATTACGGTTCATACGGTGCGCCGCAATACGCATCTCCGGCTTATGGATCTCCGTATGGACATATGCCGTATGGCCCTTATTACGGCACTCCCCAAGTAATGGGAGCATACCAGCCTGCTGCGGCTC
Organism: Bacillus sp. FSL K6-0255; assembly: GCF_045040725.1. Lineage (NCBI taxonomy): Bacteria > Bacillati > Bacillota > Bacilli > Caryophanales > Bacillaceae > Bacillus > Bacillus sp. FSL K6-0255. The sequence goes on along the minus strand of NZ_CP150278.1, from coordinate 2,682,432 downwards.
ATGGTTACATGCCATACAAAGATCATGACGACTGCGGCTGTGACGGTGATCATCAGCCATATTTCTCTGCGCCTGGCCATTCGGGAATGGGGGCTTATGGAAGCCCTAATATGCCATATGGCACAGCTAACCCAAATCCAAACCCATATTCGGCAGGAGTTTCTATGCCAATGACGAACCAGCCTTCTGTAAACCAAATGTTTGGCCGGCCGGAAGAAGAAAATGAGTGATCGTTCGGAACGATGTAAATCGTTCCTTTTTTTATTTTCAAGCTGATCACTGCCAAATGGAGAGAACTGACACGCTTAACATGCCCCCCATACGCACATGATAAAAGCGAGCAAACATGCTCAATTCGTCCACGGGGGGTTTTTCCATTGGGTAAAAAAATGACGATCGCTAGCCTGATTCTAATGACAGCCGGCTTAACAGCATGCGGAGCAAACGATAATGCTATGAATGATACGCGCAATAACGGCAATACCCGTCCAATCGGATATTATACAAATGAAAATGACGCCGATAGACAGGGAGACGGAATCGACCACGATGGTCCTGTTTCTGAATTAATGGAGGATCAGAACGACGGTAACCGAAACACCACGAATGTAAATAACCGTGACCGTGTTACTGCTGACGATCGTGTTCCTTTGGCAACTGACGGAACATATAACAACACGAATAACCGAAACATGAATCGGAATGCAGCGAACAACGGGTATGACAACCAAGAAAACAGAAGACTGGCTGCAAAAATTGCCAACCGTGTGAAACAAGTGAAAAACGTCAATGACACACAAGTTATGGTATCGGATGACCGAGTAGTTATCGCAGTCAAAAGCCACAGAGAGTTCACAAAGTCTGACAGAGATAATGTCGTAAAAGCAGCGCGCAACTATGCAAATGGCCGTGACGTCCAGGTATCAACAGATAAAGGGCTCTTCAGAAAACTTCATAAAATGAACAACCGCTAGGAAGGAAGGGCTGCCGGAAGTGATATTCGGCAGCCTTTTTCTTTGCATCAGCGAACATTTCCCATTAAAGTGTACATAGAAAATGTAAAAGAAGGTGAAAACATGGCAGGCCATTCCAAGTGGAAAAACATTCAAAAAAGAAAAAATGCACAGGATGCAAAGCGCGGGAAAATATTTATGAAGCTGGCAAAAGAAATCTATGTGGCAGCGAAAGAAGGCGGAGCGGATCCAGAAGCAAATTCAGCATTGCGTCTTGTCATCGAAAAAGCAAAAGGCGCCAATATGCCGAATGAAAATATAGATCGGGCCATTAAAAAAGCTGCGGGAGGCCAAGACGGAAGCAGCTATGAAGAAATCACCTATGAAGGCTACGGCCCTTCAGGGATTGCCGTCATGGTTGAATGCGTAACAGATAATAAAAACCGAACGGCGTCAAATGTGCGGACAGCCTTTAATAAAAATGGCGGAAGTCTGGGAGAAAGCGGATGTGTAGCCTTTTTATTTGAACGAAAGGGGTTCATTACGATAGACCGTACTGAACGGCAAATAGAAGAAGATGAGCTCATGCTTGATGTGCTTGAAGCAGGAGGAGAAGAGCTGCGAATTGAAGAAGACCTATATGAGGTTTTCACAGAGCCTGAGCATTTTGAAGAGGTGAAAACAGCCCTCGAATCGAAATATCTAATTTCTTCGGCGGAGGTGACCATGCTTCCCAATACCTATGCAGAAGCCGATGATCAGGCTGTTGAGAAGCTGGAAACATTAATAGACGTCCTTGAAGATGACGATGATGTTCAAGAAGTGTATACAAACTATCGTTCATAAAAAACCGGCACGAGGTCATATCGGGCCGGTTTTAGTATGTTCAGGAGACACGTTCACTTTCATGAGTGTATTCTTTCTCCCAGAAATCAGCGTTTTTGATACCCAGCGCTTTTGGATCAAAGATCGGGTCTAAGCCCTGCTTCTTTTGGCGCTCATAATCCTTTAAAGCAAGGAGCGCCGGCTTGGCAAGCAGCACAATGGCAATGACGTTCAGCCATACCATAATGCCAAGCCCTGCATCCCCTAATGCCCAAGCAAGTGAAGCTGTTTTCACAGTACCATAGAACGTGGCGGCTAAAATAATCAGTTTTAAGCCAAGCATCGCCCATTTGCTTTCTCTGCCTCGTGCTAAATAGGCGATATTTGTTTCTGCGATGTAGTAGTACGCCATAATTGTTGTAAAAGCGAAGAAGAATAAAGCGATGGCAACAAAGCCTGCACCGAATCCGGGAAGAACACTGTCAATTGCCGCTTGTGTGAAACCAGGTCCTGCTTCTACGCCTTTAAGCTGGTGAACGATAAAGGAACCATCTGCAGCCTGGGTATTGTACATGCCGGTAAACAAGATCATGAAAGCTGTAGCGGAACATACAAACAAGGTGTCAATATAAACAGAAAATGCCTGAACCAGTCCCTGCTTGACCGGATGAGAAACCTCTGCAGCAGCTGCCGGATGCGGGCCTGTTCCCTGGCCGGCTTCGTTTGAATAAATGCCACGTTTAACGCCCCAGGAAATCGCCATGCCGATCAAGCCGCCAAAAGCGGAATCCAATGCAAAGGCGCTTTTGAATATTAATGAGATCACAGCAGGCAATTCAGACACATTCATGACAATAATAATCAAAGACAGCAGGATATATCCAATGGCCATAAATGGAACAATCATTTGCGCCGCATTGGCAATTCGTTTGACGCCGCCAAAAATAATGAACCCTAATAATAAAACCAGACCACACCCTGTGACGAAAGGAGAGATGCCGAATGCATTTTGGATCCCAGCCGCAATGGAGTTGGACTGTACGCCCGGCATTAGAAAGGCCATTGCAATAAGGGCAGCAGCGGCAAATAAGACGGCAAACCACTTAATGCCTAAGCCTTTTTCTATATAATAAGCAGGGCCGCCCCGATATTGACCGTCTTGTTTTACTTTGTAAATTTGAGCAAGCGTTGATTCTACAAAGGCACTCGCCGCCCCGATAAAGGCAATTGCCCACATCCAGAACACTGCACCGGGTCCGCCGAATGCAATTGCTGTCGCCACTCCCGCGATGTTTCCAGTGCCCACACGGCCGGACAGCGCAATCGATAACGCTTGGAAAGATGAAACGCCGGCTTCAGAGCTCTTGCCTTTGAACATCTGAACAATCATTTCTTTTAAATGTCGGACTTGTAAAAAACGGGTCATAATTGAAAAGGCGAATCCAATTCCCAATAAAATATAAATGACGGGCGTACTCCATAAGACCGCATTCAAACTAGCAACAAAATCTGCCATCAAGCTTCCCCCTCACTTCAAATTCGAATACATGTATAAAAAGGATTTTGGTCTAATCGAACTATTTCTACAATCGATTTGTCACATTATATGACCTGTAATTATCAATAAGAAGAGGAAGGGAAAAAGAAAAAACGCGGCGTATCGACTACGCTGCGTTTTTCTACAGAGGCAAACTTATGGCAATTGTTATAAAATCCTTCAGCAACAAATAGCCTAGTTCAGTCAAACCGTATATAAAGGATAAAGCAATCACAAAATGATTGAAATGCTTGTCATCATTTGTTCCGTTCATCTTATTCATGTTTCATCACCTCACTGACGCCTGCGGCGGTTCTTCACGGATCCAATGATCATCTTTTCGCCAATCATATGTTTCATCAGTATCAAGATGTAAAGTCTGATTGCCGATTTTCACTGTATTGTGATTGACCCACGTCACTGCTGGGCGGCTGTCCGGGTAATTCCAGTAGATTGTTCTCTTGACAAGTGTTTTTTCATTTACAAGTTCACCTCTGGCTGCATCTAAGCTCAGGGTGTTTTCGGATACATAAGTGTTTAACGTATAGCTGCCGTCCGGCGATTCAACCGATTGGACGAGATTGCCTTTCGGAACGTTTTTTAGTGAAAATAACATCCAATAGATGGCGCCGCCGAAGAAGACCAGCAGGGCAAACATAATAAGCGGGATGTTGCTGCGTGTCTTAATGTGACTCTCTCCCTTTTTTTCTCTCATTTTACTATATATCGGATTCATATGATCTTTACATTTCTTTAAAATTACCTTAATAAAGCAATGATAAGATGAAATAAAGCCAATAAAGGGTGAGGGGAGACAGAAATGGAAAAAACGTATTGTCATTCCGGCGAGAAGGACCCAGAAGCGGTCTACTTAACTGTGAGAGGCTATCGAATTAAGCTGTCGCCTGAACAAATGAAACTGATTTCTGCCGTCAGAAAGTAAAAAATACATGACAAAGGCAGCCGCTTGTGCGGCTGCCTTTTTGATTTAAGAATATTTTCTTTTCCGCTGTGCGAAATGCTTTTGAAACCAATCTTTCTTATATAAAAATGCGATGATCTCCAGCCAAAAACCCGGAATCTTTTTGGGGAATATCGGTTTTTTGTAGAGTGCATGATATGCGGATTTTAAGTCGTCCCACTGCGTGCATGTTTTTGTCTGCTCAAATCTCGCAACATCAATCACCCGCACCGCCCCGGTTTCTGTCAATATCAGATTCCGCAAATGAATATCTGACGGGTTCAGTCCGGCTGCCCGGGCGTCAGAAAGCGCTTCTTCAACCTGCTGAATCATTTCATCACTGATTGCAATGCCTTTCTTCAGACAGTTATAAAAGGTTTCACCTTTAATATATTCCATGAGAATAAATGAATCACCAGTTTCGTAAATGTCAGGATAGAATGCGGACCCGGCTAATTTTTCATAGATCGCTGCTTCTTTGACTGCTGTCGCTTGATATTCCGGAAAAAATACTTTCAGCGCCATTTTTCGACCGCCTTCTGTTAAGGTAAACACATAGGCGCTTCTTCCCTTGCCGATTAGTGTTAATTCCTCGGATTTCTCTTTGACTTTATCAAATCTGCTGTTCTTGCGGTATATGACGGTATGGGCCAGTGCCTCTGCTTTTGTCAGCATTTCATTCACCTTCTTTGCTCTATTTTATGCAGCTGTTTATAGGAAAATCATAAACTGTTCAGGAAAAAGAGCCTAATTCTAGTGTATCTGGTCTTGAAGAAGAAGGCTACTTATAAGCATGAATTGTGATAAAAGAGACATAGAACGTTTAATTTCCATTCTTGAAAAGCGCTTACAAATGGGATAGTATTAATTTTAAATAAAGCGCTTTCGTGAATGATCAAGGGGGAAGAAGCCATGACAAAACAGATTGTGACAGGGATTATCGGTGCAGGCCGCATCGGCAAACTTCATGTTCAAAATATAAGCCGGATTCCTCACATGAAAATAAAAGCAGTCTCTGACATTCAGGCAAGCCGTATAAAAAGCTGGGCCGACAGTCATCAGATTGAATACATAACCTCTGATTATCGTGATTTATTACATGATCCTGATATTGATGCTATTTTTATTTGCTCTCCTACAGCCGTACATGCACAGATGATCAAAGAAGCAGCCGAGGCGAAAAAGCATATATTTTGTGAGAAGCCCGTTAGTTTCTCTCTGGACGAAACGAGTGAAGCGCTTGCGGCTGTCCGGAAACACGGTGTAACACTTCAAGTCGGATTTAACCGCCGCTTTGATCCTCATTTTAAGAAAATCAAAACAATTGTTGAAAATGGTGAAATCGGTACACCTCATTTATTAAAAATCACGTCCCGGGACCCAGAACCCCCGAATATAGATTATGTCCGTACGTCAGGCGGATTGTTTATGGATATGTCGATCCATGATTTTGATATGGCCAGATATATTATGAAAAGCGAAGTGACGGAAGTGTATGCCAAAGGGGCAGCTTTGGTGAATCCTTCTTTTGCGGAGCTGGGTGATATTGATACAGCTGTTATTACACTGACTTTTGAAAACGGTGCCATGGCTGTGATTGATAACAGCCGCCAAGCTGTGTACGGATATGACCAGCGGGTTGAGGTTTTCGGGACGAAAGGCTCTGCAGCGGCTGACAATAGCAGGCCGACAACGGTTGAGGTGTCAACAGCTGATTTTGTGATGAAGGATAAACCGCATTTCTTTTTCCTTGAACGCTATAAGGATTCATATGAGGAGGAGATTCTCCGTTTTGCAGAAGCGATCGGCACAAACCAGGAGACTCCCTGCACCGGCAATGACGGTTTACAGGCCGGAAGGATCGCCAGAGCAGCACAGCAATCGCTTGCTTTTGGCATGCCTGTCAGCATTGAGCACACTGAAAAAATCGCTTTTTAATCTAACAGGATTACAATTCAGCAAGCTTGGGTATATACTCCATTGATACTTTAAGTAGGCGGTGGAGAAAATGAATACAGTACATGCTAAAGGAAATGTTTTGAACAAAATCGGAATTCCTTCTCACATGGTTTGGGGTTATATTGGCGTTGTCATCTTTATGGTTGGAGACGGCCTCGAACAAGGCTGGCTGTCTCCTTTTCTCGTTGATCATGGTCTCAGTATGCAGCAATCCGCATCGTTATTTACCATGTACGGCATTGCTGTCACCATCTCAGCTTGGCTTTCAGGAACGTTTGTCCAAACTTGGGGGCCGAGAAAAACGATGACCGTCGGATTGCTTGCATTTATCCTCGGTTCGGCCGCTTTTATCGGCTGGGCGATTCCTCATATGTATTATCCGGCTCTCTTGGGCAGCTATGCTCTTAGAGGCTTGGGATATCCGCTGTTTGCATACTCTTTTCTCGTATGGGTGTCATACAGCACCTCTCAAAATATTCTCGGAAAAGCCGTCGGATGGTTTTGGTTTATGTTTACGTGCGGCCTTAACGTGCTCGGCCCGTTCTATTCCAGCTATGCAGTTCCGGCCTTTGGAGAAATCAATACGCTTTGGAGCGCTTTACTGTTTGTGGCGGCAGGCGGAATTCTTGCCTTATTTTTTAACAAAGATAAATTCACTCCGATACAAAAACAAGATCAGCCGAAATGGAAAGAATTGTCGAAGGCATTTACAATTATGTTTGAAAACCCTAAGGTAGGCATCGGCGGAGTGGTCAAGACGATTAATGCGATAGGACAATTTGGATTTGCCATCTTTCTTCCTACTTATTTAGCACGATACGGGTATTCGGTTTCGGAATGGCTGCAAATATGGGGGACGCTGTTTTTTGTGAATATTGTGTTTAATATCATTTTCGGTGCAGTCGGAGATAAACTTGGCTGGCGCAATACGGTCATGTGGTTTGGCGGTGTCGGATGCGGTATTTTTACGCTGGCGCTGTATTACACGCCTCAGCTGATCGGGCATCAGTATTGGGTGCTCATGATTATCGCCTGCTGCTACGGCGCGGCTTTAGCAGGGTACGTTCCATTAAGCGCGCTTTTGCCGACGCTTGCACCTGATAATAAAGGTGCTGCCATGTCAGTGTTGAATTTGGGATCTGGTTTATGTGCGTTTATCGCGCCGGGCATCGTGAGTCTTTTCATTGGGCCGCTCGGTGCAGGCGGCGTGATTTGGATCTTTGCGGCATTGTATTTTTTCAGTGCCTTTCTGACGCGATTCTTGACAATTTCTGAGCAAAGCACAGATGTGTATACGGAGGAACGGTTTGTCAGGGAAAATGTGCAGACAAATTTTGATAAAACGGTTAAGCAGTAGCCTCTTTGGTCAAACTAATCATAAACGTGTGCAAAGAGGTGTAGAGGGTGAAACGATTCAGCACGGCGTATCTTTTGCTGGGCATTCTTTGCTCAGCGGCAGTATTTTTAATAGGAGCTCCTTCCCGCGCACTTGGCGCGGAAGTGGAGCACTATGAGCCGCTGCAGGTGCATGTGCAGCTTGAAAAGGTGTATTTGGACGGCGATGTCAGCATTGAGCATAAGCATGAAAAAGTGTTTTCTATGGATGATTTTTGGGCAGCTTATGCCGGGTGGACGCTTGTGGAACAAAAAAAGGGATATGTGCTCTTCCGGAAGCAAATGGACGATATATCTCCGCTCAGCAAGGTCAACGGGTATATCGGTGTATCGGATAATGGAGTGATTTCCACTTTTCATGGGCGGCCTGAGCCAGCTTCCGAACCAATTCAGTCTTTTTTTCAAATTGATTTAGAAAGGCTGGAAAGCCATATGCAAAAAAATCTGCTGAAAGGCATTCCATTTCGGACAAAAGCGGAGTTTGAGGATGTCATCGAACATATGAAGACATACAGCGGGTAACGTCCGCTGATTGAAGACATGTATTCATGTCTTTTTTTTCGTGAAAGAATGAGAGAGAAGCGAACATATGTTAACTTTTCTATAAGACTTTGGCTGTTTTTATGGTACAATGAAGAACAGTCAAAGAGGTGAATTTGCGTGATTGAATTTGTTAAAGGGACGATTGATTATGTATCTCCCCAATATATTGTCATAGAGAACGGCGGCATCGGCTATCAGATTTTCACGCCGAATCCGTTTATATATAAGGAGAGAAGCCAGGAAACGATTTTTACATACCATCATATCAGAGAGGATGCTTTTTCGCTTTACGGTTTTTCAACAAGAGAGGAGAAGGCGCTCTTTACAAAGCTGTTAAACGTGACCGGAATTGGCCCGAAAGGAGCACTTGCCATCTTGGGCTCGGGTGATCCCGGAGCGGTCATCCAAGCAATTGAAAATGAGGATGAAGCTTTTTTGGTCAAGTTTCCTGGAGTAGGAAAGAAAACCGCACGCCAGATTATTCTAGATTTAAAAGGAAAGCTGGCAGATGTTGTGCCTGAAATGATTGAAAATCTGTTTAATCATGAAGAAAGGCTTGAAAAGCAAACAGCGGAAACGGCTCTTGAAGAAGCACTTGAAGCCCTCAGGGTTCTCGGATATGCTGAAAAAGAAATCAAAAAGGTGCTTCCTCACCTTAAAGAAGAAATTGGGCTGACAACAGACCAATATGTGAAAAAAGCATTACAAAAACTATTAAAGTAAGGTGATGTTCATGGATGAACGGCTCGTCTCAAGTGAAGCAGACAACCATGAATCAGTGATAGAGCAAAGCCTGAGGCCGCAAAATCTGGCACAGTATATCGGGCAGCATAAGGTAAAAGAAAATTTGCGCGTGTTTATAGATGCGGCGAAAATGAGACAGGAGACGCTGGATCATGTTCTTCTGTACGGGCCGCCCGGACTCGGAAAAACAACGCTTGCTTCGATTGTTGCTAATGAAATGGGAGTGGAATTGCGGACGACCTCAGGGCCTGCGATTGAAAGGCCTGGTGATTTGGCTGCTATATTAACGGCGCTGGAACCGGGAGATGTATTATTTATTGATGAAATACATAGGCTGCACAGATCGATCGAAGAGGTGCTTTATCCTGCAATGGAAGACTTTTGCCTGGACATTGTGATTGGCAAAGGCCCATCTGCCCGCTCGGTTCGGCTCGACCTTCCGCCTTTTACGCTGGTGGGAGCCACGACGAGAGTGGGGCTTTTGACGGCTCCTTTAAGAGACAGATTCGGCGTAATGTCTCGCCTTGAGTACTATACACAAGAAGAACTGGCGGATATTGTCACAAGAACCGCTGATGTATTCGAGGTTGAGATTGATAAACCGTCGGCTCTTGAAATTGCAAGAAGATCGAGAGGGACGCCCCGCGTGGCGAACCGCCTGCTGAGAAGGGTGCGCGATTTTGCCCAAGTGCTGGGTGACAGCAGGATTACGGAAGACATTTCTCAGAATGCGCTGGAGCGGCTTCAGGTTGACCGCCTCGGTTTGGATCATATTGATCATAAGCTGCTGATGGGCATGATCGAAAAATTCAACGGCGGCCCAGTAGGCCTTGATACGATTTCAGCTACCATCGGCGAGGAATCGCATACGATTGAAGACGTATATGAACCATATCTGCTGCAAATTGGATTTATACAAAGAACGCCGCGTGGAAGGATCGTGACACCGGCCGTTTATCATCATTTCCAAATGGAGGCTCCCCGATATGACTGAATTTCCTAAGATCATTATGATTCTTGGTGCTGTTTTGCTTATTATCGGAGCAGTTTTGCATTTTGTCGGCAAGATGCCGGGAGATATTTTTGTAAAAAAAGGAAATGTTGCGTTTTTCTTCCCGGTTGTCACTTGTATTATTATAAGTGTGGTATTATCAATTTTGCTTAATCTTTTTGGCAGAATGAAATAACAAAAGACTAGAATAAAGGTGAAATCATCATGAAAGTCGATTTATTTGATTTTGAACTACCAGAACGTTTAATTGCACAAGTACCGTTGGAGCAGCGTGATGCTTCAAGGCTGATGGTGCTCGATAAACATACAGGAGAGCTTACTGACAGCTCGTTTAAACACATTATCAGCTTCTTTAACGAAGGCGATTGTCTAGTCCTGAACAATACCCGGGTACTGCCTGCGCGGTTATTCGGCACAAAAGAGGATACCGGCGCGAAAGTGGAACTTCTTTTGTTGAAACAGGAAACCGGTGATAAATGGGAAACACTTGCCAAACCGGCGAAACGGGTGAAAAAAGGAACTGTTGTCACATTTGGAGACGGAAGATTGAAGGCAATCTGCACGGAAGAGCTTGAGCACGGCGGCAGAAAGATGGAATTTCAATATGACGGTATTTTCTACGAGGTGCTTGAATCCCTTGGAGAGATGCCGCTCCCTCCATATATCAAAGAACAGCTTGATGACAAAGAGCGCTACCAGACAGTGTATTCAAAAGAAATCGGCTCTGCTGCTGCGCCTACAGCTGGCCTTCACTTCACGGAAGAAATCTTACAGCAGCTGAAAGACAAAGGCGTGCAAATTGAGTTCATCACACTGCACGTAGGCCTTGGAACGTTTCGCCCTGTGAGTGCCGATGAAGTGGAAGAGCATAATATGCATGCAGAGTTTTATCAAATGTCAGAAGAAACGGCTGCAGCCTTAAACAAAGTAAGAGAAAATGGCGGTCGGATCATTTCTGTCGGCACGACCTCGACACGCACGCTTGAGACGATTGCCGGGGAACATGACGGGCAATTTAAAGCATCAAGCGGCTGGACATCTATTTTTATTTATCCGGGCTATGAATTTAAAGCCATTGACGGAATGATTACAAACTTCCATTTGCCGAAATCGTCATTGATTATGCTGGTCAGCGCGCTTGCTGGAAGAGAAAACATTCTGCGTGCCTATAACCATGCAGTGGAAGAGGAATACCGTTTCTTCAGCTTCGGAGACGCGATGCTGATTATATAATTTGAGAACAGGAGGCCTCATCAAAAGTGGCTGAACAACCAATACGCTATGAATTTATAAAAGAATGCAAACAAACAGGAGCGCGGCTGGGCAAAGTGCATACGCCTCACGGCTCCTTCGAAACGCCGGTTTTTATGCCGGTCGGCACACTGGCGACAGTCAAAACAATGTCGCCTGAAGAGCTGAAAGCAATGGATGCAGGCATCATTTTGAGCAACACTTATCATCTATGGCTTCGTCCGGGCCAAGACATTGTCAAAGAAGCGGGCGGGCTCCATAAATTTATGAACTGGGACCGCGCAATTTTAACAGATTCAGGCGGTTTTCAGGTCTTTTCTTTAAGCAAGTTTCGTAATATAGAGGAAGAGGGTGTCCATTTCCGCAATCATCTAAATGGAGACAAGCTGTTTTTATCTCCGGAAAAAGCGATGGAGATCCAAAACGCACTCGGCTCTGATATTATGATGGCGTTTGACGAATGCCCGCCATACCCGGCGGAGTACGACTACATGAAGAGGTCAGTTGAACGGACAAGCCGTTGGGCGGAACGCTGCCTGAATGCACACAATCGTCAGGATGAACAAGGGCTGTTTGGTATTGTACAAGGCGGAGAATATGAAGATCTGCGGACACAAAGTGCGAAGGACTTGATTTCGCTTGATTTTCCGGGATATGCTATAGGCGGATTGTCTGTAGGTGAACCGAAGGATGTCATGAACCGTGTACTCGAATTCACAACACCGCTCTTGCCGAAGGATAAACCGAGATATCTGATGGGAGTAGGTTCTCCGGACGCACTGATCGACGGAGCGATCCGCGGGGTCGATATGTTTGACTGTGTGCTGCCTACACGGATTGCAAGAAACGGCACAGTGTTTACTGCTGAAGGACGACTCAATATGAAAAATGCGAAATTTGAAAGAGACTTCCGTCCGATTGATGAAGAGTGTGATTGCTATACATGTAAAAACTACACTCGCGCGTACATTAGGCACTTGATTCGCTGCAATGAAACATTCGGCCTTCGATTAACAACTTACCATAACCTTCATTTTCTGTTACACTTAATGGAGCAGGTAAGACAGGCTATTCGCGAGGATCGTCTGGGTGATTTCAGAGAAGAGTTCTTTGAGCGTTACGGCTATAACAAGCCAAATGCGAAAAGCTTCTAAATAAACATAACAGGCTTATAGAAAGGGGTGAAAATGATGACTGGCACTTTAGGTACATTGGTTCCTATTATTTTAATGTTTGCGGTCCTTTACTTCTTGCTGATTCGTCCTCAGCAAAAGCAGCAAAAGGCTGTACGCCAAATGCAAGAGGAACTGAAAAAAGGCGATTCAGTAGTGACAATCGGGGGATTGCACGGTACTGTTGACTCTATCGACGAAAGCAAAGTCGTAATTAAGACTGGTGATAACACACGTCTTACGTTCGACCGCCGCGCGATCAGAGAAGTTTCTGCTGCTGAATAACAGCAGGAGCTATACATAGCAAACAAAAAAGAGCGGGCAAGTGAGCCCGCTCTTTTTTATGTGGAAGACCTGTTTCCCCTCATGTTCACGCCGAAAATCCCGCCCAGCATGCACACCCCTAAAAATCCCAGATGGAAGATCAGCTGTTCTGCTGTAAATGTCTTTCCGAATCCTAAATACTGAAACAATAAGATAATCAGAGAAAAACTTAAGGCGGTCAATGCGCCAATCATCCAGCCTCTTTCCTTGCCTTTCCCGCCTGAAATGAACCCGCCGATAAATAAAGAGAGAAATGAGATAGCGGTGATCAGCCAGTTAAATGATGATTCTTCCAGCGAGGTTGCGGTCAATAAAAGTGAAACCGCCAAACTTGTCAGGAGCATGGCTGAAAATATGGCGATTAAGCCGTAAAGAATGCCTTTTCCAACTTGTTTCGTTTCCTCCATGATTGTCTCCTCTCTGCCTGTATTAAAAGGCTTCTGTTCTTTTTGTTCAAAACCGTCAGACATGCTGATGGCTCGTCTTTGTAAAAATGTATTCCCTTATCCCATGAATTAGACGTAAAAGCTTTGTGAAATGCAATCGGTTTTTCTTACATAAATTGATCATTTTGTTGCAACCTATAATGAGTTGGAGGTGCATAATGGAAGAGCTTCTCACTATTGCGTTTCGCACAGTCGTATTGTATTTTGTGATATTGGTCATTTTTCGTTTCATGGGCAAACGGGAGATCGGAGAGCTTAGTATTTTAGATCTCGTTGTCTTTATCATGATGGCTGAAATTGCCGTTTTAGCCATAGAAAACGTAGACGATCATCTATTTCATACCATTTTGCCAATGCTTGTATTAATGATCATTCAAGTGACTTTGGCATACTTTTCTTTAAAAAACCGAAAAGTCCGCCAGCTTCTTGACGGTAAGCCGACCATAATTATCAAATATGGAAAAATTGACGAAGAAGCCATGAAATCACAGCGATATAATTTTGATGATTTAATGGTTCAGCTCAGAGAAAATAGCATCGACAGAGTAGCTGACGTATCATTTGCTATTTTAGAGCCGTCGGGCAAACTGACTATTGTTAAGAAAGAAAACAGCGGAGAGCATCGGCAGCTCGAAATGCCGCTCATTATAGACGGCTTCATTCAAACAGAAAACCTGTCCAGAATCAGTAAAGATAGAAAATGGCTGCTTGAAAGTTTGCAAAAACACGGATACACAAACCCTTCAGATATTTCATTTTGCTCGTTTACAGACGGAGAATTATTTATTGACGAAAAAGATGGGCACCGCACGTGACTATTATCGGACGATCAGACGTCCGATAATGGGAATGCGGCGAAGCTCATCTTTTTTAATTAAACGGAAAACGAGCAGGAGGATCATATAAATGGCGGCGCTCGCCGCAATCCATCCGGCTAGATTGACAGCCTCAGATGCTCCAAAGCTTATATAATGTTTGATGGCGGAGCTGATGAATCCGCAAATTACAATAACAGCGAAGCTGAGCGCGTACTCCTTGATTTTGATGCTGATCGGCAGCACTTTGCTTACGGTTGCTGCGTGCAATAGCGTGACGAGCACCATGCCTGTCACAATGGCTAATGCCGCGCCCATAATGCCGAGAGAAGGCCTTGTGGCAAGGACAAAAATAAGGCCTGTTTTGACAAGCGCTCCGATTAAGCTGTTCATCATCGCAGCTCCTGCCAAATTAAGCGCCTGCAGCACAGCTTGAAGCGGGCCTTGGAAATAATAAAGCAGAAAAAATGGGGCCATCACTTTTATAAATACAGCTGCGCCTGAAGAACCGTACATCACTCTCATCAGCTCATCCGCAAATACAAATAAAATAACAACTGAAATGCCTCCGCTGAGCAGACAGAGACGCATCGCCTGTTCCAAGCGGTATTCCACCACCTGCAATTTTTTCTGCTCCATTCCTTCACTGATCGCAGGAACAAGCGCGGTCGACAAAGAATATGTAATAAAGCTGGGCAGAGTCAGCAGCGTCATGGCAAAGCCGGTCAGTTCCCCGTATTGCTTTGTTGCGGCAACTGTTGCCACACCGGCGATGGCAAGGCTTTGAGCGACGACGATTGGCTCGAAAAACCAAGAGAGGTTTCCGATAAAGCGGCTCCCGGTTGTTGGAAGGGACACGCTCATTAATTGGGTAAAGGTTTGTTTTCCGTTTTTAATTGACTGGAAAAAATGCTTTCTGATTTTAATTGTCTTTTTATACTTAAAGCAAACGAATAAATAAAGAAGTGATGCCAGCTCCCCTGCCACTGAGGATAGCATTGCCCCCGCTGCAGCATATTCAATTCCGTAAGGGAGAAAAATCGTTGTGCAGACAGCCACGAGTGAAATGCGGACGACCTGTTCAAGGACTTGTGACATAGCAAGCGGGTTCATATTCTGTTTTCCTTGAAAGTATCCCCTCAGCACACTCGATATAGCAATAATCGGCACAACCGGCGTAATGGCCAAGAGCGGATACAGTGTTCGCTTATCTGTCAGCATCGTTTCAGCCATAACCGGGGCGAAAAACAGAAACAGCGGTGTAAAGATGAGGCTGAGCACTCCCGTGATGGTCAGAGACATGACTAAAATATTTTTCGTTTTTTGATGATCTCCGCGCGCACTGGCTTCAGCGACTAGCTTGCTGATCGCGACCGGCAGACCGAATTGAGTTAATGTAGTGGCCAAGAAGAAGGTAGGCGCCGCCATCATGTAAAGCCCGACTCCTTCTTCACCGATAAAACGGGCGATAACCACCCGGTTGACAAACCCGAGCATTCTTGTAACCATTCCTGCTGCGATAAGGATAAGAGTGCCCTTTAAAAACGTCTGTTTCGCCATTTTTACCCCCTGCCTTCTCAAACTACCTGGAATCATATACAATAAAGATATGCGTATATATCGTCCAAGCATGACAAGTCTTCTTGAAAAACAATAAAAAAGGAGCGTGGAATTCGTGGAGAAGCATCCAGCCGATCTATATAAAGACCACGTCAGGCCGTTTCTTTACAGCAAACTGGAAGAGTTTAAGATTCTCGGGTATGATGATGTTGAACTCGAAAGTTTGTGGTCATACTTAACAGATAAGAAGTGGAAAAAGAAAACGGAACTGAACATTTATGAACTGGCGAGTGATATTTTATCAGTGAAAATTGGCGAATTTATGAACTATGCAACTGTTGAGTCATTTAAAACGTCTAATTGGCTGGGCAGTGAAGAGGGCCAGGAAGCATTGGAAGAACTGCTGAGATAGCAGGTTGATTCGCACAGGTTTAAGGGAGGATATACATAATGAAAAAAGGACGCTTGATTGCGTTTTTCCTTTTCGTTCTATTGATCGGCACGGGCTTGGGCTACTTTACGAAGCCTGCCGCTAACAATATTACGTTAGGATTGGATTTGCAAGGCGGATTTGAGGTGCTGTATGATGTACAGCCTGTAAAAAAAGGTGACAAAATCACAAAAGACGTTCTGGTCAGCACTGTAGAGGCATTGAACCGCCGGGCCAATGTTCTCGGTGTCAGCGAACCGAACATCCAAATTGAAGGGAATAACCGGATTCGCGTTCAGCTCGCTGGTGTGACAAACCAAAACAGAGCGCGTGAAATTCTGGCGACTGAAGCCCAGCTTTCTTTCAGAGATACGAATGACAAAGAATTGCTGAATGGCTCTGACCTCGTCGAAAACGGAGCTAAACAAACGTATGACGCCAAAACAAATGAACCGATTGTCAGCATTAAACTGAAAGATGCTGATAAATTCGGCGAAGTGACCAAAAAGGTCATGAAAATGGCGCCAAACAACCAGCTTGTTATTTGGATGGATTACGAAAAAGGGGACTCCTTTAAAAAAGAGGTTCAAAAAGAGCACCCTAAATATGTATCCGCCCCAAATGTAAGTCAGGAATTAAACACAACTGACGTTACAATTGAAGGGCAATTTACGGTTCAAGAAGCAAAAGATTTAGCCAGTATTTTAAACGCAGGCGCACTTCCTGTGAAACTGACTGAAAAATATTCGACATCAGTAGGCGCACAATTCGGCCAGCAGGCTCTCCATGATACGGTGTTTGCCGGTATTGTCGGTATCGCAATTATTTTCTTATTTATGCTTTTCTATTACCGTCTGCCGGGATTAATCGCGGTGATTACGCTATCTGTTTATATCTACATTACACTCCAGATCTTTGACTGGATGAATGCCGTACTCACGCTTCCGGGAATTGCCGCTCTCATTTTAGGTGTCGGGATGGCTGTTGACGCCAACATTATTACCTATGAGCGGATTAAAGAAGAGCTCAAGCTAGGAAAGTCAGTCCGCTCTGCCTTCCGTTCAGGAAACAGACGGTCATTTGCGACGATTTTTGACGCGAATATTACAACCATTATTGCAGCGGTTGTGCTCTTTATCTTTGGGACAAGCTCTGTTAAAGGGTTTGCGACAATGCTGATCCTATCGATTTTGACAAGCTTTATCACTGCCGTTTTCTTATCGAGATTTCTCCTCGCTCTCCTTGTGGAAAGCAGATGGCTTGATCGGAAAAAAGGCTGGTTTGGTGTCAATAAGAAACATATCATGGATATTCAGGATACGGATGAAAATACAGAGCCGCATACGCCATTCCAAAAATGGGATTTCACGAGCAAACGCAAATACTTCTTTATTTTCTCCAGTGCGGTCACGGTTGCCGGGATTATTATCCTGCTTGTGTTCAGGCTGAATCTTGGCATTGACTTTGCAAGCGGTGCACGGATTGAAGTACAAAGCGACCATAAGCTGACGACAGAGCAAGTTGAAAAGGACTTTGAATCTCTTGGTATGGACCCTGATACTGTCGTTCTGTCAGGCGAAAAGAGCAATATCGGTGTTGCCCGTTTTGTCGGGGTGCCAGATAAAGAAACCATAGCAAAAGTAAAAACGTATTTTAAAGACAAATACGGGTCTGAGCCAAATGTCAGCACAGTTTCACCGACAGTCGGTAAGGAGCTGGCAAGAAATGCGCTGTACGCAGTTGCTATAGCTTCTATTGGCATCATTATTTACGTTTCAATCCGATTCGAATACAAAATGGCGATTGCTGCCATCGCCTCATTGCTATATGACGCATTCTTTATCGTCACGTTCTTCAGTATTACAAGGCTTGAGGTAGATGTTACGTTCATCGCGGCCATCTTGACGATAATCGGGTATTCCATTAACGATACAATCGTTACATTTGACAGGGTCCGCGAGCATATGAAAAAGCGTAAGCCGAAAACATTTGCCGATCTGAACCATATTGTAAACCTGAGCCTGCAGCAAACCTTTACACGTTCAATTAACACTGTATTAACCGTTGTGATTGTTGTTGTGACATTGCTGATCTTTGGAGCATCTTCTATTACTAACTTCTCAATTGCTTTATTGGTCGGGCTGTTAACAGGCGTTTATTCTTCTCTATACATTGCCGCACAAATTTGGCTTGCATGGAAAGGAAGAGAACTGAAAAAAGATTCGGCGCAATAAAAAATATCAGGCTGTCCTCTGCAGGGCAGCCTGTTTTTTGAAGTTTCATTGAACTTAAAATAGACATTTGCTATAATGACATACGCTTACATTTAAACATATATATGGTGTTAAAAGTGTTTATGGCTGGTTTTCAGATATGTAGGAGGGTTTATATATGAGGGTTCGCGAATCAGAGCTGCCGGGCATAGGACAAAAAGTTGAAATGATTACTAGAAACCGTGATAAAATTTCAATTATCATTCATCATGACGGACGGAGAGAGCTTTACTATTTTGACGAAAACGACCATGAGGAATGTGTTGCCTCCGTGCAGTTTGATGACGCTGAAGCAAGGCAAATGTCTGCAATTCTTGGCGGAATGGCATATAAACCGAAAGCATTAGAACAGGTCGAGTCAGCCCTTGATGATTTGATTATAGAGTGGTGTAAAGCAGAGGCGGGAGCGCCTGCCATTCATCAGACGATTGGTGATTTGAATGTGGGTCAGGAATATCATGTAACGGTCATTGCAATTGTTAAAAAGAATCAGGATAAACAACTGAATCCGAGCTCTGAAACAGTCATTGACGAAGGCGATACACTTGTGATTTCCGGTGAGGGAACCGGACTGAAGAGGCTGATCCGGGAAAAATTAACAGCAAAGGGAGCTTAACCTAGTGTTAAGCCATGTTTAAAACCAGTCTTGATGGGGAAAGTTACCTCAATAAGAAGTTTGGGGGAAAAGAGAATGAATAAACAATGGACCATTATTTTCGCACTTATTTTCACCTTAATTGTCGCTATTTTCGCAGTCATTAATGTTCGATCCGTAGAAGTTGATTACCTGTTTGGAAGATCAGAATGGCCGCTCATTCTTGTTATTTTGGGCTCAGTTTTAATGGGAGCGCTGATCGTATTTTCTGTCGGCATTTTTCAGGTAATGAAATTGAAGCGGGAAATAAAAACCTTGCGGAAAGAAAATAGAACAGCAATACATAAACAAGAGGATACTCATCTTGCTGATCAGACTGACACACAGGATGCATCAGCCATGATTGAGAAAAAAGACTAGTTTTCGAATATTATTTGAAACCCCTCAGCCTGCTCTAGTATAATAGGGTGGTTGAGGGGTGAATTTATGTTAGCGTCAAAAATGCGATGGGAAATCCAGCGACCAGATCAGGATAAGGTCAAATCACTCACAGAACAATTGCATATAACACCTCTTGTTGCGTCCCTGCTTGTAAAAAGAGGCTTTGATACGGCAGAAAGCGCTAGGCTGTTTTTACATACAAAGGATGCCGATTTTTATGATCCTTTTGAAATGAAAGGCATGAAAGAAGCGGCATATCGAATAAAACAGGCGATTTCACAACAAGAAAAGATTATGATATATGGCGATTATGACGCCGATGGGGTTACAAGTACGTCAGTGATGCTTCACACGCTGCAAAAACTGTCGGCTCAAGTTGATTTTTATATACCTGACCGTTTTAAAGAAGGATATGGACCTAATGAACAGGCGTTTCGTTCGATTAAAGAACGGGGCTTCTCTTTGATCATTACGGTTGATACAGGAATTGCCGCTGTGCATGAAGCGAAGGTGGCAAAGGAACTCGGACTAGATGTCATCATTACCGATCATCATGAACCGGGACCGGAGCTTCCGGATGTCCATGCGATCGTCCACCCGAAGCAGCCTGGCTGCACTTACCCGTTTAAGGAGCTTGCCGGGGTTGGAGTCGCGTTTAAGCTTGCCCACGCTTTATTGGGTGAACTTCCTGATGAACTGCTTGACCTGGCGGCTATCGGCACCATTGCCGATCTAGTCCCGCTGCATGACGAAAACAGATTAATTGCAACACTAGGACTTGAAAGGCTTCGACGGACAAATCGGCTCGGCTTAAAAGAGCTGATTAAGCTGTCAGGCGGAGACATCGGAGAAGCGAACGAAGAAACTGTCGGATTTCAGCTCGCACCAAGGCTGAATGCCGTTGGAAGAATCGAACAGGCGGATCCCGCTGTTCATTTGCTTATGTCAGAGGATTCGTTTGAAGCGGAAGAGCTTGCCGCAGAAATTGACCAGCTGAACAAAGAGCGCCAAAAAATGGTCAGCAAAATGACGGATGAAGCGATTGAAATGGTTGAACAGCAAGGGCTCGATCAAACTGCAATTGTCGTGGCCAAAGCCGGATGGAACCCGGGAGTCGTCGGGATTGTGGCTTCAAAGCTTGTGGACCGTTTCTACCGACCGGCCATTGTTCTTGGCATTGATGAAGAAAAGGGAATCGCTAAAGGTTCGGCCCGAAGCATCAGAGGATTTAATTTATTTGAGAGCCTTTCTGAATGCAGAGATATTCTTCCTCATTTCGGCGGCCATCCAATGGCTGCGGGGATGACGCTGAAAGCCGAAGATGTGCCGGATTTGCGAAGCAGGCTGAATGAAATAGCGGACAATACGCTTACGGAAGAGGATTTTATTCCCGTACAGGAAGTCGACCTTGTCTGCGGCGTCGAAGACATTACAGTTGAAAGCATCGCAGAAATGAACATGCTGTCTCCTTTTGGCATGCTGAACCCGAAACCGCACGTTCTCGTAGAAAACGCAGTATTGGAAGATGTCCGCAAGATAGGGGCAAATAAAACTCATGTCAAAATGACGATCAGAAACGAGTCGTCCCAGCTTGATTGCGTCGGTTTTAATAAAGGCGAGCTTGAAGAAGGCATCGTACCGGGTTCAAGAATTTCCATTGTCGGTGAGATGTCAATCAACGAATGGAACAATCGAAAAAAGCCGCAGCTTATGATAAAGGATGCCGCTGTTTCTGAATGGCAGCTGTTTGATTTAAGGGGAAAACGGACGTGGGAAGACACAGTTTCCGCCCTTCCATCTGCTAAACGGGCCATTGTCTCTTTCAAAGAAGACTCATCAACATTACTTCAAACTGAAGGCCTTCGCCGAGAAGTGCACGTCATCAGTTCTGAAGATCAAGCAAAGGCGTTTGACCTTGATGGTGCATATATTGTATTACTGGATCCGCCGCCTTCGCTGGACATGCTCGCACGTTTGCTGGAAGGCAAGGCGCCTGAGCGGATATATTTTATTTTTCTCAATCATGAGGACCACTTTTTATCAACTTTTCCCGCAAGAGACCACTTTAAATGGTATTATGCGTTCTTGCTGAAAAGAGGCGCTTTTGACGTGAAAAAACACGGTTCAGAGCTTGCAAAACATAAAGGCTGGTCCGTTGAAACAATCAATTTCATGACAAAGGTGTTTTTTGATCTCGGTTTTGTTAAAATAGAGAATGGTGTGCTGTCTGTTGTGA
Organism: Bacillus sp. FSL K6-0255; assembly: GCF_045040725.1. Classification (NCBI taxonomy): domain Bacteria; kingdom Bacillati; phylum Bacillota; class Bacilli; order Caryophanales; family Bacillaceae; genus Bacillus; species Bacillus sp. FSL K6-0255. Next base: position 2,660,960 of record NZ_CP150278.1, on the reverse strand, counting down.
GCGGAGCAAAGAAACGCGACTTAACAGACTCACAAACATATCAGGCGAAACAGCAGCTGATGGAACTGGATCAAAAGCTGAATTATTCTTCTGCTGAAGAGCTGAAGGAATGGCTGAATAAGCTGATGAAACAAGATTCAGAGGCTTATGAAAGTACGAGGAGGACATAAAACAGATGGATTTAAAACAATACGTAACAATTGTACCGGATTACCCGAAAGAGGGCGTGCAATTTAAAGATATTACGACACTGATGGATAAAGGCGATGTATACCGCTATGCCACAGATCAAATTGTTGAATATGCGAAAGAAAAGCAAATTGATTTGGTCGTTGGCCCTGAAGCGCGCGGCTTTATTATCGGCTGTCCCGTTGCTTACGCGCTTGGCGTAGGTTTTGCGCCGGTCCGCAAAGAAGGCAAGTTGCCTCGTGAAGTTATCAAAGTGGATTATGGCTTGGAATATGGAAAAGACGTATTAACGATCCACAAAGATGCGATTAAGCCTGGTCAGCGTGTGCTTATTACAGATGACCTGCTTGCGACAGGCGGCACAATTGAAGCGACAATCAAACTTGTTGAAGAACTTGGCGGCGTTGTTGCTGGTATCGCTTTCTTAATCGAGCTTTCTTACCTTGACGGCAGAAATAAGCTCGAAGATTACGACATCTTAACATTGATGAAATACTAAGGATAACCGCATAACGAAAAAGCACTCCATGTCAGGGTGCTTTTTTCCTATTGTTTTGCATTTATTTTATATAATATTTGGCTATTTGAACTTCTGCTCTTTACATCTTTCGTTTTTTTCTTGATAATAAACTACAATACAGTTTACATTTTAAAAAAGGTGATTCCATGGCGAACGAACAAGTATTGACTGCCGAGCAAGTTATAGATAAAGCGCGCAGCTATCTATCTGATGAGCATATCGCATTTGTCGAAAAAGCATATCTGTACGCTGAAGATGCTCATCGCGAGCAATACCGCAAATCGGGCGAGCCATATATTATTCATCCGATTCAGGTTGCGGGGATTCTCGTTGATCTTGAAATGGACCCTTCCACAATCGCGGGCGGATTTTTGCACGATGTCGTGGAAGATACAGATGTGACGCTCGATGACCTGAAAGAAGCATTTTCCGAAGAAGTGGCAATGCTTGTAGACGGCGTAACGAAACTCGGCAAAATTAAATATAAATCTCAAGAGGAACAGCAGGCGGAAAATCATCGCAAAATGTTTGTCGCTATGGCTCAAGATATCAGGGTCATATTGATCAAGCTGGCGGATCGTCTTCACAATATGCGGACACTGAAACATCTGCCTCAGGAAAAACAGCGGAGAATCTCCAATGAAACGCTGGAAATTTTTGCTCCTTTGGCGCATCGTCTCGGGATTTCAAAAATTAAGTGGGAATTGGAAGATACGGCGCTCCGTTATTTGAACCCTCAGCAATATTACAGAATTGTCAACCTCATGAAGAAGAAACGTGCAGAACGTGAGCTTTATGTCGATGAGGTTGTCAATGAAGTGAAGAAACGTGTCGAAGAAGTAAATATCAAGGCTGACTTCTCGGGACGCCCGAAACATATTTACAGCATTTATCGAAAAATGGTGCTGCAAAATAAGCAATTCAATGAAATTTACGATTTGCTGGCTGTCCGTATTCTCGTGAATAGCATAAAGGATTGCTACGCGGTGCTTGGCATCATTCACACATGCTGGAAACCGATGCCCGGCAGATTCAAAGATTATATCGCAATGCCGAAGCCGAATATGTATCAATCGCTTCATACAACGGTTATTGGGCCTAAAGGCGATCCGCTTGAAGTGCAGATCCGCACCTTTGAAATGCATGAAATAGCGGAATACGGGGTTGCGGCTCACTGGGCTTATAAAGAAGGGAAAGCAGCCAATGAAGGTGCAACCTTTGAGAAAAAGCTTTCTTGGTTCCGTGAAATTTTAGAATTTCAAAATGAATCAACAGATGCAGAAGAATTTATGGAATCGCTCAAAATTGATTTGTTCTCTGACATGGTGTATGTCTTTACGCCAAAAGGAGATGTAATCGAGCTTCCGTCCGGTTCTGTTCCGATTGACTTTTCTTACCGGATTCACTCTGAAATCGGCAATAAAACAATCGGTGCCAAAGTAAACGGAAAAATGGTTACGCTTGACCATAAGCTTCGGACAGGTGATATCGTTGAAATTCTCACTTCTAAGCATTCCTACGGTCCGAGCCAGGATTGGGTAAAGCTTGCCCAAACATCCCAAGCGAAGCATAAGATCCGTCAATTCTTTAAGAAACAGCGGCGTGAAGAAAATGTCGAAAAAGGCCGTGAGCTGGTCGAAAAAGAAATTAAAAACTTGGATTTTGAATTGAAGGATGTTTTAACGCCGGAGAATATTCAAAAGGTTGCTGACAAATTTAATTTTTCAAATGAAGAGGATATGTACGCGGCGGTCGGTTACAACGGCATTACGGCTCTGCAGGTGGCGAACCGCCTAACAGAAAAAGAGAGAAAGCAGCGCGACCAGGAAGAACAGGAAAAGATCGTTCAGGAAGTTACTGGGGAACCTAAGCCGTACCCGCAAGGAAGAAAACGGGAAGCTGGCGTTCGTGTCAAGGGCATCGACAACCTCCTTGTCCGTTTATCAAAATGCTGCAATCCTGTGCCAGGTGATGATATTGTCGGCTTTATCACAAAAGGCAGAGGGGTTTCGGTCCATCGCGAAGACTGTCCGAATGTCAAAACGAATGAAGCCCAAGAGCGGCTGATCCCGGTAGAGTGGGAGCATGAGTCACAGGTTCAAAAGCGCAAGGAATACAATGTTGAGATAGAGATTCTTGGGTATGACCGCCGCGGATTGCTGAACGAGGTGCTGCAGGCAGTGAATGAAACGAAAACAAATATTTCATCTGTCTCTGGCAAATCGGATCGCAATAAAGTGGCAACCATTCATATGGCGATTTTTATTCAGAATATCAATCACTTGCACAAAGTCGTCGAGCGTATTAAACAGATTAGAGATATCTACTCTGTGCGCCGCGTCATGAACTAAAGGGGTTAGAAAATGAGATTAGTTGTTCAGCGAGTAACAGAAGCAAGCGTTACAGTGGACGAAGAGGTCGTCGGCCAAATTGGACAAGGCCTTATGGTGCTGGTCGGCATCACTCACGATGATACAGAAGATGATGCAGCTTATTTAGCCGATAAAGTTGTCAATCTCCGTATTTTCGATGACAGTGAAGGGAAAATGAATCTGTCTCTTGTAGATATAGGAGGAGAGATTTTATCCGTCTCACAGTTTACGCTTTATGGAGATACGAAAAAAGGGCGCCGGCCGAACTACATGAACGCGGCCAAACCTGATAAAGCTTTAGGTCTTTATGAAAAATGGAATGACCTGCTTCGTGAAAAAGGAATCAAAGTGGAGACCGGAACGTTTGGAGCAATGATGGATGTTCAGCTTACAAACTCCGGACCGGTCACGCTCATTATGGATTCAAAATAAAAAAAGCTGCCAAAAGGCAGCTTTTTTTATTGGAAGTATTTCTCTAATCCGCTTTCGATCCCATCTGTTACTTTTTCTTGGTATGAATTGCTATGTACAATGGCTTCTTCCTGCGGATGGCTTACATATCCCAGCTCATACAGCATTGCGGGCTGTCTGTTTTCCCGGAGCACATAATAATCTCCGAATAATACGCCGCGGTCTGGAATGGAAGAACGCTTCACCACTTCTGAGTGGACATCTGATGCGAGTTCCTGATCTTTGGCAGGACTGTAGTAATATGCTGTACTGCCTCTAGTAGAGGTATCCGCATAGCTGTCATAATGAATACTGATAAAGGCGTCAGCGTTGCGGTAGTGAGACGTAGAGACCCGTGACTGCAGGCTGACAAAGGTATCATCCTGGCGTGTCACATATACATCCGCTCCAGCCGATCTAAGTTTGCTGGCGAGCAGTTTTGCCGTTTTGATCGTCAGGTTTTTCTCGAATTTCCCCGAATATCCGATCGTTCCGCTGTCTTTTCCTCCATGTCCCGGGTCAACAATAATCGTTTTATTGTTTAGAGAGCCGTTTCCAGACGGGGAATCAGAGACTGGCGGTTCACCTGCTTCTTCTGCGCTTTTAGACGTTTGGACCACCCAATTGGCTACATAAGCAGTTTGCCCGTTATCAAGCTTTATTTCATACCAGCTTCCCTTTGAACCGGTAATGGTGTATGAATCTCCTTTGGCAGCACGCTCAACGATCGAAGCTGATGTTGACGCATCACTTCTTAGATTCGTTCCTCCGTACATGATATAGGCTTTTTTAGCGGAGGATGAACTGCCGGCATTTGCTGAATCATCAGCTGGAACAGAACTAGTCAAAATGTAATGGCTTGCAACCCAGCCTTTTAGCCCATTCACCTCAATGTGAGCCCAGCCATTTTTCTCGTTGAGAACCGTCAGTTTCGTTCCGCGATCAAGTTTTGTTATAATTGCCGCGTCATGTGAGGCGGAGGCTCTTACATTTAGCGAAGAAACACCGACTGTGCCCGTCGTTGACGCACCAGAATCCTCGGTTTGGTCACTCTCATCAGACGCTGAACTGCTGCCTCCTGATGTGACATATTCAGATGATACCCATCCGGTGGCACTTTGATAGGATATCTTGATCCAGCCCGAATCTTTATCAATGACAGATGCTTGGCTGCCTTGCGGGAATTTGCCGATGACTTCGTAGGAAGTGCCCGGGCCGCTTCTCATCCGCAGATCGGGGTCTGTTGATGTCACAGTGTCACTGCTTCCTGAGGAGCTTGTGCTGGCCTGGTCTTCCTTTGTAATAAGCCAGGAGACTACCCAGCCCTTTTCTCCGGAACCAAGCTGTATCTGCACCCAGTCTCCATCTTCCTTTAAAATCGGATAGCGTTCTCCCTTTTTTACTTCCGCTGTAATGCCGTAGCTAAGCCCAGGGCCGCTTCTGACGTTCATTTCATCTGTTGCGATGACCGCTTCTCCTTGAGCAGCTGTAACGGATGAAGAGGTCGGGAATAGCGCTGCGGTGAAAATAATACATACAATAAGGACAAAGTATTTCTTGTTCATTGTGTCCTCCTTTCTGATGATCATTAAAAAAGCATTCTTGTTTAATATCGTAAAGTCCTTTCTGATTTTTAAATAAAAATAAAATGATTTGTTTATACTAAGCGTAAATACAATCAAAAAGGTGTGCAAATCATGAAATATCATCCAAAAATGGGACGTGCATTTCACGACGGTGAAGCGAATCTGCATTACAGCGATCACGCAGATCCCGATACGACTGGTTATCTTACGGAAACAGCATCTGAATTTGGTCTTATGTCCAAAGAAGCAGCGCTGAGGAAAAACAACCGGAATAAAGCTTGACAGAGAACCCCAATCCCATTATTATAATAGAAATTGAGTACATAGCAAATGATGAAAGATTTGAACCAATAATGGAGAAGAGTAGGTCAGATTGCATGATTAGAGAGGAACCCGCCCCAGGCTGAAAGCGGATCCCATTGCGTCTTTCTCGAAACAACACTCCGGAGGTTTCCTGCTGAACGCGTGAATAACGCCATTAGGCAGTGAACGTGAACCTGCGTTAAAGGATCGAGCGGGAATATGAACGTATTCCAACTAGGGTGGCACCACGGGTATAACTCTCGTCCCTACTATCATGTATAGTAGGGGCGGGAGTTTTTTTCATTTTCATCATTAACGATCATTGGATATTTTAAAAGGAATACATAAGGAGGTCTACCTATGGGATATAACATTCCGAGAGGAACACAGGATATTCTGCCTGGAGAATCAGATCGCTGGCAGTTTGTTGAACAAATTATGAGAGACACTTGCCGCACTTATCAATATAAAGAAATCCGCACACCGATTTTTGAGCATACAGAACTGTTTGCCAGAGGCGTCGGGGAATCAACGGATATCGTACAAAAAGAAATGTATACCTTCGAGGACCGCAAAGGCAGAAGCCTGACGCTTCGTCCGGAGGGAACAGCTGCTGCGGTTCGCGCTTTTAATGAAAACAAGCTGTTCGCAAATCCTGTACAGCCGACAAAGCTTTATTATGTCGGGCCGATGTTCCGTTATGAACGTCCTCAGACGGGCCGTTACCGCCAGTTTTATCAGTTTGGAATTGAAGCGATTGGTTCGAAAGACCCTGCAATCGACGCTGAAGTAATGGCGCTTGCGATGAGTATTTATGAAAAAGCAGGTTTAGAAAACGTTAAGCTTGTCATAAACAGTCTCGGCGATCAAGATAGCCGCAAAAGCTACAGAGAAGCGCTTGTGAAACATTTCGAGCCTCGCATCGAAGAATTTTGTTCAGACTGCCAGTCCCGGCTGCACACGAACCCGCTTAGAATTTTGGACTGCAAAAAAGACCGAGATCATGAGCTGATGAAATCGGCACCTTCGATTTTGACATATTTAAATGAAGAATCAGCCGCTTATTTTGACAAAGTGAAACAATACTTAAATGATCTTGGCATTTCGTATGAAATCGATCCGAACCTTGTGAGAGGGCTGGATTATTACAACCACACCGCATTTGAAATTATGAGCAATGCGGAGGGCTTTGGCGCGATTACGACACTTGCCGGCGGCGGGCGCTACGACGGGCTTGTCGAACAGATCGGCGGACCAGAAGCACCGGGCATCGGATTTGCGATGAGCATCGAACGCTTGCTTGCCGCAATTGATGCTGAAAAAAGAGAGTTGCCTGTTGATAAGGGAATCGACTGCTATATCGTCACACTCGGCGAAAAAGCAAAGGATTATTCTGTTTCATTGGTGTACAAACTGAGAGAAGCAGGCATTTCCAGTGAAATCGATTATGAAAATAAGAAAATGAAAGGCCAGTTTAAAACAGCTGATCGCTTAAATGCCAGATTTATTGCGATTTTGGGTGAAGATGAGCTTGCCCAAAACAAAATCAATGTAAAGGATGCACAGACTGGCGAACAGATTGAAGTGGCACTTGATGAATTTATACATGTGATGAAGGCAAACCAAAAGGGATAAGGAGTGAAACGCATTGTTTGGAAGAACATATTATTGCGGTGATATAACTGAAAAAGCAATTGGCGAATCTGTAACGCTGAAAGGATGGGTCCAAAAAAGACGAGACCTCGGCGGATTGATTTTTATTGACTTGCGTGACCGTACGGGCATTGTTCAAGTCGTTTTTAACCCTGATGTGTCAAAAGAAGCGCTTGCTGTTGCGGAAGGCATCAGAAATGAATACGTGCTTGATATTCAAGGAAAAGTGGTGGCGCGTGAAGAGGGAACAGTTAATCCGAATTTGAAAACAGGCGCGATCGAAATACATGCTGATGGAGTGAACGTATTAAATGCTGCAAAGACACCTCCATTTGCGATTTCTGATCAAGCTGAAGAAGTGTCAGAGGACGTTCGTTTAAAACACCGTTACTTAGATTTGCGCAGACCGGCTATGTTCCAGACGATGCAGCTGCGCCATAACGTGACGAAAGCTGTTCGCAGCTTTTTAGATGAAAATGGGTTTCTTGATATTGAAACGCCGATTTTAACAGGAAGCACGCCTGAAGGCGCACGTGACTACCTGGTGCCGAGCCGTGTGCACGAAGGTGAGTTCTACGCGCTGCCGCAGTCCCCGCAGCTATTTAAACAGCTTCTGATGGTATCAGGCATTGAACGATATTATCAAATTGCCCGCTGTTTCCGCGATGAAGACTTGCGTGCGGACCGCCAGCCTGAGTTTACGCAAATTGATATTGAAATGTCCTTTATGAGCCAGGAAGACATTATGTCATTGGCTGAGGAGATGATGGCAAAGGTTATGCGTGAAACAAAAGGTGAGGAACTTAAGCTTCCTCTTCCTCGAATGACGTATGACGAAGCAATGAACAAGTACGGTTCTGATAAACCGGATACGCGTTTTGACATGCTTTTGACGGATGTGTCTGACATTGTAAAGGATACGGAATTTAAAGTGTTCTCATCAGCTGTAGCAAACGGCGGCGTGGTTAAAGCCATCAACGTAAAAGGCGGTGCCGGCGATTACTCCAGAAAAGACATCGACGCTCTTGGCTCTTTTGCTGCAAACTACGGGGCAAAAGGGCTTGCCTGGGTGAAGGTTGAGGCAGACGGAGTGAAAGGCCCGATCGCTAAATTCTTTGATGAAGAAAAGCAGTCTAAGCTGATTGAAGCACTTGATGCTGCTGAAGGTGATTTGCTGCTGTTCGGAGCGGATCAATTCGAAGTTGTGGCCGCATCACTCGGCGCCCTGCGCTTAAAGCTTGGGAAAGAGCGCGGGCTGATTGACGAAAAATTGTTCAATTTCTTATGGGTCATCGACTGGCCGCTATTAGAGCATGATCCGGAAGAAGGCCGTTTTTACGCAGCGCACCATCCGTTCACAATGCCTGTCCGCGAAGACCTTGAGCTGATTGAAACAGCGCCTGAAGACATGAAAGCACAAGCCTATGACCTCGTCTTAAATGGCTATGAGCTTGGCGGCGGTTCAATCCGTATTTTCGAAAAGGATATTCAGGAAAAAATGTTTGCGCTTCTCGGCTTCTCACCAGAAGAAGCGGCTGAACAGTTCGGATTCCTGCTGGAAGCATTTGAATACGGCGCTCCTCCGCACGGCGGAATCGCACTCGGCTTAGACCGTCTCGTTATGCTTCTCGCTGGACGTACGAACCTGAGAGATACGATTGCATTCCCGAAAACGGCAAGCGCAAGCTGCCTGATGACAGAAGCGCCAGGCGAAGTAAGCGACGCCCAGCTTGACGAGCTTCATCTTTCTATCAAGAAAAAAGTTAAGAACTGAATGTGCAGTTCGATTCTTGAAAATCAAAATCGTCTGTGATATGATTTTGACAAGTTAAATAAAGTCCTGATGTGTTAGTTGTACACCTAGTTTTGACCGAACATTTTTTTGATTTGGGAGCCCGCATTTTTAAATGGCGTACATGCCTCTTTTCATTCGGTAAAGAGGACTTACAAGATTTAAAAGAGGGCACCCACCTGCTGAGAGCGGGTTCAAAACAAAGGAAAGCTGCAACGGCACTATTGGGACTTTATTTTTTGTGCGCAGAAAAAACGGCTGCTCATGGATCAGCCATTTTATAGATGAAACCAGAATACGAATGTGGAGTGAGGTTCTTGTTACACCAGTTTTCACGCAATGAATTAGCTATCGGAAAAGAAGGCCTTGAAACGCTGAAAAACAGCACAGTTGCTGTGCTTGGAGTCGGGGGAGTCGGGTCGTTCGCGGCGGAAGCTCTCGCGCGGTCAGGCGTCGGCCGCATTCTGCTTGTCGACAAAGATGATGTCGACATTACAAATGTAAACCGTCAGCTTCACGCGCTGCTTTCAACTGTCGGACAGCCGAAAGTTGATTTAATGAAGGCGCGGATCGCAGACATTAACCCGGAGTGTGAAGTGATCGCGTTAAAAATGTTCTATACGGAGGAAACGTATGAGCAGTTTTTTGACTATGATCTTGACTATGTCATTGATGCGTCAGACACCATTTGTTATAAAATTCATTTAATGAAAGAATGTCTAAAACGGGATATTCCGCTCATCTCCAGCATGGGTGCTGCAAATAAAACGGATCCGACACGCTTCCAAATCGCTGATATCTCAAAAACGCACACTGATCCAATTGCGAAGGTCATCCGTACGAAATTACGCAAGGAGGGTATCAAAAAAGGCGTTCAAGTGATTTTCTCTGATGAAAGCCCGATTGTCATTCGGGAAGATGTCAGAAAAGAAGTGGGGAATGACGAAGCGAAAATACGTAAAGCAAAAATGCCGCCTTCCTCTAATGCTTTTGTGCCGTCAGTTGCAGGTTTGATTATGGGCGGACATGTTGTCATGGATCTTTTGAAAGACATTGAAATCAAACGTGTGAAGGATAAATAATGCATAAAAACAGCCTTGATGATCAAGGCTGTTTTTTTGTTTTATTTTCTTTTCATTAATTTATCGTACACCTGCTTTAAGGCAGATTCGAACTTTCCAGTCTGTTTCGGCTTATAGTATTGCTTATTTTTCAGAGGATCAGGGAGGTATTGTTGTTCGACCCAACCGTTGTCGTAATTGTGCGGGTATTTATAGTCGATTCCTCTTCCTAATTCCTGAGCTCCTTTATAATGCGCGTCTTTTAAATGCTTCGGGACATCCCCAATTTTTCCGGCTCTGATATCTGCCAGGGCCTCATCGATTGCCAGAATGGCAGAGTTTGATTTCGGTGAGAGGCAAAGCTCAATAACTGCGTTGGCCAGCGGGATTCGCGCTTCAGGAAACCCGACTCGCTCAGCGGTCTGAATAGCGTTCAGCACTCTAGGGCCGGCTTGCGGGCTTGCTAAACCGATATCTTCATAGGCGATAACAAGCAATCGTCTTGCGATGCTCTCCAGATCACCGGCTTCAATTAATCTAGCCAAATAGTGAAGAGCAGCGTTGGCATCAGAGCCGCGGATCGATTTTTGAAAAGCGGACAGTACATCATAATGCGCGTCACCATCTTTATCGTGAGAAAAGCTTTTTTTCTGCAAGCATTCTTCCGCGGTTTCTAATGTAATGTGAATTTCACCGTCTGCTGACTCCTTCGTTGACAACACGGCAAGCTCAAGCGCATTTAAAGCGGAGCGGACATCTCCTCCGCATCCGTGGGCAAAATGCTCCATCGCCTGATCATCAATGGATACAGAATAGGTGCCAAGGCCCCGATGCTCATCATGGAGCGCACGTTCCAGTGCCTGTTTAATCAGATCAGGTGTTAACGGTTCAAGCTCAAAAATCTGGGTCCGGCTTCTGATCGCCGGATTAATGGCATGATACGGGTTAGCCGTCGTTGCTCCGATCAAAATGATCATTCCGTTTTCTAAATAGGGTAATAGAAAATCCTGTTTTCCTTTATCCAGCCTGTGGACTTCATCCAGAATCAAAATCACTTGGCCGGACATCTTGGCTTCCTGAGCTACGATTTCCATATCTTTTTTATTGTTAATGACAGCATTCAGCTTTCGAAAAGCAATACTTGTTGAACCGGCGATTGCTGTTGCGATTGATGTTTTTCCAATTCCGGGCGGCCCGTACAAAATCATGGATGACAAATGTTTTGCCTGGACCATTCTGCCAATAATTTTATCTTCAGCCACCAGATGCTGCTGGCCGATAATATCCTCTATTTTTGTCGGACGCATCCGATATGCCAATGGCTTCATCTATCATCTCTCCTTACTTAATTACAGGGTAACGGAAAACCGTACATTAGAAAAGGGTAAAGGCCCCTTTCCTTCTGCCTCAATGAAAATTCGCTGAAGGTATGTTATAATAACAGTTGGTCTATAAGATAATAAACGGACGAAACATATAGAAATTACCATTATAAATGTGGAAAATCATGAAATAACAGAGGTGTTCATGTTGAAAATATCAACTAAGGGAAGATACGGGCTCACCATTATGATCGAGCTTGCAAAAAAGCACGGTGAAGGCCCGACTTCATTAAAAAGCATCGCACAGACGAATAATTTGTCCGAGCATTATTTGGAGCAGCTGGTATCGCCGCTCAGAAATGCCGGTTTAGTGAAAAGCATCAGAGGCGCATATGGCGGATATGTATTAGGCAGTGAGCCGGATGCCATTACTGCGGGAGATATTATCCGTGTGCTTGAGGGGCCGATCAGCCCTGTTGAAGTGCTGGAAGATGAGGAGCCTGCCAAGCGTGAGCTCTGGATTCGCATCCGGGATGCTGTAAAAGAGGTTTTAGACAGTACAACATTAGAGGATCTTGCCAGCTATACAGACGGAGAGCAAGAAGCTTATATGTTCTATATTTAGATCAGAGGTGTAAACATAATGGAACGGATTTATTTAGATCATGCCGCAACGTCTCCGATGGATGAGCGCGTGCTGGAAAAAATGATACCGCACTTCTCCGGCAGTTTCGGTAATCCCTCCAGTATTCATTCATTTGGCAGAGAATCTCGAAAATGGGTGGATGAAGCAAGAGCGCAGATCGCAGCAGAAATCGGAGCGGCAGAGCAGGAGATCATTTTTACAAGCGGGGGAACGGAAGCTGATAACTTGGCGATCATGGGAACCGCACTTGCAAGAAAAGATCTTGGCAGACATATCATCACAACAAAAATTGAGCATCACGCCGTGCTTCACACATGTGAAAAACTTGAGGAAGACGGATTTGACATAACGTATCTGGACGTTGACCAAAATGGAAGAGTCAGTGCAAAACAGGTGAAAGAAGCACTGCGTGATGATACAATCCTTGTGACAGTGATGTATGGAAATAATGAAGTTGGAACAGTGCAGCCGATCGAAGAAATCGGTGAGCTGTTAAAGGAACACAAAGCTTATTTTCATACCGATGCTGTTCAGGCATTCGGGTTGCTGCCAATTGATGTGAAAAACAGCCATATTGACCTTCTGTCTGTTTCCGGGCACAAGCTCAACGGGCCAAAAGGGACAGGCTTTTTATATGCTAGTAAAGATGTGAAGCTTTCACCGCTTTTATTCGGAGGAGAGCAAGAAAGAAAACGCCGTGCCGGAACGGAAAATGTTCCAGGCATTGTCGGGCTGAAAGAAGCGATCAAGCTGTCAAGTGAAGAACGTGACGAAAAAAACGAGAAGTATCAATCGTTTAAAGCAATCTTTGCCGACACGCTTAGAGATGCAGGTGTGGCATTCGAGGTCAACGGGGACAAAGAGCATAGTCTGCCGCATGTTCTGAATCTTTATTTCCCCGGTGTGTCAGTGGAAGCGCTGCTGGTTAATCTTGATATGGCTGGTGTCGCTGTCTCCAGCGGTTCAGCGTGCACGGCCGGTTCAGTCCTGCCGTCACATGTTCTGACTGCTATGTTCGGCGAAGAGAGTGACCGGCTGACGTCCTCTATTCGAATCAGCTTCGGCCTCGGCAATACGGCTGAGCAAGTGAAAACTGCTGCCAAACATGTGGCCGACGTTGTCAAACGGCTGACATAATAAGGCGGCGTAGTAATTGGAGTGAATGAAATGGAAAAACGGCCGGAGGATACAAGAGTCGTCGTCGGCATGTCCGGCGGAGTAGACTCATCTGTGGCGGCCCTGCTGTTAAAAGAACAGGGCTATGATGTAATCGGAATCTTTATGAAAAACTGGGATGATACGGACGAAAACGGTTTTTGCACGGCGACAGAGGATTATGAAGATGTGATCCGCGTCTGCAACCAAATCGGAATTCCGTATTATGCCGTAAACTTTGAAAAGCAATATTATGAGAAGGTATTTCAATACTTCCTTGATGAATATAAAGCAGGCAGAACACCAAACCCGGATGTATTGTGCAACAAAGAAATTAAATTCAAGGCCTTTTTGGAGCATGCATTGTCACTTGGCGCCGACTATTTAGCGACTGGCCACTATGCAAGAGTAGACAGAAGCGGCGGAAAAGTCAGAATGCTGCGCGGCATTGATGAAAACAAGGATCAAACGTACTTCCTGAATCAGCTGACAGAAGATACGCTGAGCAAAGTCATGTTCCCGATCGGCGAACTTCAAAAAAGCCGTGTGCGTGAAATTGCCAAAGAAGCAGAACTTGCAACAGCGACGAAAAAAGACAGTACAGGCATCTGCTTTATCGGCGAACGCAACTTCAAAACGTTTCTCAGCCAATATCTCCCTGCACAGCCGGGCGATATGATGACGATGGACGGCGAAGTAAAAGGCCGCCACGACGGGTTGATGTACTATACGATCGGACAGCGTCACGGCCTTGGCATCGGCGGAAGCGGCGAGCCGTGGTTTGCGGTAGGCAAAGATCTTGAAAAGAACATCCTCTACGTAGATCAAGGGTTCCATAACCCGCTTTTATATTCCGACAAAATCACAGCAACAAATATCAGCTGGGTACGTTCGGATATCATGAAGGGCGAAGAGATTTCCTGCACGGCTAAATTCCGTTACCGCCAAGAGGATCATAAAGTAACAGTGCGCATGACTGGCGAAGGTGAAGCGGAAGTCATCTTTGATGAACAAGTCCGCGCTGTAACGCCGGGACAAGCCGTTGTCTTCTATGACGGCGAAGAATGCCTTGGCGGCGGGACAATTGATGATGTGTACAAAGACGGAACAAAATTGTGGTACGTATAAAAGATGAAAAACCTCAACACTGAGTTGGGGTTTTTTAATGAAAGGAAGATGATCGGTGGATTATAATCAACTCGGTATAGAGGCGATGCAGGAAGGCGATTACGAGAAAGCGGCAGAGGCATTTACAAAAGCGATTGAAGAAAATAAAGAAGACGCGATTCCGTATATCAATTTTGCCAACCTGCTTTCATCCGTAAACGAGCTGGAACGTGCGCTTGCGTTTTATGATAAAGCGCTTGAATTAGACAATAGCGCAGCCACTGCTTATTATGGAGCAGGAAATGTCTATGTTGTAAAAGAAATGTACAAAGAAGCGAAAGACATGTTTGAAAAAGCGCTTCGTGCGGGGATGGAAAACGGCGACCTGTTTTACATGCTCGGAACGGTGCTTGTCAAGCTCGAACAGCCTAAGCTTGCACTGCCATATTTACAAAGAGCAGTCGAACTGAATGAAAACGATACGGAAGCGCGTTTTCAATTCGGGATGTGCTTAGCCAACGAGGGCATGCTGGACGAAGCGCTCAGCCAATTCGCAGCTGTGACAGAGCAAGACCCGGGGCATGCAGATGCATTTTATAATGCCGGTGTCGCTTATGCTTATAAAGAAAACCGAGAAAAAGCGCTGGAAATGCTGGACAAGGCAATCGATATCCAGCCAGATCATATGCTTGCGCTTCATGCTAAAAAACTGATTGATCCATCATAACAGGCACAGGAGGAGGGACAGCTCGTGCAGCAGCATCCGGATCAGCTTAAACTGGAGGAAGAGCCCTATTTAAAAGGGACAGTCAACACAGTCATCTATCATAATGACACCAATTTATATACGGTTCTGAAAGTGAAAGTCACAGAGACCTCCGAAGCCATTGAAGATAAAGCCGTATCCGTGACGGGCTACTTCCCTGCGCTTCAAGAAGAAGAGACCTACACGTTTTACGGAAAGATCGTAACCCATCCAAAATTCGGGCTCCAATTTCAGGCGGAGCATTTCAAAAAGGAGATTCCAACGACTAAGGAAGGCATCATTCAATATTTATCGAGTGATTTATTCGAGGGGATCGGCAAAAAAACAGCTGAAGAAATTGTGAAAAAGCTGGGCGACAGCGCCATTAATAAAATATTGGCTGATGCTTCAGTGCTTTATGATGTTCCCAGACTCTCAAAAAAGAAAGCAGACACGCTGGCTGGCGCATTGCAGCGGCATCAGGGACTGGAGCAAATCATGATTTCCTTGAATCAGTTTGGCTTTGGCCCGCAGCTGTCTATGAAAATCTATCAAGCCTATGAATCCGAGACGCTTGAAAAGATTCAGGAAAATCCTTATCAGCTTGTGAAGGATGTAGAAGGCATCGGGTTTGGAAAAGCGGATGAGCTGGGCAGCAGAATGGGTCTTTCGGGTAACCATCCTGAGCGGGTAAAAGCTGCTATTTTGTACACGCTTGAAACGACTTGTCTGTCAGAGGGGCACACGTACATAGAAACGGAACAGCTGATCATTGACACCCAATCTCTGTTAAACCAGTCAGCAAGGGAAGGGCAGCGCATCACAGAAATGGATGCCGCTAACGCAATTATTGCCCTTGGAGAAAATAAAGACATTGTCATAGAAGATGGACGCTGTTATTTTCCATCGCTGTTTTACGCAGAACAAAACGTTGCAAAGCGTGTGAAACATATCGCTAGCCAAACCGAATATGAGAACCAGTTTCCCGAATCAGAGTTTTTGCTCGCGTTGGGAGAACTGGAAGAACGGATGAACGTTCAGTATGCCCCCAGCCAGAAGGAAGCGATTCAAAAAGCCCTTTCCTCGCCGATGCTTCTTTTAACAGGCGGTCCGGGAACAGGGAAAACGACGGTAATCAGAGGGATTGTCGAGCTCTACGGAGAGCTTCACGGTGTGTCACTAGATCCGTCAGCTTATAAAAAGGATGAAGCTTTTCCGATTGTTTTGGCCGCTCCGACAGGGAGAGCAGCAAAACGGATGAGTGAATCAACGGGACTTCCTGCAGTCACGATACACAGGCTGCTTGGCTGGAACGGTGCTGAAGGCTTTACTCATACAGAGGATCAGCCGATCGAAGGGAAGCTGTTAATTATCGATGAAGCCAGTATGCTTGATATATGGCTGGCGAATCATTTGTTCAAGGCGATCCCTGATCATATACAAATCATCATTGTCGGAGACGAAGACCAGCTGCCTTCCGTCGGTCCGGGACAAGTGCTCAGAGACCTGCTGGCATCCCAGGTGATTCCGACTGTGAGACTGACAGACATCTATCGCCAGGCGGAGGGGTCATCAATCGTCGAGCTTGCCCACCAGATGAAAAATGGATTGCTGCCGAACAATTTGACTGCCCCGACAAAGGACCGTTCCTTTATTCGCTGCGGCGGCTCGCAAATCAAAGAAGTAGTTGAGAAGGTTGTCGCCAATGCATTGAAAAAAGGCTATACAGCAAAGGACATTCAGGTCCTCGCTCCGATGTACAGAGGAAAAGCCGGCATTAATGAATTGAATGTGATGCTGCAGGACATTTTAAATCCTCCTAAAGAAAAACGGAGAGAATTGAAGTTCGGGGATGTTGTCTACAGAACCGGAGATAAAATTTTGCAGCTTGTCAATCAGCCGGAAAACAATGTGTTCAACGGAGATATTGGCGAAATCACGTCGATATTTTATGCAAAGGAAAATACAGAAAAAGAAGACATGGCCGTCGTTTCTTTTGACGGCAATGAAATGACGTTTACGAAAAAAGATTTTAATCAATTTACCCATGCGTATTGCTGTTCTATTCATAAATCGCAGGGAAGTGAATTTCCGATTGTGGTTTTGCCTGTTGTGAAAGGCTATTATAGAATGCTCAGAAGAAACCTTCTTTATACCGCGATTACAAGAGCGAAGAAATTTCTCATTTTATGCGGGGAAGAGGAGGCGCTGGAGTGGGGCGTGAAAAATAATGATGCAACTGTCAGACAGACCTCCTTGAAAAACAGGCTGTCCGTACAGGTTGAGGAAATGGATGCCGAGCTTGAAGCTTTGCAAAAAGAGCTCCCGTTCAGCGTACACGACGCCAACATTGGCATGGAAGGCATTACACCATTCGATTTTATGAAAGAAGAACAGCAATAAAATGCTCCCGTGCAAGCGGGAGTTTTTTTCATTTGCAGTGGAATTGATTTCATCGTATGAGTCTAAGGCGCAAAGCAAAACCTAAGCCTGTTCAACAAAAGGTGGTTGATCACACTTTGAGAACATGCCATGAAATAGAAGGATTCCCAGTATACTCAGAACGAACTTCTAGTTATCTCGGGACAATTTCCGATATTTGTTTTTCTCTGAAAGGAGATTGTCTCGGGTTTATTCTTGCACAAAAACGCTTTTTGCATCATCATCATGCGCTATTACGGGCGTGTGATATCTCTTCCATTCTTGATGACCGCATATTGGCCTCGGTCAGTTCAGAACAGCTTTTGCCTCTTCCGAAATCATGCTTCACATACGAGCAGATGAAGTTGAAGCTTGTGAAATCGCAAGAGGGCGATATATTGGGGATGCTGGAAGATGTATACTTTTGTTTGGACAGGGGCATAATCGTAGCATATGAACTCTCGGACGGTTTCTTTTCTGACCTGGCGGGAAGCAAGCGCCAGATCCAAAGAGCGGATTCGCTTGTCGAGGTGCGGAAAGACGAGATCGTTCTGAACGGATAGAGGTGTGAGGTATGCTTATATGCCCGAATTGCAAAAGTAAGGATATCGGCAAAATCGGCGTGAACCAATATTATTGCTGGGGCTGTTTTATTGAACTGACAGTGGCGAAAGGGAAGATTGCAACTCATCAGGTGGAAGAAGACGGAACGTTAAGCAGCTTGGATGATTTGTTTTCTGAGGATGAACGCAGCATCAATTTTTAATCATGAAAGGAGATGCGCAGGATGAATCGGACAATGACTTCTCTTTTGGCAATGGGAGCCGGAGCTCTCGTGTACCGAATGGCGACTCAATCTGACATGCTGAATAATCGAAGCATGAAGCGGATGAGAAGAAGAATTACGAAAATGTTTTAATGCAAAAAGGATACTCTCCAAAGAGTATCCTTTTCTATGTTTGCCGGACCTCGAGGCGTCTTGCTGCGAGTGAAAGGCTGTAGTTGACTGCGAAATACATAAGGGCCGCAAGTAAAAAGATCGGGAAAAAATAACTGCCGTCTGCGCTTTGGCCGTTAATAATTTGCGCGTTGTGAATCAGTTCAGGCAGGGCGATCACAACAGCGAGCGATGTATCTTTTAATAAAGAAATAAACTGGCTTACGATGGGCGGAACCATGCGGCGAAGCGCTTGCGGCATAACGATAAAGAACAGGGTCTGTGTATAGCTCAGCCCGGAGGAGCGCGCCGCTTCAATTTGTCCTTTGTCAATTGATTTCAGTCCGCTTCGGATAATTTCAGATAGCATAGCGGATTCAAAAATCGTTAGTGCTGTAATTGCAGCAGCTGTAATTTCAAGCTTAATACCAATTTCCGGAAGGGCAAAAAACGTAAAGAAAATAATTAACAGCAAGGGGAGGTTTCTGATCGTTTCAACGAGAACCGCAATCAATTGAGAAAGAACGGGAACTTTCGCATAACGCAGGGTGCCTGCGATTAAACCGAAGAAAAAGCTCAGAATGATGGAGATGAAAGCAACGTACAAGGTGACGAGAAAGCCATCCCATAAAAACGCTAAATGCTCCTGTGAATAAGCACCGATGAAATCCAATGTAACTCACTCCTTATCAATAGCTTTTTTCCAGCCGTTTTTCCAGATAGTTAACACCGATGCTAAGCGGAATCGTCAGCACTAAGTAAAAAAGCGCCACAAAAATATAAACATCAAATACAACGAGTGTGCTCGACGAAACTAAATCGGCTTGGTACATAAGATCCAATCCGGCCACAACCCCAAGAATCGAAGAGTTTTTGACTAAGTTTAAAAATTGATTGCCTAAAGGCGGAATGACGATTTTGATTGCCTGCGGCAAAATGATATGGAGCATGGCTTGGCTGTAGGTAAAGCCTGACGAGCGTGCCGCTTCCATCTGCCCTTTTGAAACAGACTGGATTCCTGCTCTGATGGCTTCAGCGATAAACGCAGAGGTATAAATGGTGAGAGCAACCGTTCCCGCTTGAAAACCGTCAAGCCTCAGGCCTGCGTTTGGAAGTCCGAAATAGAAAACAAAGGTAATTAAAAGAAGAGGGATGTTGCGGATGAATTCTACATATGCGGTCCCGAGCCATTGCAGCGGCTTAAAGACTGTTATTCTCATAACCGCTACAGTAACGCCGAGGACAAAACTGCCGGCCAGCGCGATAACACTTGCGAGCAAGGTATGGTAAAAACCGTCCATATACATGCCGAAGTTATCGAAAAGAATTGACACATTCATCTGCCTATTCACTCCTTATCAAATCGGGATGAGCATCACCTGCTCATCCCGGGATGGTTGTTATTCAGCTGGGTCTTCTTTAATCCATTTTTTATAAATTTCATCGTATCTGCCATCCGACTTCATCTTTTTAAGTGAAGCGTTGATTTCTTTCGCGAGAGCCGATTGCCCTTTTTTCACGGCGATCCCGTAAGGCTCATCTGTAAAAGGCTTTCCTGTTAATTGATAATTTTTATTTTCATCAGCCATTCCATATAAAATCGCATTATCTGTGGTGAGAGCATCGCCTTGCCCCGATTTAAGGGCTGTAAAGGCTTCTGCGTAGTTTTCAAATTCTAAAACAGATGCTTCAGGCGCCTTTTCACGAATGTTTTGAGAGGAGGTGGAGCCTTTTACTGCAAGAACTTTTGAGCCTTTGCCAAGATTCTCGACACTCTTGATTTTGCTGCCTTTTTTCACGAGAAGCGATTGCCCGGCCTCGAAATAGACATCAGAAAAATCAACTTCCTTTTTTCGTTCTTCAGTGATCGTCATTGTGGCGACAATGGCGTCGATATCCCCGTTTTGCAGCATAGGAATCCTTGTTTTTGAGGTGACCTCTTTAAATTCAGCTTTTTTCTCATCACCTAAAATGTCTTTAGCGATTTGTTTGGCAATATCAATATCAAAACCCTCAATCTCACCTGAGCTTGGATTTTTAAGACCGAACAGTCGAGTGTCCGTTTTTACGCCGAAGACAATTTTGTCATTGTCTTTAATGGCGGCTAGCGTATCTTTTTTGCTCTCCTTTGAGGCTTCTCCGTTTGATCCCTTGCTGCCGCAAGCGGCAAGCAAGATGACAGCGAATAAAGAAATCAATGCTAAAGAAAAAATCTTTTTCATACAAGCTCCCCCATTTCTGGTTTAATGATTTAAAATACGGCTTAAGAATAAACGGGCCCGTTCTTCCTTTGGGTTCGCGTAAAACTCAGCCGGCACTGCTTCTTCTAAAATCTTTCCTTCGTCAATGAAGACAATCCGGTCGGCAACTTCTTTGGCAAACCCCATTTCGTGTGTCACGACAACCATTGTCATGCCTTCTTTGGCGAGTGTTTTCATGACATCTAGCACCTCACCGATCATTTCAGGATCAAGTGCTGATGTCGGCTCGTCAAACAGCATGACCTCCGGCTTCATCGCCAGTCCTCTTGCGATGGCAACACGCTGCTGCTGCCCGCCGGAAAGCTGGGAAGGATAGGCGTCAGCCTTGTCTGGGATGCCGACTTTTTCAAGATAGTACCGCGCCGTTTCCTTTGCTTGTTCAGATGATTGTCTAAGCACTTTTACCGGAGCCAGCATGATGTTCTGCAGCACTGTTTTATGCGGATATAAATGAAAGTGCTGAAACACCATCCCGATATTTTGCCGCACTTGATTGATATCAGTTTTTCTGTCGTTAATGGCGGTGCCGTTTACTGTAAGCACTCCCTCATTGATCGACTCAAGTCTGTTGATGCATCTGAGCAATGTGCTTTTACCGGAACCGGATGGGCCGATGATAACAACGACTTCACCTTTTTCGATTTGAAGATTAATTTGTTTTAACACGTGAAAATCTCCGTAATGCTTGTTTACATTTTGAAATGTGATCATCGCAATCCTCCTATCAGAAAATTTGACCAAAAAAGTAAATGATCAAACTTTTCTGAAAATTAAAAGTGAAAAAATGTCCATGACTTCTGACTGACTAAAGAAACATAAAGAATAATTCCGTGTAAACCTCAAAAGATATAGGTGAGGTGAAAGCAGATGCTCCAAAAACCGGTGCAGCTTTTGTTGTGGGTGGCTATTTGTTTGCTGGTTCTGTTAACAGTCTATGTCTTTTTTATGCTTGATATGTTATGGTCACCCTTTTGGCTCGTCATAAAAACGATCTTTATTCCCTTGATCATTTCTATTTTTATATCTTATTTATTGCTTCCGGTCACGGAATGGCTGCATGGCAAAGGATTGCCTAGGACTTTGAGCATCTTGGTCATTTATGTTCTTTTTTTTGGCGGGATTGGCTGGGCGTTGTATAAAGGGGTGCCTGTTTTAATCGTGCAGCTGACGGATTTATCAGAAAATATACCCATGTTTGCCGAAACGTATAACGGGCTTCTTCTTCATGTTCATAACCATACGGATGACTGGCCTGATGGTATGCATCACCGTATAGATAAAATGATCCGCCAGACGGAGGCGTTTTTTGCGGGAACGATCGAGGGTGCGATCAGCGGGATCCGCAATGTGCTTGATTACTTCTTAATTGCTGCAACAATCCCTTTTCTCGTGTTTTATATGGTGAAGGACATTGAGTTAATGAAAAAGACAGTATGGTACTTGACTCCGAAGTCGTGGAGAAAGCGGGGCAGCGCCTTTTTGCGGGATGTGGATGATTCGCTTGGCGATTATATCCGCGGCCAGCTTTTGGTCTGCTTGATTCTTGGTGTAATTGCAGGCATTTCGTTCTGGGTATTTGGGCTTCCGTATCCGCTGATACTTGGCCTTATCTCTGGAGTAACGAATGTCATCCCGTATTTTGGCCCTTTCATCGGAGCTGTTCCTGCGTTGTTAATTGCGATGACGATCTCAGTCAAGGCTGTTCTTGTTGTGGTGATTACGGTGTTTATTCTGCAGTTTATGGAAGGAAATATCCTCAGTCCGTTCATTGTCGGCAGAAGCCTTAAAATGCATCCGGTCGTTATCATGCTTGCGCTTCTTGCCGGAGGGGAGCTTGCGGGAATTGTCGGGATGATTCTGGCTGTTCCTGCGACGGCTGTTTTAAAAGTAATGGTGATCCATTTTTTGCGGATGAGGACGGAGCATTGACATCGGCGTGCCGCTTGTCTATAATTTCTCGTAGAATACATACGAATCTCGAGTGACGGATCTGAGTACGCCGAAGCCCTGTTAAAGAGAGAAGCTCCATAAGCTGAAAGGAGCTTTATCAGAAGATCGGAGGAAGCTAATCCTGAGTGCAGTTAATCACTGCCGCTTATCCTGCGTTACAGGGTTAAAGGTGACGGGCGAATGAATGCCCGTAATCAGGGTGGTACCGCGAGACAGCTCTCGTCCCTGTGTAAACGTTGGTTTGCATAGGGGGAGGGCTTTTTTGCTGTCACTGAAGAGAATTTCGATTTTTATAGAGGAGGAAATACAATGAAACACTTAACTTCTGCGGAAGTGCGTCAAATGTTTTTGGATTTCTTTAAAGAAAAAGGACATGCGGTAGAGCCAAGCGCGTCATTAGTGCCTCATGAGGATCCTTCACTGCTTTGGATCAACAGCGGTGTTGCGACGCTGAAAAAATATTTTGACGGCCGTGTCGTGCCGGAAAATCCAAGAATCGTAAACGCTCAAAAAGCGATCAGAACAAACGATATAGAAAATGTAGGTAAAACTGCGCGCCATCACACTTTCTTTGAAATGCTCGGAAACTTTTCCATCGGCGATTATTTCAAAGAAGAAGCCATTACATGGGCTTGGGAGTTTTTAACGAGCGACAAGTGGATTGGCTTCGACAAAGAGCTTCTCTCTGTTACGGTTCATCCTGAAGATGAAGAGGCATATGAGTTTTGGGCGAAAAAAATCGGTATTCCTGAAGAAAGAATTATCCGTCTGGAAGGGAACTTCTGGGATATCGGTGAAGGGCCGAGCGGACCGAATACGGAAATCTTTTACGACCGCGGTGAAGCATATGGTAATGATCCGGAAGATCCGGAGCTTTACCCAGGCGGGGAAAACGACCGTTACCTGGAAGTATGGAACCTAGTGTTCTCAGAGTTCAACCATAACCCTGACGGCACGTACACACCGCTTCCAAAGAAAAACATTGATACAGGCATGGGTCTTGAAAGAATGGTATCTGTCATCCAGAATGTTCCGACAAACTTTGACACCGATTTGTTTATTCCAATCATCAAAGCAACAGAATCGATTTCTGGTGAAACATATGGCAAAGACAATGTGAAAGACACTGCGTTTAAAGTGATTGCTGACCATATCAGAACGGTTGCCTTTGCTGTCAGTGACGGTGCGCTGCCGTCAAATGAAGGCCGCGGCTATGTATTAAGACGCTTATTACGCCGTGCCGTGCGTTATGCCAAAACGATCAACATCCATCGTCCGTTCATGTTTGATTTAGTGCCGGTTGTCGCAGAAATCATGGCTGATTTCTATCCTGAAGTGAAAGAGAAAGCGGATTTCATCGCAAAAGTCATTAAAACCGAGGAAGAACGCTTCCATGAGACCCTTAATGAAGGGCTTGCGATCCTGTCAGAAATGATCAAAAAAGAAAAAGACAAGGGCAGCAGCGTTATCTCAGGTGCTGATGTGTTTAAACTGTATGATACGTATGGATTCCCGGTTGAATTGACTGAAGAATACGCAGAAGACGAGAACATGACGGTTGACCATGAGGGCTTTGAGGAGGAAATGAACCAGCAGCGTGAACGGGCAAGAAACGCCCGCCAGGATGTCGGCAGCATGCAGGTGCAGGGCGGCGCACTGCGCGACGTGACAGATGAAAGCACATTTGTCGGCTACTCTCAAACCAAAGCTGATGCCAATATCATTGTGCTTCTTCAGGATGGCCAATTAATCGAAGAGGTTCATGAAGGAGAAAGCGTTCAAATCATTCTTGATGAAACACCGTTCTATGCAGAAAGCGGCGGCCAAATCGGCGATAAAGGCTATCTCCGAAACGAGCAGGCAGTTGTAAGAATTAAAGATGTTCAAAAAGCGCCGAACGGCCAGCATGTGCATGAAGGTGTTGTGGAGAGCGGTACTGTTCAAAAAGGCCTGCATGTTACGGCTGAAGTTGAAGACCATATGAGAAGCGGCGTCATTAAAAACCACACGGCAACGCATTTATTGCATCAGGCTCTAAAAGATGTTCTTGGAACTCATGTCAATCAGGCGGGCTCTCTTGTAACGGAAAACCGTCTTCGTTTTGACTTCTCGCACTTTGGCCAAGTGACAAAAGAAGAGCTCGAACAAATTGAAAGAATCGTAAACGAAAAGATCTGGGCGAGCATCCCGGTCAGCATTGATTTGAAACCGATCGCTGAAGCAAAAGAAATGGGTGCGATGGCACTGTTCGGCGAGAAATATGGCGATATTGTCCGTGTCGTTCAAGTTGGAGATTACAGCTTAGAGCTGTGCGGCGGCTGCCATGTCAGAAATACAGCAGAAATCGGCTTGTTTAAAATCGTTTCTGAATCCGGAATCGGCGCAGGCACAAGACGGATTGAAGCTGTAACGGGACAAGGCGCTTACGTCGAAATGAACAGCCAGATTTCTGTATTGAAGCAGACCGCTGACGAGCTGAAAACAAATATCAAAGAAGTGCCGAAACGGGTCGCGGCTCTGCAGGCTGAACTGAAGGAAGCACAAAGAGAAAATGAATCTCTTCTTGCAAAACTAGGCAACGTGGAAGCAGGAGCAATCCTGTCGAAAGTAAAAGAAGTTGACGGCGTAAACGTGCTTGCGGCAAAAGTAAATGCAAAAGACATGAATCATCTCCGCACTATGGTCGATGAACTCAAAGCAAAGCTTGGCTCTGCGGTGATCGTGCTTGGTGCGGTACAAAACGATAAAGTTAATATCTCTGCCGGAGTCACAAAGGACCTCATTGAGAAAGGACTTCACGCCGGCAAGCTGGTTAAACAAGCTGCGGAAGTTTGCGGCGGAGGCGGCGGAGGCCGTCCGGACATGGCGCAGGCAGGCGGTAAACAGCCGGAAAAATTAGAAGAAGCTTTGGCTTCTGTAGAAGATTGGGTGAAATCCGTTTTATAATTCGCCCATGTAGTGTAGAATGATGGTAAGATTAGGACCCCAGGCTGAACTTTGCCTGCGAATTTGGGAAAGAGGTGCAAAACGGTGAGCTCGTTTGATAAAACGATGAAATTTAATTTCTCCGATGATTCTGCTGAGACTAACGTAAATGAGGTGCTGATTACAGTGTATGACGCGCTTCAGGAAAAGGGCTACAATCCAATCAACCAGATTGTCGGATACTTGCTGTCAGGTGATCCCGCTTATATTCCTAGGCATCGTGACGCTCGCAATTTAATTCGCAAACTTGAAAGAGACGAATTAATCGAGGAATTGGTAAAGTCTTATTTAGAACAGCATAAAGAGGCGTAAATAAAGAATGAGAATATTAGGACTCGATTTAGGAACCAAAACACTCGGTGTAGCTCTGAGCGATGAAATGGGCTGGACTGCTCAAGGCATTGAGACCATAAAGATAAATGAAGCAGAAGGCGATTATGGTTTATCCCGTTTATCTGAACTGATAAAGGACTATACTATAGATAAAATCGTGCTCGGCTTTCCTAAGAACATGAACGGAACAGTCGGCCCGAGAGGCGAAGCCAGCCAAACATTTGCGAAAGTGCTTGAAACAACGTACAATGTTCCTGTTGTGCTGTGGGACGAGCGTCTTACCACAATGGCGGCTGAAAAAATGCTGATTGCAGCTGACGTCAGCAGGCAAAAACGAAAAAAAGTCATTGATAAAATGGCGGCTGTTATGATTTTACAAGGATATCTTGACAGCTTAAATTAAAGCCAGAGGTGAAGAAAATGGAACACGGCGAAAAAAATATTACAATTGTTGACGATCAAGGAAATGAACAGCTTTGTGAAGTGCTGTTTACATTTGAAAACGAAGAGTTTGGCAAGTCTTATGTCTTGTACTATCCAATCGAATCAAAAGATGACGAAGAAGTAGAAATTCTTGCTTCCAGCTTCACGCCAAACGAAGACGGTGAAAACGGTGAGCTATTCCCGATTGAAACTGACGAAGAATGGGATATGATCGAAGAAACACTAAACACATTCTTAGCGGACGAAGACGAAGAGTAAAACATCGCGCCAAATCAAAGCCGGAGCTATACTGCTCCGGCTTTTTTCTGCTTTATGCAGGCCTCTTTTTGTAATAAATTGCCGAAATACAATGAATCATGTAGTATAAGAGCTGATGGGAGGAGACCTAATGTATATCAATCAGCAAAAAAAATCGTTTTTTAATAAAAAAAGAATTATACTGTCTTCCATTGTTGTGCTGTTTCTCATCATTGGCGGGGCATTTTTATATGGGAAATCATTGCTTGAACCTGTTGAAAAAGACAGTAAAACGACAGTTAATATTAACATTCCGAGCGGTTCGTCTGTTTCAGCCATCGCATCGATATTAAAGAAAAATGATGTCATAAAAAGCGAGAAGGCGTTTCAGTACTATGTGAAATATAAAGGTGCTTCCGGGTTTCAGGCCGGATTCTACCATCTGAATAAAGGTATGGATTTAGATGCCATTATTCAGAAGCTGACAAGCGGGGCTACAGGTTACGCTTTTCAAATCACAGTGACTGAGGGAGCACAGCTGACCCAAATCGCGGCTGCTATTGCTGATGAAACAAAATACTCTAAAAAACAAGTCATAGCGAAGCTGGACGATGAAACATTTATCAATCAGCTGAAGAAAGAATTCCCGGACACTGTGACAAATGATGTTTTCAATAAAAACATTAAGCACCCGCTTGAAGGGTACCTATTCCCGGCTACATACCCTTTTAACGATCCGGACACATCACTTGAAGACATTATCAAGGCAATGATTAAGCAGACAAATTCTTATGTGGAAACATATAAATCAGAAATGAAGAAAAACAAAGTTTCTGTGCATAAGCTGCTGACAATGGCTTCTTTGATAGAAGAAGAAGCGACTGAAAAAGCCGACCGCCATAAAATTGCGAGCGTCTTTTATAACCGCCTGAAAAAGAAAATGCCGCTCCAAACAGATCCGACCGTCCTGTACGCGGCAGGCAAGCATAAAGATCGGGTTCTTTATAAGGATCTGGAAATCGATTCACCATACAATACGTATAAAAACACAGGGCTGACGCCAGGGCCGATTGCCAATGCCGGCATGTCGTCATGGGAAGCGGCGCTGCATCCGGATAAAACGGACTATCTGTATTTCTTGGCCAAATCAAATGGTGAGGTCGTATTTACAAAAACGCTAAAAGAGCATAATAAAGCAAAAGAAAAATACATTTCCTCAAAAAATGAGAAATAAAAGGAGAGCAAAAAGCTCTCCTTTTGTTCGCTTTCCGCAAGGTTTTATGATAAAATATATCGGGTTGTTTACCGATGTATCATGATGTATTCAGAGAGTGTCCTGTGCATAAGACTGGGGCACTCCTTTTTAGAACGGGAGGCTGTTTGTAGTGACTGACCGGTATGAACAAATAAATGACTATATAGAAGCATTATTAAAGCCTCGGCCGGATAACGTGAAGAAGCTTGAAGCATATGCAGAAGAACATCATGTCCCGATTATGGAAAAAGCGGGCATGGAGGTGCTGCTTCAAATTTTGTCTGTGAAACAGCCGAAAAAAATACTAGAAATCGGAACGGCCATTGGTTATTCAGCCATTCGAATGGCGCTGGAGCTGCCGTCTGCTGAAATATATACAATTGAACGCAATGAGAAACGGCATGAAGAAGCGGTAAACAATATCAAGGAATTTCAGCTTGATGACCGGATTCATGTTTTTTACGGAGATGCGCTTGAATTAGCCGACGCCGTTCATGTAACCGCGCCTTACGATGTCATTTTTATTGACGCTGCAAAAGGTCAGTATCAAAACTTTTTTCATTTATATGAACCGATGCTTTCACCGGACGGGGTGGTTATAACAGACAACGTGCTGTTTAAAGGTCTGGTGGCAGAGGATTACAGCAAAATAGAACCGAAGAGAAGGCGCAGGCTTGTAGCAAAAATTGATGAATATAATCATTGGCTGATGAATCATCCGGATTATCAAACTGCGATTATTCCTGTCGGGGACGGACTTGCGATTAGTAAAAAGAAGAGGTGAACGTCATGAAAAAACCAGAGCTCTTAGTGACGCCGACAAGTACAGCGGACATTTTGCCGCTCATACAGGCTGGGGCAACTGCGTTTTTAGTTGGGGAACAGAGATACGGCTTGAGATTAGCCGGAGAATTTTCTCGTGAAGATGTAACAAAAGCCGTAGAGATTGCTCACAAAGAAGGGGCAAAAGTATACGTTGCTGTAAATGCAATTTTCCATAATGATAAAGTGGGTGAGCTTGGCGAATATCTGGCTTTCTTAGCAGAAGCCGGTGTCGATGCAGCGGTATTCGGCGATCCTGCCGTGCTGATGGCTGCCCGTGAATCTGCGCCTGATCTGAAGCTTCATTGGAGCACAGAAACGACAGGCACCAACTATTATACATGCAACTACTGGGGACGCAAGGGTGCGGCGCGTTCTGTGCTTGCCAGAGAATTAAACATGGACAGCATTGTTGAGATTAAAGAAAATGCTGAAGTCGAAATTGAAATCCAGGTGCATGGAATGACGTGCATGTTCCAATCGAAGCGTTCTTTGATTGGAAACTATTTTGAATATCAGGGCAAAGTCATGGACATTGAAAGAAAGAAAAAAGAATCAGGCATGTTTTTACACGATAAAGAACGCGATAATAAATATCCGATTTTCGAAGATGAAAACGGCACTCACATCATGAGCCCGAACGATGTGTGCATCATTGATGAGCTCGAGGAATTGATAGATGCCGGAATTGATTCTTTCAAAATCGATGGTGTTTTGAAAATGCCTGAATACCTAATAGAAGTCACCAAAATGTACAGAGAAGCAATTGATTTGTGCGTGGAAAACCGTGACGAATACGAAGCGAAAAAAGAAGACTGGATCGAACGCATTGAAAGCATCCAGCCAGTAAACAGAAAAATTGATACCGGATTCTTCTTCAAGGAAACGGTTTATTAATCAAAAGGAGGTTAAGCTATGACTGCCGTAAATGATAAAATATCCACAATCGTTAATGGAAAGCGTGTGATTACGAAAAAGCCGGAGCTTCTCGCACCTGCGGGTAATCTTGAAAAGCTGAAAATCGCTGTTCATTACGGAGCGGACGCGGTCTTTATCGGGGGACAGGAATACGGGCTGCGCTCGAATGCCGATAACTTTACGATCGAAGAAATTGCAGAAGGCGTTGAATTCGCAAAGAAATATGGCGCGAAGATCTACGTAACAACGAATATTTTCGCTCATAATGAAAACATGGACGGGCTTGAAGACTATTTAAAAGCGCTTGGAGACGCCAACGTTGCCGGTATTATTGTGGCAGATCCGCTTATTATTGAAACATGCCGCAGAGTGGCGCCGAATGTTGAGGTTCACTTGAGCACACAGCAGTCTCTTTCAAACTGGAAGGCTGTCCAGTTCTGGAAGGAAGAAGGTCTCGACCGCGTCGTGCTGGCACGTGAAACTAGCGCTCTTGAAATCAGAGAAATGAAAGAAAAGGTAGATATCGAAATCGAATCCTTCATTCATGGCGCAATGTGTATTGCATATTCCGGCCGCTGCGTGCTGAGCAATCACATGACAGCGCGGGATTCCAACCGCGGAGGCTGCTGCCAGTCATGCCGCTGGGATTATGATCTCTACCAAACAGACGGTGCCAACGCCGTTGCTTTGTATGGTGAAGAAGATGCACCTTTTGCGATGAGCCCGAAAGATTTGAAGCTGATTGAATCCATTCCGAAAATGATTGAAATGGGGATCGACAGCTTAAAGATTGAAGGCCGCATGAAATCCATTCACTATGTAGCAACTGTTGTCAGCGTATACCGCAAAGTAATCGATGCTTATTGCGCTGATCCAGAAAACTTTGTGATTCAAAAAGAATGGCTTGAAGAGCTTGATAAGTGCGCCAACAGGGACACTGCGACAGCTTTCTTTGAAGGAACGCCAGGCTATGAAGAGCAAATGTTCGGCGAACACGCCAAGAAAACGACATATGATTTTGTCGGCTTAGTGCTGAATTATGATGAAGATACACAAATGGTCACGCTTCAGCAGCGCAATTTCTTCAAAAAAGGCGACGAAGTGGAATTTTTCGGTCCAGAAATCGAAAACTTTACACATACGATTGAAACCATTTGGGACGAAGACGGAAATGAGCTAGATGCTGCCCGCCATCCCCTGCAAATTGTCAAATTCAAACTAGACAAAAAGATTTATCCGAGCAACATGATGAGAAAGGGGAAGTAACAGCCCATGGGTAAGAATCCAGTAGTCATTGGAATCGCAGGAGGTTCCGGTTCAGGAAAAACGAGTGTCACACGGTCCATTTATGAACAGTTTAAAGGACACTCAATTTTAATGATCCAGCAGGACCTTTATTATAAAGACCAAAGCCATCTTCCGTTTGAAGAAAGGCTGAACACAAACTATGATCATCCGCTTGCGTTTGATAATGACTATTTAATCGAGCATATTCAGGATCTATTGAATTATCGCCCGATTGAAAAGCCGATTTATGACTATAAGCTTCACACACGTTCAGAAGAAACGGTTCACGTAGAGCCAAAGGATGTTATTATCCTTGAAGGCATTCTTGTTCTTGAAGACAAAAGGCTTCGTGATCTGATGGATATCAAGCTTTATGTTGATACGGACGCTGACTTGCGTATCATCAGACGGATTATGAGAGATATTAATGAGCGCGGACGCTCTATTGATTCTGTCATTGAACAATATGTGTCAGTGGTCCGTCCGATGCATAACCAATTCGTCGAGCCGACGAAACGATACGCTGATATTATTATCCCGGAAGGCGGTCAGAATCACGTCGCAATTGATCTGATGGTCACAAAAATTCAAACCATTCTTGAACAAAACGCGATTTTGTAATACCATAGCATAGACATAAATAACTCTGACCATATTATGTATAGGCAGGAAGGGAATGTGCGAATTCCCTTCTTTCCCTGTTTATAAACGCGAAATATTTGCAGAACGACACGATTCAGTTTAAGATAAACAGTACCTATATGGGAGAGAAGAACGAGGACTGCCCTGTGTTCTCATTCTTGTATTTTTTAGTTTATGCTCTCATACATAATCGAAGATGTTGAGGGACAACCAGAAGGAGTGAAGGGACATGGCACAAGAGAAAGTTTTTCCTATGACTGCAGAAGGAAAACAAAAACTTGAACAAGAATTAGAATATTTGAAAACGGTTAAACGAAAAGAAGTAGTAGAGCGAATCAAAATTGCGAGAAGCTTCGGAGACCTTTCCGAGAACTCTGAATACGATTCAGCGAAAGAAGAGCAGGCATTTGTAGAGGGCCGCGTGACGACTCTTGAAAATATGATTCGCAATGCGAAAATCATTGAAGATGACGGCGGCTCTAACGTTGTCGGTTTGGGTAAAACCGTCACTTTCGTCGAACTGCCTGACGGTGATGAAGAATCATATACGATCGTCGGAAGCGCAGAAGCTGACCCGTTTGAAGGGAAAATCTCAAACGATTCACCGATCGCAAAAAGCCTCTTGGGCAAAAAAGTAGATGAAGAAGTCACAGTACAAACACCGGGCGGAGAAATGCTCGTGAAAATTGTGAAAATTTCATAATATCTGTTTAGCAGCGAAACACCTCGTCCACAATGTGGGTGAGGTGTTTTTTTATGAAGATATCGAAACGAATGAAGCTGGCAGTCATCGCTTTTTTGATTGTATTTTTTCTGCTTCTGCTGAGGCTTGCAGAAATCCAGCTGTTTTTCACAGAATCATTTTCTAAAAAGAAAATTAATTTGATTCAAGAAAGTGTGAAACAGCGGACGGAGGAAGTGCTCATTTCAGATGGAAGAGGCTCTTTTTTAGATCGAAACGGGCGGGCGCTGACAGGACAAAGCGAGCCTGCGGTTGTTTTGTTCCCTTTTCTGCTGACGCAGGATTGGCCGATCAAAAAAGTTGCGGACATCCTCGGCATGTCTGAAGATGATTTGCGCCAGACACTAGGTCAGGCAAAAAAACCGGTCATTTTGCAGCAAAAGAAAATCAAAACACTTTCAAAACAATCTATCACAAAAATCAATTCTTTGAAATATCCCGGCATTTACGGCGTATATATGGAGAATGAAGACAAGCCCAGCCTTGCTTCACATACGATAGGGAGCACGAACCAAGATCCGGCGCTGCTTCGCAAGAAATATCCTGACAAGGAGAGCCTTCCGATTACAACAGAAATCGGAACAACCGGTTTAGAACGGACATTTGACGAGTTTTTGCTTCCGGAACAAGACACAAAGCTTTTATATCATGTGGACGGAAAAGGAAACCCTTTGTTTGGCATGGACG
Organism: Bacillus sp. FSL K6-0255; assembly: GCF_045040725.1. Classification (NCBI taxonomy): domain Bacteria; kingdom Bacillati; phylum Bacillota; class Bacilli; order Caryophanales; family Bacillaceae; genus Bacillus; species Bacillus sp. FSL K6-0255. Next base: position 2,628,138 of record NZ_CP150278.1, on the reverse strand, counting down.
TCAAATATACAGCTGAAGCCAATACATTTTATCCGCTCCAGATCAAAACAACGATCGATCAAAGCATTCAAAAAGCGATGGAGGAGGTATTGGATGAACAGGGGCTGAAAAAGGGAGGAGCTGTGCTGCTGGACATCGAAAATAGCAGTGTTCTGGGAATTGTAAGCAAACCAGATGCAGACGTGTCCCGGCAAAACACACTTCAAAATTATATGCTGACGCCAATCTATCCCGGATCAGTTTTTAAAACAGTCATTGCCGCAGCTGCAATCGAAAATAATATGGTGAAGCCTAGTCAAACCTTTAATTGCAATTTAAACCTGTACGGGGAACCGGGGGACGACAAAGGCACCTTGTCTTTTGATGAAAGTTTTGCCCAAAGCTGTAATTACACATTTACGAGTCTTGCACAACAATTAATGAAAAAAGACAGCTCGGTTATTGAAGATATGTCCGAGAAGCTGGCTCTCACTGATCGGGCAGGCTGGGAGGGAAAACTGTACCACGAAACCGATTTCCGCCAGCTGTATAACGAAAAAAGCGGCGTGATTTGGGGGGATGAAAAAGACAAATCAGTCAAAAAAGCCATTGCGCAAACAGCAATCGGGCAGAAAAATGTAAAGGTAACGCCGCTGGAGGTAGCCAATATGATGGCGACAATCGCCCGCGGCGGAGAAAAACGGCAGGTGAAAATTGCCGAACAAATTGAGTATAAGAACGGCACAACGCTCGTTACGTTTAAAGATCAGAAGCTCAAAGGGGAAACGATAGACAAATATACGTCACAGCAGCTTCAAAAAATACTGCGGCGGGTAGTAGAATCTCCTTCCGGAACGGGCAGAAGGTTTCAAGATCTTCCGTATACTGTAGCAGGGAAGTCGGGCACAGCCCAGACAGGCAAGCTTTCAAAAGAGAAGGAAACGCTCTACGAAAAATGGTTTGCCGGATATTTTCCCGCGGATAAGCCGAAATACGCTCTAGTTGTTTTACACATGGATACACCGGGAGATAAGGCTCTGACAAATTCGGTGTTTTATGATATTGTTAAAAAAGTACACGAAATTGAAATCAATCAGAAATAGAACAACTTCTCAGCACATGTTAAAATATATGCTGAGCCAAGAGGGATAAAGGAGTGCAGAATTATTGAGCAATAATCAATCTCGTTATGAAAATCGTGATAAACGCAGAAAAGCCAATTTAGTGCTTAACATTTTAATCGCAATCGTATCCATACTTATTGTCGTAGTAGCAGCGAATCTCTTCATTAACAGTCCTTCTAGCAAAGATGTCAGCAAGGATTCTGAAACGGCGCAAAAACAGGAATCTCCGGCTTCAGGAAAGACGGAAAAGAAATCGGATGAGGATATAAAAGACAGCAAGAAAGATACATCTGACAGCGAAAAGGATTCTGAGAAGTCTTCTGACTCTGATTCCAAAAAAGATGATTCTTCTTCTAAAAAAGATGACTCTGATTCAGATTCAAGCTCAGATTCAGCCGGTGACGGGCTTAAAGATGCAAAAGTAACAGAAGGCGGCTCATCGAGCGATGTGGAAAAAACGTATGAAAATCCTGACTGGAAAGCAGTCGGAACTGAGCAGACTGGCGAGCATGCCGCTACTTATGATTCAAGCTCACAAGACTGGGCTGAGATGCTGAAAGCCATTTCGTACGCAACTGGTGTCTCAACAGATAACATGACGGTGCTCTGGCTTGGAAATAACGGCAGCCCTCAGGATGCCAAAGGCAAGATTTTGGACAAGGCGACTGGGAATAAATATCAAGTCACGATTACATGGGTCGATGAAAAAGGCTGGAAGCCGACAAAAGTAGAAAAGCTAAAATAAACAAAAGCAGCCGGGTTAAAACCGGCTGCTTTTGTTTTAGGCTTCAGCTGCGAAATGAACCACCGCGCTGTACAATATTCTTCCTTCTGCTACAGCAGTTTGGTGTGAAACAGATTTCACCCGGAGCATGATGGCTTTATTGTTTTCAATTTGTGTATTGATTTTCTTTTCAAGCTCCTGCAATGAAGCCGCTTCAAAAAATTCCACTTTGTCTTTAATCAGATCTAATTGAAAGTTCATGTCTTGACCCTCCAGCTTTCACAAGTCATATGAAGTATAAGCTTTTTTGCGGTCAATGCGCAATATGAGATGGCATAAAATACACAAAGTGTTTTAGTACCTGCTTTTCAGAAGATGTGGTATTATAGGAACTGTTCCATCATTAATCCATAGTATACTTATAGGAATTATTAAATATGGAGTGTGACAAATATGGGCCGTGAATTTATCCCTCTCTTTGAAGATTGGGCAGCAACTTATGATCAAACAGTACAAGGTTTAGATATTCAGTATAAAGAAGCGTTCAGAGGCTACGATCATATCCTTGATGCCATCGTCAGAAAATCTGGAACGCATGTGTTAGAATTTGGCCCGGGGACCGGGAATTTGACAGCTAAGCTGCTCGATGCAGGCAAAACTGTATTTGGAATCGAACCTTCTCCAGCAATGCGTAAACTGGCTTCTGACAAGCTCTCAGGCAGGACGGAAATCGTTGATGGAGACTTCCTGACATTCCCTGAGCCGCCATTTCAGGCTGATACGATTGTCAGTTCATATGCTTTTCATCATTTGACTGACGAAGAAAAGCGGGCTGCCATAAAGCAATATGGCAAATACCTTCACTTGCATGATAAAATAGTGTTTGCCGATACCGTCTTTGAAAATGCGCAAGCGTATCAACAGGCTATCGATAAAGCCCGTTCTCAAGGCTTTTATCAGCTTGCAAATGATTTAGAGACAGAGCATTATCCTACATTGGATGCGTTGAAAGAAATGTTTACAGCTGAAGGTTTTGCAGTCCGATTCACTCAGCAAAACGACTTCGTGTGGATAATGGAGGCGATCAAACGGTAAAGTGAAGGGAATGTGAATAGATGAGACTAGCAGTCATCGGAGCAATGGAAGAGGAAGTTACCATCTTAAGAAACAAACTTGAAAATGCAAAAACAGAAACGATCGCACACTGTGAATTTACAACAGGCGAATATGAAGGAACTGAAGTGATTCTTTTAAAATCAGGAATTGGAAAAGTAAATGCTGCTATCAGCACGACGCTTCTGCTTGACCGTTACAAGCCTGATTATGTCATTAACACAGGCTCAGCCGGCGGATTTCATCATACATTGAATGTAGGGGATGTCGTCATTTCCACTGACGTTCGCCACCATGATGTAGACGTAACGGCTTTTGACTATGAATACGGCCAAGTGCCGGGTCTTCCGGCTGCTTATGCGGCGGATGAAAAGCTGATCAGCATCACTGAAGAAGCGGTATCTGAACTCGACGGCATTCAGGTTGCAAAAGGAACGATTGCAACAGGCGATTCTTTCATGAACGATCCGAAGCGGGTTGAAGAGGTGCGTGCGAGATTTTCTGATCTGTACGCGGTTGAAATGGAGGCTGCGGCAGTGGCTCAAGTATGCCATCAATTTAAAACGCCGTTTGTCGTCATCAGAGCGTTATCAGATATCGCAGGCAAAGAATCACATGTTTCATTTGACCAATTTTTAGAGCAGGCGGCTGTTCATTCAACAGAGCTTGTGTTAAAGGTGATCAAACGAATTCATTAAAACGGGGAGAACGTTCTCCTCCGTTTTTCTCTAAAAACAACCTCTATTAAGGAGGAGGACATATATGACAGTGATTACGGACATTACCGAGCTGATTGGGAATACACCGCTTCTCCGCTTGAAGAACTTTGATGTTCCAGAAGGAGTCGCGGTGTATGCCAAGCTTGAAATGATGAATCCAGGGGGAAGCATCAAAGACAGACTGGGAGATATGCTGATTCGTGACGCGCTCGATTCAGGCAAAGTGAAACCCGGCGGAGTGATTATAGAAGCTACGGCAGGCAATACAGGGATCGGCCTTGCGTTAAGTGCCAGAAAATATGGGCTGAAAGCGATTTTCTGTGTCCCTGAACATTTCAGCAGAGAGAAACAGCAAATTATGCAAGCGCTTGGCGCATCAATCATTCATACACCGCGTCAAGACGGAATGCAGGGAGCCATTCAAAAAGCCATTCAGCTGGAGACTGAAATTGAAAATTCTTATTGCGTTTTGCAATTTAAAAACCGAGTAAATCCATCGACTTACTATAAGACGCTTGGACCTGAAATGTGGGAAGCGCTTGACGGGAATATTCATACATTTGTCGCAGGGGCAGGATCAGGGGGCACATTCGCAGGGACAGCTTCCTTCTTAAAAGAAAAAAATCCAGCAGTCAAAACGGTGATTGTTGAACCGGAGGGCTCGATTTTAAACGGAGGAGAGCCCCACGCTCATAAAACAGAGGGCATCGGCATGGAGTTTATCCCCGATTATATGGATAAGAGCCATTTTGACGAGATCTACACCGTAACAGATGAGAATGCGTTTAGACTTGTGAAAGAAGCGGCAGAAAAAGAAGGCCTGCTGATCGGAAGCTCTTCAGGTGCAGCGCTTTATGCAGCGTTGGAGGAAGCGAAAAAAGCATCGGCGGGAACTAACATTGTCACAGTATTTCCTGACAGCAGCGATCGATATATCAGCAAACAAATATACGAAGGAGGCATCTGATATGAAGAAAAAAACATTGATGATACATGGCGGAATCACAGGTGATGAGAAAACAGGCGCAGTTTCCGTGCCGATTTATCAAGTAAGCACGTACAAGCAGCCGAAAGCAGGGCAGCATACAGGCTACGAGTATTCAAGAACGGCCAATCCGACTCGAACCGCTCTCGAAGCACTAGTGACAGAACTGGAAAGCGGGGAAGCAGGCTATGCGTTCAGCTCAGGAATGGCTGCCATTACAGCGGTTATGATGCTGTTTAACAGCGGAGATCATGTCGTGTTGACTGATGATGTGTACGGTGGAACATATCGCGTGATGACAAAGGTGCTTAACCGTCTTGGCATTGAATCAACATTTGTTGATACGAGCAGCAGGGAAGAAGTTGAAAAAGCGATTCGCCCTAATACAAAAGCCATTTATATTGAAACTCCGACAAACCCGTTGCTCAAAATCACCGACCTGACGCTCATGGCTGATATCGCAAAAAAAGCGGGTGTTCTGCTTATCGTAGACAATACCTTTAATACTCCTTATTTTCAACAGCCGCTTACTTTAGGCGCTGATATCGTACTGCACAGTGCGACAAAATATCTTGGCGGACACAGTGATGTCGTCGGAGGTTTAGTTGTGACAGCTTCGAAAGAGCTTGGAGAAGAGCTGCATTTTGTGCAAAACTCCACAGGCGGCGTGCTCGGCCCTCAAGATTCCTGGCTGTTAATGAGAGGAATCAAAACGTTGGGACTCAGAATGGAAGCGATCGATCAAAATGCGCGGAAAATCGCAAGCTTTCTTGAGAATCACCCTGCTGTCCAAACGTTATATTACCCTGGTTCTTCAAATCATCCCGGACATGAGCTTGCAAAAACGCAAGGATCGGGCTTCGGCGGCATGATCTCCTTTGATATTGGCAGTGAAGAACGGGTTGATGCGTTTTTAGGAAATCTGAAACTGTTTACCATTGCTGAAAGCCTAGGGGCGGTTGAAAGCTTAATTTCTGTTCCTGCAAGAATGACACATGCCTCTATTCCGAGAGAACGCCGGCTTGAGCTCGGCATTACGGACGGCTTGATCAGAATTTCTGTAGGAATTGAAGATGCGGAAGACTTGTTGGAAGATATCGGCCAAGCGCTTGAAAATATATAACAAATGGATAGAATTACTTTCTCTGTAAGCCGCCGGATTATATTATAATAGTCGTATACTATGAATCTGGCAGGTGATTCTTTTGAACAAAAATAGAATGAAATCTTTAAAAGAAGACTACAAGCATTTTGCTTTTACATTGCTTGCAGTCAGCACTTTTTTATATATAGGCGCAGTTCTCCCTGATCAAGGTTTAACATTAGGCCAGAAATCGACGATGTTTTTAGCGGATTGCGTATTTTTAGCCGGTGCCTTCTTTTGCGCTGACCGTTCACTTATTTACAAGAAGCGTTTGGAAGAAGCCGACGAATAAAAAAACAGCCATCATCAAGAGATGGCTGTTTTTTGTTATTTTTCTCGAAGTTCTTTTCCCATGCCTTTTAAAAACTGAAGACCGAAGCCGACGGCTCTGTTGATGTCAGGATCGTTCATTGCTTTTAACAGGTCGAGAATCCCGACTTTCTTGTCTTCTTTTAAAAAGCTTTGTGCCTGTTCAGTCCCAGCCATTACGCTTTCTAAAAGCTTTGCTGTAAACTCAGGATCGGCTTTTGTCAATGCGCCTCCGGCGGCCATCATCGTGTTGATGAGGTTGGTGACAGGCTCGCGGGAAACTTGGCCAAGCACAATCTTGGCAATGTCTTCCTTCGCTCTGAGCATGCTTGTTGCCGCATCAAAAATTCCAAGATCATTGAGTTCATTCATTAACGTCATCGTTTTAGAGACGGCGTCCTCATTTTCCGCCAGCAGCTCTTTCAGTTCTTCTATTTTTTCAAGCTTAATTTGCTCAGCTGTTTTTGTTTCTTTTTTGATCGTCGTAATCGGAGTGGCCATTCGTTTTCCTCCTATCGTTTAATCAGTCAGATGTACATAGCCAGGGCGGTTCCATTTTCTTTCTGCTTCGACTCCGTTTTGCGGATGCCGTTTTTTGTTGCGCGGATTTGTTTTTGGAAGCGGCGCTGTTTCACAGCCGCCAAGCACTTCCATGCGGACCTTTGTCTGTTTATAAGCAGGCGTGTTCGTCCGTTTATCAGCTGCAGGGCCCGTCAAGAAGTTAATCGCTGACTCCTTGTCTGTCGAGTTCATTGGCAAATAGAGTTCATTTTTCCGTACCCGGTCTGTGATCAGCGCGTTCAATTTGACTGCTCCGAACGGAGAAACGAGCCGTACAAGCGAACCGTCACAAACACCTCGCTCTTGTGCAAGCTCAGGTGAGATCTCAACGAATACATTCGGCACTTTCGCTTGGATGCCTTTCGATTTATTTGTCATGTTTCCTTCGTGGAAATGCTCCAGCATCCGGCCGTTATTGATATGAAGGTCATATTCCTCCGGAAATGCCGCTGGCTCGGTCCAATCAGAAAGGGCAAAGCGGGCTTTTTTGTCAGGGAAATTAAATCCGTCTTCATACAGAAGCGGTGTGCTTTCACCTGTGAAGCTGCCCCATAGGAAGCTGTTCCAGCCTTCAAGCACCTCATAGCTTGCTTTGGCAAACAGAGGAGAAAGACTCGCCATTTCAGAGAAAATGTCACTTGGATGGCTGTAATTCCAATTCGCTCCTAAACGGTTTGCCACCTCTTGAATAATCCACCAGTCCGGTTTTGCGTCACCAAGCGTCGGAAGCGCCTGATACAATCGCTGGACACGGCGTTCTGTGTTGGTAAATGTTCCGTCTTTTTCAAGTGAAGGAGTGGCCGGCAAGACGACATCAGCATATTGAGCTGTTCTTGACAGGAAGATGTCCTGTACCACGAAGAAATCAAGGCTTGATAAAATATCATGCACATGGTTCGCGTTTGAATCGACCAGTGCCATATCCTCACCGACAAGATACATAGCTTTCATTTTTCCTTCTTCAATGGCATGAAGCATTTGAATATTATCTAAACCAGGCTTTCCATCAATCTCGACACCATATGCCTCTTCAAATTTAGCGCGTGCTTTGTCATCTGTAATATGCTGATATCCCGGCAGCCAGCCAGGCAATGTTCCCATATCACATGCGCCTTGCACGTTATTGTGTCCGCGCAGAGGATAAGCGCCGGCACCTGGACGGCGATAGTTGCCCGTAGCGAGAAGCAGGTTTGAAATGGCTGCTGATGTATCAGAACCGCCTGTATTTTGTGTGACACCCATTCCCCAAAGGACACAAGTGCCGTCAGCATCACGAATCATTTCAGCAATTTGAATGATGTTTTCTTTTGAAAGGCCTGTGATGCGTTCTGCATAATCAAGCGTATACGTTTTAAGGGTTTCTTTATAATCTTCAAAGTAATTGACGTTCTCATCAATAAACGCCTGATCGTGCCAGCCTTGGTCGATCATATATTTCGTAACAGCCATCAGCCAAACTTGGTCTGTGCCTTGTTTAGGGCTGATGAACAGATCAGATCGCTCAGCCATCTCATTTTTACGCAGGTCAGCAACAATCAGTTTTTGACCGTGGAGCTTGTGTGCCCGTTTGACGCGTGTTGCGAGCACTGGGTGTCCTTCCGCCGGATTGGCACCGACAATGATGACCAGGCCTGCTTTGGCAATATCTTTAATCGTGCCGGCGTCACCGCCCATGCCGACAGTGCGGAACAATCCGTCTGTAGCAGGAGACTGGCAGTAGCGTGAGCAGTTATCGACGTTGTTTGTTTCAAATACCTGACGCGCTAGTTTTTGAATGACGTAGTTTTCTTCATTCGTAATTTTAGAAGAAGAAATAAACCCTACAGAGCCTTTACCGTACTGCTCTTTAATTGATCCTAATCTGCTTGCGACAAGATCGAGGGCTTCTTCCCAAGAAGATTCCACAAAGGCTCCGTTTTTACGGATTAAAGGCTTTGTGATCCGCTCTTTTGAATTGACAAAATCCCAGCCGAATTTCCCTTTGACACATGTGGAAATTGCGTTAACCGGAGCATCAGAAACAGGCTGGATCTTTAAAATATCCCGTCCTTTTGTCCATACTTCAAATGAACATCCGACACCGCAGAACGTACATACAGTTTTCGTTTTTTTCGTTCTCGTTTCACGCATTGCCGCTTCGACTTCAGAAATGGCAAAAATGCTGCCATACCCCGGTTCAACATTTTTCACGAGATCAATCATCGGTTCCATGACGTCCTCTTTAATGCCTGTCATAAAACCAGCCTGCCCGAGCATTGATTTTTCCATCAGTGCATTACATGGACATACTGTTACACACTGACCGCAGCTGACACAGGAAGATTCATTGATCGGAACTCCCTCATCCCAAATGACGCGAGGGCGTTCGCGTTCCCAGTCGATTGAGAGTGTTTCATTTACCTGAAGGTTTTGACAGACCTCAACACACTGGCCGCAGGCAATACATTGGTTTGGATCATAGCGGTAAAAAGGATGAGACATATCAACCGCGCAAGAAGGATCTTCTTTTGGCGTGTATGGGTATTTTTGATGCTCGATCCCCATCATTTCCGCTGTATTATGCAGCGTACAGTTTCCATTGTTGTTATCGCAAACTGTACAATACAGCAAATGATTTTCAAGAAGGCGGTCCATCGCTTCGGTTTGCGCTTCTTTCACTCGATTTCCTGAAAGATCAATAGACATCCCGTTTTCTGCAACCGTCGCGCATGAACGAACCAGCTTGCCGTTTGCCTCTACTATGCAAGTATCACAAGTTTGAATCGGGTCAACCTCTGGTACGTGGCAAATCTGCGGATACTCAATTCCGTTTTCATTTAAAATATCTAAAATTGTGGCCCCTGCTCGTGCTTGAATTTCTGTTCCGTCTACACGGACACTGATCGACTTAACGTCCATCATATTCATATTCCCCTCCATCTTTCTTTCAAGAAGTCAAAAAAAGCCATGTATAGATACACCTGCCCTTAATTCTAAGAAGGTGTAAACACACATGGCGGAATAGTTCACTAGCAAGTCTTACTAACAGACCAATCCTTGATTTTTATAAAACGATAGACTCATAACAAGATCCTATTACAAATCCATCAACACTGCTTTTATTATAATGTGATATTTATTATAATACAATATGGCAGGAAAATTTTAACCAAGTGAAATGTCCTGAGGGGAACCGGGAAAAGCCTTTATAAGGCAATATCGGAAGGGGTAATCAGCATGTCTAAAAAAATTCATGAATTCAATGATATTATTCGAAAACTTCGCAAAGAATTGTTCGGAAAAGGGCCTGAGCGAATTCATACTGTATTTGTAGAAAACATGGCAGTTTCAACACTATATGGAAATCTGAGTGCAAGCGAGCAGTTTATCGCCCGCACGCCTGAAGGAAGAGAGATGGTACATGCGGCCCGGACAAGCCTAATTCAAGACCTTTATTCCAAACAAACACCGGAAGGAATGGAGGAACTCATGGGAGCTAAGCTAGTCCATTTGTTTTCTGATATTAAAATTGAGGAAAACATCGCTGTATCTGTATTTGTTTTTGACCGAAAAATAGATGAGCAAAAAGAAGTTCTGCAAAGCTAGTATATTTGTTATTGACACAAATTTGTCACATTTGATATGATGTTGCTACAGTTATAGAAGGCTAAAGCAATGGAATGTATGCACGAACTGTATATATTCTCTTTCAATATCTTCATACTGCTTGATATTGTTGTATGGGTATGCATACAAGTTAGGCAGCATTCAAACGCCTGGTTTGACACAGGTTATTTGAGTGCTGCCTTTTTTATTGCCTTTCTTGCATAACTGTGAGAAAAGAAGAAGTAATGGAGGCGTTTAATTATGGCTTTTCGAAAACCGGATGAAATAGCGGAAGCAGCAATTGAAGCAGGGATGAAAAAAATAAAGCTCCCGCTGCCGTCACTGCTTGTGCTGGGGTTTTTAGGCGGTGCATTTATTGCGCTTGGGTATTTGCTTGATATCAGGGTAATCGGCGATCTTCCGAAAGAATGGGGGAGCCTGTCCAGTTTGATTGGTGCAGCAGTATTTCCAGTCGGCCTGATCCTTGTCGTACTCGCTGGCGCTGAACTGATCACAGGCAATATGATGTCAGTTGCGATGGCGTTATTTTCGAGAAAAATATCAGTAAAAGAGTTAGCGATTAACTGGGGAATCGTCACAATTATGAACTTAATCGGCGCATTGTTTGTTGCTTACTTTTTCGGGCATTTGGTTGGATTGACTGAAACAGGTCCTTATTTAGAAAAAACGATTGCCGTTGCCCAAGGAAAGCTTGATATGAGCTTTGGCAAGGTTCTCATTTCCGCCATCGGCTGTAACTGGCTTGTATGTCTTGCAGTGTGGCTTTCTTTCGGCGCCCAAGACGCAGCAGGAAAAATCCTTGGCATCTGGTTCCCAATCATGGCTTTTGTGGCTATCGGATTTCAGCACGTTGTCGCCAACATGTTTGTGATTCCTGCTGCCATTTTTGCAGGCTCATTCACGTGGGGGCAGTTCATCGGAAACATCATTCCGGCTTTTATCGGTAATGTCATCGGCGGAGCTGTATTTGTCGGTCTCATTTATTTTATTGCATATCATAAGAAAGACCGTTCCAGAAAAGAAATGAAGCAGGTGTCATGACCAACGGGCAAATCCATTCGATGATTTGCACAATTTCCGTCCATTTTTAGAAAAAGATGTTTACAAAATGGAATTTGGTGGATATACTTACAAAGTAAGAAAAAAAGCAAAGGAGGCTGAACCAAAATGACAATGAGACAACGACGTCAACCTGTACGTGATACACATGTAAAAGTTCATGGTTTATTCAGCCTGTGGAAGAGTTCGTGTCCTTCCTTAACCGATGCTTATCGCACGCATTAAATTCGGAATAGTCGGACATACGCAACTCCCCGCAGGCAGTAGAGGCATTGGTGTCTTCTTTGTCTGCGGTTTTTATTTGCCCGCGGCAGAAGGGGTGTGCCGCGGGTTATTTCGCTTGATGCGGACTTTGAAAGGGGGTGAGCGATATGACGATTAACCTATTCTTTTTAACGTTAACGATAAAAAAAAGGTTTAAAAGCCTGGAAGAATTCGAACGAGAACAGCAGATTGAGCAGATTTATGATGAAATGAAAGAGTCTCAGTTAAAGCATCTTTATTTAACAAACTGGCGCTAAAAGCAACGAAAAAAACTGAAGGGGGAATGGCATATGCTTAGAATGGAATTATTGATGCATTATACAATGGAGAAGGACCAAGTTTAGCGATACGACTGTCAAGAAAATGCCTGCCTGCATACAATAAATCAACGTTACTGTGAGGCAGGTGATGGCATGATGAACGATTATCAAAAAAGGCTGCCGTCGATTGGCCATGGTTATGCGTCCATGCCGCATTCCTTCAAACATGGTTATGGAAATCCATTCCGACAGCAGAGGCTGATGGCAATGCAGCAGCAAAGGCTGTATGTATTCCCTTATCATTGGCATTAGAAAGAGGGCAGAAAACATTTTGTTTTCTGCTTTTTTTGCGGAAAAAAATGAAAAAGTTTAGTTCTATTGAAACATTTTTCAATACATTGCCGTCTAGTTGGTACCTTCCTTCACTTTTAGAATGAAGATGATGTTTATTTTTTGAATATAATAAATAAACATAGGAAACCAAAAGCAGGTGTTTAAAATGCTAGAAAATAGACTCTATAAACGATCGGATTTTTGGAAATTATTTTCTCGGAAATATAAGCTAACCAAAACAATTGAGCATATGATGATTGACTCTATAGATATACAAGAAAATGACAGAATTTTAGAAATTGGAATTGGAAACGGCACTGTCTTTAAAAGCATAACCAAGAAACTAAAAAAGGGTAGCCTAAAAAGCATTGATCCTTCAAAACGAAAGGTAAGACAGATATCACGTGCGAATCGAAAGAACATGGGGAACGGGGAGGTTTTTCATGGCTATCCAGAGGACATTCCCTTTGATGACCGTACCTTTAATAAAGTCTTTTCTTTACATACGGTTCAAAGCTGCACCGATATTAGGCTTGCATTAAGAGAAATTTACAGGGTGCTTCAAATTGACGGCCGGTTTTATATCAGTATTGACACAAATACCGGTGAAAAAGAGAAAACGTATATTCAACTGCTGAAAGACCAGCATTTCAGGGATCTTTCTGTTATCAGGCGTGCTTCCTGTCTATGTATTGTGGCTGTTAAATAAAAAATTTCTCGGGAAATATATCCAAGATCCTCGCATTAGGATTTGGGTATATTTTCTTAATTTTTTATTTTTTGCATATACTTTATATTAAAAAAAGTTTTTTTCATATAAACTTATAACAGAAGAAAGAACAAAGAGGTGATATCAGACAGGGCAGACATTCTTTGTGAACAAAAGGAATGAATATTCATTCCGTAAACGAATCGGAGGTTGTCAGATTACATGATATCCGCATCCAGCAGTAAATACGACATGATTATGAAAGCGTCAGTCTCACTTTTTACGGAAAGGGGTTTTGACGCTACCACTATTCCTATGATAGCTGAACGTGCTCATGTAGGGACAGGAACGATCTATCGTTATTTTGACAGCAAAGAAACACTCGTTAACGTACTGTTTCAAGAAAGCATCCAGCGATTTACGGAAAAACTGAAGCAAGACGTTTCAGAATTGCCTGTCAGAGAAGGCTTTCACCACGTATTTTGCTGTCTCGTTCAGTTTACGAAAGAGAGCGACTATGCGCTTTTTTTTCTTGAAACCAAAAAAGACGCTCATTACTTAAATCATACAAGCAAAAAAATGATAGAAAATCTGACTCAAATGCTTGATGACTATTTTAATAAGGGAAAAGCGGAAGGCGTGATTCGCAGCCTGCCCTCTAATGTGTTAATTGCGATTGTATTAGGGGCGTTTCTCAAGATATATCAGCTCGTTCAAACAGGTGATATAGAGATGGACACTGATTTAATTACTGAATTGGAACAATGCTGCTGGGACGCCATTAAGCTTCATTCATCACAAAAATAGGAAAGGGAGATGTTAATGAAACAGGCAAGCGCAATACCTCAGCCCAAAACATACGGACCTTTAAAAAATCTTCCGCATCTGGAAAAAGAACAGCTTTCTCAATCCTTATGGCGGATAGCTGATGAATTGGGACCGATTTTCCGTTTTGATTTTCCGGGAGTATCCAGTGTTTTTGTCTCGGGCCACAATCTTGTGGCTGAAGTGTGTGATGAAAAACGCTTTGACAAGAACCTTGGCAAAGGCTTGCAAAAGGTGCGTGAGTTCGGGGGAGATGGCTTATTTACAAGCTGGACGCACGAACCGAACTGGCAAAAAGCCCACCGCATTTTGCTGCCGAGTTTTAGTCAAAAAGCGATGAAAGGCTATCATTCTATGATGCTGGATATCGCAACCCAGCTGATTCAAAAGTGGAGCCGGTTAAACCCTAATGAAGAAATTGATGTAGCGGACGATATGACACGTCTGACGCTTGATACGATTGGGTTATGCGGGTTTAACTATCGATTCAACAGCTTTTACCGTGATTCACAGCATCCGTTTATCACCAGTATGCTCCGTGCCTTAAAAGAGGCGATGAATCAATCGAAAAGACTGGGCCTGCAAGATAAAATGATGGTGAAAACGAAGCTGCAGTTCCAAAAGGATATAGAAGTCATGAACTCCCTGGTTGATAGAATGATAGCGGAGCGAAAGGCGAATCCGGATGAAAACATTAAGGATCTCTTGTCTCTCATGCTTTATGCCAAAGATCCAGTAACGGGTGAAACGCTGGATGACGAAAACATTCGATACCAAATCATCACATTTTTAATTGCTGGACATGAGACAACAAGCGGGTTGCTATCCTTTGCGATTTATTGTCTGCTTACACATCCGGAAAAACTGAAAAAAGCTCAGGAGGAAGCGGATCGCGTGTTAACGGATGACACGCCTGAATATAAACAAATCCAGCAGCTCAAATACATTCGGATGGTTTTAAATGAAACCCTCAGACTGTATCCAACAGCTCCGGCTTTTTCTCTATATGCGAAGGAGGATACTGTTCTAGGCGGGGAATATCCGATCAGCAAAGGGCAGCCAGTCACTGTTTTAATTCCAAAACTGCACCGGGATCAAAACGCTTGGGGACCGGAGGCGGAAGATTTCCGTCCGGAACGGTTTGAGGATCCTTCAAGTATCCCTCACCATGCGTATAAGCCGTTTGGAAACGGACAGCGCGCTTGTATTGGCATGCAGTTTGCTCTTCAAGAAGCGACAATGGTTCTCGGTCTTGTATTAAAGCATTTTGAATTGATAAACCATACTGGCTACGAACTGAAAATCAAAGAAGCATTAACGATCAAGCCGGATGATTTTAAAATTACTGTGAAAGCGCGAAAAACAGCGGCAATCAATGTACAGAGAAAAGAACAGGCAGACATCAAAGCAGAAACAAAGCCAAAAGAAACCAAACCTAAACACGGCACACCTTTACTCGTTCTTTACGGTTCAAACCTTGGGACAGCTGAGGGAATAGCCGGTGAACTGGCTGCTCAAGGCCGCCAGATGGGCTTTACAGCTGAAACGGCTCCGCTTGATGATTATATCGGCAAGCTCCCTGAAGAAGGGGCAGTCGTCATTGTAACGGCTTCTTATAATGGGGCGCCGCCTGATAATGCTGCCGGCTTTGTAGAGTGGCTGAAAGAACTTGAGGAAGGCCAATTGAAAGGTGTTTCCTATGCGGTATTCGGCTGCGGAAACCGGAGCTGGGCCAGCACGTATCAGCGGATTCCCCGCCTGATTGATGACATGATGAAAGCAAAGGGGGCATCGCGTTTAACAGAGATTGGGGAAGGTGACGCCGCCGATGATTTTGAAAGCCACCGCGAGTCTTGGGAAAACCGCTTCTGGAAGGAAACAATGGACGCATTTGACATTAACGAAATAGCCCAGAAAGAAGACAGGCCTTCATTATCGATTACTTTTCTCAGTGAAGCGACGGAAACGCCGGTTGCTAAAGCATATGGCGCCTTTGAAGGGATTGTGTTAGAGAATCGAGAACTCCAGACAGCTGACAGCACGCGTTCAACCCGCCATATTGAATTGGAAATTCCGGCTGGTAAAACATATAAAGAAGGCGATCATATCGGAATCCTGCCGAAGAACAGCAGGGAGCTTGTTCAGCGGGTTCTCAGCCGATTCGGTTTGCAGTCCAATCATGTGATAAAAGTAAGCGGAAGCGCTCATATGTCTCATCTGCCGATGGATCGGCCGATCAAAGTTGCGGATTTATTGTCGTCCTATGTAGAGCTGCAGGAACCGGCATCAAGGCTTCAGCTTCGGGAGCTGGCCTCTTATACAGTCTGTCCGCCGCATCAAAAAGAGCTGGAACAGCTCGTTTTAGATGATGGCATTTACAAAGAGCAGGTACTTGCAAGACGTCTTACCATGCTTGATTTTTTAGAGGATTATCCTGCTTGCGAAATGCCGTTTGAACGGTTTTTAGCACTTTTGCCATCACTAAAACCGAGATACTATTCCATTTCAAGCTCACCGAAAGTTCATGCAAATATCGTGAGCATGACGGTAGGAGTTGTGAAAGCCTCAGCATGGAGCGGCCGAGGTGAATACCGGGGTGTCGCCTCTAATTATTTAGCAGAATTGAATACAGATGATGCAGCAGCCTGTTTCATTCGTACCCCGCAGTCCGGATTCCAGATGCCGGATGAGCCTGAAACGCCTATGATTATGGTCGGGCCGGGCACAGGAATTGCGCCATTCAGGGGCTTTATTCAGGCAAGATCGGTTTTGAAGAAGGAAGGAAGCACCCTTGGTGAAGCACTTTTATACTTCGGCTGCCGCCGCCCGGACCATGACGACCTTTACAGAGAAGAGCTGGATCAAGCGGAACAGGACGGTTTGGTCACAATCCGCCGATGCTACTCGCGCGTCGAAAACGAACCAAAAGGATATGTCCAGCACTTGCTCAAGCAAGATACGCAGAAATTGATGACACTCATTGAAAAAGGGGCTCATATTTACGTATGCGGTGATGGATCGCAAATGGCTCCTGATGTAGAGAAAACTTTGCGCTTGGCGTATGAAGCTGAAAAAGGAGCAAGTCAGGAAGAATCAGCTGAATGGCTGCAAAAGCTGCAAGATCAAAAACGTTATGTAAAAGACGTTTGGACAGGAATGTAAAATATAAAATCCCGCCAATCTGATTGGCGGGATTGCTTTGCATATGAGAAAACCGGCACGATAATGAAATCTACTGAAAAGGATGTTATAGGGAGTATCGCGCCGGCCTTATTATTCATATCGGCATGCAGAGGCAAAAGTTTAGTTCTTTTTACCTTATTTTCAAAAATAAATAGTCTGAAAGTTTTGTTTTTGATTTTCAACTCAGGCTTTTGGCATTTTGTTCTTTCTTATTCCTTAAGATCAGTCATCTGTTGAAGATTGATGCTTGAATTGCTGTTCCACATGCTTACGGTAATGAAAGTCATGAATCAGCCGAATGGTCGGCCTGATTAACAGCAGCAAACTTCCGATCGCAAACAGCCATATCCCTGCCGACATTAACCGGTCATAGAAAAAGAAAAAACTTCCAACGAGAAACATAGCACCGATGATAAAATCGTTTAATGTATAAAGAACCTTATATCGTTTTTTGAAAAAAAGCTCATATCGTTTCAACTCTTTTTGGATGTCATGTTCTTCATTTCCTTTCATTATCATCCCTCCATTCAATTTTGGCTTACCCTTACGTAAACGGCATGTAAACATAAGGGCTGCCTTGCTGAAAGAAGACATAATCAACGATCAGAAACTAAAGTAAAAAAGTGATCCGTATAGGATCTCTTTTTTACGATTTCATCGCCTGAACAATAAGAGCAGTCAAAGCTTTTGCCCCTTTAGGAACCAAGTGAACACCATCAGGGGTAAAATATTCCGGATGCTGAAGGGCTTCTGTATGCCAGTCAACTAACGTAACATTTTGATGTGCGCTTGCCTGGTGCTGTAAAGATTCATTAACCTTGCTTTCCCATTGGCGGGGAACCCGTGTATTGACAAGATAGATATGGGCTTTTGAGAAAGATTGAAGCAGTTGTTCGATTTGGCTGTTTGTAAAGTAGCCATTGGTTCCAAGCTCAATGATGACAGCCTTGTTCGGCTGATTAAAAGACTTGTACTCCCTTGCGAGTTCCAAAGCTTGAGACATTTGTCTTCCTACCTTTCCATCAATCGTCACATTTGAAAATGACTGACGCAGGTGTGAAGAAATATCAAGCATGACGGAATCTCCTATAGCTAAAACTTCTTTCGCAGTGTCTGCTGGTTTTTTCTGCTGTTGGGATTGCGTGTCTTTCTTTTTATGAGTCTCTTGCCCACTATCTTTGTTTTCCTTTTGATCCTGATTGGAATCTGTTGTCTTTTGTTCAGGATTGTGTTTTTTATCTGCTGCAGCGTTCTTTTTATCCCCAGAAGCCTGGCTGGTGTCAGCATTTGTTTCTTGTGAGCTATGGGTCCATTTGGTAGGGTGCTTTTGCTCGCCGGCTAGCCCTGACAGCCCGCCTGCAAAAATAAGTATAGCGAAAATGATGAAACCAATTGACATTTTGCTGATGACAGATGTCGTTTTCCATTCCTTGATTCTATGTATAAAAACACGGCGGAAAAATGACCTAAATCCCTGTGTCCGTATCGGCTTCTCAATAAAATGGTAGGAAAGCTCGGCAAGTATACATGTCACAATGATCTTTAGCACGATATGCCAAAAAACAGGGTTTCCGATTTCTTGAACTGGCGTGCTTAACACAATAACAGGGTAGTGCCAAAGATAAATTCCGTAAGACCTCGTTCCAAGCCACCGAAGCGGCCTCCATGAAAGCAGATTGCCTAAAAAGCTGCTCGGATGGCAAACACATGCAATAAGGATTGCGGCAGTCACGCTAATGAATAGCATTCCGCCTCTGTAAAGAAAAGGCTCGTATTCATCTGTGAAATAGACACACAACACTAAAATACAAAATGCCAAAAATTCAGTGGCGTGCAAAGTGTGCTTCAGTTTGCTTGGCAGCCTGTTGGAAGACAGCCTTTTCATCGGCCATACCAAAGCCAAGGCACATCCGATGAGAAGTTCAAACGAACGAGTGTCTGTGCCATAGTAAACGCGGCTCGGATCTCCGCCAGGTTCATACAGTACGCTCATCATCACGGCTGAACAAAGCACAAGCAATGATATCACCGCAGCCAATCTGGCGCGGCTTTTCATTATGTACATTCCAACAACTAAAAACATCGGCCATATGATATAAAATTGTTCTTCAATCGCCAGCGACCAAAGGTTTTTTAGAGGTGATGGGGAACCGAAACTATCAAAATATGATAGCTTGTGAAAAATAAACCACCAATTGCTCATATAAAAGAGAGAAGAGATCGCATCTCCACGTACAGTGTGCAATAGTTCTCGATCAAACAATACGACCCACACAACAGTGGAAAAGATCATAAGGTAAGCCGCTGGCATAAGCCGCCGAATGCGGCGCACCCAAAAATCCCGAAAATCAAGATTGATATCATTTCCATATGCCGGTAATAGAATAGATGTAATCAAATATCCGGATAAAACAAAAAAGATATCAACTCCGATAAAACCACCGTTAGCCCAATTGAAATTTAGGTGATAAGCGATAACTGACAGGACGGCGAAAGCCCGAAGGCCATCAAGTCCAGGAATGTATCGATGATGCTGTGTCTTGTGATACATGGGTATTCCTCCAATAGTATGCAAATATTCTCGTTGTTTTTGGTAGCGAGGTTACGACCTCGAATAGAGAAGAGAGAAAACATCCATAATCTTAGATGGATGTTTTTATTTTATCGAATATAACGTTCTCCCACGAGCAAGTTTGAAATGACGCCGGTTGGAATTGTAAACTCTGTAACGCCCATATAGCCGGGGGCGACTTCATATTCGTCAAATGAGATCACAAGTTTATGGTCTTCAGTAATGTAAAACGTCTGATCAGGAAGAATCGTTTTGAACGGTTCTGCATCTTCGTCAGTGAGCCAATATATTTTATTTGGATCTTCCTTCATTTGCTGTTTCATTTGTTCTTTGATGTTTTGACTGATGACTTTGATATAGCGCTCATCTTTGAATAAGCTTTTTAATGTAAGTAAAATATCATTCTTTTTGTCAATTGTAATATAACGGCTTTGTGTGTAGGAAGATGCTTGTGTTGTTTCAATATTGCGCCGGATAGAGAGTAAATCTGGCGTGTCTGTGACCGTCTCGTAATCACTGTAGATGCTGAGATGCCCTTTTTTGTTTTTGGATGTGGACTGTATAAACTCTTTATACAGCTGCTGGCTTTCTTTCAAGTATTTCTGGTTAATGCTGTTTTCAAGCTCTTTATTAGAAAGCCCGGACAAAGCAGGTGTTTTGACATCAATGCTTGATTGGTCTTTTTCCTCTTTGATTTCAATAAAGGTGATCGCTTTGACGATTTTGCCGATGACAGGGATCTTGGACATAGCCTGAGCGGCGTCCGGGTTGATATTAACAAGCGCAGTGAATAAAATAGCTGCAGCGATTGCTGCTGATGTCGGCCACATGACGATTCTTTTCTTTTTTGGTTCTTGCTGAAGGGCTTTTTCAACAATGATATCCAATTCTTTAGGAATCTGAACATTTTTATATTCTTCTCTTAATTGCTGTAATCTCTTATCCATTAAGAAAGATCCTCCTTCGTCAATTGAATGCGCATCAGCTTCAATGCTCTGTATAGGCGCGTTTTGACGGTATTCGTGTTTTCTCCTGTAATTTCCGCAATTTCTTCTAATTTGAGGTCTTCAAAAAAACGTAAAATAATAATGGTTTTATAGCGGTACGGCAATTCGTCAAGCGCTTCATGGAGATCAGTATCCTTGTAATGGTCTTCCTTTCCTTTGCTTAAAAATTCTATCGTTTCGTCGTCCATCACTCTTATCTTTTTTTGTTTGCGCAAAAAATCAATGGCTGTCCGCACTAAAATTTTATAAAACCAGCTTTTTATCGTCCCAGGGTTCCTGACCGTTTCAACTGAGCTCAGCGCTTTTTTTATAGATTCCTGAACAATATCTAATGCGTCATCTTGATTTTTCACATAACTGAAAGCCAACCTGTAGAAATCTTGCTTATGGTCAGTTATGCATGTGACAAGCAACGCTTTTGTTGTTTGTTTTTTCTTCATTGCAATAAAGGGCTCCTTTTTGAATATACGTATATCGTAGGCTGTTACCTAGGATAGACGCGGCAGGCTGAAAAATAGTTTGCGCAGAATCACATTTTTTTAAAAGAGAGAAGTAAATCAGCATGGGGGGTTTATGCATAAAAAAACAAGGCTTGTTTTGTACAAGCCTTGTTTTTGGGGTAAGAGATGCCAAACATTATTCCAAATAATGTTTTTTGAAATCTGAGTGAATAGAAAATTTACGGCGCAACTGGATGAGATTTTTCCCGAAGCTCTCTTCTAATAGCTCTCTATGCTTTTTCAGAATTTCCATGAGGTACAGATCATGAATGATCACTTCAGTAATAGGCATGACTAAACCTACATGCATCGTCCATGCAGCACGGCTGTCATTGCCAAGTGAGACAATGCCCGCTACTACTTCTGAATCATCTCCGCTATAGACAAGCCACCGTCCGTCATACTCTTCTGTAATTTCACTGCTCATATCATGAAGGTAAACATTGGAAAAATCAGATACGATGTCTCCGTACGCAATAATGGTGACAATAACGCCTTGTTCTGCCGCCTGTTTTAGCTCTGATTCTATCTCCTCAAAATCCTCTTTCCATATTTCTAAGAGGATTCTTTTTTTGGCGGATAAGATACAAGCCTTCACCTTTTCAAGAATTTCACTGCGGCCGGTGATATTCCAGATGTTTTCCCGGTCATTAGCAGTCTGCTCGAACTTTTCAAAATATTTCTCAGCCTGATCAAAATGCTCTTCCGCTTTGAGTCGGCGGTTTTTAATCAGTTCTTTTGCGGGGACAGGAACATACTGAGGCGTATTTCCATGACTGACAAAAACATCTCCCCTTATGACAAGGCTTTCCAAGACTTCATAAATTTTAGAACGGGGAACTCCGGATTTTTTGGCAACGGCATAGCCTGTTAAAGGTGATTCTTGCAATAATGCCAAATACGCTTTCGATTCATATTCTGTAAAATTGAGGTTTTTTAAAATGTCTAACATATTTTCTTTCATATATCCTCCAATATAAAGAGCAATCGCTGCCTTAGTAATCGCTATTTTAACAAACCATATTGATTTATTCCAAACGCATTGATACACTTTTATAAGTAGTTACTTTTGTAGTCACTATATGATTGAGGGGATTTTTAAAGGGGGAGAGAACAATGCACAGCTTACTCGCATACATACCGATCGCTGCCATGATGGTTATCATACCGGGGGCAGATACGATGCTTGTGATGAAAAATACGCTTAGGTATGGTCCGAAAGCCGGCCGTTATAACATTCTCGGATTGGCGACAGGACTTTCCTTTTGGACGGTGATTGCCATTTTAGGATTATCAGTGGTAATCGCAAAGTCAGTGATTCTTTTCACAACGATCAAATATTTGGGAGCGGCATACTTAATTTATTTAGGTGTAAAAAGTTTTTTTGCTAAAAGTATGTTTTCGTTAGATGACATGCAATCCCAAGCAAAAAATATGGCAAGTTCTCCGAAACGTTATTATAAAACTTCCTTTATGCAGGGATCACTCAGTAACATTCTCAATCCTAAAACTGTTTTGGTGTATGTTACAATCATGCCCCAATTTATCAATTTGAACGGAAATATAAACCAGCAGCTTATCATTTTAGCTTCAATCCTAACCTTATTAGCGGTGTTGTGGTTTCTGTTTCTTGTTTATATTATTGATTATGCAAAAAAATGGATGAAAAACTCGAAGTTCCAGAAAGTGTTTCAAAAAATTACCGGAATAATGTTAGTAGGTTTCGGCATCAAAACTGGTTTGAGTTAACACTTAAATGAAGTGAATGAAATTTGAATTCAAAGTTTAATTTAGTGTTTGGCCCTATAAAAAAGACAAGGGAGTGAGTATCCCTTGTCTTTTTTTATTTCATCTTATGTCCTCTGCGGGTTTGCACCTTATACAAAATAATCAATAAAACAAACCAGACCGGGGTGACAAACAAAGCAATACGTGTATCATTCGCCAGTGCCAATATGACAAGAATGAACGCGAGAAATGCAAGTGTTAAATAGTTGGATAATGGGTAAAAAGGCATTTTAAATTTGTTTGCTTTCGCTTCATGCTGCCTTGTTTTTCGAAATTTCAAATGGCAAATCACCGTGATGCCCCAAATAAAAATGAAGCATATTGTAGAAACACTTGTAATCAGTGTGAAGACTTGCTCAGGCATTAAATAATTCAGACTAACGCCAATCAGAATGGCGACGGATGAAAAGAACAGCGCATTGCTTGGCACGTTAGAAGAAGTTAATTTCTTTAATAGTCCAGGTGCGTGATGATCCTTTGCAAGTGAATAGACCATTCGGCTTGTGCTGAATAAAGCGCTATTTGCAGCTGAGGCGGCTGATGTTAATACAACAAAATTGATCAAACTGGCAGCCACAACGATGCCTACTGCAGAGAAGACCTGAACAAATGGGCTTTCGTTTGGATTCAACACATTCCAAGGATAGATACACATAATCACGAAAAGTGCGCCAACATAAAAAAGTAAAATCCGGACAGGGATTTGATTGATGGCTTTAGGGATCACTTTTTGGGGATTTTCTGTTTCACCTGCTGTCAGGCCAACCAGTTCAATACCCACGAAAGCGAAGACGACCATTTGGAAAGATAGGATAAACCCATGCCATCCATTTGGGAACATGCCGCCGTGTCTCCAAAGGTTGGTGAGGCTGGCAGGGCCGGAAGCTGCCGAAAAACCTTTCGCAATCAGGAAAATGCCAGTTACGATCAGAGCCAGTATGGCAATGACTTTGATCAATGCAAACCAAAATTCTAATTCTCCGAAAAGTTTAACGGTGGCAAGGTTCATGATCAGCAGGATAATAAGCGCAAGAAGACCCGGCAGCCATTGAGGCACATCGGGAAGCCAATATTGCGTATAAATGCCGACCGCCGTTAAATCAGCCATCGCGAGGGAAATCCAACAGAACCAGTAGGTCCACCCAGTGATAAATGCTGCCATGTTTCCTAAATAGTCCCTTACAAAATCAACAAAAGAGTGGTATCCCGCATTTGATAAGAGCAGTTCTCCGAGCGAACGCATAATGAAAAAGCAAAATACGCCGGTGATCAAGTAAGCAAATAAAATGGATGGTCCTGCAAAATGGATGGATTTACCTGAACCTAAAAATAAACCTGTACCGATTGCACCTCCAATCGCCATTAATTGTATATGCCTGTTTTTAAGGCCTCTAGACAATTTCTGTTGCTGGCCAAAATTGTCTTTGCTAGAATTGCCTATCAATTTTATTTTCCTCCAGTAATAAAAAGATGAGTAAAGTTTTATCGGATATTATAACATTTAAAAGAATAGATACTTTTATTTTTAAATTTTAAAACTATTTTAAGTGCTGTTACATGTCTTGTGGCTCTATTTTTACTCGTGATTCTACCTGAATAGCAGAGTAAAACAGGAAAGTCATTTGGACAATCTGACAGGCTAGTTTTAATCGGTAACGATTTGTATAATTGCATACCCACTATGTTTGAGGCCTGCAGGGGGGATCAAATCGAGAGAATCGGAGATAAAGTTTTTAAGCTTACAGATTCCTTAACCTCCAATGTGGATTGCAAAAATGACGAAGTTTTGCAAATTGTAATACTGTGGCGGTCACATAGAGTGCCGGTCTTTTTAGTTGTGAACGAACTTAAGGGGTTATATTTGGGTAATTTGTCATGATCTATAAGATTCATTTTTTGTCATTGATGATTTTGACATCATTACATTCCCCGAGAATGATAAACTGTTTACTGATTATTACTTTTGAAGGGGACTGGCCCTCCAGAACTGAGCATCTATCATACTAATATGAGATGCAAATGATTCAACATGTAAACATATACGCATAAAAGCCAGCTTTGTCAATCTGCTATAGAGACCTTTTTAAACGTGTATCAGCAGATAATCTCAACGCGGACTATAAAGTTTCGAAATATTCTTGTTAATGGCTTATCTAATAAGGACAAAGGATGATAGACGTGAGAAGAATAGATAAAATATACCATCAGCTCAAGCATAATTTTCAAGATTCAACCTTAGATCATCTTTTAAAAATACAAGGGAATTCAGCAAAGGAGATTGCCGAGCAGCTGAAGATGGAGCGGTCCAATGTCAGCTTTGAATTGAACAATCTCGTCCGGTCCAAAAAGGTCATCAAAATTAAAACGTTTCCTGTAAGATACATCCCAGTCGAGATAGCAGAAAAATTATTCAACAAGAAATGGGATACAGAGATGATGGAAGTGAAAGACCTTCAGGCGTTTTCCGGAAATTCAAAGCAAAATCATCAACACATTTCCACGAATCCCCTAGAGCTTATGATAGGGGCAAAAGGGAGTTTGAAGAAAGCGATCTCCCAGGCAAAAGCAGCTGTCTTTTATCCGCCGAACGGTCTGCATATGCTCCTCCTAGGGCCGACTGGTTCCGGTAAATCCCTTTTTGCGAACCGAATTTACCAGTTTGCCATTTACTCTGACATATTGAAGGCCGGCGCACCATTTATTACATTTAACTGTGCAGACTACTACAACAACCCTCAATTATTGCTTTCTCAATTATTCGGACACAAAAAAGGTTCATTTACAGGTGCTGCCGAGGATAAGGCGGGTTTAGTCGAACAGGCCAATGGGGGCATTCTTTTTATGGATGAAATCCACCGCCTCCCTCCCGAGGGACAAGAAATGCTGTTTTATTTTATTGACAGCGGTTCTTATAACAGGCTTGGAGAATCTGAACATAAACGAACATCGAACGTATTGTTTATTTGTGCGACTACAGAAAATTCGAGTTCTGCACTATTGAAAACGTTTTTGCGAAGAATCCCAATGACCATTCATATTCCTTCGCTTGAAGAACGATCGCTTAAAGAAAGAGTGGATCTGACGACGTTTTTATTAGGGAAAGAAGCAGAGCGAATTAAGAAGAATCTGAGTGTGCATATCGATGTCTATAATGCGCTTATTCATTCCGCCAAATTTGGGAATGTCGGACAGCTGAAATCAAATGTTCAGTTAGTTTGCGCACACGGATTTTTGCATAACCTTGACAGAAATGAAGTTATTGAACTGACTGTTCGCGATCTGCCTGATGAAATCAAGCAAGAATGGATGTCCAGCAGCAAAAACATGCAAAGAAGCAAAGCCATTTCTGAATATGTCAATATTACAACGATTATCTCTCCGATTGTAGAAGATGAAACAACAAAAATTGACGAAGACCTCTCATTTAACTTATATCATTTGATTGAGGAAAAAGTGAAAACGCTTATGAAAGAAGGTTTATCCAAAAAGGATATTAACCAGTACATCTTGACTGATGTCCATTTGCATGTCAGACGTTTTTTTCATCATCAAGCTTTTCAAAAAGACAGCCTGCTGACATTCGTTGAAGATGACGTGATTCAAATGACAAAACAGTTAAAAGAAATAGCTGAACATGAGCTGGATTGCACATTTGACCGTAAGTTTATTTATTTCTTGAGTATGCATATTGACGCATTTTTAAAGCGAGGAAAGCAAATTGATGTTTTGAATACACAGGAGACGGATGAAATTCGTGATACTCATGTGAAAGAATATCGGGTGGCGATGATTTTTAAGGATAAAATTCAGGAATATTTTAAAGTGGCTATTCCCGAAATAGAAGTCATCTACTTAACGATGTTAATCCATTCCATCAAATCATTAAAGGAGAACAAAAGAGTCGGTATCATCGTGGCTGCGCATGGAAACAGCACGGCGAGTTCGATGGTTGAAGTTGCGACAGAACTGCTAGGGAGTACGCCGATTGCAGCAGTTGACATGCCGCTTACTGTTTCACCTTCGGACATTCTTGAATGCGTAGCAGAAAAAATGAAACAGGTTGATGAAGGCGAAGGTGTTTTAATGCTGGTAGATATGGGGTCGCTTGCAATGCTGGAAAGCAGGCTGGAGGAAAAGACAGGCATTTCTATTAAAACGATCAGCAATGTTACGACTTCAATGGTGCTGGATGCTGTCAGAAAGGTCAACTATTTGAATTTAAATTTGCAAGCGATCTATCAATCGGTCACGAAGGATTTTATCGAGTTGTGGGAGCGTCAGCCAGCGGCATCCGGCAAAAAGAAGGCATTGGTATCCATCTGCACGACGGGCAGCGGAACGGCCAAAAAGCTGGAAGACATTCTAACCACGATCGTAAACAAGGCCTCCGATACCCCGATTCACATATTGACCGTATCATCGATTAAGCTGGCCAACAGCATAAAAGAAATCGAAAAAGAGTATGAAATCCTTGCGACAGTCGGAACGAAAGACCCTAAAATCAATGCTCCGCATGTATCTTTAGAAGTGTTAATTGAAGGGGAGGGAGAGAAGCTGATTCAACAGGCCATTACAAAAGGAAGCATCCCCTTGAGCAATGGATTGAACGAAGCAAATATTATTGTCAGGGAGCTTTGCGAGGATAGCCTGAAAAAATACCTTGTCTTCTTGAATCCCCACCATGTGATCGAAATGTTATTGGAGTGGCTGCAAACCGTTCAAGATGAGCTGGGGGTCATTTTCAATAATGCGGTTTTGATCAAAGTCATTATGCACACGGCTTTCGCCTTTGAAAGGGTAATTAAGCAGAATCCGATCGCTTTCTCAGAGGAAGAAGAGATCAATGATCAGCTGAAGGAAATGGTGTACGTGACAGAGCGAACATTAGCCCCTTATGAAGAAAAGCTCGGACTTCGCATAAGTGATGATGAAAAATTATTTATAGCCGCCATATTTGCTGAAGAAGTGCATGGCCAGCTGTTTTAAAAACAGTTTTTTCATATGAACCTGTATTAAATGGAACACCATTTTAATACAGGTTTATTTTTTTCGTTTTAAGTGTTTCAACAACAAATTGCTATTGGCTGAAATAACAATGAAAACGCTTAACCCACCTGTGTTGGCACGATCCTTGCATTATATTTGGATGTACAAAACAGGAAAGGAGCAATAGATATGATTTCAGTTATTATCAGCGGTCATGGAGATTTTCCCATAGCATTAAAAGAATCTTCAGGGATGATATTCGGTGAAGAAAATAACCTGATTGCAGTGCCGTTTTTTAAAGGGGAAGGAATACAAACGCTGCAAGAAAAATATCATCAGGCGCTCAAGGATATCCCGGAAGAACATGAAGTGCTTTTTTTAGTCGATATTTTTGGAGGGACGCCATATAACGCGGCAGCTTCCTTTATTGCTGAGGATCAAAGAATGGATATGGCAGCCGGCGTAAACCTGCCGATTCTGCTGGAGGTATTAAGCCAGAGAGAACATCTGGCTCTCAAAGATTTGCTGAACAACTTAAAAGCAATGAGTCAGCAAAGCTTTCAAGTGTGCAGTGAACATTTAGAAAAAGTAAAAACAGCCAATCAAGATACAAGAGAGGATGAATTATGATGAACATTGTGTTAGCAAGAATTGATGACCGCTTTATTCACGGCCAAATCCTGACAAGGTGGATAAAAGTCCATGCAGCCGACCGAATCATCGTTGTCTCCGACGATATTGCTCAGGACGAAATGAGAAAAACGCTGATCCTTTCTGTTGCGCCTTCAAATGTAAAGGCGAGTGCCGTCTCGGTTTCTAAAATGGCAAAAGCATTTCATAGTCCGCGCTACGAAGGGGTAACGGCAATGCTCTTGTTTGAAAATCCGTCTGATATTGTATCTCTTATAGAAGCAGGTGTACCGATCAAAACCGTAAACGTCGGGGGAATGCGTTTTGAAAATCATCGCAGGCAAATCACAAAATCAGTCAGTGTCACAGAACAAGATATAAAGGCATTTGAAACATTAAGTGACAAGGGCGTGAAACTGGAATTGAGGCAGCTGCCTTCAGATGCCAGTGAGGATTTTGTACAGATTTTACGGAACGTAACAAAATAATCAAGGGGATGAGAATATGTCTTCATTACAAATTATTTTGTTGTTAATCATTGCAGCAATCACCGGAATCGCAAGTGTATTGGATGAAGGGCAGACACACCGTCCGCTTGTGGCCTGTACGTTGGTTGGCTTGGTGCTCGGGGACTTAAAAACGGGAATTATTCTTGGAGGCACACTGGAGCTGATGGCGCTCGGCTGGATGAACGTCGGGCTTGCCATGGCACCTGATACAGCGATCGCCTCTGTCATCTCAACCATTTTAGTTATTACCGCTGATCAAGGAATTGGCGAAGGGATTGCTGTCGCTGTTGCTTTAGCAGCTGCGGGTCAGGCGCTGACGATTTTTGTTCGGACGATCACTGTCTTTTTCATCCACCGCGCTGATCAATATGCGAAAGCGGGAAATATAAAAGGAATTGAAATTATGCATATTACCGCGATGGTGTTTCAAGCTTTGCGCGTCATGATTCCTACATTGATTGTTGCTTTAATTAGTGTCAGCGCTGTTCAGGCGTTCCTGGGAAATATTCCTGATGTCATTACAAAAGGACTGCAAATAGGCGGAGGCATTATTGTGGTTGTCGGGTATGCCATGGTGATCAATATGATGAATATTCCTTATTTAAAGCCATTTTTCTATATTGGTTTCTTATTAGCGGCGTTTACCGATTTTAACTTAGTGGGATTTGGAGCCCTTGGTCTCTGTCTGGCGCTTTTATACCAGCAGGTGATGCAAAAACAAAGCGCTCACGGAGCAGTCGCGGCCGCATCAGACAGTGGCAGTGTTGCTGTTTATGATGACGATGATGATGATCTTGATGCCTAAACGATGAGGGGGGAAGAAAAAATGGAGAAAGAAAAACGATTAACGAAGAAAGAAATTTTCAGCATGTTTATTCGTTCAAATTTTTTACTCGGTTCCTTTAACTTCGAACGTGTGCAGGCAATGGGATATTGTTATGTCATGATACCGGCGATCAAAAAATTGTACGGTCCCGGAGCGAAAAGAAACGAAGCCTTGCAGCGGCATTTGGAATGGTTTAATACACATCCGTGGCTGACAGCGCCTATATTTGGTGTGACGGCAGCCATGGAAGAAGAAATGGCGAACAATAAAGGAATTGACGGAAAAGCGATAAGCGGAATGAAAATTGGTTTGATGGGACCAATAGCGGGCGTAGGCGACCCAATTTTCTGGGGAACGATTCGTCCTGTCTTAGCTGCGCTAGGAGCCTCCCTTGCTTTAGGAGGAAACATTGCCGGCCCTTTGCTATTCTTTTTCTTGCTGAATGCCATAAGATTAAGCACAAAATATTACGGATTAAAGTATGGCTATGTGAAAGGAATGGAGATTCTTCAGGATTTAGCGGGGAATCGCATTCAAAAGCTTACAGAGGGCGCTTCGATTCTCGGGTTATTTGTTATGGGGGCTCTCGTGTCCAAATGGACCACCATCAACATTCCAATCGTTGTATCCAGGATTAAGGATGAAAGCGGAAAAGTAGATGTTCAAACTGTACAAAACGTGTTAGACAGCATTATGCCGGGTGCGCTGCCTCTCGGATTAACGTTATTGGTGGCATGGATGCTTCGCAAAGGGGTGAATCCACTTCTCATTATTTGCGGCATCTTTGTCATCGGGATTCTCGGGTATTGGGCTGGATTCTTAGCATAAGGTGTGTGAAGGAAAGAGAGAGAAACTGCAGCAGTCTTTTCATATATAAATCATTCGGATAACAGTGTAACAGAGGAGAATTGCCAGAAACGGACCAGCTTGCGCAGCAGTCTCTCTTGAAAGTGTTCAAACATGAAGAGAGGAGCGAAGGAACAAATGAAAAAGAGACTGATTCAAGTCATAATCATGTTCACCCTGCTGTTGACTATGGCATTTTCGGCAGATGCAGCCGATTCAAGCTACTATGATGAGGATTACCGTCCTCAATACCACTTCACACCGGAGGCAAACTGGATGAATGACCCAAACGGAATGGTATATTATGCCGGGGAATATCACTTGTTCTATCAATACCATCCATACGGGCTTCAGTGGGGGCCCATGCATTGGGGGCATGCCGTCAGCAAAGATTTGGTTACATGGGAACACCTTCCTGTTGCGCTTTATCCGGATGAAAAAGGCACGATCTTTTCTGGAAGCGCAGTTGTAGATAAAAATAACACAAGCGGTTTTCAAACAGGCAAAGAGAAGCCGCTTGTGGCCATTTATACACAGGATCGGGAAGGCCATCAAGTGCAAAGTATTGCCTATAGCAACGACAAAGGAAGAACATGGACGAAATACGCTGGCAACCCTGTCATTCCAAACCCGGGTAAAAAAGATTTTCGCGATCCAAAAGTCTTTTGGTATGAGAAAGAAAAAAAGTGGGTGATGGTGCTTGCGGCCGGTGACCGAATCCTCATTTATACATCAAAAAATCTGAAGCAGTGGACGTATGCAAGTGAATTTGGACAGGATCAAGGAAGCCACGGGGGAGTATGGGAATGCCCGGATTTATTTGAGCTTCCGGTAGACGGCAATCCGAATCGAAAAAAATGGGTCATGCAGGTCAGTGTCGGAAACGGAGCGGTCTCGGGAGGATCAGGCATGCAATATTTTGTAGGGGACTTTGATGGAACTCATTTTAAAAATGAAAACCCGCCAAACAAAGTTCTCTGGACGGATTACGGCAGAGACTTTTATGCGGCTGTATCCTGGTCTGATATTCCATCCACAGACAGCCGCCGGCTATGGTTAGGGTGGATGAGCAATTGGCAATATGCGAATGATGTTCCGACATCCCCATGGAGAAGTGCAACGTCCATTCCAAGAGAGTTAAAATTGAAAGCGTTTACCGAAGGGGTTAGAGTGGTCCAAACACCGGTGAAAGAGCTGGAAACCATTCGCGGAACCTCTAAGAAGTGGAAGAATCTGACCATATCGCCTGCAAGTCATAATGTGTTAGCGGGGCAATCTGGAGATGCCTATGAAATAAATGCAGAATTTAAAGTAAGCTCTGGTTCAGCTGCTGAATTTGGTTTTAAGGTCCGAACAGGTGAAAATCAATTTACGAAGGTCGGTTATGACCGAAGGAACGCCAAATTGTTCGTTGACCGGAGCGAGTCGGGCAACAATACCTTTAATCCGGCCTTTAACACCGGAAAAGAAACAGCCCCATTGAAGCCGGTAAATGGGAAGGTTAAGATGCGCATTTTTGTTGACCGCTCCTCGGTTGAAGTATTTGGGAATGACGGAAAGCAGGTCATAACGGATATTATTCTCCCAGACCGATCAAGCAAAGGGCTTGAATTATATGCTGCAAAGGGCGGTGTAAAGGTAAAATCTTTAACGATACACCCTTTGAAAAAGGTATGGGGAACGTCACCTTTTATGTCCAATTTGACTGGATGGACGACTGTAAATGGCACATGGGCAGACACAATTGAGGGGAAACAAGGGAGGTCGGACGGCGATTCCTTTATCTTGTCTTCAGCATCCGGGTCAGACTTCACTTATGAATCTGATATCACCATTAAGGATGGAAACGGAAGAGGGGCAGGAGCACTTATGTTTCGCTCTGACAAAGATGCCAAAAACGGTTACCTTGCCAATGTGGATGCGAAGCATGATCTAGTGAAATTCTTTAAATTTGAGAACGGTGCTGCTTCTGTCATTGCTGAATACAAAACACCGATAGACGTTAATAAAAAGTATCATCTGAAAACAGAGGCCGAGGGCGATCGCTTTAAAATCTATTTAGATGATCGTCTTGTGATTGATGCACATGATTCCGCATTTTCAGAAGGCCAATTTGGCTTGAATGTGTGGGACGCGACTGCTGTCTTTCAGAATGTAACGAAGGAGTCTTAATTTTAAAAAAGGCACAGACCTGAACAGTCTGTGCCTTCTCGTTTTATTTTAACAAATTTAATGATTCGCGGTTAAATGCTTCCAAATCATCAGGTGTTCTGCTTGTGACAATGTTATGGCTGACGACTACTTCTGCATCTTTGTAGTTTGCACCGGCATTGATTAAATCTTTGCGGATGCTGCGGTAGCCTGTGATATCTTTGCCTTTTAGAAGATCCGTATCAATCAGTACTTGCGGGCCGTGGCAAATTGCGAAAACAGGTTTTTTGTTTTCGACAAATGCTTTTGCGAATTCACCCGGACGGTCATCTGCACGAAGCAAATCCGGAGAGAATCCTCCAGGAATTAGAAGTGCATCAAAGTCACTTGCATCCACATCAGAGATGGCTTTGTCAATCTTTACTTTCTCGCCATGTTTACCGGTGACTTCTTTGCCGGCTTCCAAATCGATAGCCACAACACTGTAGCCAGCTTCTTCGTATGCTTTTACCGGACTTGTATATTCGATGTCTTCGAATTGGTCTGTAACAAGAACTGCAATTTTTTTGCTCATAAAAAACCCTCCTAATAACTCTCTATTCATAGAATAACAGGAAGATTGACCGGCCTTCAAAATATTTGCTTAAAGAGATCGCTTTTCGTGAGTTTCAATAAAAGCGGGTCAGCCCATATAAGGACTAACCTATTACAATGTGGAAATATCAATCACAAATCGATAACGGACATCGCTTCGAAGGATACGTTCGTATGCTTCGTCCACTTGGTCAGCTCCGATGACTTCGATTTTAGGTTCGATGCCATGCTCAGCTGCGAAATCCAGCATCTCTTGAGTTTCTTGAATTCCGCCGACTAGAGAACCTGCAATGCTGCGGCGCCCCATGATTAGGGAAAACACACTGTATGTGTCCGGCTTGGCAGGAGCTCCAACGTTTACAAGTGTCCCGTCTATACGAAGCATTGATAAATAGGCATCTACATCGAGATTTGCCGATACCGTATTTAAGATCACGTCAAAACGCCCGGCCAATGCAGTGAATGTAGCTGGGTCACTTGTTGCAAAGTAATGATTTGCACCGAGTTCCAGAGCTTCCTCTTTCTTATTCATGGAACGGCTCAGAACGGTTACCTCTGCACCCATCGCATGTGCAAATTGAATCGCCAAATGTCCAAGGCCACCCACGCCTACAATCGCAACTTTTTTACCAGGGCCAACATTCCAGTGTTTCAGCGGGGAATACGTGGTGATACCTGCACACAACAGCGGACTGGCAACATCCATTTCCAAACGATCTGGTATGCGAACAACAAATCTGTCAGTGACAACGATTTTTTGGCTGTACCCGCCATAAGTGGGGTTTCCGTCGTAGTCTACTGAGTTATACGTTTGAACAACACCCTTCGTGCAGAATTGTTCCTCTCCGTTGAGACAGTATTCGCATTCTCCGCAAGAGTCAACAAAACAGCCGACACCAACGCGGTCTCCGACAGCAAACTTGGTGACTTCTGCTCCAACGGCTGTTACGACACCGGCTATTTCATGTCCAGGCACCATTGGGAAGATGCCACCGCCCCATTCATCAAAAGCACTATGAATGTCTGAATGGCAAATACCGCTGAATTTAATATCGATTAAGACATCGTGCGGCCGTAATCCTCTTCGCTCAATCGTCGTTTGTTCAAATTTGGCTTTTGCATGTGACACGCTTAATACACGGGTTTGATGTTGATTACACATACGAACCTATCCTTTCTTCATCATAAGTGTTGTAAATAAAAACATGCACTTATTTATGTTTTATGGTGTCTTCAACATAACGATAAACCTTAAAGTCTGCTTTAAGGCAAGGGTTTTTTTTAAAAACCATTTAAAATGAACCTGATTTATAAGCTGAGAAACAGTCAGCAATTAATGCAGAAACTGTAATCATGCTGCGATCCCGGGATGAAAGTTCTTCTTCTCTTGCCCAAATGTCACCGAATAGAACATCATCATGAAGTTCAGCAAACTTTGGCGCAAATTCTCCTAATTGTTCTCTTCCGGCAGTGTGTTTATTTGCCATTCAACAATCCCTCCAACTACACTGTTTTTAGTGCATGGAGAAGTATAGAGTTTAAAGTGTGCTTTAAGGCAAGTCCCGAATATATAAACCCAGATTCAGCAGCTAACCACTTGTTTTGAGCTTGACTTAAAGTTAACTTTAAGTGTTACCTTCACAACATACAGGATAGAGAGGTGAAGATCATGAATATTGCTCAGGTGGCAAAGCAGTTTGGCCTGACAGCCGCAACACTCCGATATTACGAACGTGTAGGATTAATCCCGCCTGTAAAACGAAAAAACAGCGGCATTCGCGACTATGATGAAGAAGATATCAAATGGATTGAATTCATTAAATGCATGCGAAATGCGGGACTATCGATAGAAGCGCTAATTGAATATACAACATTATTTACCGAAGGTGACCGTACAGTAGAAGCTCGAAAAAATATCCTGGCTGACGAACGACAGCGGCTGATAGAGAAGCGGAAAGAAATTGAGAAAACAATTAAAAGATTAGACACAAAAATTAAAGATTATGATGGGAAATTGCGCGAAAACGAGGCAAAGCTCAAAAGCAGGCCTAAAACGGAAAGTCTTCACGGATCAGTGGAGCAAAGAAGGTAGCATTCTTTGCGTGTGAAGAGGGCAGGTCAAAAACGAAGGATTTTGTTTCTGGCCTGTTTTCTCCATCAAGAAATCGCATAAAAAGAGGTGGTTACGAATTCTTATTTGATTGGAGAATTTGCAAACATTATCGGAGATCAGATGGGGAAAAGCGGGTTAAGCCCGAAAAAAACAGTGCTCATGGCGATTCAACTTGAAGCTGAGGAACAGTTGTGGCCAATCAATACTGTTCCTCAGCAAATCAGTCATTGTATGTTAAAGGGTTGGCAATTGAATGGCTGTATCAATATTTTTTAAATTCAGCTTGACTTGTTCGTCTGGGTTCCAAGGATGGTACCAGCCTTTTTCCATCATATAGCTTGAGAGTTGTTCGTGCATATCGAGTGCTTCTTCCAAATGGCGGATAAGGACTTCTTTTACTTCAGGTGTTCCGGCTTCAGTGGCTGCCATCGCATAATTTCTGACTCCGTTTTTTGCTGAAATTAATAAGTCCATAGCAATGATTTGGTCTGTTAGAACATTCATGCCAGTCAGATATTCTATGATAGGATTCATGATTTATTCATCTCCTCATTCGTGCTTTGCATTAGATAAAATAGAGGCAAATTCCTGCAACTGGCGTGTGGTGATATCAACATCTTGCTGCATGATTTCTTTCAGCTTCGGATCAGATACCAGTGCTTTCATTGTTTTAGATTTCGTCAAACAAAGTGTCTTAAATGCAGTCATTTCCTGAACCTCAAGCACTTCGTGTAAGGCGTATTCCATTTCTGTAACCTCCGTTTTTTAAGGCTTTAACACAACTTTGATACAATCATCCATTTTTGAATCAAAAATGTCATAGCCATGCTTGGCTTCACTAAGCGGCAGGACATGGCTGACAACATCTCCCGGGTCAATTTTTCCCGTTGATACTAGTTCAAACATGTACGGCATATAGTGGATCACAGGAGCCTGTCCAGAGCGTATATTGATGTTTCGCTGCATAATATCTCCTAGCGGAAAACCGTTATATCTGCCTCCGTACACACCTGTAATTTGTATGGTTCCTCCTTTGCGAACAGCTTGAGAGGCAATGACCAATGCACTCATTGTTCCGCCATGAAGCTTTAATCCGCTGGCAAGGAACTCGAGATCGCTCATTTTACCATCCATCCCAACAGCGTCAATGACTACATCCGCTCCGCCTTTCGTGATTTCCTTTAAATAATTCCCTGTATTCTCATGGTCTTCAAAATTAACGATTTCTACTTTGTTTGTACGTTTCGCATGCTGTAAGCGATAGTTTACATAGTCAACTGCTATGACGCGTTTTGCGCCTTTTAGCCAACAAAACTTTTGAGCAAACAGGCCGACTGGTCCGCAGCCGAGAACGATAACTGTATCGCCTTTTTTTACGCCGGCATTATCCACACTCCAAAAGCCGGTGGTCATGGCATCGGCAATCACGCTTAATTTCTCATCGGGTTCCTCACAAGATTCAGGGATTTTAAAATGGGTGAAATTCGCAAACGGCACTCTTAAATATTCAGCTTGCCCGCCTGGATAACCGCCAGTTTGCCCTGAATAGCCGAAATAAGCACCCATTTCCCCATTGTCATTAGACTGATCACATTGGCTTTCCAGCTGGTTTTTACAAAAAAAACATTCCCCGCATGCTATATTAAAGGGAATAATTACCCGATCTCCCTTTTTTAGTTTAGTCACACCAGAACCAACTTCTTCGACGATTCCCATCGGTTCATGGCCGATGACATAGTCTTCTTGCATATTCGGAATGAATCCATGGATTAAATGTAAATCTGATCCGCAAATGGCTGTACTGGTGACTTTGATAATCATGTCATCTGATTTTTCAATCTTTGGATCGGGAACATCTTTGACAACAACATTTTTAATGCCTTGATACGTTACTGCCTTCATGCTGTAAAACCTCCAGTGTTAGTGTTCATCAGGTGTCCGGTCAAACATCCCTTTACGATTTGTTTCATCAGGAAAGAGGTTCATATTGCCGACCATGATCGTGTTTTTTGCAGAGAGCTGATCCAGCTTATACTGTTCGCTCAGCTCATATGGGTGGAACCATTTTTTGCTGATCATCAGTTCCGTAATCTCTTGGTGCATTGCAATTCCTTGCATCAGCTGTTTCCGCAGCAAGGCTCTTACATCTGGTGAAGCGGTTTCTGTCAAAG
Organism: Bacillus sp. FSL K6-0255; assembly: GCF_045040725.1. Classification (NCBI taxonomy): domain Bacteria; kingdom Bacillati; phylum Bacillota; class Bacilli; order Caryophanales; family Bacillaceae; genus Bacillus; species Bacillus sp. FSL K6-0255. The sequence continues at coordinate 2,590,548 of NZ_CP150278.1, read as the reverse complement.
CTACAGCAGTATTCCTTACGCCTTCCTTAGCTCGTATAAGAAAATCCATCGCGAATGTAGTGTCTGCTAGTTCAGGCACATTCAGCGAATTAATGGGGTCTAAATGATCATTATTCAAAGAGGCTTACCTTCCTTTCAATTGATGATTGGCGTTGGGCGGCTTTGAGGGACAGGGGCCTGAAATGAGGCACGCTCATAAACCGCCTGTAATTCAGTAAGGTCTTGAATGGATTGCTGCACATCTTTTTGCATCAAGTCCTTCAGTTCTTGGTCAAACACAAGCCCTTGCATTAACTTTGATTTCGCTATACAAAGTGTTTTAAAGTTCACGATTTCATGTAAGTCAACAGCCTCGTGAGCTGCCAATGTTTGATGATCCATATTGATGTAACCTCCTTTATCAACGTTACATTTCCCGAAATGAAGTTGAAGCATACAGAAAATACACTCGGTATCATTTTTTGTTTTAAGAATCGCTGTTTTTGCTCGTTAGCGTACATTTCTTATGACATGGAATAAACTGCACTTAAATCTGAAATAAAGGTGAAGTAGGAAATTTATTTATGGAAACTTGACATAGTGCTGTCAGGTTTCCTTTTGTATCATTAAATTGGATGACCAGTAAAAAGTATGGTTTTATAGGAGGCACTCGATATGAAGCTGTTACAAATTAGACTGTTGGTGAATGATTTTAAGAAAAGCGTCGAGTTTTACAAAGATTCATTAGGACTTCCAATAAGTTGGTTAGAGAATGAAATGGAATATGCACTCTTTGATAATGGGGAAACGAAAATAGAGCTTTTATCTCGAGAAACGATGGCTGAAATCGTTGGAGAGGAAAAAAAATCGTTGGAAGGAGAAGCTCAATCAAAATTTTTGCTTCAGTTTAAGGTAGAAGATGTTGATAAAACATATGACGATTTACACGAAAAAGGAGTTAAATGTGTGAATAAACCGCATGATCGCAAGGAATGGAGTGCCCGAGTTGCTCACTTCAGAGATCCAGATCATAATCTGATTGAAATATATAAAATGTTATGATTTTTCGACTCGCAAAATCATAGAATATAACGTTTGATAACGTACCTAATCATTTTTATACGCCCTGGTAAAAGAAAGCAAAGTCATAATAGGTTGCGGACACTGAACTTGCAGCATTTACGCTGATTTGTTTGGTGTCCGTTTTTGATTGGTGAAAAAGGTGGAGTATCTATGAATCGAGAAGAAGCGTGGATACAAGGCAGAAGTACACTGATTGAGTTAATTGGTGGACACGAAACCGCTTGATCCATGTCCTTTTTCCTGATTGTCAATCGTGATTACCGACTGGACAAATGCCAAATGTAACACACCATCAATATCAAGCCTGACTACCATTTATTTTGTATCCTTAATTGTCGAAAACATAGGAATAATTCCACTTTTGAAAGATCTAGTTTATGGTACATTGATAAATATATGGGAGGGGAGGGGGCATGGTATCTGAAAGTAAATCCTTAACTGGATGTAAGAAAGTCAAACGTACGGCATTTATAAGGGGAGGGTATAAGGTGAATAAGCTAAAGAGGCTAAGTATGCTAACGGTGATGATTGCATCTGTGTTCATTTTTTCTAGCCATGCACTTGCAGCTCAGTATTATACGGTTTCAACAAGCAGCGGTGCGCCTGTCAATATGCGCAGCGGCCCAGGTACAAGTTGGGGAATTGTAACGACTATTCCGAGCGGAACCCGCATCCCGATCTATTGCTACAAAACCGGTACAACTGTAACTGGAAAGTATGGAACGAGTAATATTTGGAATTACACAGAGCGGACGCTTGCCAGCGGGGAGATCGTTCCTGGATTTGTCTCTGATACATATATGTATACAGGCTCAGACGGTCCGGTTGTTCCTAAATGCAGCTGGTAGCATATGTTCTATCGTTTCTTAAAATGAAGGAATTGAAGAAAGAGGGATGACATTGACTAAACTGAAAATGCTGAGTATGTTAACCGTGATGATTGCATCTTTATTCATTTTTTCCAGTCAGGCACTTGCCGTGCAGTACTTTACTGTCTCAACAAGCAGCGGTGCGCCTGTCAATATGCGCAGCGGTCCTGGTACAAATTATCCTATTATGCTTTCCATTCCGAGCGGCTCCCGTGTTCCTTATTATTGTTACGCTTATGGAACGACTGTTACAGGGAAGTATGGAACGAGTAATATCTGGGACCAAATCCAGTGGAAAGATTCCCGGGGTGTCGTGAATATTGGATATGTGTCTGACACATATGTGTACACAGGTTCAGACGGCCCTGTCGGTTACAAATGCAATTAGCTAAATACTCCGTACAATAGAATCTCTTCTTAAGGGCCTATCTAGGACGAACCATACCAACAACAATAGTTGGTATGGTTTTTGCTGCGATGAAGTCTTCCATACCTGCATTTGTGGTGATTTTCCAAAGAGATTCATGATGTTAGACACTGGTTGTTGTTGAGGACAAAATAACGAGCCGCTTTAGAGTTGTATCTAATGGTATAAAATACGGAATTAAGATAGGAAATAATCAATAGGAGAACGTAATGTACAAACCTATTTTTCGATGAAATCCCTAATATCACTTTGGTTAAACATCTCACATTGCGTTCTCGTTAGTGAAAAGTTCTTTTTACGCTTCGTGAAATCTTCTCCAATTCCATAGTTAGTTTTACCTGTCCTATTTTGAAAATTTTAATCAATCCTTAACACGTATGTTTCTTTTCTTTTTCTAACATGTCGTGTAACCTCTCAGAAAATTCTTTATGGTATATTGTGTACCCCGTATGATTTCCGGGGAATTCAACCAATTCTGTTTTCAATTGTTCCGCTAGGGCGTTCGCGCAACGATAAGGAAAAAGCTCCCGAGAAGCACTTCCGCCAGCTGGGAGTACCTTCATCGGTGAAGATGTAAACACAGTTTTTAATGCTTCGAAATCTAATGTATAGTTGAGAATTCCTTGAATTTCATACTCAGTGAAATACGTTGAATTGCCGAGAAGCCGCTTTGTCAGCACAGCCTTTGATTGTTCGTCTGTCTCTAATCTTGACATTAACTTAATGACTTCACTTCGATGATTTTTCTTAAGGTCTTCCATAAATTGCTCGGCTTGTTTCAGCTCATTTCCATGCAGAAGCTGCAATAAGATTGGTTCGTGTGGGATCATGACATGTACTTGTTCGGGATGGCGTATGCACAGATCAAGCCCGATAACAGCCCCGGAGTTGCTTCCAAATACGTATGCCGGCTTATTGGTGATTTTGGCTAGAAGACTGTGAGCATCGTCACTGTGTGTTTCCACACGGTAATCCTCAATCTGATTGGCGAGATTGCTGCGGGAATGGCCGCGGCGATCATAAGTAACAACCGTGTACCTGTTAGCCAGATGATTGGCAATATGATGGAACTTGTCGGCATCACCGCCTCCGCCGTGGACTAAAAGAATGATTGGACCTGCGCCACGCACTTTATAGTGGATGTTCGCGCCGGGTACTTGCAACGTTCCATTGTTTATCGTCATTTGTAGGACCTTCCTTTCTTCTCATCTCCTTTAACTTTACACAATTGGCCAAAATGTTCATATGCAGGAAATAACTAAGAAACAAACTCGCCATAAAAAAAGCACTGATTATATTTCATCAGTGCTTCCGTTTTGTTTATTTAGAGTAGACAATTTTTTTTATTGTTTCAATAGAGAGGTGATATTCATCAGATAAATTATGAATGGTTTTTCCGTTTTTAAATGCTTTTTTAATAGAAGCGTTTCTGTCATCGATCAGCTTTCTTGTTCCTGAACACGCACCCCATTTTTGATGAGAGGATTCAGTTTTAGGGATATATAATGTTTTTCCTTGAACATACTTTTGAATTTCCGATATCAGCTTTTCAGGTAAAATAGCGGTTGCTTTTACATATGTCATTTCTGCCAGCTCCTTATTTTTTATGTTAAATAAGGTGCAAAGCCACTATATCAGAAAAGCTTACTAGGGCGATCTTTTAGAAAGTCTACCCCATGCAAAGTATCGCCTTCCCAATAATAGGCTTTGCATGGGACGTTGCGGAATCTGGCATTCTCATCTTGCTTGCCATTTACATCACCTCCCTAACGATTTTCGATGATCACTTCCATTATAAAATAGAGTAAAGCCTTATGGCATCTTGTTAATGAAAGTTGAAGCAGTATGAAAATCAAGGGACCTTCCCAGTGAGAGGGGCTAAGGCTGATTGGCAATGAAAAGAGTAAGATTCAAGCTATATTACTTTAGATTCAAAATATTGACGAATTGATGTATTTTCAACAATAGGGCAGTCTCTTCATGTATACTGAGTCTGTATTTACAATATTTAGAAAGGGGAAGTGCAATGAAAATCAGTATGCAAAAAGCAGCGATCTCATTACTTGTTTTCACCATGTTTTTTACCCTGATGATGAGCGAAACGGTTTTTGCGGCGGGACTGAATAAAGATCAAAAGCGCCGGGCGGAACAGCTGACAAGTATCTTTGAAAACGGCACAACGGAGATCCAATATGGATATGTAGAGCGATTGGATGACGGGCGAGGCTATACATGCGGACGGGCAGGCTTTACAACGGCTACCGGGGATGCATTGGAAGTAGTGGAAGTATACACAAAGGCAGTTCCGAATAACAAACTGAAAAAGTATCTGCCTGAATTGCGCCGTCTGGCCAAGGAAGAAAGCGATGATACAAGCAATCTCAAGGGATTCGCTTCTGCCTGGAAGTCGCTTGCAAATGATAAGGAATTTCGCGCCGCTCAAGACAAAGTAAATGACCGTTTGTATTATCAGCCTGCCATGAAACGATCGGATAATGCCGGACTAAAAACAGCATTGGCAAGAGCTGTGATGTACGATACGGTTATTCAGCATGGCGATGGTGATGACCCTGACTCTTTTTATGCCTTGATTAAACGTACGAACAAAAAAGCGGGCGGATCACCTAAAGACGGAATAGACGAGAAGAAGTGGTTAAATAAATTCTTGGACGTACGCTATGACGATCTGATGAATCCGGCCAATCATGACACCCGTGACGAATGGAGAGAATCAGTTGCCCGTGTGGACGTGCTTCGATCTATCGCCAAGGAGAACAATTACAATTTAAACGGACCGATTCATGTTCGTTCAAACGAGTACGGTAATTTCGTAATCAAATAAGCAGTAAGGAAAAGAAACCGCTGCGGATTGAACTCAATCTAAAAGATACCAATGATGTATGTTGGTATCTTTTTATTTGCAGTAAAAAGTATTCAATTCTCTATAATGATTAGGTCAGGCTTGAGGCAGATACCTTAAAGGACATTGGCGATTTCATGTAAAACAATAACAATATAGAGGCTTTTTTTAAAGCCATGCCGGATTACAATGGATCTGTGCAAGAAGGCGCCTTCAATCCATCTATTAACGATGGAAAGGGGGAGGCTTTTTGCACAGTCCATCTACATCATTTGATAGTCTCCATGCGTATAAACTGTTCCGTCCATAATACGTCGTGCGGTACGGACGATCTTTATACCAGTGGGCTCCACCATTGTTTCAATAATACCAGAAGAATGAGCTAGCCGAACCTTTGTAGAGTGGTTTTTTGCTATTCTTGCAGGGATTGCACCTTCCACTGAAAGGGCTCTTGTTGTACATATCGCTCCAGTGACAGCCAGTGCTTGATGTGGCTTTTGCATGGACATCATCCTGATGTGTAAGTCCATCTCAACGTTTGAATGCCAAGCACCTGTACTATCCTTATATTTCTCTGGTTTTGATACTATAGCCAGTTTGGGGACAGCCGGTGATAACTTTGTAGCTGAAAATCGACTGGCAAAGCCGCATTTCTCTGCCGCAATGGATCTTAATTCTTCAAATTGAGCCAACTGTAGATCAGTAAATTCTTCTGCAAGTTCCGTTCCATCCAGGCCGATACTGCTCGCTTCCACAAAAACTAATGGATTTGCATAGTCGATAATAGACACCTCTATTTGGCCTTGACTTGTATCTAAAAACTCCGAACTATTTCCAGTAGGCAATAAATGACCGGTAACTGAACCAGCGGCATCATGAAAGTTTAAATAGATTGGAGATCCAGATCCAGGCACTCCAGATATCGTAACATCTCCGTCATATTTGACCTGACCGTCTTCCACTTGCACTTCCGCAATGATCATTTTATTCGTATTGGTATTCAGGATCCTTACCGCAGTCATTGGTTCTGTCGCTTTTACAAGTCCTTCTTCGATAGCAAATGGCCCAACAGCAGCGGAGATATTTCCGCAGTTCCCCTTAAAGTCCACTTTTTCTTCTGAAATGCTGACTTGACCGAAAGTATAGTGAACATCAATATCCGAGGTATGTGCTTTCTTGATTATCGCCACTTTGCTAGTAAGAGAATTGCCGCCACCCAAACCATCTATTTGTCTTTTATCAGGACTTCCCATGATATCAAGCAAAAAGGGCTCCCATTCGTTTTTATTGTTAGGCATGGCTGATTCATGGAAAAAAATTCCTTTGCTTGTTCCGCCTCTCATGATTGTTACATTCGTCTTGACCATCGTCATCATCCTCATCTGAAAGGTAGTGTTTTATGTTTTTCAGTGTAGAAGGTAAAAAAATAAAAATAAAATATAAGTTTTCTTAATATTCAATAAAAAAACTTTTATAATTGTCAAAAAAGGACTAGAAAGGAAGATGAAAATGGATGAGAAAGATTGGATTTTATTGAAAATTCTTCGCGAAGAACAAAGTGTAACAAAAACAGCAGAACGATTATTTACATCACAGCCTTCCATCACTTATCGGTTGAATAAGATTGAGGAGATTTTCGGAATTGAATTATTCACCAAAAGGCATAAAGGAATTACCTTTACTGCGGAAGGAGAACACTTGGTTGCTTATGCAAGAAGAATGCTACAGGAACTTCAAGATACCAAAGATCATATTTCTAATCTAAGCAAAGAGGTGCAAGGACATCTAAGGCTGGGGGTATCAAGCAATTTCGCTCAATATAAGCTCCCTAAGTTATTAAGGGAATTTTCCACTATGTATCCTAATGTCCAATATAGTGTACAAACAGGCTGGAGCACAGATGTCATGAAATTATTAGATGCTGGTATTGTACAAGTCGGTATACTGAGAGGAAGCCATCGCTGGAAAGGGGTGGAGGAACGGCTGACACGGGAAAAATTACATATCATCTCAAAAAAACCAATAACGATAGAGCAGCTTCCTTTTTTACCTTTTATCAAATATAAAACGGATGCTTCTTTAAAAACGATTATAGAAGATTGGATGCATACGAATCTAAAACAAGCCCCCATTATTGCAATGGAAGTGGATCGACAAGAGACTTGCAAAGAGATGGTAAAGCATGGTCTTGGTTACTCCATAGCACCAGAAATTTGCCTGCAGGAATCTGATCATTTGTACACAATGGAACTGTATAATGCTAAGGGTAAGCCTCTAATGAGAGATACTTGGCTAATGTACGATCAAAAATCATTAGGAATCAAACTCGTTAAAGCATTCATTGATTTTTTAAAGGGTGAACAAATGGTAACCATTTAAAGTTATGATAGAATTTTTTTTGGAATACAGTAAAAAAATATTTATTTAACTTATTACACCGTATAAGATATGTTAATCAAAAGTCATTTGAAAGCGTATTCTTGGAGGTGTAATATGCTTACTATTTTAGGTTTTTCGATGGTAACTGTTTTTACAATATTAATAATGACAAAGAAAGTCTCGCCAATTGTTGCCTTGACCATCACTCCCATTGTTTTTGCTCTTATTGGAGGTTTTGGTAAGGATATTGGCGACATGATTTTAGAAGGAATTCAAACAGTTGCAAGTTCAGCGGCATTGCTATTGTTTGCTATTCTTTTTTTCGGAATTTTAATTGATGCAGGTTTATTTGATCCGCTAATAGAAAAAATTTTATCTATAGTAAAGGGAGACCCTGTGAAAATAGCGATAGGGTCTGCCGTCTTGGCAATGCTTATCGCTTTAGATGGGGACGGTACAACAACCTATATGATAACAGTCTCAGCAATGTTACCTTTGTATAAAAGAATTGGTATGAATCCCATGGTTATGGCGACATTAGCAATGCTGTCGTTGAGTATCGTTAGCGGAATGACTCCATGGGGCGGACCAGCTACAAGAGCGATTTCAGTGCTGGGTTTGGATCCTTCAGATTTTTTTGTGCCATTACTTCCGACCATGCTTGGAGGTATTGCTTGTGTGATATTTCTGGCTTTTCTAATGGGAAGGAAAGAGAGGAATCGAATAGGCATCGTTCAATTAGAGCCTAGACATATAACAAAGGACAGCTCTCAATCTTATATGGCTGCTAGTTTGGAGAGCGAGCAATTGAAAAGGCCACGCTTAATATATCTTAATTTATTCCTCGTTATAAGTATCATGGTGTTTATTGTGCTTGGAACTAAGCATCCGTCAGTTTTATTTTTAATTGGTTTTGTTCTTGCCCTTACTATAAATTATCCGAATGTAAAAATGCAGAAGGAGCGAATCGCCGAGCATTCTGGTAATGCCATAACTGTAGTATTATTGGTATTTTCAGCAGGAGTATTTGCTGGTATATTATCCGGGACAAAGATGGTGGATGCCATAGCAGGATCATTAATATCCGTTATTCCCTCATCAATGGGAGGGTTTTTCCCCGTTATTGTAGCACTCACTAGTATTCCGTTTACTTTTGTTTTATCAAATGATGCATATTACTTTGGTATGGTACCTATCTTTGCAGAAGCTGCCTCAGCATATGGTATAGAACCAGTAGAAATTGCGAGGGCTTCTATAATGGGGCAGCCGGTTCATCTGATGAGTCCATTAGTTGCGTCAACACTACTGTTAGTAAGCATGCTTAAAATGGACTTGGGGTCATTTCAAAGGTTTGCCGTTAAGTGGGCTGTAATTACATCATTAGTTATTACGTTGTTAGCAATCATTACAGGGGCTATTACTATTTTGTAAAGAAACAATAATAATATTTAGACTGCCAATGAATCATTAGTTTGATTGATTTAAATACAGCTGAAAGGGGTCCCAAGCTGATTAAGCCAGTTGTCTTTCCAGTTACTCTATTGTTTAGGGTTCTTTTTTAGAAGCGGCAGCATTTTTGTCGATGTTTAGCCAGCATTTTCAACATGATGTGGAAAAGACAAGAGACAAACAAGCTCTTGTCTTTCCTAATATGATAGTTCAGTATAAATATTTAAGAAAAATGTCAGTATTGAGTAATGAATGTATCACCAGGCGTATGCCTCAGGTGTCTCTCCTCCAGGTCCGGGAAAGATATCATTTAACATGCGGAGAATCTCCTTATCCAGACTGATTTCAACGGCTTTTATCGTATCACGCAGCTGCTCAACCGTTCGGGGTCCGATGATCGGCGCAGTTAAAACTGGATTTGCCAGCACCCATGCCAAAGCCACATTTGCTTCTTTTTCTCCTAGTTCTTTGCATAAATCTGAAAATTTCTCGAGTTGCAAACGATGTTTTTCAATTAAATCTGCTCTTTTTGCTGTACGAGTTCCGGCATTGCTTTTCAATGCCTTCCCGCCAAGAAGCCCTCCTGCAAGGGGACTCCACGCCACTACTCCTAAACCAAGATCCCGTGCAGCCGGCAGCACTTCCATCTCAGCTGTTCGTTCTAATAAACTATACTTATGCTGTTCAGTGACAAGTCCCATGAATCGCCGTTTTTCAGCTTCAGCTTGCGCTTTAACTAAATGCCAGCCTGCAAAATTACTGGATCCAATATAGTCTACTTTGCCGGAGCGAACCTGACTCTCAAAAGCTTCCCATATCTCATCCCACGGTGTCCGCCTATCGATATGATGCATTTGGTACAATTCGATATGATCTGTCTGAAGCCGCTTCAGTGATCCTTCCAGGTGACGTCTGATTTTGTATAGAGACACGCCCCTCATATCATTTGGCCCGTCATTCGGATCAGAAATCGGTTCATATACTTTTGTCGCCAGAACAACTTTCTCGCGGCGCTGTCCTCCTTGTGCAAACCATTTTCCAATGATGCTCTCTGTCAATCCTGCGTTTTTGCCCCAGCCGTAAATATTGGCAGTATCAAAAAATTGGATGCCGTTATCAAGCGCTTCATCCATGATACGGAACGCAGTCTTTTCGTCTGTATCAACTCCAAAATTCATCGTGCCTAAACATAAACGGCTCACCCGCAATCCTGTTCTCCCTAAATAGGTATACTCCACAACAAACCTCTCCTTTATCATTATTTTTTGCAACAGCTGCAATACAATTGATTCAACAATTGTTTCGCTCTTTGTTACGATTAAAAAGACGAAGCAAATGTAAAGCAGACGCAAAATTATAGGAGGTTTTTTCAAATGAATATAGAGGATCTATGGGATCAATTTCATCAGCCGTTAAAAACATATATTTCACAAAGGGTTAACGATCAATCTATCGTTGATGACCTCTTGCAAATCGTATTTATGAAAATACAAGTGCATCTCCCAAATCTGATCGATGAACAAAAGATCGACAGCTGGATTTATCGGATCACTAGAAATACGATTATTGATTTTTACCGTACAAAAAAAACAAGCGAAATATTGCCTGATGATCTACATTTTAATAACCGTGCAGAGGAAGAAAATTTCACCAAGGAAGCAGCTGTGTGTATTCGATCGACCATCAAACGGTTGCCTGAAAAGTATCGAGAGGCGCTCGAGTTAACTGAATTTCAGGGGTTATCACAGAAAGAGTTGAGTGAAAAGCTCGGCATTTCTTACTCAGGAGCAAAATCAAGGGTACAACGCGGACGGGGAAAATTAAAACAGCTGCTTGAGGGGTGCTGTCATATTGAAGCGGATCGATATGGAAATATCGTAGACTTTCGTATTTTAAAGGAATAACTGATGAACAAAGTCAGTTATTCCTTTAAAATAGTCCATCCGCATGAAGAGCATTTTCCCTTTGATGTTTGCAAGAGATGTATGTATAATATAAATCGTAATGTTTTCGATTTAATAAAAAGGAGTGTTGGAATGAACATTTTATTTTCAAAGCGGCTAGGCATATTAACGATTGGTTCATTACTCGTATTGGCAGGATGTCAGACTTCCGGTTCTTCTGCAGGTGAGTCTAATCAAACAACATCATCCTCAGCAGTTGAAGAAGACTCTTCCAAAACGCAAGAGCAAACATCTGACAGTCATACACAAGAACATTCTCACGATCATAGTCATGCGCATGATGAAGAAACAGAAAAAATATATGAAGGCTATTTTAAAAACAGCCAAGTAAAGGATCGCTTACTTTCTGATTGGGAAGGAGATTGGCAATCTGTATATCCATACCTGCAAGATGGTACTCTTGACGAAGTGTTTTCATATAAATCAGAACACGAAGGCGGCAAGACAGCTGAAGAATATAAAGAGTATTATAAAAAAGGCTATCAAACAGATGTTGACCGTATTGTAATTCAGAAAGATACTGTAACGTTCTTCAAAAATGGAAAAGAATATTCTGGTAAGTATACGTATGACGGATACGAAATTCTAACCTATGATGCGGGCAATAGAGGGGTAAGATACATATTCAAACTAGCTAAAAAAGCAGAAGGGCTGCCTCAGTATATTCAGTTTAGTGATCATAGTATTTACCCGACTAAAGCTAGTCATTACCATCTCTATTGGGGGGACGACCGTGAAGCTTTACTTGATGAAGTCAAAAACTGGCCTACCTACTACCTGTCAAAAATGGATGGACACGATATTGCCCATGAGATGATGGCTCATTAAATGATGATTACTCTATGAAGTATGGTGTTCTTTTATCATAAAGCTGTTCTGCAACAGCCATTTATCAATGTGGAAAATGGCGCCTGTCCTTTATAGAGGTGAAATGCTTAAATGCTCCTGTGTTAGCTGCTGACTCTTCGCCAGCAGCTTTTTGTCTGTTTTCTCTCTCCGCCAGCGGTAACTTCTTTTTCATTGACTCCTAAAAAATAAACAAAACATTAATAAAACAACGTTATTGCATTAACAAAGTGAAAATATCCCTTAGCCGGGTTCGTTGAAGAATAGGGTCCGCGTAACGTATTGACCAAACTCACGATGCTGCCGAGACTGGAGCTCGTGCTGCCGGAATTGGTTCCTTTATCATTATATTTTTTTATCGTGGCATTTGCCGGGACCCTGTTAATCGTTGTCGTCGCCCCCGCCTTCATTCGATATACATTGGTAAGTGGACCAAGACCGTCAATTACACTGTAGCCTGATTTCTGCGATATCAAAATATGCGGCATTTTCCTCTCTGAAAGTACGGCGTTCTGCAATGAATGTTGGCATCCAACAAGGGGCAATTGATCAGTTGGGGGAGCCACTTCATAAAGAATATGTTTCAAGCTGGTGCTTATTGCTGCCAGCTTGTTTATGTTTATCGGTTGATGATGCCGGTAAACAGGCTAGCGGATTGCCGAAGAAAGGCAGGGGTACCAACGAAAGCCTCTGTTTGTCCAATGCGCCCGAATAGCTAAAGTAGCTTTCAGAAAAAAGCAACTGAATTTTTAATTTACTGCCCGATCTGCAAATTGTTAATCATAGTTCTTTTATTCACATATTCATTATTGTTAAATAAAGTAGAGGAAATCAATTGCTAAAGAAAAAACTTTAGGCAGTTATTTATATGTAGAAGGAGAGGCAAGCAATGAAAAATAGAGAGGAAGCAATTGATTATTGTTTGAGCTTTAAAAATGTATATGAAGATTACCCGTTTCGTGATAAAAATTGGACGTTAATGCGACACATAGAAAACAGAAAGGTGTTTGCGTGGATATTTAAAAAAAATGATTATATTTGGATCAATTTGAAGTGTGAACCCGGTTTTCTCGATTTTTGGAGACAGAAATACACTTCGGTCGTTCCAGCATTTCATCTCAATAAAGAGCATTGGAATTCTATCATTCTTGACGGAACTGTCTCAGATAAAGACATATACGATATGATAACACAAAGCTACATGTTAACTAAAACCAAGTATGCGACAGGCCCGAGGGAGAGGGGATGTAATATGTAAAGCCTTGAAGTGCTATAAGAGCCTTGCGTCTTGATATGGAATCTATAAGGTGAGCATTGGAAAGGAAAAAAGCTTAATCTTTTTAAGGATTAAGCTTTTTAAAAAGTTCAATTATATGTAACGACCTGACCCATTTACATCATCTATGCCTGTCAGTCTTGAATGACTTGCCTCATAAACTCAGCCACGACTACAGTGGATACTTTAAACATCTTCTGACAGACACTCCCCCTCCTTTTTCCAACTATTTTAAAGTTGCGTAACAAATCATAAACCCTGTTGTGACGATAGGGTCAATACTTTTCCTGCTTAACATGCAATTGTTATGAAACTGGAAAGATCATTTCTTGGCGGATCTTTTTAAGAAAACGAAAAAGAAGATAACAGATTGCTCTCAAGATTGCTCAGTTAAGATTTTGAAGGTAACCGTGTATAGTGAAGAAAGAATTCTTAGAGCTAAGACGAAAGGATGAGATGGATGAAGGAATATTTTACAATTGGCGAAACAGCCCGTCTAAATAACATCTCAATTCAAACATTGCGCTATTATGATAGGATCGGAATTTTCAAGCCTTATTATACAGATCAGGATAATGGTTATCGGTATTATCATGTCAAACAGTTCTTTTATTTAGATGTTATCAAGTATCTAAAATATATTAGGACACCTCTAGAAGAAATTAAGCGTTTCAGCTCATATACTTGCACCCCAGAAGATATGCAATACTTTCTTGAGGAGAAAGAAAGCGTTATTGTGCAAGAAATGGAAAAGCTCGAACGTGCTCGTCAATTACTTCATAGGAGACGAAAACAGCTTAATGAACAATTAGAAATATGCAGTAAAAAAGATGAAGGTTTCGTTTATTTTCGGTATATAGATAAACAAACAATATTAAAAGTAGAGACGCCTCAAGTTAATCCTCATAATCAATCCGATTTGTATTACAGAAAGCTGGCTGACGTTGTCGAAAAAATAGGGGATGTAATAGATAACTATTATGGATTCATTTATGATTTCAAGCCCTATAAGGATTCTCGTGAAATTTATTGCAATAGTATTTATACGACTGTTTGCAGTGGGAAAAAAATAGACATAGGAGAAAAAAACATGAGGTTAGATACGATCCCATCTGGTGAATATGTATGTATTGCATTTAATTGGTCTGCAAAAAATTATGATGAGTATTATCAAAAGCTTTATCAATATATTGAATCTCACGGCATCCAAACGGATGGAAAAGTATATCAAGTTTCTCTTCCAATCGACTATAACTCATTAAGAGAAGAAAACTTCCTTACAGAATTAAGAGTGCTAAAAAATAACTAACCCTTGACCCTATAGCTGCTATAGGGTTTATGATTTGTTCATCATATTCATTCATGAAAGGAAGGATGTATAAAATGACAAATAAAGAAGGTATGCGCTTCGGTTACTCATGCCGCAATGGCAAGGCGGTAACAACCCTTACGTACTCGGAGCACATTTATTAAACTGACTTGCTCCCAAAACGAATGGCCCATTTGAAGAAGTACTTGTCGATTTAGATGCGGATCTTGAAAAAGAGCAGGGGATTATTGGAAGGAGTTTTTGATTAAAGCAAGCTCGGTCTGCCAAAAGTTTAATTCAAAAGCACAGCCCTGATCGTGTTATTGTTTTTGGCGGGGCGTGCGGTGTAGAGCTTGCTCCTTTGCATACTTAATCGAAAAATACGATGGAGATACTGCTTTATTATCGGTTGATTGACATCTGACACCTCAGTCCCTGACCACCATCTCATGTACTTCTAATTTGCTGGGTTAGCTTTTATCATTGTTGTTTTGCTGCATCTCAAATTTTAATAAAAATTAAATCTAAAACAAAAGGAGCGATGAAGATGAGAGCACCGATAGATGAACCAATTTGGTACGCCTACCCTGGAATGGTAGCTGTAGTTACGGCTCAATATGAAGGTGAAAAAAACGCAATGTCTTCTGGGTGGCATACGTACATTGGATCTTCTCCAGGAATGTATGGGATATCCGTAAACAAAGAGACATATACTTACAAATTGATTGAGAAAAGTGGTATTTTCGGTGTGAATTTTCTTCCAGGGAGATGTTCGGGATTAATTCAAGCATTAGGCACCCGTAGTGGTAGAGATATAAATAAGTTTGAAGCATTTCATATTCAATACGAAAAAGGGCTAAAAGCCGAGGTGCCGATTTTAACTGATGCTTATTTTGCTTATGAGTGTAAAGTACACAGTGTTTCCACGTTGGGCGATCAAGAGTGGATTGTGGGAGAAGTTTTACAGAGATATCAAGATAAAGAGCTTTTCCTGAAAAATGGAATGCCAGATTTAGAAAAACTGGATATTCCGCTTCATATTGGAGGGGCCAACTATCGAATATTAAATAGTCAAGCAGAGGAGCGTCAACATGTTTTTTATCCCAAAACTGATTGAAACATTCAGGTTTCTCCGCATAGAGTAGAGGAAACCAATCAATGAATGTATTTCCGCGGACTCCGCTGGAAATCTATTGACTTATACGAAGTAAAAAAGAGACTCAAAGACCGCAACGCTTCTCTTTAAGAAGGCTTTGCGGTCTTTTTATATTTATAAGGCTCAATTCATTTTACCCTGAAAAGGTATTTAAATTTCCATTTGCAGACTATCTGTTGTAGTAACTAGAGGGCATTTATGGATCTGAAAATGAGTCTAGTCTAGCATATAAGCTTCAATTGGTTTAATTTAAAATTTTCAAAAAACGGTAGACAAACGCTGTTAAGAATTGTATAGTGTTCTCATAAGTCACTTGTATTACAAGTTAACAAGTGACTAAGAATATAAGTTTACATTTTAAACAATGACTGAGGTGATCGGAGTGAAAAAAGCAAGTTTGGCAGAACTGCAAGCGAAAGCCATTGAGCTTAGGAAAACAGCGGTAACGATGATTTACGAAGCCCAGTCCGGGCATCCAGGAGGTTCATTATCCGCTGCTGATATCATCACAGCCCTTTATTTTAAAGAAATGAATATAGATCCTAAAAATCCCAAGTGGGAAGACCGGGATCGTTTTGTCTTATCGAAAGGCCATGTGGCACCTATTCAATACGCTGCCTTAGCGCTGCGAGGATTTGTCCCGTATGAAAGCGTATACAAATTAAGGCGGTACGGCTCGCCTTTCCAAGGCCATCCTGATATGAAGAAATGCCCGGGAATCGACATTTCAACTGGTTCATTGGGCCAAGGGCTTTCCTGTGCCGTGGGTATGGCGCTTGCAGGCAAACGGGACGGCAAAGACTACCGGGTATTCGCTATGGTAGGCGACGGAGAATGCCAAGAAGGACAAATTTGGGAAGCGGTTCAAACCGCAGTAAAATACAGCCTTGATAACTTAATTGTTTTTGTCGACAATAACCGCCTGCAAATTGATGGCTATTGTGATGAAGTAATGCCGCTGCAAGACATCGAGAAAAAGTTTGAAGTG
The DNA here is from genome assembly GCF_045040725.1 of Bacillus sp. FSL K6-0255. Classification (NCBI taxonomy): domain Bacteria; kingdom Bacillati; phylum Bacillota; class Bacilli; order Caryophanales; family Bacillaceae; genus Bacillus; species Bacillus sp. FSL K6-0255. The sequence goes on along the minus strand of NZ_CP150278.1, from coordinate 2,573,963 downwards.
TTTGGTTTTGAAACAAAGCGAATTGACGGACATTCGATGAAAGAGATTGTAGAGATATTAGACAAAGTGACAAAAACGAAAAATGGAAAGCCGAAATGCATTGTAGCAGACACGATTAAAGGCAAAGGCGTTTCTTACATGGAAAATATCTGCTCATGGCACGGAGTAGCGCCAAATGAGAAAGAATACGAACAAGCATTAGAGGAACTGGCAGGGGGTTTAAGATCATGAGCCAAACCGAAAAAGCATTAATCACGAAAAAAGCGACACGGGAAGCTTTTGGTGATGAAATCGTTCAATTGGGAAAAGAAAATAAAAATATTTACGTAATCGATATCGATATCGGCAAGTCATGCAAAACAGGAGAATTCATAAAACAGCTCCCTCATCAGCATGTGAACGTTGGGATTGCGGAACAGAACGGTGCCGGCCTGGCAGCAGGTTTGGCGACAACAGGTAAAATCCCATTTGTAAGCACCTATGCTGTCTTCGGTTCGCTGCGTATGGCGGAACAAATTCGCCAAGAAGTTTGCTATCCAAATTTGAATGTAAAGATCGCCTGCTCACACGGCGGATTAACACCTGGAAATGATGGCGGAAGCCACCAGGCGATTGAGGATATGGGCGTATTAAGATCATTCCCAAATATGACTGTGATCATGGGTGCTGACTACCACTCAACTAGAAAACTGATCAGGCAGGCAGCGAATATGTACGGTCCAATGTACCTGCGTTTTACCCGAGACGCGGTGCCGGTTATTTACGACGAAAATGAAGAATTTATCATTGGAAAAGCCAAGCAATTAAAGCACGGAAAAGATATCGCAATCATTGCAAATGGCGATACAGTATATCTTGCTTTAGAAGCGGTCAAACAGCTGGAAGAGCAAGGGATTTATGCAACTCTTTTAGACATGCATACGATCAAGCCTTTAGATAGAGAAGCCGTGGTAGAGTGTTTGGATCTCGGCAATATCGTGACTGTGGAGGATCACAACATCCTGAACGGGCTGGGAAGTGCTGTATGTGAAGTAGCAGCCGAAGAAGGGCGGGGCAGAGTCAAACGAATCGGAGTGCAGGACCGATTTGGAGAATCGGCTCCTTATGAGAAGCTGCTGGAAATCAACGGCATTACCATCGAAAATATTATAAAAACGGCTAAAGATATGCTTAGAATATAAAACATGAAAGTGGGAGTACGCCATGTTTACATTAAATAATCAGGTAGCTATAGTGACAGGAAGCGGTTCTAAAAAAGGAATCGGCAGAACCATTGCATTAACTCTTGCCAAACAGGGAGCTTCAATTGTAGTAGCAGATATGAATCAGACAGGTATTCAGGATACAGTAGAAGCTATCACAGAAAGCGGAGGGAGAGCGGTTGGTGTAGAAGTTAATGTAACGAATAAAGAATCAGTTGACCATATGATAGCCAAAACACTTGAAGCGTTCGGCCGCATTGATATTTTAGTGAATAACGCAGGAATTTCTCAAAAAGTAACGGTACAGGATATGACATTGGAAGATATGACAAGGGTATTTAACGTCAATATGTTTGGGTTGTTCTTGTGCACACAAGCAGTTCTAGAAACAATGAAAAAGCAGCAATATGGACGTATTATCAACCTGTCTTCTGTATCTGCAAAAAGGGGCGGCGGCGTTTTTGGCGGTGCCCATTACTCCGCTTCCAAAGCAGCCGTATTAGGCTTTTCTAAAAACCTTGCCCGTGAAGTAGGGAAGGATGGTATAACTGTGAATTGCGTAGCGCCAGGCCTTGTAAATACTGACATTTGGAAATCACTTTCTGAAGAAGATGCGAAAAAAGTCATTGATAATATCCCCGTGGGTCGCCCGGGTGAAACAAAAGAAATTGCCGCCGCAATTACGTTTTTGGCTGCTAAAGAAGCAGCCTACATCACAGGGGAAGAAATTGATATTAATGGCGGTTCACATATGGACTAATGGATCTATGCAGAGCTGGTATGTTTAACATGCCTGACCCTCTCTATTAAAGACCAAACAAAACGAAAGAAAAAATGTAAGCGTTTAACAAAAGGGGGCTTTTGTTTCTGAAGACAATATGATTCTTTTATCTTTGGAGGACAACACTAGGGTTAAGGGGGAATCTTCTTGGACCAATTAGCATTAGAGCGTTCAACCACTCGTAAAGTAACAATTCGGTTAATTCCATTTTTATTCTTATGTTTTATTATCGCGATTTTAGACCGAGTTAATATCGGCTTTGCAGCTCTCCAGATGAATGAAGATCTAGGGTTTTCAAATGCTGTATTTGGACTGGGAGCCGGGATCTTCTTCCTTGGTTATTTCATATTAGAAGTTCCGGGTAGTGCTATCATGACAAAAATCGGAGCCAGAAAATGGATCAGTCGGATTATGATCACTTGGGCCATCATCGCGATATTAATGGCTTTTGTACAAGAACCATGGCAGTTTTATACTGCACGTTTTTTATTAGGTGCAGCAGAAGCTAGTTTTTATCCATGTATGGTCTTTTATTTGAGTGGTTTTTATCAAACGAAACACCATGCTAAAGCAATTGCTGGATTTATGCTGGCCATTCCCGGGGCGAATGCATTGGGTTCTCCGCTTTCTACATTTCTCTTAGGAATTGAGTGGCTTGATATATCTGGATGGCAGTGGCTGTTTATTTTAGAAGCGATTCCTGCGCTTATTCTTGGTGTAATTGCATTTTTTTACCTGGATGACAAAATTGAAGATGTGAAATGGCTGGATAAAGATGAAAAGCAGTGGCTTATTAACGTAACAACAAAAGAAAGGATGGAAAAAGAACAGGTAAAGCACTATACATTTACTCAAGCCTTAAAAGATCGGGACGTGTTAATACTATCGATTGGTTATTTTTGCTGGATGATTGGATATTACGGCATTAACATGTTCTTGCCGACGATCTCACAAGGATTATCTGAAACGATTTCTCTAAGCACGCAGGGGATGGGCTGGCTGTTAGGGTTTATGTATTTCTGTGCTATGGTGGTTATGATTTTCGTTGGAAATCATTCTGACAAGAAAAACGAAAGGCTCTGGCATGTAGCTGTTTGTTTAACTGTAAGTGCTGTTGCAATGGTCATTAGCAGCTATGTAGCAAATTCAAGTGTTATATTAGCATTTGTATTTTTAACAATTGCGTTATGCGGCGCTTTTGGTGCCTATTCTCCGTTTTGGGCAATTCCGCCTTCTTTCTTAACAGGAGCAGCAGCGGGTGGTGCGATAGCATTAATTAATAGTATCGGAAATCTTGGCGGATTTTTCGGTCCATACATTGTCGGTTATATTAAAGATATGACAGGTTCTTTTAATATCAGTATAATTTTCTTAGGCCTAAGCATGATCCTTGCTTCTTTTATTCTTGTATTTCTAGTGAAACAGTCTGGAAAAGCGCTTAAAGTAAAAAATGCCACATATAAATCCAGCATTGAAAAATCTGGTTGAAAAAGATTTCATTAAGAGTACTGGGTAATATTCATAACAACAGTCATTTTTAGGGATATAGAAAATTCTAAATCTTGCAAAATATATGTGTCCATAAAAATTCGGGGCTTAATCAGCGAAAGGGATGATCCAGGAATGAATACTGTCATTCGGGCTGTGGTCACAGTTGCGAAGCACTATCACTACGTGCAGACGTTGTGGGGAAGCGGCCATCAAGACTTGATTTGATGAGGGCATTTATGAAATGAAAATGATTGGAGGCAATAAAACCATGGTACAGAAATCGAAAGTGCAACAAGATACGATTGTATGCCAGGTGTGTGAAAAAGTGATCGATACAGCTGATAGTTCTGAAGGTGTTAAAGTGTTATATGGTATTTGTCAAAGATGTTTAGGATCAGGAGACCAAAAAGCAAAATAGGCAGGAAAAGGCGTATAGAAATGGAGGTCGGCTTGTAGCCACTATACGCCCGATTTTTTATTTCTTCCTTTATAAACAGGGGGCTTCTTATAACAGAGTTTAGCTTTTCCAATATCGATCATATAAGTTCTGCATGTGGGCAGTCATTCGTTCAACAGCTTCTTTTTCGTTACGGTCTTCAATCGCTTTAATAATCAGTTTGTGTTCCTGGAAATTCACTTCCCGGTATTCTGAACGAGTAACGGTTCGGTCACGGATAAATCGCCACATTTCCTGCTGCTTCATAGCATTCGTGATAGCGGACATGAAGGTAATAAATAAATCATTATGTGATGCTTTTGCAATCCCCATATGCAATTGTTCGTCAGTTTCAGGAACGTATACACCAGAAAGCGTTTCTTCTTCCATTTTTTTTATTGTCTTCCTAAGCTCCCGAATATCTTCGTCAGTCGCTCTCAAAGCCGCAAATTTTATAATTAAAGGCTCAATGTTCATTCTTGCTTCCACAATATCTTCCGGAGATGCTGACTCCATGGAAGCAGAAATCCCATTGGTTATTGTGGTATTCTTAACAAACACCCCTTCTCCCTGGCGAGAATAAATGACACCATTCATTTCCAAGGCACTCAAAGCCTGCCTAACCGGCGCGCGGCTGACACCAAACTGTTCGCATAGTTCCCTTTCTGAAGGCAGTTTATCTCCTACTTTAAAAGAACCTAACTGAATTTCCGAAAGGATCTGATTATAAATTTGTATGTATAATTTTTTATTGGAAACAGGATTGAATTTAATAAAAATCATTCCTTTCAATTGTCATACAAGTATATATATTATATACCTTTCAGATTTGAAGGGCAAAATAATTATTCCTCAATACGTTCATGTAATCGGGAACTAAAAAACCTCTGTGCTTACTAATACTGCTGAAATCAGAGGGGAATGAAAGCAAAAGAAGATTTATTAGAAGAGATGCCAATCCAATGACTTTTATCCTTAAGAGAGCGGTATGCCTAGTAGACAACTTTAAAAAACAGAGGAATAGAATGTAAATGAGAACCTTAATTTTTCCGCACTTATCACATAGTTTGTAGCTGAAAAGAAGGAGAACACAGAAAAGTGATTCGTTTTAAAAAGAACCGCTTACGTTGAAGCGGTTTTGCCGTACAATCCGTTAGCTGTCTTGGCTGCCAGGCGGGCTGCTCCTATCACCTTACAATGAAATGAAAAAGGGGCTTTTAAAGCCCCCTTTAAGTGTGTTTAACATGTTTTAATTTTTCACAACGGATAAACTGACACTGTTGCCTGAGACTGTTACTTTAGCGAAGTCTTGTGTATCAATTACAGGTGTTATTGCTTTGTTGTCGATGGTGATGTTTGTAAAAGATGTTGAAAAATTTGATTTGATAGATTGGCGTGAACCTGTTGTAGCAACTGTAGCAAGCGCTTTCCATTTGGAGATGGAGCCGACATTTGTTTTGCTGATTTCTGAAATGAGACGGCCGTTGTATCCCGCATTGTTCGTGCCCCAGTATGTAGCGCGGGTATTGCCGTTAAGATTTTTGTAGATGGTAAGTTGTACGGTGCTGCCGGGACGGAAGCCTTTCGTATTCGTGAATTGGCTTCCTCCTTCGAGGTACTGAACCTGATCCTGTCCTTTTGAACCGACTTTCATATATGGTTTCCATACGTTATATTTATCACTGTACTGAAACCCGATATCGGATTCTGTGCCCCCGCTAAAGCCAGAGTAGATGTAGGCTGTCCCATTTGAAACCTGAATGGAGCTAGGAAGCTGGATTTTCGTAACAAAAATGGCACCAGTGCTGTTCAAGTAAGCCCTTCCGCCGATTCCATCAGTTAGCTGTGATGCAGCTTCTGCGGTTTTTGGACTAATAATACCCGGCACATCTACTGCACATGTGCCAAAAAGCACAGTTGCCGTAAGCGCACCCGCGAGCAGTCCTTTTTTCATCATCATTATTTCCCCCTATCATTATAATTAGAAAACGCTATCATCTTGTATTATAAAACATTATGAAAATAATTCCATAATCAACATGAAAATAGACACAGAATTTACACATTATGACTTTGTGTATCTGGCAAACGGTCGATTTCTAATCTCGAAAAATGTCCTGTGAAGTGTAAATGTTACGATAACTTTTCAATCGAGACTTGTGTTTTATTGAAATAGAAAAGCTATAAGAGATGGGGGAGAAATAAGAGGGGAAAGAGCGAAAACACTGTAATCAGATATGTGTGTATAACTCAATTGTTTGTTAGAAAAAAAGTGGGCTTTTTAAGCCCGCTTCTTAGTTCATGTTTCTCTTCAGGAGATTGTCTTTTTCATTTACATTCAATGTCCAACATGACTCCTTTGAGTTTCATCTAATATTTCAAACAATCTTTTGTACTTTGATATGACTACTTGGTCCACAATTTTATGGCCAGAATTGAAAAAGGTGATTGAGCCCGATCCTTTACCAAGCTGGTTACGATCTGCAAGAACTTTTTTCAACTGTTTTGCAGTACCGACACTGCCTGAAATCATATCAACTTTTATCCCAAACAGTTTTTCAAAACTGTTTTTGAAAAACGGAAAATGAGTGCATCCTAACACAATCGTTCCATATTGTTTCAGATCAAAAGAAGATAGTTCGTTCTTTAGATATTTAATGATTTTGTCTTCACTAAAATCAAAGTTCTCAGCAAATTCAACTAGTCCTGGAAGAGCTAAGCAATCAACAAGGTCATGGTGATCAATTTCTTTAACTAGATTATGAAATTTCTCTTCTTTAAGCGTCAAATTAGTAGCAACTACCAGAACTCTTTTTCTTTCCTCTGTACATTTATTTATAGCAGGCTTTACAGCGGGTTCGATTCCGATTATCGGAAAGTCGAAGTTTCTCCGAAGATCCTCTATCGCAATGCTAGTAGCTGTATTACACGCAATAACAAGAGCTTTGATATTTTGACTGGCCAGAAATTCAGCTGCATTGAAAATATATTCTTTAACTTTACCCTTTGATTTTTCACCGTATGGAACGTTTAACGTATCTGCATAAAAAATGTAATCTTCATAAGGAAGAACTTTTATGGCCTCATACAATACAGTCATGCCACCAATTCCTGAATCAAAAAATCCTATTTTCATCACTTCTCACGCTTTCTGTCTCATTCTTTTTTTATCATATGACTTTATATCATCTGAATCAAACGAAAAAGAACCATTTTACTATTCGAATTTAATATGGGAGTTATCGATTTTTCGAATAGGCAGCAAAACTTGAGAAGGGGAGATAAGATCGAAATGTTGGTGATGTATTGTGGTGAAATCATCAAGATCGCACCGTATCAATGGGATGATTTTAGCTTTGAAAATGTAGAGTATTTAGATTTCCAGAGTCAGGGGATGAAATTACGAAAAAAAAGCAAACTGCCTGTCGAAGTTTGCTTTTTGCTCTATCAATGAGGTGCGCCTATATTTTTATATCCTCTTGGCAAAGCTGATTTAAAAGCTGCTTAACCGAAATTTCCTCAGTCAATGACCGTATCCCTTGACCTGCCCATAAAGACATCTGATCATGGTTATTTTGAAGTGAAGCCTTCTGTCTCATTGCCTTCGTTAGTGTATTTTGATAAGGGTACGGAAGGGTTTGTGTCTCAAACTGTTCTTTTTCTTCCATCCATTTATTTACGATTCCTCTGGCCTCTTTACCTGAAAATAATGTCGTAAGCTTTGTATCTGCTTCGTTTGCTTCTAGTATTTTCTGTTTATGTACTGGATGTGCGTTACTCTCGTGACAAATTAAAAAGGCAGAACCGATTTGAACGCCTTGGGCTCCAAGGGTTAAAGCTGCTTTTACTCCTCTGTGGTCTATCATTCCCCCAGCAGCTATGACAGGTACGCTCAGTGCATCTGCTGCTTGTGGAATCAGAGCCATTAAACCTACGGCAGATTCACCTTTGGAAGGTAAGAATGCTCCGCGATGTCCACCGGCTTCACTTCCTTGAAGGACTACTATATCCATTCCCCGTTCTTCCATTAACAATGCTTCTTCTACTGTTGAAGCGGTTCCTATTAAACAGCATCCAGCGGTTTTTAGCTCCTTTACTGCGTCTTCAGGCGGCAGATCAAAAGTGAATGAGCAAGCCTTAACCTTATATTTTAAAATTAGATCAATTTTTTGATAGAAGTCATCCCACTCTTCTTGTACAGATGTGAATTGATTTACTTGATTAGCTAACGGTATGTTTTCTTTCCACTTTTTAACCTGATCTTCTGGTGGCATTTCTAGACCAAGCGGAACAAACACATTAATTTGAAAAGGAGCGTCTGTCAGCTCAAACATTTCTTTTATCTGTTGTTCTAGCAGGTCTGGCGTAAGATACCCCGATGCTAAGCTGCCAAGAGCACCTTGATTCGAAACTGCAGATGCAAGTCGGGGCTTTGTAATACCGCCGGCCATTGGAGCTTGAATAATCGGTTTTGTTAAGGAAAACTTCTTCATAAATTCATTCATACCGAATCCCCCCGTTAAGACATGATTTTTGAAAAAGTGTCATTTTTAAGTTTACTCAAAAACTCGTATTCGCTTAAATATATTGTTTTCCTTCTTTTTGTCAATCTCTCATACCAGTTAACATGTCGATAAAGCAGGGGAGATTAAAGTGTGTCAAAGAGTGTCGTCCCATGGCGGCTCTACAAAAAACTGAATATTCATGTAGTCCTTCATAGTTGATATCTGATTTTGAGATGTCTTGCATCTTAATTTTGAATGATATATAGAAGGACTTCATGTAAAATAAAGCTTAGAAGAATACATCACATTCAAGAGTAAAAAAATCTATAAGACGTACAGATCAATATTCGGTTTTACAGTTAGATATTAAGGCTGAAACGGAGGAACATGCGATGCGAAGTGAGCAGGAAATGATGGACATTTTTTTGGACTTTGCTTTGAACGATGAGAGAATCCGATTGGTCACTTTGGAAGGGTCGCGTACAAACAGAAATATCCCTCCTGACAACTTCCAAGATTATGACATCTCGTATTTTGTAACTGATGTAGATTCTTTTAAAGAAAATGATCAGTGGCTCGAAATCTTTGGGAAGCGCATTATGATGCAAAAACCAGAAGATATGGAGCTTTTTCCTCCCGAATTAGGTAATTGGTTTTCATACATTATTCTTTTTGAGGATGGCAACAAATTAGATCTAACCCTTATTCCAATTCGTGAAGCAGAAGACTATTTTGCTAATAACGATGGTTTGGTTAAGGTATTGCTTGATAAGGATTCGTTCATCAACTATAAAGTGACCCCAAATGATCACCAATACTGGATGAAAAAGCCGACTGCAAGGGAATTTGATGATTGCTGTAATGAGTTCTGGATGGTTTCGACTTACGTAGTAAAAGGATTAGCAAGAAATGAAATCCTTTTTGCCATTGACCATTTAAATGAAATTGTACGTCCTAATTTATTGAGAATGATGGCCTGGCATATCGCATCTCAGAAAGGGTATTCATTTAGTATGGGGAAGAACTATAAATTTATGAAACGGTACCTTTCAAATAAAGAATGGGAGGAACTCATGTCTACATATTCTGTGAATGGGTATCAGGAAATGTGGAAGTCTTTATTTACTTGCTATGCATTATTTAGAAAGTATTCAAAAGCTGTATCAGAAAGTCTTGCATATAAGTATCCTGATTACGATGAAGGCATCACTAAGTATACGGAAGGTATTTATTACTCAGTAAAGTAATAAGAATATAGGATTGTTTTCATATGATATTTGATTCTCGCTGACAATGGAGACCAAGGAGTCACCATGTTTGTAAAAAGATGCGTAAATCGTTATGTTTAAGAATGTCTACGCATTTTACTATGATTATTCTTGTCCAAAATTTTTGTTCTTTTTAACGAAACGAGGCATTATAATTAACCTATAGGCACATTAAAAAATAATAGAATGTAAAGGAGGATTTTTGTGTTCCAAACCTTAGACCATTTTTTGAAATCTTGGGAGTTCGAAGCAGATGCTACACAGAAACTATTAAATAGTCTGACTGATGAATCACTTAAACAAGAAATAACTTCACAAAATTGGACTCTAGGCCGTATTGCTTGGCATACTGTTGCTGCCATTCGCATCATTACCTCAAACACAGACTTAACGTTCCATGCCCCAGCTGAAGATTATCCTGTTCCAACTTCGGCTCAGTTTATAGCTGACAGCTATCATCAAGCCAGTAATGCATTTGTACAGGCATTAAAAACCCAATGGACTGACCATACACTTCAAGAACGTATCAACTTTATCGGACAACAATTGCCTAACGGTTCACTTTTGATGTTTTTAATTCAACATCAAAATCACCATCGGGGACAAATGACTGTTCTTATGAGACAAGCAGGGTTAACTGTTCCAGGTATTTATGGTCCAGCAAAAGAAGAATGGGCAAAATTTGGTTTGGAAGCCCCGAAAATGTAATCAACCTTTTTATAAAAAAGTTACGCTATGACAACATATAAGAAGATGTTTTGATCTATCTTTTTTCAAAACATGTTCTTTTTTTGTTCGTTTACCAATGATAAGAACATATTCGAATCATTTTTATTCCAAACCACTTCAAATGACAACGTTCTTCCGCTTTATTGTTGGCCTATTCCCAACGATGTAAGTATAATTTTTAATGCTGTCAAATCTTCGATACACATATCTATAGATTCCTCTCTAACAAAACCCCCGCTTTTTCTGCCATCACTCGAGGTGGGGAAGGCATTTCATTTTTCAACCACCATTCGACTACTCCTACGTATGCATTTGCAACAAATTCAGCAGCGATCGATGGTTCAGAAATTCCAATGAAACATTCAGGTGTTGCTCAATTTTTGAATAAAAGCAGCTGCGCCAAAAGGAAGCCTATTGGAAGAGTCTAGCTGAGTTGGAACGTCTTCTCAAAAGGGAAGGCAATTTATTTACTGTAATTCATACAATGAGTAAAGCCTCCCAGGTATAATCTTTACTTCGTTCGACAAATTCTGCAAATTGTAGACAACTTCCTGATTATTTGGATAATTAACTGGATAGGAGGGGAAAAGTTGTCATATTTCATTATACTTATCATCGGTCTATTAATCGGAGCATTGGTAACAGCAGCAGTCGGTATCATCTCTTCAAAAGTAGAGGTAATCTCGACGAAACTACAATAGAATCTAAAGAGGAAGAACAGAAAAGTTTTTATACGCTGAAATAAAGCAGAGAAGAGCATCTCCTGCGGGGGTGTTTTTTATAGAGGAGTTGGAAAAACTGAATCAGACTAATTTACTTTTAAGATTCACCCTTGAAATGGCTGCACTAATCTCCTTAGGGGTGTTTGCTTGGATAAGCTTTAATGGTTATTTTAAATATGTTTTAACTTTGGTTTTGCCTTTTGCAGTTATGATTGTCTGGTCTGTATTTGCAGTACCTAATGATCCTAGTCGAAGTGGACAAACTGTAATAGCTGTAAACGGGGTAACAAGGTTAGTTATTGAATTATTGATCTTTGCAATGGCTGTTGCAGCGTTTTATTTTAGTCATTTAAAACTAGTTGGTATTGTCTTTTTATGTCTAATAATACTCCACTACATCTTTTCAGCTGAGCGTATCAAATGGCTTCTAAATCAATAGTTTTTCATTTCGGCACTCGTTATTAGAGTGCTTTTTATCATTCTCTGCAGAGCCAGTGATTCTCAGATTAGATTATTGAAGGTTAACGGCTTGGGCACAGTTGCAGTTTAGAACGCATTTTTCAATAAAGAAGGCGCTCATTCGAAATTCATCATTAAACAATTGTACAAAAGTAAAATTTGTATTTAGAATGTAGTAATAAATAGAAATTCTACATAGGAGGGTATCTTGTGGAAGAAAAGAAAAAAGCTTTAATCATTGTGGATGTACAAAAAGCCTTCGATGATAAAAAATGGGGGGAACGGAATAACGTAAAGGCGGAAGAAAATATTAGTAAAATACTAAAATTATGGAGAGAAAAAGGATGGACAGTCATATACATACAACACACTTCTGATAAACCTCATTCTTTATTCCATCCAAAGAATGAAGGGTTTGCGATAAAGGAAATAGTTAAGCCTATGGATGAAGAAGTCATTATAACCAAGACAGTAAATAGCAGCTTTATTGGTACGAATTTAGAAGAATTCTTAAAATTAAATGAAATAACCACTGTAGTCATAACTGGTTTAACCACGCCTCACTGCGTATCAACCACCACAAGAATGAGTGGTAATTTAGGGTTTGATACATACCTGATTTCAGATGCAACAGCAGCCTTCGGAATGAGAGACCAAAATGATACATATTATGATGCGGCGACTATTCATAATATATCTCTAGCTACATTGCATGATGAATTTGCCACAATATTGACAACTGATCAATTAATAAATGATTTTATAAAAACTCACTGATGAAAAACGTTTTGGCACAGTAAGCGGCAGGCGCCTTTCCGATAGGAAGGGCGCTTTAATTCGATTTCCTGCTTTATTTGCTCAAAGGAGATGTATCAACGTTTCTTTATCGACAAGCAAGGGCAGATGAATGAAGCAAAGTGGCAAGGCTATTCCATGAATCTTTCAATCAATATCCTTTTATGGATTTACTCGTCAAACGCTAAAAAAAGATCATTCATTTATTTTTGAAATGCATAAAGTACTAACAAGAGCATATTTTAAAAAGCATTTCTTTTTTGTTGGCATTCAGCATGGTGAAATGGTTGTTGTCGCTCTATTAAAACATCGTGATAAACCCGACATTAACTTGATCGATTATATAGCAGCAGGTGGAATAACATTAATCAAAATGGGGGGATTTTCAGTATTGAACATGTTGACGGTGACTAATGAGGCTAAAAAATCTTACAATTCCTTAAAAGAGCCGGCATGGTATTTAGAAGTATTAGGAGTTTCGCCATTTTATCAGGGAAAGAGTTTAGGCAGCAAAATGATTAATGACTGTCTCATATCTTTTATTTCAAAATGCGGGGACGGCATTTTGGCCCTTATCATGAATACTGATCTCAATGGATCATTTTACAAATCGTCCTGATTTTATATTTAAAGATTATCATAACCTTTCATAAAGATGGAGGTCGAATGAATGTCTTCAAAAGAAAAAAAGAGTGTAACCATTTTGACGGAAAGTCAATTGTCTTCGAGAGCATTTAAAGATGAAGCGTATGAATTTTATAAAGAATTGCGAAAATCACAGCCTCTCTACCCATTATCTTTAGGAGCTCTGGGGAAAGGCTGGCTCATATCGAGATATGATGATGCAATACATTTATTAAAGAATGAAAAATTAAAGAAAAACTATGAAAATGTATTTACCGCAAAAGAAAAACGTCCTGCTCTATTGAAGAATGAAGAGTCTTTAACAAAACATATGCTTAATTCAGATCCCCCTGATCATAACCGCTTGCGAACTCTTGTTCAAAAAGCATTTACGCATCGGATGATTTTGCATTTGGAAGACAAAATCCAGCATATCGCAGATTCTTTATTGGATAAAGTGCAGCCCAACAAATTCATGAACCTAGTAGACGATTATGCGTTTCCATTGCCGATTATCGTGATAAGTGAAATGCTCGGCATTCCCTTGGAAGATCGTCAAAAATTCAGAGTGTGGTCGCAAGCAATTATTGATTTTTCAGATGCCCCTGAAAGACTTCAGGAGAATGACCATTTGTTAGGGGAATTTGTTGAATATCTGGAATCCTTAGTTCACAAAAAAAGGAGAGAACCTGCAGGAGATTTAATCAGTGCATTAATTCAAGCGGAAAGTGAAGGCACACAATTAAGTACAGAAGAATTGTACTCGATGATTATGCTGCTTATCGTTGCAGGTCATGAAACAACCGTAAACTTAATCACCAATATGACATATGCTCTGATGTGTCACGGTGATCAATTTGAAAAGCTCCGCCAGCAGCCAGACTTGATGAATTCAGCCATAGAAGAAGCATTGCGGTTTCACAGCCCTGTTGAGCTAACGACAATTCGCTGGACGGCTGAACCGTTTATACTGCATGGGCAGGAGATTAAACGGAAAGATGTGATCATCATTTCTTTAGCATCAGCAAACCGTGATGAAAAGATATTTCCAAATGCCGACATATTTGATATTGAAAGAAAGAACAACCGCCATATTGCTTTTGGCCATGGCAATCATTTTTGTCTTGGTGCACAGCTAGCCCGCTTAGAAGCAAAGATTGCGATTTCCACCTTATTACGCCGCTGTCCAAATATACAGTTAAAAGGCGAAAAGAAACAAATGAAATGGAAAGGGAATTTTCTGATGAGAGCACTCGAAGAACTGCCGATTAGTTTTTAATTTTTTGGGGATATGTGATTTTCAAACATATCTTGTTTTACTCCTCAATTAGATTAAACGATAGTAAAAGCTGTAACATAAAAATTTGATATGATAGCTTTTCAAAACAAAGTTTAGCATTATTTATGCCTACCGGGCATGAAGATGTCTTGCAAACACCAATAGTTTCATCCTATCGGTGTTTTTTATTTGTTTTCAGCCTCATTTGGACAAACAGCTGTTACATAGTAAACGTTTGTTAAGATAAAATAATGGAGGGCATAGTTTCTAATGAGAAAAATAATGATAGATGGAAAAGACTTTGAAAATATAGAAGTTTTACATGATGTTTTAAAAGATAAATCTTTATGGGATTGCCTGACAGGGTGGGTGGATTTGCCGCTCACTTTAGTCTTGAAAAATTTTGAGTTCATACATTTTTAGGTTCATACGCTGACGATGTATTAGAAGTTTTACAAGAGGCTCAAGAGGAACTAAAGGACGAATTTAAAATAATAATAGAGTAGACTTTCTGTTTTGCGAATTTTAACAATTTTCGTTCGCGGAAAAAGGCAATGGGCACCGCAAATTCAATTTTCGGTGAGACCGCAATAACTTTTTGGCTTCTGATAAGTTTCTTATGATGTTGGTATCAAGTCACACAAGTACATAACTCTCCCATGACTTCTTTCTGATGTAAGTTAATTTCATTATGAGTTAATCACGGGGATAATTTTATTCTGTGAATAATATTTTAAAGGGATTTAAATTTAAATAATATTTGATTATCGAATAAAAATTCGTTATTATTTAAATTGGATGAAATATAATTCTGTTAAGGGTATTGGGGGTTGTGAAATGGGTATTATGCTTGACGAAACTGATAAGGCCATCTTAAGAGAATTGCAGGAAGATGCTTCAATATCAAATTTAAATTTATCTAAGAAAATTGGGCTTTCACCATCAGCTTGCCTTGCAAGAACAAAGAACCTAGTAGAAGCAGGTATAATTAAAAAGTTTACGACTATTGTTGATGAGAAAAAACTTGGAATCGAAGTCACAGCACTAGCTCTCATCAACTTATCACCCTTAAATAGGGAGACAATTCATTCATTTTTAGAGGATATAAACAAATTCCCACAGGTTCAAGAATGCTACACACTTACAGGAAGCCATGACTATATGCTTAAGATTGTGGCGAAGGACATGGAGAGTTATCGGAATTTTATCATTGATTCATTAATGCAGAATCCTGCTATTAGTGGAGTTGACACAAGCATAGTCATGAGTACAGAAAAAAGAACTGTCAGTGTGCCAATTGATGAAATGTAGGAGGTTGTTGATTTGAATAAAAATAAAGAATCGTTACATTTAAGCTCTCCTGCTATAAACACTCATATGAATAAGAGAAGTCAAATATGGGCTGCATTTCGTTCTGCATTCCCATATACCATTCCGATTTTTGCGGGGTTTTTATTTTTGGGGATAGCTTATGGAATCTTTATGCATTCTTTGGGATTTAGCGCAATCTATCCAATCATCATGAGTTTTATGATATTTGCGGGCTCAATGGAGTTTGTTGCAGCGAATTTTTTACTTGGTGCGTTCAACCCTATGAATGCTCTTTTTTTGACGTTAATGGTCAATGCCCGGCATTTGTTTTATGGAATTTCCATGTTGGATAAGTACAGGGGGACTGGAAAGAAAAAGCTTTATCTGATTTTCGGAATGTGCGATGAGTCATTTTCTATCAATTATACCGCTAATGTTCCGGCGAATGTTGACAAGGGCTGGTTTATGTTTTTTGTGACACTGCTTAATCATTTATATTGGGTCGCGGGGGCAGCGATAGGAGGTATTTTTGGGTCGTACGTGAAGTTTAATACCGAAGGGCTTGATTTTGTGATGACTGCTCTGTTTATTGTGATATTCATAGAACAATGGATGAAAGAGAAAAAGCATTACAGTGCTCTCTCAGGACTTGGACTTTCAGTAGCCTGTCTTATCCTTTTTGGCGGAAACCAATTTATTATTCCTGCTATGCTCGCCATTTTAGGGGTACTGACTGTTCTGAGAAAACCATTGGAGAAAGCTGAGGTTTCCGTATGACGATGACTATGACGCAGCAAATGATCACCATTGCAATGGTCGTGCTAGGAACAATGCTGACACGGTTCCTTCCATTCATGATTTTCCCGTCTGGCAAACCGACACCGAAATATGTACAGTATCTTGGTAAAGTGCTGCCATCAGCGGTAATCGGGCTTTTGGTCATTTATTGTTTAAAAGATGTGAGTCTGCTTTCTGGAAGTCATGGCATTCCTGAATTAGTTGGAGCAGCTGCAGTTGTACTGCTTCACTTGTGGAAGAAAAATATGCTTCTTTCCATAGCGGGGGGAACCGTTGTTTATATGGTTTTGGTGCAATTGGTTTTTTAACCGATATCGGAAACTATCAAATCATGCTTTTATTAAACTTGATAAAAATATATAAAACTGACACAAGCTTATTTTGGAATCAACACTGTGCCAGTGCAAATAGCATCTGTAATGTTTCCTGGCTATTCAAGAAGTGTCTACTTTAATCGGAGGATATATAATGTCAAAAAAAGTGTCTGCTTCCTATATCATCATTATAGGATTAATGCTATTTGCATTGTTTTTTGGAGCAGGAAACCTCATTTTTCCGCCTATGCTTGGTCAAATGGCTGGAAAAAATGTATGGATCGCTAATGCAGGTTTCTTAGTGACCGGAGTTGGATTGCCATTACTGGCTATAACAGCATTTGTTTTTTCGGGTAAACAAAACTTACAGTCGTTAGCCAGCCGTGTTCACCCGGTGTTTGGCATTGTATTTACGACGATTCTCTATTTGGCAATCGGGCCTTTTTTCGCTATCCCGAGATCAGGAAACGTATCGTTTGAAATTGGGGTAAAACCTTTTTTATCAAATGATGCAAGCCCTGTCTCATTGATCATATTTACAATATTATTTTTCGCATTGGCATGCTTGTTATCACTCAATCCTTCAAAAATCATTGATATAGTTGGTAAATTTTTGACGCCAATTAAGCTGACATTTATCGGATTGCTTGTAGTGGTAGCTCTTATTCGCCCAATTGGAACCATTCAAGCACCATCAAAAGGGTACACATCACAAGCGTTTTTTAAAGGATTTCAGGAAGGATACCTCACTCTGGATGCCCTTGTAGCATTTGTTTTTGGAATTATCATCGTGAATGCATTGAAAGAACAAGGAGCTTCTACCAAAAAACAGCTGATGGGTGTTTGTGCAAAAGCAGCCGCGATTGCAGCTGTACTCTTAGCAGTTATGTATACAGCTCTTTCCTATATGGGGGCTTCCAGCGTTGAAGAACTAGGGATTTTAGAAAATGGAGCAGAGGTTTTGGCTAAGGTTTCATCCTATTATTTTGGTTCTTATGGTTCAATCTTATTGGGCTTAATGATTACAGTGGCGTGTCTGACGACAAGTGTCGGACTGATCACTGCGTGTTCTTCATTTTTTCATGAACTATTCCCGAACATTTCTTATAAAAAAATTGCTGTCGTTTTATCAGTGTTTAGTACGCTTGTCGCAAATATAGGATTAACCCAGCTTATTAAGGTGTCAATGCCTGTCTTACTGACGATGTATCCTATCGCGATTTCCTTAATATTTTTAACGTTTTTGCATTCTGTATTTAAAGGGAAGACAGAAGTGTATCAAGGCAGTTTATTATTCGCATTCATCATCAGCTTATTTGACGGTTTGAAGGAGGCGGGAATAAAAATTGAAGTTGTGAATCATATTTTCACTCAGATTCTTCCTATGTATAACATAGGGCTGGGGTGGCTCATTCCAGCTATTACAGGGGGAATATGCGGCTATATACTGAGTATATTCCGAACAAAAACAAGTTGATCAATCAACAGCAATATCACTCAGATCTGCAGGATCTCCTCCATCAGTGGATACTTCAACTGTTACAATTGGATGTTCTGCCCCTGTCCAACCGAAAATATCAATCTTTCCGTTGTCACCCGAAATCTGTAGGTGAATATTTAATAGTTGTGAGAGCGATTGACTCTTTAGGAAATAGTCAGCCTTTAACTTCAAGACGCAACCAAGTGTCTAGGGCAATGATCTTCGTTCAAAATTCTTTGAATGAGGAAAATCTACATTCTAATATCGACTAGGTTTCACAATTCAGAGTGCAAAATCACGAAGAAAAAGCAAACTACATACCGAAGTTTGCTTTTTTGCTCTATACAAACAATGAGATGCGCCTATATTTTTATATCAGACAACTGATCAGAGGTATTTTGAGGCGAAGCCTGCCTTCCATCCATTTATTTACGATTGATCTGGCCTCTTTACCTGAAAATGATCCCTCATATGCGTTAAAAAAGCAGATAAAGCAGGGGTAATTAAAGTGTCTTTCCGCCTTATAAACATGGTTGATACGAAAGAATATTTGTCAGAGATAGTGTGGCTGCGAATGCGGCCTTCTTTTTCATGCGAAGCAATGATTGAACGAGGCAGCAGTGAAATCCCCAAGCCGGCGCTTACACAGCCAATGATCGCTTCAAGTATGCCAAATTCCATTAATTTTATAGGTAATAAACCTTCTTCTTGGAGGATATGATTGAGCTTTGCTCTGTAAGAGCATCCTTTACGGAATACAAGCATTGTTTGTGTTTGAACATCCTGAATGGAAGAAATCACAGGGTGTGAAGCGCTTGTAACAAGAACCATCTCTTCATCCAATACCTTTTCTTGAACTAAATCAGGGTGTTCAATAGGCCCTGAAATAAAAGCGCCGTTTAACTCATAATGTAAAACTGCTTGTATTTGTTGTTCCGTAGGGCCGGTTACTAGGTTCAAATCAACATTTGGATAGAGGTTATTATAATGTGCAAGGAGTTGAGGAAGCCAAACTGCAGCTGTTGTTTCCATTGATCCTATACGCAGTGGCCCAGAAGGCGCGGATGATTCGCCCATGGCTGCTCTAGCTTCTTCAATAGTATGTAGAATTTTCTCTGAGTAAGAAACAAGAATTTGCCCTGGGGGAGTAAGTGTGATTCCTCGACTATGGCGATAGAATAATTTTGTCTGTAAATCGTTTTCTAGTTGTTGTATCTTATTCGTTACGTTCGATTGTGCATAATTTAAAGTCTGAGCAGCTTTGGAAATACTGCCTTCACGAGCAGTAGTGAGAAAAACCTGTAACAACTGAATATTCATCTAGTCCTCCATAGTTAATATCTGATTTTGAGATGTCTTCCATCTTAATTTTGAATTATATATGATAGCAGAGCTTCATGTAAACTAAAGCTTAGAAGAATAAATGATTTCTAAAGTAAGTGATAAGGCTATTTCAAAAAATGGTTAATTTACTCGAAGTTGATTCTGTATATTGCCTATGGAAATACACATCATAACATAGGCTTGACTAACACCAGAATGAAGGGGTTATTGGGAAATTACTTTATTCTAAATGTAGCAGCTGCTTGGAAATAGCTGACACATTAACGAATGAAATTAAAAAGACTGTTGTAGTAGAAGGAGGGGATTTTATGCCATTACTTCGTTTTGACTTAATAGAAGGGCGAGATCAATCAAGTTTGAAAAAACTTTTAGATGTCGCTCACAATGTTATAGTAGAGGCTTTTGATGTGCCTCAACAAGACCGTTATCAAATTGTTCATGAACATCCAGAAAATCATATGATTATTGAGGATACTGGGTTAGGATTTAACCGAACTAAAAATCTTGTTGTTCTTTCAGTTACAAGTAAATCCCGACCGGAAGAGAAGAAACAAAAATTTTACAGGCTGTTAGCTGAAAGACTGGAATCTGAGTGTGGTATCGCATCAACTGATTTAATTGTATCTATTGTTGAAAATGATAATGCTGACTGGAGTTTTGGACTTGGTGAGGCCCAATTTTTAACAGGTAAATTGTAGTTGAATACTACCCTCAAATGCTTGATTGAAGAAAAGGATAGAGAAACTAGGGTAGCGGAGCAAACCATGTGTTTGCTCCGCTTTTTTATGTTTATAAGAGAATAATTAAAGAGGTATTGTTGATTTCTATAAAAAATATTTTGACATTTCAGTAAAGAGCAGATATATTTATATATGAACACATGCTCATATATAAATATTATTTGCATCATGTTAGAATGCTTCATAACAGATTTGAAATAATAAATACATATGTATTAAAAACTTTAGGTAAGGAGGAGTTTTTTATGGGTCACAATCATAGTCACAATCATAATGAAGGAGCAAATAAAAAGGTTTTATTGATCTCTTTTATCATGATTACAGGTTATATGATAATAGAAGCTATAGGTGGATTTTTAACAAATAGTCTGGCGCTTTTATCTGATGCAGGCCATATGCTGAGTGATTCAATTTCATTAATGGTTGCCCTGATTGCTTTTACATTAGCTGAAAAAAAGGCAAATCACAATAAGACATTCGGCTATAAACGATTTGAGATTCTTGCAGCTGTGATAAACGGTGCTGCCTTAATTCTTATTTCTCTTTATATCATTTATGAAGCAATCGAACGCTTCTCTAATCCACCAAAAGTAGCAACAACCGGCATGCTTACAATTAGTATCATCGGGTTAGTTGTGAATCTATTGGTCGCTTGGATTATGATGAGTGGCGGAGATACAAAGAATAATCTGAATATAAGAGGAGCTTATTTACATGTAATAAGCGATATGCTCGGCTCTGTAGGTGCCATTTTAGCTGCCATACTTATCATCTTCTTTGGATGGGGCTGGGCAGATCCATTGGCTAGTATCATTGTGGCTATTCTTGTTCTAAGAAGCGGTTACAATGTGACTAAAGATTCCATTCACATCTTAATGGAAGGAACTCCAGAAAATATCGATGTCTCTGATATCATTCGTACAATTGAAGGGATAGAGGGAATTCAAAACATTCATGATTTACACATATGGTCTATCACAAGCGGATTGAATGCTCTTTCTTGCCACGCAGTTGTTGACGATCAACTGACCATTTCAGAAAGTGAAAATATTTTACGCGAAATTGAACATGAACTTGAGCATAAAGGCATTACGCACGTAACCATTCAAATGGAAACCGAAGCGCATAATCACGACAATGCGATCCTTTGTCAGCCCAAAATGGAGAAGCAGCGTGACCACCATCACCATTAAATTTTTTATCTAACTTTATAGTGAGGAGATCAACTAGGATTTTGCAGATTCTGTCTACTGACAATTTGAAATTGGCGGGGTGATAATGTGTACGACACTATAGTAATCGGGGCTGGTCAAGCAGGGATCTCAATAGGATATTATCTTAAGCAGTCCGATCAAAAGTTTATCATTTTGGATAAAAGTCATGAGGTGGGGGAGAGCTGGAAAGATCGGTATGACTCATTAGTTTTATTTACTTCTCGAATGTATAGCTCTTTGCCTGGAATGCATCTTGAAGGAGAAAAACATGGATTTCCTTCAAAAAATGAAATTGTTGCTTATCTAAAGAAGTATGTTAAAAAATTTGAAATTCCAATCCAATTACGGACAGAAGTAATAAGTGTCCTAAAAATAAAGAATTATTTCTTAATAAAAACAAATCGGGAAGAATATCAAACGAAGAATCTTGTCATTGCTACAGGGCCTTTTCATACCCCTAATATTCCATCAATATCAAAGGATTTATCCGATAATATTAATCAACTACACTCATCACAATATAAGAATTCAAAACAATTGGCATATGGAAATGTACTAGTAGTTGGTGGTGGGAATAGTGGTGCTCAAATAGCTGTTGAATTATCCAAAGAAAGAGTTACATATTTAGCCTGTAGTAATAAACTAGTTTATTTCCCTTTAATGATCGGAAAAAGAAGCATCTTTTGGTGGTTTGATAAATTAGGAGTTTTACATGCAAGTCATACATCAGTAGTAGGCAAATTCATTCAAAAGAAAGGTGATCCAGTATTTGGGCATGAATTAAAACATGCAATAAAACAGAAGGAGATCATCTTAAAAAAAAGAGTCATTGCCGCAAAGCAAAATGAAATCATTTTTAAAGATTCATCTACATTAGAAGTAAACAATATTATTTGGGCTACTGGTTTCAGGAATCCCTTATGTTGGATAAATATAAAAGGTGTTTTGGATCAAGAAGGTCGAATCATACATCATAGAGGTGTTTCACCTGTAGAAGGATTATACTTTATAGGTTTGCCTTGGCAGCATAAGCGAGGTTCAGCATTGCTTCAAGGCGTAGGAAATGATGCTGAATACATTGTAAAACAAATGAACGGTGAATAAACGAAGCAGAGCAGTAACTCACATGTTTACTGCTCTATTTTTTGCGTGAATAAGGGTAGCGAAGTGGAGATGCGCTTTCTCTTTTATTTAAGAAGTTAACATAGAAAGAGAAAAAGCACTTTAAGACATACTCATATTTTTATGTTCAACAATGGTCTTAAGGAGGCTGCGCATTGAATTTGTCAGGTACGCATCTTTATGGCGTATAAAGATTGTTGAGATACAGCTGTCTTTCTCAGGTAATGGGTGACAATAAACCTTACCTTGTGCAGCAAGATGCATAACAGCAGATTCCGGTACCACTGTTATACCGAGTCCAAGTGCAACACTATTTAAGATTGTCTCCAGGATGTTAAATTCCATCATTCTGTTTGGGAGCACACCTTCATCTTTGAGCCATTGTTCAAGCCTAGACCGATACCCGCACCCCTGATTAAAAACAAGAATCGGAGTCGTTGAAAAATCCTCTATATTAAACGTTTTGTTACTGGTTACAAGAGTAAGTCTTTCAGTATAAACATCATACTGTTCCAGAATAGAATGTTTCAAAGGGCCTGAAATAAAAGCTCCGTCTAATTCGTGATTCATGACCTTTTTAATAAGTCCCTCTGTTAGACCAGCCTGCAATGATAAATCCACATTAGGATACTTTTTATAATAGGAAGCTATAATGGTCGGCAGTATCCTCACTGTTTCCACTGTACCGATTTTTAATATTCCAGACGGTATATCAGTATCTAGAAAGACTTGCTCCAGTTCTTCAACATCTTTCAAAATTTTGTTAACGTATTCAATCATTTTTCGGCCCTCTGGACTTAGTGAAACCCCTTTTTTATGGCGATTGAAAAGAGGTGTTTTGAGCTCATTCTCTAATTGCTTAATCCGCGCAGTTACATTAGATTGTACATAATTTAACTCTTTTGCAGCACCGGTAATACTCTTGTGATGGGCTACGCATTTGAAAATTTGTAAGTCTCGCAGTTCCATGAAGATCCCCCCTTCATTAAAGTATCATTATCAATGATGTTTTTCATCACTTTTGTTCATTTTACTTGATGCTTACTTCTTTTTATAATTCTCATTGTAATTTTAAAGAAAAGGAGGGGAATTCAATGAAAAAAAGTCAATTATTCATTGGTGCCCTTACATGTTTAGTAGCAAGTATGTCTTGGGGCGCGATGTTTCCAGTTGCAGATCATGCATTAGAATTTATTGATCCGTTTTATTTTTCATTTATTCGCTACGGTGTGGTAACGATTATGTTAGTGATTTTATTATTGGTGAGAGAAGGAAAAAAATCATTTCATTTAGAGGGTAAAGCAAAATGGATCATTTTATTTGGGGTGATGGCGTTTACTGTATACAATGTTCTTATTTTTTTAGGTCAAAGGTTGATGGGGAAGTCTGGAATTATGACAGCATCCATTGCCGAGGCACTCATGCCAATGCTTTCAATTGTTATTCTATGGGGATATAAACATGTGAAACCTAAAAAATACACAATGATCAGTATATTGATTGCCTTTTTGGGGGCTTCGATGGTCATAACCAAAGGTAATATAAGTTTCTTTTTTTTATTGGGGGATCATCTATTCTCGCTACTCTTTATATTCATTGGTGTTTTAGGGTGGGTTGTCTACACAATGGGGGGACAGATATTCCGAGAGTGGTCCACACTTCGTTATTCAACTTTGACATGTTTATTCGGCACAGCTATAACAGGAATCATGACAGCTATACTTACCGCGCAAGGTTACGTGTCGGTACCGAGTATTAAAGTGATTGCAGCAATTAAGTATGATTTTTTATTTATGATTACTTTACCAGGTATCATAGCCCTCCTTAGTTGGAACTATGGCATTAAAATCCTATCATCCATTAACGGGATTTTATTTATTAACTTTGTCCCCATTACTACATTGTTAATCATGGTGATCAAAGGATATAACATAACTGCATTTGATATAGTAGGAACACTGTTTGTCATTATTGGACTCATTTTAAATAACATATATCAGCGTAAGGAAGATTATAAGCAGGTATTACAAAAAGAAAAAACAAATTTGACTATCACTTAGACGGTGGGGGATTTAAAATGTTTGAAGGTTTATTGTTTTTCATTTCAGCTGGAATTGTCTGTGAACTTGCTGCAATTAATAGAAATGGCCGCAAAAATATAAAGCAACAGGCGGAATTGATTCAAATTTTAAAAGAAAACCTTAATAAAGACATTAAATAAATCAAGACGGTTGGATATTATTGAAACACACCAGAAAATTCAGGTGTGTTTTTATTTTGCTTTCTATTTTAAGTCTTAAAACGTCACCAATCGCTAGTTGAATACTACGGGAACCACTCTCCATACGGAAAAAGATGATTATTTACATCATTCAGAGTTGATTTTAGGTTCTTTTGAACTTATAATGTTATATATGCTGTTTTTTGTTTATTCAGAAAAAACGGGTTATAAAAATAAATATTTATATCGGAGGTGTACGCCTTACTAGGTAAGGCAAATCATTGACAACCATTAACCTTATAATCTTTACTATTTTAATTGTCTTAACAGCATTTTTTGTTGCGACTGAATTTGCGATAGTAAAGATCAGGTCATCAAAAATTGACCAACTCATATTAGAGGGAAAAAAAGGTGCCGTATCAGCCAAAAAGGTCATTACTCATTTGGACGAATATTTGTCAGCTTGTCAATTAGGGATCACGGTTACAGCGTTGGGAATTGGCTGGGTTGGAGAATCGACTTTTGAAGTGATTTTGCACCCCTTATTTGCTCATTTTCATGTAAGTGAAACAGTCTCACATGTATTGATCTTAGTGATTGCTTTTGTGATGGCGACTTTTTTGCACGTTGTAGTTGGAGAACTTGCTCCTAAAACACTCGCTATCCAAAAAGCGGAAACCATCACTCTTTTGACTGCAAAGCCAATTATTTGGTTTTACCGCATCCTGTTCCCTTTTATATGGTTTTTAAATGGTTCAGCCCGGTTTATAGTAGGACTCTTCGGTTTGAAACCTGCATCAGAACATGAACTTGCTCATTCTGAAGAAGAACTGCGCATCTTACTGTCTGAAAGCTATAAGAGCGGTGAAATCAATCAAAATGAGTTGAAATATGTAAATAATATTTTTGAATTTGATGAAAGAATCGCCAAAGAAATTATGATTCCGAGAAGAGAGATCGTAGCGATTTCTAGTGAGGATTCTTATGAAACTATTGTTAAGACCATTAAGACAGAGAGTTATACAAGGTACCCAGTCCTAAATGGAGATAAAGATTCAATCATTGGTTTTATCAATGCTAAAGAATTCTTGTCAGCTTATATTGACACAGACCAGAAGATAAAAGAGGATTTCAAGTTAGAAAATCATATCAACCCTGTTATCCATGTTATTGAATCCGTTCCAATTCATGATTTATTGGTAAAAATGCAAAAAGAGCGAACACATATCGCTATTCTTGTGGATGAATATGGCGGAACTTCAGGTTTAGTCACTGCTGAAGATATTCTTGAAGAAATTGTCGGGGAAATCAGAGATGAATTTGATAAAGATGAAGTGCCTAATATTAGAAAAGTAAATGATAATCACTATATCTTAGATTCGAAAGTGCTCATTGAAGATGTAAATGATTTATTGGGAACGACGTTAGCAAGTGACGAAGTGGATACAATAGGCGGCTGGTTTATGACTCAACAAATAGACGCTGCAGTTGGGTCCGTTATAGAAGCCGATGGGTATATTTTTAAAGTGTACAAAACAGTTGGCCGGCATATTAATTATTTAGAAATTGTCTGGAAAAAAGAATAACATCTGGATAAAACACATGAGATTTTGACTAATAAGATGCTTAAAGCCTGAGATGAAATTTTCATCCAGGCTTTTTTAACTTGCAGTTTAAGTAGGTAATCATTATCGAAGTTCAAACGTTTCTCAGCAAACAAGGAGGCTTGGATATCTATAGCTCTTTTACCATTACCTTCTCACCATTAAAGTCGAGTTCACCATTAAATTGAAAACCAAACCTTTGATAAAGGCGTATAGCATGAATATTATTTTCAAATATACTTAAATAAATTCTTTTGCATTTATATAGCTCAGCAAGGTGCTGAATGAGGGCTTTAAGCATTTTCTTCCCTAATCCTTTTCCCTGATAGCGTTCGTCAATAAAAAATCGGTCAAGCCAGACTCGTCCGTTTTTATTATCTTCATCATACTCGGGAAACAATCCATACATTGCAAAACCGACTAGATCTCCTTCATAGTAAAGCCCGACAGGTTTATAATAGTGACATTCGTTTGCATCCTCTAAACATATTTTTGTAGATTCAATATATGATAATTGATTCTGGCTGACATGTAGATCAAGAATTGCAGCACGATTATCATCAGTTACTCCTTTTATTTTTATACTCATACTACATTCTCCTTTTTTCTTATCCCGGTATCCTGATATTGCTAAAACTCAGCTTAAACTATATTCACGTCAAGCAACATGTAGCCTATCATATTAAGTACCTTTTCTTATTGTGCCTAACCAGGGGCATTCCCTGCATCCAAATGACTTGACTTTATAGAAAATGAATTAATTCAAAGCTGCAGCATCATTCTTTTTTTCTTTCCAAACCATTGTAAGACCAAGGCCGACAATCATAACGAAACCTGCAAAAAGGAAAGGATAATGAATGTTAAGATCAAATAGTATACCGCCTAGAGCAGGTCCAAATATATTTCCCAGGCTGGTGTATGTGGAGTTCATGCCTGCTACGAAACCCTGCTGGTTACTGGCCATATTGGATAAATGAGCGGTTAAGGCCGGACGTAGCAAATCGAACGCCAGAAAAATAAAACAAGTTACAAGCAAAACAGTTAAAAATCCTGACATAACAGTAGACACGAAAGCCAAGATCGCACCGGTTATTAAGCACAGCTGAATCATTCTTTTCTCTCCAAGTTTGTTGACCAATTTCCCGAATAGTAAAACTTGAATAACTACCGCAACAATGGAGCTAATCGTAATAATGGCTGCAATATCTTTTGGTGTGAAGCCAAATTTATGATTAGAAAACAAGCTGAATACCGTTTCATAAGCTGATAAACCAAAAGCCATTACAAAGACGATAATAAATGCAATGAAATAGACAGGGTGAATGGATCTCTTCAAGTCTTTAATGAAATTTGATTCCTTTGTATGAGATGAGAGTTGATGGCGTTCTTCTATCGACAATGACTCTTTTAGTATAAAAACGGAAGTGACAGCTGCTATTAACGCGATGGCGGAGGCGAAGAAAAACGGCATGCGGATGCCAAAGCCGGCAATAAATCCTCCCGCACCAGGTCCAATAATAAAGCCGGTGCTAATTGCAGCAGAAACATACCCCATAGCCTTTGACCTTTCCTTTAGGGTTGTAATATCAGCTACATATGCTGTTACCGCGGGCATGATAAAAGCCGCACTTACACCACCCAATATCCTCGAGAAATAAAATATTGAAACATGGGTCCCTAATCCGAAAATCAACTCAGATAAACTGAATATAAGCAACCCGAGAATAATCATTTTTTTTCTCCCGAAACGGTCAACCCACCTACCTGCAAAAGGTGAAGTAATTAACTGAGAAATGGCAAAAGCCGCAACAAGATAACCCATTGTGCTGCCGGATAAATGCATGATTTTCATAAAAGAAGGCATAACTGGAATGATTAAACCGATACCAAGAAATGCTACGAAGATGTTGCTTAATAGTATAATGAATATCGTTTTTTGCTCATTTATTGATTTTTTCATCTGAATTCCCCTTTTACTCAATTGAACCCTTTTTACCTATCCTTTTCGCTTGAAGCTTTTTTCAAGTACAATCAAATCATAAGGTATATGGTTACCGTATAGTCAAGGAGGTTTTTATGAGCGAAGATGTTAAGAAGTATTTCACAACAGGGGAGTTTTCGAAGCTCTGCCGTGTAAAAAAACAAACCTTATTTCATTATGATGAGATTGGTCTTTTCTCGCCGGAAATAAAAAAAGAAAATGGGTATAGATATTATTCCTATCATCAATTTGAGATTTTTCAAGTCATCAGTCTATTTAAAGAGCTTGGGGTTCCATTAAAAGAAATAAAGTGTCTAATAAAAGGAAAAACACCAGACAAGATCCTGCATGTTCTAAAAGAAAAGTCTATTGAGATTGATAAAAAAATAAATGAGCTTAAGCAGTTGCAAACGATCTTACAAACAAAAGTGACGCTTACAGAACAAGCACTTGAGACTGATTTTTCCTCAATTTCTTTTGAATATTTAAATGAAGAAACATTCATGTTAAGCCGAAAAACATTAAACTTACCAGAACGAAAATATGTGGCAGCCATTTCAGAACTCATTCATGAAGTTCAGCAATATGAATTAGATGAAGGATATCCGATAGGCGGAATCTTTGCACGGGAACAAATCTTAGAAAAAGACTTCTACAATTACAGTTACTTTTATATAAAAGTAAAAGATGGGGCAGAGAACATAAATTATCATGTACGGCCAAAAGGCCTGTATGCAGTTGGATATGAAATAGGCGGAAATACTGAAGAGGCGTACCGGAGAATCATTGAGTTCATTGAAAGAAATGGAATGCAAATAGGGGAAAATGCATATGAGGAATATATGCTGGATGAGATGGTAGTTGACGGGTATGAAAATACATATGCAAAAATCCTCCTTCAAGTTAAAGAGGTGTAAGATTACGAAATTTTCATATGAAAAATTGCTTCTATTGTGTGCCCAAAAAGAATATAAACTGGTTTACTAAAAGCGAGCCCACATACAGGTGACGGTACAAACGGCACTGGGAACCGCAAGTCTATCGGCGTTGAAATATGCTATAACGATTCAGGAGGCGCTAAATACTACGCTGCTGAAAAGCTGGCCATCAAGGCGCATCCAAAGAGATAAATCTAAAAGAGCTGGGATAGGGGGGACAAACAACAGAATTCCGTATACTCTGTTGTTGTGCTATGTAAATGTTCAAAAGCCATTTAGGATCGTCGACCTTTGATAATCCATCATATAAAGGTGTCATTCGATGTCTTGTTAACAAAGGCTAGTGAAATTCAACATCCAGAAAACGATTACAAGGTCGGTGATAAATTATTCATCCATGAATCAAACGGTGATCGAACATTCATTTTTGTGTTTAATATGAGTTTTCTTGATTTAGCACACTCCCTTAATAAATGCATAGGATACTATCACAAAAATTTATAATTGCGGGGATCAAAAAATGTACTATAACCCTTTTTCGCCTCAATGTTATTATTATGTGACTGTGCCGATGTATAATGACGGAAGATCTGTTTATTGGACTATTCCAAATGAGATGGAGAACGTACACAGAGGTGCCGATTTGCGCTCTTCATATGAAGATAGAAACCTTCTTTTGAAGGATTATGGACCAAAACCATTTGTTGTAAATATCAATAGAGCCACAAAACAAAACAATACGTTCCGTACTGCTTTATGGACAGGAAAGCATTTTCAAGTGACTTTGATGAGTCTTGGTATTGGAGAAGACATTGGTTTGGAAATCCATCCTAACGTTGACCAGTTCTTACGGATTGAGCAGGGGCGTGGGATCGTCAAAATGGGAAAGAGTAAAGATCATTTGAACTTTCAAAGAAATGTATATGATGATTCTGCCATTGTTGTCCCTGCCGGCACTTGGCACAACGTAATTAATACAGGAAATACGCCATTAAAACTTTACTCCATTTATGCTCCTCCTAACCATCCATTTGGTACAGTTCATGAAACCAAAGCAGATGCAGTGGCTGCGGAAGATTAGCACAGATATTCTGCAGAATTCTAGAATAATTAAAGTCACATTCAGCATGAAACATGGGGAACCAGTACCATGCTAATGAAACCCCATTTAATATCCAAGCAGCGTGTCTTGTGCTAATTTTAAGTAATTGATAAATAAAGCCGATTTAAAATTAAATCGGCTTATTGCTTTATTCGAGTTCCTTTTAGCAGAATTGGCATTATCGAATGTAAGTATTTTTTCAATCCGCGGATATCGAAATGAATCTATCAGCTCAAAGAAAGTAACTTTCACACTTGACTATATACCTATGGGGGTATATTATTGTTTTGTGAATAACAAAGAGTTAATAAGGTGGTGTAAGTAGTATCAATTATTTAGTTATTGCATTCCTGCTTATTTTTGTGATTATCATTGCAACGTATAGACGTTATTATCCTATAACCGGAATCTCTTGTATCCATAAAGATAAATTAAAGGCTATGGACATCACAATATTAGATATTCGCCATTATAACGATGTACCCAATTTTTCGGATAATATTATTTTAAACATCCCATATGCGTATCTAAAACGTTTTTATTTAGAGATTCCACGTGATAAAATACACATAATAGCTCGTGACCAGGTGGAATTAAATTTAGGAGTGCGTTTTCTAAAGCGCAAAGGTATCCATGTAAACAGTTATGAACTGGCAACATGTAAATGTAAAAATAAATGAAAGAAAGGATTTCATTGATATATGGAGTATGATCAAAAGATTAAAAACCGCTTACGACGGATTGAAGGACAAATTAAAGGTGTATTGACTATGATGGAACAAGGAAAAGATTGTAGAGAGGTTGTGACCCAATTAGCAGCTTCCCGTAATGCGATCGATCGAGCGATGGGTTTAATTGTGAGCACAAACCTTGAACATTGTGTTCGTGAAAGTTTAGAAAAAGGCGAAGACACACAAAATTTAGTAAAAGAAGCAGTCGACTTATTGGTAAAGAGCCGATAAAAATTCATCAACCTAAGGTTGACGAATTTTTATATGCGTTATATTATACCCCCTATGGTATTTAAAGAGTTGAATAAAAGCATCTTTCGAAAAAAAAATTTTTGACTTTAATATACCCACAGGGGTAATTAGTTGGGGGAATAAACATGACAGAACAAACAAAACGCACAACAATTGTTTTATTTAGCGGGGATTATGATAAGGCAATGGCAGCCTATATTATTGCAAATGGTGCAGCTGCCTACGATCATGAAGTGACGATCTTCCATACTTTTTGGGGATTAAACGCTTTACGTAAAGAAGAGCTGATTCCAGTGAAAAAAGGATTTCTTGAAAAAATGTTTGGAAAGATGATGCCTCGTGGTGCTGATAAGATGGGTTTATCTAAAATGAACTTTGCAGGTATGGGCCCTAAAATGATTAAAAATGTGATGAAAAAGCATAATGCACTTCCTTTGCCTCAGTTGATTGAGATGGCTCAAGAACAGGGGGTAAAGCTCGTAGCTTGTACGATGACAATGGATCTTCTTGGTTTACAGGAAAAAGAACTATTAGATGATATTGACTATGCTGGTGTAGCAGCTTATTTGGCAGATGCTGAGGAAGGCAGTGTCAACTTATTTATCTAATGCTACTCATTTACTCATTGCTAAGCGGAATGAGAAGTTTAAAGGCAAGTAAAAATATTGAAGAAACAAGGATTTAAAAACATCACAAATATAAAAGGGGGCATGAATACATGGTATTAACTTCTAGTGAGAAACTTTTTGTATATTTATATACCCCCACCCCTATATGAAAAAAGGAGGAAAAAATGATGAAAGCAACTATTGTACTAGACGCTAAAGGTTTGGCGTGTCCAATGCCTATCGTAAAAACGAAGAAGAGAATGAAGGATTTAAAAGCTGGTGAAGTATTGGAAATTCAAGCAACAGATAAAGGTTCCACAGCAGATCTGGAAGCATGGGCAAAAAGTACAGGCCATGAATATCTAGGTACTGAAGCAGAGGGAGAAATACTTCGTCATTTTCTTCGAAAAGGAGGAGAGCATTCATCAGAAAATGCATCTTCAATTCCTGAGATTTCATTAGAAGCTTTCAAACAGAAAGTGGATAGTGACGAGTCTCTTAACATTTTAGATGTACGAGAGATAGAGGAGTATGAAAAAGCTCATATCCCTGGAGTTGTGCATATCCCTCTTGGTGAAGTGGAAAAGCGCTCTAACGAATTAAACGAAAATGATGAAATTTATATTATCTGCCATTCGGGAAGAAGAAGTGAAATGGCGGCCCGCACTATGAAAAAACAAGGTTTTAAAAAGGTTATTAATGTTGTTCCCGGTATGCGGGATTGGACAGGTAAAACAGAATAAATAAAAAGGATGATGAACAGATAAGTACAAGAGTAGCGATTATTGCGGCAAATGGCGGTCTGTTTGATGCTTATAAAGTCTGTAATATTGCGACAAGGAAAAGAACATGTCGCAGAAGGTTGTAAGAAAGCAAATGTGCCTTCTATTCCTGAATTGATTGAAATGGCACAAGAAATGGGAGTTACATTTATTGGTTGTCATATGACGATGGACGTTATGGGTTTAACAAAAGATGATTTTATAGAAGGAAATCGAAGTAGGCGGGGCTGTTACCTTTTTAGATTTTGCTAAAGATGCAGATGTATCTTTAACATTTTAAGTTCTGCTTAATAAGATTTGATAGGGGAGGAAATGAAACATGGCCGTTCAAGCACTTACCGCAAAAGAAGTCACACAAAAAATCTTTAACAAAGAACCTTTATTTATTTTGGATGTGCGTAATGAAAATGATTTTAACGATTGGAAGATTGAAGGACATGACTTTGACCATTTAAATATACCGTATTTCGATCTTTTAGATGGCGTAGAAGATATCTTGGAGAAAATTCCTTCTGATAAAGAAGTGCTGGTCGTTTGTGCAAAAGAAGGTTCATCCGTCATGGTATCCGAAATGCTATCTGAAGCAGGTCATTCTGTATCCTATCTTAAGGGTGGAATGAAAGCATGGAGCGAACATTTAGAGCCGGTAAAAGTCGGGGATTTAAAAGATGGCGGTGAGATGTATCAGTTTGTTCGAATCGGTAAAGGCTGCCTGTCATACATGGTCATTTCCAATGGTGAAGCAGCAATTATTGATGCGACACGTATGGTAGATTTCTTTATGGATTTTGCGAAGGAGAAGAGTGCAACGATTACTCACGTATTTGATACACATCTTCACGCGGACCATATTTCAGGCGGCAGAGTCATTGCTGAAAAAACAAAAGCAACCTACTGGTTATCGCCTAAAGATGCTGAAGAAGTGGTATTCGATTATCAGCCGTTGGAAGAAGGAAACGACATGATCATTGGAAATACAACGATTAAAATTCAACCGATTTATTCTCCGGGGCACACGATTGGATCCACTTCTTTCATTGTCGATGATCTGTATCTTCTTTCAGGTGATATTTTGTTTATTGATTCAATTGGCAGACCAGACTTAGCCGGTATGGCAGAAGATTGGGTAGGAGATTTAAGAAAAACGCTTTATAGCCGTTACAAAGCGTTATCAAAGGATTTAATTGTATTACCAGCACACTTTACGATCATTGACGAGCTAAATGAGGATGGAAGTGTTGGTAAAAAACTAAGTACATTATTTAGCGAGAACCATGGTTTGAACATTGCGGATGAAACAGAATTTAGACACCTAGTAACAGATCATTTGCCTCCGCAACCAAATGCATACCAAGAGATTCGAGAAACAAACATGGGGAAAATCAGCCCAGATGAAGAAAAACAGCGTGAAATGGAGATTGGTCCAAACCGCTGTGCAATACGGTAACACAAGTTTCTATTAAAAAGAGGAGAGATGAACATGAAATCAGATAAAGTATTAGACGCAAAAGGCCTGGCATGCCCAATGCCAATCGTCAGGACAAAAAAAGCGATGAATGAACTGGAATCAGGTCAAATATTAGAAGTGCATGCAACAGATAAGGGAGCTAAAAGTGATCTTGCAGCTTGGTCTAAATCAGGCGGGCATGACCTTTTAGAGCAAACTGATGAAGGTGATGTATTTAAATTCTGGATTAAAAAAGGCTAATAATGTGAAAGGGTATCGAATAAAAAGATACCCTTTTCCTTTGAAAGGAGGAAACCAAAGTGGAAATTGCCTTTATCACAACTCTTTTCATTATAGGGTTTATTGGTGCCTTTATTTCCGGAATGATTGGTATTGGCGGAGCAGTTATTAATTATCCAATGCTATTGTACATTCCTTCTTTAGTGGGAGTGATGTCATTAACTGCCCATGAAGTTTCAGGGATAGGGGCTATTCAAGTTTTCTTTGCGACACTCGGCGGTGTTTGGGCTTATCGTAAGAGTGGTCTTCTAAATAAAGCATTAATTATTTACATGGGAAGCAGCATCCTTTTAGGGAGTGTATTGGGGAGTTACTTTTCTCATTACATATCTGAAAAAGGAATTAACTTTATATACGGAATTCTGGCTATTTTAGCAGTTATTTTAATGTTGATACCTAAAAAAGGACAAGAACATAGCGAAGACAAAGAAGTGATATTTAATAAATGGTTGGCTTCGTCCCTAGCGTTAATCATAGGTGGTGTATCAGGTATTTTAGGAGCTGGCGGCGCCTTTATCCTAGTCCCCATTATGTTATCGATTTTAAATATTCCTGTTAGAATCACAGTCGCTTCATCTCTTGCGATTACATTTCTTTCATCTATTGGCGCAACAGTTGGAAAAGTAATCACGGGCCAGGTTCTTTTTGTACCAGCTCTGGTTCTTATGATTGCTAGTTTAATTGCATCTCCTATTGGTGCATCAGTTGGGCAAAAAGTAAATACAAAATTCCTGCAATGGGTTTTAGCGCAATTAATAGGTGCGACAGCTATTAAAATTTGGTTAGAGCTCCTTTGATATGAGCCAGCGGGTAAAATGAAAGATTAAAAGATTCATCACTCGTTGGTTTCTTATTAATGTTATGACACTTGGCCGCGTTCAATAAATGTTTCAAGTGTTTGATGAAATTCATTTGGATAATGGTGACTTGGACAAGTCTTGACTATAGTACCATGAAATGCATTTGACTTAGTGGTGTCCAGTGTTGTTTTGCATTAAGACAGCATTCATAAAATAAAAGAGACCATAACTTAATCTTTGATCACCTTTTTTAAAACATTTTAATCCTGATTGGTTTAAGGGGTATGGTATGTGATGGGTATAATGAGTCAATATAAATTATGTCTATTTTGTGCCCAAAATAAATAGAGGGACTCGAACTAAAAAAGAGGATGCCAAACTATATAGGTATCTTTGTTTGCTTTAGAGTTATTATATTTGAATATGACATGCCACGTAACAACACGTTATTGCACATATAATTAAGAAGCAACTACTAAGGCAGATTCTTCTCTCTTTTAACACCATATCCAATCAGCCTCAAATGTAATATAATGTTGCCAAACCATATTGGTTGTGGCACCGAGGAGGAAATGATAGGTGGTTTATTTCGTAGCATTTTTTTGTTTTGCTATTACACTTCATAATATTGAGGAAGCTATTTGGTTACCTGAGTGGTCACAACAATCTTCAAAGTTTCAAAAGCCAGTAACTTCAAATGAATTTCATTTTGCTGTCATTGTTATAACTATGTTGGCTTATTTATCTGCATTTGGTTTTTTATATATGCCAGAATCAGATATTGCAAAATGGATTTTCATTGGCTTTCTAGGTTCTATGGTTATCAACGCTATTTTTCCACATCTTATCGCAACTGTTGTAATGAAAAAGTATGCACCTGGACTTCTTACGGGCTTATTGCTTAACATTCCAGTAAACTCATTAGTTATTTATCAAATGTTTTTAAAGAATTTGATTGTATGGAAGGAGTTAATAATATCTACGTTGGTTGTAGGAATTATTTTATTAGCACTTATTCCATTATTATTTAAAGTTGGTGATAAAGTATCTCCTTAATGAGTTTAAATTGGTAAGGATTGAGGGGAAAGGTGGAAATTTTCTAAATAATGGATTATTCTGTTATATCGGATTTCTACAAAACAATGTCTTAAGTCATCATTGATTTTGGTGCCCAATTAGTTGCCCTGAATTCATGAAAAAGGATAAAATAGGTGTAAATAAAGTTGCTATTTTAAAATTAGAATCAATTCATTATCGTAAAAAATAATAACTAATTGGCAAAGAAAGGATAATCAGTCTAATGAAAACATTAGTTATCGTTATACATCCTAATTTGGAAACGTCTGTTGTCAACAAAACCTGGATGAATCGTTTAAAGCAAGAGAAAGACATTACGGTTCATGACCTGTACGGTGAATACCCTAATTTTATCATTGATGTAGAAAAAGAGCAGCAGCTCCTGTTAGATCATGAGCGTATCGTTTTTCAGTTCCCAATGTATTGGTACAGCAGTCCCGCGTTACTCAAACAATGGGAAGATGATGTGTTAACACATGGCTGGGCTTATGGAACTGGAGGAACTAAATTGCATGGAAAAGAACTACTCTTAGCTATCTCCTTAGGCGCACAGGAATCTGATTATCAAGCAGGCGGAGAATATAATATCACGATCAGCGAGCTTATCAGACCGTTTCAAGTCACTGCTAACTATATAGGAATGCGTTTTCTTCCTGCGTTTACACAATATGGGACACTTCATCTTTCAAAAGAAGATGTTAAGAACAGTGCGGAGAGATTGGTTGACTATCTTAAAGCCGAGCATTAATCCGGTATTCGCGAGGGAAGCTGAAACAAATGATGTGTTATGAAATAAGGGTTTGTGACAGATTTTCATAAACTTAATTTCAAAGTTACATCAAATACTTAATTCAGGGGGGGCATAGTGCGAGGGCTTAAAATTAATTAAAGCAGGGCAATGAGTACGGATTTCTTAATGAAATGTAGAGTTCCTTGGCCTCTAATAGGTACCCGATTTGTGTCCAGAATTCTGAAAAATGATGAAAATAAGTATAAATAAAATAAACATATGCTTTGAATAAAAGCTTTTGTAACTCATGATATGTTTTTACTATGTTGAGGGACTAGTGGGCGTGGTATATGTCAGAAAAGAAACCGATGATTAAAAGGTGTTTTGACCCCTGTTTATGAGACAGGGATCAAAACACCTTTTAAACATCATTATTACCTTCCTCTGATAATGAAATATAAAAAAGTTACCAGCAACTCTCTGCGGCATCTCGCCGTGTTCAATTGTTTAGTCCTTTTTTTTCATAATCTTTACAAATCTGAAAAAGTCATCATCATTCAGTAGGGGCTTGTCATTTTCACGTCCATTGCGATGCATATGCGGATCAGAGTGATGTTCATTGTAGAACTCTACGATATGAAATCCACACTTATTCACATAGAAGTTGATATTTCGCTTTTCGAAATAAGGTGTCACGGTTTCCCAAAGCACAGTATCCGGATACTGTGCTTCAATGGCTTTCCAAGCAGAAAGACCAATCCCTTGGCTGTGATATTCTGGAGATACATAGAATAAATTTAGCGAATTATGATTTGTTTGGCTGTTGATACGTACTACTGCACCACCGACATTCTTACCATCCTGAAGAATATGATATACCACTGCTCCGGGAGCATTGAAAGACTCCTGAACATCATTGTCCGATGGAATCGGCCCATCTTCGCAATCACCGAACGTTTCAATCACGGCGATCGCAAAGGCTTCTTGTAATTTTTTTTGGAATTCTGGCAGATCAGATTCCTTTGCTAGTTCCAGAATAACTTTTGGTTCATTTTTAGTTTTCATGATTGTTCACTCCCTCAGTTGCTAAAATATAGAGTTCAGTCGTTCAGTAAAACATTCGAGCTGCTCTGCGAGGCCTTTTCACAAAAAAGTGATTCCATCGCTCTTTCTTCCGCGGTAAATTTGGCGTTAAAATACTTCAAAAGCTTTCTCCTGTCTTTTTGTATGATTCTTTTTCTTTGTTTCATTGGAAAACAAGCTGCATGTAACCCTAATTTACTATTGTTCACTACCGTATTAAGTGTTGTATGCGGGATTTGTCATCATTCTCGAATTTTTCCTGCGAAAGTTACAAAAATAGTCGAATGAGGCGCCTTTGACTATGAACATGCGTAAAAGATTCAATTTAGATTCGATCATGAGCAATGCACATTGAGTAAACTCTGGTGGATTTATTAGCCCAAAGAAGCCTAAATGATATAAAAATAACTAGTCCATATATCAAATCTGTCCGTTTAATGCCCGCTTCATTCAACAACACTAATTTGAAGTCATGCAATCTGTGCAAGGGGGTTATTTCTGAATAGATTTTTCCGAATGCAGCGGAGTTGCTTTGGGACTCCCGTTTACTTTGCCGTACGTCAGCTTGCGCCATACTAATTCCATCGGACCGTACCTAAACCGTTTCAACCACAATGTACTAAAGCTCATAAGAACGAAGTACACGGCCAGACTGAACATGAACGTGCCGGCGGATTGAATATGATCCGCAAGCCCGAATCCGTACCTGAGGAACAGAACTGTTCCAATGATAGAGTGAAGCAGATAACAGGTCAATGACATCCGTCCGACTTTGGTGAATATCATCATAGGGCCTCGCAGCTGAGGAAGGTATAGAAACAGCATTGCAAAAGTGCTCATATAAAACATACTTCCGGTTAAGCCGCCATTTTGACCCAAGACAGAGGAAATGTCCTTCCACAGCATATTCTCAGAAAGATTAAACATGTCTAGTAATATACTGCTTTGTGTTATTAGAAAAGCGATTGTGCTAATGATCCAGATACGCTTCCATATAGGCTTTTTCGCTTCCATGTCTTTGAAAAATTCCATCTTAACAAAGTACACGCCCAGCAGAAACATGAGAAACATGGAATAGATCATAGAGAAAGAGCCGGCAGCCATCGTGACCATATCTGTCCACCGAGTGCTGATGGATTCCATGTAGGTAAGGCTGCTGTGGCTAAACAAAGTAAACTCTGAAAAATTCGGGTTTTTTGACCCTGCAGTATTGATGACATTGTACAACATTGTGAAAACAGGAGTCAGGAATTGAAACACGATAAGTGCGATAATCCATCTAAGCACCGTTTTGGCCGTGCGTTTATAGAAGGCGAGTAACAGGAAGCCACTTACGGCGTAAAAGGCCAATATGTCACCGACCCAAACAAATGTGATGTGCAAAATGCCAAATCCCAACAGGATAGATAACCTGCGGGCAAACAGCTTGTTGGGACTCTCTACCTTCTGCGCGGCTCGATCCATAAAGATCATAAACCCGACTCCGAACAGGAAGGAGAATAACGTAACGAATTTCCCTTCGGCAAACCAGGAAACCAGCTTATGCAGTACGTCATCGGAGGCCATTTCGAATCCCTTTACTGAATCTACGATCAGAAAATAATTGACAATAATAATGCCAAGCAAGGCAAATCCTCGTACGATGTCCAGAAAATGAACCCGTTCCCGCAGACTCACCGGTTGCCCGCGTCCTTCTTTTTGTACAATCATATCAATACTCCTTTCCCATTTATCACGGCAATGTGTAGTGCGGATCTGAAAAACTTGAGCCTTACAATGGATAAATATAAAGACCGAATCTTAACAATTTATGAAGAGTCATCATTTTTTTTAGAAAATGTGACAAATTTGTGGCGAGCATCAGCTTTCATAAATTGTTAAGATTTACGTAGTATCTTATAACGTACTTATTACTATGAACGATATATAGTAAGGACACACGAGAAATAACAACAAGAATCATGAGGTGAGAGAGACATGGCCTATCGAATATTAGTCGTAGAGGATGATGAGGATATTGGTGATCTTTTGGAGGAATCCCTTACACGTGCAGGTTACGAGGTGCTAAGAGCCAAGGATGGAAAGCGAGCATTGCAACTTGTGAATGACTCGCTTGATTTGGTTATTTTGGATATTATGATGCCAGGCATTTCGGGAATTGAAACATGTCAGCACATCAGGAAATCCTCTAACGTCCCGATTCTGTTTCTGACGGCCAGATCGAGTACACTCGATAAAACTGAGGGATTACTCGCCGGCGGCGATGATTATATGACTAAACCATTCTCGGAAGAGGAACTTCACGCTAGAGTGATTGCTCAATTACGCAGATATACTATCTATCAGGAAAAGAAGGAACAGGAAGAAACATTTCTTATCGGGGGCAAACTAAGAGTGAGCGAAGAATTTAATGAGGTGTGGAAAGAGGAGAAGCAAATCAAGTTGTCAGATCTGGAGTATCGTATCCTGAAACTTCTGATGAACAAACGCAACAAAATATTTTCTGCCCAAAATATATATGAGAGTGTGTGGGGACAGCCTTACTTTTACTGTTCCAACAATACGGTGATGGTGCATATACGGAAGCTGCGCTCCAAAATTGAGGATGATCCGGCACGTCCGGTTTATATAAAAACTGAATGGGGAAGAGGATATCGATTTGGCGCATCTTAAATTTACGCTAACCAAAAAACTGGCTTTGCTGATAATGGTTGCTGCGATTGTGAGTGGTGTGATCTTTCTGACGTTGCAAAAGATCACAGATGATCTGATCGAGGGATATCTGAGTTCGGAAGAGTATTATCACGAGGAGTCAGCAAGATACATTCAAAAATTCAGCAAGTACGTTTCAGAAAATGAGTTGTCTACATCAGATAGAAAAGCGTTTGGCGAGTGGGTCAAAAAAGAAAATTACATTAACCTCACCATATTCAAGGATCAGGAGCTGCAATATGATTCTATTTATTCCGAATCGGATTATGGAAAGGAAAAGCTGACTCAGTACGCTCAAAATCATTCACATCCTGTCAAGTTTAGCGATGGTGAAGGACGAGTCATTATCGACGGCTTCTACTCTTCCCGATATTATGATCTGGCCTTTGCATTGGATTTGCTCGGGGCAACCCTCATCTTTTTAATCATTGTTCTCTTCGGAATTCGCCAAAGTCTTCGCTACCTTAAAACGATTCATCAAGAGATTCATATTCTTGAAGGGGGCGAACTGGACTACGAGATGACGATAAAAGGGCATGATGAATTAGCGATGATTGCAAAGAGCATTGAGGATCTGCGGAAAGCTTTCCTGGATAAACTTAAAGCTATCGAGGAATTGCAAGCTGAGAGCCGCAGCCTGGTTACCGAAATGTCGCACGATATGCGCACACCGCTGACGTCGCTGATCATGAATCTGGAGTTTGCCAAAAAAGAGGGAGGCGAAGCGGGTGCCAGCAAAGATCGGTATGTAGCCAATGCTTATGGTAAAGCACTGCAATTAAAAAGCTTGTCTGACAATCTGTTTGCGTATTTCCTGCTGGACAAGGAATATGAGGCCGATCTGGAGACCGTTGCAGTGAAAGAAGTGATCTACGATCTAATATCAGATCAGATTGCTATCCTTCATCAGGAGCATTTTCGGGTCCATATTTCAGGCGAGCTGCCGGAAACCTATATTAACGTGAATTTGGAGGAGCTTGGTCGTGTATTTGATAATGTGATGTCAAACTTATTGAAATACGCAGATCCGGAAGAAAAAATCAGCATCACGTTTGTATCGGATCAAGAGATATTTGAGATCCATGTTAGCAATACGATTAAACTTGCAGATATAACACCGGAAAGCAACGGACTCGGTGAAAGAAGCATTGCGCGAATGATGTCCCGCATGCAGGGACAGTTTCACAGTATACAAAAGAATTCTAAGTACTACATTGTGCTACGATTTTGGAACACCAAGATGTAGGCTGAGAATAAAAACCACGAATATATTGAAATAGGAGACAACATGATGAGATTTTCTAACAAATTCAAAAAGGTGCCTTACCTGTTACAAGCGCTTCTCAACGTCTGTCTGTTCTTTCTGGCGTTAGCCTTAAGCGCACTTCTGATCAGCGAGACTTGGTACATTGTGCTATTCGTATACAAGTCACTGTTCA
Source organism: Bacillus sp. FSL K6-0255 (assembly GCF_045040725.1). NCBI lineage: Bacteria > Bacillati > Bacillota > Bacilli > Caryophanales > Bacillaceae > Bacillus > Bacillus sp. FSL K6-0255. The sequence continues at coordinate 2,531,542 of NZ_CP150278.1, read as the reverse complement.
ACAAAGTGGACAGCTATTATGAGATGCTTGGAGAACTGCTTATATTCTTCATGTACTTTGAGTTCATTGCTTTGATTATCAAATACTTCAAATCAGACTTTCATTTTCCGCTTCGCTACTTCATTTATATTGGCATCACAGCTGTCATTCGTTTGATTATCATCGATCATGATCAGGCGATCTCAACGTTCTGGTGGGCGATGGCCATTCTTGCAATGATTTGTGGATTCTTTATTGCCAATAGACGAAATTCTGTTGTTGAACATTAATAAATTAGTTCGCATTATGCCGATACGCCGCCGAAATGTCCTAATTGTGAAAGGGAACTGGTACAGATTTTTATAACTCTATCTGTTTAATGTCAGCTCAGAAATCTGTAGTGGATCAAATTGAATCGTGGTTGTAAGTGGATATCCGAATGTATTTATTGGCTACTTTAACAGACATGTCCCGATGAAATAGCATTAACTGTTTGGAGATGAAAATCGCTTCTTTATTTTACAAGGAAGAGGTTAAAATTCTTAATAAATAAGATGAAAAAGTTAGGTTGGACGTTTATTGGGTTTTTGTAACCATTTTTTACCATAATTGATATAAACGTATAGAAATGATAACAAATTAATATATAGTGTGTAATGAAAATAAGCTTTCATAACCAATGAGCTAGATTTACTATATTGAGGGCCTAGTGATATAGAAAACAGATCGATGGTACAAACCATCGGTTTTTTTATTTGTTTTCATACTCATTGAAAATCACCTCATTAGGACAAACAGGTATTACGCAGCATTACCCAAGGGGTGATGTATTTTATGAAGGTAATAATCATCGAGGGACTGCAAACTGACAAATGCATGAACGATTGCTATCATTATTTAATAAAACTTTATAGGCAGGAGATCCAGGGTGATAGCAATATATCGTGGAACAAGCGATCAAGGGATCGAGCATCGACAGCCAGATCGAGGCCTGTATAAAGAAAGCAGGGACTAAAGATGTACTGAAGTATACCGATCTAAGGATTTTCTCAGGAGAGCTTTTAGAACGTCCGGCTTTGAATGCCTGCGGGAGGATTATAAGTCAAGTTATTTGTTACGATCCTGCCTGTCTTTCTCGGAGAGCTTATCAGCGATGAAAAAAATGATTTTCATAACTCTTTCAAATAGAGAAAGCCGGAGTATGAGATCCGGCTTCTTCTGCATTATTTCCCCTTCGCCTTCTTCCGCTTTTCCTTCTCTGCCCGATAAAACTCATGAAACATCTTCATCAGCGCCCGCTTTTCAATCCGCGATACATAGCTGCGTGAGATACCGAGTTCTTTGGCAATCTCTCGCTGCGTTTTTTCCTTCTTCAAATCAAGTCCAAACCGCCCGACAATCACTTCCTTCTCACGGTCATCTAAAATGTCAATGTATTGTTTCACTTTTTCAAGCTCCATATTGAGCTGGATCGTATCTATCACGTCTTCGTTTTCTGATTTCAAAACGTCAATCAGGCTTATTTCATTCCCTTCCTTATCCTGCCCGATCGGATCGTGAAGGGAGACGTCTTTTTTTGTTTTTTTCAATGCGCGCAAATGCATGAGGATTTCATTATTAATTACAAAAGGGGGGTGCACAGATTTCCCGTAACTGTTTGATTAAATAAAGGTTGAGTCAGCTTCCTGTAATAAATGCTCAAACGTTTCTTCGCAAACGAAGGGGATACCTTAAATAACCAAGCTATATTTTCAATTGCATGTGATTGTATGTACGAAAGATTAATATTACGCAACATGAAAGTTGGAATGCAAAAGTGATATGTAAAATAATTGGACTGCCACTCTAAATAATCTGTCCAAGTTGCAGGCATTGTTTTTTTATCGCCTTCATGTCTATATATATGGCAAAATTCATGAGCGAAATCATACCATTGTTCAGTTCGGCTTTTTCGGCTGTCCAAGCATATATTATAAATCCCGCTGTGTTTAAGTGCGAAGCTTGTAACAGGTTTAAACGAAAGCCTGATATCTAAAGCCTCGGCAATCCGTTCAAAATTAATTTGTTCTGGTTCTGTAATATCAATCTTCTTGTATAAGTTTTCAATCCAATCCTCTAAATGACTGTTTGTATACCTCAAGATGAAAAACCTCCTTAAAGACGACAATCTAAAAATTGGATTCGTTTAAATATTATATGGAAATCAAGACTTTTTTCATAGGAAAATGCGTCTAAGGAGATGGAATATGAATCCGTTTAATAATGACTGTTTTCGTAAGTATTATGATTTTAACACGCATCTGGATTTCCCTCGAAAAGTAAAGGTCTTTTAGGGATTTATGTCAAAATAATAGTAAGTACGTTATGCAACAAACAGGGAGTTTGGTTGCTTAATAAGGAGGGGAAGTATGAAAAAAAATATTCACATATTGGGAGCCTCTGGTGTCGGAACTTCAACATTGGGTGCTGCATTATCAAAGCGTTTGCCTCATACGCATCTTGATACTGATAATTACTATTGGTTAGACAAATTCACTAAAAAAAGAGAAATTCCTGAAAGAAGAAAGTTGCTTGAAAAAGACTTAACAATCAATGAAAAATGGATTCTTTCTGGTGCAGTGTGTGGCTGGGGCGATAATCTAAAAAGTTATTTTGACCTTGTCGTCTTCTTATGGATTCCACAAGATATACGGCTTGAGAGACTAAGGCACAGGGAATTTCAGCGTTATGGAAACGAAGTGTTAGCCGGTGGCAGTAAATATGAACAATCAAAAACATTTTTAGAGTGGGCTTCTTTATATGATAATGCTGGAATGGAAGTTAGAAGTAGAGCTTTGCATGAACATTGGATGGCAGATTTATCTTGTCCAGTGTTAAAGATTGAAGACGACTGCTCAGTCAATGAAAGAGTTGACCGTGTCTTGGATTATCTGAGTTCTAATTAAACTAACGGATAGCAATAGCTGCATCAGAAAATAAATCCAAAAATCAAAGACAGTTCCAGTATGGCATTTAATGAGCTGTTTTTTTAATACCGCTATCAATTTGCCTACTATTTTTGGTAGCATCCCCACAACAGAGAAGAGATTGTTCTTCATAAGGAAGTTTTTGGATCAGTTGCAGGAAATGGAACCTCAACGATTAGATACATCCTAAAACCTGTCCAGCTAGTGCTTATGTTGGTTACCATTGAGTGAAAAGCACTTGCCGATCCTTTTTTGTTGGTGTAATCATTAGTGAATTATTACAATTGCAAATGATAGGGGCAAGGGAATAAATGGACTTCAAAGGAGTTTAATCATGAAAAATAATGATAAGAAGAAAGAGGTTCAAAGAAAATACAGAGAAGAGATTAAAAAAAAGAAACAAAAGAATGAAGATAATAAAAATTTTATTAAAGAAACAATTATTGTTGTTACGATAATTGTATTGTTTATTTTTTTCACATACACTTTGCAAGGTTTTTAACAAGAAGCCCTCTTTTCCCATTTCGATACTCTGCAATTTCCCTCACAATAAACGCTCAATTTTTTTACATGAGAATATAAAAGAAACATAAATGAAAATATAAATGAGAAAAACAACAAAAACCCTTGTCACGTAAGGGTTTGTAAAGGATTCAAAATCACTTTTTAAATGAGGGTATGAATGAAATATAAATGAGAATCTAAATCTTATTAGTAAACAGAATTAAACATAATAAACAGAAATAAATAATAATAAACTAACTGCGTTTATTTATCTGATTTCCGTCTTTCTTTTAATTGCTCCGTTATAATCTCCAAAGCAGCCTGTAAGATCTCATCTGTTACCTCACCGTCTTTTGCTGCAAGGAATGTTTCAGGATCGTTTAACACTTTTTTTGCTTCATCCTGAAATACTTTTTCATTGCTTTCTCCTTTAAGAAGATAATCCAAAGAAACATCAAGTATGTTTGAAATATTAATTAAGGTTTTATAGTCAGGCTCACGACTACCTAGTTCATAGGCGGTGTAGGCAGGCCGAGTAATTCCAAGTTTATCAGCCATATTTTGTTGGGTTAGTTTCTTTTGTTTTCTGCACTTTTTCAAGTTCTCGGAGAACATATTAATCACCTGACTTTTGTTTTTATTCTATATCTCATTGTAACGTAACAAAGGGTTACATATAAGTTTTGGTAACAAAACGATACTTTTTTTATGAAAATGTGTTGACAATGTAACGAATCGATACTATTATCTAAGTAACGAAACGTTACATTTTCTGATTAAGGGGGTGAAAAATGATGAGAAAATGGCTTAAGAAAAACCGCTTAGAAAAAGGGTTTACTCAAGAAGAAGTTGCCAAAGCTGCACAGATTGGTAGAGCATACTACACCATGATAGAAAATGGTACTAGGAAGCCTAGTGTTATTGTCTCAAAAAAAATAGGAGAGAAATTAGGCTTTGACTGGACTATTTTTTTTGAGGATGTATGTAACGAAACGAAACATAATTCTAAGGATTCAGCATGATTAGAATTCACAAAGGAGGCCTTTTAATTATGAAAGTCATCTTGAAAAAAGGACCACTGTTTGAACAGGCAGAGGCCAAAGCCTACAAATACCTCAGTGGCATACTTGTTCAGCGTATGAATGAACACCAAGAGAAGCTTGCGCAAAAAAATAAAAAGGAATCAGCCTAAGTCATTTATAAACAGCATGGTCTTTCAACTTCAATTTTAAAACTAAAAACCTAATATAACAGGAGGCAAACATATGGAGAACAACCCATACAATATGCGTAATTTACCGCAGATTATGCGTAGTGCCCGTAAGGCTGCAGGTCTTTCACAATACCAAATCGGCAAGTTAATCGGAGGTAAGGATCAAAGGTATGTTTCAGATGTTGAAAATGGACTTGCCAAGCTTACTCCAGAGTTATGTATTAAATGGTTTGAGAAGTGCGCTGCCTATGAACATATTGATCTTGTACATTACTTATTCAAACTTCATCCTACAGCCGCTGCTCCTATTGATCCGGCACTCAATGAATGTGCAAGTAATGCGGTGATTAATATGGTTCACCAATTGGAGGAAGCACTGCAAGCAACCAAACATTTAGCCCGTTGGCTCACGGATAACCGACCAGGTAAAACAGAGGAGCTGCCGATGGCCGATATTAAGCAGATTTTTGATTTGATTGCGGCTAACAAAACATTGATTTATTCACTTGTTCGTACTCACGGGTTGAAAATGCAGGAACTTGCAGATAGATGGACGCGGAAAGCTCTAGTTGATCAAGTTGCTATGGCAAAACAAGAAGGAAGGCAGGCGGTTTCAGTATGAATACTAATCATTTCTTGAAGGCAGATGTTCCTATCGCAAAAAGAAAAATCGAATCAGCAGAAGAGCTATCAATCATGCTGTCAGAGGCATTACGTGATGGTGATTATGAAGAAGCGATTAGTCTTGCTGGAAGCATCAAGGTTCTTACTGAGGATATTAGCCGGCTTGCAAACAAAGGACGCCTTTATGAAACGGCATTGAAAATGCAACAGCAAGGTATCAACTTAACTGTAGTGAGCAGGTGTATAGGATGATGGTTCATTTTGTTCATAAACCGGCAACTGCTCTGGAAGTTCGTAAATGGTGTGTGATGATTCGTAACAATAGTGAATTCCATCTGTTATGGGATAGACGTGCAGACAAATTCAGAGAGGAGAATAAGAATGGTCGAAAATCCAATGGTCATAAACAACTGGCACGATAAGCTGACTGAAACGGATGTACAAATAGATTTTTACGGTGATGAAGTAACACCAGTTGATGATTATGTAATTGATGGCGGCGAAATCATTCTCAGAGAGAACTTGGAAAGGTATCTAAGGGAGCAACTTGGTTTTGAATTTAAAAACGCGCAATAAAAAAGCCCACTCGGCAAAGTGGACTTCTTTAAAGGCTATCTAAAAAAACTCATGTGCAAATATTTTATCAGATAGCCTCAATAAAAACAATGGGGGTTAGGTGGAATGACAAGCAAACGGGCTGAGGTTCTTGCTAAGAATTCTGAAATGAGCCGTGATGAATGGCTTATTGAAAGAAGAAAAGGAATTGGCGGCTCAGATGCATCCATTATCTTGGGGCTGAACAAGTGGAAGACACCTTTTGAATTATGGTTAGACAAAACAGGACAGGTCCCTGTTAGTGAATCGCAAAGTGAAGCTGCTTACTTTGGATCATTGCTAGAAGATATTGTTGCAAAAGAATTTGAGATACGTAGTGGCAAGAAGGTTAGACGTAAAAAAGCAATACTCAGACATCCAGAATATAATTTCATTTTGGCTAATGTTGATCGAATGATCGTTGGTGAAAAAGCGATCCTTGAATGTAAAACAACATCAGCCTACAACTTAAAAGAATGGGAGGACGAAGAAATCCCCGAGAGCTATATCGTTCAGGTCCAGCATTATCTGGGTGTGCTTGGACCTGAATATCGGAAAGCTTATTTTGCTGTGCTGATTGGCGGGAACAAATTTGTCTGGAAAGAGATTGAGCGAGACGACGAGTTAATTGACATGATCTTTAAAGCAGAGATTGAGTTCTGGAATGACAAGGTCTTAGGTGGACAAGCTCCTGCTTTAGATGGTTCAAGTGCTGCGGAGGAATACCTCAAAAAACGATATGCCGAAACGGAAAATAACAAAGCTATTGATTTAACTGCGGCTAATCGAGAACGTATTCAACAATACTTGCTTATTAAAGAACAGATCTCAGAGCTTCAAAGCCAGGCAAAAGAATTAGAGAACCAAATCAAACATGAAATGAAGGATGCAGAGTATGGGTTTATCGGTAACTATCAAGCTTGCTGGAAGCCTGTTGTCTCAAATCGAATTGACACGAAAAAGCTCAAAGACCAGTTTCCGGATGTATACGAGAAAGTTAAAAAGGAAACTCATTTCAGACGTTTTGGAATCAAGGAGGTTAGCTGATTATGGCTACTAATCAATCAATTAAAAACAACATCCAAAAGAAACAAAAAAACGTACCTGTGCAACAACAAGGAGCAACAATGAAAGGGCTACTTTCCTCACCATCTGTTATTAAACGATTTGAGGAAGTGTTAGGGAAGAGGGCTACACAGTTTACTGCTTCTATCTTAAGCCTTTATAACAGCGAGCAGATGCTACAGAAAACAGATCCTATGAGCGTCATATCCTCAGCAATGGTGGCAGCTACACTCGATTTACCTATAGATAAAAACTTAGGGTATGCCTGGATTGTTCCTTACGGAGGTAAGGCTCAATTTCAGCTTGGATACAAAGGATATATCCAGCTAGCCTTACGAACAGGCCAATATAAATCCATCAATTGCATACCGATTCATGAAGGCGAATTGCAGAAGTGGAATCCGTTGACTGAGGAGATCGAGATTGATTTTGAAAAACGAGAATCAGACGCGGTAATTGGTTATGCAGCTTATTTTGAGTTGATAAATGGCTTCCGAAAAACAGTGTACTGGACAAAGGCACAAGTAGAGAAGCACAAAAAGAAATTCAGTAAGTCTGATTTTGGATGGAAAAATGACTGGGATGCGATGGCTCTTAAGACTGTATTAAAAGCAGTTTTGAGCAAGTGGGGGATTCTCTCTGTTGAAATGCAAAAAGCAGTTATTGAGGAAGATGAAACAAGGGAACGGATTGACATTACCAATGAGGCAGACAGTTCAGAAATTATCGATTCCGAGCCTTCAAACAAAGATGAAACGGAAAAACCAAGCGCCCAAGAAACCGATCCTTTTGACGGCAAGCCTGTAGATATAAAAGACGATGAACTTCCGTTTGATTGAGCCGGCATCTCTGACATAACTGCACTCTGTGAAAGGAAGTAGGTGATTGACTTGGACATAAAAGCAATGGGGTATGTGGTCATACCCCGACTACCATTCAAAGAGTTTAGGGATGAAAAAATTTATGATCACTTGTTCAAAAGAGCTGAATACAGGCCAAATCAAGAGCTAGAACTTGGGCAGACCATTATCAAAGTTGTGGAACTAGCAAAAGATTTTAACTGGTCAGCTGCACAGATCAAATACTCACTAGACCGAATGGAGAAACAGGGATATATCAAATTGCACCGTCTTCCACAAAAAAGAGGGTTCATCGTCACCATACTTCATTATGCAGACTACATACAACTAGGAAATTACATGAAGAACAAAGCTTTGGAACCAGCTCAGATTGAACATCAGGAGGTCGATGACAAAATGAAAAATGCCTTTGAGCTATATGAAAACAAAGTTGCTCGGTCAGTCGGCCCGATGGAGGCACAGCGGATCGGCTACATGGTCGACGATTATGGTGAGGAAAAAGTGATGGAGGCTATCAAGACAGCGTTTCAATTAAAGGGGAAAGCTGCAAGTTTGTCATATGTTCAAGCCATCTTATCAAATCCATTCACTCAAAAGAGAAAGGAGAAACAATATGGCTATAAACAAAGCAGTCAGTATAGACACCGCATTTCAAACGATCATGCAGGAACTTCGGGAAAGGTCAGCCCGCTTTTTGGGAACAAAACAGGCCGTATCAGAAGAAAAGGCTGAATTTGATTGTCCTTATTGTAAGGATCGTGGAATTGTCGTTTATCGAGTCCATAAGGACACTTCTTGGCATTTAGATGAACAGTTAGACCTTATGGTTCCGGACGATATGGTGTCGGAAGATGATTTTCTGTTAGGTAAGGTTTGTACGCCGGATAAAGCTAGCGAATGGAAAGATACTTATTCAAAACAGTGTGAATGTGTAAGACGAAAGAAAATTGCCAGACTCATGGCAGCTAGTGGCATTACAGAAGAGTTTGAAAAGCTTCTCTTTGGTAACTTCATAACGGACGGTAAGCCAGACATGATCAAGGACGCTTATGAGTGTGCAGTGGAATACTATAAAGATTTTCAAAAGATCAAAGGAGAAAGGCAAAACAGTATCGCATTACTTGGACAGCCAGGTAGCGGTAAAACTCATTTGCTCACGGCGATTATGAATAATCTGATCAAGAAAAAATCAGTACACTGCATGTATTTCCCTTATGTAGAGGGCATGGGTGATTTGAAAGCTAACTTTGATAACTTAGAAGCAAAACTCGATGCCATGAGAAAGGTCGAAGTTCTATTCATTGATGATTTATTTAAACCAATAAACGGTCAACCAAGGGCAACAGACTGGCAGGTTGAACAAATCCAGTCAGTCTTGAACTACCGGTATTTAAATCACAAACCTTTGCTGATTTCTTCGGAGTTAACAATCGATGAGATTTTGGATATAGACGAGGCTCTTGGTTCACGAATTCACCAGATGTGCCGTGATTACATAGTGATTATTAGAGGCGATCGAATGCAATTAAATCATAGGTTAGGTGATTGGGAATGAAAAAGAAAACGAATATAAAAGCAACTGGTGGACTTTATATATTTGGCCCTTCAAATCGAAATGAAGGTAAAGATCTTACACCAACAATCCGTTTACTTGAGGAAAAAATAAAGCAAATGGAGCGGATGCTGAGTGCTTAAAGCAGTCGTGTCTCTGCTGATAATTTTACTTTCTGCACCGAGAATAGAAAAAGAAATTAAGTTATGGGAACAGCTTGACGGGAGGTAAAGAACAGTTGGATTGCATTAAGTTCACTGTTTATGGTGAGCCAGTCGCACAAGGAAGGCCGCGTGGATCAATACGAAATGGGAAGGTGCATATGCGTGATCCAGCGAAATCAAAGTATTTCAAACAGTATGTGGCATTGGTTGCGTCTCAGCATCGACCAGAAACAATTATTACTGGTCCTGTCTCAATGGATGTCAAAGTGTACAGACCAATGCCTAAGTCAGTTTCAAACTCAAAAAAGAAGAAAGAGAAAGCTGAAAAGGGCCTTCTGCGGCCGACTACAAAGCCCGACGTTGATAATTATGTAAAGGGCGTGAAAGATGCTTTGAATCATCTGATATACAAAGATGATAGTCAGGTTGTGGATTTGAAAGTCAGTAAGTTTTATAGCGAAGAGCCAAGGGTGGAAGTCATGATAAGAGAGGTTTCTGCCTAAAAATAAAAAACACCGAAGCGCTTAGCCTCAGTGTTCTTGATATGAACTGGTACTTCTATCATAACATAGGGGGCGCTTTGAGTGTACAATCCAAGAGAAATAAACATCAAAAAAGACTTCACTATTCAGCAGAAAATTGACCCAGGAAAAGTTCAGATCATTGTTTTAGATGGGAATCAGGGAACTGCACATGTTTTAGATGCTCCGGAGCACGGCAAAACAGTGATTCAAACTGTAAAGGGCAGCTTTGCAAGGGTTGATCATGAGATAGGGTTTAAGGTGAAATGAGAAGAAGATATAATACTTTATAAAAAGGTAAACAAGAAGGAGGATATCTCCTCCTTCGGCTTGGATGTGCAGGTTATTCCTGTTCAGGTAAATTGTCAGCTAATGTTTCTAATAATTGTTGAGGCTCTTCTAAATTCTTTTGGGGTTCAGGAAAGGCTTCAACTGTTTCAGAAGGTGCATCTAAAGATGGGTGGAATTGGGTACCTTCATGGAGTAATTCTGCAAAGATTTTAACCGATTGTTTTATATGTCCTATTGATTCTGTTGAATAATTTGCTCCTTCAGTAACATTTTTTATTTCGGCATCTGTTATTGTGTCAATACCCTTTTCAATTCCATCTAGCAAAGCTTTGGAAGTTTCGACTTGTAGCTTTAATTGCTCATTTTGAAGAGCTAGCTTTTCGATGTTTGCCTTAGTAATGAGTAATTCTTGAGATCGCTTTGAAATGTTTATAGCTGCATCTATAAGTTGTCCAACAAATATTACTGCAGCTGAACTGTTTACTAAGATGTCAATCCACATTGAACCTGTGTCAAAACCCTGTAATTTATAATGTCCATTAATTTCCTCAAGGGTAATACCATTCTGAAATGCATTATTTAATTTTTTGATGAATTTTTCTAGTTCTTCTAATGAGTTGTATTGAGGGAGTTTTACGCTAATTACGTTCTCATTTTGATCAGAAACTGACTGATCAATTAAAATTCCAAAACCACGTAATTTTTCTTTTACAATTTTTATATGATTAGTAATTTGATTAGCGATGTGATTATCCACTTCAATCTTATCTTCAGGTACACGTGAATAATATATACTTCCTAGATCTTTAAATCTCTCAATATCATCATCTAAAAAACCAAGTTTAGACAACTCGTTAATTGCATCTAAAGACTTTTGTAAATTAAGAACAGTCTTTCTGTTGCTGTGCGGTACGTGCGAAACACTAACTCCAATTTGTTTATTATAATTGTCGAGTAAATTTTTTATTTCTCTAACTCTCATATAACAACCTCCACTACTTTATAATAAAATTTTACCATATTTAAGGAGGGAGTTGAATTTTTTTCCTTAGGTAATGTGAATTCATTAAAGCATAAAATATCCAGTTAGTCCAAGACGGAAAGCCTGCGGACACTGAACTTACAGTATTACGCTGTATGTTTGGTGTCCGTTTTTATTTTGAAAAGGAGGATACTTTCATGAATCGAAAAGAAATTGAAAATCTAATCAATAGCTATCACTGGATGGTGAAAGAGGTTCGTCGATTGCAAAGGGTACTCTATGGTTCAGTAATTCCCATGAAGAATTGGGGTGTTGCTCAATATGGATTAGAAGCTACTATGCCAAAAGGAAGTCCTGGGAAGAGTCAGGCTGAGCTAAGGCAAATGGATATGAGAGAGGAACGTCTTTTCAAACGTCTTAAGTATTATGAAGAGCGAGTATATGCAGTTGAATTAGGGGCTGAAAAGATCCATGGTGAGCAGCATAAAGTCATTTATGATTGCATGATGGAGGGTATGAGCTACCGCGCAATAAGTCTTCACCTTGGCATTTCAAGGGAAACTGTACGCAAAATGAAAGATGAGTTCATCAGCCAATTATGCCAAGATTGCCACTTTGAGCGTTTGTTGAATCTGAAAAAATCTGTAGTGTAAAATGGGAGGCAGGTCGGCGCGGCGAATTATTCCTGCGTCACCACTAAATTTAGGTTTTATACAACAGTTTCGTTCGACAAATTTTGCGAATAGTACCTGTATCGCTCTCTTTTGCCGATAATTAGTAAAAGGAGGGGATGAAATTGATTCAAATAGATTTTGGTACAGTCATTACTAGTGCTATAACAGCAGTTTTTTTTACAGGTGGAACTAATTATGTTTTACAAAAGAAGAATAGAAAAGGAAATGAAATTTTCACAAAAGGCTATATACTAATTGATGAGATTTATAATATTAACAATAAAAGAATTGAAACCGCTGCTGCCTTTGTACCGTTCTATAATCACCCAGAAGGATACTTAGAAAAATTACATACTGATTATTTTAAAGAGCTATCGGCATTTGAACTGATTGTTAAGAAATTTTCAATACTCTTTGATAAAGAACTGAATATCAAGTTACAGGAATATATAAATTATTTAAGAGAAGTTGAAGTGGCATTAAGAGGTTTTATGAACGATGATCCAATAATTGAGGTGAACTTCAATCAAGAATATATTGAGCGGTTGATTGATGAAATAACTAATTTAATAAAAAAACATATTTAAGCTTCTTTTGAGGAGCTTTTTTATTTTCAAAACAACTCAATCTAAAAGGAGGCGGCAGTGAATGTAGATGGTTGATAAGCACATACAGGCGTATAAGGATTACGCCAAAGGTATGAAATACAAGGACCTTGCCGAGAAATATGGGGTATCTGTGAACACCATTAAATCGTGGAAACAACGCCATGGTTGGCAAAGAAAAAAGGGTGCACCCTTAAAAAAAGGTGTGCACACAAAAAAAGTAGGTGCACCACTCGGTAACAAAAATGCTTTAGGGAATAAGGGTGGTGCACCAAATGGAAATCAAAACGCTGTGATACATGGATTCTTCTCAAAGTTCCTGCCAAAAGAAACACTAACCATCATGGAAGAGATTCAGGAGCGCTCACCTGTCGATATGATATGGGACCAAATACAGATCCAATATGCCGCGATTATTAGAGCGCAAAAGATCATGTTCGTTTCTGATAAGGAAGAAATGATTAAAGAATTGAAAAAGAAAAAGTCTGTCCTATCTGAGACAAACGAAGTTGAAGAGGAAGAGTATGAATTCCAATTTTCTTGGGATCGTCATGCAACGTTCTTAAATGCTCAATCTCGGGCAATGGCGGAGCTCAGGAATCTAATTAAACAGTTTGATGAATTAGCTCATGCAGAAGACGAACGACGCCTTAAATTGGAGCATATGTGTTTAAATATCAACAAGAAAAAATTAGAGATTGAAGAACTTACAGAAGAAGATAAACCTTTTGAAATCACCATTGTGAACAAAGGTGATGACAGTGATTAAACAAGTAAATCCACATTTTAAAGAATTTCTCTTTGACTGGAATCAAAAGTTTCAGTTTCTTGTTGGTGGTTATGGATCATCCAAAAGTTATCATGTTGCTTTGAAGATTATTCTGAAATTGCTTAAAGAAAAACGGACTGCTCTTGTTATCAGAGAAGTGTACGACACACATAGGGACTCCACATTTTCTCTTTTTGATGAACTTGTAAGTGATCTGAAATTAGATCATATCGTTAGGTGTGTATCTTCTCCTATGCAGATTCGATTTTCAAATGGCAGTCGCATCATCTTTAAAGGGATGGATAAGCCAGCCAAACTGAAATCAATCAATAATATTTCGCTTATTTGGATTGAGGAATGTTCAGAAGTGAAGTATGAGGGATTCAAGGAGCTGTTAGGACGTCTTCGTCACCCGACATTGCCGCTTCACATGATACTTTCAACAAATCCAGTTGGAGAAGATAATTGGACTTTTAAACATTTCTTTAAAGATGATCGAGAGAAACGATTTGTACTGGATGATAAGGAGCTTTATGAAAAGCGGATAATCGTTAGCAACGACACCTATTATCATCACTCAACGGCGGATGATAATCTTTTTCTGCCAGAAAGCTATGTCCAGCAACTTGAAGAATTGAAGGAATATGACCCTGACCTTTACCGAATTGCGCGGAAAGGTCATTTTGGCGTGAATGGAATTCGGGTACTACCGCAGTTTGAAGAATGGCCTCATGAAGAGGTTTTGAAGGCTATTGCTGATATTAACCGCCCTCTTAAACGAGTTGGCATGGACTTTGGTTTTGTTGAGTCGTATAACGCCGTCGTTAGGGTTGCTGTTGATCCTGAAAAGAAATACCTCTATATCTACTGGGAGTATTACAAAAATGGATTGACTGACGATAAGACAGCCGAAGAACTCAAGGAATTTGTAGAGACTAAAGAGTTAATCAAATCGGATTCAGCAGAGCCCAAAACAATACGTTTCTTTCAGCAACACGGTTTCAATATGGTGGGTGCCCGTAAGTACCAAGGATCACGTCTCCAATACACAAAGAAGATCAAACGGTTCAAGAAGATCATTTGCTCTGACAGTTGCGAGAACACGATTTATGAACTTAAACCGCTCACTTATGCTACTGATAAGCTGGGGAACATCATAGAAGATGAGTTCACCATAGACCCGCATACACTGTCAGCTATTTGGTACGCTCTCGATGATTATGAGGTAACCGATTTGAAAGAAGAATCTAAAGGTAGACCGCAAAGATCAAGACCAGGAAGGAGGTAAAGCATGTCAAAACAATCTGTTAAAGCACGAGTGATCAAAGCTTCTCCACCTACTGAATCAACGAAACAAATTTATGAAGATGAATTTGCGGACAGCTATGACAGCAATATTTTGCCGCCTCCGTATAACCTTAAAGAATTAAAGATGATTGCTGAGTATTCAACGATATTGCAGCAATGTGTTGATGCCTACAGGACAAATATTGTGGGTTTTGGTTTTGATTTTGAGTATTCGTTTGATGTCAATTCTCCAGATGTGACAAATGAAGAAAAAACAGAAGCTGAAAGTGAATGGACTAAGCTTGAAGAGTTCGTTAAATATCTTCACTTTGATGAGTCAGCAGAGACTTTACTCGGCTTTGTTATTGAAGACCGAGAAAAGACAGGAAATGGCTTTATCGAAGTGATTCGAAACGGTGAAAATAAGCCAGCTGGTATTGAATATATGGACGTTCAAAATGTTCGGGTTTGCAAACTGTCTGAACCAATCGAAGTTGATTTTACATACTTCGAACAAGGACAAATGAAATCAATCAAAAGAGAAAAACGATTTCGTAAGTATGTTCAGATGATTGACGGCCGTATGGTTTACTTTAAAGAGTATGGGGACCCACGCACTTTAAATCTGGAGTCAGGTCAATATGATGAGCAGACTCCATTCGAGAAACAAGCTAATGAAGTAGTTCATTTCAAGATAGGAAGCGGTACTTATGGTAAGCCCAGATGGATTGGCCATATTGTTAATTTGTATGGTGCTCGTAAAGCTGAAGAGCTGAACTTCATGTACTTCAAGCAAGGTAGACATATTCCCGCAGCCATTACAATTGAAAATGGTATGTTGTCAGAGGACTCATATACACAATTGCAGGATTATATGAATGGTCTTGAAGGAGTGGAGAACGCACATAAGTTTCTTTTACTTGAAGCGGAAGGCATAGCGAAGGGGAAAAACATTCATGGTGATGAAGAGATTGCTCCAGTAAAAGTTGATATTAAATCACTTGCTGAAATCCTTCAAGAAGATGCTTTGTTTCTTGAATATGACCAAAAGAGCCGAGATAAAATTAGATCGGCTTTTCGTTTGCCTCCACTTTATACTGGTGAAGCTCAAGATTACAACAGAGCGACTGCAGATACAGCAAGAAAGATTACTGAGGAACAGGTCTTTCAGCCTGAACGAAAGTTGATCACAGGTAAACTGAATGCTTTATTTCTAAATGATCTTGAAATTCATAAGGTTCGTCTTATGTTGAAAGGGCCAGACTTTAGAGATCCTTTAGAAATTGCTAAGGTTCTAACACCGTTTATAACAGCAGGTGCAGTTTCTCCGAATGATCTACGTGATTTGGCTGGCCGAGTACTCGGTAAGACACTTGAAGAATGGCCAGAAGAAGAATACAACAGGCCGCTTGGTAAAACTAACGAGTCGTCCGCTTCCGATTCTTTGGCTGCGCTGTTTAAATCTAAGAACGGTACTCCTGATATGATCGGGTTATTAAAAGATATGCGGGATGTTCTGGAGGATTTGAAGAGATGAACAAAACGGATAAGCTATTGGAGAGTTTAAATGTCTTTATTCAAAAAGCCGAGGAAAATCAGTATAAGCAATTGGGGGAGATGGTACCTGACTTTCCTGGCAAATCTAATATCCCCAAATATGTGGAGGAATATGAAAAAGGCATTGCCAGATTGCTCAGACGCCAGCATAAGAAGTTTTTAGATGGTCTCAAAGGTTTTGTAAGCAAAGACTCAGAAGAGACGTTAAAAGCCCTTCTAGTGTTTTTTACTCAGAACCTATTCGCGGAG
The DNA here is from genome assembly GCF_045040725.1 of Bacillus sp. FSL K6-0255. Classification (NCBI taxonomy): domain Bacteria; kingdom Bacillati; phylum Bacillota; class Bacilli; order Caryophanales; family Bacillaceae; genus Bacillus; species Bacillus sp. FSL K6-0255. Next base: position 2,515,086 of record NZ_CP150278.1, on the reverse strand, counting down.
GATGACTTCGAGGAAGAATTTCAGGAACTGACTGAGGGATTCCTGCAACAGACTATTGAAGAAATGGCTGAAGTAATCATGGATTCAATAGATCCAGAGGTGCCTTTTAAAGTCTTATCCAATCGTACGATTAATTGGATTAAGGATTGGTCAAAGAAGCTGGCTGAGATCATGAAGTTAAACACACATGAAGTGGTGGAGGACGTGCTAACTAATGCTATCGAGAACGGTTCATCAATCCAGGACATTGAGTTGACTCTCAAAGACATGCCACAATTTGATAGGGAGCGGGCGCGTACCACAGCCATCACAGAAGTGCTTGCCGCTTCCTCTGCCGCGCAGCATGAATCATATGCACAATCGCCGGCAGTAAAGAAAAAGAAATGGCGGCACAGCGGAGGGAAGAAGAACAATCCTCGTGAAAATCACATTGATCTTGACGGTACAGTCATTGGAGTAGATGAAGAATTTCAGATACCGGGCAGTAGCGAAACCTGCATGTTTCCGAGGGATCCTAAACTATCAACAAGGGAGCGGGTTAACTGCCATTGTGTTCTATCGCCTGTGGTAGATAGTAAGATTTTAGGCTTATCACCCGAAGAAAAAGAAGAGATTCAAAGAGAAGTCTTAGCAAACATGGAATAAAATAGTATAATGTCCTCATTACATATTAGGTGGGGAAAATATGAATTGGATGGAGTTTATCTCTTCAATAGTCAAATCAATCATTTGGCCGGTAGCAATAATTATCTTGGTTTTTAAATTAAAACAACCGGTTTCAAATTTGATCAGTACCTTGGCGAAAATTAAATATAAGGATTGGGAATTTGAATTCACTATTGACCAAAAATTAGATAAGATTAGTTTCCAATTGAATAAAGAGAATCAATATGGAACTGATGATCAAAATCTAAAAGATTCATTAAATTTAGAAAGTAATTCTGAAATCACTGAGGAAACACATTCCCATTATAATGAGAAGACAAGCATTAAAGGGGATAATGACTTACTACTAAAAATGGAAATGATTCGTTTATATGGAGCAGTGAAAAATCTTTATGAAAAAGTATCAGAAAAAGATGATGCGGCAGATAAATCTCAAGGTATAGGCATGTTATACATGGTTGATTATTTGAAACGCCATAAAATTCTTAATGATTCATTTGCGGAAAGCTTACTTGATATAATGAATATAGTTCATGACTTAGAGAAAAGTCATATTTCACAAAGCTACATTATGAATAAATTTTTCTGGAATGTAGATAAGAGTGTAAAAAGGTTAATGGAGATAACAAGCAATTATGTTGCTGAGAATACAGCTGGTGAGACTTCTAATTAGAAGTCTTTTCTTATTTTAAGGAGGTGAATAACATGCCAAGAGAATTGGTGAACGCAAAAATCACACATGTTTCTTATGTGGATAAGGCTGCTAATCAAAAGCAGTTCTTTATTGTGAAATCAGAAAAACAACCTGATTTTCAAAAGGAAGTCAGAATCCTTGCGAAAGAGGCAGACGAGCAAAAACTTGTTTACGGTATCGTGTATGAACCTGATACAGTGGACGCCCACGGAGATTTCATGACAGCTGCAGAAATCGAAAAGGCCGCTCATGGATTCCTGAAAGATGCTCGTCAAATCGACAAGCAACATGACTTTCAGGGTGGTGTTGGTGAGGTGGTTGAGTCCTATGTCGCACCGGCAGACTTTGAAATGAATGGGGAAACCATTAAAAAGGGATCATGGGTCCTTGTCACAAAGGCTTCTGAGGAAGTATGGGAGCAAATCAAAAAAGGCGAAATTACCGGTTATTCAATGGCAGGAACTGCTGAGACGATTGAAAAACAAGAAAAGCCCGTTTCTCAAGAGAAAACAGATGAGAAAGGGCTATTTAATTTGCTCAAAAACTTTTTTGTTGGAAAACAACAGCAATCATATGAAGAGCCAGTTGCAAAGGCGGGCAGAAAATTTTCCGCTTCAAACCTGCAAGAAATTAAGAATGCTCATGCTGCCCTTGGTAATTTACTGAGTCAGGTAGAAACAAAAGAGGGGGAAGAAGAAATGACTTCGGAGGAAGTAACTAAATCCATTCAAGAAGCATTAGAGCCAATTAAGAAGCGGCTCGAGACATTAGAAAAAGAGGAAGAGCTTAATAAGAAAGATAAAGAAAAAGAAGAAGAGACTGAAAAAGAGGGCGAGAAGTTGAAAAAGGCAATTTCAGAAGCTGTTCAACCGCTCGCTGATCGTATTGAAGCAATCGAAAAAAGTCGCGGAACATCTAAGCAAACTGAAGAATCGGGTTCCGAACAAGTTCAAAAATCAATCTGGTCAGGGTTGTTTTAATGGATAAGGAGGATACGAATGAGAAATCAAGAGGTTATTAATAAAGCAGAAATGACGCTTTCTACTTTAGAGAGCGGCGGGATTATGAATCCTACTCAGGCTTCAACTTTTATTCGAATGGTACAAGATACGCCAACCATTTTAAGAGATGCGCGAGTTATTCAAATGGACCATGACACACAGAAAATCGAGAAGATCGGTTTTGGTCAGCGTATTTTAAGGGCAGCCCAAGAGGGAGTTGCGCTAACTAAAGATCAAAAGTCAGTTCCATCAACTAGCACAGTTAACTTAAGCACAAAAGAAGTAATTGCTGAAGTTAACATTACCTATGACACACTTGAAAACAACATCGAAAAAGATGGCCTTCAGAATACAATCATGCAAATGATAGCTGAGCGTGCTGCGGTTGATATTGAAGAGTTGCTTGTAAATGGGGATACATCTTCCTCCGACTCATATCTTGCACAATTAGATGGCATCAGAAAACAAGCTACATCTCATATTGTCGATGCTGCAGGTGAGGAACTGACACGTCAAACATTTAAACGAGGATACAAAGCTGTACCTCCTAAATATTTGCGAATTCCGCAGGAGTTCCGTTTCTATACATCGCCTGGTATTGAGGTCGAATGGAAAGATCGTGTAGCTGATCGTCAAACAAATTTAGGGGATGCAGCTGTTCAAGGTGGCCTTTCATCTGCTTTTGGTGTTCCAATCAAAGGTATTGCAAATTTACAGCCTTATACGATTGGAGAGGGAGATACTGCAGCCGATGTTTCTGATATCATCCTAACTCATCCGAAGAATATTATTCTCGGATTCTCTCGTAACATTCGGATTGAAGTAGATAAGGACATCCGTCGCCGTATGTTTATCATTGTTTTGACAGCGAAATTGGATAGTGTTTTTGAAGAAGAGGACGCCGTAGCCAAGATCGTGAAAGTGAAGGAGTAGGTGGTCTGGTGTGTTTACTGCAAAGCTTATTAAAGGCAAAACATACAATGTGATGGGAATAACCTTTCGAGCAGGTGTCAGTCAAACAGTACCGAAAAAGCTCTATGAGTATTTAAATGAAAATCCATATTTTATACTAACCCAAGAGCTTAATAATCAAAAGGATGATCCGATAAATTATACTGAATCGGAATTGAAAGGTATGAATAAAGCAGAGCATGAATCCATTATTTCTAATCTTGGTCGCAATCCGTCTGACTTCAAAAACGCAGATGAAAGAATTGCCTACATCCTTAAGCAAATAGATAACAAAGGGGAGTGACCTATGCTGTTAATCACTCCCGATGAATTAAAGAGTTATTCAGTTTTTGAGTCTGTAAAGACCAGACCTGACGAGTTGTTAAAACAGGATATCCTTGAGGCAACTGCCGATATCATTCTTAAAGTTGGACATGATTTTTCAGATGCAGAGTATATCCCTTTGCCTGAAACGGTTCGACTGGCTCTATTAAAGTTGTCTCAGTTTTATGCTCTTATAAATGGCGACGAGTCAATTATTAAAGGATATACAACTGAAAAAATTGGTGACTATTCTTATACTCTAGGGGATGGCAGTTCTCTTCAAAAACCTGATGTGTATGCATTAATAAAAGATTATGTGAAACCGGCTGACCCTGATTTAGAAGGGATTGAAGCGAAAGTGCGGATGAGATCAATATGAGTTATCAATCCTTATTGACTCACAGATGTGACATTTACCATCTGCAGGAGAAAAAAGAAAATAGAAAGCAAAAATTCGGGGTGCCGGTTGAAGATGTTCAACCGGTTTTTTCGTACCCTGATGAGCCGGACATAGAAAATCAGCCGTGTTATTTTACAGAGAAGAGTCAGTCCATTATCCAACAGGAGTCAAATGTATCTATTTATCAATCTTTCCTTGTGCATTTCCCTGCTACTGCTGATATTCGAGTAAATGACAGGGCGGTTTGGGATGGTACTGCTTATAAATTACAGAAGCCCCGCAAAATCAGGAATCATCATTGGGAAGTGACGGCAGTACGGGAGGTTGAATACTTATGAAAATTCGGGGTCTCGATCAGTTCATACAATCATTAGACCGGGCTTCTCGTGGGGGACTGAAGAGGAAATATGAGCAGTGGCTTGAATCAATGGGTTTTGAGTTCTTAGATATCATCCAAGATGAGATCATTAGGACGAAGACCGTGGACACTCGCCGCTTGCTCAATTCCTTTCAGAAAGGTGACCAGGATAATATCTTTTCAATGACAGAAGGCAGCTTAAAGTTGGATGTTGGAACAAATCTGGATTACGCCTCATACGTCAATGACGGGCACTTTACTATCGATCCGTCTAAAAATCAGGATAGACGATGGGTTCCAGGTCGGTGGAAAGGCGACCGTTTCGAATATGACCCTGCTGAAAAAAATTCCGGCATGCTGCTGAAGTTCCGATGGGTAGACGGTTCGGGGTTTTGGGATAACGCCATGGCCATTTTTCAGTTGATGTTTGAGAGAAGCCTTGAGCGGAAGCTGCAGCAATGGATTTATGAAGAATTTTAAGGCGGTGCTGCCATGAATCAAGAAGTAGGTTCAATTATGGGCTATCTATACAAACTGTATCCTGTTCAAGTGTATGAAGAAGAAATACCGCAGGACTTTGCTGTTCCGTCTCTTTACTTTCCACCGGCTTCCACGGTCGATGGGGTGGACACAGTATCCACGTTTCAGAAAGCATATGTTTTAAACGTAAAACTCTTTCACGAAAACGTACAGAAGGCTCATAACGAAGCGGAACGAATTGCGGATACACTTAGAAGCAGAAGAGGCATAATTCCGCTTATACAAGAATCTGGCGAGGATACTGGGGATTTTATTCGCCTATCTCGAATAGAAACGCGGGTATCAGACGATTATGCGACCATTGTCTTAAACTGGACGAGCCGCTATTGGTATGAGCGGGAAGATCAGCGTTCAATAGATGGTTTTAAATTTAAAAGTGGGGTGAAATGATGGCCACTAAAAAAGAGAAAGCAGAAAATGCTTTTTATATTAAGGATTTGCGAGAGCACAGTCGAGAGCTCTTTGGGGTAAAACCCGAGGTGTTTGACGGTGCTCTTTTTCATGTTCATAAAATGAGTATTACAAAATCGGAAGCGAAGAAGTTGATTTCTCAGTTTCTTCAAAAGGAGGTCAAATAGATGAACGGCGGAACTTTCACACCTGGCAAGGAAAAAGAGCGTGCCGGTATTTACTTTAACTTCAAAACGACCGCGGAGAACCGTGTTTCTGCCGGAGAACGTGGAACAGTGGCGCTGCCGATAGCGTCCAGCTGGGGTGAGGTTAAGAAATTCATTTCTATCTCTTCAATCGAGGACTTGAATAAAAAAGTGGGGTTGAACATTGATGATCCTTCGCTGTTGCTTTTACGTGAGGCGATGAAGAAGGCGAATACAGTCTTGCTTTATCGCCTAACGGAAGGTCTTCGTGCTTCAGCAGACATTAGCGAAGGTGTAAAGGCTACTGCTCTTTATGGCGGCACTAAAGGTAATGACATCATTATTAGTATTACGGAGAACGTTATTGACTCTTCGAAAGTTGATGTCACTACCTACCTTGATCAATCTGAAGTGGATAAACAAACAGTGTCTAAAGCTGAAGAACTTAAACCGAATAAATATGTCACGTTTACGGGGAAAGGAGATTTAACAGTTACTATTCCGTTAACCGGTACGGCCCCTGAAGATGTTAGCGGTGCTCTCCCTGCAACTTCCGGAATCCGCTTGTCAGGCGGAACAGACAAAACACCGACAAATGCCGATTATACAGCTTTCTTGGAAGCGGCTGAAACGGAATACTTTGACACAATCGCTTTACCTGTAGAGGATAACGAGCAATTAAAAGCAACGTTTGTTGCGTTTATCAAACGGCTGAGAGACAACCAAGGGCAAAAGGTTCAAGGTGTTCTTTCAAATTACAAGGGAGACCATGAGGGTATTATCAATGTAACAGGTGGTGTCCTACTTGAGGATGGAACGGAGATCACTCCTGAAAAAGCTACAGCTTGGGTTGCCGGTGCAAGTGCGGGGGCTACATTTAATCAATCACTTACATTTGTAGAATACGAGGGAGCTGTAGATGTCCTTAACCGAATTGACAACGACGAAATCGTTGAACGATTGTCAAATGGGGAATTCTTGTTTACTTATGATTCTCGTGATAAATCAGTATCGGTTGAAAAGGACATTAATTCACTCACAAGCCTAACAGCAGAGAAAAATAAGATGTTCCAGAAAAACAAAATTGTCCGTGTACTTGATGCAATCAATAATGACCTGACATCACAATTGAAAGCATTGATCAAGTCTCGAAAAGCGAGCGGCAGTGATGTTCCCGCTACAAATGACGGACTGCAGTTTGTAAAAACGCTAATTACTCAATACTTGAGTGTTCTTCAAGATAACGAGGGCATTACTGATTTTGATTCAGAGAATGACATTACAATTGCTCTGAATAATGATCGTGACGGCTTCCTGATTGATCTTGCAGTTCAACCGGTGGATGCAGCTGAAAAATTCTACTTTAATGTTGAGGTGAAATAGGAATGGCATTAAAAGCGCAAAACACCATTTCAGGTAAAGAGGGCAGGTTGTTTCTTGATGGAGAAGAAATGGCCCATATCAAAACGTTTGAAGCCAATGTAGAGAAAAACAAATCCGAGGTCAATATCATGGGTCGTCGGATGACGGGGCACAAAACGACCGGAGCAAATGGAACGGGAACAGCCACTTTTTATAAAGTGACTTCTCAATTTGTTCTTATTATGATGGACTATGTGAAAAAGGGAAGTGATCCTTATTTCACCTTACAAGCTGTTCTAGATGACGCCTCTTCAGGTCGTGGGACTGAACGAGTCACCTTGTACGATGTGAACTTTGATTCTGCGAAAATCGCTGGGCTTGATGTTGATTCTGAAGCATTGGAAGAAGAAGTGCCGTTTACCTTTGAGGATTTTGATGTGCCTGAACAGTTAAAATCCACATTCTAATCACTTTCACGAAAAATCGCCGACTTTAACGAAGATATTTACGAAAAAATGTGGTAAGATTACTTTAGAAGTAATTCAACCGTACCAAATGGAAACATGTATTTCTTTCAAAAGAAATGCATAAAATAAAAGAGACCCGGTTGCCGCCGGGTCAGTATAAATGTTGGCCCATCAAGAGGGCTGGCTTAACAACTTCATGAAAGTATTTAGGATAGACTTTACCCTTTTACTTTGCCGAGCTCAAGGGGTGGGTCTATTTCTTCTTTATATAAGTCAACAGGGCAATTATAAATGACCCGAAAGCAAGCATAAGCATTAATGCTTGAAATGTTGACACGTGCATCACCCCCTTTCATGAGGGAGTGAGCCAGACCGCCCTTGAGATGTTGAAAGCCAATATTCATTTATACTAAACCATATTGTACCATAACACTTTCATAATCCGAGGGTTTTTAATAAAAGAAAAAGGGTTAAGGCTTCTATGATCAGGTCATTTTGAACTCATAGATAAAAAAAGTAACAAATAAAAGATACAAATAATTATATAATCAATATATATTCATGTTATAATGGTGCCAAGCAAAAGTATTGCAACTACTGGCGTAAGCTTATAGTTGGTACCACATTACCACTTGTTAATGTGTGTTACTTTCATGAGAAATGCTAAAATATAAAAGCCAGAGTGTGGCAGCACTCTAGCTTTTAAAAAAGAAACTACCCTTTAATAGGAGGGTCCTCGTGTAGACACTTTTCCTTTACAGTAATGTAAATAGGATGAGTGTCTTTTTTTCTAAGCATGAATAATAATGTTAAAAGAGATATTACCCATGTCATAATCCCGCCTATTAAATTGGCAAAGCCGATCATGACCATTAGAGATTCATAGGTCGACATAATTTCACCTCCTTTCATATTCGGAGGATAAGCTAAGGTAGCTTCAAGAATCTATTATACATGAATTATATGGAAAGCACATTCAAAAAGTATGAATGTGCTTTTTTTCTTGTCCAAAACTAAAAAGTAAAAGGAGCTAATAAACATGAGTGAAAAACAAAATGAAAAAGTTTACGATCTTTCATTCTTTATGCCAGGACAAACAATTGAAGCGGAAGAAGTAAAAGTACCGATTTCTAAACGATTTGTAGACAAAGAGGGCAATGTTGTTCCATTCATTTTCAAAGCGATCACGACTGAACGAATTGACGAACTTGAGAAAGAGAATACGACTTACAAGAATGTAAAAGGCCGCGGCCGTGTGAAGGAATTGGACAGCCAACGCTTTTATGCTCGTATTGCGGTTGAAACGACTGTTTACCCGAACTTTAAAGCTAAGGAACTACGTGAGGCTTACAAAACAGAAGATCCAGTGGAAGTCGCCAAACGTGTTCTTTCAGTCGGCGGTGAGTATGCGAACTGGCTAAACAAAGCAATTGAAATCAATGGATTTGATGATGATCTCGAAGACCTTGAAGAAGCGGCAAAAAACTAGTAAAGGACGGGGACAAAGAGGCTGTATATCTTTATTACGCGATGCATGAACTCAAATACGCCCCGTCAGAATTAAGAGAACTATATGAGGCTCCGAAAGAATTCAAGGCGCTCTTATATGGGTTAATCGGTTATAAGCTTGAGCTGTTAGAAAAAGAAGCGAAGAAGGGAGGTAATTAACTATGGCTAAACTAACAGCCACGTTTGAATTACATGATAAGATTTCCCGCAAGCTTCGAATGATACAAGGCAATGCTGAAAGACTTAAGAGGGCCGCTAATGGCCCTCTTATTTTTGATGCTGAAGATCGGACTGAGAAAGTTATGCGGAGAATTGACCGATCAGCCAACCGTTTGACCGGTCGGGCTCGATCGCTTGAAGTGGATTTAGATGATCGAGCTTCGAATGGCTTACATTCTATACGTCAGCAAGCTGAGGATCTTACCGAGGGCAGCCATGAGGTGACAGTTTCCGTAAATGATCAAGCTACACCACGTTTTCGTTTGATCCGTGGAGGTCTCTCTGATTTGAATCGCTCGCACGCTGAGCCAACTGTTTCAGTTCGTGATCATGCTTCAAACCAATTAGATGAGATCCGTCGTCATGTGTCCGATGTAGACGGCGAACATGCTGAGCCAACTGTTTCTATTAAGGATAGAGCTTCAGCGGCTCTGGATGCAATTGAAGCGAAAATAGACAGCTTGAAGGATGCTACCATTACTCTGGCAGTTGCAGGCGGTTTTTCTGCAGGTTCAATTATGGGTTCTGGTAAGAGTACAATGTCTCAGGATGCTTACGTGTCAGCAACTTCAAACGTTAATAAGAAAGATGTTGCAAGAATGACGGATCAGATCTATTTCAACAATAAAGCGGGCAGTTCTCGGGAAGAAGTCAGTTTATCTCTAAGAAACTTATCGCAACAGACAGGGGCGTCTAAAAAAGCTCTTGCTGAATTGACTGAGTCGTCAAGTAAGATTGCCCAGCTTATGAATGCTGATCAAGCTGAGGTAGATCGTGCTTTCAGTTCAATGTATAACAACTTGAAATTGTCTGGAAAACAAAGCGGAGACTTAATTGCTTATGTATATCGGAATGCCGGTGACCAAGCTGACGATTTATTGGATACGATGAATGAATACAGTTCCACCTTTAAAGACTTGAAGCTCACAGGCGGCCAGATTGCAAACGCCATGATAAAAGGAACAAAGGGTGGCGCCAGAAACTTCGATAACCTAGCCGATAGTATGCGTGAGTTTAACATCCGCCGAACCGAAATGTCTGATAGCCAAGTGGACGCATTTAAAACGCTGTTCGGAGCCAAGGAAACTAAGAAAATGTTCAAGGGCTTCAAAGATGGTTCAATAAGCGGAGAGGAAAGTTTATTTAGGGTGGCAAAAGCACTTTCTAAAGTGAAAGACAAAACAAAGCGGGCTGCTATTGCGACTGAGCTTATTGGAACACAATATGAAGACCTCAAGCAACCGATTTTAGATATGGCTGAGGGTATTGGTACAAGTGCCAAAACAAGCGGTGAATTAGAACGAAGCTTTACGAAACTTCGGGATAATAATCCGATGACACCGGTTAATGATGCCATGAGAGATTTTGAAAGCATATCTAAGGATATGGGAACTTCTCTGCTAACTGGATTAGGGCCAGCCTTTGATAAAATCAGCTCGTTCATTAACAGTAAAGAAGGTCAGGAAAAGCTTAAAGAGATCAAAAAAGATATTGCTGATCTTGGTAAGGAGATAGGTGATAAGTTAAACGTAGCCATTGAGTGGAGCGTCAACCATTGGGATGATTTGAAAACAGCGATTAAAGTTGTGATCCCCTCTTTAATTGGATTGATTGGTTATTTGAAAATACTTCGTCCGCTGTTAAAAGGCATAGGTACTGTCGGAAGTGATGCAGCAGGCGTAATCCGAAAATTAATTCCAAAACGTACTCCTAAAGCTGGTACTAATACGCAAAGTGAAAGGAGGAATAGAAACAGTAATCGTAATGCTAGCACAAGGGGCAGAGAATCCAAAACTGCCACAGGTCCAACGAGTTTACCTCGAAGCGGCAGCTTGACATATTGCTGTTGTAGCGATGGAGGTAAAAATGATCGCATTCGTAGAAGACGAGGGAAAAGAGTTTTAGGTCGACGCGGTAATCCAAACCGAATGAACCCTTCTGATAGTTCAATTGCTGTGTCATCTGAACGGTTGGAGAGAAGGCGTTCCGGTAGAACTGTAGGTACTAATCCAACTAGAGATTCAAGATCAGCAATAATCACTACGAGATCGGAGCTATACTCAGCTGGTAGAGCTGCAGGCGGTACATCGAAGTTCGGGAAAGTCTTAAGTCCTCTGAAAAGTGTTGGCAAGTTTGCAAAGGGAGTCCCTCTATTAGGAACAGCGTTAGCGGCAACCGATTTAATTGGGATGAATAAAGATAATGTTGGTGAAAAAATTGGATCAGCTGGCGGTGGCCTTGCTGGAGCGGCTACAGGAGCAGCTATTGGCAGTGTTATTCCAGGAGTGGGAACAGCTATTGGTGGATTAGTTGGTGGTATAGCAGGCACCATGGGCGGCTCAAGTTTAGGTAAAGCGTTTGATGGTTCAGAAGTAAAGAAGAAACTAAACAGTACATTATTTGATCAAAAATGGTGGTCTGAAAAATGGTCAGGCATTAAGAGTAATGCGAAGACTTCCATCAATGGGTTAAGTGATACATGGTCTAATGTAAAAGAAAAGGTGAAGTCCACTTTATTTAATAGTGAATGGTGGTCTGAAAAGTGGTCTGGCGTTAAAAGCTGGGCACAAAACAAATGGAATAGTGCATCATCTGTTTGGGAGTCCGTAAAGGGAAAAATAAAATCCACTTTGTTTAGTGAGAAGTGGTGGTCAGGTAAATGGGAAGGCGTAAAAAGTTGGGCTCAAAGTAAGTGGGACAGCGCGTCTTCTGTTTGGCAATCAGTTAAAGGAAAGCTGAAATCCACTCTATTTAGCGAGAAGTGGTGGTCAGGAAAATGGGAAAGTGTAAAAAGCTGGTCCAAAAATAAATGGGACAATGCTAAATCAATATGGAAAAGTGTTAAGAGTTCCATCTCAGAAACCCTTTTTAGTAAGAAGTGGTGGTCTGAAAAGTGGCAAAGTGTAAAGGAATTGGGAAGCAGTATTTTGGGCGGAGTAAAAGAAGTCGGTGGGAAAGTAGCTTCAAGTGCGAAAAAAACTGCTGGTAAAGCGTGGGGATATGTGAAGAGTGGCGTAAATTATTTATTTGGTACGGGAAAAGAAAAGCCAAAGAAACATGCTACTGGTGGTTACATTACGAAGCCAACAATATCTTGGATTGGTGAAGCAGGTAAAGAGTTTGTTATTCCCGTTGAGAATAATAAAGGTCGCGGCAAAATGCTCCTTTCTCAAGCTGCTTCGAAATTAGGGATGAGTGTAGTTGATGATATAGCGTCTGCTTCATCTGCAGGAGGTGAACCAGCAACTTCCCCGCTAATCCGTAGAGCGGCGGTGACTGCTTCTGTATCTCCTATAATTGACACATCCAGTCTTGATGAACAAGCGACTTCATTTGGTCAACAGTTCACTAAAGGCTTTGATCAAGGAATTGGAGATAATGTTGTTTCTATGGAATCTTGGAAACAGAAAAACGTTGGACAGCCAATGAACAATTTAATCTCTTATTCTCCGAATTACGGAAAGCAAGTGGTCAATGGATATGCTAAAGGTCAGAACAGCACTTCGACCGGTACAGATGGCTTCTTGCAGACGAAGGTTAAAACGCCATTTCAGAACACTGTTAATAAATCTTCATCATGGGGAAGCGGAACGGTCAAAGGTTTTGCTTCTGGACAAAATAGTTCACAAACTGGTACTGATCAATACGTCAGCACTCATATTAACAAGCCGTTTATCCGATCTAAAGAATCATCAAACGGATGGGGAAGCAGTATGATCAGTAATTTTGTTTCAGGCATGACTTCTAAGGCAAGTGAAGTCCATGAGGCTGCCAAGGAACTGGCGAAAAAAGTTGAGAAGGCATTTCGTGAAGAGCTTGATATTCACTCACCTTCCCGTGTCATGATGAGTCTCGGTCGCTTTGCCTCTATAGGTATTGTAAAAGGTCTGGATTCTGTCGATGTGAAAAAGTTTGCTGAAAAACAAGCAGGCTCACTAGCTGCTGCTTATTCCGGAATGGGAGCAGTAAGCGGAAATGTGAAGCAATGGCTTATGGCTGCTATCATGGCTACAAAGACGCCGGTGAGCTGGCTCCCAGGGCTGATGACAATTGCTCAGCATGAGTCAGGCGGTAATCCGAAGGCAATCAACTTATGGGATAGTAATGCGAAAGCAGGACATCCATCTCAGGGGCTCATGCAGACAATCCCAAGTACCTTCAACGCACACAAATTGCCAGGCATGAATAACATTCTTAACCCGATTCACAACGCTGCTGCTGCGATTGGCTATATCAAAAGCAGATATGGATCAATTAATAATGTACCAGGCATTAGAAGCATGAGGCACGGAGGTCCATATGTTGGCTACGCTAACGGCGGACTTATTACCAAAGAGCAGATTGCACGTGTCGGTGAAGGAAACAAACGGGAATGGATCATTCCGGAGGAGCGAGGCATCCGTGGACGTTATTTATTAGCCCAAGCAGCTAAGGCACTCGGAATGGAAGTCACAGACCCATCTCAAAAAGGCCAAACTGAACTATCTTCCGGTCAAGTAACAGCAGCCACAACAGGCAGTCATCAAACAACTGTTACAGCATCAGGAGGTAAAGAGGTTATTATTCAATTTAATGGCGATCAGCATTTTCACAATGACCAAGATATGAACAGCCTTGTAGCTAAGATTAAGCAGGCTCTTGTCGATGAGCTTGAACAGGATATCAACATTGGAACGAAGGGAGTCGTTGCTTTTGACTAAATCCATATATGAATTCTGGATTTCACAAGGGAAGGATAAGCTACGGCTTCCTGTCCTTCCTGAACAAATTGATATTTCAAACACAATTCAAAATGAATCAGTAAAAGTGGCTAGTTTTGGGGAGATCACTTTTATTGATAAACCGGGAGCGAAAGAAATTTCGTTCTCTTCTTTTTTTCCAAAGAAACATAGCCCGCTTGCTGAGTATAAGGGATTTCCTTCTCCTGAAAATGCTATTGCAAAGATCGAGAAATGGGTGAAAGCTAAAAAGCCGGTTCAATTCTTAATTACTGGAACGAAAATTAATTTAACTTGCAGTATCGAGGTTTTTTCATATAGCGAGGGCCAAAAAGATATAGGTGATCGTGATTATGAAATAAAGCTGAAGGAATACAAAACTGCTTCGCCGCGGAAGATCAAGCAGAAGAAAAAGACGAAGAAGAAACGACCATCTAAATCAGCTCCTAAAACATACACCGTTAAGAAAGGCGATACACTGTGGGACCTTGCCGGTAAATTTTATGGAGACAGCACAAAGTGGCGCAAAATCTGGAACGTCAATAAAAAGGCTATGATCAAACGAAGTAAACGTAATATCAGGCAGCCAGGACACTGGATCTTTCCTGGGCAAAAATTAAAGATACCGCAGTAAGCAGGTGATGACATGATAGAACTTTTCGTCATTAAAGAAACGGAATGGCTTGAGCTGGTAACAGAAAGTGTTTCTCTTGAGGGACAACGGTATCAGGCTCCGCGATCAATCACAGCAAAGATCATAACGAAACAAGGAACCCATTCATATTACAGCGTATCAGAAGGAGATACGGTTCTGTTTAAGTGGAAAGGGAAAGAGCTGTTTCGAGGTATTGTGTTTTCTCGCAATCCGGAAGAACATGGGCTGACCTTTACGGCTTATGACATGCTGCAATATCTGGTTAAGAACAAAGATGTTTATGTGTTCTCCAATAAGCGTGCAGACGAGATTATTAAGCGCCTGGCAAGAGATTTTCAAATTCCAACGACATCCATTGCAAATACGGGTTACACCATTAAATCATTAGTGTTTAAAGATGATACGAGCCTTTATGACATGATTCTGAAAGCTTTGAAACAAACGAAAAGCCAAACCGGAAGGAATTATCAATTATATTCTGCGAAGGGGAAGCTTGGCCTTCGCGCTTGGCCTGATCCGTCAGAAGTATGGGTACTGGAAACGGGTGTGAACATTACTGGTTATCAATACAGCACTTCCATTAATGACACAGTCACAAGAGTAAAGCTGCGGCGTCAGAAAGACAATAAAACATACACGGCCACCGCAAGCGACAGCGCAGGCATAAACAAATACGGCGTCCTTCAGTATGTTGAAACAGTATCAGATAACATTAACCAAGCACAGTTGCAGCAGCGTGCGAAAGTTAAACAGGCACAGAAGAAAGGCGTCAAAAAAGAACTCAAAAGTATTCAAGCAATTGGGATTCCAGATCTTCAGAGTGGTTTGCCCGTCTATATTTCAATTCCGGAAGTCGGGGTTAAGAAAACATACTGGATTGAAACAGATAAACACGAATTTAAAGGATCGACACACACGATGACCATTGATGTGGTTGAGAAAAATTCTATCCCTGATGGTGTTTCCTCATGAGATTAAGTGAAGCAATCAAACATTTGGCTGTCGGTGCAGTTGATTCTGAGTCACCAGTGGATATTATGCCGGCTGAAGTGGTTTCCGTTTCTCCTGTTGAAATAAGGCTTAATGAAAATGACAAATTAATAATACCTGCTGATTTGATTATTGTTCCAAAGCGGCTGCGGCCCGGTGAAGAAGAAGCGTTGAATACTGGTGAGCGTGTGATGATTGTCTCCTTAAAAGGCGGGCAATCATTTTTTATTCTCGACAAAATATAGGAGGTGTTTGGAATGGCTTTGTCTCCGGAAATCGAGTTTGAGGATATAGAAGATGACAGCGAAGTCATAGAAACCTCGCAAACCTACAAAATAGATTTTGAAAATGGCCGTATCACAAATGAAATGATTACTGGCCTTGAAGCAATCAGGCAGTTTGTATATTTATCTCTTCATACTGAGCGATACGCCTATTCTGTTTTCAGCCATGACATTGGAAATGAGCTTCAAGACATCTTGGCGGATAATGAAACAACAGACGCATATAAGAAAATGGAGATTCCGCGGCTAATAGAGGAAGCGCTGATCTATGACGATCGTGTTTCCTCTGTATCAGATTTTGAAATAGAAAAACAAGGTGATTCGTTCCATGTTTCCTTTACAGTCGAAACGGACGAGGGAAAATTGGAGATCGAGGAGGTGCTTGGTGAAGATGTTTGAAGATCAAACTTTTGAAGAAATTATGGACCGGATGCTGAACAGAATTTCAGCGGACATTGATACAAGGGAAGGAAGCGTGATTTATAACGCGTTAGCTCCTGCAGCTGCAGAATTGGCCAAGTCTTATATTTGGCTCGATACGGTGCTGGAACTTGTCTTCTCGGACACAGCACAAGGAGAATTTTTAGATCGTCGGGCTACTGAAGCCGGCATCGAGCGAACGGCTGCCACGAAAGCAGTCCGGGCAGCGGAGTTTACTGAAGGAGTAACCATTCCAGTGGGTTCCCGCTTTTTTGTAGATAACCTGTATTTCCAATACACAGCTGACGGGACGTTGGAATGTGAAACAGCGGGGGAAGCGGGGAACGCAAATATTTCCGGCCAGAATCTATTGTCATTAGACACCATACCAGGACTCCAAAAAGCGATCGTGAAAGAGATTCTAATCCCTGGTCGAGAAGAGGAGGATGATGACAGTTTAAGAGCTAGATATTTTACCCGCGTGCGTCGGGAAGCTGTCAGTGCCAATAAAGCTCACTATAAACAATGGGCTGAAGAAGTAGACGGAGTAGGGAAGGTAAAGGTCTTTCCGCTTTGGAACGGGGACGGTACAGTCAAAATTGTCGTGACCAATGCTAACTTGGAACCTGCTTCCGATATTTTAATATCAAAGGTGAAAAACTATATTGATCCTGAACCCGGACAAGGTGAGGGACAAGCGCCAATAGGTGCCTTTGTCACAGTGGAGAGTGCGATATGGAAAGAGGTTGAGATTTCAGCCGAGGTATTTCCCGAGGTCAATAGCTCTATCGATCAGGTAAAGCAAGAAATTGAATCAGGTGTTTTAAATCTTTTTAAAAAGATTGCCTTTGAAGATAACGTCATCCGTTTATCGCAGATTAATAATATCGTCTACAATTCACCTTCAGTAAGTGATTACGCAGATATTAAAATCAACGGCGTGACCGAAAATTTGGTTCTGAGTGACGTGGAAATCCCTAAATTGGGGCAGGTGAACATCATTGAGCAAACTCGATGAAATGACTGCTTACCTGCCGCCGTTCCTTACCAAATTGAAAGAAATGGCGGAACTTCTTCAGGCAGAAGCTCCGGAATTTGAAAAGCAAAATAATAGCATCTTTGATCTGACAGATCAGTTGTTTGTTACTACGGCAACCTGGGGGCTTGAACGATGGGAAAAGATTTTGAACGTACCGCGGGAATCAGGTGACCCCGATGAGATCCGCCGATTGCGTCTAATCTCTAAAATGTCCAATATACCGCCGGCAACATATAAGGCCATTGAACAGGCATTGAACCGGTTCCTGAAAAATCCGTCTGCTCAGGTCAGGCTGCTTCAAGGACAGTACCGTTTTAATGTTGATATTGATATAGATGATATGCAGCATATGAGCGAGCTCATAGAAACATTGGAGAATATGAAGCCAGCTCATTTGGCATATACCTTGCGAGCTGCTGTGAATGAGCCACTCAAGATAAAAGATACTGTCATTTTGAATAACAGAAGGTATCGAAAAGCAAGTGAGCTAAAGGTAGGTTATTCCGTCACGCTCAATAATAACGAGGTGGTCCTTGCATGATTACGCAGGTTTATAGAGAGCGTACAGCTGCAGATTTGAAAAATAGGATATCGAAAGTGCTACTGAATGGGAGTGAAACAGAAATTGTGGAACTCACCATTCACGGTGCGGTTGTCACGGTACTTACTCAACGAGAGGAAGATATCAAACATATTAAGAGTGTGCAGATCCTTGATGAACAAAACAACGTAATTACGGAAAGAACAACAGATTTAGACGTCAGTAATAATAGAACGCTAGATTTTAGGATTACTTTCGAGGTGGTGTAGCAAATGGCTTATGATGCAAAAACAGATTGGCTCCCGGACGATCCGATTAATGAAGATGATGTGAACCGTTGGGAGAAAGGCATTCAAGATGCGCATAAAGATTTAGCTGTACATAAAAATGACATGAACAACCCTCACAATACAACAAAGGCGCAAATCGGGCTAGGGAACGTTGATAATGTACAGCAAGCTTCGAAAAAAGAATTTGAAGAGCATCGTAATGATTTACAACGGCACATTACACCAGTGGAACGGGAGAATTGGAATGCAAAAGAAACAATTGTCGGAGCTCAGGAAAAAGCGGATAAGGCTTTATCGGATGCAAAATATTACGTGGATACCAACTATAAAAATAACAATCTGACGTTAATTACTGGAGACAATGCTATTCAAGATGCAAGAACAGGAGGGGAAGAATATCCTTTAGGACTGACCTTAATGGACATTGGGCAGGGAAATACTACAGGCTACCCCTTGGGTTATGGCATTGTCAAAAATGAAAAATATAATAATTACCGTTTCACTCAATACTTTTACGGAACAGGGAATGAGTCTGGGACTTACTATGACAGTACAGGAGTTTGGATTAGACACTGGTGGAGTGGTTCAGGCTGGACTCCGTGGCAAAAGATATCAGGTTTTGCTCATGCGAATATTGGAACTACAGGTGTTCAGTATTTAAAAAAGATTGATCACACTAAAATTGCATTTAACAGGGTCATCAAGGATAGCCATAATGCTTTTGATACTAAAAACAATCGATTTATTTCTCCGAACGATGGAATGTACTTAATCGGGGCAAGTATATATACCTTAAATTATACATCTTATATAAACTTTCATTTGAAGGTTTACCTAAATGGAAAAGCATATAAAACACTGCACCATGTAAGAGGAGACTTTCAGGAAAAGGATAATGGGATGAATCTTGGTTTAAACGGCAATGCGACTGTACCCATGAATAAAGGAGATTACGTTGAAATCTGGTGCTACTGTAATTACGGAGGAGACGAAACACTGAAAAGGGCAGTAGATGATAAAAATGGTGTATTTAACTT
This sequence comes from Bacillus sp. FSL K6-0255, assembly GCF_045040725.1. Lineage (NCBI taxonomy): Bacteria > Bacillati > Bacillota > Bacilli > Caryophanales > Bacillaceae > Bacillus > Bacillus sp. FSL K6-0255. The sequence continues at coordinate 2,496,025 of NZ_CP150278.1, read as the reverse complement.
TTTTGATATACAAGAACTTGGAGGCCGAAACTATCCAAGATTTTAGGAGGTAACGATGAATATAGGTGAAGCTATTCTTTTTAAATACCCAACAGCTGATCCCACAAAGGATTTTATTGTCCAGAATAATGGTGATGGAACTCCCTCATATATAGCAGAGTGGAATATTAGGGCACCTATACCCACGGAAGCAGAGTTAAAAACTTGGTGGGAAGAGCTTCAGAGTACATCTGCATATGAACCACCAGTTCAAGTGGATCTACTTGCAAGAGAGTTGTCACAGGAAAAACTGGCTCGTAAACAGCTTGAAGAATTAAACCAAACTTTGGGAAGCGAGCTTTCAAAAATAAAGTTGCAACTGCTTACTCTACAAGGAGGGCAAGGTTCATGAATTATTGGGTGCTGGCTTTGCATTATAACTGGGCTTCTTCTGAAATGGTGAAACAGGCAATTCATCTCAAAGATTGTTCGCCCGAAGATTTACAGGAAGGAATAGAGAAAAAACTCATTACAGCTGAACAGTATAAAGAGATCACAGGAGAAGCCATTTAGGGCTTTTTTATTTTTCCTTAAAGGAGGTGGTTCCGTTGTAAACCCATGCTCACCACTAATGATCTACAATAGCAAGGAGGATTTATAATGGCATCATATAGTTTTCAATTTTCAACAGATGCAACTGGTAAGCCGGGGGCAGCCAAGCCATACAGAGAAGGAAACAGAGATTTTGTTGTGCCGGTAGCTTCAATCTCCGGTAATTCAGAGCTGCTGACGAACGCAGTTTTAAAAGCCACTGAAGTCTACACGCAATATGGACAAGATCGATTAGGTCAGGTTTTAATTTCAAAAGTAAAAGGTCACGCTTATTCTGATCGTGAAGGAACCTTATTCATCGAAGAAAGTAATGATATGAATACATGGACCACTGTCTCTTCATTGGTAGTTAAAGCAAATACGCTTGGCGAGACTGAATGGATTCATTTAACTAAACGCTATTTCCGTTTCAGATACGCAAATGGTAACCTGCAGCAATCTGAATTTTTACTATACCAGTCACTGGGCGCAGGTGAAGAGGATATAAACATTAACCACACTGTTCCTATTACAGCAGTTGCTCCGTTGTCAGTCCAGTTAGATAAAAACGGTTTAACTAATGATGGTCGTTTAAAAGTTCAAACTGAAGGCTTGAACCTTAGCTCATTAGACACTCAAGCAAAAACAATAGATGTTGTTTTTCATGATAAAACAGAAACAATCGGGGAAGGTACTTCGTTAACTGTTGGATCATTTAAAACGTTGCTCATTGAGGTTTATGGAACGGCTGAGACAAGTGAGTTGAAGTTCTGGGGTAAATCCTTATCGGGAACAAAAAGAGCCCTTAGAGGTCAGAAAGTGGATGACGGAACATTTGCCACTAGCACAAAAGGGAAATCAGAAGCTTGGTCATTTAACATTACTGGCTTTAAAGAAATTGTTATGGAGCTTACAGCTTTAACAAATGGAAACTTTTCAGTTCGAGGGACGGCCGTCTCATAAGATCCGGCTGTCCTTTTTTATTTGCCTCGGAGGAGGTGATTAGAAATGGAGGAGACAAGTTTGTTTATCAATTTTGAAACATTAGATTTAGCAAGAGTATATTTATTTGGTGGGGTGAAGTATCTTGATTTACTTCTAGTTCTTAGCATAATAGACGTTTTAACAGGAGTAATTAAGGCATGGAAATTCAAGAAACTGCGAAGCCGGAGCGCATGGTTTGGCTATGTCCGCAAGCTACTCAATTTCTTTGCGGTCATTTTGGCAAACGTGATTGATACAGTACTCAATTTGAACGGTGTCTTAACCTTTGGTACCGTTCTTTTTTATATCGCTAATGAAGGTTTGTCAATAACTGAAAACTTAGCACAAATCGGTGTTAAAATCCCTTCAACGATAACAGCTCGATTACAAACAATTGAGAACGAAAAAGAACAGAGTAAGAATAGTGCAGACAAAGCTGCTGGCTAAGCCAGTGGCTTTTTTTATTATACAGACAGAAGGAGAGAGGATATATGGCCATTAAAGTTGTAAAGAATCTAGTCTCTAAATCAAAGTATGGATTGAAATGTCCTAATCCAATGAAAGCTGAATATATTACTATTCATAACACTGCGAACGATGCTTCAGCAGCTAATGAGATTTCTTACATGAAGAATAACTCTAGCTCAACGAGTTTTCACTTTGCAGTAGACGATAAACAAGTCATTCAAGGAATTCCAACAAATCGTAACGCTTGGCATACAGGAGATGGAACAAACGGTACAGGGAATCGTAAGTCGATTGGTGTCGAAATTTGTTATAGCAAGTCAGGAGGGGCACGATATAAGGCAGCGGAAAAGCTTGCTATTAAGTTTGTGGCGCAGCTACTTAAAGAACGCGGATGGGGCATTGATCGTGTCCGTAAGCACCAAGACTGGAACGGTAAGTATTGCCCGCACCGCATTTTGTCAGAGGGTAGATGGAATCAAGTTAAGGCTGCCATTGAAAAAGAATTAAAGGCGCTAGGTGGGAAAACAAACTCAAGCAAAGCAAGTGTAGCTAAAAAGAAAACAACAAACACAAGCAGCAAAAAAACGTCATATGCGCTACCATCCGGTATTTTTAAAGTGAAGAGCCCAATGATGAGAGGGGAAAAGGTAACACAAATTCAAAAAGCACTGGCTGCACTATACTTTTACCCGGATAAAGGAGCAAAAAACAACGGCATTGACGGCGTGTATGGTCCGAAAACAGCAGATGCAATTAGACGATTCCAGTCTATGTACGGGCTTACTCAAGACGGTATTTACGGACCAAAAACGAAAGCGAAACTTGAAGCTCTCTTGAAGTAAATAAATAGTCTCCTTGAGTATCTTTCTCAAGGAGATACTTATGTTTATTTTGTTACAGATAGTTCAAAATTATTCTAATATTTGAGTAAAAAGTATTATTTTTCTAGTCTGAACATAATGTTATCATTTACATGTAAATAATTTAAAAGAAAGGGATTGATTTCATGTTTAAGAAATTACTTTTAGCAACATCTGCATTAACATTCTCTTTATCATTAGTTCTTCCGTTGGATGGACATGCCAAAGCTCAAGAGGTAACATTACAGGCACAGCAGGAAGTCACTTATCAAACTCCCGTTAAACTATCCGAATTACCAACTAATACAACTGAACAATCTGGTGAATTTCACACAAATGGTATTAAAAAATGGATTGCTAAAGAAGCAATGAAGGCAACAGCCAGTGCGCTTCGACATGGTGGGAGAATTGTTGGTGAGGTAGTCGATGAGTTAGGTGGATCAGCAGGAAAAACATTCGCAAAACATACTGATGATGTAGCAGATGCTTTGGACGAGTTAGTTAAACGAGGTGACGTTGTGGAGGACGCAATTATTGACACGGTTTCCTCATATCTAATTGATGCTGGTGTAAAATCTTCTACAGCTAGAACTATTGCAAGTGTATTTACTTTCTTAGCTTTTTAATTGAGGTGATTTGAATTGGTAACAGTAGAAGAAAGGCTTGACAACCTAGAAAAAAAAGTCGAGAAGCAGGCTTTTCAACTAAGGTTAGTCCAACAATTAGCAGCTGATTATGATCGGTTTGGCTTATTTGATCAAGTTTTGGCCTATGATTTAAGTGAAAAACAGTATCAAGAATTAAGAGAGTTAACGAGCCAGTACACTGATAAGATTAAAAATGGCGAAGAGGTCTCTCTTCATAACTTTACTGAAGAATTTAAAAGAATTTTGAAAGATATTGAAAAAGAAGTGGATTTCGAAAAGTTTATTTCTCTCTGGTTAAAGGGACCAGAAGAAGGTTTTGGATTTTCTAAAGCTTTACATAACCATTTCTTTAATTAAAGATAAGGACCAGCCACATAATAAGCTGGTCTTTCTTTATTTTCCCTCAAGTTCGAACTCCTATGAACAGAATACCAGGTATCTATCCTTCCAAATATATTGTTATTAGCTTGAGGGTTTGTGTGTTTTTCTTCATTAATCATAGAATTCTCCTTACCTCAGTCATTTTCTTCTATTATTTGCAGCTGATTTCAAATTAAATAAAATAAGCCCTTCTCATTGAGAGGGGCTTATAAAGTGACTCTTCTTTATTAAAGTCATTAAACAACAGATTCTCTCTTTATATCAAAAATATCAATCTGTTTTGATTCCAGAAGATCTTGTAAATAATCTGAGCCGTGTTTTTCAGCTACTTGCAATTCTCCTTCGGATATAGGTAAAGCCATTAGCCAAGTAACATTTTTGTTACTAAATTCAAGTAGTTCTAAATCTTCCTCCCATAAAAATGGGGGAACGAACATAATATGTTTCATGTCGGTTTCCTGATCATACATACTAATCACATTTTTAAAAATAACACCTGGTGCACAAGTGAAATTTGAGTTGATTATATTAAAGGCACAAGTTGATAAAACATTAGCATATATGTCTGAAGCTGACTCCATTGCAGCTACGATTTCTATCCGCAACGGAGTGCCATTCACCTCATAATTAATAGAATGATCCGACAAACCTAGAGTTGAATATGACGTGATACCTTCCTGAGGCTGGTCACTAACCGATAAAATATCTATGCTGCTATTCTTGTTATCATCCCAATATTTCGTAACCTTCGGTTTCCCCCCAAAAGCTCCTAAAACTGTTCTAGCAATTACTTTATTTTCTTGTGTTACGCCCATTAGACAATCTCTCCTTAATCTCCAAAGTAATCATCCGTCATATCTTCCCCTTTATGACTCCTATTGGAGGAAGGTAATTCGGGTTGATAGTGGTCTGGATTATTATGTTCATCTAAAAATTGCTTTCGACTAATATTTCTTTCCATCGCACTTTGTTGATGTTTTCTAAATTCATAACCTGGTTTATGACCCATATCCCATGGTTCATCTTTTTTCATTACTTGTTTTGTTAACGGGTCTTTAACAGATCCGGTTGAATCCTTAGCATTTTCCCAAACCTTATCTCTAACGCCTTTACGGAAATAAGTTGGTCTTTTGTACGTTTTAGGAACTTTAGGTTTTTTGCTGGTGTTAGTCGATGCTTCGCTAACTCGAGAACTTGATTTTGCATTAAGCTTTTTGTTAATTCCGCGAGCTCCGAAAGGAACCAACATTGCCATTGCACCACTAAGGCTCTGTTCTTGCCTCTCTTTGGAGACTTTATTCCCGAACATATCGCGTCCTGTTATAGCTTCACTAAAACCATTTGCAGAAGCAAGTCCATAAAGTCCTTTGCTGGAGTTTTGAAGGGCATGGAATGTCTTAGGTGTTTTATATACATCGAGAGCTTTGTCTGCTCTATACAATGCTTTACTTGTTGAATAAACAGCTTTTCCACCTTTAGCTAATTTACCTGCCCATCCTACGATAGGGATGTATCCTGCCGCAGCCATTGCACCGGCAGCGACCCGTTGTCCAGCAGTTAGCTTTTCGCCGGTAACAGGATCAACCCCATCAGCGGCTCTTTTATAATCATAATATCCAGAGACCTCTCCTGTAAAATTACAAACAGCATCCCAAGACTTTTCATACCATGGTCTGTTCGCCAGTTCTTCTTGTTCTTTTGCAATTCTTCTTTGTTCCGCCTGTTGGTCCTTAAAAGAGATGTAGTCTGTTGATTGTTTCTTTACATCCTCAGTCATCTTGTGAATCTCACTGTCTCTATAAGCCTTCGCATTATAGTGAATAGGAGAGGCGCTTTTGCCTTTTGCTGTCGCATTCATTAAAGCTTGATAATCAGCTTGAATCATTTGTTCATTTGCTTCTGATAGTCCGTATTCTGATGTTAAGTTTTGGTCAACTTCATCCATTTTCTCAATGGCTTCTTTTCGTTTCTTTTCGGCAGACGAAAGTTCATTTTTAAAAGTTTCTGTCGAGAACAGATCCAAAGGCAGTATATCGTTGATATCATTTAATATATCTTTCATGGCTTTTTTCTGTTCAGACATAATGGATTTTGATTTGGTGTAGGCGTTAGCAAGCTCATGCGCTAAAAAGGTTTCTTCTATGTAGGCATCTGATAAGTTGGCATCTTCTAAAAAACCAGGAATACTCGTTAAGAAAGAAATTTTCATCTCAATTAAATCAATCCATTGGTCAGCAATGCCAGCTTGATCTTCATAAAATGATTTAATGTTATTAGCGCCTTTGCCTGAAAACTCGCTATCATCTAAATCTGCAACAGCTTTGAACGCTTTCTTTAATTTGACCATTTTACTTTTTAAATCTTTGTATTCCTGTGCTCGCTTTTCAGCCTCGGTGAGCAAGGTTTTGGCTTCAAATACTTTCATGATCATATCCTTTCATTTAATCGTCATAACAAAATATTACCATGGAAGAATGATGAAACTAACTGTTATGTGGATCAAATGGTGGAAATGAATCATTCGATCTGTGTCATTTTACCTATTTGTTAATCCTTTCAATGAAAGGGGACTTTCCAATTGTAACATCGCCATCATGAAAAAATTCGATAACGTAGCCAGATTCACTAAACATAAAAGTATCCGATCCAACGGCAGTTACATCATCAATTACGTTTAATGCATGCTCAAGACTGGTTTTTAATGCTGGCTGTTCTCCGTAACCCCAAAGAATAATAATGTTCCTATCTTTAAAATGGTGTTTAGCTAGCCAATCGTAAATCTCTTCCTCGTAATCTATAGATTGATGACAACAAACTTCTTCCCACTTGATTCGTCCCCAAGATGTAAGGGAAAACTGTTTGAAAGCAGTTCATAATATTTTGCCGTTAATTCTTCTGATAAGATTTCTTTGTTTTTCCCTAGAGCTTCTAAGCATTCATCAAATAAGTCCAAAATGTTCACCTCAAAAGCTTTAAGTATGATAGATTTTTTCAGTATTAGAAATAAGAAAAAGCCGTTATGAAACGGCTAAAGGGAATCAGAACTAATGTTGTTTATCGAATTAAACAAGGAATTCATGAGTAGGTGCGAGAGTTACATTCCGGGATGCTTCCTTCATTTCGCCATTATACATAGATCCGAAAAAGGCAAGTCCAATTAAAACGGCGGATAAACTGATAAACAATTTAGATTTCATACATGCATTCCCCTTTCGATATTTGCTTTTGAGCATATACCATCTTCTTGAAACAGATGATACTATCCTCTATTTTTCCATTATAATCGAAAAGGTTGCCTCCTAACAATGCCAGCTCTTCCAGATAAGGGTATCCTTTGCCGTTCTCTAAACGAGAAAAAATGTTGAGAAGTTTAGGTGTATCGCCATTTCTTATATAAAGAACGTCTAATGCTTCAAATAAGTTCATAAATAGTTCGTCTTTAAAATCTACAGCACTTCTGATTCCTTTGCGGAAGCAATCCATTGCTTGTTCTTTTTTGCCTTGTTTAAAATAAATCAACGCTAGGTCATGATAAGCTTGCGGAAGTACGTCAGAGTTAATTTTTCTGTATTGAACCAAGGCTTGTTCGATGTAACGAGCAGCCTTATTTAAGTTGTCCATTTTGTGATAGCAATTGCCGAGATTGAAAAACGCAGTGGCATAGATATGAGTATTTTTACTTTTAAGCAGCTCGGCACCTTTTAAAGCTTCTTGAAGGTGGGGGAGAGCTTTTTCATGATTTTCAAGGTCATCGTAGTTACCGGCAATGACAAAATGGCACTGAATACGACGAACAGAGTAAAGCTCGTGTTTCTTATAAATGTTGTATGAAAGCTCAGCGTAATGCATCGAAATGTGTGTCATTTTCATATGATAATAGACTTCAGACAGTTTAAAATAAAACTCAGCTTTTTCAATCTTGTCGGAGATTGTAGGAATTTTGCGTTCAGCTTTTTTGTAATATGTAATGGCTCTTGTGTATTCACCGTTTCTAAACTCATACATCCCGCGGAAGAAGTTATAATAATATGCCCGCATATTGTCTAATTTTTTCTTATGGCCCTCAATTTTATTTAAATATTCTGAAAGTTCCATTCGGTTTTCATCAGATGGCAGCGTGTATTCCAACATAATTTTATGGCGAAAGGCCATTAGTTGATAATAAATAAGCAAGTCTTGATCTTCTTCCATAACCTCTATATCACGTTCTATTTCAGCTTTTAACATTTCAGCATCAGTTACGTTGAATTTTTGAATATGCCTATGCCATTCATTAATCTTCATTCCCACTTCAGCTGATGTGATTGATATCAAGATATTCACCCTTCCCTTAACTCTACTAGTACTGTAAATATTAACAAGTTTTCGTTCGCAGAAAAAGGAAATAGGGCACCGCAATTTAAATTTTCGGTGAGACCGCAATAACTTTTTGCTTTAGAGAGTTATGAAATTCCCTCCTGGGAGTACCATGACTTGGCATCAAAAAACAGGGAATTTCGGTCATTCTTGTGATAGTTTAAAATTGAAAACATCCAGAAAGTCCAGCGTTAGTCGTTTTGAGGGCTGAGTGTGCATGTACAGCTAAACGCAGAACTGATTCTGGATTTTTCTTGATAAGAAAATTACTTACCTACCCACTAAAACTTAACCAATTAATTAATTAATATTCATTTGGATATATGAAAAAGTAATTAGACATTCACCGCCTTCTTGCTCCCGCAATACATTATGATAAATGCCTTTGGAGGTGGATTTTTTGACTGAGTTATATGCCAAAAGTGATCTTGAAAAAATTAAAGAAACGTTACCTGATTGGCAAATGAAGTCGTTTAACTACTTAACGGAAAAAATAGGCGATAAAGAAAATAAATTTCCTTGTATACCGGGAAGGGTAGCATTTTTAAGCGACCAGCTGCGGATTGCTTTTGTCGGTGATCCTAGGAATCCTAGAACTGCGAAGGAATTAGCGCCGTTGCTTACTCGGTATGGAACTATTTCACGAGAGACAGGAAAGTATGCATCATTAACTATAATATTTCATACACCAGAAGACTTGCTTAGTGATTACAAAATTGAGGATTACGAATCGTTGTTTTGGCAGTTTCTAAATTCATTGAGCATGGAAGATCCAGCTGATTGGCCAGATTATATACCAGAAAATCCAGAGCACTTTCAATGGGAATACTGTTTTAATGGAGAACCATATTTTGTTCTGTGTGCTACACCAGCTCACAGCAAAAGAAAAAGCAGAAGTTTTCCTTATTTTATGTTGACGTTTCAGCCTAGATGGGTTTTTGAGGATCTAAATGATACTACTGCATTTGGACGAAATATGAGTAAGCAAATTCGAAAAAGGCTTGAGGCATATGATGAAGTACCTATCCATCCGCATTTAGGATGGTATGGAAAAAAAGACAATCTGGAGTGGAAACAGTACTTCTTGCGAGATGATGAAAATCAAGTGTCACAATGCCCTTTTATGAAAATGAAGAACTTATTCAAAAAGAAAAGGTCTGATTAAATTGTTTAAAACCTTATGTGGAAGGATGGATTGAATGGCTTATATCTTCACATAAGGTTTTAATTGATGATAAATCTGTGTGCTCTGACTAAATACGTATTATCTCGAATTATTATCGATTCTACATATTCACAAAAATTATTTAATGTTTTTTTCTTGAAATTAGAAATTAGCGTTTATGATCTCCGTTGCTGTAGTAGCAAAGTAGCGATGGAGGAAATAATAAAAATGGAAAACCTCTATCTGGTTACACAAGCTTTTAGCGGGTTTTACAATTAATCAAAATAAATTGATTTATTTGCTTGCATTAATTTAAAAATCATGAGTATAATAAATACATCAAAAAAAATTGATTAAAGAAGGCGATATGAATGGATGAGACGAAATCAGAACTGCTACGGAAATATGAACAAAAATTTAAGGCTCTTGCTGATCAGAAACGATTAGAGATCATGTATGAACTTTGTCAAAGGGGAAAAACCTGTGTTTGTGATCTGACTGAGATTTTTGAGGTGACGCAATCTAAACTTTCTTATCATCTAAAAATTTTATTGGATGCCAACTTAATAACGAAAGAGACAAAGGGAACATGGAGTTATTATGATCTAAATGATGAGGAAGTAAATGGTTTATTATCAGAAGAGCTTTGTTGTGTATTTAGAAAAAAAGGTGAAGGAGATTGTTGCTAAAAAAAATTTAGGCATTAAATCAATTTTTTTTGATTAATAGATAAGAGGGGGAATTAAAATGAAATATGTTCATGTAGGGATTAACGTTGTCAACTTAGAGAATTCGATCAGTTTTTATGAAAAAGTTTTTGGAGTAAAGGCTGTAAAAGTAAAAACAGACTATGCAAAGTTTTTATTAGAGACTCCTGGACTGAACTTCACTTTAAATGTCGCAGATGAGGTGAAGGGAAATCAAGTGAATCATTTTGGATTCCAAGTAGATAGTTTGGAAGAAGTTTTGAAACACAAGGAAAGGCTTGAAAAAGAAGGGTTTTTTGCACGTGAGGAAATGGATACGACTTGTTGTTATGCAGTCCAAGATAAATTTTGGATTACTGATCCAGATGGAAACGAGTGGGAATTTTTCTATACCAAATCGAATAGCGAGATTCAAAAACAAGATTCTTCCTCTTGTTGTGTAGCACCACCAAGTGATAGTACAACGAACTCTTGCTGTTAGTAAAAAAGGTGAGGATAAAGTAATGAAACGTTTATCTTTTTTAGACCGTTATTTAACCATCTGGATTTTTCTTGCGATGGCATTGGGGATAGGATTAGGTTTTATATTTCCGAGTTTTGTTGGTAGATTAAACAAATTCCAAGTAGGAACTACATCTATCCCTTTAGCTATTGGATTAGTATTAATGATGTATCCACCACTAGCAAAGGTTCGATATGAAGAAATTGGACGGGTATTTAAAGATATTAAAGTGTTAATTTTATCTTTAGTGCAAAACTGGATCATCGGACCGACTCTCATGTTTATTTTGGCTATCATCTTTTTGCCAGATAAACCGGAGTATATGATTGGGCTTATTATGATTGGATTAGCTCGCTGTATTGCGATGGTTATTGTTTGGAATGACTTATCAAAAGGTGATACGGAATACGCGGCAGGATTAGTTGCCTTCAACTCAATTTTCCAAATGCTTTTTTTCTCAGTTTATGCTTACATTTTTGTAACAGTTATTCCGCAATGGTTAGGGATGGAAGGAGCAGTAGTGAATATTACGATGGCAGAAGTCGCAAAATCAGTATTCATTTACCTTGGAGTTCCTTTTATTGCAGGAATGGTGACACGTTATATTTTTGTAAAAGTGAAGGGCAAAGAATGGTATGAAAAAGTGTTCATTCCTAAGATTAGTCCAATTACGTTAATTGCTTTGCTATTTACAATTATCGTCATGTTTTCCTTAAAAGGTGATGTAATTGTTAGCTTGCCGTTAGATGTTGTCCGAGTTGCGATTCCATTATTGATTTACTTTGTTTTAATGTTCTTTGTTTCCTTCTTTTTAGGGAAGAAAATCGGGGCAAACTATGCTGTAACTACTACTTTAGCTTTTACAGCAGGAAGCAATAACTTTGAATTAGCGATTGCTGTAGCTGTTGGTGTATTTGGAATTCATTCGGGTGCAGCATTTGCCGCCGTAATTGGTCCGCTTGTAGAAGTGCCAGTCATGATAGCACTTGTTAAGGTTGCTTTATGGTTTCAACGAAAATACTTTGGAAGTCACTCGATGTAGAGGTGGAATATATGGAGAATAAAATCATTTACTTTTTATGTACAGGGAACTCTTGCCGGAGCCAAATGGCTGAAGGATGGGCTAAACAATATTTAGGTGATGAGTGGAAAGTGTATAGCGCGGGGATAGAAGCACATGGATTAAATCCGAATGCTGTTAAAGCGATGAAGGAAGTTGGTATAGATATCTCTAATCAAACGTCAGATATAATCGATTCTGATATTCTGAACAATGCTGATTTAGTTGTTACGCTTTGTGGAGATGCTGCTGATAAATGCCCGATGACGCCTCCACATGTAAAACGTGAGCATTGGGGTTTTGATGATCCGGCAAGAGCACAAGGGACAGAAGAAGAAAAATGGGCGTTTTTCCAAAGAGTTCGTGATGAAATAGGGAATAGGTTGAAGGAATTTGCTGAAACAGGGAAATAAATAAACTCTTTTGTTAAAGGATGCATATTTATATGTGTCCTTTTTTTATTAATGTCTAGCTATACGAACTTGACACCAGTGAAATGTCATTAACTATCTAACAATGAAAAACACTACTCCATTGTACTCTCAAATAATAATAAATCATTGAAAACTATAATAAGCGAATGTTGAGGCATAGAAAATAAAATCTTTTCTATTGAGGACCTAAAGGAGTGTAGAAAAGTCACAACAACTTTTTTTAAATTTTTTGCATATTCATTGAAACGTTTAATAACACTATAGTTTAATTTAAAATCTCCTCATTTGGACAAACAGCTGTTACATAGCATTACCCAAGGGGTGATGCATTTTATGAAAGTGATAATCATCGAGGGACCGCAAGCTGACAAATGCATTAACGATTGCTATCATTATTTAATAAAACTTTATAGGAAGGAGATTCAGGGTGATAGCAATATATGTAAGGGTATCGACCGAGGAACAAGCGATCAAGGGATCGAGCATCGACAGCCAAATCGAGGCCTGTATAAAGAAAGCAGGGACTAAAGATGTGCTGAAGTATGCAGATGAAGGATTTTCAGGAGAGCTTTTAGAACGTCCGGCTTTGAATCGCTTGAGGGAGGATGCAAGCAAGGGACTTATAAGTCAAGTCATTTGTTACGATCCTGACCGTCTTTCTCGGAAATTAATGAATCAGCTAATCATTGATGACGAATTGCGAAAGCGAAACATACCTTTGATTTTTGTAAATGGTGAATACGCCAATTCTCCAGAAGGTCAATTGTTTTTCGCAATGCGCGGGGCAATCTCAGAATTTGAAAAAGCCAAAATCAAAGAACGGACATCAAGCGGCCGACTTCAAAAAATGAAAAAAGGCATGATCATTAAAGATTCTAAACTATATGGCTATAAATTTGTTAAAGAGAAAAGAACTCTTGAGATATTAGAAGAGGAAGCAAAAATCATTCGGATGATTTTTAACTATTTCACCGATCATAAAAGCCCTTTTTTCGGCAGAGTAAATGGTATTGCTCTACATTTAACTCAGATGGGGGTTAAAACAAAAAAAGGCGCCAAAGTATGGCACAGGCAGGTTGTTCGGCAAATATTAATGAACTCTTCCTATAAGGGTGAACATAGACAGTATAAATATGATACAGAGGGTTCCTATGTTTCAAAGCAGGCAGGGAACAAATCTATAATTAAAATAAGGCCTGAAGAAGAACAAATCACTGTGACAATTCCAGCAATTGTTCCAGCTGAACAATGGGATTATGCTCAAGAACTCTTAGGTCAAAGTAAAAGAAAACACTTGAGTATCAGCCCTCACAATTACTTGTTATCGGGTTTGGTTAGATGCGGAAAATGCGGAAATACCATGACAGGGAAGAAAAGAAAATCACATGGTAAAGACTACTATGTATATACTTGCCGGAAAAATTATTCTGGCGCAAAGGACCGCGGCTGCGGAAAAGAAATGTCTGAGAATAAATTGAACCGGCATGTATGGGGTGAAATTTTTAAATTCATCACAAATCCTCAAAAGTATGTTTCTTTTAAAGAGGCTGAACAATCAAATCACCTGTCTGATGAATTAGAACTTATTGAAAAAGAGATAGAGAAAACAAAAAAAGGCCGCAAGCGTCTTTTAACGCTAATCAGCCTAAGCGATGACGATGATTTAGACATAGATGAAATCAAAGCACAAATTATTGAACTGCAAAAAAAGCAAAATCAGCTTACTGAAAAGTGTAACGAAATCCAGTCAAAAATGAAAGTCCTAGATGATACGAGCTCAAGTGAAAATGCTCTAAAAAGAGCCATCGACTATTTTCAATCAATCGGTGCAGATAACTTAACTCTTGAAGATAAAAAAACAATTGTTAACTTTATCGTGAAAGAAGTTACCATTGTGGATTCTGACACCATATATATTGAAACGTATTAAAGAGGGGTGTATGCACCCCCCTTTTGTAATTACAATCTCATTTTCAATACACCTCGCAGCATACGTCGCCAGCTTTGTCCCTTTACCAGCGGAATAGCTTTCAATTCCTTTTATCAGCCCGATCGTTCCGATGGAGATTAAGTCCTCTGCATCCTCACCTGTATTTTCAAATTTTTTCACAATATGGGCGACCAAGCGAAGATTATGCTCAATCAGCATGTTTCTGGCATGTTCATCCCCTTTAGCCATGAGCTCTAAGTATTTTTTTTCCTCGCTGCTTGAGAGCGGTTGTGGAAAGGCATTGTTTTTCACGTAAGATACTAAAAAGACAAGCTCTTTAACAACAAAGCCGAGCGCTGCGAAAACACCTGTCACCATCGTCACCTCCACAAAAGTATGTAGGCAAAAGCCTATATGTAAATGTATGTGACCGGGAGGCTGTCTGTGTCTGTACCGGGAAATTTCTCGCGGGGGAGTCCGGCTTTTGTAAGCAGCATACTAACTTCAAATGTTAAAAATAATCTTTATCAAGCGCCCATACATTGAAATGAACAAAGGTATGGGGGGATGGGAATGAAAAAATGGATGGCAGGCCTGTTTCTTGCTGCAGCAGTTCTTCTTTGTTTAATGGTTCCGCAGCAGATCCAAGGCGCATCTTCGTATGACAAAGTGTTATATTTTCCGCTGTCTCGTTATCCGGAAACCGGCAGTCATATTAGGGATGCGATTGCAGAGGGACATCCAGATATTTGTACCATTGATAGAGATGGAGCAGACAAAAGGCGGGAGGAATCTTTAAAGGGAATCCCGACGAAGCCGGGCTATGACCGGGATGAGTGGCCGATGGCTGTCTGCGAGGAAGGCGGCGCAGGGGCTGATGTCCGATATGTGACGCCTTCTGATAATCGCGGCGCCGGCTCGTGGGTAGGGAATCAAATGAGCAGCTATCCTGACGGCACCAGAGTGCTGTTTATTGTGCAGTAATAAAGAAGAGGCTCTTTCTTGAGCCTCTGTTGTTACAATCCTTCGCCGAGCTGAATTTTCGGGGGATAGGTTTCTGCTTTTCGCCAATATTGGCGTGTGCCTTCGTCCCGTACAACGATGCCCAGCTGTGCCAGTTCGAGACGGAATTCTTCAATATCGTCTTTTTCTTCGTCCTGCAGCGCTTTGTGACGAGCTTTTAATAAGGCATGGGCGCCTTGCGATAGGTCTGGTGCATCAGGAATCCATCGGCGAAATTGATCTTTAAACGGATCACCATCTGTTGCCCATTCGTAATGATGCTGTCTAAAGGCCTTCTCAACGTTTACTGGTTTTTCATCAATTTCTTCCCGTACCAATTCATATCCGGCTGTTCCCAGGAGGACAAGCCGTTTGTGATCCATAAATACAAGAGCGATGTCATCGGAATGAATTGTTTGCACTTTTTTTCCTTTGATGAATTCCACTGTGTGATCTGTAATTTTGACAGACAGCAGCATTGCAATAACAGAATGAGCGAACCAAATCCCCGCACACATACCGAGAAGAGCAGTGATAAATGAAGCTGTAGATCCCTGAAAAGAGGTAATGAGCCGAAGTGGTCCTTCAAGAGGGATCCAGGGGAGGGATAATGCCCATTTCGCAATCTGCGGAATAAAATACCCGATTGCAAAACCGATGATTGCAAGTGCAGCGTATAAAAAGAATACAGCGGTTTTCGTAACTCCGATAAGAGTATGAGATTGATTCTGCAACATGTCACCTTCTTTTTACTAAAAAAATCGAATACCTTCCCATATTTTAACTTAAACTGATGGTAAATCAAGGATAAAGTGATAATTATGGATATAAAGAGATTCAGTAATAGAACTGGCAGGCACAGTCAGTCATGAAAAATAAAATTTACATGCGCAGACGATGTAAGCCCCATTTGTTTTCTGCGTATCACAATACAATCCAAAGGGAACATAAAGAGTAAAGGCTTTTTAGACAATCAGGAGGAACAGATATGAAAATTGGATTAATCGGCTTAGGGAAAATGGGCATAAACATAGGAAAGCAATTCATTGACCGCAATCATCAAGCGGTTGGATATGATGTAAATCAAGCGGCTGTTGATGAACTGAAAGCATACGGGGCTGAGGGGACAACGAATCTTAAAGAGTTCATTTCTTTATTAGACCCGCCGCGTATCCTATGGGTTATGGTACCGCATGGCATTGTCGATGCTGTTTTGCGTGATGTATCACCTTTA
This sequence comes from Bacillus sp. FSL K6-0255, assembly GCF_045040725.1. Classification (NCBI taxonomy): domain Bacteria; kingdom Bacillati; phylum Bacillota; class Bacilli; order Caryophanales; family Bacillaceae; genus Bacillus; species Bacillus sp. FSL K6-0255. The sequence goes on along the minus strand of NZ_CP150278.1, from coordinate 2,479,725 downwards.
TTAAGTAAAGGCGATATGATTATCGAAGCTGGAAACTCTCATTATAAAGAATCAATTCGCCGCTACAATCAAATGAAAGAAGCGGGTATCCATTATCTCGATGCCGGAACGTCGGGCGGAATGGAAGGCGCACGGCATGGAGCCTGTTTTATGGTGGGGGGCGATCATGAAGCATGGGAGATTGTGGAACCGCTTTTTCGTGATACTGCCGTCGAAAATGGTTATCTATACGCTGGTGAAGCGGGAAGCGGACATTTTTTAAAAATGATCCATAATGGAATTGAGTATGGAATGATGGCCGCGATTGGTGAAGGATTCGAAGTGCTTGAAAACAGCCAATTTGATTTTGACTACGAGAAGGTTGCCAGAGTGTGGAATCATGGTTCTGTCATTCGTTCTTGGCTTATGGGACTGACTGAGCGAGCTTTCGCTAAGGATGCGAAACTGGATCAGGTCAAGGAAAATGGACGGTGGAAACCGCGCTTGATCTGCAGACGGCAACGCCGGTCATCGCCATGTCACTAATGATGAGATACCGTTCTTTAACAGACGATACGTTTACAGGAAAGGTGGTTGCTGCGCTTCGAAATGAATTTGGAGGCCATGCGACAGAAAAAAAGTAAGGGGGCCAACAAGCCTCCTTATTTTTTTGGCACCTTCAGAAGATGAGGGAACTTTTTATAAATGACCACCATGATGATCAGAATATATGTACCGTAAATGCTGATAGACAATAATTTATTGCTGGTGAAATTGGCACCTGCAATAGTGACAACAATAATATTGGGGATTTTCCCTATTAAAGAAGCAAAGAAAAAAACATGCCAGCGAACCTGGCTCAGACCGCAGATCACATTCATTATAAGGGAAGGTATGACAGGTATCAGCCTTCCTAATAAAACAGCGGTAAAAGCGTTTTTGTTGAAGGAAGCCTCGTAGCTTTGTATGGCAGGATAGGCCTGAACTTTTTTTCTGGCCCAATCTCTAAAACTGTACCTGGCGAGAAAAAACAGCAATATTGTACCAAGCATTGAGCCGGTCAGTGTAATCCAAATTCCATTTGCAGTCCCGAACACTGCGCCATTTAAAGCAGCAATCAAAGCAAACGGCACTATTGGGAAAAAAACATCGGCAGCAATCAGCAGCATACTAAATAAAACGGAAAACATCCCTCCTGTTTTGATTGCATCAAGCCAAGCTTCTTTCTGAAAAAAACCGACTGCAATGATAGCGATAATCACAAGTATACCTATTACTTTTTTTAACATGTCTATGGTCACTCCCAACTTAGGTGATGTCAGGAGCCAAAACCTCCGTCATCTAAATTAGTATAACTGGTGCCATTTCAGCTGTTCAACTGAAAACCAGGTTAAGAACACAATTCTTTTTTACCTCATAAAAAAGGCTGTCCATCTCTCTGTTTTCTGCATTCTTATTAATAGGGAGGGATAGAAATGGTAACCATAAAAAAGGATTTTATACCGGTATCAAATGATAATCGTCCTGGCTATGCGATGACGCCTGCTTATATTACGGTGCATAATACAGCGAATACAGCAAAAGGCGCTGATGCGAAAATGCACGCCAATTTTGTGAAAAACCCGAGCACATCCGAAAGCTGGCATTTTACAGTTGACGATTCAGTCATTTATCAGCATCTCCCGATAGATGAAAACGGCTGGCATGCGGGAGACGGTACAAACGGGACAGGAAACCGCAAATCGATCGGGATTGAAATCTGCGAAAATGCTGATGGCGATTTTGAAAAAGCAACATCAAATGCCCAGTGGCTGATCAGAAAGCTGATGAAGGAAAACAATATTCCGTTACATCGTGTTGTTCCCCACAAAAAATGGTCTGGGAAAGAATGTCCGCGGAAACTCTTGAACCACTGGAACTCTTTTATAAACGGAATTTCTTCCTCGGATACACCTCCAAAAGAACCTTCACCATCATATCCTCTGCCGTCTGGGGTTATAAAGCTCACTTCGCCTTATCGAAAGGGCACAAACATTCTCCAGCTGCAAAAGGCTTTAGCTGCACTTCACTTTTACCCTGATAAGGGAGCCAAAAACAATGGCATAGATGGAGTTTACGGACCGAAAACAGCGAATGCTGTCAAGCGTTTTCAGCTCATGAACGGATTAACTGCAGACGGGATTTATGGGCCAAAAACAAAGGCCAAGCTTAAATCGAAGTTAAAGTAAATGCAGGATTTAACGGATAACCTGTTTCCAGTGCGGATTCAGGTTATTTTCTTTTCTTTGGTTTGTGTGTTTTTCAGATTGGAAAGAAGGGAATTTTAAAAAATCATCAGCTGCGCCGCAATGAAAGCAGAATGATATTCACTGAGGGGGACACGTTAACTATAGGAAAAAACAGTGATAGCGAAAAACTCTTCATTGAACGAAGAGAAACAGAGGTATAACATTAAGGTGAGGCTTTTGGGGGTGTAAAGATGAAACATTTTATCATCCTTTTCCTTCTGCTGTTTGTTACAGCAGGATGCGAGGGAAGGGGATACGAAGACGTTGTAGCATTTGGTGACAGCAATACGCGTGGCTCTAATTGGGATTATCGCGATTATCCAAAAGCACAGCAGTGGGTCAATATATTAAAAACAGCTGAGCGCGGTAACCTTGATATACTCAATGCGGGAATCGGCGGACAGACGACAGAGGATGCCCGTCTCCGATTTCAGACAGATGTGCTGGATCAAAAACCGAAGTATTTGTTTATTATGTTCGGCACCAATGACGCTGCCATACTGACTGAGGGGAAACCGAGAGTGTCGAAGCAGCGTTTTAGAGAAAATCTGGTTTATTTTATTGAAGAAAGCAGAAAACACGGGATCAAGCCAATCTTAATGACGTGTATCCCAATTATAGAAGGTAATGGGAAGCATCATTTTTTTTACTATTCCAGATATCAAGCAGCTGCTTTTGAACCAAAAGGCGGAGCAAGGAAATGGCACAACTCATATAACGATATTACAAGAGATGTGTCGAAGCGCCTGGATGTCCCTCTTGTAGATAACTGGAAGCATTTTATAGAAGCAGACGGCGGAAAAGCAACTGATGAAGCGCTTATCCAATCTGGTCTTATAGATCCTTCTGGAAATCATATGACACCTAAAGGGGCAAGGATCGTATATGAAGGAATACAAGATGGGCAGATCCTGCAGCGTTGAGCCGGACAACCGCCTAGTCCGATTTATTTCTCCTACATAGGCTGTTATAAAACCTTATTAAGGAGGCGCTTCACATGTATGGCGCAGGCAGAGCATATGGATACGCTTTTATTGTTGTTTTAGTTGTTGTTCTCCTTGTTGTGGGCGGCATATACTGGTTAGCATAATAACCGGCCCTTTAAAACACCTCTTTTTAGGGGTGTTTTTTGCTGAAAATAGTAGTAAAGCGCGCAGCCAAAGTGATATAATATCAGTCATCTGAGTAAAAAAAGGAAATACGCCCGGAAAAAATAGACAAATTCCTATTAAGAAGATACGGAAATAATATGTCCGAGCGATCTTCTTTTTATTTCGTTTTCAATTAACTCGATAAAGTCACGGTTTAAATTCATTTCGGTGGCTTTGAAATAAGATTCTATTAGTAATTCATCAGACAGTTTTCTCATGCTAGGAACCCAATTAATGGGAGAGGCACCTCCTTAAAAGTTGGAATCATTCATGATTTTAACGCATACAATGATAAGTTGCGTTCATCTGAGGTTGAAGTTATCTTTAATCTACCATGAAATGCATATAAGAACAATCGTTCTGTTATCCACACCAAAAAGTGGATAACTTGTGAGTATCGTGTTTATAATTTGTCTAAAGAGTGATGTAATAAGAGTGGATAGTGTGTGTAAATTTATCCACACCTGGTGAAGAAACCCAATTTTTGTCGAAATTTTTTTGCTCAGTTTTTCTTTAGGCGCAAGTTCGATTTTTTTCGACAATCATTTTGAAAGAAAGAAAAAGGGAAGGGTGCGGGTTTTGTTAAAAAAGTTTTTTTTACCTGACGAGTTTGTAAAAAATATTTTTCATATTACACCTGAGAAATTAAAGGAACGAAATGTAAAAGGGATTATTACTGACCTGGATAATACGCTTGTTGAATGGGACAGGCCGAACGCGACGCCGCGATTGATCGAGTGGTTTGAAGAAATGAAGGAACACGGCATTAAAGTGACAATTGTCTCTAATAATAACGAAAGAAGAGTGAAACTTTTCTCAGAACCGCTTGGAATCCCATTCATCTATAAAGCAAGAAAACCGATGGGTAAAGCCTTTAATAGAGCGGTGCGTAATATGGAGCTAAAAAAAGAGGACTGCGTTGTCATTGGAGACCAGCTGCTGACCGATGTACTCGGGGGAAACCGAAACGGCTACCATACGATTTTGGTCGTGCCAGTCGCTTCCTCTGACGGATTCATTACGCGCTTTAACCGCCAGGTCGAACGCAGAATACTGAGTGCTCTCAAACGAAAAGGGCACATTCAGTGGGAGGAGTAAGAAATGGAAAAGGTTGTTTGTATCGGGTGCGGAGTTACGATCCAAACCGAGGACAAAACAGGTTTGGGGTACGCGCCGCCTGCATCGCTTACGAAAGAAAATGTGATTTGCCAGCGTTGCTTCAGACTGAAAAACTATAATGAAATACAAGATGTCTCCTTAACTGATGATGATTTTTTGAACATTCTTCACGGTATTGGAGAAACGGACTCTCTTGTCGTAAAAATTGTTGATATTTTTGATTTTAACGGCAGCTGGATTAATGGGCTGCAGCGCTTGGTGGGGGGAAACCCTATCTTATTAGTTGGCAATAAAGCGGATATTTTGCCTAAGTCACTGAAAAGAGAGCGTCTGATCCAATGGATGAAGCGTGAAGCGAAAGAGCTTGGCTTAAAACCGGTTGACGTATTTTTGGTCAGTGCGGGACGCGGCCAGGGAATAAGAGAAGTAATTGACGCGATTGAGCATTACCGCAACGGAAAAGACGTCTATGTTGTTGGATGTACAAATGTAGGAAAGTCAACCTTTATTAACCGGATTATTAAAGAAGTGTCAGGTGAAGAAGATATTATTACAACATCCCAATTTCCTGGCACAACCCTTGATGCGATTGAAATCCCGCTGGATGACGGTTCATCGCTTTATGATACACCGGGAATTATCAACAACCATCAAATGGCGCATTATGTCAATAAAAAGGATCTGAAAATATTATCTCCTAAAAAGGAGCTGAAGCCTCGCACATTCCAGCTTAATGATCAGCAAACACTGTATTTTGGCGGACTTGCAAGGTTTGATTATGTGTCTGGGGAAAGATCTCCTTTTATTTGCTATATGCCGAATGAGCTGATGATTCATAGAACAAAACTTGAAAATGCAGACGCACTTTATGAAAAGCATGCAGGGGAATTGCTCACACCTCCGGGTAAAGATGAAATGGATGAGTTTCCTGAATTGGTTGCCCATACGTTTACGATAAAAGACAAAAAGACAGATATCGTTTTCTCTGGGTTAGGCTGGGTTACTGTCCATGATGCCGATAAAAAGGTAACTGCATATGCGCCAAAAGGCGTTCATGTATTTGTTCGGCGTTCATTAATTTAAGAAAAGGGGAGAGGAGTATGAAAAAGCTGTACGGGGTTATCGGAAATCCTATTGGCCATTCTATGTCACCTGATATTCATAACGCATCATTGAAAGACCTCGGGCTTGACGGACATTATCATGCCTTCAAGGTAGAAGAGAATGATCTGGAGGATGCGGTAAAAGGAATAAGAGCTCTAGGCGTACAAGGAATCAATGTGACTGTTCCGCACAAGGTTTCCATTATGGATTATTTGGATCATATTGATGAGAGTGCAAAAGTGCTCGGTGCCGTAAACACGGTCAGAAGAGAGGGAGATAAGCTTGTCGGATACAATACCGATGGGGAAGGCTTCGTGAAGTCATTAATGAAGGTATTAGACAAGCCCATCTCTGAACTGTCATTCTTAATGATCGGCGCTGGCGGAGCGGCGAGAGCCATTTTTACAACAATTGTCCGAAATACCCCGAAAAAATTTGACATTTGCAACCGGACGTTAGAAAAAGCAAAGCGGCTTACAGAAGCTACTCCCTCGTTTCACAATAAAGAAGTATTAAGCATAAAAGAAGCAGAAGAACGTCTTGAGCAGTATGATGTTATCATCCATACAACGTCTGTGGGCATGTATCCGAACGTGGACGATGTGCCGCTTTCATTACAGCGTGCCGCGAGCAGTGCTGTCGTATGTGATATCGTGTATAATCCAATACAGACGGCCCTTTTAAAAGAAGCAAGCCAAAAAGGTTTGAAAACACTCGACGGTGTGGGCATGTTTGTTGAACAGGCAGCATTGTCTTTCCAATTGTGGACTGGACAAGAGCCTAATATTGAAAAAATGAGATCCATTGTAATAGGAAAATTAGGAGGAACAGAATGTTAACAGGTAAACAAAAACGTTTTTTGCGTTCAAAAGCGCATCATTTAACGCCGATTTTTCAAGTAGGTAAAGGCGGAGTAAACGACAACATGATTAAACAAATTGCTGAGGCGCTTGAAGCGAGAGAGCTGATTAAAGTCAGCGTGCTTCAGAATTGCGAAGAGGATAAAAACGATGTAGCGGAAGCTCTTGTAAAAGGAAGCCGCTCTCAATTGGTGCAGACAATCGGCAATACGATTGTGTTATATAAGGAATCAAAGGAAAATAAACAAATCGAGCTTCCTTAAAGGTGGTTGAAATGAAGAAAATCGGAATTTTCGGAGGCACGTTTGACCCTCCGCATAATGGTCACCTCTTAATGGCTAATGAGGTGCTGTACCAGGCGGGGCTTGATGAAATTTGGTTTATGCCTAATCAAATTCCGCCGCATAAACAGAACGAAGACTATACCGACAGCTTTCATCGCGTGGAAATGCTAAAGCTTGCAATTCAATCTAATCCGTCCTTTAAGCTGGAGCTTGTTGAAATGGAAAGAGAAGGGCCATCATATACCTTTGATACCGTTTCTTTACTGAAGCAGCGTTATCCAAATGATCAGCTGTTCTTTATTATCGGCGCTGATATGATTGAATATTTGCCGAAATGGTATAAGCTGGACGAGCTGCTGAACCTCATTCAATTTATTGGAGTAAAGCGCCCCGGTTTTCATGTTGAAACCCCTTATCCGCTTCTCTTTGCAGACGTTCCGGAATTTGAGGTATCATCAACTATGATAAGGGAACGGTTTAAAAGCAAGAAGCCCACTGACTACTTAATCCCTGATAAAGTGAAGAAGTATGTAGAGGAGAATGGTTTATATGAATCGTGAGGAGGCACTTGCATGCGTGAAGCAGCAATTGACCGAACACCGATATATCCATACGGTTGGCGTGATGAACACGGCGATCGAACTTGCGGAGCGTTTTGGAGCCGATTCTAAAAAAGCGGAAATAGCGGCAATCTTTCATGATTACGCCAAATTCCGCCCGAAAGAAGAAATGAAACAAATTATTGCGCGTGAAAAAATGCCTGCGCATTTATTGGATCATAATCCGGAGCTCTGGCACGCTCCGGTCGGCGCTTATTTGGTCCAAAGAGAGGCAGGGGTTCAAGATGAAGACATTCTTGACGCCATTAGGTATCATACCTCAGGCCGCCCCGGCATGACACTTTTAGAAAAAGTCATTTACGTTGCCGATTACATTGAGCCAAACCGGGCATTTCCCGGTGTCGATGAGGTGCGTAAGCTTGCTGAGACAGATTTGAATCAAGCGCTGATTCAGTCCATTAAAAATACAATGGTTTTTCTTATGAAAAAAAATCAACCGGTTTTTCCAGACACATTTTTAACGTATAACTGGCTTGTGTCTGGCAGCTGAACAGGAGGAATTTGTGAATGAACCAAAAGTCCATTTTAAAGATCGCAGCTGCGGCTTGCGATGATAAACGGGCAGAGGATATTTTAGCACTGGATATGGAAGGTATTTCTCTGGTTGCTGATTATTTTCTGATCTGCCACGGAAATTCAGATAAACAGGTACAGGCGATTGCCCGTGAAATCAAGGATCAAGCTGATGAAAACGGCATTCAAGTCAAAAAGATGGAAGGCTTTGATGAAGCAAGATGGGTTCTCGTTGATCTAGGCGATGTAATTGTCCATGTCTTCCACAAGGATGAAAGAAGCTACTACAACCTTGAAAAGCTGTGGGGAGACGCTCCACTCGCAGATCTTGATCTTGGAATGAATCAATGATTTATCAAGGCTTTGCAAGCGTGTATGACGAGTTAATGTCACACGCGCCTTACGATCAATGGACAAAATGGATTGAAGCATCTCTCCCGGAAAAAGGCCGTATTCTCGATCTGGCATGCGGCACGGGGGAAATCTCCATCCGGCTTGCCGAAAAAGGCTTCGAGGTTACAGGCATCGATCTCAGCGAAGAGATGCTTTCTTTCGCCCAGCAAAAGGTATCGAGTAGCCAGCCTATTTTATTTCTTCAGCAGGATATGAGAGAGATTACCGGCTTTGACGGTCAATTTGACGCTGTTGTGATATGCTGTGACTCATTAAATTATTTAAAAACAAAAAATGATGTGATCGAAACCTTTAAAAGTGTTTTTCGGGTATTAAAGCCTGAAGGCATTCTGCTGTTTGATGTTCATTCATCTTTTAAAATTGCGGAAGTCTTTCCGGATAGCACATTTGCTGACCAGGACGAAGATATCAGCTATATTTGGCAGAGCTTTGCCGGAAGTGACGAGCTTTCTGTCATTCATGATATGTCGTTTTTTGTGTGGAACGGAGAAGCGTATGATCGTTTTGATGAGACACACGAGCAAAGAACGTTCCCGGTGGAAGAATACGAAGAAATGCTTAAGAACTGCGGCTTTCAGCTCCATCGCGTGACAGCTGATTTTACGGATACCGAGCCATCAGCACAATCAGAACGCCTCTTTTTCAAGGCGCAGAAATCAAAAACCATCGTTTCCTAAAACGATGGTTTTTTAAAATGCTTTTTTATGCTTTTGCAGTACAGACGAACGTTTGACATACTCGTCTACACATGAAACTGCTTTTTCACTGCGGAAATATCCTCCTCGTACTTCATATGAGTATTTTGAAATACCCGGTGAAACATATCCTGCACACCGCTTTCCAGCGCTTTAATGCCTTCTCCCGTTACACCGCCTTTAACGCAAACCTTTTCCTGTAATGCAGGCAGGGTATACAATTCGGTTTCTAACAGTTTTCCCATTCCGACAAGCATTTCCTTACACATCAAAATCGCGTCCTGTTTAGACACTGATGTTTCCGAAACAGCTGCATCTATAAACCGCTGAATCAGATAGCTCATAAAAGCGGGGCCGCAGCTTACGATGTCTGATGCAACCCTCGTGATGTCACTTTCAATTTGCAGCGGATGAGAGATATGCTGCATCAGCTCATTGATTTTCGCTTTTGCAGATTCGCCGCAGCTTGTGCCGAAAGTGACGAGAGAAACACCTGCCAGCGCTCTGTTCGTAATACTTGGGATCACTCGCGCCACTTGACACGGCACATATTGTTCGAGCTGTTCGGTTTGAACGGGGCTTGTAATTGAAATGAGAATATGATCTTTTCTTAAATAAGGTAACGCTATTGCCAGTAAAGGATATATATCAAGCGGCTTAACACAAATAAAAATCATCTCGTTCTCAGAAACGAGCTTTTCGAGACTTTCGGTAACGTTTATGCTGTTGTAGCGGTTTTTTATGTGCAACGCTTTTTCAATTGTGCGGTTTGTGATTGTTATGTTTGAGGGATCGGCCGCTTTTGATTCAATAAATGATTCGATAAGGATCGTACCCATATTTCCTGTGCCGATAAAGCCTATCTTCAATGGTTTCCCCTCCTTTGAGCTATTATCCTCTAAACCATATGTGTTATGAAAATAAAATATGACGAAAGCGGGGAACATGCACGATGAATTGGTTGAATCAGCATAAGAAAGCAATTATTTTAGCGGCTTCTGCGGCTGTTTTCACAGCGATTATGATCTTTCTGGCCACAGGGAAAAATAAAGAGCCGGTGAAGCAAGCTGTACCAACAGAGACAGAAAATACAGTGGTAAAGCAGGAAGCAAACAACGACGAGTCAAATGAAACAATTGTGATAGACATCAAAGGTGCTGTTCGGCATCCTGGCGTTTATGAATTGCGAACAGGGGACAGAGTATCTCAGGCAATTGAGAAAGCGGGCGGGACCAGTGAACAAGCAGACGAAGCGCAAGTAAATTTGGCGGAGATTCTGCAGGACGGGACAGTGGTGTACATCCCGAAAAAGGGAGAGGAAACAGCAGTGCAGCAAGGTGGCGGAGGGTCTGTCCAAAGCGATGGAGGGAAGGGAGCGCTGGTGAATATCAATACAGCAACCTTAGAGGAGTTACAAGGCATCTCAGGGGTGGGGCCATCCAAAGCTGAAGCTATTATTGCATACCGGGAAGAAAACGGGCGTTTCCCAACAATTGAAGATATCACTAAGGTTTCAGGAATAGGTGAAAAGTCATTTGAGAAAATAAAGTCTTCCATTACAGTAAAGTGATTTGACGGTCATGCATTATGATAGGTAAACTAAAGGTCAGGCAACACAACATTTGGAGGGAACAACGTGGAACGAATTTCATGGAATCAATACTTTATGGCTCAAAGCCATTTATTGGCGCTGCGCAGCACATGTCCGAGATTATCTGTCGGCGCTACTATAGTCAGAGACAAACGCATGATAGCAGGAGGCTACAATGGGTCAATCGCGGGCGGCGTACATTGTGCAGATGAAGGATGCTTAATGATAGATGATCATTGCGCAAGAACCATTCACGCTGAAATGAATGCGATTCTTCAATGCTCTAAGTTTGGGGTGCCGACTGATGGAGCCGAGATTTATGTGACGCATTATCCGTGCATTCAATGCTGCAAATCTATTATTCAAGCTGGTATCAAAACGGTTTATTATGCTGAGGATTACAAAACACATCCGTATGCGCAGGAATTATTTGAACAGGCGGGTGTAACTGTTGAACAGGTTGAACTCGATGAAATGATCGTTGATCTGAAAAACAGAGAAAAGCTTTCATTTGTAGCGGGTCTTATAGGGAAATTGGCCGATGCCGGTTTAGCGGAGGAAGAATTGAAAAAGATACATGAACAGGCGAATACACTTTTCACGAGCTACGTGTGATGAATGCGTAATTCGCGCTTATTATTGCCTATGGCGGCAGCTTCGGCAACGGCTGGAATTACTGCCGCCGCTTATTTCCACGCTATTTTTCTTTTCATCCTCTTTCTCCTCATCATTTTAATCAAAACGAGGCACGCTTTTCTTATTATTGTTTGTTTCTTCTCTTTTATATTGTTTTTTGTACTGTATGCAGTCACAGATTCTCAGAATGTCTCTTCCTATCGGCAGGGAACCTATCAATTCAAGGCAGTGATTGACACTATTCCCAAAATTGACGGCGACCGTATGTCTATGATGGTTGAGACACCTGATAAGGAAAAATGGGCTGCTGCGTATCGCATTCAGTCTGCTGGTGAAAAAGAACAGCTGTTATACATAGAACCAGGAGTGTCATGTGAGTTAACTGGTACATTGGAAGAACCGAATCACGCAACTGTGCCGGGTGCATTTGATTATAACGAGTATCTTTATCGGCAGCATATTCATTGGAACTACTCTGTCACGTCTATTCAAAACTGCAGCGAACCTGAAAATTTTAAGTACAAGGTGCTCAGCTTGAGAAAACATATCATATCATTCACAAACAGCCTTTTGCCTCCTGATTCGGCAGGGATTGTACAGGCACTTACAGTTGGTGACAGATTTTATGTGGAGGATGAAGTGCTTACCGCGTATCAAAAGCTTGGTGTTGTCCATCTCTTGGCAATATCAGGACTCCACGTGGGGATTTTGACAACAGGTTTGTTTTATATCATGATTCGCCTTGGTATAACTAGAGAAAAGGCGTCAATTCTGTTGCTGTTATTTCTGCCGCTCTATGTGATGTTGACCGGCGCTGCTCCTTCAGTGCTACGCGCCGCTCTCATGTCGGGTGTTTACTTAGCTGGAAGCCTTGTCAAATGGCGTGTCCACTCTGCAACTGCAATTTGTCTTTCATACATCGTCCTTCTGCTCTTCAATCCTTATCATCTCTTTGAAGCCGGTTTTCAGCTATCGTTCGCCGTCAGTTTTTCTTTAATTCTATCCTCTTCTATTTTTCATCAGGTTAAAACCTCCTTGGGGCAGCTGACAATTGTATCACTCATCGCTCAGCTGGGCTCGCTTCCGATTCTCCTGTATCATTTTCATCAGTTTTCTATCATCAGCGTACCGATGAATATGTTGATGGTACCATTTTATACCTTCTGTATTTTGCCGGGAGCTGTAGCAGGTGTTCTTCTATTAAGTCTTTTCGCTTCGTTTGGGAGATTGTTTTTCAGCTGGTTTGATTTATTGATAAGCTGGACCAATAGGCTAATCACAAACATTGCAGATGTTGATGTGTTCACGATTATGATCGCACATCCTGCACCTGTTTTGCTTTTTTTATTCACGGTTGCGATCATCCTATTGCTTATGGCGATTGAAAAACGCTCCTTGTCGCAGTTGATGGTAACCGGAGGCATTTGCTGCACGGTGCTGTTTCTGCTCTTTATATATCCGTGTCTTAGTTCCGAAGGAGAAGTGGATATGATAGATATTGGACAGGGTGACAGCATGTTTGTAGGTGCTCCGCATCAGCGGGGTCGTGTCTTAATTGATACCGGCGGCACTTTGTCTTACTCGTCAGAGCCTTGGCGCGAAAAACAGCATCCGTTTTCACTGGGGGAAAAGGTGCTGATTCCGTTTTTAACTGCTAAGGGAATCAAACAGCTTGACGCTTTAATCCTGACGCACGCTGACCAAGATCATATCGGAGAGGCGGAGACTCTGCTGAAGCATCATAAAGTAAAGCGCCTCGTGATTCCGAAAGGGTTCGTTTCTGAACCTAAAGATGAGAAAGTGCTGCAGACAGCCAGAAAAGAGGGAGTGACAATTGAAGAGGTGAAGCGAGGCGATGTATTGCAAATAAAGGATTTGCAGTTCCATGTACTGTCACCTGAAACACCTGATCCGGCAAGCAAAAATAATTCCTCTCTCGTTCTGTGGATGGAGACGGGCGTTCTGAGCTGGATTTTGACGGGTGATCTGGAGAAAGAAGGGGAACAGGAGGTGATGGACGTGTTTCCAAATATTAAAGCAGATGTCTTAAAGGTGGGGCACCATGGGAGCAAAGGCTCTACCGGTGAAGACTTCATCCAACAGCTTCAGCCGAAAACGGCCATTATCTCAGCCGGGAAAAACAATCGGTACCATCATCCTCATCAAAAAGTTCTGCAACTATTACAGAGACATTCTATCCGCGTGCTGCGAACAGATCAAAACGGAACGATCCAATATAGATACAAAAACAGAGTTGGAACCTTTTCTGTCTATCCTCCATATGATACATCAGATATAACAGAGACGAACTAAAAAAGACTGCCGAGAAATCAGCAGCCCGGGCAGTCGCTGTTATGAACCAACTAGGTGAATAACCGTTGCCATGACAAACAAGAAGGCGAAAAATCCGAAGGACACAACAAAACCAACAGCTGAATCTACAGCATCATTTCGTTTGCTTTGAACGTTTTTTTCAAAATCATTCAACTTTATCCCTCCTGACTGACTTAAGTATAATGGAATTGTTTTGAAAAATCTAGAAGCTAAGGTAACGTTTTCTGTTCTGGTGATTATCGCCTTTTTACAAGCTGTCCCGGGGGCTTGCGAACAGGCGTTTAATATAAATGGGGAAGCAGCAGTCAGGCTTCCTCTTTACTATTTTGCAAACTCAATTTAGGATAGAAGGGGATGATGAAAGAGAGGAAGTCGTACAACAATGGTATTTGATGTGTGGAAAAGCCTGAAAAAAGGAGAGGTCCATCCGGTTTATTGTTTATACGGAAAAGAGACATATCTGCTGCAAGAAACCGTCAGCAGGATCAGACAGACGGTCGTTGATCAGGAGACAAAGGATTTCAATCTGTCCGTTTTTGATCTGGAAGAGGACCCGCTGGATCAAGCGATTGCAGATGCTGAAACGTTTCCGTTTATGGGGGAGCGGCGTCTTGTCATTGTGAAAAATCCATATTTTTTAACAGGTGAAAAGAAAAAAGAAAAAATTGAGCACAACGTCAGTGCGCTTGAATCATATATACAATCACCTGCGCCTTACACAGTCTTTGTCCTGCTTGCTCCGTATGAAAAGCTTGATGAGCGAAAAAAGCTGACGAAAGCGTTAAAGAAGCACGCGTTTATGATGGAGGCGAAGGAATTAAATGCAAAGGAAACGACAGACTTTACTGTCAACCTTGCAAAAACAGAGCAGAAAACAATCGGCACGGAAGCGGCGGAGCATTTGGTTCTGCTTGTGAACGGTCATCTGTCATCGATTTTTCAGGAGATTCAAAAGCTCTGCACGTTTATTGGAGATCGTGAAGAAATTACGCTGGATGATGTAAAAATGCTTGTTGCTAGAAGCCTTGAACAAAATATTTTTGAGCTGATCAATAAAATCGTCAACCGAAAACGAACAGAGAGTCTGCAAATTTTTTATGATTTGCTAAAACAAAATGAAGAACCGATCAAAATTATGGCGCTTATTTCGAATCAGTTCCGGCTGATTCTGCAGACGAAGTACTTCGCGGAACAGGGATACGGACAAAAACAAATCGCTTCTAATCTAAAAGTTCACCCATTTCGGGTAAAGCTGGCGATGGATCAAGCAAGGCTTTTTTCAGAGGAGGAGCTCCGTTTAATTATTGAACAGCTTGCCGTCATGGACTATGAGATGAAAACCGGGAAAAAGGACAAGCAGCTCCTGCTCGAACTGTTCCTTTTACAGCTGTTAAAAAGAAATGAAAAAAACGATCCCCATTATTGAGGATCGTTTTTATATTATGCAGAAAGTCCGTTCACTTTTTTCGCTAGTCTTGATTTGTATCGAGCTGCGGTATTTTTGTGTACAAGACCTGTTTTCACTGCTTTATCAATACGTTTAGCTGCTTCAGTAAGAGCAGTTTTCGCTTTGTCAGCTTCGTTGTTGGCAACAGAAGCTTCAACTTGTTTGATTGCAGTACGCATAGCAGATTTGATTGTCGCGTTATGAACGCGGCGTTCGTTGTTTGTTTTTGTACGTTTAATCGCTGATTTAATGTTTGGCATGTGTTTCACCTCCTAAGATACAACCTGTAGCACAGTGTCTTAAGGTTAAATCTTCTTCACAATAGAACAAATTGTATTCTATCAAACACACCTTTAGATTGCAATATAAATGTAAAGTATTTTTCATTGAAGGTTCTCTTTTTAGCATGATTTATTCAGCAAATGGCAACAATATAGGTACTTAATGTGAAGGAGGCCCCTGTATGAAAAAGAGTGAGCTGGATGTGAATCAGTATTTGATACGGACCGATTTGGCAGTGGAAACGAAGGAAGCAATGGCCAATCAGCAGGCTGTGCCGACAAAAGAAATTAAAGGCTTTATTGAAAAAGAGCGTGATCACGGCGGCATTAAAATCCGCACAGTTGATGTTACAAAGGAAGGCGCAGAGCTTTCGGGAAAAAAAGAAGGGCGCTATTTAACGCTTGAAGCACAGGGAATCAGGGAGAATGATTCGGAAATGCAGGAGAAGGTCTCTGCTGTCTTTGCGGAGGAATTCTCAGCTTTTCTTGAAAACCTTAATATCTCAAAAGATGCGAGCTGTTTGATCGTTGGGCTCGGCAACTGGAACGTGACACCTGATGCGCTTGGACCGATGGCAGTAGAAAATCTGTTGGTAACAAGGCACTTGTTTAAGCTTCAGCCGGAAAACGTACAGGAGGGTTACAGGCCTGTCAGTGCTTTTGCACCGGGTGTAATGGGGATAACAGGAATCGAAACAAGTGACATTATTAAAGGTGTGATTGAGCAATCGAAGCCTGATTTTGTCATCGCCATTGATGCGTTGGCGGCGCGGGCGGTGGAAAGGGTCAACACAACCATTCAAATATCGGATACAGGCATTCACCCGGGGTCTGGAGTGGGGAATAAACGAAAAGATTTAAGCAAAGACACGCTTGGTGTTCCGGTGATTGCTATCGGTGTTCCGACAGTAGTTGATGCCGTGACAATTGCCAGCGACACGGTGGACTACATATTAAAACATTTTGGCAGAGAAATGAAGGATAACAGGCCATCAAGATCGCTTGTTCCGGCAGGCATGACGTTTGGGAAAAAGAAAGTGCTCACTGAAGACGATCTTCCCGATCAAAAGCAGCGCCAATCGTTCCTAGGTATTGTCGGAACCCTTCAAGAAGATGAAAAACGGCAGCTCATTCACGAGGTGCTTTCGCCTTTAGGGCACAACTTAATGGTTACACCGAAGGAAGTCGATTCATTTATCGACGATATGGCAAATGTTTTAGCGAACGGATTAAACACAGCGCTTCATGAAAAAGTGTCACAAGAAAACAAAGGCTCCTACAATCACTAAACAGTTCTACTTCCTCTAGCTTGTTCATAGAGTAATTACTAGACAAGCGCTGGAGGGATTCAATGAGAAATAAACGCAGAAACAGACAGATTGTTGTTGCGGTAAATGGAGGGAAAGCGGTAAAAGCCATCTTTCTATTTATCGTAAGCCTTATCGTGATTTTTGTTCTATCCGGTGTGCTGACGTCTCTCCGGCCGGAACTTAGGCCGTCGTCTGACTCTTTTTATGGGATTGCTGAAGAATTGCCGGGTGACGTATTTGCACATTTGCTGCAGATGGAAAACCATTATTTCGCTTCTGACCTCTCTCAAACAGACAGCTCATTTCATCTTTCTCGTCTTTCTTTAAAGCTGGCGACGAGCATTAACCTCGAAGATCCGCGGAGCTTTCTCGGTCGGGAGCTGCCAGGATTTGCACAATTTGATACCGAGATTTTGTTAGCTGGACAAGGAACGGATTATACGAATATGCCTGCGGAATCGCCGCCGCCGTCTAAGGTGATGGAGGAAGAAAGAGAAGCGAATTTGGCAGAGATTGAAAAACAGCAAACGCAATCAGATAATGCGCAAAAAGATCCGCCGAAACAAACAACAGGTGATAAAAAGGTCGTGTTTATCTATCACACGCACAATACGGAATCATATCTCCCTCTATTAAAAGGCGAGACCGATCCTGACATGGCGCGCCATTCTAAAGCCAATGTCACGCTTGTAGGAGATATGTTCGGACAAGCGCTTGAATCCCAGGGAATCGGAGCCACAGTGAATAAAACCGATATACAGTCAAAATTGAATAAAAAAGGCTTAAACTATGCCAGGTCCTATGATGAATCAAGGCCGGTCGTGAAAGACGCCCTCGCTTCAAACAAAAATCTGCAATATATCATTGACATCCACAGAGACTCTCGGCGCAAAAAAGACACAACCGCAACGATTAAAGGGAAAAGCTATGCCAGGGTAGCCTTTGTCGTCGGGAAAAAAAGCAAAAACTTCGAAGAAAACTATAAAATTGCGAGTGAGCTTCATAAACTGATGGAGAAAAAATACCCCGGACTTAGCACAGGTGTCTTTTCCAAAGGCTCGCCAGGCGATAATGGTGTTTACAATCAGGATTTAACCGATAGAGCGCTTTTGCTCGAGTTTGGCGGAGTGGATAATAATCTCGAAGAGCTGCAGCGTGCGGCTAACGCGGCCGCGGACGTATTCAGCGAAATGTACTGGGATGCTGAAAAGGTCAACGCAGCGAGCGGGGAGACGAAAAAACAATAAGAAATAGGTGGTTGATTTGATTGCATACTTTGGAAAGTGCTTACTGCTTGTCACGATCATGTTTTTAGGCGTTCTGTTCGGCATGCAGCAGGCAAACCACGGGATGCTGAGTATGAAAGGCTATCATGACCCTTCACTGAAGGGGGCGTTTACGCTCACCGACGGAAAAGATAATGAAAAAGAAGCCTCAATCCTAGGAGAAACAGTCACGGCAAAAGATTTAGTAGAAAAACAAAAAGAGCTGGAAAAGGTGGAGACATTCAATATGTTTTCAAAAGCCGGAAAAGCGCTTTCGGACACCGTAACCAATACTGCCCAGTCAATGTATGAATGGATACGGGATATGAATCAATAAGTACGTGAAAGAGAAAAGCAACCCAGATATGATAGGGAACTTTTCTCTTTCTTGTTTTACATTGAATCTTTACAATCCTATTGATATAATCTAAGCTAGTGTATTTTGCGTTTAATAGTAGGAGTGATAGATTGTGACAGATAAAGAAAAGCGTTTAGAGAGGCAATCGAGAATACGGAATTTCTCTATCATTGCCCATATTGACCACGGAAAATCGACCTTAGCGGATCGTATTTTAGAAAAAACGTCGGCAATCACTCAACGAGAAATGAAAGAACAATTGCTCGATTCTATGGATCTTGAACGTGAGCGGGGCATAACCATTAAATTAAACTCTGTTCAGCTTAAATATAAAGCAAAAGACGGAGAAGAATATATCTTTCATCTAATCGATACGCCGGGACACGTCGACTTCACATATGAAGTATCCCGAAGCCTTGCTGCCTGTGAGGGAGCGATTCTTGTCGTAGATGCAGCCCAGGGGATTGAAGCGCAGACGCTCGCCAATGTCTACTTAGCGCTTGACAACGATCTTGAAATCCTTCCGGTCATCAATAAAATCGACCTTCCGAGCGCCGAGCCTGAACGTGTGCGCCAAGAGGTAGAAGACGTTATCGGCCTTGATGCATCAGAAGCCGTGCTTGCTTCAGCAAAAGCCGGTATTGGGATTGAGGAGATTTTAGAACAAATCGTAGAAAAGGTGCCAGCTCCGACCGGAGATCCGGAGGCGCCGCTCAAAGCGCTGATCTTCGACTCGCTTTATGACGCCTACCGCGGTGTCGTGGCTTATATCAGAGTCGTTGAAGGAACGGTAAAGCCGGGACAAAAAATCAAAATGATGGCAACCGGCAAAGAATTCGAAGTAACAGAGGTGGGCGTGTTCACGCCGAAAGCAACTCCGACAAATGAACTGACGGTCGGTGATGTAGGCTTCCTGACTGCCTCAATCAAAAATGTTGGTGACACACGTGTCGGTGATACAATAACGAGCGCTGCCAATCCTGCAGAAGAAGCGCTGCCGGGATACCGCAAGCTAAACCCGATGGTGTACTGTGGTTTGTATCCGATTGATACAGCGAAGTATAATGATTTAAGGGAAGCTCTTGAAAAGCTTGAGCTGAATGATTCCTCCCTTCAATATGAAGCGGAAACTTCGCAAGCGCTTGGATTCGGGTTCCGCTGCGGATTTTTAGGCATGCTTCACATGGAGATCATTCAGGAGCGAATTGAGCGTGAGTTCAACATCGACCTGATTACGACAGCGCCAAGCGTTATCTATGACGTGTATATGACAGACGGCGAAAAGGTCGTTGTCGACAACCCGTCCAACATGCCGGATCCTCAAAAGATCGAAAGGGTTGAGGAGCCATACGTAAAAGCGACGATGATGGTGCCGAATGACTATGTCGGCGCTGTAATGGAGCTTTGCCAAGGAAAACGCGGCAATTTCATTGATATGCAGTATTTAGACGCAAACCGTGTCAGCATCATTTATGATATGCCATTAGCGGAAATCGTATATGAGTTTTTTGATCAGCTGAAATCAAGCACTAAAGGCTATGCGTCCTTTGATTATGAACTGATCGGCTACAAACCGTCCAAGCTTGTGAAAATGGACATTATGCTGAATGGTGAAAAAATCGATGCCCTTTCCTTTATCGTGCATCGTGATTACGCATATGAACGGGGAAAAGTGATCGTTGAAAAACTGAAAGAACTCATTCCGCGCCAGCAGTTTGAAGTTCCGGTACAAGCCGCAATCGGCCAGAAAATCGTGGCCCGCTCCACCATAAAAGCAATGCGTAAAAACGTATTGGCTAAATGTTACGGAGGGGACATCTCGCGTAAACGGAAACTTCTTGAAAAACAAAAAGAAGGAAAGCGCCGTATGAAGCAGGTCGGCTCAGTTGAAGTGCCGCAAGAAGCATTTATGGCAGTTCTGAAAATGGACGACAGTCCGAAAAAACAATAGAAGCCGCCGCAGTCTTGTACTGCGGCTTCTTTCTGTAAAGAAGGTGAATCCGTTGAAATCAGCTTATATCCATATCCCATTTTGTGAGCATATTTGCCACTACTGCGATTTCAATAAATATTTTATTCAAAGTCAGCCAGTCGACGAGTATTTAAACGCACTCGAACAGGAAATGATAAATACAATAGCAAAAACCGGGCAGCCTGATCTCAAAACAATCTTTATCGGAGGAGGCACGCCGACCTCCCTGTCTGAGGAACAGCTTAAAAAGCTGATGGATATGATCAACCGCGTGCTAAAGCCCTCAAGCGACTTATCGGAATTTGCGGTTGAAGCGAATCCGGACGATTTGTCCGCAGAGAAATTAAAAATATTAAAAGAAGCAGGCGTAAATCGCCTTAGCTTTGGTGTGCAAACGTTCGAAGACGATCTGTTAGAAAAAATCGGCCGAGTGCACAAGCAAAAAGATGTATTCACCTCTTTTGAAAGAGCGCGGGAAATCGGTTTTGAGAATATCAGTCTTGATCTCATGTTCGGGCTTCCGGGGCAAACCCTCAAGCATCTGGAACATTCTATAAACACTGCTTTATCATTGGATGCCGAGCATTATTCCGTTTACTCCCTTATTGTAGAACCGAAAACGGTATTTTATAATTTGATGCAAAAAGGGCGGCTTCATCTTCCGCCGCAGGAGCAGGAAGCTGAAATGTATGAAATGGTGATGAGCCAGATGGAAGCTCACGGCATCCATCAATATGAAATCAGCAACTTTGCTAAGGCAGGCATGGAATCTAAGCACAATCTAACGTATTGGAGCAACGAACAATATTTCGGTTTCGGAGCTGGCGCTCACGGATATATCGGCGGCACACGAACAGTGAACGTCGGACCTGTTAAGCATTACATTGACCTGATAGCTGAAAAGGGTTTTCCGTACAGAGATACACATGAAGTGACAACAGAAGAACAGATTGAGGAAGAAATGTTTTTAGGTTTGAGAAAAACAGCCGGTGTCAGCAAAAAACGATTCGCAGAAAAATACGGCCGTTCCCTGGATGGACTTTTCCCAAGCGTGTTAAAAGACCTCGCTGAAAAAGGGCTGATTCACAATTCGGAGTCTGCCGTTTATTTGACTCATCAAGGGAAATTATTAGGCAATGAAGTTTTTGGCGCTTTTTTGGGTGAGTTATAATTGACATTTTTCTTGTGGTTTGATACTTTTGTTATAGAATTAGCACTCGCTTATTGAGAGTGCTAACAGAGGTGATGATGATGTTAACAAATCGTCAGCTGCTGATCCTTCAGGTTATAATCAACGATTTTATTAAATCGGCACAGCCGGTGGGATCAAGAACTCTTTCGAAAAAAGATGAAATCACATTTAGCTCTGCAACAATAAGAAACGAGATGGCTGACTTGGAGGAATTGGGCTTTATTGAAAAAACCCATTCATCCTCAGGACGTGTTCCGTCAGAAAAAGGGTATCGGTACTATGTTGACCATTTGCTGTCACCCGTCAAACTGACGAAAAGCGACCTGGACCAAATCCACTCGATCTTCAAAGAGAAAATTTTCGAGCTGGAGAAGACAGTTCAAAAATCAGCGCAAATTTTGTCCGATCTGACGAATTACACATCCATCGTACTCGGGCCGAAGCTGAGTGAGAATTACCTTAAACAGATTCAAATCATTCCGATTCAGCCTGATATGGCGGTAGCGATTCTCGTTACCAATACGGGGCATGTGGAAAACAAAACGATTAACTTTCCGACCAAAATGGATCTGTCTGATATTGAAAAACTGGTAAATATACTGAACGACCGTTTAAGCGGCGTTCCAATGGATGAACTGAATGAGCGCATATTTAAAGAAGTTGTCATGTACCTAAGACAGCACATTAAAAACTATGACAATATACTCGACGCGCTTCGTTCAACCTTTCATTCCACAAATCACGTTGAAAAGTTGTTTTTTGGCGGGAAAATCAATATGCTGAACCAGCCTGAGTTCCATGATATCACCCGAGTTCGGTCGCTGCTTTCATTAATTGAGAAAGAACAGGATGTTTTAAAGCTGGTTCAATCCCCGCACACGGGAATTTCGATTAAAATCGGAAAAGAAAACGACTATGAAGAGATGGAAAATTGCAGTCTGATTACGGCTTCTTATTCCGTAGACCAGAAGCAGATCGGCTCAATTGCGATCATCGGCCCGACCCGCATGAATTATTCCAGGGTTGTCAGCCTGCTTCAGCATGTGACTTCGGACTTGTCAAAAGCATTAACAAGTCTGTATGATGAATAAGGGAATTTTGGCAAATTTTATCGAAGGGCAGCACCTGTCCTTCTCCTTACACTTTGAGGGAGGTGAACACAATGTCAGAAGAAAAACAAACCGTTGAACAAAACGAAACAGAAGAGCAAGAAATCATTGAAGAACAAGCTGCCGCTGATGAACAGCAGGAAGAAACAAATGAAAGCGAACTTCTTCAAAACCAAATTAACGAATTGCAAGGTTTGCTTGAGGAAAAAGAAAACAAACTTTTGCGTGTTCAAGCAGACTTTGAAAACTATAAACGACGCAGCCGTTTAGAGATGGAAGCGTCCCAAAAATACCGTTCTCAAAATATCGTGACTGATTTACTGCCGGCTCTTGACAGCTTTGAACGAGCGCTTCAGGTTGAAGCCGACAATGAACAGACGAAAAGTTTGCTCCAGGGAATGGAAATGGTCCACCGTCAGCTCGTAGAAGCCTTGAAAAAAGAAGGCGTCGAAGCCATCGAAGCTGTAGGGCAGGAATTTGATCCTAATCTGCACCAAGCTGTTATGCAGGCTGAAGACGAAAACTACGGCTCCAACATTGTTGTTGAGGAAATGCAAAAAGGCTATAAGCTGAAGGATCGCGTCATTCGCCCTTCCATGGTCAAAGTGAATCAATAATTACATAGCAGGAGGTTATTCAAGTGAGTAAAGTTATCGGAATCGACTTAGGAACAACAAACTCATGTGTGGCAGTGCTTGAAGGCGGCGAGCCTAAAGTTATCGCTAACGCTGAAGGAAACCGCACAACGCCATCAGTTGTTGCATTTAAAAACGGCGAACGTCAAGTAGGGGAAGTGGCTAAACGCCAATCTATTACAAACCCTAACACAATTATGTCTATCAAACGTCATATGGGTACTGATTATAAAGTTGAAATTGAAGGAAAGGATTACACTCCACAAGAAGTGTCTGCTATCATCCTTCAACACCTTAAATCATACGCTGAAAGCTATCTTGGCGAAACAGTATCAAAAGCAGTTATCACAGTTCCAGCATACTTTAACGATGCTGAGCGTCAAGCTACAAAAGACGCTGGTAAAATTGCCGGTCTTGAAGTAGAACGTATCATCAACGAGCCGACTGCAGCAGCGCTTGCATACGGACTTGATAAAACAGATGAAGATCAAACGATCCTAGTATACGACCTTGGCGGCGGTACATTCGACGTTTCCATCCTTGAGCTTGGCGACGGTGTATTCGAAGTTCGTTCAACTGCCGGCGACAACCGTCTGGGCGGGGACGATTTTGACCAAGTTATCATCGATCATCTTGTGTCTGAATTCAAAAAAGAAAACGGCATTGATTTGTCAAAAGACAAAATGGCGCTTCAGCGTTTGAAAGACGCAGCTGAAAAAGCGAAAAAAGATCTTTCCGGCGTATCTTCTACGCAAATTTCTTTACCGTTTATCACAGCTGGAGAAGCAGGACCGCTTCACCTTGAACTTACATTAACTCGCGCTAAATTCGAAGAGCTTTCTTCTCATTTAGTAGAGCGCACAATGGGTCCTGTCCGTCAAGCGCTTCAAGATGCAGGACTTTCTGCAAGCGAAATCGACAAAGTCATCCTTGTCGGCGGATCAACTCGTATCCCTGCCGTACAAGAAGCAATCAAAAAAGAAACTGGAAAAGAAGCGCATAAAGGCGTAAACCCGGATGAAGTTGTAGCGCTTGGTGCTGCGATTCAGGGCGGCGTTATCACAGGTGACGTAAAAGATGTTGTTCTTCTTGACGTTACACCGCTTTCTCTCGGTATCGAAACAATGGGCGGCGTGTTTACAAAACTGATCGACCGCAACACGACGATCCCAACAAGCAAATCTCAAGTGTTCTCAACTGCTGCTGATAACCAAACAGCTGTTGATATCCATGTTCTTCAAGGTGAGCGCCCAATGTCTGCCGACAACAAAACACTCGGCCGCTTCCAGCTTACTGATATCCCGCCAGCACCGCGCGGCGTGCCTCAAATCGAAGTTTCTTTCGATATTGACAAAAACGGTATCGTAAACGTAAGAGCAAAAGACTTAGGCACAGGAAAAGAACAAAACATTACAATTAAATCTTCTTCAGGTCTTTCTGATGAAGAGATCGAACGCATGGTAAAAGAAGCGGAAGAAAATGCTGACGCTGATGCGAAGAAAAAAGAAGAAATCGAAGTCCGCAACGAAGCAGATCAGCTTGTTTTCCAAACTGAGAAAACATTAAAAGATCTTGAAGGCAAAGTAGACGAAGAACAAGTGAAAAAAGCCAACGATGCCAAAGATGCTTTAAAAGCAGCGATTGAGAAAAACGAATTTGAAGAGATCAAAGCGAAAAAAGATGAGCTTCAAACAATCGTTCAAGAGCTTTCTATGAAGCTTTATGAAGAAGCTGCTAAAGCACAGCAAGCTCAAGGCGGAGCAAACGCTGAAGGCAAAGCGGATGACAACGTTGTCGACGCTGAATACGAAGAAGTAAACGACGACCAAAACAAAAAATAAGTTCTTTTTAGTATCAGCCCCGCTTCCGGAGCTGACCGAAAAGAACACATTTCATAATCTGATTCAATGATTAGAAAGTCAAAGTCAGGCATCTCTTGGCTTTGACTTTTTTTCTTGCCCGGGATAAAAGGAATTGAAAAATCATAATTCAAAATGATACAATCTAATTTATGTGAGAAATTCGGGAGAGTGAAGCGAGATGAGTAAGCGTGATTACTATGAAGTGCTGGGAGTAAGTAAGAGCGCTTCAAAGGATGAAATTAAAAAAGCTTATCGGAAGCTGTCAAAAAAATATCATCCTGATATTAACAAAGAAGCCGGATCAGATGAAAAATTTAAAGAGGTAAAAGAAGCATACGAAACGCTGTCAGATGACCAAAAACGTGCGCATTACGATCAATTTGGTCACACTGATCCTAACCAAGGCTTCGGCGGCGGAGGTTTTGGCGGCGGCGATTTCGGCGGTTTTGGTTTCGATGATATTTTCTCAAGTATATTCGGCGGAGGCACAAGACGAAGAGATCCCAACGCTCCGCGCCAGGGTGCTGATTTACAGTATACGATGACCCTGTCGTTTGAGGATGCGGCTTTCGGTAAAGAAACAACCATCGAAATTCCCCGCGAGGAAACGTGCGAAACATGTAAAGGCTCTGGTGCGAAACCTGGAACAAATCCAGAAACATGCTCCCACTGCGGAGGCTCCGGCCAGTTAAACGTGGAGCAAAATACACCGTTTGGAAAAGTCGTTAACAGACGGGTCTGCCACCACTGTGAAGGTACAGGCAAAATAATTAAAAACAAATGTGCGGACTGCGGCGGCAAAGGAAAAATCAAAAAACGCAAGAAAATCAATGTGACAATTCCAGCCGGTGTAGATGACGGGCAGCAGCTTCGTCTCTCGGGACAGGGTGAACCAGGAATAAACGGCGGCCCTGCTGGGGATTTATTTGTCGTGTTCCATGTACGCGCACACGAGTTCTTCGAGCGTGACGGCGATGATATTTACTGTGAAATGCCGTTAACGTTTGCTCAGGCTGCTCTTGGAGATGAGGTAGAAGTGCCGACGCTGCATGGAAAAGTGAAATTGAAAATTCCGGCCGGTACACAAACAGGAACGAAATTTAGATTAAGAGGCAAAGGCGTTCAAAATGTCAGAGGCTATGGACAGGGTGACCAGCATATCGTCGTCCGCGTCGTTACGCCGACAAATCTGACAGATAAACAAAAAGACATTATCCGCGAATTTGCCGAAGTCAGCGGAAACCTGCCTGACGAACAGGAAATGAGTTTCTTTGACAAGGTAAAACGCGCGTTTAAAGGCGATTAATTATTGGATGAGGAGTTGGTAGTTTTGAAATGGTCCGAATTAAGCATTCACACAACACATGAAGCGGTCGAACCTATCTCAAATATATTGCATGAAGCTGGTGCAAGTGGGGTTGTGATAGAGGACCCGCTTGATTTAATTAAAGAACGTGAGAATGTGTACGGGGAAATCTACCAGCTCGACCCCAATGATTACCCAGATGAGGGTGTCATTGTCAAAGCATATCTGTCGGTTAATAGTTTTCTGGGCGAAACTGTAGACGGCATCAAAGAAACGATTAATAATCTCCTTCTTTACAATATTGATTTGGGCAGAAACCACATCACTATTTCTGAAGTAAATGAAGAAGAGTGGGCGACTGCCTGGAAAAAGTATTATCATCCTGTGAAAATTTCTGAAAAGTTTACAATTGTGCCGACGTGGGAGGAATATACGCCGGTCCATACTGATGAACTGATTATTGAAATGGACCCGGGAATGGCTTTCGGCACAGGGACACATCCGACAACCGTACTCTGCATTCAGGCGCTTGAACGCTTTGTGCAAAAGGGTGATAAGGTGATTGATGTGGGCACTGGTTCGGGAATTTTAAGTATTGCGGCTGCAATGCTTGAGGCTGAATCGGTTCATGCCTACGATCTTGATCCCGTGGCTGTAGAAAGTGCACGCCTCAATCTCAAGCTGAACAAAGTCAGCGATATTGCTCAAGTGAAGCAAAACAATTTGTTAGACGGGATTGAAGGGGAACATGATGTGATTGTGGCCAATATTTTGGCTGAAGTCATTCTTCGCTTTACTTCACAAGCGTACAGCCTGTTAAAAGAAGGCGGCCACTTTATTACGTCAGGAATCATCGGTCATAAAAAACAAGAAGTAAAAGAAGCACTGGAACAAGCTGGCTTTACCATTGTAGAAATCCTTTCAATGGAAGATTGGGTCAGTATTATTGCGAAAAAATAACAGTTAGTAGGTGTCACAGCGTATGCAACGATATTTTATCGAGCTCACGAAGCAGCAAATAGAGGAAGCGCCGGCTTTTTCGATTACCGGCGAAGATGTTCATCATATTGTGAACGTGATGAGAATGAATGAGGGAGATCAGATTATCTGCTGCTCTCAAGACGGCTTCGAGGCAAAATGTGAACTTCAATCTGTTTCCAAAGATAAAGTGTCCTGCCTTGTGATAGAATGGACGAATGAAAACAGAGAGCTTCCGATAAAGGTCTATATTGCGAGCGGCCTTCCGAAAGGAGATAAGCTTGAATGGATTATCCAAAAGGGGACTGAGCTCGGAGCTCATGCCTTTATTCCTTTCCAAGCCGCGCGTTCTGTTGTCAAGCTGGATGACAAAAAGGCAAAGAAAAAGCGGGAAAGATGGACGAAAATTGCGAAGGAAGCGGCTGAACAATCGTACCGTAACGAAGTGCCGCGAGTGATGGATGTCCATTCTTTTCAGCAGCTTCTTCAAAGGATGCAGGATTTCGATAAATGTGTCGTTGCATACGAGGAGTCATCGAAGCAAGGGGAAATAAGCGCATTCAGCGCGATTGTAAGCAGCCTTCCGAAAGGATCATCTCTATTGATCGTATTTGGTCCCGAAGGCGGTTTAACAGAAGCGGAGGTTGAACGGCTCACAGAGCAAGACGGTGTGACGTGCGGCCTTGGACCGAGAATTTTAAGGACAGAAACCGCTCCGCTATACGCGTTGAGCGCGATTTCTTATCAAACAGAGTTATTAAGAGGTGATCAGTAATGGCAACTGTTGCTTTCCATACGCTTGGCTGTAAAGTCAACCATTATGAAACAGAAGCAATCTGGCAGCTTTTCAAAGAAGCGGGCTATGAAAGAAGAGACTTTGAACAAACAGCTGATGTATATGTCATTAATACATGTACGGTTACAAATACGGGAGATAAAAAAAGCCGCCAAGTGATCAGACGCGCCATTCGTCAAAATCCTGACGGTGTCATCTGTGTCACAGGCTGCTACGCGCAAACCTCACCTGCTGAGATTATGGCGATCCCCGGTGTCGACATTGTAGTCGGAACACAGGACCGTGAAAAAATGCTTGGCTACATTGACCAATACCGAGAAGAACGCCAGCCGATTAATGGCGTCAGCAACATCATGAAAGCAAGAGTCTATGAAGAGCTAGATGTGCCTGCTTTCACGGACCGCACAAGAGCGTCATTGAAAATACAGGAGGGCTGCAATAATTTCTGCACATTCTGTATCATTCCGTGGGCGCGCGGCCTGCTCCGCTCCCGCGACCCTGAAGAAGTCATTAAACAAGCGCAGCAGCTTGTCGATGCCGGATATAAGGAAATTGTTCTTACGGGTATTCATACAGGCGGCTACGGCGAAGATATGAAAGATTACAACTTCGCGAAGCTTTTGAGCGAATTAGACACCCGTGTGGAAGGCGTGAAACGGATCAGAATTTCTTCAATCGAAGCCAGCCAAATCACTGACGAAGTGATCGAGGTCTTAGACCGCTCAGATAAGATAGTGAATCATCTGCATATTCCTATCCAATCCGGATCAAACACAGTGCTTAAACGGATGAGACGCAAATATACAATGGAATTCTTTGCAGACCGTTTAAATAAATTGAAAAAAGCACTGCCAGGCTTAGCTGTTACTTCTGATGTCATCGTCGGGTTCCCTGGAGAAACAGAAGAAGAATTTATGGAAACCTATAACTTTATTAAAGAACATAAATTCTCTGAGCTGCATGTTTTCCCTTACAGTAAACGTACAGGAACACCAGCTGCACGAATGGAAGACCAAGTGGATGAAAACGTGAAAAACGAACGTGTGCACCGCCTGATTGCTCTTTCTGACCAGCTTGCAAAAGAATACGCTTCTCAGTATGAAAATGAAGTGCTTGAGATTATCCCTGAGGAAGCGTTTAAGGAAACAGAAGAAGAAAATATGTTTGTTGGTTACACAGACAATTATATGAAGGTTGTTTTCAAAGGTACGGAAGATATGATCGGCAAAATCGTAAAAGTCAAAATCCTAAAAGCAGGTTATCCTTACAACGAAGGACAGTTTGTCCGTGTGGTTGAGGATGAAATAACTGAACACATGCGTTTGTCTTCTTAACCTAAAAAATCGGTGCATTAAAATGTACCGGTTTTTTATTTAGCCGGGATAAGAAGGTGAATCAATCGGTAAAACAAGTTTGTTAGCGGAAGAAATAAAAGAGCTGTTACTACATTAAATAAAAGACTGAAATGAGCAATCCTTTGGGCGGGATCGGGTGATAACTGCTCTACAAAGCCGGTCGCTGCGGTCAGAAAAGGCAATACTAGAGCCACCCCTAGCACGTTAAATACCACATGCGCATACGCTGTCTGTTTCGCCGCATATCCCCCGGATACAGCAGCCATGACAGCTGTAATGCATGTCCCGATATTGGATCCGAGTACGACGCTCATCGCCTGTGTCAGTCCGATAATCCCTTCATTCATAAAACTCATCAAAATGCCGATACAGACAGAACTGGAGTGAATGATGGCAGTTAACACCATCCCGATGAGCAAAGCGGACCAGTTTGAATCGTTAACATGGTATAGAACGTCGGCTCCCGTTTTCAGCTTTGTCAGCGGCCCGGCAAGATGGCTGAATCCGCTGATGCAAAAGAAGATGATTCCCAGTCCAAGGAAGCTTGTTCCCAGCTGTTTCAAAGGATACCTGCCAGTCAGAAAAAACAATAAACCTCCTATTAAAAGAACCCAAATCAAAATATCCATTTTGATAGCAATAAATTCAGTTGTAAAAGTAGAGCCAACATTCGTCCCCAGAATCATCGGTATCGTCCGCTTAAAAGAAAGAACGCCCGCACTTACAAAGCCGATGACAATGACCATAAAAGCTGAACTGCTCTGAAGTATTCCCGTAAATACAATGCTGATAAGAAACGCTTTTAACGGATGGTCCGTAAATAAAAGCAAACGTTCTTCAATTTTTGAGTACGCCATAGAAATTAAGCCTTTTCGAAGCATGTTCATGCCTGCGAGAAAGAATAATATAAGAGCAGTAAAGCTAATCAGAATTAACATCCTATTCACCAACCCCTTTCTATCATTATATAGACAGGCAGTCGCACTCATGACGGAAAAGTGAACTCACTTAGTTGACCTGACTGATGGCTTATATTATAATGTCAAAGTACATGTTTATATGTGTAACTTAAAGGTAGTCGATTGGTGTATTCGGAGGGAGGGAAAGAGAATGTCAAAAACGGTCGTTAGAAAAAACGAATCGCTTGAAGATGCTCTTCGTCGCTTCAAACGCAGTGTATCAAAGACAGGTACTTTGCAAGAAGCAAGAAAGCGTGAATTTTATGAAAAACCTAGCGTAAAGCGCAAGAAAAAGTCTGAAGCTGCTAGAAAACGCAAATTCTAAAAGAGGGTGGATTTATGAGTCTTCTTGAGCGTCTCAACCAGGATATGAAGCTGTATATGAAAAACCGTGAGAAAGACAAACTGACTGTCGTTCGAATGGTTAAGGCTTCACTTCAAAATGAAGCAATTAAGCTTAAGAAAGACAGTTTGACCGAGGATGAGGAACTCACTGTCCTTTCTCGTGAACTTAAGCAACGTAAAGACTCCCTCCAGGAATTTTCAAACGCTAATCGTTTAGATTTAGTAGATAAAGTTCAAAAAGAGCTGGACATTTTAGAAGTTTATTTACCTGAGCAGCTGTCAGAAGAAGAGCTGCGTACAATCGTAAATGAAACCATCGCGGAGGTCGGTGCGAGCTCAAAAGCGGACATGGGCAAAGTGATGGGGGCAATTATGCCTAAAGTAAAAGGTAAAGCTGACGGAAGTTTAATTAATAAGCTTGTGAGCAGTCAACTGTCTTAAATGGCAAAGAAAAGGACATCTTTCTAAGAGAGATGTCTTTTTTTATACATAAAAAAATGAAACCTTTGATACATTTGTTACGTATGAAGAGAAGGCACTTATTATAAAAGGAAGGAGGGATACACCGCCCTTGCTTCAAATCAAAGGATTCCGTGCTGCTCTTTTGAGTATATTTTTACTTTCTTTATTAGGCGTACAACTGAACGCAAAAGCAGAAAAACAAACTGTTTATGTGATTCCGGTTGAAAAAAATGTCGAACAGGGTCTCGCCTCGTTTTTGTCCCGTTCGTTACAAGACGCAAAGGATGCACATGCAGACCATATTATTCTTGATATCAATACCCCGGGGGGATTTGTCAAATCTGCTATTGATATGGCCGATTTGATAACCGAAAGCGAGATCCCCGTAACTGCATATGTCAACAAACGCGCGTTGTCTGCTGGTGCATATATTGCACTGCAAGCAGATCACATTTATATGGCGCCTGGCGGAAAAATGGGAGCCGCCGCGATTGTTGATGGCCAAGGCAATGCCGCTGACCAAAAAGCTCAATCACTTTGGCTGGCAGAGATGGAAGATGCCGCAGTGAAAAATAACCGCGATCCAAAATATGCGCTCGCAATGGCTGACCCGGATATAGATGCTAAGGAAGTCGGCGCGCCTAAAGGAGATCTGCTGACACTTAACGCAGACAAGGCAATTGAGATAGGCTATTCAGAAGGCACTGCTGACAATTTATCCACGCTCGTAAAGAAGCTTGGGTTCGAAAAAGCGCAGATCAGCTACGCAAAGGAGAGCTTTGCGGAAAAGACGGCAAGATGGCTGACGAATCCGGTCATTGTCCCTATTCTGCTGACAATCGCATTTTTAGGTCTGACGGTGGAGCTTTTTTCCCCGGGTGTCGGCCTCCCTGGAACGGCTGGACTCATTGCGTTATTGCTGTTCTTTTACGGGCATCTTGCAGCCGGCCTTGCCGGGTATGAGACGGTTCTCCTCTTTATAGCAGGGGTGATCCTCATCCTGCTTGAGATTTTTCTTCCCGGAGGAATCATTGGATTACTGGGCTTGGGAGCGATTATTGCGAGCCTGTTTTTAGCCGCGGGGAGCTTCACTGTCATGGCGGTTTCTCTCTTGATCGCCTCAGCTGTTTCGATTACAGCTTTTATTTTACTGACAAGGGTGTTGGGAAAGCGTATGAAATTCTTTAAGAAATTGATATTAAATGATTCTACAAACACGGAGAGCGGCTACGTTTCAAATCAAACGCGCACGGACTTAATGGGAAAAGTGGGTATAACCTTTACACCGCTGCGTCCTTCCGGTACCGTGATTATTGATGATGAACGCCTTGACGTTGTTTCGGAGGGATCGTTTACAGAAAAAGATAAAAAAGTAAAAGTGATTAAAGTAGAAGGCTCACGCATTGTCGTGAGAGAAATTTAAATAGAAACGAGGAGAAGTTATATGGATCCGTCAACACTTATGATTCTGGCAATTGTCGCAGTAGCGATCATTGTTTTGGCAGTATTTTTTACATTTGTGCCTGTAATGCTTTGGATTTCAGCTTTGGCAGCCGGAGTGAAAATCAGCATTTTCACTCTAGTTGGGATGAGGCTTCGCCGCGTCATTCCGAATCGGGTTGTTAACCCGCTGATTAAAGCGCATAAAGCGGGACTTAATGTTGGAACAAACCAGCTTGAAAGCCACTATCTGGCTGGAGGTAATGTTGACAGAGTCGTCAACGCGCTTATCGCCGCTCAGCGAGCTAACATTGAACTCACATTCGAGCGCTGTGCTGCCATTGATCTTGCAGGCCGGGACGTGTTGGAAGCTGTTCAAATGAGCGTTAATCCTAAGGTGATTGAAACACCGTTCATAGCCGGTGTCGCAATGGACGGGATTGAAGTCAAAGCGAAAGCGAGAATCACAGTAAGAGCGAATATAGAGCGCCTCGTCGGGGGAGCAGGAGAAGAAACCATTGTAGCTCGTGTAGGTGAGGGGATCGTTTCTACAATCGGTTCATCTGATAATCATAAAAAAGTGCTTGAAAACCCTGACATGATTTCTCAGACAGTCCTTGGAAAAGGATTGGACTCAGGAACTGCGTTTGAAATTCTCTCAATTGATATTGCAGATGTAGATATCGGCAAAAACATCGGTGCAATTTTACAAACCGATCAGGCTGAGGCTGATAAAAACATCGCGCAGGCAAAAGCGGAAGAACGACGTGCGATGGCTGTCGCTCAAGAACAGGAAATGCGTGCCCGCGTAGAAGAAATGCGCGCGAAAGTGGTAGAAGCCGAGGCGGAAGTGCCGCTTGCGATGGCAGAAGCTTTGCGTGAAGGGAATATTGGCGTCATGGATTACATGAATATCAAGAACATCGATGCTGACACAGAAATGCGTGATTCATTCGGCAAGCTGACGAAAGACCCTTCGGATGAAGACCGCAAATCATAATCTCTCTAAGAAGGGAGAACGCTGATGGAAGATTTACTGACCAATCCGCTTATTATTGCAGCGATCATCGGAATCATTTCTGCGATTTTCGGCAAAAAGAGCAAAGAAGAAAAGCAAAACAGCCAAAAAAGTAAAAAACCTCAACACATGCAATCTGCTTCTCCTCAAAAAAAGCAGTCAAAAGAAGATGCCCCTGCACCTATCCCTAACCGTATGGAACAGGCAAGACGGGAAGCGGAAGAAAGACGCAGGGAAACAGCAAGAAACCTGAAAGGGCTGGAACGAGATCTTGCTGCTGCCAAACAAAAAACAGTATACACAAAACAAAAAATGCTTCAGGTGAATAAAGACACCGTCGTACAGGGGATCGTTCTAGGAGAGGTGTTCGGACCTCCACGGGCGAAAAAACCTCACCGTACGATGCGCCCGGCCCGTAAAAATTAAAGTGTTAGAACCTCCTTTCAAATCATACATATGAGATGAAAGGGGGTTCTTTTTGTATGGGGCAAAGAAAGAATCGTATGAAAGCTTGGCTGACAAGAGCATTGGAAATTCCCCCGGACGTTATGATGGATCTGCCGAGGATTACAATGGTTGGCAGACTTCATATCTACATAGAAAACCACAGAGGCCTTTTGCTTTTCAGTGAGAATGAAGTGCGGCTGATGCTGAAGCAGGGCCAGTGCATCATATCTGGTAAAAATTTTGTCATCAAGGCGATTCTTCCGGAAGAGATACTTTTGGAGGGTACGATTGATGTCGTTCGATATGTTGAGTCATAAAGCCGAGGGGGAAATGTTGTGAAAAATAAATGGCTGTCTTTTTTTTCGGGTAAGGTCCAGCTTGAATTGACGGGAAGAGGGATTGAGCGGCTCCTTAATGAATGCACAAGACAGGGGATTCCGGTCTTTCATGTCAAAAAAAAGAAAGAAGCCGTATCGTTATATATACAGCTTCAGGATGTACATGCCTTTCGGCGGGTAAGAAGTAAATTTAAATGTAAAGCCCGATTTATCAATCGGAAGGGATTTCCCTTCCTGTTGCTGAAATCAAAGCTGAATATAGGGTTTACGATCGGTTTTGCGATTTTTTTCATTCTTTTGTTTTTGCTGTCCAATATGGTGTGGAAAATTGATGTGACAGGCGCTAAGCCTGAAACAGAACATCAAATGAGGCAGCATCTTAATGAAATCGGCGTCAAAAAGGGCCGTCTGCAGTTTTTAATGATGTCGCCCGAAAAAATACAGAAATCATTAACCAATGGAATAGACAATATCACTTGGGTCGGAGTTGATCTGAAGGGGACGACCATTCATATGAAAGTTGTGGAGAAAAATGAGCCCGAAAAAGAAAAATATGTTAGCCCGCGCAACATTGTCGCCAAAAAGAAAGCAACCATTACGAGAATGTTTGTGCAAAAAGGACAGCCCATGGCCGCCATACACGATCATGTTGAAAAGGGACAGCTGCTTGTTTCGGGACTGATCGGCAGCGAAGACCATCAGCAGGAAGTCGCCTCAAAAGCAGAAATTTACGGAGAAACCTGGTATAGATCAGAAGTGACAGTCCCGCTTGAAACATTATTTAACGTCTATACGGGCAAAGTAAGGACAAAGCACAAGCTTTCTTTTGGTTCTTTGGCAATCCCGATCTGGGGGATGACGTTTAAAAAAGAGGAATTGAAGCATCCAAAAACAGAACAAGAAAAGCATTCGCTTCATTTTCTCGGATTTAAGCTCCCTGTATCCTATGTCAAAGAGCAAACGAGAGAAAGTGAAGAGGCTTTGCGAAAATATACGAAAGAAGAAGCAGTTCAAGAAGGCATTAAATTGGGTAAACAGGATGTAGAGGATAAAATAGGCGAAAACGGCGAGGTGAAAAGTGAAAAAGTTTTGCACCAGACTGTTGAGAATGGTAAAGTAAAGTTGATTATTCTCTACCAAGTTATAGAAGATATCGTTCAAACCACACCTATTGTCAGGGAGACTGAAGAATGACAGAACATTTACTTGCGATGAATCAAAAACTGAAAAACCCGGACGAGGCGCTTTCACTCTTCGGGAACCAAGATTCTTTTTTGAAATTGATGGAGAAAGATCTGAATGTAAATATCATTACGCGCGGCGAGACGATTTATGTTT
The DNA here is from genome assembly GCF_045040725.1 of Bacillus sp. FSL K6-0255. Classification (NCBI taxonomy): domain Bacteria; kingdom Bacillati; phylum Bacillota; class Bacilli; order Caryophanales; family Bacillaceae; genus Bacillus; species Bacillus sp. FSL K6-0255. The sequence goes on along the minus strand of NZ_CP150278.1, from coordinate 2,443,924 downwards.
CAGGCGATGATGAATCGTTTCAGATTGCAGACAGGCTGCTGGGATCGCTCCTCGCTTTAATTCGCAAGGGGATAGAGATCTCTGAACGTGATGTGATTTACGCCATCAAAATGGCAAAGAAGAATGAACTTGAATACTTTGAAAGCATGTATGAAGAAGAAATTACAAAAAACGCAAAAGGCAAATCAATCCGTGTAAAAACAATGGGACAGCGGGAATACGTGGCCGCTATGAAGCGGAATGACCTTGTATTCGGCATTGGTCCGGCGGGAACCGGGAAAACGTACCTGGCTGTCGTAAAAGCAGTCCATGCTTTAAAAAACGGACATATCAAAAAAATCATTTTAACAAGACCTGCCGTGGAAGCTGGTGAAAGCCTTGGTTTTCTCCCAGGTGACCTAAAAGAAAAAGTAGATCCTTATTTGCGCCCGCTGTATGACGCTCTCCATGATGTGCTTGGGGCAGATCATACAGAACGTCTGATGGAAAGAGGCATCATTGAAATTGCTCCGCTCGCATATATGAGGGGACGGACGCTCGATGATGCTTATGTTATACTTGATGAAGCACAGAATACCACGCCTGCTCAAATGAAAATGTTTTTGACGAGACTGGGTTTTGGCTCTAAAATGATCATTACAGGTGACGTTAGCCAAATTGATCTGCCGAAAGGCGTCAAATCGGGACTTGCAGTAGCGAAGGAGATGCTGAAAGGAATAGACGGCATTTCTATGATTGAGCTAGACCAGACAGACGTGGTCAGACATCCGCTTGTTGCGAAAATTATTGAAGCATACGATAAGCAAAATTAATGCTGAATGACCCGATCGCGCGTTATCGGGTCATTTTTATGATTGCTTATGGGCTTGATGTTTCAAGAGGAGGTTCTTGTGTTGAAAAAGAAGGCTAAGACCAAAAGCAGCTCAAAAAAATGGAGCAGTTTTAAAAATGCCCGCTCCATGCATGTACTGCTGTATCTTCTGCTGGCTGCCATTATGTTTGCTTTGCTCTTTGTACATGTTAAGCCGGAAACACTTGATTTAGACCTGTTTTCAGTCAGCGACAAGACCATTTACGCTCCGGCAACCGTAGAAGATCAAAAAGCCACAGAGGAAAAAAAGCAAGCCGCTGAGGACGCGGTTGAAGATCAATATACATTAAAAAAAGAATATACAGACAATCGGATTGACCTTGTGTCATCAATATTCGACAGTATTAGTGAAGTGAAAAAATCATCGGAAGAAGGCAGTAAATCACCATCGGAAAAATCAATGGTCAAATCTGTAAAGGACAAATTGACATCAGATGTGAATGATTCTATATCGGAGGATTCCATCAAGACATTGCTGAAAGCAGACAGTGAAGACTTTTCTTTTGTCAGAGATACGGTCATTACCGCGGTAAATACGGTCATGAGCAGTGAAATCCCTTCGGATAAACTATCTGATGCAAAGGATAAGGTAGAAAAAGAGCTAAAGAGCAATTCTATTCCGTCTAAATACTTGGGAGCCGCGACAGAAATCGGGCGTTTTGCTATTATTCCGAATTACGTCTTCGATCCGAAAGCAACAGAGGCAAAACGGCAGGAAGCCTCAGATAATGTCCAGCAGGTTCAAATCAAACAGGGGCAAGTGCTCGTGGAAGAAAATGACCTCATTGATCGGGAAGTGTACAGGAAACTTGAGCTGACCGGGTTATTAAATAACTCAAATCTCTTTAAACCGATCAGCGGGCTATTGATTATGATCGGACTTTTCATTGCAACACTTGTATATTATTTTGAAAAACAGAAACAAAATCTGAAGTTTAAAAACCAATCCATTCTGTTATTCTCCATAATCACAACACTTTTGCTTGTGATCATGGAGGTTGTCAGTTTGTTTCAGAAGATGGAGTATAATAATATCGGCTATCTGGTCCCCATTGCGGCCGGCGCCATCTTAATCAAACTGCTGATGAATGAACGCATTGCCATTTTGGGAAGTATCATTCTTGCGATTTGCGGAAGTATGATGTTTAATCAGGGTGTGACAGGAACATTCAATTATGTCATAGGGATTTATTATTTGATCAGCGGCATTTCAGGTGTATTATTTTTAGGAAAGCACAATGCCAGATCAAAGATTTTGCAGACCGGGCTTTTCGTAGCGTTTATCAATATGGTTGTCGTTCTTTCTTTATTATTGATCCAAAACACTGCACTGTCGGGTCTTGAAATCGGAACATTAATGCTGATGGGGGTTGTGTCAGGATTTGCTTCGTCTGTACTGATCATCGGCTTGATGCCGTTTTTTGAGACAGGCTTCGGCATTTTATCCACAATGAGGCTGCTTGAGCTGTCTAATCCTAACCATCCGCTTTTGCGCAAAATACTGACAGAAACACCAGGTACATATCATCACAGTGTAATGGTTGCCAATTTATCAGAGGCAGCCTGTGAAGCGGTTGGGGCTAATGGTTTGCTTGCAAGAGTCGGCGCATATTATCACGATCTCGGAAAAACAAAGCGCCCGCAATATTTTATTGAAAACCAAATGAATATTGACAATCCGCATGACAAGCTGTCACCTCAGTTGAGTAAAAATATTATTATCTCGCATACGACAGACGGTGCGAATATGCTGAGAAGCTATAAATTTCCGAAAGAGCTTGTCGATATTGCTGAGCAGCATCATGGAACCTCGCTTTTAAAGTTTTTTTACTATAAAGCGAAGGAAAAAGGCGACCAGATTACAGAGGAAGAGTTCCGTTATCCGGGGCCGAAGCCGCAGTCAAAGGAAGCCGCAATTATATCAGTGGCCGACAGTGTTGAAGCGGCCGTCAGATCCATGCACAATCCAAATCCTGAACGAATTGAAAAGCTTGTCCGGGGTATTATATCCGATAAGCTTCAGGACGGACAGTTTAGTGAATGCGATTTGACATTTAAAGAGTTGGATACAATCGCAAAAACGCTCTGTGCAACATTAAAAGGAATTTTCCACTCCCGGATTGAATATCCGGAGGCTACTAAGAAGGTGAAATAGATGAGTTTACTGATTGATATCGTTGATGAAACGGGAAGCGTCTCTGAAGAGATGCTCGAAGAAGTAGAAAATCTGCTTCAATTTGCTGCTGAGCGTGAAGGCGTTCAAGACCAGGCTGAAGTTTCTGTCACGATTGTTTCCAATGATGACATACATCAGATTAACAAAGAATACCGGGGAAAGGATGCTCCGACAGATGTCATCTCATTTGCTCTTGAAGAAGAGGGGGAAGGCGAGATCGAAATCGTGGGCGCCGAAATGCCTCCGGTTTTAGGTGATATTATCATCAGTGCCGATCGCACAAGAGAGCAGGCAGAGGAGTATAATCATTCTTTTAAAAGAGAGCTCGGATTTCTAGCTGTACACGGATTTCTGCACCTTTTAGGATATGACCATATGACGAAAGAGGAAGAAGAGGAGATGTTTACTAAGCAAAAGGAATTGCTGGACGCTTATGGACTCAAAAGATCATAGAAACGAGCTGAAGCGATTCTTCAAAAGCTTCGTGCATGCAGGCCGGGGCATCTGGGAAACAGCGCGGACGGAGCGGAATTTCCAATTTCATGCCGCAGCCGCCTGCGCTGTTCTCATTTGCGGCTTCCTTGTAGAGCTCAGCATGATTGAGTGGATGATTATATTCCTTTTGATAGGCGGTATGTTTTCGCTTGAGCTTTTAAATACAGCCATTGAACATACGGTTGATTTAATAACTGACAAACATCACCCTCTTGCTAAAGCGGCCAAGGACGCTGCCGCCGGGGCTGTTTGCGTTTTTGCCGTGATTTCGTGTATCATTGGTTTACTTATTTTTTTGCCAAAGCTGTAATGGCTGAAAATTCTTACATTTATTTTACATTTTTAGAAATGGGCGTGAAAAAAAGCGCGCGATTATGTAAAATATAAAGTGATAGCGGTACCATTATAGGTAAGAGAGGAATGTACACATGAACAGACAAGAATTAATAACAGAAGCTTTAAAAGCGCGTGATATGGCATATGCGCCGTATTCCAAATTCCAAGTAGGAGCCGCTCTTCTTACCAAGGATGGAAAAGTGTACAGAGGCTGCAACATTGAGAACGCGGCATACAGCATGTGCAATTGCGCCGAGCGTACCGCTTTATTTAAAGCTGTTTCTGAAGGGGAAACAGAGTTTCAGATGCTGGCCGTTGCGGCTGACACCCCTGGACCGGTATCTCCGTGCGGAGCCTGCCGCCAGGTGATTTCTGAGCTTTGCACAAAAGACGTTATTGTCGTACTGACTAATTTACAAGGACAAATAAAAGAAATGACTGTGGAAGAATTATTGCCAGGCGCATTTTCATCGGAGGATTTACATGACGAACGAAAGCTTTAAATCAGGATTTGTATCCATTATTGGAAGACCAAACGTAGGAAAATCTACATTTTTGAACAGAGTCATTGGACAAAAAATCGCGATCATGAGCGATAAGCCCCAAACGACGAGAAACAAGGTGCAAGGAGTACTGACGACAGGCACATCACAAACCATTTTTATTGACACACCAGGGATTCATAAACCTAAGCATAAGCTTGGGGACTTTATGATGAAAGTGGCGCAAAATACATTAAAAGAAGTCGATTTGATCTTGTTTATGATCAATGCTGAGGAAGGCTACGGGAAGGGCGACGAATTCATCATTGAGAAATTGCAGACGATGTCTACGCCTGTATTCTTAATCGTAAACAAAATCGATAAAATTCATCCCGACCAATTGCTTCTGCTAATTGACGAATACCGCAAACGTTATCCTTTTAAGGAAATTGTTCCGATTTCTGCTTTAGAAGGAAATAACATCGAAACCTTGCTCGCTCAGATTGAAGCGTATTTGCCGGAAGGGCCGCAATTCTATCCGAGTGACCAGGTAACTGACCACCCTGAGCGATTTATCATTTCTGAATTAATCAGGGAAAAGGTGCTGCATTTGACGAGAGAAGAAATCCCGCACAGCATTGCGGTGGCCATCGAATCCATCAAAGGGCAGGACAACGGTTCTGTGCACGTAGCGGCAACGATTGTGGTCGAGCGGGATTCCCAGAAAGGCATCGTGATCGGTAAAAAAGGAAGCCTTCTAAAAGAGGTTGGAAAAAGAGCGAGAGCGGATATTGAAGCACTGTTGGGCTCCCGTGTCTACCTTGAATTGTGGGTGAAAGTGCAGAAAGACTGGCGTAATAAAATGTCCCAGCTTCGCGATTTTGGCTTTAAAGAGGACGAATATTAATCTCTAGCTGTGTGTGTCATTATCTCACAGGAACAGGGATACATTAGCAAATTTTGTTTAACATGAAATGGAGGACATCTGGTCAAGATAAAGGTAAGAATTTGGAGTTTAGGTAAGCTAGTTTAACTACAGAAAGGTGGGTTTCTTGTGTTGAATTTTACCTGGAACGTATTTTCTCAAACAGGAAATGTTGATACGTATCTTCTTTTTAAAGAACTGGAAAAAGAGAACATGGAAAGACCCGAAGAACTAGAAGATGAGCTAGCCCGATTTGATTATCCAATTTTATAAACCTCTTGGCCGCTCCTGCTTGAGGAAGGTGCGGAAATGCTGACAAAATGTGAAGGAATCGTTCTTCGCACAAATGATTACGGAGAGACGAATAAAATCGTAACTTTACTGACAAGAGAACACGGAAAAATAGGTGTTATGGCACGAGGCGCCAAAAAACCGAACAGCCGTTTATCAGCAGTCAGCCAGCCCTTTTTGTATGGTTCTTTCTTAATGCAAAAAACATCGGGCCTCGGAACGCTTCAGCAGGGGGAAATGATCCTCAGCATGAGAGGCATCAGGGAAGACTTGTTTTTAACAGCATATGCTGCCTATATTGCTGAGTTAGTCGACAGAGGCACAGAAGAAAAAAAGCCAAATCCTTATTTATTTGAATTCATATTAGAGTCATTAAAACAGCTGAATGAAGGAACAGATCCGGATGTTATCACCTTCATTGTTCAAATGAAGATGCTCGGTGTCATGGGCCTGTATCCTGAGCTAAATCATTGTGTACATTGTAAAAGCCAAGACGGAACCTTTCATTTCTCTGTTCGTGATAATGGTTTTATATGCCACCGCTGTTTTGAAAAAGATCCTTACAGGATACCGATCAAACCGCAAACGGCAAGGCTGTTAAGACTCTTTTACTATTTTGATCTGTCGAGGCTCGGCAATGTGTCCTTAAAAGAGGAAACAAAAGCTGAATTAAAGCAAGTGATTGATTTATATTACGAAGAATATTCGGGATTGTATTTAAAATCAAAGCGCTTTTTAGATCAAATGGAAAGCATGAAACATCTTATGGGTGAAAACAAAAGTTGACTTTTGGTCCATCTTTTTATATGATCATTTATTATAAAATATGTTGCAGTGAGAGAAAGAAGTACTTGCGTTTACCTCATGAAAGCGACCTTAGGGCGGTGTAAGCTAAGGATGAGCACGCAACGAAAGGCATTCTTGAGCAATTTTAAAAAAGAGGCTGGGATTTTGTTCTCAGCAACTAGGGTGGAACCGCGGGAGAACTCTCGTCCCTATGTTTGCGGCTGGCAAGCATAGAGACGGGAGTTTTTTGGTTGCTGCCGCAGTCAACTTATGAAAGAAAAGTGGAGGTGCTTGAAATGAATATTCAAGACATGATTCTAACCTTGCAAAAGCATTGGTCCAGTCAGGGCTGTGTGCTTATGCAGGCTTACGATGTAGAAAAAGGAGCCGGCACGATGAGCCCGTATACATTTTTGCGCAGTATCGGTCCTGAGCCGTGGAAAGTGGCTTATGTAGAGCCTTCCAGACGTCCGGCAGACGGCCGCTACGGGGAGAACCCGAACAGACTGTATCAGCATCATCAGTTCCAGGTCATTATTAAACCGTCACCTGATAACATTCAAGAGCTGTATTTGGATTCCTTGCGTGCTCTTGGAATTGATCCGCTTGAGCACGATATTCGCTTTGTTGAAGACAACTGGGAGAATCCGTCTTTAGGCTGCGCGGGTCTAGGCTGGGAAGTTTGGCTTGACGGAATGGAAATAACACAATTTACGTATTTCCAGCAGGTCGGGGGATTAGAGTGTAAACCCGTTTCTGTAGAGATTACGTATGGAATTGAGCGTCTCGCGTCTTATATCCAGGATAAAGAAAACGTGTTTGACTTGGAATGGACGTCAGGGTTTACAGTAAAAGATTTATTCATGATGGCTGAATATGAGCATTCTGTTTATACGTTTGAAACATCAGACGTCGATATGCTGTTCCAATTGTTCAGCACATATGAAAAAGAAGCGATCAAGCAAATGGACAACGGACTTGTTCATCCAGCATATGACTATGTGCTGAAATGCTCGCACACTTTCAACCTGCTTGATGCCAAAGGTGCGATCTCTGTTACCGAGCGGACGGGCTATATCGCAAGAGTGCGGAATTTAGCTAGAAAAGTAGCAAAAACCTACTATGAGGAACGAGAAAAACTAGGGTTCCCAATGCTTAAAGGGGAGGGTTCTTCTCATGAGTAAACAGGATTTACTTTTAGAGATCGGATTAGAGGAAATGCCGGCGCGCTTTTTGAATGAAAGCATGGTTCAGCTTGGCGACAAGCTGACAGGCTGGCTTAAAGAAAAAAATATTACTCACGGTGAAGTGAAACTCTTCAATACACCGAGACGTCTTGCTGTGTTCGTTAAGGATGTCGCAGAAAAGCAGGATGATATAAAAGAAGAAGCAAAAGGGCCTGCGAAAAAAATTGCCCTTGATGCGGACGGGAACTGGACAAAAGCGGCAATCGGCTTTTCAAAAGGCCAAGGCGCAAATGTGGAAGACCTGTACATCAAAGAAGTAAAAGGCATAGAGTATGTATTCGTGCAAAAATTCCAAGCCGGCCAAGAAACGAAGTCGCTTCTGCCAGAATTGAGCGGTTTAATTACAAGCTTGCATTTCCCGAAAAACATGCGCTGGGGAAATGAAGATTTGCGTTATATCCGACCGATCAAATGGATTGTCGCATTATTTGGACAGGATGTCATTCCATTTTCGATCACAAACGTTGAGTCTGGACGGACAACACAGGGACACCGTTTCCTCGGACATGAAGTGTCAATTGAATCACCTTCAGCTTATGAAGAGCAGCTGAAAGAACAGCATGTTATTGCTGATCCTAGCGTCCGAAAGCAAATGATTCAATCTCAGCTGGAAACAATGGCTGCTGAAAACAATTGGAGCATTCCAGTTGACGAAGACCTTCTTGATGAAGTGAATCATTTAGTAGAATACCCGACAGCTCTTTACGGTTCATTTGAATCCGAGTTTCTGTCAATTCCTGAAGAAGTGCTTGTCACAACAATGAAAGAGCATCAGCGCTACTTCCCTGTCAAAGACAAAAACGGTGACCTGCTGCCTCACTTTATCACAGTCCGAAACGGCAACAGCCACGCGATTGAAAATGTGGCCCGAGGCAATGAAAAAGTGCTGCGCGCACGTTTATCTGATGCTTCATTCTTCTACAAGGAAGATCAGAAACTAAACATTGATGCAAATGTGAAGAAACTTGAAAATATCGTTTTCCATGAAGAGCTTGGTTCTCTTGCTGATAAGGTTAGGAGAGTCACATCAATCGCAGAGAAACTTGCCGTTCGTCTTCAGGCTGATGAAGATACATTAAAACATGTGAAGCGGGCTGCTGAAATTTCTAAATTCGACCTTGTGACGCATATGATATATGAATTCCCTGAACTTCAAGGAATTATGGGCGAAAAGTATGCGAGAATGCTTGGCGAAGATGAAGCTGTGGCTGCGGCAGTTAATGAACATTATATGCCTAGATCAGCGGGCGGAGAAACGCCTTCTACTTTCACCGGAGCTGTTGTAGCAATGGCGGATAAGCTTGACACAATCGCTTCATTCTTCTCTATCGGCGTAATTCCGACCGGTTCCCAGGACCCTTACGGACTGCGCCGCCAAGCAAGCGGTATTGTTGCGATTCTTCTTGACCGCAACTGGGGAATTTCATTTGAAGAGCTGCTTACTTTCGTTCAAACCGATAAAGAAAATGAACTGCTGGATTTCTTCACTCAGCGCTTGAAATATGTCTTGAATGCTGAACAAATCAGACATGATGTCATTGACGCCGTGCTGGAAAGCTCTGAGCTTGAGCCGTACTCTGCGCTGCATAAAGCACAAGTACTGGAGCAAAAGCTTGGTGCACCTGGCTTTAAGGAAACAGCCGAAGCGTTAGGCCGAGTGATCTCTATCAGCAAAAAAGGAGTCCGCGGAGACATTCAGCCTGATCTGTTTGAAAATGAATACGAAGCAAAACTGTTTGATGCCTACCAAACAGCGAAGCAAAATCTGCAGGAAAACTTCAGCAAAAAAGATTATGAGGCGGCGCTTGCTTCACTTGCAGCCTTAAAAGAACCGATCGATGCTTACTTCGATCATACAATGGTTATAGCGGATAATGAGTCATTAAAGGCAAATCGTTTAGCGCAAATGGTAAGCTTGGCGGATGAGATCAAGTCCTTTGCGAATATGAATGCCCTTATTGTAAAATAAAGAGAGAAAAGGCGGTTGCTGTGTGATCGGTAATCGTCTTTTCCCCATATATAAGTTTTTTGTTTGATTACAAGATATTTACGTTATAATATGGATTATTATTTCTTTACATAGCTATGAAGTGAAAAGGTGGTGAGTACGATCGAACTAAATAAACGGCAAGAACATATTTTGCAGATTGTAAAAGAAAACGGGCCGATTACAGGGGAGCATATTGCAGAAAAGCTGAACCTAACCAGGGCGACATTGCGCCCGGATTTAGCCATACTCACCATGTCAGGATTCCTCGAGGCGCGCCCGAGAGTCGGTTATTTCTATACGGGAAAAACCGGCACACAGCTTTTGGCGGATAAACTCAAAAAGCTTCAGGTGAAAGACTTTCAATCTATCCCCGTAGTGATTCACGAAAACGTTTCTGTGTACGATGCGATTTGCACCATGTTTTTAGAAGATGTAGGTACTCTGTTTGTGGTGGACCGCGATGCTGTTTTAGTCGGGGTGCTTTCACGAAAAGACTTGCTCAGAGCGAGCATTGGCCAGCAGGAGCTTACATCGGTCCCTGTTCACATCATCATGACAAGGATGCCGAACATTACGGTGTGCAGACGCGAGGATTATGTGATGGACATTGCAAAGCACTTAATAGAAAAACAAATTGATGCACTGCCTGTCATCAAAGACACCGATAAAGGCTTTGAAGTGATCGGCAGAGTGACAAAAACAAATATGACCAAAATACTTGTCAGTTTATCTGAAAATGAAATCCTATAAGATTGCAAACTAACGGGGGGATAATATGAATAACCGCATCATCTATGTTGTATCGGATTCCGTCGGTGAAACGGCTGAATTGGTAGTAAAAGCAGCACTCAGCCAATTTAACGGATCGGCGGATGATACTCATGTAAGAAGAATTCCTTATGTTGAAGATATAGGCACTATCAATGAAGTGATTTCACTTGCAAAGGCAGACTGCGGCATTATCTGTTTTACACTCGTGGTGCCGGAAATCAGAGAATATTTGATAGCCGAAGCGGAAAAAGCAAATGTTTTATATTATGATATTATCGGCCCGTTGATTGATAAAATGGAAACAGCCTACGGTTTAACAGCGAAATACGAACCGGGGCGGGTGCGCCAGCTTGATGAAGATTATTTCAAAAAAGTGGAGGCCATCGAGTTTGCAGTTAAATACGATGATGGACGTGATCCAAGAGGGATTTTAAAAGCTGATATCGTTTTGATCGGCGTGTCAAGAACGTCTAAAACACCGCTGTCTCAATATCTCGCACACAAACGCCTGAAGGTTGCCAATGTTCCGATTGTACCGGAGGTTGATCCGCCGGAAGAACTCTTTAACGTTGATCCGAAAAAATGCATCGGTTTAAAGATTAGCCCTGATAAACTGAATCATATCAGAAAAGAACGTTTAAAATCACTCGGGCTTAATGATAAAGCGATTTATGCAAATATCAACAGAATCAAAGAGGAACTCGAGTATTTCGAAAAGATTGTGGATCGGATCGGCTGCCAGGTTGTTGATGTTTCAAATAAAGCGGTTGAGGAAACAGCAAATATTATCCATCATCTCAAAACAAAAAACATATAACTCAGGACGCTCTATCCTGGGTTTTTGGCTGTGCCAAAAGGGAATAATGAAAAACAATAGCATCTTTGTGAAGTTTGTATTATAATAAAAAATTGTGATAAAATGATTAATTTTAGGTTTAAGGATCGTGTGATACGAATAAACTATTATGGGTAAGATGTCAAGAATTTCTCCCGGAAATTTTTCGACAAATTCATATACATCCACAATAATAAAGGATGTGCGATTTTGCTTGCTTTTATGCAGGAGTTTAATGGAGGGATGGAGAATTACTCTTCTTAATGAACAAGAAAAGACGATTTTTGTCGATGCTGATGCTTGTCCGGTAAAAGATGAAATTTTACAAACAGCATCCGAGTATGAAGTTCAAGTTCTTTTTGTCGCTTCATTTGAACATTATCAGCTTTCCAGAAGCAATGAAGAAAAATGGAAGTATGTTGATCCTCATAAAGAAGCTGCTGATTTATATATCGCAAATCACGTGAAACCGGGAGATATTGTTGTGACGCAGGACATCGGATTAGCATCTCTGCTGTTGAACAGAAATGTCTCTGTTATGTCGGAAAGAGGTCGTCTTTACAAGGAAGACACGATTGATTTTGCCCTAGAGGGCCGTCATTTTTCCGGCAAACAAAGAAGAAAAGGCGTATATGCCAAAGGGCCTAAAAAATTGAATAAAGAAGATCGAGAACGATTTATTACACTGCTGCAAAAAATCCTGTCGAACGATGAAGGGATTTTGCACTAAAGCATCGAATAATGTACGACGGAGTGTTATAAGATGGGAAATCGGATACCAGATGAAATTGTGGATCAGGTGCAAAAGTCGGCAGATATCGTTGAAGTCATAGGTGATTATGTTCAATTAAAGAAGCAAGGCCGAAACTACTTTGGACTCTGTCCTTTTCATGGAGAAAGCACACCTTCGTTTTCCGTATCGCCCGACAAACAGATTTTTCATTGCTTTGGCTGCGGAGCGGGCGGCAATGTTTTCTCTTTTTTAAGGCAGATGGAAGGCTATTCTTTTGCCGAGTCGGTTTCTCACCTTGCTGACAAATACCAAATTGATTTTCCAGATGATATAACAGTCCATTCCGGAGCCCGGCCAGAGTCTTCTGGAGAACAAAAAATGGCTGAGGCACATGAGCTCCTGAAGAAATTTTACCATCATTTGTTAATAAATACAAAAGAAGGTCAAGAGGCACTGGATTATCTGCTTTCTAGGGGCTTTACGAAAGAGCTGATTGATGAATTTCAGATTGGCTATGCTCTTGATTCTTGGGACTTTATCACGAAATTCCTTGTAAAGAGGGGATTTAGTGAGGCGCAAATGGAAAAAGCGGGTCTCCTGATCAGACGCGAAGACGGAAGCGGATATTTCGACCGCTTCAGAAACCGTGTCATGTTTCCGATCCATGATCATCACGGGGCTGTTGTTGCTTTCTCAGGCAGGGCTCTTGGCAGCCAGCAGCCTAAGTATATGAACAGTCCTGAAACCCCGCTCTTTCATAAAAGCAAACTGCTTTACAATTTTTATAAGGCCCGCCTTCATATCAGAAAGCAGGAAAGAGCAGTCTTATTTGAAGGGTTTGCTGATGTCATATCGGCCGTAAGCTCGGGTGTAAAAGAAAGCATAGCCACGATGGGAACGTCTCTTACAGATGATCATGTCAAGATCCTGAGAAGAAACGTCGAAGAAATCATTCTTTGCTATGACTCTGATAAAGCCGGTTATGAAGCCACCTTAAAAGCTTCGGAGCTTCTGCAAAAAAAAGGCTGCAAAGTCAGAGTTGCAATGATTCCTGACGGATTGGACCCTGATGATTACATCAAAAAATTCGGCGGGGAAAAATTTAAAAATGACATTATTGACGCCAGTGTCACCGTAATGGCGTTCAAAATGCAATATTTCCGAAAAGGAAAGAACCTGTCCGATGAAGGCGACCGACTAGCTTACATTAAAGACGTACTGAAAGAAATCAGCACGCTTTCAGGGTCTCTAGAGCAGGAAGTCTATGTAAAGCAGCTTGCTTCAGAGTTTTCGCTTTCACAGGAGTCTTTAACTGAGCAGCTGTCTGTTTTCAGCAAGCAAAACAAACCTGCTGACAATAGCGGTGAAACAAAAACGCGGCGAGCGCATCTGACGACAAAAGCAAGGCAAAAACGTTTGCGTCCGGCGTATGAAAATGCAGAAAGGCTGTTACTCGCTCACATGCTTCGAGATCGGAGCGTCATCAAAAAAGTGATTGACCGGGTAGGGTTTCAATTTAATATTGATGAGCACCGGGCATTAGCCGCCTATCTTTATGCTTTTTATGAAGAGGGAGCCGAGCTGACGCCTCAGCATCTGATGGCCAGGGTGACGGATGATCATATAAGCCAGCTCTTGTCTGATATATTAATGCTTCAGGTTAATCAAGAGCTTAGCGAAGCCGAGTTATCAGATTATGTAAAAAAAGTGTTGAATCAAAGAAATTGGTCAATGATAAAAGAAAAAGAGGCGGAAAGAGCCGAAGCCGAAAGGCAAAAAGATTTTTTAAGAGCTGCTTCTCTGGCTCAAGAAATCGTTACATTGAACCGATCTTTAAAATAACTGGAGAACTGATGAGGAGCATGTATTGGCAATGATTCCTTGCGGAGGAGCAAATAGATCGCTTAACCTCATCATGAATTGTCATTTCATTATTCGCACATTGTTAAAGGCAGTTCACATAGAAAACGCCTGAATGGACCGAATAAGAATCATACCGCTTATAGAATTCGTTGCAAGCTTTGGAAGGAGGGATCCATAATGGCTGATAAACAAACCCACGAGACAGAATTAACATTCGACCAAGTAAAAGAGCAATTAACAGAGTCTGGTAAAAAACGTGGCGTTTTGACATATGAAGAAATTGCTGAGCGTATGTCCAGCTTTGAAATTGAATCAGACCAAATGGATGAGTATTATGAATTTTTAGGTGAACAAGGTGTTGAATTAATTAGTGAGAATGAAGAAACAGAAGATCCTAATATTCAGCAGCTTGCCAAAGCCGAAGAAGAATTTGACCTTAATGACCTAAGTGTACCGCCTGGCGTTAAAATCAATGACCCAGTTCGTATGTATTTAAAGGAAATCGGTCGGGTTAACCTTCTTTCTGCAAAAGAAGAAATCGCCTACGCTCAAAAGATTGAAGAAGGTGACGAAGAATCTAAACGCAGATTGGCTGAAGCGAACCTGCGGCTTGTTGTCAGTATCGCAAAACGGTATGTCGGACGCGGTATGCTGTTCCTTGATCTGATCCAGGAAGGAAACATGGGCCTGATGAAAGCCGTTGAAAAATTTGATTATCGCAAAGGTTATAAATTCAGTACGTATGCTACGTGGTGGATCAGACAGGCGATTACACGCGCCATTGCCGATCAGGCGAGAACGATCCGGATTCCCGTTCATATGGTTGAAACCATTAATAAATTAATCCGTGTGCAGCGTCAATTACTGCAAGACTTAGGCAGAGAACCAACACCTGAAGAAATTGCGGAAGATATGGATTTAACGCCTGAAAAAGTACGCGAAATCTTAAAGATTGCTCAAGAGCCGGTATCTCTGGAAACACCGATCGGTGAAGAGGATGACTCGCACCTTGGTGATTTCATTGAAGACCAAGAAGCAACTTCACCTTCTGACCACGCCGCATACGAGCTATTGAAAGAGCAGCTGGAAGATGTGCTTGATACGTTAACTGATCGTGAAGAAAATGTATTGCGTCTTCGATTCGGTCTTGATGACGGCCGTACAAGAACATTAGAAGAGGTCGGCAAAGTATTTGGAGTAACGAGAGAGCGTATTCGACAAATCGAAGCCAAAGCGTTGCGGAAACTAAGACATCCTAGCAGAAGTAAACGTTTGAAAGATTTCCTTGAATAAGATGGAACGGGTCTTGAAGATCCGTTCTTCTTTTTTAAAAAAGATATATGGATAATATGCCTTTATTTTACTGAAAAATGATGTCATTTGCAAATGAACATTGTGGTGAAAAATTTCAAAATCTAATTCCATATTTTCTATTGTAAGCGTATACAATACATTATACAATAGAATAAAAAGGATATTAGAGATTTAGGCATGTTTCAATTCAATTTTGTATAAAGTGTGAATAAAAAACTTTTGTATAGCAATCCATTTACTTTTTGTAAAAATAAGTTAGAATTAGAAGTGTTTACATAGGGGGAAGGATCAAAAAGGGGGAAGGGAAATGAAATGGAACCCGCTTATTCCATTTTTGCTGATCGCTGTTTTAGGAATTGGTCTAACTTTCTTTTTATCAGTAAAAGGACTTGATGACTCTCGGGAGATTGCAAGCGGAGGAGAAAGCAAATCTGCTGAAAAGAAAGATGCAAACGCTTCACCAGAAGAAATTTACAAGGCAAACTGCATCGCATGCCACGGTGAAAATTATGAAGGTGTTTCGGGTCCGAGCTTAAAAGGTGTAGGGGATAAGAAAGATGTCGCTGAAATTAAAACAAAGATCGAAAAAGGCGGTAATGGAATGCCTTCCGGTCTTGTTCCTGCCGATAAGCTGGATGATATGGCAGAGTGGGTGTCAAAAATTAAATAAAAGAACTATTTTTCTCTTTATACATTCACAGGCCGCCGAGATGTTTTCGACAGCCTTTTATTTTTGACTGCCGCGTGCAGACCCGCATCAAAAGAAATAATTTCAAAATCATTTGCTTCAGCTTGGATTCCGGGCTGATTTTTTATATGATAGTAAAGGAAAAAATGATTGAGAAAAGTTGTGATGACAAGTGAACGAATTAAAATTATCTAAACGATTGCAAACAGTAGCGGAGTACATACCGAATGGAGCGGTGATGGCCGATATCGGCTCTGACCACGCCTACCTTCCTTGTTATGCGGTGCTGAATCATAAAGCCAGCGGGGCGATTGCCGGAGAAATAACAGACGGCCCATTTTTGTCTGCAAAGCGGCAGGTTGAAAAATCAGGCTTAAACTCGCACATTTCTGTAAGGCAGGGAGACGGACTGGAAGTGATTAAAAAAGGTGAAGCTGATGCCATTACGATTGCCGGAATGGGCGGATCTTTGATCGCTCACATTTTAGAAGCGGGCAAAGACAAATTAACGGGGAAGGAACGGCTCATTTTACAGCCGAATATTCATGCTGTTCATATCAGGGAGTGGCTTTATAAAGAAAGATATGCGCTGATAGATGAGGTAATCCTTGAAGAGGACGGAAAGTGCTATGAGGTGCTGGTGGCAGAAGCGGGAGACAGGGATGCGGCTTATGACGGTATTTCTTTATCAGCCGGGATGCTCGTCGGCCCTTTCTTGGCAAAAGAAAAAAATGCTGTCTTTTTGAAAAAGTGGACACAAGAGCTTCAGCACACTCAAAGCATTTATGAACAGATCAGCCAAGCGGCGGATACAGAGCAAAACAAACAAAAATTAAAGGAGCTCGCTGATCGAATGGAGCTGTTAAAGGAGGTAATCGATCATGGCTAAAAGTGTAAATGGGCAGCAGATCATCCAGCTGTTTGAACAATTTTCCCCGAAAGCCTATGCGGTTGAAGGAGATAAAATCGGCCTGCAAATCGGCACCTTAAACAAACCAATTAAAAATGTGATGGTTACACTTGATGTGTTAGAGAGCGTTATCGATGAAGCGATTGAAAAAGAGGTTGACTTGATTATTGCACACCATCCTCCTATTTTCCGGCCGCTAAAGCATATTTCAACAGATCAGCCTGCCGGAAGGTTAATTGAAAAGTGTTTGAAGCATGATATTGCTGTTTATGCAGCTCATACAAATTTAGACGTTGCGGACGGCGGCGTGAATGATTTGCTTGCTGAAGCATTAGAGCTGAGTGAGACGGAAGTGCTGGCACCTACTTATACGGATCCTCTGAAAAAGCTGGCAGTTTACGTGCCGAAGGAATATGAAGAGCAGGTCAGAGCCGCGCTCGGAAATGCGGGGGCCGGCCATATCGGTGAATACAGCCATTGCGCGTTTTCATCTGAAGGAATCGGCAGCTTTAAGCCATTAGAGGGAGCTAAGCCTTTTATCGGTGAAGTGGGAGAGCTTGAGCTTGTTCATGAAGTAAGGCTTGAGACTGTATTTCCTAAAAGCGTCGAAAAGGCTGTTATCAATGCAATGATAAAAAGCCATCCATATGAAGAAGTCGCTTACGATATCTATCCTGTCGAACAGACTCCCGCCGAAAAAGGGCTCGGCCGTGTCGGAACCCTTAAAAATGAGATGACGCTCAAGGAATTCGCTTTATTTGTGAAAGACAAGCTTGACGTCAATGGTGTCAGAATGGTTGGGGATGCTGACAGCATGGTGAAAAAAGTAGCTGTTCTTGGTGGAGATGGAAACAAGTATATTCATCATGCAAAACGAAAGGGAGCCGATGTTTACGTCACAGGAGATTTATACTTCCATGTGGCCCATGATGCGATGATGCTTGGCCTAAATGTGGTTGATCCGGGCCATTACGCGGAAAAAATCATGAAAGAAGGCGTCACGAGAAAACTGACATCAATGTGTAATGATAAAAAGTTTGACGTGAATATCATTGTTTCTGAAACAGATACAAATCCATTTATATTTCTATAAAAAAACTGAGGCTTTTACAGCCTCAGTTTTTTGCTTTTACTTTTGGAAGTATTTTTTTGAGCGGTATATTATGTTCAGTTGTCCAAGTTGATGGATCTTCGTGATCAAACTGCTCTAAAAAGCGAATGACTTCTTTTGTGATCGGCGTCGGTGTTGAAGCTCCCGCTGTAACTGCAACGGTATTAACGCCTTTCAGCCATTCGAGCTTCAATTCGCTTAAGTCGCCGATCCGGTATGCTTTTGTCCCGGCTATTTCCTCTGACACTTGAGCAAGCCTATTTGAATTGTTGCTTTTCGGGTCTCCGACAACGATTGTTAAGTCCGCTTTTTTTGCCTGCTCTGATACAGCTTCCTGCCGCACTTGAGTAGCGAGGCAAATCTCTTGGTGATATTCGACATGAGGATATTTTTCTTTGACAAGCTCCATAATGTCGTGAACATCCCATTGAGACATTGTTGTTTGATTCGTCACGATTAACTTCTCAGATTGGATATCAAGGTTCTTTACATCTTCTTCTGTTTCAACTAAGTGAACGATCTCCGGCGCTACGCCAACGGCTCCCTCAGGCTCTGGATGCCCTTTTTTGCCGATATAGATCACGTGATATCCTTTTTCTTTCATCTCTAAGATTAGATTATGAGTTTTTGTCACATCCGGACATGTAGCATCAATTGCGACTAACCCTTTTTCTTCTGCGATTCTTCTGACTTCGGGAGAAACACCGTGCGCAGTGAAAATGACAGTTCCTTTGTCAACCTGCTTTAAGATGTCCAGACGGTTAGAGCCGTCCAATGTAAAAATCCCTTCCTCTTCAAACGCATCAGTGACGTGTTTATTATGAACAATCATCCCGAGTATATAGATGGGTCTTGGCAAGCTTTTATCTAGTGACGCATTTTTGGCAATGACCATAGCATCAACAACACCATAGCAATAGCCACGCGGTGAAATTTTAATTACGTCCATTTTCGGTTGTCCTCCAATACTGAAGTGAGTAAAGGCAATATAAAAAGCCGTAATCAAACGGCTCTATTCTTGCATTCTTCTGATCTCATTATAGCCAATCTCACTTCAGATATCAAAGAATGTTAAATATATAATCTCGGTTTTGAACTGCCTGATGTTCTTTTCGGAGCAGGAGAGGCAGCTTCCTTTTTCTTCGGGGCAGATGTTTTTGATTCTTGTTCTTTATTGTCAGTTGTTTTAGATTTTTTTGGGAGAGAAGAACTTTTTGGTTTTGATTTTTTGTTCCCATCTGAGGTTTTTGTTTCAGTCTCTTTTTCTTTTTCTGATGATTCTTCTGAAACGGATTGTTTTTCACTTTCCTCATTGGTCTCTGTCTCAGTATCATCACTTTTACTTAATTGGCTGTACAGCTTCATCATTGCTGGCAGATTGCGGACTAATGGGCCGTACTGCTGGATCATAGGGGTGACTTGCTGCGCCATGCCGAGTACTTTTTGCACATTTCCAAGCATACTGGATAATGATGCAGGATTGGCGATATTTTGAATGCCTTGCAGGCCAGCACCTCCGCTCGCTGCGGCACCTGCTCCTGGAACTCCGGGAACTCCGGCGCTGCCAGCGCCTCCTCCGCCGGGTAGGAACCTTGACAGCATTCCTTTTAAGCCTCCGCCTGAACCTGCACTATTTCTCGCTCCGGCATTTGCCTGAGGAAGAAATTGTCCGGCTTGCTGAAAACCTTGCTGCTGTGCTCCAAATGAAGGTCCTCGCATATTAGGCGGTCTTCTGCCCATCATTCGCTGATTTGGCATGGGGCGGGGCGGTCCGGGCTGTGGGTAATTTCTCATTGGCTGCTGCGGTGAAAACATACTTGTACCTCCTTTCAGCTCTCTCTGCTATTAGAATATGCATGGGCTGCGGTATTTGCTTTACATAACTGAATAAAACAAACGCCTTGCAAACGTGGTGTTTTTAAGCAAAATCGGGTATAATGTGATGATGGACACATAATGTGCCGCTTTAAGGAGCTGGGAAAAATGAAAGAAACGAAATTTGAACTTTATGAATTGAAACCATTTATTATAGATGCAGTACACCGCCTTGGTTTTTACGAACCGACTGATATCCAGAAAAGGCTGATCCCTGCAGTGCTAAAAAAAGAAAGCGTCATCGGCCAGTCTCAGACGGGTACTGGAAAGACTCACGCTTATTTACTGCCTTTATTAAACAAAATCGATCCTGCTAAGGATGTCGTTCAGGTAGTCATTACGGCTCCGACAAGAGAGCTAGCCAACCAGATTTATCAGGAAGCGCTTAAAATCACGCAGGGTGAGGAAGGAAGTCAGATTCGCTCGAAATGTTTTATCGGAGGCACTGATAAACAAAAATCAATTGATAAATTGAAAATACAGCCGCATCTTGTTGTCGGTACACCCGGACGGATTGCTGACTTAATCAAAGAACAGGCGTTAAGTGTTCATAAAGCTGAATCTCTTGTTATTGATGAAGCGGATTTAATGCTGGACATGGGATTCCTTGCAGATGTAGATTACATCGGTTCCCGCATGCCTGAGGATCTGCAAATGCTTGTGTTCTCAGCGACCATACCGGAAAAGCTGAAACCATTCTTGAAGAAATACATGGAAAATCCGAAATACGCCCATGTGGAGCCAAAACAGGTGACTGCTGCGAAAATCGAGCATATCCTCATTCCTTCGAAACATCGTGACAAGGACAAGCTCCTTTTTGACATCATGTCGCATCTGAATCCATACCTGGGGATTGTGTTTGCCAACACGAAAAATACGGCTGACCATATTGCCCAGTATCTGACTGGCAAAGGCATGAAAATCGGCTTGCTGCACGGCGGATTAACACCACGTGAGCGGAAAAAAGTCATGAAGCAGATCAATGATTTGGAATTCACATATATCATTGCAACTGACCTTGCCGCAAGAGGTATTGATATTAAAGGTGTCAGCCATGTTATCAACTATGAGCTGCCGGATGATCTCGATTTCTATGTTCACCGTGTGGGCAGAACGGCTCGTGCCGGCTCATCAGGACAAGCGATGACCATTTATGAGCTTACTGATGAGGATGCATTAGTAAGACTTGAAAAAATGGGCATCGAATTTGAGTACTTAGAGCTTGAAAAGGGCGAATGGAAAAAAGGCGATGACCGTCAGCGCCGCAAAAAACGTAAAAAAACGCCGAATGAAGCGGATGAAATTGCTCATCGTCTCGTGAAAAAGCCGAAGAAGGTTAAGCCTGGGTATAAAAAGAAAATGAGCTATGAGATGGAGAAAATCAAGAAAAAACAGAGAAGAAACCAATCTAACAAAAGAAAGTAGGGGAACCTGTTGCTGAGAATAGGCTCACACGTCTCTATGAGCGGAAAACATATGCTTCTGGCTGCAAGCCAGGAAGCAGTCTCTTATGGGGCGAATACGTTTATGATCTATACAGGCGCACCGCAAAATACGCGCCGAAAGAAAATTGAAGACTTAAATATAGAAGCAGGCCGGGCACATATGCAAGAAAACGGCATTGACGAGATTATCGTACACGCGCCTTATATTATTAATATTGGCAACACGACAAATCCGTCCACTTTTGAGCTGGGTGTTGATTTTCTTCGTTCAGAAATTGAACGGACAGCGGCCATCGGAGCGAAGCAAATTGTCCTTCATCCTGGCGCTCACGTAGGGGCAGGAGCTGAAGCGGGCATCAAAAAAATTATTGAAGGCTTAAATGAAGTGATTGATCCGAATCAAAATGTCCAGATTGCATTAGAAACAATGGCTGGAAAAGGATCAGAATGCGGCAGAAGCTTTGAGGAGCTTGCGCAGATTATCGAAGGCGTTACACACAATGAGCAGCTGTCAGTGTGCTTTGACACGTGCCATACACATGATGCCGGGTATAACATTGTCGAAGACTTTGACGGAGTGCTAAATGAGTTCGATAAAATCATTGGCATTGACCGTATTAAAGTGCTTCATATCAATGACAGCAAAAATGTCAAAGGTGCGAGAAAAGACCGCCATGAAAATATTGGCTTTGGTGAAATAGGTTTTGACGCACTGCAATATGTTGTTCACCATGAGCAGTTAAAAGACATTCCAAAAATTCTTGAAACACCATACGTCGGTGAAGATAAAAAGAACAAAAAACCGCCATACCGTTTTGAGATTGAAATGCTGAAAGAAAAACAATTTGATGATACATTGCTTGAAAAGATTTTACAGCAATAAAAAATGGGGGATAACACCCCCATTTTTTAGCTTGTAAATTGTTTGAATAGTTCATTAACTGTTTGAGCTGTTTCTTTCGATGTAATCGTCTCTACTTGTTTCAGCAGCCGCATTCGTTCACTCTCATTAAAGATGTTTACATTTTTCCCGTATAACAGGTTCGCTACTTCAACGGCCTGCGATCTTGTTAAGCTGATTCCGTATTGTTTTGAGTACTTCAGCAAATCATCAGCAGTAGCCTGATTAAGCCGCTGCAAAATAATTCTTTGAAATAAAATCATCGGTCATTCCACCTCCAGACTTAATGTATGGGCAAATCAGTAAAATGTGTCAGTGTTTAATGGTAAAATAGATTTATAATGTATTTAAAATAGTTATTGCAGGAAAGGAGATTTTATGACCCCAACAAAACAACATAAGAAAGAAACATTTACCCATTTTATTTTCAGGGTCTTTATGATTCTGGTAGGAGCTGCATCTGCGGCTGTAAGTATTGAATTATTTTTAATCCCCAATGATTTTATTGATGGCGGGATTATCGGTGTATCACTTATTTTAGACCACCTCTTTATGTCAAACCCCTTTCTGAATTTCGCTTTTTTCGTTGTCATATTAAATATTCCTTTTATGATCTTCGGATATAAATATATCGGTAAGACCTTTCTAGTCTCTACGTTTATAGGGATTGTCGGGCTTGCCGTTATTGAATCCTCACTTCACCATGTAGAAGCCATTACAACCCAGCCTATTTTGGCTACTGTGTTCGGAGGTCTTTTACTCGGCTTTGGCGTCGGGCTTGTTATTCGAAACGGAGGTTCAATGGATGGTACAGAAATTCTCGGTATTTTGCTGACCAAAAAACTCCCGTTTTCAGTAGGTGAGTTCGTTATGTTCATCAATGTGTTCATTTTCATTTGGGCAGTTTTTGTGTTCGGTCCTGAGCAAGCGATGTACTCATTCATGACTTATTATATTGCGATGAAAACGATTGATGCCGTGATCCAAGGGCTTGATGAAACAAAAGCTGTCATTATTGTGTCTGAGCAGTATGATGAGATTTCCGACGCGATTTTGCACCGTCTTGGTCGGGGCACAACGAAGCTGAAGGGGAAAGGCGGGTATACGGACGAAGAAAAAGACGTAATTTACGCGGTTGTCACAAGGCTGGAAGTGACAAAGCTCAAATCGATCGTGTTTGAAGTTGATCAAAATGCATTCATAACAATTATGAATACTCATGAAACGAGAGGCGGAAAATTCAAAAACGCAATCCACTAGGCTTTCATTTACTTTTATTCATTTTATGGGTATAATTTTATCTGCAGTAAAGAAAATGGCTTGCTGGACAGACAGCTGCCATTTTCTTTTTCATACATGTAATACGTTCTTAAGCAAAGCGAAAAGGGGGACCCTTCATGAACGTACAAGAAGCGCTGAACCTACTAAAAGAAAACGGATATAAATATACAAACAAACGGGAGGATATGCTGCAGCTTTTTGCTGATTCAGACAGATATCTTACCGCTAAAAACGTACTGTCTGCACTGAATGATGATTATCCAGGCTTAAGCTTTGATACAATCTACAGAAATCTTTCTTTATATGAAGAACTTGGGATTTTGGAAACAACTGAGCTGTCCGGTGAAAAGCTCTTCCGATTTAAGTGTTCATTCACCCATCACCACCATCATTTTATTTGTCTTGCCTGCGGCAAAACAAAGGAAATTGAATCATGTCCGATGGACAAGCTTTGTGATGATTTGGATGGCTATCAGGTCAGCGGACATAAATTTGAGATTTACGGCACATGCCCTGATTGTACAGCGGAAAACCAAGACAACACTACTGCGTAAAATGCGTATATATGAAAAAGGGGCCCGGTTTGGGCTCCTTTTTCAGTTATTGACGCGTATTAAGTGATGCTTGTTGTTGTTCATCCATTGAACGGCTTCTAGCCAGTTGTTTACTCTGATGATGTTTGAATCAATCGGAAGCTGATTATAAGGGGAATTGAACAAAATCACCGGTATCCCGGCTTCTTTCGCAATCATCATGGCGTTACCGTGATGATCCTCAAAAAACAGGTCGATGTTATGATTCTTGACCGCTTCAACTTTGTGATGACCGCCAACGAGTTCGATGTGGTCATAATGAATGTTTTGTCTGTCAAACCATTCATAGGTAATATCAGTTAAATGAGTCCGTCTCGCTGTAATATAAATAAGCTTGTGCTCCTCTTTGAGAAGATCAAGTGACTGTTTCGCATGCTGTGCAAGCAATGCTTCCTTATATATGATCGCTTCATTTTGATTCATCCAATCCCAAAATTCTTCCTGGGTAATGTTTAACAGCTTTGTTAAATCATAATCCGTCATATCGTTTAATGAAATGGAAAGATTAAACGAACGGTTCAAATAAGGGACGAATGTATCCTGAGCCGTGATTGTGCCGTCAATATCTATTCCTAAGCGTAACATGCCCACACTCCTTCAGTTTCATCCCTTCAAGTGTAACATAAACAATTGACATTAACAGAAAAGTTTAGCAAACATGAATCAGGCAAAATGGATCAAACTATAAAAGCTCCTTTAATAAAACAGAAGGGGGAATTGAAGGTGGCAAACGATTACGAAAAGCGTGATAACAACAGTTACTATGTTGATCATGGATCTGAAGGGACAAATATTAACCGCGACAATGACGGTTTTTTTGAGGAAACAGCTGCTGAAATCGCAGAGCCTTATCGTGCTGCTGACCGCAGCAATGACCAAGACAATGATCGCAGCGGCGGCAATGTCAATGAAGGACGGGGAATAGGATATATCGCTTTAGCCTTGTCCATCATTTCATTGTTTGTACTGCCTGTTTTATTGGGAGCTGCTGGTATTATTGTCGGCTATATCGCAAGAAGAAGAGGTGCTCAAGGCCTTGGCGCCTGGGCAATGGGTATCGGTGTCGTTTCATTAGTGCTTGGAATATTTATTATTCCATTTTTCTAACACAAAAAAGCTTGACGGGTTCCCGTCAAGCTTTTTGTGTTTCTTCTTTTAATTTTGCTTTTTCAGCTTCAAGTTTTGCGTAGTGTTCCTCAGCAAGAATGTCAATTTCTTTTTTGAGTTCTTCTACCATCGTTTCCTCTGGAACCTTACGGACAATTTTCCCTTTCCGGAACAGCAGCCCTTCACCGCGTGCGCCGGCGATTCCGATATCAGCTTCTCTCGCTTCACCAGGTCCGTTTACAGCGCAGCCGAGAACAGCAACTTTAATCGGCGCTTTTATCTTAGAAATATACTCTTCCACTTCATTGGCAATGCTGATTAGATCAATCTCAATACGGCCGCAAGTCGGGCATGAGATGAGCGTGGCAGCATTGGAGGCTAAGCCGAAAGATTTCAGAAGCTCCCTTGCTACTTTTACCTCTTCTACAGGGTCTGCGCTTAGTGAAATGCGCATGGTGTTCCCGATGCCTTTGCTTAAAATGGCGCCGAGTCCTGCTGCGCTCTTTACTGTGCCGGCAAACAGTGTTCCTGACTCGGTGATCCCGAGGTGAAGCGGGTAGTCAAACGCTTTCGCTGCTTTTTCATAAGCCTCGATTGCAAGGTTCACGTCAGAGGCCTTCATGCTGACAATAATATCGTGAAAATCAAGATCCTCAAGAATTTTAATGTGATGAAGTGCGCTTTCTACCATTCCATCGGCAGTCGGATAACCGTATTTTTCTAAAATCCGTTTTTCCAATGAACCGGCGTTTACTCCGATTCTGATCGGAATGCCTTTGTCTTTGGCCGCTTTAACAACCGCTTCAACTTTTTCGCGCCGGCCGATATTGCCGGGGTTGATTCGGATTTTATCTGCGCCGCCTTCAATGGCTTTCAACGCAAGTTTATAATCGAAATGTATGTCAACAACGAGAGGAATGGAAATGCGCTTTTTAATATCCGCAATGGCGTTTGCCGCCCGTTCATCCGGACATGCTACCCGAACGATTTGGCATCCGGCTTCAGCCAAACGGTTAATTTCCGCAACCGTTGCTTCTACATCATGTGTTTTTGTTGTTGTCATGCTTTGGATGACAACTTCATTGTTGCCGCCTATTGTTAAAGGTCCCACTTTGACGGGACGCGTTTTTGTACGATGTGTGATTTCACTCACTTGCAATCGCTCCTTAATTGTAGTTGCCGCTTCTAGATATAACAATTCTAGTATGGTTTATGTGAATTTATTTTACAAATTACATTGTAACAGTGTCTTCGCCGAACTGACAAGAAATTAACGTTAAATTAAGGGTAGACCGGGAATTTATACGCTGTTCCGGCTTGAATGGCGTTAGCTTTCACATTTGGATTCAGTGCTTCAAAATCCTTTACAATGTCATCCGGAGAACCTGCTGATCCGACTATCGACATAACCGTATCACCCGGCTTTACCTTCACCGTTTTATAAGCCGGTTCTTGTACAGCCGTTTTTGCTGATGCTTCATAGACAGGGAGGTCCTGAATGGGTATGGTTCCAATTTTAAGGTCATAAAAAAGAATAAAAAGTATAAAAACAATGCTGCATACTAAGGTGAGACGCTTCATCGCTTTTCCTCCCGCATACGAAATTTTATACCATAGTATGCTTGTCCATTTCGATTCATGACAAAAGAAAAGAGACTGCGAATGCTCGGTTTTTATACAGGCGCTTTTTTGACAGGATTTCTTCGACTAAACATTAACTTCAGATAGAAAATAGAAAATAGTGCAAAATTAGATCAAAAAGAGGCTTTTATAATATAAAACTCGTATTCCATTATTTACAATGAACAATGGATCTGTTAGGATAATTATGTAATAGTTTAAAGGAGGATCTACAAAATGAAGCAAGGAAAATTTTCTGTGTTTTTAATTTTGCTACTAATGTTAACTTTGGTAGTTGCACCTAAAGAAAAAGCAGAGGCTGCAAGCAGTGGTTGGCAACCGGTAAGTGGTATTTCTGGTTGTAAAATAAGAGTTATTACAGATGCTTATACATATACTAAGAGTGCAACATCTATTGATGCTTACGCCGAAACAAATGGAAAATGCGGTAAACTAAATTATAAGAGCTTTGGTGTATCTATAGTTGAGGGTGGGGACATTGGCCCGCAATATTCAGGGTACTTTTCAAGTAGAACTCCAACCAAAAAGTTTTACTTCAGTAAATTACCAAAACCGACAGGAACACCTTGGGCAGTAGGTTTATCAGTATATAAGGGGAAAGCTAAGGGAGCTGCATTTGTATACATAAACCCACAAAAAAGATAACAGTTCAATAATGAGAATAGAAGGAAAGAAGATAATTCTAACTTGTTGATGATTTAATTCTGAAAGCTAGGTGCCCTATTGGTACCTGGCTTTTTAAATAGCAACTATCTTATGTAAATATGTTGTGAAAGGATGCAAAATATTTTGCCATATGATTTTAACTAGTCTATTAGTTAAAATTTAACATTATTCTTATTTTGTTAAAAACATATGTCAAATGCTGTTAAGAACTTCTTTCATGTTACATCTTACTACTTCTGATATTATTGTCCAGAGCTTGTTCTTGAGTAATTGTAGAGCTTTTTTTATAAATGTATCTGTTTAAGCTCTATACATTTTATTAAATATCCCTTAAGTAAAAAGTTAATGCAAATGCTTTCACACTCTCTACTTAAAGGATAAAAATAAATATAATTTAACTTTTATTAATTACTTTTTTGGACGGAATCTCTTTTAAAACGAGAAACAGGATGACAAAATTGACAAACCAGTTCAGCAAAAATTCACTTGGTACGGTTGCTTCTAGTGCCCGCATGATTGTAAAGAATACAGTTGAAAGTGTGATGGAATAAGCAGAAAGCTTCCAGAGCTGATGATAGGATAAATGTTTTTTCTGCGAATTCTTAATGATTAACCCGATAAGCGCTAAAAACGATACTTCAATAAATTTTCCCGCTGCTGTTACGAGAAAAATAAGAGCTGAGAGAACAGTTACAATCATCGCTTTATTTTGGTTTAAACCTGCAATGACATCTTTTTTCTGTAACTCTGACGGCATCATTGAGTAAGACATTTCTTGGGCTTGTCCGTCAATGGCCAAAACAAATTTGTTCTGAAGGATGCCGATTGCGTTTTGCTTTGCTTCAATTTGTTCAGTGCCATAGGAGTCTGTCGGATCGAACACGATAACGAAACCATTTGCCTGAGATTCCGTGGCTTTTTTCTCATCCGTTTGAAGTTTGCCGTTTGAAATTGTGAAATCAGGGAAATCTTTGTTTAAAACAGTTTTAAAGCCGTTCATTGATTTTACGGTCCCTGTACTTACATAATAAGCGGTAGGGATTGCAAACAGGACAGAGAGCAAAAATACATAAAGAATCGCTTTTCCGATTCCTTGAAATCTTGTTTTTGCAATATCACGGGGAGAGTATGTACTTTTAATGAAAAGCTGAAACACATTCACTATCTTCACTTCCTAGCTAAACTAATATATGTTGCTTATTGTATCGTTGCATGCGTGTGAATACAAGGAAGACATGAAGAAGACAGAGTAAAATGGGAGGATGGAAGCTATGGATATGTTGTATTGGCTGTTGATTGCAGCGGTTTTTATCATTGCCTTTATCGGGCTGGTGTATCCTGTTATTCCTAGCGTAGTATTTATTGTTGCCGGATTTGTATTGTACGGATTTTTATTTTCATTCAGTCCGTATTCTTATATGTTCTGGCTTGTTGAGGCAGTTTTTGCCGCAGTATTATTCGCAGCAGATTACGTGTCGAATCTGCTTGGAGTAAAAAGGTTCGGAGGAAGCAAAGCTGCCATATGGGGAAGCACGATCGGTTTATTAATCGGGCCTTTTGTCATTCCGGTTGCAGGGATCATATTGGGGCCGTTTATCGGGGCTGTTTGCGCAGAACTTATCGTCCATCAGAAGGACTTAAAGTCAGCGTTTAAAATTGGCCTCGGCTCACTCATTGGTTTTTTAACAGGGGTTATTGCAAAGGGCATCATACAGCTTTTGATGATCGGTTACTTTTTATGGACGGTCCTATAAGAAATGCTGGCGGCAGGTTTAATGGGGCAGATTATCGGTTAAAGTGAAATATGTCCGCTGAAATGAGCCAAATCGTGAGCTTTTTCATTGATTACAAAGCATTCTTTTGTTACATTGAATGAAGAAAGGCTCGCTGTGAAGCGGCATTTCAGTACATATATACTAAGGAGGAATTATCATGGCTTACGAACTTCCAGAATTACCTTATGCGTACGATGCTTTAGAACCGCATATCGACAAGGAAACTATGACTATTCACCATACGAAACACCACAACACATACGTGACAAATTTAAACAAAGCGGTTGAAGGAAACACTGCTCTTGCCAACAAATCAGTTGAAGAGCTTGTTGCAGATCTTGATTCTGTTCCTGAAAACATCCGCACTGCAGTCCGCAACAACGGCGGCGGACACGCGAACCACAAATTATTCTGGACACTTTTATCTCCAAACGGCGGAGGCGAACCGACTGGCGCGCTTGCTGAAGAGATCAACAGTGTATTTGGAAGCTTTGACAAATTCAAAGAGCAATTCGCAGCAGCAGCAGCTGGACGCTTCGGTTCTGGCTGGGCATGGCTTGTTGTGAACAACGGGAAACTTGAAATCACAAGCACGCCAAATCAAGATTCTCCGCTTTCAGAAGGCAAAACGCCTATCTTAGGTCTTGACGTTTGGGAGCATGCTTACTACCTTAACTATCAAAACCGCCGTCCTGATTACATTTCAGCTTTCTGGAATGTTGTAAACTGGGACGAAGTGGCTCGTCTATACAGCGAAGCAAAATAATGGCAAAAACAAGGTCCTCATTATGGGACCTTGTTTTTTTATGTCTTCTTTTTACATATCTCGGTTTGAGTGAGACAGACTAAGGGATAGTAAAGGGGAGTCAGTAATGAGCAAACTAAAAAAAGTGATAGGCGATGTAGACGTAAACAAAGGGTTACTCTTTCTGCTGACCATTGGCGGGCTTTACTCGCTGGGAATTGCACTGTCCAATACATTTGTTAATGTGTATCTTTGGAAGCAGTCAGGGAAATTTATTGATTTGGCGATATATAATTTATCCATTGTGACAATGCAGCCGATAACCTTTTATTTGGCTGGACGGTTAGCCAAAAAAATAGACAGGGTATTCATTTTAAGGTTCGGCGTCATTTTTTTAGCTGCCTTTTATTTAAGTGTGCTTTTAGCCGGAGAAACGGCGGCCAGCCGCCTCGTGCTAATCGGCGCGGTGCTCGGAGTTGGCTATGGCTTTTATTGGCTAGCGTTTAACGTGCTGACCTTTGAAATAACAGAGCCGGATACACGAGACTTTTTCAACGGGTTTATGGGCATTCTGTCTTCCTCAGCAGGAATGATCGGCCCGATTGTAGCCGGATTCGTGATCTCAAGGCTTGAAAATAATACGGGTTATACAGTGATTTTCAGTCTCTCCCTCAGTTTATTTGCCCTGGCTGTCGTGATGAGCTTTTTCTTAAAACGGAGAGAATCAAAGGGCCGTTTTATGCTGAGCAAAGTATTTGGAGAGCGCCATAGCAATATGAATTGGCGGAGAATCACGAATGCGCATTTTTTTCAGGGTTTGAGAGAAGGGATTTTTGTCTTTTTAATCAGTGTGTTTGTATTTATTGAGACAAACAGCGAACTTGCTCTCGGCACATTCGGTCTTGTCAATTCAGCTGTTTCCTTCTTTGCCTACTACTTTGCATCCAGGCTGATTAAGAAAAAGGCGAGAAAAAAATCGATTTTGCTGGGCGGACTTATTTTGTATGGCGCGCTGTTTTTGATTCTGTTCCATATGAGCTTTTCGACATTATTAACGTACGGCGTTTTTATTGCCATCGGCTATCCTCTGTTGCTTGTGCCATATGTATCACTTACATATGATGTGATAGGGCGGGCGAGGCATGCAAGAAAAGCAAGAATTGAATATATCGTGCTTAGAGAAATGTTCTTGAACGCCGGCAGAATTGTTTCCATTTTGTGCTTTCTCCTGATTGTGGCTCTTCTGAAAGAGGATGTGGGAATTCCTTTGTCACTTGCGATATTGGGTATAGGACATCCTTTGATTTATTACTTTGTCAAGGATATCCGTTTTAAGGAGAAAGAAGGGGAAAATGAAACCATGGAAGAAGACGGCCAAAAACGGGTAACAGAACCGACCCTGTTAAAAGGCGAGAGATAATTTTTTTGCCAAAAAGGGGTTATCTGTAGAAAAAAGTCGAAAAAACCTTTAAAATGAAAACTGGCACTCTTACTTGAGTGTCTTTTCTTTCTGTAAATAGAAAAGGTGATGTTATGAGGAGAAATAAACAAAAAAAGCAAAATCATAAAGAGAAAAAGAAGTCGCTTCCGATCCGGCTGAATATTTTATTTTTAGCTGCCTTTGTTATATTTACCTGGATTATTGTGGAACTGGGCATCAAGCAGATCGTGCAAGGCGATGATTACAAAAACCAAGCGAATAAGCAGGAACAAAGTGAAGTCAGCTCAGCGGTACCGCGCGGGAAAATTTATGATCGAAACTTTAATGCCATTGTGACAAATAAGGCTTTAAATGCAATCACGTACACGAGATCTAAATCGACCACGCAAGAACAGCGCTTAAAGATCGCAAAAAAGCTGTCTGGCATGATCAAAGTCGATACAAAAAAAGTAACAGAACGGGATAAAAAAGATTATTGGATTTTGACTAGACCGAAAGAAGCGAAAAAGCTGATTAGCTCTAAAGAAAGACAGCAGGTTGAAGAGAAAAAATTATCCGATGACGATTTATACCAGCTTCAGCTAAAACGGATTACTGATAAGCAGCTGAATGAATTGACGGATAAAGATATGCAGATCCTTGCTATCAAAAGGCGTATGGATTCAGGCTATGCTTTGACCCCTCAATATATTAAAAATGAGGATGTATCAGCGAAGGAAATGGCAGTGGTAAGTGAACATTTAGACGAACTGCCTGGAGTTGATGTCACGTCCGATTGGGAACGTGAATATCCATATAAAAACCTTCTTCGCTCAGTGCTCGGGAGTGTTTCCAGCTCTGATGAAGGATTGCCGTCCAACTTGCTCGACCATTATCTATCGCTTGGCTACAGCCGAAATGACAGGGTCGGAAAAAGCTATCTGGAATACCAATATGAAAGCCTTCTGCAGGGCCAAAAAGCAAAAGTCGAAAATATCACAGATTCAAAAGGCAATGTCACGGGAACAAAAACGGTATCTGAAGGCAAAGCCGGGAAAGATCTTGTACTAACAATTGATATTGATTTGCAAAAATCAGTGGAAAAAATTATTGAGAAAAAACTTAAAGCTGCTAAAGCAAGACCTAGTACCGAATTGTTGGATCGTGCATTCGTTGTCATGATGGACCCTAGAAACGGCGAAGTGCTGACAATGGCAGGGAAGCAGATTAAACGAGAAAATGGAGCCTATAAGTTTGATGATTATGCATTAGGAGCCATGACTTCATCCTACGCTATGGGATCAGCTGTAAAAGGTGCAACCGTTTTGACCGGTCTTCAAACTGGAGCGATTAATTTGAATACTGTATTTAAGGATGAACCATTGTATATCGGCCAGGATAAAAGAGGGAAAAAATCTTGGCAAAACTTAGGGCCGGTTGGTATTCAAACTGCATTAGAGAAGTCATCAAACGTTTTTATGTTTAAAACAGCAATTGCAGTTGGTAAAGGTGAATATAAACCTCACCAAGCATTGCCTTTGGATACTTCTGCATTTGATACCTTCAGAAATTATTTCAGTCAATTTGGATTAGGAGTAAAAACAGGAATTGATCTACCAAATGAAATGACGGGATATAAAGGTACAAGCAGATTATCTGGTTTCTTGCTTGATTTCGCCATTGGACAGTATGATACTTATACACCGCTGGAATTGGCTCAATATGTCTCCACCATAGCAAATGGTGGCTACCGCATGAAGCCTCAGCTTGTAAAGGAAGTCAGAGATTCAAATGCGAAAAAAGGGATCGGCGCAGTCGTTGATTCTGTTCAGCCTGAAGTATTGAATAAAGTCGATATGAAGAGTAGCTATATTGAAGAGGTCCAAGCCGGTTTTAGACGGGTTGCCACTAAAGGGACAGCTGCAGGTCAACTGGCTTCAGCATCGTATAAACCAGCTGCAAAAACAGGAACAGCCCAATCATTTTACGACGGACCGGATAAATCAAAAACAGGAACAGACACTTATAATACGACGCTTGTGGCTTATGCACCAGCTGACAATCCTGAGATTGCTATTTCTGTCGTAGTTCCTTGGACTTACATTGATTACAATCAAAGATACTCAATTACAAACGAAATCGGCAGGGAAGTAATGGATAAATATTTTGAGCTGAAATCGAAGCAGGACAAAGAAGGTACTCAGCAAAAGAATAAAGACAAAATTGAAGAAAATGCAGAAAACACAACGTCTTCTGATAACTAAAAAAAACGCTCACATGATGTGGGCGTTTTTTTTATACAAAAAAACGCACTGATTTACAAAACCTTAACATTCGGTTCAAACCCTTTTTACATAGAACCTTTACTCTATACGTGTAGGACAAATTACACATTATACGCAGGGGGAATTCAGGAAATGAAAAAAAACAAATTGGTGCTTATGCTTCTGATGGCTGCTTTTATGATGATTGCAGCTGCATGCGGAAATGCAGGAGAAAGTAAAAAATCGAATAGCGATTCTGCAAAAGGAGAAGAAAAGGCATCAGGTTCTTTAACCATTTCTGGTTCATCGGCCATGCAGCCACTAGTACTTGCAGCCGCGGAAAAATTTATGGAAGAAAACCCTGATGCTGATATACAGGTACAAGCTGGCGGTTCTGGAACAGGGCTTTCTCAAGTCTCTGAAGGAGCTGTTCAGATCGGGAATTCAGACGTTTTTGCTGAAGAAAAAGAAGGCATCGATGCAAAAGCGCTTGTCGATCATCAAGTCGCTGTAGTTGGTATGGCAGCAGCTGTAAACCCTGATGCTGGTGTGAAGGATATTTCAAAAGATGAATTGAAAAAAATCTTCACTGGCAAAATTAAAAACTGGAAAGAGCTCGGCGGCAAAGACCAAAAGATTACACTTGTAAACCGTCCTGATTCTTCCGGCACACGTGCTACATTTGTGAAATATGCGCTTGACGGAGCGGAGCCTGCAGAAGGCATTACTGAAGATTCCTCCAACACGGTGAAAAAAATCATTGCTGATACTCCGGGAGCGATTGGATATCTTGCATTCTCATATTTAACAGATGACAAAGTAACTCCTCTATCTATTGACGGTGTTAAACCTGAAGCGAAAAATGTAGCAACTGGCGAGTATCCGATCTGGGCTTATCAGCATTCTTATACAAAAGGTGAAGCGACAGGTTTAGCTAAAGAATTTCTTGATTATCTAAAGAGTGAAGACATTCAAAAAAGCATTGTTACTGACCAAGGCTAC
This sequence comes from Bacillus sp. FSL K6-0255, assembly GCF_045040725.1. Lineage (NCBI taxonomy): Bacteria > Bacillati > Bacillota > Bacilli > Caryophanales > Bacillaceae > Bacillus > Bacillus sp. FSL K6-0255. The sequence goes on along the minus strand of NZ_CP150278.1, from coordinate 2,409,385 downwards.
ATTCCGGTTACTGATATGAAAGTGACACGCGATGCCAACGGGAAGCAAAGCTGATCTTAATAAAAAGAGGAGTGCGGGGACAACCGTTTCTCCTCTTAACACATTCATAGGAGTGTAAAACAATGATAAACAATAGAGAAAATATGTCTGTGAGCGAGCGTTTAATCAGCTCAAGGCAAAATCGGCAATTGGATGAAGTTCGGGGAAGAATGATTGTGACAGCATGTGCGCTGATTATGATTGCGGCATCTGTTGCGATCACCATTTTCCTCGGCGTGAAGGGGCTGCAATCTTTTCTTGTAAATGGTGTAAGCCCAATTGAATTCTTAACGAGCTTAAATTGGAATCCTACAGATACTGATCCGAAATACGGAGTGCTGCCATTTATTTTTGGCTCATTTGCAGTAACGATTCTTTCTGCTCTAATCGCTGCGCCGCTTGGCATTGCAGGTGCGATTTTTATGACAGAGATTGCCCCGAATTGGGGAAAGAAAGTGTTGCAGCCGGTGATTGAGCTTTTAGTCGGTATTCCATCTGTTGTTTATGGATTCATAGGTCTTACAGTATTGGTGCCGTTTATCGCCCAGTTCAAATCGAGCGGAACAGGGCACAGTTTATTGGCGGGAACGATTGTCCTTTCCGTCATGATTCTGCCGACGATCACATCGATTTCTGCTGATGCAATGGCTTCTCTTCCGAAGAGTTTACGAGAGGGTTCTTACGCGCTTGGTGCGACAAGATGGCAGACGATCAGAAAAGTACTTGTGCCTGCAGCTTTTCCAACATTGATGACAGCTGTTGTGTTAGGCATGGCTCGGGCGTTCGGCGAAGCTTTGGCTGTTCAGATGGTCATTGGAAATACAAGAGTATTGCCGGAAAGCCTGTTTGACACTGCGGGAACGCTGACAACGATCATCACGCTGAATATGGGCCACACCACATACGGAAGCGTTGAAAACAATACGCTGTGGTCAATGGGGCTTGTGCTTCTGGTGATGTCATTCTTGTTCATCCTGCTTATTCGCTACTTGTCATCTAGGAGGAAAGTGTAATGAACCGCAAAATAACAGATAAACTGGCGACCGGAATGTTTGGTTTGTGTGCAGCCATTATCGCTGCCATTTTAGTAGGTTTGTTTTCCTATATTATTATAAACGGTGTTTCTCAGCTCAGTTTTCAATTTATTACAACAAAATCGAGCGCCATTGCAGCTGGAGGAGGCATACGAGATCAGCTGTTTAACTCCTTTTATATTTTGTTTATTACAATGCTGATTACAATCCCGCTCGGTGTGGGCGGCGGAGTCTTCATGGCTGAATACGCGCCTAATAACAAAGTAACTGACTTCATCAGAACATGTATAGAGGTGCTTTCATCTCTTCCGTCTATTGTCATTGGGATGTTTGGATTATTGATGTTTGTCAACTTAACAGGCTGGGGATATACGATCATAGGCGGAGCGCTTGCGTTAACTGTTTTTAACCTTCCTGTCATGGTGCGTGTGACAGAAGACGCGATCCGTTCAGTCCCTAAAGATCTGAAGGAAGCCTCTCTCGCTTTAGGTGTATCACGCTGGCATACCGTAAAAACAGTTTTAATTCCAAGTGCGATTCCTTCTATCATCACAGGAGCAATTTTAGCGTCAGGAAGGGTGTTCGGGGAAGCGGCCGCATTATTATTTACGGCAGGCCTGACAACACCGCGTCTTAATTTTACGGAGTGGAACCCGTTTTCGGAAACATCACCGCTTAATATTTTCAGGCCCGCTGAAACACTTGCGGTCCACATTTGGAACGTCAATACACAAGGAATGATTCCGGATGCTGAAGCGATTGCCAACGGTGGTTCTGCCGTGCTGGTGATTTCTGTTCTTGTGTTTAATCTCGCGGCGAGATGGCTTGGCACGATGATCTACAAAAAGCTTACGGCAAATTAGAACGGAAAGAGGCGAAAAACATGTCTGAACAAATGGTAAAAGAAAAACCTGAGCGAGCTGTTATTGTTCCGAAGCAGAATCACGTGCTTGAGGTCAAAGATCTGTCCATTTATTACGGAAATAAACAAGCCGTTCATCATGTAAACATGGATATTGAAAAAAATGCGGTGACTGCTTTAATTGGGCCGTCGGGATGCGGAAAATCTACTTTTTTGAGAAATATTAACCGAATGAACGATTTAATTCCATCTGCAAGAGCGGAAGGTGAAATCCTTTATGAAGGATTAAATATATTGGGCGGCAATATTAACGTTGTCAGCTTGAGAAGAGAAATCGGAATGGTTTTTCAAAAACCAAATCCATTTCCGAAATCGATCTATGCGAATATCACACATGCATTGAAATATGCCGGAGAGCGGAATAAAGCTGTTTTAGATGAAATTGTGGAAGAAAGTTTAACAAAAGCGGCCCTCTGGGATGAGGTGAAGGATCGTTTACATTCATCCGCACTCTCGTTATCCGGCGGCCAGCAGCAGCGTTTATGCATCGCGAGAACGCTTGCGATGAAGCCGGCTGTTCTTCTGCTTGATGAACCAGCTTCAGCGCTTGATCCGATTTCAAATGCAAAAATAGAGGAATTAATTACAGGATTGAAAAGAGAATACTCAATTATTATTGTCACGCACAATATGCAGCAGGCTCTGCGGGTTTCTGACCGGACGGCATTCTTTTTAAACGGCGAGCTTGTAGAATACGGACAGACCGAACAGATTTTCACGAGTCCGAAAAAGCAAAAGACAGAGGATTATATTAACGGGAAATTCGGATAGGAGGGCGGCAATGAGTATTGCTACCGAAGCTGTAATGAAACAGGAAGTATATCAAGTCAATGGAATGAACTTATGGTATGGGCAGCATCATGCTTTAAAAAATATCAATTTGAGCATTTATGAAAATGAGGTTACGGCGATTATCGGACCATCCGGATGCGGGAAATCGACCTTTATCAAGACATTGAATTTAATGATTCAAATGACGCCGAATGTAAAGCTTGCAGGTGAGCTGAACTATAATGGCAGCAACATTTTAAAGGATAAAGTGGACATCGTGGATTTGCGAAAAAATATCGGCATGGTATTCCAAAAAGGGAATCCGTTTCCGCAATCTATTTTTGATAATGTGGCTTACGGACCGAGAGTCCACGGCACCAAAAATAAGAAGAAGCTTCAGGAAATTGTGGAAAAGTCATTAAAAGACGTGGCGTTATGGGATGAGGTGAAGGATCGATTGCATACGTCCGCTCTTTCGCTGTCAGGGGGCCAGCAGCAGCGTCTTTGCATCGCCAGAGCACTTGCGACCAATCCTGATATTTTGCTGATGGATGAACCGACATCTGCACTAGATCCAATCTCAACGAGAAAAATTGAAGAACTCATTCTAGAGCTGAAAGATAAATATACAATTGTCATTGTCACGCATAACATGCAGCAGGCAGCAAGGGTTTCTGATCAAACCGCCTTTTTCTACATGGGCGAGCTTGTTGAATGCGACAATACGAATAAAATGTTCTCTAACCCGAAGGACCAAAGAACGCTCGATTACATTTCAGGAAAGTTTGGATGAAAAAAACAGGCTGAGTCAGCCTGTTTTTTTATCGTGTTAACGTTTTTACGATCTTTTTGAAACTCATGTCTGATTTTACTTTAAACTCGCCGGCACGAATTTCTTTGTGATAGCCGGCATCAATGACATAGTCATTAAAGTCTTGAGCCGAAGAGATAATGCCCTCTTTTTCAAGAATAGCAGATACATCCGCCGTGCTCATGCCGTCTTTAATGGTGAGCTTGTAGGTTTTGACTTTGTCTGATTTCGTGTCTGAGCCGCTGTCATTGTTTAAGAATTTCTCTTTTGAATCGAGAAGTTTTTGATATTCATCACGGTTGACAGAAACCAATTTTTTAGAATCAAGATAATTGTTCACGTCTTGTTCGGTTACTGTTTTATTATCTTTTACAGCAGCGGCCTGGTCTTCGTCAGTCAGATAAAAAACAGCTGCAAGAACGGCTGTCGCTAAAATGATGCCGCCAGCAAATGCCTGAATGCCCCGTTTTGTCATACGAGCACCTTCTCATTATCTTTGATAATCGTATTCACGTCTTCCACTGATACATGTTCAGCTTTAGCAATCGCTTCAGCTGACATACCGTTATTATATTTAGAAAGTATTTGTTTAGCGATTTTTTGATTGATGTCGTTCTGCTTTGATTTGCGAATGACAAGGTTTGTTTCCAGTAATTCTTCCTCAAGCACTGTCATTTTCTTTTTGAGCTTGTAAATTTCCTGCATCGCAGAAAGCTGCAGTGTTTCGAGCTCCTGTTCTACATCTTTCATCGGGTCTCTTTGAGAATATGAGAATGCAATTAGCGCTATACTGACGATAAACAACGCAATAATAGCAATTTCCACGTTTCATCACCTTCTATTCTTTTTTTATCCTTCTTTTTTATACCATAAAACCAATAGTTTCTAAAGGAATTCGCGAAAAAAACGAGATTTTGTCGAGAAATCTTTCTTCGCTTCTTCTTCATGTAATGGTTTAATAGGAACACGAAGTGAACGATTGGAAAGGAGAATGTTAGGAGTCCATGGATAAACACCCATTTCCCTATAATATACGACATAAGCTTTCCTTTTTTAGGGACACATTCGACATAATCATTCAAAACGCTCACACCTTGACCGTAAGCTGGGAAATCTCAGAAGAAACAATGCGGCTGGCTGAAGCGGTCCTTTTCGAAAAAACGCAGGATATGATAAAAGAATTGCGCATTGTCATCAAAAGAAAAGACATTGAAGCTGTCAGGACAAAACGCACAACGTATGATAAAGGAGAATGGACGATTAGACAGGCGGCTGGTGATGCTGTATATCGGGCTGAATACAGAATTGTGAATTCAATGAATGTCTCTCTCAAGCTTGCCGGTACAGACGACATCTATCTTGATGAAAATGGGATTCGTCATATAAACAGTTTTCAGATTGAAGAAGCGCACACCAGGTGGGAGGCGCAATTTTCTGCATACACCTGTTATGGGAGAGGGGAAAAAGAACGGTGAACATTCTCATGCTTTCACCCGAACATCCCGATGAGCCGAAAAGCGGGCTCGGTGTCCATTTAAACCGCCTCATTTCCTATTTAAACCCTCATATCAACATTACGGTTTTTACTCCGAGCGGGCAGCTGTTTTCGTATGCGAAGTTTGAAGATTACATAGCTGATGCTAACTTTACAATGGTTCGCCATGTGTTATCACACAATAAACGCTTTGATCTGATTCATGCCCATGATGACACAACTGCCCCTGCCGCCCAGTATTTGAAACAACGGCTTGGCCTTCCGCTTGCTGCGACAATCCACGGTCTTGAAAGCGAAAGGAAGAAGGTGTGCCGAGAAGCCCCACACCCATACAGGCTCATGACCGAACGGCTCCTTATAGAATCCGCTGATGCATTGATCGTATTAAGCACATTTATGAAGCGGTCTCTTGATAAGGCGGCACATAAGAAAATAACCGTTATCCCAAGCCCTGCATCTATGGAGGAAGAGAAGGGGAAAATCCCGAGAAGCATGAATAGAAGATTCCTCTTTTCATATGGAAGGTTTGTTCCGGAAAAAGGATTATCGCAGCTGTTAAAGGTGTTTGCCATCTTGAAGCAGCGTCAGCCTGACCTCTATCTAGTGCTGGCTGGGGAGGGGCCGTCTCTGTCCTGCTATGAGAAATTGGCTGCGGCATATAACCTGAAGGATCGCGTCATGTTTCTGCCGTTTCTAAATAGGAAAGATATCAGAACGTTACTGTCTCACTGTGAAATGGCTGTTTTCCCTAGTTCTTATGAACCGTTTGGGCTTGCCGCGCAAGAAAGCATGGAACAAGGTGTGCTGACTGTCGTTTCTCAGTCAGGTGGTTTTTGTGATTATGCGGTTCATGACAAAACGGCAATCATCGCTGATTTTACGCTCGTACAGGAAGCTGCTGATCTGCTGGACAGTTTTTTAAAAGACCGGGAAAAAGCCCGCCGGATAAAAGAAGCTGGCAGACAACAAGTGTTCAAGCTCCACCACCCCCGACTCATTATGTCATCATATTTGCAGCTTTATGAGCGTATCTTCAATAATTCAGCAATTCATTGAAAAACAGCCTAGCATTCCGTCCATTATAGTGGTATTATATATAAGTCTGAATAAGTAAATGATTTTAGTTTGGAGGGAAAATAATGCGCGTTAATATTACTTTGGCTTGCACTGAATGTGGTGAGCGTAACTATATTTCTAAAAAGAACAAACGCAACAATCCAGACCGCGTTGAATTTAAAAAATATTGCCCACGTGATAAAAAATCTACGTTACACCGTGAAACAAAATAACAGCTTTGCTGTTTGAGGTGTAAGAAAAAAGCCAGAGCTTTGAAAAAGGTTCTGGCTTTTTTTCTATTCCGAGGGGGATGAGAGATGAAATCACAATTAAGAAAAAAGACGCTGGAGGCACTGTCTGCTTTATCAAATGAAGATATTCTTCAAAAAACGGAACGTATGTATAAGTACTTGTTTTCTCTGCCGGAGTGGCAAAATGCCGGCACCATTGCCGTCACTATTTCCAGAGGATTAGAGATACCGACGCGTCCTGTCATTGAGCAGGCTTGGGAAGAAGGGAAACAAGTTTGCATCCCAAAATGCCATCCGGACACGAAGAAAATGCAATTTCGCACATATCAGACTGATGATCAGCTCGAAACCGTGTACGCCGGACTGCTCGAGCCGGTAATTGAAAAAACAAAAGAAGTAAACCCATCACAAATTGACTTGATGATCGTTCCGGGTGTTTGTTTTGATGTTAACGGGTTTAGGGTCGGCTTTGGAGGCGGCTATTATGATCGCTATTTAAGTGAATATGAAGGGAAGACAGTCTCTTTGCTTTTGGAGTGCCAGTTGTTTGCGCACGTACCCCGTCTGCCGCATGACATCCCGGTACATAAGCTGATAACAGAGGATCGGATTATTTCTTGTTTTTCATAACTTTCCTGTCCCTTATTCGAGAATAAATAAGGTAGAATAACAAACCCTATTGGCAGGAGGGATATCATGAAAAAACTTTTGATATATGCCATTTTCGCGGTTTCTGCCGTCATGTTTTATCAAAATCGCTACCGTCTTATGAATACTGTACTCAGCCAGCCAGGAATCAGGCGGTCTTTTATCCATTTGTTTTTAAGAATTCCATTTATCCGCAATAAGTTTATACAGCAAGCTTTCTAAAATCCCGTGAAAAACGGGATTTTTTGCTTTCAGTAGGCGTTTCGGAGCGCCAGCTGTTATAATGAAAAAAAACTATTGGAGCGGTAAACATGTTTTTGCTGGAGTATACATATTGGAAAATTGCGGCGCACCTGGTGAATAGCGGGTATGGCGTCATACAAGCCGGTGAGTCAGATGAAATATGGCTGGAAGCGCCGGACAAGTCCTCTCATGATCTAGTTCGTCTTTATAAGCACGATCTTGATTTCCGTCAAGAAATGGTTAGAGACATCGAAGAGCAGGCCGAACGAGTAGAACGAGTCAGACATCAATTGGGCAGACGAAGGATGAAGCTGCTGAACGTGTTTTTTTCAACGGAAGCCCCAGTTGATGACTGGGAAGAGATTGCAAAAAAAACTTTTGAGAAGGGAACTGTGTCAGTTGAGCCGGCGATCGTTAGAGGAACGATGCTTCGAGATGATCTTCAAGCGGTTTTTCCATCATTTCGTACAGAAGATTGTTCAGAGGAACACGCTTCGTTTGAAAACGCGCAAATGGCGCGAGAACGCTTCCTTTCGCTAGTGCTGAAACAAGAAGAACAGAGAAAAACTGAAGCGGCGGTTTTTCAAAACGGAAAACCGACTTTTACATATTTATTTATTGCGCTTCAGATCCTGATGTTTTTCTTGCTCGAAATAAACGGAGGCAGCACTAATACGGAGACACTGGTGGCTTTTGGAGCAAAAGAAAACAGCCTGATTGCACAAGGAGAATGGTGGCGGCTTCTGACACCGATCGTGCTTCACATCGGCATAGCGCATTTAGCTTTTAATACGCTGGCTTTATGGTCGGTTGGTACAGCGGTTGAGCGGATGTATGGATCGGGGAGATTTTTGCTGATTTATCTGGCTGCTGGCATTACGGGTTCGATTGCGAGTTTTGTGTTCAGCCCGTATCCTTCGGCAGGGGCATCAGGAGCCATATTCGGATGCTTAGGTGCATTACTGTATGTTGCTTTGTCTAATCGAAAAATGTTTTTAAGAACTATAGGAACCAATATTATTGTCATTATTATCATCAATCTGGGCTTTGGTTTTGCGGTTTCGAATATTGATAATTCAGGACATATCGGCGGCTTGATTGGCGGCTTTTTCGCTGCAGCAGCACTGGGGTTGCCTAAAGCCGGAGCCTTTGGAAAAAGATTGTTGTCAGCGGTTTTGCTGATTGCTTTGGCTGTTGGATTTTTATATTACGGATTGCATTCGCCTTCACACCAGGAGTCAGCGCTGATTCAGCAGGCAAGCGAGCTGTATCAGGAAGGAAAGTATGAAGAAGTAACAGAATTGCTGAACGGAGAAGCAGCGCAAAAAGATGCCTCTGCCGATCTTTTGAAAATTCTTGCTGTTTCTGATATTCAAATCGGCGAATATGATCAGGCGGTTTCCCTTTTGGAACGAGCAGTGAAAAAAGAACCTAAAGACCATGCTTCCTATTACAATTTAGCGTTATTGTATGCGGAAAAAAATGAGCTTGCACAAGCAGAAAAGGCCATCCAGACGGCTGTGAAACTGAAGCCGAAGGAGCAGCGCTACAAGGAGCTGCAGCGGCAAATTGAAAACAATAAAGAATCATAGAGGTGGAATATGGAAAGGAAGCTGGCTTTTTTGTCAGCGTTTTCTTCTTGACTGACCGCTTCCTTATGAATACGCTTATGATAGTTAAGTTCAAGAAATGGTGAGGAAAATGAATACATTTTATGATGTGCAGCAGCTGTTAAAAACGTTTGGCCACATTGTTTATTTTGGAGACAGAGAGCTTGAAATTGAGTTTATGCTGGATGAATTAAAGGAATTATACATGAACCACATGATTGAAAAGGAGCAGTGGGCCAGAGCGGCAGCTGTCCTTCGAAAAGAATTGGAACAAACAAAAAACGGAAGAGATTTTTATAAAGGCTAAGGTGATAAAAATGGACGAGATATGGTTTGCGGGCATTGACCTGGGAGGAACGACGATTAAACTCGCTTTTATTAATCAATATGGCGAAATTCAGCATAAGTGGGAAGTTCCGACAGATAAAACCGGCGACACGATTACTGTCACAATTGCAAAAACAATCGACAGCAAGCTGGATGAGCTGCAAAAACCGAAGCACATCATCAAATACATCGGAATGGGTGCACCAGGCCCTGTAGATATGGCGGCAGGAGTGGTTTATGAAACAGTAAATCTAGGGTGGAAAAATTATGCTTTGAAAAACCATCTGGAGACAGAAACCGGCATCCCAGCTGTTATAGAAAATGACGCGAATATTGCTGCGCTCGGGGAAATGTGGAAGGGAGCGGGTGATGGCGCAAAAGACGTCATTCTCGTGACGCTTGGCACAGGAGTTGGCGGCGGCATCATTGCAAATGGTGAAATTGTACATGGTATAAATGGCGCCGGCGGAGAAATCGGCCATATTTGCAGCATCCCTGAAGGCGGAGCGCCCTGCAACTGCGGCAAAACGGGCTGTATCGAAACAATTGCGTCAGCAACCGGAATTGTAAGAATTGCAAAAGAAAAAATAGCAAATGCTAAAAAGACGACACGTTTAAAAGCAACCGAACAATTGTCAGCGCGGGATGTGTTTGAAGCGGCGGGTGAAAATGATGAAATTGCCCTTGAGGTGGTTGATTATGTAGCCAAGCATCTTGGTTTGGTGCTCGGAAATTTGGCAAGCTCGCTTAATCCATCCAAAATCGTTCTTGGCGGCGGCGTATCGAGAGCCGGAGAACTGCTGAGATCAAAAGTCGAGAAAACATTCCGCAAATGCGCGTTTCCGCGGGCAGCCCAAGCTGCTGATATTTCAATCGCAGCACTTGGAAATGATGCCGGCGTTATCGGAGGCGCTTGGATCGCTAAAAATGAATGGCTGAAACATCAAAATTGTTAAAATTGTGTAAATGAAATTGATTTTTTGTTGTGCTCAGGTTAAGATTTAATTTGATGTGTTAATGAGAATGTTGGGAATAGACTGATTTTTTTGAGCGTGCTGCATAGGAGGTTGAAATGCGAAAAACGTTTTTTTCGAAGATTTCATTTATGCTGATTGCCATTTTATTGATGTGGCTGAAAACGTATGCTGTTTACAAAACCAGTTTTCATATTAAAATCGACAACAATCTAACACAGGAATTTATTCTGTTTATCAACCCATTGAGTTTTTTGTTGCTTATTTTTGGCCTCAGCCTGTTTTTAAAAGGCAAAAACAGAAATCGCTACATTATCGCGATGAGCTGTCTTGTCACGTTTGTATTGCTGGCAAATATGGTTTTTTACCGTTTTTACAATGATTTCTTAACAATCCCTGTTCTTTTTCAAACGAGCAATATGGGTGATCTCGGAAGCAGCATCGGAACACTTCTTGAGCCGACAGACCTCCTATTAGCTGTAGATATTGCGGTTTTAATATGGCTTCACATCCGGCAAAAAGCTTTTCAATCGGACATTCCCTCAACGAAAAATGAACGGGCGGCTTATTTTTTGTTCGTTGCTTCTGTTTATTTCTTCAACCTGGGCTTGTCTGAGGCGGAAAGACCTCAGCTATTGACACGCTCATTTGACAGAGAAATGCTTGTTAAAAACATTAGCCTGTTTAATTTTCATATTTACGATGGCGTTCTTCAGTCAAAGCAATCCGCACAGAGAGCGTTGGCAGACAGCAACAGCCTGACGGAGATTGAAAACTACGTAACCGCTAATGCGAAGGATGCCAACAAACGCTTATTCGGCGCTGCAAAAGGAAGGAACGTCATTCTCGTATCCTTAGAGTCGACGCAAAGCTTCGTGATTAATGAAAAATTGAATGGAGAAGAAATCACGCCTTTTCTGAATGACTTTATAAAACAGAGCTACAACTTTAATAATGTTTACCACCAAACAGGCCAGGGGAAAACCTCGGATTCTGAATTTATCGTGGACAATTCACTGTATCCGCTTGGACGAGGTGCCGTATTTTTTACGAATGCGGGCAATCAATATATGGCCGCTCCTGAAATTTTGAAAAACAGCGGATACTATTCAGCGGTGCTCCACGCTAATAATAAGAGCTTTTGGAATCGTGATTTAATGTACGACTCATTTGGATATGATTCGTTTTTTGATATTAACTCGTATGATGTAACTGACGAAAATTCAGTCGGCTGGGGACTTAAGGATAAAGAATTTTTTGAGCAGTCCTCAGAGCTGATGAAAAATCTGCCTCAGCCGTTTTACTCGAGGCTGATTACACTGACGAACCACTTCCCGTTTGATCTTGATGAAGAGGATCAATTGATTGATGAATATGATTCAAACAGCCAGACGCTAAATAAATATTTTCCGACAGTGCGTTATCAGGATGAGGCGCTGAAACGGTTTATCGAAAAGCTGAAGGAAGACGGGTTATACGACAACTCTGTTATTGTATTATATGGTGACCATTATGGTATATCAGAAAACCATAATGAAGCGATGGGGCAGTTTTTAGGAAAAGAAATAACCCCATTTGAAGAGGTACAGCTCCAAAAAGTGCCGCTGGTCATTCATATTCCGGGTATTACTGATAAAAAGCCGCAAACCATTGAAACAGTAGGCGGGCAGATTGATATCAGGCCGACGCTGATGAATCTTTTAGGGATTGATACGAAAGATCAAATTCAATTCGGCAACGATCTGCTTTCAGACGAAAAACTGGACTTCACGGTGCTCCGGGACGGGAGCTTTATCACAGATCAGGTTGTTTATACAGACGGTGCGTGTTATGACAAAGAGACGGGAAAACCGTTAGAAGAGACAAAACAATGTGAAGCATTTGCTGATAAAGCAAAACAGGAGCTATCACTTTCTGATGAAATCATTTATGGGGATTTGTTGCGATTTTATGACCAGAAAAGGCTGGACAATTCGTCAAAGCGGAAAGAAAAACAAATGCTTGATCAGGCATCATAATCACAATGTCTCCCGCATCGAAGTGAGCGGGAGGCTTTCTTTTTTTAAATACGCTGTCATATAGTAACAAAAAAGGGGGATGATGATGGCGTTTATTACGGTGAAACCTGAGATCAAGAACAATTTGGCCAATGTGGCGAAAGAACTGAAGATAGACGAGGAATTGCTTAAAAGTGCAAATCGCTCCGCACAAAAACATCAATTGTATTGCCCTGGTTATGTGATAGAGGAGCATAGCGGCAAAGAGCTTCAAACCATTCAGGACATAAAGCGCTTTTTACAGCCTCGGCAGCTGAAACTTTCAGATAGCTGGATTGAGCAAGAGAAAATCTATGATGATTCAGCTGTTGAAAAGGAAATAAAGAAGATTATTGATGTTTTTCCGTTTGTCTCATGCCGGGAAATTGGCCGTTCTGTACTCGGCAGGCCTATCTGGGAGCTGAAGGCTGGTGGGGAGCATGCCGTAAAAAAGGTCCATATGAACGCGTCATTTCATGCGAATGAGTGGATTACAACGTCTGTCCTGCTAAAATGGTTTAAGGAATACTGTATGTCATTATGCTGCAATTCGCCTTTCTTTGGCTTTTCTCCCATAAAGCTGTTTAACAGCACATCCTTATCCCTCGTTCCTCTTGTCAATCCGGATGGCGTTGATCTTGTTTTAAACGGATCAGAAGTCATGGGAGCCAGAAGAGATGAACTCGAAAGGCTAAATGAACATCGTCCAAATTTTAATGAATGGAAGGCGAATATAAACGGGGTTGATTTAAATAAACAATTTCCATCATTATGGGAAATTGAAAAATACCGAAAACCGACAGCACCCAGCTACCGCGATTTTCCGGGAATCTCTCCGCTTACGGAGCCGGAATCTATTGCGATGTACCGGCTGATCACGGAGAATCCGCCTGACAGACTGCTGGCTCTTCATACTCAAGGAGAAGAAATTTATTGGGGCTATAAAGGCCTTGAGCCTGAGGAATCTGCTGCCGTCATAAAGGAGTTTGAGGAGTTAAGCGGGAACATTTATAAGGGAGTAAGGGATATAGACAGCTATGCTGGATTTCGTGATTGGTTTATTCACCATTATTTTAAGGAAGGGTATACGGTGGAACTTGGAAAAGGCCAAAATCCTTTGCCGTTTCAGCAGTTTTCACACATATATAACGCCACAAGCGGTATCTTGTGGAGGGCGTTATTTTTTCATGAGTAACTGAAACTTTTTCTTTTTTCTGCCGAAGCAAATATGAGAGAATAAAGATGATCGGAGGGGAATGCTGATGAGATCAGTTTGTTTTATTCTGCTGGCGGTATTGCTGTTTAGTTTATCGGCATGCGAACCATCTCATCAGCAGCAAAAACAGGCATCGGCGGCAAAAGATGAGAAAAAAGACATCATACCGCTTTCCGCGGAAAAAGCGGATGGGGCGGAAGGCTGGCTGAATAACAGCACAATATTATATACTGCGTCTAATCCGACGAAAACAGAGCTTTTTGCGTACCGCATCTTTACAGGCAAAGCGAAAAAGCTCTATCAAACGGATGGTCAAATCGTTGATGTTCAAATCAATGCGAGGGAGCAGATGATTCTGCTGCAAATCACACATAGCCAAAAGACGGCAGTGGTTTTGCTTAATGCAGAAGGAGAGACGCTTTACGAAAAAGATTACGAAACGTATGAGCTTGAAGCTGCTTGGAATCAGTATGATCCTTATCAAATGATGGTGACGGAATTCAATGAAAACTGGGATTTCCATACATATCAGGTGAATGCTAAAAAAGACGAATCTTTCTTAAGCCCAGTACAGGTTCCGTTCATTCATTGGACATCCAAAAATACATTTGATTATGTAAAAGAGGGTAGAGACGATAAAACAGGGCCTTTATATACGTTCGATACAGCTTCTAAGACGGAACAGAAGCTTGAGGATAACGTTCTATTCTTCGATTCTTTCCATCAAATGAGTTTTACTGTCAAATCAGCTTCCGGAGGAAAAGGGACGTATCAGTTTAAAACGCCGCAATCAACATCACCTGTTACAGCGAAATGGCCGCTCCAAGCGAAATATACAAGTTTGGCTCCAATGGAGTATGACTATGATGAAGCAGGAGGCCTGTTTTATACATTCAAACAAAGCGGCGATGCATATAAGCTCGCAGCAATCAATGTAGCATCGGGAGAGACAAAAGATCTTGTGTCTCTGCGGGAAATGGAGCCGATTCAAATATCTCCGAACGGGAAATATGCGTTATACGGCTTTCATTTTGAGCAAATTATTTTATTGAAATCACATGAAACGAAGCAACTCATCATTGATCAAAAGGAGATGGAATAACGATGGCTATCGCAGATGTAACCATTATCCCAATCGGTACGGAAACACCCAGTGTCAGTGCTTACGTAGCCGATGTGCAAAAGATATTAGAAGGATATCAAGCAGAAGGGAAAATCAAATATCAGCTGACACCGATGAATACGCTGATCGAGGGAGAACTCAGTGACCTTTTTGCAGTTATTCAGGCAATTCACGAAGCGCCATTTCAAAAAGGATTGCACAGAGTGGCAACGAATATCCGTATCGATGACAGGCGTGACAAAAAAACGACGCTTGAGAGCAAAATAGAAAGTGTCAATAAACATTTACAGCCATAAAAATAAACCTGTATCCGATCGGATACAGGTTTTAATGTGCGGTTGGATACCCGCTGTTTATTACGGTCATCACGGTAAACCATCCAAAGACAAATAAGGTGGCACCGGCTAATAAAAACCCGAGTATATTTTTATTTCTAACAGAACGCAAGACTCCCCATAAAGCGAAAAGAGCGACAAGGCCGAAAATCACGACAAGTAACATAACACAGCCCCCTTTACATTGAAAAACCTGCAATTCTTTCCAGTTTTATTCTACCTGTTTTTTATAGGTTTGTCGATAGCGTTTTCATTGCGATTGTTTGAATCTTTTTTCAAAAACCCTCATAATAAGAGCATAAAAAAGAAAGAGGTGATAATAGTGAAATGGAGACGAATGCCAGTAGGGCCGATTCAAGCGAACGCATATTTTCTCATCAGTGATGATCAATGTCTGATTTTTGATCCGGGCGGCGAGGGACATAAAATCAATCAATACATAAAAGAAAAAGGGCTGACGCCTTTAGCCATTTTGCTTACACATGCCCATTTTGACCATATTGGGGCGCTTGATGAAGTGAGAGAAAAATGGGATATCCCTGTTTACCTGCATCAAAATGAAAAAAATTGGCTTGCGGACGCTTCTTTAAACGGCTCCGGCATGCTGCGAGGGATAGAAGTCACAGCTAAGCCTGCAGATCATCTAATTGAAGGCGACGGTGAGTTGAATATCGGGCCGTTTCATTTGGAAACATTATTTACGCCGGGACATTCACCAGGCAGTGTGTCTTACTACGTGAAAGATGCAGACTTGGTCATTTCCGGAGATGTCTTGTTCCAAGGCGGTATAGGACGTACGGATTTAATAGGCGGCAATCAAGAGACGCTGCTGACGTCCATTCATGAAAAACTGCTTACGCTTCCGGAACACACGCTGGTGTTAAGCGGCCATGGACCTGAAACAGACGTACTGACTGAGCAGGATCAAAATCCGTTTTTAAATGGGTTTTCATTGTAAAAAAAGAGACAAACCGATAAGGTTTGTCTCTTTCTGCATTTAATGGCCTCCGCCGCCGGGCACCATAATAAAAATTGAGTAATATGTAAAGCCGGCGAAGAAAATTGTTAAATAAGCGCCAAAAATATAAATATACATGCGTTCGGTTAAGTTCAAATACGATAGAAACACAAATAAGATCGTCTGTCCAAAAAATAAAAGGGAAGCATCTTTCATATCACCTAAATAAAACATGACTGCAAAAATTCCCGTCCAAAATCCTAACACCCGGAACATGCGATTCATTTTTATCCCCTCCCGAGAGTCCCTCTGACTGTTATTATAATAGATCACACCTAGAAATGTAAACATTTTCATTATTAATATACAAATGGAATTTGTCCCTTTGATTGTGTTTTCTATTGTATGAATGTTTTTTAAAAAATAATCCGAAAAAAGTTCTGTAAATGGTTTAAATGAAAAATGATCCGGGTAGTTATTCTACAAAGAGATGGTTAACTGAGGAGGAAAAAACGAATGGAACAACAATTAACTTTTTACTCATATCCAAGCTGCACGTCATGCCGAAAAACAAAACATTGGCTTAAAGCACATCAAATTGAATTTAACGAACGGCACTTATTCAGAGAAACCCCGACAAGAGAAGAATTAAAGTACATTTTATCGTTAACGACAGAAGGAATTGATGAAATTTTGGCGACAAGAAGCCAGACTTTCAAAAATTTAAATTTAAACATTGAAGAAATGACGGTAAATGAGGTGCTGGAACTTTTAATCGAGAAGCCGAAGCTTTTGCGACGCCCGATTCTAGTAGACAACAAAAAGCTGGTGATTGGTTATAACCCGGGAGAACTGTTGAAGTTATCGAAGAAGAAAACGGTTCATCAATCTGCATGATGAAAAACCGAAGATCCGCTGATTTATTCGAATCAGCTTGTCTTCGGTTTTTCACCTGTTCAGAAACTGGGCTAGCTGGATTCGAACCAACGATCACGGAGTCAAAGTCCATTGCCTTACCGCTTGGCTATAGCCCATTGAATCTAAACATAGTATGTGTAAAGGCAGACGCGTTATACATATATAGCGTACATTTTTCAAAAACAGGAGGTAGCTCATTAAGATGATAGCTCTTGATCAGCACTTAACAGAGCACAAAGAAGATATCACGCAACAATGGCTGAAAGTTTGTACATCAACAGGCAGCTGGCTGTATTCAGCGAAAGATCAGCAAAAACTAGAACAAAAGTTAAAAGACCAGCATGAATTATTGGTGACCATCGTAGCAAAATCCCTTAGAAAAGAAGACGTAGAGGATGAGCTCAACCGGTGGTCTCTTCAATGCGCCAGAGACCGTGCCGTTCATGAAGTGACGGTTACACAAAGTGTCGGCCAGTTTAACACTTTCAGGCACATCATGTTTGAATGGATTCATAAATTCAGCGAAGCTTCTTCTCAAGACATCAGCATTCAGGAATTTTATGAGTGGAGCCGGATCTTGAATCAAAACATTGATGAGATCATCGAAGTGTTTACGGAAGAATATCACCAGGTGACCATGATACAATTAAACGCGCAAAAAGAAATGATTAATGAATTGAGTGCGCCGATTATGCCGATTACTGATGGAATTGGGATTCTTCCGCTTGTCGGTGAAATTGATACGCACAGAGCGAGGACGATTTTGGAGTCTGTGCTGGAGCAGTGCTCAGCGTTAAAGCTCTCGTATTTATTTTTAGATATTTCGGGCGTTCCTATCGTTGATACCATGGTAGCCTATCAAATTTTTAAAGTGATTGACAGCACCAAATTGCTCGGCATTGAGACGATTATTTCAGGAATCAGGCCGGAAATTGCCCAAACTGTCGTGAAGCTGGGTCTGGATTTTTCGAATGTGAAAACCGAGCAAAGTCTTGCTAAAGCCCTGGCCAATAAAGGGTTTAAAATAAAAGAGTGTTGATGCCTTTGCCATGTTTATCTTGAAAGATAGCAGCTGAACAGCCTTTCACGGGCTATTCAGCTTTTTTTACTTCTATAAATAAAATGTGATGGCTGTTGATGTCTTTTACCTTAAAAGAGTAGCCATCATATTCTATGGTACTTTCAGGCTCAGCGTCTATGTTTTGTGTCAAAAACCAGCCGCCCAAGGTGTCTACTTCAGCGTCTGATAAATCAGTTCCAAGCAGGCTGTTAACATCGCTGATTAATAATTTTGCATTTAACAAGTAATGATCCTTTCCAAGTTCGCGGATATGAGGCACTTCATCCGCATCAAATTCATCACGGATTTCTCCTACAATTTCCTCGATAATATCTTCGACAGTGACCAAACCGGACGTCCCGCCATATTCATCGATGAGGATCGCCATATGAGTGCGTTCCTTTTGCATTTTCAGCAGTAGTTTATAAATAGGAATCGTCTCAATGACATGGATAACGGGCTGTACGAAAGGTTCAATTTGATGCTTCTTGATTGAAAAATCTTTCGTCAGCATGGAAAACAGCACTTCTTTCATATTAATCACGCCAATGACGTTATCTTTATCCTCTCTTACAACCGGGTACCGTGTATATTTTGTTTGCTTGACTGTTTCCTGAAGATTTGAAATGGAGTCTTCATCTAGTGACAAACTAACCATTTCATTTCGCGGCACCATAATTTCCTTTGCCATTCGTTTATCAAAGGTGAAGATATTATTCATGTACTTTAATTCACTTTTTCTGATCTCGCCGCTTTTATAGCTTTCAGCCAATAGGACCCGAAGTTCTTCCTCTGTATAAGCCAGCTCGTGCTCTGATGCCGGCTTTAGTCCAAACACTCCTGTAATCAATCGGGCAGAGTGGTTCAACAGCCAAATGAATGGAAACATGATCTTATAAAACCAAATAAGCGGTTTAGCGAACAACAAGGTAATGCTTTCTGCTTTTTGAATGGCGAAACTCTTTGGAGCCAGCTCCCCGATAACGACATTTAAATACGTAACCGCTAAAAATGCGATGACGAGTGAAAGCAGGTGGGTAAGCGATTCATTTAAGCCTGCTTTATGAAAAAGCGGTCGAAGCAGAGTTTGCACAGTCGGTTCCCCAAGCCATCCCAGTCCTAAGGCTGCGACTGTGATGCCCAGCTGACAGGCTGATAAATATTCATCAAGGTGAGTGATGACATGCTTTGCCGCTTTAGCACCTTTCTTTCCTTTTGCGACAAGCTGATCAATTTTGGATCGCCGCACTTTTACGATTGAAAATTCTACGGCAACAAAAAATCCTGTTAACAAAATGAGAATAGCGACTGCTAGTAAATTGACAAATTCCAAAACAACTGCCTTCTCCAAGGAAGGCATGCACCTCCCTTTTCCGATGTCTTTCTACATTCCATACCACCTGAAAATGCTCATAAAACATGTGTTGAAGCGGCAGACTGGTTTAGTGACGCGGTTATTGGGCAATTAAAGAATAAAGAACAAAAGTTTGGAGGAGCTTGACATGAAGGCACATACGGGAAAGGATTGGTTTTGGTACCAAATGGGGCCTCAAGAAAGAAGTAAGGCAAGGGATCTAATCCATTTTTCTCACTGGCCTCAGTGTGAAAAGTGGTTTGAAAATAACCATCACGTTAATTTTTTACGAGTAGATACAACTGAAACGGAAAATGAAGCGGTATTTGGGTCGATTGTTTATGATCAGGGGCTTGGTGAAGAAAAAGACCATACTGTTTTTCACTTTTATATCACCAGACAATATTTTTTTACAATCAACTTTGATTTTTCAATTTTGAGAGAGATTAAAGGAAAAGAAGTTGTCCGGCAAATGGAAAGAGCGGACAATGCGATAGAGGGGTTTTTAATTCTTCTCGGCGAACTAATGAATGCGTATTTAATCGGTGTTGATGAATTTGAAGTAAAGCTGAGAAAGCTCAGATGGCAAATTAAAGACGACAATAGCAAAAGCATTTTAAACCGCGTCCATCTCCTGCGCCATGAACTGATGATTTGGAAAAATTTGATATTAAGCGCTAAAAAAATTGAAATGGCGTTGAAAGAAACCTTTTTACCTCAAAATGAAGGGAAAAAGGATTATCAGCGGACACAACTGAAGATTGACAGGGGATTTACATACATCAGCGAATTTGAAGGGGAGCTTAACAATCTGCTGCATTCAGAGGAAGTCATTACCTCACATAGGGGGAATGAAATTGTAAAAGCGCTGACCATTTTCACGACGCTTTTTACGCCGATTACAGCTCTGGGGGCCTTATGGGGGATGAACTTTTCAGTGATGCCGGAACTGAATTGGAAATACGGATATCTCTTTTCTCTCTTATTGATTGTCACATCTACAGTTCTGATCTATCTCTATTTGAGGAAAAAAGGCTGGACGGGAGATATGCTGCAGGAGCGGAAGAAGAAAAAGAAACCTCGAAAAAGGCGGACTCTATAGGATGTTTCATATTTTGTACAGCGTGCCCCGTTTTTTCACCAGTCATATCAGGGTGACCGGATACGATGTCAAGGCGCTTATGGCAGAGCATCAAATCCGCCGTTTACCGATTCTTGAATATGGCCAAATTGCCGGTATTGTTGCATTAGGCGACCTTTCCGTTGAGAAAGATACTGGTCAAAAAGCGAAAACAGCATAATGAAAATGGAATCTAGCAGGCATGGTGACCATGTCTGCTTTTTTATTTATAGGGAAAATTATAATGACAGGGGTACATTCAGTTGAAAAATTTTTTTCTTGCCAGAAAGAATTGGTTTTTCAGCATATAACATCTCACAAAATCACGTTTTCCTTGTTTGATTACCCTTTCTTCTTTTTCTACAATATGCGTTGAAAGGAGAGGGAATCAAATTGGATTCAATAGAAAAGGTAAGCAAAAACTTGATTGAAGAGGCATATCTAACAAAGGCTTCTGATATTCACATTGTGCCGAGGGAGCGGGACGCTATCATTCATTTTCGGGTCGATCATGCCTTGCTGAAAAAAAGGGACATGAAAAAAGAAGAGTGCGTAAGGCTGATTTCACATTTTAAATTTCTTTCAGCAATGGATATAGGTGAAAGGCGAAAGCCGCAAAACGGTTCGCTTACGTTAAAGCTGAAAGAGGGAAATGTTCATTTAAGAATGTCAACGCTGCCCACAATTAATGAAGAAAGCCTCGTGATCAGAGTGATGCCCCAATACAATATCCCTTCGATTGATAAATTGTCGCTATTTCCGAAGACAGGAGCCACATTACTCTCGTTTTTAAAACATTCCCATGGCATGCTCATTTTTACCGGGCCAACTGGTTCAGGGAAGACTACCACACTATACTCTCTCGTTCAATATGCAAAAAAACACTTTAATCGAAATATTGTCACATTAGAGGACCCTGTTGAAACAAGGGACGAAGATGTTCTTCAGGTTCAGGTGAATGAAAAAGCCGGTGTAACTTATTCCGCAGGTCTGAAAGCAATTTTGCGCCATGACCCCGATATGATTATTTTAGGTGAGATCAGAGACGCGGAAACAGCTGAAATTGCGGTGCGGGCAGCGATGACGGGACATCTGGTACTAACGAGCCTTCATACGAGAGACGCAAAGGGCGCAATTTACAGACTGCTTGAATTCGGTATCAATATGAATGAAATTGAACAGACTGTCATTGCAATAGCGGCTCAGCGCTTGGTTGATTTGGCTTGCCCGTTTTGTGAAAACGGATGTTCATCAGTGTATTGTCGCCAGTCACGAAATACCAGGAGAGCTAGCGTTTATGAGCTTCTTTACGGGAAAAATCTTCAGCAATGTATCCAGGAGGCAAAAGGAAATCATGCAAATTACCAATATCAAACGCTTCGTCAAATTATCAGGAAAGGAATTGCGCTCGGCTATTTAACAACAAACAACTATGACCGGTGGGTTTATCATGAAAAAGATTAGAAAAGTCTGGTCGTTAAAGGATCAAGCGAGGTTATTAAAGAGGCTCGGTGAAATGACTGCGGGCGGATATACGCTTCTGGATGGATTACGCCTGATGGAACTTCAGATGAATAAGAGGCAGGCGGCTGACTTGACTGGTTCGGTCACTTGTTTGAGGGAAGGGGCTCCGTTTTATCAAGTACTAAAGAGTTTGTCATTTCATAAGGAAGCCGTAGGTATTTGTTATTTTGCTGAAACACATGGTGAACTGCCTGCTTCCATGATCCAGAGCGGAGAGCTGCTGGAACGAAAAATTGCACAGGCAGACCAGCTGAAAAGAGTGCTGCGCTATCCGCTTTTCCTCATCTTTACGGTCGCTGTCATGTTTTATATGTTACAGTCCATCATCATTCCTCAGTTTTCCGGTATCTATCAATCGATGAATATGGAAACCTCACGTTCAACCGATATGCTTTTTGCTTTTTTTCAGCATATTGATCTTGTGATCATTTTGCTTGTTCTTTTTACAGCAGGTATCGGGATTTATTATTGGCTTGTGTTTAAGAAAAAATCACCTGCCCGGCAAATGCTGATTTGTATCAGGATTCCTTTGGTTGGAAAGCTTGTCAAGCTGTTTAACAGCTACTTTTTTTCTTTGCAGCTAAGCAGCCTTTTAAAATCAGGCCTCTCAATTTATGACAGCCTTAATGCATTTAAACATCAAACGTTTCTCCCTTTCTACCGCTGCGAGGCTGAACAATTGATTGAACGGCTAAAAGCCGGTGAGTCAATTGAATCCGCTATTTGTGGAAGCCCTTTTTATGAAACTGATTTATCGAAAGTCATATCTCACGGCCAGCTGAGCGGCCGATTGGATCGGGAGCTTTTCACATACAGCCAATTCATATTACAGCGGCTGGAACACAAAGCGCAAAAATGGACAGGCATCCTTCAGCCAATGATTTATGGATTTGTTGCAGCGATGATCTTACTTGTGTATTTATCTATGCTTGTGCCTATGTATCAGATGATGAATCAAATGTGAAAGGAAGAGGCTAATGAATGAGAAAGGATTTACACTTGTTGAAATGTTAATCGTGCTCTTTATTATTTCGATTTTGCTTTTAATTACGATACCGAACGTCACGAAACATAACCAAACCATTCAAAAAAAGGGCTGTGAAGGCTTACAAAACATGGTTAAGGCACAAATGACTGCATTTGAGCTTGATCATGAAGGACAAACTCCGAGCCTTGCCGATTTACAGTCAGAGGGCTATGTGAAAAACGATGCTGTCTGTCCAAATGGTAAGCGCATTATCATCACCGGCGGAGAAGTTAAGGTTGAACATTAAATTAAACGAGGAGGAGGGGTTTACCCTTTTAGAAAGTTTGCTTGTGTTAAGCCTTGCCTCTATCCTCCTGGTGGCCGTCTTCACTACACTTCCTCCTGCTTATGACAATACAGCTGTCCGACAGGCAGCAAGGCAGCTGAAAAATGATATTATGCTCACACAGCAGGTTGCTATTTCCCGTCAACAAAGAACAAAAATTTTCTTTCATAAAAAAGAATATCAATTAGTCATTGGTGATACGGTCATTGAACGTCCGTATGCAAGGGGACTTTCTATAGAACTGCTGACATTAAAAGACCGTTTGGAATTTAATGAGAAAGGGCACCCGAATGCAGGCGGAAAAATACGAGTAAATGGCCATGCCGTATATGATATAACAGTTTATCTAGGGAGCGGGAGAGTCAATGTGGAGAGAAAATAAAGGTTTTTCTACAATAGAAACAATGTCTGCGCTAAGCCTGTGGCTGTTTGTGCTGCTGACAGTCGTCCCCTTGTGGGACAAGCTGATGGCTGATGAAAAAATGGCGGAATCACGAGAAATTGGCTATCAGATGATGAATGAGAGCATTAGCAAATATGTCATGAGTGGTGAAGGAGCCGCGTCAAAAACGATTACAAAGAACAATCATATCTATGCAATGAAGTGGGAGGAGGAGGGCGAATATCAAAACGTATGTATCAAAGCCGCAGCTTATAAAGAAAAATCATTTTGCCTCAGCATTTTGCAGACAGAATGGCTACACGCTTCTTAACGTATTATTTTCGCTCTCAGTCTTTTTGCTCATATCAGGATCGTTAGCTGCGATTATCCATCTGTTTTTGTCTCGACAGCAGGAACATGACGGTTTCACACAGCAAGAATGGATGATTTCGATAGAACAGATGATGAATGAATGCAAGGAGTCACAGGCAGTTAAGACAGCCGAGCATGGGAGCGTGTTAATCTGCACCAATCTTTCCGGGCAGGACATCCGTTTCGAAATTTATCATTCAATGATAAGAAAAAGAGTGGATGGTAAAGGGCATGTTCCGATTTTAGATCATATTACTGCCATGAAAGCTGATTTTGAAAATTGTGTTGTTTTGCTGAAAATTGAGAGTGAGGACCAAAAAGTGTATCAAACTGCTTTTCCAGTCTATTCGTATTTAGGAGGGGGGTGAATGTATTGTACAAGAGGGTTTATTTACCCAGCTGTTCTTTTTGTGTCAGCGCTTGTGCTGTTAATCGTGAACTTTGCTGCTGCTCAATATATTTCACGCTGCATGTTTGAGAAGGAAACAAAAGAGTTATACATAGGAGAGAATTTGCTTCAAAATGGGGTGCTTCTTTCGGTCCGGCATGTTCTAGAGGAACGGAAAGGCCAGGAGGGTACGGAGCAATTTCCATATGGACGGGTTTCTTATTACATTCATGATACATCGATAAAAGAACAAAAAGAAATCAACTTAAGAGTGTCAACGGAGTCGGGAACAGAAAGAACTGCACAGATCGTGTTTGATCAAAAACAGAAAAAACTGCTGAGATGGACAGAATAAAACAGTGTAAAGGGTATAAAAAAAGTCATGTGAGACAACACTTCATAATAATTGAATGATGAGGTGATCACGTGAAAACGAATGATTATGTTAAATATATGACGCAGCAATTTGTCAAATATATAGATACTCCGAGAGATGAGCGAAAAGAACGAAAAGAGGTGCGGAAAGAAACAAAAACGCCTGTTTCCCAGCAGTTGTTCGGTATTTTACCCTATGGCTTCAGACTTTGGCTGAAACGGAAAAAATAACCGCAAATAAACGAATAAGGTCCTTCAAAAAATGGAGGACCTTATTGATATTCTTCTAATATGGCGATTTTATTGACCTTTTGGCTATAAGGATCAAATGAAATCGTCACAAAAACGCCGAATTCTTTTGACCCTTCCCTCAGAGTTAAATGGTATTGCTTCACTGCTTCATCTTTTCTTTTACGGTCCCATACTTTTTGTTTGAACAGTACCTGTGCAAGCGGGTACCTTTTTTTTGCTTCTTTTACAGCAATCTCTTCCCATTTGGACATGTGGCGGGCGGTTACAAGAGGTGTTTCTTCTGCGTGAGCGGCTGTGGTGCCAAAGACGAGAAGAGATAGACAAATCACACATTGTTTGATCATCATGCTGTCACCCTTTCTTTGTTTATTATTACCAAATAATAATGGGATATGCATTTAAATTCTCACATAACAATCCCAAAAATTTCAAAAAAATTGAAAAAATGAGCAATACTGAGCAAGACTTTGTAATATGATGAAAACATTCTTTTAAACGAACGAAATGAGCGATTTCGGTGTTTTTAAATCTATAAATCGTTGATTATACTCTATTTATGAGGTTCTTTAAAGAGAACGATTGTCATATCAAGTTACAGTGTTTTACAGGAGGTAAGATATGTTTCGATTGTTTCACAATCAGCAAAAGGCGAAGACGAAACTGAAAGTTCTGCTTATCTTTCAGCTTTCAGTCATTTTCAGTCTGACTGCCGCAATATGCTTACAATTTTCCGATGATACAAGCGCTGCTTTTCATGATATTGAAACATTTGATGTCTCACTTCAAACGTGTAAAGACTTTCAGCATACAGATAAAAACTGCCATTATGATAAACGCTGGGATCAAAGTGATTTGCACATATCAGATCAAACGGATACGAAAGGCACTGTATGCTCACCTTTCGCCTTATTTGCTGTGCTCGAAAATACAGGTGAGAAACTTAAGAAATCAAAGTGGAAGTGGGAGCTTCATAAGCTTGAAAATGCCCGCAAACCGTTAAAGGATGGGAACGTGATCGAAAAAGGATTTGTCTCCAATCAAATCGGCGATTCACTTTATAAAATTGAGACCAAGAAAAAAATGAAACCCGGCATTTATGCATTTAAAGTATATAAACCGGCAGGCTACCCGGCAAACGGCAGTACATTTGAGTGGTCGGAGCCTATGACGCTTGCAAAATGCGATGAAAAACCGACAGTCCCTAAAAAAGAAACAAAGTCGGACGTCAAAAAGGAGAATGAAACAACACAAAAGGATATACAGGAAAAAACAATGAAAGAAGAAACATCTCAAGAAGCTGTAACCAAAGAAAATGAAACTCAATCAGACCAGAAGGAAAGCGGGGAAGAGGATGAAAAAAGCAATGAAGCTGATCAGTAATATTTTATACGTGATCATCTTTACTCTTATTATTGTGCTGACACTTGTCGTGATTTCAACACGTTCATCCGGGGGAGAGCCGGCGGTGTTTGGGTATACGCTGAAATCAGTTCTGTCAGGTTCGATGGAGCCGGAGTTCAATACAGGTTCCTTAATATTGGTCAAAGAAATCACTGATGTGAAAGAGCTCCAAAAAGGTGACGTTATTACATTTATGCAGGATGCAAATACGGCGGTCACCCACAGAATTGTTGACATAACAAAGCAAGGAGACCATTTGTTATTTAAAACACAAGGTGATAATAATGCAGCAGCTGATTCAGCGCCTGTATCGGACGAAAATGTTCGCGCGCAATACACAGGTTTTCAGCTTCCATATGCCGGCTATATGCTTCATTTTGCCAGTCAGCCGATTGGAACGGCTGTATTATTGATTGTTCCCGGCGTGATGCTGTTAGTGTACGCTTTTGTGACGATCAGCAGCGCCATTAGAGAAATTGAAAGAAAGACAAAAGCCTTGGAAACAGATACAAAGGACAGCACCATGTCTACTTAACTTCAGTTGTAAACCTGGCAACAGGTTTCGATATAAAATCATTCAATAAAAGGGGAGTTTACCATGGGTATGAAAAAGAAATTGAGTTTAGGAGTTGCTTCTGCAGCACTAGGATTAGCTTTAGTTGGAGGAGGAACATGGGCAGCATTTAACGACATTAAATCAAAGGATGCTACTTTTGCATCAGGTACGCTTGATTTATCTGCTAAAGAGAATTCAGCGAGTGTGAACTTATCAAATCTAAAGCCGGGAGATAAGTTGACAAAGGATTTCCAATTTGAAAATAACGGATCACTTGCGATCAAAGAAGTTTTAATGGCGCTTAATTATGGAGATTTTAAAGCAAACGGCGGCAGCAATACATCTCCAGAAGATTTCCTCAGCCAGTTTGAAGTGACATTGTTGACAGTTGGAAAAGAGGGCGGCAATGGTTACCCGAAAAACATTATTTTAGATGATGCGAACCTTAAAGACTTGTATTTGATGTCTGCTAAAAATGATGCAGCGGCTGCTGAAAAAATCAAAAAACAAATAGACCCTAAATTCTTACATGCAAGCGGTAAAGTCAATGTAGCAACAATTGACGGTAAAACCGCTCCTGAATATGATGGTGTTCCAAAAACACCAACTGACTTCGATCAGGTTCAAATGGAAATCCAATTCAAAGATGATAAAACAAAAGATGAAAACGGGCTTATGGTTCAAAATAAATATCAAGGCAACTCCATTAAGCTTCAATTCTCGTTCGAAGCTACACAGTGGAACGGCTTGACAATCAAAAAGGACCATACTGATAAAGACGGTTATGTGAAAGAAAATGAAAAAGCGCACAGCGAGGATAAAAATTAATAACAGCCATAAAAAGAGACGGCCCAGTATTCATATACTGGGCCGTCTCGATGGTTATTGACAAAAGAGGAGTTAGTGCCTCTGCTCAGGCACTACTCCTCTTTTTGTGATTTTCTCCATTTTTGATAATCTAAAAATTCACGAAATTGTTTTTTCGATACCCCGGATGTCATCGCATCGCGAACCAATTTCTCCCATTCACTATCTAATTGACCATCGTATTCGGTTTCATGTTTCTCATCGAGCAAAGTATGAACCGAGACGTCCAGAACAGCGGAGACTTTTTCGAGAAATTGAATGGAGGGGTTCGTTTGTAGATTTCGTTCTATTGAGCTTAAATAAGACTTCGCTACCCCAGCTTTTTCAGCTAGTTCTGATAGTGAGTAGCCTTTTTCTTTACGGTATTGTTTAATACGCTGGCCAATCAATGTCATCACCTTCCTTGTGATATTATAGCACATTCAGAAAGGATTTACGGTATGACTTCTGGCTGCCGGACCAGGATGAGCAGACTTTTTGTTTAAAAGTAAATATTTTCGTATTTCTTCCGGGCTGATATTTGCCTCTTTGGCTTCCACCATTAATTCAACCCATTCTTGATCCAATTCAAAGTGCTCTTGTTTTGCATTCTTCATGCAGTTTCTCCTCCTAAAATACTTGTTTATGTATTTCAGCCAGTCCGGCCATGACTTATTGTATGCTTCATTAGTCTCTGGAAGTCATTTGCCATTAAATCACCAGAATTTTTTTCCAATATACCTTTATTATAATCGTATTTTCTCAAAAAAAACGAGAATGATGTCGAATGGTAAAAAAGTTAGCTTGAAATATTATTTTGCAGATAAAACAATCCGCCATTTTCAATTTCAACTGATATCTTTGGTTGATACAAGGTTTTCAGCGCCTGTTTTTCTAGATGGTATTCTTCTGGTTTTTCTTCTATATGCTCGTAAAACTTATCAAGCAATGTCATATCATTCTTCCACCTGTTAACCGCCTGTTCCGCCCAGTCGGACGGCTCCTGCATAGCGGATTTGGAAATATAGTTTTCCATACGCTTAAGTCCGCTTTCTGGTTTGATCATAGGTGAAATGGTGAAGCAATAGTCACATATTTGAGACGTCAGTGAAAACTGGGTCAGCTTGCTTTGAAAATCTTCAATTATCGTTCCAGAGACTAGGTGAAGACCTAGTGACAATAACTTATCCTTTTTCATGTCGGACTGGTATGAAATCGTGACATTTATACCAAGCCAAGGCTGAAGTGGGACTTTAGCTCCGGCTGATTCAATTTTCTCATACATTCTGGTAAATCTCCCATTTTGTTTAACAGCTTTAAATATTTGAAAAAGACGCGGGGCCCCAAAATATATAAATTCACCATCTAGGTCTTTTGGCGCATTTTCTTTATCTGTAATAAAAGTGATTTTCATTGGATTCGGATCACCGCCTGTCTTCTCGCGCCAATGCCAGTAGAAAGGGCGGTTCATGATTTGTTTGTCCATTTCAACTGTAAGCTGCACTGTCATATAGCCTAAGCCTTGATCGATGATTTGGCAGCTGTTTGCTTGAAAAAAACGCAGCAGAAAATCGTGAACCTCTTG
The DNA here is from genome assembly GCF_045040725.1 of Bacillus sp. FSL K6-0255. Lineage (NCBI taxonomy): Bacteria > Bacillati > Bacillota > Bacilli > Caryophanales > Bacillaceae > Bacillus > Bacillus sp. FSL K6-0255. Next base: position 2,380,090 of record NZ_CP150278.1, on the reverse strand, counting down.
CTGTCTCACTAATAAAACCTCCTTACAGGCTAAGATCCTCTTTTTTCAGCAGGCTGCTGTTTTTTATAAGACAAAAATGAGGTTAAGTTATCCATTTTTATTTTCATTTCTTCTTCTGTTGCTGAGTGATACAAAATGTCATGCAGATGCTCTTCAAAATTGTTCACTTGAATTTTCGTTAAAATATCATCAAGTTCACCGACCACTTTTTCAAACAAATGAATTTTTTCATATAAAAGCTTTAGAATATGCTCTTCCACCGTATGTTTTGTCGCCATGTTATAAATATGCACGTCACGCTCCTGCCCGAGTCTGTGAATTCTTCCGATTCTTTGCTCAAGTCGCATCGGATTCCATGGCAGGTCATAGTTGATCATGTGATTGCAAAATTGCAGGTTAATTCCCTCACCGCCTGCTTCAGTTGCAATAAGGACTTGGATTTTTCCGCGGAAAAGATCCTTCATCCAGTCTTTTTTTCCACGTTTAAATCCGCCTCTAAACGGCACAGAACTGATGCCGTTTTGCTGAAGAAACCACTGCAAATAAATCTGGGTTGCCCGGTATTCTGTAAAAATGATGACCTTATCGTCAATCTTTTTGATTAAATCAACGACTTGAAGCGCTTTAGAGTTTTGTGTCACTTGATTGATGCGATCTATTAAAACTGAAATCGTATCCTCATCAATGGCAGGTGCTTGTTTCTCTTTTTGATCAAGCATCTTTTTCAGCGTCATATATACCGCTTCTCTGCTCGAACAGCATTCTCTTTGCAAGGTCATAATCGAGAACATGCTGGCTGGTTTATTGATACTGTCCTTCAAGCGAGAAATTTCATCATAAAGCGCCTGCTCTGATGGAGAAAATTGAATCGGCACTGTTTCAACATGGCGCTGTTTCCAATTCAGCCCTGTATCATGCCGCCTGTTACGGATCATGACTTTATTCACAAGATCTTTTAAATGTTCATGCGCTTCTAAACTGGATTTCTTCTTGGCGAACTCCTCCTGAAAGTGATTCTGACTGCCTAAATGGCCGGGTTTTAATAAGGACACCAAATTGAAAATCTCTTCGATACGGTTCTGGATTGGCGTCGCGGTAAGAAGCAGGCAATATTTTTTTACGAGATTCCGGACAAATTCATAGTTCTTCGTTTTGCTATTTTTCAGTTTGTGTGCCTCATCAATAATGACAAGATCATATGGGATAGACAGAACGATTTCTCGATGGGGCGAGCGCTTCGCGGTGTCTATTGATGAGACGACAATATCGCATTGCTCCCACACATAGCTTTTCTTTTGTTCAACAGCCGGAATCAAAAATTTTTCCTGAAGCTCTTTGACCCACTGTGACACAAGGGAAGCGGGCACAAGGATCAAAATTTTTTTTGCTAATCCGCGAATCATATATTCTTTTAAAATTAAACCGGCTTCCACCGTTTTCCCGAGACCAACCTCATCTGCTAAAATCGCTTTCCCGTTCATTTTTTCAACCACTTTTTGCGCCACTTCAAGCTGGTGGGGGAGCGGCGTAAAGGAAGGCAGATATAAAGGAGCCCGTAAGCCTTCAAAATCTGGAATTGCTAATGTTTTCTGGATTTCTGCAGAGAGCTTGTACAGTTCCCAGTTTGCCCAAGGGCCATCGTTTTTCAGTCTTTCAGCAAATTCTTCAGGCCATTTTGCATCGTAGATCATTTCTGTATTCATTGCTTTGAAACCGCCTTTCTAATTCTTCGATTCTTAAGATGAACAATATAAGAAAAATCTGCCCAAATTGCTGTTGCCCAGCATATAGTGATGATGGTAGGATATGAGTATGTATTTGATGTAAGATATTGCTATAGTATGTCCATAACAGCATGAAAATATGAGCGAATGACAGCAAGGGGAGAGACCTGACCGAAAACCTCGGGATACAGGCGCCGAAGGAGCAAACTGCGGAGTGAATCTCTCAGGCAAAAGAACTCTTGCTCGACGCAACTCTGGAGAGTGTTTGTGCGGATGCGCAAACCACCAAAGGGGACGTCTTTGCGTATGCAAAGTAAACTTTCAGGTGCCAGGACAGAGAACCTTCATTTTACATGAGGTGTTTCTCTGTCCTTTTTTGTATGTTTTTTAGCTGCGCCGTTGATAAAGGGGAGGAATTAGATGCTGAAAAGAACGCCGTTATTTGACCTGTATAAGGAATATGGAGGAAAAACGATTGATTTCGGAGGCTGGGAGCTTCCTGTTCAATTTTCTTCTATAAAAAAAGAACACGAGGCTGTCCGAACTGCAGCCGGTTTGTTTGATGTATCTCATATGGGAGAAGTCGAAGTGTCAGGGAACGACAGTCTGTCTTTTTTGCAAAGATTGATGACAAATGATGTTTCCGCGTTAACGCCAGGCCGTGCTCAATATACAGCGATGTGTTACCCGGATGGCGGAACCGTCGATGATTTGCTTATCTATCAAAAAGGAGAGAACCGCTATCTGCTTGTCATTAATGCTTCTAATATAGATAAAGACTTGGCTTGGATGAAAGAACATGCAGCAGGTGATGTGCAGATTGACAATCAGTCAGATCAAATCGCGCTCTTGGCTGTACAGGGACCGAAAGCAGAAGCGATCTTAAAAAATCTGACAGATGCGGATGTGTCTGCATTAAAGCCGTTTGCGTTTATTGATGAAGCCGATATCAGCGGCCGCAAAGCACTTATTTCACGCACTGGCTATACGGGAGAAGACGGGTATGAAATTTACTGCCGCAGTGATGATGCTATGCATATTTGGAAAAAAATCATCGATGCAGGGGATGCATACGGATTGATTCCATGCGGTCTCGGTGCACGTGATACACTCCGGTTTGAAGCGAAGCTCCCGCTCTACGGTCAGGAGCTGACCCGGGATATTACACCGATTGAAGCAGGTATAGGCTTTGCTGTAAAGCACAAAAAGGAGTCTGACTTTTTCGGTAAGTCAGTATTGAGTGAACAAAAAGAAAACGGAGCGAAGCGCAAACTTGTCGGTCTCGAAATGATTGAAAAAGGGATACCGCGGCACGGATATGAGGTTTTCCAAAATGGCAAGTCTGTCGGAAAGGTGACAACCGGCACGCAGTCACCGACATTAGGGAAAAACGTCGGTCTTGCCTTAATTGATTCGGAAACGAGTGAGATCGGGACTGTTGTAGATGTAGAGATTCGCAAAAAATTAGTGAAAGCAAAGGTTGTCAAAACACCATTTTATAAACGCTAATATTTTTTCTTGGAGAGAGGAGACAACACATGAAGCACCGTTATTTGCCCGCAACAGAAAAGGATAAACAGGAGATGCTTGCTACTATCGGCGTAAGCAGCATCGATGATTTATTTGCTGATATACCGGAAAACGTCAAATATAAAAAAGAGTATCAAATCAAAAAAGCGAAATCAGAGACAGAATTAACAAGAGAACTGACAAAGCTGGCCTCTAAAAATTGTGATACCGTACAATACGCTTCTTTCTTAGGAGCGGGTGTATATGACCACTATCAGCCTGTCATTGTGGATCATGTCATTTCGCGCTCTGAGTTTTATACCGCATATACGCCTTATCAGCCAGAGATTTCACAAGGAGAGCTCCAGGCTATTTTTGAATTCCAAACGATGATCTGTGAACTGACAGGCATGGATATCGCCAACTCCTCGATGTATGACGGCGGAACAGCCTTGGCAGAAGCAGCAATGCTTGCTTCAGGCCACACGAAAAAGAAAAAAATTGTTGTGTCAAAAACCGTGCATCCTGAATCGCGAGAGGTGCTGAAAACGTACGCAAAAGGTCAGTATATTGATGTTGTTGAAGTACCCGCTGCGGATGGCGTTACGGATCTTGATGCATTGCGCCAAACCGTTTGCGAGAACACAGCCGCAGTGATCGTTCAGTACCCGAATTTTTTCGGCAGGATCGAGCCGCTAAAGGATATTGAGCCTATCGCTCATCAAGGGAAATCCATGTTTATTGTTTCAGCTAACCCGCTGGCGCTAGGTCTTCTCACTCCGCCGGGCAAGTTTCAGTCTGATATCGTCGTCGGTGATGCGCAGCCTTTCGGCATTCCTTCAGCATACGGCGGCCCGCATTGCGGCTTTTTTGCCGTTACTAAAAAATTAATGAGAAAGGTGCCGGGCCGTCTCGTCGGACAAACGGAAGACGAAAACGGAAAAAGAGGCTTTGTGCTTACCCTGCAAGCCAGGGAGCAGCATATCCGCCGGGATAAAGCAACATCAAATATATGCTCGAACCAAGCTTTAAATGCGCTGGCAGCATCAGTGGCCATGACTGCTCTCGGAAAAAACGGCGTAAAAGATATAGCCCGCCAAAATCTCTTAAAAGCCAACTATGCAAAGCAAGAAGCAAAAAAAGCAGGCCTTACCGTTATGTTTGATGGGCCGATGTTTAATGAATTTGTCATCAAACTGGATGAGCCGGTGAGAGCTGTGAACAAGCGTTTGCTGGCAAAAGGCATGATTGGCGGATATGATCTTGGGTTGACGTATCCGGAGCTGGACTGCCATATGCTGATTGCTGTAACGGAGCTGAGAACAAAAGAAGAAATTGACGCACTCATTCAGGAATTGGGGGATCGCCATGAGTAATCAGGACCAGGCACTTATTTTTGAACTTTCAAGAGAAGGCCGAATCGGCTACAGTCTGCCGGAGCTCGATGTACCGGAAATCGAATTGGAGGACCTCTTGTCAGACACCTATATTCGTGACGAAGACGCAGCGCTGCCGGAGGTTTCAGAGCTGGACATCATGCGCCATTATACAGCGCTGTCCAAACGCAATCACGGGGTGGATTCCGGTTTTTATCCTCTCGGTTCTTGCACGATGAAATACAATCCGAAAATCAATGAAAAAATCGCGCGTATACCTGGTTTTGCTGCGATTCATCCCCTTCAGGATGAAGACACGGTGCAAGGCGCATTAGAGCTTTTATATGATTTAAGCAAGCACCTTGAAGAAATAACGGGAATGGATGAGGTTACGCTTCAGCCTGCTGCCGGAGCGCACGGCGAATGGACGGGGCTGATGATGATCCGTGCCTATCATGAAGCTCGCGGGGATTTCAAGCGGACGAAGGTCATTGTCCCTGATTCCGCGCATGGGACGAATCCTGCATCAGCGACAGTAGCAGGCTTTGAAACCGTTACGGTGAAATCGAATGAAAAAGGGCTTGTTGATTTAGAGGATTTAAAAAGAGCAGTGAATGAAGAAACTGCAGCGCTTATGCTGACGAATCCGAACACGCTCGGCTTGTTTGAGGAGCAGATTACAGAGATGGCGGAAATTGTACACCAAGCGGGGGGGAAACTGTATTATGACGGCGCTAATTTAAATGCCGTTTTAAGCAAGGCGAGACCTGGTGATATGGGATTTGACGTGGTGCACCTCAACCTGCATAAAACATTCACAGGCCCTCATGGCGGCGGAGGCCCGGGCTCAGGCCCTGTCGGCGTAAAACAAGATCTGATTCCTTATTTGCCAAAGCCAGTTTTAGTCAAAAAAGAAGGGCGCTTTACGTTTGATTATGACCGCCCTCATGCGATCGGCCGTGTGAAGCCGTATTACGGCAACTTTGGCATTAATGTGAGAGCGTATACGTATATTCGCTCCATGGGGCCTGACGGATTAAAGGCTGTTACTGAGAACGCAGTGTTAAACGCCAATTATATGATGAGAAAACTCGCGCCTTATTACGATCTTCCGTTTGACCGCCATTGCAAGCATGAATTTGTATTATCAGGGAAGCGGCAGAAAAAGCTGGGAGTGCGTACGCTTGATATTGCAAAACGGCTGCTTGATTTCGGCTATCATCCGCCGACGATTTATTTCCCGCTTAATGTTGAAGAATGCATCATGATCGAGCCGACAGAGACCGAATCAAAGGAAACACTGGACGCGTTTATTGATGCTATGATTCAAATCGCAAAAGAAGCGGAGGAGAATCCGGAACTTGTTCAGGAGGCCCCGCATACAACGATTGTAAAAAGAATGGATGAAACAAAAGCGGCGAGACACCCGGTGCTCAGATACGAGGCGGTAGAAAGATAAATAAAAACAGCTGTCTACCAGACAGCTGTTTGCTTTATTTCTTCGCTTTAATCTTTCCGCCCCATTTTTTAAAGCCGCCTTTTAGGTTGTAAATCTCAGTGCAGCCGTTTTTGCGCAGGGTTTGTGCCGCGCGTCCGCTGCGGACACTGTTTTGGCAGTACAGGTAAACAGGCTTGTCCGTACGGATCTCATTTTTTCTCTGTTTCAGCTGGGAAAGCGGGATGTTGCGGGCGCCTAAAATATGTCCGCCCTCAAACTCATTTGGCTCACGAACATCAATAAGCTGCGCTTTGCGGTAACCCGCGCGGAATTCTTCTTCGGTAAGTGTTTTCATAATTCGCTGCTGATAGACATATGAAGCAATCATATAGATGATAAATGCAGCAAAAATAATCAAAACGATCATATTAGACAATGTGATTCTACTCCTTTAGCATATAAAATCAAAACCCTGCTTCATAAAACAAGGTCATAGAGCCGTTTTCGACAAATACTATTATAGTAAAGCACAGCGTGATTGTCATCTATAATGGAACTAAAATATTTTTCATTTTCCCGACAGTTTGATAAACTGATTCTATTAAAACGGTAAGGAAGGTCTTAAAATGCAAAAAGAAACTTGGCGGTTTATAGACTCAGGCAATGCAAGTCCTGCATTCAATATGGCGCTTGATGAAGCGCTTTTATATTGGCACAGCGAAAAGAAAATCCCCCCGGTTATCCGTTTTTACGGCTGGAATCCGGCGACACTTTCTGTAGGGTATTTTCAAAATATTAAAAAGGAAATCAATTTTGAAGCAGTACATAAATATAATCTCGGATTCGTCAGACGCCCGACCGGCGGGAGAGGTGTGCTGCACGATCAGGAACTGACATACAGCGTAATTGTTTCGGAAGAGCACCCCGAGATGCCGGCAACTGTTACTGAGGCTTACCGGGTTATTTCAGAAGGCATACTTCAAGGCTTTAGAAATCTCGGTCTGGACGCTTACTTTGCCATCCCGAGAACTGAAAAAGAAAAAGAAAGCTTAAAAAATCCGCGGTCATCTGTTTGTTTTGACGCGCCTTCGTGGTATGAACTAGTGGTTGAGGGGCGCAAGGTGGCGGGAAGCGCGCAAACGAGACAAAAAGGCGTGATTCTTCAGCATGGCTCCATTCTGCTTGATTTGGATGAGGATAAGCTGTTCGATCTGTTCTTATATCCGAGTGAAAGAGTAAGAGAACGGATGCAGCGCAATTTCAAAAATAAAGCGGTTGCCATTAATGAACTCACTGAAAAGCGGGTGACGATGGATGAGGCTCGTAAAGCCTTTAAAGAAGGATTTGAAACAGGTCTTAACATTCATTTGGAGCCATATGAACTTTCTCAGGAAGAGCTTGATTTTGTTCATCACTTGGCTGAAACAAAGTACGCTTCAGATGAATGGAATTATAAGCGGTAAACAGGGCTTTTGACCCGCGGAGCATCCTTGTTTTTTCAAGTTCATTAGTGTAAACTTGTAATGGTTTATAAAGTTAAGGTGCTTTTTGGGAGGGTTTCGATGACAACACCAAGTATGGAAGATTATATTGAACAGATTTATATGCTGATTGAAGAAAAAGGATATGCACGAGTTTCCGATATCGCGGAAGCATTGGCAGTCCATCCCTCCTCTGTAACAAAAATGGTTCAAAAACTAGATAAAGACGAATATTTAATTTATGAAAAATATCGCGGTCTCGTGTTAACGTCTAAAGGGAAAAAAATAGGCAAACGGCTGGTATACAGACATGAATTGCTTGAGCAGTTTTTAAGAATCATTGGTGTTGATGAAGAGAAAATATATAACGATGTCGAAGGAATCGAACATCATTTAAGCTGGAACAGTATTGATCGCATCGGGGATCTTGTTCAATATTTTGAAGAAGATGATGCCCGTAAAAAAGATCTGAAATCAATCCAAAAGAAAACAGAACATCATAATCAGTAAAAAGGCGGTCTCGAAGGAGGCCGTCTTTTTTGATACGCTGACGCCACCCGTCATTAGTTGGTCTATTTCTGCGCGTGTTTTCTTAAAATGGTAATAAACGATCGGATGGAGGGGGAGGGAATGAGATGTATATTGACGGTGTGTTTTCCGGCGGAGGAGTAAAAGGCATTGCGCTTGCAGGCGCTTATGAAGCGCTTGAGGAAAAAGGCTTCCGCTTTAAAAGGGTTGCGGGTACAAGCGCGGGCGCCATTATTGCCGCTTTCATTGCGTCAGGTTACACCAGTAAGGAAATCCACGCTTTAATTGAAGAAGTGGACGGAGAGAAATTGCTGGATCAAAGGTACTCTTTTCTCCCCTTAAAAATGCTCCAGTGGGTGTCCATCTACTGGCGTCTTGGATTATACAAAGGCGATACGATAGAAAAATGGATTGCTGATCTGTTAAGAGCGAAAGGCATAAGGGTTTTCGGCGATTTACAGAAAGGGTCTCTGCGCCTTATTGCTTCTGATCTGACAAACGGCACCATGATTGTTTTGCCGGACGATTTGGCCCGTTACGGGTTAAATCCCGATATGTTCCCGGTTGCCAGAGCGGTCAGAATGAGCTGCAGCATTCCGTATTTTTTTGAACCGATAAAATTAAAAACGGACACAGGCACCGCCACGGTTGTCGACGGAGGTGTGTTAAGCAATTTCCCCATCTGGCTGTTTTCAAAGGAAAGAAAGCGCCCTGTGATCGGTGTCACGCTTGCGCCGCGTGAAAGAGAGCGTCCGAAAAAAAATATCCGCAACGCTTTTGAACTGTTCGGCGCCCTGTTTGAAACGATGAAGGATGCCCATGACGCAAGGCACATTGCATCACGCTATGAACAAAATATCATTTTTCTCCCGGTTGATGGCGTAATGGCAACTGATTTTCATTTAACACAACAAAAAAAACTAGCCCTGATTGAGCTAGGTAAAAGACGGACAGAGCTGTTTTTAAAGCAGTGGACCTATTAAAAAAGCGCCCTGTTTTTCTTTTTATTTTTTTTCCCTTCTATAACAGTCAGCTGAGTCTGGCTTTTTTTCTTGAGAATCATCGGCTTAGGCTTGCTGGCGCTCGGAACGCTTCGCAGGTGGCTGACACGTCCCTTATGTCCGGCGCGGTGTTTTGCTTTTTGTTCTTTCATCCGGCGCCGCGATTGTTTCGCCGCTTTTTTGAAGGCTGCTCCCTCGCTGCCCGCATTTCGATTCATTACATATTTCACAATAAAATAAATAATGATACCTGCCACGATGACGGTTACCGCCATTTTTGCCATTTCTCCGGGATTGGTTACCAGCACATAGAGGAAACCGAACGCTCCCAGCGCAATTAATACAGCAATAATAGGTTGTACACGATGATTCATAACTGTCCACCTCCGAAAGTAATAGCAGGGCAACGGATTTTAGATGACGTTGTGAGAAGGCTTCTGATTTTGCTCAGACAATGCTTCGAGTCTGAGAAGTTCGTTAAAGCTTTCGATGGCAACTTCAACCTGTTCATCCTTAGGTTCCTTTGTGGTTAACAGCTGAAGCCACAGTCCCGGGTACCCAAGTAATTTCAGACCGGGAATGTCACGCACTTTGTTGGTCAGCTGCAGAACTTCAAAGGATATACCAAGCACGACCGGTATCAGTGCGACACGATCTATAACACGCAGCCAAAGCGGATCTGTCGGAACGAGTAAATAAACAAACATGCCGACAATAATCGTAAATAAAATAAAGCTTGATCCGCAGCGGTAATGAAGCCGAGATTGGTTTTGGACGTTCTCCACAGTAATTGGCAAATTCTGTTCATAACAGTTTATGACTTTATGTTCGGCTCCATGATATTGAAACACTCTTTTAATAAGCGGTGTCATGGACAAAAAATAGATGTAACCGAGCAGCAAAATCAACTTAAACAGGCTTTCAACCGCGATTTGCGCCGTGTCCGAGGAAAAAATCGGCCTTGTCAATTCAGCTAAGAAAACTGGAACCAATGTAAATACGAATTTACTGAACAAAAATGATAGGACGCCTATAACTGCGAGGCTGAGATACATAGACAGCCCGGAGGATTTTTTTTCTTCCTGCTCAAGTGTCTCGTCTTCAGATGGATCGAGCCCGTAACGTTCGCTTGAAAAATTCAAATGCTTTGTGCCGTTTGCACTCGCTTCGATAATGGCCGCGATCCCCCGTAAAAACGGGATCTTTTTCACGATGTTCAGTTTCGGGTTGTGTTTGCGTGGAAGCTTAAAAAAGTCAATGCTTCCATCCGTTCTTCTGATGGCTGTAACGTAATGATGCTTTCCGCCAAACATAACGCCTTCCACAACAGCCTGCCCGCCGTAAGCGGGCGGAACTTTATGTTTTGACATATTATCAACCTGCCTATTTCTTTAGGATTGCTAACCATTTCCTTTCACTCTATTGTACAGGAAACAGCGCTAAACCTCTAGATTGACAGGCTGAAAAAATTGCCATAGCCTTGCTTTTTCTACATGCATTATACCCGTTATTTTCAAATTTTACTCGCAGCTGTCAAAAAGTGTGAGCTTTTTTATTGACATTTCTTTTTTTGGGCACACTTTAACTGGAGGTGCCATGATGACAAGCGAAAAAGATACAGAACAAAATGAAGAATTGAATGAGAAGCAAAAGCCGCCTGTTTCAATGGCCGGCAGGGTGGCGGCAACAGGTTTTTGCGGAGGCGTACTTTGGAGTTTCGTTGCTTATATCGCATATTTGTTTCATTTTTCCGAAATTAGCCCGAATATGATATTGCAGCCGTTTGTGCTCGGAGAGTGGAAAAAACATGGGCTGGGAACGGTAATCAGCATCATTTTGATTGGAGTAATTTCAATTGGCGCAGCATTTCTTTATTTTCTTCTATTGAAACGTTTAAAAACAATGTGGCCGGGTATTTTATACGGCTTGGTGCTTTGGCTGCTCGTGTTTTTTGTTTTTAATCCGATTTTTCCAGATGTGCGCACGGTGACCGAACTGACATCAGATACAATTATTACGACCATTTGCATTTATTTGCTTTACGGGCTGTTTGTCGGGTATTCTATTTCATTTGAATACAATGAGCTGAATTCGGAAAAGCTTGCACGTGCGCTGGGAATGCATAGAGAATAGTGTATAATCCTTTTCCAGTATGATAAAATGTTCACGAGAAGTGAACATTTTTTACATGAGAAACCCTCGCAAAAAGGAGAGATTATGTGCCTCATTTTTTGATTTTGAACGGACCGAATGTTAACCGGCTTGGGAGTCGTGAGCCTGAAGTATTCGGCCGCCAGACACTGACCGATATTGAAACAGATCTTTTTCAGTTTGCTGAAGCCTTACATATCCAGCTCACTTTCTTCCAGTCTAATCACGAAGGTGATTTGATAGATGCGATACATGAGGCTGAGGAGCAATACAGCGGGATTGTTCTGAACCCCGGCGCCCTGAGTCATTACAGCTATGCGATCAGGGATGCTGTTTCAAGCATCAGTCTTCCTGTGGTAGAGGTGCATTTATCAAACTTATACGCCAGGGAAGAATTCAGGCATCAGTCGGTTATCGCTCCTGTTGCGAAAGGGCAGATTGTCGGTCTTGGAGCTGAAGGCTACAAGCTTGCTGTTCGCTACTTATTAAGCCAGCAAGGGGGAGAATCAAGATGAAGCTAGAGAAATTAAGAAACCTGTTTGGACAGCTGGGAATTGACGGCATGCTGATTACAAGCAACACGAATGTACGCTATATGACAGGGTTTACAGGTTCGGCGGGTTTGGCTGTTATATCGGGTGACAAAGCAGCGTTTATTACGGATTTTCGTTATACTGAGCAGGCGAAGGTTCAGGTAAAGGGTTTTGAGATCATTGAACATGTCGGCAGCTTGATTCAGACCACTGCCGACACTGTTGAATCGTTTGGCATCAAGCGTCTCGGCTTTGAACAGAACAGCATGACATATGGCACTTACGCTTCATACAGCGCCGTTATCAGTGATGCCGAATTAGTGCCTGTGGCTGAATCTGTGGAAAAGTTGCGCTTGATTAAGTCTAGTGAAGAGATTAAGATATTAGAGGAAGCTGCGAAGATTGCAGATGATGCCTTCAGACATATCTTGACGTTTATGAAACCCGGCATTTCTGAAATCGCTGTTGCCAATGAGCTGGAGTTTTATATGAGAAGCCAGGGAGCAGACAGCTCTTCTTTTGATATGATTGTCGCCTCAGGCCTTCGTTCAAGCCTTCCGCACGGTGTGGCCAGTGACAAACTGATTGAAAGCGGAGACCTTGTTACGCTTGATTTTGGCGCTTATTATAAAGGATATTGTTCTGATATTACCCGGACGGTCGCTGTAGGTCAGCCCAGTGATCAATTGAAGGAGATCTATCAGGTTGTATTTGATGCTCAGGCGCTTGGCGTCGCACATATTAAGCCGGGAATGACAGGAAAAGAGGCTGACGCCCTCACAAGGGATCATATTGCTGCAAAAGGCTACGGTGACTATTTCGGCCATTCAACCGGGCACGGGCTCGGCATGGAAGTTCATGAATCGCCGGGATTATCCGTCAGATCTTCAGCTATCCTTGAACCGGGTATGGTGGTCACAGTGGAGCCGGGCATTTACATACCAGAAACAGGCGGTGTCCGCATTGAAGATGACATCGTGATTACAGAAAACGGCAACCGGACAATCACCCATTCCCCAAAAGAACTTATTATTTTGTGATTGGAATATAGGAGGACATTAAACATGATTTCAGTTAACGATTTCCGTACAGGATTAACAATTGAAGTAGATGGCGGCATTTGGCGCGTCGTTGACTTCCAGCACGTAAAACCTGGAAAAGGTGCGGCATTTGTCCGCTCTAAACTCCGCAACCTTCGCACTGGCGCCATTCAGGAAAAAACATTCCGCGCTGGTGAAAAAGTAGCGAAAGCGCAAATCGAAACCAAAACAATGCAATATCTATATGCAAACGGAGATCAGCACGTATTTATGGATACTTCTTCTTATGAGCAGCTTGAACTGAGCGCAACTCAAATCGAAGAAGAATTAAAATACCTGCTAGAAAACATGTCTGTGCATATCATGATGTACCAGGATGAAACACTTGGTATCGAACTTCCAAACACAGTTGAGCTGAAAGTTGTTGAAACTGAACCTGGTATTAAAGGTGATACAGCGTCAGGCGGTACAAAACCTGCGAAAACTGAAACCGGGCTTGTTGTAAACGTGCCGTTCTTTGTGAATGAAGGCGACACACTTGTTGTCAATACATCAGACGGTTCTTACGTTTCAAGAGCATAGAAAGAAAAAAAGAAGTCTGTTCCCAAATGGGAGCAGGCTTTTTTTTTGTGCCCAAAAACAGAATCTTTCTTTTATACGAAAATGACAAGACTACTTCAGCAAGCTAGAGCATATCATATAAAAAAATGGGAGGTTGGGAGAGTGCTATGAAATTTTTACTTGGAAATATCAATTCTACTGTTTTAACAATGGCGGGATTACGAGTTTTATCCTCTATGATTGAGCTGACGGCAGCAATTGTCATGCTTGTGACCAACGATGTCCGGAAGGCGGTTGTGGTTAACAGCATTCTCGCTATTGTCGGTCCGTTGATTTTTATCATTACGATGACTGTCGGAATCTACCAAATTGCCGGGCAGCTTTCGTATGCAAAGCTGATTCTGATTTTTACGGGTGTTGTTTTGATTTTGGCGGGTGTTCATAAATAAAGAGAGGCTTGTCATAAAGTCTGCCTCACATCATACATTTTAAAGAAGCCAATCGGTAGAAAGGAGGAGGCTCTGTTGAATGAAATCGCTGAGGTTCTCCCCGAATCCATGAAAAACGCCCTTTCTGAAATACCGGAACAACAATGGCTGGAAATCGAAGAAGTCAGAATTCGGATCAACCGCCCTGTTGAATTGATTCGAAGAGGACAACCTGTTTATTTGTCCTATGCGGGCACGGCCGAGGATGCCCATCTGATCCTGAGCCGGCTTAGCAACTATAGTATGTATACTCTTGAAGAAGAGCTGAAGAAAGGGTATGTCACGATCAGAGGCGGCCACAGAGTCGGACTGGCGGGCAGAGTCATTACGGAAAACGGAGGTGTGAAAGGCCTCCGTGACATCGCATCTTTTAATATACGAATTGCCCGGCAAAAGCTGGGGATTGCGGAGCCGCTGCTTCCATACTTATATCAAGACAGCTGGCTGAATACGCTGATTATCGGACCGCCCCAAACCGGCAAAACAACACTTCTCCGGGACCTTGCGAGGCTCTCAAGCACCGGCAAAAAACCCATGCTGCCCGTAAAGACAGGAATCGTCGATGAACGGTCAGAAATTGCCGGATGTCTTCGCGGCATTCCGCAGCATCAATTTGGTCAGAGAATTGACGTGTTAGACGCCTGTCCAAAAGCTGAAGGGCTGATGATGATGATTCGATCCATGAGCCCTGAGGTGATGATTGTCGATGAAATCGGGCGTATGGAAGATACAGATGCACTTCTGGAGGCACTGCATGCTGGTGTTTCAGTAATCGTATCGGCGCATGGCTGGAGCATATCCGACCTGATGAAGCGGCCTTCATTGAAGCGTTTGTGGGAAGAAAGAGTCTTTGACCGCTATTTGGAATTATCAAGAGCAAAAGGGCCGGGCACAGTGAGCCAAATTTATGACAAAGACGGAAATGTGCTGTCTAGGACGACGGGCGTGAAAACATGCTGAAGCTGCTGGGCGCTGTATTCATTGTGGTAGCGACAACATGGACAGGTTTTGAGATGGCGAAGATTTATACAGAACGGCCGCGGCAAATCCGCCAGCTGCGTGCGGCGCTTCAATCCCTCGAGGCTGAAATCATGTACGGCCATACACCGCTTCATACTGCTTCACAGCAGATTGCCAAACAGCTCACACAGCCTGTTTCAGCTCTTTTTTCCGCATTCAGTGATCAGCTGGACAAGGGAAGTGATTCCGCGAAAACGGCGTGGGAGCAAAGCTTAAAGAAGGTATGGGACACCCTGTCTTTGAAAAAAAGCGAATACGAAGTGCTGAAGCAGTTTGGCGAGACGCTCGGGATTCATGATCGAATCTCTCAGCAAAAGCACATCAAGCTGGCGCTGACACATTTGGAAGCCTCTGAAGCGGATGCTGAGCAGGCGCAAGCGAAAAATGAAAAGATGATAAAAAGTTTGGGCTTTTTAGCGGGCTTGTTACTCATTCTTCTATTGATGTAAACGTGAGGGGAGCAAAAATAAAATGGGAGTAGACGTGAATGTCATATTTCAAATCGCCGGAGTGGGGATCGTGGTCGCTTTTTTACACACGATATTGGATCAGATGGGCAAGAAAGAATACGCTCAGTGGGTGACGCTGTTAGGTTTTATCTATATTTTATTTATGGTCGCCACGATTGTAGATGACCTATTTAAAAAGATAAAAGCTGTGTTTTTATTCCAAGGATAGGGGGGCTTGCAGATTGACATTGTTCAAATTGTAGGTTTAGGGCTGATCGCCACCTTCCTTTCTTTAATCGTAAAAGAACAAAAGCCGACTTTTGCGTTTTTAATCGTCGTTTTTGCCGGATGTGCCATTTTTCTTTATTTAGTAGACCAAATCTACGACATTATTCGAATGATAGAAAAAATTGCGATTAATGCAAATGTCAACATGGTCTATGTTGAAACCATTTTAAAGATTATCGGAATCGCCTATATTGCTGAATTCGGGGCACAGCTCACAAAAGATGCCGGCCAAGGGGCCATCGCCTCGAAAATAGAATTGGCGGGAAAAATTTTAATTCTCGTTATGGCTGTGCCTATTTTAACCGTCATTATCGAAACGATTCTCGGACTTATACCTTCTATGTCATAACCGAAAGGAGGCGGTAGATTGAAGCGCTTTCAATGGGTTTTGCTTTTGGCCGTGCTGATCATAGCAGGCCGTGCAGAAATTGTACAAGCAGCTGGTAATGCAGAAAAAACGGAAGACCATGCTGAAACAGCTGAGCAATTAGCGGAAAGGACAGCAGCCTCGCTTGAAACAGATAAGATCGGGGAATTTTGGAATGACATTATGACAGAATACGGCGGACTGCTGCCGGAAAGCCAAAAAGGCAGCTTAATGGAGTTTATCAATGGCGATAAATCATTCTCACCGCAAGAATGGCTGAAAGCTCTCTTTTCTTATTTGTTTCATGAAGTGCTTGCCAACGGAAAGCTGCTGGGCACATTGATTTTGCTCACGATTTTTTGCGTCATTCTGCAGCTTCTGCAAAATGCTTTTCAGCAAAGCACCGTCAGTAAGGTCGCTTACTCAATTGTGTACATGGTGCTGATTATCCTTGCGCTTAATAGCTTTCATGTGGCAATTAACTATGCAACTGAGGCGATTCAAACGATGACCAGCTTTATCCTTGCGCTCATTCCGCTCCTCTTGGCGCTTTTGGCTTCCTCAGGCGGAGCTGTATCTGCTGCCTTCTTTCATCCTGTTATCCTCTTCCTGATGAACACGAGCGGTCTCTTGATTCAGAATATCGTCATGCCGCTGATTTTCTTATCAGCGATTCTGAGCATTGTCAGCACCATGACCGAACAATACAAAGTAACACAGCTGGCCAACCTGCTCAGAAATATCGCCATCGGAGCGCTGGCTGTTTTTCTTACCATCTTTCTCGGCGTCATCTCTGTTCAGGGAGCCTCAGCTGCAGTGACAGACGGCATTACGCTCAGGACGGCTAAATTTATAACCGGAAATTTTATTCCTGTGCTTGGCCGAATGTTTACAGACGCAACAGATACAGTAATCAGCGCCTCTTTACTGCTGAAAAATACGGTAGGGATTCTCGGTGTCGCTATTTTGATCTGTATCGCGGCATTTCCGGCAATCAAAGTGCTTTCCCTCGCTTTTATTTATAAGCTGGCAGCCGCGATTCTTCAGCCGCTTGGAGGCGGACCCGTCATCACCTGCCTCGACGTCATCAGCAAAAGCGTCATTTATATTTTTGCAGCTCTCGCTATTGTGTCTCTCATGTTTTTTTTAAGCCTTACTGTCATAATCACAGCCGGAAACCTCACGATGATGATGAAATGAAGGAGGCAGGCGAATGAGTTTTTTAACGGAATGGCTTACCACTATCGTGTTGTTTATCCTATTTGCAATTGTGATTGATATGCTGCTGCCGAGCTCCAGCATGCAAAAGTACGCAAAAATGGTAGTCAGCCTGCTCTTGATTGTCGTCATGCTTACGCCGATTTTTAAACTTTTCAAGACAGACCCCGAAATCATCTTTGAATATCTCACAAAAAACGGGCAGTCAGAGTCTGCCGACATAAAAAATCAAATCAATTCAAAAAAAATAGAAATACAAGCTTCCCAGCGCGCATATATTCTAGAAGAAATGGCTGTCCAACTAAAAAAGAAAGCGGAGGAGAGATTCAGTCATGATGAATATAAAGTAGGCCGCATCAAACTCACGGCAGGAGAAAAGGTAGATTCAGAAGAGGATATTAAAACAATCAGCGTGTATATGGCCCCGTCTTCTGAAAAAACGGTCCAAACGGTCGCGCCGGTCCACATTGATACAGATCATGCATACGTAACGAAAGAAGCAGCCGAACAAAAAGAAGCCAAACAGATACAAACGCGGCTCGCGGACATTTGGGAAATCGGAAGTGAGAAAATTACGGTTCATATGGAAGGCGGGGAGAGTGTCGGCAATGAATAAAAACGGATTATGGAATGTATTGAAAAAGCAGTTTCTTCCGGGACAAACGAAGGACGGCGAAAAGCCGAAGCTGACCAAATATCATTACTTTCTATTCGTTTTTGTTCTCGGAGTTTCCTTTATGCTTGTCAGCCAGCTGTTTTCTTCACCTGAGAAAACAGAAAACGCCAAAACGATAACGGCCGTATCATCGCAACATTCCGCAGACAGCAAAGAGAAAACAGCCGAAGTGTTTAAAGCCTCAAAATCTGATAAACCTAAAGACTCGATCGATGACTATGAAAAAGAGTACGAAAATCAGCTGAAAGAAATTCTTGAAACAATCATTGGTGTGGACGATGTCTCGGTTGTCGTGAATGTAGATGCAACGTCGCTGAAAGTATACGAAAAAAACAAATCAAACAAAAATACAACCACTGAAGAAACTGACAAAGAAGGCGGAACAAGAAGCGTTACAGACCAAACATCGGAGGAAGAAATCGTCATGATCAAAAACGGCGATAAAGAAACACCTGTCGTCGTCCAAACGAAAAAACCTGATATACGCGGTGTACTCGTTGTTGCTCAAGGAGTGGACAACGTTCAAATAAAACAAACCATTATCGAAGCGGTGACACGGGTCCTGGATGTTCCAAGCCACCGGGTTGCGGTTGCCCCTAAAAAAATAAAGGAGGATTCATAAATGCTTAAAAAACAAACCGTTTGGCTATTAACAATGCTCAGTCTTGTCGTGGTGTTAAGCGTCTACTATATCATGTCGCCGGAAAGCAAAAACGCCGTGCAGATGCAAAGTGAAAAAAGCGCGTCTGACAGCGGAGAGGTCGCAACTGAAAAAGCGCCTGCCAAGCAAGACACGAAGGAAAAAAGCGGTACAGAAACTGAAAAAGGAAAAGAAGATGGAACAAAGGGAACGAAAGATTCATCAGCAGACAAGGAAACATCCGCTGAAGCCAGTGAAAAAGGAACTGTTGTTACGGAAACAGCCGATGATGATTTGTTTACAACGTACCGTCTTGATTTAGAAGATGCCAGAAGCAAAGAAAGAGAAGAGCTGAATGCCATTGTGTCAAGCGATGATGCAACAGCCAAGGAGAAAAGCGAAGCATACGATAAAATGACGGCTCTCAGTGAAGTGGAAGGAACAGAAAAACAGCTGGAAACGCTGATTAAAACACAAGGTTACGAGGATGCGCTTGTTAATGCTGAAGGAGATAAAATCAATATTACAGTCAAATCAGACAAACACTCCAAATCGAAGGCGACAGCCATTATAGACCTTGTGGCAAAAGAAATCAAAACAATGAAAGATGTCGCTGTCACATTTGAACCCTCTAAATAAGAATGAGGGAAAAAAGCCCGCTAAACAAGCGGGCTTTTTGCGTTGCTGTCATATTAGAGTTGAATTCAAAAGTCCGCTCCTGTAAGATGAACATAGTATGTACTTTTAGTAGTAACCTATAAAAAAGAAATTTCATACATAGGAGTGCGATTGAATGTTAAATATCAAAGAAATCCACGAGCTGATTAAAGCAATTGACGAGTCTACAATTGACGAATTCGTATATGAAAATGAAGGTGTATCCTTAAAACTGAAAAAACACGAAGCAGGCACGGTTCAAGTCATGCAGCAGGCACCGGCAGCACCTGTACAAGCACAGGCTCCGCAGGCAGTTCAGCCGCAAGCGCAGCAAGCAGCGGCACCTGCCCAAGAAGCACCAAAGCAAGATGAGAATCTGCATAAAATCACTTCACCAATGGTAGGAACATTTTATGCTTCTTCATCACCGGAAGCTGGCCCGTATGTAACAGCCGGTTCAAAAGTAAATGAAAACACAGTTGTCTGCATTGTAGAAGCGATGAAGCTTTTCAACGAAATCGAAGCAGAAGTGAAAGGCGAAATCGTTGAAGTATTAGTAGAAAACGGCCAGCTGGTCGAATACGGACAACCTCTATTTCTTGTAAAAGCGGAGTAAGGAGACTTAACATGATTAAAAAGCTATTGATCGCCAACAGAGGAGAAATTGCTGTCAGAATCATCAGAGCCTGCAGAGAGCTCGGAATTGAGACTGTCGCTGTTTATTCAGAAGCTGATAAAGATGCCCTTCATGTTCAAATGGCCGATGAAGCTTTTTGTATCGGACCGAAAGCATCAAAAGACAGCTATTTAAACGTTACAAATATTGTGAGTGTTGCAAAGCTGACTGGCACGGACGCCATTCATCCGGGATACGGATTTTTAGCTGAAAATGCTGATTTCGCTGAATTATGTGAAGAAGTGAATGTCACGTTTGTCGGCCCGAGCGCTGACGCCATTTCAAAAATGGGAACAAAAGACGTTGCGCGGGAAACGATGAAACAGGCCGGCGTGCCAATCGTACCGGGTTCACAGGGAATTATAGAAAATGTGGAAGAAGCGGTTTCGCTTGCTAATGAAATTGGGTATCCTGTAATTATAAAAGCCACCGCAGGCGGAGGCGGAAAAGGAATTAGGGTTGCCCGCACTGAAGAGGAATTGATTAATGGCATTAAGATTACACAGCAGGAAGCGGCAACTGCATTTGGGAATCCAGGTGTATACATCGAAAAATACATAGAAGATTTTCGCCACGTTGAGATCCAAGTGCTTGCTGATAACTACGGAAATACGATCCATTTGGGCGAACGCGACTGCTCGATCCAAAGACGCCTGCAAAAGCTTTTGGAAGAATCACCATCTCCTGCCCTTGATTCAGAAATCAGGGAGCAAATGGGAGATGCAGCGGTAAAGGCTGCAAAAGCGGTTGGCTATACAGGTGCTGGAACAGTTGAATTTATCTATGACTACAATGAACAGCGCTATTACTTCATGGAAATGAACACCAGAATTCAGGTGGAGCACCCAGTCACAGAAATGGTGACGGGAACTGACCTGATCAAGGAACAAATCAAAGTGGCATCAGGAATGGAACTGAGCCTCAAGCAAGAAGATGTTGAATTTGAAGGCTGGGCCATCGAATGCCGAATCAACGCAGAAAACCCAAGTAAAAATTTCATGCCGTCACCTGGTGAAATTAAAATGTACCTGCCTCCTGGCGGTCTTGGTGTCCGTGTCGATTCAGCTGCGTACCCTGGCTATTCCATCCCACCGTACTATGACAGCATGATTGCAAAGGTAATCACATACGGAAAAACGAGGGATGAAGCGATTGCCCGCATGAAGCGCGCATTGAGCGAATTCGTCATCGAAGGCATTGAGACAACAATCCCTTTCCATTTAAAACTGCTTGAACACGAAACATTTGTGAGCGGAGAGTTTAATACGAAATTTTTAGAAACATATGATGTAATGGGCTCATAATTTTTACGGAGGTGAATTGAATGAAAGACAACAGCTTGCTTAAAATGGATCACGAAGATACGCATTTGGGTAAGGTTGAGATTGCACCGGAGGTCATTGAGGTCATTGCCGGCATTGCAGCATCAGAAGTTGATGGGGTTGCCGAAATGCGCGGAAACTTTGCGACAGGCGTCGTCGAGCGCTTTGGCAAAGTGAATCATGGCAAAGGTGTCAAAGTCGACCTAGCGGATGACGGAATTACGATCGATGTATACTGTGTCGTTACATTTGGCGTTTCGATTCCGAAAGTTGCAGCATCCGTTCAGGAAAACATTCGTCAAACCTTATTAAATATGACGTCTCTTTCGATTAACGAGATCAATATTCACATCGTCGGCATTCAATTTGACACAAAAGCCCAAGAAGTCCAAATCGACGAAGAAATGTAAATGGCTTAACACGAAACCAAGGGGAGGGCGGCCCTTTGGTTTTTTTACACGTTACCCTTTATTTCAAAGCATGAAGAAAGCCGGCTTACATAGCCGAGTTTCTTCATGAACGTGAAATCCGAATAATCATATTAAGGTGTGTGAAAATATTCGGTAATAGGGTAAAAAAACCTTGATTTCAATATGCGGATACGAAAAAAATATGTTATGATCTCTTTGTGGCTTAACGACAAGCGGATAAAGAGGATCAAAGGAGAAAGAAAATGAAAAGAAGAACAGCAAGAGAAAAAGCTTTGCAGGCACTATTTCAAATTGATGTCAGCGATATTGCAGTGAATGAAGCCATAGAACACGCACTGGATGAAGAAAAAACAGATCCTTTCTTTGAACAGCTTGTACACGGGGTATTGGAACACCAAGACCAGCTGGATGAAATGATCTCCAAGCATCTGGTGAATTGGAAGCTCGATCGGATTGCCAATGTTGACCGTGCGATTTTGCGCCTGGCAGCATATGAAATGGCATATGCCGAAGACATTCCGGTGAATGTCTCCATGAACGAAGCGATTGAGCTGGCAAAACGGTTTGGTGATGACAAAGCGACAAAGTTTGTAAACGGGGTTCTTTCTAACATTAAATCTGATATTGAACAATCATAGGAGGAAAGAAAATGACTGCAACAATCATCGACGGAAAAGAAACGGCTAGAGAAAAACGCGAACAATTGGCAAAAGAGGTAGAAGAGCTTAAAAAGCAAGGCGTCACTCCCGGACTGGCGGTTATTTTGATTGGAGATGATCCTGCTTCTCACTCTTACGTGCGAGGAAAGAAAAAAGCGGCAGAAACAATGGGAATGAATTTCAAGCTCGATCAATTTGACAGCAGCCTCACAGAAGCTGAACTGCTTTCCATTATTGATCAATATAACCAAGACCCTGAGTTTCATGGCATTCTCGTTCAGCTTCCGCTCCCAGACCATATTTCTGAAAAAGCGGTGATCGAACGTATCTCCCCTGATAAAGATGTAGACGGTTTTCATCCGTTAAACGTAGGGAAAATGCTGCTTGGCGAAGATACGTTTCTTCCTTGCACGCCTCATGGAATTGTTGAGCTTTTGAAGAAAACCAATATTGACCTTTCCGGTAAAGAGGTTGTTGTAGTCGGCCGAAGCAACATTGTCGGCAAACCTGTCGGCCAGCTTTTATTAAATGAAAACGCGACGGTTACTTACTGTCATTCAAGAACAGAAAATATTACTGAACATACGAAAAAAGCGGACATCCTGGTGGTGGCAGTCGGCAGAGCCAACTTCATCAGTGCAGACCAGATCAAAGAGGGCGCTGTTGTCATTGACGTCGGCGTTAACCGTCTGGAAAACGGAAAGCTTTGCGGAGACGTTGAATTTGAAGGGGCAAAGGAAAAAGCGTCCTTCATCACGCCGGTTCCGGGCGGAGTAGGTCCGATGACCATCACGATGCTTGCGCATAATACTGTTAAATCTGCGAAACGTACGTTATCATAGATAATTGGAGATATTCACAGGCGAAATGTTTACCCGCCTTGAATATGAGCACGATACCCGCTTCTTCAGGCTCCTAAAGCCAGAGCGGGTTTTCTTTAGTTATGGTGCAGGAATGCTTAGGAGAGGAGTTTTTAGACATGGGTGAAGCAGCGTATGTGACCGTCTCAGCGCTGACAAAGTATATAAAACGAAAATTCGATGTAGATCCTCACCTTGAAAATATTTGGATTAAAGGCGAATTGTCGAATGTAAAGATACACACACGAGGGCATATTTATTTCACTTTAAAAGACGAAAACGCAAGAATGCAGTCGGTGATGTTCGCGAGACAAAGCGAGCGTCTGCCTTTTAAACCTGAAAACGGAATGAAAGTGCTGGTAAGAGGCGGAATTTCCGTATATGAACCGAGCGGAAACTATCAATTATATGCCAAAGAAATGCAGCCTGACGGGGTTGGAGCGCTTTATTTAGCGTACGAAGAATTAAAAAAGAAGCTTGCCGGAGAAGGTTTATTTGACGACCGCTACAAAAAACAAATCCCCGCATTTCCAGCCACAATCGGGGTTGTGACATCTCCAACGGGTGCCGCTGTCAGAGACGTTATTACAACTCTAAAAAGAAGATATCCCCTTGTAAAAGTCATTGTTCTTCCAGCGCTCGTACAAGGTGAAAATGCGAGCAGATCCATCGTTACGCGCATTGAAGAGGCAAATGAAAAAGAGATTTGCGACGTATTAATTGTCGGGAGAGGCGGCGGTTCGATAGAAGAACTGTGGGCATTCAATGAAGAAATTGTAGCACGCGCCATCTTTGCTTCCAATATTCCGATTATATCGGCAGTCGGACATGAGACGGATTTTACGATTAGTGATTTTGTCGCCGATATCAGAGCTGCGACGCCGACAGGAGCAGCTGAGATTGCTGTGCCTCATACCACTGATTTAATCGAACGGACAAAAACAGCGGAAGTCAGAATGACAAGAGCAATGCAGCAGCATCTCGGCCAGAAAAAAGAACGGATACAAACGCTGCAATCGTCCTATGCCTTTCGTTTTCCAAAGCGTTTGTATGCGCAAAAAGAGCAGCAGTTTGACCTCGCGTACCAGCAGTTTCAAGCACAGCTGACCGCTCTTTTAGATCGGAAAAGCAGACAGCTGGAGCGTGAAACGTACAGATTAGAGGCATTGCATCCTCATGAACAGCTGAAACAAGCGAGAACACGATACCAGGAACAAACAAATCAGCTGAGAAAAAATATGAATATCCAAATGAAGCAGCTGCATTCCCAATTTCAAACCGTTCTTGGCAAGCTGAATGCACTAAGTCCTCTTCAAGTGATGGAAAGAGGATACAGCTTGGCTTATAAAGAAGATAAACTCATTAAAAGTGTCAGTCAAATAGAAGAGCAGGACCGGCTTGAAATCAAGCTGAAGGATGGCGTGCTGACCTGTGAAGTATTAGAAAAGAGAGGGGAAGAAAAATGACAGACGTGAAAAAAAATGAAAACATGACATTTGAAGAAGCGATGAAAGGGCTTGAGAGCATTGTATCAAAGCTTGAAGAGGGAGATGTGCCTCTAGAGCAAGCCATTAACTATTTCCAAGAAGGCATGGCTCTGTCAAAAATGTGCCATGAAAAGCTGCAAAAAGTCGAAAAGCAAATGGACTTCATTTTAAAAGAAGACGGCGAACTGGCACCTTTCAGTGTTCAGGAGGAAGACGAAGGTGACAAATAAATTAACGAGCTTTCTGGCGGACCGGAAAAAAACAATTGAAAATCAGCTTTCTGTCTATACAGAAAAGCTTGATATGCCGGACTCATTAAAGAAATCTATGCTATATTCTCTACAGGCCGGCGGAAAGCGGTTGCGGCCTCTGATTGTACTGGCTGTTTTAAATGCATATGGAAAAAGCGAAAAAGACGGCATTCCGGTGGGCTGTGCTGTCGAAATGATTCACACGTATTCGTTAATTCATGATGATCTTCCATGCATGGATGATGACGATTTGCGCCGCGGGAAGCCGACAAACCATAAAGTGTTTGGTGAAGCGACGGCAGTATTAGCGGGTGACGGGCTGCTCACAGAAAGCTTTAAGCTGATTACCTCCCACGTGTCAGACGAGGTGTCAGCAGAAAAGCGCCTGCGGCTTGTGAATGAACTGATTTCAGCGGCAGGCACCGAAGGCATGGTCGGTGGGCAAGTAGCTGATATGGAAGCGGAAAACCGACAAGTCACGCTTGAAGAGCTCGAATCCATTCATGAACGGAAAACTGCCAAGCTCCTTGGCTTTTGTGTAATCGCCGGTGCTATTTTGGCTGATGCGCCTGAGGAAGACATTGAAACACTGCGTACCTTCAGCAGCCACATTGGAATCGGATTTCAAATCAGAGACGATATTTTAGATTTAGAAGGCAGTGAAGAGAAAATCGGCAAACGTGTCGGCTCAGATACCACAAATGACAAATCGACATACCCGTCGCTTCTTTCATTGGAAGGGGCCAAACATAAATTGGATGTTCATATAAAAGAGGCGAAGCGATTGATCGGCGGACTCTCTCTTCAAAAAGACCTTTTATATGAGCTTTGTGATTTAATTGCGGCAAGAGATCACTAAAACGATCCTAA
The DNA here is from genome assembly GCF_045040725.1 of Bacillus sp. FSL K6-0255. Classification (NCBI taxonomy): domain Bacteria; kingdom Bacillati; phylum Bacillota; class Bacilli; order Caryophanales; family Bacillaceae; genus Bacillus; species Bacillus sp. FSL K6-0255. The sequence goes on along the minus strand of NZ_CP150278.1, from coordinate 2,354,389 downwards.
TTTGAAGCGGCTGCACGAGATATGGTAAAATGTAAGCAGTTTATATGAAAAATGAAAAGGAAAAGCGCGTTTGTCTTTTTTTATGTCTGAGATTATTGTCAGCTCGGCATGCAAAAGACATGTATCATTGCAGAAATTCATGCTGAAAGTGAGTTGATCCGCTTTGGATCTTTTATCAATACAGGACCCGTCGTTTTTAAAAAACATGTCCATTGATGAATTAGAGAAATTAAGTGATGAAATCCGTCAGTTTTTAATTACAAGTTTATCCGCTTCCGGCGGCCACATCGGCCCAAACTTAGGTGTCGTAGAGCTTACTGTTGCCCTGCATAAGGAATTTAACAGCCCGAAAGACAAATTTTTATGGGATGTAGGCCATCAGTCGTATGTCCATAAGCTGCTGACAGGACGCGGAAAAGAATTTGCGACGCTTCGCCAGTACAAAGGGCTTTGCGGATTTCCAAAGCGGAGTGAAAGCGAGCACGATGTTTGGGAAACCGGGCACAGCTCGACTTCTCTGTCAGGCGCGATGGGAATGGCAGCTGCCCGTGATATTAAAGGAACGGATGAATATATTATTCCGATCATTGGTGACGGCGCGCTGACTGGCGGTATGGCGCTCGAAGCCCTTAACCACATCGGCGACGAGAAAAAAGACATGATTGTCATCCTTAATGATAATGAAATGAGTATTGCGCCAAACGTCGGTGCCATTCACTCTATGCTCGGACGGCTCCGCACTGCGGGGAAATACCAGTGGGTCAAAGATGAGCTTGAATACTTATTTAAAAAGATTCCGGCAGTTGGGGGCAAGCTTGCCGCCACGGCGGAACGGGTCAAAGACAGCCTGAAATACATGCTCGTCTCCGGAATGTTTTTCGAGGAGCTCGGTTTTACGTATTTGGGCCCAGTGGACGGACATTCTTATCATGAGCTGATTGAGAATCTTCAATACGCCAAAAAAACGAAAGGCCCTGTTCTTCTGCACGTCATTACGAAAAAAGGGAAGGGGTACAAACCGGCTGAGACCGATACGATTGGGACATGGCATGGTACCGGACCATATAAAATTAATACCGGTGACTTTGTAAAGCCGAAAGCCGCAGCTCCTTCGTGGAGCGGTCTTGTCAGCGGAACTGTGCAGCGAATGGCGCGCGAGGACGGACGCATTGTAGCCATTACGCCGGCTATGCCTGTCGGTTCAAAGCTTGAAGGCTTCGCAAAGGAATTCCCTGACCGGATGTTCGACGTAGGAATCGCAGAACAGCATGCCGCAACGATGGCGGCAGCTATGGCAATGCAGGGTATGAAGCCGTTTTTGGCGATTTACTCAACCTTCCTGCAAAGGGCATATGACCAAGTTGTTCATGACATCTGCCGCCAAAACGCCAATGTGTTTATTGGAATTGACCGTGCAGGACTCGTTGGCGCTGATGGAGAGACACATCAAGGCGTGTTTGATATTGCGTTTATGCGCCACATTCCAAACATGGTCTTAATGATGCCGAAAGACGAAAATGAAGGCCAGCACATGGTTCATACAGCACTTAGCTATGACGAAGGCCCGATAGCGATGCGTTTTCCGCGCGGAAACGGACTCGGCGTAAAAATGGATGAACAGTTGAAAACGATTCCGATCGGTACGTGGGAGGTGCTGCGTCCAGGGAACGATGCTGTCATCTTAACATTCGGCACAACAATCGAAATGGCGATTGAAGCAGCCGAAGAGCTGCAGAAAGAAGGCCTTTCCGTGCGCGTTGTGAATGCGCGTTTTATTAAGCCGATTGATGAAAAGATGATGAAGAGTATCCTAAAAGAAGGCTTGCCAATTTTAACAATTGAAGAAGCGGTCTTAGAAGGCGGTTTCGGAAGCTCGATTTTAGAATTCGCTCATGATCAAGGTGAATATCATACTCCGATTGACAGGATGGGTATACCTGATCGGTTTATTGAACACGGAAGTGTAACAGCGCTTCTTGAGGAAATTGGACTGACAAAACAGCAGGTGGCAAATCGTATTAGATTACTGATGCCGCCAAAGACACACAAAGGAATTGGATCATGACGTCAAAGAAAGAACGATTAGATGTATTATTAGTGGAAAGAGGGCTGGCGGAAACGCGTGAAAAAGCCAAAAGAGCCATTATGGCGGGGATCGTCTATTCAAACGAAAACCGCTTGGACAAGCCTGGAGAAAAAATTGACCGCGACCTTCCGTTAACTGTCAAAGGAAACCCGCTGAGGTATGTGAGCAGGGGCGGCTTAAAGCTCGAAAAAGCGTTGAAGGAATTTCCCGTCTCTGTCAAAGATAAAATTATGATTGATATTGGCTCCTCCACCGGCGGTTTTACGGACTGCGCTTTGCAAAATGGAGCTAAACAGTCATACGCTGTGGATGTAGGCTATAATCAGCTTGCATGGAAGCTTAGACAGGATGAACGGGTCGTCGTGATGGAACGGACGAACTTTCGTTATGCAACACCGGCAGACTTTACAAAGGGCATGCCGGAGTTTGCCACAATTGATGTGTCCTTTATTTCACTGCGGCTCATCCTGCCTGTCCTAAGGACTTTGCTCGTACCGGGCAGCGACTGCATGGCTTTAGTTAAGCCTCAGTTTGAAGCGGGACGGGAATCCGTCGGCAAAAAAGGGATTGTCAGAGATCCTAAAGTGCATGCTGATGTGCTCAAGCGAATGATCAGTTTTTCTGCCGCTGAAGGCTATATCTGTAAAGGCTTGTCATTTTCTCCAATCACGGGAGGAGACGGAAATATTGAGTTTCTCCTTCATTTGCATTGGCCGGGAGAGGGACAGGAAGGCCAGGAGCTGCCGGAAGAAGAGATCATGCGCGTTGTAGAAGAAGCACATAAGACGTTAAAAGAAAAAAAAGCAGATGTACCGGAATAATAGGGCGCTATTATTCCTTTTTTCTGCATTCATGTACAATGTGCAGAGAATCATATAACATAAAAGAACAGATAAGCTTGGAAATAGAGGTGCTTACATGAACAAAGGCCAGAGGCATATTAAAATCAGAGAGATCATTACAAGCAATGAAATCGAAACGCAGGATGAATTGGTCGACATGCTAAAGCAGGATGGATACAAAGTAACGCAGGCCACGGTATCACGGGATATTAAAGAACTTCACCTTGTGAAAGTGCCTACGAATAATGGTTCTTACAAATACAGTCTTCCGGCGGACCAGCGTTTCAATCCGCTGTCAAAGCTAAAGCGGGCATTGATGGACGCATTTGTGAAAATAGACTCAGCAAGCCATATGATTGTGCTGAAAACGATGCCGGGCAACGCCCAGGCAATCGGGGCGCTGATGGACAATTTGGACTGGGATGAAATGATGGGGACCATTTGCGGAGATGATACGATTTTAATTATTTGCCGGACTCCTGAAGATACAGAAGGCGTAAAAAATAGGCTCCTTGAACTGCTGTAACAGAAAATCTAACAAAGATAAGAGGTGTAATGCTGTTTGTTAGCTGAACTATCGATTAAAAACTTTGCCATTATTGAGGAACTGACGGTTTCTTTTGAACGCGGGCTTACGGTTTTAACAGGAGAAACCGGAGCCGGCAAATCCATCATCATAGATGCCATTTCTCTTTTAGTCGGAGGCCGCGGATCATCTGAATTTGTTAGATATGGGGAAGCAAAAGCCGAACTTGAAGGGCTGTTTCTGTTGGAGAGCGGCCATCCTGTTTTAGGCGTATGCGCTGAGCAGGGAATCGACGTTTCAGACGAAATGATCGTCATGAGAAGGGATATCAGCACGAGCGGGAAAAGCGTTTGCCGTGTCAATGGCAAGCTTGTCACGATTGCTTCGCTAAGAGAGATCGGCAGGCTTTTATTAGATATTCACGGGCAGCACGATAACCAGCTGTTAATGGAAGACGAAAATCATCTCCAGCTTTTGGACAAGTTTGCCGGGGCCGAAGTGGAAAGCGCGCTCAAAACGTATCAGGAAGGGTACCAGCGGTATATGAAGCTGCTCAAAAAGCTTAAGCAGCTTTCTGAAAGCGAACAGGAAATGGCCCATCGTCTTGATCTTATTCAATTTCAGCTCGAAGAAATCGAATCGGCAAAGCTTGAGCTTAACGAAGATGAACAGCTCCAAGAAGAGCGCCAGCAAATTTCAAACTTTGAGAAGATATATGAGTCGCTGCAAAATGCATATAACGCGCTTCGCAGTGAGCAGGGCGGATTGGACTGGGTTGGAATGGCATCAGCGCAGCTTGAAGATATATCTGATATAAACGAACCGCTGAAAAAAATGTCTGAAAGTGTTTCGAACTCCTACTATTTGCTTGAGGATGCCACATTTCAGATGAGAAATATGCTGGATGAGCTTGAATTTGATCCGGAACGCCTGAACTATATTGAGACGCGACTTAATGAAATCAAACAGCTGAAACGAAAATACGGTGCCACTGTTGAAGACATTTTGGAATATGCTTCTAAAATTGAAGAAGAGATTGACCAAATTGAAAACAGGGACAGCCACCTTCAAAGCTTGAAAAAGGAGCTTGACTCCGTCGGCAAAGATGTCGCAGTGGAAGCGGCAAATGTGTCACAAATCCGAAAAACATGGGCGAAAAAGCTGGCTGATGAGATTCATCGGGAATTAAAAAGCCTGTACATGGAAAAATCAACTTTTGATACGGAATTTAAGGTCAGAACAGCGTCACGCAATGAAGAGGCGCCGCTTGTAAACGGCCAGCCCGTTCAGCTGACTGAACAAGGGATTGACCTGGTGAAGTTTTTAATTTCAACCAATACAGGCGAGCCGCTGAAATCCCTTTCGAAAGTCGCTTCAGGTGGAGAGCTGTCACGGGTGATGCTTGCCATAAAAAGCATTTTTTCCTCACAACAGGATGTGACATCGATCATTTTTGACGAGGTTGATACCGGTGTAAGCGGCAGGGTCGCACAGGCAATTGCTGAGAAGATCCATAAGGTGTCAATAGGATCACAAGTGCTGTGCATTACACACCTGCCTCAGGTGGCTGCCATGGCCGATACGCATCTTTATATTGCGAAGGAGTTAAAAGACGGCAGAACGACGACACGTGTCAAGCCGCTCTCTAAGCAGGAAAAGGTAGCGGAAATCGGGCGCATGATTGCAGGTGTCGAAGTAACCGACTTAACGAAACGCCATGCGAAAGAACTTTTAAAACAAGCGGATCAAGTCAAAACAACTGGGTAAGCTGCGCGAGAAGCGCAGCTTATTTTTTTCGTGCACATCCATTCGTTCATCAGTATATCCAATGTTTTTCTTCATATGACAGTTATAAATAAGCCGTCAGAAGGCAAAATTAAATGATGTAGCAGCAAGTCATAAAGAAGGTGTGGGATAGGAGCGAGGAGAGTGAAGTAGTGAATGCCCGATAACATCAGAAAAGCAGTAGGTTTAATTCTCCTTGTTTCGTTATTAAGTGTAGGTTTATGCAAACCGCTAAAAGAATATTTACTGATTCCAACGCAAATGAGAGTATTTGAAACCCAAACACAAGCGATTGAAACGAGTTTATCGGTAAACGCTCAGACATCAGAATCCTCAGAAGCGTTTACAGTAAAGAAAGATCCGCATGAAATCAAGGTGACGGGCAAAAAATCAGGTGAGTCAGAATTGGTATATGATCTTGCCGGATTTCCAATTAAAAAAACAAAAGTGCATGTTCTTCCTGATTTAAAAGTTATACCTGGCGGACAATCAATCGGTGTAAAACTTCATTCCGTCGGTGTTCTTGTCGTCGGATTTCATCAAATCAATACAAGTGAAGGCAAAAAATCTCCGGGAGAAACGGCAGGAATTGAAGCGGGCGACATCATTATTGAGATGAATGGACAGAAAATTGAAAAAATGAATGATGTAGCCCCATTTATTCAAAAGGCTGGGAAAACTGGTGAATCTTTAGACTTACTGATCAAACGTGATAAACAGAAAATCAAAACGAAGCTGATCCCAGAAAAGGATGAAGGAGAAGGCAAATACAGAATCGGGTTATATATCAGAGATTCTGCTGCTGGCATCGGCACTATGACCTTTTATGAACCGAAAACAAAAAAATACGGAGCACTTGGCCACGTGATTTCCGATATGGACACAAAGAAACCAATTGTAGTGGAGAATGGAGAAATCGTTAAATCCACTGTAACATCAATTGAAAAAGGGACAGGCGGTAATCCGGGAGAAAAACTGGCGCGATTTTCCTCAGAACGCAAAACGATCGGGGATATTAACAGAAACAGCCCGTTTGGGATTTTCGGCACACTGCATCAGCCGATTCAAAACAACATATCAGATCAAGCATTGCCGATTGCGTTTTCTACCGAAGTCAAAAAAGGGCCGGCTGAAATTTTAACGGTTATTGATGATGACAAAGTAGAAAAATTCGATATTGAAATCGTCAGCACAACGCCGCAAAAATTCCCTGCGACAAAAGGAATGGTGTTGAAAATTACCGATCCAAGACTGTTGAAAGAAACAGGAGGCATCGTACAGGGGATGAGCGGAAGCCCGATCATTCAAAATGGAAAAGTGATCGGTGCTGTCACCCATGTATTTGTAAATGACCCGACAAGCGGCTACGGTGTTCATATTGAATGGATGCTGTCAGAAGCAGGAATCGATATTTATGGAAAAGAAAAAGCAAGCTGACTGCCGGAGTTTCCGGCAGTTTTTTTATTTTGATCCCTCTTCACTTCTCAGAATACATACGGTAAAATATACAAAAGAAGATTTTTCGACAAATTCACGTTTCCTTGTTTGTCAAATTTCATTTTTAGTCGAAAAACAGAGAAAAACATAGAATAACAAAGATATGCCACTAATATTGGTGATTATGATTTTTTTAGAGGGTATATAGCGGTTTTGTCGAATGTAAACATGTAGCAAGGGTGAATCCTGTTAACTACATTTGGGGAGGAAGAAACGTGGAGAAAATTAAAGTTTGTGTTGCTGATGATAATCGAGAGCTGGTAAGCCTGTTAAGTGAATATATAGAAGGACAGGAAGACATGGAAGTGATCGGCGTTGCTTATAACGGACAGGAATGCCTGTCGCTGTTTAAAGAAAAAGATCCCGATGTGCTCGTATTAGATATTATTATGCCGCATCTAGACGGACTTGCGGTTTTAGAGAGGCTGAGGGAATCAGATCTGAAAAAACAGCCGAATGTCATTATGCTGACAGCCTTTGGGCAGGAAGATGTCACGAAAAAGGCCGTCGATTTAGGCGCGTCCTACTTTATTCTCAAACCGTTTGATATGGAAAACCTTGTCGGCCATATCCGCCAGGTCAGCGGAAATGCCAGCAGTGTGACGCATCGTGCGCCATCATCGCAAAGCAGTATTATACGCAGCAGCCAGCCTGAACCAAAGAAGAAAAATCTCGACGCGAGCATCACAAGCATTATCCATGAAATCGGCGTCCCAGCCCATATTAAAGGCTATCTCTATCTGCGCGAAGCAATCTCAATGGTATACAATGACATCGAATTGCTCGGCAGCATTACAAAAGTCCTCTATCCGGACATCGCCAAAAAATTTAACACAACCGCAAGCCGTGTAGAAAGAGCGATCCGCCATGCAATTGAAGTGGCATGGAGCAGAGGAAACATTGATTCCATTTCCTCGTTGTTTGGTTATACTGTCAGCATGACAAAAGCTAAACCTACCAACAGTGAATTCATTGCAATGGTTGCGGATAAGCTGAGGTTAGAGCATAAGGCTTCTTAAACATGAGCTTATTAAGTGGTCATTAAATCAAACGTCTTTTATTTATTAGTTTGCGCTGATAAATAGGAGGCGTTTTGTTTTGGGGACATTTGTAGTATGGGAGAAGAATATTAAGTATCCGCATATAGTAAAGGATAGGTTTGAAAAGTAAGGAAAGCAAATGGCGGTATTACCTGCACTCTTGGTCCATTCATACATCTTATAGGATCACGAAGCATGATCGACCCTAGATGTGTCCGTTATAAAATGAAACCTTTCTCCTGCAAAATCGTAAGTAAGGCGTATTCATGTAAAAAGGAGACGTACGAATGAAAAAGAAAAAAGCAAGAAAGCGTGAGGGGTTTTTCCTGGATTTTCTTTTCGAAGTTGGTGGGGAGCTCTTTCTTTTGCTGTTTAGATGTGTACACAAACTATTTATATAAAGGGAAAAAAGACTGCCGAATCGTTTCGGCAGTCTTTGCACATTAATCTTTATAAGGCACCCAGCCTTGTGTGTTCACAATTGCTTGCCATAGCGGTTCAGGCAAATGATATTTTTCTTTATCTGTGCCTTTGATCACTGTTTCGATTTGCTTTTCACGGCCTTCTTTTACTTTTACCGTCCAGTTAGGGTCAACTAGAATTTCGCGTCCCATAGCGACCAGTGGAATACCGTTTTCGATGACGGCAAGCGCGTCATCAGCGGAATGGATGGAACCGACGGCGATCAGCGGCACTTTGTTTCCGACACGTTCATTCAATAAGTCCATGCGTGTGCGAGTCGGATCTGCACCGCGGCGCGCTTTTGAGTTCACGTCCATCAGTGAGATATGAAGATAATCCAATTCTTTATCCCCTAAAGCATCAACAAGCGTATAAGTTTCAGTCATTGTCAATCCCGGTGTCTCAGGTTCTTCCGGAGACAGGCGGTAGCCGACTAAGAATGCACCCTTCGCATGTTCTGAAGCGGCTTTTTTCACTTCATCGACAATAGCGAGCGGGAAGGCTAATCGTTTTTCATCGCTTCCTCCCCAGCGATCCGTGCGCTGGTTGGTTTTCGGAGAATAAAACTGCTGAATTAAGTAGCCGTTTGCACCGTGAATTTCGACACCGTCAAAGCCGGCTTCAATGGCGCGTATTGTCGCTTCTCCAAACGCCTTCACAATGTTTTCCACTTCTTCTTCTGTTAATGCGCGAGCAATTTGTTTGCCGTTATCAAACACGTCACTTGGCCCCACAACATCCTGTTGAGGAACGAGCTCAGACGGGCACTCAATACCGCCGTGATGAATTTGTACAACAGCTTTAGCGCCTTGTGCCTGAATGGCTTGTGCTAACTTTTTTAAACCTGGAATGTTGGAATCGTCATGGATGGCCGGCTGCCCGGGGAATGCTTTTCCGTCCGGTGTAACATTTGCGCAGGCTGTAATCACCATTCCCATCTCTTTTGAACGGGGGATGATGTAGTCGAGCTCCGCTTCAGATATTGTACCGTCTTCATTAGAAGCGTAATGAGTCATCGGTGCTACTGCGATCCGGTTGTTGATTGTAACGCCGCTTTTAAACGTAAATGGTTCAAAAAGTGGCTTATACTTAGGATTCATTTGATCATCTTCTTTCGTTTGGATTCGCACATATTCTAGCCTATATGTAAAAATTAATGCAATTGATCTGCTTTACCGACTGAATATCTTGAGTGCAGAGTGATGTTTTGGCCGCTCTTTTTCGGGGCCTTTGTAGCCGCCACTGATTTGGTGGCCGATGGAGCATGTGATGACAGCTGCCGCCAGCAGCAGAACGAATTTTTTCATGGCTTTAACTTCTTTCAATAAAGTAAATATCCTTTAAAAGGTTACGCTTGGCTGACCCACCCGTCAAACGATTTGCTCACCCTATTCTCAAATTTTTTAAAATGAATAAAAAGTTGCTTCTTTCCGCTAATTTTTTCTAATTGGCGCCTCAATTAGAGCCATCCTCATAGACAAATCTGCTCGTTATCTTTCTAACAACAGGAAATGATCGGGTCGTATAGCCCTTTTGAAAATCATGGAACTTGCTCGCCTGCATTCGCGTTGTCTTTACAAATTCTCCATTCTGGTCAAAGATAAAAGCCAAACATCAGGAAGAGGTGGTCATGTGAAACAAACGGTTCTTTTGCTGTTTACTGCGCTCTTTCTTTCGGGGTGCAGTGTTGCAAGTGCGGATGACTCAGTGCCGAGGTTTACCGAAGAGGGAAAATACATTGGCTCGGCTGATCCTCATACGATTGCGGTTTCTCTTAATGGAGAAGAAACCATGATACAAGTTCCGAAGGATAAACGTGATGAATGTGAATCACTGCCAGATCAGACACATGTCCTGGTGAAATATACAAAGAAGGATAATGGAACTTTACAGCTGGAAGATATTCAGCTGCGAAAGAACTCGTGACCGGAGGGAGTAAGTTGAGAATGTTATGGAGGAGCTTGGCGCTGTGCGGATTGGCTTTGACGCTCGCGCCTTGTGCACAGGCAGCAGAGCCGATAGAAGGGAAAACAGTGTATATTGATGCCGGACACGGCGGTGAAGACAGTGGAGCGGTCGGAAACGGGCTCTTTGAAAAGGATATTAATTTGGCTGTCTCAGAGCATGTGACAGACAAACTAAAAGAGGAGGGAGCCAATCCTGTTGCATCCCGGTCTGACGATCATTTTCTGACCTTGGAGGAAAGAGTGGCTAAGGCAAGTGCCAATCAGGCTGACCTTTTTGTCAGCATTCATGTGAATTCAGGGGTTGCTTCAGCTTCAGGAACAGAAACGTATTTTCAATCTGATTATGAAGGGGAGAACAGCCGGCGTCTGGCATCCGATATTCAGTCACAGCTCGTTTCTTCCTTACAAACGAGAGACAGGGGCGTGAAAGAATCAGACTTTTACGTCATTACATATTCACAAATGCCAAGTGTGTTGGCGGAGCTTGGGTTTATCACGAACAGCTCTGACGCGGACAAGCTGGGAAGTGAAGAATACCAGCAAAAGGCCGCAGATGCGATTGTCAATGGCATTGATTCTTATTATGATCAGTAGATTGATACAGCCTTAATCCTAGAGTGGAGCCGACAAAATAAGTATAATGGAGAAAACTTTAGGGTTTGAGGTGAAACGATGACAAAGATTTTTGCCCACCGGGGGGCATCAGGTCAATTTCCCGAAAATACAATGCTTGCATTTGAAAAAGGAATTGAAGCCGGAGCGGATGGGATAGAGCTTGATGTACAGCTGACGAAAGACGGACGCATTGTTGTAATTCATGATGAAAGACTTAATCGCACGACATCACTTAAAGGATTCGTGAAGGATACAGCCTATGATGAGGTAAAGACTGCGAATGCGGCCGCTGGTCACGATCAAGCGTACAGCGATATAAAAGTGCCGCTGCTAGAAGATGTGCTCTCGTGGGCGGTAAAAAAGGATTTTCTCATCAACATTGAATTAAAAAACAGCGTGATCCGCTATGAGGGAATGGAAGAAAAAGTGCTGGAGGCAGTGAAGCGATTTAATGTAGAGGACAGAGTCATCCTATCCACGTTTAATCATGACAGCTTGGCGCTGTGCGCCCGGCTTGCACCGCATATCGAACGGGCAGTATTAACTTCAGATGTGCTTTATCAGGCAGATCGATATATCGCGTCTATTCCGGCTTCCGGCTATCACCCGAAGTTAAACAGCCCAGGGGTCACAGATGAAGTACTGAAGAAAATGAGGAACGGTTTGATTAAGGTAAGGCCGTATACAGTCAATCGTCCGGAAGATATGAAGCGTCTCATTGAAGCGGGAGCAGACGGCATGTTTACCGACTTTCCAGAAAAGGCTTCGGCATTGCTGAAAAATGAATAGTTGTTAGAAGGAGGCTGTTTGACGCAGCCTTCTTTTTTCATTCATTCATGCCCGTTTCAAAGCATACATTCATAGAAGACAACTAGAAATTGTAAGCGCTGTCTATCTTCTGAATGAGGTGAAACCATGAGGAAAACAGTCATTGTAAGTGCTGCAAGAACTCCATTTGGCAAATTCGGCGGAGTTTTGAAAGAGGTGAAAGCTGCTGAGCTTGGGGGCATTGTGATGAAGGAGGCGCTGCAACAGGCTGGAGTCTCTGGAGATGATGTAGAAGGAAACGTCATGGGCATGGTTGTCCAGGCCGGCTCAGGGCAGATACCTTCCCGTCAAGCTGCCCGTCTGGCGGGAATGCCTTGGAGTGTGCCGTCAGAAACACTGAATAAAGTCTGTGCTTCCGGCCTTCGCGCTGTCACTTTATGTGATCAAATGATTCGGGCGCAGGATGCGGACATACTTGTTGCGGGGGGGATGGAAAGCATGAGCAATATTCCGTATGCCGTTCCCGCCGGGCGCTGGGGAGCACGGATGGGGGACGGCGAGCTTAGGGACTTAATGGTGTATGACGGATTAACGTGCGCATTTGACGAGGTGCACATGGCTGTTCACGGAAATACAGCTGCCAAGGAATATGCAATCTCACGAAGAGAGCAGGACGAATGGGCGTTGAGAAGTCATGCAAGGGCAGCTAAGGCCGCCGATGAAGGGAAGTTTCAGGATGAAATTGTTCCCGTCAACTGGATCGGTCGAAAAGGAAAACCAAACGTTGTTGATAAAGATGAAGCGATTCGCCGTGACACAAGTCTGGATCAGCTCGCAAAACTTGCTCCGATTTATGCAAGTGACGGTTCTATCACAGCCGGCAATGCTCCTGGAGTCAATGACGGAGCCGGCGCGTTCGTGCTGATGTCTGAGGAAAAAGCTGCTGAGCTTGGCAAACGGCCTCTGGCTACAATTCTTGGTTTTTCAACTACGGGAATGCCAGCGCACGAGCTGGCGGCAGCGCCAGGGTTTGCTATTAACAAGCTCCTGAAAAAGAATGGTTTAACTGTCCAAGATATTGACTTGTTTGAAGTAAATGAAGCTTTTGCTTCAGTTGTTTTGACATGTGAAAAAATCGTAGGTTTCGATCTTGAAAAAGTAAATGTGAATGGCGGTGCGATCGCGCTCGGCCACCCGATCGGCGCGAGCGGTGCGAGAATTCTCATGACGCTTGTTTATGAATTAAAGCGACGGGGAGGGGGTCTGGGCGTTGCCGCTATTTGCAGCGGGGCAGCACAGGGAGACGCCGTCTTAGTGCAGGTTCATTAAAACATGATGAAAAAGGGGATTTGAATGGAAATCAAACAAATCATGGTAGCTGGCGCAGGTCAGATGGGGAGCGGAATTGCTCAAACAGCCGCCGACGCGGGCTTTTATGTGCGGATGTATGATGTGAATCCAGAGGCCGCGGAGGCAGGATTGAAACGGCTGAAGAAACAGCTGGCCCGTGATGCTGAGAAAGGAAAAAGGACCGAGACGGAAGTGAAGAGCGTAATCAACCGCATTTCGATTTCTCAAACGCTTGAGGAGGCAGAGCATGCGGACATTGTGATTGAGGCTATCGCAGAAAACATGGCGGCAAAAACTGAGATGTTTAAAACACTTGATCGCATTTGCCCGCCTCATACGATTTTGGCCAGCAATACATCTTCCTTGCCTATTACAGAAATCGCTGCTGTAACAAACCGGCCTCAACGGGTTATTGGCATGCATTTTATGAATCCCGTCCCTGTAATGAAGCTGGTAGAAGTGATTCGAGGCTTGGCTACATCAGAAGAAACGGCCTTAGATGTTATGGCATTAGCGGAAAAGATGGGGAAAACAGCGGTAGAAGTCAATGATTTTCCTGGGTTTGTTTCCAACCGTGTGCTTCTTCCAATGATTAATGAAGCCATCTATTGCGTGTATGAGGGAGTGGCGAAGCCGGAGGCAATAGATGAAGTGATGAAGCTGGGCATGAATCATCCGATGGGTCCGCTTGCATTAGCGGATTTTATCGGACTGGATACGTGTTTATCAATTATGGAAGTCCTTCACTCAGGCCTTGGCGATTCCAAATACCGTCCTTGCCCGCTGCTCCGCAAGTATGTCAAAGCAGGCTGGCTTGGCAAAAAGAGCGGACGCGGTTTTTATGACTATGAGGAGAAGACTTCCTGAAGTCTATTCCATCCGGGGGTGGCCGAGTTGCATGTAACCCAAGAGCAAGTCATGATGCGAAAAATGGTGCGTGATTTTGCACGAAAAGAAATTGCTCCCGCTGCGGAAATCATGGAGAAAACGGACGAATTTCCCTTTCAGCTGATCAAAAAAATGGGTAAACACGGACTGATGGGAATACCGGTGCCGGAACAATACGGCGGTGCTGGAGCGGACGTTGTTTCTTATATTTTGGCAATTCATGAGATTTCTAGAATCAGCGCGGCTGTCGGCGTGATTCTCTCCGTTCATACCTCAGTCGGCACGAATCCGATTCTGTATTTCGGCAACGAAGAACAGAAGATGAAATATATACCAAATCTCGCGTCAGGAGACCATTTGGGCGCATTTGCACTAACGGAGCCTCACTCGGGGTCGGATGCCGGGAGCCTCCGCACAACAGCAATCAAAAAGAACGGCAAATACCTATTAAACGGATCGAAAATATTCATAACGAATGGCGGAGCAGCTGATATCTATATCACATTTGCTTTAACAGCTCCAGATCAAGGCAGGCACGGGATTTCGGCTTTTATTGTTGAAAAAAACACACCCGGTTTTACCGTTGGAAAAAAAGAAAGAAAGCTGGGGCTTTATGGCTCCAATACTACGGAACTGATTTTTGATAATGCAGAAGTGCCTGAAGCCAATTTGCTTGGCAAAGAGGGGGATGGCTTTCACATTGCCATGGCGAATTTAAATGTCGGCCGGATCGGCATTGCGGCACAGGCCCTCGGAATTGCAGAGGCGGCTCTTGAGCATGCCGTTGATTATGCGAAGCAGCGAGTGCAATTTGGAAGGCCGATTGCAGCCAATCAAGGCATATCATTTAAGCTGGCTGATATGGCGACTAGAGCTGAGGCGGCAAGACATCTTGTCTACCACGCTGCAGACCTTCATAACCGCGGCCTAAACTGTGGAAAAGAAGCGTCTATGGCTAAACAATTTGCTTCCGATGCAGCCGTAAAGGCGGCGTTAGACGCCGTTCAAATTTATGGGGGATATGGCTATATGAAGGATTATCCAGTTGAGCGCCTGCTTCGCGATGCAAAGGTGACGCAAATTTATGAAGGGACGAACGAGATTCAAAGACTGATTATTTCCAAGTATTTGCTTGGCGGAACCTGATAGACAAAAAACGCAAAAACGGAGGTTGAGGATATGGAGGAGAAACAGCATTATTCTCCAGGGTTGGACGGTGTGATTGCGGCAGAAACTCATATTTCTTATCTTGACACGCAGTCCAGCCAGATTTTGATAAGAGGCTATGATTTAATAGAACTTTCTGAAACAAAAAGCTATCTGGAGCTTGTCCATTTATTGCTGGAGGGCAGGCTGCCAGAAGAAAGTGAAATGGAAACGCTGGAACGTAAAATAAACAGTGCCTCAAGCCTGCCTGCTGATCATCTCCGTCTGCTTGAGCTGCTCCCTGAGGACACTCATCCAATGGATGGTCTGCGTACCGGCCTGTCGGCACTTGCTGGCTATGATCGGCAAATTGATGATCGGTCTCCTTCCGCAAACAAAGAACGCGCCTATCAGCTTCTTGGGAAAATGCCTGCCCTCACTGCTGCCAGCTACAGGATCATTAATAAGAAAGAACCGATTCTTCCGCTTCAAACCCTATCCTACAGTGCGAATTTTCTCTACATGATGACAGGGAAATTGCCGTCTTCATTGGAAGAACAGATTTTTGACCGGTCGCTCGTCCTGTACAGTGAGCATGAGATGCCGAATTCAACCTTTGCGGCCAGGGTCATTGCATCTACACATTCAGATCTTTATGGGGCTTTGACTGGGGCTGTCGCTTCCCTGAAAGGGAATCTTCACGGAGGAGCAAACGAAGCTGTGATGTATTTGCTTTTGGAGGCAAAAACGACATCTGATTTTGAGCAGCTTTTGCAAACAAAACTGAAAAGAAAAGAAAAAATCATGGGCTTCGGCCACCGGGTGTATATGAAAAAAATGGACCCGAGAGCACTCATGATGAAAGAGGCGCTGCAGCAATTATGCGATAAAGCCGGTGACCATCGTTTATATGAGATGTGCGAAGCGGGTGAGCGGCTGATGGAGAAGGAAAAAGGGCTTTACCCGAATTTGGATTACTATGCTGCCCCAGTGTATTGGATGCTCGGCATACCGATTCCTTTATATACGCCGATCTTTTTCAGCGCGAGAACGTCCGGTTTATGCGCCCATGTGATCGAACAGCATGCCAATAATCGGCTCTTCCGTCCCCGTGTCAGTTACATGGGCCCGCGATATCAAACAAAATCATGAAAGGAGCTGGTAGAATGCCGAAAACGGATCGTGTTATCGAAGAAATCACAGACTATGTGCTTGAGAAAGAGATTACTAGTGCCGAAGCGTATACAACAGCGGGGCATGTATTGCTGGATACCCTGGGCTGCGGAATCTTGGCGCTACGGTATCCGGAATGCACAAAGCTGCTTGGCCCGATTGTTCCAGGAACGACTGTGCCGAATGGAAGCAAAGTGCCGGGAACGTCATATGTTCTCGATCCTGTGAGGGCAGCGTTTAATATTGGCTGCATGATTCGCTGGCTCGATTACAACGATACGTGGCTGGCGGCGGAGTGGGGGCATCCATCCGATAACTTGGGAGGAATCCTTGCCGCTGCTGATTATGTATCAAGAGTGAGGCTGTCTGAAGGAAAAGAGCCGTTAACGGTACGCGACGTACTTGAGATGATGATCAAAGCACACGAGATCCAAGGTGTGCTGGCGTTAGAAAACAGCTTAAATCGAGTTGGCCTTGACCATGTGCTGTTTGTCAAAGTTGCGACAACTGCTGTTGCAGCAAAGCTTTTGGGCGGCGGAAGAGAAGAAATCAAAAATGCGCTTTCGAATGCATGGATTGACAATGCAGCATTGAGGACATACCGCCATTCACCGAATACAGGCTCGCGTAAATCATGGGCGGCAGGAGATGCAACGAGCAGAGGTGTTCATTTGGCGCTGATGTCGTTAAAAGGGGAAATGGGTTATCCGACAGCCTTGAGTGCACCGGGTTGGGGGTTCCAAGACGTTTTATTCAATAAGAAAGAGATCAAGCTTGCCCGTCCGCTCGACGCTTATGTCATGGAAAATGTGTTATTTAAAGTGTCTTATCCTGCGGAATTTCACGCCCAGACAGCGGCGGAGTCCGCCGTCATTCTTCACCCGCAGGTAAAGAACCGGATTGACGAGATTGACCGAGTTGTCATCAGAACGCATGAATCAGCTATCCGAATCATTGATAAAAAAGGCCCGCTCCACAATCCGGCAGACCGTGATCACTGCCTCCAATACATTACAGCAATCGGTTTGCTTTTTGGTGATATCACCGCACAGCATTATGAAGCTGAAACAGCGAGTGATCCGAGGATAGATAAACTTCGTGATAAAATGGAAGTGACTGAAAATAAAACATATACCGAGGATTATTTAAAACCTGATAAACGTTCCATCTCAAATGCCGTTCAGGTTCATTTTAAAGACGGAACGAGCACGGAAATGGTGGAATGTGAGTTTCCCCTCGGCCATCGTTTTCGAAGAGAGGAAGCAGTGCCGAAACTGCTGGAAAAGTTTTCTGACAATCTCAAAACCCATTTTCCTGATAAACAGCACAAACACATTTATGAGCGCTGTACCAGCTATGAGACATTACAAACGATGCGCGTAAATGAATTCGTAGACATGTTCTGCATGTAAAAGGGGGATTTGTTTCATGTCGTGGATCGTCAATAAGCAATCGTCACAAGAGGAGCTTGCCGGGCGTTTCCGCAAGCTGATGTCAGCACCGGACATTCTTCAAATTCCCGGCGCCCATGACGGGATGGCCGCTTTGCTTGCGAAAGAAGCCGGTTTTTCTGCTATTTATTTGTCCGGTGCTGCCTATACAGCCAGCAGGGGGCTGCCTGATTTAGGGATCATCACATCGGCAGAGATAGCTGAACGGGCCAAAGATCTTGTGCGTGCAGCTGATCTGCCTCTGCTTGTGGATATCGATACGGGATTTGGCGGTGTCTTAAATGCCGCCCGAACAGCCCGGGAGATGCTTGAAGCAAGGGTAGCAGCCGTTCAAATAGAAGACCAGCAGCTCCCAAAAAAATGCGGACATTTAAATGGCAAACAGCTAGTTCCGATAAAGGAAATGGCGCAAAAAATAAAAGCCATTAAACAAGCGGCACCCTCCCTTATTGTTGTTGCCCGTACTGATGCCAGGGCGCAGGAAGGGCTTGCTGCCGCAATAAAACGTTCAGAGGCTTACATTGAGGCGGGAGCGGACGCAATTTTCCCGGAAGCGCTACAGGCGGAGAATGAATTCCGCCAGTTTGCTGAGCGTATCCCCGTTCCGCTCCTTGCGAATATGACTGAATTTGGGAAAACGCCATATTATCGTGCCGATGAATTCGAAGATATGGGGTTTCACATGGTGATATATCCTGTCACCTCGCTTCGAGCGGCGGCAAAAGCTTGTGAGCGGATGTTTGGTTTGATGAAGGAGCACGGCTCACAAAAAGAAGGACTTCATGATATGCAGACACGAAAAGAACTGTACGATACGATTTCTTATTATGACTATGAAGCGTTAGATAAAACGATTGCCAAGACCGTTTTGCCTGACGAATAATGCAACAAAAAAAGCCGGAGCATTCTCCGGCTTTTTTTCAGCTATCGTTTTCTGAATCGCGGGCTGACTTGATTGCGTTTTCTGTCTCTGTATAAAATGAACCCGGCCAGCACATAGAGGCCGATCGCAAAAAAGATGAATCCTGACAACCCTTGGAGCCAAAGAGCTGAAAATGGCTTGATTGTATGACCGAAAAGTGTATCTCTCATCAGTTTAATGCCTAAAGCAGAAATAGCCCCGGGGATGACTAATATTAAAAGCGCAAGAAGTCGGCTCATCTTCAGAAAACCCCTTTATCTTTTCATTTCCTTTATTGTCCAGCGGAAAAAATATTTTGTCAAGAGAAGAAAACGTGGTAACATAGGGTTGTGCAAATTATTGCAACGGAATAAATAGGTATGCAAATTTTTTCATACAAAGGGGTATCGGGATGCAAAAGGTACTGATAGTAGGTGCCGGCAAAAGGGGAACGGCGTTATTACATATTCTGATTAAAACAGCCATCATAGATATAATTGCCGTAGTTGACAAAGACTCCGAGGCGCCGGGATTGAAAGAAGCAGAACAGTATGGGATTGCCGTTTCATCTGATTGGAAACCTTACATACAACAAAAACCGGATATCGTCATTCATACTACCGGCGATCAAGCCGTGTTTGACGAGCTCCTTCAAAGAAAGCATGAAGATACCATTGTCATGCCGGGAAAAATGGCATACATCGTTTTTCAGCTGATGGAAGAAAAGCAGCACCTGATTCAAATGCTAAAAGAGCAAACCTATAAATATGACAGAATTTTTAATTCCACCCATGATGGAATGATTTTTATTGATATCAATGAAGAAATCATTCTCTTTAACCATATGGCCGAAAAAATGGTCGGGAAAAAACGTGAGGAAGTCATTGGGCGCCCAATAAAAGAAGTGATTCCGAGCACTAAGATGCCGCGGATTTTAAAAACAAGAGTGCCTGAATACAACCAGAAGCAGCTGTTAGGCGATCATTTGCAAATTGTGACCACAAGGCTGCCGATTATTGATGAAGGCGGACGTCTGCTCGGGGCTCTTTGTGTGTTTAAAGATATCACTGATGCGGTCGAGCTGGCAGAGGAAGTGACCAACTTAAAGCAGGTCCGTACGATGCTGGAGGCGATTATTCAATCCTCCGATGAGGCGATTTCTGTCGTTGATGAAAACGGCATCGGCCTGCTAATCAATAAAGCGTATACGAAAATGACGGGGCTTTCTGAAAAAGAAGTCATCGGCAAGCCTGCAAACACTGATATTTCCGAAGGCGAAAGCATGCATTTAAAGGTGCTTGAAACAAGACGTCCTGTCCGCGGTGTCAGAATGAAGGTCGGCCCGAATGAAAAAGAGGTCATCGTTAATGTAGCACCGGTGATTGTGGACGGGATTTTGAAAGGCAGCGTCGGCGTGATTCACGATGTTTCCGAAATTAAAATGCTGACAGCGGAGCTTAATCGCGCCAGACAAATTATTCGCACGCTTGAAGCGAAATACACGTTTGACGACATTATCGGCAAAAGCGAGCAAATGCTGGTTGCGCTTGAGCAGGCGAAGCTCGGTGCGAAAACACCGGCAACCATCTTGCTGCGCGGGGAATCAGGAACAGGAAAAGAACTGTTCGCCCATGCCATCCATAACGAAAGTGACCGGAAATACAATAAATTTATTCGCGTGAATTGTGCAGCCCTTTCTGAAAACCTGCTCGAATCAGAATTGTTCGGCTATGAGGATGGCGCGTTTTCAGGAGCGAAGCGCGGCGGTAAAAAGGGTTTATTTGAGGAAGCAAATAACGGCAGTATTTTCTTAGATGAAATCGGTGAGCTGACACAAAATATGCAGGCCAAATTGCTACGCGTCCTTCAAGAAAAGGAAATCGTCAGAGTGGGCGGCACGAAAGCGATCCCTGTCAACGTCAGAGTGATCGCGGCGACAAATGTAAATATTGAAAAGGCGATGGCGGACGGAACGTTCCGGGAAGACCTGTATTACCGGATCAACCGCTATCCGATCTCCATCCCGCCTTTGCGTCAGCGGTTGGAGGACATTGAAGCACTGAGCGTCAGACTTATCCAAAAGATCAACCGGGATTACGGCAGGAATGTAAAAGGGCTCTCACAGCAAGCCTTGCGCGCCTTATCTGCCTACCATTGGCCTGGGAATGTCCGGGAGCTTGAAAATGTCCTTGGACGAGCCATGATTTTTCTGAATCCGCATATGGAATGGATTGAAAAAGATCACTTGCCTGTATTCGAACTTGAGCAAAAAGAAAATGACACAGACCAGGGAACAGGTTTTGATTTTCCGGATATTGAAGGCGAAAAGCTGTCTGTCGCAGTAGAAAAATTTGAAGCACATTTGATCCAGCAAACGCTTGAAAAGCATCATTTTAACCGGACAAAAACAGCAAAAGCTCTCGGTGTCAGCATTCGGAACTTATATTACAAAATGGATAAATATGGCCTTGCAAATGAAGGCATGCAATAATTTGCAGAATAAACGCAAACATCTGCACGAATGTTTCAATATACCTGGTATGACAGCACCCTTAAGAGCTGGCATGGAACTTGCATAATAAAAGGCGGAGTCGAAACAAGAAAGGTGGTAACAGATGAAGCTGAAAGATTTAATCGGCAAAGCGTCGATACACAAAAATAAGACCATTGCGGTTGCTCATGCTGAGGATGAGGAAGTGATCCGGGCTGTAAAGCTGGCAGCCGAGCACCTATCTGCCCGTTTCTTGTTAACGGGCGACAGCACAAAACTGAACGAGCTGACATCATTCATGCAAGGGCATCAAGTGGAAATCGTCCATGCCGATACTCCTGAGGAATCGGCGAAATTAGCGGTTCGTGCTGTGCATCATAAAACAGCGGACGTTTTAATGAAAGGCAATGTGCCGACTTCTGTTTTGCTTAAAGCGGTATTGAACAGACAGGAGGGGCTTCGGTCAGCAAGTGTCCTTTCTCACGTGGCTGTATTCGATATACCGGATTTTGACCGGCTGATGTTTGTGACAGATTCGGCAATGAATATTGCTCCTTCGCTGGAAGAGCTTCGGCAGATTTTGCAAAATGCCGTTCATGTGGCCCATGCAGTGGGGAACAATATGCCAAAAGCAGCTGCCCTTGCAGCGGTCGAAACGGTGAACCCAAAAATGGAAGCAACCGTGAATGCAGCTGCTCTAGCTCAAATGTACAAAAGGGGACAGATCAAAGGCTGCATTGTTGATGGACCGCTTGCTTTGGATAACGCAGTTTCACAAATTGCCGCGGCTCAGAAAAAAATTTCGGGAGACGTAGCGGGCAACGCAGATATCCTTCTCGTCCCAACAATTGAGGCCGGCAATATTTTATATAAATCACTGATTTATTTTGCCAAGGCCAGCGTGGCGGCTGTCATTACAGGAGCAAAAGCACCGATTGCTTTAACAAGCAGAGCGGACTCTGCTGAAAATAAACTGTATTCCATTGCGCTGGCAATATGCGCATCTGAAGAATACACACATTAGGAGGAACGAACATGGAACTTTTTAAATATATGGAGAAATACGATTACGAACAATTGGTATTCTGCCAGGATGAACAATCTGGATTAAAAGCGATTATCGCGATTCATGATACAACGCTTGGTCCGGCGCTTGGCGGAACGAGAATGTGGACATATGAAAATGAAGAAGCGGCAATTGAAGATGCGCTCAGATTGGCTAGAGGCATGACCTATAAAAACGCGGCGGCCGGCTTAAACCTTGGCGGCGGAAAAACAGTCATTATCGGCGATCCGCGCAAAGACAAAAATGAAGAAATGTTCCGCGCGTTTGGCCGCTATATTCAAGGGCTGAACGGCAGATACATCACGGCTGAAGATGTGGGCACAACGGTCGAGGATATGGATATCATTCATGATGAGACAGACTATGTCACAGGGATTTCTCCTGCTTTCGGCTCTTCTGGAAATCCGTCCCCAGTCACAGCGTACGGGGTGTACAGAGGAATGAAGGCAGCAGCTAAAGCTGCTTTCGGAACCGACTCTCTTGAAGGAAAAACCATTGCTGTACAGGGTGTTGGGAACGTAGCCTATAACCTTTGCCGCCACCTGCATGAAGAAGGAGCAAACTTAATCGTTACGGATATCAACAAACAATCTGTACAGCGTGCAGTTGAAGATTTTGGCGCCCGTGCGGTAGATCCTGATGACATTTATTCACAAGACTGCGATATTTATGCGCCGTGTGCCCTTGGTGCGACTATTAACGACGATACCATTAAACAGCTGAAGGCGAAAGTGATCGCAGGTGCGGCTAACAACCAATTAAAAGAGACACGCCATGGTGATCAAATTCACGAAATGGGCATCGTTTATGCACCGGATTACGTGATTAACGCGGGTGGTGTCATCAACGTGGCAGATGAGCTTTACGGCTATAATGCAGAACGTGCATTGAAAAAAGTTGAAGGCATTTACGGCAATATCGAGCGTGTACTTGAGATTTCTCAGCGTGACGGCATTCCTGCATATTTAGCGGCTGACCGCTTAGCAGAGGAACGGATTGAACGCATGCGCCGCTCAAGAAGCCAGTTTTTGCAAAACGGCCACAGTGTATTAAGCAGACGTTAAGAAATTGATCTGGAGGTTATGAAAGTGCTACATGACGAAAAACGCATTCTCACAATTAATCCAGGCTCAACTTCAACGAAAATCGGTGTTTTTCATAACGAAAGAAGCATTTTTGAAAAAACATTGAGACACAACATAGAAGAGCTGCAGCGATTTGACCGAATTATTGATCAGTATGAATTTCGTAAAAACCATATTCTCGAAACGCTTCATGAACAGGGAATCAATATTTCAAAGTTTGATGCAGTCTGCGCAAGAGGCGGCCTTCTCCGGCCAATTGAAGGCGGGACCTACGTAGTGAATGATGAGATGATTGAGGATTTGAAAAGCGGCTACGCCGGTCAGCATGCTTCTAATCTCGGCGGCATTATCGCGCGGGAAATCGCTGACGGCCTGAATATCCCTTCGTATATCGTCGACCCTGTTGTCGTAGACGAAATGTCAGTGCTTGCGAAAGTTTCAGGCATGCCTGAAATTGAAAGGAAAAGCATTTTCCATGCGTTAAACCAAAAAGCTGTCGCTCGTAAAGCGGCAGCCTCCCTTGGCAAACGATATGAGAACATGAAAATGATTATTACCCATATGGGCGGAGGTATTACAATTGGCGTCCATGACCGCGGGCGAGTGGTGGATGTCAATAACGGCCTGCACGGCGAGGGACCATTCAGTCCTGAACGAGCAGGAACAGTGCCTGCGGGAGATCTTGTTGATCTATGTTTTTCAGGGGAATATACAAAAGAAGAAATCATGAAAAAGCTTGTTGGCACCGGCGGACTTTTAGGCTATCTCGGTACAAATGATGCAGTAAAAGTGGAACAGATGATTCAAGGGGGCGATGAAAAAGCCCGCTTCATTTATGATGCCATGGCATATCAGGTAGCAAAGGAAATCGGGGCAGCCAGCGCGGCGTTAAAAGGCGAAGTTGAAGCGATTGTGCTGACGGGAGGCCTTGCGTACGGAAAAAGCTTTGTTTCTGCTATCAGATCATACATAGATTGGATTTCAGACGTTTTAGTTTATCCGGGTGAAAATGAACTGCAGTCTCTTGCCCAAGGGGCGCTAAGAGTATTGCAGGGCGAAGAGCAATCCAAACAATATCGTATTGAATAGACAGACAGGAGTGAGTCACCATGGCAACTGAGTATGACGTAGTCATTCTGGGCGGCGGTACCGGCGGTTATGTTGCGGCCATCAGAGCCGCTCAGCTCGGCTTAAAAACAGCCGTTGTGGAAAAGGAAAAACTCGGGGGAACATGTCTGCATAAAGGCTGTATCCCGAGTAAAGCGCTGCTTAGAAGCGCAGAGGTATACCGGACAGCTCGTGAAGCCGATCAATTCGGAGTGGAAACGGCTGGCGTGTCCCTCAACTTTGAAAAAGTGCAGCAGCGTAAGCAAGCCGTTGTTGATAAGCTTGCAGCGGGTGTAAATCATTTAATGAAAAAAGGAAAAATTGACGTGTACACCGGATATGGACGTATTCTTGGACCGTCAATCTTCTCTCCGCTGCCGGGAACAATTTCTGTTGAGCGGGGAAATGGCGAAGAAAATGACATGCTGATCCCGAAACAAGTGATCATTGCAACAGGATCAAGACCGAGAATGCTTCCGGGTCTTGAAGCGGACGGTAAGTCTGTACTGACTTCAGATGAGGCGCTCCAAATGGAGGAGCTGCCACAATCAATCATCATTGTCGGCGGAGGGGTTATCGGTATCGAATGGGCGTCTATGCTTCATGATTTTGGTGTGAAGGTAACGGTTATTGAATACGCGGATCGCATATTGCCGACTGAAGATCTAGAGATTTCAAAAGAAATGGAAAGTCTTCTTAAGAAAAAAGGCATCCAGTTCATAACAGGGGCAAAAGTGCTGCCTGACACAATGACAAAAACATCAGACGATATCAGCATACAAGCGGAAAAAGACGGAGAAACCGTTACCTACTCTGCTGAGAAAATGCTTGTTTCCATCGGCAGACAGACAAATATCGAAGGCATCGGCCTAGAGAACACCGATATTGTTACTGAAAATGGCATGATTTCAGTCAATGAAAGCTGCCAAACGAAGGAATCTCATATTTATGCAATCGGAGACGTAATCGGTGGCCTGCAGTTAGCTCACGTTGCTTCACATGAGGGAATTATTGCTGTTGAGCATTTTGCAGGTCTCAATCCGCATCCGCTTGATCCGACGCTTGTGCCGAAGTGCATTTACTCAAGCCCTGAAGCTGCCAGTGTCGGCTTAACAGAAGACGAAGCAAAGGCGAACGGGCATAATGTCAAAATCGGCAAGTTCCCATTTATGGCGATTGGAAAAGCGCTTGTATACGGTGAAAGCGACGGTTTTGTCAAAATCGTGGCGGACCGAGATACAGATGATATTCTCGGCGTTCATATGATCGGCCCGCATGTCACCGACATGATTTCTGAAGCGGGTCTTGCCAAAGTGCTGGACGCAACGCCGTGGGAGGTCGGGCAAACGATTCACCCGCATCCAACGCTTTCTGAAGCAATTGGAGAAGCAGCGCTTGCCGCAGATGGCAAAGCCATTCATTTTTAAAAGCATAAAGGAGGGGCTTGAATGAGTATAAACCGACATCAAGCACTAGGGCTGACTGATCAGGAAGCCGTTGATATGTATAGAACCATGCTGTTAGCAAGAAAAATCGATGAAAGAATGTGGCTGTTAAACCGTTCTGGCAAAATTCCATTTGTAATCTCTTGTCAAGGACAGGAAGCAGCACAGGTAGGAGCGGCTTTCGCACTTGACCGTGAAATGGATTATGTATTGCCGTACTACAGAGACATGGGTGTCGTGCTCGCGTTTGGCATGACAGCAAAGGACTTAATGATGTCCGGGTTTGCAAAAGCAGCAGATCCGAACTCAGGAGGCCGCCAGATGCCAGGACATTTCGGACAAAAGAAAAACCGCATTGTGACGGGATCATCTCCGGTTACAACGCAAGTGCCGCACGCAGTCGGTATTGCGCTTGCGGGACGTATGGAGAAAAAGGATATCGCAGCCTTTGTTACATTCGGGGAAGGGTCTTCAAACCAAGGCGATTTCCATGAAGGGGCAAACTTTGCCGCTGTCCATAAGCTGCCGGTTATTTTTATGTGTGAAAACAACAAATACGCAATCTCAGTGCCTTACGATAAGCAAGTCGCATGTGAGAACATTTCCGACCGTGCCATAGGCTATGGGATGCCTGGCGTAACTGTGAATGGAAATGATCCGCTGGAAGTTTATCAAGCGGTTAAAGAAGCACGCGAAAGGGCACGCAGAGGAGAAGGCCCGACATTAATTGAAACGATTTCTTACCGCCTTACACCACATTCCAGTGATGACGATGACAGCAGCTACAGAGGCCGTGAAGAAGTAGAGGAAGCGAAAAAAAGTGATCCCCTGCTTACTTATCAAGCTTACTTAAAGGAAACAGGCCTGTTGTCCGATGAGATAGAACAAACCATGCTGGATGAAATTATGGCAATCGTAAATGAAGCGACGGATGAAGCGGAGAACGCCCCATATGCAGCTCCTGAGTCAGCGCTTGATTATGTGTATGCGAAGTAGGGAGGAAGAACAAATGTCAGTAATGTCATATATTGATGCAATCAATTTGGCGATGAAAGAAGAAATGGAACGAGATTCTCGCGTTTTCGTCCTTGGGGAAGATGTAGGAAGAAAAGGCGGTGTGTTTAAAGCGACAGCGGGACTCTATGAACAATTTGGGGAAGAGCGCGTTATGGATACGCCGCTTGCTGAATCTGCGATCGCAGGAGTCGGTATCGGAGCGGCAATGTACGGAATGAGACCGATTGCTGAAATGCAGTTTGCTGATTTCATTATGCCGGCAGTCAACCAAATTATTTCTGAAGCGGCTAAAATCCGCTACCGCAGCAACAATGACTGGAGCTGTCCGATTGTCGTCAGAGCGCCATACGGCGGAGGCGTGCACGGAGCCCTGTATCATTCTCAATCAGTCGAAGCAATTTTCGCCAACCAGCCCGGACTGAAAATTGTCATGCCATCAACACCATATGACGCGAAAGGGCTCTTAAAAGCCGCAGTTCGTGACGAAGACCCCGTGCTGTTTTTTGAGCACAAGCGCGCATACCGTCTGATAAAGGGAGAGGTTCCGGCTGATGATTATGTCCTGCCAATCGGCAAGGCGGACGTAAAAAGGGAAGGCGACGACATCACAGTGATCACATACGGTCTGTGTGTCCACTTCGCCTTACAAGCTGCAGAACGTCTCGAAAAAGATGGCATTTCAGCGCATGTGGTGGATTTAAGAACAGTTTACCCGCTTGATAAAGAAGCCATCATCGAAGCTGCGTCCAAAACTGGAAAGGTTCTTTTGGTCACAGAAGATACAAAAGAAGGCAGCATCATGAGCGAAGTAGCCGCAATTATATCCGAGCATTGTCTGTTCGACTTAGACGCGCCGATCAAACGGCTTGCAGGTCCTGATATTCCGGCTATGCCTTATGCGCCGACAATGGAAAAATACTTTATGGTCAATCCTGATAAAGTGGAAGCGGCGATGAGAGAATTAGCGGAGTTTTAAAGACGTAAGGGAGGATACAATCATGGCAATTGAACAAATGACGATGCCGCAGCTTGGAGAAAGCGTAACAGAGGGGACGATCAGCAAATGGCTTGTCGCCCCCGGTGATAAAGTGAACAAATACGATCCAATCGCGGAAGTCATGACAGATAAGGTAAATGCAGAGGTTCCGTCTTCTTTTACTGGTACGATAACAGAGCTTGTGGGAGAAGAAGGCCAAACCTTGCAAGTCGGAGAAGTGATTTGCAAAATTGAAACAGAAGGCGCGAATCCGGCTGAACAAAAACAAGAACAGCCAGCTGCTTCAAAAGCCGCTGAGACGCCTGCTGCAAAAAGTGCCGAAGCAGCTGATCAGCCCAATAAAAAGCGCTACTCGCCAGCTGTACTCCGTTTGGCCGGAGAGCACGGCATTGACCTCGATCAAGTAACAGGAACAGGTGCCGGCGGGCGCATCACACGAAAAGATATTCAGCGCTTAATTGAAACAGGCGGCGTACAAGAACAGAAGGCTGAGGAGCCGAAAACAGCAGCTCCTGCACCGAAGTCTGCATCAAAACCTGAGCCAAAAGAAGAGACGTCATATCCTGCGTCTGCAGCCGGTGATAAAGAAATCCCTGTCACAGGTGTAAGAAAAGCAATTGCTTCCAATATGAAGCGAAGCAAAACAGAAATTCCGCATGCTTGGACGATGATGGAAGTCGACGTCACAAATATGGTTGCATATCGCAACAGTATAAAAGATTCCTTTAAGAAGACAGAGGGCTTTAATTTAACGTTCTTCGCCTTTTTTGTAAAAGCGGTCGCTCAGGCGTTAAAAGAATTCCCGCAAATGAATAGCATGTGGGCGGGCGACAAAATTATTCAGAAAAAGGATATCAATATTTCAATTGCAGTTGCCACAGAGGATTCTTTATTTGTTCCGGTGATTAAAAACGCTGATGAAAAAACAATTAAAGGCATTGCGAAAGAAATTACCGGTCTTGCCAAAAAAGTAAGAGACGGAAAACTCTCAGCAGATGACATGCAGGGAGGCACGTTTACCGTCAACAACACAGGTTCGTTCGGGTCTGTTCAGTCGATGGGCATTATCAACTACCCTCAGGCTGCGATTCTTCAAGTAGAATCCATCGTCAAACGCCCGGTTGTCATGGACAATGGCATGATTGCTGTCAGAGACATGGTTAATCTGTGTCTGTCCTTAGATCACAGAGTGCTTGACGGTCTCGTATGCGGACGATTCCTGGGACGAGTGAAACAAATTTTAGAATCGATTGACGAGAAGACATCTGTTTACTAAATAAGAAAAAAGAGCATTTTTTGAAGTTTTGTTTCAAAAAATGCTCTTTTTCTATTATTCAGCGATTCGTATTTTCATTTCGACACGATATTCTTCTTGTTTTTTCGGGGAGTAATGAATCGGTATGATTAACTCGTATACATCACTGACAACTGTTAATTGGCGGTCTGCGATATATTTGATAAGCTTCTGTAAGTTGAGAAAATAATGTTCAGGCGAAAAATTATACGCGATACACGCATACCTCCCTTTAGGGATCGTTGTGATTTCCATATCCGGCGTAATTGATGAAATCTGTTTATTCGTCAATACAGGCGTGAAAATATGACGGTAAGTCATTTCATCAATGCTGGTGTAGGGCTGAAAAGAGAAAGTAGCGCCGTAGCTATTGTTCGTAAATCCATCTGCTGACTCGATAAATTTTTTTAATTTGCTGTAGGAGGCGTTGAGCACGTTTTCAGGCCCGATTCCTTCTGCCTCTGTCTGAATGATCCGTATTTCTTCTTCATCTAAAACAAACACCTCACCGAGCGCGGGATATTCCATCTGCCGTTTCATCCGCTTTTTCACCAATGAAATGGTTTGCTCCAGGGCTGATAAAAAGTCTAATTTCTCCCTGATTTGCCTCTCCTGCTCTGTATAAAAAGCAAACAGTTCTTCCATCTCTAAGTCCTGTGCTTTTTTCATCTCTTCTAAAGGTGTGCCGATATATTTCAATGATTTGATCAAATCCAGATGAATGAGCTGAGAATCTGTATAATAGCGGTAGCTGGTATCCGGGTCGACGTAGGCTGGTTTAAATAAATCAATTTTATCGTAATAACGGAGCGCTTTTATCGACACGTTTGCCAGTTTTGATACTTCCCCAATTGAGTAATACGATTCCTTCATGCCATCACTCCTTCTATCATCAGTATAAAGAAGAAGCGCATTCTTTGCAGTACACAAAGAATGCGCTTCTTATCACGTGCTGGCTTTAAGATGTGCAGGCGCTTTCCAAGCAATGGTCAGTGCAATCCCTATGGCTAAGGTGACCGTTGCAAAGTAGAAAGGATAGTTTACATCTATATCGAACAGCATTCCGCCGATAATAGGCCCGAATACATTGCCGATACTTGTAAACATTGAATTCATACCGCCGGCAAACCCCTGTTCATTTCCCGCAATCTTTGACAGGTAAGTCGTTACCGCAGGCCGCATGAGATCAAATCCGACAAATACGGTGACTGTCACCAACAGAATCGCAACATATGAATGTACTGTTGTCAGCAAGAATACCAGACTCGTAGAGAGAATTAAGCTGTACCGAATTAAATGGATTTCGCCAAACCATCTTGTGAAGCGGTCGAATAAGACGACTTGCGTAATGGCGCCAACAATCGCTCCTCCTGTAATCATAATGGCAATGTCGCTGGCCGTAAATCCGAATTTATGATCCACGAATAATGCAAATAAAGATTCAAATGATGCTAAACCAAAAGACGAAATTAAGATAATGAGAAAAGCTATGAAATACATGGGGGCAAAAATTCGTTTAAAGCCTGTCTTCTGTCCTTTTATTTCCTGATTTTCAGGGTTTCGTTCCGGCTCGCGCAGCGTGAGGATTGATAAAATGGCTGCTAACAGTGCAAAAGCTGCCGCAAAGAAAAAAGGCAGCCGGGAATGGACTTCTGCTAAAAATCCCCCGATGCCGGGGCCGATAATAAATCCTGTTGAAATAGCGGCTGACATATAACCGAGCGCTTTTGGCCGTGTTTTAATGGTCGTGATATCTGCAATAAAAGCCGTGACCCCGGGCATAATGAAGGCTGCGCTGATACCGCCCAGCATACGGGAGATAAATAACATCTCAACTGTTTTTCCAATGCCGAACAAAAACTCCGACACACTAAAGAACAACAGGCCGATCACGATCATGATCTTGCGCCCGAAGCGATCAACCCATCGTCCGGCTATTGGTGAGACAATGAGCTGTGTAATAGCGAAGCAGGCAACCATATAGCCGACCGCGGTCCCCGATAAATGTAATTCATTCATAATGGTCGGCGTTACTGGAATCACAAGCCCGATCCCCAAAAAAGCAATAAATAAATTGGTTAATAATATAGTTAAGGTAATATTTTTCTTCTCCATATGACTTCCCCTTTTTCAAGTGTGTATCCCTTATACTGTAAGACCTCCTCCTAGGGGAGAGTCAACGGATTTGCAAAATCTTTCTAAAGCCTTATGACAGTTATTCATTTGCGGGAACAAGCATGTCGATATGCTGAGGCAGGACCTGAATGACTGCGGGTGTATATGTATAAACTTCTCCATCCATATCCGCCTTTTTGGCAGTGTCTGTTTCAATCTCGATACGGGAGGCCTGGACATAGGACAGCTCTCCGGTAAAACGATCAATTGAGCCCTGTTCCATGCTCATCAGCTCCCTCAGCGCGGTGAGGTTGGTATTGCGGCATATGAGAACATCGAGTAAGCCGTCTTCAATACTGGCATCGGGCAGAGGAATTCGATTCGTTCCAATGTATTGGCCATTCATCACAAGCAGCATAACGGCTTCTTCTTTAATTTCTTCTCCATCAATTTTCAATGTCATCGGAAACGATGCAGCGGATGAGACGGTTCGCAAGGCACTTGTAAAATAGCTGATTTTTCCCAATAATGCTTTTTCCGTTTCGTTGATTTGATTCGACGTTTCTGCAATTAAGCCGATCCCCCAGAAATTCAAAAAATAACGGTCATTCATCTGACATACGTCTACGCTGGTTTTTTTTCCTGCCATAAGTGCTTCCGCGGCCTTTGCAAGATTTTGAGGGATGCCAAGCACTCTTGAAAAGTCGTTGCACGTGCCGCCAGGTAAAATTCCGACCGCGGGTTTTCTTTCTAGAGCGCTGATAGCATTTATGCATTGATGGATCGTGCCGTCGCCGCCGAGAATGAAGACGGTGTCGACAGAATCATCAATGGATTGGCAAAAATGATACGCATCATCCTTTTTCTTTGTCTGCTTAATAATCACCTCATCTAAATGGTGAGATAAAACCGGCACCACAGCACCAAGTGCTTTTTCTATATTTTTGTTACCGGCATTTCCGTTATGAATCAGTAACGCTTTCCTGTGGCTCATATACAACTGCTCCTTTATTTTACTTCTAGTTATATAATCCCCTTTTTCTGTAAGCAGTAAACGAAGAGCAAAAAAAGTGCACGGCGAAGCAAAGTCATTTGCCGATATGGACGTTTCCTTGCTATCATAAGAACAGATGATGAAAAAGGAGAGGTCTTCATTGAACATGGACTTTAATTTATTTATGAATGATATTGTTCGCCAAGCGAGACAAGAAATAACAGCTGCCGGATACACCGAGCTTAAAACAGCCGAAGAGGTGGATGAGGCACTTACGAAAAAAGGAACGACGCTCGTCATGGTAAACTCTGTTTGCGGATGCGCCGGAGGAATTGCAAGACCGGCAGCCTACCATTCCGTTCACTATGATAAAAGACCTGATCAGCTCGTCACCGTTTTTGCCGGACAGGATAAAGAAGCGACAGCGCGTGCGCGAGACTATTTTGAAGGTTATCCGCCATCTTCTCCGTCCTTTGCGATTTTGAAAGACGGAAAGATCATGAAAATGGTAGAGCGTCATGAAATTGAAGGCCACGAGCCGATGGCCGTAGTGGCAAAGCTGCAGGAAGCCTTTGAAGAATATTGTGAAGAAGTATAAGACGAACAACCCGGATGCTCAAAGCAGCCCGGGTTTTTTTGTGCATAAATTTCCAAGGATATATGAATAAATATTAAGGGATTATTCAATCGGATTGTACAGCGATTTAATTTTTATCTAGTAATATCAGAAGAGATCACTGGAAAGATAAGCTTAAAGATAATTTTTAAAAATAGTATTGCATAAAAATGAGAAACTGTTTAAAATACAAATTAACGAATAAATATTCAAACACACCAAAAGTAATGAATACGGGGGAAATGGATCATGAAAAAATGGCTCTTATTACTTGTAGCTGCTTGCATCACCTTTGCATTAACTGCGTGCGGCTCAAGCAATTCAGGTTCAGAAAGCGGAAAGAAAAAATTAATTATGGGTACTTCGGCGGATTACAAACCGTTTGAATATAAAGAAGGAGATAATATTGTCGGCTTTGATGTAGAGCTGGCAAAAGCTCTGGCAAAGAAGGCAGGCTATGAAATTGAAGTGCAGGATATGGACTTCAACAGCTTAATTACAGCGCTTAAATCAAAACAGGTGGATCTCGTTCTGTCAGGAATGACACCAACGCCTGAGCGTAAAAAACAAGTTGATTTTTCCGATGTGTATTACACAGCGAACCATATGATTGTCAGCAAAAAAGACAGCGGCATTCAATCTTTGAAAGACCTGAAAGGAAAAACAGTTGGCGTTCAGCTTGGCTCTATTCAGGAAGAGAAGGGGAAAGAGCTTTCTCCGGAATATGGTTTTAAAACAGAAGACCGCAACAGAATTTCTGATTTGGTGCAGGAAATCAAATCTGACCGTTTCGATGCCGCGATAATTGAAGACATTGTTGCAGAAGGGTATTTCAAATCAAATGATGACCTGCAAGGCTTCGTGATTCCTGATGCGAAAGCGGAAGAGGCCGGTTCAGCAATT
Organism: Bacillus sp. FSL K6-0255; assembly: GCF_045040725.1. NCBI lineage: Bacteria > Bacillati > Bacillota > Bacilli > Caryophanales > Bacillaceae > Bacillus > Bacillus sp. FSL K6-0255. The sequence continues at coordinate 2,320,762 of NZ_CP150278.1, read as the reverse complement.
GCTTTCAGAAAGGACAGTGAACTGACAGACAAATTCAATAAAGCGCTCAAGGAAATGGAAGATAACGGAGAGCTTGAGAAATTGAAGAAAAAATGGTTCACTGGCGAGAAGTAAAAAAAAGCGGCTCAACTTTTTCGTTGAGCCTTTTTATTGAATAGGAAACTTTTTTCCTGTAAGAAAAGGAGACAAAGGCTATGAATTTGGATTTTTCAGCAACGATCCCCCAAATTCCTTTTATATTAGAAGGCTTGGCAATTACATTAAAAATTGTTGTTGTATCTGCTATTATCGGACTTATACTCGGTATTGTGCTAAGCTTATGCAAGATCAGCACATTCCGCCCGTTTATCTGGATCGCTGATTTTTATACATCAGTGTTCCGAGGCACGCCTTTAGTGCTGCAGCTTATGATTGTCTATTTTGGCCTTCCTCAGCTGCTCGGATTTCAAATTGACCAGTTTTGGGCTGCGGTTGTCGCATTGTCTTTGAATTCCGCCGCTTATGTATCGGAAATTATCAGAGCCGGAATCAATGCCATTGATAAAGGGCAAAAAGAAGCTGCTGTTGCACTCGGTGTCCCGTATGGAAAAATGATGAAGGATCTGCTGCTGCCGCAGGCCTTCAAAAATATATCACCTGCAATTGTGAATGAATTAATTACGTTAACAAAAGAATCGGCGATCGTCACCGTCATCGGGCTTGGTGATGTCATGAGACGCGCATATCAAGCTGGCGCCGCCACTTACAATTACCTTGAGCCGCTCATTATCGCGGGATTGATTTATTATGTGCTTGTCCTGATTTTAACGTTTATCGGCAAGGCTGTAGAAAGGAAGCTGAAATCCAATGATTAAGGTTGAAAAGCTGTCAAAATCATTTGGGAAACACGAAGTATTAAAAAACATTTCAACAACAATCGCTGAGGGTGAGGTTGTTGCCGTGATCGGTCCTTCAGGCTCAGGCAAATCAACGTTCTTACGCTGTTTAAACCTGTTGGAAAAGCCTAACGGCGGAACCATTACAATAAAAGACACAGAGATTACGAAGCCAAAAACCAACACATTAAAGGTCCGGGAAAACATCGGGATGGTTTTTCAGCATTTTCATCTCTTTCCGCACAAAACGGTTCTCGAAAACATCATGTACGCGCCTGTCAATGTAAAAAAAGAAACAAAACAGGCTGCACAGGAGAAAGCTGAGGACCTGCTCCGCAAAGTCGGTTTGTTTGAAAAGCGAAATGACTATCCAAACCGTTTGTCTGGCGGACAAAAACAGCGTGTCGCGATTGCCAGGGCTCTTGCGATGAATCCGGACATCATGCTGTTTGACGAGCCGACCTCCGCCCTTGATCCAGAGATGGTTAAAGAAGTGCTACAGGTGATGAAAGAGCTGGTCGAAACCGGCATGACCATGGTGATTGTCACACATGAAATGGGCTTCGCAAAAGAAGTGGCAGACCGCGTGCTGTTTATGGACCAAGGAATGATTGTCGAGGATGGCAATCCGAAGGAATTTTTTATGTCGCCAAAATCCAAAAGAGCGCAGGACTTTTTAGAGAAAATATTATAGAATATAAAAAAGAAGAAGGCTGGCCGCCTCTTCTTTTTTATTGAAGAAACAAATAGAAATGGAGTCCGACATGTTTAAAATTGGTTACCGCACAATAAAGACCGCGCTAGGAACAGCTTTGGCTATTTATATAAGCCAGTTATTGCATTTGCAAAACTTCGCATCAGCAGGAATCATCACCATTTTGTGTATACAAATCACACAAAAACGGTCGCTTCAGGCCTCATGGGCCCGCTTTGCGGCATGCTGTCTGGCAATTGCTTTTTCTTATCTCTTTTTCGAGCTTATTGGCTACCACCCGTTTGTGATCGGAGCGCTTCTTTTGATATTCATTCCGATAACGGTTCTGTTAAAAATTAACGAGGGTATCGTCACCAGTTCTGTTATTATCCTTCATTTATACATGTCCGGCGGCATTACGCCTACTTTCATCTGGAATGAAGTTCAGCTGATTACGGTCGGCATCGGCGTCGCTCTATTGATGAACTTGTATATGCCGAGTCTTGATCGGAAGCTGATTGTTTACCGTAAAAAGATAGAGGATAACTTTGCTGTCATTTTTGCAGAAATCGAACGGTATTTGTTAACTGGTGAGCAAGATTGGTCAGGAAAAGAAATTCCGGAAACGCACCAGCTTATTACGGAGGCTAAAAACCTGGCATATCGAGATGTGCAAAACCACATTTTACGTTACGAAAATCTGCATTATCATTATTTTAAAATGAGAGAAAAGCAATTTGAAATTATTGAACGCCTTCTCCCTAAAGTGACATCGATCTCCATCACGGTAGATCAGGGAAAAATGATCGCTGAATTTATTCATGATTTGCGGGAGGCGATACACCCTGGGAATACAGCGTACAAATTTCTGAAAAGACTTGCTGACATGAGAAAAGAATTTGAGGAGATGCCGCTTCCGGCGACTAGAGAGGAATTTGAAGCGAGGGCCGCTCTCTTCCACCTTCTCGGCGAAATGGAACAATATTTAGTGATTAAAAGTTATTTTAAAGGAATAAAAGCGCAAAAATCACTCGGATGATTCGCATGAGCTCTTCCTTCATTGGTCAACCTAATGAAAAAGGAGGAGCTTATGCGTTTTTTCTTATGTTCGATTTTCATGATGATTTCACCGATTTGGCCGCTCGGCGAAAATCCGCTGCCGGGTGATCCGTATGTTATTGTCAACAAGCGAACAAATGAACTTGCTGTTATCCTCGACAACAAAGTAGAAGGCGTGTATAGTGTGGCGACTGGAAAAACAGATGATTTGACGCCTGAAGGAGAGTTTTCGGTAACGGTAAAAGCGGAAAATCCTTACTACAGAAAGAAAAATATTGAAGGGGGATCTCCTGATAACCCGCTTGGGGCAAGATGGATCGGATTTGACGCGAAAGGAACGGACGGGCGGATTTATGGAATTCATGGGACAAACCGAGAGGAATCAGTAGGAAAATTTGTGTCTAACGGCTGTATACGTATGCATAACGATGAGGTCGTTCATTTGTTTCAAACGATACCAATAGGAACGAGAGTACTGATCACGGACGACAACCGCTCTTTTGAGGAGATTGCCATCGAGCATAAAGCTCTGATAAAAAAGCAGGATATTCCCATTGAATAAGGCGCCTGCTTTTTTATCGTTATAGAAACATGACGATTCCTGAGAGTACAGTTGAAAGAATAAAAACTCCCAAAATCACGATCAAAACGCTTTTCATCAGTTTTTGAGACATGATTTTCACTCCTTAAACAATCTGTCTATATTTTAGCGTGTTTTGAATGGGCGGACAAGCGATATCTATTAGCGAAAGCAGGGATGAAAATGAACAGGCTTGACCATATCGGGATAGCCGTTTTTTCGATAAAAGATGCAAGAAGCTTTTATGAAAATGTATTGGGGCTTGCATTTCTTCATCAAGAAACGGTTGAAGAGCAAAAGGTGAATGTTGCTTTTTTTCAAGCTGGTAGCGTCAAACTTGAGCTGATAGAGCCGTTGACAGCTGACAGCCCCGTCCATTTATTTTTGGAGAAGAAAGGGCAGGGACTGCATCATATTGCGTTTTTGTGCAACTGCCTATCTGAACAGCTTCAAGCATTGTCTGATCAGCATGTTCAATTGATTGACAGGTTTCCAAGACAGGGAGCGAACGGGAAAAAGATCGCGTTTATTTCCCCTCGGGAAACAAACGGTGTTCTTGTAGAGCTTTGTGAACCGAAAGGAGACCAACACAATGAGCATGAATGAGCACATGGATCATTTATACACGAAACGCAAGCAGGCAGAAGAAGGCGGAGGACGGGAAAAGCTGGCTCAGCAGCGGCAAAAGGGCAAGCTCACTGCTCGGGAAAGGATCATATTTCTTCTAGATCAGGACAGCTTTATCGAATTACACCCCTTCATGGAAAGTCAAGTGTTAACAAGAGAACAGCGCATGTTAGGGGATGGGGTCGTGACAGGGTACGGCACAATTGACGGTCGCTCAGTTTATGTATTTGCGCAAGACTTCACAGTGTACGGAGGGGCGCTTGGCGAAACCCATGCCAGGAAAATCTGCGCTTTGATGGATCTGGCAGCAAAAAATAAGGCGCCGATTATCGGGCTGAATGACTCAGGTGGTGCGAGAATTCAAGAGGGTGTGTTATCATTAGATGGATACGGTCACATATTTTACCGAAACGTCTTATATTCCGGAGTCATTCCGCAAATATCGGTTATTTTAGGGCCGTGCGCTGGAGGCGCTGTATATTCTCCGGCACTCACAGATTTTATATTTATGGCTGAACAGACCGGCCGGATGTTTATTACCGGCCCGAAGGTGATTGAAAAAGTGACAGGGGAACAGGTTGATGCGGAGAGCTTAGGCGGAGCGGGGATACATAATGCCGTCAGCGGAAACGCCCACTTTTCCGGGCATACGGAGAAGGAGGTTCTGACAGGGGTGAGAAAACTGCTGTCTTATTTGCCGCTGAATGGCCGGACAACAGAGCCGAAGCCAGAGAAAGAGGCGTCCAGACCGTTATTAAACCGTCTTGTCCCTGCTGATACGACAAAGCCTTATGATGTTCGGAAGGTGATTAGGGAGCTGGCTGACCCGCAATCTTTTTTTGAGATTCAGCCATTTTTTGCGAAGAACATTGTCATTGGGTTTGCAAGGCTGGGTGAAAAAGCAATCGGCATCGTGGCGAGCCAGCCGAAGCATCTGGCGGGAAGCCTGACGATTGACGCTGCTGATAAAGCAGCAAGGTTCATCCGTTTTTGTGACGCATTTGATATCCCGCTATTGACTGTCGAAGATGTCCCGGGGTTTCTGCCGGGTATTCAGCAAGAGCACAATGGAATCATCAGGCATGGAGCAAAATTATTGTTTGCTTATGCTGAAGCGACTGTCCCAAAAGTCACACTTATCATTAGAAAAGCGTACGGCGGCGCCTATGTGGCCATGAACAGCAAAGCGATCGGAGCGGACCTTGTGTTTGCATGGCCGAATGCTGAAATCGCAGTGATGGGTCCAGAAGGTGCGGCATCGATTTTGTATGAAAAGGAAATCAAAGCTTCAGCTGACCCGCAAAAGACGAAACGCGAAAAAACAGCTGAATACAAAAAGCAAAACGCCGGCCCATACAAAGCGGCCGCTTGTGGAATGGTCGATGACATCATTTTGCCGGAAGAATCAAGGGGAAAACTGATTCAAGCTTTTCATATGCTTGCACATAAGACAGAAGAGAGACCGAAAAAAAAGCACGGTAACATACCGCTTTAATATGGAGGGACTTACAAATGGTGAATGAAAAACGTCTGCTGGAAGAATTTTTAGAGCTTGTCCAAATTGACTCAGAAACAAAGCACGAAGCTGAAATCTGCAAAGTGCTGAAACGAAAATTTTCTGATTTAGGTGTGGACGTTAAAGAAGACGATACAATGGATATCACGGGCCACGGAGCCGGTAACCTGATTTGCACGCTAAAAGGGACAAAACAAACAGATACGATCTATTTTACATCTCATATGGACACAGTTGTACCCGGAAACGGCGTAAAACCAGTTGTAGAGAACGGTTACGTCAAAACTGACGGCACGACGATTTTAGGCGCTGATGATAAAGCGGGATTGGCTGCAATGTTTGAGGCGATTAAGGTGCTGAAAGAAGAAAACATTGAACACGGCACGATTGAATTCATCATCACAGTAGGGGAAGAATCGGGTCTGATCGGAGCGAAGGCTCTTGACCGTTCTATGATCACTGCATCCTACGGCTATGCTCTTGATTCAGACGGAAAAGTCGGAAATATCATTGTGGCCGCGCCGACACAGGCGAAGGTAAGAGCGGCAATTTTCGGGAAAACCGCGCACGCCGGGGTTGAACCTGAAAAAGGCATTTCAGCGATTACAATCGCTAGCAAAGCCATTTCAAAAATGCCATTGGGCCGTATCGATGAAGAAACAACAGCTAATATCGGCCGGTTTGAAGGCGGCACACAAACAAACATTGTGTGCGACGAAGTTCATATTCTTGCTGAAGCGCGCTCTTTAGTTCCTGAGAAAATGGAAGCTCAGGTTCAAAAAATGAAAGCTGCTTTTGAAGAGGCAGCTGCTGATATGGGCGGACGCGCAGAAGTCGAAATTGAGGTTATGTATCCGGGCTTTAAATATCAAGACGGCGACCAAGTTGTTGAAATCGCGAAAAAAGCGGCTGCTAAAATCGGACGTCCAAGCGAGCTGCAAACGAGCGGCGGCGGAAGCGACGCGAACGTAATCGCTGGTCATGGCATCCCGACGGTCAATCTTGCTGTCGGTTATGAGCAAATCCATACAAAAAATGAAAAAATGCCGATCGAAGAGCTCGTTAAAACGGCAGAAATGGTTGTTGCCATTATTGAAGAGGCGGCAAAATAAAAAAAGAAAACCCGAGTGCGATTTCCCGCATCAGGTTTTTTTAGCTCCATTTCCTAAGCGGCCAAAATAACACATCCTGTTTTTTAGCATAATGAAGCAAGGGGTCTGACTCTGGCAATGTAATGCCGTGAGCATCAGTCACCGTATTGACTGAAATTTCCGCTTCGGCGTTTTGCAGCAGCCATGGATGATGATGGATGTCTTCGTAATAGAGTTTGTTTTGATTGGTAGTATAGAGTCTATACCGTTCTGTCAGCCAGTAATCGAGCGAATCCTTTTCTGCTGTAAAAGGCGCTGAAATGGGCCGGTATGCGGCGTGGAATGCTGCTTCTTTGTCATTTTTCCGCTTGCTGACATAGTCAATGGCATCACCGTTTTTTTCGGACTTCATATCCGCGTAAAAATAAGGCAGATGAAAGAATGTGCGAGCGCCAAGGACCGCCAGACGATGATCGGCATCTAAGCTAAAAAAATAAATGCCGGGCTTGCCTTTATACGTGACATAGGTGCGGAGGTTAAGCTCAGGAAATGCACGCGCACCGGGAATGACAGGAAGATAACGCGCCCTCAGGTTCGTGAGCATAAAGGGAAGCATGCTGATCCAAGCTTGCCCGTTATATGTATCTAATTCTAAAACGGACGGTACCAAAGCGCGAAGGATAGAAACATCAACAGGCCAGTGAGCAAATAAGACATCATTCCAGGTTTGTCTCATGATCCAGATTCCATCAGGTACAGAAATATTTTTTTGCTGAAAGCGTTCCGTCAACGTATATGCTCCTTTCGGTTGGAGGTGAGTAAAGGTATTCCCGATTTCCTTCTTTTTAAACGATACGGCTATTTTTTAGGATGGCCATTTCTGCTTCAGCCATGATAAACAAGACTGTTTGGCGCGGTATGCTTTGCAAGTAACAAAAAACAACCCCGGCTTTTCGCACGGGGTTGCTTTTTTATTTCACCGACTCAGTAAGAGCGGCTGTTTTTTTACTTTTATGATGCGTCATCTGAAGGACGATGTTTTGCACTGTCAAAAACAGTCCGCTTGTAAACCAGTACAGCGGAAGGGCTGCCGGCACATTAAGCGAGAAAATCGTCATCATCACAGGGAAGATGAACACCATCAATTTTGCGGATTGCTGTGCCGCAGGGTTTTGCGGGACAGCGGAATATTTCGCGCTCAGTTTTTGAGCGATATAGGCTTGGACAAAATACATAATCCCTGCACTAAGGGACATGAGAATATCAGATTGCCCTAAACTGAACCATAGAAACGAGTGTGACGCAATTTCAGGTGTTGAGCGAATCGCGTAATAAAGCCCAATCATAATCGGAGACTGAATCAGCATTGGAAGACAGCCCATCGCAAGCGGGTTGATATTATGCTCCTGATACAGCTTCATCATTTCCATTTGCAGCTCTTTTTGCTTTTCCGGGTCCTTCGTCTTTTTCAACTTAACCTGGATACTGTCAACCTGAGGTTTAATAACGGCCATTTTCTCTTGGAAGATGCGCTGTTTTTTGAACTGATTGACAAACAAAGGCAATACAACTATACGCACAATAATGGTTACGAGGATAATAGAGAGTCCGTATTCTCCGTGAAACAGCCCGGCAACACCCTTAAGCAGAGCGGAAAACGGTTCGATTAAATAATCGTGGAAAAAACCTACGTTGCTGAGGCCTCCCACCTGATTAGTCGCTGCAAATGCAGCATTGCCCGAGCATAATACGATCAAAAAGATACCCATAGCCAAAAGTTTTTGATATGTTTTTAACAATTTTGTTCTCCTCCTTTTTATAAATGCGGTTTATAAAAGAAGAGAACCGGCGTCTTCCTCATCGTTCACAGGCGAATTCATGCGGAAGACTTTACGTATCCAAGTTGTAATGCGATGATATATAATAATAAGAAAGTCTGTTCGGTTAATGTGAAAGACCGTCTGATGTTCATCTGTTCGTTTTGATTTCCATTGCTCGCCCGCACGGCACTCCCGTAAGAGAAATGCAATCCCGATTGCCGTTAGAGCAGGAAGAATAATTGTGAAAAAATCGACTAAGAATAAAACGTCATTTATCGATTCCACAAACATTGTCATCACATCCATTCAATAGCTTCATTTTACTATATGTACAAGCTGTTGTCTAATGACCGAAAAGGAGATTTGTTTATGCCGGGAAAGAGCCGAATTATTTTCCATATTGATATGAATAGCTTTTATGCGTCGGTTGAAATGGCATATGATCCGGCTCTCCGGGGAAAGCCGGTCGCAGTTGCCGGAAACGTAAAGGAGCGAAAGGGCATTGTGGTAACATGCAGCTACGAAGCAAGAGCGCGCGGCGTCAAAACAACGATGCCGGTTTGGCAAGCGAAGCGCCATTGTCCTGAGCTCATCGTTCTTCCGCCGAACTTTGACCGCTATAGAAACTCTTCACGAGCGATGTTTACCATTCTTCGTGAATATACTGACCTAGTGGAGCCTGTCTCCATCGACGAAGGCTATATGGACATGACCGATACACCATACAGCAGCCGCGCTCTAGAGACGGCAAAAGAAATCCAAAGCAGGCTGCAAAAAGAGCTGCTGCTCCCGTCAAGCATAGGGATTGCACCGAATAAATTTCTCGCTAAGATGGCGTCTGATATGAAAAAACCGCTTGGAATTACGATCTTAAGAAAGAGGCAAGTGCCCGATATCCTGTGGCCGCTTCCTGTTGGAGAGATGCACGGAGTCGGCAAAAAGACAGCGGAAAAACTGAAGGGACTCGGCATCCATACAATCGGAGAGCTAGCTGCAGCTGATGAACACTCGCTGAAGCGCCTGCTTGGCATCAACGGTCCGCGCCTTAAAAATAAAGCAAATGGCATTCACCATGCGCCGGTTGACCCGGAGCGCATTTACGAATTTAAAAGCGTCGGCAACTCATCGACACTTTCCCATGATTCCAGTGATGAAGAAGAGCTGTTAGGCGTTTTTAGAAAGCTTGCCGCTTCTGTGAGTGACCGTTTACAGCGCAAGGAAGTCATGGCTTCGAAGCTTTTTATTATGATTAGATATGCGGATTGGAGAACCATCACAAGAAGCACTACGCTGAGAAACCCGATTGATCAAAAAAATGACATTTTGAAAGAAGCGGAGCACCTCTTTTTTAAACATTGGAATAAAAATCCTGTCAGGCTGCTTGGCATTACCGGAACGGATTTAGTAGAAAAAGAGCAGGCCTATAAACAGCTCGATTTGTTCAGCTTTAATGAAGATGCGAAGGATGAGCCCATTCAGCAGATGATGGAAAAGCTGAATAAAAAGTACGGTACCAAACTGATCAGAAAAGGGGCAACGTTAAAAAAAGAGGAGAGCAAAACAAAGGGAACAAGCTTTAATAAAGATTTTTTTCAAGATGAAAAGAAAAGCTGAATCGCTTGAAAAAAAGGGTGAATGTATGGTAATTTCTTTATTATAAATATCATTTTATTTTAATTTAAATTTTAAAATGATTAAACGTTTGCAGAAGGGACGTTAGAATATGTCAAAACAACAAATCGGCGTTATCGGACTTGCGGTCATGGGTAAAAATCTGGCTTTAAATATCGAAAGCCGGGGATTTTCTGTTTCTGTTTACAACAGATCAAGCAGTAAAACTGAGGAGTTTTTACAGGAGGCAAAAGGAAAAAATGTTGTTGGCACTTACAGCATTGAAGAATTTGTCCAATCCTTGGAAACACCGCGCAAAATCTTATTAATGGTTAAAGCGGGAACTGCAACAGATGCGACAATTCAATCTCTTCTTCCTCATCTAGAGAAGGATGATATTTTAATTGACGGCGGTAATACATACTATAAAGATACACAGCGCCGTAACAAAGAACTCGCTGAAAGCGGCATTCATTTTATCGGAACAGGCGTTTCCGGCGGAGAAGAAGGAGCGCTTAAAGGACCTTCTATCATGCCTGGCGGACAAAAAGAAGCACATGAGCTTGTAAAACCGATTCTTGAAGCCATTTCTGCAAAAGTTGACGGAGAACCTTGTACGACATATATCGGTCCGGACGGCGCCGGCCATTACGTAAAAATGGTGCACAACGGAATTGAATACGGAGATATGCAGCTGATCTCTGAATCATATTTCATTCTGAAACAGGTGCTGGGCCTTTCTGCTGATGAGCTTCATGAAGTTTTCGCTGAATGGAATAAAGGTGAGCTTGATAGCTACCTGATTGAGATTACGGCTGACATCTTCACAAAAAAAGACGAAGAGACAGGCAAACCGCTTGTTGATGTGATTCTTGATAAAGCAGGCCAAAAAGGAACAGGAAAATGGACAAGCCAAAGCGCACTTGACTTAGGCGTTCCGCTTCCGATTATTACTGAATCTGTATTCGCACGCTTTATCTCAGCTATGAAGGAAGAGCGTGTAAAAGCGAGCGGACTTCTTTCAGGACCAGAAGTGAAGCCTGTTACAGAAAATAAAGAAGAGCTGATTGAAGCGGTCAGAAAAGCGTTGTTCATGAGTAAAATCTGTTCATACGCGCAAGGATTTGCCCAAATGAAAGCTGCTTCTGAAGAATACAACTGGGATCTGAAATATGGTGAAATCGCTATGATCTTCCGCGGTGGTTGCATCATTCGCGCGGCATTCCTTCAGAAGATCAAAGAAGCTTACGATCGCGAGCCTGAGCTTGACAACCTGCTTCTTGACAGCTATTTCAAGAATATTGTAGAAAGCTATCAAGGAGCGCTTCGCCAAGTGATTTCACTTGCAGTTGCCCAAGGTGTGCCGGTGCCATCATTCTCAAGCGCATTAGCCTACTATGACAGCTACCGCACAGCCGTACTGCCTGCAAACTTAATCCAAGCACAGCGCGACTACTTTGGCGCTCATACTTATGAGCGTACTGACAAAGAAGGCATCTTCCATACTGAATGGATGAAGTAATCAATAGAAACCCCCAAAGCTATAGAGCTTCGGGGGTTTTGTTATTAATGAGAGTGCTATACCTCTGTGACAGCTGCAAAAAAGCCGAAAATGCTTGTAAACATTTTCGGCTTTTTTCTTCTTATTATATATTCCACCAGTGTAAGCCGTCTTTCGCCAAAAGATCATCAGATACTTTCGGTCCCATTGAGCCTGATTCGTAGTTAGGAGATAAGGTTTTGTTTGCTGCCCATGTTTCAGAAATAGAGTCGACAAAGCTCCAAGAAAGGGCAACTTCATCCCAGTGTGCAAAGTTTGTTGCATCGCCAAGAAGACAGTCGTGAATTAGTTTTTCATATGCTTCAGGGGTGTTCAACTCGTCATTGCAATTGCTGCAATAATCGAGTTTGATTGGCTGTGCGTGTGCTGCTCCGCCAAGCTTTTTAGCATTTAAGTAAAGCGTAATGCCTTCGTCAGGCTGAATATGAATGACAAGCAAGTTCGGATTCATGTTGTTTTCATTACCGTAGTACAGGTTCATCGGAATGTCCTTAAATTGAACGACAATTTTTGTGGACTTTTCTTTCATTCGTTTTCCGGTTCTGATGTAGAATGGAACACCAGCCCATCTGAAGTTGTCGATCAGGAGCTTGCCGGCAACAAAGGTTTCTGTATTGGAGTCAGGAGCGACATTATCTTCATCTGTATAAGCAGGAACCGGTACACCGTCAATTTCACCAGCTTGATATTGTCCGCGCACAAAGTATTCATCCACTTCGTCTTTTGCAATAGGACGCAGTGCTCTCAGCACCTTCACTTTTTCGCTGCGGATTTCTTCTGTGTTCAATTTGATAGGCGGCTCCATTGCAAGAAGGGCAACCATCTGCATAATATGGTTTTGCACCATGTCGCGAAGGGCGCCTGATTTTTCGTAATATCTTGCGCGGTCTTCAACGCCTAGTGATTCGCTAGATGTGATTTGAATGTTTGAAATGTAGCGGTTTGTCCAAAGCGGTTCGAAAATCGCATTGGCAAATCGAATCACTTCAATGTTCTGAACCATTTGTTTGCCTAGATAATGGTCGATTCTGTAAATTTGATCTTCCGTAAATGCTTCGCGGATTTCTTTATTCAATGCCTGTGCGCTTGGCAGATCATGGCCGAACGGTTTTTCGATGACAAGGCGGGACCAGCCGGTTGTAGCTGTTACACCCTCTGATTTTAATGTTTTTGCAATCGTTCCGAAGAATTCAGGAGCCATTGCCAAGTAGAACATTCTGTTGTTAGGAATTTGATATGTATCTTCCAGCTGGTTAAGCAATACGTTTAGCTCTTGATAAGAACCAGGGTTTGTCACGTCAAACGGGTGATAGTAAAAATGAGACGTGAAATCATCTATATGCTTATCTGCAGATGAGGAAATGGATGTTTTAACAGTTTGGCGAAGATCCTCATTAGACCAAGGTCTTCTTCCAACTCCTACCACTGCAAACTCTTCTCCGATTTGTCCGTTTTGATATAAACGGTGAATAGACGGATACAATTTTCGTTTTGCTAAATCTCCAGTTGCACCGAATATGACAATTACTGCTTTTGGTTGTTGGTTTGTTTTCACTAAAAGTACCTCACTTTATTCGAAGCTTTATTTTAGTACACCCCGTATATTTCCTTCATTTTAAATCTAAAATTCAACGAAAGCAAACATTTAAGCCCTTTTTTAAGCAGAATGCTGAAAAAATGTTTCTAGCACGAAAGGATTGTTCTTTTCAGAGGCAAGATTCACATTTTCCGCTTGATCCTGTATTCTTGTAGGTATCTGGTTCTAGTAGGAGGAAGGAAACGTGGAATTACTTTTTTTAGGGACGGGAGCCGGCATCCCCGCCAAGGCGAGAAATGTAACGTCGGTGGCATTAAAATTGCTTGAAGAAAGGCGTTCGGTATGGCTTTTTGACTGCGGGGAAGCCACACAGCATCAAATTTTACATACAACGATTAAACCTCGTAAAATAGAGAAAATCTTTATTACACACATGCACGGCGATCATGTATACGGACTTCCGGGGCTTCTGGGGAGCCGTTCCTTTCAAGGCGGAGAGGACGAGCTGACAGTGTACGGACCTAAAGGGATCAAGGCGTTTATTGAAACAAGCCTTGCCGTCACGAAAACCCATTTGACATATCCGCTTGCGATCCAGGAAATTGAAGAAGGAATCGTGTTTGAGGACGATCAGTTTATTGTCACAGCGGTATCTGTTATTCATGGAGTGGAAGCCTTCGGGTACCGTGTGCAGGAAAAAGACGTACCGGGTTCCTTGAAGGCTGACGTATTAAAAGAAATGAACATCCCGCCCGGACCTGTATATCAGAAAATCAAAAAAGGCGAAACGGTAACGCTTGAAGACGGACGAATCATCAATGGGAATGATTTTCTGGAGCCTCCTAAAAAGGGAAGATCTGTTGTGTTCTCCGGTGATACGAGAGTAAGTGACAAACTAAAAGAGCTTGCGAGGGATTGTGATGTGCTTGTTCATGAAGCAACCTTTGCTAAGGAAGACCGTAAACTTGCTTATGATTATTATCACAGTACAACGGAACAAGCGGCTGTAACAGCGAAAGAAGCAAGAGCGAAGCAGCTCATTTTAACCCATATCAGCGCAAGATATCAGGGAGATGCTTCTTTGGAGCTTCAAAAAGAAGCGGTTGACGTTTTCCCCAATAGCGTGGCGGCATATGATTTCTTAGAGGTAAACGTCCCGCGAGGCTGAAGGCGGAGCTCTTATTTGACAATTTGTGATGACGTTGTATAATAAAACGTAATCATTACGTTTTATAAGGAGATGTTAATTATGAGAGTAAATGTTACTTTAGCTTTGCACTGAAACGGGAGACCGAAATTACATCACAACAAAAAATAAACGCACCAATCCAGACCGTTTGGAGCTGAAAAAATATTCACCGCGTTTAAAGAAATATACCCTTCACCGTGAAACAAAATAATATAAAAGACCGGGAATCCCTTACGGCCCGGTCTTTTTTTACGTTAATTGACTGCCTGGTAAAGAGGAGCGGCCTGCTGGCACGCTGCGCACCATACGTCATAAATAGCCAAGTGAACGATATGAGGTTCATCATGATGGATGTTGTGGGAGCTGTTTTTAGCTTGAATCCAGCCGCTTTGGTTAGATAGAGACAATATGCTGCTGTGCAAGTTTTGCCACTCCTGTTCAGCAGCGAATTTCTCAGTCCGTTCTCCTGATGACAACACAAGAAGAGGCATGTTTCCTAAGTGGACTTGCCGCTTTTTGAGCTCCTGCAGACTTTTTGAAAACTCTGCATGTGTGCCCTCAAGCATCATCTTTCTCGTATGTGATTTGTGCATTTCTTCGGGTATAAAGGTAAAGCTGGCGCAATCGCCTAAAGCTGGGTCAAGAAGGACCATGCCGATAATATCATGCTTGTTTTTGCAGGCCCATAAACCGGTGATGACAGCTCCGTATGAGTGTGAAACAGCCAAATAAGGAGGTTTTACATCAGCTGCTTTAAGCAAACTCTCCAATTCTTTCACTTGTTGATCAGCTGTTCGTTTAGCTCTGCTTTGCCCGCTTTTTCCTATGCCTGCCCGATCATATGTGAAAATGCCAAATTCATCATCAATGTCCGCCATTAATGGTTTCCACGTCTCAGAAGAAGTACCATAGCCGGCCTCAAAGACAATCGTTACACCGCTTGATCCTTTCCGGTGCTGTGTATGAAACGCACATCCGTCAATTGTATATGTCTTTTCCATCCAAGCTGATTTCATTGGAGTCATCTCCTCTAATTGGTTCTACTAGGGAGACGGAGAACCTTAGCCGATCGTTTCTCTAAAAATAAAAAAAGAGATATCCTCTACAGGATATCTCTTATGGGCATTACCAGCCTCTTTCGTATTGAACAGGGGCCGGAATCTCTGTATTGAGCTGTTTCGCAGCAGTTCTTGCAAAAAATGGATCCCGCAAAAGCTCTCTGCCGATAAAGATGAGGTCGGCACGTCCGTTTTGCAGAATTTCTTCAGCCATTGAACCGTCTGTAATCATGCCGACGGCACCAGTAGCCATGTCCGCCTGTTCACGGATTTTCTCAGCGAAGCTGACCTGATAGCCAGGGAATACGTTAATGTCTGCGTGAACAAGGGCGCCTGAGCTGCAGTCAATTAAGTCAACACCCTGCTCCTTCATCCATTTTGCAAAACCGATGTGATCGGCAATGTCTAAGCCTTTATCAGTGTAGTCAGAAGCAGATACACGGACAAATAAAGGACCGTCCCATACTTGTTTGACTTCATCAATGATCTCTCTCAAGAAACGATAGCGGTTTTCAGGTGAGCCGCCATATTCATCTGTTCGATGGTTGGAAAGCGGAGACAAAAATTCATGAATTAAATATCCGTGCGCCGCATGAATTTCAATCACATCAAAGCCGGCTTCTTTTGCGCGGGCAGCCGCTTGCTTGAACTCCTGGACCGTTTCTTTTACTTTTTCTGCTGACATTTCTACAGGTGTTGCTGATTGTTCGTCAAACGCAATCGCCGATGGAGCGAAGATATCTCCTTCAAGCTCAGCTTTACGTCCGGCATGGGCAAGCTGAATGCCGATTTTTGAACCTTGTTCTTTGACCTGCTCAGTCAGTTTTGCAAAGCCTTCAATATGCTCGTCGCTCCAAATGCCTAAGTCTTGGTCAGTGATTCGTCCTTGAGGGTTAACCGCTGACGCCTCTACAATAATCAGTCCGACCTGGCCGATTGCGCGCGATATGTAATGTGCCATGTGGAACGGTGTTAATTTTCCGTCCTTTTCATGAGAAGAATACATGCACATTGGCGACATGACAATGCGGTTTTTTAACGTCATATCTTTAATTGTAATAGGTGTAAATAATTTTCTGGCCATTTCTTTCGCCTCCCGTAAGGTTTTTAGAGATTGATTATATCAAGTCATTTCTTTCCCGTCATATAAACTGCTCAAATGAACCGCTTTTGTCAAACATTTCTGTATAATAGACGAGAAATCAGTTTATTTTTCAGTATAGAAGCATTTTTATTCATAGGAGGGGCGGAATCAATGAATTGGCAGACGAAGGACGAATTGCTGGCACTTTTAACTTCTCTTGTGCAATACGAAAGCATCACCGGTTCAAAGGGCGAGGTAGCGCTTGCAGAGTATCTTTATTTTATTTTGAAGGACAAGCCCTATTTTCAAAAGCACCCTGATGATGTAACACTTCATCCGATGGACGATGGCAGATCTTTTCTTACGGCTCTAGTCAAAAAGAAGAATGTCAAAAAGACAGTGCTTCTGCTGAGTCATTTTGATGTCGTTGACATAGAAGATTACGGCGAATTTAAACATATGGCTTGCAAGCCTGCTGAGCTTTTGAGCTCCTTTTTAGAGAAAAAAGAGCTGCTCCCGGAACGTGTGAGAAGAGATGCCGAAAGCGGAGACTGGCTGTTCGGAAGAGGGACGATGGATATGAAAGCGGGGCTTTGTATTCAACTGTCGATGCTGGAGAGGGCAATGAACGGGCATTTTGAGGGCAATCTGCTGTTGATAACGGTTCCGGACGAGGAAGTGAATTCAAGAGGCATGATTGAAGCGGTTCCTGCATTGAAGGAGATGGAGAAAAAGCATGATATCACATTAACCGCTTGCCTGAATGCCGAACCGATGTTTGAAAAATTTCCCGGCGATCAGCAGCAATATTTTTATACAGGAAGCATTGGCAAGGTGCTTGCGGGTTTTTTCTGCAAGGGGATTGAGACACATGTTGGAGAGCCGTTTTCAGGTCTAAACGCAAATTTAATGGTATCTGAGATTAACCGTTTGCTTGAACTGAATGCTGATTATTGCGAAAAGGTTGATGGCGAGGTCACTCCGCCGCCGGTAAACTTAATGCAAAAGGACTTGAAAGAGGCATATTCAGTCCAGACACCGCATACAGCCGTCACATTATTTAATGTGCTGTCAATGAAACGCTCAGCTAGTGAGCTGCATCAGATGCTGCTTAAAACAGCAGAACAGGCGGCGGAGGAAATCATGTCGAACGTTCGGAAGAAAACACAGGATTTTCAACAATTTGAGCCATTTCAGCCGATTGAGCGGGACGTCACTGTTTTGACATTTGATGAGCTGGTCTCGCGTGCAAAAAAGCGTGCGGGGATCTCGGAAACAGAGCGGGCTCTAAATTATGCCTTTGCTAACAGGGGGGAGCTTGGAGACAGGGATTTTTCGACGAAAATTGTTTCTGAGCTTGCTTCGCTTTGTAAGGAGGATGCGCCGCTCATCGTTCTGTTTTATAGTCCGCCGCTTTATCCAGCTGTTTCTTCAAAGGATGATCAATTGATCAGAAATACAGCAGATCAGATAAAGCATTATGCGGCTGAGCGATACGGCATTGCATTACGGGAGGTTCAGTACTTCCCCGGACTTTCGGACTTGAGTTATCTTCAGCTGGAAAAACAGGAGGTTGATGCATACACAAGCAATATGCCGCTCTTTAACAGAGGGTATTCATTGCCAAGCGGTAAAAATCAGGCTTTATATGTCCCAGTTTTAAATGTCGGTCCGGCTGGTAAAGACCCGCATAAATGGACGGAAAGATTGTATATGCCTTATTCCTTTGAAGTGCTTCCCGATTTGCTTTCATTTACGATCTCCGCGCTATTAAAGCAATCAGAATCTGCCGGCCAGCTGCTGCGGGAAAAATAAAAAACAGAAGGCACTGTGCCTTCTGTTTTTGTCCTTACATCTAAGAATGTCTCTCTAAGGCGGCACCGGCAAACTGTTCTTTGATTTCTGCGCTCCGTTTAGCTGTTTCTTCAATACAGTGAATAATTGCTTCTTCAAAGCGGGAGTCCTGTAAAGCGCGAAGACCTGCCTCTGTAGTGCCCCCAGGACTGGTGATTTCTTTACGCAGCTTTTCCGGCTGTTTGCCGCTTTGGAGGAGCATATCTGTTGCCCCTGCCATTGTCTGCAAAATGAGTGCTTTTGCCGTTTCTTTATCTAATCCTACTTTTTGTGCTGCTTTTTCCATCGCCTCAATATAACGATACACATAGGCCGGGCCGCTGCCTGCGATTGCAGTGACAGCGTCAAGATGCCGCTCCTCAACCAGTGTTGCATCACCGATTGTTTCCAATAGAGCTTTTGCGGCAATAATATCATTCTTGCTTGCTTCCGTGCTTACGGAAAATCCGGTTGCTGATTTTCTGATTGCCGCTGATGTATTAGGCATGACGCGAATGACCGCGAGCTTTCTGCCAAAATAATGCTGAATGGTTTCGATGGTAAGGCCTGCAAGTACTGAAATGACAAGCTGGTCCTTGATATACGGCCGGATGCTGTCGATGCTTTCCGCCGCGTCTTTCGGTTTGAAAGCGAGGATAATGATATCGGTGTGAGTGAAAAACTCATTTTTATCTCTGCATGGACGCACGCTGTACGTTTCCTTTAATTCAATCAGACGCTCGTCATTTGAGCGATTTGTAATATAGATATGTTCTGGTTTTGTGATGCCGCTTTGCAAAATGCCGTTGATCATTGCTTCTGCCATTGACCCGGCGCCGACAAATCCTATCTTTTTCATTGATATCCTCCTTCTATTAGAACAACAAAAAACCTTTTCATCACGTAAAGGACGAAAAGGTTCGCGGTACCACCCTCATTAGCACAAATTGTGCTCAGCTCAAATCCCCGTAACGCGGGAAACGTTTAGGTTTTCCTAACCGCGACTTGAGGGCAGGTTCTACAAACAAGCGGGCCGCAACACCTTTCAGCCGGGGGTATCGCTCTCTTAGGCCATTGCCTTGTATACTATTCCTCGTCATAGCGTTCCAATGGTTCTCGTTTTAGTTTGTTGTTCATTATGCAATGGCGGACAAGCTAATGTCAATAGCTTTTTCAAAAAGGTTTGTTCTCATTCTGCAATAATGACACAAGACCGAGAAAAAGCTAAAATATGAATAATGAATGAAGACAAGGAGCGAAAGGATGACAACTGAAGATGTAATTGCGATCCGCGTCCCGACACCGTTTGCTGTCGGCGATGTTATCGTTTACCTCGTAAAAGGTGATGCGCTGACACTTATCGATGCCGGGCCGAATACAAAAGAGGCTGCCAGAGCCTTACAAGAGCAGCTTGCCGCTGTAAATGTGAAATTGTCAGATATCGAGCAGGTTGTACTGACTCACCATCATGCTGATCATGCAGGCTTGCTTGATGTCTTTTCAGATGAAATCGAAGTGATTGGGCATACATTCAACGAACCTTATATCAGCCAAAATCAAGCCTTTATGGATTGGCAAAAACGTTTTTTTCAAAAGCTGCTGCCTGAATTAGGCGTTCCATTTGATACGGGGAAGGCGGAAAAGCTGATTCGATCAGCGTACGCATTTTCCTGTACGAGATCTCTGACAAAATCAATCAGAGAAGGTATGGGCATAGATGGGCTTGAGGGCTGGTCTGTGTTGGAGATGCCTGGACATGCTGAATCGCATATCGTTCTGTTCCATGAAAAAAGCGGAAGGATGCTTGGCGGCGATCTACTGCTGGCAAACAGCTCGTCTAATCCGATTTTGGAAGCGCCGAAAGCGGGAGACGTTAGGTCAAAGCCTTTAGTGGATTATCAGCGGTCATTGCGAAGGCTGTCTCAACTTGATCCAACAATCGTATTTCCTGGTCACGGCGAGCCTATCACCAGTGTACAAGCGCTGATTGAGAAGCGTTTTGACAAGCAGAGGAACAGGACGGAGGATGTGCGTCGCATGCTGGATGAAAAGCCGATGACCGCTTTTCAGGTCTGTCAGCAGCTTTTTCCTGCTGTATATGAAAAGGAATTGTTTTTAACGATGTCAGAAACGGCAGGTCACCTTGATGTGTTGGAGGCTGAAGAAGCCATCACGTCATATTGGGAAGGAAATACCGCATACTTTAAAACAATGAAGAGGTGAAATGGGTGAAACATATAGCGGGAAAAAGGATTTGGATAACCGGCGCTTCAGGAGGGCTTGGAGAAAGAATCGCATACTTATGCGCGGCTGAAGGAGCCCATGTCCTGCTGTCTGCTAGACGCGAGGATCGTTTGATAGAAATCAAAAGGAAAATAACCGAGGAATGGAGCGGACAGTGTGAGATTTTTCCTCTGGATGTCGGCCGCCTAGAGGATATCGCCCGGGTCCGCGATCAGATCGGCTCGATTGATGTACTGATTAACAATGCAGGCTTCGGTATATTTGAAACGGTTTTAGACTCTACATTGGATGACATGAAAGCGATGTTTGATGTGAATGTCTTCGGCCTGATCGCCTGTACAAAAGCGGTGCTTCCGCAAATGCTTGAGCAAAAAAAGGGCCATATCATCAATATCGCCTCTCAAGCGGGGAAAATCGCAACACCGAAGTCGAGCCTGTATTCCGCGACCAAGCATGCCGTGTTAGGTTACTCAAACGCTTTGCGGATGGAGCTTTCGGGAACCGGCATTTATGTGACAACAGTCAACCCGGGACCGATTCAGACGGACTTTTTTTCCATTGCTGATAAAGGCGGGGACTACGCCAAAAATGTCGGCCGCTGGATGCTTGATCCTGATGACGTAGCAGCTCAAATTACAGCTGCAATTTTTACGAACAAGCGGGAGATCAATCTTCCGCGTTTAATGAATGCCGGCACTAAGCTGTATCAGCTGTTTCCAGCTCTTGTAGAAAAGCTGGCAGGACGCGCGCTCATGAAAAAATAATGATGGAACTGCCTGTAGTGGAGTGGCTTGTTTCTCACGGGGCAGTTTTTGATAGTGGAAGGGAGAGATTGTTGAATGTCAGTTCATTCAGAAGTCCTTCATGCTCTGCTTAAAGATCCGTTTATTCAGAAACTGATTGATGCAGAGCCTGTATTCTGGGCAAATTCAGGCAAGAAAGAGGGGCCATTACCCCGTGCAGATGAGTGGACAACCGAGATAGCGGAAGCGGAAAAAAGAATGCGGCGGTTTGCACCTTACATTGCCGAGGTGTTTCCTGAGACGAAAGGCGCTAAAGGAATCATCGAGTCTCCGCTTTTTGAGGTTCAGCATATGAAGGAAAAGCTGGAAGCGGCATATCAGCAGCCATTTCCGGGAAGATGGCTTTTAAAGTGCGACCATGAGCTTCCGATTTCAGGATCGATTAAAGCGAGGGGCGGGATTTATGAAGTGTTAAAGCATGCTGAAAATCTCGCGCTTCAAGAAGGAATGCTTCGGGAAACCGATGATTACCGCATCTTACAGGAAGAGCGGTTTACCGGGTTTTTCTCCCGCTATTCGATTGCTGTCGGTTCGACAGGAAATCTGGGTTTAAGCATCGGCATCATCGGCGCGGCACTCGGGTTTCGCGTGACAGTGCATATGTCCGCCGATGCTAAGCAGTGGAAAAAGGATCTCCTCCGCCAAAAGGGAGTCACTGTTATGGAGTACGAAACAGATTACAGCGAAGCGGTCAACGAAGGGAGACGGCAGGCGGAACAAGATCCATTCTGTTATTTTATTGATGATGAACATTCTCGTCAGCTGTTCTTAGGATATGCTGTTGCTGCAAGCCGATTAAAAACACAACTTGACTGTATGAATATAAAGCCAAGTCTTGAGAAGCCTTTGTTTGTGTATCTGCCGTGCGGAGTCGGCGGAGGACCGGGCGGTGTAGCATTTGGGCTGAAGCTTTTATACGGAGATGATGTTCATGTGTTTTTCGCAGAACCAACTCATTCACCTTGTATGCTGTTAGGGCTTTATTCAGGACTTCACCAGAAGATCTCCGTCCAGGATATCGGCCTGGATAATCAGACTGCTGCTGACGGACTTGCCGTAGGGAGGCCGTCAGGATTTGTCGGCAAGCTGATTGAACCGCTTCTGAGCGGCTGTTATACGGTAGAGGACAATACGCTTTATACTTTGCTTCATATGCTGGCTGTATCTGAAGATAAATATTTAGAGCCCTCTGCTCTTGCGGGCATGTTCGGGCCGGTTCAGCTTTTTTCGACAGAAGAGGGAAGGCGCTATGGTCAGAAATATAAGATGGAACATGCCGTACATGTCGTCTGGGGAACGGGAGGAAGCATGGTTCCAAAAGATGAAATGGCTGCGTATAACCGAATTGGTGCTGATTTGCTAAAAAAACGAAATGAAAAATAAGCAGACAGTGAAAAGGTTTTCCGTTACAATCTTTGTAAGGGTTTTAACCTACAGAGAGTCAGGTGTAAACAGTGAAAAATAAAGAACTTAACCTACATACTTTATATACACAGCACAATCGGGCGTCTTGGTCTGGTTTTGGGGGGCATTTGTCGATTGCTGTATCTGAAGAAGAGGCAAAAGCTGTGGAAGGATTGAATGATTATTTATCTGTTGAAGAAGTGGAAACAATCTATATTCCGCTTGTTCGCTTGCTTCATTTGCATGTCAAGTCTGCGGCTGAACGCAATAAGCATGTCAATGTTTTTTTGAAGCACCCACATTCAGCCAAAATTCCGTTTATTATCGGCATTGCCGGCAGTGTCGCAGTCGGAAAAAGCACGACGGCGCGGATCTTGCAGAAGCTGCTTTCGCGTTTGCCTGACCGTCCAAAAGTGAGCCTTATCACGACAGATGGTTTTTTATTTCCTACTGCCGAGCTGAAAAAGAAAAATATGATGTCTAGAAAAGGGTTTCCTGAAAGCTATGATGTAAAGGCGCTGCTCGAATTTTTGAATGACTTAAAATCAGGAAAGGACAGCGTAAAGGCCCCGGTGTATTCCCATCTAACCTATGACCGCGAGGAAGGTGTGTTCGAGGTTGTAGAACAGGCGGATATTGTGATTATTGAAGGCATTAATGTTCTTCAGTCGCCCACCTTGGAGGATGACCGGGAAAACCCGCGTATTTTTGTTTCCGATTTCTTTGATTTTTCGATTTATGTGGATGCGGAGGAAAGCCGGATTTTCACTTGGTATTTAGAGCGTTTTCGCCTGCTTCGGGAAACAGCTTTTCAAAATCCTGATTCATATTTTCATAAATTCAAAGACTTGTCTGATCAGGAGGCTGACGAGATGGCAGCCTCGATTTGGGAGAGTGTCAACCGGCCGAATTTATATGAAAATATTTTGCCGACTAAATTCAGGTCAGATCTCATTTTGCGTAAGGGAGACGGGCATAAGGTCGAGGAAGTGCTGGTAAGGAGGGTATGAAATTGTGCATCATATTGAACTGTATGTCTCTGATTTGGAGGCGTCTAGGCGGTTTTGGGGCTGGTTCTTAAAAGAACTTGGCTATAAAGAGTATCAAAAATGGAGCTCAGGCATCAGCTGGAAGAAAGATCGTTTTTACCTAGTGATTGTGCAGGCGAAAGAGCCATTTCTAGAGCCGGAATACCATAGATGCCGAGTCGGTCTGAACCATCTCGCATTTCATGCTGAATCCAAGCTTCAAGTCGATCAGATGACTGAAAAATTGACGGCAAAAGGTTATCGTGTGTTGTACCGAGACAGGCATCCTTTTGCCGGAGGAGACGGGCATTATGCAGTCTATTGTGAGGATCCGGACCGGATTAAGGTAGAGCTCGTTGCCCCAAGCTGTTAATCGTGATCTTCGGACAGGCTGTTCAGCTTTTTCTCAATGCGATCCAGCTGCGCTTTTCGGTTTTTCGCATACTTGAAGCCTGTAACAGCCGCAAAGATGACAGCGGCAAATATAATAAATACAAACAGCTGAAACATCACATCACCTATATTCATGTTCTTCACCTCATGTTTGCGGGAGAGTTTCATTCTCTTCCGTTTTTTATGTAAAGCGGCTTTTCCAGACGGGAACGGTGTTTTGTGGTCTCTGTTTTCATTTGCCGATAGGCGAACCCTAAAAATGGCAGGCCGAGCAGGGTAATGCCGCTCAGGACAGAAAAAATATAAATCGGCCGGCCAGCGCCAAACAAGTCTATACATATCCCCCCGACCCAAGGGCCGATGACGTTTCCGAGCTGTGAAAAACCGATTGCCCCGAAATAAGTGCCTTTTAATCCTGGTTTTGCAATCTGGTCTACATACAAATCCATCATAGAGAATAAAAGAACTTCGCCGATTGTAAATGTGATGACAATCATCACAATTGATGGAACACCGTGCGATACGGTGAAAATGGCCATGCTGATACTAACCATCACATTACCGAGCATCAGAGAACAAAGCGGCGAAAACCGTTTTGCAAAATGGACAATGGGAAATTGCGTCGCCAACACAACGATTGCGTTTAATGTCAGCATCAGCCCATACAGCTTCGTTCCATTGCCGATCAAGGGGCTCTGCGCCATATACTGAGGGAATGTGGAACTCAATTGTGAGTAGCCGAAGGTGCATAGCGTAATGCCGACCAAAGCAATGGTAAAAAGATAATCCTTTTGCGTGACCATAAACGCTTCCCGCACGCTCATATTTCGGGATTGGGCTGGTGCTGATAAGGATGGATGTTTTTTAAATTGGAGGGCAAGCACAATTCCGTATAGTCCGTAAATGACTGCAGGCACCAAAAAGGACGTAGTCGATTGCGATGAGCCGAAATATAGGCCAAGCACAGGTCCGAAGACAACGCCGATATTAATAGCTGCATAGCGTAAATTAAAAACTAGCAGTCTCGTTTTTTCTTCTGTCATATCAGACAGCAAGGCCTTTGAAGCGGGCTCAAACAGTGATTTGCAAAGACCGTTTAATGCGTTAACTACAAAAAACACCCAGAGATGAGATGCCGCCGCAAAGCCTGCAAATACCAGCATCCATCCGAAAATCGATACAAGCATCATGTTTTTTCTGCCGAATTTATCTGAGATATATCCGCCGTAAAAGCTTGCGAGGATGCCGACTGATGAGCTCGCGGCAATGACCAGCCCTGCATAGGAAGCTGATGCGCCTTGGACGGCTGTCAAATAAATCGCTAAAAAAGGAATGCTCATCGATGTTGCCATTCTGCCGAAAATGGTTCCGATTATAATTGTCCAGCTGATCGGGTGGATATCTTTCCATTTCTTCATGAATTATATTCTCTCCTGTATGTAAGATCTTCCTCTATCATATATGAAAAAATTTCCTTCTCCAATAGATCATTCAAAATATTTCGTTTTTGACATGTAGTATGCCTGATTGTATGGATGGCAATATACTATGCGTTGAGGATGCGTGTGGCTGACGGAGTTTACATTTTGAAATTGAAGGTGATGACAGAAGGAAAATGACGGGATGTCCGATGAAAAGCAAAGCGATTGGTCAGTGAGGGTGTGTTAGTTTAAGCCGCCAGAACGTGGATCATATCGGCAGTGAAACCGGCTATGAGATCAAGATGTACGCTGAAAACCGGCATGGGCCGCATGACAGAACAAGAGAGCACATCTCTTCGAAAAAGTGTATACGCGTGATCATGGACAGCTTATTCCGTTTTGCGCGAGCACTGAGGGGAATTTTATGCCAGGCCATATGAATCTATGGAGCGTGAGAAAATCCTGCTTTTTTCTGTGAGCCTGAAACTGTTTATTTGTTTCGGGCGGTGTTTTCAAAGGGAAGCCGCATCAGCGGCTGAACGAACTGACAGTCATGCGTTTAAGAGAACAGGCCTTGGTTTGTGACATAGTCATAAATGATATCTTCTATATGCGCATGCAGATCCTCATCCGGTTCTTCATTCCGTCTCTCTTGTAGAGCCGCTTTCAGGCTTTGTTTTTCATACGGGCTTAACGGATCTATAGCAACGTTTCTGCCGTATTGACGCAATGCCTGTCCCAGCATTTTTTCGACAAATTTCTCCATCATGACTCTCCTATCCTTATGCTTCGCTTTTATTCTACTAAATGTTTTTCTTCTCTCAAACCCTTGGATCATATTTTCTGTCAGACAAGAATCATTTACCAGTATAAAACGAACATACTTTCGCATATAATGAAAAACGAACATAAGTTCTTTTTAGAGGTGTGTATGATGAAAGAAAAAGTGATTTTTCTCGTTGACATGCAATCGTTTTATGCATCTGTAGAGAAAGCGGAAAATCCACATTTGAAAAATAGGCCCGTCATTGTTTCGGGTGACCCTGAAAAAAGGGGCGGAGTCGTATTGGCTGCCTGCCCGCTGGCGAAACAAAAGGGTGTGGTGAATGCTTCACGGCTGTGGGAGGCGCAGGAAAAGTGTCCTGAGGCTGTTGTGCTCCGGCCGCGTATGCAGCGGTATATTGATGTATCACTGCAAATTACGGCCATTCTAGAGGAGTATACAGACCTTGTGGAGCCGTATTCTATCGATGAACAGTTCATGGACATTACAGGCAGCCAGAAGCTGTTTGGGACGCCGATGGAGATCGCGAAAAGCATTCAGGGCAGAATCATGCGGGAGATCGGCGTTTATGCACGGGTCGGAATCGGCCCTAACAAAGCGCTGGCCAAAATTGCGTGTGACAATTTTGCCAAAAAGAATAAGAACGGTATTTTTACCTTAACGAAAGAAAATATGAAAACCGAAATGTGGCCGCTCCCGGTGGGCAGCATGTTTGGCGTCGGGAGCCGCATGAAGCATCATTTAAATCGGATGGGCATCAGCACGATCGGCGGGCTCGCGGCTTTTCCGCTCGATCTTTTAAAAAAGAAATGGGGCATTAACGGCCACGTGCTGTGGATGACGGCAAACGGAATCGACTATTCCCCTGTGTCAACTTCGTCTCTGGACGGGCAAAAGGCGATAGGCCATGGAATGACTCTCCCGAGAGACTACGAACACTTTGACAAAGAAATCAAGGTCGTATTGCTTGAGCTGAGTGAAGAAGTGTGCAGGCGAAGCCGAAACGCCGGGGTCATGGGGCAGACGGTGTCAGTGAGCTGCCGGGGTGCTGATTTTGATTGGCCGACGGGCTTCAACCGGCAAGTGAAGCTGGCAGAGCCGACTAATTCTACTCAGGATGTATATGAGGCTGTACGCCGGCTGTTTCTTACATTTTGGGACGGGAAACCTGTCCGCCGCCTCGGTGTCAATCTGTCTCAGCTCTCATCTGATGACATATGGCAGCTCAATTTATTTCAGGATTATGCAAAGAAAATGAGCCTAGGCTATGTGATGGACGGCATTAAAAATCGATTCGGCGACACAGCAATCATCAGGGCGGCGTCACTGACAGCGGCAGGCCAGGCATTTGAACGCGCGGCTAAAATAGGGGGGCACTATAAATGAACGACCATTTAAAAAGGGGCAACCTGCTGTGGGAAGGGAGCAGGATGTTTCTGCCGGAACATAAGCAAAGCCTGCTGGAGAGAAAGCGCCTTAAACAGAAGCTGCAAAAGCCGATCCTTGACCCCGATAAGCTGGAAGAGATGAATCAAACGCTTTGCGCCGCGATGGAGTTCGCTCAGGATATCACTGTCAGCTGCTTTCAGGACGGTGAGATTGTCTGCTGCACCGGGAAGATCTGCCGGTATGAAGAGTTTGAAAAAGCAGTATGGATAAAAGGAGACGAGGATCATCTTTATAAGCTGAAACTTGATCAAGTGCTTGATATTGTGCTGTAAAGTCTTTCCTCCTGCTTGGGGGAGAAATAGGCGTAAAATGATCAAACATTGTTCCCTCGGCAGTCTGGAAACGTATGATAAAGGAAAGAAGGCATTTACAATTCCAGCCAGGCAAAATATAATTTTTATATTGTGAGAAAAAGAGCTGACATTCGTTTTGCCAGACGGAGGGAGATCAAATCGTAATGGATATTCGAACAATCATGTCTTCAGATTATGAAATGGTAACGTCTGTACTGAATGAATGGTGGGGCGGCAGACAGCTGAAAGAAAAATTGCCGAGACTATTTTTTGAGCATTTTCAGGACACAAGCTTTATTACATCCGAACATAACAGCATGACCGGATTTTTAATCGGATTTCAATCGCAATCGGATCCTGAAACGGCGTACATTCATTTTTCCGGTGTGCATCCAGATTTCAGAAAAATGCAAATTGGGAAACAATTGTATGATGTATTTATCGAAACAGTAAAACAAAGAGGCTGCACCCGGGTGAAGTGCGTCACTTCACCTGTGAATAAGGTATCAATCGCATATCACACAAAATTGGGGTTTGATATTGAAAAGGGCACCAAGACGGTAAATGGCATCTCAGTGTTTGCAAACTATGATGGCCCGGGCCAAGACAGGGTACTGTTTGTCAAAAACATATGAGGGGGAAATATAATGGATTTTTTATCAAAAACACCTGAGCCTCCTTACTATGCAGTCATTTTTTCTTCTGTCAAAAGCGAAAATGACACAGGATATGGAGAAACAGCGGAGCGGATGGTATCGCTTGCGGCGGAACAGCCTGGATTTTTAGGCGTGGAAAGCGTACGTGAAGCGGATGGAAGGGGCATCACAGTTTCCTATTGGGACAGTATGGACGCAATTAACCATTGGAAGCATCACACTGAACATCAAGCAGCAAAAGAAAAAGGAAAAAGCGTTTGGTACGAGTCGTATGCAGTCCGCGTCGCAAAAATCGAAAGACAGCGGCTGTTTCAGGAGAACACGAATGATTGAATTTCTCCAGCATAAGGAAGACACTATAGCGCGTGAGATTTTAGCCGTACAGATCCCCGCCTACATAAAGGAAACAGAGATTATCGGTTTTGACGGTATTCCCGCTTTACAAGAGAAGGTGAAGGATATTCAAGCATCCCATGAGCGGTTTGCGGGATATCGGAAAAACGGCAAGCTGATCGGTGTCATTTCATATGAGAAAAACATGCATCATCTCACCATTTGCAGGCTTGTTGTGCATCCTGACGGTTTCAGAAAAGGAATTGGACGAGCGCTTCTGCAATTTGTCATTGATCATAATGAAGACGCTGAGAAAATCGAAGTAGTCACAGCCGAGAACAATACCCCGGCCGTGTCACTCTATACACAGGCTGGATTCCAAAAGGCAGAAACCGTCAAAGCAGCGCAGGGTCTATTGCTGTCGGTCTTTCATTTGTATCCGAAAAGAAAAGTTGAGGTCATTCTCTACAACGAAAAATGGGCAGAATGTTTCGATGAAGAAAAAGAACGGCTGAAACTTGTGTTCGGGCCGGAGATTATCGCTGTTCATCACATCGGAAGCACATCGATACCGAACATGGCAGCGAAGCCAATCATTGATATGTTAATTGAAGTCAGAAGCATTGAAGCCGTGAGCCAATTTGATGAACAAATGAAGGCTAACGGCTATATACCAAAAGGTGAGAACGGCATAGCGGGCAGGCGTTATTTCCAAAAGGGCGGAAATAAACGCACTCATCATGTCCATATGTACGAACAGGGAAACCCTGCTATTGAAAGGCATCTGTTATTCAGAGATTATCTCAGAGCTCATCCAAACATAGCGAAAGAATACGCCGTTCTCAAAAAACAGCTGGCGGCCCAGCACCCTGACAGCATCAATCAGTACATACAAGGGAAAGATGAGTGGATCAAGACTGCAGAAGAAAATGCGAAGCGGTGGAAAAAAGGCAGAAACAATGCGAATGGCAGTGTTGTATGCTACAAAAGCGAAAATGATGAAAACGGGGGTTTCACCTTATGAACATACATGTGACAGATGCAGCAAAACAGGCACTGCAGCAGGCGTTTGACGCCAACCCGGGGAAAAAAGCCCAGCTTCGTTACGATGCAGAAGGATGCGGCTGCGCGGTAAGCGGTGTCCCGACAATCTGGCTGGCAGAAGAATTAACGGGACAGTGCGAGCAGCTGGAAACGAACGGCATTCCGCTGTATATCCAATCGTCACAAAAAGTGTTTTTTGACGATCAAATGACGATCGATTACAATGAAAAAGCCAAAACATTGGCGCTGAAAAGCCCGGCTGAAATGCTCAGCCCCAGAATGAGCATATTAGTAAAGTAGGAGACGCGAAACGTGGAACAAAAGCTGAAGGCAATGAAGAACACAGCACAAAATAAAACGTGGGTATCCTTCCTGAATCAAAACCATCCCTATACCTTGCTTCACTGGTCAATTGGAGGAGCAGAGTCCATCAAGAAAGATGTCTGGCTATTGCAGGATGAAATGACCTTCGAGACGCAGGAGTTTACAACGATAGATCTTGCGATTGAATGGATCAGAGAAAATATGGATGGCATTACCGACGTTCTGTAACATAAAAAAGCGAAAGAGCCGAAGAGGCCTTTCGCTTTTTTATTCTGTTGAATCATTCATGTTGTCTAAAAACTCCTGCACTGTTTTTCGGTACGTATCCCGATTTTTGGTATATGACATGGCGTGTTCACCGTTCTCGGCAATGTACAGCGCTTTCGGCCCGCGTTTCTTTTCATAAAGCCGCTCGGTTGAAGAAACAGGAATGTAGTCATCATCCTTACTGTGAATAAAGAGGACCGGCTTTTCGATTTTATCAATGACAGCAAGCGGAGATACTTCACGTGCGCGATAGCCGCCTCTCAGCTTCAAAAAGAAGTCGGCGATAGGAAGCAGGGGCCAAGACGGGAGCCTGTATTCCGCTCTCAGCCGGTAGGCAAGCTGTTCATCAAAACATGCGAACGGACAATCGGCAATATAAAAATCAGCGCCATCGCTGCAGTGTGCACCAGCGTAAAGCAGGGCGGTCACAGCTCCCATCGACTCACCGTGAATTCCGATCAATCCGCGATGATTTGTTTTGTTTTTGAGCCAGCTGACAACCTTATTGAGATCATCCTTTTCGTAAAACCCGTAGCTGGTCGTCTTTCCGCCGCTTTGGCCATGTCGGCGGTGGTCATAAATGAGCACATTCCAGCCGAGATCAAGAAATAAATGCATATACTTAAGAGAATTCAGCACATTCATGGTTACCCCGTGGCAGATGATGATGGTATTTGGTGTGTCATGCGGTGCGACATGGTATCCTTTTATGTCGTACCCGTAAGCGGAGGGTATCACAAAAGCGGTTTTCTCCATTTGCTCAAATGATTCAAACACATCATGTCCGTTGTCTGTCTCTCTTTTGATAATGTCTTCATCCGTTTTTTTCTTGATGAATAGAATCATATTTGAAAAAACAATTCCGATTGCGATGACAGCTGTTACGAGAGCGCCAATGGCCAAAAGGATTTTCTTCAAAAGTCACAGCACCTTTCAACTAAATATAGGTAATTCGTGTTTAAAATCATTATACCTAAACACTGCTCCGCTGAGAAAGTGATCAGAAGAGAGTCTGCTTGTTCAGTGTATATGCTCCGTGATAAACTGTCTTCAAAACAAAACATGGGGGAAGTCTGAATGAAAAAACAAAAATCCGCTGACAAACACCAGCTAAAAGACGGCCTTCAATCCGATATCAAAGCAAAGCTTATGGAGATGAAGAGCCAATTGAAGGAAGAGGATGAAAAGAGGCAGGAAAGAGAAAAAGCAGAACAGATTAGAAAGAAAAAAGAGATCGAAAAAAATAAGAGCTTTGAAGAACTCCTAAATGAAAGCCAAATGGATTGGCATCAATATAAATAAACCAGCACCCGTACAGGTGCTGGTTTTTCTGCTATGAGCGATGAGCTTTGTAAATGTCTTGTTTCGTATGAGATTGGAGCGCTTTGATTTCCTCTTCGGTTAAACGCCGTGCATTTGCTGCCTGAATATTTTCCCGTAACTGCTCAATCTTACTGGCGCCTGTAATCACTGAAGCGACAGCCGGCTGTGCTAGCAGATACTGCAGCGACTTTTCTGTCATGGAAAGATCGGGAGCCACTTCCTCCATTGCCTTGCGTGCATTTGTCAGTTCCTCGAATGAATAGGACAAGTACCCGTTTTGTTTCATACTGTCTGAAGCTTGATCAAGCGGTTTTTCAGTTAAGAGCCCTTTGGCAACAGGACCTCTGGCGACTACGCTGATTTGATGTTCCTCTAAAAGCGGGAGCCATTCCTCAGGGCGTCTGTCAAACAGGCTGAATTGCATCATAATGCTGACGATGTTTGATTTTTTTACATATTCTTTAATCACATTCGGGCGGATGGAAGAAATGCCGTAGTAGCGGATGACACCTTCTTGTTTTAATTCCTCAAACGCTTCAATCGTTTCATCAATGTTGTCCTCTATCGTGCCGCCGTGAAGCTGATAAAGGTCGATATAATCTGTTTTCAGCCGTTTAAGGCTCTTTTTTACCGCCTCTTTTATGTAAGCTTTTGAAGGGTCCCAATACCAGCCCTCGCTTCCGTCATCCCAACGGTTTCCCGCTTTTGTTGCCAGAATAATATCCTGGCGTCTGTTTTGGATCGCATCACCGACAATTTCTTCATTGCGTCCTCGGTCATACAAATCCGCTGTGTCCAAATAGTTGATGCCAAGCTCGATCGCTTCATCCAGAATGGACAATGCTTTGTTTTTTTCAGTTCCAAGAGACATACAGCCGAGTCCGACTTCGCTAATGTCTAAATCAGATGTACCCAATTTGCGCTTTCTCATGTGCACACTCCTTTTTTAGGCTTTGTATTGACCGTAATATAAAGGAGCTAAAGTTTCAACTTTTATGGCTTTGAGATCCAATCTTTCACATATTGAAATGTGCGTCCATACTCTTTTAACTTCGCCCGAATTTTCCATGCTTTTCCGACTAAGACAACACCTTTTGGCATGCGATGCACTTTCACGAAGAAGCCCCCTTTTGCTCTAGTATGATAAAATGTATGGGGCATCATATAGAGACAGAACGGGAGATGAAGAAATGAAATCATTAGAAGAAAAAACAATTGCCAAAGAACAGATCTTTTCGGGTAAAGTCATTGATCTTTATGTCGAGGATGTAGAGCTGCCAAACGGCAAAGCCAGTAAACGTGAAATTGTGAAACACCCTGGAGCTGTAGCGGTACTAGCCGTCACAGATGAAGGGAAAATCATCATGGTCAAACAATTCCGTAAGCCGCTTGAGCGGACGATCGTTGAAATTCCGGCCGGTAAGCTTGAAAAAGGTGAGGAGCCGGAGTATACGGCACTTCGGGAACTTGAAGAGGAAACCGGTTATACAGCAAAAAAACTGACAAAAATAACTGCGTTTTATACATCACCCGGATTTGCAGATGAGATCGTTCACGTTTTTCTTGCTGAGGAGCTTTCTGTGCTTGAAGAAAAACGGGAGCTTGATGAGGACGAGTTTGTTGAAGTGATGGAGGTGACGCTTGAAGATGCGCTAAAGCTGGTTGAATCGCGTGAAGTATATGATGCTAAAACAGCCTACGCGATTCAGTATCTTCAACTGAAAGAAGCGCTCCAAGCACAAAAATGAAAAAGATTTACGCGGATTTGCACATTCATATCGGCCGGACCTTTACAGGAAGGGCTGTCAAAATAACAGGCGCCAAAACATTAACGCTGGACAGAATTTTGGTTGAAGCCAGTGAACATAAAGGAATTGAACTCCTCGGCATTATCGACTGTCATTCTCCGGAAGTCATTCTAGAGCTTGAGGAAGGCATTTCATCTGGAAAATATCGCGAGCTTGACGGGGGAGGAATCCGTTATCGCAGCACGACTCTTTTATTGGGGAGCGAGCTGGAGATTTATGATGAAGCCTGCAGCGGACCGATCCATGTGCTCGTATTTATGCCGACGCTGGCTGATATGAAACAGTTTTCAAACTGGCTGTCAGCCCGGCTGAAAAATATTCATTTAAGCTCGCAGCGGATTTATGAAACGGGCTTAAACCTGCAAAAAAAAGTGCAGGATATGGGCGGCCTGTTTATCCCCGCCCATATCTTTACGCCGCATAAAAGCTTATATGGAAAAGGGGTTAAATCAAGCTTAACTGAGGTTTTTGATCCATCTATGATAGACGCGGTGGAGCTTGGATTAAGCTGTGATACAGACATGGCATCACACGTATCGCAATTGAATCCGTATCCTTTTTTAACAAATTCTGATGCGCATTCGTTGGGGAAAATCGGCAGAGAATATAATGAACTATATGTGCAGTCAGCTGATTTTACTGAATTTGCTCTTGCATTAAAGGGACAAGATGACAGGAAAATTATCGCAAATTACGGCTTGGACCCGTTATTGGGGAAATATTATCAGACGGCTTGCGAAGCGTGCGGAGAGCCTGCTGTAAGCGGGGAAACAGCGTGCGCGAATTGCGGAAATTCCAGATTTACCAAGGGAGTCAGCGAAAGATTGCATGAATTGAGTAATCAGCTTGAAGTTCGCGTCCCGCGTCCGCGATATGTACATCAGATCCCGCTGCAATTTGTTCCGGGTGTAGGCCCGAAAACGCTGGACAAACTAAAAAAAGCCTTCGGAACAGAAATGGCTGTTCTTCACGAGGCTGCAGAAGAAGATTTGGCTCGCGTTGTCCCGCCGAAAACCGCGGCGCTTATCGTAAAAGCGAGATCCGGAAAACTGGAATTGAAAGCCGGAGGAGGAGGAACCTACGGTAAAATTAAACCGTGAGCTAAAGATTAACTCAGTTCCTCCTGTACTTTTCTTTTTGTGCGTATAAAGGTAATCAGCTGGATGATTTCATCTTCACTCAGCGGCTGGCCATCAACAGAAATGGTAAAGTCAAGGCTGCTCCACGTGGCCAATTCTATGGCCTGAGGAGCAGTCTGCTTTTGTTTCTCGCGGCCTAAAAGTTCATCGCAGGTTGTGTCAAAGAGGTCAGCCAGCATGGCAAGCGCTTCAAGTGAAGGCCGTCGGTAGCCTGACTCGTAGCCGGCATATGTGCTTTTTGCGATACCGAGAAGGTCAGCTGTATATTGAAGCGACCAATTTTTCTTTTTTCTCAATTCTGTTAAACGATCTAGATTCATGAACTTCCGCTCCTTTTTCACCTTGAGCTGATTATATCATATAGGTATTAGGAAGTGTACGCGAATTGAATAATAATGTCTTGCGTATTTTATTTTCCGTGTCTATAATTGCATTAAAAGTATGCGAAAAGCGAATACCTTCTCGCAACCCATCTTTAGATACAGTGAAGAGGTGCATGGTATGAAAAAATTATTGATGTTGACAACTGGGGGAACGATTGCTTCAGTTGAAGGGGAAAATGGGCTGGCTCCCGGAGTCAAGGCTGATGAATTATTAAGTTACGTATCAACACTTGATAACGATTACACAATGGAAACTCAGTCGCTTATGAATATAGACAGCACCAATATGCAGCCTGAATACTGGGTGGAAATAGCGGAAGCCGTTAAGGAAAATTATGATGCCTATGACGGGTTTGTTATTACTCACGGTACAGATACAATGGCCTATACATCTGCCGCACTATCGTATATGCTGCAGCATGCCAAAAAGCCGATTGTCATCACCGGCTCGCAGATTCCGATCACGTTCCAAAAAACCGATGCCAAAAAAAATATTACAGATGCCATTCGATTTGCCTGTGAAGGCGTGGGCGGCGTTTATGTTGTGTTTGACGGCAGAGTCATTCAGGGAACGCGTGCGATCAAATTAAGAACGAAAAGCTACGACGCATTTGAAAGCATCAATTACCCATATATCGCTTTTATCAATGAAGACGGGATCGAATACAACAAACAAGTAACGGAACCTGAGAACGACACCTTCACAGTTGACACTTCACTATGTACAGATGTATGTCTGCTGAAGCTGCATCCAGGCTTAAAGCCCGAAATGTTTGATGCCCTGAAAAGCATGTACAAAGGAATTGTCATTGAGAGTTATGGCAGCGGAGGGGTGCCGTTTGAAGGCAGAGACATTTTGTCAAAAGTGAATGAGCTGATCGAAAGCGGCATTGTCGTGGTCATTACGACTCAATGTCTTGAAGAAGGCGAAGACATGAGCATTTACGAAGTTGGCCGCAGAGTCAACCAAGACTTAATTATCCGATCAAGAAATATGAACACAGAAGCAATTGTGCCAAAATTGATGTGGGCACTAGGTCAGTCTTCGGATCTTCCT
Organism: Bacillus sp. FSL K6-0255; assembly: GCF_045040725.1. Taxonomy (NCBI): domain Bacteria; kingdom Bacillati; phylum Bacillota; class Bacilli; order Caryophanales; family Bacillaceae; genus Bacillus; species Bacillus sp. FSL K6-0255. Next base: position 2,284,474 of record NZ_CP150278.1, on the reverse strand, counting down.
GTCGTCAAGAGAATTATGGAAACGCCGATAGCTGATGACGTTGTCCTGTAAAATGTAAAAACGATAACCAGCAAAGAGAAAGAAGGTTAAAGATTATGTTAAACGGCCAAAAAGAATATCGCGTGGAAAAAGACTTCCTTGGGGAAAAACAAATTGAAGCAGATGTTTATTACGGAATTCAGACGCTCCGTGCTTCTGAAAATTTCCCGATCACAGGATACAAAATCCATGAGGAAATGATTAACGCACTGGCGATTGTGAAAAAAGCTGCGGCTCTTGCCAACATGGACGTGAAACGGCTGTATGAAGGAATTGGCCAAGCTATCGTACAAGCCGCTGACGAGATTCTCGAAGGCAAGTGGCACGATCAGTTTATCGTCGATCCGATTCAGGGCGGTGCCGGAACTTCTATGAACATGAACGCGAATGAGGTTATCGGAAACCGGGCGCTTGAAATCATGGGACATAAAAAGGGAGATTACATTCATTTAAGTCCAAACACACATGTGAACATGTCACAGTCTACGAACGATGTGTTTCCGACTGCTATTCATATTTCCACATTGAAGCTCTTAGAAAAACTGCTGAAAACAATGGAAGATATGCATAGCGTTTTTAAGCAAAAAGCACAGGAGTTTGACTCTGTTATTAAAATGGGCCGGACACACCTTCAAGATGCGGTTCCGATCCGTCTTGGCCAGGAATTCGAAGCTTATAGCCGTGTTCTCGAGCGTGATATCAAACGAATCAAGCAATCGCGCCAGCACCTATATGAAGTCAACATGGGCGCAACTGCTGTTGGTACAGGGCTGAACGCTGATCCTGAATATATCAAACAGGTAGTAAAGCACCTTGCTGATATTAGCGGGCTTCCTCTTGTCGGCGCTGACCATCTTGTTGATGCGACACAAAATACAGATGCCTATACAGAGGTATCAGCTTCATTAAAAGTCTGCATGATGAACATGTCGAAGATCGCAAACGACCTGCGCTTAATGGCGTCGGGACCGCGCGCCGGACTTGCGGAAATTTCTCTGCCTGCACGTCAGCCGGGTTCATCTATTATGCCGGGGAAAGTCAATCCGGTTATGGCGGAGCTGATCAACCAAATTGCGTTCCAGGTTATCGGAAACGACAATACAATCTGCCTTGCTTCAGAAGCCGGCCAGCTTGAGTTGAACGTCATGGAGCCCGTGCTTGTCTTTAATTTGCTTCAATCCATCAGCATCATGAACAACGGCTTCCGTTCGTTCACTGACAACTGCTTAAAGGGCATTGAAGCCAACGAAAAGCGGTTGAAGCAATACGTAGAAAAAAGCGCAGGCGTGATCACAGCTGTCAATCCGCATCTTGGATATGAAGCGGCTGCCAGAATTGCCAGGGAAGCGATTATGACAGGCCAATCAGTCCGTGACCTTTGCCTGCAGCATGATGTGCTGACAGAAGAAGAATTGGATATTATTTTAAACCCATATGAGATGACCAAACCAGGTATCGCAGGGAAAGAACTATTAGAAAAATAAAATTTGTATAAAATACAGCTTATTCATCTCCGAATAGTCGGATGAATAAGCTGTTTACAACATAGGGATGAGGAAGTATAGTATACGTGTTGCACTATATATTGAAAGCGTTTTAGCTTTTACATGAAGGGGGACTTCTTTTGAAGGATGTAAGATTGCCAACACTATTTGAAATTATTATTGTACTAGGAGTATTTTTAGCACTTGTTCTATCGTTTACAGTCTTTCTCGACTTGCCGATACAGCTGGCGCTTTTTGTTTCATGGTTTATTGCAATGCTTTTAGGTATAAGACTCGGTTATTCTTATAAAGATTTACAAAATGCGATTGTACATGGGATATCAAATGGCCTTGAAGCCGTACTGATTCTCGTTTCAGTTGGGGCGCTCATCGGAACATGGATTGCCGGAGGCGTTGTGCCGACTTTGATTTATTACGGACTGGAATTTATTCACCCAAGTATCTTTTTACTGGCAACGTTAATTATTTGTTCCATTATGTCTGTGGCAACAGGAACGTCATGGGGAACAGTCGGAACTGCCGGCATTGCCATGATCGCAATTGGAGAGGGTTTAGGCATTCCGCTTCCTCTAGTAGCGGGAGCTATTCTTTCAGGTGCTTATTTTGGGGACAAGCTGTCTCCGCTGTCTGACAGTACAGTTCTAGCTTCTTCACTATCAAAAGTCGATGTATTGGCTCACGTGAGAGCAATGCTTTATTTATCAATACCTGCTTATGTCATTACAGCTATACTCTTTACAGTTGTTGGATTTATGTACGGCGGGAAAAATATTGATCTTGATAAAGTTGAATTCTTAAAATCATCTTTGCAAAACACGTTTGACATTCATATTTGGATGCTGATCCCGGCAGTTCTCGTCATAGTCTTATTGGCGATGAAAAAGCCATCTATGCCGGTTATCGTAATTGGCGCTTTACTCGGTGCAATCTGGGCTGTTGTTTTCCAAGGAATGGATATTGCCCATGCGATTGCAACTGCGTACAACGGCTTTTCTATTAAAACGGATGTTGAATTTTTGAACGGCTTGTTAAACCGCGGTGGAATTGTCGGTATGCTTGATTCTCTCGTCGTCATCATCTTTGGCCTTGGTTTTGGCGGTCTGCTTGAGAAACTCGGCGTGTTAAAAGTCATTGTTTCAACGTTTGAAAAGAAATTAACTTCAGCCGGCAATGTCACATTGTCTACACTGATCGTAGCGTTTTTAGCAAACATCTTCGGCTGTGCGATGTATGTATCTCTTATTTTGACTCCGAAAATTATGGAAGACAGCTATGATCGCTTACATCTGGACAGAAGAGTGTTATCACGTAACTCAGAGGTCGGGGGAACATTGACTTCGGGGATGGTTCCTTGGTCTGATAATGGGATTTACATGGCTGGTATTTTAGGTGTTTCTACCTTCTCTTATCTGCCGTTTATGTGGCTCAGTTTTGTAGCAATAGGTCTTGCAATTATCTATGGTTATACAGGAAAATTTATATGGTATACGAAAAACAATACAGTTAAAGCCGAAAAACTAGGCTAATAGGGGAGGATCACTGAATGATAGCGAAACACATGATTCGGACACTGATGATCGAAACGCCTTCGGTTCCCGGAAATCTTGGAAGGGTGGCTACGGCCATCGGCCTTCTGGGCGGGGATATTGGTGAAGTGGAGACGGTAAAAGTCGGACCCAATTACACAATGCGGAATATTACCGTTCAAGTGGAGAATGAAGAACAGCTTCAGGAAGTGATCGCGGCTGTACAGGCCCTCGGAGAAGGGATCAGGCTTCACACCGTATCTGATGAAGTCCTGTCCGCACATGAAGGCGGAAAAATCCAAATGAAAAGCAAAATGCCGATCCGTTCACTGGCAGAGCTGGGACGTGTCTACACACCAGGTGTTGCGGACGTGTGCCGACTGATCGAAAAAGAACCTGAAAAAGCTTCTATTTATACAACGATCAGCAATTCTGTTGCAATTGTAACGGATGGAACCGCAATTTTAGGCCTTGGGAATATCGGCTCTGTGGCTGGCATGCCTGTCATGGAAGGAAAGGCTGCTTTGTTTGATCAGCTGGCGGGTATTAGCGGCATTCCGATACTGCTTGATACGAGTGATCCTGAAGAAATCATCAAAACAGTAAAACATATTTCTCCGGGCTTTAGCGGCATCCTTCTTGAGGATATCGGTTCGCCGCATTGTTTTGAAATCGAGGATCGCCTAAAAGAGGAGCTGAACATCCCTGTTATGCACGATGACCAGCATGGTACAGCTGTAGTGACGCTGGCAGCTGCCATTTCGGCATGCAGGAGTGCGGGGGTTGACCTGAAGGAAGCGAAAGTGGGGCAAATCGGCCTTGGCGCAGCAGGCGTGGCCATCTGCCGGATGTTCATGGCTTATGGTGTGAATGCTGTATACGGAACAGACAAATCAGAGTCAGCAATGAACCGTCTCGAACAATACGGCGGACAGGCAGTTTCCAGTATTGAGGAGCTTATGGAAACATGTGATATTGTCATTGCTACAACGGGCGTTCCGGGTTTAATAAAACCGGCATTTGTACGTTCTGGTCAAGTGATTCTGGCTTTATCGAATCCGAAGCCGGAAATTGAGCCGGAGGCCGCACTGCAGGCTGGCGCCGCATATGCAGCTGACGGGCGTTCTGTTAATAATGTACTCGGTTTTCCGGGGATTTTTAGAGGAGCGCTTAACGCAAAAAGCACGGAGATTAATCATGATATGCTTGTCGCAGCAGCAGAGGCCATCGCAGCCTGCACTAAACAAGGTGATGTTGTCCCTCAGCCGCTTGATTCAAAAGTCCATCATGCGGTAGCAGCAGCTGTCGAGCATGCAGCTCTTACAGCAGTGAAATAAATGTAGCTAAACAGCACCTGTCGTAGCAGGTGCTGTTTTTTTCTTATCATTGTTCAATTTTGTTATCATTACTATGAAAATAAAAAAGGGAGTGATCACATGGCAAAAAGCCAAGCGAAAAAGAAGCGGGGGCATCGATTGAGAAACGGCGGACGTGACGTCTTATTATCAAGAGGCAGCACACCATCTTTCAGCACACATGAAAGAATGACAAAAAGCAAAAAAGAGATTTTGAATAAACGGAAGCATAAGAATCCTTATGATCATACAGCAGTTGATGATAAGGATTTTTTTGTGCCCCAAAAAGCCGCCTAGCATTCATCTCTATCGTTTCTTTTTGAAAAAGGGCATGTTTTTCCGTTTCTTTCATACAATCTATTAAATCAAATCACTAGAACGGGCGGGAGGAAACGGTATGCGAAAAATCTCTTATAAGGACATGTTTCTCAGGCATGTCAAAGATCATCTCTCTCTTTATATATTTGTGTCAGTGCTGTTTTTCATGGGTGTCATCTTTGGCGCGATTATTGTCAACAGTATGACCATCAGCCAGAAAGAAGATTTATACTACTACTTAAGTCAATTTTTTGGACAGCTTTCGGATGGAAAACAGGCAAGTTCAGCTGATATGTTTGGGCAAAGTATCTTTCATAATGCAAAGTATTTAGGCCTGATGTGGATACTGGGAATTTCCGTCATTGGGATGCCGATTATTTTCATTATGATCTTTCTGAAAGGGATCGTCGTCGGCTTTACTGTCGGGTTCCTAGTCAATCAGATGGGAGTAAGCGGGTTTTTCCTATCATTTGTTTCCGTTTTGCCGCAAAATGTGCTGCTGATTCCGGCTTATCTCATTATGGGCACATGTGCAATTGCGTTTTCTTTAAAGTTAATCAGACAGCTGTTCGTGAAACGAAGCCTGCATGACGCGCCGATTCAATGGTTCGGGCGGTATGCCTTTGTGCTGCTGGTCATTCTGTTTTTAGCGCTGATTTCATCTCTCTTTGAAGCATACTTATCTCCTGTTTTAATGGAAAAGCTTACATCTAGACTTTTTTAAAATCATTATTAAAAGAAAACCGTTTTATTTATCAGTTTATAATAATTATAGTTGGAACTCTGCGCGTATTTTGTTATAATGAGTCATGGAATGCGGCGTAGGAGGGAAAGACATGGAAAACCGTATTGATCGTATTAAGAAACAACTGCACTCATCCAGCTATAAACTTACGCCACAGCGTGAAGCGACAGTAAGAGTGCTGCTTGAAAACGAAGAAGACCATTTAAGCGCAGAAGATGTATACCTCCTCGTAAAAGAGAAATCTCCTGAGATCGGTCTCGCTACAGTATACCGTACGCTTGAATTATTAACTGAATTAAAAGTCGTAGATAAAATTAACTTTGGAGACGGTGTGTCCCGTTACGACCTTCGGAAAGAGGGCGCAGCTCACTTTCATCACCACTTGGTGTGCATGGAGTGCGGAGCCGTTGATGAAATTGAAGAAGATTTGCTTGAAGACGTGGAAGAAATCATTGAACGTGATTGGAAATTTAAGATTAAAGATCATAGATTGACGTTTCACGGCATTTGCCACCGCTGTAACGGAAAAGAAACTGAATAGACGGTGCCGAGCGCGAACCTTTTCTCATGGGGAAAGGGTTTTTTGCTGTTTCTATGTATAAAACCTTTCTGATTTGGCATATGGTTTATATAACTGGAACCATAGGGAAAGGATCGATTAGGACATGGGAAGATTCCTGAAAACAGCTGTCGATGCATTGAAAGTTTTCATCCTGTTTACCGGTTTTACCGCTTTGTTCTATTATGCTATGATATGGGTGAATCAAGAGTATGAAAACTATCATCGGTATGATAAACCGGAAGGCTCCGCTGTAAAAGTTGTTGAAATGGATCAGGATGAAAAAGGCGGATGGCTCGACCGGTTGATCTTTTTTTACCAAAACGGGGAGTAGATCAAGAGTGAAAGATCAAATAAGGGATTTCATCCACTACGTCATGGTAGAGAGAGGGCTCTCTCAAAATACGATCGTATCCTATGAACGTGACTTGAAAAGCTATTCTCTCTACTTAACAGAAACCCTTCATGTGACGGATTGGAATCACGTTACCCGCATACATATTATCCAATACTTAAAGCATTTGAAGGACTCGGGGAAATCCGGCAAGACATCGGCGCGGCATTTGGCATCCATTCGCTCTTTTCATCAATTTCTGCTCAGGGAAAAAGTAACGGATAAGGACCCTTCCGTTCATATCGAAACACAAAAGACGGAACGGGCGCTTCCGAAGGTGCTCGCGCTCAATGAGGTCGAGCGGTTATTGGACACGCCTAAGCTGACGAGCCCATTCGGATACCGGGATAAAGCGATGCTGGAGCTGCTTTATGCGACAGGCATACGAGTCAGTGAAATGATTGAATTGAAAACGGCTGATGTTCATTTATCTATGGGGTTTATCCGATGCTTCGGCAAAGGAAGAAAAGAACGGATTGTGCCAATCGGTGAAGCCGCTGCTTCCGCCATTGAGGAATATATGACAAAAGCCAGGGGAAAACTGTTAAAAAATAATGTATCTGACGCCCTCTTTTTAAATCATCACGGCAAACAGATCAGCCGCCAGGGATTTTGGAAGAACCTGAAAAAAATCGCGTTGGAAGCCGGCATTAAGAAAGAGCTGACTCCGCATACACTCAGGCATTCCTTTGCGACGCATCTGCTTGAGAACGGGGCAGATTTAAGAGCGGTGCAGGAAATGCTCGGTCATGCGGATATATCCACGACGCAAATTTATACGCATGTGACGAAAACAAGGCTGAAGGATGTGTACAAGCAGTTTCATCCGCGAGCATAGCCGCAGGTGGCTGCGGCTTTTTTGTTTAGAGCGACAGAAAATATTGAAGTTTCTCATTATTTCCAAATACATTGTCAACGGGAATGAAAACGGTTTATACTTGAGTTGTCAGACCTCTTAGCGATACAATAGACGTATAGAAAAAAAGGAGGCTTTCAAGATGCCTGCATACAAATATAATCGTGTGTTTTTAATTGTGATGGACTCAGTCGGAATCGGCGAAGCGCCGGATGCCGCTGACTTTAATGACGAAGGCGCTCATACGCTCGGTCATATTGCCGAGCATATGAACGGATTACATATGCCGAATATGGAAAAGCTCGGCCTTGGTCTTATCGAAGATATCAAAGGTGTAGAAAAAACAGAACATCCGCTTGCCTATTATGGAAAAATGCAAGAAGCGTCAAACGGAAAAGATACGATGACCGGCCATTGGGAGATTATGGGTTTATACATTGATAAACCATTTAAAGTGTTCCCGGAAGGCTTTCCTGATGAATTGCTTCAAGAGCTGGAAAAGAGATCTGGCCGCAAAATTATTGGAAACAAGCCGGCTTCCGGCACAGCGATTTTGGATGAGCTTGGTCAGGAGCACATGGAGACAGGGGCTTTAATTGTTTACACGTCTGCTGACTCTGTTCTGCAAATTGCCGCTCACGAAGAGGTTGTGCCGCTTGAGGAGCTGTATCGCATTTGCGAAACGGCGAGAGAGCTGACGCTTGATCCGAAATATATGGTTGGCCGCATTATTGCACGGCCGTTCGTCGGAGAGCCGGGTCAATTCAAACGGACGCCAAACCGCCATGACTATGCCCTTAAACCGTTTGATCGCACTGTCATGAATGAATTGAAAGACAGCGGCTTAGATGTGATTTCAATCGGTAAAATCTCTGATATTTACGACGGAGAAGGCATTACTTCTTCACGCAGAACGGTTTCCAATATGGACGGAATGGACAAGGTGATCGATACGCTGGGAGAAGACTTTACGGGTCTGAGCTTTGCGAACCTTGTTGATTTTGACGCGTTATTCGGACACCGCCGTGACCCTGAAGGCTACGGACGCGCGCTTGAAGAATTTGATGCGCGGCTTCCGGAAGTGTTTGAAAAAATGAGAGAAGACGATCTGTTAATTATTACAGCCGACCATGGCAATGATCCGATTCATCATGGGACTGACCATACACGCGAGTATGTGCCGATTCTCGCTTACAGCAAAAAACATAAGAAAGCGCAAATGCTGCCGCTTGCAGATACATTTGCTGATATCGGCGCAACGATCGCTGATAATTTCCAAACGAATAAACCGAAATACGGGAAAAGCTTTTTATCTTTATTACAATAGGGGGACTGTTTCTTGAAGGACAGAATTGAACGCGCAGCCGCTTTTATTAAACAAAACCTGCCGGAATCTCCGAAGATCGGCCTTATTTTAGGCTCAGGTCTTGGCATTTTGGCGGACGAAATTGAAAATCCGGTCAAGCTGAAATATGAAGATATACCTGAATTCCCGGTATCTACTGTTGAAGGGCATGCCGGACAGCTTGTGCTTGGCACTCTTGAAGGAGTTTCCGTCATTGCAATGCAGGGCCGCTTTCATTTTTATGAAGGCTACTCAATGGAGAAAGTCACATTCCCTGTACGCGTGATGAAAGCGCTCGGTGTGGAAGCGTTGATCGTGACAAATGCCGCAGGCGGTGTCAACACTGAATTCCGTGCGGGAGACTTAATGATTATTACCGATCATATCAACTTTATGGGAACAAACCCGTTAATCGGGCCAAACGAAGCAGATTTCGGCGCCAGATTTCCAGATATGTCTTCAGCCTATGACAAAGATCTGTCCAGCCTGGCTGAAAAGATTGCGAAAGACCTTAATATCCCAATTCAAAAAGGCGTGTACACTGCTGTGACAGGACCTTCTTACGAAACACCGGCAGAAGTCCGTTTCTTAAGAACGATGGGCTCTGATGCAGTCGGCATGTCTACTGTTCCGGAAGTCATTGTAGCGAATCATGCGGGAATGCGGGTTCTTGGCATTTCCTGCATCTCTAACGCGGCAGCCGGAATTCTGGATCAGCCTTTAAGTCACGATGAAGTGATGGAAGTGACCGAAAAAGTAAAAGCTGGATTCTTAAAGCTTGTTAAAGCGATCGTCGCTCAGTACGAATAAAAATGAATCAATGCAGGACCAAAAGACAGCTGTGTCTGATATCACACAGCTGTCTTTTTTATGCCCAAAATTCGAAACATTTTCCATCAGTGGCGTATAAAACCATCCCGCTTGGAAAAAATAAAAAGGATTATGAAATGGAGGGCTTTTGAGATGAAACGTCTTTTATCCACTTTGTTGATTGGTATAATGCTGCTTACATTTGCACCGTCTGCATTTGCAAAACAAGACGGAAAACGTACATCGGAGCTTGCTCATGAAGCGAAGTCTGCGGTGCTGATAGAACGTGACACGGGAAAAGTGCTTTACAACAAGAACAGCAATGAGAGACTGGCGCCTGCAAGCATGACGAAAATTATGACGATGCTTTTGATTATGGAAGCTTTAGATAAAGGCAAAATCAAAATGAGTGATAAAGTCCGTACAAGCGAGCATGCGGCGTCAATGGGCGGCTCACAGATCTTCCTTGAGCCCGGCGAAGAAATGACTGTCAAAGAAATGCTGAAAGGCATCGCAATCGCTTCGGGAAATGACGCTTCCGTCGCCATGGCTGAATTTATTTCCGGCTCTGAAGAAGAATTTGTGAAGAAAATGAATAAAAAAGCAAAAGAGCTGGGATTGAAAAATACATCCTTTAAAAACCCAACAGGACTGACCGAGGAAGGACACTACAGCTCTGCTTATGACATGGCAATCATGGCTAAGGAATTATTGAAATACGAATCAATTACGAAGTTTACCGGCACGTATGAAGATTATCTGCGTGAAAATACAGATAAAAAGTTTTGGCTTGTAAATACAAATCGCCTTATCAAATTTTATCCTGGTGTAGACGGCGTAAAAACAGGCTATACAGGCGAAGCGAAATATTGTCTGACTGCTTCGGCTAAAAAAGGAAACATGCGGGCCATAGCGGTTGTATTCGGAGCGAGCACGCCTAAAGAAAGAAACGCGCAAGTGACAAAAATGCTTGACTTCGCCTTTAGCCAATATGAAACGCATCCTTTATATAAACGAAATCAAACAGTAGCAAAAGTAAAGGTCAAAAAAGGGAAACAAAAATTTATCGAACTCACTACATCTGAGCCGATTTCAATATTGACGAAAAAAGGCGAGGATATGAACGATGTGAAAAAAGAAATCAAGATGAAGGACAATATTAGTGCTCCGATTCAAAAAGGCCAAGAGCTTGGCACTCTTGTTCTGAAAAAGGATGGAGAAGTACTCGCTGAAAGTCCTGTTGCTGCAAAAGAAGATATGAAGAAAGCCGGGTTTATCACATTCTTAAAGCGGACGATGGGAGACTGGACAAAATTTAAGTAATTATGCCGAATGACCACTAGTTTTGTCACGGTGAAGGAATTCATTCCGTCGAAATCGAAACACTCATTATCCGATCATATCAAGGAGGAATGAGCATGAGCCTTGGAATTGACATGAATGTCAAAGAATCTGTGCTTTGTATTCGATTAACAGGCGAACTCGATCACCATACGGCTGAAACCCTGAAGCAAAAAGTGACTCAATCATTGGAGAAGGATGATATTCGCCATATCGTGCTGAACTTGGAGGACCTCTCCTTTATGGACAGCTCGGGGCTTGGCGTTATTTTAGGAAGATACAAGCAAATTAAGCAAATTGGCGGGGAAATGGTCGTTTGCGCTATCTCTCCTGCGGTGAAGCGATTGTTTGATATGTCGGGTCTGTTTAAAATTATCCGATTTGAACAATCTGAACAGCAGGCGCTCCTGACACTGGGGGTGGCATCATGAAAAATGAAATGCACATTGAGTTTTCTGCCCTCAGTCAGAATGAATCGTTCGCCCGTGTGACAGTTGCATCATTTATAGCTCAGCTGGACCCGACAATGGATGAACTGACTGAAATCAAAACAGTCGTGTCAGAGGCTGTCACGAATGCGATTATCCATGGATATGAAGAGAACTGTGAAGGAAAAGTTTACATTTCAGTGACGCTGGAAGATCATGTCGTATATATTACTATTCGTGATGAAGGCTTAGGCATTACAGATCTTGAAGAAGCCCGTCAGCCTCTATTTACGACTAAGCCTGAGCTTGAGCGCTCTGGAATGGGCTTTACCATTATGGAAAATTTCATGGATGATGTCAGTATCGATTCATCGCCTGAAATGGGAACAACGATTCGCTTAACAAAGCACTTATCAAAAAGCAAAGCGCTTTGTAATTAAGGAGATTTGTTATGGATGTGGAGGTTAAGAAAAACGGCAAAAACGCTCAGCTGAAGGATCATGAAGTAAAGGAATTAATCAAACAAAGCCAAAATGGCGACCAGCAGGCAAGAGACCTCCTCATAGAAAAAAACATGCGTCTTGTTTGGTCTGTCGTACAGCGGTTTTTAAACAGAGGATATGAGCCTGACGATCTCTTCCAGATCGGCTGCATCGGGCTGTTAAAATCTGTTGACAAATTTGATTTAACCTATGATGTGCGTTTTTCAACGTATGCAGTGCCGATGATTATCGGAGAAATCCAACGATTTATCCGTGATGACGGAACCGTAAAGGTATCAAGGTCATTAAAAGAGCTTGGAAACAAAATCCGGCGCGCAAAGGATGAGCTTTCGAAAACACTGGGCAGAGTGCCGACGGTGCAGGAGATCGCTGACCATTTGGAGATTGAAGCTGAGGATGTTGTACTGGCCCAAGAGGCGGTAAGGGCTCCATCTTCGATTCACGAAACCGTTTATGAAAATGACGGAGATCCGATTACCCTGCTTGATCAAATCGCTGACAACTCAGAAGAAAAATGGTTTGACAAAATTGCGCTGAAAGAAGCAATCAGCGATTTGGAGGAAAGGGAAAAACTAATCGTCTATCTCAGATATTATAAAGACCAGACACAGTCCGAGGTGGCTGAGCGGCTCGGGATCTCTCAGGTGCAGGTTTCCAGGCTTGAAAAGAAAATATTAAAACAGATCAAGGTTCAAATGGATCATACGGATGGCTAGTCTGCAGTGCAGGCTAGCTTTTTTGTGTGCAAAAGCGTGGTAATTTATGGTCTTTTCGAGCGGATGAATGAGAACAAAATCGAACCACATACTACATATATAACCACCGAAAGATGGTGATCAATGATGGAACGACGAATATTTATCCGGCTTCGCCACCGGGTGCTGGCACATCCAGGGGATATTATTACCGTTGGAGATGCCGCGCAAATAGAAGGGCAGCTTCAGCTGAAAAAGAAACTTTCGGCTATGCCGCTTTATCAGGTGAGCGAAAAAGATAAAAATATCGTAATTCTGGATATCATACAAGTCCTCAGAGCCATTCATTTACAAGATCCGACACTTGATGTTCAAACCGTAGGCGGAGCAGAAACCATTGTTGAAATTCAATATCGAAAGCGAAATTTATCAACGGTTCTATTTATCGGTGTCTGGCTGCTTCTGTTTATTGGATCGTGTCTTGCCATCATGAACTTTCATGAGGATGTAAGCATGAGAGATGTTCATATCGCACTATATGAAATCATAACCGGAGAGAGGAATGACTATCCATATTTGCTTCAAATCCCATACAGCATCGGTTTGGGACTGGGGATGATCGTGTTTTTTAACCACATATTTAAAAAGCGCCTAAATGAAGAGCCCAGCCCGCTGGAGGTTGAGATGTTTAACTATCAGCTTGATCTCGATCAATATGTGGCCATGCATGAGAATCAAGAAACCATAAAGGATCTGCATGATCGTTAGTGTATTGTTCATTATTTTTGTCGGGCTCGGCGGAGGCATAACGGTGGGGGCGGGTTTCGTTGCTTTTTTAACCGTAATGGGAATCATTCCGCGGCTGATGCAGCTCACCAAAACAATGAGATTTGTTCAGGCTTATGAAGCGGCTGTTATTCTTGGCGCGGTTTGCGGGGGATGGGAGACGCTTCATATGAATCATCTTTATCTAACAAAATGGATAGCTGTGCCGGTCGGGCTTCTGGCAGGTTTGTTCGTCGGGATGCTAGCTGCTGCTCTTACAGAGGTTTTAAATGTCCTGCCGATTTTGGCAAAACGAATCGGGCTCAGAAGTAAAATCATTATTTTATTAATGGCCATCGTGATTGGGAAAATCGCGGGATCTTTATTTCACTGGCTGTACTTTATTGACCATTCATAAGGAGGTTTCAAGATGACAAACATAAAAGAAAATTACAAATCAAAAGTGAAAACATATCAGCCTAAGCCCCCTTACGTCTGGAACTGTGTAAAAGCCTTTTTAGTGGGCGGACTGATTTGTGCAATCGGGCAAGGTCTGCAAAATTTTTATATCCATTTTTTTGATTTCAATGAAAAAACTGCGGGGAATCCAACAGCTGCAACGCTGATATTAATTTCTGCCCTGCTTACAGGGTTTGGAATCTATGACAGAATCGGACAATTCGCAGGCGCAGGTTCAGCCGTACCTGTCACAGGTTTTGCCAACAGTATGGCAAGCGCGGCTCTTGAATATAAAAGCGAAGGATTAGTGCTTGGAGTAGCGACAAATATGTTTAAACTGGCAGGAAATGTTATTGTTTTCGGAGTTGTAGCTGCATACATCGTTGGAATGATTCGGTTTGCTTTTGAGAAACTGATGTCATAGGAGGAGAAGAAAATGAAATTAACAGGAAAGCAAACCTGGGTATTTGAACATCCCATATTTGTCAACTCAGCGGGAACGGCAGCAGGACCAAAGGAAAAAGACGGACCGCTCGGCTCTTTATTTGATAAAACCTATGACGAAATGCATTGTAATCAAAAAAGCTGGGAAATGGCGGAACGGCAGCTGATGGAAGACGCTGTTAATGTTGCGCTTCAAAAAAACAATCTGACAAAAGATGATATTGACCTATTGCTGGCAGGCGACTTGCTGAACCAAAACGTGACGGCTAACTATGTCGCAAGACACTTGAAAATCCCATTTCTTTGTATGTTTGGCGCCTGTTCAACATCAATGGAAACAGTGGCTGTCGCATCAGCCTTAGTTGATGGCGGGTTTGCCAAAAGGGCACTCGCTGCCACCAGCAGTCACAATGCAACTGCGGAAAGACAGTTTCGCTATCCGACAGAATACGGAGGCCAAAAACCGGACACTGCTACCTCCACTGTAACCGGAAGCGGTGCAGTTGTCATCAGTCAGACACCGGGTGATATCCAAATCACAAGTGCGACTGTCGGGAAGGTTTCTGATTTAGGAATTACAGATCCTTTTGATATGGGATCGGCTATGGCTCCGGCTGCAGCTGATACGATTAAGCAGCACTTTAAAGATCTCAACCGGACAGCGGATGACTATGATCTAATCCTGACAGGTGACCTGTCAGGCGTCGGTTCTCCAATCGTAAAAGACATTTTAAAAGAAGATGGATATCCAGTCGGCACAAAGCATGATGATTGCGGGCTTCTGATTTACACTCCGGATCAGCAGGTCTTTGCCGGGGGGAGCGGCTGTGCTTGTTCAGCGGTTGTCACCTACTCTCATATTTTTAAGCAGCTGAGAGAAGGAAAACTAAACCGTGTATTTGTCGTGGCGACCGGGGCGCTATTAAGCCCGACGATGATCCAGCAAAAAGAAACCATCCCGACTATCGCCCACGGGGTTGTATTTGAGCGTGCAGGAGGTGCATCTTAACATGGACTACCTTTTGGCTTTTGTCTGCGGCGGGGCCATTTGTATCGTCGGCCAGCTGCTCTTGGATATTTTTAAATTGACGCCAGCTCATGTCATGACATCATTTGTTGTAATCGGTGCAATATTAGATGGTTTCGGCATTTACGATAAATTTATTGAATTTGCCGGAGGAGGCGCCACCGTTCCGATCGTCAGCTTCGGTCACAGTCTTCTGCACGGCGCCATGCATCAGGCGCATATACACGGATTTATCGGAATCGGCATGGGGATTTTTGAGCTGACCTCGGCCGGTATCTCAGCCGCTATTCTTTTCGCCTTTATCGTAGCTGTTATTTTCAAACCGAAAGGATAATGCCGACATGACGACAAAACGCAAGGTCATACTGGTAACAGACGGGGATGTTTATGCCGCTAAAACAATTGAATACGCCGCAAGCAAAGTGGGAGGCCGATGCATTTCACAATCAAAAGGGAATCCTTCCACCCGCAGCGGCGCCGAGCTTGTCAAGCTGATCGCCTCAGCACCGTATGATCCTGTATTTGTCATGTTTGACGACTCCGGCCTTCAAGGAGAGGGTCCAGGAGAAGCCGCTCTAACCTATGTCGCAACCCATCCGTCTATTGAAGTGCTCGGTGTGATTGCGGTCGCGTCAAAAACACATCAGGCTGAATGGACCAGGGTCGATGTAAGCATTGACCGCAATGGAGAAATAACTGAATACGGCGTCGATAAAGTCGGGGAAAGGGAATTTGATGACCACAGAATGAGTGGAGATACAGTCTATTGCCTTGATAAACTTGATCTCCCGCTTATTGTCGGTATCGGGGATATCGGCAAAATGGGCAGAAAAGACGATATCTCAAAAGGGTCGCCAATCACCATGAAAGCGGTCGAGTTTATTTTAGAAAGGAGCGGGTATCATGCCGGACCACAAGGAAGAGAAAATTCGGGTTTATCGGAATCCAGCTAAAAATGAAGAGTATTTCAAAAACCGTGTTGGGATGGGGACGAGCTATGATGTAGGTGTTCGCAAGCTCACGATTTTAGATAAAGAGATCCAGCTTTACTATCTAAATGGATTATGCGATACAGCCTATATTATTCATTTAATGAGAGAGCTTGTTGCCATTAACAATCGGAAAGAAGACCCTGATGAGCTGGTCGACATCGTCGAAAACAGGCTGCTTAACGCCCAGGTCGAAAAAGTAAAAACCTTGGATGAAACCACCGACCAAGTGCTGTCCGGGCTCGTCGCTGTCATTGTTGAAGGTGCAGGCTTCGCATTTATAATTGACGTCAGAAGCTATCCGGGCAGAAACCCGGAAGAACCTGATACGGAAAAGGTAGTCAGGGGAGCCAGAGACGGATTTGTTGAAAATATCGTCGTCAATACGGCCCTTCTCAGAAGGCGGATCAGAGACGAACGCCTTCGAGTCAAGATGACTAAAGTTGGTGAGCGGTCAAAGACGGATTTAAGCATTTGTTATATAGAAGATATAGCTGATCCGGATCTGGTTGAGATCGTAGAAAAAGAAATTGCATCCATTGATGTCGATGGATTAACAATGGCAGACAAAACTGTCGAGGAATTCATTGTTAATCAAAGCTATAATCCTTTTCCGCTCGTGCGCTATACAGAAAGACCGGATGTGGCCGCAAATCATGTTCTAGAAGGCCATGTTATCATTATAGTGGACACATCGCCGAGTGTGATCATTACCCCGACGACTTTATTTCACCATGTGCAGCATGCTGAAGAATATAGGCAGGCGCCTTCAGTCGGGACCTTTTTAAGATGGGTAAGATTTTTCGGTATTCTTGCTTCTACTTTATTTCTTCCGATCTGGTTTCTCTTTGTGCTTCAGCCTGATCTGCTCCCGGACAACATGAAATTTATCGGTTTAAATAAAGATACGCATATCCCGATCATCCTGCAGATATTTTTAGCTGACTTAGGAATCGAGTTTCTCAGAATGGCTGCCATTCACACACCGACGGCTTTATCGACAGCAATGGGTTTAATTGCCGCTGTTCTGATCGGGCAGATTGCGATTGAGGTCGGCCTTTTTTCTCCTGAGGTGATTCTGTACGTCTCACTTGCGGCGATTGGAACCTTTACGACGCCTAGTTATGAATTAAGCTTGGCAAACAAAATGAGCCGTCTTGTCCTCATGATACTCGTTGCTTTATTTCATATAAAAGGGCTCGTCATCGGATTTACAGTGCTAATTATTGCCATGGCAAGCATCAAATCCCTTCAGACACCGTACTTATGGCCGCTGATTCCCTTTAACGGAAAGGCGCTGTGGCAGGTTCTTGTCCGCACAGCGAAACCTGGCGCAAAAGTAAGACCCAGCATCGTTCACCCCAAAAATCGCTTAAGGCAGCCTACCAATTCATAATCGCATTGAAACTGACTGAAGAGTATGATAATGTATGTCTTAATTATGAAGGGACAGTCCATAAAACTGTCCTTTCATCCATAAGCGGAGAAAGAGGGAATGACATTGTTCTTACACGGCACAAGCAGACAAAATCAACATGGTCATTTAGAAATCGGAGGTGTGGATGCTCTCTATTTAGCGGAGAAATATGGTACACCTCTTTACGTATATGATGTGGCTTTAATACGTGAGCGTGCTAAAAGCTTTAAGCAGGCGTTTATTTCTGCAGGGCTGAAAGCACAGGTGGCATATGCGAGCAAAGCATTCTCATCAGTCGCAATGATTCAGCTCGCTGAGGAAGAGGGACTTTCTTTAGATGTCGTATCCGGAGGAGAGCTTTATACGGCTGTTGCGGCAGGCTTTCCGGCAGAACGCATCCACTTTCATGGAAACAATAAGAGCAGGGAAGAACTGCGCATGGCGCTTGAGCACCGCATCGGCTGCATTGTGGTGGATAATTTCTATGAAATTGCGCTTCTTGAAGACCTATGTAAAGAAACGGGTCACTCCATCGATGTTCTTCTTCGGATCACGCCCGGAGTAGAAGCGCATACGCATGACTACATTACAACGGGCCAGGAAGATTCAAAGTTTGGTTTCGATCTTCATAACGGACAAACTGAACGGGCCATTGAACAAGTATTACAATCGGAACACATTCAGCTGCTGGGTGTCCATTGCCATATCGGCTCGCAAATCTTTGATACGGCCGGTTTTGTGTTGGCAGCGGAAAAAATCTTCAAAAAACTAGACGAATGGAGAGATTCATATTCATTTGTATCCAAGGTGCTGAATCTTGGAGGAGGTTTCGGCATTCGTTATACGGAAGATGATGAACCGCTTCATGCCACTGAATACGTTGAAAAAATTATCGAAGCTGTGAAAGAAAATGCTTCCCGTTACGGTTTTGACATTCCGGAAATTTGGATCGAACCGGGCCGTTCTCTCGTGGGAGACGCAGGCACAACTCTTTATACGGTTGGCTCTCAAAAAGAAGTGCCGGGTGTCCGCCAATATGTGGCTGTAGACGGAGGCATGAACGACAATATTCGTCCTGCGCTTTACCAAGCTAAATATGAAGCTGCGGCAGCCAACAGGATCGGAGAAGCGCATGACAAAACGGTATCAATTGCCGGAAAGTGCTGTGAAAGCGGAGATATGCTGATTTGGGATATTGACCTGCCGGAAGTAAAAGAAGGCGATCTTCTTGCCGTTTTTTGTACAGGCGCTTATGGATACAGCATGGCCAACAATTATAACCGTATTCCGAGACCCGCCGTTGTATTTGTCGAAAACGGTGAGGCTCATTTAGTCGTGAAGCGAGAAACATACGAAGATATTGTAAAACTTGATCTGCCATTTAAAACGGGTGTAAAGCAATAAAAGAAAGCGCCGATTTTTCGGCGCTTTTCCTATTTGAATATAGATACAATCGCATTCCAGATAGATACGAAGAAATCAATGACTTTCTGGATGAAGTTTTTGCCTTCATCTGATTCTATGAATTTCGTAATCTTATCTTTCGCTTTATCTAGCTGGTCACTGACCTGTCCCCAGTCAATGTCAGCGTTTTTCATCTTATTGAATAGGGAGACAAGCTGATTCTTTTGGCTGTCTGTAAGTGTGACGTTTAAATCAGAAGCTGCGTCATCCACTTGTTTTTCGATGTCAGCTTTATTATCAGGCACCCCGTTTTTAGCAAACTCTTCTTTGATTTTTGCAATCAGGGCTGCCGCATTTTCGTTACCGATTTTGTCTCCAAGCTCTGATGTCGTGACAAGCTCTTGGTTGGCGACTTGCTTAACATCCTCCGAGATCGCTTCGTCAGAAGAAACTTCATACGCCTTAATCAATCCAGTTAAAGCGGCAGTCCCGGATACTTCAAACGGTGCTGTAACATACACCTTCGCATCTTTAACACCGGCTGTCATCAGTGCATTCAGGTACATTTCATCTGTGATGCCGCTGATATTATGGGTCTCAACATTCAATCCGGAGCCTTTTTTGGCAATGGTGATTGACGATGAAGAAATCGCTCTCGATCCGATTTGCGCGTTCGATATATATTTTCCTAAATATTCATGTTCTTCCTTATTGGTCACGGTTACCGTTGTGGCATTATCAGGGACATTCATTTCATCAAGCACTTTTTGTTTGTCAGATTCTGACAAATCAGCACCCAGTGTTACAATGACATCTCCAACTGCGGCATCCGCGAGACTGACCTTCGGAACCATCAGCAGCAAAACGGCCGCTGCCAGCATTCCAATCCAAATTTTCTTCAAAGCAGTTTGACCTCCTTCAATTTCACAAGCAGCTGGATAGTGCTGCTTTGTGAGGACCTGAATCATGAAAAATACAGTTCCGTTAGGTTAGACGGAGATAAAGAGATTCAGGTTTCATTTTTATTTTTTAGTAAAGCTCGGGAGATTCGTTTTCCCCCGAAAGGTGTGGTATAATAGCCGCGACAAGGAGAGACAGGCTATAACCTATACATAATCTCCTTTGAAAATTAAAATAAAGAAAGTAGGCATACAATTGAAAACAGGTTACTTTTTATTAGAAGACGGGAACAAAATTGAATTTGAACTTTATCCTGAAGCTGCACCTGGAACTGTTGCAAACTTTGAAAAGCTTGCGAACGAAGGCTTTTATGACGGGCTTACATTCCACCGAGTGATCCCTGGCTTCGTCAGCCAAGGCGGATGCCCGCACGGAACTGGTACAGGCGGTCCGGGATACACAATCAAATGTGAAACAGAAGGCAACCCGCATACACATGAGGCGGGCGCACTTTCTATGGCACATGCCGGAAAAGACACTGGCGGCAGCCAATTTTTCATCGTTCATGAGCCACAGCCTCATTTGAACGGTGTTCACACTGTATTTGGTAAAGTAACAAGCGGATTAGAATTCGCGAAAAACATGTCTAATGGCGATGTCATGAAAGAAGTTCGTGTAGAAGGCTAATCGGCAGGCAAAAGGCTTCCTCTTAGAGAGGAAGCTTTTTTTATTGGCCAAAAATGTTCAATAAAAAACCGCCGAATGCTGATGGCGGTTGGCAAAACCAGGTGTTTAGTTAGTGACCCCCGTGTATTGAATACATTAAAAAGTTTTGGTGACGTTTTGATCAGTAAATTGATGATTAATCATTTTAGCTTTGCTTACAAAGTTATTTTCAAAGACAATTCCTGTGTTTAAACCTCCGGAGCCAAACACAGATTTGGACAAAGTTAAAGGCCTGATCATAAAAGCGCCGCCTACGTTAATTACACTGTTCCCGGAAACGTTGTTTATATTAATAGGATAATCAATCATACTATCAAGTCTCCTTTCATATCATTCTATTTTTTATATGTATTAGTGCTAGAGTTGATTAGCGTAAACTTATCGGCAAAAATATTTAGGAGATGCCTGTTTTTATTGATTTATAAAAATGCTCGAAAAAAGAGCCTCCTTTAAAGCTTCCGGAAGCCCAGATATCTGTCTATTCTTTTAACTACTCTGAATGCGGCAGCTGCTTTTCTGGCGAATGTAATAGGATCATCCTGTGCTGACTCAAAGTGCATATACATTGCTCACGGCTCACTAAATAACCAGTGGTTATGCAATGTAGAAATCGCCATACGCCGCTATCCTAGTTCGGTGAGCAAAGAATTTACCTCTTCATGTAAGAAACTAAGTGAAATACTTTACCATTTCGAACCTCAAACGGGAAAAATGGGGAATTGACAAGGGATGAGGTGGGCAAACAAACACCTGACTCGGTGGCAGAACGAACTGCCCAAAATTTTGGCAAACTCCCTGCGTATCTTTTGTTTCCTCCCATTTCATGCTATTGCTCCTCCTATGTCAAAAAAGAATGTATGAGAGAAGATCCCGCCATAGACAATGTTGTTGGACGACTGAAGATAAAATTGTGCTGATTATACAAAAAGTGGATTGGGAATGATAAAAGAACAAAAAAGTTTAAGGAGAATCACATGCAAGTTTTGACGGGGTTGCTCGAACAGTACGGATATGCCGTCTTGTTTATTGTCTTGATGTTAGAGCTTCTAGCTTTACTTGGACCGGGAGAGTTTGCCGGTGTTCTCGTGTTTCAAGAAAAGTTAAACTGGGTGCTAAGCATGTTAGCGGCCGGATTGGGGAGCTGTGGGAGTGAGCATGTCGTATTGGATCGGGTATAGACTGGGCCCAGCTGCAATTCAGAAAGCTTTTGCGTCGAGAGGTGTTCTGTTAGCCGTTATTGTTCTAACTTTTTTTTGGACAGTATTCAGAGGGCAAGATCGGAAAATCGAACTCTCTTTCTTATTTTTCCTAGTCATTGGTGGGGAGCTTTATGAAGAGGGAATCAGACGGCTCTTTCATTCCCTTCATCCTGTTCACGCTCCTTTGGAAAGTCATGTATTATATCCATTCCCGAGCGAACAGACTTTAACGGCATTTGTCATTTTTGGTTTTTGTGCTTATCTTTTTGTTCGTCATTCTCACAAGACGCGTCTGCAAACTGTTGCATTTTTTTGTTTATTATCGTTTTATTCCTCATCGGGCTGAGCCGTGTGTACTTTATGAGCAGTATCCGAGTGATGTTGCTGCGGGTTACGCCTTCGGCGGTGTTTGGCTGAGTTTGAATGTTTTGGTCATGGAGCTTTTCCGTTTCTCCAGAAGATTTACCAAGCTGAGAAACGAACCCAATTAGTATGTAATCAAAATTAAGTAAACTTTAAAGTAGTACGGGTCATTGGGATTGATATTTTGTAGTAAAATAAATCAAACAAACGTGATGTAATGAAAAGGAGATCGCGATATGAACAACAAAGGCTGTATAAAATGCGGTAGTACTGAAGCCGGACAAAAAGAAATAGCTACAACCGGCACGGGATTATCAAAGCTGTTTGACGTGCAGCATAACCGATTTCTAGTGGTTTACTGTAAGAACTGCGGATATTCAGAGTTTTATAATAAAGAGTCTTCAACTGCCGGGAATATATTGGATTTATTTTTTGGAGGCTGATCCATGTTTTCGAGCTTGAATGATTTTAAACATATTATGAAAGCAAAAAACGGGGTGCGGTTATCACCTGTGAAATAGGTTGCCGCAAACATTCCAGTAACCTTCATGACGTTAATTGTTTTGTCAAGTGCCATGGGTATCATGGACTGGGAGATCAATGGAATGCAGTAAATGAACAAACTGCCCGTAACCTCATGCTTTATATACGATCTAAAGATTTTGCATATGAGAACTCTCTTTCTTCTGAGTCCATCGCTTCTGAATTATGCGATTCATTTCTTTCAATATTTTCAGGCCTAGTTATGATCGACAAGAAAAAATAGGCATGATGTGGGTAGAAGATGAAGATTAACAGTTTGTAAAATCACTTCAATGGTCCTAATGGGATTTTTTTTCGATTCGTGATAACATAAATTGAAGACCGTTGTTTATTGGAGGAAATCAGTTGAAATCAGAAAATGTTTCGAAGAAAAAGTCAATATTAGAATGGGCAAAAGCAATTGTGATTGCTGTCGTTCTTGCTTTGCTCATCCGCAACTTTATTTTTGCGCCGTATGTCGTTGATGGTGACTCTATGTATCCTACACTTCACAACCGTGAAAGGGTTTTTGTTAATATGACAGTCAAATACATCGGCGAGTTTGATAGAGGAGACATCGTCGTGTTAAACGGAGATGATGTTCACTATGTCAAACGTATTATCGGCCTTCCCGGCGATACGGTTGAGATGAAAAATGACCAGCTCTATATCAACGGGAAAAAGGTGGACGAACCTTATTTGGCGGCTAATAAAAAGAGAGCGAAACAGGACGGTTTTGACCATTTGACCGATG
Source organism: Bacillus sp. FSL K6-0255 (assembly GCF_045040725.1). Lineage (NCBI taxonomy): Bacteria > Bacillati > Bacillota > Bacilli > Caryophanales > Bacillaceae > Bacillus > Bacillus sp. FSL K6-0255. Next base: position 2,261,086 of record NZ_CP150278.1, on the reverse strand, counting down.
ATTTCGGCCCGGTTAAAGTGCCTGATAACAAGTATTTTGTGATGGGTGACAATCGTCGCAATTCCATGGACAGCCGTAACGGCCTTGGCCTCTTCACGAAAAAACAAATTGCGGGTACGTCAAAGTTTGTTTTCTACCCGTTTAACGAAATGCGCAAAACAAATTAGGATCAAGCAGCTTCCCGAGAGGCTGCTTTTTTATATCTTTTTTGCGGTCATCCCCTTAAAACAGAACATAAATTCGTATATCTATAGAAAAGAAATTTTTGCAGAAATGTGAAACATATTCCCGTTATGCATCGTTATATTAATAATTTACGAGAATTTACGGTTTTTTATTCATGAAAAAAAGGAATAACTCATATGAATGAATAGATTCATATTGGCTGGAGGTTTAGAAATGGGAAGAATAAAAACCAAGATTACCATTCTGTTAGTGCTTTTGCTTTTACTTGCAGGCGGTTATATGTACATAAATGATGTTGAGCTGAAGGATGTTCCGACAGCAATTGGACAAACCTTGTCCTCGGAAGAAGAGGAATACACCATCCAGGAATATAAAGTGACGAGAATTGAGGGCTCAGAGTATCATGGAGTAGCAGAAAACGGAACGAAAATCATCTTCAACGGAAAAAAATTAAATCAGGATTTATCTGATATAAAAGAAGGTGACAAGATTAAGGCATACTTCAGCAAATCAAAGCGGATCGACGGATTAATCAAGGTTGCAAAAGTGAATGATTAAAAAACATCACCTTTCGGATCGAAGGGTGATGTTTTGTTTTTCTCAAATTGTAAGTTTATTTCATTGCGTACTTTAAAAAGGATCGCTATAATAGCCAATAAGGACAAATGAATAAAGATTGTATCCTTCGGGGCAGGGTGGAAATCCCGACCGGCGGTAGTAAAGCACATTTGCTTTAGAGCCCGTGACCCGTGTGCATAAGCACGCGGTGGATTCAGTTTAAGCTGAAGCCGACAGTGAAAGTCTGGATGGGAGAAGGATGATGAACCGCTATGCAAATGGTTCAAAAATGCATAGTGTTATTTCCTATTGCGTAAAATACCTAAAGCCCCGAATTTTTTATAAATTCGGGGCTTTTTTGACGGTAAATAACAAAAGAGGGGAGGGAAACAAATGGAAGAGTATTATATGAAGCTGGCCTTAGATCTTGCGAAGCAGGGCGAAGGACAGACCGAATCCAATCCGCTCGTCGGCGCTGTTGTCGTAAAGGACGGACAAATTGTCGGAATGGGCGCCCATTTAAAATATGGTGAAGCTCATGCAGAAGTTCATGCCATCCATATGGCTGGAGCACATGCAGAGGGTGCCGACATTTACGTTACACTCGAACCGTGCAGCCATTACGGAAAAACACCGCCATGTGCAGAATTGATTATCAACTCTGGCATCAAAAGAGTGTTCGTGGCGATGAGAGATCCTAATCCGCTTGTGGCTGGAAGAGGGATCAGCATGATGAAAGAAGCCGGCATTGAGGTAAGGGAAGGCATCCTGGCAGACCAGGCGGAGAGGCTGAATGAAAAATTTCTGCACTTTATGAGGACAGGCCTTCCGTACGTCACGCTAAAAGCGGCTGCCAGCCTTGACGGCAAGATAGCTACCAGCACGGGTGACAGCAAATGGATCACGTCAGAGGCTGCAAGACAGGATGCTCAGCAATACAGGAAAACACACCAAAGCATTTTAGTCGGAGTTGGCACAGTGAAAGCCGACAATCCGAGCTTAACCTGCAGACTGCCGAATGTAACAAAACAGCCGGTTCGGGTCATACTTGATACCGTGCTCTCGATTCCTGAGGACGCTAAAGTGATTTGCGATCAAATAGCGCCGACATGGATTTTTACGACGGCACGCGCAGAAGAGGAAAAGAAAAAACGGCTTTCAGCTTTCGGAGTGAACATATTTACACTTGAAACCGAGCGCATTCAAATTCCCGATGTTTTGAAGATCCTAGCGGAAGAAGGCATCATGTCGGTGTATGTGGAAGGCGGTTCAGCTGTTCACGGAAGCTTTGTCAAAGAAGGCTGTTTTCAAGAAATCATCTTCTATTTTGCCCCTAAACTAATCGGAGGAACGCATGCTCCCAGCTTAATCTCCGGTGAAGGTTTTCAATCAATGAAAGATGTCCCCTTATTACAATTCACTGATATAACCCAAATCGGCCGTGATATCAAACTGACGGCAAAACCGACAAAGGAATAGGATGGTGACCATGTTTACAGGAATTATCGAAGAAACAGGCACAATCGAATCCATGAAAAAAGCAGGGCATGCAATGGCCTTAACTATTAAATGCTCAAAGATTTTAGAGGATGTTCATCTTGGCGACAGCATTGCAGTGAACGGCATTTGTCTGACTGTCACTGATTTTACAAAAAATCAATTCACAGTGGATGTTATGCCTGAAACAGTCAAAGCTACGTCACTGAATGATTTAACAAAAGGAAGCAAAGTAAATCTGGAAAGAGCGATGGCGGCAAACGGCCGTTTCGGAGGCCATTTCGTCTCAGGCCATGTCGACGGAACTGCGGAAATCACACGAATTGAAGAGAAAAGCAACGCAGTTTACTATGATTTAAAAATGGACCCGTCATTAACAAAAACATTGGTTTTAAAGGGATCAATTACTGTGGATGGCGTGAGCTTAACCATATTCGGCCTGACAGAAGACACAGTGACGATCTCCTTAATACCGCATACGATCAGCGAAACGATCTTTTCAGAAAAAACGATCGGCTCTAAAGTGAATATCGAATGCGATATGATCGGAAAATATATGTATCGATTTTTGCATAAAGCCAATGAAAATAAGACCCAACAAACCATTACAAAAGCCTTCTTAAGCGAAAACGGCTTTTAGAGAGGAAGATTTGCATGTTTCATCCGATAGAAGAAGCACTGGACGCTTTAAAAAAAGGCGAAGTCATCATCGTTGTAGATGATGAAGACAGAGAAAATGAAGGAGACTTTGTGGCTCTTGCCGAGCATGCAACGCCGGAAGTCATTAACTTTATGGCGACACATGGGAGAGGACTGATCTGCACGCCGCTCAGTGAGGAAATCGCAGACAGGCTTGATCTTCACCCTATGGTTGAGCATAATACAGACTCTCACCACACTGCATTTACCGTAAGCATAGACCATCGTGAAACGAAGACAGGTATCAGCGCTCAAGAAAGATCTTTTACCGTTCAAGCATTGCTGGACAGCAAATCCGTGCCATCTGATTTTCAGCGTCCGGGGCACATTTTTCCACTGATTGCGAAAAAAGGAGGTGTCCTGAAAAGAGCGGGCCATACAGAAGCTGCTGTTGATCTTGCTGAAGCTTGCGGATCTCCAGGAGCCGGCGTCATTTGTGAAATTATGAATGAAGACGGAACGATGGCGAGAGTGCCTGAGCTCATTGAAATTGCGAAAAAGCATCAATTAAAAATGATCACCATTAAGGATTTGATTCAATACCGTTACAATCTGACAACACTTGTCGAGCGTGAAGTTGACATTACGCTGCCTACTGATTTTGGGACATTTAAGGTTTATGGATACACAAATGAGGTAGATGGAAAAGAGCATGTCGCATTTGTGATGGGAGAGGTGCCGTTCGGAGAAGAACCGGTATTGGTCCGGGTGCATTCAGAATGTCTCACAGGTGACGTGTTTGGGTCTCATCGCTGTGACTGTGGACCGCAGCTGCACGCCGCGCTGAACCAAATTGCCGCAGAAGGCCGTGGAGTGCTTCTGTACTTGCGCCAAGAAGGACGAGGCATCGGTTTAATCAATAAATTAAAAGCTTATAAGCTTCAGGAACAAGGTTATGACACCGTAGAAGCCAATGAGGCGCTTGGATTCTTGCCGGATCTTCGCAACTATGGCATCGGAGCACAAATTTTACGCGACCTCGGTGTCCGGAATATGAAGCTTTTGACGAATAATCCGCGAAAAATCGCAGGCCTTGAAGGCTACGGACTCAGTATTTCAGAAAGAGTGCCGCTTCAAATGGAGGCGAAAGAACACAATAAAAAATATTTGCAAACCAAAATGAACAAGCTAGGTCATTTACTTCATTTCTAATCACAAATATCACAAAAAAGGATGGGAATCATATGAATATCATACAAGGAAATTTAGTTGGTACAGGTCTTAAAATCGGAATCGTAGTAGGAAGATTTAATGATTTTATTACGAGCAAGCTGCTGAGCGGAGCAGAAGATGCGCTGCTCAGACATGGCGTAGACACAAATGACATTGATGTGGCTTGGGTTCCAGGCGCATTTGAAATACCGTTTGCTGCGAAAAAAATGGCGGAAACAAAAAAATATGATGCTATTATCACATTGGGCACTGTCATCAGAGGCGCGACGACACATTACGATTATGTCTGCAATGAAGCTGCAAAAGGCATCGCGCAAGCAGCAAACACTACTGGTGTACCTGTCATCTTTGGAATTGTAACAACTGAAAACATCGAACAGGCTATCGAGCGTGCCGGCACAAAAGCGGGCAACAAAGGTGTAGATTGTGCTGTTTCTGCCATTGAAATGGCAAATTTAAACCGCTCATTTGAATAATTTGCTGAAAACAGTTTAAAAATATGGCGAAAATGATATAATGTGAGAAAACGGATCACCTATTCGTATCCGTTAATAGCAGACTGGACATTTTGGATATAGAGGGGTTTTTATGTTAATTCGTTATAAAAAATCGTTTGAAAAGATTGCGATGGGGCTTCTTTCGTTTATGCCGAATGAAAAAGACCTTAAGCAGCTTCAGCAGACAATTAAGGACTACGAAACGGATACAGACCGCCAGCTCTTTCTTTGGAAAGAGGACGAGGATATCGTCGGAGCAATCGGAGTCGAAAAAAAGGATTCTGAGGTTGAGATCCGGCATATCAGTGTGAATCCTTCTCATCGCCATCAAGGAATCGGAAAACAGATGATGGATGCTTTAAAGCATTTATTCAAAACGCAAGTACTGGTTCCAAATGAATTAACGCAGAGCTTTTTCGAACGTTGTCAAGGTCAGCAGGATCAAGACATTTCATACAATAATTAAGCAGAGGCTGTCATCAGCCTCTGCTTTTTTTTCTGCGTTCTATTTCTCTTTCACGTTCACGGATGACGTCAGTCCGATCCCGCAAACGGTGTTTGTCGATCAGAAATATGTTCCTGAGTGCACTGGGCTGCCCCCATGTATACTTTTTTTTCCTGCATTCGATCCTGCATGCTTCCTCCAGTTTCTCATCTTTGATTGGCAGCATAATGCTTTTATAGGCAGAGCCGGTTTCGATTTGTTCGTAAACCGATTGCATAAGTTCGAGCAAACGGCCATGATCGAGCCCTAAGTCTTCGACTGCCCGGTGTTCTGCTTGAAGAATCCGGATGCTGTTCGCCATCAGTCTTTTTGCCCCGGCTGTATTCTGCCTTCTGTGATGATATAAAGCAACTGCAAGCTGAATAAAGCCGACCCAATAGCGTTTTCGTTTCTTTGGCGGATCTTCCTTCCAATATTCTTCTAATATTTCATGGCATTCAAAATAATCCCGTGTCGCATGAAACTCAACGAGATAATCTATATAAGCTTTCGGATACAAGGTGCTTCCTCCTTTAATGTGCTTTTAGTGTACCATAGAAGGGATAAAAGGAAAAAAGAACGCCCGGCCTCTAGTGCTTCTTAGAAAGGAAAACCAGAAGCAAAGGCTTTTTCTCCCGCTTCTGCGCTCCGAGCAAACACCTCTTGTGTTTTGAATATTCTGTACAAACTCCTTCAAAACAGGATATGAAATAGTATTGGACGAGAGCTTTTTGGTGGCTTATACTATAGGGTAGCCAGTTTTTCCGGCAATGAGAGTGATACTTGAAAATGGTGAGATGATGGAAGAATATCAAGTGAAAATTGATACGTTTGAGGGCCCATTGGACCTGCTGCTTCATTTAATCAATCGTCTTGAAATTGACATATATGATATACCTGTGGCGAAGATCACTGAACAATATTTATTATATGTACATACGATGCGCGTGCTTGAGCTCGACATTGCCAGCGAGTATTTGGTTATGGCTGCCACGCTGCTCAGCATTAAAAGCAGAATGCTGCTCCCGAAGCAAGAGGAGGAGCTTTTTGAAGATGAATTACTTGAAGAAGAAGATCCGCGGGAGGAACTGATTGAAAAGCTGATTGAGTACCGAAAATATAAAGATGCGGCGAAGGATTTAAAAGAACGGGAAGAAGAAAGACAAAAATCGTTCACGAAACCGCCGAGTGATTTGAGTGAATATGCAAAAGAAGTAAAACAGTCTGAGCAAAAGCTCTCTGTCACGGTCTATGATATGATCGGAGCTTTTCAAAAAGTGCTGAAACGCAAAAAAATAAACAGGCCGATGGAAACAACAATTACAAGACAGGACATACCAATCGAAGCCAGAATGAACGAAATCGTGCACAGCTTGAAATCTAGAGGAACGAGAATTAACTTTATGGATCTGTTTCCATATGAGCAAAAAGAACATTTAGTAGTGACCTTTCTAGCTGTTCTTGAGCTGATGAAAAATCAGCTGGTCCTCATTGAACAGGAGCACAATTTTTCAGATATTTACATTACGGGGAGTGAATCCATTCATGGGGCTTGATATCGTGAATTGGAAAGCTATTGTGGAAGCCCTTCTTTATGCGGCAGGCGATGAAGGGCTTACAAAAAAGCAGCTGTTAACAGTGCTTGAAATCGAAGAGCCTGAACTGAACACGATCATGGCGGATGTGGCGGACGAATACCGCGGAGATACACGAGGGATTGAACTTATTGAGTATGCAGATACGTACATGCTCTCTACCAAAAAAGACTTTGCGCCTTACTTGAAAAAACTGATTGAAGTGCCGTCAAAGGGCCTTTCTCAAGCATCTTTAGAAGTACTGGCCATTGTTTCATACAAACAGCCAATTACGAGAGCAGAAATTGAAGAAATCAGAGGAGTAAAATCAGAGCGGATTTTACACAGTCTTGTCGCGAAGGCGCTATTGTGTGAAGTAGGGCGTGCCGATGGTCCGGGGCGGGCCATTTTATACGGTACTACGCCGACTTTTCTTGAACAATTCGGTCTGAAAACGCTGGACGAGCTTCCGCCGCTGCCTGAAAATGCGGAAGAAGACGTTCTTCAAGAAGAAGCAGATTTATTTTTTGAAAACTTTAACCAAACCTTCGAAGATATAAAATAGAAGTTTAATGAATCGCGCTTTTTCATCATCATAAGATATAAGGAAGAAGCTATCATGAAAGAAGCAAAATGTGAGAGACAAATACATGAGGGGAAGATACCAAACGAAATGGGACATTCGATTGTGCGAGCGCAGACTCAAAAAACAGGCGAATTCTTATCAATGGTTGTCAATACCGTGAACGATTACCTAAATCAAACGACGCTTGAGTCCTTACAGGCTGAATTGCCTATTGAAAAAGGATACTGCTGTGATGTGCTTAGCACTCTGAGAAGAATGGCAGTATTTTGTGAAGGAGGCGCAGAAGCGTGCCGTCGTCTCCTGATGCAGGAGCCTTTTCAGGAAGCCAGAGCGGAAAAAACACTTTATAATGTGTATCACCAATGCATTGAAGAGTTCTTTATGCCGAAAAAAGACACGTGGTGTGAAAATAGCCGGGCGTCTTATACCGGGGTCAGCGCAATTGAGTTTTATCATGCTGTTCCTGCGTCGCTTGAGCAATTATTATTGCCGTTGAGCGCGGCCTTTCTGAAGATGAGGGAAGAGCTGGCTCATTACGAAGCGTCCGGATCAAGCATGGCGCCAATCAGATAACGTTTACTCTCCCTTTTTCAGGGAGAGTTTTTTTATGTTTGCTTCCAGAAATATAATTGTTATTCATAACTGATGGACATGCGCATAAACTTGTACAAACCACCACAAGGACGTGAGCAAACATGCGCATTTTCAAAAAAGCAGTATTCGTGATCATGATTTCTTTTCTTATTGCAACCGTAAATGTGAATACAGCACATGCTGCTATAGATGTCAGTGCAAAAAGCGCGATCATTATTGACGGTGCGTCAGGCAGAGTGTTATATGCCAAGGATGAGCATCAAAAAAGGCGGATCGCGAGCATCACAAAAATTATGACCGCCGTCCTCGCCATCGAATCCGGCAAAATGGATCAAACAGTGACGGTTTCGGCAAATGCTGTCAGAACAGAAGGCTCCGCCATTTATTTAACAGAAGGTCAAAAAGTGAAGCTGAAAGATCTTGTGTATGGCCTGATGCTAAGATCAGGAAACGATGCCGCTGTCGCGATTGCTGAGCATGTCGGTGGGAGCCTCGATGGGTTTGTTTATATGATGAATCAAAAAGCCGAGCAGCTTGGTATGAAAAACACCCGTTTTCAAAACCCGCACGGATTGGACGACCATGAAAATCATTATTCAACAGCCTATGACATGGCCATTTTAACTAAGTATGCTATGAAGCTGAAAGACTATCAAAAGATTTCAGGCACAAAAATATACAAAGCGGAAACGATGGAAAGCGTATGGAAAAACAAAAACAAACTGCTGACCATGCTTTATCCGTACAGCACAGGAGGAAAAACAGGCTATACAAAACTTGCAAAACGGACACTGGTCTCTACGGCTTCAAAGGACGGCATTGACCTGATAGCCGTCACCATTAATGACCCTAATGATTGGGATGACCATATGAAGATGTTTAACTATGTGTTTGAGCATTATCAAACCTATTTAATTGCAAAAAAAGGGGATATTCCAAAGCTGAAAGGCACATTTTATGAATCGAAGGCTTTTATCAAACGTGATATCACCTATTTGCTGACCGAAGAGGAAAAAGAAAATGTAAAAATTAATACCACACTGCTCAAGCCGAAAAAAGCATGGGAAAAAGATGCCTCGAAAATCCCTGACATCGTAGGGCACATGGAGATCATGTTCAACGATGCAACCATCGCAAAAGTGCCGATCTATTATGAAAATGAGCGGCATCAAAAACCGAAGAAACAATTTTTTGAAACGTTTAAATCAATCTTTCTGAATGCGGCAGGCGGAGCAAAATGGTCAATATAATTTGGGTCAGTTTAACCGTGATCGGACTCGTTTTTGCGATGTGCAACGGAACTCTGCAAGATGTAAATGAAGCCGTGTTTAAGGGTGCGAAAGAAGCGATTACGATCTCATTTGGATTGATGAGCGTGCTTGTTTTCTGGCTTGGCTTAATGAAAATCGCCGAGCAGTCAGGGCTTTTGGATATTTTCAGCCGGATGTGCAGACCTTTTATATCTAAACTGTTCCCTGATATACCGCCGGATCACCCGGCGATGGGCTATATTTTATCTAATCTTATGGCGAATTTCTTCGGCCTCGGAAATGCAGCAACTCCGCTTGGCATTAAAGCAATGGAACAAATGAAAAAGCTGAACGGAAACCGATCGGAAGCAAGCCGGTCGATGATTACTTTTTTAGCTGTTAATACGTCCTGCATCACACTCATCCCGACAACGGTGATCGCTGTCCGAATGGCTTATTCCTCCAAAACGCCGACAGATATCGTCGGGCCAAGCATTTTGGCAACGCTTATTTCCGGAATCGGTGCCATTATCATTGATCGGTATTTTTATTACCGCCGCAAAAAGAAGGGAAGGTGAGCGGATGGAAATCATCAACTGGCTGTCTTTAGCCATGATTCCAATCATTATTGCCGGAATTCTTCTTTATGGAACGATCAAAAAGGTTCCGACATATGAATCGTTTGTCGAAGGCGGGAAAGAGGGGATAGAAATTGCCTTTTCCATTATCCCCTATTTAGTCGGAATGCTTGTCGCTATAACTGTTTTCAGATCATCAGGCGCGCTTGATTTTATAATGGATCTTTTAAAACCGGCTTTCTCCGCTATCGGCATCCCTGCTGAAGTAGTGCCGCTTGCTCTGATCCGCCCGATCTCCGGTACGGCCGCACTTGGAATGACGACCGATTTAATTGCAGTATACGGGCCCGATTCCTTTATCGGCAGGCTGGCTTCCGTCATGCAGGGATCTACAGATACAACGCTTTACGTACTGACTGTGTATTTCGGAGCAGTCGGCATTAAAAAAATGGGTGATGCATTAAAGGTGGGACTTCTTGCAGATTTAATCGGCGTAGTTGCATCTATCATCATCGTTACGTTATTATTTGGGAGCGCCTGAAAACGGCGTTTTTTTTAGATTTGGCATAGGAATTTGAAAAAGCTTGTTTGTTAAGGTTGAAAAAAGTAAGATAATACTTGAGGTGAAAGACATGGAAAGACTGCAAAAAGTGATTGCTCATGCCGGAGTTGCGTCGCGCAGAAAGGCAGAAGAGCTGATTAAAGAAGGAAAAGTAAAGGTGAATGGCAAAGTAGTAACAGAGCTAGGTGTTAAGGTCACCGGTTCTGATCAGATTGAGGTAAACGGGTTAAAGGTTGAACGCGAAGAGCCGGTTTACTTTCTCTTATATAAACCAAGAGGCGTTATTTCCGCAGCGCAAGATGATAAAGGACGCAAAGTGGTGACGGACTTTTTTAAAAATATTCCGCAGCGCATTTATCCGATTGGGCGTCTGGACTATGATACGAGCGGTCTTTTGCTTTTAACCAATGACGGCGAATTCGCCAATAAGCTAATGCATCCTAAGTATGAAATAGACAAAACATACGTGGCGAAGGTGAAAGGAATCCCGCCTAAAGAGCTGCTCAGAAAGCTGGAGCGCGGAATTAGGCTGGAGGAAGGCAAAACAGCGCCTGCTAAAGCGAAGCTGCTGTCTTTGGATAAGAAAAAGCAGACAAGCATTATTCAGCTGACGATCCATGAGGGACGCAACAGACAGGTGCGCCGCATGTTTGAAGCGATCGGACATGAGGTAATCAAGCTGAAGCGTGAGGAATACGCGTTTTTAAACCTGCGAGGCCTGCACACGGGCGATGCCAGAGAGCTTACGCCTCACGAAGTAAAAAGGCTCAGAGCACTGGCGGATCACGGTAAAAACGCTTTCTAAATTTCACATAACCTTCAAAAAGTAAGAAATGTGAAATGAACGTGCAATGATATAATTGAATGGATCTGCAATAGGGGGAAGGGGGCAGTGGACAATGAAGAAAAAAAGGCGTTTATTCATTCGGACCGGCATCCTTCTCGTTTTAATCTGCGCACTCGGCTATACCATTTACAACGCTGTATTTGCCGGCAAAGAGAGTATATCCGAAGGGTCCGACGCACCGAATTTTGTCCTAGAGGATACGAATGGGAAACGTATCGAGCTCAGTGACTTAAAAGGGAAAGGTGTTTTTTTGAATTTCTGGGGTACATGGTGTGAACCGTGCAAAAAAGAGTTTCCTTATATGGCAAACCAATATAAGCATTTTAAAAGCCAAGGTGTTGAAATTGTCGCTGTAAATGTTGGGGAGTCAAAGATAGCAGTACATAATTTTATGAAATCCTACGGAGTCAATTTCCCGGTTGTTCTGGATACAGATCGCCAAGTGCTTGATGCCTATGACGTATCTCCGCTTCCGACAACCTTTTTGATCAATCCGGAAGGAAAAGTTGTCAAGGTGGTGACCGGCACTATGACAGAAAGCATGATACACGATTATATGAATCTCATAAAACCCGGAGAGACTTCGGGATGAAGCAAGTCAAATGTGAATGCGGACATATAAACCCGGTCGGAACCGTTTTATGCGAATCGTGCGGAAGAGCTCTTCAGGAAACTCAACCTCCGCTCGCTGATATGAGATATGACGGAAGCGCAAGACGTTCGCAAACCTATAACAAAACGATCATCGACAAAATTTGGAATTTCTTTTCCTCGGTTAAGGTGGGAATATGGCTTATCGTCATAACCCTTGCCGCATCAGCGTTCGGCACCATTTTTCCCCAGGAAGCCTATCTGCCTCCGGGCGCACAGGCTGATACTTATTACAAGGAGCAGTACGGCACGTTTGGCCAGCTTTATTATTTGCTCGGGTTTCATCATTTATATGGTTCTTGGTGGTATTTGCTGCTCATTGCCTCGATCGGCATTTCACTCGTGATTTGCAGCCTTGATCGGGTCATTCCGTTGTATAGAGCGTTAAAAAACCAAGGTGTCAGAAGGAGCCCGGCCTTTTTAAGAAGGCAGCGCTTGTTCAGTGAAACAGTTACTGTACTGAACGGGGAATCGAAAGAAAAGATAGTTACTCTATTAAAGAAAAAACATTATAGAATCAGAGAAAAAGAGGGCAGCATTCTTGCTGAAAAAGGACGCTTTTCCCGCTGGGGCCCGTATGTCAACCACATTGGATTGATCATCTTTCTGATTGGTGCGATGCTGAGATTTGTGCCTGGCATGTACGTCGATGAGACGCTTTGGGTCAGAGAAGGCGAAACCGCAGCAATTCCGGGTACAGACGGAAAATATTATTTGAAAAACAATCAATTCAGCGTAGAGACCTATAACAGCAAAACGGAAAAAAAGGTATTTGCAGATGCCATTGACAGAGTCGGGGACGGTAGAGTGGCAAAGAACTTTCAAACTGATGCCGTACTCTACAAGAGAGAAGGAAAAATTGTTTATGGCGAGAAGCCGAAGCTGGAAAAAGTAACAGAAGAAGACATCCGTGTCAATCAGCCGCTGCGTTTTGATTCTTTTTCCGTTTACCAGGTGGATTACAAAGAGAATCAGCTTGACCAAATGGTGTTCCAGCTGATTGATAAAAAAACAAAAAAATCCTTTGGGAGCCTGAAGATCAACCTTCTGGATCCAGATTCAGTCTATGATCTTGGTAACGGTTACAAGGTGGAAATCGCCAGCTACCTGCCTGACTTCTATTTTAATCAGGACGGAGAGCCGAGCACAAAAACAAAGATCCCTAACAATCCGGCTTTTGTCTTTAATATCATAACGCCGGACAAACCGAAAGGCGAAAAGAGCTTTGTCGCCATCCAAGAAACCATCGAAGGATCAGGCAATAATAAATACAAGCTGAAATTTGACCATGTCGAAACGAAAAACATTACTGGACTTACAGTCAGAAAGGATCTGACACTCTGGGTGCTTGCTGTCGGCGGAGCCATTTTTATGATCGGTGTCATTCAAGGTATGTACTGGCAGCATCGAAGAATTTGGCTGCACTCACAGGACGGTGCAGTTATGGTAGCAGGGCATACCAATAAAAACTGGTTTGGCCTGAAGAAGGATTTAGCATTTATATTGGCTGATTCCGGACTGACTGAACCGGTGGACCAAAAAGAATTAATCAAAACACAGAAATAGGCGAAAAGGGAGTGATGTCATGGCAGAGCTGAGCGGAAATTTTCTTTATGCGGCCTTTCTTGTGTATTTAATCGCTGTCCCAATCTTCGGCGGGGCCATACGCGGGAATAAAGATAAAAAGGGCAGGCCAAACCGATGGGCCAACATTGGAATCACCCTTTCTATTGTCGGTTTTTTCTGCCACCTAGGATATTTCATCACAAGGTGGGCTGCAAGCGGCCATGCGCCTGTCAGCAATATGTTTGAATTCACCACCGCTTTTGGCATGATGCTTGTTTTGGCGTTTATCATTCTTTATTTTCTCTATAGATTGCCTTCATTAGGCCTGTTTACGCTGTCAATTGCTTTATTGCTGATTGCCTACGCCAGCATGTTTCCGACAGATATCTCGCCTTTAATTCCTTCGCTCCAAAGTAACTGGCTGTATATTCACGTAACAACGGCCGCGCTTGGGCAAGCTATACTTGCCATCAGCTTTGTCGCTGGTGTCATCTTTCTTTTGAAGCATGTAGACCAGACAAAGCCAAGCAAAAAGACCTTCTGGCTTGAAGCGATTATGTTTATCCTGGTCACAACCGTCGCCTTTATTGCAATCACATCGGCATTTCGTCTTGCAGGCTATGAAGCGGAGTTTAACTGGGTGGACAAAAGTAAAGAAAAAAGCGTGATGGTGTACGAAATGCCCGCGCTTGTCGGTCCGCATCAGGGAGAGCTTTTGACCGAAGGAAGAATGGAACCGCTTGTTGATCTTCCCGCGCTTTTCTCAGGCAGAAAAGTGAACACTGTCATTTGGTCATTTGGAGCAGGTCTTGTGTTGTATGGGGCTCTCCGTCTGATCATCAGAAAAAGAATCAGCGCTCTATTACATCCGCTGGTGAAAAACGTCAATCTTGATCTGGTGGATGAGGTTGGGTACAGGGCCGTATCAATCGGATTTCCGATCTTTACACTCGGCGCGCTGATCTTTGCAATGATTTGGGCTCAGCTCGCGTGGACCAGATTTTGGGGCTGGGACCCTAAGGAAGTATGGGCGCTGATCACATTTTTGTTCTATGCCGCTTACTTGCATTTAAGACTGTCAAGAGGCTGGCACGGTGAGAAGTCAGCATGGCTGGCCGTAATCGGTTTTGCTATTATTATGTTTAATTTAATATTCGTAAATCTTGTGCTTGCCGGACTTCATTCTTATGCATAGTCCTTTGAAAGCGACACAGTTCTCAAACTTTCTCACGATTTGATAAAATGAAAGTAACAGAAGGAAAGCAGGGGGAAAACATGGACCAAACGAACGAAACAAAAATATTAGTAGTTGATGACGAAGCCAGAATTCGCCGCCTTTTAAGAATGTATCTTGAACGTGAAAATTATGCTATAGATGAAGCTGAAAATGGTGATGAAGCCATTGCCAAAGGGCTTGAAGCCAATTATGACTTAATTTTGCTTGATCTGATGATGCCGGGGACTGATGGAATTGAAGTGTGCCGGCAAATTCGTGAAAAAAAAGCGACACCCATTATTATGCTGACCGCAAAAGGAGAAGAAGCAAACCGGGTGCAGGGGTTTGAAGCGGGAACAGATGATTATATTGTTAAGCCGTTCAGCCCGAGAGAAGTCGTGCTGCGTGTAAAGGCCCTTTTGAGAAGAGCATCCCAAACCTCTTATTTCAATGCCAATACACCGACGAAAAATGTGCTCGTGTTTTCACATCTGTCAATAGACCATGATGCTCACCGCGTAACAGCTGATGGAACAGAAGTGAGCCTGACGCCAAAAGAGTATGAGCTTCTATATTTCTTAGCGAAAACGCCTGACAAGGTGTATGATCGGGAAAAGCTTCTGAAAGAAGTGTGGCAATATGAGTTTTTTGGTGATTTACGGACAGTGGACACTCACGTCAAACGCTTGAGAGAGAAGCTGAACAAGGTATCTCCGGAAGCTGCGAAAAAAATTGTCACCGTATGGGGTGTAGGTTATAAATTTGAGGTCGGCGCTGAATGAAATTTTGGAAAAGCGTAGTAGGCAAGCTGTGGTTTACGATCCTTTCACTCGTCTTGATCGTATTGTTCATTTTAACGGTTCTTTTGCTGGAGTTTATTGAAAACTACCATGTGGAAGAAGCTGAGAATGATTTAACACAGCTTGCGAATAAAGTTGCTGTCATCCTAGAAAATCACGAGGACCAGGCACTGGCAAGGTCAATCACTTGGGAACTCGCTGATAACTTAACAAGCATTGCCATCATCCAGGATGAGAAGAACCACTGGTATTCTCCGAATGATAAAAATCGCCTGTCGTCTATTACGGTTGAGCAAATACAGCATGACAAAGACTTAAATAAAGCTCTCAAAGACCATAAAAAAGTAAGCAAACGGACGGGACTGAGCGATACAGACACGGATAATGAACGCCTGATTGTAGGTGTCCCGTATGAAAAAGACGGAAAGAAAGGCATGGTCTTTTTATCCCAGTCTTTGCTTGCCGTTAAAGATACAACAAAACATACGACCCGCTATATTTTTCTTGCCGCTGGAATTGCGATTGTGCTGACCACATTTTTCGCATTCTTTTTATCAAGCAGGGTCACGTACCCTCTCCGAAAAATGAGAGAAGGCGCGCAGGATTTGGCGAAGGGCAAGTTCGATACAAAAATCCCGATTTTAACTCAGGATGAAATCGGTGAACTGGCGACCGCTTTTAATCAAATGGGCCGGCAGCTTAACTTTCATATCAATGCGCTCAATCAAGAAAAAGAGCAGCTTTCTAACATTTTGAGCAGTATGGCTGACGGGGTTATTACCATTAATATTGACGGTACGATTCTTGTGACCAACCCGCCGGCTGAACGTTTTCTTCAGGCTTGGTATTATGAACAGAACATGAATATCAAAGAAGGCGACAATCTTCCGCCTGAAGCAAAAGAGCTGTTTCAAAACGCTGTCAGCACTGAAAAAGAACAAATGATTGAGATGACGCTTCAAGGCAGATCATGGGTGCTTTTGATGTCGCCGCTTTATGCGGAATCGCACGTCAGAGGAGCGGTTGCCGTACTGCGTGACATGACAGAAGAACGCCGCCTTGATAAGCTGCGGGAGGACTTTATCGCAAATGTCAGTCATGAGCTGAGAACACCGATCTCCATGCTTCAGGGATACAGTGAAGCAATTGTCGATGACATTGCAAGCTCTGAAGAAGACCGGAAAGAAATTGCCCAAATCATTTATGACGAATCGCTCCGAATGGGCCGTTTAGTTAATGATTTGCTTGATTTAGCCCGAATGGAATCAGGCCATACAGGCTTACATTATGAAAAAATCAATGTGAATGAGTTTTTAGAAAAGATCATTCGGAAGTTTTCCGGTGTTGCGAAAGAAAAAAATATTGCTTTAGATCATGACATTTCTCTCACAGAAGAGGAATTTATGTTTGATGAAGACAAGATGGAGCAGGTATTTACCAATTTGATTGATAACGCGCTGCGGCATACTTCAGCCGGCGGCAGTGTCTCCATTTCAGTCCATTCTGTGAAGGATGGATTGAAAATTGATATCAAAGACTCCGGGTCTGGCATACCGGAAGAAGATCTGCCATTTATCTTTGAGCGGTTTTATAAGGCAGATAAAGCGCGGACAAGGGGCAGAGCAGGAACCGGGTTAGGGCTGGCTATCGTTAAAAATATCGTGGAAGCCCACAACGGATCAATTACTGTGCACAGCCGAATAGATAAAGGAACAACATTTTCTTTTTATATTCCGACAAAACGGTAAAATCGAGTCTGAATTTGCCGAAGAATCTTGTTCCATAAGAAACACCCGCTGACTGAGCGGGTGTTTTTTTAATAGCCAACATTAATAAAATTTAAGGATATGTTAATATAAATTCCCTTCCAAATTCCAGTTACTCGTAATATAGTTGTAATGTAACTTTTCAAGCTATTCATACGACAAAAAAGTGAACGGAGGGGTTTCAAATGGAAGAAACCTTTCAATTATTATATGATACATATCATCAAGATTTGTACCAATTTTTATTTTATATGGTAAAGGATAAAAACCAGACAGAAGACCTTCTTCAAGAGGTTTATATCCGGGTATTAAATTCTTATCATACGTTTGAAGGAAGAAGCAGTGAAAAAACATGGCTTTTGTCTATCGCACGCCATGTTGCGATAGACTGGTTCCGTAAACAGCAAACAATCAGACAGCGTATACTCGGTACATTTGACTGGGATACACAGGATGTCAGGGATCAGCAATTGCTGCCGGACGAACTTGCGGTTCAACATGAAAATGTCCGGGAAATTTATGCTGCGCTTGATCAATGTACAATCGATCAAAGAGCTGTGATTATCTTGCGGTTTATTCAGGGATATTCAATACAGGAAACAGCCAAGGCTCTGCGCTTCTCGGAAAGCAAAGTAAAAACGACCCAACACAGAGGGCTCAAAGTACTTCGGAAACATATGGAGCTTTTGAGGGAGGAGCTAATGGATGATGAAGTCAGAATGGAACGAAGAACAGATAAAGGAGTTGTTAAGTCAACTTCCGGCAGTTAAAGACCATCGTTCGCCTCAGGATATTTACAAGCGGCTGACGATGGCAAAGCGTAAAAATAAGCCCGCTGTCAGGTGGATTGGCCCCGCGTGTGCCGCTGCAATTGCGGTTTATATCGCCTTCATTATTTCTCCTCATTTCTTTGATCAGGCACAGCCTCAACAAAAAGAAGCGTCCCAAGAGAACGCAGTAACGAAAACTGAGACAGAAGACAGCCCAAAAGCTGCATCGTCCTTGGATCAGACATCGTTTGTCGTTCCTGAAAAGGAACAAGACAATTACATCACTGTAGCGGTTGCTGATGCCGATACATCTGCAATCATACCCGTCAGCATTCAAAAAACAAATGCAGACCAAACGATCCAGGATATGCTGTTTGAAAGTAGTGAATTGGGCATCCTTGATCATGCCATTACAATTCCAACCTTCATAGATGAAGTAGAAATAAAGGAAAAACCAAAGCAGAAGGAATTAAGTATACGAGTCCATCAGCCAGCTACGGCATTTTCTATAAAAGATGATACACTGTTAAAAAAATTGCTTAAAGAATCCTTAAAATGGAGTCCTTATGAAAAAGTCAAATTTTTATCGGATCAAAATGAGACTGGGGTTCGGATTGGCTCATATGGCACTTTTACGGAAATTTCGATTCCCAAACAGTCAAAACGATCCTACTACTTGTACCAAAATAAACAAGGACAAGACTTTCTCGTTCCGTCAAATCATTCTTTTGATACAGTAAAAGAAGCGATTAAGGAAATGGAATCGAGCAGCCAAGAAGATACGACACCTCTTATTCAAGCGGGTGCTGTCCAATCTGTAACGAAGAAACAGAAACACTTATATATCCGCTTTTCAAAGGAGTCAGAAGTTGATGATTCTATTGCCGGTATTTTAATGATTGAGGGACTACTTTTGACTGCAAAAGAGTTTGGCTTCACAGAAGTGACCTTTACGGAAACCAGAACGAAAAAAATCGGCAAATATGACATATCAGATGCAATTCCGGTGCCAGCTGCTCCAAATCCGATTTCCTTAAACTAAAAAGAGCCCTTTAAGGCTCTTTTTTAGTTGCTATTCATATAATAGAAATTTTCAAAAAAAAGTTGTACGTGTATAATAAAACAAGGTAAAGATTGAAAGGATTTGAGACGAGTGAACGTGTTAACGATTAAAGGAGTTTCCATCGGGGAAGGAATGCCGAAAATCATCATTCCGCTGATGGGAAAGACGGAAAAACAAATTCTGAATGAAGCAGAGGCAGTAAAATTACTGAATCCGGACATTGTTGAATGGAGAGTCGACGTATTTGAAAAAGCGAATGACAGAGAAGCGGTCACAAAGCTCATTTCTAAGCTTCGTAAATCTTTAGAAGACAAGCTATTTCTATTTACATTCAGAACCCACAAAGAGGGCGGGAGCATGGAGATGGACGAAAGCTCCTATCTTGCTTTGCTGGAATCGGCAATCCAAACAAAAGACATCGATCTGATAGACATCGAATTATTTTCAGGAGATGCAAATGTAAAAGCGTTAGTATCGCTGGCGGAAGAAAACAACGTCTATGTGGTGATGTCAAATCACGACTTTGAAAAAACACCTGTAAAAGATGAAATTATTTCCAGACTTCGAAAAATGCAGGACTTAGGCGCGCATATTCCAAAAATGGCTGTCATGCCGAATGATACTGGAGATCTCCTAACACTGCTTGATGCGACGTATACAATGAAAACAATATATGCAGACCGCCCCATTATTACAATGTCAATGGCTGCAACAGGGCTCATCAGCAGGCTGAGCGGTGAGGTTTTTGGATCGGCTTGTACTTTTGGAGCTGGAGAAGAGGCGTCCGCACCAGGCCAAATTCCTGTTTCTGAGCTAAGGAGTGTCTTAGATATTTTGCATAAAAACACACGGGGATAGAACAATAAAAAAACTCAAGCTATATAGCTTGAGTTTTTTTAATTATGGCAGATCAATGAGCTTCACAGACACAATATCAGGGACATTTGTTAGTTCTTTCACAATTTTATCTTCCAGATGTCTGTCAAAGGAAAGCATCATGATGGCTTCTCCGCCTTTTTCCTTACGGCCAACCTGCATAGTTGCAATGTTAATATCATTATCTCCGAGAATACGTCCTACTCGGCCGATGACACCTGTTGTATCTTGATGCTGGATATACACCAAGTGACCAGTCGGATAAAAATCAATATTAAATCCATTGATCTCGACAATTCGTTCTCCGAAATGAGGAATATACGTAGCCGTTACAGTAAAGGTGCTGCGGTCTCCTGTCACTTTTACGCTGATGCAGTTATCGTATCCAGATTCAGAAGAGGAAATTTTTTCACTGAAGCTAATGCCGCGTTCTTTTGCGACACCCCCGGCATTGACCTCATTAACAGTAGAGTCTACGCGCGGTTTTAAAAAGCCTGACAGAAGGGCTTTTGTAATGAACGATGTTTCAAGTTTAGCAATTGTGCCTTCATATTGAATGGCAACATCCTGTACTGGTTCTTTCATGCACTGTGATACAAGGCTGCCAATTTTTCCTGCAATTTGATGGTAAGGCTTAATTTTAGCAAATTCATCTTTTGTCATGGCAGGCAGGTTGATAGCTGACATGACAGGCAGGCCTTTTGCGAACTGCAGAACTTCTTCTGACACTTGGGCGGCGACATTGAGCTGTGCTTCTTTCGTTGATGCTCCCAAGTGAGGAGTGGCAATGACTAATGGATGATCAACAAGTTTGTTGTCAACTGGCGGTTCGACTTCGAAAACGTCAAGCGCTGCTCCCGCAACATGCCCGTTTTCCAAAGCTTCGAGAAGTGCTGCTTCATCGATAATTCCGCCTCGCGCACAGTTAATTAAGCGAACGCCTTTTTTCGTTTTTGCAATCGTTTCTTTATTCAATAAGCCTTTTGTTTCTTTTGTTAAAGGCGTGTGAACGGTAATGATATCCGCACTTTCAAGCACTTCTTCAAATGTACGGCTGTTTACGCCGATTTTTTTCGCTCTTTCTTCCGTTAAGAAAGGATCAAAAACGTGCACAGTCATACCGAACGCTCTCGCACGCTGTGCAATTTCACTTCCGATTCGGCCTAATCCTACAATACCAAGCGTTTTTCCATAAAGCTCTGAACCGACATAAGCTGTGCGGTTCCACTCTCTGGATTTCACTGAGATATTAGCCTGCGGAATGTGTCTCATTAAAGAAGAGATCATTGCAAATGTATGCTCAGCTGTCGAAATGGTGTTGCCGTTCGGAGCATTGATCACGATTACCCCGTGTTTCGTAGCCTCATCAATATCGATATTATCGACACCGACACCGGCTCTTCCGACAATTTTTAAAGAAGTCATTTTGTTGAAAAGGTCTTCTGTTACTTTTGTCGCGCTTCGCACCAAAAGAGCATCAAAAGTATGTAATTCATCTTCTGCATCTGCTACGTTTTTTTGAACGATTTCAATAAAGTCTGATTCAATAAGTGGCTGTAAACCGTCGTTGCTCATTTTGTCTGAGACCAATACTCGAAACATCGTTAGATTTCCTCCTAAATTGACAAACTAAATATCTGATAATTTAACATATTCTCAAAAGAGTGTCAACGTGTATTGACGCAGTAAAGGATAAAAGTAAAGCCTAATAAATCAATGATCTGACAGCTTGCAGGTAATATATTTAATTTGAAGCAATTCTCTATACAGCCAACCAGTTATCGTTTATAATGTAATTAAATTTCATATGATCAATCTTCGGGGCAGGGTGAAATTCCCTACCGGCGGTGATGAGCCAATGGCTCTAAGCCCGCGAGCTGTCTTTACAGCAGGATTCGGTGAGATTCCGGAGCCGACAGTACAGTCTGGATGGGAGAAGATGGAGGTTCATAAGCGTTTTGAAATTGAATTTTTCAAACGTTTCTTTGCCTAGCCTAATTTTCGAAACCCCGCTTTTATATATGAAGCGGTTTTTTTATTGGCTGGAAAAGAACCTTTCCGTTTTCGAGTAAGATGTGATCGAAAAGGAGAGAATGAAGTGAAAGTAAAAAAATTAGTTGTGGTCAGCATGCTGAGCAGCATTGCATTTGTTTTGATGCTGTTAAATTTCCCGTTTCCGGGTCTTCCGGATTATTTAAAAATCGATTTTAGCGACGTTCCCGCAATTATTGCCATTCTGATTTACGGACCTTTGGCGGGTATTGCCGTAGAAGCGATAAAAAATGTTCTTCAGTATATCATTCAGGGAAGCATGGCCGGAGTTCCTGTAGGGCAAGTTGCGAATTTTATTGCAGGAACACTCTTTATATTACCGACTGCTTTCTTATTTAAAAAACTCAACTCAGCAAAGGGCTTGGCTGTCAGCCTGCTTTTGGGAACTGCAGCGATGACCATTTTAATGAGTATTTTAAATTATGTTCTGATTCTTCCGGCATACACGTGGTTTTTACATTCACCGGCATTATCCGACAGCGCGCTAAAAACAGCAGTCGTCGCAGGTATCCTGCCGTTTAACATGATAAAAGGTATTGTAATTACGGTTGTATTCTCACTAATTTTTATCAAGCTTAAGCCATGGATTGAGCAGCAGCGAAGTGCACATATCCATTAAATAAAAAAGCTCCCGTTCGGGAGCTTTTTTTAGTTACTTCTATTCAAATTTAAGCGGGTCGCCTTCAAATGGCTCATCCGCCACTTTGATGGAATCAGTAGGGCATCCTTCAAATGCGTCAATCATATCTTCTTCCAGTACCTCAGGAACTTCGACAACACCTTTGTTTTCATCAAGCGTTACGAACGCGATGCCTTCATCATCGTAATCGTAAATGTCTGGTGCAGCAGCTCCGCAAGCGCCGCATGCAATACATGTATCTTTGTCTACGATTGTGTACTTTGCCATGAATAAAACCTCCCAGATTGTTCTTGGTGGAACAAATGGATCAATCTTTATATTTAATCAATTTAACACCTATTCCTCTTACTTATTGTAATGATGTTGCTGCCACATTTCAACAGAAAAATGATTGAGAATGCTTATCACATAAGGGGTTATCTACATAACATCCCCCTTAATGATGACTTTAAACGTCGATTTCTGTTTGAAATCTGTTAAAATAAAAAGAGCAAATCAACGATTTTTGTCAGGAAGAATGTAGGTGGATAGGTTGTCATTAAATTACTTCGATATTATGGTTCTCGATTGTCTTTGCAAAATAAACGGGGAACGGTCGGGAAGCGCTGTTTTTCACCTATTCAAAGGCAAGAGATCGTCACAGACCATTCAAGATGCCGGCTTATTTCAGACTGCAAAATACTTTGGAATGGCGGCAAAATGTTCGAGAAGCGATATTTCTGCGTCGCTTGACAAGCTTGAAAAGCATTCATATCTCGCGCCAATGTCTGAATCAGATACATACAAAGTGACAGCCAGCGGCGCAGCAGTTTTGAGACATGCCCTTAGCGAGCGGCCTTGGCCCGTTCATTGTCACGGCGCTCATTATCAGCAGGCTGCCGGCGTGCTTTGGAAAAGGCTTTCGCTGCTTGTGCAGGTCCTATCCCATAAACAGCAAGGGAGCAGGCAGTATATCCCTGTCACAAAGGATCATAAGACACTTCACTGGGTAAAGAAATACCTGTCCCGGCATACGGATCATATAGAGATGGCAAAAAGCCTTTTTGCCATGCTTGAGGCGCATTTGAAAAAGATTGAAAACAAAGCAGCGCAAATTTTTGTCTACTCCTTAACCTCGCACCATCGGATCGGTTATACGAGCAGGCAGCTTGCTGATACGCTGAAAGAAGACGAATGGTATGTCTATATCATGTTTTGGGCTTCGGTACATTATTTTATTCATTCTCTTCCGGAGTGTGAAGATGCTTTGTTAAAGGATCTCCTTTCTGATGTGCACTTAGATAATGCCCTGACAGAGTCGACGAGGAAAACATGGCAGATGGTCAAACAAGGGTTTCCGATACAGCGAATTGCTGAAATCAGAAAGCTGAAAACAGCGACGATTGAAGACCACATTGTCGAGATTTCTCTCCATGAGCCTGCGTTTATGATTAATGACTATGTATCAGCAGAAGACCAGCTTCAAATCGCAGAGTTTGCCAAACGGATGCGGACGAATAAAATCAAACAAATTCGCGACGGGCTGGAACAGCGGTTCAGCTACTTTCAAATCAGACTGGCATTGACAAAGCAGGTGCAGCAATATGACTAAATTACAGCAAACGTTATATCAGTTTTTTGGTTTTACTTCCTTTAAAAAAGGGCAGCAGGACATTATTGAAAGCATACTCAGCGGGAAGGATACCATTGCAATGCTCCCGACTGGGGGAGGGAAATCGCTTTGCTACCAGCTGCCTGGTTATATGCTTGATGGCATGGTATTAATCGTTTCTCCACTGCTTTCTTTAATGGAGGATCAGGTGCAGCAGCTCAAAGCCCGGGGGGAAAAGCGTGCTGCAGCTTTGAACAGCATGCTTAACAGGCAGGAAAGACAATTTGTTTTAGAACATATTCATCGATATAAATTTTTGTACTTGTCTCCTGAAGCTTTACAGTCTCCATATGTATTGGAAAAATTGAAAAGCGTTCCGATTAGCCTATTTGTTATTGACGAAGCGCATTGTATTTCTGAATGGGGACACGACTTCAGGCCTGATTATTCAAAGCTCGGACAGCTGAGAAAAAAACTTGGACACCCACCCGTTCTGGCATTGACCGCCACGGCTACAAAGGAAACGCTGCAAGATGTCATGAACCTGCTGGAGCTGCAGCATGCTGTACGCCATCTCAACTCAGTCAACCGCCCAAACATCGCACTGAGGGTTGAAAATGCGGCGGATACTGCCGAAAAAATAGATAGGGTCATTCAGCTGGTTGAAAACCTGCAAGGTCCGGGAATTGTTTATTGTCCAACACGGAAATGGGCTAAGGAATTAGCGGGTGAAATTAAAAGCAAAACGAGCAGCAGAGCCGACTTTTACCATGGCGGTTTGGAGTCAGGGGACAGGATTTTAATTCAGCAGCAGTTTATTCATAACCAGCTTGATGTGATATGTTGTACGAATGCGTTTGGAATGGGTGTCGATAAACCTGATATCAGATATGTGATTCATTTTCATCTCCCGCAGACGGCAGAAGCTTTTATGCAGGAAATCGGCAGAGCGGGACGCGACGGAAAGCCGAGTGTCAGCATTTTGCTGCGGGCGCCAGGGGATTTTGAATTGCAGGAACAAATTATCCAGATGGAGAGTGTCACAGCTGAAGAAATCGCCGACGTAATCCGTGTGCTAGAGAAGACGGAGGAGCGGGATGAGAGAAGGCTGCGTGACGTATTACTTCAGTATGGCGTCGGAGAGACACAGGCCCGTATGATGATTCATCTCTTTATGCAGGGAAAAACATCAGTTGAACTGATGAAGAAAGAAATTTCATATCGCATGGAGCTGAAGCTGGAAAAAATGCACCGTGTATCATTTTTGCTTCAGCGTGACGGCTGTTTAAGGCAGGCACTGTTAACCTACTTTGATGAATCATACGAGCCTGATGACGGAAACCTCCCGTGCTGTTCACATTGCGGTTTTGATTTATCCTTGTATGAACAAAAAGGGGAACGGAGTAAAATGGCGCCATTAGACAGCTGGAGTTCGGAATTGCACCGGATATTCAGCTTGCAGACTGTAGGTGAGCTGAACTGAAACAGCAAAAAGATTATATTCAGCATATGACTGACCATGATATGCTGAAGCAGTTATATTTGACGCAGCTACTCATCATCTTTGCCGCTGCTGCAGCAGGACTGTTCTTTTTTGAGGATGTACGGGACGTATTAAAGCTCTGGGACATTCGCGATATGCGAATCATCTGGTATGGTGTTTCTATAGCTGTTATTGTTATTTTAGCCGATATGGCAGTAATGAAATGGTTTCCGTCTCATTTATATGATGACGGCGGAATCAATAAAAAAATATTCAGTAAGAGGTCAATCCCTCATATTATATTTTTAACGCTTCTGATTGCTTTCGCGGAAGAAATGTTATTCAGAGGAGTGCTGCAGACTCATATCGGTTTATGGACGGCCAGCCTTATATTTGCCGCTCTGCACTTTCGGTATTTGTCAAAATGGCTGTTATTTATTATGGTGACAGCAATCAGCTTTTTGCTCGGTCTGATGTATGAATGGACCGGCAACTTATTTGTTCCGATGACGGCGCATTTTATCATTGATGCCGTGTTTGCCTGTCAGATTCGTTTTGAACATGTGAGGAGGGATAAACATGACGAACATGTCGAGAGTAGAGAGAAGAAAAGCCCAGAATCTTTATGAAGATCAAAACGCCGCATTGGCGGACGATTATGTCGATGATGGAGAAAGCCTTCCGACAAGACAATCTGTAAAAAATCAAAGAGAACAGAAAAAAAAGCAAGGCAAAACAAAAACGCCATTATTCACAGTACTCGCAGTAATATTTGTATTTGTGCCGGTTATCGTTTTAGTCACCTTATTTTATCTAAAGAGCCACCCGGATAATCATGACGATTATGAAGATGTTTTTATTGACAGCAGCCAAAGCAAATATGAGGTTGTCCCGAAATCAGAGGACAAAAACGATACCGCAGACACTAAAGAAACCGCACTGCAGAAGGAGTCAAAAAAAGAGCCAGAAGATTCCAAGCCAAAAGAGCAAACAGCTGCTGATAAGAAACAGACTGCTGTAGCGGAAAAAGAAGACTCGCCAAATAAGGAGGAAGCAACCGCCGCGGCTGCTTCCTCTTCCCAATCAACAGTACAACAGCAAGAACAGCCAGCTGAGCCAGTTCAAAATGTGCCGAATCGCGTTGTCAAGCACACCGTCCAAAAGAAAGAAACGCTATACCGCATTTCCATGAAGTATTATAAAAGCCGGACAGGAGAAGAAAAAATTCGAGCATATAATCATCTGAATGGAAATGATGTTTACACCGGACAAGTTTTGGACATCCCTTTAATGGATGAATAGGGTATTATTTTTATTTTACGTTCATATATTGTAGCAATGAAAATGGACAAGGTGTGAAGCGTATGGAATCCTTATGGAATCAGCTGGATCAGTTTACAGACGCGCCGACCAAACAGATGCTCCAAGCGCTGGTAAAACGAAAACAAAAATTCGAAAATTATGCAGCACAATGCCGCAGATGGCGATGGGCTTCACTTATCTGCCTAGGCTTATTATGTGTTATGATCATGATCAAAAGCCCGGAGCCTCAGCTTATACTTCAAGAAATACTTAGCCATACCTTTTATTTATTTTGGATGCTGGCAACCGCTTTTGCCTACTGCACTTCATATTATTTCAAGAAAAAGGAAGAAAAATCCGAGACTGATTTCCATAAACTGAGATGTGAAATTATTCAGAAAAGCACTGATCTCTGGCCGCAGCCCGATAAATGGAAGGCGAGAGAGTCTGTTTTTCATATGATGAAGCACAAATATGACATTAATCTATATTTTGAAAGTAAATAAAATGGGGCGTTTTCTCAAACGATAGAAACGTCTTTTTTTTATTGTCCGTCTTATTGATAAGTTCTAAAAAGAATGGAGAGTTTTTTATGAAGCTATCAGTGAAAATTGCCGGTGTACTAACTGTTGCGGCAGCGGCAATGACGGCAAAAATGTATGCAACAGCAAAAGGCAATCATTTGAAGACACATACGTTTCCTTTATCAAAGATGAAGGGCAAGCCGCCTCTGACAATCTTTTTTATTTCAGACATTCACAAACGTCTCATCGATCAAGACCTTTTAGAAAAAGCGCGAAGCCATGCCCCCCACTTGGTTATAATCGGCGGTGATTTAGCTGAGGGCGGGGTGCCCAGTGCGAGAATCGAGGAAAACATCAAAAGGCTCGTACATTTCGGGGTCCCTATCGTGTTTGTGTGGGGGAATAATGATTATGAAGTCAGGCAGCATAAGCTGTATTCCATATTTAAAGCGCACGGCGTCATCACTCTGAGAAATGAGTCAGTCCCGTTTTCATACAATGGGCATACGATTGCGATTGCGGGGGTTGATGATATCAGGATGGAGATGGATCATTATGAGGAAGCCATCAAAGAACTTGATGAAAGCCAGCTGAATATTCTGGTTTGCCATAATCCGGAGATTCATGAACAAATCAATGAAGATGACGGTATTGATGTGATACTCAGCGGGCATACCCATGGAGGCCAGATCAGGTTTGGAAAATTCGGCCCTTATGAACTGGGGAAAACAGGTATTGTTAAAAACGCGGCATATCTGATCAGCAACGGCTACGGCACGACAAAAGTGCCTCTTCGTTTAGGTGCTGAGCCTGAAACTCACATTGTGACTCTTTGCGGGCCAGAATAACTTCTAAAAAGCAAAAATCCGTATGGCAATAAAAACTGCATTGTGCTTGTCTTACTAGTGAACTCAGTGTAAACTGATAACAATTAAGAACCTATGACTCATCATCTCATATAATGTGTTATATGATTTGTGTGCAAGTAGAGGCAGGAGGGAACGTTATGCGGCTTGAGCGTCTGAATTATAATAAGATCAAAATCTTTTTAACCCTCGATGATTTGACAGACCGGGGATTGACAAAAGAAGACCTCTGGAAGGACTCATTTAAAGTCCACCAGTTATTTAAAGATATGATGAATGAAGCAAATACAGAGCTCGGCTTTGAAGCGAATGGACCGATTGCAGTGGAAGTGTATTCTCTCCAAGCACAAGGGATGGTCGTGATTGTAACAAAGAACCAAGACGCCGATTCAGAAGACGATGAGTATGATGATGATTACATCGAAATGCAAGTCAAGCTTGATGAAAGCGCGGACATCATATATCAATTCCATTCCTTTGAAGATATCATTCAGCTTTCAGAAAGCTTACAGCGAATCGGTATCACAGGGGGAACTGTCTACCACTATGACGGGCAGTACTTTTTAAGCCTTGAAGATCTAGGGTCACATACGGCTGAAGGGGTTGTGGCGGTTCTGGCTGAATACGGCAATCCGACAACTTTAACGATTTATCGCCTGCAAGAGTATGGTAAGCTCATTATGGACGGTAATGCCGTAGAAACGATACAAACTCATTTTTCATAAGAATGCAACGGAAAACTGCTGATTTCAGCAGTTTTTTTTCGTTAAAAAACATGGAAAAACATAACGTTTATTCTATGCACAGATCATATGAAGGTGTATACTATTCTCTGAAAGGGAGCATGTGAGAAACAGAAGATTCTAGGAGGTTAACTCAAATGGCAGCCGATCGAAACACCGGTCATACAGAAGAGGACAAACTTGATGTATTAAAATCAACCCAAACCGTAATACATAAGGCTCTGGAAAAATTGGGATATCCCGAAGAGGTATACGAATTGTTAAAAGAGCCGATGAGATTATTAACGGTAAAAATACCTGTTCGTATGGACGACGGTTCAGTAAAGATTTTCACAGGATATCGTGCGCAGCACAATGACTCTGTCGGTCCAACGAAAGGCGGGATACGTTTTCACCCGAACGTAACAGAAAAAGAGGTGAAGGCGCTTTCAATTTGGATGAGTTTAAAATGCGGCATAATTGATCTTCCATATGGCGGTGGTAAAGGCGGAATTGTTTGTGATCCAAGGGATATGTCGTTTAGAGAGCTGGAGCGTCTGAGCAGAGGGTATGTCAGAGCGATCAGCCAAATTGTCGGCCCGACAAAAGACGTGCCGGCACCGGATGTATTTACAAACTCACAAATCATGGCTTGGATGATGGATGAGTATTCAAGAATTGATGAATTTAATTCGCCTGGATTTATTACAGGCAAACCGCTTGTGCTTGGCGGATCTCACGGGAGAGAATCTGCGACAGCAAAAGGTGTTACCATCTGTATTAAAGAAGCGGCTAAGAAGAGAGGCATCGATATTAAAGGTGCGCGTGTCGTTGTCCAAGGCTTCGGAAACGCGGGAAGCTATTTGGCAAAATTTATGCATGATGCGGGGGCAAAAGTTGTCGGCATCTCAGATGCGTATGGCGGACTTTATGATCCGGAAGGCCTTGATATCGATTATTTACTCGACCGACGCGACAGCTTCGGTACCGTAACAAAGCTTTTCAACGATACCATTACCAACCAAGAGCTGCTGGAGCTGGATTGTGATATTCTCGTTCCTGCTGCGATTGAAAATCAAATTACAGAAGAAAATGCCCATAATATCCGGGCTAAAATTGTCGTTGAAGCAGCGAACGGACCAACAACGCTTGAAGGAACAAAAATTCTTTCAGACCGGGACATTCTGCTTGTACCAGACGTGCTGGCAAGTGCCGGTGGCGTAACAGTTTCTTATTTTGAATGGGTTCAGAATAACCAAGGCTTCTACTGGAGTGAAGAAGAGGTAGAAGAAAAATTAGAAAAAATGATGGTCAAATCATTTAACAATATTTACGAAATGGCTAACAACCGAAGAATTGACATGAGGCTCGCTGCATATATGGTCGGCGTTCGCAAAATGGCTGAAGCTTCGCGTTTTAGAGGCTGGATATAAGTTGATGATTTGCATAAAAATAAAAAATCTCCTATGATAAAATAGGAGATTTTTTTATTCGGAAATAGAAAATATGAAGTGAAATGCCAATCGCAGGAGTTGACAGAAATGATTCAAGAAAAAGCAATTATTATAGGCGGAGGACCTTGTGGACTATCTGCTGCCATTCACCTAAAACAAATTGGCATTGATGCCCTCGTCATCGAAAAAGGCAATGTCGTTAACAGTATTTACAATTATCCGACGCATCAAACCTTTTTCAGCTCAAGTGAAAAGCTCGAAATCGGAGATGTGGCATTTATTACAGAGAACAGGAAGCCTGTCAGAATTCAGGCTTTATCGTATTACCGTGAAGTCGTCAAACGGAAAAACATCCGTGTTAATGCGTTTGAAATGGTGCGTAAAGTGACGAAAACGCAAAATAACACATTCGTTATTGAGACGTCAAAAGAGACCTACACGACGCCATATTGTATCATCGCCACAGGCTATTATGATCATCCAAACTATATGGGCGTACCCGGTGAGGATTTGCCGAAAGTATTTCATTATTTTAAAGAAGGCCACCCGTATTTTGATAAAGATGTTGTTGTCATCGGCGGGAAAAATTCAAGCGTGGACGCCGCCCTTGAACTCGTGAAATCTGGGGCGCGTGTCACAGTTTTATATAGGGGCAATGAGTATTCTCCAAGCATTAAGCCGTGGATTCTGCCAGAATTTGAAGCCCTCGTCAGAAACGGTACAATCCGTATGGAATTTGGCGCTTGTGTCGAAAAAATCACCGAGGATGAAGTTGTGTTTCGCTCCGGAGAGAAAGAACTCATTACCATTAAAAATGATTTTGTATTTGCCATGACAGGCTATCATCCCGATCATCAATTTCTTGAAAAAATTGGTGTTGAAATTGATAAAGAAACAGGGCGTCCATATTTCAACGAAGAAACGATGGAAACGAACGTTGAAGGTGTCTTTATTGCCGGGGTTATTGCTGCGGGAAATAATGCAAATGAAATATTTATTGAAAACGGCAGGTTTCACGGGGGGCATATCGCAGCGGAAATCGCCAAAAGAGAAAACCATTAAAGATGAGGAGCATATGATGCATTCGTATGCTCTTTTTGTTTTTTTAAGTGCAGACAGATGTAAAATTTTAAACAACATGGTAGGATAGACGTAGGAATATAAAGGAAAGAGGTTGCCTGATGTTTGCAATCATCTCTGCAGGAATTGCCCCCGGCATCGCGTTATTAAGTTATTTTTATTTAAAAGATCAGTATGATAATGAACCTGTACATATGGTGCTACGGTCGTTTTTTCTCGGGGTTGTTCTTGTATTTCCCATCATGTTTATCCAGTATGTACTTGAAAAAGAGAATGTAGGAGACGGAAGCTTTTTCGTTTCTTTTTTATCTTCGGGGTTTTTGGAGGAATCATTAAAATGGTTTATACTGATGATCAGTGTCTACCCGCACGCCCACTTTGATGAGCATTATGACGGGATTGTGTACGGTACAAGTGTATCACTCGGTTTTGCAACCCTCGAAAATATTCTTTATTTAATTGGCCACGGCGTGGAGCATGCGTTTGTCAGGGCGCTGCTGCCTGTTTCATGCCATGCCTTGATTGGCGTTATAATGGGATTTTACCTTGGAAAAGCCCGTTTTTCCGCTGATAAGGCGCGTGTAAAGTGGCTTACTCTTTCTTTAGTTGTCCCATCCCTTTTGCATGGATCATATGATTTTATCCTAACAGCGCTTAGCAATTGGATTTATTATATGCTTCCATTTATGGTATTTTTATGGTGGTTTGGTTTGCGTAAAGCGAAAAAAGCCCGTTCCGTTAATATGATGCAAGTATAGAAGCCGCACAGCAACCGTGCGGCTTTTTTGTGTGCAGTTTTTATGTTCTGAGGGATAACAAGGAAAGAGTGTATAAAAATAACCTCGTTACAGAAAATACGATTACACTTAAAAATTTGCAGTAGGAGGCTTGAAAAGATGAAGTCCAAAGGATCGATTATGGCATGTCTCATCCTTTTTTCCTTTACAATAACGACGTTTATTAATACTGAAACGATCTCTGCCTTTTCGAATCAGGTCATTCAAAGAGGGGCAACAGGGGATGATGTGGTCGAGCTTCAGGCGCGTCTTCAATACAACGGATATTATAACGGAAAAATTGACGGGGTTTATGGATGGGGGACGTACTGGGCAGTTCGAAATTTTCAGGATCAATTCGGGTTAAAAGAGGTTGACGGCCTTGTAGGAGCTAAAACAAAGCAAACCTTAATATGTAAATCAAAATACTATCGTGAATATGTCATGGAACAGCTCAATAAAGGGAATACATTCACGCATTACGGAAAAATTCCGCTAAAGTATCAGACGAAACCATCAAAAGCAGCAACACAAAAGGCAAGACAACAAGCAGAAGCACGGCAGAAACAGCCTGCGGAAAAAACAACGCAGAAGCCTAAAGCGAATGCGAATAAACAGCAAAACAATACACCAGCAAAAGCAAGAAAACAGGATGCGGTAGCAGCGAACATGCCTGGTGGATTTTCCAACAACGATATCAGGCTGCTTGCTCAAGCGGTTTATGGCGAAGCCCGGGGCGAGCCGTACGAGGGGCAGGTTGCTATTGCAGCAGTCATTTTAAACCGTTTGAACAGCCCGTTATTTCCAAATTCAGTAGCGGGGGTTATTTTTGAGCCGCTTGCCTTCACAGCAGTAGCCGACGGACAAATTTACATGCAGCCGAATGAAACGGCACGAGAAGCAGTGCTGGATGCCATCAATGGCTGGGACCCATCAGAGGAAGCACTTTACTACTTTAATCCGGATACGGCTACAAGTCCGTGGATTTGGGGGCGTCCGCAGATTAAAAGAATCGGTAAACACATTTTCTGTGAGTAGCAGATATGAGAAAGCATAAAAAGAGGTGTGATAAATGATCAGAGGAATTTTAATCGCCGTGCTTGGTATTGCAATAGTCGGTACAGGCTACTGGGGATACAAAGAACACCAGGAAAAAGACGCAGTTCTTCTTCATGCTGAAAATAACTATCAGCGGGCGTTTCATGAGCTTACCTATCAGGTGGATCAGCTTCATGATAAAATCGGAACAACACTTGCCATGAACAGCCAAAAATCACTGTCGCCTGCATTGATCGATGTGTGGAGGATTACATCAGAAGCTCATAACAGCGTCAGTCAGCTGCCGCTTACATTAATGCCGTTTAATAAAACTGAAGAGCTATTATCAAAGATCGGCGATTTCAGCTATAAAACGTCAGTCAGAGATTTGGACCAAAAGCCGCTTGATAAAAACGAGTATACATCACTAAATAAGCTATATCAGCAGTCCGAAGATATACAAAATGAATTGCGTCATGTTCAGCACCTTGTCATGAGCAAAAACCTTCGCTGGATGGACGTAGAAATGGCTCTGGCTTCTGACGAAAAACAAAGTGATAATACGATTATCAACAGCTTTAAAACAGTCGAAAAAAATGTTGGTGCATTCTCCACTGGCACTGATCTTGGCCCGAGTTTCACCAGTACGAAAAAAGAAGAGAAAGGCTTCAGCCATCTGAAGGGAAAACAAATTTCCGAACAGGAAGCAAAACAAATTGCTGAGCGCTTTGCCCCAGATGACAATTATTCAATTAAAGTGGTAAAGAGCGGAAAAAAAACAAATCGCGATGTATATAGCATCAGCATGAAAGACCCAGACCATAAAGCAGTGATTTATATGGATATTACGAAGAAGGGCGGGCATCCGGTATACTTGATCCAAAACAGAGAAGTGAAAGATCAGAAAATCAGTTTAAATGACGGATCGAACCGAGCGCTTGCATTTTTAAAGAAAAACGGATTTGAAACAGATGATTTGGAAATTGATGAAAGTGCCCAATATGATAAAATCGGTGTATTTTCATATGTTCCTGTTGAAAATAAAGTCCGGATGTACCCCGAGGCAATTCGTATGAAAGTGGCCTTGGATGACGGTGAGGTTGTCGGCTTTTCAGCAAGAGACTTCCTCACATCTCACAGAAAAAGAACCATACCTAAGCCTGCAATTACTGAAGCAGAGGCAAAGTCTAAATTAAATAAAAATGTACAAGTGAGAGAAACAAGGCTCGCTTTGATTACAAATGAACTAGGTCAAGAAGTGTTATGCTACGAAATGCTTGGGACAATTGAAAATGACACATTCAGAATGTATATCAATGCCAAAGACGGATCGGAAGAAAAGGTTGAAAAACTAAAAAATGCAGAACCTATATATAAAGACCTATAAAAACAGGAGGAAAGGACTAAATGTCTTTTCCTTTTTTTCATTACGTGCTTTAATAAAAACGTGAGTATATTGAATGCGAAAGAGTGAAGTCAATGATAGAGATTGGAGAAAATGTACTTTTAGAATATATAGAAGAAAATGAATTGAAAAAGGCAAAAAGCAAGGCGGTCAGCATCGAAAACAATGAACTTTTGATCGCGTATCCTGTTGATGTAGTTACAGGGCGAACTGTGATTTTACATAACGATATGGAAGTAACGGTAGAGTTTGTGGGAAAAGACGAAGTTCCTTATCGCTTTATAAGCCGTATAAAAGGTAAAGTGAAGGACAAACTTCAAATGATCTGTCTTGAAATGCCTCCCCGTGAAAAAATGAAAAGAATCCAGCGCCGCCAATATGTAAGAACTGATGCGGTATTAGATGTGCAAATTCAGCCGGGAAATGAAGAAGAGATCCGCACACTATCCTATAACATCAGTGCAGGCGGCATCGCCGTGGTTTTAGCTGATGGCCTTTCTTTTCAATCGGGGGAATCATTGCGCCTGATCATCCTTCTTCCTGAAGAGGAGCACACACGTCAAATAGAAACAGAAGCAGTTGTCAGACGAATCTTTAATGACCCCAAGTCAGAAAAACGAAAAATGACTTTAGAGTATTCAGAAATTGCAGCAGGTGACCAGCAGGCTTTGCTTCAATACTGCATCAGGCGCCAGTTAAATAAGAGAAGAAAGGCCCGAATGGAATAAACATCGGCAAACACTTCCATACTATTTGTAATGGAGGTGCTCCAATGAAAACATTTGAACGGCTGCTGATCAAATTATTGTTCATTCAGGCCATCATTTTACTTGGTGTCCAATTTCTTTTTCACTATCAGCATATTGAACCATACGTATCAAAAGTGATTCAATATGAAGGGGTGGATAAAATGGAGGAAAACAATAGGATTGAAACCTTCAAACATTAATTATTCATCAATTTTTCACCCTTTTTCATAAAGTTCGTGATACAATCCTTAGAGGAGAAAAGAGCAAGGAGAGGAATTATGGAAAAGAAATTATCGATTGCAATCGACGGCCCGGCAGCTGCGGGGAAAAGCACCGTTGCCAAAATTGTGGCTGAGAAAAAATCGTACATATATATTGATACAGGAGCGATGTATCGGGCGATTACGTACGCGGCTTTACAGGAAAACGTTGATCTGACAGATGAAGAAAAACTGGCTGAGCTGCTAAAGCGGACAGACATTGAGCTGATTACAACAAAAGATGGACAAAAAGTGTTTGTAAACGGCACCGATGTAACTGAGGCGATCAGAACAGATGAAATCAGCAACCAAGTTTCAATTGCGGCCAAGCACAGAAGTGTCAGAGAAGAAATGGTGAAACGCCAGCAGCAGCTTGGGGAAAAAGGCGGCGTCGTCATGGATGGTCGTGACATCGGGACGCATGTGCTGCCAAATGCAGAAGTAAAAATCTTTCTTTTGGCATCTGTGGAAGAGAGAGCGAAACGCCGTTATGAAGAAAATGTGAAAAAAGGCTTTGATGTCAACTACGAAACATTAATTGAGGAAATTGCAAGAAGAGACAAGCTTGATTCAGAGCGCGAAGTATCTCCGCTGCGTAAAGCAGAAGACGCTCTTGAAATCGACACGACATCGCTTTCCATTCAAGAGGTAGCTGATAAAATCCTCGAGGCTGTGGAGCAAAAGTCCCGCTGAGGATGGCAAATGCCACTTTTTTTGAATTTTTCAACGAAGATAGAATGTTATTGCTTGACAAACCTGTCCTTTTATTAGAAGTTAATACTAATAAAACTTTTTATTGATCATTCAAAAAACTTTTTTGGATGATTCTTTAATACATATTCGGCTAAAAGCGGGCATGTTATATGTTCAGCTTTCAAACCGTTTTAATTAAGCTGTGTAGGTTTGGACCAAGGAGGTTATTCAAATGACAGAGGAAATGAATCAAATTGATGTTCAAGTGCCAGAGGTTGGAGATGTAGTTAAAGGGATTGTGACAAAGGTAGAAGACAAACATGTAGATGTAGAAATTATCAATGTCAAACAATCCGGTATTATTCCAATCAGTGAATTATCAAGTCTTCATGTAGAGAAAGCATCGGATGTTGTTAAAGTAGACGACGAGCTTGACCTGAAAGTAACAAAAGTGGAAGACGATGCTTTGATTTTATCTAAACGTGCTGTTGATGCAGACCGCGCTTGGGAAGACCTTGAGAAAAAATTTGAAACAAAAGAAGTGTTTGAAGCTGAAGTGAAAGATGTCGTGAAAGGCGGCCTTGTCGTTGATATCGGCGTTCGCGGTTTTATTCCGGCATCACTTGTTGAAGCACATTTCGTTGAAGACTTCACTGACTATAAAGGAAAAACACTGTCACTGCTCGTTGTAGAGCTTGACCGTGATAAAAACCGCGTGATCCTTTCACACCGTGCTGTTGTTGAAAGTGAACAAGCGAATAAAAAACAAGAACTTCTTCAGTCTCTTGAAGTTGGAAGTGTACTTGATGGCAAAGTACAGCGCCTGACTGACTTTGGCGCGTTTGTTGATATTGGCGGCATCGACGGACTTGTACACATTTCACAGCTTTCCCACTCTCATGTAGAGAAGCCGTCTGACGTTGTTGAAGAGGGACAAGAAGTAAAAGTGAAAGTGTTATCGGTTGACCGTGATAATGAACGTATTTCTTTATCGATCAAAGATACACTGCCTGGACCTTGGAACCAAATCGGCGAAAAAGTGAAGCCTGGCGATGTGCTTGAAGGAACTGTACAGCGTCTTGTAAGCTTCGGTGCCTTTGTTGAAATCCTTCCAGGTGTTGAAGGTCTCGTTCATATTTCTCAAATTTCCAATAAACACATCGGCACGCCGCATGAAGTCCTTGAAGAAGGACAGACTGTAAAAGTGAAGGTTCTTGATGTGAATGAAAATGAGGAGCGCATTTCATTAAGCATGCGTGAACTTGAAGAAACGCCTAAAGCTGACCAGGAAGATTACCGTCAATATCAAGCGAAGGAAGAAACAAGCACTGGCTTCCAGCTTGGAGATCTGATCGGAGATAAGCTGAATAAACTAAAATAATTGGTGATAAACGTGACTCGAGCAGAACGAAAAAGACAACACATCAATCATGCCTTGTCCACCGGCCAGAAGCGGGAAACAGGTCTTGATGATATTACGTTTGTTCACGTCAGTCTGCCCGATCTTGCATTAGAACAAGTAGATATTTCCACAAAAATCGGCGAACTTTCAAGCAGTTCGCCGATTTTTATCAATGCAATGACTGGCGGCGGCGGAAAACTTACATATGAGATTAATAAATCGCTTGCGCGAGCGGCTTCTCAGGCTGGAATTCCCCTTGCTGTGGGATCGCAAATGTCAGCATTAAAAGATCCATCAGAGCGTCTTTCCTATGAAATTGTTCGAAAGGAAAACCCAAACGGGCTGATTTTTGCCAACCTGGGAAGCGAGGCAACGGCTGCTCAGGCAAAGGAAGCCGTTGAGATGATTGGAGCAAACGCACTGCAGATCCACCTCAATGTGATTCAGGAAATTGTGATGCCTGAAGGGGACAGAAGCTTTAGCGGCGCATTGAAACGCATTGAACAAATTTGCAGCCGGGTCAGTGTACCGGTCATTGTGAAAGAAGTCGGCTTCGGTATGAGCAAAGCATCAGCAGGAAAGCTGTATGAAGCTGGTGCTGCAGCTGTTGACATTGGCGGTTACGGGGGAACAAATTTCTCGAAAATCGAAAATCTCCGAAGACAGCGGCAAATCTCCTTTTTTAATTCGTGGGGCATTTCGACAGCTGCAAGTTTGGCGGAAATCCGCTCTGAGTTTCCTGCAAGCACCATGATCGCCTCTGGCGGTCTGCAAGATGCGCTTGACGTGGCAAAGGCAATTGCGCTGGGGGCCTCTTGCACCGGAATGGCAGGGCATTTTTTAAAAGCGCTGACTGACAGCGGTGAGGAAGGACTGCTTGAGGAGATTCAGCTGATCCTTGAGGAATTAAAGTTGATTATGACCGTGCTGGGTGCCAGAACAATTGCCGATTTACAAAAGGCGCCCCTTGTGATCAAAGGTGAAACCCATCATTGGCTCACAGAGAGAGGGGTCAATACATCAAGCTATAGTGTGCGATAAATGATAAAAGCCCAAAACCATATGTGGTTTGGGCTTTTTGTATTATGATTTTCGCTTTTTGAATCTTCCGTTTTGTTCAAGGCTTGTCGCTCCGTCATAGTGAATGGACTGGTCGCGATCTGATTCGACTCTGCCTGAAGCTTTGAGTTTTTTCTCTTGTCTGTCTTTTCCCATGATCATACTCCTTAATGTGAGATCGATTGTTTAAAAAATGTGCTTGAACTCCATACTGGGAATATGGAGGAAGTAAAATGGAACAATTTTATTACTATTGGTCAATGTGGTTTCTGTGGGTTCTGACAACATTTATTTTTGAAAAGACGAAAAGACGAATTGCCGTCTCTGTCTTTATTTTAACTAATATTATTCTAAGCATACATGACATCGCTTTATATTTTTCCCTGAATGCTGCATATTTGATGTTTTTCGTTTGCGGATGTGTCTATGCCGGGTATTTGGGAATGTATCGTTTTCGTTACATCATGGTCTATCTGACGCTTGTTGCCGCGTATGCGTTTGTTTATCTTTTTGCATTATATGACCCGGTTTGGTTCATCATAAAACCTGAGTGGGCTGCTGTTATATTAATAGTGCTTTTAACAGCTTCTGTTGAAAGGAATTTTGAGAAGCAGCTTGTCTTATTTGTCCTAGGGATGTGCCAAGGCGAACTGGTGTATTCATTTGTGATCCAGAAGTTGGCCGGGGCTATGGCTGTCGGCGGCTTTCAATGGCTGAATGCGTGTTCTGCGGGGATGATATTGCTGTTTGGCATATCTAAATACGAACACCTCGCAAGCCAGATTGGTCAGAAAAGCAAAAGATCAAACAAAGGAGCTACCAAAATGTCATGAGTGATTACATCTATCCGATTATTGCTGGGGTCATTGCCGGAATTGCGACAAGGCTTTATATGCTGAAAACGGATTACCGCCAGTATCCGACCTATGTTCATGGGAAAGTGATTCACATCGCACTGGGGTTGATAGCGGCTGGTTTAGGTGCAATTATTATGCCGGCGCTTTTGCAGGAGGAATTTACGGCCATCACATTTTTAACATTGGCAGCGACGCAATTTAGAGATGTCCGAAACATGGAGCGGAACACATTGACGCAAATGGATTCGTATGAACTTGTCTCAAGGGGAAGCACATATATTGAGGGGATTGCCATTGCGTTTGAAAGCAGAAATTATATTGTGATCTTTACAGCGCTTTTGACAACCTCTGCGTATGTGTTTTTATCCATCTGGGCTGCAGTCATAGCGGCTGTCGTTTGTTTTTTACTGGCCATGAAGTTTATGTCGGGCAGTGTGTTGAAGGATATTGTAGATATCGAGTACATAAAGCCGCGCTTTGACGGTCCGGGACTGTTTGTTGATAATATTTATATGATGAATATCGGGCTTCCAGAGAAACAGGAACTGATTTTAAAGCATGGCATGGGCTTTATTTTGACGCCGAAAAACTTTAATTCAGCAGCGACGATAGCAAATTTAGGGCAGCGTCAGGCCATTTTATTTGATGTTTCCAATGTGCTCGGGGTTTATCGGGATTCAGGAGAGCCATCTTTGACACCAATTGCAAAACGGGATTTAAATGATGGGAGAGTGGCAGTATTTGTTCTCCCGCAAATTCACCATCCCGAAACGGCTGTTCAAATTATTAGCAATGTTCCAACCCTGGAAAATGCGATTAGAATGCCGACTGAATTTATCAAGAATCAGGATAAGGTGATAGGATGAGTGAATCTCTTACGAAAGTGATTTTGTCTGTAATCACGACAAATCGAAATCGGGTTGCAGGGGGAGCACCTGTCTTTTTTTGCAATGACCAAAAGGAGATGGAGCTTTTCGCTAAAAATCTTGAGGCGATCCTTGATGGAATAGCTCACAGAATCGGAGATGACGTGTATTTGATCGTGAAACATTTTTAAGAATAGTTGTGATCCCAGTAAAAACTGATATAATAAATGAGTTAAGCCCTTCCTCTGAAGGGTTTCTTTTCATAAAAGTGAATGAAATGATTTTAATAACCGGTTGAAAATTTATGTAAAAATGAAAGCGGCTGGATTGAAAGGAAGGGTACTATGGGTAAACCTGTCGTAGCCATTGTCGGGAGACCAAATGTAGGAAAATCCACAATCTTTAACCGGATTGCGGGAGAAAGAATTTCAATAGTAGAAGATACCCCTGGCGTGACAAGGGATCGGATATACAGCTCGGCTGAATGGCTGAATTATGATTTTAATTTGATTGATACGGGCGGTATTGATATCGGTGATGAGCCGTTTTTAGCGCAGATTCGCCAGCAAGCTGAAATCGCCATGGATGAAGCGGACGTGATTATTTTTATGGTGAACGGCCGTGAAGGCGTGACAGCTGCTGATGAAGAAGTGGCGAAAATTTTGTACCGCACAAAAAAGCCTGTTGTTTTAGCGGTTAATAAACTGGATAACACAGAAATGAGAGCGAATATTTATGATTTTTATTCGCTAGGCTTTGGCGAGCCGTATCCAATTTCGGGAACACACGGACTCGGACTGGGTGATTTACTGGAT
Source organism: Bacillus sp. FSL K6-0255 (assembly GCF_045040725.1). NCBI lineage: Bacteria > Bacillati > Bacillota > Bacilli > Caryophanales > Bacillaceae > Bacillus > Bacillus sp. FSL K6-0255. The sequence continues at coordinate 2,219,659 of NZ_CP150278.1, read as the reverse complement.
GCCGTTGCAGAGCATTTTAAAAACATTCCTGAAACGAAATACAATGAAGAAGTTATTCAATTCTGTCTGATCGGACGTCCAAATGTCGGAAAGTCTTCACTTGTGAATGCGATGCTCGGCGAAGAACGCGTTATTGTCAGCAACGTGGCTGGAACGACAAGAGATGCTGTTGATACGTCATTTACTTACAACCAGCAGGAGTTTGTCATTGTCGATACTGCAGGTATGCGAAAAAAAGGGAAAGTCTATGAAACGACTGAGAAGTATAGTGTACTGCGGGCGCTAAAAGCGATTGACCGCTCAGAAGTCGTGGCGGTTGTGCTGGATGGCGAAGAAGGCATTATTGAACAGGACAAGCGTATCGCCGGTTATGCACACGAAGCGGGCAAGGCCGTCGTCATCGTCGTAAACAAATGGGATGCTGTTGACAAAGATGAGAGCACGATGAAAGAATTTGAAGAAAATATTCGCGATCATTTTCAATTTCTGGATTATGCGCCAATCCTATTTATGTCTGCCTTAACGAAAAAACGGATCCATACTCTGATGCCTGCGATTATCAAAGCTAGTGAAAATCATTCACTTCGAGTTCAAACAAACGTCTTAAATGATGTCATCATGGACGCTGTGGCAATGAATCCGACACCGACTCATAACGGTTCTCGTTTGAAAATTTACTATGCGACTCAAGTGTCGGTAAAGCCGCCAAGCTTCGTTGTGTTTGTAAACGATCCGGAATTGATGCATTTTTCATACGAACGGTTTTTAGAAAACCGAATCAGAGACGCGTTCGGTTTTGAGGGGACACCAATCAAAATATTTGCAAGAGCTAGAAAATAAAAAGGTGTGAATCAAACATGAAAAAAGTCACAATGCTTGGAGCGGGGAGTTGGGGAACAGCACTGGCTTTAGTTCTAACTGATAATGGAAATGAAGTGTGTGTGTGGGCTCACCGTGCAGATTTAATTCATCAAATTAATGAGTTGCATGAAAACAAAGATTATTTGCCGAATGTTAAGCTGTCTACATCCATTAAAGGAACAACAGATATGAAAGAGGCTGTTTCAGACGCAGATGTCATTATCGTTGCGGTCCCGACAAAAGCAATTCGGGAAGTGCTGAGACAGGCTGTCCCTTTTATAACGAAAAAGGCAGTCTTTGTTCATGTCAGCAAGGGTATTGAGCCAGATTCACTTCTGCGCATTTCTGAAATTATGGAAATTGAGCTCCCGAGTGATGTCAGAAAAGATATCGTTGTCCTTTCCGGCCCGAGTCATGCGGAAGAAGTAGGGCTGCGGCACCCCACAACTGTTACTGCATCTTCAAAGAGCATGAGGGCAGCAGAAGAGGTGCAGGATCTATTTATTAATCACAATTTTCGGGTGTACACAAATCCTGACATTATCGGAGTTGAAATCGGAGGGGCTTTAAAAAATATTATTGCCCTTGCTGCAGGAATTACAGATGGTTTAGGGTACGGTGACAATGCCAAAGCTGCTTTGATTACACGCGGACTTGCCGAAATCGCGAGACTCGGAACGAAAATGGGCGGAAATCCCTTGACGTTCTCTGGATTGACAGGAGTAGGCGATCTGATTGTGACGTGCACAAGTGTTCATTCCAGAAACTGGCGTGCGGGCAATTTGCTCGGAAAAGGGTACAAGCTTGAAGATGTTCTTGAAGAGATGGGAATGGTAGTCGAAGGCGTCCGCACGACGAAAGCGGCTTATCAGCTTTCGAAGAAATATGATGTTAAAATGCCGATTACAGAAGCTCTCCATCAGGTCCTATTCAACGGACAAAAAGTGGAAACCGCTGTTGAATCTTTAATGGCGAGAGGGAAAACCCACGAGATGGAGGATTTGGTAAATACGTTTGAAAATCAAGTGAAGTAAAAGTGTCAATCAAATGGTGAATCGCATATCTTAATTGAACGAAAGCCCGAAAAACAGAAGAACACCCAAGTCTTGGGATCTCCTGAAACATTTTGCCGATTTAGGCAATAGAGGATGCATCTGTATGCCAAGTCGCATACTATAGCATCGAAGTCCAAGAGAGTGTTTCTTAAACGTGCAGGTGAATATAGTCAAGTTGACTGAAGCGAAGGTCCCCCTCTTTGCTTCAGTTTTTTTGTTCTATCAATGGATGGAAAATCTGGTTGATCTTTTCCGGCGCTGTATATTAAAATATAATATAACTCTTACATCTTACATATCGGGGAGGCGCACGTCATTGAATCTGGCATTGATGAAAATGTGGTTTGCTCTAGGGTCCATGGGTCTGATGTTTCTGGCTGTAGCTTCCATCTATTTAAGCCGCTTTAAGTGCCAAAACCGTTTTTTGAAGATTGCGATTTCATCATTCGCATACATGTGTATGCTCATATCTGGAATTATTGTGTTTGTCGTGGTTTTTAGCGGCCCTGTCAATGAATAAAGCTGTAAAAGGAAGTGCTGTATGGGTAAACTGAAGTGCGCAATCATTTTTGCGGCAGTCGTGTTTTTATCCGGATGTTTATATCCAAATGAACGGAAAAGCAGTGTGCATGCCATTCCTTATCAAGACCAGCTAAAGCAGGTTCAATCTGCTGTTGATGAATTTCAAAAGGCAAATGGAGGGCTGCTTCCTATTCAAACCAAAGATATGTCGACACCGCTATATCAAAAATATCCGATAGACTTTAACCGGTTAGCGCCAAGATACATAGCTGAACCTCCAAGTACGGCATTTGAAAGCGGGGGAGACTATCAATACGTGCTTGTTGACGTAGAGAACGATCCGACTGTTAAATTAATTGATCTAAAGATGGCAGAAAAAATTCGCGATGTGAAATTGCGCATCCAAATGTATCGTCAGGAGCATCAATATCCGCCTTACAAGGATGTGCTATCTCGTGATTTATTTACACTCGATGAGAAGAAGCTTGGGGATGGCAGCTCTCTTACAGTGACAAGCCCAATCTCAGGGAATTCCTTGCCGCTTATGATTGACGGAGACGGAGAAATATATGCCGATTACCGGACTGAGCTGGCTTCTTGCCTCAAAAAAAGCAAAAAAACGTTTAAACCCGGGACTGAAATCCAGGATATGATTTGGCATGAAACCCCCTTTGTCCCCGTGTTTTCTGTAAAATATACGGTAAATGACAAACAGGAACCTGTTTTTTTAGAAAATGATATGAAAAAGGAATGAACCTTTCTCCCTTGCATACAAATAGGGAGAAAGGTTTTTTTATATTAATAGATTGAGGATGAGAAATTTTCTAAAGATGTCATATTCAAATAGGACAACGTCATACACATATAGTGTCCTGTGTTTGATTGAAAGAGCTTAATAAAATTGAAAAGGATAGGAAGTCCGGGAGGGGATCACTTGGAAAAGGTCGATATTTTCAAGGATATCGCTGAACGAACAGGAGGCGATATATACTTAGGAGTCGTAGGTGCTGTCCGTACAGGAAAATCCACGTTCATTAAAAAATTTATGGAGCTTGTGGTGCTCCCGAATATCAGTAACGAAGCAGACCGGGCCCGAGCGCAGGATGAACTGCCGCAGAGCGCAGCCGGCAAAACCATTATGACTACAGAGCCTAAATTTGTTCCGAATCAGGCGATGTCTGTTCATGTGTCAGACGGACTCGATGTGAATATAAGATTAGTAGATTGTGTAGGTTACACAGTGCCCGGCGCTAAAGGATACGAAGATGAAAACGGGCCGCGGATGATCAATACGCCTTGGTACGAAGAACCGATCCCATTTCATGAGGCTGCTGAAATCGGCACTCGAAAAGTCATTCAAGAACACTCGACCATCGGAGTTGTCATTACGACAGACGGCACCATTGGAGATATCGCCAGAAGTGACTATATAGAGGCTGAAGAAAGAGTCATTGAAGAGCTGAAAGAGGTTGGCAAACCTTTTATTATGGTCATCAACTCAGTCAGGCCGTATCACCCGGAAACGGAAGCCATGCGCCAGGATTTAAGCGAAAAATATGATATCCCGGTATTGGCAATGAGTGTAGAGAGCATGCGGGAATCAGATGTGCTGAGTGTGCTCAGAGAGGCCCTCTACGAGTTTCCGGTGCTAGAAGTGAATGTCAATCTCCCAAGCTGGGTAATGGTGCTGAAAGAAAACCATTGGCTGCGTGAAAGCTATCAGGAGTCCGTGAAGGAAACGGTTAAGGATATTAAACGGCTCCGGGACGTAGACAGGGTTGTCGGCCAATTCAGCGAGTTTGAATTCATTGAAAGTGCCGGATTAGCCGGAATTGAGCTGGGCCAAGGGGTGGCAGAAATTGATTTGTACGCGCCTGATCATCTATATGATCAAATCCTAAAAGAAGTTGTGGGCGTCGAAATCAGAGGAAGAGACCATCTGCTTGAGCTCATGCAAGACTTCGCCCATGCGAAAACAGAATATGATCAAGTGTCTGATGCCTTAAAAATGGTCAAACAGACGGGATACGGCATTGCAGCGCCTGCTTTAGCTGATATGAGTCTCGATGAGCCGGAAATTATAAGGCAGGGCTCGCGATTCGGTGTGAGGCTGAAAGCTGTCGCTCCGTCGATCCATATGATCAAAGTAGATGTCGAAAGCGAATTCGCCCCGATTATCGGAACGGAAAAACAAAGTGAAGAGCTTGTACGCTATTTAATGCAGGACTTTGAGGATGATCCGCTCTCCATCTGGAATTCCGATATCTTCGGAAGGTCGCTGAGCTCAATTGTGAGAGAAGGGATTCAGGCAAAGCTGTCATTGATGCCTGAAAACGCACGGTATAAATTAAAAGAAACATTAGAAAGAATCATAAACGAAGGCTCTGGCGGCTTAATCGCCATCATCCTGTAATACCGGTAGACCTCTTTATAGAATGGGAGGTCTTTTTTCTTTGCTCTTAATAATGGAAAAGGATCAAGGAATAGGATGAAAAAAGGAAAAAAAGGAATATTCGTTCGGTAAATCACCTTAAATCCTTGACGAGCAAGGGATTGACGCTTTAAAATGCTTGATATGGCTTTTTATATGTGTTACTCTACATACAGAAATTCTTCACTTTGTTGGACAAACATTCCTCAGAGTGCAGTTTTTCTTAAAAAGCCGTTTAATTGTCTTTCTCTTACTTGCTCTCATTTTTTTCTGAGACAGGTTTAGAATCAGACTGAACTGTGAAGAAATGATAATAAACGAACTGAATGTATCCTTTTGGGAGGAGGTGAAAGGCATGAACAAAACAGAACTTATCAATGCGGTTGCAGAAGCAAGCGAATTGTCTAAAAAAGACGCTACAAAAGCAGTTGACTCTGTTTTTGATACGATCTTAGATGCACTTAAAAACGGTGATAAAATCCAACTGATCGGTTTTGGTAACTTCGAGGTGCGTGAACGTTCTGCACGTAAAGGGCGCAACCCTCAAACAGGTGAAGAAATCGAAATTCCAGCAAGCAAAGTACCTGCTTTCAAACCAGGTAAAGCGCTTAAAGACGCAGTTGCCGGAAAATAATTGTGAATATAGATCGTGTATGCATCTAGCTTACATACACTTTATTTCTTCACAGAAAAGCCCCTTTCTAAGGGGCTTTTCATATTTCAAGAGCATGGGCTTCCTGACAGGGCATTCACTTTGCTTTTAGCGGGGCATATGTGCTAGAATCGAAATTAAATGTATTCATTGGTGGAGGACATAGAACATGAAAGAAGTTAATAAAGAGCAAATCGAACAAGCTGTTCGTCAAATTTTAGAAGCGATCGGAGAAGACCCGAATAGAGAAGGGCTTCTTGATACTCCGAAAAGAGTCGCAAAGATGTATGCCGAAGTATTCTCCGGCTTGAATGAAGATCCAAAAGAACATTTCCAGACTATCTTCGGTGAAAACCATGAGGAGCTTGTTCTTGTAAAAGATATCGCATTTCATTCTATGTGTGAGCATCACCTTGTTCCCTTTTATGGAAAAGCACATGTTGCATATATCCCGCGAGGCGGAAAGGTCACAGGGCTCAGCAAACTGGCACGTGCCGTTGAAGCCGTTGCAAAGCGCCCGCAGCTTCAGGAACGCATCACTTCTACAATTGCAGAAAGCATCGTAGAAACGCTTGATCCGCATGGCGTAATGGTAGTGGTTGAAGCGGAACACATGTGCATGACGATGCGCGGTGTAAGAAAACCGGGTGCGAAAACTGTGACTTCAGCAGTCAGAGGTGTTTTTAAAGATGATGCCGCTGCCCGTGCAGAAGTATTGGAACATATTAAACGCCAGGACTAATAAAGATAGAGGGTGCTATAAATGAACCAAAAGCATTCAAGTGATTTTGTCGTCATTAAAGCCGTTGAGGACGGAGTGAATGTGATCGGCCTGACAAGAGGAACAGACACAAAGTTTCACCATTCCGAAAAACTCGACAAGGGAGAAGTGATCATCGCTCAGTTTACAGAGCATACTTCTGCCATTAAAGTCAGAGGAGAGGCACTGATTCAAACCGCGTACGGAGAAATGAAAAGCGAAAAAAAATAAGCTGGCTGTCCCCGCTGTTAAAAGCAAATGCTCGCAAACAGCGGGAGGATACAGCCAATTTCTTTTTTTTATGCTATAATGATACCTGCGTAAGCGAATGAAAAGATAAAACTCATACATAGATTAAGAAATAAATGTGAATTTGGGGACAAGGGTGATATTTTTGCAAGACATCTACGGAACTTTAGCCAATCTGAACACGAAATTAAAACAAAAGCTGTCTCATCCTTATTTAGCGAAGCATATTTCTGCGCCGAAAATTGATGAGGATAAGCTTCTTCTTTTTCATGCTTTATTTGAAGAAGCCGACATAAAAAACAACGACAGAGAAAATTATATTGTAACAGCGATGCTTGTACAAAGCGCCCTTGATACCCATGATGAAGTGACGACAGCTAGAGTCATAAAACGAGACGAAAACAAAAACCGCCAATTGACTGTTCTCGCGGGCGATTATTTCAGCGGGCTGTACTACTCTTTACTATCTGAAATGAAGGATATCTACATGATTCGGACGCTTGCTACAGCCATTAAAGAAATCAACGAACATAAAATTCGTCTGTATGACCGTTCTTTCAAGGACGAAAACGATTTTTTCGAAAGTGTCGGCATCGTTGAATCAGCTTTATTCCATCGTGTGGCGGAACACTTCAACCTTCCGCGCTGGAAAAAGCTGTCGAGTGATTTTTTTGTATTTAAGCGGCTTATGAACGGAAATGATGCATTTCTGGATGTGATCGGCAGTTTTATACAGCTGGGAAAAACAAAAGAAGAGATATTAGAAGATTGTTTTAAAAAAGCGAAAAACAGCATTGAGTCACTTCTGCCTCTAAATTCACCTATTCAGAACATTTTAATAAACCGTCTGAAGACAATCAGCCAAGATCAAACCTATCATCAGAAAGTGGAAGAAGGGTAAACCATTATGCAGGACTCAAAAGAACAGCGCGTACACGGAGTATTTGAAAAAATATATAAAAACTATGACCAAATGAACTCTGTCATCAGTTTTCAGCAGCATAAAAAATGGCGCGACAAAACGATGCGCATCATGAATGTAAAAGAAGGCGCAAAAGCACTTGATGTCTGCTGCGGAACGGCTGACTGGACGATCGCTCTTGCAAAAGCGGCCGGCAAAAGCGGCGAGATCAAGGGCTTGGATTTCAGTGAAAATATGCTGAGTGTCGGCGAGCAGAAAGTAAAAGACGGCGGATTCAGCCAAATTGAACTGCTGCACGGAAATGCGATGGAGCTTCCTTTTGATGATGATACATTTGATTATGTCACCATTGGCTTCGGACTCCGCAATGTCCCTGATTACTTGACTGTACTGAAAGAGATGAGACGTGTAGTGAAGCCGGGCGGGCAGGTGGTATGTCTGGAAACGTCCCAGCCGGAAATGATCGGATTCAGACAGGCTTACTTTATGTACTTTAAGTATATTATGCCGTTTTTCGGGAAACTGTTTGCGAAGAGCTATAAAGAATATTCTTGGCTTCAAGAATCAGCCAGAGATTTCCCTGGAATGAAGGAACTGGCAGGCCTGTTTGAAGAGGCGGGCCTGAAAAATGTTAAATATCATTCGTTTACTGGCGGAGTCGCTGCCACGCATATCGGATGGAAATGAAAACACAGATGTTTGGGTGAATGATATGAAATTTAAAATGGCCTACTCTTTTTTAAATGACGATATTGATGTAATCGAAAGAGAACTTGAACAAACCGTACGTTCCGATTACCCGCTTTTAAGCGAGGCAGGTCTTCACCTGCTGCAGGCCGGAGGGAAACGTATTCGGCCTGTTTTCGTGCTGCTTTCTGGCATGTTTGGCGATTACGATATTAATAAGATTAAATATGTCGCCGTCACTCTGGAAATGATTCACATGGCATCTTTGGTTCATGATGATGTCATTGATGATGCGGAGCTTCGCCGAGGAAAACCGACAATCAAAGCAAAGTGGGACAATCGTATTGCGATGTACACAGGCGATTATATGCTTGCGGGATCTCTTGAAATGATGACGAGAATTAACGAACCGAAAGCCCATAGGATTTTGTCACAGACGATCGTTGAAGTTTGTCTAGGGGAAATTGAGCAGATCAAAGACAAATACAACATGGAACAAAATCTCAGAACGTATCTCCGCCGTATCAAAAGAAAAACGGCTCTCTTGATCGCGGTCAGCTGCCAGCTTGGTGCTATTGCGTCTGGAGCTGATGAGAAGATTCATAAGGCATTGTACTGGTTTGGGTATTACGTCGGCATGTCTTATCAGATTATTGATGATATTCTTGATTTTACTTCAACTGAAGAAGAGCTGGGTAAACCCGTTGGAGGAGATTTGCTTCAAGGAAACGTCACATTGCCAGTGCTGTATGCCCTGAAAAATCCTGCATTAAAAAACCAGCTTAAATTGATTAACAGTGAGACAACGCAGGAACAGCTTGAACCAATCATTGAAGAAATCAAAAAAACAGATGCAATTGAAGCATCTATGGCAGTAAGCGAAATGTATCTGCAGAAAGCTTTTCAGAAATTAAACACGCTTCCTCGAGGGCGCGCACGCTCATCTCTTGCAGCCATCGCAAAATATATCGGTAAAAGAAAATTTTAATTTTTTTGTAGATATTAAGAAATTTCTCCGCCCCGGATTGATTAATTATCAGAAAGATGTTACGATTTCGGTGTGCAGTGTGAAAGCCTATACATACATAATGATGGGGTGGAGAATATGATGGAAAAGACTTTTATCATGGTGAAACCAGACGGTGTCCAACGTCAGCTCATTGGGGACATTTTATCTAGATTCGAACGTAAGGGCTTACAATTAGCTGGCGCCAAGTTAATGAGAGTGACTGAACAAATGGCTGAGAAACACTACGCCGAACATCAAGGAAAGCCTTTCTTCGGAGAGCTCGTTGAGTTTATTACTTCAGGACCTGTATTCGCAATGGTGTGGGAAGGCGAAAATGTCATTGAAGTGACGAGACAGCTGATCGGAAAAACAAACCCTAAAGAAGCTTTACCTGGTACGATTCGTGGGGATTATGGCATGTTTGTCGGAAAAAACATCATCCACGGCTCTGATTCTCTCGAAAGTGCAGAACGCGAGATTAACATTTTCTTTAAGAATGAAGAATTAGTATCATATCAGCAGCTTATGGCAGGCTGGATCTATTAATCATTGTGAAAATAAGCAACAGAGCCGGCATCATATAACGCCGCCGGTTTTTGATCTGTTTTGTAAAGGTTTACATTAAAGTGAATAAAGTGTTGATTGGCAGTGTGCATCAGACCTCTGCCTTTCCCAACGATCTAAAATCAGCTGAAAAGCTGATTTTTTTATTGAAACAATACAATTTCCTGATAAAACAAGCTATACTAGGACAAAAAGACAGCGAGACTGGGAGAGTAGAGATGGATACATACAGCGTATTTACAACGAAATGGAAACAATTAACCGGAGTCGATTTGACACTATATAAAGAAGCACAAATGAAGAGAAGGCTAACGTCACTTTATGAGAAAAAGGGGTTCCAAAGCTTTAAGGACTTTGCTGCGGCATTGGAAAAGGATCAAGCTCTCTTAAATGAAACATTGGACAGAATGACGATCAATGTTTCAGAATTTTATCGTAATTATAAAAGATGGGAAGTTCTTGAGACTGCAATTCTGCCGTTAATCAAGACCTCTAGGCCTTTAAAAATTTGGAGTGCCGCCTGCTCAACGGGGGAGGAGCCATACACGCTTGCCATGCTTTTGGACCAGCAAAAAGGTCTTCCGGGCTATCAGATTTTAGCGACGGATATTGATGAAAAAGCATTGGAAAAAGCGAAAAAAGGCGTTTATCAGGAGCGGTCTTTACAGGAAGTGCCGCTATCTGTGAAAGATCGTTATTTTACGCAAAACGCAAATAGAAGTTATGAAGTGAAAACGGAAATCAAAAAGAATATTACATTCAAAAAGCACAATTTGCTGGCGGATCGTTATGAACAAGACTTTGACTTAATCGTGTGCCGCAATGTATTTATTTATTTTACAGAAAGCGCGAAGGAAGAGCTGTATTTAAAAATGGCACATAGCTTGAAGAAGAATGGAGTTCTTTTTGTCGGCAGCACCGAGCAAATCTTCAATCCCGAGAAGTTTGGCCTAGTCCCAGCCGATACATTCTTTTATCAAAAAAGATAGACTGACTTTTTGCTGAAAAATATGTTATAGTAGTCTTACTTAAAAGCGTTAATGCGATGAAGGGAGAAGAAGTCATGAGATATTTAACAGCCGGAGAATCACACGGCCCCCAACTGACAACCATTATTGAGGGTGTACCTGCCGGGCTTTACATAACGGAGGAAGATATCAATTTTGAGCTTGCCAGACGCCAAAAAGGACACGGCCGCGGCCGCCGCATGCAGATCGAAAAAGACCAGGCCAAAATTATGAGCGGGGTGCGCCATGCACGTACACTCGGTTCACCAATTGCTCTCGTAGTTGAAAATAACGATTGGAAGCATTGGACAAAAATCATGGGCGCCGCCCCGATTACAGAAGATGAAGAAAAGGAAATGAAGCGCCAGATTTCCAGACCTAGACCTGGGCACGCTGACTTAAACGGTGCAATTAAATATAATCATCGTGATATGAGAAATGTGCTTGAGCGTTCTTCAGCAAGGGAAACAACTGTCAGAGTGGCGGCAGGGGCTGTAGCTAAAAAGATTCTTTCTGAGCTTGGCATTAAGGTGGCGGGCCACGTGTTGCAAATTGGCGCTGTTAAAGCTGAAAAAACAGAATATACGTCAATTGAAGACCTGCAGCGCGTAACGGAAGAGTCTCCTGTCAGATGCTACGATGAAGAGGCAGGCAAAAAAATGATGGCTGCCATTGATGAAGCAAAGGCAAACGGAGATTCCATCGGCGGAATAGTAGAAGTCATTGTCGAGGGAATGCCGGTAGGCGTGGGCAGCTATGTCCATTATGACCGCAAACTGGATAGCAAGCTTGCTGCCGCTGTACTGTCAATTAATGCATTTAAAGGTGTGGAATTCGGGATCGGATTTGAGGCGGCAGGCCGAAATGGAAGCGAAGTCCATGACGAGATCATTTGGGACGAGGAAAAAGGATACACCCGTGCTACTAACAGACTTGGCGGACTGGAAGGCGGCATGACGACAGGGATGCCAATCGTTGTCCGCGGAGTCATGAAGCCGATTCCGACTTTGTATAAACCGCTGAAAAGTGTCGATATTGAAACGAAAGAACCGTTTTCCGCCAGCATTGAACGTTCAGACAGCTGTGCTGTTCCTGCGGCAAGTGTAGTCGCTGAAGCGGCTGTCGCTTGGGAAATTGCGAACGCAGTCGTTGAACAATTCGGATTAGATCAAATTGACCGCATTAGAGAAAATGTGGAGAATATGAGAAAACTGTCGAGGGAATTTTAATGAAGACACTGCATGTTCAAACTGCTTCCTCGTCATATCCTGTTTTTATCGGACAAGGTATCAGAAAAAAGGCTTGCGAACTATTAACCTCTTTAAACAGGCCTTTAACAAGGATTATGCTTGTCACGGATGAAGAAGTGGACCGCCTGTATGGTGATGAAATGCTCCATTTGCTGCAAGATAAATGGCCTGTGAAAAAAGTGACGGTACCGAGTGGAGAGCAGGCAAAATCCATGGACATGTACACAAAATTGCAGAGTGAAGCGATTCGTTTTCATTTGGATCGCTCCTCATGCATCATCGCATTCGGTGGCGGTGTTGTAGGGGATCTTGCCGGTTTTGTGGCTGCCACTTTTATGCGCGGCATTGATTTCATCCAAATGCCTACGACGCTCTTGGCGCATGACAGCGCAGTCGGAGGAAAAGTAGCCGTGAACCATCCGCTTGGAAAAAATCTAATCGGTGCGTTTTATCAGCCGAAAGCCGTGCTCTATGATACAGATTTCCTGCGTTCTCTGCCTGAAAAAGAGCTTAGGTCCGGAATGGCAGAAGTGATTAAACACGCTTTTATCTATGACAGAGCGTTTCTGGAGGAGCTGCTGAATATCCACTCACTGCGTGATATCACTAATGATCAGCTGAATGACATGATTTTTAAAGGCATTTCAATTAAAGCGTCTGTCGTTCAGCAGGATGAAAAAGAAGAGGGGATAAGAGCTTACTTAAACTTCGGGCATACGCTCGGTCATGCCGTTGAGGCGGAATATGGATACGGGCAGATCACTCACGGTGATGCCGTAGCCCTCGGAATGCAGTTTGCTTTATATATAAGCGAAAAGACTGTAGGCTGTGAAATGGACAGAAAACGTTTGGTCAGCTGGCTAAAAAGCCTGGGTTATCCAAGTCAAATCAGAAAAGAGACGGAAACTTCGGTTCTCTTGGACCGTATGATGAATGATAAGAAAACCCGTGGCGGGAAGATTCAGTTTATTGTGCTCAATGAATTAGGGAAAGTTGCTGATCATACATTTTCCAGAAATGAACTTGAGAGCTGGCTGAACAAATGGCGATTGGAGGAGACATCATGATAATTCGCGGAATTCGCGGAGCAACTACAGTTGAACGGGATACTGAAGAAGAAATTTTACAAAAAACAAAACAGCTGTTAGAGAAAATCATAGAAGAAAATCATACAAAACCGGAAGATGTTGTTCAAATGCTTCTGTCGGCTACACCTGATTTGCACGCTGTTTTCCCGGCAAAAGCTGTTCGCGAGCTTTCAGGATGGCAGTATGTACCGGTAACATGTATGCAGGAAATGGACGTAACAGGCGGTCTGAAAAAGTGCATAAGAGTCATGATGACGGTCCAGACAGATGTCCCTCAGGATCAGATCAGACATGTATATTTAGAAAAAGCCGTCGTATTGAGGCCCGATTTATCATTGACAAAAAATACTGAATTGTAATACGATAAGAACAGCTTAGAAATACACAAGAGTGTGTATAAAGCAATTAGAATGAGTTGAGTTAGAGAATAGGGTAGCAGAGAATGAGTTTAGTTGAGCTGAGACATTATGTTTATTCTACCCAAAAGAAGTCTTTCTTTTGGGTTTATTTGTTATATAGTATTTTATCCTCTCATGCCATCTTCTCATTCTCCTTGCCATAAGGAGTGAGAGCAATGAATTTCCAATCAAACATTTCCGCATTTTTAGAGGACAGCTTGTCCCACCACACGATACCGATTGTGGAGACCTTCACAGTCGATACACTGACACCCATTCAAATGATAGAGAAGCTTGACAGGGAGATTACGTATCTTCTTGAAAGCAAGGACGATACATCCACTTGGTCCAGATATTCATTTATCGGCCTGAATCCATTTCTCACAATTAAAGAAGAGCAGGGCCGTTTTTCGGCCGCTGATCAGGACAGCAAATCTCTTTACACAGGAAATGAACTAAAAGAAGTGCTGAACTGGATGAATACCACATACAAAATCAAAACACCTCAGCTTGGCATTCCTTTTGTCGGCGGAGCTGTCGGGTACTTAAGCTATGATATGATCCCGCTGATTGAGCCTTCTGTTCCTTCGCATACAAAAGAAACAGACATGGAAAAGTGCATGCTGTTTGTTTGCCGGACATTAATTGCGTATGATCATGAAACCAAAAACGTCCACTTTATCCAATATGCAAGGCTCACTGGAGAGGAAACAGAAAACGAAAAAATGGATGTATTCCATCAAAATCATCTGGAGCTCCAAAATCTCATCGAAAAAATGATGGACCAAAAAAACATAAAAGAGCTGTTTCTCTCTGCTGATTCATACAAGACACCCAGCTTTGAGACGGTATCTTCTAATTATGAAAAATCGGCTTTTATGGCTGATGTAGAAAAAATCAAAAGCTATATAAAAGCAGGAGATATCTTCCAGGGTGTTTTATCACAAAAATTTGAGGTGCCGATAAAAGCAGATGCTTTTGAGTTATACCGAGTGCTTAGGATCGTCAATCCTTCGCCGTATATGTATTATATGAAACTGCTAGACAGAGAAATAGTCGGCAGCTCTCCGGAACGGTTAATACACGTTCAAGACGGGCACTTAGAAATCCATCCGATTGCCGGTACGAGAAAACGCGGCGCAGACAAAGCTGAAGATGAGAGACTGAAGGTTGAGCTGATGAAGGATGAAAAAGAAAAGGCGGAGCATTACATGCTCGTTGATCTTGCCCGAAACGATATCGGCAGAGTAGCAGAGTATGGTTCTGTTTCTGTGCCGGAGTTCACAAAAATTGTTTCCTTTTCACATGTCATGCACATTATCTCGGTGGTTACAGGCCGATTGAAAAAAGGGGTTCATCCTGTCGATGCACTGATGTCTGCTTTCCCGGCGGGGACTTTAACAGGCGCACCCAAAATCCGTGCCATGCAGCTTTTGCAAGAACTCGAGCCAACACCGAGAGAGACATACGGCGGGTGTATTGCCTACATTGGGTTTGACGGGAATATCGACTCTTGTATTACGATTCGCACGATGAGTGTAAAGAACGGTGTTGCATCGATACAGGCAGGTGCTGGCATTGTTGCTGATTCTGTTCCGGAAGCCGAATACGAAGAAAGCTGTAATAAAGCCGGTGCGCTGCTGAAAACGATTCATATTGCAGAAGACATGTTTCATAGCAAGGAGGATAAAGCTGATGAACAGATTTCTACAATTGTGCGTTGATGGAAAAACCCTTACTGCCGGTGAGGCTGAAACGCTGATGAATATGATGATGGCAGCGGAAATGACTCCTTCTGAAATGGGTGGTATATTGTCTATTCTTGCTCATCGGGGGGAGACGCCAGAAGAGCTTGCGGGTTTTGTGAAGGCAATGCGGGCACACGCTCTTACAGTCGATGGACTTCCTGATATTGTTGATACATGCGGAACAGGGGGAGACGGTATTTCCACTTTTAATATCTCAACGGCCTCGGCAATTGTTGCCTCGGCAGCTGGCGCGAAAATCGCTAAGCATGGCAATCGCTCTGTCTCTTCTAAAAGCGGAAGCGCTGATGTTTTAGAGGAGCTAGAGGTTTCTATTCAAACCACTCCCGAAAAGGTCAAAAGCAGCATTGAAACAAACAACATGGGATTTCTTTTTGCGCCGCTTTACCATTCGTCTATGAAACATGTAGCAGGTACTAGAAAAGAGCTAGGTTTCAGAACGGTATTTAATCTGCTTGGGCCGCTCAGCAATCCTTTACAGGCGAAGCGTCAGGTGATTGGGGTCTATTCTGTTGAAAAAGCTGGACTGATGGCAAGCGCACTGGAGACGTTTCAGCCGAAGCACGTCATGTTTGTATCAAGCCGTGACGGTTTAGATGAGCTTTCAATTACAGCACCGACCGACGTGATTGAATTAAAGGACGGAGAGCGCCGGGAATATACCGTTTCACCCGAAGATTTCGGTTTCACAAATGGCAGACTTGAAGATTTACAGGTGCAGTCACCGAAAGAGAGCGCCTATCTCATTCAGAATATTTTTGAAAATAAAAGCAGCAGTTCCGCTTTATCTATTACGGCTTTTAATGCGGGAGCTGCGATTTACACGGCGGGAATTACCGCCTCACTGAAGGAAGGAACGGAGCTGGCGTTAGAGACGATTACAAGCGGAGGCGCTGCCGCGCAGCTTGAACGACTAAAGCAGAAAGAGGAAGAGATCTATGCTTGAAAAAATCATCAAACAAAAGAAAGAAGAAGTGAAAACACTGGTTCTGCCGGTAGAGCAGCCTTTCAAGAAACGTTCATTTAAGGAGGCGCTGGCAAGCCCGAATCGGTTTATCGGGTTGATTGCCGAAGTGAAGAAAGCATCGCCGTCAAAAGGGCTTATTAAAGAGAATTTTGTGCCTGTGCAGATTGCAAAAGACTATGAGGCTGCGAAGGCAGATGCGATTTCCGTTTTAACAGACACCCCGTTTTTTCAAGGGGAAAACAGCTATTTATCAGACGTAAAGCGTGCTGTTTCGATTCCTGTACTTAGAAAAGATTTTATTATTGATTCTCTTCAAGTAGAGGAATCAAGAAGAATCGGAGCGGATGCCATATTGTTAATCGGCGAGGTGCTTGATCCCTTACACCTTCATGAATTATATCTTGAAGCAGGTGAAAAGGGGATGGACGTGTTAGTGGAGGTTCATGATGCATCAACGCTAGAACAAATATTGAAAGTGTTCACACCCGACATTCTCGGCGTAAATAATCGAAACCTAAAAACGTTTGAAACATCTGTAAAGCAGACAGAACAAATCGCATCTCTCGTTCCGAAAGAATCCTTGCTTGTCAGCGAAAGCGGAATCGGTTCTTTAGAACATTTAACATTTGTCAATGAACATGGGGCGCGATCTGTACTTATCGGTGAATCATTGATGAGACAAACTTCTCAGCGTAAAGCAATCCATGCTTTGTTTAGGGAGTGAGGTTGTGAAGAAACCGGCATTAAAATATTGCGGTATTCGGTCACTAAAGGATTTGCAGCTTGCGGCGGAATCACAGGCTGATTACCTAGGATTTATTTTTGCTGAAAGCAAACGAAAAGTATCTCCGCAAGATGTGAAAAAATGGCTGAACCAAGCTCGTGTCGAAAAACAGGTTGCAGGTGTTTTTGTTAATGAATCAATAGAGACGATGTCACGTATTGCCAAGAGCTTGAAGCTCGACGTCATTCAGCTTCACGGTGATGAAAAACCGGCGGATGCTGCTGCTCTTCGCAAGCTGACAGGCTGTGAAATATGGAAGGCGCTTCACCATCAAGGTAACACAACTCAAGAAATAGCCCGCTTTAAAGATAATGTTGACGGCTTTGTGATTGATTCATCTGTAAAAGGGTCTAGAGGCGGAACTGGTGTTGCATTTTCTTGGGAATGTGTGCCGGAATATCAGCAGGCGGCTATTGGTAAACGCTGCTTTATCGCTGGCGGCGTGAATCCGGATAGCATCACCAGCCTATTGAAATGGCAGCCAGAAGGAATTGACCTTGCCAGCGGAATTGAAAAAAACGGACAAAAAGATCAGAATCTGATGAGTCTTTTAGAAGAAAGGATGAACCGATATGTATCCATATCCGAATGAAATAGGCAGATACGGTGATTTTGGCGGAAAGTTTGTTCCGGAAACACTCATGCAGCCGTTAGATGAAATAGAAACAGCATTTAAACAAATCAAGGATGATCCCGCTTTTCGTGAAGAGTATTATAAGCTGTTAAAGGACTATTCCGGACGGCCGACTGCATTAACATACGCTGATCGAGTCACTGAATACTTAGACGGCGCGAAAATCTATTTGAAACGAGAAGATTTAAACCATACAGGTTCTCATAAAATCAATAATGCGCTAGGTCAAGCGCTGCTTGCTAAAAAAATGGGCAAAACGAAAATCATTGCTGAAACCGGTGCCGGCCAGCATGGCGTTGCCGCTGCAACAGTTGCAGCCAAATTCGGCTTTTCCTGTACTGTGTTTATGGGTGAAGAGGATGTTGCCCGCCAGTCTCTGAACGTTTTCCGCATGAAGCTTCTTGGAGCGGAGGTAGTGCCTGTAACAAGCGGAAACGGAACATTGAAGGATGCCACAAATGAGGCGATCCGGTACTGGGTTCAGCATTGTGAGGATCACTTTTATATGATTGGATCAGTTGTCGGCCCGCATCCTTATCCGCAAGTGGTCCGTGAATTTCAAAAAATGATCGGAGAGGAAGCGAAGGATCAGTTGAAACGTATTGAAGGCACTCTGCCTGATAAAGTAGTGGCATGTGTAGGCGGAGGAAGCAATGCGATGGGTATGTTTCAGGCATTTTTAAATGAAGATGTTGAACTGATCGGCGCTGAAGCAGCAGGAAAAGGAATTGATACACCTCTTCATGCCGCCACTATTTCGAAAGGAACCGTAGGGGTTATTCACGGTTCATTGACTTATCTCATTCAGGATGAGTTCGGGCAAATTATTGAGCCCTACTCTATTTCAGCCGGTCTCGACTATCCTGGAATCGGTCCGGAGCATGCATATTTGCATAAAAGCGGCCGTGTCACTTATGACAGTATCACTGATGAAGAAGCGGTGGATGCATTAAAGCTTTTGTCAGAAAAAGAGGGGATTTTGCCGGCAATCGAATCTGCCCATGCGTTAGCGAAAGCATTCAAACTCGCCAAAGGAATGGATCGCGGTCAACTCATTCTCGTCTGTTTATCAGGCCGGGGAGACAAGGATGTCAACACATTAATGAATGTATTGGAAGAAGAGGTGAAAGCCCATGTTTAAATTGGATCTTCAACCATCAGAAAAATTGTTTATCCCGTTTATTACGGCGGGCGATCCAGTTCCTGAGGTTTCGATTGAACTGGCGAAGTCACTCCAAAAAGCAGGCGCCACAGCATTGGAGCTTGGTGTTGCATACTCTGACCCGCTTGCAGACGGTCCGGTGATCCAGCGGGCTTCAAAGCGGGCGCTTGATCAAGGAATGAATATCGTAAAGGCAATCGAATTAGGCGGAGAAATGAAAAAAAACGGAGTGAATATTCCGATTATCCTCTTTACGTATTATAATCCTGTGTTACAATTGAACAAAGAATACTTTTTCGCTTTACTGCGGGAAAATCATATTGACGGTCTGCTTGTTCCGGATCTGCCATTAGAAGAAAGCAACAGCCTTCAAGAGGAATGTAAAAGCCATGAGGTGACGTATATTTCTTTGGTTGCGCCGACAAGCGAAAGCCGTTTGAAAACCATTATTGAACAAGCCGAGGGGTTCGTCTACTGTGTATCTTCTCTGGGTGTGACCGGTGTCCGCAATGAGTTCAATTCATCCGTGTACCCGTTCATTCGTACTGTGAAGAATCTCAGCACTGTTCCGGTTGCTGTAGGGTTCGGTATATCAAACCGTGAACAGGTCATAAAGATGAATGAAATTAGTGACGGTGTCGTAGTGGGAAGTGCGCTCGTCAGAAAAATAGAAGAATTAAAGGACCGGCTCATCAGCGCTGAAACGAGAAATCAGGCGCTGCAGGAGTTTGAGGATTATGCAATGGCGTTTAGCGGCTTGTACAGTTTAAAATGAGGTGACTGATTTGCGTATCAAAGAACATTTAAAACAGCTGAAGCCTTATCAGCCTGGAAAGCCGATTGAAGCAGTGAAATCAGAATATGGCTTGGATAAAGTTGTGAAGCTTGCTTCAAACGAGAATCCTTACGGCTGTTCAGAGGCTGCAAAAGAGGCGCTTCATCATGAGATTCAACAGCTAGCCCTTTACCCGGACGGGTATAGCGCCGCTTTGCGGACAAGGCTCAGTAAGCACCTCAATGTCAGCGAAACATCACTTATTTTCGGCAACGGTTCTGATGAAATCATACAGATCATCTGCCGGGCATTTTTAAACGATAAAACAAACACGGTTACTGCTGCCCCCACTTTTCCGCAATATAAACATAATGCGGTTATTGAAGGTGCTGAAGTACGTGAAATTGCACTTCGTCCCGACGGCTCACATGATTTAGACGCCATGTTAGAAGCCATCGACGAACAGACACAAGTCGTTTGGATATGCAGCCCGAATAATCCGACTGGCACTTATACATCTGAAGGAGAATTACTCGCATTTCTGGAGCGCGTTCCTTCTCGTGTCCTTGTCGTTCTTGACGAAGCATATTATGAATATGTAACAGCAGAGGATTACCCGGAAACCGTGCCGCTCTTAAGCAAGTATTCCAATTTGATGATTTTGCGCACATTTTCAAAGGCATACGGTCTGGCAGCGCTCAGAGTCGGATACGGAATTGCTGACGAGAACCTGATTCGCCAGATTGAGCCGGCGAGAGAGCCGTTTAATACCAGCCGTCTGGGCCAGGCTGCGGCGATTGCAGCACTTGATGATCAAGCGTTTATTGCTTCCTGTGTCGAGCAAAATAATGCAGGCCTTCAGCAGTATTATGATTTTGCGAAAACTCATGGTTTAAAGTGCTACCCTTCACAGACAAATTTTGTGTTAATTGACTTTAAACGTCCTGCTGATGAACTGTTTCAGGCTCTGCTGGAAAAAGGCTATATCGTCCGGTCAGGAAACGCATTAGGTTTCCCGACATCACTCCGGATTACGATCGGAACAAAAGAGCAAAATGAAGAAATACTTGCCATTTTAGCTGAAATTTTATAAGAGGTGATCAAATATCACCTCTTTAGTCTATAAACCAGGTGATGACGTATGAATCAAATGAAAGATACAATATTGCTCGCCGGTCTCGGATTGATAGGCGGTTCGATTGCCCTAGCCATCAAAAAAAATCATCCCGGCAAACGGATTATCGGAATCGACATCTCTGATGAACAGGCGGTAGCGGCATTAAAATTAGGCGTGATAGACGATCGTGCTGATTCGTTTATTAGCGGTGCGAAAGAGGCAGCTACAGTAATCATTGCGACACCTGTCGAACAAACACTGGTTATGCTTGAAGAGCTGGCTCATTCAGGAATTGAACATGAGCTTTTGATTACGGATGTAGGAAGCACAAAGCAAAAAGTGGTTGATTACGCTGATCAAGTGCTGCCTAGCCGCTATCAATTTGTCGGAGGGCATCCGATGGCGGGTTCACATAAATCAGGAGTGGCCGCTGCGAAGGAGTTCCTGTTTGAAAATGCATTTTATATTTTAACGCCAGGCCAGAAAACGGACAAACAAGCTGTGGAACAGTTAAAAAACCTGCTGAAGGGGACGAATGCCCATTTTGTGGAAATGTCGCCAGAGGAGCATGATGGTGTTACAAGTGTAATCAGTCATTTTCCGCATATTGTAGCAGCTAGTCTTGTTCACCAAACCCATCATTCGGAAAACCTGTATCCGCTTGTTAAACGTTTTGCTGCCGGCGGGTTCAGAGATATTACAAGGATTGCATCAAGCAGCCCGGCAATGTGGCGGGATATTTTATTACATAATAAAGATAAAATCTTAGACCGTTTTGATGAGTGGATTCGTGAAATTGACAAGATCCGTACATATGTAGAACAAGAAGATGCGGAAAATCTATTTCGTTATTTTAAAACCGCCAAGGATTATCGCGACGGGCTGCCGCTTCGGCAGAAGGGAGCGATACCTGCATTTTATGATTTATATGTGGATGTACCCGATCATCCGGGTGTGATATCCGAGATAACAGCGATTTTAGCTGCGGAACGCATCAGTATCACGAATATCCGCATTATTGAAACACGAGAAGATATTAACGGAATTTTAAGGATCAGTTTTCAGTCTGATGACGACCGCAAAAGGGCAGAACAATGCATTGAAGCCCGGGCGGAATATGAAACTTTTTATGCTGATTGAGGTGGAAAAAATGAAACGAGAAAAGGTGCAGACCTTACATGGAGAAATACATATTCCCGGTGATAAATCCATTTCTCACCGCTCTGTTATGTTTGGCGCGCTAGCGGCAGGCACAACAACAGTTAAAAACTTTCTGCCGGGAGCAGATTGTCTGAGCACGATCGATTGCTTTAGAAAAATGGGTGTTCACATTGAGCAAAGCGGCAGCGATGTCGTGATTCACGGAAAAGGAATCGATGCCCTGAAAGAGCCAGAAAGCCTTTTAGATGTCGGAAATTCAGGTACAACCATTCGCCTGATGCTCGGAATATTGGCGGGCCGTCCTTTTTACAGCGCGGTAGCCGGAGATGAGAGCATTGCGAAGCGCCCAATGAAGCGTGTGACTGAGCCTTTGAAAAAAATGGGGGCTAAAATCGACGGCAGAGCCGGCGGAGAGTTTACACCGCTGTCAGTGAGCGGCGCTTCATTAAAAGGAATTGATTATGTATCACCTGTTGCAAGCGCGCAAATTAAATCTGCTGTTTTGCTGGCCGGATTACAGGCTGAGGGCACAACAACTGTAACAGAGCCCCATAAATCTCGGGACCACACTGAGCGGATGCTTTCTGCTTTTGGCGTTAAGCTTTCTGAAGATCAAACGAGTGTTTCCATTGCTGGTGGCCAGAAACTGACAGCTGCTGATATTTTTGTTCCTGGAGACATTTCTTCAGCCGCGTTTTTCCTTGCTGCTGGCGCGATGGTTCCAAACAGCAGAATTGTATTGAAAAACGTAGGTTTAAATCCGACTCGGACAGGTATTATTGATGTCCTTCAAAACATGGGGGCAAAACTTGAAATCAAACCATCTGCTGATAGCGGTGCAGAGCCTTATGGAGATTTGATTATAGAAACGTCATCTCTAAAGGCAGTTGAAATCGGAGGAGATATCATTCCGCGTTTAATTGATGAGATCCCTATCATCGCGCTTCTTGCGACTCAGGCGGAAGGAACCACCGTTATTAAGGACGCGGCAGAGCTAAAAGTGAAAGAAACAAACCGTATTGATACTGTTGTTTCTGAGCTTCGCAAGCTGGGTGCTGAAATTGAACCGACAGCAGATGGAATGAAGGTTTATGGCAAACAAACGTTGAAAGGCGGCGCTGCAGTGTCCAGCCACGGAGATCATCGAATCGGAATGATGCTTGGTATTGCTTCCTGTATAACGGAGGAGCCGATTGAAATCGAGCACACGGATGCCATTCACGTTTCTTATCCAACCTTCTTCGAGCATTTAAATAAGCTTTCGAAAAAATCCTGAAGTTTTACTTCAGGATTTTTTATGCAGATCATAATTCGAGGCGAAAAAACATAGCTTGTCTTATAGAACGGATAGAAAAACGAAAAGGGGGGATGTGCTTTACTTACAAGCCGGCAGGTCAAAGAGCTGCTTTACTGTACAGAGGGCGATCTTCCTTTTTTCATTTTCTATCTCAAGATCTTTTGGTAAACTAATAAGACTCAATAATTCCCTTCCGTACAGAAGCATCTTATTTGCCGGGGGCATTCGTCTGAATTATGATAAGATTAACCCGAACAAATAAAGCTTTTTTGTATGGTTGATGTTGTATAGGAAAAGAAAGGACCGGTCCGATTTGAATACATTGATTCAAGAAGCCATAAAATTAGTTGAAGCAGGTGAAACAGAAAAAGGCCTCAACACGCTCTCGAAGGCTGAAAAACAGCTGCATGATGAAGATAAAGCCATTGCAGCCCAGCTTTATTACGAGTGGGGCGATGTAGAAAAAGCCATTTCACTGATTAGTGATCTACATGATTTATATCCAAATGAAACAGAACTGACGAATTTCTACGCTGAACTTTTAATAGATATTGACGAAGAAGAAAAAGCCCTCGCTGTGCTGGAGACTATTCCGGAAACAGATCCATCATATCCGGAAAGTTTGCTGCTTATGGCGGATCTTTATCAGATGCAGGGGTTATTCGAAGTCAGTGAACAAAAGCTTTTCCAGGCAAAGTCCATTCTGGACAATGAACCTGTTATTGATTTTGCACTGGGAGAACTTTACTTTGCTCAGGGAGCCTATGCAAAAGCGGTTCAATATTTTAAAACAACGGCTGAGGAGCAGAGTGAGATCGGGGGCGTTAATGTCCATCAAAGACTGGCAGAATCGTTAAGTGCCTCAGGTGAATTTGAGGATGCCATTCCATGGTATGAGAAAGCTGTCGATGAGAATCCTGATCCTAATACGATTTTCGGCTATGGTTTTACAGCCTTACAGGCGGGGCTTGTGAAAACAGCTATTAAGCAGCTGTCTGATTTAAAGGAGCTTGATCCATCTTATACTTCACTTTATATGCCGCTCTCGAAAAGCTATGAAGCTGAAGGAATGTATGAAGAGGCATTAAAAACGGCAAAAGAGGGGATCAGATATGATGAATATAACAAAGAACTTTTCCTTTATGCCGCCAAAATGGCCTTGAAAATCGGGAAGTCAGAAGAGGGGAAGAAGCTGCTTCAGGAGGCGCTTGCGCTTGATCCGGGCTTTGTCGAGGCCCTTCATACACTTCTTGCCGTGTATCACAAAGAAGAGGATTATGATCAGATCATTGATCTTATTCAAGAGGTTCGAAGCTACGGTGAAGAAGATCCTAAATACAATTGGTATCTTGCAAGCGCATATACTGAATTAGAGCAATACGAGGAAGCAAAACAATCCTTTGAGGCTGCCTATCTTCATTACCGGGAGGATAGAGATTTCTTATATGAATACGCAAGCTTCCTATTAGAAGAAGGCCTTCAAAAAGAAGCGCTGCCGCTTTTGAAAAAGGTTCTTGAAATGGACGGAGCCAATGAAGAGCTTGAAGAAACGATTTTGCGAATCGAGGATGAATTTTCTAGATAAGCAGGAATATTAACCATTCATGTGGAACATATAAGTATATAGATTATACGAACGATAGAGGAGGGAATTACATGCAGACCCCTGTTTCTGTCAATGAGAAAAAAGATTTTATCCGTTGGTTTTTAAACCATTATCAGTTAAAGCGCCGAGAGTGCGTTTGGATCTTGAACTACTTAATGAGCCATGATTCTCTCATGGAGAAGGTTCATTTTGTGGAGCAGGCTGAATTTTGCCCGAGAGGCATTATAATGTCAACACATTGTGTTGAAGAAGTTCCGTTCCGGTTCTATAAAGAGAATGTCATGACTACCGACGCGGAAAAATCTTTTCATGATATTAGATTAAATAAACAGCAGGATTTGTTTATCCAGCTTAATTTCCGTTCGGCTTACAGCTCACCTGAATATGCGGCGGTGCTGGAGTCCAACCCGCATATTCCGAAAAACCTTTTTGAGAATAAAAAAGATCAGGGATTGGCGGAACAGATTTTAGAGCACGCTATTTCCACATTCCAAAGAGAAAAATTATTAAAAGACATTGACGACGCGTTAGATCGTCATGATAAAGAGGCATTTGAACAATTATCGCGCCAATTAAATCAGCTCACATAATATGACCAGCCTTGCAGTGAATTGCAAGGCTTGTTGCCGTAAAGGGGGAGAACGATGAGGTGGAGAATCACTGATGCCAAGGACTATTTACAAGCTAAGGATTACATTGATACCGCTGTCATACCATTAATTAACATAAGGGTTAATAACCATTTTAAAATGGCGGCGGAGAAAGGCGAGTTTACGCAGCTTCTCTCAGAAGAACTTGAAAGGCAGTTAAAGGGACGGGTATATTTACTTCCGCCTTATACATATGTTGATAGAAATGAAATAACCGTTCAAGGGCTTAAGGATTTGCGGGAAGAGCTGATAACGGAATTTCCGCATGTTGTCCTGCTCACATCTGACGAAAGTTGGAGAGCTGAGGATGCGTTAGGCAAAATGATTGTTACATCGTCTGTTCCATTAGAGCATTTAAATGACTCTTTAAAAAGAAAAATATTGGATGAACGCACTGCTGAAATTTTGAACGTTTTGTTACAGTTATGGAGCACTTTATAAAAACACTTACATTTCCTTATAAACAATATTTTGGCTATATTGACCTTGCTGAGAGATTCATATATTATGAGGGTGTCTAGAGTTATTGCAATATTTTCTATTTTAGTCAGTTTGCAGGGGTGACTTAGAGGGGGGAGAAGAGATGGGCGGAAAACATGATATATCCAGACGTCAATTTTTGAATTATACGCTCACAGGCGTAGGAGGTTTTATGGCGGCTAGTATGCTCATGCCTATGGTTCGCTTCGCACTCGACCCGGTATTAAAATCGACAGGGAAGCAGGATATGGTTCAGGTTGTCAGCGTTGATGAGTTGACAAAAGAGCCGCAGCGCTTTGATTTTAAAATTAATCAAGTCGATGCCTGGTATGAGTCAGAAGAGTCAAGATCAGCCTGGGTCTTCAAAAACGGGGATGAAATTGTAGCACTTTCGCCAATTTGTAAGCATTTAGGGTGTACGGTGAACTGGAATAGTGATCCTAAAAACCCGAATAAATTCTTTTGTCCATGCCATTACGGACTCTATGAAAAGGACGGCACCAATGTCCCTGGCACGCCGCCGCTTGCGCCTCTTGATCATTATGAGCAAGAAGTAAAAGACGGCTTCCTGTATCTTGGAAAAGCAAAGCCTAAGGGGGAAGGGTGACATGCTGAACAAAATTTATGACTGGGTAGACGAGCGGCTTGATATTACACCGATGTGGAGGGATATTGCCGATCACGAAGTACCGGAACATGTGAATCCCGCCCATCATTTCTCTGCGTTTGTGTATTGCTTTGGGGGACTGACGTTTTTTGTAACCGTTATCCAAGTATTATCTGGAATGTTTTTAACGATGTATTATGTGCCTGATATCAAAAATGCCTGGGAATCGGTATATTATTTGCAAAATGAAGTGGCATTCGGCCAGATTGTCAGGGGGATGCACCACTGGGGTGCGAGCCTGGTCATTGTGATGATGTTTTTACATACGCTGAGGGTCTTTTTCCAAGGCGCGTATAAAAAACCGCGCGAGCTGAACTGGATTGTCGGTGTGCTGATCTTTTTTGTTATGCTCGGTCTTGGCTTTACAGGCTACTTGCTTCCTTGGGATATGAAGGCTCTGTTTGCAACAAAAGTCGGACTGCAGATCGCCGAAGCCACGCCTTTGATCGGAACGCAAGTTAAAACGCTCCTTGCAGGGCATCCGGATATTGTAGGCGCCCAAACGCTGACTAGGTTTTTTGCGATCCATGTATTTTTTCTTCCTGCCGCATTGTTCGGGCTGATGGCTGCACATTTTATTATGATCCGGAAGCAGGGGATTTCAGGACCGCTTTAAACTCTTGATCTGCGAATAAAAGGGAGGGGATGACATGCACCGGGGCAAAGGGATGAAATTTGTAGGCGACTCAAGGATACCGGCTGAAAAAAAGCCGAATATACCGAAGGATTATTCGGAGTATCCGGGTAAAACAGAGGCTTTCTGGCCAAATTTCTTGTTAAAGGAATGGATGGTTGGAGCTGTCTTTCTCATCGGTTTTCTCGTTTTGACGATTGTGCATCAGCCGCCTTTAGAGCGGATGGCGGACCCGACTGATACTGGTTATATTCCGCTGCCGGATTGGTATTTTCTTTTCTTATACCAGCTGTTGAAGTATGAATACGCCGCCGGAAGCTTTACAGTGGTCGGCGCCATGATTATGCCAGGTCTCGCTTTTGGGGCCCTGCTTTTGGCTCCATTCCTAGACAGAGGGACAGAAAGAAGGCCGTGGAAGCGTCCGGTCGCTGTCGGTATGATGCTTCTGGCCATTTCCGCTGCTGTATTTTTGACGTGGCAGTCAGTTGCTACTCATGACTGGGCCAAGGCAGAAGAACAGGGGAAAATTACAAAAGAAGCCGACATTGACACCAATGCAGAAGGATATAAGGTTTTTAAGGAACAGGGCTGTATTTCTTGCCATGGGGATAACCTTCAGGGAGGAGCGGCCGGGCCTTCATTGGTTGACAGCGGGCTGAAACCGGATGAAATCAAAAAAATCGCTGTAGAAGGGAAAGGCAAAATGCCGGCGGGTGTGTTCAAAGGAAATGATAAGCAGCTCGAAGAACTTGCAAAATTTATTTCTGAAACAACCGCAAAATAACGTATTGTGAATTGTCAAATGGAAGGATATACTTTTATTATCAAAAGCTGACCCGGCGTCAGCTTTTTTATTTGGACATATTATTTTTACAGACTGAGAGTTGATTCGATGTGAAATGGTTTCAATATGTATTAGGGCAGCGGCCGATGCTTATTCTTGTCTTAGCCATTAATTTTCTGGGAACGGTTTACGGCTACTATTGGTACTTGCCGCAGCTTTTGGAGACACCGGCACGTTTCCTGATTTTTGTTCCGGACAGTCCGACAGCAACGTTTTTCTTTCTGTTTGTGCTGCTTGCCTTTCTCATGAAACGGAATGCTCCGTTCTTTGAGGCGCTTGCGCTAGTTACCCTCGTAAAGTATGGCCTATGGGCGGTGGCTATGAATTTTCTTGTGCTTGCAGTAACTGGTGACTTGCCGTGGGAGGGCTACATGCTAATTGCTTCGCATTTTGCAATGGCAGTTCAAGGCGTATTATACAGTCCGTATTTTCGTTTTTCATTTTGGCATCTTGCAATTGCTGCAGTCTGGACACTGCATAACGATGTCATTGACTACTTGTTTGATATGATGCCGCAATACTCTATGCTTTCTGATTATATGACTGAAATAGGATACGGAACATTTTGGCTAAGTATCTTTTCAATCGCGCTTGCTTACTTTCTTGTGGTCTCAAAAAAGCAAACGAAGCTTGAGCTGATGTAAAGACAATGTTGGTCTATCCTTGTCCCTTTCTTCATATTCTGTAAGGAGAGAGAGTGGGAGGGACCTGCATGAAACGAAAGCTGACGATCTGTTTGTTGATTGCACTTATTTTTTATAATGGAAATGCCAAGGCTGCAGAGCGGGGAAGCCTCGAGGAATTGAATGATTTATCCGATACAGTCTTTCAAATGACCCGACAGGCGAAATATGAAGAGGCGCTTCAAGTCTTGGAGTATTTTGAAAAAACATTAAAATCCGCTGAGAAAAAACAGCAAGACCCCATGCTAACGGGAGCCCAAATTCGTCAAATCACATTGGGCTATAATGATATGGTTCGGAGTTTAAAGCAAGCTGATACATCAGACACACAAAAACTCAGAGCAGCCGCGCAGTTCAGAATGCTGATGGATGCGGTTGACAATCGGTCTGACCCGCTTTGGGGCTCACTGGAAAAACCGATTATGGAAGCTTTTACTGAACTGAAGCGAGATGTCCAAAAGAATGGAAGCACAAGCTTTCATGAAAAATGGAATGAATTTATCAGTTTATATGACTTGATTTACCCCAGTCTTACAATCGATGTATCAGAGGATCAGCTTGAAACAGTCGGAAAACATATAGATGTTATTGAGCAAGAGGAATTTCAGCAAATGACAGAGAGCACGAAGCTTGAACGGCTTTCCCTTCTTCAGCATGACCTGAAAAATGTGTTTGACAGGGTGGAGGAGGATGATGCCGATCCGTCTTTACTCTGGGTGATCATTACAACCGGCAGTATCATCATTACTGCTCTTACCTATGTCGGTTACAGAAAGTACAAGGCGGAAAAAAACAAGCTGAAAAAAAGGGACTACCCTAAATAAGGATGAGGGGCGGCGGTCAGCCGCCTTTTTTCTATTACATGTCAGCGCGGAAGCGGATTTTTATTTTCATCAAGCGTAAATCCTTCTCCGAGCACATCGTGAACATCGCTTACCGCTACAAAGGCATGGGGATCAATGGAGTTAATCACGCTTTTCAGCATCACCAATTCGTTTTTCGGCACCACACAATAAAGTACATCTATATCCTCTTTTGTGTAGGAGCCTTGTCCTTTCAAAATGGTGACGCCCCGTTCCATTTCTTCAAGAATCTTTTTCTGAATCAGGTCGTTTTTCGAAGAGATGATCGTAGCGCCTTTAGCAGCGTATCCGCCTTCCTGAATAAAATCGATTAATCTTGCCGCTACAAATACAGCTACCAGCGTATACATCGCTTCTTTATAGGAGAGATAAGTAAGCAAAGACAAAATGATGACGCAGGCATCGAAAGCAAACATCGTTCTGCCCATCGGGATCCCAAAATACTTATTCACTAAACGTGCGATGATATCAACACCGCCTGTCGTACCGCCGAACTTGAAAATAATACCCAGTCCGGCTCCGATGAATACGCCGGCAAATAAAGCGGCGAGCGCTAAGTCGTGCTGAAGGGGCATATGGATTTCATATCGCTGAAAGATGCTGAGGAACAAAGACAAGGCTACAGTGCCGACAAGGGTATAAACAAACATTGTCCTGCCGAGCAAACGCCAGCCAATAAAAAAAATCGGAATGTTCAACACCAGGTTCGAGATAGAGGGGCTGATGTGGAAAAGGGCATAAAGCAAAAGTGTAATACCTGTAAAACCGCCCTCAGCCAGATTGTTCTGCATATTGAAATGAACCAAGCCAAATGAAAAAATTGCCGCTCCGATTAAAATAAAAAATATGTTTTTTAATCTAATTTCTCCAAGCATCACACAAAACCCCTTTTCCTTCCATTAGATAGCGTTTATATTATAGTGGATGAAAAAGAAAACAGCAAACGTGCTTAAACATTTGTCAAACGTATCTGAATTAGCTAACATGTAAGAGGATGATAGGAGGTTTCGTTCAGTGAGTGATAAAACAATGAAAGACATACAGGCTGAAGTAGACCGTTACATCGGCCAATTTAAAGAAGGATATTTCAGCCCGCTGGCCATGATGGCGAGGCTGACTGAAGAACTGGGCGAGCTTGCCAGAGAAGTGAATCACCGTTATGGAGAAAAACCAAAAAAAGCGACTGAAGATGATAAAAGCATGGAAGAGGAAATGGGCGATGTGCTATTTGTATTGGTTTGTTTAGCCAACTCCCTTGATATCTCTTTAGAGGAAGCCCACGACCGAGTCATGCATAAATTTAATACAAGAGATAAAGATCGCTGGACCAGAAAAGAAGAAGGAAAGTAGAGGAGATCAAGATGTCAAACGAAACAATTAAAGTAGTCATTGCGGGACCGCGCGGAAGAATGGGGCAGGAAGCTGTTAAATTGGCAGAACGAACACCTCATTTTGACCTTGTCGGGGCCATAGACCATACATACGATCAGCAAAAATTATCTGATGTGATGCCTGTTGAGTCAGATGCTTTCATTTACACAGATATCCATGCCTGCTTTACAGAAACACAACCGGATGTCTTGATTGATTTAACAACGCCCGAAATCGGAAAAGTACATACAAAAATTGCATTAGAGCACGGAGTCCGTCCAGTTGTCGGAACAACCGGTTTCTCAGAAGCTGATTTAAAAGAGCTCACGTCTTTAACAGAAGAAAAAGGGATCGGAGCCATCATCGCGCCAAATTTTGCGCTCGGTGCGATACTGATGATGAAATTTTCAAAAATGGCTGCCAACTATTTTGAGGATGTTGAGATTATTGAGCTTCATCATGACCAGAAGCTTGACGCACCAAGCGGAACTGCGCTTAAAACAGCGGAAATGATTTCAGAAGTCCGTAAAGAAAAGCAGCAAGGACATCCGGATGAAAAAGAAATTCTCCCAGGAGCAAGAGGAGCGGAGCAAAACGGTATTCGCTTGCACAGCGTCCGTCTTCCGGGACTGATCGCGCATCAGGAGGTCATGTTCGGCATGGATGGCCAAACGCTTCAGATACGCCATGATTCTTATAACCGTGCTTCTTTCATGTCAGGCGTTAAACTGTCAGTCGAACAAGTCATGAAGATTGATCAGCTTGTGTACGGTTTAGAAAATATCATTGATTAGACGGGGGGATAAACAATGAAAATTGCTTTGATCGCGCATGACAAGAAAAAACAGGACATGGTTCAATTTACGACTGCCTATCGGGATATTTTAAAGAATCATGATCTATACGCAACCGGAACCACAGGGTTGAAAATTCATGAGGCGACAGGTCTTCAAATTGAACGTTTTCAATCCGGCCCTTTAGGGGGAGACCAGCAAATCGGTGCACTGATCGCTGCCAATGCACTCGATCTTGTCATTTTTTTGCGCGACCCGCTGACCGCGCAGCCGCATGAACCGGATGTCTCGGCATTAATCCGTTTATGTGATGTGTATTCCATTCCGCTCGCCACAAATATGGGTACTGCGGAAATTCTTGTGCGCACACTTGATGAAGGTGTTTTCGAATTCCGTGACCTTCTTCGGGGAGAAGAGCCGAATGTATAATGCTGACGTTCTTGCTTTTGGCGCCCACAGTGATGATGTCGAGATCGGAATGGGCGGCACAATAGCGAAGTTTGTCAAACAGGAAAAAAAAGTAATGATATGCGATTTGACAGAAGCGGAACTCTCTTCTAACGGTACGGTCAGTTTGCGTAAAGAAGAAGCAGCTGAAGCAGCCCGCATATTAGGCGCAGATAAAAGAATTCAGCTAACGCTTCCAGACCGCGGCCTAATAATGAGTGATCAGGCAATTCGGTCAATTGTCACTGTCATCAGAATCTGTCGGCCAAAAGCGGTTTTTATGCCGTATAAAAAGGATCGCCATCCGGATCACGGCAATGCGGCTGCACTGGTGGAAGAAGCGATCTTTTCCGCCGGAATCCATAAATATAAAGACGAAAAAAGCCTTCCGGCGCATAAAGTCAGCAAGGTTTACTATTATATGATAAATGGTTTTCATCAGCCGGATTTTGTTATTGATATCTCGGATACAATAGAGGCAAAGAAACAAAGCCTCAACGCCTACAAAAGCCAGTTTATCCCGTCAAAGGATTCCGTTTCTACTCCTCTGACGAATGGGTATATTGAAATCGTTGAAGCGAGAGAAAAGCTTTACGGTAAAGAAGCGGGCGTGGAGTATGCCGAAGGTTTCTTTTCCAAACGGATGCTGATGCTTGATCATGATGTGCTTGGGGGCGAACAATGAGAAAACTAAAAATAGGAATCACATGCTATCCGAGCGTTGGAGGCTCAGGTATCATTGCGACAGAACTGGGGAAGCAGCTTGCTGAAAAGGGACATGAAATCCATTTCATCACATCAAGCATTCCGTTTAGACTGAATACATATCATCCCAATATTCATTTTCATGAAGTTGAGGTTAATCAATATGCTGTTTTTAAGTATCCTCCGTATGATTTGACATTGGCAAGCAAAATCGCTGAGGTGGCGGAACGGGAGAATTTAGACATTATCCATGCTCACTATGCTCTCCCGCATGCCGTTTGCGCCTATCTTGCAAAACAAATGCTGAAACGCAATATCGGCATTGTTACCACTTTGCATGGCACGGATATCACGGTGTTAGGTTATGATCCGTCTCTAAAAGATCTGATCCGTTTTGCTATTGAGTCATCAGACAGGGTGACGGCCGTCTCCTCAGCGCTTGCGGCTGAAACATACGATTTAATTAAACCGGAGAAAAAAATTGAAACGATTTATAACTTTATAGACGAGCGCGTGTATCTGAAGAAAAACACAGCGGCAATTAAAGAGAAACATGGAATTTTACCAGATGAAAAAGTCGTCATCCATGTGTCCAACTTCAGAAAAGTTAAACGCGTGCAGGATGTCATCCGTGTGTTCCGCAATATCGCTGGCAAAACGAAAGCGAAGCTGCTTTTAGTCGGAGACGGTCCGGAGAAATCGACAGCCTGCGAGCTTATCAGAAAATATGGCTTGGAAGACCAAGTCTTAATGCTTGGAAATCAAGACCGTGTTGAAGATCTTTATTCTATTAGCAATTTGAAGCTGCTGCTATCTGAAAAAGAAAGCTTTGGCCTTGTCCTGCTTGAAGCGATGGCTTGCGGAGTGCCTTGTATTGGAACAAACATTGGCGGTATCCCTGAGGTTATAAAAAACAATGTGAGCGGATTTTTGGTGGATGTCGGTGATGTTACGGCCGCAACAGCCCGCGCGATGAGCATTTTAGAAGATGAACAGCTAAGCAATCGTTTTACAAAGGCGGCAATAGAGATGCTTGAAAATGAATTTTCTTCTAAAAAAATTGTCAGCCAGTATGAACAGATTTATGCCGATTTAGCAGAACCGGAGTGATCACATGGAAAAAGTTTTTATCAAAGCACTTCCCGTGCTCCGCATCTTAATCGAAGCGGGCCATCAGGCTTATTTTGTCGGGGGCGCAGTTCGTGACAGCTATATGAAACGAACGATCGGAGATGTCGATATCGCGACAGATGCGGCACCTGATCAAGTAGAACGGCTGTTTCAGCGGACTGTTGATGTAGGCAAAGAGCACGGGACCATTATTGTGCTCTGGGAGGATGAAACCTATGAAGTCACGACATTCCGGACTGAATCTGATTATGTTGATTTCAGAAGACCGTCAGAAGTGCAATTTATCTCATCATTAGAAGAGGATCTAAAACGCAGAGATTTAACGATCAATGCGATGGCCATGACAGCGGACGGGAAGGTGCTTGATTATTTTGGCGGCAAGAAAGATATTGATCAGAAAGTGATTCGAACCGTTGGAAAGCCTGAGGATAGATTTCAAGAGGATGCGCTTCGTATGCTGAGAGCCGTACGCTTTATGAGCCAGCTTGGCTTTACGCTTTCACCGGAAACAGAAGAAGCCATTGCGAAAGAAAAATCACTCCTCTCCCATGTTTCAGTCGAACGAAAAACTATAGAGTTCGAGAAATTGCTGCAGGGAAGAGCTTCTCGCCAGGCGCTTCAAACACTCATTCAAACGAGATTGTATGAAGAGCTTCCTGGTTTTTATCATAAACGAGAAAACCTGATTTCAACGAGTGAGTTTCCATTCTTCTCTTTAACATCCCGTGAGGAGCTTTGGGCTGCTCTTTTAATTAACCTTGGCATAGTTTTGAAAGACGCGCCCCTTTTCCTGAAAGCCTGGAAGCTCCCGGGAAAAGTGATCAAGGAAGCCATTCACATTGCCGATACGTTTGGCCAGAGCCTTGACGCAATGACAATGTACAGAGCTGGGAAAAAAGCACTGCTCTCAGCGGCCAAAATATCGCAGCTTCGGCAAAACGAAAAACTGGATGAAAAGAAACTGAAGGACATTCAGTACGCTTATCAAAACCTGCCGATCAAAAGCCTTAAGGATCTTGATATCACGGGTAAGGACTTGCTTGCGCTTCGAAACCGGCCGGCCGGAAAATGGGTGTCAGAAGAATTACAGTGGATCGAGCAGGCTGTTGTGACAGGGAAGCTCTCCAATCAAAAGAAACACATAGAGGAGTGGCTGAAGACATGCGGTCAACATTAAGAAAAGACCTTATTGAATTATTTTCTCAGGCCGGCAATGAATTTATTTCCGGCCAAAAAATCAGTGATGCTCTCGGCTGTTCAAGAACTGCTGTGTGGAAGCATATTGAAGAGCTTCGGAAAGAGGGTTATGAAGTAGAAGCCGTTAGAAGAAAAGGATATCGGCTCATCAAAAAACCCGGAAAACTCAGTGAAAGCGAAATTCGTTTTGGATTAAAAACGGAAGTGATGGGCCAGCATCTTATTTACCATGACGTTCTTTCAAGCACGCAAAAAACGGCTCATGAGCTCGCGAATAATAACGCACCGGAAGGCACCCTTGTGGTGGCTGACAAACAAACAGCCGGAAGGGGCCGAATGTCTAGGGTATGGCATTCTCAAGAAGGAAACGGTGTTTGGATGAGCCTGATTTTGCGGCCTGACATTCCGCTCCAAAAAACACCGCAGCTGACTCTGCTTGCTGCAGTAGCTGTTGTGCAGGGAATAGAAGAGGCAGCAGGCATCCAAACGGATATTAAATGGCCAAATGATATTTTGATTAACGGAAAAAAAACAGTCGGTATCCTAACGGAAATGCAGGCTGAAGAAGACCGCGTACGTTCAGTGATCATTGGGATCGGCATTAACGTTAACCAGCAGCCTAATGATTTTCCAGATGAATTGAAGGACATCGCGACAAGCCTCAGCCAAGCTGCTGGGGAAAAAATTGATCGGGCCGGCGTCATCCAGCATATTTTACTATGCTTTGAGAAACGGTACCGGGATTATATGACGCACGGATTTACGCCGATTAAGCTTTTATGGGAAAGCTATGCGCTCGGTATTGGCACTAATATGAGAGCCAGAACGTTAAACGGAACCTTTTACGGTAAGGCGTTAGGTATAGATGATGAAGGCGTTCTGCTTTTAGAAACGAACGAAGGCATTAAAAAAATCTATTCTGCCGATATCGAATTGGGCTAATGTGTTGGTACAAGCCCGTTGATTTTGGTATACTTCCATTGGGCAGTATCGCCTGCGAACTGCACCTATTATTAAAATAGATAGACATTGCAGCAGTCTGCCTTGATCCAAAAAAGGACTGGGACAGAGGGATGAAACTCGCCGAACTTTAGAAAGTGAAGAATCCTTCTCGTTGTAACGGAAGGTTTTTTGGCTTGCAGAAGAAAACGGCAGATCATCTCCTCTAAACATGAGGAGGAGAAAACATGAAAACAAAACTGGATTTTCTAAAAATGAAGGAGTCTGAAGAACCGATTGTCATGCTGACCGCTTATGATTATCCGGCAGCTAAACTTGCTGAACAAGCGGGAGTTGACATGATTTTAGTCGGTGATTCACTTGGAATGGTCGTCCTCGGCCTTGATTCAACTGTCGGTGTGACAGTTGCGGACATGATCCATCATACAAAAGCCGTTAAAAGGGGTGCGCCGAATACCTTTATTGTGACAGATATGCCGTTTATGTCTTATCACCTGTCTAAGGAAGATACGCTGAAAAATGCAGCGGCTATCGTTCAGGAAAGCGGAGCTGACGCACTGAAGCTTGAGGGCGGAGAAGGCGTGTTTGAATCCATTCGCGCATTGACGCTTGGAGGCATTCCAGTAGTCAGTCACTTAGGTTTGACACCGCAGTCAGTCGGCGTACTGGGCGGCTATAAAGTACAGGGCAAAGACGAACAAAGCGCCAAAAAATTAATAGAAGACAGTATAAAATGCGAAGAAGCAGGAGCTATGATGCTTGTGCTGGAATGTGTGCCGGCAGAACTCACAGCCAAAATTGCCGAGACGCTAAGCATACCGGTCATTGGAATCGGGGCTGGTGTGAAAGCGGACGGACAAGTTCTCGTTTATCATGATATTATCGGCCACGGTGTTGAGAGAACACCTAAATTTGTAAAGCAATATACGCGCATTGATGAAACCATCGAAACAGCAATCAGCGGATATGTTCAGGATGTAAGACATCGTGCTTTCCCTGAACAAAAGCATTCCTTTCAAATGAACCAGACAGTGCTTGACGGCTTGTACGGGGGAAAATAAGATGAGACAGATTACTGATATTTCACAGCTGAAAGAAGCCATAAAACAATACCATTCAGAGGGCAAGTCAATCGGATTTGTTCCGACGATGGGGTTTCTGCATGAGGGGCATTTAACCTTAGCAGACAAAGCAAGACAAGAAAACGACGCCGTTATTATGAGTATTTTTGTGAATCCTGCACAATTCGGCCCTAATGAAGATTTTGAAGCATATCCGCGCGATATTGAGCGGGATGCAGCTCTTGCAGAAAACGCCGGAGTCGATATTCTTTTTACGCCAGATGCTCATGATATGTATCCCGGTGAAAAGAATGTCACGATTCATGTAGAAAGACGCACAGACGTGTTATGCGGGCGCTCAAGAGAAGGACATTTTGACGGGGTCGCGATCGTACTGACGAAGCTTTTCAATCTAGTCAAGCCGACTCGTGCCTATTTCGGTTTAAAAGATGCGCAGCAGGTAGCTGTTGTTGATGGGTTAATCAGCGACTTCTTCATGGATATTGAATTGGTTCCTGTCGATACGGTCAGAGAGGAAGACGGCTTAGCCAAAAGCTCTCGCAATGTATACTTAACAGCTGAGGAAAGAAAAGAAGCGCCTAAGCTGTATCGGGCCCTTCAAACAAGTGCGGAACTTGTCCAAGCCGGTGAAAGAGATCCTGAAGCGGTGATAAAAGCTGCAAAAGATATCATTGAAACGACTAGCGGAACCATAGACTATGTAGAGCTTTATTCCTATCCGGAACTCGAGCCTGTGAATGAAATTGCTGGAAAGATGATTCTCGCTGTTGCAGTTGCTTTTTCAAAAGCGCGTTTAATAGATAATATCATTATTGATATTCGAGAAATGGAGAGAATATAATATGTATCGAACAATGATGAGCGGCAAACTTCACAGGGCAACTGTTACGGAAGCAAACCTGAACTATGTGGGAAGCATTACAATTGATGAAGATCTCATTGATGCTGTGGGAATGCTTCCTAATGAAAAAGTACAAATTGTGAATAATAATAATGGAGCACGTCTTGAAACGTATATTATTCCTGGTAAACGGGGAAGCGGCGTCATATGCTTAAACGGTGCAGCCGCACGCCTTGTGCAGGAAGGAGATAAGGTCATTATTATTTCCTACAAAATGATGTCTGATCAAGAAGCGGCAAGCCATGAGCCGAAAGTGGCTGTTCTGAATGATCAAAACAAAATTGAACAAATGCTGGGGAACGAACCAGCCCGTACAATTTTGTAGAAGAAAAGCCCCCTTTATCGGGGGTTTTCTTTTAAGATTTTGAGAGTAAAACGGTTTTGCCGCTCCATTTCCGTACAAAACGTGTTACACTTTTGTCGTATGCAAGAATTGAGGTGTCCATTTTAATGAATAAGCAACGGTTCGTTGTTATAGATGTAGAGACAACAGGGAATTCGCCGAAGAAAGGCGATAAAATCATACAAATCGCAGCGGTTGTAATCGAAAATGGACAAATTACTGAGCGGTTTTCAAAATACATTAATCCAAATAAATCAATCCCTGCTTTTATTGAGCAGCTTACTGGAATCTCTAATCAAATGGTCGAGAATGAACAGCCATTTGAAGCAGTTGCTGAAGAAGTATTCCAATTGCTTGACGGCGCTTATTTTGTCGCCCACAATATCCATTTTGACCTTGGATTTGTCAAGTATGAGCTACATAAGGCGGGCTTTCAGCTCCCAGATTGTGAAGTGCTTGATACTGTCGAGCTCTCACGCATTGTTTTTCCGGGATTTGAAGGGTATAAGCTGACGGAATTAAGCGAGGAGCTTCAGCTGCGGCATGATCAGCCGCACCGGGCTGACAGCGATGCTGAAGTGACAGGGCTTATTTTTTTGGAAATCCTTGAAAAGCTGCGGCAGCTTCCTTATCCGACATTAAAGCAGTTAAGAAGGCTTTCGCAGCATTTCATCAGTGATCTGACGCATTTGTTGGATATGTTCATTAATGAAAACAGACATACCGAGATACCGGGCTATACGCGCTTTTCTTCGTTTTCTGTCAGAGAACCTGAAGCTATCGATGTTCGTATAAATGAGGACGAGAACTTCTCATTTGAGATCGAAAGCTGGGAAGCGGGAAATGAAAAAGCGCTGTCAGAGTTAATGCCTGGGTATGAAAAAAGAGACGGCCAAATGATGATGATGAGAGAGGTGGCTGATGCGTTTGCCAATCGTGAGCATGCGCTGATTGAAGCTCCTCCAGGCATCGGAAAAACGATTGGCTATCTTATTCCGGCTGCGCTTTTTGCCAAGAAATCAAAAAAGCCGGTCATAATCAGCACGTATTCGACGCTTTTACAGCAGCAGATTCTCACAAAGGATTTGCCGATTGTCCAAGATCTGTTTCCATTTCCGGTAACAGCGGCGATTTTAAAAGGGCAATCGCATTATTTATGCCTGTATAAATTTGAGCAGGTGCTTCATGAAGAAGATGATAATTATGATGCCGTACTGACAAAGGCACAGCTTCTTGTTTGGCTGACAGAGACAAATACAGGAGATGTAGCGGAACTGAATTTGCCTTCAGGCGGAAAATTGCTGTGGGACAGATTGGCTTATGACGATGACTCCTATAAAAGAAGTCGCAGTGAGCATGTGATCGGTTTTTACGAGCGGGCCAAACAGATTGCTATGCGTTCCGATTTGGTGATCACCAATCATTCTCTTTTGCTGACCGATGAAGGCAGCCATAAAAAAAGGCTTCCCGAAAGCGGCACATTTATTATTGATGAAGCACACCATTTTGAACGTGCGGCAAGCGAACATTTAGGGAAAAGAGCCACGTACATAGAATTGCATACGAAATTGAGCAGAATCGGCACTCTGAAGGAGCAGGGACTTCTAAAAAAGATGAGACAGCTATTCCAGCGAAACAGCCTGCCGGTTGATTCATTTTTCGAATTGGAAGAGTGGCTTCAGCACGTTCAAGCAGAAAGTGATGCTTTCTTTAGCTCTGTACATTCTTTTGTCAAACGAAGAAAACCTAAAGAAGACTTAAACCGTCTAGTGTTTAAGGTGAACAAAGAAAGCCAGGATAAAAGCTGGTCGATCTTAACAGATGGTGCGGAGAGGCTTTGTTCCATGCTGACACATTTGCAGCAGCTTTTTGAGGCGCAGTCATCCCTTATGGAAAAACATTTGAAGGGCATGAAGAGCAAAACCGTCTTTTTAGCCGATGAATACCAAAGAAGCATGAAAGGCTTGCAGCATTACTGTCAGACGTTGCAGAAGCTCTTCTTTGGCTCTGATGACGATGAAGCGGTTTGGATTGAAATAGATGCAAAGGGTGCGAAAAATGCAGTGGCCATTTACGCACAGCCTCTTGAACCTGGTGAACTTCTGGCTGATCAGTTTTTCGCGCGCAAAAATAGTGTGGTGCTGACATCTGCAACTCTTACAGTCGAAGGTTCTTTTCAATTTATGATTGAACGACTGGGACTGAGTGACTTTTTCCCGCGGACAATGAGAATTGAGTCACCCTTTTCTTACGATGAGCGTATGCAGGTGATGATTCCAAAAGAAATGAAATCAATTCAGGATACAGGGCAACCTGAATTTATACAGGATACAGCCCGTTATATCGAACTGATGGCAAAGGAAAAACAGCCTAAAATCCTTGTGCTGTTTACATCCCATGATATGCTGAAAAAGGTTCACCAGGAGCTTAAGCATAACATGAGTGCTTCCGGCATTCAGCTCTTGGCACAAGGGATTACAGGCGGAAGTCCCGGCAAACTGATGAAGACTTTTAAAACATCCAATCAGGCGATCCTGCTCGGAACAAATCATTTTTGGGAAGGCGTTGATTTCCCTGGTGATGAGCTGACGACAGTAATGATCGTGAGGCTCCCATTCCGGTCCCCTGATCACCCGCTTCATGCTGCAAAATGTGAGCTTGCCCGCAAAAAAGGAAAGAATCCGTTTCAAACAGTGTCATTACCGGAAGCTGTGCTGACCTTCAGGCAAGGAATCGGACGCTTGCTGCGTTCTGCGGGAGACAAGGGAACGATTATTATATTGGACAGACGGATTAAAACCGCTGGTTACGGCCGGCTGTTTCTTGATGCCTTGCCGACAACCTCAGTATCCGAAATGACTGACAGCGAGCTTGAAGCTTATGTTGCAGGGGAAAAAGAATAAAAGCCGCATAAAGCGGCTTTTGCGGTGTGGGAGTAGGATGGTGTTTTATTTAAAAGCGGATTTCCCGCTCTGTGATACTAGTATGGCGTGTCCTGAAATGGAGTATGACTAACAATATTTGTTCAAACTGGAGGATGAAAAAATGGAAAGTAAAATCGAAATTCTTTCAACAATTAATGTAGAGCATTCTGATGATCTGTATAAAATTGTGGACACATTGAATCGTACACTGAAAAGAGACAATCTGATGTTCGGCCTTGCGCTGGATGAAGAAAACAAAAACCAAGCCGTTTTTACCATTTATCGTACGTAGGTGAGAAGATGAGAAAAAAAGCATTAATATTTACCGTCATTTTTGGTATTATTTTTTTAGCAGTACTTCTTGTCTCGGCAAGCATTTATAAATCAGCCATGGCACAAAAGGAAGAGGGGCACGAAGCAGCAGCTGCTGAAGCTAAAAAAGAAACCGATCTCGCCCATGTTGATCAAGTCGAAACATTTGTCGGAAAAGAAAAATATTATGTTGTAAAGGGAACGGATAAAAAAGGCACTGCATTATATGTCTGGGTTCCTGCTGATAAAAAAGCAAAAATTCTCTCAAAAGAAGCGAAAGAGGGAATCTCTGAAGACAAAGCGGCGAAAATCATAAAGGATGAAGGGCTGGTTTCAAAGCAAAAAGAGGTTCATCTGGCAAGAGAAGGAAACGTCCTGCTTTGGGAAGTGACGTACTTAGACAAAGAAGGGCAATACAGTTTAAGTTATGTGGACTTTACAACTGGAAAGATTCTCAAAAATATCACGCCTTAAGACGAATTAGGGGGAGTTCAAGTTGAAACTGGCAAAAAGAGTATCCGCATTAACACCATCAACCACACTGGCAATCACAGCGAAAGCGAAAGAACTGAAAGCCGCAGGCCATGATGTCATCGGCTTAGGAGCAGGCGAGCCTGACTTCAATACACCGCAGCATATTATTGATGCCGCTGTGCGTTCGATGAACGAGGGCCATACGAAATACACGCCTTCCGGTGGTTTGGCTGAACTGAAAAACAGCATTGCAGAGAAATTTAAACGCGACCAGAATATTGAATACAAACCGTCTCAAATTATTGTCTGCACTGGTGCCAAACATGCTCTGTATACCCTTTTCCAAGTGATTTTGGATGAAGAAGATGAAGTTATTATTCCAACGCCTTACTGGGTAAGCTACCCGGAGCAGGTGAAACTCGCTGGCGGAAAGCCTGTTTATGTAGAAGGGCTTGAGGAAAAT
Source organism: Bacillus sp. FSL K6-0255 (assembly GCF_045040725.1). Classification (NCBI taxonomy): domain Bacteria; kingdom Bacillati; phylum Bacillota; class Bacilli; order Caryophanales; family Bacillaceae; genus Bacillus; species Bacillus sp. FSL K6-0255. Next base: position 2,177,010 of record NZ_CP150278.1, on the reverse strand, counting down.
CACTTCAAAATTTCGCCTGAGCAGCTGAAAAATGCAATTACGGAAAAAACAAAAGCAATCGTTATTAACTCTCCAAGCAACCCGACTGGTGTCATGTATACGGAAGAAGAACTATCTGCGCTCGGTGAAGTGTGCCTTGAACATGATATCTTGATTGTGTCAGATGAAATTTATGAAAAACTTACATACGGCGGAAAGAAACATGTTTCCATTGCACAGCTGTCAGACAGACTGAAAGAGCAAACGGTCATTATAAACGGCGTATCGAAGTCCCACAGCATGACAGGCTGGAGAATCGGTTATGCGGCAGGCTCTGAAGACATTATTAAAGCGATGACGAACCTTGCAAGCCACAGCACGTCAAACCCGACATCAATCGCACAATACGGAGCGATTGCTGCTTATAACGGGCCTTCTGAGCCATTGGAAGAAATGAGAGAAGCATTTGAACATAGATTAAATACGATCTATGCAAAGCTCATAGAAATCCCAGGGTTCAGCTGCGTGAAGCCGGAAGGTGCTTTTTACTTGTTCCCAAATGCAAAAGAGGCAGCTCAATCTTGCGGTTTCAAAGATGTAGATGAATTTGTTAAAGCGCTTCTCGAGGAGGAAAAAGTTGCGATTGTTCCAGGATCCGGATTTGGCTCTCCTGAGAATGTCCGTCTTTCTTATGCAACATCGTTAGATCTTCTTGAAGAAGCCATTGAAAGAATCAAGCGTTTTGTAGAAAAACATAGCTAACAGATCAAAAAGCGGCTGACAGAAAAGCCGCTTTTTATCTGCATTGACCCGGTTAGTTAAGAGCGGGTATAATAAAGTGATGATAAAAGAGTTCGCGGGGCAATGAGCTTCCGAATGTCTTTCTTGTTTTGGAGGGAAATATGTTGAAAACAACAATCAACCAAGTGTACAAGCACGTAGGTGAGGAAGTAACGATCGGAGCTTGGGTCGCTAATAAGCGTTCAAGCGGGAAAATTGCGTTTTTACAGCTTCGGGACGGTACCGGTTTTATTCAGGGTGTCGTAGTAAAAGCGGAAGTGGAAGAAAGCATTTTCCAAACAGCTAAATCAGTGACGCAGGAAACGTCGCTCTATATAAAAGGGATTGTCAAAGAGGACGAGCGTTCTCCGCTTGGATATGAACTTGCTGTGACAGATATTGAAGTCATTCACGAAGCGACCGATTATCCAATTACACCAAAAGAACACGGAACGGAATTTTTGATGGATCACAGACATTTATGGCTGCGTTCAAAGCGCCAGCATGCGATCATGAAAATCCGTAATGAAATCATTCGCGCGACTTACGAATTCTTTAATAACGAAGGCTTCGTAAAAGTGGATCCGCCGATTTTGACTGGAAGCGCACCTGAAGGAACAACAGAACTCTTTGCGACAAAGTACTTTGATGAAGATGCATATCTGTCTCAAAGCGGACAGCTCTACATGGAAGCTGCGGCAATGGCTTTAGGAAAAGTATTCTCTTTCGGACCGACATTCAGAGCGGAAAAGTCTAAAACAAAGCGTCACTTAATCGAATTCTGGATGATCGAACCGGAAATGGCGTTTGTAGAATTTGAAGAAAACCTTCAAGTACAGGAAAATTACGTTTCTTTCATCGTGCAATCAGTTCTTAAAAATTGCAAAATTGAACTAAACACATTGGGAAGAGACACGTCAAAACTTGAGCAAATCAAAGCCCCGTTCCCAAGAATTACGTATGATGAAGCGATTGAATTTCTGAAAGAAAAAGGCTTTGACGATATCGAGTGGGGAGATGATTTCGGAGCGCCTCATGAAACAGCGATTGCTGAACATTATGACAAACCGGTATTCATCACTCGCTATCCGACGTCCTTAAAACCGTTCTATATGCAGCCGGCTTCTGACCGTGAGGACGTTGTGCTTTGCGCTGACTTGATTGCGCCGGAAGGCTATGGAGAAATCATCGGCGGGTCTGAACGGATTCACGATATGGAACTTTTGGAATCGCGTCTTAAAGAACATGGACTGGATTCTGACGCTTATAAATGGTATGCTGAACTTAGAAAATATGGATCAGTTCCTCATTCCGGCTTCGGCCTTGGATTAGAGCGGACAGTAGCTTGGATCAGCGGAGCGCCTCACGTTCGTGAAACGATTCCGTTCCCAAGACTGTTAAACCGTCTGTATCCGTAATACATTCAAATGAAACAAAAAAGAGTCTCCTGCAAGGGAGACTTTTTACAGTAAAGGGGCAATCACAATCCTTTACAGTAAGAGGTGTGACGATGAAAAAACAGCAATTTATTGATATGCAGGAGCAGGGAACATCAACCATCCCCAATCTTCTGCTCACGCATTATAAACAGCTTGGGCTTAATGAAACAGAACTTATTCTGCTGTTAAAAATTAAAATGCATTTAGAAAAAGGATCATATTTTCCTACACCGAATCAGCTGCAGGAAGGTATGTCAATTTCTGTTGAAGAATGTACAAACAGATTGCGGATGTTTATTCAAAAAGGCTTTCTGTTTATTGAAGAATGCGAGGATCAAAACGGCATCAAATTTGAGAAATATTCTCTTCAGCCTTTATGGGGCAAGCTGTACGAGTATATTCAGCTTGCACAGAATCAAACACAGGAAAGAAAAGCAGAAGGGGAACAAAAAAGCCTTTATACCATTTTTGAGGAAGAGTTCGCAAGACCGTTATCGCCTTTGGAGTGTGAAACGCTGGCGATCTGGCAGGACCAGGATCAGCATGACGCACAACTGATCAAACACGCGTTAAAAGAGGCTGTACTATCAGGAAAACTCAGTTTCCGCTACATTGACCGGATTTTGTTTGAATGGAAGAAAAATGGGCTTAAAACTGTGGAGCAGGCAAAAATACACAGCCAAAAATTCCGGCGTGTACAAGCAAAGCAGAATGAACCGCAAAAAGAGTATAAAAGGCAGGTTCCTTTTTACAATTGGCTTGAACAATAAAGTGAAAAGGTGACAATCGTGTTAAATCTAAAACAAATTGAATTCTGTTTAGACAAGATAGGTGACATGTTTCCTCATGCGGAGTGTGAACTGGTTCATTCCAATCCTTTTGAATTAGTGGTGGCTGTTGCTTTATCTGCGCAATGTACAGATGCACTTGTAAACAGAGTGACCAAAACATTATTCCAAAAATATAAACGGCCGGAAGACTATTTGGCTGTTCCGCTGGAAGAGCTTCAGCAGGATATTAAATCAATCGGTTTATATCGTAATAAAGCGAAAAATATTCAAAAGCTGAGTAAAATGATTATTGAAGATTACGGCGGAGAAGTGCCGAGAGACCGCGATGAGCTTGTCAAACTGCCAGGGGTCGGGAGAAAGACCGCAAACGTAGTGGTATCCGTTGCGTTTGGCGTGCCGGCCATAGCCGTAGATACCCATGTGGAGAGAGTCAGCAAACGATTGGGCATTTGCCGGTGGAAGGACTCGGTTCTGGAAGTTGAAAAGACGCTGATGCGCAAGGTTCCCAAAGAAGATTGGTCCGTTACGCATCACCGGCTTATTTTCTTCGGCAGATATCACTGTAAAGCCCAATCTCCGCGCTGTGCGGAGTGTCCGCTGCTTTCTTTGTGCAGAGAAGGGCAGAAGAGGGATAAAAAAGGACTGGTGAAACGATGACGCAAGCAAAAGAAGTGTTGGCTTCCTATGAGCAATACTTGCGCAGTCTTGGCCAGAAGAGTTCCTCGGATATGAAGAAAACCTTGCAGACCAATCCCGTGTATTTTGATTTCTGCACGGAATTACAAGGCGATTTGCCATGGGAGGACAGCGGGAAATACGTTCCGCTTTTATTTGAAGTGTGGGATGACATCAAAGCATCACTTCTCCCAGTCTTTCAAACACGAAAATCGAGATGTGACCAAAACGAAATGTTAAAGGGCATTGTGTGTTTGCTGGCTTCGTTACATTGGACAGCAGGTGAGCCGGTGAAATCGCTCGATTGGCAAGAACTGAGGGAGAAATCATATCCCGCAAAGCCGATTAATTGGGCTGAACGAGTGGAATTTATTCTTCTTAAGCCGACCCAATACCATTGCTTTATTCAGCTTGATGAGCTGATTACCGAAATGAAAAAGCATTTTTATAAATATCATGCGATGAATCGATAAAACCTCCTGTTAAAACGGGAGGTTTTTTATTGTGTACCAAAAAAGCCATCACCCCAAAGGTGACGGCTTTTTTGTTTAATTTGTTTTTTCAATGGATGATGAGTTTGTTTGTGTTTTATTAGATGTGTCTGTTTTATTTTTATTCGTGTCAGAACCTGTTGAATCATTCTTACCAGAGTTCGAATCACCATCCGACGTATCCTGGTTGTTACTGTTGTCGTTATCATTATCGTTTGATTGGTCTTGGTTATTGTTGTCGGACGGATTGGTGTTCGTATTGTCTTGTTTTTTGTCTTGATCGTTTGTTGAATCATCTGTCTGATCTTGATCCGTCTGACCGTCATCTTTTTGAGAATCATCAGTTTGTGTATCATCCTGAGTCTTCTCATCATCTTGTTTTTCATCATCCGTTTGTTGCTGGTCTTTTTTATCTTCATCGTCTTCAGCTTTTGGCACCTCATAAGATGTGGAAGCTGTACTTTTGCCATCATCACTGACGGCTGTTACTTCGAATTTGTATACAGATCCTGGCTGCACACCCGAAATAACTGCCTCTTTTGCAGAGCTGTTTTGAATTTCCGAGTAGCTGCCGCCGTCAACAGATTGCTTAACAGCAAAGGTCGCATCTCCGTCGTAATTCCAGCTTAACGTTAAAGATTGATTGTCTTTATCGTATTTCACGTTTAAACCAGACAGTTTAGCTGTTTCCTCTTTTTCTTCTTTCTCATATGTTTTAGAAACAGTAGAAGGAGCTGTGCCTTTAACAAAGTACTCTGTGAGCTTCTTATCGCTTGGCGTATTTGGCCCTGCCAGTTTTGCCGGATTAGAACCTTTTTCTACGGTGGCTTCCACTACGCTGTCAGGCTTCTCAAATGATCCGCTTCCGTCATCGACATCGGCGATGAGCTGGGCGAAGATGCGCTTTGCAACTTTTTGCTCTTCAGCTGAAAGTGATTTCTTTCCAGCCTCGTTTTCTCCCATTCCCGTCCAGACGGCAGCTGTATATTGCGGTGTGTAGCCAACGAACCAAGAATCTCGGGCGCCACCGCTAGCGATATTGTACCTTTTGACTTCATTATCATCAAAGTTAGTCGTTCCTGTTTTTCCTGCAACTTCTACACCAGGTACTTGTGCAAGCTGTCCAGTACCTGTCTTCACAGCTGTTTTCAGCATATCTGTAATCATAAACGCAGTATAATCACTCATGGCTGATTTTGATTTTGGTGTTAAGTCAAGCTTCGTGCCATCGTTAAATTCGATAGATTTTACAAAATGCGGTTCATTATACGTTCCGTTATTTCCAAACGCGCTGTATGCACCTGCCATTGTCAGAGGAGAAACACCATCGTTCCCACCGAAACCGCCAATAGAATAGGCCTCTGTTACATTATCTTTTGTTAAACCAAGCCCGAGTCCATTTGCAAAGTCTACAGCAGTATCTTTACCGACTGCCTGGAATGCTTTTAAAGCAGGTATATTTCTTGATTGGGCCAGAGCGTAACGCATTGAGATAGGCCCTAGATATTTGCGGTCCCAATCACGAATCGGTTTTCCGTTAGAATACGTATAAGCTGAGTCATCAATTTGTTCGTATGTGGACCATTTCTTATTTTCAATAACTGGTCCGTAGTCCAAAATCGGTTTTATGGTCGAACCAGGCTGTGCCTTAGTTTGAGTAGCATAGTTAAAGCCTCCGACAGGCTGATTGCGTCCCGCACCAATCGCTCGGACTTCTCCGTTTTTGGTATCGAGAAGCGTCACACCGCCCTGCATGCCTTCAGTAAATCCGACGGTGTCTCCGTCCATTAATTCATCTAGTTTATCTTGTGCTTTTGTATCTAATGTCGTATAGATCTTTAATCCGTCAGCAGATGGATCGACATCAGATTTTTCATCAATTTCCTTCATAACCTCTTCAACAAATGCGCTGTATTTGTTTGTACTTGCTTTTTCATATTCCTTCTGTGACACGACGCCTTCGTCTTTCACTGCCACTTTTTTCGCTTTGTTATATTGAGAATCAGAAATAAATCCTTGCTTTTTCATCAGACTGAGTACGATGTTCCGTCGTTTTTCCGCTTTATCCGGGTTTTTGACCGGGTTGTACGCTGTTGGGCTCTGCGGCATTCCTGCAAGCGTCGCAGCCTGTTCGACAGTCAATTTGCTTAAATCAGTAACGCCGAAAAATTCTTCCGCCGCTTTTCCGATTCCGTATGCTCTAGGAGAAAAATAAATCCGGTTTAAATACATTTCTAAAATTTCATCTTTAGAGTAATTGCGCTCCAGCTGAATCGAAAGCCATACTTCCTGCACCTTCCGTTTCAACGTCTTCTGATGTGAAAGAAGGGAGTTTTTGACGACCTGCTGGGTGATCGTACTTCCGCCTTCAGCCCCGAAGCCGTCTTTAAAGTTGGCAACTAATGCACCGCCGATACGGACAGGGTCAATCCCGTGGTGCTCATAAAAACGAGCGTCTTCTGTCGCGATAAAGGCTTCTTTTACAACATCGGGAATTTCATCTATCGAGACGTAGGTCCGTTTTTCGGCGCCGACTTCGGCGATCTCTTTTCCATTTTTATCATAAATCGTTGATGAATAAGGCGTCTTCAATTTGCTTTCATCAAGGGACGGCGCATCAGAAACCATGACGGCAAATGTAACAGCACCGCCGACTACGCCTAAAACAAACAGAATGAGTAAAGTGAAAAGGGTCTTTTTAAACAATCCGCCCTTTTTTCGTTTCTTGCCTTTTTTCGGTGAAGGACTCGATTTGCTGTTCGCTTTTCGTCGAGCTTCACGGCTGTTAAATTGATCTGACATAACATCTCAACCTTTCGTTAATCAACCTTTCGCACCAGATGATGGCGAAAAATAAAGCTGTTCAATAATACTAATATAATCAATTCTGGGTGCGTATCCAAGAGAAATCGGATAAGCTGTTTCTTCCAACTCATCTTTTCGAATTGATTTTCTGCCGTTTTTTTCTTTTCTGTCCCAGAAATAAAACAGCTTATCGGCTTCCAAAAAATAAACCTGGTCGAAAGCGGATATAATAACAAAACAAATACCGTCTTGAGCCTTTACCTGCTTCATATGCTCGATTTGATGGTCATGAAAATTCTGCAGGGGGAAAGAGGTCTTGTTTTTCGTTTCTTTCGCCTCAAAATCAATATACCGCCCTTTGTAAATCCCATTGTAGTCTGTTGTCGATGATTGTTTAAAGTAAGCTTCTTTAATCACTGCGGCACTTCTTTTTGGATAATGGACATTTACAATTTGAACAGGTGTCGGCTTTTTGTGTATAACGGCAATTTGGTTTGTCAGATAATACTTATTCGTTTCGTTTAAGTCATCTTCGAGGGTCATTCCGCGATTACTGTAAGACGGGGCCCTTTTCTGACTGTTTTGGGATGAAACCGAATGTTTCGGCTGAAATGTTTTTCCATTAGGATACCGAATCACTTTCTCATCCTCCTTATTAAACTAATCATGACGGAAGTGAATGAACGTGCAAGAACAACAGGCCATCAGAAAGCTTCTGAGCCGGATTGAGCGGCAGACAAAAATGAAAAACGCGGATAACATTTCAAGAACAAATGCTTATAAAGCATTTTACGACCGTCATCCGGAAATCAAATGGTCGCTTTTGGCTTCTTTCGTTTCTCGTAATGCCGGCTGGTCAATGACTGACTTAAAAGGCAGTCTGTTTCAGCTTGGACTCCGTGAGAGACAGCAAAAATGGTTCTTTTTAGCCTATGAAAGAGCGAACTGGCTTATTTTTTCGGATGCCTATCCGCAGCTTCTTTTATACCACTGGTCAAAAAGAGTTGGGAAACCGCTGTTTCATCTGCTGCATGTGTTTGGCGTCTCACAATTTATGTCGGAAGAATGGACCCGTTTTTGGCATGAGCGAAATACGGAGCGGCTAATGTATGCCCTCATTATAAATGAACAAAACACTATCCAAACACCTATTATACAAAATCCTTCGTTTAAAAAGAATGTTTTTGACACGATTCCTTTTTATTTAAGTGACTGGTTTCATTTTAACACCGTTATTTTTCCTTCCTCAAATGGGTTTTTTTACGGCATTTCAGTGAAACGCTTTTCAAAGGCGGAGGAAAGGATAAGGCTGGGAAAGCAGCTGTCTCAATTGCTGTTCAAGCCAGAATTGTTCTCCTCTTTTTATCACTTTTTGCACACAGTGCCGCACACAGGTTCCCGTTTTGATATGGAAAAGATGATCGGGATTACAAAAAGAACATCTCCTATGCTAAGGACATGCTACCCTGAGTTAATCCACTCATTAGACGGAACGAAAACAGATTGGTTTCATGGAAAGATAAAGAAAACGTTCTTTAGGCGCGAGGAATTGCCGAAGCAGATTGAATTGACAGACTGGTATTTACATAAAAAGCGCCAGCTTCATGCGCTTTTTGCGGTGGAGCAGTGGCTGAAAAAATAAAGAAGCAAGGAAATTCCTTGCTTCTTACGTAGAAGGGCGGTTCGGGCCGCCTAATTTTTTATCTAAAGAATCGATTGCCTTTGATTCAGTCTTTTTTTGCTGGCCGGCTTTTTTCGGTCTTGTTTTCATACGGCACCTCCTCACAAGTATCGTTTGCATTAATGAGGAGGATCATACAATTTTTGCGGGTGTTTTTGTCGAAAACTTCAGCTTTTCGTGGAATACCTGTTTGTTTGGCGATTTGCTTCTAGTTTTGTCATGAGGAAGGAAAGAGCCTTGAGAGCAAAGAATGTTAACCGGGAGAGACAAGGAAAGGGAGGTACACGAATGTCCGGTTATGTATGCAAGACAGATATTCTCCGTATGCTTTCTGATATAGAAGATGAATTAACGCGAGCTGAGCAAAGCCTGAATCATTCTGTAAATGCATTAGAGGCTGAGATGCAGGAAACGGAGAACGATCGCCTAAGTGTGCTCGAAGAAGAAATCATAGATCTTCATATTTGTATAAATGAGCTGTATCAATCGCCTGAACACAGGTATGCGTTTGAGAAGGTATACCGCATCGGCTGAATTTGTGAGTGAAATTTGGTACGATAGGCATTGAGGTGAAAGATATTGCTATCACAAACTTTGCTGGAAATGACCGAGCAAATGATTGAAGTTGCTGAAAAAGGCGCTGATCGGTATCAGGAAGGAAAAAACAGTAATCATTCTTATGATTTTTTTGAGACGATAAAGCCTGCAGTTGAAGAGAATGATGAACTGGCTGCTCGCTGGGCAGAGGGTGCTCTTGAATTGATAAAAGTCCGCCGGCCAAAATATGTGCATAAAGAGCAAATTGAGGCCGTAAAGGATAATTTCCTGGAATTGGTCCTTCAATCTTATGTTCATCATATTCATAAAAAACGATTCAAGGACATCACTGAGTCAGTCCTTTATACATTGCACGCAGTAAAGGATGAAATTGCAAGAGAAGACAGCCGGTAAAAGGCTGTCTTCTTTTCGTTTTTATAGGGGGCCGGACGTTAATTCATCTCATATGCCGGGCTTTCTGCTCCATTTGCTTCGAGAACCTTCATACTGTTACGAAACTCAGTTATGCTGAGATGTCCTTGAATATAGAGGAACTTGGCAAAGTCCATCAGTTTATTCATACAGTCTGTTTCATATTTCTTCATTTCTGCAAAACGTTTGCTTAAGTATGATACGTTCATTATGGTGCATCCCCTCTCATCTGTATTGAAAATATGGTACCATAATGATTCGACTTTTTTCTGTTTTTAAAAAATTTAAACTTTCGACACAATTTGACAAATGCTAATCATCACTTGTGACACAAACAATAGAAGTCATTCATACATATATAGAAGAGAAATATGTTGTGTTTAGGGGGGAATCGCAATGAACGGGAGCTCTCGAAGCTATCCTCGGCAAATGGGCTATTATTATCCTCAGCATATGCAAGGATATTATCAGCAGGCTGCACCCGGTTATTTAGAGCAACAACTGCCTCAGCAGCATTATGGACAGCAGGATTATTATCAGCCTTATGCTCCGATCCAGCCTATGCCTATGCAGCCGCCTGTATTTTCTAACCCTTATCCTATCCCAAGGCCTAATCAACAGCAGCCTTCACAATTTCAAAGCATTATGTCGCAGTTCAAAAAAGCCAATGGGCAATTTGATTTTAATAAAATGATGGATACGACAGGTCAAGTAATGAGTGCAATGAATCAGGTCGGATCTTTAATAAAGGGATTTACCAGCTTTTTTAAATGATAGAAGCATGAATGAATCGTTCATTCATGCTTATTTTTTGGAAAGAAAAGTGTCATTGTCTGCTCGTTCCAAGACGTTTCCATATCTTCTTGGCGAACTTCATAAGGCAGCTGAACCGTTCTTGTCATGCTTGTAAAGGTAGCCTCATTTTGGTGTTTCTGTTTTTCTTGGAGTGTTACATGGAGATACCTCGATTTAACATCAACGACGATCTCGCCATCTCGAAACGTCGCCGGAATGGTAATATCGATATACAGCCCAGTATCTCTTTCTCTGACATGTATGGTCGTCTGCACATCCTTTAAACTCGAGTTGATTAGGTTCTGAAATCCGTTTATAAGGTTGCCGAACGCTGAGGATTGAAAAAGAGTGTCGATTGCCTCCGTTATGATTTCTTCTTTCTTTTGCAGTTCGTTCTTTTTGTCATCATGGAATTCCAATATCGCCACCGCCTTTTTTAACCAGATTATGCGTCTATGCCAGATGTTGTTATAAATTGAAGCAAAATTGAAAGTGTGGTTAAATAGTGGTGAATGAAGGGATAACGGTTGAAGTGAATGAGAAGGGAGAAAATACATTGCTGAAAAAATTATTCGGAATGGGCAAAATTCAGGAAAAGGTGACAGAAGAGGTTATTTATTCTCCGGCAGACGGTACAGTAATGGACCTGTCAGATGTACCGGACCCTGTTTTTTCACAGAAAATGATGGGAGAAGGAATAGCGGTGGAACCTTCTAGCGGTGAAATCGTTTCTCCCGCTGAAGGTGAAGTCATTCAGATTTTCCACACCAAACACGCCGTTGGCATTCGGACTCGCTCGGGAATTGAGCTGTTAATTCATGTCGGGCTGGAGACAGTCAATATGAACGGAGAAGGATTTACTGCCCACATTAAAGAAGGGGATAAAGTGAAGGTCGGTGACCCGCTGATTACATGTGATTTGGAATTAATAAAAGAAAAAGCGAGCAGCACAGTCATCCCAATCGTTATAATGAATGGTGAGGCTGTAGGATCAATGGTATTGGCAGGCGAAAAGGCTGCTCGTAAAGGCGAATCAAAGCTCTTTACAATAAAAGCGAAATAAGCAGGGCGTATGCCTTGCTTTTTTTATTCAACTGTATAAAATTTGCACCTAGCCATGCAAACAAATATTCGGTAAACTGTACTTGACAAAGAGGTGTAAAGAATGAAAAAGAAATCACTGACTGAACTCATTTCTGATTTAAAAGGAAATGAAAACGTTGTGAATTGGCATGAAATTGAGCCTCGGGAAGCAAAAACAAGGCCTATGCCCGAAAGTATAGACGAGAGAATCAAAGCGGCCCTTTCGAAAAGGGGCATTGATGAACTATATACTCACCAATATTCCGCTTTTCAATATGTGCAAAAAGGAGAGAGCATCGTTACCGTAACGCCAACAGCATCAGGAAAAACGTTATGCTACAACCTCCCAGTCCTGCAGTCCATCGCCCAAGATGAAACAAACCGGGCGTTATATTTATTTCCGACTAAAGCGCTGGCACAAGACCAAAAGAGCGAGCTAAATGAAATTATTGATGAAATGGGCATTGATATTAAAAGCTTTACATATGACGGGGATACGTCTCCGGCAATCAGACAAAAGGTGAGAAAAGCAGGTCATATTGTCATTACAAACCCCGATATGCTGCATTCTGCCATTCTACCGCATCATACGAAATGGGTCAGTTTGTTTGAAAACCTTAAGTATATCGTCATCGATGAGCTTCATACGTATCGAGGTGTGTTCGGCAGCCATGTGGCAAATGTGATCCGGCGGCTAAAGCGGATCTGCCGGTTTTATGGAAGTGATCCGGTTTTTATTTGTACTTCCGCAACAATTGCCAACCCAAAGGAATTGGGAGAGCAGCTGACAGGCAAACCGATGCGGCTGGTCGATGACAACGGCGCACCGAGCGGACGCAAGCATTTTGTGTTTTACAATCCGCCAATTGTGAACAAACCGCTGAATATTAGAAGGAGCGCAACCGTAGAAGTGAATGAACTGGCGAAAGAGTTCCTTAAAAACAAAGTGCAGACCATTGTTTTTGCCAGAAGCAGAGTTCGGGTGGAAATTATTTTAAGCCATATTCAGGAGCTTGTGAAAAAAGAGATTGGAACAAAATCAATCAGAGGCTATCGGGGAGGCTATCTGCCGAAAGAGCGAAGAGAAATCGAAAAAGGCCTGAGAGAAGGCGACATTTTAGGAGTGGTCAGTACGAATGCCTTAGAGCTTGGTGTTGATATCGGACAGCTGCAAGTGTGTGTAATGACGGGGTATCCCGGAAGTGTTGCAAGTGCTTGGCAGCAGGCCGGACGAGCAGGCAGAAGACACGGTGAATCTTTGATTATCATGGTAGCCAATTCAACACCGATTGACCAATATATTGTGCGGCATCCTGAATATTTCTTTAATCGTTCGCCTGAATCTGCAAGAATCAATCCGGAGAATTTGATTATTTTAGTAGACCACTTAAAGTGTGCGGCTTATGAGCTTCCTTTTAGAGCTGATGAAGAATTTGGACCCATGGAAGTCAGTGATATTCTTGAGTATCTTGAGGAAGAGGCTGTTCTTCACCGCAACGGCGAACGGTACCATTGGGCAAGTGAGTCGTTCCCTGCTTCAAACATCAGTTTGCGTTCCGCCTCCCAGGAAAATGTCGTTATAGTTGATCAGTCGGATATTGCAAATGTAAGGATTATCGGTGAAATGGACCGTTTTAGTGCGATGACGCTTTTGCATGATGAAGCGATTTATTTGCATGAAGGCGTTCAGTATCAAGTTGAGAAGCTCGATTGGGACCATAAAAAGGCGTATGTCAGAAAAGTCGATGTCGAATATTATACGGATGCAAACCTGGCAGTTCAGCTGAAGGTATTAGAAATCGATAAAACGAAAGAAAAAAGCCGTACGTCATTGCACTACGGAGACGTCACTGTCAATGCCCTGCCGACCATTTTTAAAAAAATAAAAATGACCACTTTTGAAAATATTGGGTCTGGACCTATTCATTTGCCGGAAGAAGAACTGCATACAAGTGCAGCTTGGCTCGAAATCAAAACAGCGGATGAAGACATCGGGGAAAAGACACTGGAACAGCTGCTTCTTGGCATCTCGAATGTGCTGCAGCATATTGTCCCTGTGTATATCATGTGTGATCGAAATGATGTTCATGTTGTTTCTCAAATTAAAGCAGCCCATACCGGATTGCCAACCATATTTTTATATGATCATTATCCGGGCGGTATCGGTTTGGCGGAGGAAGTCTTTAAACGTTTTTCAGACATTAATGAAGCGGCGAAACAACTGATTACACATTGTCCTTGTCATGACGGCTGTCCGTCTTGTATAGGTACGGAAATAGAAGGGATAAAAGCAAAGGAAAGAATTTTGCAGCTGTTGGATCAAATGTCGTAAGGAGGGAGGCCGGATATGTCATTAAAAGGGAAACTCCAACGGATGAAAAAGCACATGGCGCTCGACGAAGGAGAACAAAAAATAGAAGCAGGCAAACAAGAAAACCACTTTGATGACATCCCGTTTTTAGAAGAGTGGGAGGCTTTTGGCATGAAGCCTTTCATCTTCGAAGATGAATATTGCCTCATCAGAGAAGTAGAATATTCGCTTTCTCACCGCCATGGGTTATACAGCTTTTCTGAGCTTGAGGAAGTGATCACACTGTGGAATCAAAGCGGCCTGTCGCATACATTGTCAGCAAAAGGGTATAACAAAAACAACCTCTTTTTCTTTGATACAGAAACAACCGGTCTTGGGGGTGGAGCTGGGAATACCATTTTTTTGCTTGGGCATGCGAGAGTATATGAAGACCGAGTGACAGTCAAACAGCATCTTTTGCCCAAACCGGGGAACGAAGTCGCCTTGTACCAAAGCTTTTTAAGCGAGGTTGACATTACATCACTTGTGACCTACAACGGCAAAGCCTTTGATTGGCCGCAGGTGAAAACAAGGCACACCTTGATCCGTGACAGACTTCCGAAGCTTCCGGAGTTTGGCCACTTTGATCTTTTGCATGGAGCTAGACGCCTGTGGAAACACAAAATGGACCGTGTATCTCTTGGCACGGTTGAAAAAGAGGAGCTCGGCATCCGCAGGCTAGAAGACACACCGGGCTACTTGGCGCCAATGCTTTACTTTCATTTTATCAAGGCGCAAGAGCCGGATCTTTTAAAAGGTGTCCTGCATCATAATGAAATGGATGTGTTATCACTCATTTCATTGTACATCCATATGTCTAAAAAAATCCTTTCAGAATCACATGCGCCAAAAGAACACAGTGAAGCCTATGCTATGGCGAAATGGTTTATGGCTCATAAAGAAACGGACCAAGCGATCAAGCAGTTGGAAAGGCTTATAGAAAAATCGTTTGAGGACCAGGACAGTGCACGGCTGGATTTATCGCTCCTGTACAAAAAACAAAACCGCTTGGAAGAAGCAGTGCCGCTTTGGGAAAAGCTGTCTCGCTCGCAAAACCAGAAGTGCAGATACGCTGCTGTAATAGAGCTCGCGAAATATTTTGAGCATAAGAAAAAAGAATTCGGAAAAGCATTGCAAGTAGCAGAGCAATTGCTTAGCGATGCGGCATGCTTATCAGAGAAAGAAACTGAAAAACTGCATGTGAGAATTGCCCGGCTGAAGAGGAAATATTCCTCTTAAATATTCCCCGGGAAAGCGCAAAAGACGACTTGTTTCGCCATGAATTTTTTTGCTGAATTCACATTGATTTTGTTGTAGAATAGCGGCGAATCCTGTAAAATGACGTTAGTTATTTTTAAAGGGAGAGTTGGTATGTATAAGGGTGTTTTTTACTTGTTCTTTGTTGTGGTATTTTTGATTGCTTTTGTGTTTTCAAACTTTAAAGACAGCTTAATTGCACACTTTTAAAATAGGTCTTTGCATCAGAACATGTACCCCTTATTTTTCATAGCTTAGTATTGTAATAAAGTTTATGGAAAGGGGATTTTATCATGCATCACTGCAGACCGCATATGATGGCGCCAATTGTCCATCCTACTCATTGCTGTGAACACCATACGTTTTCGAAGACTATCGTGCCGCACATTCACCCACAGCATACAACAAACGTAAACCACCAGCATTTTCAGCACGTTCACTACTTTCCACACACTTTCTCAAATGTTGACCCGGCTACGCATCAGCATTTTCAAGCAGGAAAACCTTGCTGCGACTACTAGTATGGAAAACGTGCAGCTTGATGGTGTAAACAATGTAGCACAACAAATGGGGCCCACGGGAGCCCCATTTTTTAAAGCAGGTGAAATGATGAAAGTATTGGCAATAACGGGCTATAAACCGTTTGAACTGGGGATATTTAAGCAGGATGACAAGGCGCTGTATTACATAAAAAAAGCCATCAAGAACCGGCTGATTGCTTTTTTGGATGAAGGATTAGAATGGATTTTAATTTCGGGCCAGCTTGGAGTTGAGCTGTGGGCGGCAGAAGTTGCATATGATTTGCAGGAGGAATACCCTGACTTAAAGGTAGCTGTCATCACACCATTTTACGAGCAGGAAAAGAACTGGAAAGAACCGAATAAGGAACAGTATGAAGCAGTTCTGGCTCAGGCAGACTATGAAGCAAGCCTAACTCACCGTCCTTATGAAAGCCCGCTTCAATTCAAACAAAAAAATCAGTTCTTCATTGATAAGTCCGACGGGCTTCTGCTTTTATATGACCCGGAAAAGGAAGGCTCCCCTAAGTATATGCTTGGGACAGCGGAAAAAAGGCGCGAACAGAATGGCTATCCCATCTACTTTATTACAATGGATGACTTGAGAGTGACAGTAGAGGAAGACAGCTACTCATAGCAATAAGAGAAATTTGACAACCGTACAGATTTCTGAAAAAATATATGTGATGATTCACGATACGAGGTGAAAAAGATGCTTGCTGATAAAGTAAAGCTTTCTGCGAAAGAAATTTTGGAAAAAGAATTTAAAACAGGCGTTAGAGGCTACAAGCAAGAAGACGTTGACAAATTTTTAGATATGATTATTAAGGATTATGAAACCTTCCATCAAGAAATTGAAGAACTGCAGCAGGAAAATCTGCAGCTGAAAAAACAGCTTGAAGAAGCCAGCAAAAAACAGCCTGTGCAATCTAACACAACAAACTTTGATATTTTAAAACGGCTGTCTAACTTAGAAAAACACGTTTTTGGCAGCAAGCTTTATGATTGATCACGCTTGAAAAAAATGGCGCTTGTAAATTGTAATCAGTTGTTATATAATAATTCATGTTCTTAACGTTCGGGTAATCGCTGCAGATCTTGAATCTGTAGAGGAAAGTCCATGCTCGCACGGTGCTGAGATGCCCGTAGTGTTCGTGCCTAGCGAAGTCATAAGCTAGGGCAGTCTTTAGAGGCTGACGGCAGGAAAAAAGCCTACGTCCTTCGGATATGGCTGAGTATCCTTGAAAGTGCCACAGTGACGAAGTCTCACTAGAAATGGTGAGAGTGGAACGCGGTAAACCCCTCGAGCGAGAAACCCAAATTTTGGTAGGGGAACCTTCTTAACGGAATTCAACGGAGAGAAGGACAGAATGCTTTCTGTAGATAGATGATTGCCGCCTGAGTACGAGGTGATGAGCCGTTTGCAGTACGATGGAACAAAACATGGCTTACAGAACGTTAGACCACTTACATTTAAAATGATGAAAACAAGCTCTCCCGTATAAGGAGAGCTTTTATCTTGAAAAGAGAAAAGTTTTAAAAGACAGGGTGATACGATGAAGAAGTATACACTAATTGCAACGGCGCCGATGGGCATTGAAGCTGTTGTCGCAAAGGAAGTACGAGATTTAGGATACGAATGCAAGGTTGATAACGGGAAAGTTATTTTTGAAGGTGATGCACTTGCCATCTGCCGTGCGAACCTTTGGCTTAGAACAGCCGACCGCATAAAGGTTCAGGTTGCTTCTTTTAAAGCGAAAACATTTGATGAACTGTTTGAAAAAACGAAAGCGATTAACTGGCGCTCATTTATACCTGAAAACGGGAAATTCCCTGTCATCGGAAAATCGGTAAAATCAACACTTGCAAGCGTTCCCGACTGTCAGCGGATCGTCAAAAAAGCAATTGTCGAAAAGCTCAAGCTGCAGTCCGGCAAAGCCAATGATTGGATTGAAGAAACAGGTGCCGAGTATAAAGTCGAAATTTCTTTATTGAAAGATCAGGCTTTGATTACACTGGACTCATCAGGGACAGGCCTTCACAAACGAGGATACCGTGTCGATCAGGGCGGTGCGCCGATTAAAGAAACACTTGCTGCCGCTTTGGTGCAATTAACCAATTGGACGCCAGACCGCCCGTTTGTTGATCCTTTCTGCGGCTCCGGAACAATCGCGATAGAAGCGGCGCTAATCGGCCAAAACATCGCCCCGGGATTCAATCGCGATTTTGTTTCAGAGGATTGGGAATGGATCGGTAAAGATCTGTGGAACAAAGCGCGGCTTGAAGTCGAAGAAAAGGCAAATTATGATCAGCCGCTTACAATTTTCGCTAGCGACATAGACCACCGCATGGTTCAAATCGCAAAAGAAAATGCAGAGGAAGCAGGATTGGGAGATCTAATCCAGTTCAAACAGATGCAGGTCAAAGACTTTACCACAAATCTGGAGTTTGGCGTAATTGTCGGCAACCCGCCATATGGAGAGCGTCTCGGCGAGAAAAAAGCCGTTGAACAGATGTACAAAGAAATGGGGCAGGCGTTCGAGCCGCTTGATACTTGGTCTGTGTATATGCTGACATCAAATGAAAACTTTGAGGAAGCATATGGCAGAAAAGCAACGAAGAAACGAAAACTCTTTAACGGGTTTATTAAAACGGATTATTATCAATACTGGTCAAAAGTAAGACCGCAGCGCAAGAAAACAGAAAACGCATAAAAAGAAGACGCTCTGCATGCGTCTTCTTTCATCTTTCAGCCCTATTCTATCGTTACCAACGGTGAGCTTTCGCGTTGCTTCTCAATATAATGTTGGTTTGGGACATTTCAGTGTGACCGTTTACTTGAGACTTAGAACGTTTAGGCCGCGTCCAATTGTGATGAAACAGTTCAGAATGCTGATCTAATCGGTTTCTATAACTCATGTCAACATCACTCCCTGATAGAATATTGTTGATAAGACGGATAATCCGGAGACGGAATATCAAGTGTAGTTTGTGCATGTTTCGGTGATAACATGCGGTAAAGCATGTATATAAAATGAAAAGTTCGCATACAATGATGATTATTTCCATCAGAGGTGATCTCATGCTGAACAGCGAACATTTTAATCTTATTCAAAGGGCGCTTGACGCAACAGCAAACGAGCTGAAGGAGCTCGGGACTGATTCGTCTCCGTCTGTGATTTCGCATGCGCAAACTGATTTAGAAAAAGCGGTAGAACATATTTATTCAACAGACCATCCTTTTTTATCGTCGCATGTGATCAATCGTAAGTAAACTGCAAAAAACTTGGCATTGCCAAGTTTTTTTATTGTATTCATCAGCGGAAAATGATATTATTGGTGGTCTGAATGTCGAATAGTTGGGGGTTGGAACTAGGTGACAACATCACGTTTGCCTTTTTCTTTAACGAAAACAAAGAATTTTTATGAAGAATTGAACAATTGGATTGGTGACGTGTTTTACGATATCCTTCCCGAAAAAGGGTTTGATCTTCGGGACGAGCAAGTATTTATGGCTTTTCAGCTGGAGCGGGCGTTTAAAGAGAAAAAAGTCATGTTCGCCGAAGCTGGAGTGGGAACGGGGAAAACGCTGGTATATCTTCTTTTTGCAATCAGCTATGCAAGGTATGTCGGCAAACCCGCCATCATCGCTTGTGCAGATGAAACATTAATTGAACAGCTAGTGAAAAAAGAGGGCGATATTTCTAAGCTGGCTGAGCATCTTGATCTGAAAATTGATACAAGGCTGTCAAAATCACATGAGCAATATTTATGCTTGAAGAAGCTTGAAAAAACAATGCAGCGTTCTGATGATGATAAATGGCTGGATCTTTATGAGTCGTTACCGTCATTTGTCCACGAGTCACAGGCGATGCAGCGCTTTTATCCGTATGGCGACCGTAAGCAGTACGCAAATCTATCGAATGAAGAGTGGTCTGACGTAAGCTACGACTCGTTTCAGGACTGTCTGACTTGTGATATGAGACACAGATGCGGTCTGACACTTTCCAGAGATTACTACCGCAAGTCAACGGACTTAATCATATGTTCCCATGATTTTTATATGGAGCATGTGTGGACGGAAGAATCACGCAAACGAGAGGGCCAGCTGCCGCTCTTGCCTGATCATAGTGCAGTTGTATTTGATGAGGGGCATTTGTTAGAGTTTGCTGCGCAAAAAGCGCTAACCTATAGAGTGAAGCAGTCTACTCTTGAATTGTTTTTAGAACGATTGCTGCAAAATGACATCAGAGAAGAGTTTGCAGAATTGATTGAAGATGCGCTTCTCGCAAACGACGAATTTTTCTATGTTCTTTCTGAAGAATCAAAGGAAGTAGCCGGTTCACACCGTTTAGAAATAAAAAATGACCATCGTGTCAAAAAGGCGGCGGACGAGCTTTGCCGTTTACTTGATAAAATCGGTGAGGCACTTGTATTTGAGTCTGAAATGTATACGATTGATAAATACGAGCTGTCAGTAGTGGAAGAATATGTTGAACAAATGGCGTATTCATTATCTCTATATCAAAAGGATGCGATCAGCTGGCTGGAGAAAAAGGAAGCAGAATCAACCTTTGTCGTGATGCCGAGAACGGTAGCAGAAGTACTTGGCGAAAAAGTGTTTTCTAAGAAAATTCCTTATATCTTCTCTTCTGCTACGCTGTCAGAAGGCGGTTCGTTTGATTATATTGCCGACAGTCTTGGGATTCATGATTATTTGTCATTAACTGTTGATTCCCCTTATGATTATGACGAGCAAATGAGTATTAATCTATACGCAAAAACAGATATGGCCGCTGAACAAAAAACGGCTGAAACGATTGAAACAATCAAACGTTACAAAGGAAGAACGCTGGTGCTTTTCCCTTCTTTTGAAGAATTAAACGAGTTTAAAGAGCTGTCGGCGGCATGGGAACTGCCGTATCCAATTTTCTTTGAAGGTGATGAGGAAATCAGCAGCTTAGTAGAGAAATTCCAAGAGGAAGAAGAAACAGTACTTTGTTCAGTTCACTTATGGGAAGGACTCGACATTCCCGGTGACGCATTGAAGAATGTTACCATTTGGTCATTACCGTTCCCGCCACACGATCCTGTATTTACAGCGAAGCGCAACGGAGCGAAAAAAGATCCGTTCGAAGAAGTTGATCTGCCATATATGTTGTTACGTGTACGGCAGGGCATCGGGCGCCTGATTCGCTCGAATCAAGACAGCGGCTCGATTCACATTTACGCTGGCGGAGAAAATGAACGCATCATTGATGAGGTCAAAAAGGTCTTGCCTGTTGAACCGCACATGATGTAATGGAAAAAAGCTGACGATCGTTCGTCAGCTTTTTTATTTGTCAGCGGGATAGCCAGCCGCCATCAACTGCTAAAATATGTCCATTTACATAATCTGAAGCACGTGATGCCAAAAAGACTGCAGTCCCCCCGATATCATCCGCTTGGCCCCAGCGGCCGGCAGGAATTCTCTTTAAAATGTCCTCATTTCGCTTTTCGTCATCCCGAATAGGCTTTGTATTCGCAGTAGAAATATAGCCTGGGGCGATTGCGTTGACCTGAATACCTGACGCTGCCCACTCATTTGCAAATGATTTTGTCAAACCGGCAACAGCGTGTTTGCTCGCGGTGTAAGCCGGAACGAGGATGCCGCCTTGAAAAGACAGGAGAGAGGCAATATTAATAATCTTTCCATGACCTCTTTTCAGCATGTGCCTGCCAGCAAGCTGTGTCAGAATAAACAGGCTGTTTAGATTGACATTCAGTACGTGCTGCCAGTTCTCTTCTGAAAAATCTTCCGCTTTTTCCCGATGAATAATGCCGGCATTATTGACAAGGATGTGGATCTGCCTGTTTTCAAACAGCTCAGCTGCAGAATCCTTTATCGCTTCCGGCTTGCTCATGTCCAATGTAAAAGATGTAAATATCCGGCCTTCCTGTTCCACAAGCTGCTGTGTTTCAGACAGGCTGCTTTTATGTGATGTGCCGATAATATCAGCGCCAGCCCCGGCTAGGGCTTTGGCAATTCCTTGACCGATCCCTGTTCCAGGGCCTGTCACCAGCGCTGTTTTTCCTTCTAATGAAAAGGCGTCATGTAGATAACCCATCTTATTTCAGCCCATCCATCGGAACGAGATCCATGTCCGTAAATGTGTAATTTTCTCCAGCCATCGCCCACACAAAGCTATAGTTTGATGTTCCTGCGCCAGAATGAATAGACCAGGCGGGAGAAAGGACAGCCTGCTCATTTCCAACAACAAGATGGCGTGTTTCGTCCGGCTGGCCCATGAAATGAAATACCTTTGAATCCTTTTCAAGATCCAGATAAAGATAAGCCTCCATCCGACGGTCATGAACGTGTGCTGGCATGGTATTCCAGTTGTTGTTTTGATCTAACATCGTTATTCCCATCATCAGCTGACAGCTTTTAATGCCATCCTGATGAATAACTTTGTACAGACTTCTGACATTAGACGCTGCATCATCACCAAGGCGGTCCGGTGTCAGTTCAGCTAGGGCGGCTTTTTGTGTTGGATAGCTTTTGTGGGCGCAAGCGGAGACGAAGTAAAACTTCGCTTTTTCACCGTTCAGGCTTGAAAATGATACATCCTGATTACCCATTCCGATATAGAGAAAATCCTTTGTTTGAAGCACATATTCATCATCGCCGACTCTAACGGCACCAGGCTGGCTGACATTAATAATCCCGATTTCACGCCGTTCCAAAAAGAAGTCTGTTTTTAGAAAATCACCTGCATCAAGCTTCAGTTCACTTTGCCCTGGAGCCGCTCCGCCGATGACAACCCGGTCTTCATGTGAGTAATACATCGAAAGTTTGTTTTCTGTAAATAAAGGATCCATTAAGAAATGACTGCGAAGCTCCTCTGTTGTAAAGCGTTTTACTTGTTCAGGATGTACAGAATAACGATTTTCCATTATATTTCCCCCTTGGTTAGGATTTCAGCATCACTTGAATGAAAATATTTTGGTAACGGTTTCAAAGAAAATTTTAGGATAAATAGTGAAAAGAGTCAACGGAAAATAATGAATTGACACATTATTAAAAAAACTCTTTCCAAATTTTAAAATTATGGTATTCTTTTGTTGTAACGGTTTTGAAATCGGTTTCAAATATATGAGATACAGGAGCACTTGAATGAAAAAGAAAACAACAGGCCATACAACCATCAAAGATGTAGCTGAATGTGCAGGAGTTTCGAAATCGACAGTTTCCCGCTATATTAACGGAAAAATTGACGCGATTTCTCCTGAAAAAGTGAAAAACATTAAAAAGGCAATCGCAGAATTGAATTATCGGCCGAGTAAAATGGCACAAGGTTTGAAAATAAAAAAAAGCAAGTTAATCGGATTTGTTGTAGCTGACATTACAAATCCTTTTTCGGTCGCTGCTTTCAGGGGAGTCGAAGAGGTTTGTGATCAATATGGTTACAGCATTATGGTGTGCAACACAGATAACAGTCCTGAAAAAGAGCGGGAAATGCTCTTAAAGCTAGAAGCCCATTCGGTTGAGGGCTTGATTTTAAACGCAACAGGGGAAAACAAGGATGTACTCCGCGCTTTTGCTGAACAGCAAATTCCAACAATCTTAATTGACCGGAAACTGCCGGATCTGAAACTGGATACCGTAACGACTGACAACAGATGGATCACAAAAGAGATTCTTCAGAAGGTGTACAGCAAAGGGTATACTGATGTCGCGCTGTTTACCGAACCGATTTCCTCTATCAGCCCTCGTGCAGAAAGAGCAGCTGTGTATCAGGAAATGGCTTCGGTTCATAATGTGAACGGGGTCAGATTGCATGAAATTGACGTAAAGGACAAGGAGCAGCTTAAGGCGGCGCTTCGTTCTTTTCACAAGGAAATGCCGGAGCAAAAAAAAGCGATTCTGGCTTTGAATGGCTTGATTATGCTGAAAATCATCAGCTGTATGGAAGAGCTTGGCCTGCGCATCCCTCAAGATATAGGGATTGCAGGATTCGATGATACGGAATGGTATAAACTGATCGGTCCAGGTATTACAACGATCGCCCAGCCGTCACATGATATGGGCAGGACGGCGATGGAACGTGTATTAAAAAGGATTGAAGGTGACAAAGGAGCGCCTCAAACCATTGAATTAGAGGCAAAAGTCATCATGAGAAAGTCACTTTAATCCTAGGTGCCCTCAACTAAGAGGAGGTTGGGAAGAGATGAAGCTTGATGCGGTGACATTCGGGGAATCAATGGCCATGTTTTATGCAAATGAGTATGGAGGCCTTCATGAAGTATCCACTTTTTCTAAAGGGCTTGCCGGAGCAGAAAGCAATGTCGCCTGCGGCCTTGCCAGACTCGGATTTCGAATGGGATGGATGAGCAAGGTCGGCAATGATCAGCTCGGAACGTTTATTTTACAAGAGCTTAAAAAAGAGGGAGTGGATGTGTCCCGCGTGATCCGCTCGCAGGACGAAAATCCCACCGGGCTGCTGCTGAAGTCAAAAGTGAAAGAAGGCGACCCGCAAGTTACCTACTATAGGAAAAACTCAGCTGCAAGCACATTAACTTCAGCTGAATATCCGAGAGATTATTTTCAATGCGCAGGCCATTTGCATGTGACAGGCATTCCGCCTGCCTTGTCAGCCGAGATGAAAGACTTCACGTATCATGTCATGAACGACATGAGAAACGCAGGGAAGACCATTTCATTCGACCCTAATGTAAGACCTTCGCTTTGGCCTGATCAAGCAACAATGGTACACACAATCAATGATCTGGCTGGGCTTGCAGACTGGTTTTTCCCGGGTATCGCAGAGGGAGAGCTATTGACCGGAGAAAAAACACCTGAAGGCATTGCCGACTATTATTTGAAAAAAGGTGCCAGCTTTGTTGCTATTAAACTTGGAAAAGAAGGCGCTTACTTTAAAACGGGGACAAGTGAAGGATTTCTAGAAGGCTGCCGGGTCGACCGGGTGGTTGATACGGTCGGCGCCGGAGACGGATTTGCAGTCGGTGTAATCAGCGGTATCCTAGACGGTTTGTCGTACAAGGATGCGGTGCAAAGGGGAAATGCGATTGGCGCTTTGCAAGTGCAGGCACCGGGGGATATGGACGGTTTGCCGACCAGGGAGAAATTAGCTTCTTTTTTATCTGCTCAAAGAACGGTTCACCAAAAGAAAGGGGATTATTAATATGGAGTCCAAAGTCGTTGAAAACCGTCTGAAAGAAGCAAAGCTGATTGCAGTCATTCGTTCAAAGGATAAGCAGGAGGCCTGTCAGCAGATTGAGAGTTTATTAGATAAAGGGATTCGTGCAGTTGAAGTGACGTATACGACCCCCGGGGCATCAGATATTATCGAATCCTTCCGTAATAGGGAAGATATTTTAATTGGCGCGGGCACGGTCATCAGCGCGCAGCAAGCTGGGGAAGCTGCTGAGGCTGGCGCGCAGTTTATTGTCAGTCCGGGTTTTTCAGCTGATCTTGCTGAACATCTATCTTTTGTAAAGACACATTATATCCCCGGCGTCTTGACTCCGAGCGAAATTATGGAAGCGTTGACATTCGGGTTCACGACATTAAAGCTGTTCCCAAGCGGTGTGTTTGGCATTCCGTTTATGAAAAATTTAGCGGGTCCTTTCCCGCAGGTGACCTTTATTCCGACAGGCGGGATACATCCGTCTGAAGTGCCTGATTGGCTTAGAGCCGGAGCTGGCGCCGTCGGAGTCGGCAGCCAGTTGGGCAGCTGTTCAAAAGAGGATTTGCAGGCTGTTTTCCAAGTGTAAGTGGAATTGTTTTTTCATAACCGGAGGATGGGAGAATCCACAATATGAAAATCAAGGCGACAATTGAACGGGTACCTGGCGGAATGATGATTATTCCGCTATTTCTTGGAGCGGCGCTCAACACGTTTGCGCCTGGAACAGCGGAGTTCTTTGGAGGGTTTACGGGTGCTTTGATTACCGGAACGCTGCCGATACTGGGTGTTTTTATCTTTTGCGTAGGAGCAACGATTGATTTTCGTTCTTCAGGCTATATCGCAAGAAAAGGAATCACGTTATTATTGGGGAAGATCGGATTTGCGGCGCTGCTCGGCGTGATTGCAGCGCAATTTATACCTGACGAAGGCATACAATCCGGCTTTTTTGCAGGCCTTTCTGTTTTAGCAATTGTCGCGGTAATGAATGAAACGAACGGCGGACTGTATTTGGCGCTCATGAATCACATGGGAAGAAAAGAGGATGCGGGCGCTTTCGCCTTTATCAGTACAGAATCTGGTCCTTTTATGACCATGGTGACGTTTGGTGTGACGGGACTTGCCGCATTCCCATGGGAAACGCTGGCAGCGACAGTCATCCCGTTTTTACTTGGATGTATACTTGGAAATCTGGATCATGATCTCAGAGACTTATTCAGCAAGGTTGTGCCGGCGATCATTCCATTTTTCGCCTTTTCGCTCGGCAATACCTTGAATTTTGGAATGCTGATCCAATCAGGGCTGCTCGGCATTTTTATCGGAGTTTCTGTCGTCATTTTATCGGGCAGTTCTTTGTTTTTGCTTGATCGTTTTATTGCGCGGGGAGATGGTGTCGCGGGAGTGGCCGCTTCTTCTACGGCAGGGGCGGCTGTAGCCGTGCCATATGCATTAGCGGAAGCGAATGCCTCATTTGCGCCAGTTGCTGAGTCGGCAACTGCAATTATCGCGACAAGCGTTATTGTCACCTCGCTCTTAACCCCGCTGGCAACAGTGTGGGTAGATAAAAAAATCAAGCAGAAAAAGCGGAGAACACCTCCGCCAAAAAATCAAATGACGATCAACTGAATAAAAAGGCTGCCACAAAACATACCGGCAGCCTTTTATACAAACAATTTGACTTTCATACCCCCTTCCATTAGCCTGTAATGGAACGGCTAGAATAGGGAGGGAATGGATATGGAGATACATACATATGAAAAAGAATTTTTTGATCTTTTAAAAAGAATCTCACATTACAGCGAAGCAGTTGCGTTAATGCACTGGGACTCCAGAACAGGCGCGCCGAAAAACGGCTCAGAGGATCGTGCCGAAAGTATCGGCCAGCTTTCAACAGATATATTCAATATCCAAACATCAGATCGAATGAAGGAGCTTATCGATGTCCTGTATGAACGATTTGATGACTTGTCGGAAGATACGAAAAAAGCAGTGGAACTGGCGAAAAAAGAGTATGAAGAGAATAAGAAAATCCCTGAGGCTGAATACAAAGAATACGTGATTCTCTGTTCAAAGGCAGAAACAGCGTGGGAGGAAGCGAAAGGAAAATCTGATTTCAGCTTGTTTTCTCCTTATTTAGAACAGCTGATTGAATTCAATAAACGTTTTATTACGTATTGGGGATATCAAGAGCATCCTTATGATGCATTGCTTGATTTGTTTGAGCCCGGCGTCACGGTAAAGGTGCTTGATCAGCTGTTTGCTGAGCTGAAGGAAGCGATTATCCCTCTTGTTAAACAGGTGACAGCTTCCGGAAATAAACCAGATACAAGCTTTCTTACAAAAGCGTTCCCGAAAGAAAAGCAAAAAGAGCTCAGTCTGTATTTTTTACAGGAGCTTGGCTACGATTTTGATGGCGGAAGACTTGATGAAACCGTTCATCCGTTTGCAACTACGCTGAATCGGGGAGACGTTCGGGTCACGACGAGATATGATGAAAAAGATTTCCGGACGGCGATCTTTGGCACCATTCATGAGTGCGGGCACGCGATATACGAGCAAAATATTGATGAAGCACTCAGTGGCACGAATTTGTCAGACGGCGCATCAATGGGAATTCATGAATCGCAATCATTATTTTACGAGAATTTTATCGGCCGCAACAAGCATTTTTGGACACCGTACTATCAGAAGATTCAAGAAGCATCACCTGAACAGTTCAAGGACATCTCCCTGGATGATTTTGTCCGGGCAATCAATGAATCAAAACCTTCATTTATCAGGGTCGAAGCGGATGAATTAACGTATCCTCTTCATATCATCATCCGTTATGAAATTGAAAAAGCGATTTTCAGCAATGAAGTGTCTGTGGAAGATCTGCCGTCGCTTTGGAATCAAAAATACCAGGATTATTTAGGGATTACACCGCAGACCGACGCAGAGGGGATTTTACAGGACGTCCATTGGGCAGGTGGAGATTTCGGCTACTTCCCATCCTATGCGCTCGGCTACATGTATGCGGCTCAGCTGAAACAAAAAATGCTTGAGGATCTCCCTGAATTTGACGCTCTCTTGGAAAGAGGAGAGTTCCATCCGATAAAGCAATGGCTGACGGAAAAGGTGCACATTCACGGAAAACGGAAAAAGCCGTTAGACATTATTAAAGATGCAACAGGAGAAGAGCTGAATGTTCGCTATTTAATTGATTATTTATCAAACAAATATTCAAATCTCTATCTGTCATAATCAAAAGCCTGGCGGCGCGGTCGTCAGGCTCTTTTATATCGAATCCCCTTGAAATACGAATGATATCTAAAAAAACAAAAATAAAGTTCGGGAATTTTTATTTTCAGCCTATGCAAGAGATTAGAATCTTGATATAATTTATTACAATATAATAGGAACACTCATATAATCGCGTGGATATGGCACGCAAGTTTCTACCGGGCACCGTAAATGTCCGACTATGGGTGAGCAATGGAACCGCACGTGTACGGTTTTTTGTGATATCAGCATTGCTTGCTCTTTATTTGAGCGGGCAATGCTTTTTTTATTCTCATAACGGAGGTAAGACAAGATGGAAGCACTGAAACGGAAAATAGAGGAAGAAGGCGTCGTATTATCTGATCAGGTATTGAAAGTGGATTCTTTTTTGAATCACCAAATTGATCCGCTGCTTATGCAGAGAGTTGGTGACGAATTTGCGTCCAGGTTTGCAAAAGACGGTATTACCAAAATTGTGACAATCGAATCATCAGGTATCGCTCCCGCTGTAATGACGGGCTTGAAGCTGGGTGTGCCAGTTGTCTTCGCGAGAAAGCATAAATCGTTAACACTCACCGACAATTTGCTGACAGCGTCTGTTTATTCCTTTACGAAACAAACAGAAAGCCAAATCGCAGTGTCTGGGACCCACCTGTCGGATCAGGATCATGTGCTGATTATCGATGATTTTTTGGCAAATGGACAGGCAGCGCACGGGCTTGTGTCGATTGTGAAGCAAGCGGGAGCTTCTATTGCGGGAATTGGCATTGTTATTGAAAAGTCATTTCAGCCGGGAAGAGATGAACTTGTGAAACTGGGCTACCGAGTGGAATCTTTGGCAAGAATTCAGTCTTTAGAAGAAGGGAAAGTGTCCTTCGTACAGGAGGTTCATTCATGAGAAATGGATTCGGCAAAACGCTGTCTTTAGGGATTCAGCATGTTCTTGCCATGTATGCCGGCGCTATTGTTGTTCCTCTGATTGTTGGAAAAGCAATGGGACTGACTGTCGAGCAGCTGACTTACTTAGTATCGATTGATATTTTTATGTGCGGTGTGGCTACCCTTCTGCAAGTGTGGAGCAACCGATTTTTTGGGATCGGGCTTCCGGTAGTGCTTGGATGTACCTTTACAGCTGTATCGCCAATGATTGCGATTGGATCTGAATATGGGGTTTCAACAGTTTACGGCAGCATTATCGCTTCAGGCATTCTTGTCATTTTTATTTCATTTTTCTTTGGAAAGCTCGTATCGTTTTTTCCGCCGGTCGTGACAGGCTCTGTTGTTACGATTATCGGTATTACATTGATGCCGGTTGCCATGAATAACATGGCCGGCGGAGAAGGAAGTGCAGATTTCGGAGATCTCTCCAACCTTGCTCTTGCTTTTACCGTGTTGAGTATCATTGTGCTTCTGTACCGTTTTACAAAAGGCTTTATCAAGTCCGTCTCGATTTTGATCGGTATTTTGATTGGCACCTTCATCGCTTATTTTATGGGGAAAGTTCAATTTGATAATGTTTCGGATGCGGCAGTTGTTCAAATGATTCAGCCATTTTACTTCGGCGCGCCGTCTTTTCATGCAGCGCCTATCATTACGATGTCCATCGTTGCAATTGTCAGCCTTGTGGAGTCAACTGGTGTTTACTTTGCTTTAGGTGACCTGACAAACCGCCGTTTGACAGAGAAAGATTTGTCTAAAGGCTATCGAGCTGAAGGACTGGCTGTGCTTCTGGGCGGTATTTTTAACGCTTTTCCTTATACGGCATTCTCTCAAAATGTCGGGCTTGTTCAGCTCACAGGGATCAAAAAAAATGCCGTCATTGTGGTCACAGGTGTGATACTAATGGCATTTGGGCTGTTTCCAAAGATCGCTGCTTTTACGACCATTATTCCATCCGCTGTTTTGGGCGGTGCAATGGTGGCGATGTTTGGAATGGTGATCGCTTACGGAATTAAAATGCTCAGCCGCATTGATTTTGCGAAACAGGAAAATCTGCTGATTGTTGCCTGCTCAGTGGGATTGGGGCTCGGTGTGACCGTTGTGCCGGATATTTTCAAACAGCTTCCGAGTGCCTTAACGCTGCTTACAACGAATGGCATTGTGGCGGGCAGCTTTACTGCAGTCGTCTTAAATATTGTATATAACGTTTTTTCTAAAGCTAAAAAAACAGAACAAGAAGCTGACCTCGCTGAACAAAAAACAGCAGTCTAACTCCGCCGCGGCGGAGTTTTTTTGCATATAAAAAAGATTGTTGCGGCACAATGTATGCAAAGAGGTGATCGCATGGCGTTTATTTTATCCATTGGAACAAGTCTTCCTGCGTATAATGTAAACCAAGAGAAAGCG
The DNA here is from genome assembly GCF_045040725.1 of Bacillus sp. FSL K6-0255. Lineage (NCBI taxonomy): Bacteria > Bacillati > Bacillota > Bacilli > Caryophanales > Bacillaceae > Bacillus > Bacillus sp. FSL K6-0255. Next base: position 2,146,602 of record NZ_CP150278.1, on the reverse strand, counting down.
GCCGAGTTCGCCCGCTATATGTTTCAGCATTCTTTTAAGGATATTGACCGGCTGTTATCCTCCTTTAAAAACGGGCAAATCTATTCGAGACAGTTTGTTAAGCCGATTGAATGGTATAAAGAGGGGCACAGCTTTGAAGAAAAAAATCAAATATACATAGAAGAAACACTGAAACACAGCAGAGCGGCTGTTCGTGAGTGCCTCTCTCATCCGGAATTTTTTCAAGAAGCCATTCCTTATGAGAAAGTGGAAGCTGTTTTTTTCGTCTCCAGTACAGGTCTTTCCACACCGAGTATCGAGGCGCGGCTTATGAATGAACTTCCGTTTTCTCCATATACGAAGCGGATTCCGATTTGGGGGCTTGGCTGTGCAGGAGGAGCCAGCGGACTTGCGCGTGCAGCCGAATACTGCAAAGCGTATCCTGAGGCTTTTGTGCTTGTCATTGCTGCCGAGCTGTGCAGCCTGACATTCCAGCCGGAAGATAAAACGAAAAGCAATCTGATTGGCACCTCGCTTTTTGGTGACGGCATTGCCGCAGCTTTATTATGCGGAGAGAAGGCGGACCGCAGGATGTCAAAGCTGAAGCTTGCGCCGAAGATAATGGACGCCCAATCTGTTTTGATGAAACAATCAGAAGATGTCATGGGCTGGGACTTTACCGATCAAGGATTCAAAGTCATTTTCTCACGAGACATTCCGACCTTGGTGGAAAAATGGCTCAAAACAAATGTACAGATTTTTTTGGACAAACATAAGCTGTCATTCCATGATATCAGTGTTTTTTTGGCGCATCCAGGCGGAAAAAAAGTGATCGATGCATACATCAAAAGTCTCGGGCTGTCGTCAGAAAAGCTTTCATCTGCGCAAAGCATTTTGCAAAAGCACGGAAATATGTCTTCAGCTACAATCTTGTATGTGATCAAAGACCATCTGCAGAACGGACATAAAAAGGAAGCTGAACGAGGAATGATTGGCGCATTAGGGCCGGGTTTCTCATCAGAGTTGCTATTATTCAGCTGGGAAAAGGAGGCCTGACTCATGTTTTGGTTGTTGATCGCCATTCTCATTGTTCAAAGAGCAGCAGAAATGGCAGTGGCCAGGCAAAACGAACAAAAGGTAAAGAAGCAAGGAGCAATTGAATTTGGCGAGAGCCACTATCCGTATATCATTACGATGCATATCCTTTTTTTCCTGTCCTTAATTGCCGAGGTGCTGCTGATGAATAAACAGCCGTCCAGCTGGTGGCTCGGTATCGCTGCAGTGATTTTAAGCGTACAGATCGTACGGTATTGGGCGCTTTGTTCCTTAGGGGCATATTGGAATACGAAAATCCTTGTTGTTCCAGGTGTAGAGCTTGTAAAAAAAGGTCCATATAAATGGATGAAACATCCAAACTATGCCGTTGTTATACTTGAAATTTTGCTGATTCCGCTGCTTTATCAAGCATACGTCACCATGTGTCTGTTTTCCATTTTCAATGCCGTGTTGTTAAGCGTCAGAATTCGCGCAGAAGACAAAGCATTACAGGAATACAGCGTAAAATAGCGATTGAAAATCATTCTCAACCATGTTAAAATGAATTTGAAAAAGATTCTCAATCAGGATGGTGAAGCAAATGACTATGCTGTTTTTGCTTGGAGCGGTTTGTACATATAGTGTATTAATTGGTTTTGTATTAAAAGGAATCTCTAATAAATCTGTTTGATGAATCTGGAACTTGTAAAAGTTGCAGATTTTCTTTTATAGAAGCTGCCGTAATGGCGGCTTTTTTCTATTCTCCTAAAGAAATTTGGTTTATTCTTGTGTAAAATGAAAAGGGAATGAATTCAGATCTTTCGAAAAAGGTTCACAATTGAAACGGCACAAAGGGGTTTAGACTTATGACAGATCAAAACAGAAAAGAGCTTTTGCATAAAACCGGGGAACTTTATAAGCAATTTATTGAGAATCAAGATGAACAAAGGGCTGCTAAACTGGCTGCGGTCATGAAAAAAGCGGCTGATGAAGAGGTTTATATCGCGTTTACCGGGCATTATTCAGCGGGGAAATCGTCACTGCTGAACTGCCTGTTAATGGAGAATATTTTGCCGACAAGCCCGATTCCGACAAGCGCTAACCTTGTTGTGATCAGAAACGGGGAAAAGCGAGTTCGGCTTCATACAACAGACGGAGCGTGTGCTGAGCTGGAAGGGACTTACCAGAAAGACAAGGTGCAGCAATATTGTAAAGACGGGGAACAGATTGAAAGCGTCGAAATTTTTGACAGGTATACTGAGATCGATTCCGGGGTTGCGTATATTGATACTCCAGGGATAGATTCAACAGATGATGCTCATTTTCTATCGGCTGCTTCTATTCTTCACCAAGCGGATGCGCTGTTTTACGTCGTTCACTATAATCACGTGCACTCTGAGGAAAATGTAAAGTTTCTCAGATCAATAAAAGAAAGCATTCCGAATGTGTATTTTATCGTCAATCAAATTGACCGCTATGATGAGACGGAGACGAAATTTGGAGACTATCAAGCGCAGGTAGAGGAGATGCTTTGCAATGAAGGGATTTCAAGGGAAGCGCTCTATTTTACATCAGTAACAGAACCGGATCACCCGTTCAATCAGATGGGGGCCCTGAGAGAAGAGTTAAGCAGAATAGAACAGCAATCAAAAAGCAATATGCAGGCTTTAACCGAACAAAAAGTCCGTAATCTGCTAAAGGAACATACGGAAATGCTGAAGAAAGACGAAGCAGGCGCTCCGAGTTTCGCTGAACAGCTTAATATCCATACTGGACTGGTCCAATCGCTGCGTGATCAATTGGATGAGGCCGAAAAACAAATGACTGAGGCAGAGAAGAGGATGCAGGAAGAAATCAATCGTATTTTAAAAAACGCCAACCTGACGCCTTTTGAAATGCGTGAATTGGCGGCTGCATTTTTAGAATCACAAGAGCCTTCCTTTAAAACCGGCTTTTTCTTTTCTAAAGCGAAAACTGCACAGGAAAGAGATAAAAGGCGGAATGCTTTTTTCTCTGATGTGGCAAAACGAACAGAGGCCGAAGCGGATTGGCATATGATAGACACGCTTCATAAACTCGCCAAGGTATTTGATGTCTATACCGCTGAAAGTGAAAAGCTGATTCAGGCCTATCGCACACCGCTTGATATAAGCATCATTGAACACGCGGTCAAGCATGGTGCAGCCTTTTCCTCTGAATATGTATTGCAATATACAAAAGACTTGGCAGAGCTCATCCGGAAAGAGGCGAAAAGAGAAGCCGCAGACATCATAAAGGTGCTCTCCGCTATGGTGAAAGAGCGTGTTTCCAAAGATGTGCAAACAATTAACGACCGGCTCGTCCAAGAATCAGAAAAACTTGTCTTTCTTCAAGAACAGGCACGTTTAGAGAATAATGCCCGAGAGAAAACCGATCGCCTGTGGGCCATTTGGGAAGAAGAGTCCGCATGCCCAATGCATATAGACACAGAATGGTTTAAATCGAAGAAAACAAGAGTGGCGGCTCCAGAGCAGAAACAAGGCCGAAGCCAGCTGACGGCGCAGCCGATGCCGAAATCAGAAATCAAAATGGAACAAGAAATGCCGCTTCAAGACCAAATCAAACGCTTTTACACTTTGTCTGACATTTTAGGCGAATGCAGCATGTTGTTAAAGCAAACTTCAGCGTTTCGTGAAAGGGTGAAAAGGCTTGAGGAACGGAAATTTACACTCGCTCTTTTTGGAGGCTTTAGCTCGGGGAAATCATCATTTGCCAATGCGCTTGTCGGCGAAAGAGTGCTGCCATCCTCACCAACGCCAACCACAGCGACAATTAACAAGATCACAAAGCCAATCAATGGCAACTTAAACAAAACAGCGAATGTAGTGTTTAAGACAGAGGATGACTTAACGGCTGAAATTTTGCAGCTCACCGGAATACCAAAGGAGCCGGCAGGCCGTTCCTTCACAGAGAAGTGGGAAAAGGCAGTCAAAAAAAACAGGCTGCAGGAAGAACACGTGAAATTGATCAGCAATTTCCTGCTTGCATACGAGAAGTATCAGCAGTATATACAGGAACAGAAGAAATTAACGATTCCGCTCTCTGAATTAAAGCCGTATGTAGCAGAGGAAACAACGGCCTGTGCTGTGAAAGAGGTAACGGTCTACTATACATGCCCGCTCACTGAAAAAGGGATTACGATCGTTGATACACCCGGCGCGAGCAGCATGAATAAACGGCATACAGAACTGGCATTCCAATATATCAAAGATGCTGATGCATTTTTTTATATGACTTATTATCAGCACTCTTTTTCAAAAGGAGACCGTTCATTTTTGCGAAAGCTTGGACTTGTGAAAGAATCGCTCAGCATGGATAAAATGTTTTTTATTATTAATGCTGCAGACCTTGCAAAAGATAAAACAGAGCTCGAAACAGTGACCGATTATGTCAGCGCAGAGCTTGTAAAAGAAGGGGTTTATGAGCCGCAGCTCTTTACCGTATCAAGTAAGGAGGAACTGGTGGGAAAACCGGAGTCATTTTATAATCAGTTCTCGAAAGTAAGAAAACACTTAGACCGGTTTATCGAAGTGGATGTAAAAAAAGCGTCAGCAGCGCAGCTCAGTTCGGAGGCAGACAAACTATGCGAAACTGTTTTTCAGCTTCACCAATCCCAGCATCAGTCCCGAGAAGAGAAGGAAGCGCAGAAACAGTGCCTTATGCTGTCATTTGAGCGGACAGCGGCCGATATCGAGAAACGGCGGAACTCAAAAACCATCATTGAAAAAGTAAAAAAAGATACAAGAGAGCAGCTATATCACATTGCACAGCGATTATCATATTTTGCAAATGATTTATTAAAATCGGCATTTCATCCCGGGCTGCAAAACGGGGATTGGAAAAAGAACGTCAGTAAAGCGATGACAACAGCCTTACATGAATATCTATTTGAATATATTCAGGAAATCAAAACGCTTGATGTTCGCATGAGCGGTTTCATCGAACGGCATATCAATGAAGAATGGCTGGATCATTTTCAAAAAACATTAAACGAGGACGGTTATTTTTCCGTTTATGCGGGTGATCAGCATTCGAACGGCATACAGTTGAAGGAAGTTGAACCGGAAATAGAAGAACGTGCTTTTGAGCAGGAACTAAAAGAGATCAAATCACCGAAGCAGTTTTTTGAGCAGAAAGGAAAAGCGACCTTTATCGAAGCTGTACGGATGAAACTTACGAAAATCACAGAGGCATGGATAAAAAATGAAGAAGAAAGCCTGATATCTCATTACACTGCTCACCTCAGACGCTTACAGGAAGATATGGGTGAAAAAGCAATCGCGCAAATAACGGATCAAAAAGAGACATATTTAAGAGGATATGCGGAAGGGGAACATGCGAAAGAGATTGAAATGGCGTATCAGGCGTGCATCTCCTGGAAAAATTCAGACAATACAATAAAAATGTAAAATTCAGTTGGCTTGTATTTCAAGTCATGATAGACTAAATAGAAAAAAGCGAGATGAACGATTAATGTCAGAGGTACATAAAGCAATTTCAGCACATTCATCAAAACAGCACGAGCATATCAAAGCATTTATGCGTCTTGAAAATATGCGTGAATTGGCGATTGAAGAAGCTGTTGCTAAATGCAGAAACGATGAGCCTTATACTACAGATGCAATTAATGAAATTACCGAGCAAATGAATCAGCTCGCTAAAAAAGGCATCGTCCCGACAAGACGGCTTGTATCAAAAGAAATGGTCAGAGAATACGTAAGCCGCATGTAAGCTGGATGATCCTGTCGCGAGTGAACCTCCTGCCGGAAGCATATACTATATGCATCCGACGTAAGGGGGGATTCATGTTGGGCAGAACAAAGCTCGGAAACAGAAATGCACAGGCGAATAACAACGCCAAAAAGAAAAACGGATTTCAAACCCATTTTGACTCTTACGCAGGACGCGAAGCTGAAAAGCTGATCGCCAGCAACAAAAGACACAACGATTGATAAATATTCAAACAGTATCTCTAATTAAAGAGATACTGTTTTTTATTTTTGGGCTGCTTTATGATAAAATAGAAGGAATGAAAGAAAAGGGAGTTATTTGATGAATAATAATAAACTATTGCTGGTTGACGGCATGGCTCTTTTATTCCGGGCCTTTTTTGCCACGGCCGTACATCGCAACTTTATGATAAATGACAGCGGGGTGCCGACGAACGGCGTCAACGGCTTTTTAAAGCATTTGATTACAGCTGTGGAAACATTCCAGCCGACACACGTCGTCTGCTGCTGGGACATGGGGAGCAAAACGTACCGAAATGACTTGTTCCAAGATTATAAGGCCAACCGCAGCGCGCCGCCTGTGGAGCTGATTCCGCAGTTTGATTTGGCAAAGGAAGCAGCCGCAGAGCTTGGAATCATGAATATTGGCTTTGCCGGCTATGAAGCGGATGACTGTATCGGTACTCTTGCCGATTTATTTGCGAATGAAGCGGACATTACGGTGGTAACAGGGGACAGAGATTTACTTCAGCTGTTAACGGATAAAGTAAGCGTTGCTTTGCTTCAAAAAGGAATCGGAAATTATAAAGTCTATACAAAAGAGACTTTTTATGAAGAAACAGGCGTAATGCCGAAGGCTTTGATTGATATTAAAGCGCTTATGGGTGATTCCAGTGATAACTATCCCGGAGTCAAAGGCATTGGAGAAAAAACAGCCTACAAACTGATTCGTGAATACGAAACGATTGACCGTTTATTGGAAAATCTTTCTCTTCTTCCAAAAGGACAGCAGGGAAAAATTCAGCAAGGTTTAAGCGATTTGGAGATGTCGAGGAAGCTTGCGGAAATCCATTGCTCAGTGCCGCTGGCCTGCACACTGAAAGACGCTTTATTTACTTTGCAAATGGAGCAGGCGGCTGACATGCTTCGCCGCCACCAAATTAAAGGAATTGAGCGTATGCTTGAAAAGCTGAACGCTAGAGAGATCGTTTAGATCCTCTCTAGCGTTTTGTATTGCTTTTTTTTGCTCTCTCCTCAAGCTCTGTTTTAGGGTCATTATGTGTATTGCCTTCCAGGTCGCCTTGCGGAGTAACACCGCCGGTCAGCCGGCCTTTATCTTTCTTTTTCATGTTAGTTCACCTCGCCATTAGGATGAACCAATGATCAAGATTTAATTCTTTTCATTCAGCCGAATCGCTTCTTTTGCCAGAAGATCGGCTTTTTGGTTTTGCTTGCCCGGTATCCATTTGATGAAAAAAAGAGGGAATGCCGCTTTTAATCGGATGATCTCTTCTACAAACGGTTGAAACGTTATATTTTTAACCATTTCAAGCTCAGTGGCGCGTTCCACAATATCTGAATCGGTTCGAAAGGAAACTGATTGATACCCGCGCGTTGCACATAGCTTCATCCCTTCAATTAATGCAAGAAATTCCGCTTCCTGGTTTGTATGCACTCCGATTGGAATAGAGAAAGATTCTGCTTTTCCCTCATGTTTGATAAAAATGCCGATACCGGAAGGCCCTGGATTACCGGCGCTTGCGCCGTCTACATATATTTCTGTAGGCATTATGAACTCCTTTCATCATTAGGTATCATTTTTTTGGCTGCATAGGCATAAGGCAATGAAATTAAAGATACCGCAAACTTAATCAAATATGTAGAAATAAAAATATGAAGCCACACGTCTGCCGGATAAATGCCGAGAAAGGCGACTGCAGTGAATATGAATGTATCAAACAACTGGCTGACTGCTGTACTGCCGCCGTTTCTGAGCCATAAAAGCCGATCAGAAGGAAATATCCTTCTAATTGCCGAATATACATAAACATCCAGCGTTTGGCTGAAGATAAAGGCAAGCAGACTTCCTAACGCAACTCGCGGAAGGAATCCGAAGATCGTTTCCAGCGCTGTTTGTGATATGTCGCTGGAAGCCGGTTCGAAAAGCAGCACGCCCTGCATGACAAATGTCAGCGTCAGGAGCGTTGAGAATCCGAGCCATACCGCTTTTCTGGCTTCAGCTGGTCCGTATTTTTCATTCAGCACATCTGTCGCAAAAAAGATTGTGCCATACATCACATTCCCGAGTGTCGCTGTTAAGCCAAACAGTTCGACTGTTTTGACGACTTGGAGGTTGGCGCAGACTGTCGCAAAACCGATCCAAACAAACAGTCCCATTTTGCCAAATCCTTTATAAAATAAAAGAACAATGATAAAATGAATGATCGCAAAAAAGATCCAAAACGAATTATTAAACAAGATGAAAAAGCTTCCTTTCCGGGGTAAGATTGGTTTGATTATAGCATAAGCCCGGCAACTAATGAATGGTAAGGTGATTGTAATGAAGCTCAGACCGCATTTGAAAATAGAAGCAAAAGGAACGGGATCCGTCTCATTTTTTAGCGAAGACTGGCTGACAGCACAGCAGGCACGTACGTTCGCCAGAGAACTTGGCCGTTTTCCATACATGAAGGAGCTAGAGTTCGAAGACGAGAAAGGCGGCAGCTGGACGCTGAAGGAATTGGAAAAGCTGACAGAGGAGCTTGCTCAAGAGCCTGATGACATTACTGTTTATTTTGACGGCAGTTTCGATAAAGAGAGCGAACTGGCCGGTCTCGGGATCGTCATCTATTATTCATTGGGAGGAACCCGGCATCGCTTGAGAAAAAATAAAAGCTTCCGGCTGAAAACCAATAATGAAGCTGAATACGCAGCGCTTTATGAAGCAATAAGAGAAGTAAGAGAGCTTGGGGCAAGCAGAAATTCAATTACAATCAAAGGGGACTCGCTTGTTGTGCTGAATCAGCTTGACGGCAGCTGGCCTTGTTATGATCCATCTCATAATGAATGGCTGGACAAAATAGAAGCACTCCTTGAATCGCTGAAGCTTACTCCAACCTACGAAACAATACAACGAAAAGACAATCAGGAAGCTGACGGCCTCGCTAAAAAAATTCTATCCCATCAATTCGTAGAAAGCCACACGAAATTAGACCGTAACGGAGATGACGATATTGGATAAGAAAATGATCTTTAAAGAACTGACAGAACTGCACGATGAATATTGCAAGGACTGTTTTATTAAGAAGCAGTTTCGCAAAGAATTTGGCAAAACTTATGCGCATTCATTTTGTATCAATAAATGTACGGTTGGTGAAAAGTTGAAACAATACGGAGATGTCTTAACCAATCACTAAAAATAAAAACCGCAGAAGCTGCGGTTTTTATTCTTTGAATTCATCCAGCTGATGCTCGCTGTCATCTAGCAGCTGCTGTTGCTGCTTTACAAATTCAGGATCATCGAGAGCTGCCAGCTCTTCAGATTGTGACAGTTCTCTAGCATCCTCAATGGCTTGGTATGCAGAGTCGACTAATGTTTTGCTTTGGCCTCTCGTCGCGGCTCCTGTTGTTTTCTGCGCTGTTTCCACCGCTAGTTCCAGCTGCCGCTTATCCGTAAAGCCGGTCTGATCCTCATTATGAAATTCTGAAGTCACAAAAAACACCTCCGCCATTATTTTGCAGAGTTTTTTTGAAATTTATGTACCAAAATAGAAAAGAAAATAAAAATAAGCCGATATAACTATTGAACCAGAATAAATAGGACCGTTTTACTATTTGAGGTATCTTGATAGAGAAGGGGAACGCAGCTATGGATGATAAAGACTTGAAGTTGATCCTTCACAAAACATTTATAGAAATATACAGTGATTTAGAAGAACTGGCCGATATCGCGAAAAAAGGAAAACCATCAATGGAAAAGTATGTTGAAGAGATTGAACAGAGGTGTAAACAAAACATTTTGGCGATTGAAATCCAGATGAAAATCAAATAGGAGAGGCGAATGCCTCTCCTCTATTTGTCATCTCATCATCATGTATTGAGTTTAGAGTTTTACAACATTAGAAGCTTGAGGTCCACGATTACCTTCGACAATTTCAAAAGAAACTTCTTGTCCTTCTTCTAATGATTTGTATCCATCTCCTTCGATAGCTGTGAAGTGAACAAATACATCGTCTCCGCCTTCAACTTCAATGAAGCCGAATCCTTTTTCGTTGTTGAACCATTTTACTTTACCGTTTTGCATATTGCTTAATTCCTCCTAGTACTGTAGCACTCATGTGCTAAAAAAAATTTTGTCATCATCTAACTTTGATTCATTGTTAAATGATGGTTCAACTATACACCATCTGGGAGCACCCGTCAAGTTTCGAAACGGCTTATTTTTCAAAAGAAGGGCAAGTTTCATAAAAAAATGTAACCGCTTTTATTAATGGCTGAATATAAATAAAAAGAGCACACGATCTTCGTATGCTCTCAAGTACGCCATTACGATAGCACTTTGGCTTTTTGTTTGGCAGTCATCATTTCTGATTCCTTCAGGATATCCTCTAAAATCACTTCAGAGGAGTTTGCTAAATGAAGGTCCTTAATGTTTTTCTTCATGCGATGCAAGGTATCTTCATCTGCAAGAAGGGAAGTGACTGATTCGAGAATCTCTTCATGACGGTTCACAACGATGGCAGCTCCGCGGTCTTCAAAGAAGTTTGCATTTTCTTTTTCCTGGCCAGGCACGGGTTTGTACAGAATGACAGGCACTCCAATGGCTGTGGCTTCTGTCAAAGTAATGCCGCCGGGCTTGGTAATCATGCAATCTGTGATCCGAAATAGCTCATCAATACGCTCCACATAGCCCAGAACTTTTAATTTGTCACCATTTTCCGCTTCAAGCGCACTCAAAGATTCTTTTAAAGCCGTATTTTTCCCGCACACGACAACTACTTGCACTTGGTCATCCTTGACAAGGTTTTCGCACAGCTCTTTTACGTTCTTTAATACACCGTGAGCACCTGCCATGATCAGAAGCACTTTTTTGTTTGGTGAAAGATTGTACTTTTTATATATCGGGCCAACCGGCATGGATTCTTCAAATTGCGGCCTGATTGGAATTCCTGTGATTTTTACGTTGCTTGGATGAGTGCCGATCTCCAGCAGTTTTTCCTTCACGTAATCTGTCGCCACATAATATTTATCCACGTTTTCGTGAACCCAAATTTTATGAAGACAAAAATCAGTCATAACGTTGAAGGTAGGAATGACTCTTCCAGTTCGGCGTCTGTATTCCGGCACGACGATCATCGGAAATGTATTAATAATAATATCGGGCTGATGTTCATCGACAAGTTCGCCCAATCTTTTATTACCCATTTTAAAGTAAATATTGAATTTACGTTTATTATAGATTTTGTCAACTCCGTAATAAAACAAACGATAAAACTGTTTCCCGATTGAGAAGCTTTTTAAATAAAGGTATTGAGTTACCTCTGAAACAATCGGATTTGACTCTTGGTACAAATTAGAAACTGTTACATGCTGAAAGCCGAGCCGTACACATTGTTCATAAAGTGTTTTGGCTACCTGCACATGTCCATTTCCGTAATTTGCAGTCAAAATTAATACTCTTTTATTGGTATTCAAGTAAATTCACCTCAATGTAATCAACAACAAGCAAGCTTCATGCATCGTAAGGAGTTATTGTCTATACATAAACATAACACAAATACATAATCGAATTATTAATGCAGTGAAAAAGTTAAGCTAATTTTAAATGATTTGGATTCCAGTATTTTAAATTTTTGTTATACGCAGACTGAATCAGATGTATTTTATCATATTTTTTGCTCAGCGTATCACTAAAAAAAGAAAAATTAGTCCCATTCATAAGGAGTTTCTTGGTAAACGTAATAATTCAGCCAATTCATAAACAATAATGTGGCATGCGCTTTCCAGCGATTCACTGGCTCGTTGCTGCCTTTTGCAAAATAATGTTTAGGCTCCTCGACAGTAGAAAGGTTTCGTTCCAAATCTCTTTCATACTCTTGAAGAAGCGTATTTGTATCATATTCAGGGTGCCCTGTCAAAAAGACTTGTTTTTCGTCTTTGGACACAATTAAGCACACCCCGGCTTCCTTTGATGCGGTAAGAATGTTTAACTCGGGCACTGCTTGAAGCTGTTCCATATTTATATCTGTATGCCGGGAATGCGGCACGTAGTATAGCTCGTCAAAACCTCTTACCAATCTTTCGTGTTTTGAAAGAACGGTATGTTCGAACACACCGAAGATTTTTTTCGGCATTTGAATTTTTTCCACACCGTAATGGTAGTACAAACCTGCTTGAGCACCCCAGCAAATATGCAAGGTTGAAGTGACATTTGTTTTGCTCCACTCCATGATTTCCTTGAGCTCTTCCCAATATGAAACCTCTTCAAACGCCAAATGCTCGATCGGCGCACCGGTGATAATCATGCCGTCAAACCTCTTGTGACGGATATTGGAAAAAGTCGTGTAAAATTCGTCAAGGTGTTCTCTCGCAGTATTTTTCGGCGTGTGTGTGCTTGGGATTAAAAATGTGAAATGAACCTGTAAAGGCGAATTTCCAAGCAATCTGAGAAGCTGAGTCTCTGTTTGGATTTTTTTCGGCATCAAATTTAATATAATAATTTTTTGCGGCCGGATATCCTGATGAAACGCTCTGCTTTCATCCATTACAAATATATGTTCACTTTCAAGCACCTGTTTTGCCGGCAGGTGTGTTGGTATATTAATAGGCAACGTGCCACCTCCATTATTTCCCCGTTTAATTTTCTTCATTATAGGAATTTTCACGCCAATTTTCAATCTATCTATACGTGTTGAGGGGGAAACAACAGAAAACTCTTTAAATAAAACGCACTGACACGCCTTTTGGTTTCACAGTAAAATGATTTTCCATGATGTCAGAGGGAATTGTAATGTTTTATAGAATGATAAGATAAAAAATGAGCCATATGAATTGATAATGAACGGACGCTTATATCGTTAGGTTTCTTATGAGTTCTTAATTGATGTTTACATTTTGAATTGCGATTTAAAAAAGGTAAAATAATCAGCACCAGGGACATAGGAGGGACTTACATGTCTATTTATCATATGAAGGTACGTACAATCACAGGGAAAGACATGACACTTCAGCCTTTCGCGGGAAAGGTACTGATGATCGTGAATACAGCAAGTAAGTGCGGTTTTACTCCCCAATTAAAGCAGCTGCAGGAATTATATGATACATATCAGCAGGAGGGGCTGGAGATCTTAGGGTTCCCCTGCAATCAATTCATGAACCAAGAGCCTGGCGAAGAGGCTGACATACAGGAATTTTGTGAAACAAATTACGGTGTTACATTTCCTATGTTTTCAAAAGTGGATGTAAACGGGAAAAACGCCCACCCGCTGTTTGTGTATTTGACAGAACATGCGAAAGGGATGCTGGGAACTAAGGCGATCAAGTGGAATTTCACGAAATTTATAGTGGATAGAAATGGAGAAATCGTTGGCCGTTATTCACCAAATACAAATCCGAAAGAGCTGGAAGACACTATCGTGAAGCTATTAGAGCACTAAAAAGAGGGTGTTTTTGTGAAGGAATTGAAGCAGGCAGAGCAAATCAGGGCATGGGTTCAATCTATCCTGACTGACGAAAGCTCTGGACATGACTGGCATCATGTATCAAGAGTAGCAGATCTTGCAGCTTATATTGGAGAAAAGGAAAAAGCGGATTTGTTCATTGTTGAAATGGCGGCTTTGGTTCATGATTTAATTGATGTGAAGCTGCCTGACACGGTCAGGCTTTCTGTGAACGAAGTATATGATCAGCTCGTTTTTTTCGGAGTAGGAAAAGAGAATGCTGACAGGGTGATTCATATTATAACAAGGATGTCCTTTCGAGACAGGGAAAAGCTGGCGAAGGAGCCGCTCTCAATTGAGGGAAAAGCCGTACAGGATGCTGACAGACTTGATGCGATTGGTGCTGTCGGGATTGCGAGAGCTTTCATGTTTGCGGGCGCAAACGGGCATGGCCTTTATGGAGATGATCAAAGCGCCTACGCTCATTTTTTTTATAAGCTGCTGCGGCTGAAAGATATGATGAATACAGACACTGCACGGGAACTGGCAGAAGAAAGACACAATTTTATGCTTCAATTTGTCCGCCAATTAGAAAAAGACATACCCGGGATTGATGCCGAAACGTCGTAATAGAAGGCTTGGAGCGACTATGATAGAATAAGTCACAGATATGCTATAGGAGGACGATCATGAAGATAAAATCAATTGAACCTACACCAAGCCCGAATACAATGAAAGTCATCTTAACGGAAGAGCTTCCGGCGGGCAAAAGCAATAACTATAAACCTGAGCAAGCAGAAGGCGCACCGCCTGTTATAGCGGAAATCCTTAAAATAGATGGAGTTAAAGGGGTATATCACGTCGCAGATTTTCTTGCTGTTGAACGGAATGCAAGATACGACTGGAAAGACATATTACCGCAAGTCCGCACTGCATTTGGGATGGAAAGTGCTGAAAGCGGAGAAGAAAATCGTTCTGATCAAGAATCTTTTGGAGAGGTAAAAGTTTTTGTGCAGATGTTCAGTGGCATTCCTATGCAAGTTAAATTAACCGATGGAGAGCGGGAAGAACGCTTCGGCTTACCTGAACGCTTTCAGCAGGCGATCTTAAAACTTAGATCTGAAGCTTCCAATGTTGTGTTTGAGCGGGCTTGGAAAGAACAAGGTGTCAGATTCGGTGACTTTGATGAAATCGGCCATGATGTGACAGAAGAGCTTCAGGCGGCATACAGTGATGAACGGCTGAAACGACTGACTGAAGCAGCCGCTCAAGGAAAGGGCGAAGCAAAACAAGCTGTACAGCGCAAAGCGTATAAAGTAACGCTTGACATGCTAGATGATGAGGACTGGAAAAAGCGTTATGCACACTTGGAACAGATGGATCCGAAAGAAGAGGATATCCCGGTTTTACAGAAGGCATTGGATGATCCAAAGGTGTCCATCAGAAGACAGGCTGTTGTGTACTTAGGGATGATTGAAACACCTGATGTTCTTCCTCTATTGTATAAAGCACTTGAGGACAAAGCTGTATCAGTCAGAAGAACGGCCGGAGACTGCCTGTCTGATATCGGCGATCCTCAAGCCATTCCCGCTATGATCAAGTCGTTAAGCGACTCCAGCAAGCTTGTTCGCTGGCGTGCGGCCATGTTCCTGTACGAAGTCGGCGATGAAAGTGCAATTGAAGCTTTGCGCGCTGCCGAAGATGACCCCGAATTTGAGGTCAGCCTTCAAGTCAAAATGGCGCTTGAACGTATTGAGCATGGAGAAGAAGCAAAAGGTTCTGTTTGGAAACAAATGACGGAAAGCAGAAAAAAAGGCGAATAGAGATAAAAAAGGTGCAGATCATGCACCTTTTTTTATGTGAATTCGCTTTTTATAAAAATTATTTCGAATATTGTTGAAAAATATCCGAAAACTATTTATAGTAAGTAACAATATTAATAGTTGGAGGGTTCAAATCGAAAGAAAAGCTATATAAATATAAAAACACGAAAGAACAAAACAAGGTGAGGGCGGCCTGAATTTATCTTATTTGCAAAAACAGCTCATAAATAAACTGAAAATTTTCAAAATAAAATCCAATCAAACAATTGAAAGAATTTAGGAGGATCACCATGGCAGAATTACGCAGTAATATGATCACACAAGGAATCGATAGAGCTCCGCACCGCAGTTTGCTTCGTGCAGCAGGAGTAAAAGAAGAGGATTTCGGCAAGCCGTTTATTGCGGTGTGTAATTCATACATTGATATCGTTCCCGGTCATGTTCACTTGCAGGAGTTTGGGAAAATCGTAAAAGAAGCAATCAGAGAAGCAGGGGGCGTGCCGTTTGAATTTAATACCATTGGGGTAGATGATGGCATCGCAATGGGGCATATCGGTATGAGATATTCGCTGCCAAGCCGTGAAATTATCGCAGACTCTGTGGAAACGGTTGTATCCGCACACTGGTTTGACGGAATGGTCTGTATTCCGAACTGCGACAAAATCACACCGGGAATGCTTATGGCGGCAATGCGCATCAACATTCCGACGATTTTTGTCAGCGGTGGACCGATGGCGGCAGGAAGAACAAGTGACGGGCGAAAAATCTCCCTTTCCTCAGTATTCGAAGGGGTAGGCGCCTACCAAGCAGGGAAAATCAACGAAAACGAGCTTCAAGAACTAGAGCAGTTCGGATGCCCAACGTGCGGATCTTGCTCAGGCATGTTTACGGCGAACTCAATGAACTGTCTGTCAGAAGCACTTGGTCTTGCTTTGCCGGGTAATGGAACCATTCTGGCGACATCTCCGGAACGCAAAGAGTTTGTAAGAAAATCGGCTGCGCAATTAATGGAAACGATTCGCAAAGATATCAAACCGCGTGATATCGTTACAGTAAAAGCGATTGATAACGCGTTTGCACTCGATATGGCGCTCGGAGGTTCTACAAATACCGTTCTTCATACCCTTGCCCTTGCAAACGAAGCCGGCGTTGAATACTCTTTAGAACGCATTAACGAAGTCGCTGAGCGCGTGCCGCACTTGGCCAAGCTGGCGCCTGCATCGGATGTGTTTATTGAAGATCTTCATGAAGCGGGCGGCGTGTCAGCGGCTCTGAATGAGCTTTCCAAGAAAGAAGGAGCGCTTCATTTAGACGCGCTGACTGTTACAGGAAAAACTCTTGGAGAAACCATTGCCGGACATGAAGTAAAGGATTATGACGTCATTCACCCGCTGGATCAACCATTCACTGAAAAGGGAGGCCTTGCTGTTTTATTCGGTAATCTAGCTCCGGACGGCGCTATCATTAAAACAGGCGGCGTACAGAATGGGATTACAAGACACGAAGGGCCGGCTGTCGTATTCGATTCTCAGGACGAGGCGCTTGACGGCATTATCAACCGAAAAGTAAAAGAAGGCGACGTTGTCATTATCAGATACGAAGGGCCAAAAGGCGGACCTGGCATGCCGGAAATGCTGGCGCCAACATCCCAAATCGTTGGAATGGGACTCGGACCAAAAGTGGCATTGATTACGGACGGACGTTTTTCCGGAGCCTCCCGTGGCCTCTCAATCGGCCACGTATCACCTGAGGCCGCTGAGGGCGGGCCACTTGCCTTTGTTGAAAACGGAGACCATATTATCGTTGATATTGAAAAACGTATCTTGGATGTACAAGTGCCAGAAGAAGAGTGGGAAAAACGAAAAGCGAACTGGAAAGGTTTTGAACCGAAAGTGAAAACCGGCTACCTGGCACGTTATTCTAAACTTGTGACAAGTGCCAACACCGGCGGTATTATGAAAATCTAGACAGCTGGGGACACTTACTTCTATATTTTAAGGCGTGAACATTTGAAATCCGGCCCTCTCTATAGTATCCTTTACTTCAGATGAAGGATACTAGAGGGGGCTTTTTTTATGTCAATGGCTTATGAAGAATACATGCGCCAGCTTGTCGTACCGATGCGCCGCGAGCTGACTGGAGCAGGTTTTGAAGAGTTAACAACAGCAGAAGAAGTAGAAAACTTTATGGAAAAGGCAGAGGGCACAACTCTTGTAGTCGTTAACTCTGTATGCGGCTGCGCGGCAGGCCTTGCGCGTCCTGCGGCTACACAGGCAGTCCTCCAGAATGACAAAACACCTGACAATACGGTGACTGTTTTTGCGGGCCAAGATAAAGAAGCTACTGCGAAAATGCGTGAGTATTTTACTGGCCAGGAGCCTTCTTCACCATCAATGGCTCTTTTGAAAGGCAAAGAAGTCGTACATTTTATTCCGCGTCATGAAATTGAAGGACACGATATGGAAGAAATCATGAAAAATCTGACTGCTGCCTTCGATGCGCACTGCTAAATGCCCGTTTTCCGGGCATTTTCTTTTTGGGAGTATAGAAGATGATAACAACAAGCTATAGACCGTCTGAACACACCATAAAAACCGCAAAGCAGCTTTCTAAAGAGCTAAATATGCCATACTGCGGCCGGAATAAACAAACGGTTGAACACCTGCTGAGGTCAGCTGAACGTGATTTGCTTGTGGTCGGCAAAGAGCGGTTTGAGCTGTATACGAAACAAGGTGCCAAATTCTTTTTTCATCCGAATACAGCGATGTTTAGAGCCAAACGCTTCTTACAGGGAGAGCAAGAGCCTATGCTTCGGGCTGCCGGATTATCTGAAGGGGATACGTTTTTAGATTGCACACTCGGGCTGGGGTCAGATGCCATTATCGCAAGTATGGCAGTAGGCGAAACGGGTTCTGTTGTTGGGATTGAAAAAAACCATCTTGTGTCTGTTTTAGTGAGGACGGGGCTGCATTCATGGGAAACGGGTATAGAAGAGCTTCAAGCTGCGATGAGAAGAATCCAGGTGAAGAATGGTGATTGCTTAGAATACATCAAACAGCTTCCTGACAACTCTGTTGATGTGGTTTATTTCGATCCAATGTTTCATGAACCTGTAGAGACCTCTGACGGCATCGCGCCTTTACGTGATTTGGCAGAGGATTCAGTTTTACACGAAGGATGTATCAATGAAGCGGTACGAGTCGCCAGAAAAAGCGTTGTGCTAAAAGACCACTGGAAAAGTCCGCGGTTTGAACAGTTTGGTTTTAACGTCATGAAAAGAAAAACAGCACTGTTCCATTATGGCGTCATTCAAACAAGCCCGTGATTCATATCACGGGCTTTCTGTTAATCGGTGACCTCCATGACGACAAAGTATAATAATGTTAAGAGTGAAACTGTGGCAAACAGAGCGTCAATCATGCGGAAAGCCTCCTTTCATGGAATATTGTAAGCGTTTTTACACAAAGTGCATAGCAACGAATCTCCTAATTTGCATATCAGTTTCATATAGTACATGACTTGCATGTTTTGGATGTGCTAAAATAAAAGAAACATGACAATAAAATAGAGAGGAATAAGCAGTCATGAAATTGTGGATGAGAAAGACCCTTGTGGTTTTATTTACCATTGTAACGTTCGGGCTCGTATCTCCTCCGGCTGCCCTTATGGCGGACAAGCCTTCCGGACAGCCGAGCAGTCTTGAGCAGAATGATTACACCGCTTTTTATGATGAGCATGACCTGTACGATGATGAGTCGGATGACAGGCAAAATCCTGAACTGCTTTTTCAATCGTACAAGGAACAGCTCCTTGACAGCGCTGAGGATCAGTCCTTTTTAAAATTCGGCAGCAGAATCGCTCCTGTCATTGAGGATGACTACCGGAAAGAGATCCTGCCAAAAATCGAAAATGTGATTAGTGATTATTTAGCGACATTGCAAGATGATGAGGCGTACCAAGATGTTGTGATCTCAAGCATGCCTTCAGCGGGCAAAACGGAAAAAATTTTCAACGTTTACAATCGGACAACTGGAGAAGATCTTCTCAGATTCCATGTGCGAAGAGACCACCCGCCTCATGACGGCTACTGGTTTAATTTTCATTATCATACAGCAGAAGATGGATTTCAATCACATCATGAGCTTGGGAGCATTTATTGGGACCGCAACACGCCTCCCAACTGGATGAGTGCCTAAAGGAGATGCCATTAGACATGAAAAAGTACACAATGAATGAAATGGTCGATATAACAAAGGATATGCTGAACAAACGGGGCGTTATGATAGAAGATATTGCACGGATTGTTCAAAAACTTCAGGAAAAATACAATCCAAATCTGCCGCTCAGTGTTTGCATGGAGAATGTAGAAAAAGTCCTGAACAAACGTGAAATTATTCATGCTGTTTTGACAGGCCTTGCACTCGATCAGCTTGCAGAACAGAAGCTTCTCCCCGAGCCGCTGCAGCACCTTGTTGAAACAGATGAACCGCTTTACGGCATAGATGAAATTATTCCGCTTTCAATCGTTAATGTGTACGGGTCGATCGGTTTGACCAATTTCGGTTATTTGGATAAAGAGAAGATTGGAATTATTAAGGAACTTGATGAAAGTCCAGACGGTATTCACACCTTTTTGGATGATATTGTGGCAGCTCTTGCTGCAGCAGCGGCGAGCAGAATTGCACATACGCATCAGGATCTGCAAGATGAAGAAAAAGAACAGGATGAAAAGCCTGTTGTCAGCTGACTATAAAAAAATCATTTCTGGGTTCAGAAATGATTTTTTATTGTGTTACACTACTAGAAGACTACTTTTAAAGGATGAAAAAAATGAAACAGTATAAGGATTTATGCAGACATGTTTTAGAGCATGGTGAGAAAAAGGAAGACCGGACAGGGACCGGAACAATCAGCACTTTCGGATATCAAATGAGATTTAATTTACGGGAAGGCTTTCCGATGCTCACCACTAAAAAACTCCACTTTAAATCAATTGCGCATGAACTGCTGTGGTTCTTAAAAGGAGATACGAATGTACGCTATCTGCAGGAAAACGGAGTGCGAATCTGGAATGAGTGGGCTGATGAAAACGGTGAACTTGGACCTGTATATGGCTCCCAATGGCGTTCTTGGCGGGGAGCTGATGGAGAAACCATTGATCAAATTTCCCGTCTTATTGAAGATATTAAGACAAATCCGAACTCCAGACGCTTAATCGTCAGCGCCTGGAATGTTGGTGAAATTGATAAAATGGCGTTGCCGCCGTGCCATTGCCTGTTCCAATTCTATGTGTCTGACGGCAAGCTGTCCTGTCAGTTGTATCAGCGCTCTGCCGATGTTTTCTTAGGTGTGCCGTTTAATATTGCATCTTATGCCCTGCTAACCATGATGATTGCTCATGTGACTGGGCTTGAATCGGGCGAGTTCATCCATACATTTGGTGATGTTCATATCTATCAAAATCATATTGAACAAGTCAATTTGCAGCTTGAAAGAGATGTTAGACCGCTTCCGCAGCTTCGTTTCGCCAGAAAGGTTGATTCTATTTTTAACTTTGCATTTGAGGACTTTATCATCGAGGATTATGATCCGCATCCTCATATAAAAGGGGCGGTAAGCGTATGATTTCATTCATTTTTGCGATGGATGCCAACAGGCTTATCGGCAAAGACAATGATTTGCCGTGGCATTTGCCCAATGATCTTGCATACTTTAAGAAAGTAACATCGGGCCATTCAATCATTATGGGCCGAAAAACATTTGAATCGATCGGACGTCCGCTTCCAAATCGGAAAAATATTGTCGTTACCTCAGCGCCGGCTTCAGAATTTCCGGGATGCACGGTTGTCGGTTCATTAAAGGATGTACTGGACATTTGTTCAGGCCCTGAAGAATGCTTTGTGATCGGAGGGGCTCAGCTCTATACGGACCTTTTCCCTTATGCGGACAGACTGTATATGACGAAAATTCATCACGAGTTTGAGGGTGACCGTCACTTCCCTGAATTTGATGAATCCAATTGGAAGTTGGTTTCTTCTGAGCAGGGGACCAAAGACGAAAAAAACCCGTATGATTACGAATTTCTAATGTATGAAAAAAAGAATTCTTCTAAAGCGGGAGGATTTTAATTGGTTCGCTACAGCCTTCTAGTGGTTTATATTGTGTATATGCTGTTAAAAAATATGAAACAATTATTTAATCAAACAATGCTCGATCCCCGTCTGTCATACAAAAAACAGATGACTCTTGTGTACGAACAGCCAAAGGCGTTTTTGGAAGGCTGTATCGGCATCTCCGGTTCAGTTGTGACGATCCATCAGCCAGAGCCAATACCACACGGTCCTGTTTTGTATGTGCATCCCCGTTTGCGTTTGGCTGAACTGGCCTTAATTGCTGGATATATTGAGGAACCGGCCGGCTTTATCGCCAACCCAAAAGTGTTCCGCTTGCCTTTTATCGGGCAATGGCTGGATCGGATGGATGTGATTTCAGACGGGGATTCAGAAAAGGTATATGAAGATGTGACAAAACAGCTGGAAAAGGGACAAAGCCTGATTCTTTCACTAGATGGTTCTATTGATCCTGTAGAACTTGCGGCCCGCTATCATCTTCCGTTGGTGATGGTGGAAACGAAAGGAACAGATAACATGCAAAAGGGCTCGTTTTTTAAACGCTTAAAACCGGCAGACATTGAATTGTCCTTTTCAAAAGCTTATATACCTGCCAATGAAAAACAATTACGTGCATAAAAAAAGCGCAGTCGTGAAGACTGCGCTTTTCTGTTACTGTTACGAAAGGAACGGCACCTTTACACAATAGAAGAGCACGCAGAAAAACATAGCAGCGCTCCCGCCCAATACAAAGCTGTGCCAAATGGCGTGGTGGAAGGGGATCTTTTTCCAAATGTAAAAGATGGTTCCGACAGAGTATAAAATGCCGCCGAGAAAAAGGAGGCTGAATCCCGCTCCGCTCAGTGAAGCATATAAAGGTTTAACTGCAATAATCATCAGCCACCCCATGACTAAATACACGAAGGTTGACAATAGGATAAACCGTTTCACAAAGAAAATTTTAAAAACGATTCCGCCTAGGGCAAGTGACCATACGATAACCAACAGGGTAAAGCCGAGTGTGCCTTTCAGCGGCCCAAGCAAAAAAGGCGTGTAGGTTCCGGCGATGAGTACGTAAATCGCGCTATGATCAATAATCTCCAAAATGTCCTTCGTTTTTTTATGTGTGATGCTGTGAAGCAGGGTGGAGCTCAAATATAACAGCAGCATAGAGACACCGAATATTGTAAAGCTGACAATGTCCCATGCAGACCCGTAATTAGCCGCAAATATGATTAGAAACACTAATGCTGGGATGGATAAGAGGACACCGATGCCGTGTGTAATCGCATTGGCGATCTCTTCTTTGATTGTAAACAAGTGCATTCTCCTTTCGATCGCTAGATCATTTGATTTTTTAACGTCTCTATAAAGCTCAAGCCCTCAAAGGTAATTTTTGTGCCTGCGCGTCCGCGGCTTTTGGTGACATAATCTTTTTTCTCCAAATAGTCGAGACGGCTTCTGACCTGCTGAGGAGTTAACGAGGTTTGAGTATTTTTGCTGTGTTCAGAAATGATCCGTCTGCTGGCAGGTTCTCCTTTTTCGTTCAATACTTTTATTGTTTCCAAAATAAACAAAAACTCAGCTTTTTCCATTAAAGTCAGCAGTTTCGCTTTTTTCTTCGACGTTTTTCCGTCTATCGTGCCTCTAATATACGGCGGCAGGTCATATGGCTGAATCGTTCCCCCGCTTGATACTGCCGCCATATAATCTGCAGCGTTTTTTAATTCCCTGACATTGCCTTCAAATGCATGCTTCTCAAGCACGGGAAAAACGGAGGGATCGATTAACAATTGCTGACCAGAATTTGAGAGAAAATGCTGTGTCAAAAGCGGAATATCGCTTTTTCGTTCCGATAATTCGGGCAGTGTGAGCGTTAAAATGTTCAGTCTGTAGAATAAGTCTTGCCTGAATGTATGTTCCACGGATCGGTCTGCAGAAGCACAGATCATTCGCGGTTTCTCCGTGTCTGAATCAAGCGCTTTTAACAGCTGAGCTTGTACAGAAGCAGGCATGCGCCATACATCATCAAGAAAAAGGGTTCCTCGTACCGCTTTTTGAAAAACACCTGTGTTTCCGTTAGGGCCAAAAAGCTCATGAATAAGGGTTTCTTCCGAATGGGTGCTGCAATTGACGCTTATAAACGGTTCATTGCTTCTCGAAGATTCCAAGTGTATGGCATGTGCGAAGTGATTTTTGCCTGTTCCGATTTTTCCTGTTATTAAGACAGGAAGCTCCGATAACGAGAACTGCTTGGCGATTCGCTTCGCTTCCAGAAAAGTTTGATGTTCTCCGATTAGATGTTGAAATGTATTGAGTTTTGGTGCACTATTCATCAGTTGGCTCCTTTTGGTTCTAATTGGTTTCATTATATCATGCCTTTTGGTTGAAAACACCCTTTATTTTACGATCATCTTTTTTCTTGGCTCTGCAGGATAATGGTTGAACAGAAGTTACCACAAGATGTGGTGGACATAGTCTGTATTTTTTTAATTATTAAATAAAAATAATTGTCTTATTTTTTGAATATTCATGTTATAATGGCATATTAAATAGGGATTTAAAACAAGAAAGGAATCTGTACATGAAACCGTTGCTTAAAGAAAACTCTCTCATCCAAGTGAAAGACATTTTGAAGGCTCACCAAAACGTAAAGGACGTTGTCATTCACACACCTTTGCAGAGGAATGACAGACTTTCTGAGAGATATGAATGCAATATCTATTTAAAACGCGAAGACTTGCAAGTTGTCAGATCTTTTAAGCTCAGAGGGGCTTATCATAAAATGAAACAGCTTTCCAGCGAGCAGACAGAGAACGGAGTTGTGTGTGCAAGTGCCGGAAACCACGCTCAAGGTGTGGCATTTTCGTGTAAACATCTTGGCATTCACGGGAAAATTTTTATGCCGTCTACTACACCGAGACAAAAAGTATCTCAAGTTGAACTATTCGGAAAAGGATTTATCGATATTATTTTGACAGGCGATACGTTTGACGATGCGTATAAAAGCGCTGTTGAATGCTGTGAGGCTGAATCTCGGACGTTTATCCATCCGTTCGATGATCCGGATGTGATGGCCGGACAGGGGACGCTCGCAGTCGAGATTTTAAACGACATTGATGCAGAACCGCATTTTCTTTTTGCAAGTGTCGGAGGCGGCGGCCTTCTTTCTGGGGTAGGTACATATTTGAAAAACGTGTCTCCTGATACAAAGGTAATTGCTGTTGAGCCGGCGGGAGCGGCATCCTACTTTGAATCAAACAAAGCTGGGCATGTCGTCACACTTGATAAAATTGATAAGTTTGTAGATGGTGCGGCTGTTAAAAAAATTGGCGAGGAAACCTTCCGGACGCTGGAAACTGTCGTTGATGACATTCTCCTTGTGCCTGAAGGAAAAGTATGTACATCCATTCTTGAATTATATAACGAATGTGCGGTTGTTGCTGAACCGGCTGGAGCTCTTTCTGTCGCAGCGCTTGATTTGTATAAGGATGAAATTAAAGGGAAAAACGTGGTGTGTGTGGTAAGCGGGGGCAATAACGATATCGGAAGAATGCAGGAAATGAAGGAGCGTTCCTTGATTTTTGAAGGTCTTCAGCATTATTTTATCGTCAACTTTCCGCAAAGAGCGGGGGCGCTCCGCGAATTTCTTGACGAAGTCCTCGGGCCGAATGATGACATTACAAGGTTTGAATATACGAAGAAAAATAATAAAAGCAATGGACCTGCTCTTGTCGGCATCGAGCTGCAGAACAAAGCCGATTATGGGCCGCTGATTGAACGGATGAACAAAAAACCGTTTCATTATGTAGAGGTGAACAAGGATGAGGACTTGTTCCATTTGCTAATCTAATTTTTTTACACAACCGCGCAAAATGACAGACAGCCCGGCTGGCATCATATATAATAGAAGAAAAACAAAAAAGAGGATTGATAGCTTGTTACTCAAAAGCCTAGAGTTCAAACGCGGTGACGGGATTCAGGTGAAAGTGACAGAAATACCTGTATTAAAGGAAGATGAGCACTATTTCTTTATGTTACATCACCATTTGCAATTCTACTTAAAAGAAGTGTTTTCATCAAACAGCAGGGCAAAAGTGTATTCTTTCCGACATTATATGAAGCGGCGGATGAAGTGGGCAGATTATCAGGCTGTATTTCATCAAGAGGTGTTAAAGCACAACGCGTAACATGCCGTTTTTTACCTGCATGCCCTCCTTTGTAATCGTTAATGGGGAGGCATGCAGGATTTTTTTTGCTCAGTATCGAATACAAACATGGGACAGTAAGGACGGTTTTAGAAAGCGTTTTTATGCTGGCTGGAAAGGATGGATGTCATGAAGGTTATCAAGGGGTTAACGGCTGGGCTGTTTTTTCTGTTTTTGTGTGCATGCGGAGGACAGCAGATTAAAAATCCGCTCAATTACGAGGTGGAGCCTTTTACATTTCAAAACCAAGACGGCAAGAACGTTTCTTTAGAGAGTTTAAAAGGAGAAGTATGGCTGGCGGATTTTATTTTTACCAATTGTGAAACTATATGTCCGCCAATGACCGCTCATATGACCGATCTGCAAAAAAAACTGAAAGCCGAAAATATAGATGTTCGCATCATATCATTTAGTGTTGACCCAGAAAACGATAAGCCGAAACAGCTGAAGAAATTTGCCGCAAATTATCCATTATCTTTTGATAACTGGGATTTTCTCACGGGATACAGCCAGAGTGAGATTGAGGAGTTCGCACTTAAGAGTTTTAAAGCGATCGTAAAGAAGCCGGAGGGAGAGGACCAAGTGATTCATCAATCTTCTTTTTATTTGGTAGGTCCGGACGGTAAGGTGCTGAAAGATTACAATGGAGTGGAGAATACACCGTACGATGATATCATTTCCGATGTGAAGTCAGCCAGTACACTCAAGTAAGCTAAGAGACTAGGCATTTGCAAATCTTCTAAAACATGATACACTTTCCACTAGTAGAATGGGAAGGAGCAACAAGATTGAAGCTGCGCATTTTTTCAATCATGGCCAGTTTGATTTTGCTTCTTACTGCGTGTACGAGCATACGTACATCATCTGAGGGAAAACAAAAAGCCCATGAAACGAAAACAAAAGAACACATTGTCATAGCGGCTGTCGGAGATTCGCTTACAGAAGGAGTCGGAGATCCCGACGGAAAGGGATATGTCGGCAAGGTGGCGGATTCTATCCGGTCAGATAAACAAGTCAAAACGGTCGACGTGAAAAATTATGCCGTAAAAGGGAACTGTTCGGATGATTTATTAGAAAAACTAAAAGATAAAAAGGTTCAAAAAGGCATAAAGGACGCAGATTATGTCTTTTTTACAATTGGCGGTAATGATTTGATGAAAATCCTTCGCCAAAACTTTCTGCAATTAACCGTTGAACCGTTTCAGGAAGCGGAAAAACCGTACGAAAAGCGCTTTGAAAAAATCATTTCTGAAATTCGCGAGCTGAATGATCACGCTGAGCTGATTTATGTCAGCATGTACAATCCGTTTACGTTTACATTATCAGAACTAAATGAAATAAATGGTGTCGTCACGGATTGGAACCATATTGCTGAAAAAGAGCTGAAAAAAGATAAACATGCAAAAATCGTTCATATCGAAGATTTGTTCAATCAAAAAAGTGACAGCAGCCGAATTTCTGAGGAGGATGATTT
This sequence comes from Bacillus sp. FSL K6-0255, assembly GCF_045040725.1. Classification (NCBI taxonomy): domain Bacteria; kingdom Bacillati; phylum Bacillota; class Bacilli; order Caryophanales; family Bacillaceae; genus Bacillus; species Bacillus sp. FSL K6-0255. The sequence continues at coordinate 2,119,546 of NZ_CP150278.1, read as the reverse complement.
TCATCCTAATGGTACGGGTTATTCTCTTATCGCAAAGCGCGTCTATCAAGCCATTAAAAAAGAAGGATTACCGAAAGAGTAGGGTGACAGCATGAATAAGTGGAAGCGACTGTTTTTTATATTGCTTGCAATCAATTTTATCCTCGCCGCCGGGTTTGTGGCACTTGTTTTGCTTCCGGGGGAACAGGCTCAGGTGAAAGATGCATCTGAGAGCGAGTATGGATTTCAAGTGACAAGCACAAAAGAATCATTAGCTGCGTTTGTTAACTCATATTTAAACGACAAAGCATCAAACAAGCTTGATTATAAAGTAGAGATTGATGATGATGTTCATGTCGCAGGGAAAATCAAGGCATTTTCCACGTCTATTGATGCGTTTATCGCTTTTGAGCCGACCGTGAAAAAAAACGGTGATGTAGAGCTGAATGTCACGAAATTTTCGTTAGGGAAATTGAGTATACCAATTAGCTTTGTGTTAAATTATATGGACAGCTTTTATGAATTGCCGTCATTTGTCCATGTTCACCCCGGAGATAAAAGCATTGAAGTGCGTTTGTCAGAAATGCCTTTAACGAATGGAATGTATGTCAAAGCGGATAAGATAAATTTAGAAAAAGATGAAATTGAGTTTTCCTATTACCATCCTAAACAATAGAGGTGACTGAAAATGAAACGGATTTACCAGTATTTCAGTTTATTATCCTTTACATTTTCCCTGTACTTCGGCTGGCTTGCTTATCATCATCTGGCTGCTGAAGATATGGATCAAATGTATTTGAATGTTTCCTATTGTGCCTTGTTCCTAAGTGTGATGGTGTTTACATTCGGTATGCGAGACCGAAAAAAAACCGATAAGTCATGAAAAAAGAGACATGAAACAACGTCTCTTTTTTCGTGCGGTCCGAAGAAAATTTGAGAACACAAGGAGAAAAGATGAAAGCATACGATTTTACACAGGGGAACGTGCTGAAACAGCTTGTACTGTTTTCAATGCCTATTATGCTCGGAAACGCATTGCAGGTTTCCTTTCAATTTATAGACAGCTTGTGGATCGGCAATTTACTGGGGGCAAAGGCCCTTGGGGCAGCCGCGGTATCAAGCACGATTGTTTTGACCGTGCTGTCTTTTATTTTGGGCCTTAACAATGCGACGTTAACCATTTTATCTCAGCAAAAAGGAAAAGATGATATAAAAGGAATGGCGTCGTATATTAACGCTTTTGTTGTTTTATTAACAGGCCTAAGCATCGGATTCGGCGCGGCCGGTTTTTTTCTCTCAGAGCTTTTGCTGCGTCTTCTAAAAACGCCGGAGTCAATGATACCGCTTGCTGAGACGTATTTACAGATTCAATTTATCGGCATTTTATTTTTGTTTGGTTATAACTTTATCAGTACTGTGCTTCGTGCGCTGGGCGACAGCAAGACACCTCTCCGGTTTATTGCGTTTGCTGTTGTACTGAATACAGTGCTTGCGCCGCTCTTTATTTCTGTGTTCCGCATGGGAATAGCGGGAGCGGCTTATTCAACGATTTTGTCACAGGGCATTGCGTTTCTGTATGGGTTGTTTTATGTCGTCAAACACAAGCTTGTGCCATTCTCAATTCCGAGAATGCCCAAGTGGGAAGAGTCCGCGCTGATTTTGAAACTCGGGATTCCGGCAGGTCTGCAGATGATGGTGATTACAAGCGGTATGATGGCGATTATGAGTGTTGTTAACTCATACGGGGATCACGTGGTATCAGGCTTTGGCGCGGTGCAGCGGCTTGATAGCATCATCACGCTTCCAGCAATGGCTGCCGGTACGGCCGTCAACAGTATGGCAGGGCAAAATATTGGAATCGGAAACGAAAAAAGAGTGGGAACAATTGCAAGGCTGGGTGTGATGGCTGTTATTTCCTGCATGCTGGTGATTGCGGTTATGATTTGGGTATTTGGTAAATATCTCATAAGGTTATTTATCAGTGAGCCTGATGCGGTCGCATTTGGTGAACAATATTTGAAGTGGATCGCGTTTTTCTACCCTTTTATTGGGATTAATTTTGTGCTGAACGGAATCGTCAGGGCCGCGGGAGCGATGCTGCAGGTTCTGGTATTAAATTTAATCTCGTTTTGGGTGTTGAGATATCCTTTCACAGCTCTATTTTCAGCTTGGCTTGGACAAAAAGGAATCGGGCTTGGAATCGGAATGAGTTTTTTATTTAGCAGCTGCGCCGCATTTTTGTATTATAGATATGGCCGCTGGAAAGCAATGAAGCTGTTTACTGAAAAATAAGTGAAGCACTGCGAAAAGCACATACCTATATATCGGTATGTGCTTTTTTTCACCGTTTTTTATCAAGTTTGCTGAAGAGCTCGATTAACGTGGCAAGTTCAGCATCAGTGTAGCAGTCAAAGCGTTTAAAGAAATATTCCGTTTTTTTCTCGTTAAAGTGCTGAAGGACTTTTTCGCCCGCTTCAGTGATATGAATGCGGATGATGCGTCTGTCTTCCTTCGATCTGATTCTCGTAATCCATTCCTTTTCTACCAGCGCATCGGTCACAGCCGTAATGTGGCTTGCCGATACCTCTAAAATAGGCGCAAATTCAGTGACTTTTTTAGGCCCTTGTTCACTGAGGATCCGAAGAATGGTGAATTCATTCCTCGACAGCTCTTTATCTAAAATTTCATTGATTTCATTGCGTATTTGTTTAAAGACTTTACGGAGTAAAGTTTCCATATCGTACATCATCTGTGTTCTTACTTTCAAATTTGTGAACCTCCATTACATAAGCATATTGCTTAAAACCTATAGATTTTATTGAAAAGCAGAATCATTTTCATTCTATTTTTACATGCTATAATATAATAATACCACGTATTAACAAAGGAGGCACCAGTATGTCTGAAAAAAAAGAAATCGCCACATTTGCAGGAGGCTGTTTTTGGTGTATGGTTAAACCTTTTGACGAACAGCCGGGAATTGAAAAAGTGGTGTCCGGGTATACAGGCGGCCATACTGAAAACCCTACGTATGAAGAGGTGTGCAGTGAAACGACGGGACATCGTGAAGCCGTTCAAATCACGTTTCATCCTGATGTATTCCCTTATGAAAAACTGCTTGAATTATTTTGGCAGCAAATCGATCCGACAGATGCCGGAGGGCAATTTGCTGATCGCGGCAGTTCCTATCGCGCAGCCATTTTTTATCATAATGATAAACAAAAGGAGCTTGCGGAAGCTTCCAAGCAACGTCTGGCGGAAAGCGGCATCTTTAAAGATCCGATTGTAACGGACATTTTAAAAGCTGAACCTTTCTATGAAGCGGAAGGCTACCATCAGCATTTTTATAAAAAGAATCCAGCACATTATCAGCGCTACCGGACAGGTTCCGGACGAGCGGGATTTATCAGCGAGCATTGGGGGGCTAAATAAATGGCGTACAATAAAGAAGAAAAAATAAAGTCATTAAATCGCATGCAATATGAAGTAACGCAAAATAACGGCACGGAGCCGCCGTTTCAAAATGAATATTGGGATCATAAGGAAGAAGGGTTGTATGTAGACATTGTGTCAGGCAAGCCATTGTTTACATCCAAAGATAAATTTGATTCCCACTGCGGCTGGCCAAGCTTTACAAAGCCGATTGAAGAAGAAGAAGTGGAAGAAAAACTGGACACGAGCCACGGCATGATTCGCACAGAAGTAAGAAGCCGAACTGCTGATTCTCATCTTGGCCACGTATTTAATGACGGACCTGGTCCAAACGGACTTCGTTACTGCATAAATTCAGCAGCGCTGCGGTTTGTTCCGAAGCATAAGCTAAAAGAAGAAGGATACGAAAGCTATCTGCATCTCTTTAATAAATAAACTGTTAAAAACAGGCCTGCCTAATGGATAGACAGGCTTGTTTTTATGCCTTTTTCTCTTGATGCAATTCTTCAATAATCTGTGCAATTCTTTCTTTCGTAATGAGCGGGGCTTGATCTGATTGATACCCAGGCAGATTGACTTTGCGAAAGTCAGGATGTTTTTCCGGCTCTGGAAGGATCGCATAAAGGTTGCCCCATTCATACAGTGATTCAATTTCATGTGGAGATGTTAATTCTTCGTGAAGCTTTTCACCTGGACGCTTGCCCACTTCTACTGCAGCCGGCCGCGGGAGCCCGTGCTGCGATGCATATTCTTCAAACCCATGAATCAGTTCTTCAAGTTTCAGTGATTCCATTTTGAAAATAAAGGTTTCTCCGCCTTTTGTAATAGCAGCCGATTGTAATGTCAATGTAGCTGCATCGTCTATTGACATGAAAAATCTAGTCATGTTTTTGTCTGTGATGGTCAGAGGTTCACCCTCCATCATCTGTTCAAATAATATGGGGATGACCGAACCTCTGGAACCGAGAACATTTCCAAAGCGGACCGAACAAAACAAGGTTCCTTTGTTTTGGACGTGGCGGTTTGCTTGATGAAACAGCTTTTCAGATAACAGCTTGGTGGCACCCATTGTGTTCACAGGAGATACTGCTTTATCTGTACTGATATTAATGACATGCTGCACTCGGTGTGAAAGGGCAGCTTCCACCACATTTTGTCCGCCGATGAGATTGGTCTGGATCGCTTCAAATGGATGGTCCTCACATGTCGGAACCTGTTTCAGCGCAGCCGCGTGAAAGACGATATCGACGCCTTTCATCACCTGATTCACCCTTCTGTGATCGCGTATATCTCCAAGTACAAATAATAGCCGCTTATCCTCCGCATACTTTTGGCTCATGACATACTGTTTACTGTCGTCTTTGCTGAATACAATCACCTGTTTAGGTGTAAGCATCAAAAGGCGTTTGACAATTTGACTCCCGATTGAACCCGTTCCGCCAGTGACTAAAACTGTTTTGTTATGGAAAAATGGTTTTAGTTCTGCTGTTTGCTGTTTAGGCATGGCTTATCCTCCAACTCTCGTTTCTCTACCATGCATCATATGTTCAACTTTGTAATCGAATTAATGAAAGCAACCAATAAAACAAAATTTAGGGGAATGATCATGTCACAAAGTGTTCTTTTTTAATAGAAAATGGAAAAACGGACGTAACTAGGGAACAACAAAACTAAATAAACAATGTACTAAATATTCAACATATTTTTATTTCGCTCCGCAAAAGTAAATCTGGCAAAGTCATCTCACCACCTCTTTGGGGAATAAGTTGTTTATGAGTCAGAAACCCTATAAAAAAAGGTTCATTTTCCTCACGGTAATCACCTGTATATATTTTACAATAGTAGTGTTAGTGATAAAAGAGGAGGGTACCAAATGAAGGTTCCAAAAACAATGCTGCTAAGCACTGCCGCGGGTTTATTGCTTAGCCTGACAGCAACCTCGGTGTCGGCTCATTATGTGAATGAGGAACATCATTTCAAAGTGACTGCACACACGGAGACAGATCCGGTCGCATCTGGCGATGATGCAGCAGATGACCCGGCCATTTGGGTTCATGAAAAACACCCGGAAAAAAGCAAGTTGATTACAACAAATAAGAAGTCAGGGCTCGTTGTGTATGATTTAGACGGAAAACAGCTTCATTCTTATGAGTTTGGCAAGCTCAATAATGTCGATCTGCGCTATGATTTTCCATTGAACGGCGAAAAAATTGATATTGCTGCCGCATCCAACCGGTCCGAAGGAAAAAATACAATTGAAGTATATGCAATAGACGGGGATAAAGGAAAATTGAAAAGCATTACAGATCCGAACCATCCTATTTCCACCAATATTTCTGAGGTTTATGGATTCAGCTTGTATCACAGCCAGAAAACAGGAGCATTTTACGCATTAGTGACAGGCAAACAAGGGGAATTTGAGCAGTATGAAATTGTTGATGGTGGAAAGGGTTATGTAACAGGGAAAAAGGTGCGTGAATTTAAGTTGAATTCACAGACCGAAGGCCTTGTTGCGGATGATGAATACGGAAACCTATACATAGCAGAGGAAGATGAGGCCATCTGGAAATTTAACGCTGAGCCCGGCGGAGGGTCAAAGGGGCAGGTTGTTGACCGTGCGACAGGAGATCATTTGACAGCTGATATTGAAGGACTGACAATCTATTATGCACCAAATGGCAAAGGATATCTCATGGCTTCAAGTCAAGGAAATAACAGCTATGCAATGTATGAACGGCAGGGGAAAAATCGCTATGTAGCCAACTTTGAGATTACAGATGGCGAGAAGATAGACGGTACTAGTGACACGGATGGTATTGATGTTCTCGGTTTCGGACTTGGCCCAAAATATCCGTACGGGATTTTTGTGGCGCAGGACGGCGAAAATATTGATAACGGACAAGCCGTCAATCAAAATTTCAAAATTGTATCGTGGGAACAAATTGCACAGCATCTCGGCGAAATGCCTGATCTTCATAAACAGGTAAATCCGAGGAAGCTGAAAGACCGTTCTGACGGCTAGAATAGAAAGCAGCTTGTGCAGCTGCTTTTTTCTATGAATAAAAAAATCGTTCATAGCAATGAACGATTTTTCAAGAAAGCGCCAGATGAATCGCTTTTAGTTTTGCAGGAAGCTCATCAAACGTAAATGCGGGTACGGTCTCTTTATAATTGGCTGCTGCAGCTTTTTGCCGTTCTTCAGGGTGGTTGATATAGAAAGCGGCTTTTTCCTTAAAGTCGTTCATGCCGTGATAAGAAATAAAGGATGAAAAAGGATGCGCCGCGGGTAAATCTGTTAATTGAAATGCTTCGCATGCAGCGATATCAAACGTTCGGTTATTAAAACTGGCATTTTTGATGCGCATAGTATTTTGGTTGAAAGCAAAATGATAGGGACGATGCGCATTAATTACGATGTCTGCCCCATTATAATAATGAACGGCCTGTTCGGGTGGAACCCATGTGCTGACGACATCAATATGCGGCTGTTTGAGCACTTTTTTAGGCAGATATTTTCCCCATTCCTTGCCGATTACCCGAACCGTGAATGGCAGATGGACCGCTTCTTTCGTAAGCTGAACCCGATTAGGGTAAGGATAGCCGATGATTAACAGATTTGAATGATAGGAATGTTCGGTGCCCATTTTTTTAAACAGCCGATGGTTAACTGGTATCGGAACATAATAGACGTTCTGGTAGCCGAGCTCTTGATAGTAGAGAGCTGCATTTTGTTCTATCGTTAATATGGCGTCAGCAAGCTTAATTACCTGAAGGCTGATATCCATATAAAATGGGTCTTCGGTCAGCCAAACATACACGGGGATATCCTTACCCTTTAACCAGGTCAGCCAGTCGTGAGGAACGCGGTCTCCAACCATCATAAGTGTGAAGTCCGGCTGAAACGCTTCGATCTTCATCAAAGATTCTGCTTCAGGTTTATCTGCAATCATATACTCTGTATGAGTGTTCTGAAAACATTCTTCAGCCCAGCGATCAAAATAACTGTATATTCCTCCGTATCCCGACTGGATATACAAGACTTTCATCGGATGTTATGAAAAGAACGTAACGCTTTCTACTTTGTCTACATCAATTAATGTTGTAGCTTGGCCTGCCGGAGTGACGGAGCTTTCCTGTGTTACAAAGACGATACCGTGAACTTGATCGAAAGCAACGAAAACAACCGGTCCGATCATGTCACCTGAATCAGTCACAATGCTGATTGTAGTGCCTGGCGTAATTCTGGCAAAAATCCATCTTGCCGGAAGAGAAGGGTCTAAAAGAGATTCTGCCGTAACCGTTTCACTTTCATCTACTTTTTGATCGATGGCAGCATCAAGCAAGGCTTTAAGATTACTATCCATATTTTCTCCTCCTTCTGTTGCAGTTGGAAATAAAGGGCTTAAAACGGCTTTAATTAAATCCTTTTTTAACTGTGCATTTTCAGAGCTCATTACACACACCTCCTATTCGATAGTGAACTCACGTTATTCATATTCTTCCGGCTGTTATTTGGTATGAGTCGAACGCCGTACCTGATCTATTTTTCATCTATTTAAGGAAAATGCTGATTTTTTAATGGAGTGGACATAGCCTATACCATAAATCGAAGTCGCACATATTGTGAAACAGAGATAAGGATAAGGGAGAGGGATGATTTGGATTTAGAGAAACAAGTGGATCGAGAAGAAAACCAAGATGATCTGCATTTTATTTTGCTTTTGCTGATTCTGCTTATACGTCAATCGTCTTCTGAAGGAAATCCATCTGACCTCAGACGCCAGCTTGTTTTTGCAAAAGAGCTGGGCGTACCGGTTTCAAAAGTCAATTTGATCAACGGAGATACACTTCAAAATGTCATCGTAAAAGAAGTTCTGACTGATTTGGTTATTTTCCAAAACCCGTTAAATAACACGAGATCTCATGTTTCACTCTCAAGTGTTGTAAGCTGGGGTGCTTTTTAAATGATGACAGAGGCTCTGCTTGCTGCGGAGCCGTTTTTATGTTTGACGGAGGGAGGCGGTATAGATGGGAGAGAAAGTGTCTATTATTTTAACAAGTTACAACAAACCCGATTATTTGCAAAAAGCGATCGAAAGCGTGATACAGCAAACGCATGATCTTTGGGAGCTTTTTATCATGGATGATCATTCGAATGCAGAAACAACTGCGGTGATTCACAAGTATCTCCATGACCGGCGCATTCAATATCATAACAGTTTCGTGCATCCTGCAGATCGATTAAAAACCGCCCGTTATGCCACATTAATTAACAGTGCGCTCCCATTTGCAGACGGCGATTACATTTCCTATCTTACTGACGACACTGTTTATCATCCTGAGCGGCTGAGCCGTATGGTGCAAGAGTTTTCACATAAGCCTGAAGCGCAGGCGGTCTATTCAAAACAAAAAGTTGTACATGTAAACGAAAGGGGAGAGGAAATCTCACATTTCTACAGAAATGCCAATGCAGTGCTTGATCAGGCCGCTTTTCAAGTTGATCATTGCTCAGTTATGCATCGCCGTTCGTTACTTAATTTCATCCATCATAAATTTGGAGGCTACTGGGATGATGATATGAAGCATTGGAATCATGGCGACGCAATTTTTTGGGCGAGACTCAACAACTTTACCCCATTTCTGCCGATAAATGAAGTATTAGACACAACCTATAAAACCCCAGATTCATTTCAAAATGCATATCGGTTTCTGCCCGCCGATTTGATTGACGGCTCTTTTGTAAAAGGTTCAGATCAAAATGTGTATTTTTTTGATCAGGGTGTAAGGCATCCTGTTGGAGAAAAGTGGGGTTTTTTGTATCTAAATCGGACTGTCGCTGTTCCAGACCCATATTTATTCCAATATAAGATTGGCAAAATTTTAAACATTCCGAATTATATTTTAGTAAAGGAAGCTGACCATCCTGCAATATTTTATATCGAAGCCGGAAAAAAAAGGCGAATTGTGGACCAGTATGCGTTTCAATTTTATCAATTTCAAAGAAAAGACATAGTGACAATTGGAAAAGAAGAGATGGAGATGCTTCCGGAAGGGCCGCCGATTACGTGGAAACGATCTGAATTGATCAAAAATCCACCTGGCCGACGGGTGTTTTTCATCGAACGCGAGCCGTTTTTGTTTCTAAACGGCGTCTTTCACCCGATTAGTGAACAAGTAACAAGGAAATTTTTTTTACATCAGAAGCCAATCTCCGCTTCTTTCCGAAATATTCAGCAATTTCCAATTGGAAAGCCGTTTTATCCGGTGTACGATGAGATTATAAAGAAATTGAATATTGCAACAGAGTAAAGGTATAGGTCATAAAAAGGAGACGTTCATGACAGGACATTATTCAAAAACGGAACATCAATATATATTGTTAACGTCTGAATCGGCATCGTTTGATCATTACAGCGTATACAGAGATCCGCAGCTTCCGCAAATTTTTTCTCATAACTTTGTTCAGCTCCATGATACGTTTCCATTGGAGCGGTTACTTAACTTTTTACCCTCCGTACCAAAGCTGCTTGATGCGAATTATCTCCATTTAAAAGCGTCGCCGCAGCATGTTTTTCCGCTCGGCTTGAAGCAGTCGCTTGTAAAAAGCGGTTTTGTCGTCGAGGATGAGCTACTATATGACATGAAGCTTAGTGACTGGAAGGGGCAGATGGGACATCCTTTAACCGCATGGGGGACGGCGAAAAGTCTTAGCGACGGATCTTCTATTATGAAAATTTACGATTCCATTTATATTGGAGAAGCAATCGCTGAACAAAAATTAAAAAGAAAATATCCTTTCTATGAAGCAGGTATAATCATTCTTGTTGTTTGTTACAGCGACCAGGCACAGAAAGTTCCCATTGGGTGCGGCGAGCTGTTTATCGATCATCAAGAGAAAACGGCTAAAATCGAAGAAGTGGCAATTTTAGATCAGTTTCAAAGGAAGGGCTACGGCAGTATCTTAGTGAAAGAAATGCTGTCCATCGCCAAATCACTAGGAATGGAAGCAGCCTACTTAGTTGCTGCAAGCACTGACGGTGCAACTCAGTTTTACGAAAAGCTGACGTTTAAAAAATATGAGCGGGTGCATACTGTATTTCATTATTTCCTTACATGAAATAGGCGTTTGCACAAACCATTTGGGACTTGGCCCGCATAAAATGCCGTATATCGTGATAAGAAAGGATGAAAACAGCATGTATGGATACTCTGGGTACGGTTACGGATTTGGCTGCGGGACAAATACATTTGTGTTAATTGTTGTCTTGTTCATTTTATTAATTATTGTTGGAGCCGCTTTTATTTGCTAGATGCTGAAATTCCAAAAGAGCCTTCCCTATTAGGAAGGCTCTTTTTATGTGAAAAAGTTTTTGCGGGGAACGTCATGCCGCCATTTGGACACTCATACAATATGGTAAAAGGGGTTTTGAGGTGGGAGCATGAGCAGTTATTTGATTAAGCCAGAGCTTAGCTCGGCCTATCCGGTTGTCAGTTATGCGAAGGGTTCATATGTTTATGATCAGACCGGAAAAAAATATCTCGACGGCTCGTCAGGTGCGGTGACATGTAATATCGGCCACGGAGTTCGTGATGTGACTGAGAAGCTGAAAGAACAGCTTGATCAGGTGTCTTTTGCTTACCGCTCACAGTTTACGAGTGAGCCCGCCGAGCAATTAGCCGCTCTCTTGGCACAGGAGCTGCCCGGAGATGTGAATTGGTCTTTTTTTGTCAACAGCGGATCAGAAGCGATAGAAACAGCTATGAAAATCGCCATTCAGTATTGGCAGGAAAAAAAGCAAACACAAAAATCCATCTTTTTGTCTCGATGGAGCAGTTACCACGGAATAACTTTGGGAGCGCTTTCATTGTCTGGTTTTTATGAAAGGAGATACCGGTTCACCCATCTCATTGAGCGGTATCCAGCTATCTCAGCTCCACATATTTATCGGCTGAATCACGAGACAGAAGAAGACTTTGTTCAGACTGCAGCTGATGAACTGGACACTATGATCAAAAGAATCGGAAGCCAATTCATCGCCGGCTTTGTGGCTGAGCCTATTATTGGTGCTGCAGGAGCAGCGATTACTCCGCCTCCGGGATATTATGAGAGATTAAGTGAGGTATGCCGCTCACACGATGTGCTTTTTATTGCAGATGAAGTGATGACGGGGCTTGGGAGAACAGGAAGGATGCTCGCGACAGAGCATTGGGACACCGTACCTGATATTGCTGTACTGGGGAAGGGACTCGGTGCGGGGTATGCGCCTATTGCTGCTGCCGTCGTATCTGATTCTATTATTGAAACGATAAAACAAGGGTCAGGTGTGATTATGAGCGGTCACACATATAGTGCACATCCCTATTCAGCCAAAGCTGCTCTTGAAGTTTTGCGATATGTGTTAAAGCACGGCTTGATCAAACAATCAGAAAAAAAGGGCGCTGCGCTGAAGAAGAAGCTTGATGAGGCGGCATCTCAAAGCGGCATTATAGGTGATGTGCGCGGAAAAGGACTGCTATTAGGCATTGAATTTGTGGCAGACCAAAAAACGAAGAAAGTGTTTCCGCCAGAGCAGGCGATAACCCAGATTATTGTCAGCGAGGCGAAAAAACGCGGGCTGATTGTTTATCCTTCCAAAGCTGGAATAGACAGTGGAGAAGGAGATGCTGTCATTATTGCTCCTCCTTTTACCATTTCAGACGGTGAAATGGAAGAGCTTATCTCTATTTTTTCAGAAACAGTTGCAGCGGTCGAAAAAAACTTAAAAAAGGATTGACATTAAATGGCGCCATTTCAAAAAGCAATCAGCATTGACACAGCAATTGCAGATGTTCGGGATGGATCGGTTCTGATGTTTGGCGGTTTTGGGGGAGTCGGGTCGCCTCCTTCATTGATTGAAGCGATATTGGACAGCGGTGTAACGGATTTAACTGTGATTTGCAATGACGCCGGTTTCCCGGATATCGGGATCGGCCCGCTTATTGTTAATCAACGGGTCAAAACCCTGATCGCCTCGCATATCGGTTCCAATCCTGTAGCCGGAAAACAGATGACAGAGGGGACGTTAGAGGTTCAATTTTCACCTCAGGGAACGCTTGCGGAACGGATTCGCGCCGGCGGAGCGGGGCTTGGCGGTATTTTAACCGACGTGGGCATTGATAATCAAATGGTTTGCGAAAAAAAGGACATTGTAACAGTGGCGGGAAAACGATACTTGATTGAAGAGGCGCTGACGGCTGATTTTGCTTTCATCAATGCTTACATTGCAGATGAATTCGGCAATCTAACGTATGACAAAACCGCGCGCAATATGAACCCGCTTATGGCAATGGCCGCCAGGAGAACCTTTGCCGAATCTGAGCGTATCGTTCCGATGGGTGAGATTTCTGAAGAAATGATTGTCACACCGGGGGTTTTTGTTGAGGGAGTTGTACGAAGCGAGGGAGTGAAGTGGAAATGGGCTTGGGAGTAGCAGAAAGAGAACAGATTGCAAAACGGGCTGCTACTGAAATTAAGCAGGGCATGATTGTGAATCTCGGTATCGGTATCCCATCCTTGGTACCGAACTTTTTGCCGCCTGACATGCAGGTCATGTTTCAAGCGGAAAACGGTGTCCTTGGCATTGGAGAAAGTCCCGAAAAGGGAGAAGAGGATGCGCATTTATGCAACGCCGCGGGCTATCCTGTCCGCGCTGTAAAAGGGGCGTCTTATTTTGATACAACCATGTCTTTTGCGATGATCAGAAAAGGCAAAATTGATATTACGATTTTAGGCGCCCTGCAGGTGAGCCAATCAGGAGATTTGGCAAATTGGCTTGTTCCGGGAAAAAAGGTGCCTGGTATGGGCGGGGCGATGGAGCTTGCCCAAAAAGCGAAAAAAGTGGTTGTCGTCATGAGTCATACAGATCAAAAGGGAAGGCCTAAATTAACAGAAAGATGTACGCTGCCATTAACTGCTGCAGGCTGTGTAGATTTGATTATTACCGAAAAAGCGGTTCTTGAGGTCGATAGCCATCACTTCATTTTAAAAGAGCTGATGAATGGCTCGACAATCGATGAGGTGACGAGGCTGACAGAAGCTGAAATCAAAATAGATATGCCTTTTTCTTAAGAGGGGGAATGAGGATGCAAGACATTGAAAGAAAAGTAATCGGGTGGCTTGATCAGCATTCGGCCAAAGCCATTCGTCTTCTCAAAAGGCTGATTGGGGAAAAAAGCACATTGGGGTCAGAGTTTAACGCCCAAGCTGTTGTGCTTGAAAAGCTGCGGCAATTTCATATGGACATTGATGTATGGGAGCCAAGCATAAAGCAATTAAAACAGCATCCCTACTTTAAATCTAACCGATCCGATTTTCATGAGAGCCCGAATATCGTGGCTAAAAAAACGGGAGCCGGCGGAGGCAGGTCCCTGATTTTGAACGGCCATATCGATGTTGTGCCTGAAGGAAGCGTAAAGGATTGGAAGTATGAACCGTATCAAGCTGTCGAAGAAAACGGTAAAATATACGGCCGCGGCTCAACGGATATGAAGGGAGGCAATACAGCCCTTCTTTTTGCTTTAGAAGCCCTGCACGCCTGCAATGTCAAACTGAAGGGAGATGTATTGTTTCAGAGTGTTGTAGATGAAGAGTGCGGCGGCGCCGGTACACTTTCCGCCATCATGAGAGGCTATCGTGCTGACGGGGCGCTGATTCCTGAACCGACGAATATGAAACTATTTATTAAGCAGCAGGGTTCGATGTGGTTTCGGATCACTGTGAAGGGATTATCCGCACATGGGGGCACACGCTACGAAGGGGTAAGCGCGATTGAAAAAAGCATGCACGTTATCACAGCGATACAAGAGCTGGAGAAAGTCCGCAATGCGAGAATTTCAGATCCGCTGTATGACAATATCCCAATACCGGTACCGGTGAATATCGGCACCATCTCAGGCGGTGCCTGGCCATCTTCAGTTGCAGACCGTGTCGTCATAGAAGGGAGATGCGGAATTGCTCCCCATGAGAAACCAGAAGCTGTAAAACTTGAATTGGAAAACTGGCTGAAGGATTTAGAATACCATGACGAATGGTTTAAACGTCATCCCGTACAAGTAGAATGGTTTGGCGCTCAATGGCTACCGAATGATTTACCTGATGATCACCCTTTAATTTCTGTGCTGCAATCAGCCTATCAAAAAATGAAACAGAAAGAGCCGATTATTGAGGCTTCCCCGTGGGGAACGGATGGAGGGCTTTTGTACCATGCAGGAGATACACCAGTAATCGTTTTCGGGCCGGGGGAAACAAAAACGGCTCATCAGGCCAATGAATACATTGAGGTTGAAGCCATGATAGAATCTGCTAAAATTATTGCACTTTTTGTCATGGATTGGTGCGGGCTTCATACAGATGGGGAGGATGCGGATGCTCAAGTCAATAAAGAGTAGCGGTGTCACAGCAGTTTTGGACCATGACGGTTTTAATAAACGAATCAGAGTGGTCCGTTATGACGGAGCCATTGAGAAGGCCCTGCCGGATATCGTGGCAGCGGCAAAAGAAGAGAATGCAGAAAAAATCATCGTCTATGCGAAGCAGCATGATGAGCCAATGCTTGCCAAACAATTATTTGCGCCGGAGGGCTATCTAAAGGGCTATTATCTCGGCCATTCGGCTTGTGTCATGGTACGTTACCTTTCAGAAAGCCGGAGACAAACAGATTCTTATACAGAGGAACAGGAGATCATCGAAGCCATATATCGCACAGCGCCCCGTCTTCGCAACGACAGTACACCCGTTTTTACGATGAGAAAAGCAGAAACAAACGACATGTACCAGCTATCGATGCTGTATAAAAAAGTATTCCGCACGTACCCAACCCCGGTATTTGACCCCGCTTATATTGAAAAGACGATGAATACAAATACGGTGTATTATATCATGCTTGATCATGACCGCCTGATCAGCGCAGCAAGCGCAGAAATCAATCCAGAGCTTGGGCATGCAGAAATAACCGATTGCGCTGTGCTGCCGGAATATCGCGGCCATTCGTTAACAAGCTATTTAATCGAGGCGTTAGAAAAAGAAATGGCTGGAAAGGATATCTTTCATGTATTTTCTCTCGCCCGTGCTTCGTCTTTTGGGATGAATGCTGTGTTGTACCATTCAGGTTATCAGTATGGAGGAAGGCTGATCAATAATTGCTTTATAGCCGAAGGCCTTGAAAACATGAATATTTGGTGCAAGCAACTGTAAGTCAAAATATGCGCGAGGAGGAATTCGTTTGAAAAACAAATGGTATAAACCGAAACGGCATTGGAAGGAGATCGAGTTATGGAAGGACGTTCCGGAAGAGAAATGGAACGATTGGCTTTGGCAGCTGACACACACTGTAAGAACGTTAGATGATTTAAAGAAAGTCATCAATCTGACCGAGGATGAAGAGGAAGGCGTCAGAATTTCTACCAAAACGATCCCCTTAAATATTACACCTTACTATGCTTCTTTAATGGACCCCGACAATCCGAGATGCCCGGTACGCATGCAGTCTGTGCCGCTTTCTGAAGAAATGCACAAAACAAAATACGATCTGGAAGACCCGCTTCATGAGGATGAAGATTCACCGGTACCCGGTCTGACACACCGCTATCCCGACCGTGTGCTGTTTCTTGTCACGAATCAATGTTCCATGTACTGCCGCTACTGCACAAGAAGGCGCTTTTCCGGACAAATCGGAATGGGAGTCCCCAAAAAACAGCTTGATGCTGCAATTGCTTATATCCGGGAAACACCCGAAATCCGTGATTGTTTAATTTCAGGCGGTGATGGGCTGCTCATCAACGACCAAATTTTAGAATATATTTTAAAAGAGCTGCGCAGCATTCCGCATCTGGAAGTCATCAGAATCGGAACAAGAGCGCCCGTCGTCTTCCCGCAGCGCATTACCGATCATCTGTGCGAGATATTGAAAAAATATCATCCGGTCTGGCTGAACACCCATTTTAACACAAGCATCGAAATGACAGAAGAATCCGTTGAGGCATGTGAAAAGCTGGTGAACGCGGGAGTGCCGGTCGGAAATCAGGCTGTCGTATTAGCAGGTATTAATGATTCGGTTCCAATTATGAAAAAGCTCATGCATGACTTGGTAAAAATCAGAGTCCGTCCTTATTATATTTACCAATGTGATCTGTCAGAAGGAATTGGGCATTTCAGAGCTCCTGTTTCCAAAGGTTTGGAGATCATTGAAGGGCTGAGAGGTCATACCTCAGGCTATGCGGTTCCTACCTTTGTCGTTGACGCACCAGGCGGCGGCGGTAAAATCGCCCTGCAGCCAAACTATGTCCTGTCACAAAGTCCTGACAAAGTGATCTTAAGAAATTTTGAAGGTGTGATTACGTCATATCCGGAACCAGAGAATTATATCCCCAATCAGGCAGACGCCTATTTTGAGTCCGTTTTCCCTGAAACCGCTGACAAAAAGGAGCCGATCGGGCTGAGTGCCATTTTTGCTGACAAAGAGGTTTCGTTTACACCTGAAAATGTAGACAGAATCAAAAGGAGAGAGGCATACATCGCAAATCCGGAGCATGAAACATTAAAAAATCGGCGTGAGAAAAGAGATCAGCTCAAAGAAAAGAAATTTTTGGCGCAGCAGAAAAAACAGAAAGAGACTGAATGCGGAGGGGATTCTTCATGAAAACATGCGAATGGTGCGGCGAGCTTGAAGCGGTGCCCGGCAGGAACACGGTGTACTGGGAGCTCCCTGATGGATCGAGGGCTATAGAACTGACAGACACCCCTGCCATGGTATGTTCTTCCTGCGGTATGACCTATCAAGAGGAAAACACGGTTAAGGAGATTGAGGATCAGCTGCTTTTAATTCAAACAAAAAAACTGCCTGAAAGCCTGACATATCAGCAGCTCATGGAGACAGAAAGAATTTTGAAACGCAACTATTTTGACTTCTCCTGAGTCATGTTTCAGTATTCTTTTGTTGTAATTTTACACTTGAACTGTATAATAGAACAACAAAAGACAGACACCAGGAGGGGAAACCCATGAAATCCTTTTATCACTATTTATTGAAATACAGACACCCTAAGCCGAAGGACAGCATCAGTGAATTTGCCAATCAGGCGTATGAGGATCACAGCTTTCCAAAAACATCTACCGATTATCATGAAATCAGTTCATATTTGGAGCTGAATGCTGATTACCTTCACACGATGGCGACGTTTGATGAAGCTTGGGATCAATACGAGTCTGAAGTGCACGGCAGATAATAGCTGTTTCATCCGCAGATAACTGCGGATTTTTTTATGTCCCCCATACCATAATTGGATATTTCCTTTGGTTTTCATGCCCATGCGAATTGGCTTCACCCGGCATACGATAGCGTATGAGAAATGTTGCGGCGAGGGGGAGACACCATGAAGCAAAATAAACCGAAATTCCAAGTAGGGGATATCGTAGTCGTCATTATGTATGGAACAGTCGGCACCATCACAAAAGTACACCAAATTGATAAACACTATCTTTATGAAGTCAATCATAACGAAGTTTTATACTTTGAATCATCTATTCAGCTTTATAAAGATTATGAGGGTGTCATTGTCGACATGGAGAAGCTTGATATTGAGTATGAATTCCTTATTGGGGACGTTGTTTATGTAAAAGATTATGGAAAAGAACTCTTTCGCATTATCGGCCATAGAACAGAAATTTGGAGATATTTAGAAGATGGCTGGGAAGATATCATTTATGAGCTGACCCGTTTAAAGGATGGAGAGTGGCTTGAAACGGAGGAAGAGGATCTCACGCTGGTGCTTAGAAAATATGAAATGGACCAGTTTGTGCATCAGCTGTTGTTTGTCCATTATGTCGGAGAAACTGGCCATGAGATCGGCGAAGATATCGCATCGTCTGCTCTTCTTCAGTTTGAAGGCGATGATGAAGATCAAGATACCCTTCACATCCTTGCTGTGTCAATTGTTGATGAGCTTCTGGATATTTATAATGACTACAAAATTCTGTACGAAATGTTTCATGATGAAGAATATAAAGACATGATGATGTTTGTTTTGGAAAGTTTAAAAGAGCATTTCAGTTAGTTTGTGAACATACGGATCAAGACATATAAAAAATATGGCAGACAGCCCCAAATCATCACACGCGTCATTCCTTTGAGCGTTTTTTCCATTATGATATCAAATCTTTCTCCGTCCAGTGCTTCCATCATTTTAGCAATCATAGCGTCAGCCTCCCATGGCTCGTTTTTTATTCAATATATGACTGAAAGAATTGTTTAGAACACCGGGTATAATTCAGCCTGTTTTTTCATAAAACATAAAAAAGGAGGCGGTACGGAGATGAAAGAAATAGATCTTGTGATTGATACGGAAGAAATCGCTGAATTTTTTTACAGAGAGCTTGCAAGACGGGGCTACATACCGAGTGAGGATGAGCTGTTTGAAATCGCTGATATTACCTTTGATTATTTGATAGAAAAATGTATGATAGATGAAGAGCTGGATGAAGATGAGTGAGGCTTAAAACCGGAGCGGTCAGCTCCGGTTTTATTATTCATGTTCTATGACTTCTGTGAAAATTGAGGTGGTTAAATTGTACAAGCCCGTTAGCTTGTTTCTTTTCTTTCTCATTCTAGCTGCGGCCATTCATACAAATGCTGTTCAATCTGCAGATGAAGCAATAAGCAAGGCAGCTGTTTTGATCCGTCAGCCATGGCTTAATGAAGTCATGACGGGGATCACGCATCTTGGTGCTTCTTCTTTTCTGCTCCCTCTAATTGTCATCATTGGAGCAGGCATGTTTTTCTACAGAAAAACATGGGACGGCCTGTTGATGCTCTTAGTATTCGGCACAGATCGGCTGTTAAACAAAGTCTTAAAAGAATGGATCGAAAGAGTGAGGCCTGATTTTGCACCGCTGGTTCATGAATCATCCTTCAGTTTTCCGAGCGGCCATTCCATGAATGCTGCTTGTGTCTATCCTGTTATTGCTTACTTTTTAGTGAAACACCTCCCGTTTTTGTCCAAGCATAAAAAAATGGTATATATCATAGCCGGTGTAATTACTGTTTTGGTCGGCATAAGCAGAGTCTATCTGGGGGTTCATTTTTTGACGGATGTGTTAGGAGGCTTCAGTCTCGGCTTGCTTCTGTTTTTCCTAGTAAAAGGTTTTGACGAAAAGATTAAGCGGTTTCGACAAAAATAGAGAGAGGAAAACACAGCAAAAACGCCAATATGTTATAGAAATAAAAGGGAGGGGATCTTGATGATGTTATCCGTGTTTAAAAAGAAGTCTTGTTCCTATGACGTGACAATATTTCAGACACCCCGGTTTGGCGAAAAAAAGGGCTACAGAGCCGTCTATCGAACTGAACTGAACGGGAGCGATCATCAAGACGTGCTGAAAAGAGCATTCTCTTTGTTTAATGTATTCGACACTGTTCCGAGTGATTATGATGCAAGATTCATGGCCACAGGGGACGTGATCCTGATTGATGAAGGCAGAAAAGGGAAAACATATTATCAACTGCTTCCCGCCGGCTGGAGGAAAATCAATCGTCTGATTGTACAAACGACATAATGAAAAGAAAACTGCGGAAACCCGCAGTTTTCTGCAGTTTTAAGGCTTGCGTTTGGCAGCAGAATATTCTTTCCCGTGTGCTTCTTCAGCTGCAATGATATCTTTTTCAGGTATATGATTGTTCTTTTTTTGGCCGGTGATCCGGTTACGATGTTTTTTACCCATGTCCTACCCCTCCTTCCTGCGGTTAGGTTTTCAAATTAACACCCCGATTATCCGTTTTTCTGAGGAAGTGCCTAACAGATCCTCGAACATTTCTTTTTTCGACATATTCCTTTATAATCAATGCTGAAGTTTGTTTCATCATGACATTCGTTGTAAAATGGACGGGCTGGATGATAATTTAGATTTACAGGAGGATATGAGATGAGTGTACATATAGGTGCTGAAAAAGGACAAATTGCGGATACAGTGCTTTTGCCGGGAGATCCTCTCAGAGCAAAATTTATTGCAGAAACGTATCTTGAAAATGTAGAATGCTACAATGAAGTCAGAGGCATGTATGGATTTACGGGTACATATAAAGGTAAAAAAATCTCAGTACAAGGCACGGGAATGGGAGTTCCGTCTATTTCAATTTATGTGAATGAATTAATTCAAAGCTACGATGTGCAAAATCTAATAAGAGTTGGTTCCTGCGGCGCTATTCGTAAAGATGTCAAAGTGCGAGACGTCATTTTGGCGATGACCTCCTCAACTGATTCACAAATGAACAGAGTCGCTTTTGGAAGCATTGATTTTGCGCCTTGCGCAGATTTTGAGCTTTTAAAAAATGCCTATGATGCCGCAAAGGATAAAGGTGTGCCGGTGACTGTAGGAAGCGTATTTACAGCTGACCAGTTCTACAACGACGATTCGCAAATTGAAAAACTTGCAAAATACGGTGTGCTTGGCGTTGAAATGGAAACAACTGCATTGTATACATTAGCAGCGAAGCACGGAAGAAAAGCCCTGTCAATTCTCACCGTGAGTGATCACGTATTAACAGGAGAAGAAACGACAGCGGAAGAGCGTCAAACGACATTTCATGATATGATAGAAGTGGCTTTACATTCCGTATCACAATAAAATATATCAAGAGGCGTGCTGGGTGCCGGCAGCCTCTTCTTTATGAATGCGGAAACGATTGATAAAAGGAAGGTAATGTAATATGAAAAAGTCCGGTAAATGGTTCTCACTGGCTGCCGCTCTGAGTGTAACGGCAATAGTCGGAGCCGGCTGCAGCATGTCGAACGGAGATGCTCAAAAGGATACGAAAACCACAGCAGAAACAAAGCAAACAGAACAAAAAACAGCTGACAGCAAAAAATCAAACACTCAAAACAGTGAGTTTTCATTGGAAAGCCAGTATTTCAATGATATTAAAAAAGTCGATGGTCTGGAAACCATTCAAAATCCAGAAAATATACTCGCGCTTGTCAATAAACAATATGCACTGCCCGGAAACTATGAACCTAGCGATCTTGTCATACCTGATGTAGAGTTTTCTTTTGAAGAAAAGATTCAAAAACGTTACATCAGAAAAGAAGCGGCCGACGCATTAAAAACAATGTTCGATGCTGCCAAAAAGGAAGGCTATGAACTGGCAGCTGTCTCAGGGTACCGTTCGTATGACAGACAGAAAGTCATTTTTGACAATGAAGTAAGCCTAAAAGGGGAAAAGAAGGCAAAGGAAGCGGTTGCTTACCCGGGTGAAAGCGAGCACCAAACAGGCCTTGCGATGGACATTTCGAGCCGGAGCAATGGCTTTGAGCTAAATGAAGCGTTCGGAAGCACGGCAGACGGGAAATGGGTGCAGGACAATGCTTATAAATATGGCTTTATCATTCGCTATCCGAAAAATAAAGAAGATATCACGAAATATGAATATGAGCCATGGCATCTGCGCTATGTAGGCAAAAAAGCCGCAAAGGTCATCCAAGATAATGATTTAACGCTTGAAGAGTACTTTGAAAAAGTGAAGAAAATTTAAAATGAAAAGCCCGCTTACACTAGATAAGCGGGCTTCATTGTGTCTGGTGAATCTAGCATTTGTTCTATGCTTACCAGAAGAATAAACCAGCAAGAGCCACTCCTGCAATTAAACCGAGGGAAATCCCGTAAGCCGCTCCATATCCCCAATAACCGCCCCAATATCCGTAACCGAAACCTCTTGGCCCTCCGCCGACCGGAGCTATAAAAACTCTGTCTCTTGTTACACGGGTAATTCTGCCGACGTGAACTCTCCCGCCTCTCTCTGTAATTCTGACGACTTTACCTTGATGGTT
Source organism: Bacillus sp. FSL K6-0255 (assembly GCF_045040725.1). Classification (NCBI taxonomy): domain Bacteria; kingdom Bacillati; phylum Bacillota; class Bacilli; order Caryophanales; family Bacillaceae; genus Bacillus; species Bacillus sp. FSL K6-0255. The sequence continues at coordinate 2,097,280 of NZ_CP150278.1, read as the reverse complement.
TTTGCAAAGATGATAATATCTCTCCAATATTGTTCCCCTCCTATCCTGACTTTCTATCAGCATATGATAGATAGGAAAAAAAGGTTGGACGAAAACAGGGGGCGATACGCCGTTTTACTTGTACGCGATAAAAATACAATGACCCATGTACTCACTATATAACTGCATGAGCTGATAATGTGTTTGAAGCGTATCGTAATAGATGGGATCAATCGTTTGCGATAAATCCATTTCTGTGGTTGGTTCAAATTCCATGTCTTCCGGAAGAAGTGTCATCGCTTCTGTTTTTTGAAAGCCATAGGATCTTAGGAGTTTATGCCATTCGCTTTCTTCATGTAAGCAAGTAAATCCGTAAAAATCCATCATTTGCTTCTTTTCTGCAGGGGGCATCGGTTTTTTTAAAGCAGCTTCGATACCAATCAGCATCCCGCCGGGTTTTAAAACTCTTGAAATTTCTTGAAGAGAGGATGTCAGGCGTGAAAAACTGAGGACCGATTCTGACAGGACGCAGGAAAAGGACTCAGCAGAAAACGGGAGATGTTCCAGCTCCGCCTGATATGCAGGGATGGCAAGCCCTTCATTCGCAAATCTTTTTTTCGCTTTCTCAAGCATAATAGGATCTTTATCAACGACTGTTACAGGATACAGCAAATGTCCTAAATAAGCCGCCGTTTGCCCTGTTCCGCATCCGGCATCAAGAATCGGCTGATCCGGGGAGGGCGCAGCCTTTTGCAAGACCGCTTTTGAAAAAGCCAGCCCGCCTGGGTGCGCCCCTGCGACACCGAATAAGGACAGCATTTCTAAATATCGGCTCAATATCGAATCCTCCTTTTTCCTTATCATATGTCGTATAAAGACATAGGTTTATGAAAAGCAAAAGAAGGGCGTTTCTCTTTCATTTCTGCTCCGAGTTGACGAATAAGAATTCGTCCATGATAATAATGTAAGAAGAAAAAGGTGGTGTTTAATTGAAACGGCAATTAAAACTGTTTTTTATTGTGCTGATCACTGCAGTTGTCGCTTCGGCGCTTACTTTATTTATTACGGGCAATTCCAGTATCCTGGGCCAAAAATCAGCAAGCACAGGAGACAGCAAGTTCGACAAATTAAATAAAGCGTATGAGCAAATCAAAAGTGATTATTACCAAAAAACAGATGATGACAAATTAGTAGACGGAGCAATTAAAGGAATGATTCAATCACTGGATGATCCGTATTCTACATATATGGATCAAGAGCAAGCGAAATCATTCGACGAGACGATTTCAGCATCTTTTGAAGGAATCGGAGCCCAAGTAGAGGAGAAAGACGGAGAAATCCTTATTGTATCCCCAATTAAAGGTTCACCTGCTGAAAAAGCCGGTATCAAACCGAGGGACCAAATCATTAAGGTAAATGGAAAAAGCGTAAAAGGCATGAATGTAAATGAAGCCGTCGCTTTAATCCGAGGCAAAAAGGGCACAAAGGTGAAGCTTGAACTGAACAGAGCGGGAGTGGGGAATATCGATCTTTCCATTAAGCGCGATACCATTCCTGTAGAGACTGTCTATTCAGAGATGAAAGACAACAACATCGGAGAAATTCAAATCACTTCTTTCTCTGAAACAACAGCTAAAGAGCTGACAGATGCGATTGACAGTTTAGAGAAAAAAGGCGCCAAAGGCTATATTTTAGACTTGAGAGGCAACCCGGGCGGCTTAATGGAACAGGCGATTACGATGAGCAACCTGTTCATTGATAAAGGGAAAAACATCATGCAGGTTGAATACAAAAACGGTTCAAAAGAAGTCATGAAGGCCGAAAAAGAACGGAAAGTGACCAAGCCGACCGTCGTTTTAGTAAATGACGGTACAGCAAGCGCAGCCGAAATTATGGCCGCTGCCCTTCATGAATCGTCAAACGTACCGTTAATCGGCGAGACGACATTCGGCAAAGGTACAGTACAAACGGCAAAAGAATATGATGATGGCTCTACCGTCAAACTGACAGTTGCCAAATGGCTGACTGCTGATGGCGAATGGATTCACAAAAAAGGCATCAAGCCTCAAGTGAAAGCAGAGCTGCCTGATTACGCGAAGCTGCCGTATTTGGACGCAGATAAAACGTACAAATCAGGTGATACAGGCACAAACGTCAAAGTGGCTCAGAAAATGCTCAAAGCACTTGGTTACAAGGTAAAGGTTAACAGTATGTATGACCAGGATTTTGTATCTGTCGTCAAACAGTTCCAGAAAAAAGAGAAGCTGAATGAAACAGGCATACTGACTGGCGATACAACAACGAAATTAATGATAGAACTTCAAAAGAAGCTGTCTGATAATGATACGCAAATGGAAAAGGCAATTGAAACACTGAAAAAAGAAATGTAAAAAAAACCATACGCGGCTGCCGCGTATGGTTTTTTTATGCGCCCTTTTGATTTGGATTAGCGTCTTGTTTTTTGCCAAATAAACCTTCAATGACAGGATTGGATCCCGCGTTTTTAACGAACAGCGGATTCAGGATGACCACAGCGATCATGTTGGCGGCCAATCCCCAGAATCCTTCATAAATGCCATGTGCGGATTGAGTGATATACACAATAAACGTTACCGCTAGGCCGGCTAATAATCCGATAACCGTTGCTTCTTTCGTTTGGTTTTTCCAGAACAGGCTGACAGCAATCGCAGGGAAGATTTGCACCATACCGGATACACCTAATAGCTGAAGTGTCACTAAGGCAGTCGGGAACAGCATTCCAAACAGCAGCGCAAGACCGATGACAACAAACACCATTGAACGTGTGACAAGAGTCAGCTTGCTTTGCGACACATTCGGATGAATCAAATCCCGGTATAGGTTGTTGGCGAATAAATTCGATGCGCCGATTGCCATAATGGAACAAGGTATTAATGAAGCAAGAGCGATAGTGGCATATGCAAAGCCTTGTGCCACGCCGCCGTAAGATGTTTGAATCAAATGCAGCAGCGCCAGCCTTGGATTTGTATCTTCCGGCAGAACAAGAAAGGCGATAAAGCCAAGAAAAATAACCAAAATTAACACGATATTATAAAGCGGCAAAAACATGCTGTTTTTTCTTACTGCATCAGCGCTTTTCGCCGTGAAAACACCTGTAGCGGCATGTGCCCACATAAAAAGTGCCAGAGCGGAAACAATAGATGCTGTGATAAACCAAGGAATGCCTTTTGGCCCTTCTGACGGTATCGTCAGCATTTGCGGCGCTTCCTTCACTAACGTGTCAATCATTGGCGTCCAGCCGTTAAAATGAATGAGAGGGAGGGACACCACCATAAACAGCATAATGACCCATACTAAAATGTCCTTAATGATGGCTGTATATGTGGGCCCTTTAATCCCGCTGAAGAATGTGTAAAGAGCAACAAGAATAAATGAAATGATCACAACGAATTTTACGTTAATATAGCCAGTGCCGGCAACCTGAAGCGTGTCTTGAATGCCGCTCAGCTGAAGGCATATGTACGGAATAAGCATGAGTACCCCAACGATGGCAACGAGGCTTGCCAAAAGCTTACTGTTAAAACGTTCCCGGGCATAATCCGCGAGTGTTGTTAATTTATGAATTTTCGCAACTTTCCAAAGTTTTGGCAAGAAGAAGTAGGCGATAAAGTAGGCCAACACAGAATAAGGAATGGCGAAAAATGCAACACTTCCGCCTGTAAAAGCAGTACTGGTCAACCCTAAGAAAGTATAGGCCGTATAAAGGTCAGCGCCTACTAAAAACCAGACGAGAAGACCGCCGAAGCGTCTGCCGCCGACAGACCATTCTTCCACAGAAGTACGTGAGGATTTGTCTCTTCCGGCGAGAAAGCCGATACAGACAACGGTTAAAACAATAATAGCAGTAATGAGAAGTGCAGTCAGATTCCCTTGCATTATTCAAGTCCTCCATCTTTTTTTTGCATCTGATAAATGCCAAACGAGCATAACGGCGTAACAATAATCCACAGCAGCAGCCAAAAGTGGAAAAACGGCAGGCCGAACATAATCGGTTCTATTCGATTCACAAGCGGCAAAAGCGCGAGCTGAACGAATGGCAAAAGAATGAGAATAACAATAAGTGCTTTTTTAACCATTTACTTTCCTCCTGAAACATGATAATGCTCACTATAATAGCAGTTGTAAGAAAAGATCACAAGATAATTATTAGAAAAAAATGATTTTTTCAATTATTTAATCAAAACACATGGTTTGCATCCTTTTCAATAAAGGTTTAAAATAATAAATATCTTGAAATCGAGATAAATAGGAGTGAGAAAATGAAAACAGAAGGATTGCACCATGTCACAGCATTCGCCAGAGATCCGCAAGAAAACTTGCGATTTTATACAGAAGTGCTTGGGCTCAGGCTCGTTAAAAAAACAGTAAACTTTGATGATCCCGGAACGTATCATTTTTACTTTGGGAATCAAAACGGAGATCCCGGTACAATAATGACCTTTTTTCCGTTCCAAGGAAGCGGACAGGGAACGGTAGGAAAAGGCCAAGCGGGCCGGGTGTACTTTTCAGTTCCCTCAGGCTCCCTGTCTTTTTGGAAGGAACGTCTTGAGAAAAGCGGGCTGAGCCTAGAGGAAAAAACGTTGTTTGGTGAAAAAGGTCTTATTTTTGATGATACAGAAGACCTTCCGCTGGCGATCATGGAGGATGCGAAAAGCGGCAAAAGCGAGTGGACGCCTGACGGGATCACAACAAATGAAGCAATTACGGGAATGAAAGGTGTGCTGCTATATTCCTACGACCCGCAGGCGACCATACAATTGTTAACGGAAAGCTTTGGATACACCAAAGTGGCCGAAGAAGACCAGATTGTCAGACTGGCATCTTCAGCGGCGGTCGGCGGTGTCATTGATGTCCATTTACATCCTGAAAAAAGAGGAGTCGGAGGATATGGTACGGTACACCATGTAGCGTTTCGGACTAAGAAAAAGGAACAGGCGAAATGGCTGCCGATTATTGCTGAAAACCATCTGCCTTCGTCAGAAATTCTCGACAGGGAATACTTTACATCAGTTTATTTTAGGGAGAAAGGCGGTATCTTATTTGAAATTGCCACAGATGAACCGGGCTTTATGACAGATGAAACGTTTGCTGAGCTAGGGACTTCCTTAAAACTGCCTGAATGGCTGGAGAAACATAGACAACAAATTACAGACATTTTACCTGAACTTTAAAAGGGGGAATTTATAATGAAGCATATTTATGAGAAAGGAACATCTGACAACGTACTTTTGCTGTTGCATGGCACGGGTGGTAATGAACACGATCTGCTTTCATTGGGGCGGTTTATAGACCCTGATGCCCATTTGCTTGGTGTCAGAGGATCGGTGCTTGAAAATGGAATGCCGCGATTTTTCAAACGTCTGAGTGAAGGAGTTTTTGATGAAAAGGATCTTGTGGTGCGGACAAGAGAATTGAAAGATTTTATCGACGAGGCTGCAGAAACGCATCAGTTTAATCGCGGCCGAGTGATTGCAGTCGGTTATTCAAACGGCGCAAACATTGCGGCAAGCCTGCTTTTTCATTATAAAGATGTGTTAAAAGGGGCTATTCTGCATCATCCAATGGTTCCGATTCGGGGTATCGAGCTGCCTGATATGGCGGGGCTCCCTGTTTTTATCGGTGCCGGGAAATACGATCCTCTTTGCACGAAGGAAGAATCAGAAGAGCTTTACCGCTATTTGCGTGACAGCGGGGCATCAGCCTCCGTTTACTGGCAGGACGGGGGCCATCAGCTGACTCAGCATGAAGCTGAACAGGCTCGTGAATGGTACAAAGAGGCGATTGTATAAAAAAACCTTAGTCCGGATTTCGGACTAAGGTTTTTCATATCCTTACAGCCAAGTTGATACTTTTGAAAGCGGCAGACGGTTGCTTTGATGCGCAGGCTTCACTGCTTTGCCGATTGAAATAAGCATAACCGGAACATAGCGCTCACTGATATCAAATTGCTTTTGGAACTGCTCTTTGTTAAATCCGCCGATTGCGCAAGTGTCATAACCTTTTGCTTTTGCGGCAATCATAAGCTGCATAGCAGCTAAAGAAGCATTTAAGAAAGCGGAATCACGTGCGAATTGCTCGCTTTGGTAAGCACCGTTGATTTGGCCGAGCAATGTTTGTTTGATTTCATCCGTAATATAGCCTTGGCTTGCTAATTCAGCATAAACTTCTTCACCGTTTTCATTTGCCTTTAAATCGCCTAAAATGGCAACAACAGCAGAAGACTCAACGATTTGTTTTTGATTATACGCTACAGGAAGAAGCTCCGCTTTTGATTCATCGCTGTGGAATACTGTAAAATGCCAATGCTGAAGGTTCCAAGCAGAAGGCGCTTTAGTGGCAAGGTCTAATAGCTCAGTCAGCTCCTCCTTAGAGATCGGGGCATTTGTATCATATTCCTTTACAGATGCACGTGCTTTTAAAACATCCAGAGTATTCGTCATAGTGTTTCCTCCTTCGGATAAACGTGGTATGATAATAGAAAAGTTAGAAGCTTACTAAATGTAACTTGAAAGATTATTGTAATGGATCATTGAATACATGTCAATCAATAGATGAAGGGATGAAGACTTATGGGAAATACGATGTGCCCTAAAATGGAATCCGCATTCTCATTGCTGGGAAAACGATGGAACGGTCTGATCATCCATGTGCTAATGGATGGGCCGAAACGGTTTAAAGAGATAACGGAAACAATACCGATGATCAGCCAAAAAATGTTGGCAGAGCGCTTGAAGGAGCTTGAACAAAACGAGATTGTCGAACGGCAGGTTCTCCCTGAAACGCCGGTCAAAGTCATCTACACGCTGACTGAAAAAGGAACAGCGCTTCAAGCTGTATTTCAAGAAATGCAGGCATGGGCCGATCAATTTTGCGAGCCTGGTGACACAGTGTGTGAAGAAGAGAAATAAGGAAAGCGGCACCTGAAAAAGAGCCTTTGTTTCCATGGTGAGTCATGTAAGTACGGTTCACACCCGTTTACATGACTTTTTATATTTGTCAGACTGATATTTCCGGATTGGCAAAAATGTCATGTGCATATGAAGGGGATATATAAAATAGGAAATGATCAATAAGCTATAACATCCAACCTATTGTAAATGGGGATTATGATGTATCTTATTATGCAAATCAGCAAAATTTTATATTTTCAGCCAAAACCCAGTCAGCTTCCAATTGGCATTTAAACCGGATATAAAAGGAGATCCAGGTTTTTCGTATTGCTGGATGCTTCTATACTGATGACTTCCGCATTTATGAAAAAAGAGAGAGCTTCTTTGGAGCTCTCTCTTCTTTTTTTTGTGGGGAGACGAAATCTTATAGTTTTCCATTCAAAAATTGCGCCTCACCGAGACCGAAACTCCAGTCTGCGTCACCATTCTCAGTAATAGATACCATGAGGTCGTCAGGGGAAATTTCGCATTTTTTTTCTAGCCTTTCAGCAAGCAGAGCATACAATTTTTCCTTTTGGCTTTCGGTTCTTGCTTTGCTTGTCATGCTAATGATGACCATATCCTTGGTTCTCTGAAACCCTAATCCCGCATCCTGGATTATAAGCTCGTTTGCGGGATGCTGATGGACAATTTGATAACGGTCTCTTTCCGGAACACCAAATGCTTCAACCATCGCTTGGTGAGCAGTATCTAATAACAATTGCAGCGATTTTTCATCACGGCCCTCAATTACATCAAAACGCAATAATGGCATGTGTACTCCTCCTCTTATGAAGTTGTTATCCGTCTGTTCTCATATTGTCTCATTTGCTTCCAGACAATGGAGAGATATAATGATTGGCAGTCAACTTTAAAAAACATAACATATAACCAAAAGTTAATCAACATATAACTAATAAATCATTGGGTTAGGCGGTAGGTAATCGAGACAAGCTCATAAAAACGATTGACAGTCATTGATTAGGAGATTAGTATGAACATATTAGTTGATCAAAAGATAACAATCATATAACCAAGACGTTTTTAGTTATTAATGAAAGCGCTTTCTGTTCATCTAGGCATGAAAAGCGCCAAAACATTGTCGCGAGAATCATATAAAACACTTTTGGAGGGGTACCATGCCGATTTTAATTGTAGCTGTCGGAGTGCTGATTCTGTTATTTCTCATTATTAAAGTAAAATTAAATACCTTTGTCTCACTGATTGTCGTTTCATTTTTAGTAGCCATCGGACTTGGAATGGATATCAATAAAATTGTTCTTTCAATTGAGACTGGAATTGGCGGGCAGCTGGGGCATTTAGCTTTAGTGTTTGGACTTGGCGCGATGCTTGGGAGGCTTGTCTCAGATGCTGGGGGCGGCTACCGGATCGCCATTACGCTGATTGACAAATTCGGGAGGAAACGAATACAGGCGGCGGTTGTGGTTGCCTCTTTTATCATCGGGATTGCCCTATTTTTTGAAGTCGGTCTTGTTCTGTTGATACCGATTGTTTACGCGATTGCTAAAGAATTAAAAATGCCTTTTCTGTATCTGGGAATCCCGATGGCCGCCGCCTTAAATGTTACTCACGGATTTTTGCCCCCGCATCCTGCTCCAACTGCTATCTCAGTTGCATATGGTGCCCATATTGGCCAGGTGCTGCTTTTTGGAATCATCATCGCTGTTCCGACAACTGTGATTGCCGGGCCTTTATTTAATAAATTTGCGATGAAACGGTTTCCTGGTGCGTATCAAAAGCATGGAAACCTATCGGGGTTAGGACCAAGGAAAGAATTTCAGCTGGATGAAACACCGGGCTTTGCGATCAGTGCTGTCACGTCTTTATTCCCGGTTATCTTTATGGCAATGGCAACAATTTTTTCTTTATTATTGAGTGAACATTCAAAAGGAAAAGACATTATAGAATTTATCGGCACTCCGGGAACGGCAATGCTCATTTCGCTGTTGCTTGCACTCTATACGATGGGATATGCCCGTAAAATATCTATGCAGGAAATCGGCAGATCTATTTCAGAATCAATTTCGCAAATTGCGATGATGCTGCTCATCATAGGAGGGGGAGGAGCGTTTAAACAGGTGCTGATTGACGGCGGAGTCGGCGATTATGTCGCTGATTTTTTCCGTCAAACAAACATGTCGCCGCTATTCGTTGCATGGACCATCGCCGCGGTTCTGCGTCTGTGTCTAGGCTCTGCTACCGTGGCTGCGCTTACCACAGCGGGAATGGCAGCTCCGCTTATGGAGGCTGGCAGTGTAAACCCTGCGTTAATGGTGCTTGCAACAGGAGCCGGCAGTGTCATTGCGTGTCATGTAAATGATGCAGGATTTTGGATGGTAAAGGAATTTTTCGGCTTGAGCATGAAAGAAACATTTCAAACCTGGACGCTGCTTACAACAGTTCTTTCGGTTACAGGGCTCGGCTGTGTGTTATTGGCAGGGCTTGTGATGTAACAATCATAGACAGTCCGTAGCCCAATCGTTTTTCTTCCTTGCTGAATACTTTACGTATAGGCAGACATAAAGGAGGAAAAAATCATGTACCCTCATCATTCGTATTTACGCGGAATCCCAGGTCCAGCCGGATATCCGGCGCGTAGTCCTTTTTTGTTTGGCGCTCCTCTAGTCGGCGGTTTATTAGGCGGTTTTCTCGGGAGTGCGCTGTTTAACTATTCTCGTCCCTATGCCTATCCTCCTGGCCCTTATGGATATGGAGGCGGACCGTACGGTTTTGGTGCCGGCGTGCCATACGGGGGATATCCCGGCTTCTATTAATAAAAAACGGCCTGCATCGATTGCAGGCCGTTTTTTATCGGATGATTTCTACCTCGGACATATTGTAGTCTTGCTGCTTTTGAAACATGACTTCCAGAAGGCCATCCTTATAGACGGCTTTTGTTCCTTTGCGTTTGACTAAACAAGGAAGGTTTACTTTTTTCGGATGATCTGCTCTTGGGAGGTTTTCCAACCATAATTCGTGAGATGTGTGTTTGATTCTCACTTGTTCCAGCCATTCTTCGCTGATTGGCACCTTTACAAACACATGGTCTGCTGTTTCGAATATATCAATATCAGGTTTGACATCAGGTTTTGCATCAGGTTTGGCGGGATGTTCTTTTTGGGGGAGAGGATCGCGGAAAGGAAATTGAGCCGCATAATCACTGCCGAACACACTTTCCATCACACGATTGACATACGTTTCAACTTCTTTCGGATCAGCTTTTTTTAATGCTTCTTTAGAAAATTGATTGTGGAAAGGAAAGTACTTGTTCCACTCAAACATTGTCTTCACATCCTTTCTTCACGGACAAAATAGTATATGCCCACCAGATCTTTCACGTGATATAATATAAGATGCTCTAAAGAAAGGCAGGGATATAAATGCAATATTCAGAAACAAAAAAAGGCGTTATTTACACAGCCGTTTCATTTATCATGTGGGGCCTGTTTCCGCTCTATTGGAAGCTTCTCGAACAGCTGCCGGCTCTTGATATTTTGGCTCATCGTATTATATGGTCTTTTGTTTTTATGTGTATCGTACTTTTTTTCTTGCGGCAATGGAAAATAGGATGGCAGGAGTTGCGCTCTCTGAAAAAGAACGGAGGGATCCTCTCTTTATTTCTTGCTTCTATCCTGATTTCGATCAACTGGTTTGTATACATATGGGCTGTCAACCATGGCTTTTTGCTTGAGGCTAGTCTTGGCTATTACATTAATCCGCTTGTATCAGTGCTCCTTGGGATTTTATTTTTAAAGGAAAAACTGAATCGCCTGCAATTAGTGGCCGTTTCGATTGCGGCAGCCGGTGTCATCATCTCGGCGTTCCAATACGGCTCCATTCCTTATGTTGCGCTTCTGCTCGCATTCAGCTTTGGGCTGTACGGGTTAAGCAAAAAAAGAACAAGCCTGCCGAGCGCCATCGGTTTAACGCTGGAAACATTCATGATTATGCCCATTGCATTGGGGTATTTGCTGTTCAGCGGACATGTTCAGCCAGCGGGTGCAGAAAGCGGAGGGACGTGGCTGCTTCTCTTTTTGGCCGGTGTGTTTACGGCTTTGCCGCTCTTATTGTTTGCGGAAGGAGCGAAACGGCTGCCACTGTATCAAGTCGGTATCTTACAATATATTGCGCCGACCATTACCCTGCTGATCGGGCTGTTTGTTTACCATGAGCCATTTTCAAGCTCGAAGGCTTTTACATTCAGCTGTATATGGGCTGCGCTGCTCTTGTTTACGTTTTCACAAGTGAAGTGGAAACGGGCGTCAAAAAGCCATTGAGGCCTTTGGCTTTTCAGCTGATGCATATATTATGTATAATCATTTCATGTATGTAAGACATAAAGGAGCAAGACGATGGACAATGATAAAGAGATAGTGAAAGCCTATGCTTCACTTTGGAATAACCGATCTCTCGCACATGATGACGCAGAAGCGGTAGCAGAGGCGATTGATCTTGAGCTCTTGGATAAACGAACACATCCAAGACTCCGAAAACCGATGCTGGAAAAATATTTTGCCGCGATTCAGCGCATTGTGAATTCACAGCTCGAACCGGCTGTGAAATATCAGCTGGTCAAATTACATACAGAACGTGCAGAGTATTTAAAAGAAGAAAGAGGGGAGCAATCATGAAAGCGATCATAAAAGAAGATGTGCAAGCATCTTTAGAACGATATGCGGACCGCCCTGTATATATCCATTTAGAAACCACCACAGGTTCTTATTCAGCGCACTTAAATGAAAAGAACATGACGGTTGTTGCGTATATTCGCAATGCAAAAGTCACTTATCATCAGGCAAAAATCAAAGGCAACGGGCCTTACCGCGTTGGCTTGAAAACAGAAGAAGGCTGGATTTATGCTGAAGGCTTGACTGAATACACGGTAGATGAAGAAAACCGTTTATTAATGGCGGGACACCTGCCGGGCGGTAAACTGGCTATTTCTCTGCAAATCAGCGAAAAACCGTTCACAGTTTAAAGAAAAGGGTGAATAATAATGAAAGAACATGTACTAGTAATCCTGCCTCACCCTGATGATGAATCATATGGAGTGGCAGGCCTCATTGCCTTAAACAGAAAAAAAGACATTCCCGTTACGTATGCCTGCGCCACTTTAGGTGAAATGGGCAGAAATATGGGCGATCCATTTTTCGCGAATCGGGAAACGTTGCCGCTGCTAAGAAAACAAGAGCTCATCAACGCTTGCAAAGAAATGGATATCAATGACCTTCGGATGCTTGGACTCCGTGACAAAACGCTCGAATTTGAAGACGATGAGTATTTAGCTGATATCATGGAAGAGATCATAGATGATGTAAAACCAAGTTTAATTGTCACATTTTATCCCGGACACGGTGTGCACCCTGACCATGATGCATGCGGGGAAGCGGTTATCCGTGCATTATACCGCAAAAAGAAAGAAGACCGTCCGCGTACAATCTGCATGGCCATTACCCGCAACAGAGAAGAGGTTCTCGGCGAAGCTGATGTCGTACTTGATATCAAAGAAGTAGCTGATATTAAAATGAATGCGTTAAGAGCTCACCGCACACAAACAGAAGGCATGCTCAGAGAGCTTGAAGAGAAATTGAAAAATAATGAACCTGTTATGGCAACATGGTTTGAAGAAGAAATATATTGGACGTATCAATGGAATGATTAATCAAAAAGGTATAAGGCCTTAAGCCTTATACCTTTTTTAATTTTAAGTCCGATGCAATAGCTGAAGCGAGAGTGGATCTCAAGGAAATACCTTCGAAAGACAAACCTAGCTGAACCGCTGTTTGCGCGATTTCCGGACGGATTCCAGACAAAGTTGAAGAAACACCGATTAAACGAAGCGCCTCAATCAGACTGAACAGCTGATGGGCAACCATCGTATCAATCACAGCTACTCCTGACAAATCAATATACAGTTGTGTCACCTTTTTTTTCGCACATTGATGCAGTGTGTTTTCCATAATCAGCTTGGCGCGGACTGTATCAATATCTCCGATTAAAGGCAGCAGTCCGACGCTGTGAAACAGCACGATGACCGGAGCGCTCAATTCAGTAATCATATCTTTTTGGGCCTGAAGCTGAAGGCTTGTGTTTTTGTACATTTCTTCTATAAAAATATGAATCACAAGATCAAACGCTTTTATAAGGGCGTGATACAGGTCTTCGGCTTCTTCGCTTTTCACAGTATTCTGATTGAGATGGACAAATTCTTTCACATAAGAAACATATAAATCTCTCACTCTGACAAACTCCCGAATAATATAGTGGATAGGAGTTTTTAAATGCTCTTGATCCTGTGTGACTTCAAAGGCCCATTCTTTCAGTATAGGCAAGTATACGTCCTCATCATCTATAAAAATACGGTTTATTTTATAGTTAAAGGCAAGATTCTGGCTCTTTAAATTGTGAATGACAACAGGGTCTGTTGAGGCATAAATGGAATTGGGATCAGTCTCCTCGATTGTTTCATACCATGTTGAACTGATGGTTTCCGCATGCTGGGAAAGATACTCGAATAATTTTTTGTTTTTTGCCATGATTGATCACCTCTTTTAAATGTGTTGTTTTTGCGAATAACGTTTTTGCAGTTTTGCCAGCCTGAAAAACAGCCCAACTGCTCCGGCGGCGAGTCCCGCTATTAATCCAATCCAATAGCCGAATGCACCGAGGCTTGTAAACGTACCGACCATATAACCGACCGGAAGGCCAATGACCCAGTAAGAGACAAAAGCGGCCGCAAGCGTATAGTTCACATCTTTGTACCCTCTGAGTGCTCCCTGGATCGGTGCGGCAACAGCATCGGAAAGCTGAAAAAATAGCGCATAAATTAAAAAGTGCTGTGTCAGCCGGAGCACATCGGGGTCAGAAGTGTACATGCCCGCAATTTGCTCTCTGAATAAAAGGATACAGGCGGCAGTGAACAAAGAAAAGCCGATCGCCATCATGATGCCGATTAAGCTATATGAGCGTGCATCCTTAAAACGGGCTGCACCCGCTTCAAATCCGACAACAATTGTTAGAGCCATGGACACGCTAAGCGGCAGCATATATAAAAGAGACGCAAAATTCATGGCTGCCTGGTGGGACGCGATGGTCACTGTATGAAAATGGCTCATGAGAAGCGTGACAGCTGCGAAAATGCTCGTTTCAAAAAACACGGCGAACCCAATAGGCAGCCCGATTTTGAGCAAATTTTTGCATGCTTTCCAAGAGAACTTATACATGGTAAGAAAAATCCCGTATTCAGAAAACGGTGCGTTTTTATGAATAATGAAAAAACTGATGATGCATATACACCAGTAAGTTAACGCGGATGCCAGTCCCGCGCCTACACCTCCAAGTGCCGGCATTCCGAACTTCCCGAAGATAAATACATAATTCAATACAAAATTGATTGGAAGAGAACTGAGTGTAATCATCATGGTGACTCTCGTTTTTCCTAATGAGTCGATGAATGATCTCAACACGGTGTAAACAAATAAAGGGAAAATTCCCAGTGATAAAAAGCCTAAAAAGTGTTTAGCAATCTGATGCACGTGAATATCAAGGTTCAATCGGCCAAGAATAAGGTCAACTGCAGCATATCCAATCACTAAAACGGCGATGCTAAGAAGCGCGGCCACGTATACAGCTTGTAAAACAGTAAAGGGAATCTTCTGTTTTTTCTCTGCACCTAATAACTGAGCGACAATCGGGGTGACCGCCATTAATATACCTGCAAGTCCTGTGTAAACAGGGGTCCAAAGGCTTGAGCCAATGGCGACACCAGCTAAATCAGCGGGGCTGACTTTCCCTGACATCACAGTATCTAGAAAAGTGATCAGAGAAAGCCCCGCTTGGGTAATGAATATCGGTATTAAAATGTGCAAGAGCTGTTTGATTTTTTCCCGGGCGTTTTGAGTTTCTTTCATACATTGATCTCCGTTTCTTTTTCATAACGAGAGAAATTATAACATTTTATGTATAAAAAGCAATGAACGCCGGGCCTATTCTTTTTTTGTCGGTTTCGTTTTTCTAAACATTTGGGCATAAATAAAAGAAAGCGAAATCACGCCTAAAAAGGTGCAAATATACTGAATGATTCTTTCGATTTCCATTCTTTACATCCCTCCTTTACCAATAGAATGTGCATCAATAAGATAAGCATTCGTGAAAAGTTGGAAATTTAAACAGGAGATGAAGGCTATGCGCTATGAGCAGATATCAGAAAATGCGTTCAAGGGGAAAATACAGGTGTACTTAGAGCAAATATTAGGTGATGCATCTCTAATCTTGAAAACGCTTCACGAAAAAGACCAGTGTCTCCTTTGTGAATTAGATGATTTGGGGCACGTTTTTCAGGACATGCAGGGGATTGCATCCTCCTTTTATTTGCAATCATACATTGAGGAATTTACGCCGGCATTTATTGAGCTGGCCAAGGCGATTAAAGCCTTATCGGAACATAAGCATGGAGCTTTAATTGTGATTGAAAGAGCAGACCCGGTTGAACGTTTTATTCAAAAAGGCACCTCCCTACACGCCGAGATCAGCTCTTCATTAATTGAAAGCATCTTTTTTCCCGGAAACCCTCTTCATGACGGCGCTTTATTAGTGAGGGAAAACAAACTCGTGTCAGCAGCCAATGTGCTCCCGCTGACGACGAAGGAAGTGGATATCCATTTGGGAACCCGGCACCGGGCGGCTCTTGGTATGTCGGGCTATACGGATGCACTGGTGCTCGTGGTTTCAGAGGAAACAGGGAAGATGTCGTTTGCCAAAGACGGTGTATTATATCCGTTAATTTCACCAAGAACGTAAAAATAATAAAAAGGGCCTGATTAAGAATCCTATCATGAGACAAAATGACTGAATTCGTATCTTTATTAAAGCATTCGCTTCAAGCTGAATGCTTTTTGTCTTGAAGACAGGGAATATAAGCTGGTAGAAAAGTTATATGTAATGAATATTAATAAAGTGAAATACTTTACCTGTTTATGTATTTATAGTACCGTATAAAATATTATATAAATTTTCAAAGGAAGGGTGCTGCCGCATGGCAAATGTATTAATGATCGGTTTCCCCGGTGAAGGGCATATTAATCCCTCTATCGGTGTGATGAAGGAGCTGAAATCCCGGGGAGAAAACATTACGTACTACGCAGTGAAGGAATATAAAGAAAAAATCACAGCTCTTGATATAGAGTTTCGTGAGTATCATGATTTCAGGGGAGATTACTTCGGGAAAAACGCAACCGGCGATGAAGAAAGAGATTTCACAGAAATGCTCTGCGCTTTTTTGAAAGCCTGTAAGGATATCGCGACTCATATTTATGAGGAAGTCAAACATGAATCGTATGATTATGTCATATATGATCACCATCTTCTCGCGGGTAAAGTCATTGCCAACATGCTGAAGCTGCCAAGATTTTCATTGTGTACAACCTTTGCGATGAATGAGGAATTTGCGAAGGAAATGATGGGAGCGTACATGAAAGGATCACTTGAAGATTCGCCTCATTATGAATCATACCAGCAGCTTGCAGAAACGTTAAATGCTGATTTTCAAGCAGAGATCAAGAAGCCATTTGATGTTTTTTTAGCTGATGGTGACTTGACAATCGTCTTTACATCAAGGGGATTTCAGCCACTGGCTGAGCAATTTGGCGAGCGATATGTATTTGTCGGTCCTTCCATTACAGAAAGAGCCGGAAACAATGATTTCCCATTTGATCAGATTGACAATGAAAACGTGCTGTTTATTTCAATGGGAACCATTTTTAATAATCAAAAGCAGTTTTTTAATCAATGCCTTGAAGTGTGTAAGGACTTTGACGGTAAAGTTGTGCTTTCCATCGGCAAGCATATTAAAACAAGTGAGTTAAACGACATTCCGGAGAATTTCATTGTACGCCCGTATGTCCCTCAGCTAGAGATATTGAAAAGAGCCAGCTTATTTGTGACACACGGCGGAATGAACAGCACAAGTGAAGGTTTGTATTTTGAAACCCCGCTCGTTGTCATTCCGATGGGAGGCGACCAATTTGTTGTCGCAGATCAGGTGGAAAAAGTCGGCGCAGGAAAAGTGTTAAAAAAAGAAGAATTATCTGAAAGCCTTCTGAAAGAGACGATACAAGATGTAATGAATAATCGTTCGTATGCTGAAAAGGCAAAAGAAATTGGACAATCACTGAAAGCGGCAGGCGGCTCTAAAAAAGCGGCCGATAGCATTCTTGAAGCTGTAAAACAAAAAACTCAATCAGCAAATGCATAGTGTAAAAGCCTGTTCTTATCGAAAGAACAGGCTTTTTGCCATTTCATAAGAGGGATTTGACACGCCGATAGAGAATTGATTAGAAAAATAGACAAGAAAGGAGGAGAAACTGCTTCGTTCATCAATAGAAAACCATCATTTTTACCCTCACTTAAATAGTTCCTTAGACTTTCGAAAAACATATCGTGCTTATGTAAAATGTTAGATGTTTATTTGAAGGTTTAAAGGTCGAACGATGCTGAAAATGCTGCCAAATGTTTGAAAAGGGTTTAACTTGCTGAAAAATTGACGATAAAACAGTTGTGTGCCATTTTTGGAAACAAAACACTAGCTGTTTTTGCAAAAAAACAGTTTAGGAGGTTGAATGAATGAAAAAGAAGATTGTAGCCGGCTTGGCTGTTTCTGCAGTTGTTGGGTCGTCGATGGCCGCAGCACCCGCGGAAGCAAAAACGATAAAAGTAAAAAGCGGTGACTCTCTTTGGAAACTTTCCCGCCAGTATGATACGACAATATCAGCTCTGAAATCCGAAAACAAATTGAAATCAACGATGCTTTATGTCGGACAAAGTCTTAAGGTTCCTGAAACCAGCAAAAAAAGCACGACATCCCCATCTAATTCAAGCAAAACGTCAACATACACAGTTGCATATGGTGATTCCCTATGGATGATTGCTAAAAATCATAAAATGAGTGTTTCTGAGCTTAAAAGCTTAAACAGCCTGAGCAGTGACCTGATTCGTCCGGGGCAAAAGCTTAAGATCAAAGGGACAAGCCGTTCAAGCGGATCAAATGGATCAAAGAAAAACAGCGGTTCCAATTCTTCAGGTTCTTCAAAAAGTACATATACGGTTAAGCTTGGTGACTCACTGTGGAAAATCGCAAACAGCTTAAATATGACTGTAGCCGAATTAAAAACCTTAAATGGCTTAACATCAGATACACTTTACCCTAAACAGGTGCTCAAAATAAAAGGAAGCAGCTCACCGAAGAGCGGAAACAGCGGTTCAAAAAAGCCGTCAAACTCCAATCCCTCAAAAACAACGACGTACAAGGTAAAAGCAGGCGATTCGCTGTGGAAAATTGCAAATCGGCTCGGAGTCACTGTCCAAAGCATCCGTGATAAGAATAATTTATCATCTGATGTGCTGCAAATCGGGCAGGTTCTGACTATTTCGGGAGCATCAAAATCTAATCCTTCAAATCCGACAAAGCCAACAAAGCCAAAAGATAACTCAGGGTCAAACATTCAAATAGGCTCGAAGATTGACAGAATGATCACGGAAGCGAAAAAATATGTCGGAGTGCCTTACCGATGGGGCGGAAACACGCCTGCCGGTTTTGATTGCAGCGGCTTCATTTATTACCTCATTAATAATGTATCATCTATATCAAGATTGAGTACGGCAGGATATTGGAATGTCATGCAGAAGGTCAGCCAGCCGTCAGTAGGAGACTTTGTCTTCTTTACCACATATAAATCCGGCCCGTCTCACATGGGGATTTATCTAGGCGGCGGTGATTTTATTCATGCAAGCTCATCGGGCGTCGACATTTCCAATCTCAGCAATTCGTATTGGAAACAGCGGTACTTGGGCGCAAGAAGTTATTTTTAAAAATGAGTATGACAAAAAGCCTTTTATAGGCTTTTTTGTTTATACCAGACAATGATTGACCACACTGTTAGAAAAAACAAGGGGGAGACAGTATGTACCGTCTCTTGCTGTTGATGATGCTGACGGCACTGGGAGTTGCCGGATGCGGACAAAAAAAACCTCCAGACCCTCCTAACCGGGTGCCGGAAAAAAAAGTGGTTGAAACGTCAGCGTTTGGTCATCATGTCCAGTTGGTCAATCGTGAAGGGAAAGCAGTCGGCTTTATAGAGATCAAAGAATCAGATGATGAAGGCCTCGATATTCATATTTCCGCAAACAGCCTGCGTCCAGGTGCTTCTCTCGGTTTTCATATTTATGAGAAAGGTTCTTGTGTCAGGCCGGATTTTGAATCAGCGGGCGGTCCCTTTAATCCACTGAACAAAGAACACGGCTTCAATAATCCGATGGGGCATCATGCCGGAGATCTGCCGAACCTTGAAGTCGGTGCTGATGGAAAGGTAGATGTCATAATGAATGCGCCTGACACTTCACTGAAAAAAGGAAGTAAACTAAATATTCTCGACGAGGACGGAAGTGCATTTATTATTCATGAACAAGCGGACGATTATCTGACAAACCCAAGCGGCAATTCCGGTGCGCGTATTGTCTGCGGAGCCCTTTTGGGAAATAACGAGAAGCAGTAATATCATCCAAGCCCTTTTGTATTGAGCATACAGGGGCTTTTTTAGTATACTCGTTAAGGAATATGAATAGGAAAGGGAATCTGTCTATGACAACACAACTACAGCACTTAACATTGCCGGAAGATATACAACAAAAGCTTTTATCATATAAAGAGCAGCCTATTTCCCCAGAGTTTCAATCGCTTATAGGAACATCAGGCTATGAGGCGGAGGATGAAGCCATTTTATTTGACGCCATTATTGCATTAGCCATGGGGAAAAATGTCCTGCTGAAAGGGCCTACAGGTTCAGGAAAAACAAAGTTGGCAGAAACATTGTCCAGCTATTTTCATAAACCGATGCACAGCGTCAACTGTTCAGTCGACTTGGACGCTGAGGCATTGGTCGGTTATAAAACGATTGAAAATCAATCTGGCCAGGCGACAATCGAGTTTGTTTCAGGACCTGTTACAAAGGCAATGAAGGAAGGCCATTTTCTTTATATAGATGAAATCAATATGGCGAAGCCGGAAACACTGCCTATTTTAAACGGTGTATTAGATTACAGAAAAATGATGACAAATCCGTTTACAGGCGAGGTCATACGGGCTAAAAGCGGTTTCGGAGTCATTGCAGCCATCAATGAAGGCTATGTCGGAACTGTTCCTCTGAATGAAGCGTTGAAAAACCGTTTTGTCATCATTGATGTGCCTTATATTAAAGGCGAGCTGCTGAAACAAGTGCTCATGTCTCAGTCAGCCTTGAAAGACGAGAAATTGATTGACAGATTTATCACGCTTTCCTCTGACTTGATCGTTCAGGCCAATAACGGACAGGTGTCTGAAGAAGCGGCATCCATCAGAGCTTTAATCGATACATGTGATTTAGCTGCTTATATTCCGCCGCGTCGTGCCATTGAGCGGGGAATTGTAGAAAAGCTTGATGATGATCGGGAAAAAGCGGCTGTCCGAAATATTGCAGAAACTCTGTTTGAATGAGGGGGCTGCGATGAAATTTATCAAATTTAACGACAGCACGATTGATTCATTTTTATTTATGATGCTGACTGATTTGGCCAAAACACTCACCAAGAGTGAAGCGGTAGAAGTGGAGTATGGCGTTCAGTCCTATTACAATCCATTTGAAAAGAAAATCTATATGAGCCACTTTTGGAAAGACAGGGCAGCTCAGGACATGGAAGCGGGTCTGAAAAGCGACGTCTACCTGCGTTCAGTCGGAACAAGATATAGCTCGCTGCATGAGTTTGCGAACTTTTTGAATGATATCCATCGTCATCTTACCTTTAAAAGTTTTGCCAAGCAGCTCTTTATGCTGCTTGAAGACATTAGGATCGAAGAATGCATCAAACGTGAGCGTCCGGGTACGAAACATGTATTTGCGAAGCGAAAAGACATGTACAGAAAACATTTCTCAACCCAGCTGACCTTAAATTTGGAACGAAGCATTTTTACCGATGCGCTCTTTTGCGCGATCTATGTCAAGCTCACAGCGGAATCGCCGCTTGAGACTCTTCCGTCCATGCGTGAAGATATCGATCTGATGCGCCCGTTTATTGAGCAGCAGCTCTTGCGTGTGTATGAAGCAGATTCGACATGGCAGGTTCTGAAAATTGTTGAGGACCTCATGGACGGACTTGAAGAGGTGCTCGATAAAGACATGTTGAACACCTACTTCTTTTTGCCTGAGCTTGACTACGCAAAAGCTGCAGAACAGCCTTTATTTGAAGAAGAGAAAAAAGCGCCGAAGCTGAGTGATGACGTCACGCTTCCAAAACAATCAGACGGTGATGAGGATATCCATGAAGAAGAAATGCCGACATGGCACAGGGAAACAGAAGCACCGTCTAAAAGCTTCCTTCAATTTGATATTGAACACGGCGCAAAATCAGATTTAGGAAAAGATGCTTCAAGGGAAGGCGACGATGGAGATCAGGCCCTTGGCTCTGTTCAAGGATCAGCCAGACAAACGAAACGGAAAGACTATTCCAAGCTGGAAGCGCTGGAGTCTCAAAAAGACCAGCCGAACGGAGCGGGTATGGCTGACGGCAAAGAAAATAAATATGCATTTCCAATTTATAAAGAACCGCAGCCGGCAACCAGTGAAGAAGAGCTTTCTTATAAACAGCAGGCAAAAACGATTGAATCGTATCAAAAGCGTTTGAAACAAATGATTCAAAAAACGCTTGAACATAAAAAAACATTGCCGAGAACAGACCTTCATGCCGGGAGACTGAACAATAAGCTTCTTCGCTACTTCACTGAGCGAAATCCGCGCCTGTTCTACAAAAAGCAAGAACCATCTTCAGAAATCGATGCAGTTTTTACATTGCTGGTCGATTGTTCAGCCAGCATGTTCGACAAAATGGACGAAACAAAACGAGGAATCGTGTTGTTTCACGAAGCGCTGAAATCGGTAGCGGTTCCGCATCAGATTGTCGGGTTCTGGGAGGACACAAATGATGCAACCGAAACAAGCCAGCCAAACTATTTCAATACGGTTATTCCCTTCCAATCATCATTAAGACAAGAGTCTGGACCGGCCATTATGCAGCTTGAGCCAGAAGAAGATAACCGTGACGGGTACGCAATTAGGCAGATGACGAAAAAAATGCTGCATCGCAGCGAGGCGCAAAAGTTCTTAATTGTTTTCTCAGATGGAGAGCCGGCCGCATTTGGCTATGAACAAAATGGGATCGTCGATACAAGTGAGGCGGTTATCGAAGCCCGAAAAAGAGGAATAGAAGTGATAAATGTTTTTCTCTCCAACTCAGAAATAGAAGAATCGCAAATGAAGACGATCCAGGATATGTACGGAAAATTCAGAATATTTGTCCCGGATGTTGATCAGCTACCGGATGTTTTGTATCCGCTGCTGAAAAAACTGCTTCATAAAAGCATAGGATAGCCCTTAATCCTATGCTTTTTGGCGTTTGTTTTTTCGAATGATTAAATTTTTTGTTTTTTATAAAGGTTTTTTACTATTTTGTGAACAATCAAGGTAGAATCAAATTGCAAACAGTGGTAAAATATCGTTGGAAGCGTTTTTATTACATAATTTTGGACACAGCGTTCGAAAGTTATTTCAAGATAGTGAATCAATCACTTGATTATTTAAGTTGGGGGTAATATTCAAATGTTTCAAAATAGTATGAAACAACGAATGAATTGGGAAGATTTTTACGGTCCGAACCTCGGCTATGCGCTGGAGCTTTACGATCAGTATACCCAGGATCCGAACAGCATTGACCCGGATTTGAAGGAAATGTTCGACGAGCTCGGTGCTCCGCCAAGCGATATAAAAGAGGCCTCGGGAACAAAAGAAAAGGGACGTGTTACAGCCGATCTGATTCAAAAGATCGCATCCGCAGTCAGACTTGCAGAAGATATCCGAACCTATGGCCATTTGAACGCTTCCGTCAATCCGCTCAGAAAGGATGAGAAAAAGAGCGAACTTTTTCCATTATCCGATTACGGGCTAACAGAAGAGGAAATAAAAGCAATACCTGCGTCTGTCATCTGCAAAGACGCTCCTAAAAACATTACGAACGGTTTAGAAGCCATTCAGTATTTACGAAATACGTATAAAAGAACCATCTCTTTTGAATTTGACCATGTGCATGACTTCAAAGAGCGCGAGTGGCTGACAAGAAAGATTGAATCTGGCGAGCTGTTCCAGAAGAACTCAGCTGAAAAGCTGTCAGCTGTGCTGGAAAGATTGACAGAAGTAGAGGGCTTTGAGCAGTTTTTGCACCGCACATTCGTCGGGCAGAAGCGCTTTTCCATTGAGGGTCTGGACGCTCTTGTTCCAGTGCTTGATGACATTATTGCACAATCTGTCAAATCAGGCACGACAAGTGTCAACATCGGGATGGCGCACAGGGGACGCCTGAATGTCTTGGCACATGTGCTCGGCAAACCGTATGAAATCATCTTCTCTGAATTCCAGCATGCGCCGAATAAAGATCTTGTCCCGTCTGAGGGATCCATTGGAATCAGCTACGGATGGACAGGGGATGTCAAATACCATTTGGGGGCGAATCGGGAGCTTCAAGACGCTGAAACAAAATCAGCGCGCATTACGTTAGCGAACAACCCGAGCCACTTGGAATTTATCAATCCGATTGTTGAAGGCAGCACAAGAGCAGCACAGGAAACGCGAACACAAAGCGGATACCCGGTACAAGATGAAACAAAATCGCTGGCCATTTTAATCCATGGAGACGCTGCATTCCCTGGGGAAGGAATTGTAGCTGAAACATTGAATTTAAGCTCTTTAAAAGGGTATCAAGTAGGCGGTGCGATTCATATTATCGCCAATAACATGATCGGATTCACAACAGAAAGCGCTGAATCCAGATCGACAAAATATGCCAGCGACCTGGCCAAGGGTTATGAAATTCCGATTGTTCACGTGAATGCGGACGATCCTGAAGCTTGTCTCTCAGCTGTTAAGTTTGCGGTCGAATACCGAAAAACATTCAACAAGGATTTTCTGATTGATTTGATCGGGTATAGACGCTATGGACACAACGAAATGGATGAACCGTCAACCACTCAGCCAATGCTGTATGATGCTGTCAGAAAGCATCCGACCGTCAAACAAATTTTCGCTGAAAAGCTGGTAAAAGAAGGCGTGCTTACCGAGGAAGTCGTTCAAAACATCGAAAAATCGGTAACGAAGCGCATTGAGGATGCATATCAGAAAGTTCCGTCTAAAAAGGAACACACTGCTTGTGAAATTGAACTTCCAGAGCCTGTATCAAACGGTTTCCCAGATGTGGACACTTCGATTGATTTTGATGTGCTCCGCAAGTTGAATGGCGAATTGATCAACTGGCCGGAGTCATTTAATGTTTTCGGCAAGCTAAAGCGCATTTTAGAAAGACGCGCCAAGGCGTTCGATGATGACAGAAAAGTGGAATGGTCTTTGGCAGAATCACTCGCGTTTGCTTCAATTTTGAAAGACGGAACACCGATTCGTTTAACCGGACAGGATTCCGAGCGCGGAACGTTCGCCCAAAGAAACCTTGTGCTTCATGACAGTGAGACGGGCAAAGAATTTGTGCCGCTTCATCACTTATCTGACTGCAGCACATCATTTGCTGTTCATAACAGCCCGCTGTCTGAAGGATCGGTTCTCGGTTTTGAATACGGCTATAACGTGCATTCACCGGAAACGCTTGTTTTGTGGGAAGCACAGTACGGAGATTTTGCCAACGCTGCTCAAGTGTATTTTGACCAATTTATTTCTGCCGGACGCGCGAAATGGGGCCAAAAATCCGGATTAGTCATGCTGCTCCCGCACGGTTACGAGGGACAGGGGCCTGAGCACTCAAGCGGAAGAATCGAGCGATTCCTGCAGCTTGCAGCGGAAAACAACTGGACGGTTGCCAACCTGACAAGCGCGGCACAGTATTTCCATATTTTAAGAAGACAGGCTAAAATGCTGCTTCGTGAAGAAATCAGACCGCTCGTCATTATGACGCCGAAGAGCCTTCTTCGCAACCCAAATACGGTGTCGGAAGTGCAGGAGCTCAGCGAAAGCCGCTTCCAGCCTGTTTATGAACAGTCGGGACTTTCTCATGACTATGAAAAAGTAACCAGACTTGTATTATCCAGCGGTAAAGTGTCTATAGACATCAGTGATCATTTTAATAAGTTAGAAGACGGTAAAGAGTGGCTTCACATTGCGAGAATTGAACAGCTGTATCCATTCCCGGCAAAAGGAGTCAAAGAGTTATTTGCAAAACTTCCGAACCTGAAAGAAATCGTTTGGGTGCAGGAAGAGCCGCAGAACATGGGGGCTTGGGGTTATATCAGCCCGTATTTGACAGAGATTGCACCAGAGGGAGTAAGCGTTCAATATATTGGACGCAGAAGACGATCCAGCCCTGCAGAGGGAGATCCGACAGTTCATAAAAAAGAACAGGAACGTATTGTATCTGATAGCTTGACTCGCAAAAACTAAGGGGGAAATGAAAAAATGGCGGAAATTAAGGTACCTGAATTAGCAGAATCAATCTCAGAAGGAACAATAGCCCAATGGTTAAAGCAGCCTGGTGACTATGTAGAACAGGGTGAATATCTGCTTGAACTAGAAACGGATAAAGTGAATGTTGAATTGACAGCAGAAGAATCGGGTGTACTTCAAGAGGTATTGAAAGATTCGGGTGATACCGTCCAGGTCGGAGAAATTATCGGTACGATTTCAGAAGGCGCGGGTGAAAGTTCTGCCCCTGCTCCTACAGAGAAAGCAGAAAGCAAGGAAAGCGTAAAAGAAGAGAAACAGGCTGAACCAGCTGCACAAGAGGTGAGCGAGGAAGCACAATCTGAAGCAAAATCAAGAACGATCGCTTCTCCGTCGGCCCGTAAGCTGGCGAGAGAAAAAGGAATTGACCTGTCTCAAGTTCCAACTGGAGATCCGCTTGGAAGAGTGCGCAAGCAGGATGTCGAAGCGTACGAAAAACCGGCATCAAAACCGGCTCCTCAGCAAAAGCAGCAGCCTCAGGCTCCAAAAGCACAGCAAAGCTTTGATAAACCTGTCGAAGTGCAAAAAATGTCACGCCGCAGACAAACGATTGCAAAACGCCTTGTAGAGGTGCAGCAAACATCGGCGATGCTGACTACATTTAATGAAGTGGACATGACGGCTGTTATGAATCTCAGAAAACGCCGCAAAGATCAATTCTTTGAGCAAAACGAAGTGAAGCTCGGCTTTATGTCTTTCTTCACGAAAGCGGTCGTGGCTGCATTGAAAAAATATCCGCTGTTGAATGCGGAAATTCAGGGCGATGAGTTGATCGTTAAGAAATTCTATGATATCGGAATCGCTGTTGCTGCTGATGAAGGTCTTGTCGTTCCGGTTGTGCGGGATGCGGATCGCCTGACATTTGCAGGAATCGAAAAAGAGATCGGCGAGCTTGCGAAAAAAGCAAGAAACAATAAATTAACCCTTAGCGAGCTTCAGGGAGGCTCCTTCACGATTACAAACGGAGGGACTTTCGGTTCATTGATGTCAACTCCAATTTTAAACAGCCCGCAAGTCGGTATACTGGGCATGCATAAGATTCAGCTGCGCCCTGTAGCCATTGATGAAGAGCGTTTCGAAAACCGTCCGATGATGTATATCGCTTTATCTTATGATCACCGAATTGTAGACGGTAAAGAAGCGGTTGGTTTCCTCGTGACAATCAAAAAATTACTGGAAGATCCTGAACAGCTTTTATTAGAAGGATAATAAAAAAGGGTACATCACGATAAAGTGATGTACCTTTTTTGATGCATATTTAAAGTGATAGATTGGTGCTTTTGGATCCAGCTTGTTTCTTTTTCACTTTTTTTGACCAATATGTTGCAAGCATAGAACCTGAAAGGTTATGCCACACACTGAATATTGCGCTTGGTACGGCAGATAGCGGTGAGAAATGAGCCGTGGCAAGTGCAGCCCCAAGTCCGGAGTTTTGCATGCCGACTTCGATTGCGATCGCTTTTTGAGACGGGTAATCCATTTTTAAAAGCTTTGCACAAAGAAACCCAAGTAAATAACCGATACCGTTATGCAGGATAACAACTGAAAAAATGAGCAACCCCGATTGAAGCAGATTTTCCCGATTGCCGCTGACGACAGCTGAGACAATCGCAACGATGCCAATGACAGAAACAAGCGGAAGGGCATGTACGGCTTTTGCCACTTGTTTTCTGAAAAACATTTTGACAATCAGACCTGCAATGATCGGAAATAAAACCGCCTGTAAGATTGAGATAAACAAAGACCCCGGCGAGACAGGAAGCCATTCTTTGGCAAACAGCATAATCAACAACGGTGTTACAACAGGTGCCAATAAGGTAGAAATGGTTGTAACCGCAACAGAAAGGGCAGTATTTCCTTTTGCTAAGAATGTCATAACATTAGATGCAGTTCCCCCGGGACAGCAGCCGACAAGAATAACACCAACTGCGATTTCAGCTGGAAGATGCAGCCCAAATGCGAGGCCGAAAGCAACGAGCGGCATGATCGTATACTGAGCTATTACTCCAATAATAACTTGCCAAGGCTTTCTGACCAGCTCTTTGAAATCATCGGCTTGCAGTGTAAGGCCCATCCCAAACATGATAATGCCAAGAAAAATCGTAATATAAGAACTGATCCACGTAAATAAAGATGGGAAAGAAAATCCCAGCACTGCAAAAACAATGACCCATATGCCAAAGGTTTGTCCTGCAAAATGACTTATTTTTCTAATGATGTCCATAAAAACACTCCTAACACACTTATCAAGAACTTCAGCAGAAATTCTTACAAATTTCATAACATTCTCTTATTATAAATAATTTTCTGAATAATTCAATATTAGTTTTTGGCAGATGTCTATAGATATATGATGTAAACTAATCAAAATGTTCTTGACTATATAGGAAGATATTCTTACAATGAACCTTTATAATGGTTAGATCAAATAGGAGTGATACGGTGAAGGAATCAAATCAATGGTCTTCGAAGCTCGGCTTTATTTTAGCCGCGGCAGGATCAGCTATCGGGCTTGGTGCGATATGGAAATTCCCATATGTTGCCGGAACCAGCGGCGGAGGCGCATTTTTACTTATTTTTATTTTATTTACGGTTTTAATCGGACTGCCTTTATTGTTAGGTGAATTCATCATAGGCAGAAGAACACAGAAAGATGCCGTTCAGTCCTATAAAACACTTGCTCCAGGAACGAAGTGGCATTGGATCGGTTATTTAGGCATGGTGACGTGCTTTATTCTTCTATCTTTCTACAGTGTCGTAGGCGGATGGATTTTAATTTATATTATAAAAGGCTTCACTGGCGGTTTATCGCAAACATCTGGTTTTGATACGATATTTGCAAGTACCATTTCAAATCCTTATTTGGCTGTAGGAGGCCAGCTGCTCTTTATGGTGGTAACAATTTTAGTTGTTGCAAAAGGGGTAAGCAGCGGAATTGAAAAAGCAAGCCAAGTATTAATGCCAGCGCTTTTTCTATTATTCATCATTTTAATGGTGCGTTCGGTTACACTTGATGGCGCGATGGAAGGAATTAAATTTTTCCTGATGCCTGATTTAACTGCAATTGATGCCAATACCATTTTATATGCAATGGGACAATCCTTTTTCTTATTAAGTGTCGGTGTATCTGTCATGGTAACGTATAGCGCTTATTTAGAGAAACAGGAAAATCTGGTACAGTCCGCTGTATCTGTAACTGTTATGAACATGCTTGTTGCTGTAATGGCCGGAATTGCGATTTTTCCAGCTGTCTTTTCATTCGGCCTCAAACCAGACCAAGGCCCGGTTCTGTTATTTAACGTGCTGCCGACTGTGTTTAATCAAATGCCGTTCGGAATTATCTTTTTATTAGCATTTTTACTTCTATTTTTATTTGCTGCATTGACATCTGCTTTTTCAATGCTGGAAATTTTGGTCGCAGTACTTTCGAAAGGCGATGTCAATAAGAGAAAACGATTCGCTTGGTTAGGCGGAATTGCTATTTTTATTGTCGGTGTGCCGTCTGCATTATCATACGGTGTCTTAAGTGACGTCACTATATTTCATCTGTCTATTTTTGATGCGGCCGACTATCTTGTGAGCAATATTTTAATGCCGTTAGGTGCGTTACTGATTTCGATTTTTGTCCCGCTTAAAATACCGAAACAGGATTTGTTTGACGAGCTGAAAAGCGGTTCCAATCTCAAACGAAAGTGGTTTGCGGTTTGGCTGCTGCTCATTCGATATCTATCTCCTGTTGCCATCATCATCGTGTTTTTGCATGTGGTAGGGATTTTTTAAAACACGGAGCCCCCGGGGAAAGGGGGCTTTTTTTAATAGAGCTTCCAAACGACTTCTTTTGCCTGCTCAAAACGTTTTTCAGCCTCGCGCCAATCCACGACATTCCACCAGTGATCGACATAGCTGGCCCGGTCATTTTTGTATTGCAAATAGTAGGCATGCTCCCATACGTCAAGCGGTAAAAGGGGGATTACATCCCATTGGCTTAAGAGCTGGTGTTTTTCTGCCGTTAAAATCTCCAGCCGTCCTGATCGAGGTGCCCAGACCAGAATGGCCCAGCCGACGCCTTCCACTTTTTTAGCGGCTTGGGTAAAATGTTCTTTAAAAGCGGAATAGCTTCCAAATGAAAGGTCTATCATTTGGAACAATGCCCCTGTAGGACGCCGTTTTCCGTTTGGATGCATAGAAAACCAAAAAATACTATGCAAATAATGGCCTGCTCCATGGAACGCAAGCTCTCTTTCCCAATGAGTGATTAAGTCATAATTCTTTGTCGCTCTCGCTTTTTTAAGCTCTGATTCTGCTTTGTTCAGGCCATCGACATAGCTTTGATGATGTTTTGTATGATGAAGGACCATAATATCGCGTGAAATATAAGGTTCTAAGGCGGAGTATTTGTAGGGAAGCTTTGGCAGCACGTGTTTCCCTATAGGGACATAAGCGCGTCTTTCACTTGTATCATCTGATTCTGTTATATCCCGATAAAGGGCAGCGGCCTGTTTATACCAATCTTCTTCTGTTGTTTGGTCATCTTCCAGAGCCTCAATCATCTTGTCGATTTGATCTTCAAACTGGTCAAGCTGACCTCGCTTTTGAATCTGATCTTTCAGGGCTTCACACCAATTGAACATCTCCGCTTGATAAGATTCACGTTTCATTTGCTGTCTCCTTTTCAATAGAATCTAAATACTTCCCGACAGCCAGCAAAGAGAATACATATGGATAACTGTGATAGCGAATATAAAATTGCTTCGGCAATCCGATCCCTGCTGGATACGCGAGGCTATCGAAGCTATGCGAATTGCTGTCGGTAAGGTATTGCATGCCTTTCACAACTGACGGGTGTTCGGAATTTTCATATGTGAGCAAAGCGTCTAAAGCCCAGGCCGTTTGTACAATGGTTCCTCTATGAAGCGGTACATATGTTTTGATTTCGGCGCTTTTGCAGGATTCTCCCCAGCTTCCGTCATTATTTTGTATGGATTTGAGCCAACGCAGAGCCTTTTGTATACCGAGATGCTTTCGGTCAACCCCGCATGCATGCATACCAGTAAGAGCAGCCCAAGTGCCGTAAATGTAGCAAACACCCCATCTGCCGTACCAAGACCCATTTTGTTCCTGATGTTCGAAAAGCCACTTCACTGCGCGTTGAATATGTTGATGTTTTTCTGTGAAGCCAACTTTCTCGCCTAAAAAGTGCAGTACACGTCCGGTGAGGTCGGCGGTTGAAGGGTCAACTGCAGCGTCCTCGGCGGATTCAAGCGGCAGAAGGCGGATCAGTGGATGGTTCACATTTTTTTCGAAAGCAGAAAATCCGCCGTCATTGTTTTGCATCGATAAAAGCCAAGATACCCCCCGCTCCCATGCTGCAGGAGAATGATTGCGGGGAATCGCCTTTAAAACGGCTGTAGTGTCGTCACAGTCAGGGTTATTTGTATTAATGTTTGAAAACCCCCAGCCGCCAGGAACTGAATTTGGATTTTTGACAGACCAATCTGCTATTTTGGTATGCTGGCGTTCTAGCAAAAAGTCGGCTGCTTTTGTAACAGAGCCATCCGTTTCGGTCACACCATTTTTTTGAAGGGCATAGCTTATTAAAGCTGTATCCCAAACAGTTGAAGTAGAGTTTTCCAGATAAGGAATCCCGTTGCATTTAGTCACCAGTGATTTAATGCCGGTAATCGCCCTCCTGATAATAGGAGAATAGCGTGACACACCAAGTGACAGAAGGCTGTAAACCATATATATGGTTGCGCTCGCATAGCTGTATAATGTTCCATCTTTTTCAATCCGGTCCAGCATATACGTTTTAGCTGTCTGTAGGCCCAGCTGCTGAAAAGCAAATGGTGCATGAAAAACGCGTTTCCAATGTAACAAAATAGACGTGAGATCTCTTTCTTCGAAAGCATCAGACCGAAGCCAAGTGAAAGGATTTTTTGTCATGTGCGGATCGAGATGGTGAAGAGATGAAATATTGCGGTTAATAAGGACAAATCGCTGATTGAGTGTTACAGCCATAGGAGCAAAATGAATACGGGCATATGAGCTGAACTGATAGAAATGAATCGGCAATGTTGGGGGGAGCGCCATGAGTGATAATGGTAAATACAAAGCAGGCCAAGGATAAAGCCCGTTCGCGGCAAGCATCCATTTTGTCATAAAATGAACATGTCTCAAACCGCCATGTGAGATGATAAATTGTTCAGCTTTCTTCATGTGCGGCTCAGTTCTGTGAAAACATCCTGAAGCCAGCATCCCGACATATCCTTGGACGGTAGCCGTTAGATTTCCGCGCGTTTCATCGGGATAGTTGATAAATGTGCCGTCTGGCTGCTGTTTTGCATGAATGCCGGCTGCAAGGGATGATATCAGTTCTTTTTCATTTTCGCCTTCATCTAGTGAGGTAAGGAGCAAAATAAAAAAGGAATTTGTCATGATTGGTCCTTCAAAGCAAAATGTCCATGAACCATCAGCATTTTGCCTGTCTCTTAACTCGGTAATGGTTTTCTTTTGAAAACGCCTCACTTTCTCCTGAAGTGTGCCCATCACGCTCAACTCCTTCAGAAGCATATATATTCAGCGTCTTTTACTGCCATTACAGAAAGAAAAAAACTGCTGGCAGGCAGCAGTTTTTTAAACATACATGTTAGTCTTCAAGGTTTACCCATACACTTTTGACTTCTGTGTAATTATCCAAGGCATATGATCCCATTTCTCGTCCGAGTCCTGACTGTTTATAACCGCCAAATGGAGACGCCGCGTCAAACACATTATAGCAGTTGACCCAAACGGTTCCGGCTTGAAGTCGGTCCGCGATATA
Source organism: Bacillus sp. FSL K6-0255 (assembly GCF_045040725.1). Lineage (NCBI taxonomy): Bacteria > Bacillati > Bacillota > Bacilli > Caryophanales > Bacillaceae > Bacillus > Bacillus sp. FSL K6-0255. The sequence goes on along the minus strand of NZ_CP150278.1, from coordinate 2,064,917 downwards.
GTGAGCCTGCTTGACGTTCTCTGTCCATAGTCCGGCTGCAAGCCCATATTCTGAATGGTTTGCCCGTTCAATAACTTCATCGACTGTTTCGTACGGAATTGCAGTCAGCACGGGTCCGAAAATTTCTTCTTTTGCGATGGTCATTTCGTCTTCAACATTCGCAAACACAGTCGGTGCGACAAAATATCCTGCTTCAAAAGGACAGCTTCCGCCGGTCACTGCTTTTGCTCCTTCATCTTTTCCTTTTTGAATATAGGAAAGAACGCGCTCATGCTGTTCCTTGCTTACGAGAGGCCCGATTTGAGTATCTTTATGAAGTCCCGCTCCTTGGCGGAGTGACTCAGCATAGGATGCCATTTCATCAACAACTTCATCATATTGGTCTTTATGAATGAAGACACGTGAGCCCGCACAGCAGACTTGGCCCTGGTTAAACATCACACCGTTTAAAGCGCCCGGGATGGCTTTTTTTAAATTCGCATCCGGCAGAAGAATATTAGGCGATTTTCCGCCCAGCTCCAATGTCACACGCTTAATGCTTTTCGCTGCGGTGGACATGATTTTCTTTCCGATTTCAGTGGAACCGGTAAAGGCAATTTTATCAACCGCTTCGTGGTTCGTCAGCGCTTCTCCCGCATCTTCACCGAATCCTGGGATGATGTTGATTACACCGGCAGGGAAACCGGCTTGGTCAATTAATTCTGCCAAATAAAGAGCTGAAAGCGGTGTTTGTTCAGCCGGTTTGAGGACGATTGTACAGCCTGTTGCAAGTGCCGCGCCCATTTTCCACATCGCCATCAGGAGCGGGAAATTCCATGGAATGATCTGGCCGACGACACCGACAGGCTCATGACGCGTATAATTAAAATAAGCGCCGGAAACCGGAATCGTCTGTCCTGTTATTTTTGTACACCAGCCGGCGTAATAGCGCATATGCTCAATAGCCAGCGGAATATCTCCATTAGTCGTTTCATTGATCGGTTTCCCATTATCAAGTGTTTCAAGCTGAGCAAGCTCAGTTTTATGCTCTTCCATTAAGTCTGCCAGCTTATACATCAGTCTGCTTCTCGAAGCTGGAGACATTGTTCTCCATTCACCTTGGTCAAAGGCTTTCCGGGCAGCTTTAACAGCTTTGTCCACATCCGCAGCCTGGGCTTCATACAGCGTCATCAAGGTTTCGCCGGTCGCCGGGTTTGGAGTGTCAAAGGTTGCCCCTGAGGCACTCGGAACAAACTTTCCGTCAATATAAAGCTTCTTTGTTCCCTGTAAAAATGTCTCCAGCCTTTTCGTCACTTGCATCGTTAAAGAACTCATCCGTAACAAACCTCCAGTCATTTTTTATGGTCTGTTCTGAGATTCTTGGTGATAGCACATTGATTCCTGGATTGAATAGCAGAAATAAGCTGTGATAGTTGCTTCAAACGTAAGCGTATACAAACATTCTATAATAGAAATCAAGGCAAAATCAATGAATAACCGATATTGCAATTTACAAAAGAAAAAAGCTACAATAAGCTTATAGATAAGAAAAGGAGATTTCATCATGATTCATAAAAATTGGCTTGAAAAAGAAACCATTAAAAAAGTAAAGTGTGTGCAGACAAACGCAAAAAAATATATCGTAAACCGCGTTTTAACGCCGGGAAAAGAATATGAAGTAAAAAATGAAACAGAGGAGTTTCTCTTTGTGGTCGACAATACGAATAAAGTCGGCGGCTATTATAAAGAATACTTCGAAGAGATGTAATGCTTCCTTGAAGCATCAAACAGATTTTGTTAAAAGCAGTCGATACATAAAACCGCAGCTCAGCTGCGGTTTTTTTGTGGTTAAAACAGGAAATATAAAACAAAATTAAAAAAATCATTAAAAACCACTTTTTTATAAAAACATTGCTGAATATTGAAACTTTTTTCTCTATATGTGCGTATTACTTGATGACAACAGCTTAAAAGCCAAAAAACAAATCAAAAATTTGAAAAATGTAATCTGTTCGTAATGGTTTAAATGTCTTCTATGTCGTATTCTTATATAGGGATAAAGGACTTATTTTTATGTAGTGAATGATAAAACAAATAGATAAATGCAGAAAGAGGGGTTCTTCATTGGGTATTTTTTCTGTTAGCAGATCAACGGACGCAAAGAAGCTTGAGGCTTTGCTCGTTGAAGGGGAAAGAATAGAATCGATTTATAAGCTCCGAGTGGACCAAATTTGCTTTACAAATAAGCGGATCATTTTCTTTGACAATAAAATGTTTTCTAAAAAGAAGGTTCGTGTATTTCTTCCATATAAAACAATTGAAAGCTTTGCCATCCAAGAAGCGGGAATGTTTGATCCGGACACTGGGCTTTTATTGATGACAAGAAGCAAAACTTTCGAATTAGAATTTGCGAAAGACACCGATTTAAGCGAGGTTCAGGCGGTGCTGACAAAGCATTTGTGCAGCTGAATATTTGATGAGCCAGCCGTTCAAAAAATGGTTAGGCTTTTTTTATATATAAAAACAAGAACAGGGCATGTGCGCCCTGTTCTTATTACACCACACTGTTTTTCGCTGAGTTCGAATCAACAAGATCTGCATCTAATACATTTGAAATCGGCACGACAAGAGGAGTAAAGTCGCCATTTTCTTCTCCAAACCCTTGATTTATTTTAGCTGATAAAAAGTAATCGACCTGCTGATACGGACCGAGTGTTAAAGAGGAACCTCGATCCATCGTATTGATTTTAAATCCGCCGACATTTACGACGGAGGGTGAAAAGAACATCTCATCACTTCCTTTTGATTGAGGAGTTAACCGCTTCACTTTCAAAAGAGGCCGGAGAATCAATTTGGTCTCTGTCATCCACATGGCTTCTCGTGCCCATAAATCCGCTCGCATCTCCAAAATTCTGTCCGTAGCCTTGATTTTTTTTATCTGAATTTTGCCATTCTGCCAATAAATTTTGTCCTACGTTAACCGCTGAAGCATTTTCAAAGGAATTAATTTTCAGCATGAAAATATTAATATTGATATACGGAGTTGGTTGAACCACAGGCAAACCTCCTTTCTATAGTTGTATGCTGGCGGTTATAAAGTATGTTAAGACAGGGGGCTTCAAATGGATTTCGAAAAGATGAAGCAGTGGATGGAATTCGCACAGCAGATGTACGGCGGTGACTTTTGGAAACAGGTATTTGATGAAGACCAAAAAACCCCTTTTATGACAAATGGCCAATCTCCGTTTCCGTTTGCGCAGCAAGATCAGCGAGGGAAAGGAGATGCTTCATTTCCGAGCATGGATATTGTAGATACCGTTGCGGAAGTGCAGTTTTTAATTTATCTTCCAGGCTACCGTAAACAAGACGTTCACATATTATCGTACGGAGATTATTTAGTGGTGAAGGGGCAGCGCTTTTCCTATTTTAATGAACAGGACTTTCGCCAAAAAGAAGGGAAATACGGAAGTTTTGAAAAGAAAATTCCGCTTTCCGATCATCTTCATGGAAAGATGAATGCCATTTTTAAAGACGGAATCCTATACATCACTATTCAAAAAGACGAAGGTCAAGCGAAAACCATTGTTATTGATGATTGATTTTCATACTGAGTGCATCTGACACATCACGGTCATCAATTGATTCAATCGGAATGACCATAACAATACCATCTGCATTTTGTTCCCCAAAACCGTTATTTCTTTTGATAGCAGAGCACCTGTTCCTTAACTCCGCAGAACCAAAGGTAAGGGATGAGCCGGTGCCTATCGAGTTAGTCTTGAGATGAGAAATATTGATGTTAGTCGGAAGCATGAAAACCTCTCCTTTCTATGGGATATACCTCATTATATATGTAGACGAAAGAGGAGTATGCAAAGGGTCGTGATGTCATGAAAAAAATGTTCCGGTCGCTGATCAGGCATTGCTTGAAACCAGAACTTGACAAACTGCGTGAATGTGAAGAAAGACTCTCAGTGATTGAGAAACAAAAACAAAGCAGCAAACAAGAGTCTGAAGAAACCTATATACATATTGAAACGCTGAATGTCGAAAAAGTTGACTATCATCTTGAATTCGGCGAGCTGACCATTGATGAACTGAGCGGCAGATTAAATATAGGCGCAACCTATTATATACCGCCAGAAGAGAAGGACAAAAAGTGCCAACGAAAACCCGAAGCACCATCGACGCCAGCGGTCACGATCCGTTCAAAAAGGCAGTAGCTCATCTTTCCATCGATGTTTCCATGTTTGACAGAAGGCAAAACGGGAAACAGGATAGAAAGGAGAGGATATACATGGCACTGACAAAAGAACAAACACAGCATCTCTATCATAAATTGCTCGATATGCAAAAAGAATTGTCTGGCGAGAAAAAGGAAACAGAATCAATGACGGAAGAAGTGGGGGAGCTTTCCAATGGGGTTGACAACCATATGGCAGACCACGGGACGCTCGTCACAGACCGGATGACAGACCAAACAGTGAAAGAGATTGACCGGGAGCTGTTAGAGGAGGTCAACCGTGCATTACAAAAGATGAAAGACGGAACTTACGGCGTGTGTGAAAAAACCGGCCAAGAGATTCCTTACGAAAGACTTGAAGCTGTTCCTTATGCAAGAATGACAGTTGAGGCTCAAGCTGATGTGGAGGATGATCTGGAGACAGATGCTCCTTCTTATGAAAGAGAGTTTCATGAACAGGTAAAAGACTTATCCAACAAAGAAACAATTGATCAAAAAAGCTCGCAGACGTATGAAATCTTGGATCGTGAACAAGATTCGAAGTAAAAATGCCAAGCAAGTACACCGATATTAGATGTACTTGCTTTTTTTTGAAAAAAAATCTCATATTCAAAATAAAGTGATTGACTTCGCGTAAAAAAGAAAGTAACATACTATTTGTAAGTAAATATAAAAAGTTTACCGGGAGGAATACAAATGTCTACAGTTTTATTTGTAAAATCAAGCGACCGTACAGCTGAAGAAGGCGTTTCAACTAAACTTTACGAAGCTTTCTTAGCTGCTTATAAAGAAAACAACCCTAATGATGAAGTGGTTGAATTAGATCTTCATAAGGAAAACCTTCCTTACCTTGGCAGAGATATGATTAACGGAACATTTAAAGCAGGTCAAGGAATGGAAATGACAGAAGATGAGAAAAAACAAGCAGCAATTGCTGACAAATATCTGAACCAGTTTGTAAAAGCTGACAAAGTTGTTTTCGCATTCCCGCTTTGGAACTTCACAGTGCCAGCAGTGCTTCATACTTATGTTGATTATTTGTCTCGCGCAGGCGTTACATTCAAATACACACAAGAAGGACCAGTCGGTTTAATGGGCGGCAAAAAAGTTGCGCTTCTTAACGCTCGCGGCGGTGTCTACTCAGAAGGACCAATGGCTGCACTTGAAATGTCATTAAACTTCATGAAAACAGTTCTTGGTTTCTGGGGTGTTCAAGACTTGCACACAGTTGTCATCGAAGGACATAACGCAGCACCTGATCAAGCGCAAGAAATCGTTGAAAAAGGTTTACAAGAAGCAAAAGATCTTGCTGCAAAATTCTAATAAAGCCAAGACTCCTATCGTTACAAATAGGAGTCTTTTTGTATATACACATTAATATAGAAGAAAATAATCATTCGCTTTTAGCAATAAAGGCTATTTTTTTATTGTAATATATTTTTTGTTTGTCGAATTGTCAGGTATTTTGGAGAAAAAACAGTTTTATTCACTGGAAAAAGTTTTTCTAAACAATTGTTCAGACCTCTTGATTAAAACCGCCTGATGGTGTACTATATTAAAGAAGCTACTTTGTGCGTATTGTTAATTAAGTTTTAACCTTTAAGCTGTAATAGGGAGTTTTATATCGAAGCCGGAATGTCATGCCTCCATTGCAGAGGACGACAGGAACGTTTCTGCAAACACCCACTTTGAGGAGTGGTGGTTTAAAACTTTCTTACTTGCATACGGCAAGACGTAGCGAAAGCCATTTCCTTTTCGGAAATGGCTTTTTATTTTATCTAAAAAGGTTTGGTATAGTGAATATTCCATTTTTGTGTGAAAGAAATGAAGGCCGCTTTTTTATGATATGATGGGAGAAATTCAAGGAAAAGCGAGGTTTACACGTTATGTTACATAGAGCCCAATCCCTTCTGGCTCATTATTTTGGTTATGAGAAGTTTCGGAGCGGCCAAGATGAAGCGATCCGCTTGGTGACGGAAGCGAGGCAAAATACGGCCTGCATTATGCCGACGGGAGGCGGCAAATCGATTTGCTATCAGATTCCGGCATTAATGTTTGAAGGGACGACGATCGTCATTTCACCGTTGATTTCCTTGATGAAGGATCAAGTTGATGCGTTAGAAGAAGCGGGGATTAACGCCGCCTACATTAACAGCACACAATCCAATCAGGAAATATATGAGAGGCTGAACGGACTCAAAGAAGGAGCTTATAAGCTTTTTTACATTACACCAGAGCGACTAACGTCCACAGAGTTTATACGGATTTTGCAGGGCATAGATGTTCCTTTGGTCGCAATAGACGAGGCGCACTGTATTTCTCAATGGGGCCATGATTTCAGGCCAAGCTACAGGAATATTGAAATCTTGTTCCGTGAATTACACGACAAGCCTGTTATCATGGCGTTAACAGCAACAGCCACACCCGAGGTTCATGATGATATTTGCAAACAGCTGCATATTCAAAAAGAAAACACGGTATATACCGGATTTTCCCGAGAGAATTTAACCTTTAAAGTAGTAAAAGGAGAAAATAAAGATCGGTTTATAGACGAATATGTGCAAAACAACAGGCATGAAGCAGGAATTGTCTATACAGCGACCAGAAAAGAAGCTGATCGGATATATGAGAGATTGAAACGAAATCAGGTCAGGGCAGGCCGGTATCATGGAGGTATGGCTGATGATGAGAGAAAAGAGCAGCAGGAAAGGTTTCTTAATGATGAGCTTCAAGTGATGGTGGCAACCTCTGCTTTTGGAATGGGTATTGATAAATCAAATATCAGATTTGTTCTGCATGCACAAATTCCGAAAGATATGGAAAGCTATTATCAAGAGGCAGGAAGAGCTGGACGGGACGGTCTTGCCAGTGAATGTGTTCTCCTGTTTTCACCGCAGGATATTATGGTGCAGCGCTTCTTAATTGAGCAATCAGAACATGAAGAGAAACAAAAGCAGGATTTAAAAAAACTGAGACAAATGGTCGACTACTGTCATACGGAAGATTGTCTGCAGCGTTTTATCCTTATGTATTTCGGAGAAAAGGAGCCTGATGCGTGCGGACAGTGCGGAAACTGTACCGATACAAGGGCGGCCCATGACGTGACGCGGGAGGCGCAAATGGTCTTATCCTGTATCATTCGCATGAAAGAACGGTTTGGCAAGACGATGGTTGCACAGGTGCTTTCCGGCTCCAAAAATAAAAAAGTTCTTGAAAACGGCTTTTCCGACCTTTCAACATACGGGATATTAAAACACCAATCCGTTGGCGAAATCAGTGATTTTATCGAATTTCTTATTTCTGACGACTTCATCAGGATGTCAGACGGAACGTTTCCGACTCTTTTTGTCAGCAGTAAAGGAAGGAATGTGCTGAAAGGAGAATTATCAGTAGCGAGAAAAGAAGCGTTAAAAGCGGCAGCGATTACTGAAAATGACGAGCTATTTGAACGATTGCGCATGGTTCGGAAAGAAATTGCGGCTGAGCAGGGTGTTCCGCCATTTGTTGTTTTCTCTGACCAAACGTTAAAAGAAATGTCAGGAAAACAGCCCGTAAATGATGATGAACTTTTGTCTATAAAAGGAGTCGGAGAACAAAAAAGAGCAAAATACGGCCGGCTTTTTTTACAAGAAATACAAGCTTATGCAAGGATGACAGACTAAAAAAACAGAAAAACAATCTTTTTTTCTATAAAAAACACATTTTATTTTCTCTGTTTCGCCTCAAAATAAAAAGACCTGCGAAGCCTATTATATCAAGGGTTCAGCAAGTCTTTCCATCAGAGAGAAATCCTTCATGTAAAGGAACTGTAATCTAAATCATATCTTTTTGTTATTGATTTGACATTTACGTGTGTTACGATATCACCTGTTAGCCGCCAATAAAAAGCTAACAAGGGAGGATTTACTTATGAAGAAGACGATTATGTCCTTTGTGGCAGTTGCTGCACTTTCAACAACTGCATTCGGAGCTCACGCTTCTGCAAAAGAAATTACGGTGCAAAAGGGTGATACGCTCTGGGGAATCTCTCAGAAAAATGGAGTGAACCTAAAGGACTTAAAAGAATGGAACAAGTTAACTTCTGATAAAATCATTGCAGGAGAAAAACTGACCATTTCTTCAGAAGAAACAACCACGACTGGGCAATATACAATTAAAGCGGGAGATACGCTTTCTAAGATTGCTCAAAAATTCGGCACGACAGTCAACAACCTGAAAGTTTGGAATAACTTAAGCTCTGACATGATCTATGCTGGATCAACTCTTTCAGTAAAAGGTCAGGCAACAGCAGCAAACACAGCTACTGAGAATGCGCAAACAAACGCACCTCAAGCTGCGCCAAAACAAGAGGCTGTGCAAAAAGAGCAACCTAAACAAGAAGCTGTACAACAGCAACCTAAACAAGAAACAAAGGCTGAGGCAGAAACTTCTGTTAACACAGAGGAGAAGGCTGTTCAATCAAATACAAATAATCAAGAAGCTTCAAAAGAACTAACAGTTACTGCTACTGCTTACACTGCTAACGACGGCGGCATTTCCGGCGTTACAGCTACAGGCATTGACTTAAATAAGAACCCGAACGCGAAAGTTATTGCGGTTGATCCTAATGTAATTCCGCTAGGTTCTAAAGTCTATGTTGAAGGCTACGGGGAAGCAACAGCAGCAGACACTGGCGGCGCTATTAAAGGAAATAAAATCGACGTATTTGTACCAAGTAAAAGTGATGCTTCTAATTGGGGCGTCAAAACTGTAAGTGTTAAAGTCTTAAACTAATAATATAGATTGTGATAAAAGACATAAGCTTTTGGCTTGTGTCTTTTTTTGTTCTGCTTAGAGCTGTTTATATCATATGCTGATAAAAGAAAGTGGTCCCGTTTTTCTTTATGTGCGATTCAGGGGCTCTCGGGTTAAAAGATTGATTCCACATTACAGAGACATTCGGCATCATGACATTTATAGCTGGTTGTTACTATCTTTGATCAGCGAAACGAGCTGGTGTTTTTGGCAGATAATAAGCAGTTGGATGTAGCAGATACCATTTACGGAATCGGATTGATTTCAGACGGTTTTTTATTGTGATATTAGGCTCTTGCAGTTGGGCATGGCAGCTTCGGGAGCGAAGTGGCACAACTTTGTCATACTGAAAATACAATATAATCAATATCAGAAATTCTGCTGATGTGCAATGGCCGACCATTTTAACAGGGATATCATTCAATCCAGTCTTTTATTGGGCTGTTAACCAAACAATCGTTCAGCGGGCGTAGGAGCGAGGATATGGATCAATTTAATTCTGGTTGCGACGAGGTTCTCAAACGGGAATTTCAGGTTAACAAAAAGGATCCTGGCAGATGCCAAGATCCTTTTTTATTTAAACCAGCCTTTTTCTTTTGACCGGGTAATGGCTTCAATTCGATTTTTCACTTCAAGCTTTTCTAGAATCATTGAGATATAATTCCGCACCGTCCCGCTTTTGATGCTGAGTTCCTGAGCGATTTCTTTTGTGTTTTTACCGTCAGCCACAAGTTCGAGCACTTCTTTTTCTCTATCTGTAAGAGGGTTAGCTTCGCTGTATAAGTCCTCCATCAGTTCAGGTGCATAGATGCGTTTTCCGTTCATGACGCTACGGATGGCGTTGGCCAGCTCTTCACTCGGACTGTCTTTTAACAAATAGCCTTTAACGCCAGCTTTAATAGCTCTCTGAAAGTAACCGGGTCTGGCGAAGGTGGTTAAGATGATAATTTTGCAGCCTGTATCTTTTAGCTCCTCAGCAGCTTCAAGCCCTGTTTTTCCGGGCATTTCAATGTCCATAATACATACATCAGGCTGGCGTTTTTTGACAAAATCAACAGCATCTTGGCCGGTTGTACCTTTGCCTACGACTTCCATATCGTCTTCGAGGTTTAGAAGTGATCCTAAAGCGCCCAGCAGCATTTGCTGATCTTCTGCAATAAATATACTAATCATATAAGCCATCCTTTATGTTTATTTTGAATTATTAGGAATTGCCATGGTAAGCTTGGTCCCGTTTTCGGTATCGATGTGAAGGCTTCCGTTTGCAAACTCAAGCCGTTCTCTCATCCCGAGTAAGCCATGTCCTTTTGAAAAGGAATTTTCTTCTCCTTTGAATGTTCCATCGTCAGACACTGTAATCACAACTTCCTTCCAGAGCTGCTGAATGTCAACTCGGCAAGTTTTAGCCTGGCTGTGTTTGACGACATTTGTGACAGCTTCCTTTAAGCACATGCTCAAAATGTTTTCATTCAGCAATGAGATATTCTCGGGCCATTTCTCTTCTTCATAGATAAACATAATGTCAGCTGCTTCGAGAATTTGTTTGATGTTGATCAATTCATCCTTGAGCCGGATGCCCTTCATAGAGGAAACGATTTTTCTTACTTCATTTAAAGAAGTTCGCGCTGTTTGCTGAACACTTTTCAGTTCACGAGCTGCTTGTTCGGGATCTTTGTATATCAATTTTCTTGCTAAGTCGCTTTTTAAACCAATAAGAGAAAGCTTTTGCCCAAGCGTATCATGGAGATCGCGGGCAATTCGCTGACGTTCTTCTAATTTTACCAGTTCTGCAATCCGTTCATTTGCATCCTCGAGCTTTTCTTCAAGTCGTTCGCGCTCCTTGCGGCTTTTTATACTGAAGGGCAATAAAATTGCGCTGATGAGGGTAATAACGACAAAAGGAATTTGTGTCAGAAAGAATTCCTTTTTTAATACGAGACTGAAATTGGCTGCGACGGCCGCGCTTATTAAATGGACATAATATAAAATATGAAAAGGGACGCGTTCCTTAATGTTTCCAATAAAATAAGCAATAAAGAAAGCAAAATAAATATAACTGAACAGAGTAATGGAGGCGGTTGAAATGCCAATTAATAAAAATCCCCACAAATAAATGGTCCAGCCTTTTGAGACAAAAGCAAATCGATATACCGAAAAAAATAAAAGCGTCAAAATGATGCCGACAATAATAACAAATGTAGATGATGATTTCCATATAAAGTAGAAGGGGAGGATGAAAAATATCGTCCATATATAGGGCGTAATCCCGTTTAGTTTTTGAAATGTAAAATGATTTTTAATCATGATCTTACCTCATTTTCAGCTTTTCATCTTACTTGTAACTTTATCATTGTGAAAGCCAGAATGCACCCTCCAACAATAAAAAGGAAGCCTTCTAGTATATTAGAAGACCTCCTTTATCATCAGGCATTCTTCCGCAGCTTCTGTTTTTCTGGTGAATCAGGCGGAAGGCTTACAGGTATATGTTTTATAGCCCGAAATGACACAAACTGTTTGTTATCTTCATCCCATAGACGGAACGCAAGTGATTGCAGGCTTGTTTTTAAGGTGATTGTCGGTACGTTTTTTAATGGTTCGTGATGTTCATGAGCAACTTCAAGCTTATAGTTAGGCACCTTTGGACTCAAATGATGAACGTGGTGGTAACCAATATTGCCTGTTAGCCATTGAAGCAGTTTCGGGAGTTTATAAAATGAGCTGCCTTCAACAGCAGCCTGAACGTAGCTCCAGTTTTCATCCGCTTCAAAATAAGAATCTTCAAAGGTATGCTGCACATAAAACAGCCAAACACCGATTGAACCTGAAATCAGAAATATCGGGCCTTGCACCAGTAAAAACGATTGCCAGCCAAAGATCAGACAGCAAGCGGCAGCCAACGCGACAATTGCCAGATTCGTAAGGTATGTGTTTACACGTTCCTTGCGTCTTGCGCCTTTTTTGTTAAAACGGTTCGTGATCAGAAAAACATAAATCGGTCCGAGAATAAACATGATAAACGGGTTTCTATAAAGTCTGTATGCAAGCTTTGTTCGTCTGGATGCAGCTTTATATTCGTTTACTGTTAACATCCAGATGTCTCCTGTTCCGCGTTTATCCAGATTGCTGCTAGTTGCATGATGAATCGAATGGCTGTGCTGCCATTGAAGATACGGGAATAAAGTCAGGACACCTGTCAGAAAACCGAGAATGTGGTTATAGCGTTTTTGTTTGAAAAAAGATTGATGGCAGCAGTCATGGAAGATGATAAAAATTCTTGTCAGAAAACCTGCGGCAATCACCGTTAATGCTAACGTAAGAAGATAGGAGACATCGAGGCTGAGATAAGCAAGAAACCATAGGCCGAAGAATGGGATAAACGTGTTTAAAAGCTGAATCAGGCTGTTTTTTGTTTCAGGCTGAGCAAATGCAGCGACTTGCTTTGTCAGCTGTTTTTGTTTATGTGCAATGGTTTGTTCAGTCATAGTAAGTATCCTCTCATTGTGTGTCTCGGTTCAGTATACGCTAATGAGAGAAGTCTTTTGTAGTAGCACACATCATGCCTCCTATATGACATTTGTCATGTCTCGTGCGGCATGCATAGCCGATTGCGCTAAAAAAGCTTGTAAAAAAATTTACAAGCTGATTAATGTTTATCAATCCATATTCGTGATGTACCCGAAATAGCTTCAATCCTGCATGTTCCTCCTATAGGGAACGTGGCAATTGGCGAGGTATGTCCGGCATTTATATTTGCGATGATCGGGATGCCGGATAATTCTTTTTTTGTTTCGATCATGGCTTTTACAAGATCTATTGATACGTTTGATGCTTTCTGAAATCTGCCGATCAAAATCGCCTTTACATGTGAAAAAGCGGGGAGGTGGATGAGTGATTGCAGATCGCGGTCAAACATATGGATGTCTGACATATAATCATCTTCAATCAATAAAATAGTATGTTCTGTTTCGGGAAAATACTCCGTTCCCTGCAGCAAATTAAGCGTGCATAAGTTTCCGCCAATTAAAGTACCTTCCGCATAACCTTCTTGGATTACAACAGGGCCGTTATTAGGATAAAAACGCCTGTTTTCTTGATCCAAAAACCAGCGATCATCGCTCCACTCACTTGAGGGGTGAATTTCAAACGGATCGTCTGAAGCGCAGCAAGAAAGAAAATACTCCTCTGTATAATCGAGTCCTTTTTTCATTGCAAATGTTGAGAAGTGGGGACCTGAATACGTAACAAGACCCGTTTTTTGATAAATAGCGTTGCAAAGAGCGGTTATATCGGAATAACCGCACAGAATTTTTGGATGTCGTTTGATTTTCTCGTAATCAAGATAACGCAGCAGCTGATTTGAATTAAACCCTCCGAGTGTCGTTAAAATCGCTTTGACGCCTGGATCAAAAAAGGCAGCGTGCAGATCATGGACTCTTGACTCGATAGAGGATGAATCAAATTCGTTACATTCATTTGCGTGTTCAGCGATGGTTACCCGATAACCTAAGCGTTCTAACGCCGTTTTTGCTTGGATTTTTGCTTCATTTGATAATATAGACATGCTGGTCGCGGGAGACACGATCCGGATTTCGTCTCCCTTTTTCAGTTTTGAGGCGTACATAGAACCCTCCATCAATGGTTTTATACCATTACAGCATATCTTGGCTCTTTCTTCCAGACTTTTTTACAAATCAACCCACTTAATGCTGCCGGATTGGGTATCATGATCGATACATACTTTGAAGTGATGTTTTTCATAAAAGTGAATCAGCCGGTCTACATGATTCCAATCCCGTTTGGCGATGTCTCCGGTGACTTTCGGTATATTATGGTCTCTTGCAATATCTTTTAAATATTTCATGCAAATGGAGCCAAACCCGTGATTCGGAGGGCCTTTTATATCCCCTATATGAATGGCATCGTCCTTGTAAGACGCTACAAGTGAAAAACAGCCTTTTCCTCGGTATGCCGTTTTACAATCAGTTAGCATAATTTTGCATGTTTGGCCATCATCAATCGAGGAAACAATCATCCACTCATCATGTTTCGATTGATCAATACCAAGCACTTTGGCATCTTTAGATAAATCCTTCATATTCTCCTGCATGCGATAAATTTGAAATTCTAAATCATTTAGTTCTTCCTCAAGCTCTTGACGATTTTTTTCTTTAACAGTAAACAAGATCAAACTCCTTTCAAAAAACAGCTTAGAAACACAGTTACCAATTGTATTAGAAGAGAGGCGTATTGTAAACAACAATTCCATTATTACTAGAAATTAGCGGAAAGTCAGGTTTGATCGTTTTTAAGAGAGGAAAAAGAAAACTAACCTGTGAAAAAGGAGGAATCGGAATGGCGATTGATTCATTGATTAACAAATTACAGTATGTCCAATTGGAACCGCCGGATAAAATTCTCTCTCTGTATCTCAATACAGACATGAGAGATCCAGAGCAGCAGGGGGGAGAATGGAAGATTGCCCTAAAGTCAGGATTCAGCCGATTAAAAGAGTATTTGGCAGCTAGTGATCCAGAGGAGGAAAAGTGTCTGGATGGAATCAGGGCTAAAATGAATCAATACTTGAATGCAATGGGAAAAGACATGCCCCGCAGTCTCGTGTTTTTTGTTTCCGACAGCGGCATATGGGAACCTATTAAGCTTCAAGTCCCTGTAGATACAAGATTTTACTGGGAAGAAACAGCTGTCCTGGATCAGCTAAAGGGTTTGCGCCAGACATACCCAAGTACGGCGTTTATTTTAACTCAGCAGCATGAAGTGAAAATTATTGAAACTGTTTTAGGAAAAATTGAGGCGGTGGAGCGTTATGAGTATGATATGATCAATGAGTCTTGGAAGAATAGCCATTCCGCTGTAGACAAAGCGCCACCATTTGAAGAGAACCGGATGAGGGAACATGTAACAGAGAACCAATCGAGACTGTATAAGCGGCTGGCTGCCAGCCTTGATCAAAAAGCTGCCGCGAAAAGATGGGAACGAATGGTTATTGCCGGGGATAAAGAAACGGCCGATATCTTGGATCAGCATATGAATAAACCCATTCATTCGAAAATTCAAAAGAACCTGCTGAATGAAAATGAACATAAGGTCATTGAACATTTGATAAAAGAGGCGTAAACCTAACAGGCCGGGGCTAATAGCCTCCGGCCTTTGAAGTGTGTCTAATTTCTGACGAAGCAATCGAAACCGTTGACATCTTCTTTGAATTTGCATACGATTTGGATAGCCAGTACAAATTAGGAGAGGTCACCAAATGAACCAAACAGAAAATAAACCGAAAAATTACACGGGGATTGTCCTTACGCTGACAGTTCTGATTAACGGTTTAATCGCAGTGCTGTTTTTTATGCCTAAATTAGATCAGTTCAGCCATGCGAATATTCACATTTTGCCAATGCTGAATGCGATATTCAATAGCTTTACGTTTATCTTCTTATTGGCCGCGCTGATTATGATTAAACAGAAAAATATCAAAGCTCACAAACGCTTTATTTTGGCTGCGTTCACAACAACATTACTATTTTTGATTTGCTATGTGACGTACCACTCGATTGCGGAAAACACGCTCTATGGCGGAGAAGGTATTATGCGCCCGATTTATTTCTTTATTTTAATTACACATATCTGCCTTTCTGCAATTATTGTGCCGCTTGCGCTGTTTACGCTGATCAGAGGCTTCAGCATGCAGGTGGAGCGCCATAAAAAAATTGCGAGATGGACAATGCCTCTATGGCTGTATGTAAGCCTTACAGGCGTTATTGTATATTTGATGATTTCACCGTATTATTAAAAGCCATACTCAGTATGGCTTTTTTTACGTGTAAACATGGCAAAAGCCCAAATTCATTTTTGGGCTTTTGTCAGTAAATTGATAGACTCTTATTCATGAGCCTTGGATTCCATGGTTTCAAGTGTTGCAACCTGCAAAGATTCTTCAACAGTTTTTGTTTTTTCTTTTACTTTTTCTGCATACGTATAATCACCGTAGCAATACGGATAGCGGAAATTTTTCGCATTTCCCCCGCAAGTATACAGATCAGGATTTTTTTTGACTTGCTGCTCGGAGTATTGTTTTGCCAATTCCTCAGTATGCGTTCCTCCATGTTCAGCTACAAAATCAATGTAACCTGCCCCCATGTTGTAGCTTTGAATAATGGTATCCAAATCCACGCCTTTTTCCTTACCGGTCTTGTACATGAGGGTAAATTGCTTGATGCCTTGTTTAACACTGAGTTGAGGGTCTGTTATCTCATTGCGTTTTAACCCCAGAGATTCAGAGGACTGCATGGGATCATTGCCTTTTCCTTTTGACTCCTGATACATCATGCCTAATATGAGTGATGTATAATTAGAGAGTCCTTGGCTTTCAAGCTCTTCTTCCACCAAGGGTTTGTAATCGGTTAAACGTTCCAAAACAATCGTTTTCGTATCGATCGGAAGTTTTTTGATTAAATCCCGGTTGAAAAAAAGCAGGACCAATAAAAAAGAGGCGATGACAAAGACAAAAATCATCATAAAACCCGCAGCAGCGAAACAGCCTTTTCTCTTTTTCTTCACTGTGTTTCACCCTCAATGTTTGGAGCAGTATGACCTTTTTTATTATGACATAAGAGGGTATATCAGACCAAGTAAAAACCTGATTTGAAACATAAATTTAAACTATGAGATTGAAATGGAATACAAGCAGGCTGGTTTGCACTCAAGCGCATTTGTTATAAGATAAAACTATGAATAAAGAAAGGTGATACATATGACTGAATTTAGAGAAACGGAACAATCGGCTGCTGATCTGGACGAGGAGACGCTGTTTCTAGTCGCGCAAACATTCAAAGCGCTTTCAGATCCTACCCGAATCAGAATTCTCCATTTATTGTCCCAAGGTGAGCATGCAGTAAACGGAATTGCAGAAAAGCTGAATTTACTGCAATCCACTGTGTCCCACCAGCTTAGATTTTTAAAAAATCTCCGGCTTGTCAAATCGCGCAGAGAAGGAACATCGATTTATTACTCTCCGGAGGATGAACATGTTTTAGATGTTCTTCAGCAAATGATCCATCATACACAGCATGATTGAAAAAGACATCCTTGCTTAACTCGCTGTTAGCGGGCAAGGATGTCTTTTTCTTTATTGTATTCGTGCTGTTCAAGTTCGTTTCTGCTGAGCTTGATGATAAAAGAAGAAAAACCGATATAATAAACGGCTATCAGAAAACAGACGCCAATTGTCAGAGGGTCCGTTCCGATTGACTGACTGTATGATCCAAGGCGGTTTAGATCAGGTGAGGTAAGATAAAGCTCCGTCACTCGATACAGAAATCTTGATAGAAATAAAGTTAAGAGAATCACCTCTACCCAAATATGAGTCCGAAAATAGATCTTTCCTCTGCGTTTTTCAAAAGAGATGTTTTTCTTAGCGAAAAAGACAAGGAGCCATCCGCCAAGAATGCCCAAAATGAGATATCCATATAAAAAAGGGTGAATGGCGCTGAAGATTGAAAGTCCAAAAGCAAACAGCGAGAAAAGAATGATACGGGTGAACAGCCAGCGGGGCTTCAGCGGCTGGTATCCGATGGACCTTTTAATTTTTTTATACAGAAAAAAGATGATGATTATGGCAGGATAAACGCTCTGAAGTGTAAGATGCATGATGTGAAATCCCCTCCGTTGAGAAGTGTATGCTTATCCGGTCGGAAATAGTAGCTGAAATAAATACTGAACACAAAAAAGAAGGGGAAACCCCTGTTTTCATAGCATATGCGAGGTGTATTCCGCCGCATAATAGATATGCCCAAGCTTTATCAAAATGTTATGATTGTTTTGTTGGAAAATACAAGAAGAAAAGGTGCGCAGAATGAAACTGGAACGTTTGTTAGCGATGGTTGTGTTATTGATCAGCAAAAAACAAGTGCAGGCTGCAGAGCTTGCTGAGCTGTTTGAAGTATCTGTCAGAACAATTTACCGTGATATTGAGACGATCAATAGGGCTGGTATTCCGATTGTGACCTCACAGGGTTCCGGGGGCGGAATTGGCATCATGGAAACGTATCGGCTTGAAAGAGAGTGGCTGAAGGAGGAGGAATTGTTTGCAATTGCTTCCGCTTTGCAAAGCGTTTCATCTATGTATGAACCCGTTTCTCACAGCACAGCCTATCAAAAAATCAAACACCTTATACCTGAGCAATCTACTCAAGCATTTAAGCACCAAACAGAAAAATGGTTTATTGACATGACGGCTTGGGGCCATACTGAGGATCAAAAGACGCTGCGCGAGAAAATCAGCGCTGCCATCGATCGGTTGTTAACGATATCTTTTACATATACAAGCGCAAGCGGGGAAACACTACTTCGGGAAACTGAACCTTATACATTGGTTTGCAAGGCGGGGCACTGGTATTTATATGCCTACTGCCTGGTAAGAAATGATTTTCGCTTTTTTAAACTGAACCGGATGAAAGATCTGGCCATCTTACATCAGACATTTATCAGAAAAGACATTCAGCTGGACACTTTGCCATGGGATAAGAGTTGGTACCAAAAGGACCGTTTAACTGAATTGGTTATTCTTGTTCAGCCGTCAGCACGTCAGCGTATAGGTGAATGGTTCGGATATGATGTCCTTCACTGTTGTGAGGAAGATGAAATCTGCCAGGCGGTGATTTCACTTCCAGAAGATCAATGGCTGATCGGTTTTTTGCTCCAGTTCGGAAAGGATATTGAGGTTCTGCAGCCTCTTCATATAAGGGATAAAGTAAAAGAAACCATTCATCACATGCAAAAAATATATGAAACCTGACACACTGCTGTCAGGTTTCTTTGTCTATAATCTTAAAAAAAGGAGGAGATCGTATGGGCTTTTCACATATAACACACTTAGACCTGAAACGATTTGCCGGACTATCACAACGGACAAGCAACGCACTGGAAATGACGGAAGAAAGGAGGATTCCGGCACTGTGGGATCAATTATGGAAGCAGGATATGAGCGCTCTTTTATCACAGGCTGAAAAAGACAAGAGCATTATTGCCTTATATTCGAATTATGAACAAGAGACGAATGGGTTTTATACGTTTTCAGTCGGAACGTTTCAGGAATACGACGACATTCTTCCGGGACCATATGAAAATATTGATTTGCCGGCTTCCGCTTACGCCGTTTTCACTTCCAGAATCGGTCCTATTGAAGAGATTGTGCTTGAAACGTGGAAGGAAATTTGGACTTGGGATAAGCGGCATCTGCGCACGTTTACAGGTGACTTTGAGATGTATGATCAAAATGCCGCAGTGCCACAGCGAGCACAAGTTAACATTTATGTAGCGATAAAAAAATAATAAACTCTTGAAAAACTAATGGTGTTAGTTAATAATAAAACTAACACCATTAGTTTTTGTTAGGAGGAATAAAAAGATGAGAATTACTCAGTACCAAACGGTTTGGCAGCTGACTTTTTTTCCAGCATTGTTTCCGGTTAATTGCTATTTAGTAGAGGAAGAAAACGAAGTCACCCTTATTGATGCCGCACTGCCAGGCAGCTATAAAGGGATTATTCAAGCTGTGAATCAGCTTGGAAAACCGCTTCAGCATATTTTACTGACTCATGCACATGGGGACCATGTCGGATCACTGGATACATTGGCACAAACATTTCCGCATGCAAAGGTCATGATCTCGGAACGGGATTCATTCTTGCTCCAAGGTGACACATCTTTGCGGCAAGATGAGCCGCAGACGCCTATAAAAGGAGGTATTCCGAAACACATACAAACAAAGCCTCACCAACTGCTGACGGGCGGTGAAACAATTGGTTCTCTGCTTGCCATTCCAACACCGGGCCATACACCGGGCAGCATGTCATTTCTTGATACAAGAAACGGCACTTTAATAGCAGGAGATGCGTTTCAGTTGCGCGGAGGAATCGCTGTATCAGGTCAGATAAAATGGGCGTTTCCTTTTCCCGCTTTCGCCACATGGAATAAGGAGGAGGCCATCAAAAGTGCACAATTGCTCGCCGATAAGGCGCCTTCCTGTCTCGCTGTCGGACATGGAAAATTCCTGCGATCACCTTCAGAGCGGATGAGACAGGCGATCCAAAAAGCAAAGAAAGGATGATGAGCATGTCACCGAGAATAGGTTTGACCCAAAAAATGATTGTAGACGCTGCAGCAGAGATTGCCGATCAGGAAGGGGTAAATGGTGTCTCACTTGCTGCACTTTCTAAAAAAATGAATGTTCGCCCCCCGTCATTGTATAACCATATCAACGGGCTGCAAGCGATCAGAGCAGAACTTGCTGTCAGAGGACTGACAAAGCTTTTTGATCAAATGGCGGACTCCGTAACCGAACGAAAGGGAGATTCCGCGATGCTTTCTTTAGCTCATGCATATGTTGATTTTGCAATTGAAAATCCCGGATATTATGAAGCGGCTCTTCTTAAGGTTCACGACAAACGGACGGAAATCGTCTCTGACCAAATTGTCTGTCTTGTGACGAAGCTGCTCATTGAAAACGGCTATGCAAGTGAAAAGACTGCCATTCATGCGACAAGGGGGCTCAGAAGTCTGCTGCATGGCTTTACTGTTTTAATCGCAAAAGAAGCATTTGAACGTGAGGAGGACATTTTAGAAAGCCTGTCATTTTCAATTCGGACATTTTTGTCAGGATTATTAATAAACAATAAAAATATTATGTAAACAAATAAATGGATGTCTTATATTTCTGAATATTGTATAATATCAAGGGAGTATACATAGGGGAGAGGCATTATGCAATGGATGACATTCGCAAGATTGAACGATTAGCGGCAGCTTCATGGCCGGCTTATTTTCAAAAAAGCATAGGGAAATGGCTTCTCAGAGCGAATTTTGGCGTAACCAAAAGGGCAAATAGCGTATGGACGTCTGCGGATATGCCTGAAGGGGATTTTCAGCTAGAGGCCGAACTTTTTTATCAAAGTTTAGGCTTACCTGTTTGTTTTCATATTAGCAACGCATCACCGAAAGGGCTTGATGACGCATTGGCAGACAGCCGTTATGAAAAGGTAGACGAGTGCTTCCAGATGACAGCGTTGTGCCGGTCAATTATGAGCCGAACAAATGACAACAGCCGATTTACATACAAGTGGGAACAAGAGCCATCATCTGTTTGGATAGATGAATTTATTCAATTAGAAGGGTTTTCACCCGAGCGTCACAAAGGTTACAAACACATATTCGAACGCATGCCGCCGTGTAAAACTTTTTTCAAGATGTATGACAAAGAAAGCCTGACAGCGCTTGGCACGGTTTCTGTCATTGATGGTTATGGCGGACTTAGTAATATCGTTGTAGCTGAGGAGCACAGAGGAAAAGGGGCAGGAACCCAAGTGATCAGGGTGTTGACTGAATGGGCAAAAAACAACGGAGCGGAACGCATGTTTTTACAAGTGATGAAAGAAAATCTGGCGGCAGTTTCTTTATATGGAAAAATCGGCTTTTCGCCTATATCGGAACACCATTACCGGATTAAAAGATGACCAAAGGAAGGGGTTTGCTAATGGACTCGCTTCAAGAGATAATTTGCGAAAAACGGACATACACACGGCTATATCATTCACATAAGCACGCGTACAGCCAATTTCTTTTTCCGCTTGAAGGGAGTATTGATCTTGAGACTGAGGGGCGCCAGGTGAAATTAAATCCGGATCATTTTTTATATATTCCGCCGCAGTGCGAGCATCGCTTCCGTTCTATCGGAAGAAATGAATGTCTTGTACTGGATGTTCCGCTTCATGCAATGAAAATTGATGAGTATCGTGCAGGATCAGGAATTGAAGCTGCCCTCGATCCTTTCTGGTCTTCGATCAGGTACTTGCTGACAGAGGAAGCAAAGGCCGGAACAGCCAACTCGCTTCATATGCTAGTACAATACATAAAAGAAAAGCTTCAATCCCATAGCTATGCCTCAATTGCATACATTCACAGCCATTTATTTGAGCGGCTGACGATTAAGAAGCTGGCAGAAATCGAGCATTATCACCCAGCTTACTATTCAAGCTGGTTCAAAAAACAGACAGGGAAGTCCCCGCAGAACTATATTGCCGACCTTCGCCTTGAGGAAGCAAAAAGAATGCTGATGGAGAGAAATGAAACTCTTACCGTCGTGAGCGAGGCGCTGGGCTTTCAAAACCTTTCTTCTTTTACAAGATGGTTCACGAAAAGCACAGGAATGCCGCCCCGCCTGTATCGAAACACCTTATATTCGGATAAAAAATGATGGCTCTTTAGTTAAAAGAATATTGTATATCTCCTTTACAATAGGAGAAAAAGGAGTTATTGATATGGCAGTTATTGATGACTTTGAGAAATTGGATATCAGAACGGGAACAATTGTAAAAGCGGAAGAATTTCCTGAAGCAAGAGTACCGGCAATCAAGCTTGTGATAGATTTTGGGACTGAAATCGGCATAAAACAATCGAGCGCACAAATCACGAAGCGTTACAAGCCGGAAGGTCTCATCAACAAGCAAGTCATAGCAGTCGTGAACTTTCCGCCCCGCCGGATCGCCGGATTTAAATCGGAAGTCTTGGTCCTCGGCGGCATACCCGGCCAGGGCGACGTCGTCCTTTTGCAGCCGGATCAGCCTGTCCCAAACGGCACAAAAATCGGATAACGCAAAAAAAGACGTTTGCCTAAGGCAAACGTCTTTGCGTATTGAGGCGATGCACCACACGCCACATTCGTGTGTGCCGTAAAGGCATGTACATCGGCTTACACAATTCAGCTCATCGCTATATGAATATAGCATGGAGGGCGAAGGAATGCAAGGATTACTTTTAGTAACGGTGAAATGAATTTAGAATGGAAAGGGTTTTCATTTTATTTGTAAGAAAAAACTCAGTGAGATTTAGGTGTGATCTTAATGCAGTTTGTATCGACTTACAGATGATAAAAGAACAATACTTTTAATAAGCCTCATGAAACATTTTCAATTTGTAAATACTTAAAGGATATATATGGTGTATTTGCTATAGAAGTCTAATATGATATCCATTTACTCATTTCAATAGCAACTTTCATGAATAACGAGAAGGAACAGCTGTCAAAATTTTTTTGATTATAATATAAGTTAATTACGATAGTATATTAGGGGTATTTTGGTAGATATTGAAAATTGATAATAACATACAAGGAATAAAGAACCTAGAAAAGAGATCTAATTATTTGGATAAACATATATTGAACTGGTCGGCGTATCCACTATTTGATGACGGTTAGAGCGATACCATACCCTTTTTCTGATGTGTAAGCAGAGGTTATTTTCATTACTTTCCAGCTTCCTTCAGTGGCTTTTGTTCCTATTCCATTATGTGCCGTAAGATAATCTCCTTGATTGACAGTTTCGTCAATACGCACATAATGTTGGCCAACCAACCCTACAACGTGCCATTCGTCTCTTGCTGCCCGTGAATGATAATTTGCCTCCAGCGCTGTATCGTAGTCTGGATTTTGTTTGGGAACACGTATGAGTTCACCGCTTTCCTCATCAGTCACCGTTTCATAAATAAATCCGCCGAACTCATTTGTCAAATAACGGCCCTGCCAGACGAAACTGGAGGCTCCTGAAATGAAAGCTGAAGTTTCTGAAATAACGCCAAGCATATAATCTCCAACATTCGCGGGCACAATTTTTTCACCTCTTAAAGTCACGATTGTACCAGTATGGATTAACTGTCCAGTTGAACTCTCAAAATACTCTCCATATCCACCTAAAGAAGAACTGATTGCACCGGCAAACGTCCCGTTTCCCCGAACAGAGTCAAGAAGCCACTTTATTGATTGATGACCTCCTGCCACGGTGTATGGTTCCTCAAGTATAATATTTTCAGAAGACAGTATTGTTCTTGACGCTTGGTTTCCTCTAATATGTGCGTTATTTGAAGAAGCGATTAATGCGCGAGAGCCTTCAGTACTGGAGCCTCCAGAAGAGCTAATGACCGCATTTCTTTCTCCGCGGGCCGTAATGTCGCCGGTACCTGCTATAACTGCGCTTGTTTGGTTAACGGCAAAGCCAGAGGTCGTTGCAAGCTGTATGCCTCCTTTCAAATTGATTGGAACTTGTTGGTATGTTTGGCCTTTGATTGAGGCTGCCACACTATAACCTTCTGATTGTACACCGAGAATTGTGGCCTGATTATTGGGGGACTGAATTGCAACTGTCCCATTGTCAGTAATCATCGTTCCATTTAGAATATTGACATTGTAGAGGCCTCCACCGATTGAAATTCCTTTTGGAGCAGATTTATAAATATCAAAATTTGAAATTTTAATATAATCAGTTTTATTTGATCCGCCTGATAAATTAATATCAACACCGGCTTTTTTAAAACCGCGAATTTTAATACCATTAATGGTTATATTTTGGCTGCGATATTGCAAGGCTACGACAGGGTTTTCTTTATAATCATAGTCTGGATCACCAATCGCTGTGAATCCGCTTACATTAACGTTTTTATATGCCGAAATAACCAGCGCTCTTGGGGTCACAGCATCGTAAAGCGAGTTGAAAACTGGTTCAACTGCTGAACAATCAATGAGTGTGACATCGTATGCTGTTGTGCTTTCAGGATCTGTAATTTGATGGTGACCAATATGACGAAGATCAAATGCACGAACATCGCGATAAGAAATATGGCCTATGATATGGACGTTTTGAGAGGCTGGCCACAGTTCATGGGCTTTTACTTCAACTCCGCGGATGTTGCCGCTTGTAAAGTTATTCAAAAGCCACACATGCCTAGAGCCGTCGTCAATTTCTATTCCGTTGGAGTTTGAAACACCTTCAGCAAATTCTGTTCCCCGCGGATTTCCTGAATGGCAGTTTGAAATAAAGATGTATTCGCTATAATGGGTGGTAATGCCGTCGTCTCCTGAACCATATGTCACACAGTTATCGATCCAAATATATCTTGATCCGTCTTTTGTCCAATCGGTATCAGGCAAATGGTCATACGTTGGCGATGTAATATCAATACCATGAAGACCTGCGTTAATCGCTTCCACATCTTTGATCCACCCATATTCAACCTTAGCAAAAGTTAAACAACTGGAGAACTGTCCCCCTGGATTTCTCACACCGCATTGTCTACTTGGATTCCAGTCTAATGACATTCCTTGGACAAAAATATTGCGATTTCCATTTTGATAATCATCATTTGTAATCACCCATTCATGCGCTGGAGTGTCTTCATGCAATTTAATCACTGTGATCCCTTTACCTTGTCCAACAATTGTTGTCCAAGATGGAAGTTTAATCCCTTGAACGAGGTATTCTCCCGCTGGAACATGTACTTTGACTCGGCCATTCCCGATTGCTTTTCGAAAAGCTTCAGTATTGTCTCTTCCATCTGGAACAGCGCCGAAGTCAGCCACATTTACTTCCCGGGTGATTTTAGATAAAAGCCTATAATATTCCTTGTCGAGACGTTCTTTTAAAAGAGAGGTGACCTCTCCTTCGGCCGTCACCCTTGCGTCAGTAACTTCGATATTTTGGTCTGTAACCGAGTGCTTAATAAAGTTTTGCATTCTTGTCTTAATATGTTCTAATTCGGATGAAAATTCGGGGTGAGACTGAGAATTGGCGTTTAGAGAAGGATCAGGGCAGTTTTTAAAATGAACCATTCTAAAGACACCTCTTTCTTTTAATATAAGCGCAGTTTTGTCTTTGAGATAAGGAGTTAGCATTTCTTTTGGCGCTTCTCTTTCCAATTCTGTATTTGTTACAAAATTCCTTTAGGATTTATACTGGTTTTCAAGAAATGTAAGTCAATGAAAAAAAGAGAGGACAAGTAAAGGATAAAAAGCAACATTAAGAATCGTTATACAGTGAAAGAAAGTTCGCCCGATGGTTAATTAAAACGTTTCCTATGGTTGGGTATTTATTAATGATTATGGAAGAAAAGGGAGGTCCGCATTCAAAACGTGTATAAAGATAATAAAGAACCGAATGTTGAGACATCCCATATTTGAATTAATCTTTTAAACAAAGGAGTATAAATTCTTCACTTCTTTTTATATCAACCAGTTTTAACAAGATGTGAGCATGATCTAAGGTAAGCGATTGACCTCATAAGCAACACGTATTCCAGATTCAATCGCGCCTTGCATCCACGCATGAGTGAGTGAGGCGTGTTCTCCGGCGAAATGAACTCTGCCCTCAGGGACAGGAATATAGGGATACAGCTCTAATTCTTGTCCTGGTTCGAAAGCTGTAAAACCTCCCGCAGAATACGGGTACTGGCTCCAGCTAAAAGAAGTGCCAGACACAAATTCAGACCACACAATATCACCATAGATTTCAGATAAATTCAGTAAAGTATACTGGATTCGCTCTCCTTCTGAAAGACTGTCCCATATCAGTGCCTCATCGGCCCATGTATAGCTGGCCAGAATGACAGCATGTCCATTTGCTCCAATATTTCTGCTTGGATAATATGAAAAACGAATCGGAAGATCAGTAATAGATTTGCCGCCGTGCTGACCGGCTTTTTCCCAAAATCGGCTTTTAAACTCTATGCCGATTTTTGTTGCACTGATATAGTTTAGCTCACGGATGGCCCTCCGTTTATAGTAAGAGAATGAATGGTATGGTTCGACTTTTACAAATCGCAATGTTGAAAAAGGAATGGTTACAATAGCGAGATCAGCTGTGAATGATGTGAATTCTGCCGTTTGTTGATGCTGACAATGGATCGTAACACGATTTTCACCCTGAGACATTTTCATCATTTTTTGATGGTATAGAATGTTTGTTTTTAATTGAGGAAGAAACGCGTGAGGCAGCAGATCCATACCGCCAGTTATCTCATAGAAGTGAGCGGGGGATGAAAAAAAGATAGATTCCCGCAATACTTCAACAAGGGACATCCCCATATACGCTTCCATATCCAAAAGTACACCGATCATATCGATCGCGCCATATGAAAAATACGTGTTTAAAAAAGAGCTTAACGAATGATTTTTGTATTGTTCTTCGACAATCCGCCAATTTCTTGCTGGATTTTGATTGATAAAATTTAGAATAGGCTGCAGTAAAGAAAGCATCAGCTCTTCAGACGTTTTCCCTTGTTCATTTGGTGCAACTGGATATCTCAATATTCCAGGAGCTCGTTCAAAAACTTGGAGACGTGTTTTGATTCCATTTGCATAAATGATGTCCATCGGGGTTCTGTTGATAAATACATTTGTTGGCAATTTGAATTTTTTGATATATTCTAAGGTTAACGAATGGTTATTCGGTATGCGCATCGGGCCAGCGTTGAAATACAAATCATCACTAAAGGGAGATCTCAAAGTGCAGACACGGCCGCCCGCTCTGCCGCTCGCTTCGAGAATCGTTACTCTGTGACCGGTATTTTTCAACAAAGATGCTGATACAAGCCCGGACAATCCAGCTCCTATAACAAGAATGTGCTTTGGATGCTGCGATGCGCTAAGGCCATTTCTAATGATCTTTACCATGTCATCATTCATTAGAGAATTCAATTTTTGGAGGCACCTCTTTTTAGAATTTATTGCATTATATTCACTGAAAAGAGCACCTATCACGATCTGTTCACATCTTTTGGAATTTGAAAGGTTATTGTTAAAAGGAAATAAAGGGGTGATGTATGTGACTAACTTTGTTCATAAGACTGTAAATGGCTTGAAAAGTCTTTTAGACGAAAAAGGAGCCATTAAATTGTTTTGTTCAGAAGGTGATATCATGGAGTTCCTTGTTACTTTTTCACAGGACAAAGCAACCCTGAATGACATTCAAAGCTTTGAGGCTAAACACCAGCTTACCCTTCCACAGGATTATCAGAAGTTCATGACACTACATAACGGTGCGAAAATTTTTGAGATTCTTTCTGATGGGGAGAATATAGGTGGAGGACTTCAGCTATTTAGCCTTGAAGAGATTGAAGAGGAGTTAAAATATGAAGATTTGTTTGAAGATATCAATGGTATTCCAATTGGCTACTTATTGGAAGAATGCCATTTAATGATCGATAAAGATAAAGTGAACCAAGGTGATCCCAACTATCTCTATATATTTGAAAGTGGTTTAGAATATAATCCATTAAATTTAAACTTTGAAAAATTTTTAGACCGGTATATATTGGCCAATGGGGAACCTTTTTGGGATTGGCGCTACTATACCGCAGAAAATTATTATAGAACAAGATAGTGTGTGATGTATAAGACAGTCATTTTGGCTGTCTTTTTCTGTTATTCAATTAGATTACTGTGGTAAAATTTACATAGAAGTAGTCTAGGAAGGAGAATGATATGAAGGTATTTGAGGCTGATTCATTACTCTTTGAAGCGGATAAAAGAACCAAAGAGTATAAGGAACTAAGGTCGCAAATGGTGAAGCTCAAAAAAGCGTTTAAGGAAGTAGCTAACCTAGATGACAGTGAATTTTCAGGCAAGGGTGCTGACAACATTAAAGCATTTTATCATGGTCATGTCGGCGTAACAGACCAATGGATTGATCTTATCGATATGAAGATTGCTTTCTTAAGCAGCATGTCTGCAACACTTGAAGATGCGAAGATGTCTGATGCTTACATAGAAGAATCCTTTCTAGAACACGAGTTGGCTAACGCTTATGCAAAATCAAAATCCATTATGTCTGAACAGAAAAAAGCAATGAAAGACATATTAAACAACATCAATGATATCCTTCCCCTTGAAATATTCTCAACAGAAGACTTCAAAGACAAACTTTCTTCTGCAGATGACAAACGTGAAAAAACAATCGATAAGCTAAACAAGCTTGATGAGGATTTAAAAACAGAATACGCTGAAACAGAACCAAACGAACAATTTATTCAGCAAGACTTTAAAAAGCTGCAGGAATCAACAGGCAAAGGAAAAAACGCTACACCAATTCACTATAACGCTAAAGCGTACAGAGAAAGTGACATACATAAGAAAAAAGGCGATATTGAAAAGCATTCTGAAGCTTACTTAAGTGTGAAGAAAGAAGAAGCAAAGGAACGTGAAATCAAGGAATTAAAGAAAAAACTTAATGACGGTGTATCTGACCCTGATGAATATTTAGAGATTGCTAAGAAAGTAGGGTACGAGAATCTGGAGCCAACTCAAGTGCAGCTTGCAGTGCAAATTGAACAAGCGAAGCAGCTAGAAGGAGCAGGAGAAATCACCTGGGATATCGTAAAAGGTGTAGGAGTTGGTTTATACGATGTAGGAAAAGACACTGTAACCGGCATATGGGACTTCATCACCGATCCAGGAGAAACACTCTCAGCACTGGGTAATGCAGCTATGCATCCAGTGAAAACATACGATGCCATTTCAGCAGCAATAGAAGAGTCATATCAAAAGGATATGGTGAATGGAGATGCCTATTCTAGATCAAGATGGGTTACCTATGCTATTGGTTCAGTGGCTGTAGCTGTTGTTGGTACAAAAGGTGCAGGAGCCATTAACAAAGCAGATGCAGCGGGCAAGGTAATAAATAAAGCAAGTCAAGCAGGTAAGAAAATCAAGGACGTTAAGATTCCAGATTTGCTGCCTTACAACCCTAAGTATAAGCTTGCTCTAGCAGATAACGTGCCATACAATGTGGTTGATAGCCAAAACCTTAAGAATGAACTTTTGACTAATGCGAAGAAAATACCGGATGGAACAAGAAAACCGTTTACTGGCCAAAAGAAAAGCCCTCCTTGGCTAAATAAAGAAAAGTATGATGCATATGAAATAGAGGGGAAGGTAAAGGCGAAGGGGAAAGTTAAAGATGTAAGCCGTAGAGTGTATACTATGAAAGATATTGATATTAATCAAAAAACAGAATTCGGTGTTACAAATCTTCAGCTAATGAAAAACGGGAATGCCCCTTATGCAAAAGACGGTACACAGATTAATTTACATCACTTGATTCAAGAAGAACCTGGCCCAATGCTTGAAATCCCGAACAGCTTACATACAAAATATAGTGATGTCATTCATCAGCTTAAGTCTGATGGTGAAAGTTTTAGAAATGATAAGGTTTTAAAAGCACAATACGAGAGCTTTAGAAAGAGATATTGGAAATGGAGAGCGAAACAATTTGAAAATGAGAATTGAGGTGTTTATATGATTTATTCGAAGGTTGAGAACTTTATTAATGAAAATAAACAAAATGCTATATTTACAGAAGGTGCAAGTCATGAAAACATTGGTCGCATTGAAGAAAACCTCCAATGCGATCTCCCCAACAGTTATAAATGGTTTTTAGAAAAATACGGTGCTGGTGGTTTATTCGGCGTTTTGGTTTTAGGCTACAACTTTGATCATGCATCAGTTGTAAATAGAACTAATGAATATAAAGAACACTATGGCCTTACTGATGGACTTGTGGTTATTGAAGATGTTGATTACTTTGCTTACTGTCTAGATACAAATAAAATGAAAGACGGAGAATGCCCTGTAGTTGAATGGGATAGGGTAATTGGTTATCAAGATACTGTTGCAGACAGCTTTATTGAATTTTTTTATAATAAGATTCAGGAAGCGAAAGATGACTGGGATGAGGATGAAGACTGGGACGATTAAGCAAAAGTATTGCTATAGCGCAATAGAAGGCTTGAGTTGCACATCCTCAATCTAAATAAAATAAGCTCTCGCAATGAGAGCTTATTTTATTGGATTAAATAATTAAAGTGACAGAAGTTTTCTAGTCCCGTTTTATATGAAACCTTTTTTATTTTAGCCCGTATTAAAAGTAAATTCAGAGAGAAGGGGAGAAGCTTAATTGGAGTTATTAGATATTTGGAATTGGATACAACAAAATGGTATTCTTACTGCAGTAATTACGGGTATAGTTGCATTGCTATTCAATCAAAGACAAAAAAGTATAGAACGATTCTACTCTCAATCAGGTGAAACATTAGAAAAAATTTTAGAGCCTATGTATTATTCCCTAAAAGAAATAAAGAATGAAGAAGATGAAAACCATAAAATGGTCCTTATAGAAAAATTTTTCGAAGAATATAGTGGGAAAAAGGGGAAGCTATCAAAACTTAGAAACATCTTATTGATAGATCAAATTTTGAATACAGAAGATTGTTTCAGAGAGTATATTTTAAACAAGAACAGCGAGAATAGGAAAAAATTATTTTATAAAATGAGAATGTTAGATCAAGCAGTTAATAAAGAATATAGAAGTATATTTGTTACTCTAAACAAGAATTATAATTGGTATAAAGTTCTTTTTAGAACGAATTATATTTTAAGCGCTGTTTTTGTTTTTGTTAGATGGTTTAAAGAAACTCTAGCTTTTTTTGTCGGTGCTTCAGCATTTGCTTTTATACCCCTTCTATATGATAAATATTTAGGCGAACAAGTTTTAGGAAATTGGTTAGAGGTAAATAAACTTATTTTTGGACTTTCTTGTTCAGCTCTTTATATCTTTTGGATAATACATTATTTCCTTTTAAAAGATACAATGCAAAGGAAAGATGAAATATCTTTGTTTCAGGAATGGTTTGATAAAACTAAGCTAGGGAAATGGACTAACAAGAATGTCTGGGGAAAGATTGGGAATTGGAATGTTGAAAGACGAGCTAGAAGAGTAAGAAATGATGAAGATGTATAAAGGCTTGTGCGCTATTTTAGATCATTATAACGTTACAAGAAACAATAAAAAAGCTTTCCAAGTCTCTTGAGGTTTATTGTAATGCATTTCACGGAAAATGTGTTATAATCAGTTTTACAATACATTACAGTGCATTTCTTTAATGAGAAATGCATAAAATAAAAAAGACCGAGGTGCTACCAACACCCCGGCTCTGTACAAAAAGTTGCCCATCAAAGGGCTTGCTCGATGTGGTTCTAGGTAGGCCTATCCCTTCAGGTTCTGAGGCTCAAGGGAGGTCTATTTTTTCTATATACGTCAATAGGGCGATTATAAACGACCCGATTGCAAGCATTAGCATTAATGCCTGGAATGTTGACATAGCATCACCCCTTTCATTAGGGGATGAGCAAGACTCCCTCGAGTGAGCAAAACTTACTGTACAGGAAATATCATACTATACATAAATGCCCTTGTCGTTAAAAATTCACAATATATTGACAACGTGAAAGGAACTTGCAAAATGCAGGTTCTTTTTTGTATTCAATTATTAAATCATTTGAATGATTGTCGATATTTAATATGTGTAAAAATGGAAAAGGTGCTACAATTATAAAAAGCTTTGAGAGGATTGTGATTATCAGTGGTAAATGTAAACTGAAGCGATCTTATTTATGATCCAAAATTCTTAGCATTTTGCAGCTTGGCTACAGAAGGATACGGGGGAAATAACTCAGCTCCCAGTAGATCCATTGGTTTTAGTGAATTCTGTGAAACACTTGAGAAAAATGAAGTAGTTAAACCCGAGAACAAAAAAAGCTCACTTGACCTAAATAATTCTTTAGATTATTGGAAATCAAGATTTAATCCAGGCGGTAATCTTTCGGCGTTAGATTCTCAGGTATTAGATATTATCAAAAAAGCTTACAACTTAGGCATGGTTAACAAAGATAATATGCTGCTGCGAAATGAAGCAATTAATGCTTATAAAAATTCAATTTAAATATGAAACAGTCCTGTAATTGGGCGCTGTGTTGTTTATTGATCATCTTTTTTTCAGAAACTTTTAATGCCCTTTCATGTTACAATTAATAGTGAATTTCAACTGGCGATAAAGGACTATATTAGATGGAAGAGAAATGATTTGTCATTGCTACATACTCATTTATTTAGTTCTTTGCTCCAGTTTTATTAATTCGTATTACACCTGAAAGTTTAGAAAGGATTTGTTTTTTTTGGGGGAAATCAAAAAAAAATTTGTGCAGTGGTTAGAGAAACTTCTGATTAGACTAAAAGAACCTAATGTTAAGGAAGAAAGCCTTTTTGAAGATCTTTCTCCTAGCAATGATGTCGACACTGATGGAAAATATTCTAAAGCACTAAGTTGGGGGTTAGAAAATAAAAAAGTGAAAAATATCGCCCTAACTGGTCCCTACGGGTCTGGAAAAAGTAGCATATTAAATACCTTTCAAAAACAATACAGCAGGGAATATAGTTTCTTAAATATATCCTTAGCTACATTCAACACAGATACGGATGATATGGAGAATAAGTTAGAGAAAAGCATCTTGCAACAAATGATATACCGGGTACACGATAGAACCATTCCCTTTTCTAGGTTTAAAAGAATTAAGCATATAAGGACTAAGAGCATAATTATAAATTTGATTTTCTTTTTTGCATTTATTATAGTTGGCATCTACCTTTTTAAACCTGATGCACTTAAAGGAATATATGCTGAGACGTTAGTTTCAAGGAGTCTCGGTACTGAAGATCAGCAACAAATACGACTGACTATATTATTAGCACTGTTCTTTATAGTATATCCTCTACTCGCATATAAAAGAATTTATCATTTTGTCCGTGCCAACTTAAAATTGAATAAGGTTACAATTGCTAATACAACGTTAGAAAAAAATACAGGGGAAGAAAACTCTTCTATATTTGATAAATATTTAGATGAAATATTATATTTTTTTGAAGCCTCCAAGTATAATGTTGTAATATTTGAGGACTTAGATCGCTTTAATAATATAGGTATTTTTGAAAGATTAAGAGAATTAAATGAACTTATAAATAATTCAGAACAAATAGATAGACGTGTTGTTTTTATATATGCGATAAAAGATGATATTTTTGGAGATGCAGACACTGAAAAGTTAACTAGAGACCGCACAAAATTTTTTGATTTTATTATCCCAGTAATACCAATTATTAATGCATCTAATTCAGGAGACATACTTAAAAAGAAAATAAAACATTCACCATATTCTGATTTGATAAACACTCATTTCTTAGAGGATGTAACAATTTACATTGATGACATGAGAGTATTAAAGAATA
Source organism: Bacillus sp. FSL K6-0255 (assembly GCF_045040725.1). Lineage (NCBI taxonomy): Bacteria > Bacillati > Bacillota > Bacilli > Caryophanales > Bacillaceae > Bacillus > Bacillus sp. FSL K6-0255. The sequence continues at coordinate 2,030,945 of NZ_CP150278.1, read as the reverse complement.
TTTTTAATGAATTTGTTATATACCAACAAAAACTAAGTGCAATTGATCTTGATCCTAACAAAATGTTAGCAATGATAATCTACAAAAATATTTATCCTGTGGATTTTTCTAAATTACAATATAACAAAGGGTTGGTATATGAAATCTTTCAAAAAAAACAACTTATAATTGAGGAACAAATAAAATTAATTAATGCTAAAATACAACAATTAGAGAGGAAATTAGCGAATATAGAAGTTGAGTCTTTAAAATCAATTGCTGAATTAAATTTTATATACTTGAGCGAATTAGAAATATCAAATTTGAATTCTAATTATGATATTAATATAGATGGCGAGGTATTTAGAGGCAATACATCTAATAAAGATCGGTTTTTTGAGAAGTTAAAAAATGCGGATACTATCTATTGTTATTTAAGAAATAGAAATGGTCCAGCGACAATTAAAGAAATTGCAACTGTTTTTGGTCGGAAACCGAACTACTTTGAAAGAGAAGATGCCATCAAGGCTATAGAGAAAAATGAAATCCAAAAATTCAAGAAAGAACTATTGGAATTAGAGAGAGAAAAGCAAGAAATAAGAGCGCAATCTTTACAAGTATTAATTACAAAAATGAATTCAAAGGATGTATTTTCTGATAAGCTTTACGAGAAAAAATTACTTGTTTACCTGCTACGTCATGGATATATTGATGAAATGTATAACCATTACATCACTTACTTCTATCCAGAAAGTTTAAGTCTTTCCGATATTAAATTTGTATTTAGTATTAAAAACCACGAGTCATTGCCTTACAGCTTTGAGCTGGATAATATCGGTAAAATAATGAGCAAATTAGTTGGTGCTGAATTTAAGCAAATAGAGGTACTTAATTTTCATCTCTTAAACTATATAATGGATCATTCTGAATACCGTAATTATTATGATAGCATAATTGAGCGACTTGCAAATGGAAGTAAAGAATCTGTTACATTCATAGATGGTTTTAAAGAAAGGGCAATAAATAAAGCTGCCTTTATCCAATCGATATCTAGTAAATGGGATGATTTTTGGAGTTTTATTGAACTTAGATCCAATTATACACAACAGAAAAAAGAGGAATACTTGTCAGATATACTTACATATGCTGATATAGCTGATATTATCCGAATGAATAAAGAGTCGGTCATGTCTTTCATATTATCCAAGTACTTAAATCTTCTCAGCTTAGTATCTGATGAGGAGAAAATAAAAGAACTACTATTAAAACTCCAAGTTAAATTTAAAAGTTTGGATCATTTGCTAAATTCTGAAACAATATATGACTTTGTTGTTCAACGAAATCTATACGAAATTAATATCAAAACTTTATCAGTTATTTTAAATGATGCTCCCAATATAACGTATGCTGCAGTTAAAAACTCTGATCAGCAGGCTGTTATCAATTACGTAAATGACAATATTGATATATTTGTTGAAAAAGTTTTACTTACTGAGGAGATTGAGGAACCAGAGGAAAGTTTTCTGGAGTTATTAAATCGGGAGGATTTAGATAAGAGAGTAAAGCATGCAATGATCATGAAAAAAACTTTTGCCATCTCGGATATTGGTGAATTGATTAAAGAGTTATGGCCAATTGTGATCCGTGAAAATAAAATGGTTGCATGCTGGTCAAACGTTATTACTTCTTATGTAGAATACAATAAAAAAATGCCTGATTTCTTAATAGCTTTCTTAAACAATCCTGTTAATAGAAAAGAGCTCTCTAAAAATAATATAGAGGCGTTTGATGATAAATTTGACGAAGCGATTTTAGAAGATATCTCAGAAGAAATCATTAATAGTCGGGATATTACAGACGAAACATTCGAAGTGTTAATTGCTAGTATTCAAAGTTGGATTTACTTTCCGCTCGGAAATGTTAGTGAAAAAAGAGCAAAATTATTGATTGATAATGATTTGTTATCTCTAACACCGGAAAATTTTAAAGAGTTAAAATTAAATTTTGATACACTTCATATCCAACTCGCTTTGAGAAACCCTGACGAGTTTATTGATAAACAAGGTGATTTTTCCCTTGATGCCAATGATATAAAGCAACTCATAGATAGCAACGAGCTCTCTCAATTTAACAAAGAAATATTTGTACAACATTTAAATTCTAACTGTTTGACAGATGGAAATAATGATATTCTTAAAGATACAATTTATTTTATTAATGAGCATAACCTGAAAATCACCAATGAACTACTAACCTTTTTGCTTGAATCACCTACAACATTGGATACTAGGTTATCGTTGCTAGCTGGACAAATAAAGCATATTGATAATGAATCAATTACTGAATTTTTAACTAAAATAGGGGAACCTTACTCTGAAATTGCTGAAAAAGGCAGACGAATAAAGATCTCAAATAATAGAACTAATAAAGCGTTGGTGACTGCATTAGAGTCTAAAAACTACATATCCTCTTTTAAAGAAGATAGAGAGAGATTACGTGTGAATACTAAAAAAAAATAAAGAATAACTAATGTTTTTTAACGTCCAGTTTTAATTGCTGGGCGTTTTACTTATTGAGATTATTTTCTTTCAAATATTCTTGATGCTCTTTCTCCAGCTTATCAGTATCATCCTTGAATATATAAATCTTATATTTTTCCTTGGCTTCTCTAGACAGATTATCTTTTAAATATTCACGGAGTTTTGCTTCACTTTTGGTTTGATCCATGCCTATTGTAATTGCCGGATCTGTTATTCCAATTTCAAAACTAAATAACCCAAATTCATCCCAAGCACTTTCTAAAACTTCTACAGGGGTCTTTTTGTTTGATTCGATTAAAGTTATACCCCACATAATCAAAGCAGGAACTAAGACCAAAAATCCAATTAACCTCTTCTTCATTCACCATCACACTCTCCCTCGTCGAAAAGAATCTCTCCTTTATTAATACTACGGATATCATTATTGACCTTTATATTTTATTACCAACATTTACATCGAACTTTTGTTCTGATCTATATTGAATAAGGAACGTTTGTTCTGTTGATATTAGATCAATCAAGGAGTGAGTCGATATGTTTAGGGATCGAGGAACTATCAATGGACATCAATGATGCTAGAACAATTAATACAGCTTAAACAAGATTTGATTGATGGATCAAAAGTTGAAAAGCCATCTTTAGATGACAAACAAATTGATGAGATGGATATTCTCGTTTCTGAGGCATTGGAATTTAATAAAGAGTTGAAATTCAAACTCTTTAACAAGGGATTTGTTGAAAATGTTACCGGCAGAGTACATTACATTAATTTTGAACAACAAAAGCTTCACGTAAAAGACCAGAACGACAATACAGTTTATATCAACATGAATAACATCATAAGAGTTATATACAATGACTGATTACTCACAATTTCCACGTGAGAATATACTCTGTGTCGATATGAAATCCTTTTATGCTTCTGTATCGGCTGTAGCAATGGGGCTTAATCCTTTAACATGTTATCTTGCCGTTGTAGGGAATACGGATAGACAGGGAAGTGTAGTGTTAGCTGCATCTCCTGCACTTAAAAAAGATTTTGGAATCAAAACAGGATCGAGACTATTTGAGATACCTGAAGATCCAAGAATATACATTGTAAATCCACAAATGAAGCTTTTCATCAGAGTTTCAACTGAGATTACAAAGCTGTTTTACAGATTTGTTCCTGAAAAATGTGTCCACACGTATTCAATTGATTAATCTTTTTTAGATGCAGGAAAAGAGAATCCTGAAGAAATGGCCAAAGCAATCCAAAGCAGCATGTGGAGAGAATTTGGTTTGATGTGCACAGTTGGAATTGGTGACAATATGTTGCTTAGTAAGCTTGCACTTGACCTGGAGAGTAAGAAAACAAAGAGTGGTATTGCACGTTGGAGATATGAAGATGTGCCAAATAGACTCTGGAAAGTTCGACCTTTGTCTAAAATGTGGGGGATAGGAGGGAGGATGGAAAGAAATCTGAATCGAATGGGTATATCAACTGTAGGTCAGTTAGCTAAATTTCCTTTAGAGCTGCTTGAAAAGAAGTTCGGAATAATGGGAAACCAGTTGTACTATCATGCTCACGGAATTGATTTATCTGAAATAGGAGCTCCATTGATGCAGGGGCAGATTAGTTTTGGTAAGAGTCAGATTTTGTTTAGGGATTATACAAAGAGAGAAGAGATTAAAGCTGTGCTCTTGGAGATTTGTGAGGAAGTCGCAAGAAGGGCACGTACATATAATAAAGTTGGTCGAACAATAAGTCTAGGAATTGGATACAGTAAAGATGAGCTTGGCGGTGGTTTTCATCGATCCAAAACAATTGATTTTCCCACAAATATCACGATGGATATTTATAAGTGTTGCTTGATGTTCTTTAATAAGTTTTACTCGGGCAAAAAACAGTGAGAAGTATCTCAGTTACGTTTGCAGGTACTGCGCTCCACAGAGCAGGGCTGACCGGTGGACATAAATCATAAAATAAAAGCCCACTCAAATGTTTGAGTAGGGCTAAATTAATTAATCAACCTTTTTTAACCTCCGACTGGCCTTTCAGCTACCTGGATGTTAGATGGTGAATCTGTACTCAATTGCGTTAAAGCTACTCCACTTAAAATCACAGCTAAAATAGATACGCAAAGCACAAGTTTTTTCATAAGATTCCCTCCACCTGATTCATTTTCTGTTCAGCCCAAATTTTCGCATTGAAAAAGCTCGTTGCTTCTTCAAAAGCACCTATTGATTCAAACCTTTTTGCAGCTATGTAGGACAATTCATCTACACTTTCAAGTTCATTTTGCTGTTTTAAAAACTCAATATTACTAATACAATTATTGAAATTATTTTTTAATTCCCCACAATAAAGGTTATACAGGATGCTGATTTTGGCTTCGTATACTTTATTCTCCATTAATATGAGTCTTTCCTGTGCTTTATTGTAAAAATTAATGGCTTTCATTTTTTCGTCAATTTTAAAGAGTTCTTTAATCATCATGAATAAAGAATTTATATAATAAATCGAATGTAACCAAGATTCATTTCCTATTGCTTTTTCAAGAGATTCAATGCATTTATCAGGTTTGTTCCAATCAGAATAAACGATACTAAGATTGTGAAATAATTGAGCTTTTAAAAATTCATCTTTTGTTTCTTTTGCAATATCAATTGCTTCTAAGTAATATTGTTCTGCTTCCTCAAATCGTTTCATATCAGCATAGTTTGCAGCTGCAATCATTGTTGATGTAGCTAGTTTGCATTTATAATCAGGGTGTCGCTTATATATTGAAATTGCATTTTTTATATAATGTTGTGCCACAATGCTTTGTTTAACAAGAGTATATAAGTAAGAGACTTTAGAGTAAAATTCAGCTGCTTCAATTTCATCTGGAATTTCTGCAAGCTTTTTCTCAGCTAATCCATATAGGTTAATTGCTCGATCATAGTTTTTGTTGTATGCCTCGTACATTGCTTCAAATAAATAAAAGTTGTATTCTAATTTATCATTTGTTTTTGTTATGAAGTTTTGATTGTCTTCAGTAAAATAGGTGTGCTTTTGTAAAGGCTCTCCTCGTGAAGAATGCAGCAACATTTTATGTCTTTCTTCTAATAGACTATAATACGCAAGAACTTCTTGATCTTCTTCCATTTCATCAAAAAGTTTCTTTATCTCTGAATAATATTTTATTGATTCATCAACCTTTTGTTTTTTTATAGCAATGTACCAGTCATTCAGTGTAGTAGCGACAACTTCAGAAGCGATCTTACTCATTTAAACCCCTCTTTCTGAAAATTTCAAAAATCTCTCGAAAACAATCATAACATAGTCATTGAAAAAATTGTAAAAGGATGTAAAGTTTTCTGCAATTTTTTCATTTGAAAAAACGAAAAAAATACCCTCCTCAATCAAGAGAAGGGTATGGGGTTTATCTCGGTGAATCATAATCCATTGCTTGTTCACTATCAGAAATACCTTGAGTTGTTGGATCAACAATAATGCCCAATGCAGTTAAAAAAGTCAGAAGAGCATTAAATTTCTCTGTTAAATCGTCACCAAATACAGTCAAGTCATATCCAAAAGCAAAGGCAATTGCTTATCGTAAAAATTTATAATGAGCTAAAAAGACAGTAAACATAAGAATTTTTGATACTTTAATTAGTAAATAGGGGGTAAACGATCGTAAAACATAAGCGGGAGTAGGGGAAAGTGGTTGTTTTGGGAAGATATTTATAAAAAAAGAAAATTTTAAGAAGGAAAAACGTTGATACTATAGGCTTTTACGATAGTGATTACGATGTGAAAAAGGGTGATTTTGATGTGGAATTAGGAAAATGAAAATTTGGATAGGGTGTGGAAATGGAAGTGCTATGGGTACATTTGTTCTTGCTTTTGAGTATTTGGATGTTAATACACCCCCAGATAATGGTAGTGTAATCCCTATATAATAACTCTTATACCTGCATTTCAGTTACATATAATGGTTATGATCGAATGCTTTATGGATGCATCTAAAAAAGGGAAAATCAAGAATATTTTTTTGAAAAAGCAGAATAACTTCTGTCTTAAAATGAGATAAATTATTTTGTTTTTGATCGTTATCGTAACAGGAAAAATTAATACGAACACTTATTATGTCCTTAATAAGCAAAATGTTCTGAGTAAAGTACTATATATTCAATGATCTCGACTGACTAAACCTTAGATGCAATATAAGATATGGACTCAGCGGTAACAGAAGAGAAGGAATTAGGGAAAGCGTTTGATTTCATACATAAAAGACCGCATAGAAAGAAATATCTTGCTTAAAAAGGTGAAAAAGGAGCTAAAAAAGCTCCCTATAAGTTTAAACAACTTTTGTATAAATAGCCGTATAAAACTGAATTGAGTAATCGAAATAATAACGTGTGAGAGTATAAGTATATCCATTGTATTCAATAGAAGGCTTGAAGTTTGGTAGGGGGCTAAGCTGATATATGGTGTCATAATCATATTCATCACTTTTTACTATCACTTCAGACGAAGAACTTGTTGCCAAGACAGGAGCAGCAGATACCAGCATACCTAATGATAAAGCAGAACTCAATAAAATTTTTCGAAGGTTCAAATATATCAACTCCATTTACATTTTATATATTAATTATGAGTTAAATGGAAGTTGCTTTGGAAGTGACTAATGGATCATAAATAGTTAAAATCGTGATTTTAAACAAATAAATTAGGAGGGAATTATGGCTGACAGATATGTATTAATTGAAGTGAATGAAGACGGAGAAGGAAGGTTAAAAGATGAAGCTGTTACTTGGATTGACTTCCGATTAAGCATTGTAGATTTTAATGCCAGTGAAGGACTAAATCAATTAATGGAGCAAATATCAAAAGATGTGAAAGATGAGTTAGTTTTGGTTCTTTTTAATTATCGTGTTAAGTCCTCTTATGATTCTTGGAGTGGAGCAACTGAATATGAAGACTTCTTTGATGTTGAATTTTTCAAAGTAATTAAAAAGAATTATAAGAAGTTTTACCAAGGATTAGTGACAGTAGAATTAGATGTCGGTATTAATGGTTTTGACAATATTGAATCTATGCCAACCGACTCTAACCAAAACTATTATAGAAACTTAATTGCTGAGTGGGAAGAGTTTTACAATGAAGATTTTATCCCATTAAGTCTAAATAAAAGATAGTTTTTAACTAAACATATAAGGATGGATCGTTATCGATAAAAGTACACGCATCGATAACGATCGCAGAAGGGGATGTAAATTTCTATAGCGGCGTATTTTCTCGAAATAGCCTGGATACTTATTCTGCTTTGATCTGGATTTAAATACAGACCAAATTACAGCAGCTAGTGTATAATCCAGGACTTTATCAAAAGTCCAATTTGTAAAAAGATCAAGAAGAAAATTCATTAGCTTTCACCTCCAAGACAAAATTGTCCTATCTCTCTTAGATGGCATGTGTATGACACGCCTCTATAATTAAAAGAGTGAAATCCAATATGAAAATCTAAAAAGAATTGAAAAAACATAAAAAAAATATAAAGGGTGCAGTAAATGACGGAAATTAAAGCGAACTCAACTGTAATGATTCACGTACTGGCTGACGAAACACTTAGCAGCATCAAGCGCGAATACGTAGAGGTCGATCGTAAAACGGAGATTGGCGAGAAGATCATTATTGTTGATAAAAATGATCCAGATGATGAATACGAGAACGGAGCAATTTAATATGGATTTTCAATTTTCAAAATTGTAAGGTTAACTTATCTACCCGGAGGTGATGTTAGTGTATATAGGAAATGGCCATTACTGTTATTCAAATTCAACTGCAATGTTTCTTTCATCAATAGGAGAAAATGTATCTCCTCAACTTGTAGAGATATTAACTGGTGTTGGGTTAGGTGCCATGATAGAATATGAAAAAAACCTTTATTTTAGTATGAGAGATCCTGATGATGGTATCAATTATGCTTTAAACATCCTTGGATTTACTGCAGAAGAACATCAGCAAGCTAGTGACTTAGATGACCCATTTCCGTTATTAAAACAGCAAATCAAACAAAACCCTGTCATTCTAGGCCCTTTAGATATGGGGGAGCTAACATACCATCCGAATCATAAAAATTTAAATGGTTCTGACCATTATGTTCTAGGGTACCAAATGGATAATGAAAATATTTATGTGCAAGATCCAGCAGGCTTTCCATTTGTTCCATTATCACTGGACCAATTTAAGAAGGCTTGGATGGCGGAAAGGATTCCGTATAGGAAAGGAATCAATAAATATTGGTCTACAGCAAAAAAGGTTGTCACATTAGACAATAACGAAATATACGAGAGAGCAATTGATTATTTTAAGAGAACTTATCGGAAATTCGAAAAAGTGGATATAGGGTTAATTGGAAGGGAAGCAATTTGTTTTTATGCTGATCAATTATTAAATGCCCCTATTACAGCTGATACTATAAGGCATACAACATTCTTCCTTTTCCAATTAAGTGCAAGAAGGGCCAACGATTATGCAATGTATTTTAAAGATAGGCATTCACATTTATCAGTGTTGAAGACTGAACAGGCTAAGGTGTTTGGGATATGTCATTCTATGTCTGTAAATAAAGATTGGAAAGGTATATCGGAGAAGTTAATGAAGCTAGCCGATTTAGAGGATAATTTTAGATTGGAACTTTTAAAAGTCGGCTATTAATTATAGAGATTTCCACTTTAACAAACGGGGCGTTTGTTCAATAAAGGTCTCAATACATATTATATATATCAACTATGTATGAGCCCTTATTTTAATTTTAGTCTTGATAATTTAAGCTCAGTGATATAGCTCTCGTCATCAAAAGGCTCTTTTATTGAATGCAATAGCATTGGAGATACAAACAAAATACCACCTCCTACTTAGAACATATTAGCTAAGAGGAGGTGGTATATAAAGCGATATGGCAGTGGTACTTAATGGGATTCAATGAGCTCAGGTGAATTCACTAATGAAGATACCTGATATGCTTCCATGTCATCAGCATCATAAGGCAGCAACAAGCTTTGTAGATAATCAGGATCAGTATTTTTAGGATTTAGCCATTCCTTTTTGTTCTCATCAGTTAGGATAACTGGCATCCGATCATGAATGTCTTCCATAAGCTCACTAGGCTTTATTGTGATGATTGTGCAAGTGTACAACAGATTGCCTTCTAGCGTGTTCCACTTTTCATATAAGCCGGCAAAAGCAAAGAGATTCGACGATTTAAGTTTAATCCGCATAGGAATCTTAGTCTTTGGATCAAGGCGTTTCCATTCATAAAAACTGTCAGCCGGTATGATACAACGTTTGCTTCCGAGCGGCTTTCGAAAGCTGGGTTTCTCGGCCAATGTTTCAGCACGAGCATTAATCATTTTATAACCGATCTTTTCGTCTTTAGCACAAGGAGGGATAAGACCCCATCTAAGTTTACCCAGACGGTTATTAGATCCATCGTTGATAATTGTCAGGATGTTTTGTGAAGGAGCGACATTATAGCTAGGGTGATATTCACCTTCAGGTAAGAATTGATCTATGTTGAATTGCTCAATGATGTCATCAAACTCAGAAAATAAAGTGAACTTGCCACACATGTTCATCATCCTTTAGGGTTTTTGAATATTGTACAGGCTTGATACACAAAAATCAAAAAGGAGGAATGTGATGCAGCAGCAAACAGTTGAGGGTTAAGGAAGTTGAATGGAGAAAGAAAAGGTCAGTGATATTTATACAATACATTAAATAGTTTTTCTATAAATAGTTCTGATAGACTGTACAATAATAAGAACGCCCCCATATGGGGGCTTGGATCTGCTTAATAACCATTAAATCCCTTGATTTCAAAGTTTTCAGTATCGAGATTTAGGCTATTCAATTGCTTTAACAACACCTCGAATTTTAAGCAGTCACCGTTTCTTAATTCTTCTGGAATATCTTCAGGATTTGCAGTTTTCATTCCATTCTCAATCCACTGTTTTCGGTATAACTGAATTGCAGCGTCAATTAAATAATCTGGAGTTACAATAAAACCTAAGCTTACGTCATGATCTTCACTGTAGCCGTATTCAAAATCACAGCAAGGGCAGATATCAAATGTTTTTTGATACTCACCATCATTGTTTAATGGGTTTTGAATTAATCCTTTATATCCGCAAATTAAACATGTATATAATTTTGGCATAGCAATCCCTCTTTATATATTTATAGTTCCTATTGATTTTTATAATAATTATAACCAGCCTTTTTATTTGGATGTTTTGGCTTAAAGTAAGTTATTATAGTGTCCTTATTACCTGAGCGTTCCACAGATGTCTTTTTATTATACTTATACAAAGGGATTGAGACAGTTGCAAGGAATGGTGAACCGTACACAGTTTTGAACGATTTGCTGTTTGCTGCAGGCAATTTACATATTGGTCTGGGGCACGATTATTTAAAGTGCATTGCCTTACTAATCAATGTCAAAAGATTTTTTAGTTTAACAGAGTCATATGGAAATATTTCAGATAAATTAGCTGTTGTTGCTATGAAAGGTGTGCAATTTGATCAGTTTGAAGAAGCTTACAAAGCTTATAAAGAAACAGTTGCAATAAATCAAAATAGCTTAGTGGACTTTTTAAGTGCTTTAATTACTCTGATAAAAGCAGGTGAGAAGCTACAAAAAGCTGGTGAAAGTTTAGCTATCATCATGAATAAACTTCTTGAAATGAGTCCAGAAAATTCAATGAAATAATTGTTTTATGCAAAAGCCCTTATGAGGGCTTTTTTAATTGTTGTTTGCAGTAACCAACTTCAAAATTTTCCGTATAGGATCTAATATCTCAGGGGTAAGTTTATATCCATCCCAGTGAATATCTGGTTTTTCTAAAAACTCTTTTAGATTTTTTCTTTCCACTTTAGGATCAGGATCATCTGTTAATCCAAGTATGTAATCAACTGAAACATCATATAGTCTAGCTAAAATAACCAACTTGTCCAATGGTGGTTTTTTGCTTTCAGCTTCATACCCGCCGTAACTTGATTTTGCAATTCCAATTTTCTCAGCTAACTGTTCCATTGTTAATTTGTGTGCCTTTCGTAATTGCCGTAATCTTTGGCAATACATTTTGAATAAATGCCTCCCAAAACCATCTAGTTCAATTATATGAGCTTTCATTTCTCAATAAAATAAAAAATCTCAAAAGAATTTCAAAATTTTCACGATTTCTGGCGGAAAATGCATTATAATGTGAAAGCATTACTTTAAAAATGGTAGCAATGAACTAGGAGGAAGTCATGGTAAGCAAGAAGAACAAAATTGTAGCGGCATTATTAGCATTTTTCTTCGGGGGTCTGGGAATACATAAGTTTTATTTGGGAAGAGTAGGACAAGGTATTCTATATATTTTGTTTTGCTGGACTGGTATCCCCTCTATTATCGCATTTATTGAATTCATTATTTTTCTTTGTGGTAGCGAAGAAGGGTTTGATCAAAAGTACAATTTTTATTACTTTCAGCAGCAATCTAAAGCTTAATTTTAAAGAGGGATATACAGTCCCTCTTTAAATAAAAAAAGAAAGTTAAAGATATTTATTTTGAATTGGAGGCTCGGTTACATCCCACAGTTACCCTGATTGTCAATTCTTTTTTTTCTTTTTCAGAGCCCTTTCAAATAAAAATCTTGCAACTTCTTTGTAAAACTGATCTAAGCTATCATCCTCAAATTTGGTCAATAATTCTAATTGAGCAGTTCTTTCTTAGTATAACCTTAATTGTTTTCTTCTTCAGTTCTTCATATTCTTCATAAATTTGCTTCCCTTCATTAGACAAGCGGCAGCTACAATAATTTCACAATCTCTAATGTATATCTCCTTTATTTGAAATGGTTCAATGGGAATTCATTGCAGATATTACTCCATCTGAATTAGAAACAAGAATTGTGATCCTGCGAAAAAAGGATCAGGATATGGTGGAAGAAGACCACTTATAATGTGTTTCTAGGTATTTGTAATTGAATTACAAATACTTTTAATATTTGCTCATGAATTCGTGGTATTATACTGAAGGGGACGATCAAAAGCTTTGGCGTTAGTAATTAAGAATGTTTTAAATGTATACGAGTGCTACCTCAAAGTCGGAAAAAATATTATAGGAGGTAACATATGTTTAAGTTTAAAAAGAATTTCTTAGTTGGATTATCGGCAGCTTTAATGAGTATTAGCTTGTTTTCGGCAACCGCCTCTGCAGCTAGCACAGACTACTGGCAAAATTGGACTGATGGGGGCGGTATAGTAAACGCTGTCAATGGGTCTGGCGGGAATTACAGTGTTAATTGGTCTAATACCGGAAATTTTGTTGTTGGTAAAGGTTGGACTACAGGTTCGCCATTTAGGACGATAAACTATAATGCCGGAGTTTGGGCGCCGAATGGCAATGGATATTTAACTTTATATGGTTGGACGAGATCACCTCTCATAGAATATTATGTAGTGGATTCATGGGGTACTTATAGACCTACTGGAACGTATAAAGGTACTGTAAAAAGTGATGGGGGTACATATGACATATATACAACTACACGTTATAACGCACCTTCCATTGATGGCGATCGCACTACTTTTACGCAGTACTGGAGTGTTCGCCAGTCGAAGAGACCAACCGGAAGCAACGCTACAATCACTTTCAGCAATCATGTGAACGCATGGAAGAGCCATGGAATGAATCTGGGCAGTAATTGGGCTTACCAAGTCATGGCGACAGAAGGATATCAAAGTAGTGGAAGTTCTAACGTAACAGTGTGGTAACAGATCATCCTTAATCAGGGGTAGCTAACGGGCTGCTGATCGTTCCTTGAGAAGTTTTATAATCAATGATTATTAAAATCGTTAGTAATGGTTAAAGGTTGTTTTCTACTAGGTGAACGGCCTTGGAATTGCTGGAGGTAGGGTATTCTCCATCTGGTTTTAAAACTTTCCCTATAGGTTAATAGAATGGTATTTAAATGAGAATGCTATCAATTTTTTGTAGTCAGCGCTTGCTCACAACAGACACCTTTACATAACCCTTCTTTATCAAACATAAGCCTTATTCAAAATAAAAATATCTAGTAGTTAACCAGATCCTCATAACTTTATACTAGTTAAAGGTGGGACTGTTAAGAACAAAAAGTCCAATTTATGAATGGGGACTCTACGAACAAAGCAAGTAAGTTCAAAAAGAACCCAACTTTAGGATTTCCTTAGAGGATTGAATCAGCTCAAACCAAGTTTTTTAATGCGACTAGCTATGGAAATTAAGAAAAGAACCTGGTGAAATTTCCCAGGTTCTTTTTATATTGCACAAAAACAGACACGGTGATATAATCACACTACGTGCGCTTTCTAGTTAAAAAGTTATAGATATCCATCTTATAATTTTATTATATCCTGCTAGGAAGCTCTTGTCAATATTTTTTTTTGAAGGGGAGATGTAGAATGAGTTCTTTGGTTCTCGGTTTACATGAAATTGAAAAAACACAGCTTTCGCTCGTTGGAGGAAAAGGGTTACATTTAGGGGAATTATCAAAAATTCAAGGTATACAAGTACCAGAAGGATTTTGTGTCACAACAGTAGGATATCAAAAAGCCATCGAACAAAACGAAACGTTACAAGTGTTGTTGGATCAATTGACCATGCTAAAAGTTGAGGACCGAGATCAGATTGGTAACATCAGCCGGAAGATTCGGCAAATCATTATGGAAGTAGACATTCCTTCCGATGTTGTGAAAGCAGTGGCTCAATATCTCTCCCAGTTTGGCGAGGAACATGCCTATGCCGTGCGTTCTAGTGCGACTGCTGAGGATTTACCACATGCTTCTTTTGCCGGTCAACAAGACACCTATTTAAATATTACCGGCGTCGATGCAATCTTGCAGCATATCAGTAAATGCTGGGCGTCCCTATTTACGGATCGCGCGGTTATTTACCGTATGCAAAATGGATTTGACCACAGCCAAGTCTATTTATCCGTTATCGTTCAAAGGATGGTTTTCCCTCAGGCTTCGGGGATTTTATTTACCGCTGATCCGATTACCTCCAACCGAAAGGTGTTATCCATCGATGCCGGTTTTGGACTTGGTGAAGCACTGGTTTCTGGCTTGGTATCTGCCGATTGTTTTAAAGTACAGGATGGGCAAATCATCGATAAGAGAATAGCAACTAAAAAAATGGCTATCTACGGACGAAAAGAAGGCGGAACAGAAACACAGCAGATCGATTCTGATCAGCAAAAGGCTCAAACACTGACTGATGAACAAATTTTACAGCTGGCACGCATTGGAAGACAGATCGAAGCTCATTTCGGCCAGCCGCAAGATATCGAATGGTGTTTGGCCCGCGATACTTTTTATATTGTACAGAGTCGTCCAATCACTACTTTATTCCCCATCCCTGAAGCGAGTGACCAAGAAAATCACGTCTATATTTCTGTTGGTCATCAACAAATGATGACGGATCCCATAAAACCACTGGGATTGTCTTTTTTTCTGTTGACGACTGTTGCACCCATGCGTAAAGCCGGTGGAAGGCTATTTGTTGATGTCACACATCATCTGGCATCCCCTGACAGCAGAGAAGTTTTCTTAAAAGGCATGGGGCAGCACGATCAGCTCTTAAAAGACGCACTTATGACCATAATAAAGCGACGAGATTTCATAAAGTCGATACCAAATGATAAAACAGCACCAAATCCCAGCAGAGGCAATGCAGATATGCCGGCTCAAGTTGAAAACGATCCGACAATCGTGTCTGATTTGATTGAGAGCAGTCAAACATCGATAGAAGAGTTAAAACAAAACATCCAAACGAAATCAGGATCAGATTTATTTCGTTTTATTCTGGAAGATATTCAGGAATTAAAGAAGATTTTATTTAACCCAAAAAGTTCGGTTCTAATTCGAACTGCTATGAATGCTTCATTATGGATTAACGAAAAAATGAACGAGTGGTTAGGTGAAAAAAACGCAGCAGATACGCTTTCTCAATCTGTACCCCATAATATTACTTCAGAAATGGGTCTTGCGCTATTAGACGTCGCAGATGTGATTCGTCCTTATCCAGAGGTAATTGATTACTTACAACATGTAAAAGATGATAACTTTTTGGATGAACTGGCTAAGTTTGATGGCGGAAGCAAAACCCGAGACGCGATCTATGATTATCTCAGCAAATACGGAATGCGATGTACCGGAGAGATTGATATCACAAGAACTCGATGGAGCGAAAAACCAACTACACTTGTCCCAATGATTCTTAATAATATTAAAAATTTTGAGCCTAATGTCGGCCATCGGAAATTTGAGCAAGGGCGACAGGAAGCTTTGAAGAAAGAACAAGAGTTATTAGATCGATTGAAGCAATTACCGGATGGTGAACAAAAAGCCAAAGAAACAAAACGAGCGATAGATATCATCCGGAATTTCAGCGGGTTTAGGGAATATCCAAAATACGGCATGGTTAATCGATACTTCGTTTATAAGCAGGCTTTACTGAAAGAAGCCGAACAACTCATAGAAGCGGGCGTTATTCATGAAAAAGAAGATATATACTATCTCACTTTTGAAGAACTTCACGAAGTCGTGCGCACACATAAACTGGATTATCAAATCATCAGTACACGAAAAGACGAGTACACATTATATGAAAAACTATCTCCACCACGTGTTATCACGTCTGATGGTGAAATCGTTACAGGTGAGTATAAACGAGAAAATCTCCCAGCCGGAGCGATTGTAGGTCTACCTGTTTCCTCCGGAGTTATAGAGGGGCGAGCGCGTGTCATTTTAAACATGGAAGATGCGGATTTAGAAGATGGAGATATATTAGTTACCTCCTTTACCGATCCAAGCTGGACACCATTGTTTGTATCCATAAAAGGCCTAGTCACCGAAGTTGGGGGGCTGATGACCCATGGAGCTGTTATAGCCCGTGAATATGGCTTACCTGCAGTTGTTGGCGTTGAAAATGCTGCCAAGCTGATAAAAGATGGGCAACGAATTCGCGTTCATGGTACAGAAGGCTACATTGAAATCTTCTAATGTCTGATGTGTGTAGAGAACCGTCAGATATTCCGCCATCAGCCCTAACTAGAAGTTGGGAGGCTGCATTTGTACCGAATGATAAAGTTCCCGTTGAACTAACGAAGATCGATAGCACATTAAGAAAAGCTGGAACCTCTTTGAGGAGGTCTGGCTTTTCAATATAAAATTGGCGTAGTGTACAAAAGTCGTATTTTGCGGGCGGCACTTCTTTAAAGTGAATTTTTTATTACCAGCATTTAAAACCAAACTTTAGATTTTGTTCGTGTCAAAGAGAACTGGAGAATGTTGATGTTGTATTTGATAGGGGACCACATAGAAAGAAATACCTTGCTTAAAACAAGAGAAAAAGGAGCTAAAAAGCTCCTTTATAAGTTTAAACAACTTTTGTATAAATAGCCGTGTAAAACCCGATTGAGTAATCAAAATAATGACGTGTAAGCGTATAAGTATAACCGTTGTATTCTATTGTTGGCTGGAAGTCCATTGGCAGAGGACTAATGCGGTATATAGTGTCATAATCATATTCTTCATTTTTTACTGCAACCTCAGACGAAGTGCCAGCAGCCAATGCGGGAACCGCGGATATTAGCATGCCAAAGGATAAAGCAGAACTCAATAAGATTTTCCTAATCTTCAATTACATCAACTCCATTTACAATTTATACATATATTATGTTGTAATTGGAAGTTATTTTGGAAGTGAATAATGGATCATAAAAAAAGTAAAAATCTCGATTTTAATGGAAGTTGCGATAGTAAACGACAGTAAGGATAAGTATATTTATGCTGGAATCCAGAAAGAAGCGGCCTTCAATAATATATTTGAAAGCGCAAAAATGAGTAAGCGGATAATATCGAGGGCTACCACATGCAAATATTTGAGAAAGAATAAGAAGAAGGTTGAGGAATTGGAGAATGAGTATGCTGCTGTTATGAATTGCAAAAAGAAGTAGATGGGTTGGGTGATATCCTGTTGTTTATTTTAAAGATGAGTTTAAAGAGGAGGAAGAAAGATGCCTAAAATCGGAGTAAGCTTGATAGTGCTCATTATGCTCATTATTTTCCTTGCAGGCTGCAATAAAAATGAACAAAACGGTGACGAAACAAAGATGCAGAGCCTAGTAGGCTATGTCGTGCTTAAAGACAATGAAAGAGCAATTCTCATTACCGATACAAAAGCTCCAGTAAAAGAAGATTACGATTTTTCTGAAGGACAACTTATGAACAATTTTAAAAATAACATAGTAATTGTAGGATTAAGTGAGATTGATAACACAGATGATCTCAAAAGAGGTGAAAAAATAAAAGTGTGGTTCCATACACTTAAAGAGTCAAATCCACCAAGTGCAACGATACAAAAATATGAATTATTATAAAAAAAATTGTTGAATTCTCATATAGATAACCTCTGAGACAACAAATGTTGTTCTATTGCATTGAAACTGCCAGTGACCAATATCAAGTTCAGTTATGTTAATTCAAGTGGTTTGATATGTTAGTGTCTTCGAACGAGACGAAATATTGGGAAGAGAGTCCGAATATCAATGAGTATTACAAATTGGTCACAGAATAAGAGACTTAAGAGAGTTGTCTGCATTGTATGTTTACTTGAAGGAGAAGAAAATGGATTTTAGGGTGCTTAATCTTAATTCTTGTCAGGTCAAACTTTACTTGTTCCATAGAATGAAAACTTGCCGTTAATTATAATAACGTTTAATTTTGTGGTGTTTAAATATATGATTCTAGAGGTCTTATGAAAGAACCGTTCATCAAAAAATGAACGGTAGGAGTTAAAAAAGTAATGTCTTTTCCTTTGTGGCAAAAGGCTAAACACTTTATTTGAGATCGTTAAGGACGACTTTTGCAGCCTCAGCGATAAGAGCATTATCATAATTAGCATCTTTCGTAAAGCGGTTTGACAGAATTGCCACAACAATAGGAGCTCTGTTTGGCGGCCAAACGATAGCAATGTCGTTTCGTGTCCCGTAACTTCCGGCTCCGGATTTATCGCCGACTTCCCACCCTATTGGAGTGCCTGCCCGAATCAGTTCGTCACCAGTAGCATTGCCTCGCATCCAATCGGTTAAGATCATGCGTTTGTCAGTCGTGAGAGTGTTATCTAAAGTGAAGGCTTTAAGATCGGTTGCCAGTGCTTTTGCGGTGCTGGTGTCACGAATATCACCAGGAATCGCAGAGTTTAGATCCGTCTCGAATCGTTTAGCTTTCGTTACATGATCCCCAATCTGTTTCAGTGACTTTTCAAAACCTTTAGGGCCGCCAAGCTGTTGCAACAAGATGTTCCCAGCGGTATTATCGCTGTAACGGATAGCCGCTTCCGAGATTTCTTTTAGGCTCATGCCTGTATCTAGGTGTTTCTCTGTGATTGGAGAATATGTAACAAGATCGTCCTTGCTGTAGTGGATGACTTCATTAAGTTTTTCAATTGAGTTTTTCTTCAGGACAGCAGCTGCGGCTAGAACTTTATAGGTTGATGCGTAAGCAAATCGTTCATTCGGCCGATAGGCGATTGTCTTGTTTGAACCTATATCAATTGCATAAACACCAAGCCTGGCATCAAATTTTTTCTCAAGTTGAACAAATTTTTTATTCGTTATACAGCTTGCCATGTTTGTGTCTTCTATGGATTTTGCTTCGGCATGTGTTGAGTTGAAAAAAGGTGTGAAACCAGTAATGCTTAAACATAAAAGCCCAACACATATTCCGAATTTTATTGACGCTTTAGTTTTCAACTTCATCAGGCCTCCTCATTCAAATGATTTTGTATTACCTTTGAAATGTTTCCCATGACAGTTAGTGTAACAAACCCCTTTGCGCTAGTAAACATAGAATCAATTGATCTTATATTTTTATAAGTTGGGAGAACAAGGGCATAAGAATAGAATCAACAAAAAAGCTGACAATGACTGTCAGCAAAGTCATCTATTAGAAAGCTTTATCAATTGTGATTGGAGTGTTATTGGATGCAAACGAGAAAAGTTTATCTCTACGTATTTCACACAATGTCAGACTGGGAATATGGATATTTAATTGCGGAACTAAACTCAGGGAGATACTTTAAACAAGATGCAGCATCTTTAAAAGTAGTTACAGTAGGGGTTAATAAAGAAATGATAACTACGTTGGGAGGATTAAGCATAAAACCAGATATTTCTCTTGACGAATGTACTCTTGGGAGTCAAGATCTTATCATTTTACCCGGAGGAAACACTTGGGGAGAAGATATTCATCAGCCGATCTTGAAAAAAGTTGGCGACGCTTTAAAGCTCGGCACGACTATTGCTGCAATTTGTGGGGCAACCTTGGGCCTCGCGAATGAAGGATACTTAAATTCGAGAAAGCACACAAGCAATGACCTCGACTATATGAATATGGTCTGCCCTAATTACAAAGGAGAAACATTCTATGAAAAGGGGCCTGCAGTATCTGATGAAAATTTGGTTACTGCATCAGGAATTGCTCCTCTGGAATTTGCGGTAGAAGTATTGAAAAAATTAGATGTATTTGCACCAGATACATTGCGTTCATGGTATAAGCTAAATAAGACTCAAAAGCCTGAATATTTCTTTGAGCTAATGAATACAATAAATCGATAGAAAACACTTTAGCAGTTTTTTGTAGTGCTCCTGAACTTATAGGAGCATTTTTTATATGTGTCTAGGAGCTAAATAAAGAAATGCAGAAACTTTTAAAAAGAATATAGATTGGTAAGCCTTATTTCGAATAGAGTTTGATTTGGGTTAAAACTGTTCTTATTAAGGCTCATTTCATGGTGCTAAAGATTCATTTGGAGAAGACTGTCTTGATCAGAAAAGACCCTTCCAATATATTGAAGTAAAAGATATCGGGAGGAACTCTTTTGAAAAAGATGTTGATGTTAGCTTTTACATTTCTTTTGGCTTTGACTATCCATGTAGGGGAAGCTTCGGCCGTTATCGTGAAAGATGAGGAGAAAGTGAGTTTTACAATGACAGAGAATGAAAAATGGTTTATGAAGTCTGATGACCTAAATTCAAACCATTGGACATCTCACTTTGGGTACAGATTCACCATTTTCGATACTGAAGGATGTACAATTAACGCAAGAATCATGCGAATGACTTTGTCAGGATATGAAATAACCGTTAGTGAAAAAAACTTCTCGGGGGATCATTTTGATTTTAGTGCAACTGATCGAGTTGAGACGATGCCTTATAAGACTCATTATTTGATTTTGACAAAAGATCCAGATTGCGGAGATGTTAAAGTAAAAGGTCTATACGGTTTTCAGTTTGATCAGCCAGAATGGTAATAAAAAAGTATCTGGATTCTCACCAGCCTAAACGCCAGCCAAGCTAATGTCTACATGCAGACATTAGCTTTTTTCATTGTTTAATAGGCTGTCGTCAGGATTCTAGAAGACTTTCTCGTAATAGTCTTCTCCTGTCACATGAAGCCCAAATGACAGGGGAAATGTATATCATTCACACTTTCCGTCGTGAAAATGTAAATGTATTCATAAAAATCCCGCAGCATATCAGCAGTGCGCCGAGGATAATATTGATGGTGATCTGTTCGTGCAATTGCAGCCATCCAAAGAATAGGGCCAATACGGGAACAAACATTAATGCCATGGATGCTTTTGACGCTTGGATTTGATTGAGCACCCAAAACCATACGACAAAGGTAAAGCCGGTGGAAAGCAAGCCATTAAACAGCAATGACCACACCGCCTGATATGTCCACTCGGCTGAAGGGACCGCCTCAAATATAAAGGAAAACACCAATAACATGACGGCTCCCATCATAAGGTGCCAGGCATTCATGTGAATAATATCGATATGCTTGAATTGTAGCTTGCTGAACACATTCGCGATTCCCCAGCTAAGCGCTGCCACAAGTACGCACAGCTCCCCAAATAAAGCGCTTTGATCGATATTGAGCATTTCCTTTCCAAATATAAATAACAGTCCGAAGAGGCCGCAGACCAGTCCCATCGTTTTATACACATTCATTTTCTCGTTTAATGAAAAATGGCTGATCACCGTAACAAATATAGGCATTGTATATACCAAAACAGAGGTTTTCCCTGAATCGACAAACTGCATTCCATACGTCAAAATCCCCATATAGCCCAGCCCCATCAACAGGCTCATGATGATATAGCTTTTGAGATGTTCTTTTTGAATTGAAAGCTTTTTTCTTTGGATGAAGAGAATGAGAAATAAAGGAACTGCTCCGATGAACAGGCGCAAACCCGAAAATAAAAGCGGGGGGATGTCATGAATTCCTACTTTCATCGCAACCCAAGTATAACCCCAAATAAGTGTGACAGATATGATTCCCAGCATAACTTTTACCATAATGAAGCCGCCTTTCTTGTTAAAATATCGTGCTGGTTTCTATCATATGTTACATTTATGTATAACTGAAATACATTTTTATTATTGGGGGTATAACCAAATGGTTATGAACATGAACCATCTTCACATATTTGTAAAAGTTGGGGAGAAATTAAATATTACAGAAGCGGCAAAAGAATTGTTCATCTCTCAGCCGGCGGTAAGTAAAGCGATAAAAAACCTGGAGAGCTCACTGCAGCTCAAATTATTGATCAGGGATAAACATCATGGTTTAATGCTGACTGACATCGGAAAAGAAATATTGCTGCTGGCGAGGCAAATGAAGGGAATTGAAAGCAAAATATATCAAGTAGCCAACCGGGAAAACAAGCTGTTAAACGGGAAGGTGAAAATTGGTTCATTTCCTGCAGTTTCAACAAATATCATGCCACAGGCGATTGCGGCATTCAGATCAAACTACCCGCTGATCCGCATAGAATTGATCGAAGGAACCTCTGACCAAATAAAAGGATGGGTTGAAGATCGGACGGTTGATATCGGGATCGCAGCATCTCCATTTGAACCGTTTGAAAATCAGCTATTGTGTAACGACTATATGGTGGCCGTCATCCCGCCGCAGCGTGACGAATTAAAACTTGAAAAGCATGTCGACCTTGAAACATATCAAGATGACCTCATTTTTTGTAAAGGCGGTCATGAAATCGCGATGTCAAACGCATTTTCGCAATACAACATCGAATTAAAGGAAAACTTAACTGTGCAAAATGCCGAAACCTTGATTAATATGGTCAAAAATAACTTGGGTATCGGCATCATTTCAAACTTTACACTTTCATCCGTCCCGCATCAATTGATTAAAAAGGACATCTTTCCTAGGGTCACACGCGATATTGGCGTCATCGCACATTCATTTGAAGAGATAACGCCGGCGGCGCATGAGTTTGTCAAAGTGTTGAAAGCAGTTGTAATCTGAATCAGTTATCGTGTTGCGATGAAATTTGAAGAAGATGAATACTCACCGGCAGAGTTACATAAAAGAAAAAAGCAACCATTTGAACGTTGCTTTTCACTCTATTTGGGAGCTTGTATGCGTATGCTAAGAAAAAGATTCATCCATCTCTGCCTTTGTGGGACTCTGCTCCTTAACTTGTTTTAATGATGCTACTATAAGAAAGCTAACAATCACTAGCAAGAGCCATGAACTTACCTTTCCAAGGTGTACGAGACTCCATGTATCGATTTGGTTTGGATATTTCCAAGCTCCAAAAAACGTAGCGATATTTTCCGCTATCCATATAAAAAATCCGATGAGTATAAAAGAAAGTGCGAGCGGCATACGGTAACGAGCTCCATTCACCTCGTATGTAACCCATGTTTGCCAAAAGACAATGATGACAAGCCCTGATAACCACCATCGAATGTCTATAGAAAAATGGTGGGTGAAAAAATTCAAATAAATCGCTGCGGCAAGCGGAACAACTGCAAAAAAAGACGGCCACTTAACCAGTTCAACCTTAAGCCTTCTCCATGCCTGGCACAAATAACTGGCTACACTTGCGTACATAAAGCCGCTATACAAAGGTACTCCAAATATTTTGGAGTATCCTTCTTCTGGATAAGACCAGGAGCCCATATGGACTTTAAAAAGTTCCAGAGCAAGCCCAATAAGGTGGAATAATGTGATCACTTTTAATTCATCCCGTGTTTCAAGACCGGAACGCACCATCCACAATTGCATGAGAACGCAGATAATGAGCAGCCAGTCATATCGCGGCAAGAAGGGCAGTGGGATGATTTGCGTAATAGCCAAAGAGGCAAAAATAACGGCAGGAAACAAACATGAAAGGGCTTGTTCCCAGCCAAAAAGAACGATTTGTTTTATTGCTCTCATGATGTATGCCTCCTCCATAGTTGTGTTCTTCGTGTATGGAAGGGACGCTTAGTATAGCAGCTAGATGGATATAAGTTTATGTCCATAAGCTCACCGCCAATCACTTTATTTTTCTGTTGATCTTACATATTTTTTACGAATCCTGTGTGTCTTCATCACTTCGGTATTCCAATATATCCCCGGGCTGACATTCTAAAGCCTTGCAAATCGCTTCTAAAGTTGATAATCGAATAGCCTTTGCTTTTCCGTTTTTCAATATCGAAAGATTAGCCATGGTGATGCCAACTCTCTCTGAAAGCTCTGTTACGCTCATTTTCCTCTTAGCAAGCATCACATCAATGTTGATAATAATCGCCATGTCATCACCTCAGACCGTTAAGTCATTTTCTGATTTTATATCTATCGCTTCTTTTAACAGTTTTTGAAGAACAGCAGCAAAGACCGCAATCACCATTGAAGCAAAAATAATAACCAATCCGATCACAATGATACCCGGGGCGTCGTCTATCTCGGCCATCAGATAAAAGACAGGCATGCCTGCTGCGTAAAAGATACTGATAGTGACTGCGCAGTATTTTATATTCTTCAAAGCTCTTACAGACAAACCCGAGAAAGCTTTGTTTTTGTCAATATAGCTTAAAAGTTTGAACGCTTGATAAAGAGCAAAGTAAAAAGGTATCGCCGTTACATACAAATAGATGAAAACGAGATATTTTATATAAGCGATATTTGGAAATAATTCTGCTGAATAGTTGGCTATCTTAGGCACTAAAAAAATGCATAAAGCAAGAATTGGAATTCCAATAAGAACCAAAGCTATCTTTAAAAAAATTGTCGACATTCGATTCATAACAAGCACCTCATTTATTTGTTGTCTAATTGAATGTAACAAAAAATTTATCGTTTCTCAATAAAAAAATATTGATATGGATTGATTTGTTGTTGTTATAGGAGACCCTTTTCATTTTTGACAAGACAAAAAAGCATCCCTCATCACTGGGAGATGCTGAACTACTTCAAACTTGCCGACTGAATGAACCGTTTGCCTCAGTGAGCTCAGGGATCGGTGTGAACATAAAGCTAAGCTCTTTTATGAAGGTTTTTATCAACGTCTAAAGATTCAAACAAACGATGGGAAGAAATACATCAAAGGATAAGCGGCTGTTCATACTAATGATCGGGAGGTAAACCGACTTATGATACAAATTTTGATCACTGGTCTTTTTTTATTGGCTCAGCCGAGTGAGCCGCAGGACAGTTTAACGGTCACACAGCAAGGACGGACGATTGCCACTGTTAACCGTGAAGACTTTACAATGCCTCTTCCCGGCACTCCAATGGTTGACTATGAAAAATACAGTAAATTCATCAAACAGCTTGATCAGAAAGTGTACCGTGAGCCGATAAATGCTGTCCTTAACGATCATGGAAGCATCGTCCCGGGCAGGGTTGGCTACAAACTGTATCAACAGGCGTTTATGGAAAAGTTTTATGCGTATTTTTATGGGCAAGGTCCCTCCAAGATAGAAGTGCCGGAAATGAACATTTATCCGAAAGTTGACAGCGAGCTGCTAGCTCACATCAGTACGCAGCAGCTTGGTCAGTACGTGACGTATTTTAACTCAAGCAATAAAAGCCGTTCACACAATATTTCTCTTTCTGCAAAAGCAATCGACAATCACGTTGTTTTCCCTAATGAGACGTTTTCGTTTAACCAAGTTGTGGGAATGAGAACTCGGAACAAAGGATATAAAAGTGCACCCATTATTGTAAAAGGGGAGTTGTCTGAAGGTGTAGGAGGAGGAATTTGTCAGGTGTCCTCAACTCTATTTAATGCCGTTGATCGTGCAGGACTGCAGATCGTTCAGCGCTATTCTCATACTAGAAGTGTACCATATGTACCGCCCGGACGGGATGCGACGGTAAGCTGGGGAGGTCCTGACTTTCGCTTTCAAAACCAATATAACCAACCAATCTTAATTCGGGCAAAAAGGTATGGGGGAAGTATGATTATTACGCTATACTCTTCTGATGTGATAAACAGCAAATTGAGAAAAATCCCCAAGGCTCCATCTCGGATACCGAAAGAAATAAATGCAGAGCAGTAAAAGACAAAACCTCAGGTAAGGTTTTGGTTAAGAGAGCTTGTAGATTGCTCAAAATCAATTCTTTAAGGAGCAGCCAGTGAAAGGAAGGAGGGATAAATGAAGTGAAAAGGGTATTATTTTCTGTAATTGTTTTTACAGCAGTTGGATTTACGTTTTGCCAATCAAAAGCGCATGCCCTGACTTTTACGGTGTTGCCTATTACACAAAAAACAGACCAGTGGTCAGTAAAAGTAAGTGAAGCAAAAAATGTAAAGGAATTTGCGAGACCTCAAAAAGGAGAATATCAAGTATATTCCTTGGAAGTCAAAAATATAGGGGAAAAAGCAGCTACAGTGGATGTGCAATTGTATAGAAATGACCCTGATTCAATCACAAGGTTTTCACTTTTTGGATGTCCCGATGAAAATTGTGTCAAACCAAAAGAAGATTCTAAAATGTTAGCTGAAAGTTTAAATGATGGCTCACCGCTGAAGTTCAATCATTTTATGCTGGCAGATAAGGCCTCTGAATTAGAGGTTGTCATTATTTGGACACAGAAGGGGCAAGAAGGACGCAATTTAAAACAGACCTTTAAATTCACTGAAGATGGCGTTAATTAGACGGTAAAGATGGAATGGCTTTGATGATTCGATCTCTTACTTTGCCTGAGGAAAAAACGAAAAATATTGTTGGAAAACCAATCATAGCTGAGTCAAATGTCAAAGTGACTGTGATTTATGACTATAGAGAAGAACCAGAGGAGGCTTTTTGGATACACTTATCCGATGGGAGTGAAATGTTTTCTCGATGATCACAAAGTCTTTATGGAATACGAATAGAGACTTTGTGACTGACTGCGCATTTCAGCGTAATATTTTACTGATAATGACAGTGACACCTAAACAAGTGCAGCCCGTTTCGTTATTAAAAATCTTTAATTTCGAAATTTTCACAGTTCAATTTCAGTCAATTCAGTTATCATCGAAAGAGGAACAAAAGTCACCAGCTATTTGGACAACTTTTAGCGTTTTTTTTGATGGGAGATTTGTGACTCACGAGATCATGAGTATAAATAAATTTGAAAAGTTACTTAATACACTAGCTTGATTTTTAATAATAAAAAGCCATTTTAAGGTTCTTGACTCAGTGAAACAAAAGAGCTGTTATACGTTTTAATCTTGTCTTTAGAGAGCGCTTTAATTTAAGTCAAAAGTTTAGACAGTCATCTGTTAGATCATTAGCTCTTTTATTTTCTTTTCAGTAACATTTTGATCATATTTTCCTACTAACGAGTTAGGGAAGTGGGGAAAAGCATGAGAAAAAAGAACAATATTAAGAAATGGCTATTGATCATTGCTGGATTCTTGATCATCTGCATCATCACATTATTTGTAATGGTATCAGGAAACAAAGTGAAATATGAGGGCAGCGGGAAAAGCGGACTGTGGATGTCTAACCTTGAAAAATCAGACAAAACTTCAATTGGACCTAATTATTTTCTAAATCTATATTGGCAGGGGAGCAAGAAGGACGAAAAGAGGACTGTCATAGAAAAAATCACCTTATACATAGATGGTAAAATGTATGATGACAGGGAAAATTATGATTTGTCAGAATACACAGGTGATGAAATGCCAGGTGGGGGACGCATGGAGGACCATATTGCCACCTTTGATTATATGCCTGAAGATGAAGTGATAGGACATGATGTATTAGTGAAAGTGGAGTGGAAGACAGGCCAGAAAAAACAGACAGAAGAAATCAAATTACATAAGAAGCCATGGTATAAAAAATAGCTTATTTGATATATTTGTGATCACATTGGTGGTCACTTTTTTATTTGCGGATTCCTAGGCACAGCAATCTAAGATTCTGCATAGGCTGAAATAAAATCTTGTTCATTTCTAAAACGAGGTGCATGCTGTTGGAACAACAACCAATCAATCATGAAGACAGAAACGTGCCGCAGCCTATTCGAAGTGATGGAGCTGGAGCTATTGATGCAGGCCCGCGAAATATAATACGGGATATTCAAAATCCGAATATACTTGTTCCGCCTGTTACAGATGAGGGTATGATTCCTAACTTGAGATTTTCATTCTCAGACGCTCCCATGAAATTAGATCACGGCGGCTGGTCAAGAGAAATCACCGTAAGACAGCTTCCGATTTCGACTGCGATTGCAGGTGTAAACATGAGCTTAACTGCGGGAGGCGTCCGTGAGCTTCATTGGCATAAGCAAGCGGAGTGGGCTTATATGCTTTTGGGACGGGCACGTATCACCGCTGTTGACCAAGACGGACGAAATTTCATTGCTGATGTTGGTCCCGGCGACCTTTGGTACTTCCCAGCAGGAATTCCGCATTCCATACAAGGATTGGAACACTGCGAGTTTCTGCTCGTATTCGATGATGGAAACTTTTCTGAGTTTTCAACGTTAACCATTTCAGATTGGCTTGCACACACACCAAAAGACGTTCTGTCTGCAAATTTCGGTGTCCCGGAGAATGCTTTCAACTCTCTTCCGTCTGAGCAAGTCTATATTTACCAAGGGAATGTGCCGGGATCAGTCGCCAGTGAAGACATTCAGTCACCATATGGAAAAGTCCCCATGACCTTTAAACACGAGCTGTTAAATCAATCCCCAATTCAAATGCCAGGGGGGAGTGTACGAGTTGTGGATTCTTCTAACTTCCCAATTTCAAAAACGATAGCCGCTGCACTTGTTCAGATTGAGCCTGGCGCGATGAGAGAGCTTCATTGGCATCCCAATAGCGATGAGTGGCAATATTATCTAACAGGACAGGGACGAATGACGGTATTTATCGGAAATGGGACTGCGCGCACATTTGATTATAGAGCAGGCGACGTTGGATACGTGCCTTCTAATGCTGGACACTATATACAAAACACTGGTACAGAAACATTATGGTTTTTAGAAATGTTCAAAAGTGACCGTTATGCAGATGTGTCACTCAATCAGTGGATGGCATTGACGCCTAAAGAATTAGTGCAAAGCAACTTGAATGCTGGATCAGTCATGCTTGATTCTCTGCGTAAGAAGAAAGTGCCTGTTGTGAAATATCCCGGTACGTAAAGACTGAACCGATCACACAGTGGTCTTAAAGTAACTAGAGCTGGGTGTTGGCCTGTGTTTTATTAAATCCCTATATATACGTTATGTAGGGTTTTTCTGCTTGAATCGTATTGTAATGAGCTTTAAAATGTTAATGTGGAAATGATAACCATTCGATAATGGGAATTCAATGGCCGATTTCTATCAGTTTGATTGGCTTTAAAGGAGGACAAGAAATGAAAGCACTCATATTTTTATCCAGTTTGACTGCCATTGGGAGCTCTATATTGGGGCGATGGTTAGGAATGCTGGATGATTCTTATGCTGTTGGCGATGCTTGGTTTATAGGTGTTTTAGCTGGATTGATTTCACTTCTAATATTGATTGATAGTCAAACGATGACAAAGAATTACATAGTAAGTTTAAGTACGATACTAGGCATTCTTGGAGTGGGATTTATATATTTTCCAGCTGCATTCATCAACATATTATTAAGTATTACACTGGATAAACAAAAGAAAGAAGACCTTCATGTAAGATGAAAGAAATTTCATTTAATTCTTAGGAGGGAAAGTGTATGGATTTACCTCTATGGGCTTATATCATATTTGCAATCACAGGTGCGGCAGGTTTCATAAGTTTAATGTGGTTCAGTTTTTTTACTGACAAAATAGAAAAGTGAAGCGATTTTATAAAAATGTAAACTATTTTATATGAAAGGGATAACATTGCTTATTTAAGTTTACATAATAAAATTATTTCAAACTGATGCTAAAATAACTAATTGATCTATGTACTAAATATTCATAATTACTAGAGGGATTGGCACCTAAGGAACAAAGCTATTTGACAAGTTCTTGCTAGAGAATTTCAATCACTACATATGATTTTCTGCATCAAGAAGCTCAGCTGAATTATTTTTGGGTGAATTTACTAATGATGAAACCTGGTATGCTTCCATGTCATCAGCATCATAAGGCAGCAGCAAACTTTGCAGATAATCAGGGCTTGTATTTTTGGGGTTAAGCCACTCCTTTTCATGATCATGGGCCAATATAACCGGCATTCGGTCGTGTATATCTTTCATGAACTCATTAGGCTCAGTTGTTATGATGGTGCAGGTATAAAGAGGATCTCCTTGATGTGTGCTCCACTTTTCATATAAGCCAGCAAACGCAAAAAGAGCAGATGATTTCAATTTGATCCGCATTGGGATTTTGGTTTTGGAATCAAGCCGTTTCCATTCATAAAAACTGTCTGCTGGTATGATGCAGCGTTTGCTGACAAGCGGTCTTCGAAAGGCCGGTTTCTCGGTAATTGTTTCGGCTCGAGCATTGATCATTTTATAACCGATCTTTTCATTTTTTGCCCAAGGTGGAATAAGTCCCCATCTAAGCTTGCCTAAGCGATTATTTGATCCATCATTGATGATTGCAAGGATGTTTTGTGATGGTGCGACATTATAGCTTGGCTGGTATTCACCTTTAGGAAAAAATTGATCGATGTCAAACTGGTCAATAATATCATCAAATGCAGAGTACAAAGTAAACCTGCCGCACATATCCATCATCCTTTTTAGGGGTTTTTGAATAGTTTGTGGGACGAACGTTCATTTAATACAGGTCCAGAACAATGATTTCTTTTCACTTGCGATAAACTGGTATAATAAGAAAGCCAGTTAAGAAGTTATTGTGGAAAAGAACATATGCTTTTTAGTTTGACCGACGCTGGATCTTGATGGAATTACAAGGATCGCTTAAAAATAGCCTATAGTATAAAAAGAGGCACAGCGTTTTTAACGCATGGCCTCTTTTATATCAGTAGCCAAATACCAGAGTTGTACTTTGTGATCCGGCATATTTCGTGACAAATTCTTTTGTATATTCCGGCGTTTGGACACGATAGCTATAGTTTGACCCGGGATTCCAAGAAGTCAGCGGAGAGGTTTGCTTGTTGAGTGATGGATAGCTGCCTATGTCTTTGAAATAACCAGTGCCCTTGTCGTCAAGGATGCCGCCTTTTTCACTGCCTTTCCCAAAGTAATTATATTCGGAATATATTTTTGCTTTTGTAGCAATTGTAATCGCCTGGTTAAAATTATTGCTGTAATTGTTTTTAACATGAAAGTAACCGTATCTCATCAGACCTGGGCCTCTAACATACAAGTTCTCAAAATAATTATTGGCGATTGTCATGTGGGGGTAGCCGTCATATTGATGCTGAGAATCATCCGGGTATCCTAAAATCAAACCGTATTTATGATTCGCAAATTTTGAGTTGCTGATCGTGATATAATCTGCGGATTTTCCGATATACACGAGTTTGTCCAAATCGCTTCCGCTTGCATTATAGCTATGACCTGAGAATGTGACGTGATCAATCCAATAGTTCATACCGGAATCTAAATAAAGCTGGATATCATTATTTCCGTTAATCTGCGGACTGTGTTCAAACGTTAAATTTTGAAAAATAACATTTCCAGAAGCTGATGAAGTTGTTAAATAAATATTTTTCAGCGTTTTTTTCGCGTAAGAGCCCACGAGTGTTTTATTTGAGCCAATGGTAACTGTTGTTTTCGCAGATGCGGAAAGATCATTTTGAAGCACTAAAATTTTCGGAGTGGATCCTCCTAGATGGGTTTTTAAATCATTTACGCTTTGAATGTAAACAATCTGCCCGTTTTTTCCACCCGTTGTGCCCGTTTTAGCGATGCCTTTTTCATTTTTGGCATTACCGGCAAAACCTAAAAGGCCATTTGTTGAGGTATTCGGAAAATCGACTGCACCTAATGCTTTTCCAGGCAAGAGAACCAAAAACAAGCTAAAGACGGTGAACCATAAAAAAAGTCGTTTCATCACAATATGCTTCCTTTCAATTTTAATTTCCTTGCGGGGATTATTATTACAGTTAATGGAAAGGAATGATAGGTTCTATCTTCCTAATTAATGTTGGGTTACTTAAAAAATAGAGATTGCGCCAAAAGAAGACATACTAACAATTGAAATAGAAGAAAGGATTGATACACCGTTGACTGCAGCAGCTTATCGAAACACCTTGCTATCACTTTTATGTTTAACAGCTGGAATCGTGGATGTAATCGGGTATTTAAGCCTGGGACATGTGTTCACAGCTAATATGACTGGAAACATTGTATTATTGGGGTTAGCTATCGGCAAATCCATTCAGGTCACTGTTTTTAATTCCTTGACTGCGCTAATCGGATTTATATGCGGCGTGATCATTGCTACATTGATGGTCGGAAAGGCGGAAAATACCCTTTGGCCTTCTGCTGTGACAAAAGCCCTCGCACTTGAAGCATTCATTTTGTTTGTCTTTGCTTGTCTTTCTTTTTACCGGGCATTTGTTCCTGTGCACATTCTGATTATACTCATGAGCATTTCTATGGGGATTCAAACTACAGCAGCAAAAAAACTGGGGATTGCAGGTATTTCTTCAACTGTGTTGACCGGCACTTTGGCTTCTCTTTTAGAGGATATATCCGGCCGTTTGTTTTTTAAGAAGCAAAAGAAGACTTTCTTAAGAGATACTGTGTTAAGAGCACTGGCTATTATTTTGTATTGTGTAGGGGCTATTATTGTTGCTCTGGCTGAGCCTGATTTTTATCACTTCATTATTTGGGTTCCGATTGTGCTGATCTTTGGCATCATGATGACAGCTAAGTTGAAACTGAGCGGGGAAAAATAGCTTTTCCTGTATAGCTGTTATCAGGCCAACAGCCTGTTTCATTTCGTTATTGAAATGCGAATTTTGAGAGGGAAAAATAAGACATTCGGCTGAAGTGCACATTCGTTCATTTGTATTGGCTTTTTCATAAGTACCTACATTTGATATATGAATGATAGTGAATTTGCCTTAAAATCAACTATGAATCTATTTCCTCTTTCAAACCAGATGGATTGAGTCTTATAATGATAATGATTCTCATTTGAAGTCTGGTTTGAGGAGGACCAAATATGAAAAAGATCATGAGTGCATTTGTTGGTATGGTTTTGTTGACGATCTTCTGTTTTTCCCCGCAAGCTTCGGCAGCATATGACGACCTGCATGAAGGTTATGCAACGTATACAGGGTCAGGTTATTCAGGAGGAGCTTTCCTGCTGGATCCCATTCCTTCCGATATGGAGATTACTGCAATAAATCCGGCGGATCTCAATTACGGAGGAGTAAAAGCGGCACTTGCCGGCTCTTATTTGGAAGTTGAAGGGCCAAAAGGGAAAACAACCGTATATGTTACTGATCTTTATCCCGAAGGCGCTCGGGGAGCTCTTGATCTGTCACCTAATGCCTTCCGTAAAATCGGCAATATGAAAGACGGAAAAATCAATATTAAATGGCGTGTTGTCAAAGCCCCAATCACCGGCAATTTCACGTACCGGATCAAAGAAGGCAGCAGCAGGTGGTGGGCAGCAATCCAAGTCAGAAATCACAAGTATCCTGTTATGAAAATGGAATATGAAAAGGATGGTAAGTGGATCAACATGGAGAAAATGGACTATAACCATTTTGTGAGTACGAATTTAGGTACTGGCTCTCTCAAAGTCAGAATGACTGACATCCGCGGAAAAGTTGTGAAAGACACCATTCCAAAGCTGCCTGAAAGCGGAACGTCCAAAGCCTATACAGTACCGGGCCATGTTCAGTTTCCTGAATAAAAAATACGAAACAGCGGATCTTTTCCCGCTGTTTTTTCAATGTTCTGTATCTGCATGTAAAAATGTTTTAATCATGTTCAACTGCTCCTGCTTTGGATAACTGGTATACAGCCTGCTTGAAATCCGAATAGGATCTCCGAAAAAATATCTTTCGTAGTGAGTTTGTCTAGTTCCGAATGAACTCATTGTTAAATCCCATGCCAAACGGAAAATTTTCACACGTTCTTCAGCATTTGTATTGGTTGCTTGAAGATATTGGTCAAGATCTTCCCGTATCTCTGAGTCAAATGCATTTTCGGTAGGCAGTGTCACCATTCCGCTAGCTCCAATTAATTGTATGATTTCAGTAAATCGAGGATATAGCTTAGGAATGATCGTACTGATGACTTGAAGAGGAATTAAACAGGGGCGCATATAGCCGAATTCATCTAACTGAGCATCATTTTCCGATTTGTCAATGAGGGCTTTGATTGTTTCCAATCCCACAATGATTTCTGAGAGCTTTTCTTGGATGTGCTGATATTCGGAAACATTAATGGTGTCGACAAGAAGCTGTGCAACACCTAATAGAAATTCAATTTTTATCATTTGCCTAATGACAACCTGGTGAAAGGTAAAGGCATGAAAAGAGCTTTTTGTCATAAAATCTTTAGCTGCTTCCACATTATCGTAAAAAAACACACGATTCCACGGCACTAACACATGATCAAAAACCACAATTGAATCCATTTCTTCATACCTTGAGCTTAAGGGATGATTAAAGGAAGAGTCGCTTAATACAAATGATTCTCTTGTGATGAATTTTACGCCTTTTGTATTAGAAGGGATTGAAAAAGCATAAGCTTCATCTGTTTCAAAGAAAAATTTAGGCGCTGAAAAAACCAAGATTTCATCGGTCAACCCGCCTTGTGTGGCAAGCAGTCGTGCGCCATGAATCATTAAACCTTTTTCGGTTCTATCAATGACTTTAGCAGATATCGGTTTTTCACTTAGCCCAAAATAGGACTGTGACCGGTTCACTTGCGGAGTAATGAATGTATGGGTAAAGGAAAGGTCATGCTTAGCAGCTTGTTCATACATATCTAGTATATGTTCAGGAAAGCAATTCTCTTTATCTTTTAGAAGCTCCGCTGACGAAGCAAAGCTCATCATAACCGTATTCATGTAATCCGGACTTCTCCCCATCATTCCATGAGTATGTCTAGCCCAATGTTCAATCATGGTCCTTCTTTTTTTCAAATCATTTTTTGTTTTAGGCTGGAGATAGGAAAGGCCGATTCGATTATGATCTCCAGGAAGGCAATAAGTCATTTCATGTATTAACTCATCCTTTGTTTGCAATTCATAAAGTGAGCTTTTTGTTTTGATTATTCCTTTAAATGCAGGATGCTCAGAAATGTTACCCTTTATTTTTTCGCCATCATACCATATTTCGTTTTCTAGTTTATTCAATCGGTCAATGAATTCTTTACCATTGATGATCCCCATTTAAGTTTCGCTCCTTCATATTATGCTGCGTATTGTATTATATTTTCGAGAAAACAGCCGGTTCAGCCAATTTGAGGTGGGAAAAGCCTTTTTTAGAAAAACGAATAAGAGTGACTTACATACCGCAAAAGACTGCAAATTTTACTTAAGGTTTTTCTGTAAGTTCAGAGACGTAAAGAATTTGCTTATTCATATAAGAATATCACTATAAAACTTGATAACACGTGTCGATATTATGGACATGAGCGTAAGCGAATTGGATTCAAACGCGCTTGAACATATTTTATTTCAGCCATTACATTGTGCGGAAAGGGAAAACGACACATGAAAGTGAAAACAAAATTGCTGGGGATTATATCAATATTAATTGTTTCAATTATTGGAATTGGAGGCTCCTCAGTATTTATGATTTCTTCTACTGTGAAAAAGAATGAAGAACTTAAAGACAAAATGGAATTCCAAAAAGAGATAAAACACATCCAATATGAATTGACCGGGTTATCAAATGATGAAAGAGGCTTCTTGATTACCAGAGACAAAGAATACGACGAGGGTATGAAGGGAAAAGCAGACGATGTCTTAAAGAGCCTTGACCGGGTTAATGACTTGATTGATGAAGAGAAGTATCAATCCAATATTGAAGACATTAAGACAAGTTTTACTCAGTATAGAGCTTTGAATCAGCAAGTAGTAACAGCCTACTCTTCAAATCCTAAAAAAGCAGAAACCATCCATTTTGGAGAAGAAAGAACAATAAGAAAAGAAGGCGTAGCTCCGGCTGTCAATAAGCTGTCTGATCGCCTGGATCAAGAGGTAGAGGATCTAAAGGATGAAATACAGGGCAATGGGAAAATGAGTCAATCGCTCATTATCATTGTCACAGGGATATCAGTAATATTAGGCATTGTTCTAAGCATAATGCTGTTAAAGTCCATTATGGTGCCACTAAGAAGCATAAATAAGCAGCTGGAGGAAATTGCACACGGCGAGGCTGATTTAACCAAAAAAGTCATTGTGAAAAATAAAGATGAATTTGGCCAGCTTGCCCAATCTTTTAATTCTTTTACTCATTCATTAACTCAAATTGTGAAGCAGATCAGCAGCTCATCTGAACAAGTCGCCGCTTCCTCTGAAGAATTATCGGCAAGCGCGGAAGAATCGAAATCAACATCTGAACATATTTCACGAGCCATGCAGATGGCTGCCGACAGCAATGTGAAGCAAAGCTCAATGACAGAAAAGAGCGCAGAATCCATCACTGAATTATTAGACAGTATATCATCAGTCGCTTCAAATACAGGGAACATAGCGGATCTTTCTTCTTCGATGAGAGACAAGGCTGAAATAGGCTCTAAGTCCGTCAACAAGATGTTAGACCAGATGAAATTCATTGATAAATCTGTAGATTCAGCCGGCAATGGATTGCAAACATTGGTAGCGAGCACAGCAGAAATCAGCGATATCTCTTCGCTTATCACGACGATTTCAGAGCAGACAAATTTGTTGGCACTAAATGCAGCGATCGAGGCGGCCAGAGCCGGAGAGCAAGGAAAAGGATTTGCTGTGGTGGCAGAAGAAGTTCGGAAGTTGGCGGATGAAACAAATAAATCTGCAAACCACATCCAATCGGTGGTAGCGACCATCCAAAACGAATCGATAGAAACGGTAAATAATATTAAAGTTGTTCAAGAAAATGTGAGCTCAGGTATTGTTCTTTCTCAAGAGACAACAGGAAATTTCAATGAAATACTGAACCTGGTGGAACAGGTCACTTCTCAAATACAAGAAGTTGCAGCAGCAACTCAACAGCTTACTTCAGGCGTTGAAGTGATTCAGCACACAGTTCATACATTGGCTGCTGGTACAAAAGAAACGTCAGCAAATACAGAAGCGGTTGCAAATTCATCACAGGAACAGCTTCATTCAATGGGGGAAATCTCCTATGCCGCAGAATCTCTATCTCAGTTGGCAGAAGAACTTCAAACCGTCATTAATCGTTTTAAATATTAAACAGGCTACTTACGTGCAACCCCCATCTTATTCGGTGGGGGTTGGCTACTTTTACTGTGGTTGTTTCTAAAAACAGAGTTAACTGACTTCTTTTAAGTTAGTTCCGTTTGTATGGCTAGTCCAAATTTTGATCGATTGTCCCTTCAAAATAGTCATCGCTGACCTGTTCATGAGTTTCAGCCAATCCTTTTTCTAATTGCGTGCTTCCTTTATAATCTGAGGGCTCAAAGTATTTCCCGGCAACATCTGTTGTGTCATTTTTGTTTTCTTTGTTATGAGTTTGTGTTTCAGTGTTTACACTTTCTGTCTCAGTATTGCTGCGTATAGATTGCTGAAAATCATATTCCTTGTCTAATGAAGAAAATCTTTTATAATCATCAGGTCTGTCTGCACCGTTTTTTTGAGTCACTTTACTTCCTCCAGATTATTGATATTTTAGTGGGGGTAAGAACTTATTTCGTTCTTTTAGGATCGGAACCGTGTTTTTTAGGATCATCTGCTTTAAAAGCTGTTTCAGTCTCATGGTCATTTCTTATTTGTTCAATACTTGAATTTTGAATACCTTTCTTACTCATTGGTTTCACCCCTTTACGAAAAGTGTTGAAATATCAACTCTTCTTATTCTGTCTGTTGGGCAGGTATTCATGCACTTTTTTCATTCGCGCTTTGGCCAATCAGGAGAGGCGTTTTCAGCCAGCGTATTATCTAATAAAAGAACGTCATTTTTGAAACCTTTTATTAGCGCATTGCGTATAGCACGTTAGGGAAGACATCTCGATAAAAGAAATACAAAGGTTGTGAATTTATACTAACAGCACTGTGAATAAATCAAACAAGGGGGGTGAAAAAATGAAAAAAATCGCATCATATTATTTAATGACATTAGGGCTATCCAGCCTTACATTTGGTTTGTTATTAGGGTTTTATTCTTTCGTTATGTATGGCGATATGATAATTGCATTGTTTACGGCAGCAATTGCTTTATTATACGGTTTTGTGGTGTATGGCCTTTTTGCTGTTCCGCTCCAAATGAAGTTGCAGAAAAAAGCGAGAACATTCAATGTCATGTACCTATTGATTTACAGTGTGGTTGCTTTTATCGCAGCTTTCCTGTTTTTTGTTATCAATGAACCTGCGTCAATAGCATGGACATTGCAATCGTACTTTTATTATATGTTAAGTATTGCGGCTGCAGTGATTTACTGGTTATGGGATTCTCTGATCCTTTATAAACGTACAGCTTCCGGTGTATAGGCTAATTTTTACCAATCGGAGAAATATGGAGGTTCAATAAAAATTCAGGATCTAAAAGCTTTAGGTTTCATATTTTTTTAAAAAAATCCTCCGCGGATAAAGGCGCAGTATGGGGGCATAATGAGAGCACACATTCAAACCGAATAGGTTTTCTAAGTGTTTTACGATACATACGTTCATCAAGAACATCACGTCATCAAAGGACTATAAAAACTATTGTTGTGGAACGGGCATCTTGAGTTGTTTGAGGAAAGAACATAGATGGTGGTTTATCGTTTTATCAGCGCTTATAGAACAAAGTTTTGGTGGCGGTCAATCCATACAGCTAAACAGAGGAGAGCGTCGTGACAATGAATCTCGCTCTCCTCAGATTTGTTTTATTCACCCTGATGTTTTTCAACTAATGTGAATGTCCAATCTTTTAACATATGTTTCTGGACATATTTTTTTCCGTTTATTTCGATGTAAGGCAGGTCTGCCATGTCTCCAGCTAACTGTTTTGCTTCAGTCGTTGTTATTCCTAAAAAAAGTCCAATGTAAAAGTAAATATCCCGTTCTTTTATTAGGAAGATATCATTTTGTTCATTACCTTTGGTTTGGTTCCTCTGCTTTAAGCCTTCACCGATAAAATATCCAGCCAAAGCAATACCAATTCCTAAAAAAACGTCCATGTGTATGCCTCCATTATGTCGATGTTATGTTATACGGGCTTGGCATACTCCGGGTTTCATTATTTTTCAAACCTTTTCAATCTGTACACGGCCTGAAAAAAAGGTGGCGCCGCCGCCCATATCGGACAAGCGATCTGGGGTTAGCGCGTTTACAAGCTGTTTTTTTCCTTGTTCATCCGCCCATAATCCTTGGCTGACAACGACACCTGGCAGCACTTGTTCTCCAACTGCAGCGGTCAGCTCGCATTCTCCCCGGCTGTTCCAAATTCGTACAGGTGCCCCATCAACGATTCCGTGTTTTTCAGCATCTTTTGTGTTGATAAAGAGCTTTGGCGTCTTCTCAAGCTTGATGTGTTTTTCATTATTGGAAAATGTTGAGTTTAAGAAATTATGGTTTGGCCCCGGAACATACATAAACGGATGTTCATTATCGGTTACAAGAGGTGTATATGTCGGTAAAGCCGGGAAGCCGTCTTGTTTCATTTTTTCTGAATATAATTCTATTTTTCCGCTTGGCGTTGGAAGTTCGCCCGGAAACAGCGGCTTTTCGCGTTTTGCTTTCATAAATGAATGCTTAGTGAGTGCATCGTAATCAATCTCTGCCAAATGCGGATTATCTGGATGGTCAAGCGCCTGGCGGATTAATTCTTCATCTGAATCTTTAAGCTCCTGATCTGTGAATCCCATTGCTTCAGCCAGTAATCGGAAAACCTCAGTGTTAGACTTGCTTTCCCCATATCTCTCAATCACCGGCTGCTGAAGCTGAATGTAATGGTGCCAGTAGGAGGTGTAAAAATCAGTATTTTCAAAAGCGGATGTTGCAGGCAGTACAATGTCCGCATATGCAGCCGTTTCCGTTAAAAACAAATCATGAACCACAGTAAACAAGTCTTCCCGCAGCAAGCCCTGTCTGACTTTGTTTGCTTCGGGCGCGACGACGGCAGGGTTCGTTCCGTAAATAAATAGAGAGCGAATAGGCGGGTCTGTTTCCAAAAGCACCTTGCCAAGCTGATTCATATTAAATGACCTCGGGGTGCGCCCTTTCAATAAGTCGGGCCGTTGCAAGGCATTTGTGTTATATTCTAAAATTCCGCTGTTATGCTTAATTGCGCCGCCCCCTGTGTGCAACCATTGGCCGGTGATCGCCGGAAGACAGGCAATCGTCCTTACAATCATCCCCCCGTTATCGTGATGCTGGGGTCCGTTTCCGATTCTGATAAAAGAAGGGGAGGTTTCCCCGTACATTTTTGCCAGTCGGTAAATATCTTCGGTACTGACACCGGTGATCGTCGATACCTTTTCAGGATCATATTGTTTCACGTGTTCACGGAGCTCTTCATAGCCAACCGTGTACTCGGACAGAAATGCTTCATCATGAAGGTTTTCTTTAAATAAAATGTGCATGATGCCAAGAGCAAGTGCACTGTCGGTTCCCGGTTTTATTGGGATAAACCAATCTGCAAGACGTCCTGTTTGATTTTTATGCACATCGATCACGACAATTTTGGCACCTTTTTTTCGCGCTTTTTGGGCGATCGTAATTTGGTGCATATTTGTGCTGACCGCGTTGATTCCCCAAAAAATAAATAGTTTTGTATGAACGGTTTCCTCAGGATCGATTCCCGCGCTTATGCCCATTGTATATTTATAGCCTTCAGATCCCGCTTTGCTGCAAATCGTCCGTTCAAGCTGGCTTGACCCCATGCGGTAAAAAAAGCGGCGGTCCATTCCTTCAGCTGTCAATTTCCCCATATTTCCGTAAAAGCTGTAAGGAAGTATGCTTTCAGCTCCCTCTGCATCAATCAGCTGTTTCCAGCGGGAGGTGATCGTATCGATTGCCTCTTCCCAAGAAATCGGTTCAAATATCGCTTGGCCTTTCGCACCTGTTCGTTTGAGCGGTGTAGTCAGCCGCTTTTTATCATATATGCGCTCCGTCATATTCCGGACTTTGTTGCATATGTTTCCGGCTGTGACAGGATGATCAGGGTCTCCTTGCACTTTTACGATTTTCCCGTCTTTTTTATGTATTAACAATCCGCACTGATCCGGGCAGTCCAGCGAGCAAACGGATTTGAAAATGCCGTTTTGTTGTGTGGCAAAAGATTTCATGGCCCAGTTCCTCTCTCTAGTTAGATATTTTGTAAGAATTATAACATTTCGGATCATAACGTCAATTCTGAAAAAAAGAGATTGACATCAATCTGAGACTTCTTTATGATAAAC
Source organism: Bacillus sp. FSL K6-0255 (assembly GCF_045040725.1). Lineage (NCBI taxonomy): Bacteria > Bacillati > Bacillota > Bacilli > Caryophanales > Bacillaceae > Bacillus > Bacillus sp. FSL K6-0255. The sequence continues at coordinate 1,989,628 of NZ_CP150278.1, read as the reverse complement.
GTATTCTTTATTCTGAAAATTACATACTCAACATTTTCTATCCAGAGAGGTGGAGGGACTGGCCCTATGAAACCTCGGCAACATTATTGTGCCAATTCCAGCAAGCGTCAGCTTGAAAGATAGGAAAGCAAGGTTTATACCGGCGTCTGCCTGTAACAGAGCGCGCCTATATATGAATCTCTTTCCATCTTCGGAAAGAGATTTTTTTTATGAAAAATACGATGAAAAGGATGTTTTGCACCATGACGGTTTTGGTTACAGCACCGTACAACGAAGAAGGACGAAAAGAGCTAGAAAACTTGTTTGGCTCAGTTGCTTATCAATCTTGGAAGGAACAAGGCCGGGCATATCGGGAGGATGAACTCATTCAGCTGCTAAAAGCAACAAATTCGACAGGCTTGATTACTGAACTTGATCAGGTAACAGGCAGCGTATTTGCTTCTGTTCCCGAACTTTCATTTGTCGGTGTTTGCAGGGGAATGCCCTCCAATGTGGATGTGGCAGCTGCCTCAAAAAGAGGCATACCTGTTTTTTATACACCAGGGCGGAATGCACAAGCCGTTGCTGAAATGTTTATTGGAAATGTGATTTCCTTTCTGCGCCATACCAGCGTCTCGAATCAATGGCTGAAGGATGGAAAGTGGAACAGTGATTACCTGCAGGCATATGTCAAATTTAAAGGAAATGAATTAACAGGAAAAACGGTTGGCATGATTGGGTTCGGGGCGGTTGGCCAAAGGATTGCAAAACTGCTGACTGCGTTTGACTGTAAAATAAAGTATTACGATCCATTCATTCAAGACGATCATCCGCTGTATGAAAAAGTATCTCTTAAAACGGTGTTTTCAGACAGTGATATCGTTTCTGTCCATCTGCCTCGTACTGAGGAAACACTTGGACTTATTGATCGGAAGTATTTTGATCTGATGAAACAGAGTGCGATTTTCGTCAATACTTCAAGAGCAGTTGTTGTAAACCGTGAAGATCTTTTATCTGTATTAAAAGAACATAAAATCAGAGGTGCGATATTAGACGTTTTTTATCATGAACCTCCAGAGGAATCAGATTATGAATTGATTTCATTGCCTAATGTTCTGGCAACACCGCATCTCGCTGGAGCAACATTTGAAGTGGAGGATCATCACGTGACGATACTGAATAAAGCCCTCAAAAAGTGGAAGGGTGAAAAAACTCTTAATATTCCGACAATGTATAACAAGGACGAACTGAAAACAGGGGTATAAGAAAGGAGGCTAACAGAATGAAAAAACAAAAAGGCTATCTTGTTTTTGATATTGGCACAGGCAATGCGAGGGTAGCGGTCGTGAGTGTAACCGGCAGTGTTTTAACAGTTGAACGGGAGGACATCGTGTATTCCACAGAGACGCTTTACCCGGACAGCCGTTATTTTTCTCCTCAGGTGATGTGGAAGCAGGTGATGAATTTGGCAAAACGTGCGCTATCCCGTTCGTGTGATATTGACATCATTGGTTTGACATCGACGAGCCAAAGACAGGGGATTGTTTTGATTGATCAAAACGGCAATCCTTTTCTCGGGCTGCCGAACATCGATAATCGCGGCCGAGAGTGGGAGGCGGGCATTCCCGATCGGGAAGAGATATACAGCCGCACAGGCCGCCTGCCAACCGCACTTTTTTCTGCGCTCAAGCTTTATGGATTAAAACAGCGCCAGCCCTCTTTATGGGAAAAGACTGCAAGCTTTACAAGCATCAGTGATTGGGTGACGTACCAACTGAGCGGAAGATTAACATATGAACCATCACAGGCAACAGAAACCCTGCTGTTTGATGTGAAGCAAAACACTTGGTCAGAAGAGATGTGCGACATATTCGGCTTTTCTCCATCTATCCTTCCGCCTCTTGTAAGAGCGGGAACAGCAATTGGAACGATAGCAAATGAATATGCATCCGAATTAGGCCTTTCAATAAATGCTAAGGTTATAGCAGGGGGCGGGGATACACAGCTGGCTGTCAAAAGCACCGGAGCTGGACTTGAGGACATTGTCATTGTATCAGGGACAACAACGCCAATAACCAAAATTACTGAGGATCATGGCGACACAAAACATAAAGCCTGGCTGAACTGTCATGCAGATCAAGGGCATTGGCTTGTGGAAACGAATCCGGGAATTACCGGATTGAATTATCAAAAATTAAAACAGATTTTTTATCCGAATGAAACGTACGAAGTAATGGAGGAGGAGATTTCTGCACTTGCAAAAGAAGACCATGCATGTGTAGCGGCTCTCGGCTCTTATTTATCGGCTGAAAAGAATGCATTAACGAGAGGCGGTTTTCTTTTTGATGCCCCGCTGTCAGCACATTTAAAGAGGGCACATTTTGTACGTGCAGCGCTAGAAGAGATCGCATTTTCAATCAAATGGAACTTTGACATTTTAACAGAGGTTACTCCGTTTGAACGTGACTATGTTTGGGTGTGCGGAGGGGGATTCCAAAGTAAAGCGCTCACTCAATATATCGCGGATCTTCTTCAAAAAAAGGTCTATGTCCAAGAGGGATATCATCAGGCATCTGTGGTTGGTGCTGCAGTCATTTGCAATGAAACCTTTCAATTAACGGAGGAGATGTCAGCAAATGTCCGGGTGATCGAACCGAAGGACTGTCAGACAGAATTGGCTTTATATGAGAAATGGAAGCAAACACAGCGCTTTTTTTCAGGTTCAGAAAGCAAAGTATTAATTTAAGGCGGCATTTCTGCTGTTTTGAGGAATCATTTAATTTTCAACTTTAATAAGGTAATACGGTAATGAATAATAGCATCTAAGGAGGAGACAGATATGTTGGATAAAATAGGAATACCGAAGCGGCTTGCCTGGGGATTTTTAGGGGTTGTTTTGTTTATGATGGGAGATGGCCTTGAACAAGGCTGGCTCAGTCCTTTTTTGATCGAAAACGGGCTCACCGTTCAGCAGTCCGCTTCCATTTTTAGTATATACGGAATTGCGCTTGCCATAGCTTCCTGGTTTTCGGGTGTATGTCTCGAAGCATTTGGCGCAAAACGAACGATGTTTATGGGGCTGTTGTTTTATGTGATCGGTACAGCTGCTTTTATCGTATTTGGATTTGAACAGCTGAACCTGCCAGTGATGTATGTGACTTACTTCGTAAAAGGGTTAGGTTACCCGCTTTTTGCTTATTCTTTCTTGACATGGGTCATTTACAGAACACCGCAAAGCAAACTGAGCACTGCTGTCGGCTGGTTTTGGATTGCATATTGCCTCGGCATGTTTGTGTTCGGCGCTTGGTACTCAAGCTACGCGATCAAAGCGTTCGGTTATTTGAATACGCTTTGGAGCTCTATTTTCTGGGTATGTCTCGGTGCATTCTTTGCATTGTTTATCAATAAAGACCGTTTTGAAAAGAAGAAAAGAAAAAGATCAGAAACAGCCGAGGAGCTTTTAAAAGGGGTTACGATTCTATTTACAAATCCGCGCGTGCTTACAGGCGGAATCATCAGAATCATCAACAGCATTGGTACATATGGTTTTCCAGTCTTTTTGCCGATGCACATGGCCCAGCATGGAATTTCAACCAATGTGTGGCTGCAAATTTGGGGAACGATTTTCCTGGGGAACATTGTGTTTAACCTTATCTTCGGTATTGTCGGCGATAAATTCGGCTGGAAAAATACTGTTATTTGGTTCGGCGGAGTCGGCTGCGGCATTTTCACCGTCTTATTATACTACGCACCTGTTTTCTCCGGCGGAAGTTTAGCGGTTGTCAGCGTGATCGGCTTTATTTGGGGCGGTTTGCTGGCAGGCTATGTGCCGATTGGTGCAATTGTGCCGACGGTGGCAGGAAAAGATAAAGGGGCAGCCATGTCTGTATTGAATTTAGCTGCAGGTTTATCAGCGTTTGTCGGCCCTGCACTCGCTTGGCTGTTCATCGGTCTCGTCGGCGCGCAAGGTGTCGTCTGGATCTTTGCGGCCCTTTACCTTGCAAGTGCGGTCTTGACAAAATGTATTCATATACCTGAGGAAAAAGCAGTTAAGGAGGAAACATCTCCTCAATATGCATCTTAATTAGAAAGCGCCCTGTTTGAGGGTCGCTTTTTATCTTTTTAAAGGAAAAGGGATGTGGCACAGACCAAGAGAATACCGTCATTCTCTTGGTTTCACAATAGAGTACACATTTGTATCATTTGGAGTCCCATTTTGATACATGTACTGTCTTAAAACGCCTTCTTTTTGAAATCCCATTTTTATAAGCAGTCGATTTGATGCTTTATTTTGGATAAATACAACTGCGCCAATACGCGTCAGGCCAAGGGAAGTAAACCCGTAGGAGACAGCCTCTGAAATGGCTTCTGATGCAAAGCCGTTTCGCCAATGCGCTGGGATGATTTCATAACCGATCTCTGCACGCCTATGCTTTTGGGCCAGAGCGTGAAAGCCTATTGTTCCGATCAGTTCTTTAGTGTCCCGTCTTTCAATTCCCCACCGTATACCGCGTTTTTCTTGATAGAGGGCAGCAAACGTTTGAATCATTGAAATGGCCTGTTCTATAGATTCCAGGTTTTCAAGTCCGTAATAGCGTGTCACCTCATGGTTTGAGAAACAAGCAAAAATGGCTTCCGCGTCCTGATCTGTCATTTGTCTAAGTGTAAGCCGCTCCGTTTCTAAAACAGGAAACATTCAACCACTCCCCACGTTTGTTTCTGTTTATCATATCCCTTTTATTTCCTCTTTTCTATAGAAAATTCAAAACTGAGGAAGCAAAAGAATGAATTTGTCTTTCTAGTTGCTCTTTGTTTTTGGCGAATTGTTTTAAACGATGGCCGTTTGCGCCTGATGGGTGGGGAAAGCCGCTAAGGCAAATCAAATTCTGGAGTCTGTACTGTCTGATCAAGGTTTCACATACTGTTTCGGCGGCTTTTCCTAACGGAATAAGAAGAGCTGGCCCCACCACATGATTGAGCTCCGCAGGGAAGTGATCAAAAGCATAGGTGCTTAGGATAGGAGAGCGAGTGATGGCCGGTTTGTATCCGGTATAGTTTTTTTGCTGGATAAAGACAGGATATTTAATAACGGAAGTTGTATGGAGCATATGCCGTAAGTCACCAAAAAGCTGCGCGGCGCTTTGAATGCCGAAAGCCTGTGGCAGCCCGCATAAATCCAGCATGGTAATAAGGTTATGTCTCATCGATCCGGAGAAACCCGCTGCTATTTTTGTGTCTACTACCATTTGCTCAAGAGTCCCGCCTTGCCGCAGGCTTTCGGCGGCTGTTTCGTACGCTGTCTTCATCTGGGAAAAACCAGGCGTGATCCCGGCAATCACAAGCGAGGCATCCCGATTGATAAATTCATTATGAGGTGAATAGTAGATGCCAAGTTCGTTTTCTTGATGGAGACGAAATGGATCAGTAAGTAAATCGGACTTTGTAAGTGAAGAGGGAAGAGAATGTAGTTTTTCTGCGAACTCTTTTAAGCAGCTGCGGTTTATAATCATGTGTAAGCCTCCTCGAAAAATGAGATCCCATTTGTCCATTCTGATCGTAACAACGGGATCTCATTCATCCTTATCTGCTATTAAAATGTCCTGCCTGCCACACCTCTTTGACTGCTTGGGGAACTTCTTTCACTTCAGCTGCTGTCTGCTGAAACGCGTATTTTTTCATTTGGACATCATGCTGAATCTTCTTTTGTTTTTGCGTCAGCAGCTCTGCTTCTGTTTTTAATCCCTCGATTTGTTTTTGCATAGCCTGCGTAACAGAAGTGAGCTCCTTTAGTGCGGGGTCTATTTTTTTCTTGTTTTGGATCACATTAAACCCTAAAAATATGATAGAAATAGCCAATACTGCCAGGCTGATATAAACAATAACCATATGTTCACTCCTTTTTTCTTTTGTCATTACCCTGTTTCCGCTTTTTTAATCCAAAGAAATGATGATTGCACAGTTCGTTTGATTTGCGTATTGGATTTATTCTACTTATAATGTGATATCGTACATAGGTAAACAAAGAAAGGGTGCTTCAATTGCAAAGTTTACAAAATAAAACCGCTTTAATCACAGGCGGAGGCAGAGGGATCGGCCGTGCTACAGCTCTTGCTCTTGCGAAAGAAGGCGTAAATATTGGGTTAATCGGCCGGACTGCCGCAAATGTTGAAAAAGTGGCAGAAGAAGTCAAAGCGCTTGGTGTAAAAGCTGCATTTGCTGCTGCAGATGTAAAAGATGCCGAGCAGGTTAACCAAGCCGTCGCTCAAGTGAAAGAACAGCTTGGTGATATCGATATTCTCATTAATAACGCGGGAATCAGCAAATTTGGCGGTTTCTTAGATCTGTCAGCCGATGAATGGGAAAATATTATACAAGTCAACCTAATGGGTGTGTATCATGTGACTCGCGCGGTGCTTCCGGAAATGATCGAACGCAAAGCCGGAGATATCATTAATATTTCGTCTACAGCGGGCCAAAGAGGAGCTGCTGTAACAAGTGCTTATAGCGCTTCTAAATTTGCCGTTCTAGGGTTAACAGAGTCTCTTATGCAAGAAGTGAGAAAACATAATATCAGAGTCAGCGCGTTAACGCCGAGCACTGTCGCTAGTGATATGTCTATCGAATTGAACTTGACAGACGGTAATCCTGAAAAAGTGATGCAGCCTGAGGATCTTGCTGAATACATGGTGGCACAATTGAAATTAGATCCTCGTATTTTCATCAAAACAGCGGGATTATGGTCAACAAATCCGTAAAAATGAAAACCTGTCTTTCGACAGGTTTTTTTATTTGTTTATTTGAGTGAAATCCGTACCGGTAAAATGAGATATGTAAACCCTGGCAATCGTTTAAATTGAAGATAGCAGTGAATGCAGGCTATAATAGAACTAAGAAAACTATGTACCAAATGTTCAGTCGAAATTTATTTTTTCCGCTACACCTATAATCAGTAAACATGAAATGACTGGACTATCAGTCTTTAATATAAAAAAGGAAAACAATAAAAGAAAATTGAATATTTAGTACATAGTGTTGTCAGTGACAGAAGAAGGAGTGCATATGATGAAAGAAGAAAAAAGGAGTTCAACAGGCTTTTTAGTGAAACAGCGCGCATTTTTGAAGCTTTATATGATAACGATGACAGAGCAAGAGAGACTCTATGGGTTAAAGCTGCTTGAAGTACTTCGGTCTGAATTTAAAGAGATTGGTTTTAAACCAAATCATACAGAAGTATACCGGTCTTTGCATGAGCTTCTTGATGACGGGATACTAAAACAAATTAAAGTAAAAAAAGAAGGGGCTAAGCTCCAGGAAGTCGTCCTCTATCAATTTAAAGATTACGAAGCCGCCAAGCTATATAAAAAACAGCTGAAGGTAGAGCTGGATCGCTGTAAAAAACTGATTGAAAAAGCCCTCTCAGATAATTTTTAATAGAAACAAACACCCGGCGCAGCAGTGTCAACCGGGTGTTTTCTGCTTTTCATTATACATATTTGTCGAAAAGAAACAATACAAATCAATGATGACCTTCAAACTTGACATCATTTCCTCACGTGGTAACATTTTAAACGTGTGAAAATGCGAACAAAAAAGCGAACAAAGGAGATGTTACCGATCTTTGATCAAAAGAAAGTAGCCTTTATAGGAGCAGGATCTATGGCGGAAGGAATGATATCAGGTATCGTTCGTGCCAACAAAATCCCGAAACAAAACATCTGCGTTACAAACCGCAGCAATACAGAGCGATTAACTGAACTTGAACTTCAATATGGCATTAAAGGCGCCTTGCCGAACCAACTATGTATCGAAGACATGGATGTGCTCATTTTGGCAATGAAGCCAAAAGACGCCGAAAACGCTCTGTCATCACTAAAATCACGTATTCAACCCCATCAATTAATATTGTCGGTCCTTGCCGGCATAACTACCTCTTTTATTGAACAATCATTGCTTAATGAACAGCCGGTTGTCAGAGTGATGCCCAACACTTCCAGTATGATTGGCGCTTCTGCAACAGCTATTGCCCTTGGCAAATATGTGTCGGAAGACCTGAAGAAGCTGGCCGAAGCATTGCTCCGATGCATGGGCGAAGTCTATACAATCCAAGAAAATCAAATGGATATATTCACCGGAATTGCAGGCAGCGGACCCGCGTATTTTTATTATTTAATGGAATTCATTGAAAAGACAGGCGAGGAAGCGGGCCTCGATAAACAGTTATCTCGAAGCATCGGCGCACAGACACTTTTAGGTGCCGCAAAAATGCTCATGGAAACAGGAGAACATCCTGAGATCTTAAGAGATAATATCACGTCACCGAACGGAACGACAGCAGCGGGGCTGCAAGCCTTGAAAAAGAGCGGCGGCGGAGAAGCGATTTCTCAAGCAATAAAGCATGCTGCTAAGCGTTCAAAGGAAATCAGCGAAGATATCGAAAAAACTGCAGCGCCGCTATCAGGAGTGATAAAGTGACGCCTGATACAAGCATGAAAAGAGTCGTTGTGAAGATTGGAAGCAGTTCATTAACAAGCCTTCATGGAGAAATCAGCATTCGTAAATTAGAAGCGCTGGTCGACCAGGTCGTCAAACTCAAAGACGCCGGTTATGAAGTGATTTTGGTTTCCTCAGGCGCAGTGGCGGCGGGATATCGGAAGCTCGGATTTATCCAAAGGCCCGAGAAGCTTCCAGAAAAACAAGCATCAGCTTCAATCGGCCAGGGATTGCTGATGGAGGCTTATTCAAAGCTGTTTTTGGCACACGGCTATGTCGCATCCCAAATTTTAATTACGAGAAGCGATTTTTCTGATGAATATCGATACAACAATGTCAGGAATACAATGAATGTACTGCTCGAGCGCGGCATCATCCCGATCATAAACGAAAATGACACAGTTACCGTCAATCGGCTCAAGTTTGGCGACAATGATACGCTCGCAGCAAAAGTCGCAGGATTGATTGATGCAGATATGCTTGTGATTTTATCAGATATCGACGGATTATATGACGGCAATCCGCGCACAAATCCAGAAGCGAAAAGGATACAGCGGGTGAGTGAAATAACACCTGACATCGAAGCATGCGCAGGTGACACTGGAAGCATCGTTGGCACCGGCGGCATGCGCTCTAAGCTTGATGCGTTTAAAATCGTAATGGCGTCTGGCATTAAAGGTTTCCTAGGTCAGGCAGATGTCGGCGATATTTTATATCACGCCGTTCATGAACAGGCGGAAGGCACCTATTTTGAAGCAGAAGGAACGCTTCCGTTGAATCAAAAGGAGCAATGGATCGCTTTTAATTCCGGTCCGGAAGGTGAAATGATTTTATCAGATGATTGTTCACGAAAAATAACAAACGGCCAATCGAGTTTATACCTAGACGGTGTACAGAAGATTAAAGGGAAATTTAAAAGCGGTTCAGTTGTTCGGCTAATGGATTCAAAAGGGACGGAAATCGGCCTTGGAATCGTCAATTACTCTTCTGTACAGCTTCAAGAACCGGAAAAGAACAAGGAACTGACAAACAGAGCTCTAATTGATCAAGAAGCATTTGTTTGCCATGTGGATTTTTCTTTACCTGTAAATTAATTTGCAGAAAAAAACCCGAAGCTTCTATATAGAAGCTCGGGTTCATTTTTTTTATTGATACTGCTCCAGCTTAGAGAAAAATTGAATGACAAACTCATAAAAATCATTCGCGGAAGGCGCAAGCTCTCTATTTTTCGGTTTAATGATTCCGACAGTCCGTTTTACTTGAGGGAACTCAATTGGAATTTTCACAGTAAAACGAGGTGTTGTTTCAGCAAAAGTACTTTCAGGCAGAAGGGTAACGCCCATTCCTGCGGACACTAACCCTTTGATAGCATCCAAATCCTCACCCTCCGTGGAAACGAGAGGAGCAAAGCCTGCTTGTTTGCAAGTATCGATTGCCATCTCTCTAAGTACAAATCCTTCCGGGAACAATACAAATTGGTCGTTGCGCAAATCGATTAAATGAACCGTTTTTTGTTTAGCAAGCGGATGATTTAATGGAACAAGCGCGTAAATTTTTTCAGTAAATAATATTTTTCCCGTTATGTCAGAGAAATTCGTCGGCACCGGTCCTAATAAGGCAAGATCAATATCGCGGTTTCTGACAGCTTCAATCAGAAACTTATAGGAGCCTTGGCGCAGCAAAAATTCGACGTGCGGATATTCTTCTTTAAACGCTGAAATGACAGTCGGCAAAAGCTGGCTGGCGAGGCTTGTAGGAAAGCCGATCTTTACCGTTCCGCGATGCGGGTCAAGATACTCATCAATTTGCTCTTTCGCATAATCAATGGCTTTCATCGCCGTTTTCACATGAATCAAAAATTCTTTTCCGATTGGCGTGAGTTTGATATTTCTCCCTTCACGCTCAAATAAGGTCACATTTAATTCTTCTTCAAGATTGGCAATTTGTCTGCTGATTGCTGATTGGGCCACATGCAAATGATCAGCGGCTTCTGAAACGTGTTCTCTTTCAGCCACCTCCATGAAATAACGCAGTTGGCGCAGCTCCATGTTTGTCTCACATCCATCTATCTCATTTTGAGATTCTTTTGATCTAAATTATATATTGTTTATATCGTTTTGAAAACCTACAATGATTATAGAGTTGTTAGATTTTATGACCGGTATTATCGGAAATTGATCGGGGGAGAGAAATTATGACGTACAATCAAATGCCAAAAGCTCAAGGTCTCTACCGTCCTGAATTTGAACATGATGCATGCGGAATCGGCCTATATGCACACTTAAAGGGCAAGCAGACTCACGCCATTGTCAAACAAGGACTTAAGATGCTTTGCCAGCTAGACCATAGAGGAGGGCAAGGCAGTGATCCGGATACAGGAGACGGAGCCGGCTTACTGGTTCAAATCCCTGATGCTTTCTTTAGAAAAGAGTGCAAAGACATCAATCTGCCAGAAAAAGAACGTTACGGGGTAGGAATGGTCTTTTTCTCACAGAAAGAAGATGAAAGAAAAAAAATTGAAAAGCAAATCAATGCACTGATTGAACAAGAAGGCCAAGTCGTTCTTGGATGGAGAACTGTACCTGTAAATGTCGGAAAAATCGGAACAGTGGCGCAAAAAAGCTGTCCGTTTGTCCGTCAGGTATTTATCGGCGCAAATTCTGATCTAAAGGACAATTTATCTTTTGAACGAAAATTGTATGTCATTCGTAAACAGGCTGAAAATTGGGGAGTAACGGAAGGTCTTGATTTTTATTTTGCCAGTCTTTCAAGCCAGACCATTGTTTACAAAGGCCTTTTAACACCTGAACAGGTTGATGCATTTTATTCGGATCTGCAAGACGAAGCATTCGTTTCTGCTTTTGCGCTTGTTCATTCACGCTTCAGTACCAATACATTCCCTACATGGGAAAGAGCGCATCCTAACCGCTATTTGGTTCACAACGGTGAAATTAACACCCTTCGCGGAAATATCAACTGGATGAGAGCACGTGAGCAGCAATTTGTTTCTGAAAGCTTCGGTGAGGACTTAAACAAGATTTTGCCGATTCTCAATGCTGACGGCAGTGACTCTTCCATTTTGGATAACGCATTTGAGTTTTTTGTGATGGCTGGACGCAAACCGGCACATACGGCAATGATGCTCATTCCAGAGCCTTGGACGGAAAATACGCATATGTCCAAGGAAAAAAGGGCGTTCTACGAGTACCATAGCTCCCTGATGGAGCCTTGGGACGGACCGACAGCCATTTCATTTACTGACGGTAAACAAATCGGGGCGATCCTTGACCGGAATGGTCTCCGTCCGGCCCGTTATTATGTCACAAAAGATGATTATATTATTTTCTCATCTGAAGTAGGCGTTATTGAAGTTGAACAGGAGAACGTTTTATATAAAAACCGCCTTGAGCCTGGGAAAATGCTTTTAATCGACCTGGAAGAAGGCCGTATTATCTCCGATGAGGAAGTCAAAACACAAATTGCAACTGAGTATCCGTACCAAAAATGGCTTGAAGAAGAGCTTGTACAAGTAAATCCTGATCCGGAGTCAAGAGAAGAAGAACAATTTAGTGATCTTCTTACTCGCCAGAAGGCATTCGGATACACATATGAGGATATCCAAAAGTATCTAATTCCTGTTATTAAAGAAGGCAAAGATCCCCTTGGTTCAATGGGGAATGACGCTCCGCTTGCTGTACTATCTGACCGAGCGCAATCACTGTTTAACTACTTTAAACAGCTGTTTGCACAAGTAACGAACCCGCCAATCGACGCGATTCGTGAGCAGCTTGTCACTTCAACGATGACTTGGCTCGGTGCGGAAGGCGATCTTCTTCATCCAAGTGAACGAAATGTTCGCCGGATTAAACTGTATACACCTGTTTTATCCAATGAACAGTTTTACGCATTGAAAACGATTGTTCATCCAGATTTAAAAAGCCAAAAAATTGATGTGCTGTTTTCAGAGGATCTTGAACGCGGATTAAAGGACATGTTCACACAAGCAGAGAAAGCCATCAGCCAAGGCGTAAGTTTGTTAATTTTATCAGACAAAAAGATGAACGAACGACTGACACCAATTCCGCCGCTTCTGGCAGTAAGCGCGCTGCACCAGCACTTAATCCGCAAAGGGCTGCGTACGAAGGTCAGCATTATTGTGGAATCGGGAGAAGCACGTGAAGTGCATCACTTTGCAGCGTTAATCGGTTATGGCGCAGATGCGATTAACCCTTATCTCGCTTATGCGACCTACAAGCAGGAAATTGATGAAGGCCGTTTGGATATCAGCTATGAAGAAGCGGTCAGCAAATATGGAAAAAGCATTACTGAGGGCGTCGTAAAAGTGATGTCCAAGATGGGAATTTCAACTGTGCAAAGCTACAGAGGCGCCCAAATCTTTGAAGCGGTAGGAATCAGCCGCGATGTGATCGACCGCTATTTCACAGGTACTGCATCACAGCTAGGCGGCATCGATTTACAAACAATTGCAGAAGAGGCACAGCGCCGCCACCGGGAAGCGTATCAGGATGATTACAGCAAAACGCTTGAACCGGGAAGTGACTTCCAATGGAGAAATGGCGGAGAGCATCATGCCTTTAATCCGAAAACGATTCATACTTTGCAATGGGCGTGCCGCAGAAATGATTACAGTCTGTTTAAACAGTATACAAAAGCGGCTGATGAAGAACGCATCGGATTTTTGCGGAACTTGTTCGCATTTGACGGAAACCGCAAGCCTTTGAAGTTGGAGGAGGTTGAATCCGCTGAATCGATTGTCAAACGTTTTAAAACGGGTGCGATGTCATTCGGGTCCTTGAGTAAGGAAGCGCACGAAGCTTTAGCAATCGCAATGAACCGTCTTGGAGGAAAAAGCAACAGCGGTGAAGGCGGAGAAGATCCCAAACGCTTTGTTCCAGATGAGAACGGCGATGATAGAAGAAGTGCGATCAAACAAATTGCATCCGGACGGTTTGGTGTCAAAAGCCATTACCTCGTCAATGCTGATGAGCTGCAGATTAAAATGGCTCAAGGTGCTAAGCCGGGTGAAGGCGGTCAGCTTCCTGGCAACAAGGTATATCCATGGGTTGCCGATGTCCGCGGGTCAACGCCAGGTGTCGGATTAATCTCACCTCCGCCACACCATGACATTTATTCGATTGAGGATTTAGCCCAGCTGATCCACGATTTGAAAAATGCCAACCGTGACGCAAGAATCAGCGTAAAGCTGGTGTCAAAAGCAGGTGTAGGAACAATCGCTGCAGGTGTTGCCAAAGCGACTGCAGATGTCATTGTGATCAGCGGCTATGACGGAGGTACAGGCGCTTCTCCGAAAACCAGTATTAAACATACAGGGCTTCCGTGGGAGCTTGGCCTTGCAGAAGCACATCAAACACTAATGCTGAACGGACTTCGTGACCGTGTTGTATTAGAAACAGACGGAAAGCTCATGACGGGCCGCGACGTTGTGATGGCTGCCTTGCTCGGCGCCGAAGAATTTGGTTTCGCAACGGCTCCGTTAGTTGTACTCGGCTGTGTCATGATGCGTGCCTGCCATTTGGATACATGCCCTGTCGGTGTAGCGACACAAAACCCAGAGCTTCGCAAAAAGTTCATGGGGGATCCTGACCATATTGTGAACTATATGCTGTTCATTGCTGAAGAGGTTCGTGAGTACATGGCTACGTTAGGCTTCAAGACATTTGATGAAATGATCGGCCGCACTGATGTACTTCATGTAAGTGAACGGGCGAAGGGGCACTGGAAAGCAAGCCAGCTTGATTTGTCTACACTTCTTTATCAGCCTGAAGGGGTGCGGACGTTCCGATCGCCGCAAAATCATAAAATTGATCAATCGCTTGATATCACAACAATTCTCCCGGCTGTACAAGAAGCCATCGAATCTGGAAAAGAAGCTGATATTTCGATTGAAATCAATAATACAAATCGTGTAGCCGGAACGATAACCGGCAGTGAAATCTCAAAGCGTTACGGAGAAGAAGGTCTTCCTGAAGATACAATCAAGCTGCACTTTACCGGATCAGCCGGCCAAAGCTTTGGAGCTTTCGTTCCTAAAGGGATGACGCTTTATTTGGACGGAGACTCAAATGATTACGTCGGAAAAGGGCTTTCTGGCGGAAAAATCATCGTCAAGTCACCAGAAGGATTCAACTCTGCTTCGGATGACAATGTCATTATCGGCAACGTGGCTTTTTACGGTGCGACAAGCGGAGAAGCATATATTAACGGACGTGCTGGTGAACGCTTTGCCGTTCGAAACAGCGGTGTGAACGTAGTTGTAGAAGGTATTGGCGACCACGGCTGTGAATACATGACTGGCGGCAGCGTTGTCGTTCTCGGTGATGTAGGCAAAAACTTTGCGGCAGGTATGTCCGGCGGAATCGCTTATGTACTGGCCGAAGATGTCAAAGCGTTTAAACGCAAATGCAACCTTGAGATGATTTTATTTGAATCATTAGAGGACGAGAAAGAAATCCAGCAAATCAAAGCAATGCTTGAAAGACATACTGCATATACAAACAGCCAAAAAGCAGAAGATTTGCTTGATCAATGGGAAGACAGTGTGAAAAAATTCGTCAAAGTCATTCCGAAAAACTATAAACAAATGCTTGCAAGCATCCAAGAGCAAAAAGCTGCAGGTTTATCAGATGAAGAAGCCATCATGTTCGCTTTTGAGGCCAACACGAAGCCAAAGCAGAATACAGCAGCATCGGGACAAAAACAAGCGGTAGTACAGTAAGGAAGGGGAGAGGAACATGGGGAAACCAACTGGATTTATGGAGATCAAACGAGAAAAACCTTCGGAGCGGGACCCTCTCACTCGCTTAAAGGATTGGAAAGAATATTCTGCTCCTTTTTCAGAAGAAGCATCGAAACGGCAGGGGGCGCGGTGTATGGATTGCGGTACACCGTTTTGCCAGATCGGTGCGGACATTAACGGATTTACATCCGGCTGTCCGATTTACAACTTAATTCCTGAATGGAATGATCTTGTCTACCGGGGCAGATGGAAGGAAGCATTGGAACGTCTGTTGAAAACAAACAACTTTCCTGAATTCACAGGGCGGGTATGTCCCGCTCCTTGTGAAGGATCATGCACTTTAGCGATTTCAGACCCGGCCGTATCAATTAAAAACATCGAGCGGACCATTATCGATAAAGGATTTGAGAACGGCTGGATTCAACCTAGAATTCCAAAAAAACGAACAGGCAAAAAAGTTGCTATCGTCGGGTCGGGCCCAGCCGGACTGGCGAGTGCTGACCAGCTGAATCAAGCGGGGCATTCTGTCACTGTTTTTGAGCGCTCAGACAGAGCGGGCGGCCTTTTAACATACGGCATTCCAAACATGAAGCTTGAGAAGGGCATTGTAGAACGCCGAATTAAATTGCTGACGCAAGAGGGAATTGATTTTGTCACGAACACAGAAATCGGTGTTGACATTACAGCTGATGAGCTAAAGGAGCAATTTGATGCTGTGATCCTATGCACAGGCGCTCAAAAACAGCGGGACCTCTTAATTGAAGGACGCGATTCAAAAGGAGTCCATTACGCGATGGACTACCTGACACTTGCAACAAAAAGCTATTTAGATTCTAATTTTAAAGACAAGCAATTCATTGATGCCAAAGGGAAAGATGTCATCGTAATCGGAGGCGGAGATACAGGAGCTGACTGTGTGGCTACTGCTCTGCGTCAAAAAGCCAAAAGCGTGCACCAATTCGGCAAACACCCGAAACTTCCGCCAGCCCGCACGAATGACAATATGTGGCCTGAACAGCCACACGTCTTTACGCTTGAATATGCATACGAGGAAGCAGAAGCAAAATTCGGAAGAGATCCGAGAGAATACTCCATTCAAACGACAAAAATGGTTGCGGATAAAAACGGAAAGCTGAAAGAGCTTCATACCATCCAAATGGAAAAAGTGAAAAATGAGCATGGAAAATACGAGTTCCGCGAGCTGCCTGGAACGGAAAAAGTATGGCCTGCTCAGCTTGTCTTTATCGCTATCGGCTTTGAAGGCACAGAACAGCCGCTGTTGAAACAGTTTGGTGTTGATTCTGTAAATAACAAAATCAGTGCAGCATATGGGGATTATCAAACAAATATCGATGGTGTATTCGCCGCAGGGGATGCAAGAAGAGGCCAAAGCTTAATCGTATGGGCGATTAATGAAGGCCGTGAAGTGGCGCGTGAAGTGGATCGATATTTGATGGGGAGTTCAGTTCTTCCGTAAATAAAGGGGATTATCATATAAGAGAAACCGGTCTGGCTGCCAGCCGGTTTCTTTTTTTATTCCATTACGATCCCGATGTTTCCAAACTGTCTGCCTTCCTGCATTCTTTTATATGCTTCACATGCTTTTTCTAAAGGATATATCCGGTCAATTACAGGCCGCAGCTTATGTTTGTTAATGAAAGCGAGCATAGCTTGAAATTCCTCACCGCTTCCCATCGAGGTTCCCAAAACATTGACCTGAGGAAAGAATAGAGAACGCACCGGAAAACTGAGATTATCCCCTGAGCTTGCCCCAAAGCTGACAATACGGCCATTTGGTTTTACATGGCGGAAGTATTCCGAAAAGAGGGCAGGTCCTATGCTGTCAAGAACAACATCCGCCTTTTTTCCCTGCAACTGCTCATCCCAATTGCTGTAGCTGTCAAATGCGTAATCAGCACCTAATTGCAGCGCCTTTTTTCTTTTCTCCTCACTGCGGGAGGTCACGCTTACTGTTGCCCCAATCGCCTTAGCCATAAATAAAGCATAGGTTGCCACACCGCTGCCGATGCCGGGTATCAATAGATGCTCGCCTTTTTTTAATTGCCCCTTTGTAAACAGAGCCCGATATGCAGTTAAAGCGGATAAAGGTAAAACGCCCGCTTCTTCCCAAGATAAATAAGCAGGTTTTTTGATTGCATTTTGTGAAGGAATGATCACATATTCAGCAAGTGTTCCGTCCGAAGGACCTCCCAGAATCTCAGGTACAGGTGGTACATTCTCTGTTAAATCCCAGTTCAATGTCGGGAAAATGACTACTTCTGTCTGAACAGTAACATTTTTCACGCCTTCACCAATCTCTTCGATGATACCCGCGCCGTCAGAACCCAGTATCATGTGAGGATCTTGTTCCGATTTGTTTTTCATAAGAAACAAGTCACGATGATTCAGGCCCGCGGATTTTAATTTAACCTTTACCTCTCCGTATCCAGGCTTTGTTGATGGAACGTCCTCGACTGATAACCCCTGAAGGCCGGCTTTTCCGTTGTGAATTACAGCTTTCATGCTGTCTGCCTCCTCATTGAATTGTATTTTCATATCTTTACATATTTTACATAGCGGTTTTCTTCGAGTAAAATGAACAAATATGATAGCCAATATCACTTTTCATCATAGCAAGCAGGTGAGAGCGCGTGGAAAGCGGAGATTTAAAGATTTTTCAGGCTGTTGCTCGCGAAGGAAGCATAACGAAAGCAGCCCAAATGCTGAATTATGTTCAGTCGAATGTGACAGCCAGAGTGCATAACCTTGAGGAAGATTTGAATATCAGGCTTTTTCATCGAACGAATCGGGGGATGAAGCTGACTGCTGCAGGAGAAAATCTTTTACAATATGCAGATCAAGTATTATCGCTGTTAGACAAAGCTGAAAAATCGACCCGTATGAGCAGGCAACCAAAAGGGCCTTTGCGGATCGGATCACTGGAAACGACGGCGGTAACGCATCTGCCTGAGCATGCAGCATCCTTCCTCAGGCGTTTTCCTGAAGTGGATTTATCAGTGAACACAGCGGATACGCATCATTTGATTCAACAGGTTCTTGATCATAAAGTTGATGGCGCTTTTGTATATGGGCCGGTTGAACACGCTGCAGTTAGACAACTCCATGTTTCCCATGATGAATTAGTTTTGATTTCATCACGAGAAGGGACGGCAGAAGACATGCTTCAGCAGCCGATGCTCTTTTTTGGGGCTGGCTGTTCTCATCGTGACAGGGTCAAAAGATTACTAGAGGAAGCAGGCATAGACAATCAAAAAATCATAAAGTTTGGCACATTGGAGGCTATTATAAAAGGTGTTTCCGCCGGGATGGGTACGGCGCTGCTCCCAAAGTCCTCTGTTGACTGCTCCGAGCATCGTACAAATGTATGGATTCATCAATTGCCACCAGCATATCAAGACTTAGAGATCGTCTTTATATACAGGAAAGACTTTTTTATTACGAGTGCGTTTCAGACATTTCTTGATGAGATAAACGAAATGAAAAGATGAAGATAGACGTGCATTAGCAGAATAAAGATTTTGTCAAAGAAGCAGTCATCATTCTGTCATTTTGGATTGCAATCAGGGATACAGAGCATCAGCAATGCCCGTTGTTATTAAAGATCTGCATGAAAAAACTGTACTCATTTGAAGCGAGTACAGTTTTTTTATTTATTTACGTTTTAAATTAATGCCGATCGCCGCTCCGTTTCTGCTTGAATCAGCTACACCTTTAAAGGTGCCGTTTTCATGGTCGATCGATATGCTTTGCACGTTTCCGATATCCACTGGACTTGTGCCGAATTTGTGGCCCATGCCGTTTAGCTTGCTGAGGACATCTTTAGGAACTCCGTCTTCGTAACGGTAAGAGCTCATGCTGTTTGTGTAAATTCTCGGCTCTTCAACAGCTGCTTTTAATTCCATACCATATTCAATGTGGTAGAGAATGGTTTGCAAAACGGATGAAATAATTGTGGCCCCGCCAGGAGATCCAACAGTGAGGACAGGCTTGTCATCCTTAAATAAAATCGTCGGGGTCATGCTGCTTAAAGGCCGTTTGTTTGGCTGTACTTCGTTAGCTCCGCCTGGTATCGCATCAAAATCCGTTAATTCATTGTTTAAAATAACACCGTAATCAGGGACCATAATACCGGTTCCGAATAGCTGTTCGATTGTTGTTGTATAGGAAACGACATTTCCCCAACGGTCAGCAACTGTAAAGTGGGTTGTTTGGCCTTCTACTTTGTCTTTCGGCTGTTCAACTTGTTTATAGTTTGCTGATCCTTCTTGGTATTTCCAAGGGTCACCGGCTTTCGGTTTTTTATTCACTTGATCTAGGTTGATTAATTGCTGGCGTTCTTTAATATAATCGGGGTGAAGCAAGCCTTTGAGAGGAACATTTACAAATTCGGGATCACCTGCGTAAGACGCACGGTCGGCATAAGACAAATGCATCGTTTCAGCAAGCAGCTGATATTTTTCCCATGAGCGGACATCGTATTGTGAAAGGTTAAAATCATCAAGGATTTTCAGCATTTGCAATAAGAAAATACCGCCGGAGCTTGGAGGAGGAGTAGTAGCGATTTGATAGCCTTGATAGTCTCCCCAAATCGGTTCATCAATTGTAATGTCGTAATTTTCTAAATCTTTTTCTGTCATTGATCCGCCGAAATCCTGGACAGTGTCAGAAAGCGTCTTGGCGAATTTTCCTTTATAAAAAGCGTCAGTGCCTTTGGAGCGAATAAGCTTAAATGTTTTAGCCAAATTCTTTTGAATAAGGGTATCTCCTTCTTTAAGCGGTTCGCCATTTGGTAAAAATACATCTTTTGCGGCAGTCCGTGAAAGTTTTTCCTGATAATCAGAAATGGCATCTGCCAACACAGAATCAATCGGAAAGCCTTTTTCAGCGAGTTTAATAGAAGGGGTAATTAATTGCTTCATCGAACGGGTTCCCCATTTATCCAAGGCTTCTTCCAGCCCTTTCAGAGTGCCTGGAACACCAACGGCAGTACCTTTTGTTACACGTTCAGAGAAAGGTATTGCTTTTCCGTTTTCGTCCAGAAACATATCAGGAGTTGCGCCTGCTGGAGCACGCTCACGGCTGTCGATTATCGTTGTATCCTTCGTTTTTCCGTCATACACCATCATAAAACCGCCGCCGCCAATACCTGACATCATCGGCTCTGTTACATTGAGTGCAAATTGAATGGCAACCGCTGCGTCAATAGCATTTCCTCCTTTTTTCAGCACATCAGCACCGATTTCAGAAGCAAGAGGATGTGCGGTCGCAACCATGCCGTCTTTTCCAACATCTACTTGTTTGTACTCATCGTAGCTTTTGGGCGGTTTTTTAGCTTCCGCGTGAAAAGGGACACTTCCAGCGACTAACAGAACACTAAGCAGAGCTGTTAAACAGACGTTCCACGTTCTTTTCATGTTCTCCCTCCTATATGAAGCTGTATTGTTACAATCTTAGCGTAAAAAAATTACAGCGTTTTCACAAGTGACAAATGGTATATTATATAGTACATAAAGCCGTTTTTCTGTGCAAAATTGATTATATTGATATGAGCCATGTGCTATATTAGAATCAGCATACGGATTAAGAAGGGACTGCTATATGTATTTAACGATTGAAGAAACAGCAGAATATACAAATCTTTCAGAGGATTATATTAAAAGCTTGGTGCTCGAAGGGAAAATCAGAGCCGTTCATGACGGGGAGCAATTTTTGATTTATAAGGAACAGTTCAAAACGCATCTCGAACAGCTGGAGAATTACAAAGCACTGGTGCATGAAATATTAAATGAACCGATCCCGGAAGATATTGATGTAAAGGATGAGGATTAGGACACAATTTGAAATTGTGTCTTTTTTTGTATATTTTTGCGGAAGCTCCAGAAAATCGGGAGTGTCAGATTTCGTTTTAAGAGGTTTTTTGATGATTAGTAGGGGGATAAGTATCCAAGAGGTTAAAAGCTTTATAAGAGGCTTTAAAGCTTATTTTATAGGGTGAAGGTTGGAAGAAGCTTTTTTAAAAGCTTATGTAACACTATGTATATTATGTTACATAAATGCCGCCGCACTTTGACATTCAACGTTTTTCAGCTATAATAGTAACATAGACCTCAAAACGTTACATAACGGTTTTTAAGGAGTTTTTTGATGCATATTGTACAGCCGATTCGCAGTCTAGAAAAAATCCAAGAAGTCAAACAGTATTTGCTTAACAAAAACAAGCGGGATTATTTTCTGTTTATTTTCGGCATCAACAGCGCGCTCCGCATTTCTGATATTCTGCCGCTGCAAGTGAAGGACGTTCAAAATAAAGATCATTTATGGGCGACTGAAAGCAAAACGAAAAAGAAAAGAAAGATTCTTATTTTAGAATCGCTGAAACAGGAAATATACGAGTATACGAAAGACATGAAGGAAAACGAATATCTTTTTAAATCAGTGCGGACCAGGAAGCCGATTTCCCGCATTCAGGCCTACAGAATTTTAAGAGAGGCCGCTGCGGCGTGCGGACTTGAGGAGATAGGGACGCATACACTCCGGAAAACGTTTGGCTATCATTTTTATCAGCGAACGAAAGACATCGCCGAGCTGCAGAGAATACTGAATCATTCATCACCATCAATTACAATGCGGTATATTGGTATTGATGAAGATACAACAAGAGCCGCGTATAAGGTTTTTGGAGGGCTTTAATACAAATCGCTTGAAAATATTGATCATCAGAGCTACTATATAAATACCAAAAGCTCTAGTAGCACAGCGGATAGTGCAGCAGTTTCCTAAACTGCAGGTCGGGAGTTCGAATCTCTCCTAGAGCGTTATACACAAAAAGACAACAGGCACTTTTCGCCTGTTGTCTTTCTTTATGCAAACCAAATTAAAAAACGCCCGCTTATCCCGGGCGTTTTTCTTATATAACTGCGTCAAATTGATTGACTTTCCATTTTTTATTTTCTTTCACAAATGTCACTTTCCGTTTTGCAGAAGGGGATCCGTCTAATGCAGGGACGGTAAATTCGTATGTGATTGTGCTGCCTTTTTTAGAGATCAGTTTAGCAGTTGATTTTTTCCAATTCAAAAGATTGTCTCCGTCACCGATTGGAACAGCAAGTTTTCCTTTTGAAACAGTGAAATGATAATCTTTAAAGCCTTTTTCGATTGCTGTTTTTGTAAAAATAGGAGTTAAATAATTCACCGCTTTTGCTTTAGTGCCTAGATCACTGCACATGTATACATATTGAAGATTTTGATACTCGAATGTGCCTGATGGGCAAACTGCTTTTTTCACCTTCGGATTGTGGCCGCTCATGGTGTTCCAAAAATGTTCTCTAGCGGATAATGCCAACTGTAATGCTTGTTTTTGTGATAAATCGCCTGATGTATTTTTCGCAAATGCATTTGTGCTTAATGACAGAATAAGTGCAATGGTTGTTAGAAATAGAAGACATTTTTTCATTATCGCTCTCTCCTTCAAAATCTCTTTCTCTTATGTTACAAATGTTACAATAATTACTGATAGATTACAATACTTTTGCATAAATTATTTTTTATTCTTTTACTCACAAAAAATACGCCATTACTTGCTAGTTTATTCTTCATAAGCTAAAAAGATGTGTAAAATTAGAAGAATCGGGAAGGGTTTCATAAGTGCAGTGATGAATAATAACATGTTACATATCCTGTTTTTGTCAAAAAATGAGGGCATGTTTAAAAACGATTTCAAATAAAGGAGTCCTTTAATATGGAAACATCACAAGAACCTCTTGTAACTCAAAAGAAAAGCAAACCATCAGTTTGGCGGTCGATGTCACTCTTTTTAGTGCCGCTTCTGCTGAGCAATGTGCTGCAATCAGTCGGCCAGCTAGTCGGGATGATGGCTGTAGGCAGATGGCTAGGTGTTGATGCAGTGGCAGCTGTATCATCCTTTTTCCCGTTATTTTTTCTTTTAATCTCATTTACAATTGGGATCGGTTCAGGAAGTTCGATTCTGATCGGACAAGCTTACGGAGCGAAAAATGAGGAACGGCTAAAGGCTGTTGTCGGGACGACGCTCACCTTTACATTTTTATTAGGCGTTGTGTTAGCCGTCATCGGCAGTATTTTCACCCTGGATATCCTTCGTTTAATGGGAACACCTGAAAATGTCATTCATGTCAGCGCTAACTATGCACGTATTTTATTTTATGCTATGCCATTTATGTTTTTATATTTTGCATATACTACCTTTTTGCGCGGAACAGGAGATTCCAAGACACCGTTTTATACGCTGATTGTGAGCACGGTCATCAACATCGCGCTTTTGCCTGTTTTAATCCTTGGCATGTTTGGTTTTCCGAAACTGGGCATATACGGCTCGGCATATGCAACTGTCATTTCCACGATTGCGACTTTTCTCGTGTTAATAGTGTATTTACGAAAGCGAAAACACCCGCTGCAATTTGATAAAACAGTGCGTCGTTATTTGAAAATGGATAAGGAACTGCTGGTTCTCCTGCTGCGTCTTGGGGTCCCAGCAAGCATCAATATGATTCTTGTCTCATTATCAGAGATAGCGGTTATTTCATTCGTCAATCATTACGGCTCTAATGCAACAGCTGCATACGGAGTGGTCAACCAGGTGGCCAGCTATGTACAGATGCCGGCCGTCAGCCTTGGTATTGCGGTTTCTATTTTCGCTGCGCAATCGATCGGAGCAAACGAGTCTGACCGCTTAAAGCAGGTCATTCGCGTTGGGATTTGGCTGAATTATATCATTGGCGGCGTACTGATCATTCTGATCTATGTTTTTTCACATCAGATTTTATCGTTATTTTTAACCGAGCAAGAGACGCTTTACATTGCGCACCGTCTTTTGATGATTACATTGTGGAGCTATTTGCTGTTTGGAAATGCCCAAATTATTTCTGCAACGATGCGGGCAAGCGGAACGGTTTTATGGCCGACCGTCATCAGTATTTTTGCAATCTGGGGAGTAGAGGTGCCTGTCGCTTTCGTCCTTTCTCACTATACAAAGCTTGAAATACTCGGCGTCTGGGTTGGTTATCCAGCTGCGTTTGCCGTCAGCTTGCTGTTGATTTATGGGTATTATCAATTCGTCTGGAAAAAGAAACAAATCACACGTCTCATCCAATAGCCTCCGAATCACACCGTTCATAAGTTTGAACGGTGTTTTTTTATTTGATAGGGGAAAATATAAAATGGAGGAAATATGGCACAGTACATTGAATTCTTATACTAGCAATGAATCAAGGAGAGGTTGAGTAAACATGGCAAACTTTATTGAGAAAATCACGTATTTGGGAACGCCGGCCATCAAAGCGGGCAACGAACATCTAGAAATGATTGTTGTCCCTGAGTGGGGGAGCAACGTCATTTCTCTCGTGGACAAAACAACAAATGTCCAGCTTTTGCGTGAACCGGAAACAGTAGAAAGTTTTCACGACACACCAACATTGTATGGCATTCCAATCCTGTTCCCGCCTAACCGCATAAGTGACGGTACATTCAGTTTCCGGGGCAGAACGTATCATTTTGATATCAACGAGAAGGATAAACACAACCATCTTCATGGGTTTCTTTACCATGAAAAGTGGAATGTCGTGACCACGAAGAAAACTGATGAAGGAGTGATTGTTGAAACAGAAATTGATCTTTCTGAGCTTCCCCATGTGCAGAATCAATTTCCTCATCATGCCGTCGTTCGGATGACATACACGATCAAGGGGAATACCCTATTTAAACATGCGACGGTCATGAACAAAGGAAAGGAAGCGTTTCCTTGGGGAATTGGTTATCATACTACATTTGTGTTTCCGGCAGAAAGCTCGTTATTCTCCCTGACAGCAGATCAGCAATGGGAGTTGGATGAACGCCTGCTGCCGACCGGGAAACTGATGGATGTACCGAATAAAGAAGCTTTGCATGAAGGAATGGATTTGCGCCACAAGCAGCTGGATGATGTCTTTTTATCTTCTTATCAGAAGAGGGGCGGAGAAAACCAGGCAGTCATTTATCATCAGCATGCACATATCAGCATTATTTATAAGGCAGATGAACAGTTTAAACATTGGGTTGTATACAATGCGGACGGAAAACAAGGGTATTTATGCCCTGAGCCTTACACATGGGTGACAAACGCTGTGAATCTTGATTTACCTTCGTCACTCACTGGTTTACAAGTGCTGGAGCCGGGAGAAGAAACGACAGCTAAAAGCAGTATCACCATTGAACTGAATCATCAATAGCCAATGATGAAGCGCAGAGAGGCGGGGAAATTAATGAAAAAAAGCATAAAGCTTTATGTTGCTGTTTTACTGCTTTTCGTCGTTGCTTCGGTGCCTTATATGCATCAGGCTGCGCTTGCCGCTGAAAAACAAGATGCACTTTCCGGGCAGATCGATAAGATTTTAGCTGATCATCCTGCCCTCGAAGGCGCAATGGCCGGCATCACCGTTCGCTCTGCGGAAACAGGTGCTGTTCTATATGAACATTCAGGAGAAACCCGAATGAGGCCTGCCTCTTCTCTAAAGCTTTTGACAGCGGCCGCGGCACTTTCTGTCCTTGGCGAGAACTATTCTTTTACAACCGAGGTCCGGACGGATGGAACACTGAAAGGGAAAAAGCTGAATGGTAACCTTTATTTGAAAGGGAAAGGCGATCCGACACTTTTACCATCTGATTTTGACAAAATGGCTGAGAAATTGAAACATTCCGGCGTAAAAGTAATTAAAGGCAATCTGATCGGTGATGATACGTGGCATGATGACATGCGATTATCACCTGATATGCCTTGGAGCGATGAATACACATATTATGGCGCGCCAATCTCCGCTCTAACAGCGTCTCCGAATGAAGACTATGATGCAGGCACTGTGATTGTTGAGGTCACCCCAAATCAAAAAGAAGGGGAAGAGCCTGCCGTGTCTGTCTCTCCGAAAACCGATTATATAACGATAAAGAACGATGCTGAAACGACTGCTGCCGGTTCAGAGAAAGACCTCACAATCGAAAGAGAGCATGGAACAAACACGATTACAATTGAAGGGAGCGTACCGGTTGACGCAAACAAGACAAAGGAATGGATTTCTGTCTGGGAGCCTGCCGGATATGCCTTAGATTTATTTAAGCAGTCACTAAAAAAACAAGGTATTACGGTGAAAGGGGACATCAAGACGGGTGAAGCACCTAGTTCTTCAGATGTGCTGCTCTCTCATCGCTCAATGCCTTTATCGAAACTTTTTGTGCCGTTCATGAAATTAAGTAATAACGGACATGCCGAAGTGTTCGTAAAAGAGATGGGGAAAGTGAAAAAAGGAGAAGGGAGCTGGGAAAAGGGGCTCGAAGTGTTAAACAGTACGCTTCCGGAATTTGGTGTTGATTCTAAATCACTCGTCTTAAGGGACGGATCAGGAATCTCACATATTGATGCTGTATCCTCAGATCAACTTTCACAGCTGTTATATGACATTCAGGATCAGAGTTGGTTCGCGGCTTATCTAAATTCTTTACCTGTTGCGGGCAATCCTGACAGAATGGTGGGCGGAACGCTGAGAAACCGCATGAAAGACACTCCTGCACAAGGAAAAGTAAGAGCAAAAACCGGATCGCTCAGTACGGTAAGCTCTCTATCGGGGTACGCAGAAACAAAGAGCGGAAAAAAACTTGTTTTCTCTATTCTTCTAAATGGATTGATTGATGAAGAGGATGGAAAAGATATTGAGGATCAAATCGCTGTCATTTTGGCAAATCAATAATAGCGGCAGACCTGTTTTCCAAGAGAAAACAGGTTTTTTTATGTCTGTAATAACGCTTTGTCGAACCTTCCAACAATTAGAAGAATGATGCACAAAAGAAAATTAGTTCGATTAAAAAGTAGTGTATAAGACCTTATGTAAAACAATACTTTTATCACTTTATATCCGGAAATTTGATAAAAAAAGAAACGAAAAATAAAGAAATAATACTATATTCAAAAAAATGTTATAAAAATTTAATGTTTTTTATTGTACTTTAAAAAATATCCGTTAATATAGTGCATATATGGATTATATAGTCATATAATTTCTTTTATTGACATTTTTCTGCTTTTTCTTATCCTCTTATTATGAGAACTGGAGGGAATCCGTTGAGCGAACATACTTATTCTTTAACCCATGCCCAAAGGAGAGTGTGGTTTACCGAACTGCTGGAGCCAGATACCAGCATTTGCAATCTCACAGCCTGTGTGAAATTCAAAGGCAATATTAAGCTTGATACTCTGGAGGGAGCGCTGAATCATTCCATCTCCCGCAACGACGCCATTAGATTTCAGCTGTTAGAAGGAGAAGAGCTTGAGCCGCGATTGCACCTTACTGAATATAAATATTATCCACTTAGAATAATTGATTTTTCAAATGTTGAAATGATAGAAATAGAGCAATGGATTCAGGATCAAGCGAGCATTCCATTTAAACTGTTCAACTCGCCTCTTTATCAATTTTACCTCCTTAGAATTGACTCTCATGAAGTTTGGCTATTTGCGAAATTCCATCATATCATAATGGATGGAATCTCTTTAAATGTGATGGGAAATCAAATTATAGATCTTTATCAAAAAATGAAAAAGAAAGATCCTTTACCTGATCAGCCGGAACCTTCTTACTTGAGCTACATCGAAAAAGAGAGTCAATATCTACAATCTCCACGGTTTGCAAAGGACCGTTTATTTTGGACGCAAACCTTTGAGCACCCGTTGGAATACCACTCGTTAGCCGACCAGACGTCCTTACAAAAACAGAGCACATCTGCATCCAGAGACACCATCATTCTTTCACCTGATCTAGAGCAAACGATTCGAATCTTCTGCGAAGAACACAAGATCAATATCATTTCCTTATTTATGGCTTCATTTTACATATGCATCAGCCGAATCACTTCTAAAAAAGATCTTGCCATTGGCACCTACTATGGCAACAGAGGTTCAAAGGCTGAAAAAGAAATGCTCGGCATGTTCGTTAGTTCCCTTCCAATCAGAATAACGGTTGATCCTGACACAGATTTTCTTTCCTTTGTCCGCACAATAGGCAGGGAACAGCTTTCTGTTATGCGTCATCAACGGTTTCCTTATAATTTGCTTGTAAATGAATTAAGAAATGAACAGAAGGATTTACACAACCTTATCGGTATATCTATGCAGTATCAGCCACTTCAGTGGCACAATGCAGATGATTTTGACTATGAAACAGCGCTTTATTTCAGCGGATACACCGCGAACGAACTTTCAGTTCAAATACAAGAACGGATAGACAATGGAACCATTCAATTAAATTTCGACTATCAAAATACCTTGTTTTCTCTTGAGGATATTAAACGAATACAATCTCATCTGCTTACCATACTGGAAAACGCCCTTCAACATCCGCACAGCTTTATAAGAGAATTAGATATGACGAATACAAGAGAAAAGCAAAAATTGTTGTATGAGTTTAACAAGACGGAAGCTGTTTCGCCTAAAGCTTTCACCCTGCATGGGCTGTTTGAGCGACAGGCAGCTTTCACACCGGAGCGGCTGGCCATTCGCTTTTCAGGCGGTTCGCTGACATACGCTGAGCTTGATATGTACGCCAGCCGGCTGGCTGCGCACCTTGCGGCACGCGGCGTCACAAACGAAAGTATCGTCGGTGTCCTGTCTGAACGCTCACCTGACATGCTGATCGCTGTCCTTGCTGTATTGAAGGCCGGCGGGGCGTATTTGCCGCTTGATCCTGCGTATCCAAAGGAGCGGCTGAGCTACATGCTGAAAGACAGCGGGGCATCGCTCTTGCTGACACAGCCGGGATGCTCCGCACCAAACTTTTCTGGCGAAACGCTTGAAGTGGACATGACATCTCTTGCGAGCGAAAAAGCAGAAAACCATGAGTTTACTCCTGCTGACGGCGGATCTCTCGCCTATGTCATCTATACATCGGGCTCTACCGGGCAGCCGAAAGGAGTGGCCGTTGAGCACCGTCAGGCTGTTTCCTTTCTGACCGGCATGCAGCACCAGTTTCCGCTTTCGGAAGATGACATTGTCATGGTGAAAACCTCTTTTTCCTTTGATGCGTCTGTGTGGCAGCTGTTTTGGTGGTCGCTTTCCGGTGCTTCGGCGTATCTGCTTCCGCCCGGCTGGGAGAAAGATCCGGCATTGATCGTAAAAGCCATTCATCAGGAAAACGTGACAACGGCTCATTTTATTCCGGCTATGCTGAACAGCTTTCTCGATCAAGCGGAAATCGAAAGGCTGAGTGACAGGACAAGCCTGAAGCGTGTATTCGCCGGAGGTGAACCGCTTGCGCCGCGTACGGCAGCCCGTTTTGCTTCTGTATTGCCGCAGGTATCATTAATCCATGGTTACGGGCCGACAGAAGCAACGGTAGACGCGGCATTTTACGTATTGGATCCAGAACGGGACAGGGATCGTTTGCGGATTCCGATTGGGAAGCCCGTACCTGGTGCGCGTTTGTATGTTTTAGATCCGCATTTAGCCGTACAGCCTTCCGGTGTCGCCGGCGAACTGTACATTGCCGGAGCGGGTGTTGCCAGAGGTTATTTGAATCGGCCGGCATTAACGGAGGAGCGTTTTCTTGAAGACCCGTTTTACCCGGGGGAACGCATGTACAAAACCGGGGATGTGGCGCGCTGGCTCCCTGACGGGAATGTTGAATTCCTCGGGCGCACGGATGATCAGGTAAAAATCCGCGGCTACCGGATTGAGCCGGGAGAAATTGAAGCGGCACTAAGAAGCATAGAAGGCGTAAGAGAGGCGGCTGTTACCGTACGGACAGACAGCGGGGAGCCGGAATTATGCGCTTATGTAGAAGGGCTCCAAAGAAACGAAGTGCGTGCACAGCTTGAGAGACTGTTGCCGGGCTACATGGTCCCAGCCTATATGATAGAGATGGAACAGTGGCCGGTTACGCCAAGCGGAAAGCTCGACCGAAACGCCCTGCCAGCTCCTGGCGGAGCGGCAGATGCGGAGACCTACACGGCGCCGAGAAACGTGACTGAGATGAAGCTTTCTCAGCTGTGGGAGGACGTGCTGAAAAATGGCCCTGTCGGGATTCACGACAACTTTTTTGACCGCGGGGGACATTCCTTAAAAGCAACGGCGCTTGTCTCACGGATCGCCAAAGAATTCGATGTACAGGTGCCGCTAAAAGATGTGTTTGCCCATCCGACAGTAGAAGGACTGGCTACCGTTATCCGTGAAGGAACGGACAGTCCATATGAAGCGATTAAGCCCGCTGAAAAACAGGAAACCTATCCGGTTTCCTCTGCCCAAAAGCGGATTTATGTCCTTCAGCAGCTGGAGGACGGAGGGACAGGCTACAATATGCCGGCTGTGTTAGAGCTCGAAGGGAAGCTCAACCCTGAAAGGATGGAGAGAGCTTTCAAAGAGCTGATCAAGCGCCACGAGTCGCTTCGGACCTCCTTCGAACAGGACGCAGGAGGCGATCCGGTGCAGCGCATCCATGACGAGGTGCCGTTTACGTTACAGACTACAGTTCTCGGCGAACGAACCGAACAGGAGGCCGCAGCCGCATTTATCAAACCGTTTGATCTCAGCCAAGCGCCGCTGTTCCGTGCCCAAATCGTAAAGATATCAGATGAGCGGCACCTGTTGCTGGTTGATATGCATCACATCATTTCAGACGGTGTTTCCGTCAACATTCTGATTCGGGAATTCGGCGAGCTGTACAATAATCGGAATCTTCCGGCACTGCGCATTCAATATAAAGATTATGCCGTATGGCGAGAAGGATTCAAAACAGGAGACGCGTACAAAACGCAAGAGGCGTACTGGCTGAAGCAGCTCGAGGGCGAGCTGCCTGTGCTGGATCTTCCGGCTGATCATGCCCGCCCGCCGGTGCGAAGCTTCGCGGGTGACAAGGTCTCATTTACGCTGGATCAAGAGGTTGCATCAGGCCTTCACAAGCTGGCACGTGAAAACGGAAGCACACTGTACATGGTGCTTCTTGCGGCTTACACCGCGTTCTTGTCACGCTTAAGCGGACAGGAAGATATCATCGTCGGCTCGCCAATTGCCGGCCGGCCGCACAAGGATCTTGAGCCGATACTCGGCATGTTTGTGAACACGCTGGCGCTTCGGACGCGCCCGGAGGGCGGGAAGCCATTCGTACAGTATTTGCAGGAAGTGCGTGAGACAGCATTGGAAGCCTTTGAGCACCAGGATTACCCGTTCGAAGAGCTTGTCGATAAGCTTGAATTGACACGAGATATGAGCCGGAACCCAGTGTTTGATGCGATGTTTATCCTTCAAAATGTGGAAAAACAAGACATAGATCTGAGAGAAATAAAAGTCCGGCCTGCCAATTTCGCACATCACATTTCCTTATTTGATATCACATTAATAGCTACGGAAATAAGTGGATCTATTTGCTGCGAAATGGAATTTAGTACAGAAGTATTCCTGAAAGCTACGATTGAACGCTGGGCTGATCATTTTATCGAATTTCTGCATGAGGCACTTTCAACTCCTGAAACAAGCCTTGCACAAATAAACATACTTAGTGATAAAGAAAAACAAAAAATAGTCTTTGAATTTAACAAAACTCAAGTTGAATTTGCTCAAAAAGATGTTCCTTTTCATCGCATATTTGAAGCGAAAGCTGAAGAAATTCCAGAACATATAGCTGTTATTGATAACGAAACAGAGATTAGCTATCGGCTTCTAAATGAAAGAGCCAATCGTCTGGCACGAACATTGCAAAACAGAAAAGGACCGAAGCCAACTGTGGCTGTTTTAGCCAAGCGGTCCATTGATGCAATTGTTGGAGTGCTGGCAGTGATGAAAGCTGGCGGAGTGTATATCCCAATCGATTCACATTATCCAAAAGCCCGTATTGAATATATTCTTCGTGATAGCGGGGCAGATATTCTACTTTCACAGCAGGAATTGAAGCATTTGATTTCAAACTTGCCTGAATCTGAGATGTCTCATATCTGCCTTGACGATGAAAGCACTTATGAAGAAAGTAACTGCAACCTTAACTTATCTCCTGCTCCTGAAGAGCCGGTATATATCATTTATACGTCAGGAACGACGGGTGCGCCTAAAGGTGTTATTGTCACCTATCAGAACTTTACTCATGCTGCTCTTGCTTGGCGTCAAATTTATGAACTGGATCGGAAGCCTGTCAGACTGCTTCAAATCGCGAGCTTTTCATTCGATGTCTTCTCAGGAGATTTGGCGAGAACATTGACCAACGGCGGGACTCTAATCGTTTGCCCAGATGAAACACGGCTGGAACCTGCTGAAATATATAAAATCATGAACTCTCAGAGAATCACGGTGATGGAGTCGACACCGGCTCTCATTATCCCGGTGATGGAGTATGTATACCGTAACCAGTTCAAGCTTCCTGACTTAGACATGCTGATCCTTGGTTCCGACATGGTGAAAGCTCAAGATTTCAAAACATTGACAGATCGCTTTGGCCAAAGCATGCGCATCATTAATAGCTATGGTGTCACAGAGGCAACCATTGATTCGAGTTTCTATGAAACCAGTATGGGTGGAGAGTGTACGGGAGATAACGTACCAATCGGCAGCCCGCTGCCGAATGTACACATGTACGTACTCAGCCAGACTGATCAAATTCAGCCGATCGGTGTTGCCGGCGAGCTGTGCATCGGCGGGGCAGGTGTTGCGAAAGGCTATCATCATAAACCTGACTTAACGCAAATGAAATTTACAGAAAATCCATTTGTCTCTGGAGAAAGGCTGTACAGAACCGGTGATCGAGCATGCTGGCTTCCAAACGGAACGATCAGGCTTCTTGGCCGAATGGATTATCAAGTAAAGATAAATGGATACAGAATTGAAACAGAAGAAATTGAAAGTGTTCTGCTTCAAACGGGGCTTGTCAGAGAAGCTGCTGTTGCCGTTCAGCATGATAAAAATGGACAGGCTGGTTTGGCAGCATATATTGTGCCTTCAGACATCAATACGAATGCTCTCCGTGCTGCTTTAACAAAGGAGCTGCCAGCGTATATGATTCCTGCACATCTGATTCCTTTAGAAAACATGCCGCTGACCCTAAACGGAAAGCTGGACAGAAATGCCTTGCCGGCTCCAAATAATGTGTTATCGCGTCCATATACCGCACCAGTTAACGACATACAAAAAACGATGGCGTATATATGGGAAGATGTACTGAGCATGTCACGAGTCGGCATTCACGATTCCTTTTTTGAGCTTGGCGGAGACTCAATTAAAGCATTACAAGTGGCAGCACGTCTGGCAGCTGAAGGCTGGAGCATGACAATACGCGACTTATTCCGTTATTCAACGATTCAGGAACTATGCGGACATATCACACCATTGGCATCTCAAGCGGACCAGGGACCTGCGGAAGGTGAAGCTGAACTCACCCCGATTCAGCGAAGATTTTTCGGACAGGTACATGCTTTTCACTATCATTACAACCAGTCCGTCATGCTTTTCAGTGAAAAAGGATTCAATGCTAACGCGCTTCATCTAGCGCTGCGTAAAATAACCGAGCATCATGATGCCATTCGCATGATTTTCCAACGTGACCAAAACGGCCATGTCATTCAGTTTAATCGCGGAATCAATCACAAGGATCATGAACTGTTTGGCCTTTATATTTCAGATTGGACAAAAGCATCGCTGGAAAGGGCTCATCTTGATGAAAAACTTGCCGCTGAGGAAACCGTCATTCAAAGCAAAATGAATGTAGAAAAAGGGCCTTTGCTGCAAGCAGGTTTGTTTAAAACGGCAGAAGGGGATCATTTGCTGATTGCACTTCATCATCTTGTGATAGATGGCGTTTCTTGGAGAATTCTGCTTGAAGATTTAGCTGCAGCATATCAACAGGCTTTAGAAAAGAAAGAAATCCAATTACCGCCAAAAACGGATTCTTATTTATCCTACGCCGATGGTCTTACCCAAATAGCTGAAAGTAAACAATTGCTTTCAGAGAAAACGTATTGGCAAACGATTTTAGACGCTCACACTGCTTTTCTTCCTAAGGACATAGAAAATGTGCCGGACAGACTCCAAATGAACAGCGACGCAGCAGCGTTTGTACTATCCGGGGACTGGACTGAAAAATTGCTGTTTGAAACCCAGCAAGCCTATGGTACTGATGCCAACGAACTTTTGCTTATGGCTTTAGGAATGGCGCTTTCTGAATGGACTGGGCATGACCAAATCGTGATCAGCACTGAGGGACACGGCAGAGAAGGGCATGTGCCAAACATTGATATTTCAAGGACCGTTGGATGGTTTACCTCCATTTATCCTATTTTGCTAGACATGGTTATTCCCGAGCCTTTCGAGGATCAGCTCGCATACCGAATTAAGACGACAAAAGATATGCTGAGAAGAGTGCCGAACAAAGGAACTGGATACGGATTGTTAACACACATAGGAGAACTGCGGCATAAAGAGCCTGAGGTCAGCTTTAATTATCTCGGTCAATTTAGCGAAGAGAAAGAAGCTGATACGTTTCAATTATCATATTACCAGCCCCGTTACGAAATAGCGGGTGAGAGAGAACGAGAGTATGAGCTAGACATCAATGCTCTCATTACGGACGGACGGCTTCAAGTAAAAGCGGTATACACCCAGGCGTTCAGCAAACACTCAATTGAGTGCTTTATGGATCGTTTTCACAGGCATCTTATCGAGACGATTGAGCATTGTTCGCAGAAAAAAGCACGCGAAAAAACATTGAGCGATTTCAGCAATAAGGAATTAACGTTGTCTGCATTATCTAGCATCGAAGATCTCGTGAAAGATCTTTAACTTTTGAAAAGGTGTGTGGAATTGATGGCACAATCGGCACAAATTCAAGATATTTATCCGTTATCGCACATGCAGGAAGGAATGCTGTTTCATTCACTAATGGATTTCAGCTCGAAAGCATATATCGAACAGACCTCGTTTACGATCACAGGGAATCTATGCGTCGACTCGTTTCAAAAGAGCTTAAACCTTCTTGTTTCTAGATATGATATTTTCAGAACGATTTTCATTAAAGAAGTACCAGATCTTACAGGTCCGCAGCAGGTAGTCTTATCAAACCGGGAATTGACAGTATATAGAGAAGATATTTCTCGCCTGGCTGATCAAGAACAGCAGACGCTGATTGATGCTTTTATGACTAAGGATCGGGAAAAAGGATTTGATTTGCAAAAAGATCCTTTAATGCGTCTTGCCCTTTTTGATAGAGGAGACAGCCAATATACATGTGTCTGGACACATCACCATATCATCATGGATGGGTGGTGTCTCGGCATTATTCTTAAAGAGTTTTTCAGCATGTATGATTCGCTCAAAAATAACTCACCTGTACAGCTTGGCAGCACGGTGCCGTACAGCCGTTATATTGAATGGCTCGGAGAACAAGATCAAGAAGAGACCGCTGCCTACTGGAGCGAATATTTGAAGGAGTACGGCAATACTGCTTCTATTCCCCGAATAAAGCGCCGTACGGCAGACGGGGATTATAAAGCCGACCAGATCAGCTTTTCATTAGCGCAGGAAATGGTTGAGAAACTGACAGAGGCTGCCCAAAACTGGGGAGTGACATTAAACACGTTGTTTATGAGTATTTGGGGCGTGCTGCTCCATCGATATAATGCTGCAGATGATGCCGTTTTTGGGTCCGTCATTTCGGGACGCCCGTCAGCGATTGACGGGATTGAATCAATGGTCGGCTTGTTTATCAATACTGTTCCAGTGCGAATCCGATCTGCGGAAGGCATAACGTTTTCTTCGCTGGTCAAAGCCGTGCAGGAGGATATTTTATCATCTGAACAGCATGGGTATTATCCGCTTTATGAAATTCAAAACCATAGTCCATTGAAGCAAGGGTTGATCGATCATATTTTTGTTTTTGAAAATTACCCTGTACAGCTTCATCAGGCATTAAGCGTGGAGAGTGAAAATGACGAAGGCGCTCTGAAGCTGAGTGACATTTCAATGTCGGAACAAACCAATTACGACTTTAATATCGTTATCGTTCCGGGAGAATCATTTTATATCAAATTCAGCTACAACGCAGACGTTTACGAGCGGGAGGAGATGCTGAGGATTCAGGGGCATCTAAAGCAAGCACTGGATTGCATTTTGACAAATCCCGATGTTGCCGTCAGTGACATCAATATCGTGCCGCCGGAGGAGCAACAGGTTATCCAATCGTTTAACGAAACTGAGCGTCCTTATGTGAACAAAACGATACCCCAATTGTTCGAGGAACAAGCCCGCAAAACACCTGAAGCGGCTGCATTAAAAATGGGAGACGATTGCTGGACCTATCGCCAATTAAATATAAGAGCCAATCAGATTGCGCACGCCCTGATAGAAAAAGGCGTTAGATCTGGAGATATCGTGGCTGTGATGATGGGCCGGTCAATGGAAATGCCTGCAGCTTTGCTTGGGATTTGGAAAGCAGGCGGCGCTTATATGCCGCTTGATCCACATTTTCCAGCAGAACGTCTTTCTTTCCTGCTGAAGGACAGTCAAGCGGCTCAATTACTGATAGAAGAAGACCTTATTTCCTTGATCCCTCCGTCCTATGAAGGAAATACGATAACGATAGAACATACAGAAAGTTACCAAACAGAAGCGCCAAATATGCCCCCAGGTGATCTAGCCTACTTGATCTATACGTCGGGAACGACGGGGCGCCCTAAAGGGGTTTTAGTTGATCATCACGGTATTGCCAATACATTGCAATGGAGACGGGAAGAGTATAGCATGACCGAACAGGATATATCCCTCCATTTGTTTTCGTACGTGTTTGACGGCTGTGTAACGAGCTTATTTACCCCGCTTTTATCTGGTGCGTGCGTACTGCTGACAACAGATGACGAAGCGAAGGATGTGCTGGCCCTTAAGCGAAAAATAGCCCGTTATAAGGTCAGCCACATGATCATTGTTCCTTCCCTGTACAGGGTGTTATTGGAAGTGATGACTGCTGACGATGCAAAAAGTCTTCGTATTGTTACATTTGCGGGTGAAGCGGTCACGCCTGATCTGCTTGAGTTGAATCAAATAATTTGTCCTTCTGCTGAACTGGCAAATGAATACGGGCCCACAGAAAACAGTGTGGCAACAACAATATTGCGGCATCTGAATAAAAAAGAGAGGATCACGATCGGACACCCGATCAGAAACACAAAAGTATTTGTTTTGCACGGAAATCAAATGCAGCCGATCGGCGCGGCGGGTGAACTGTGTATTTCCGGCGCGGGTCTTGCGAGAGGATACTACAAACAGCAAGAGCTGACACAGAAAGCATTCTCCGATCATCCATTCCTTGAAGGGGAGCGTTTATACCGAACAGGTGATGCAGGCCGCTTTTTGCCTGATGGAACGATTGAATATATTGGACGTTTTGATGATCAAGTGAAAATTAGGGGTTATCGTATTGAACTGAGAGAGATTGAAACAGTTCTTCGACAAGCACCGGGGGTAAAAGAAGCAGCGGTACTGGCCCGTGATGTTTCTGCTGAGGAAAAGGAGCTCGTTGCTTATATCGTTCCGGAAAAGGGAAACAGCCTCCCAGATTTGTATCAGCATCTTGCCGGGACATTGCCGTCCTATATGATCCCAGCAAGTATTATCAACATCAGCCAGATGCCATTAACATCCAGCGGCAAGCTTGACAGGTTTGCGCTTCCTGAACCAGAAAACAATACGAGTGTCACATATATGGCGCCCCGAACCTTAATCGAAGCTGATCTCGCACATATTTGGGAAGATGTGCTGAATAAACAGCACATCGGCATTCGTGATGATTTCTTTCAGTTAGGCGGACAGTCCTTAAAAGCGGCCGCACTGGTATCAAGAATACATAAAAAGCTTAATGTCGAGCTGCCGCTCAGTGAGGTGTTTTCTTATCCGACGGTTGAAAGCATGGCGGTCAAATTGATGAGCTTAAAAGAACACGCTTTTACACAGATTGAACCTGCGGATCAAAGAGATGTCTATCCGCTGTCTTTCTCGCAAAAACGATTATATGCTCTTCATCAGCTGGCAGATGACAGCACAGGCTACAACATGCCAGCTGTACTTGAATTACGCGGAAATCTGAATCGCCAGCGGTTGAGAAGCGTTCTCACAGAACTTGTGAATCGGCATGAAGCATTACGGACTGTTTTTGTGCTTGACAGAGACGAGCCTGTGCAGATCATTTATCCAGAGATGGCTTTTGATCTAAAAGAGCTTGAAATGGAATCAGAACAAATGCTTGAGTCTGCAATCGAGACCTTTATCAAACCGTTTGATCTATCATCCGGTCCGCTTTTTAGAGCATGTGTCATTACAATGGGCAATAATCGCGGCTTTTTGCTGCTCGATATGCACCATATTATTGCCGACGGTGTCTCGATGAGCACTCTTGTCCAAGAATTTACTGACTTATATTGCGGAAAAGAGTTGCCAGCTTTAAACCTGCATTATAAGGATTTTGCTGTTTGGCAGCAAGAGAAGCACCCGAAAGAGCTATACAAAAAACAGGAGGCCTACTGGCTCGGTCAGCTTGGCGGGAGTCTTCCTACACTAGAATTACCGCTTGATAAAACAAGGCCGCGTCTCCCTGATTTCAGGGGTGGAACAATTGAAGTCAACATTGATAAAGACATGGCTGATGAACTGCACCGTTTAATGGCTGAAACGGGAACAACATTGTATATGATTCTTCTGGCTGTCTATTCTATTTTGTTATCTAAGCTAAGCGGGCAAGAGGATATTGTTGTCGGTTCGCCTGCTGCCGGAAGACCGCACGCTGATCTGGAGCGCGTCATCGGAATGTTCGTCAATACATTGGCGATGCGCAGCAAGCCCGAGGGCCACAAAACGTTCAGCTCCTATTTGCATGACATTCGCCACCTGGCTCTGACCGCTTACGAGCATCAGGATTATCCTTTTGAGGAGCTGGCAGATAAGCTCGATACAAATCGAGAGGTAAATCGCAACCCGCTGTTCGATGCGATGCTTGTGCTTCAAAGCAGTGAAGATTTCCGGTTCGAAGTGCCTGGTCTGTCGATTTCGTCTGTCACTCCTAAACATGATATATCTAAATTCGATTTAACATTACATGCTGAGGAGCATCTGAGTGGAATACGCTGCCGTTTTGAATACAGCACTGCTCTTTTTGAAGAAGAAACCATTACGCAGTGGGCATCCTATTTTATTGAATTGGTAAAAGGGGTAACGGCGGATACTGAGATGAGAATTTCGAACATGCAATTGCTTCCTGCTGCAGAGCG
Organism: Bacillus sp. FSL K6-0255; assembly: GCF_045040725.1. Classification (NCBI taxonomy): domain Bacteria; kingdom Bacillati; phylum Bacillota; class Bacilli; order Caryophanales; family Bacillaceae; genus Bacillus; species Bacillus sp. FSL K6-0255. The sequence continues at coordinate 1,950,081 of NZ_CP150278.1, read as the reverse complement.
TAGGTTACTCCTTGAAAAAATGGGGCAGTATGCAGCTTATCCGAGAAATGAAAACATAGTAAGCTTATTTGAAAAGCAAGTAGCTCAGTATCCGGAGCATATCGCAGTGGTGTGCGGCCATTCTCAGCTTACGTATCGAGACCTGAATGAAAAAGCCGAGCGGGCAGCTGCTATGCTGATCAAACAAGGGGTCAGAACTGGCGATATCGTCGGTCTGATGCTCGATCGGTCACCTGATATGATCATTGGCGTTTTATCGATTTTAAAAGCTGGCGGGGCCTATTTGCCGATTGATCCTGAATATCCCAAGGAGCGTATTAGCTTTATGCTCAATGACAGCGGAGCAAAACTGCTGCTGACAGAGCGCGGTCTAAACAAACCTGCAGACTACACCGGGCATATTTTGTATATCGATGAATGTGAAAACAACTCAATTCCGGCTGATGTAAACATTGAAGAAATAGTAACGGATCAGCCCGCATACGTGATATACACATCTGGAACGACTGGTCAGCCAAAGGGAGTCATTGTCGAGCACCGCAATGTGATCAGTCTCTTGAAGCATCAAAACCTGCCTTTTGAATTTAACCATGAAGACGTCTGGACGTTATTTCATTCTTATTGCTTTGATTTCTCTGTATGGGAGATGTTCGGTGCGTTATTGAACGGAAGTACATTAGTCGTGGTCTCTAAAGAAACAGCCCGTGACCCCCAAGCATTCCGATTATTGTTAAAAAAAGAGCGCGTCACTGTACTCAATCAGACCCCGACTGCTTTTTACGGCTTGATGCTTGAAGACCAAAATCATACAGATCATTTAAACATCCGCTATGTGATTTTTGGCGGCGAAGCCTTACAGCCCGGATTGCTTCAAAGCTGGAATGAAAAATATCCTCATACTGATTTGATTAATATGTACGGTATTACAGAAACAACGGTCCATGTAACATTCAAAAAATTGTCCTCAGCTGACATTGCAAAAAATAAAAGCAATATCGGCCGGCCTCTTTCTACTCTGCAGGCTCATGTGATGGATGCCCATATGAACCTGCAGCCGACCGGAGTTCCAGGGGAGCTGTATATAGGCGGCGAAGGTGTGGCACGGGGATATCTCAACAGAGATGAGCTGACCGCTGACCGTTTTGTATCCAATCCTTATCTTCCGGGAGACAGATTATACCGAACAGGAGATCTTGCTAAGCGCCTGTCAAATGGCGAGCTGGAATACTTAGGCCGCATTGATGAGCAGGTGAAAGTCAGAGGGCACCGTATTGAGTTAGGCGAAATCCAAGCGGCACTTCTTCAGTATCCAATGATTAAAGAGGCGGCTGTCATTACCAGAGCAGACGAGCAAGGGCAAACAGCTATATATGCATATATGGTGATAAAAGATCAACAGGCTGCGAATATATCAGACATCCGAACTTACCTAAAAAACGCCTTGCCTGACTTTATGCTGCCTGCCCGTATGATACAAATTGACAGCATCCCGGTGACTGTTAATGGAAAGCTCGATCAGAAAGCCCTGCCAGAGCCTGAAAAACAAGCTTATACAGCTGATGATATCAGTCCTAGAAATGAGATTGAAACGGTGATGGCTGAAATTTGGGAAGAGCTTCTTAATGTAGATGAGCTGGGTGTAAGCGCCAATTTCTTTAAGCTTGGCGGAGACTCTATTAAAGCGCTGCAGGTTTGTGCCAGACTGAAGCAGCGCGGATTTGAAACGACAGTACGTGAGATGTTTGAACATCAGACTCTTGGTGAACTGTCCGCCCGGGTTCGAAAAGACGTACGCGCCATTGACCAAGGCCCGGTCGAAGGCGAGATTACTTGGACACCTATCCAGCAGTGGTTTTTCTCGCAATCTCTGGAAAGCCATCATTTTAACCAATCCGTTATGATCTACCGGGCTGAACGATTTGATGAGGCTGCGCTTAGAAAAGTACTAAAAAGCCTTGTGACTCATCATGATGCACTGAGAATCGTATGCCGGCATGAAGATGGCAGGCAAGTGCAGATAAACAGAGGGATAGATCTTTCAGATGAGGAGCTATATGCACTTGAACTGTTTGATGTAAAGGATAGCCTAACAGAAGCCCGGAACACGATTGAGGAAGCAGCCAGCCGGATGCAAGAACATATTCGTTTGGAAACCGGCCCCTTACTTCACGCTGGATTGTTTAGAACCGAGAATGGTGACCATTTATTTCTAACGATTCATCACTTAGTTGTTGATGCGGTTTCTTGGCGCATTTTGTTTGAGGATTTTTCAACAGCTTACAAACAGGCAGTCTCAGGAGAATCTATTAAACTGCCGCAAAAAACAGATTCATATTTAACGTATTCACAAAGAATAGCTGACTACTCTATAAGCCGCCAGGTGCAGCGCGAAGCAGCGTACTGGGATGAGTGCGAGAACCGTCACATCCAGCCTATTCCAAAAGACAATGACGCAGCATCTAACACATTCAAAGATACAGAAGTGATTGATTTTGAGCTATCTCGCCATCACACAGAATTACTATTAACGGCTGCACATAAAGCTTACAGCACGGAGATGAATGATATCCTTCTGACAGCTTTAGGTCTTGCTTTGCAGAAATGGACGGGAAATAACCAATTTAAAATCAGCATGGAGGGCCATGGAAGGGAATCATATCTTGAGGACATCGATATTAGCAGAACTGTTGGCTGGTTCACCTCCATTTATCCTGTGTGGCTTGATATGAGAGATTCCGATCATAAGGACAAAGAAGAGCGGCTGGGCCACCTTATTAAACAGACAAAAGATATGCTGCACCGTATACCGCATAAAGGCGCGGGCTACGGCGTGCTGAAATATATCAGCAAAAGATGGGGCTCTCAGAAAAACAGCCCAGAAATCAGCTTTAATTATTTAGGCCAGTTTGATCAGGATATTCAATCAAATGCCTTTGAGGTGTCTGACATCAAGCCAGGAAATGAGATCAGCCCGAACTGGGAGCGTCCTTATGCACTGGATATCAGCGGCGCCGTTTCTTCGGGGTGCCTGAACATGCACATCATCTATAACAGGTTTCAATTTGAGGAAAAAACAATCCAAACATTTTCCAGGCATTTTAAACAGACTCTGGAAAACATCATTGAGCATTGTACCGGCAAAGAAAACCAAGAGTGGAGCGCATCTGATTTCACTGATGAAGACTTAACGCTTGATGAATTGAGTGAGATCATGGGAGCCGTCAACAAACTATAGGAGAGGAGATTCACTGATGCCGCAGCAACCTGAAATACAGGATATATACCCTTTGTCATTTATGCAGGAAGGGATGCTTTTTCACTCACTGTATGATGAACAGTCGAGAGCTTATTTTGAACAGGCTTCTTTTACGATCCATGGACAGCTTGACTTGGAGCGTTTCCAAAAAAGTATGGATGCTGTTTTTGACAGGTACGATATCTTTCGAACAGCATTCATCTATAAAAATGTAGCCAAACCTCGTCAAGTCGTGCTCAAGCAACGTCATTGCCCTATTCATATTGAAGATATTTCCCATCTCAATGAAAGGGATAAAGAACATTGTACCGAGGCATTCAAAAAGCAGGACAAATCCAAAGGCTTTGATCTCCAAACGGATGTACTGATGAGAATATCTATTTTAAAATGGGCGCCTGATCATTATGTCTGTATCTGGAGCCACCATCATATTTTAATGGATGGCTGGTGTTTAGGCATCGTCATTAAAGACTTTCTCCATATTTATCAAGCGCTGGGTAAAGGCCAGCTTCCTGATTTGCCTCCCGTACAGCCGTACGGGACGTATATTAAATGGCTGATGCAGCAAGATCGTGAAGAAGCAGCTGAGTACTGGAAAAAGAGGCTTCAGCATTTCGAAAAATCTACACCCCTGCCGAAAAGAACAGATCAAATTCCGAATGGGACACTACAGCAGATCACGTTTGCCATTCCCGAAAAAGAAACCGCCGAATTACAGAAAATCGCAGCAGCTTCTGGTGCGACACTAAACACTGTTTTCCAAGCTTTATGGGGGATTATGCTTCAAAAGGTCAATCGCAGCAGCGATGCTGTGTTCGGTTCAGTTATATCAGGCAGACCTTCTGAGCTAAAAGATGTGGAAAACATGGTCGGGCTTTTTATCAATACCATTCCTATTCGAGCCCAAAGTGATTCTCTGTCTTTTTCTGACCTAGTCAGGAGAATGCAAAAGGACATGAATGAGGCAGAAGCCTATAGTTACTTTCCCTTGTATGATATTCAGGCGCAGAGTGCTCTAAAGCAAGAGTTGATCGATCATATTATCGTCTTTGAAAATACACCTACCCAGCAAGAGATCGAAGAGCTGAATCAAGCGGGGTCATTTGATTTCTCCGTCAAAGATTTTGAGATGGAAGAGGTGACCAATTATAGTTGCAGTGTCAAAGTGATCCCAGGCCGTACCTTGTACGTTCGGATTCATTTTCAGACCAGCGCTTATCAACCAAGCATGATGTCCGAAATAAAAGATTATTTGCTGCACATGGTCTCTGACGTCATCTCTGATCCATCTCTTCCTGTGTCAAAGATGACGTTGCTAGATGAGGACAAAACACGGAAAATCGTTTCTCAAAATAACAGGACAGTATCTGTTTCACCTGAAGCCCCAACCCTGCATGGGCTGTTTGAACGACAGGCGGCAGTCACACCGGAGCGGCTGGCCATTCGCTTTTCAGGCGGTTCGCTGACATACGCTGAGCTTGATATGTACGCCAGCCGGCTGGCTGCGCACCTTGCGGCACGCGGCGTCACAAACGAAAGTATCGTCGGTGTCCTGTCTGAACGCTCACCTGACATGCTGATCGCTGTCCTTGCTGTATTGAAGGCCGGAGGGGCGTATTTGCCGCTTGATCCTGCGTATCCAAAGGAGCGGCTGAGCTACATGCTGAAAGACAGCGGGGCATCGCTCTTGCTGACACAGCCGGGATGCTCCGCACCAAACTTTTCTGGCGAAACGCTTGAAGTGGACATGACATCTCTTGAGTGTGAAGAAGTAAAACGTCATGTGTCTGCTTCTGTTAGCGACGGATCTCTCGCCTATGTCATCTATACATCGGGCTCTACCGGGCAGCCGAAAGGAGTGGCCGTTGAGCACCGCCAGGCTGTTTCCTTTCTGACCGGCATGCAGCACCAGTTTCGGCTTTCGGAAGATGACATTGTCATGGTGAAAACCTCTTTTTCCTTTGATGCGTCTGTGTGGCAGCTGTTTTGGTGGGCTCTTTCCGGTGCTTCGGCGTATCTGCTTCCGCCCGGCTGGGAAAAAGACTCCGCATTGATCGTACAAGCCATTCATCAGGAAAACGTGACAACGGCTCATTTTATTCCGGCTATGCTGAACAGCTTTCTCGATCAAGCGGAAATCGAAAGGCTGAGTGACAGGACAAGCCTAAAGCGTGTATTCGCCGGAGGTGAACCGCTTGCGCCGCGTACGGCAGCCCGTTTTGCTTCTGTATTGCCGCAGGTATCATTAATCCATGGCTACGGGCCGACAGAAGCCACGGTAGACGCGGCATTTTACGTGTTAGATCCAGAACGGGACAGAGACCGTTTGCGGATTCCGATTGGGAAGCCCGTACCTGGTGCGCGTTTGTATGTTTTAGATCCGCATTTAGCCGTACAGCCTTCCGGTGTCGCCGGCGAACTATACATTGCCGGAGCGGGTGTTGCCAGAGGTTATTTGAATCGGCCGGCATTAACGGAGGAGCGTTTTCTTGAAGACCCGTTTTACCTGGGGGAACGCATGTACAAAACCGGGGATGTGGCGCGCTGGCTCCCTGACGGGAATGTTGAATTCCTCGGGCGCACGGATGATCAGGTGAAAATCCGCGGCTACCGGATTGAGCCGGGAGAGATTGAAGCGGCACTAAGAAGCATAGAAGGCGTAAGGGAGGCGGCCGTTACCGTACGGACAGACAGCGGCGAGCCGGAATTATGCGCTTATGTAGAAGGGCTCCAAAGAAACGAAGTGCGTGCACAGCTTCAGAGACTGTTGCCGGGCTACATGGTCCCAGCCTATATGATAGAAATGGAACAGTGGCCGGTTACACCAAGCGGAAAGCTCGACCGAAACGCCCTGCCAGCTCCTGGCGGAGCGGCAGATGCGGAGACCTACACGGCGCCGAGAAACGTGACTGAGATGAAGCTTTCTCAGCTGTGGGAGGACGTGCTGAAAAATGGCCCTGTCGGGATTCACGACAACTTTTTTGACCGCGGGGGACATTCCTTAAAAGCAACGGCGCTTGTCTCACGGATCGCCAAAGAATTCGATGTACAGGTGCCGCTAAAAGATGTGTTTGCCCATCCGACGGTAGAAGGACTGGCTACCGTTATCCGTGAAGGAACGGACAGTCCATATGAAGCGATTAAGCCCGCTGAAAAACAGGAAACCTATCCGGTTTCCTCTGCCCAAAAGCGGATTTATGTCCTTCAGCAGCTGGAGGACGGAGGGACAGGCTACAATATGCCGGCTGTGTTAGAGCTCGAAGGGAAGCTCAACCTTGAAAGGATGGACAGAGCTTTCAAAGAGCTGATCAAGCGCCACGAGTCGCTTCGGACCGCCTTCGAACAGGACGCAGGAGGCGACCCGGTGCAGCGCATCCATGACGAGGTGCCGTTTACGTTACAGACTACAGTTCTCGGCGCACGAACCGAAGAGGAGGCCGCAGCCGCATTTATCAAACCGTTTGATCTCAGCCAAGCGCCGCTGTTCCGTGCCCAAATCGTAAAGGTATCAGATGAGCGGCACCTGTTGCTGGTTGATATGCATCACATCATTTCAGACGGTGTTTCCGTCAACATTCTGATTCGGGAATTCGGCGAACTGTACAATAATCGGAAGCTTCCGGCACTGCGCATTCAATATAAAGATTATGCCGTATGGCAAGAAGGATTCAAAACAGGAGACGCGTACAAAACGCAGGGGGCGTACTGGCTGAAGCAGCTCGAGGGCGAGCTGCCTGTGCTGGATCTTCCGGCTGATCATGCCCGCCCGCCGATGCGAAGCTTCGCGGGTGACAAGGTCTCATTTACGCTGGATCAAGAGGTTACATCAGGCCTTTACAAGCTGGCACGAGAAAACGGAAGCACACTGTACATGGTGCTCCTTGCAGCTTACACCGCGTTCTTGTCACGCTTAAGCGGACAGGAAGATATCATCGTCGGCTCGCCAATTGCCGGCCGGCCGCACAAGGATCTTGAGCCGATACTCGGCATGTTTGTGAACACGCTGGCGCTTCGGACGCGCCCGGAGGGCGGGAAGCCGTTTGTACAGTACTTGCAGGAAGTGCGCGAGACAGCAATGGAAGCCTTTGAGCACCAAGATTACCCGTTCGAAGAGCTTGTTGATAAGCTTGAATTGACACGAGATATGAGCAGAAATCCGCTGTTTGACGTAATGTTTGTTCTTCAAAATATGGATCAGGAATCGTTGGAGCTGGATGAACTTTGTCTCAAACCTGCAGCAAACAATGGGCATCAAACGTCCAAATTTGATTTAACCCTATATGCCCAGGAACAGCCCCGCGGTTTGCTGACGTTCCAAATGGAGTTTAGTACTGACTTATATAAGAAAAAAACGATAGAAAAGTGGCTTCAATACTTCATCAATATGTTACTCTCCATCATCAAAGACAACAAAGCCGCTCTCGGAACAATAAATATCCTGAATGAGGATGAGACCCATTACCTTATCCACGAGCTCAATCGTACAAAAATAGATTATCCAAGAAATGAAACCATCAGCAGACTCTTTGAAATGCAGGCAGAACAAACGCCTAATGCTGTAGCAATTGTCAGCGACACCCAAGTATTCACTTACGAGGACCTGAACAGCTGGGCAAATCAAATTGCCTCAGTTCTACAGATAAAGGGCGTAGGGCCTGATAGTGTTGTAGCCTTGTTGACAGGCAGAACACCAGAACTCATTGCAGGAATGCTGGGCATTCTAAAAGCCGGGGGAGCTTATCTGCCTATTGCTTCTGATCTGCCTGTTGAACGAATAGCTTATATGCTGTCAGACAGCGGGGCGGCATTACTCCTTCAATCTGAAAAAACAGAAAAACAACTATTAGACATTGAATGTGAACAAATCATAATCGAAGATATTCAAAAGCAAGAAAAAACGAAGAACGTTGATTCTTCAGCAGGGCCACATTCACTCGCATATATCATTTATACCTCTGGATCAACCGGTAAACCAAAGGGTGTCATGATTGAGCAGCGAAGTGTAATTCGTCTTGTTAAAAACAGCAATTATATTACATTTACACCTGAAGACCGCCTTCTGATGACATCATCAATCGGTTTCGACGTTGGGTCATTTGAAATTTTCGGACCGCTGCTAAATGGTGCCGCTTTGCATCTGTCCGATCAACAAACATTTCTCGATTCCCATCAGCTTAAGAGGTACATAGAACATCAAGGAATCACAACGATTTGGCTGACATCTTCTCTATTCAATCATTTGACAGAACAAAATGAACAAACATTTTCACAGCTGAAACATTTGATTATTGGCGGAGAAGCTTTGTCGCCGAGCCACGTCAATCGAATCAGAAATGTCTGCCCTGAAGTATCTATATGGAATGGATATGGCCCTACCGAAAATACAACTTTTTCGACATGCCTTCACATTCAAAAAACATATGAACTTTCCATTCCGATCGGGCGGCCGGTTGGTAATTCCACCGCTTATATCTTAAATCAATGGGGAGTGCTGCAGCCGGTCGGAGCTGTCGGTGAACTTTGTGTCGGCGGAGATGGCGTCGCCAGAGGATATTTGGGCCGTCCTGATTTAACGAAAGAGAAATTTGTCCCACATCCATTTGCACCTGGCGATCGACTGTATCGCACAGGTGATCTGGCGCGCTGGCTTCCTGACGGCACAATTGAGTACGTTGGCCGTATTGATGATCAAGTAAAAGTCAGAGGCTATCGTGTGGAGCTGGGTGAGATCGAATCAGCACTTCGTCAAATAGACGGGGTCAAAGAAGCCGCAGTGTTAGCACGTACAGCCCAGACCGGGAGCAAAGAGCTGTTTGGCTATATCAGCGTAAAAGCAGGCACGAATGCTGAACAAGTGCGTTCACTTCTCGCGTGTTCACTGCCTAATTATATGATTCCGGCGTATATCATTGAAATGGAGAATCTTCCGCTCACATCGAACGGCAAATTGAACCGGAAAGCACTGCCTGAACCAGATTTCGCATCTAAACAAACATACATCCCGCCACGCAACGAACTTGAAGAGCAGCTGGCATTGATCTGGCAGGAGGTTCTAGGCATCCAGAGGATCGGAATAGAGGATTCGTTTTTTGAATTGGGCGGAGATTCAATCAAAGCCCTTCAAGTTTCTGCACGCCTTGGGCGCTATGGACTAAGCTTGCAGGTAAGTGATTTATTCCGTCATCCAAAGATAAAGGACTTATCACCATTTATCCGTAAGTCAGAGAGAATCATAGAGCAAGGACCCATTCAGGGTGACGTTCCTTGGACGCCTGTTCAGCAATGGTTTTTTTCACAAGATATTGAAGAAAGACACCATTTCAATCAGTCTGTCATGCTATTCCATTCTGGACGTTTGTCTGAAAACGCCCTTAGACCAGCCTTGAAAAAACTGGCGGAGCATCATGATGCGCTTCGGATGGTTTATCGCAACGATGACAAGCGATGGATTCAAATCAACCAAGGCATTCATGAGTCACAGCTATACAGCTTAAGAATCTCTGATCTTTCACAGTCAGAAAGCGGCTGGGAGACGAAAATCAAACAAGAAGTTGCCGATCTTCAGCAAAGCATCAATTTGCAGGAAGGACCATTGTTGCACGCCGCTTTGTTTAAAACACTGACCGGAGATTACTTGTTCCTTGCGATCCATCACCTTGTCGTTGATGGTGTCTCATGGCGGATTTTGCTGGAGGATTTGTCAGCCGGATATCAACAAGCTGCTGCAGGCCAGACGATCCAGCTTCCGCCTAAAACGGATTCCTACCAGGAATACGCAAGACGCATACAGGAATATGCCCAAAGCAGTAAGTTGATTCGCGAAGAGGCGTATTGGCGAAGTGTAGAAGAACAGCAAGCCGCAGAACTGCCCTATGAAATACCGCATCATGTGAACATCGACTTCAGCAAAAGGGACTCATTAAGCTTTTCACTGACTGAAGCAGACACCGCCGTCTTGCTGCAAAACGTCAATCACGCCTATGGCACAGATACACAAGATATTCTGTTAACCGCAGCATCCTTGGCGATTTGTGAATGGACAGGAGGAAGCAAGCTCCGTATCGCTATGGAAGGACACGGGAGAGAACACATTCTGCCAGAGTTAGATATAAGCAGGACGGTCGGCTGGTTTACATCCATGTACCCGGCCCTCATAAGCTTTGAAAATCATAGGGATGAGCTCGGAACCTCAGTAAAAACCGTTAAAGATACACTGGGCCGGATACCAAACAAAGGGGTAGGTTACGGTATGCTGAAATACCTTACACACCCTGAAAATAAAAGCATTACGTTTTCAAAAACACCTGAAATCAGCTTTAACTATTTGGGCCAGTTCAACGACATCGAAAGACAGGACACCTTCCGCCCATCAAGCCTTGGTAGCGGAAAGGATATCACTCATACATGGAAGCGCGAGCAAATCATCGAGATGAGTGCAATGGCAGCAGACAAAAAGCTCCATTTCAATCTTAGTTATCCGCCAGCCCGCTTTCACAGAAACACAATGGAACAGCTTATTAACAGGATTGAACACTTTTTGCTGGACATTATGAAACACTGCGCCGGTCAACAGAAAGCAGAAAAGACACTGAGCGATTTCAGCAGTCAATCATTAACGGCAGAGGACTTGGACAGCATAACCAGCTTGGTGGAAGAATTGTAGAAAATCGTGACAGGAGACATGAACATGACAAAAGCGAATTCAATTCAGGATATTTATCCGCTGTCTTACATGCAGGAAGGAATGCTTTTCCATTCCCTCCTGCAAAAAGATTCACAGGCGTATGTTGAGCAAGCTTCTTTTACAATAGAAGGAAAAGTCAACCCGCAGTTTTTTCAAAACAGCATCAACGCTCTTGTAGAAAGACATGATATTTTCAGAACGATTTTTATCAGCCAAAATGTTTCCTCCCCCCAGCAGGTTGTTCTGAGAGAACGAAATGTCATCGTACTGGAAGAAAACATTACTCATTTAAACGAGGCGGAGCAATCACAGTTTATCGAGCAATGGAAAGAAAAGGACCGGGACCGGGGGTTTCATTTGCAAAAGGATGTGCTCATGCGCATCGCTCTGATTCAAACAGGAGAGAGCCAGTACACTTGTATTTGGACCTTTCATCACATCATGATGGACGGTTGGTGCCTCAGCATTGTGCTAAAGGAGTTTCTGCATATTTACGCATCTTATGTAAATGCATCCCCTATAACATTGGAGCCGGTCCAGCCATACGGAAAGTATATCAAATGGCTGATGGAGCAAGACAAAGAGCAGGCGGTTTCTTATTGGGACCATTATCTTTCCGGCCACGAACAGCAAACCGTGCTCCCGAAGCAGAAAAAAACAAAGGGAAAAAGCAGGCAGGAACACGTTACATTTTCATTCTCTAAGGAAGAAAGCAGCAGGCTTTCAGAGCTTGCTGCAAGAGAAGAAGTGACACTCAGTACGATTTTTCATACCATTTGGGGCATTCTGCTACAAAAATATAATAATAACGATGACGCCGTATTCGGTTCTGTCATTTCAGGAAGACCCGCAGAAATCGAAGGCATTGAACATATGGTAGGTCTTTTCATTAATACGATGCCGGTTCGGGTGCAGGGGGCAAAAACGCCATTTCTTCAACTTATAAAAGATATGCAAAAAGACCGTCTTGCCGCTGAAGCGTACAGCTACCACCCTTTATATGAGATTCAATCCCGCTCAGCTGTTAAACAAGGGCTGATTGATCATATTCTCGTATTTGAAAACTATCCGGTGCAGCAAGAGATTCAAATGCTGAACAAACAGGAACATGCTTCTGATCTTTTTCAGATTCATAATTTCACTGTCGCAGATGAAACCAACTACAGCTTTTATCTTATGGTGGCGCCAGGGGAAGAAATTCATATCAAAATGAACTATGATGCGGAGCAGCACGATCGGTCTTTTGTGCTCTCTGTCAAAGAGCATCTTCTGAATGCTGTATCACAAATCTTAAATAATCCGAATCTTCCACCTGAAGAAATCGATATCACGACAGATACTGAAAAGCGGCAGCTGATTGGAGAAATCACAGATCAAACACCAGTTTACGAAACCATCCATGCCATGTTTGAAAAGCAAGCGGAAAAGACACCAGATGCTTATGCTGTAATTGATCAAGCCTGCTCATTAACATACAGAGAACTGAATAAAGCGGCTAACAGATTGGCACGGCATTTACGAATGAAAGGCGTTGTGAGACAGGAACCCGTTGCGATTATGATGGAACGCTCAGCGGCGTTTATCACAGGTGTTCTTGGTATCTTAAAGGCAGGCGGCGCCATTGTTCCGGTTGATCCGCATTACCCGGCTGACAGAATCCGTTATATTCTGCATGATTGCGGCTGTTCGCATGTTGTTTCACAAGCGCATCTTTCCTCATCGTTAGAAGACAATTACATTATCACTCATCCAGAAGATATCGAAAGCAAAGTAGACGGCAGTAACATAAAGTCAGTCAACAATGCTGACGATCTGCTGTATATGATTTATACATCAGGCACAACAGGTAAACCAAAGGGTGTTCAATTTGAGCATCGAAACATGGCTAACTTGCTGAAATTCGAATATACTCACTCCGGCATTGACTTTGAAGCAGATGTTCTGCAATTTGCGACGCCTTCCTTCGACGTCTGCTATCAAGAAATTTTTTCTGCGCTTCTGAAAGGCGGCACACTGCACATCGTGCCAGAAGCCATAAAAAGAGATGTGCCTCAGCTGTTTGCATTTATAAACAAGCATCAGACGAATATTGTGTTTCTCCCAACTGCTTTTATCAAAATGATTTTCAGCGAGCGAGAACTTGCGAACTCGTTTCCTGATGGCGTCAAACACCTGATCGCAGCCGGGGAACAATTAATGATTTCAGACCTTTTCCAAGATGTGTTGCGTAAACGCGGCATACACCTGCACAATCATTACGGACCTTCAGAAACTCATGTGGTATCTACGTATACCATTCATCCTGGAGACCCTATTCCTGAGCTTCCGCCAATCGGTAAACCGATAGGCTGTACTGATCTATATATTTTGAATCATCAAAAACAGCTTCAGCCATGCGGCGTACCAGGCGAACTCTATATTTCCGGCGCAAGTGTTGCCAGAGGATATGTCAATCACGATAAACTGACAAGCGACAAATTTTCATCCGATCCATTCAAGCCTGATGTGATCATGTACCGGACAGGTGATTTGGCCAGACGGCTTGAAGACGGCAACATCGAATATATCGGACGGGCAGACAATCAAGTGAAAATCAGAGGTTATCGAATTGAGCCGCAAGAAATCGAAGTCACGCTAATGAATCATCCGGACATTAGTGAGGCTGCCATTCTCATCTGGCAAGATCAAAACGGTGAACATGAATTATGCGCTTACTATTGCAGTGTACAAAAGCTGAACGCAATAGATTTACGCAGTTATATGGCTAGTGAGCTCCCAGAATACATGATTCCGGCGAAATGGATATGGGTTGACAGCATACCTCTTACCCCAAACGGAAAAGTAGATCGCGCAGCACTTCCGGAGCCAGATGCTTCAATCAGCGGAAACCCATATACCGCCCCTCGAAATCTGTTAGAGGCAAAGCTTTCACAACTATTTGAAGATGTACTGAATAATGGCCATATAGGCATCCAAGACAACTTTTTTGACCATGGCGGCCACTCGTTAAAAGCAACAGTGCTTATGTCACGGATCGCTAAGGAGTTTCATGTGCAAGTTCCGCTAAAGGACATCTTTGCCCATCCGACTGTTGAAGGATTAGCTTCAATCATTCGAGAGGCAGAACAAAATCCGTATGCAGCAATTGAACCAGCAGAAGAAAGGGATACATATCCTGTATCTTCGGCCCAAAAACGAATGTATGTGCTTCAACAGCTTGATGAGGGTGTCGCCTATAACATGCCTGCGGTCTTAGAACTGGAAGGTGCACTGGATGTCGCCAAACTGTCTGCTGTATGTAAAGAACTGATCAATCGGCATGAGCCGCTTCGAACTTCCTTTGTATCCGGAGCTGATGACGAGCCGGTTCAGCGTATCCACACCGAAGTGCCGTTTACGTTAAGTAAAGAGACCACTATCGAGGGATTTGTCCGTCCCTTTGATCTCAGCCAGGCGCCATTATTTAGAGCAGGCCTTATAGAAGTGTCAAACGAGAAGCATGTATTGCTGGTGGATATGCACCATATCATTTCAGATGGCGTATCCGTTCAGCTCCTAATCCGAGAATTTACCGATCTTTATGCAAACCGGCAGCTTAAGCCATTGCGGATCCAATATAAAGATTACGCCGTATGGCAACAGAAATTTAAAAAGGGAGACTCGTACCAAAAGCAGGAGACTTACTGGCAGCAGCAGTTTAGCGGGGACCTTCCTATACTGGAGCTTCCAACAGATAAACGACGTCCGGCAGAACGGCAATTCATAGGCGGGAAAGTAACCTTTCAATTGGACAAAGAGATCACGGCCCGCATAAAGCGGCTCGCCCATAAAAACAGAAGCACGCTTTATATGACGCTTCTCGCTTTGTATTCAGCCTTTTTGTCTCGGTTAAGCGGTCAGGATGATATCGTGATTGGTTCACCTATCGCCGGACGGCCCCATGCCGACCTTGAAGCTGTTCTTGGGATGTTCGTCAATACATTGGCTCTCCGCACACGCCCGGCGGGTAATAAGACATTTGAGGAATTTCTGAAAGAAGTCAGACAGACGGCACTAGAAGCGTATGAGCATCAGGATTACCCGTTTGAAGAGCTTGTGGACAAACTCGGTGTGCAGCGGGAAATGAGCCGGAATCCTTTGTTTGACACAACGCTAGTCCTTCAGAATATGGAACAGCAAAAGCTAAAAATGAATGATGTACAGCTTCAGTGGAACGACTTGGAGCACCCAATATCAAAATTTGATATTTCCCTATACGTTACAGAGCATGATTCCGAGCTTTTCTGTCAGTTTGAATACAGTACAGCTTTGTTTGAGAAAGAAACCATCCAAAGGTGGGCCAGCCTTTTCACCACGCTTGTGGAACATACAGCTGCCAGTCCTGAAACAGAATTGGACAATATTCCAATCTTAACAAAAGAAGAAGAGCGAGATTTCATTGAATCATGCCATCTGTTTGAGGAGACGGGCTATTCAATGAATCAAACGCTCCACTATGCACTCGAACAGCAGGCAGAAAAAACGCCTGATCAGGCGGCCGTTATCTTCGAAGATGGAGTGATGACCTATAAAGAATTGAACGAACAGGCTAACCGTATCGCCTGGGAGCTGATCGGACGGGGGGTAAAACCCGAAACGACTGTTGCCATTATAGGAAAGCGTTCACCTGAAATGCTGCTTGGCATTTATGGCATTCTTAAAGCTGGCGGCGCTTATCTGCCCATCGACCCGGATTATCCGGAAGAACGAATCAGCTTTCTGCTGGAGGACAGCGGTACAAACATTCTCCTGCTTCAGTCTGCCGGCCTTCATGTTCCGGAATTTACAGGAGAGATTGTCTATCTCAATCAGACAAATAGCGGACTGGCACATCGTTTGTCCAATCCGAATGTGGATGTTCTCCCGCAATCTTTAGCCTATGTCATCTATACATCCGGCTCTACCGGGATGCCTAAGGGTGTTGAAATTGAACATCGATCAGCGGTGAATTTTTTGAATTCCCTACAGTCCCGCTATCAGCTAAAGCATTCAGATATGATTATGCACAAAACATCATATTCATTCGATGCTTCAATATGGGAGCTGTTTTGGTGGCCTTATGCCGGAGCTTCTGTTTATCTGCTTCCTCAGGGAGGCGAAAAAGAACCTGAAGTGATCGCGAAGGCCATAGAAGAACAAAAGATCACAGCTATGCATTTTGTGCCTTCAATGCTCCATGCATTTTTAGAACATATAAAATATCGCTCTGTACCGATTAAGACAAACAGACTCAAGCGAGTGTTTTCTGGGGGAGAACAGCTGGGGACCCATCTTGTCTCCCGATTTTACGAGTTGCTTCCAAATGTTTCAATAACCAATTCCTATGGGCCAACGGAAGCAACCGTAGAAGCTGCATTCTTTGATTGTCCGCCGCATGAAAAACTTGAACGGATCCCAATTGGAAAACCTGTTCATCATGTCAGATTATATCTCCTGAATCAGAATCAGCGGATGCTGCCTGTTGGATGTATCGGCGAACTGTACATAGCCGGAGCGGGTGTTGCCAGAGGTTATTTGAATCGGCCGGCATTAACGGAGGAGCGTTTTCTTGAAGACCCGTTTTACCCGGGTGAACGCATGTACAAAACCGGGGATGTGGCGCGCTGGCTCCCTGACGGGAATGTTGAATTCCTCGGGCGCACGGATGATCAGGTGAAAATCCGCGGCTACCGGATTGAGCCGGGAGAAATTGAAGCGGCACTAAGAAGTATAGAAGGTGTAAGAGAGGCGGCCGTTACCGTACGGACAGACAGCGGGGAGCCGGAATTATGCGCTTATGTAGAAGGGCTCCAAAGAAACGAAGTCCGAGCGCAGCTTGAGAGACTGTTGCCGGGCTACATGGTCCCAGCCTATATGATAGAGATGGAACAGTGGCCGGTTACGCCAAGCGGAAAGCTCGACCGAAACGCCCTGCCAGCTCCTGGCGGAGCGGCAGATGCGGAGACCTACACAGCGCCGAGAAACGTGACTGAGATGAAGCTTTCTCAGCTGTGGGAGGACGTGCTGAAAAATGGCCCTGTCGGGATTCACGACAACTTTTTTGACCGCGGGGGACATTCCTTAAAAGCAACGGCGCTTGTCTCACGGATCACCAAAGAATTCGATGTACAGGTGCCGCTAAAAGATGTGTTTGCCCATCCGACGGTAGAAGGACTGGCTACCGTTATCCGTGAAGGAACGGACAGTCCATATGAAGCGATTAAGCCCGCTGAAAAACAGGAAACCTATCCGGTTTCCTCTGCCCAAAAGCGGATTTATGTCCTTCAGCAGCTGGAGGACGGAGGGACAGGCTACAATATGCCGGCTGTGTTAGAGCTCGAAGGGAAGCTCAACCCTGAAAGGATGGAGAGAGCTTTCAAAGAGCTGATCAAGCGCCACGAGTCGCTTCGGACCTCCTTCGAACAGGACGCAGGAGGCGATCCGGTGCAGCGCATCCATGACGAGGTGCCGTTTACGTTACAGACTACAGTTCTCGGCGAACGAACCGAACAGGAGGCCGCAGCCGCATTTATCAAACCGTTTGATCTCAGCCAAGCGCCGCTGTTCCGTGCCCAAATCGTAAAGGTATCAGATGAGCGGCACCTATTGCTGGTTGATATGCATCACATCATTTCAGACGGTGTTTCCGTCAACATTCTGATTCAAGAATTCGGCGAGCTGTACAATAATCGGAAGCTTCCGGCGCTGCGCATTCAATATAAAGATTATGCCGTATGGCAAGAAGGATTCAAAACAGGAGACGCGTACAAAATGCAGGAGGCGTACTGGCTGAAGCAGCTCGAGGGCGAGCTGCCTGTGCTGGATCTCCCCGCTGATCATGCCCGCCCGCCGGTGCGAAGCTTCGCGGGTGACAAGGTCTCATTTACGCTGGAACCAGAGGTTGCATCAGGCCTTCACAAGCTGGCACGAGAAAACGGAAGCACACTGTACATGGTGCTCCTTGCGGCTTACACCGCGTTCTTGTCACGCTTAAGCGGACAGGAAGATATCATCGTCGGCTCGCCAATCGCCGGCCGGCCGCACAAGGATCTTGAGCCGATACTCGGCATGTTTGTGAACACGCTGGCGCTTCGGACGCGCCCGGAGGGCGGGAAGCCATTCGTACAGTATTTGCAGGAAGTGCGTGAGACAGCATTGGAAGCCTTTGAGCACCAGAATTACCCGTTCGAAGAGCTTGTCGATAAGCTTGAATTGACACGAGATATGAGCCGGAACCCAGTGTTTGATGCGATGTTAGTTGTTCAAAATAATGATTACGAGCCATTGCATCTTCATGATTTGCAAATGAAGCCGGCACAAGTTTCTCATCTCGTTTCTAAATTCGATTTGACACTACAGGCATCTGAGGGCGACGGAAACATTCATTTCCTTTTTGAATATTCAACCGCATTGTTCGAGAAAACCACCATTGAACGCTGGGCATCGCATTTAACAAATGTACTTAGCATCATCGGCAAAAACCCGAAGGTGACACTCAACCATATCGACATCCTGACCCAAGAAGAGCGGCACCAGCTGCTTAATGAGTTTAACACCGGGCAAGCGAATCAATACGGAGTTCAAACAATCAGTCAATTGTTTGAGCAGCAAGCTGCACGAACACCAAAAGCTTCTGCACTTGTCAGCGGAGACAAAACACTCACTTATCAGGAGCTTGACGAGTGGTCCAATGGAATCGCACGTGCATTGCGCAGCCGAGGTGTTAAGCCGGACACACCAGTAGGCATCATGATGCATCGTTCGTTCAGTATGATAGCATCCATACTTGGTGTGTGGAAAGCCGGAGGCTGTTACGTTCCCATTGATCCTGAATACCCGAAAGAACGGAAACGCTATATCCTCAGCGACAGCGGAACGAAACTGCTGATGACAATAAATGAAGCGGATCTGGGAGTACTTGCTGACTTTGAAGGAGAGATCTTGACGATAGAAAGCGTAGAGGAAGACGACAAATCGCCGCTGCCGCAAATGTCGTCTGCCCATCATTTGGCTTATATCATTTATACTTCAGGAACGACGGGCCGTCCAAAAGGGGTAATGGTCGAGCATAAAGGGATTGCTAACACTCTTCAGTGGCGGCGAAACGCTTATGCATTCAACGAGACAGATACCATTCTGCAGCTCTTTTCTTTCTCATTTGACGGCTTTATAACTAGTATGTTTACACCGCTTTTGTCAGGTGCAAAAGCCGTTTTGCTTCATGAAGAGGAAGCGAAGGATATTCTGGCCATTAAGCATCAGCTGTCTCGTCAACGGATTACACATATGATTATTGTGCCTGTTTTATATCGAGCGCTTTTGGACGTAGTGCAGCCGGAAGATGTAAAGACGCTTAGAGTCGTCACACTGGCGGGAGAAGCGGCTGACCGCGAATTGATCGCCCGCAGCTTAGCTATATGTCCGCATACCGAACTCGCCAACGAATATGGACCGACAGAAAACAGCGTGGCGACTACCGTCATGAGACATATGGAAAAGCAGGCATACGTAAGCATCGGCCAGCCGATTGACGGAACTCAAGTGCTGATTTTAAATAGCAATCATCAGCTTCAGCCAATCGGTGTTGCGGGAGAGCTTTGTATAGCAGGAACAGGGCTTGCAAGAGGGTACGTTAATCTTCCAGAACTGACAGAGAGAGCATTCACGCAGAATCCATTTAAACCCGAAGCACGAATGTACCGAACAGGAGACGCCGCCAGATGGATGGCCGACGGTACACTCGAATATCTCGGAAGAATCGATGATCAAGTCAAAATCAGAGGATACCGTGTAGAAACGAAAGAAATTGAATCGGTCATCCGGTGTATAAAGGGTGTAAAAGACGCCGCAGTAGTTGCTCATGTAACAGCGTCAGGACAAACCGAATTAAGCGCTTATGTGGTGACAAAACCAGGGTTGAGCACAAATGCTGTACGCTCAGAATTACAAAACAAGCTGCCGGTGTTTATGCACCCTGCGTTTATTGAAAAACTGGACTCACTTCCATTGTCACCAAACGGCAAGCTGGATCGCGGAGCACTTCCAAAACCTGTATACAACCACGAAGGTGAACGTCCATTCCTCCCGCCATCCAGCAAAATGGAACAAATACTGGCAGATATATGGAAAGAAGTACTGGGGGCAGAAAAGATCGGAACAGCTGATTCGTTCTTTGAACTTGGCGGAGATTCAATCAAAGCGTTACAGGTATCTGCGCGGCTTCACCGGATAGGCAAGCAAATGGCAGTGAAAGATTTGTTTAGCCATCCGACCATTCAAGAATTGGCAGCTTATATCCGTGATTCAGATACAAGTTCCAGCCAAGCTGCGGTTGAGGGAGACGTACAATGGTCGCCTGTTCAAAAATGGTTTCTTTCTCAAGATATAAAAGAAAAACACCATTTTAATCAGTCCGTAATGCTGCATCGAAGCACCTCTGTACAAGAAGACGCACTGCGAAAAACGTTAAAAGCAATAACGTGTCATCATGATGCGCTGCGAATGGTGTTTACACAGAATGAACAAGGAAAGTGGGATCAATATAATCGGCCGCTCAGTCATTCGGACGACGCGTTGTACGGCCTTCAGATGATTGATTTGTCAGCTCCGGACGGCACTGATGGAAATAGAGCGTATGAGCCTATTATCAAACGCCATGTACTTGATATTCAGCAGAAAATGGATTTGAAGAATGGTCCGCTGCTGCAAGCCGGTCTTTTCCACACAATTGACGGTGATTTCTTATTTTTATCGGCTCATCACCTCGTCGTTGACGGCATCTCATGGCGGGTTCTGCTTGAAGATTTGGCTTTAGGGTATCGCCAAGCTGCAGGCGGCGGGAAAGAGATTCAGCTGCCTCCTAAAACAAGCTCATTTAAAGCGTACACGAAAAAGCTCTCTGACTACGCTGAAAGCCAGCAGCTCATGAAACAGCTCAAGTATTGGCGCGAGGCCGAAGAGTATCAAACAGAGGCATTGCCTTTTGATCACATTGATGGAACTAGAGCACACGAGGGACAACGGTCCACGATTTCGTTTACCTTAAACGAGAAAGAGACAGCAGCACTCTTAAAAGATGCCAACAGCGCATATAACACTGATACGCAGGACATGCTGCTCGCTTCTGTCATTCTTGCGCTGCGCCATTGGACCAATCAATCCGCCTTCAAACTATCATTAGAGGGCCACGGGCGAGAGGATGTATTAAAAGGAATAGATGTGAGCCGGACGATTGGATGGTTTACCGCCATTTATCCGTTATTGATTAAACTGAACGCAGACTTGCCAGATTCGGAAGAAAGCATGGTTCATGTGCTAAAAACAACAAAAGATACACTGAGACGTGTACCTGACAAAGGATTCGGCTACGGTGTCATCAAATATTTGACTCCGCCTGGCAAAAAAGACATCAATTTCACAGGTGCACCAGAAATCAGCTTTAATTATCTTGGTCAATTTGAAAGCGGCCGCACAGCTGA
Source organism: Bacillus sp. FSL K6-0255 (assembly GCF_045040725.1). NCBI lineage: Bacteria > Bacillati > Bacillota > Bacilli > Caryophanales > Bacillaceae > Bacillus > Bacillus sp. FSL K6-0255. The sequence continues at coordinate 1,928,645 of NZ_CP150278.1, read as the reverse complement.
AGTACCTGAGGAGGACGCCTTCTCATTCTCTCCGCTGGGTGCCGGAGGTGATATCAGCACAACATGGAACCGTGAACAGTCGCTGGATATCAGCGCAATCGCTGCAGAAGGAAAATTGACTGTCAATATGACTTATGACAATGCCCGCTTTCAGCGCAAAACCATCGAACAGCTTAGCGAAACATGCCGTCAATTTTTATTACAGCTGATCGAACACTGCCAGAACAAAAGCGAAACAGAAAAGACGATCAGTGATTTTGATGATCAAGAACTGACCGAGGACGCCCTGCAAGAGATCGCTGATATGCTCAGTTTTCACTAATGAATCCGTGAAGAAAGGTGCAGACACTATGAATACCATTAAAAAAATCAAGAACATTTATCCTCTGAGTCATATGCAGGAAGGGATGCTGTTTCATTCCTTCCTCCGTAAAGAGGAGGGGGCGTATGTTGAGCAGTCGCTCTTCACCATTAAAGGAAGCCTCAGCTATGACTGGTTCCAGCGCAGCATTCAAGCCATTATCGACCGCCATGATATTTTCAGAACCGTGTTTTTGCCGCACGTCCCGCATTTGTCGGGACCTCGGCAAGTCGTGATGACAGAACGTGAATTCCATTTGAACAGCGAAGACATTTCTCATCTGCCGACAAACGACCAGAATGAGTATATTGAACGCTTTAAAGAGAAGGACAAGCAAAAAGGCTTTGATCTGCAAAAAGACATGCTGATGCGGATTTCTCTATTCAAAACAGCTAAAGATGAGCATGTCTGTATCTGGAGTCACCATCACATTTTAATGGACGGATGGTGCCTAGGTATCGTTATGCAGGAATTTATGCAAATTTATCAATCGATTCATGCAGGAAAACCGCTTTCATTAGACCCTGTCCGTCCGTACAGCACCTATATTTCATGGCTGACAAACCGAGACAAAGAAAAAGCAGCGGCCTACTGGGATACCTATTTAAAAAACTACAGCGCTCCATCACCTCTGCCTCGTGTGTCTGATAAAGAAACAAAAGAAGGTTATCACCGTGAAGATTTGATATTTTCATTAAATAAACCACTGACAGACAAGCTGAAAGAGACTGCCAAACAACACGGCGTCACGCTCGCTACCCTTATTCAGGCAGTCTGGGGTGTGATGCTGCAGCAATATAACCGCACAGACGACGTTGTGTTTGGCGCAGTTGTATCAGGAAGACCGTCAGAAATCCCAGGCGTGGAGCAAATGATAGGGTTGTTTATCAATACCATACCGATTCGAATTAAAACACACCAAGACGAAACGTTTCACGAGCTGCTCATACGCTGCCAGAAAGAAATGCTGGAAGCTGAGCCGTTTACCTGCCAGCCTTTATTTGATATTCAGGCAAACACCGCATTAAAACAGGAACTGATTGATCACATTATCGTCTTTGAAAACTATCCGTTACAGCAGAAAATCGCCGATTCCGCTGATCAAACCGATTCACCGCTGCAAATCGATCAAGTTCAAGTATCCGAGCAATCAGGATATAACTTTAATCTTGTCGTTGCTCCTGGCGAAGAGCTTGTCATCAAGTTCAGCTATAATGCATTCGTTTACGATGCTGCCTGGATCAGCTGTATCAAGAGGCAATTTACGCAAGCGCTTAGCACAGCTGCACAGCACCCTCATATGCCAATTGCTGATTTTTCTTTTCTTGATGCAACAGAAAAAGAGCAGATTGTCACACAGTTCAACAATACAAAAACGGAGTATCCAAAGAATCATACAATTATCGATTTATTTCGCGAACAAGCAGAAAAGACGCCAGACCATACCGCACTTGTGTATGGCAATATGTCTATTTCGTATAAAGAGCTTGATAAACGCTCTAATGCGCTCGCCAGAGAGTTAATTCAAAAGGGATTTCGGAAAAACGAGACAGCCGGAATATTGGCTGCACATTCTCCCGAATTCATGATCAGTGTGCTTGCCGTATTAAAAGCAGGGGGAGCATACCTCCCGCTTGATGCGGAGCTTCCGCCTGAACGAGTCAGCTTTATGCTTGAGGAAACGCAGGCAAAAATGCTGATTGTTCAAAAGGGATTGGAGCAAAACGCTGCGTTCTCAGGAACATGTATCATTTCAGATGCGCAGGGATTGATGGAAGAGAACGATATCCCTATTAATATCAGCTCCAGCCCGGATGATCTTGCGTACATCATGTATACCTCAGGATCAACAGGCCGGCCGAAAGGGGTCATGATCACGAATCGCAATGTCGTGTCCCTTGTCAGAAACAGCAATTACACGTCTGCGTCCGGTGATGACCGGTTTATTATGACTGGATCTATCAGCTTTGACGCCGTCACCTTTGAAATGTTCGGGGCACTTTTAAATGGCGCAAGCCTTCATATCATTGATAAATCGACAATGCTGACACCTGATCGGTTTGGAGCGTATTTGCTTGAAAATGACATTACAGTGCTATTTTTAACGACAGCTCTTTTTAATCAGCTGGCACAGGTACGAGCTGACATGTTTCGCGGACTCCATACGTTATATGTCGGAGGAGAAGCACTCTCTCCTGCCCTGATGAATGCCGTCAGACACGCCTGTCCAGATCTCGCGCTTCATAATATTTACGGGCCAACGGAAAACACGACTTTTTCAACCTTTTTTGAAATGAAGAGAGACTATGCGGGGCCGATTCCGATTGGAAAACCAATCAGTAATAGCACCGCTTACATCTTAGATACAAAAGGACGTCTTTTGCCAATAGGCGTTCCCGGCGAGCTTTGTGTTGGCGGTGATGGAGTCGCTAAAGGCTATTTGAACAGAGTAGATCTGACAAATGCTGTGTTTTCTCCTCATCCTTTCTTGCCTGGAGAAAGAATATACCGTACCGGTGATTTGGCGCGCTGGCTGCCTGATGGAAACTTAGAATACATCAGCAGAATTGACAGGCAAATGAAAATCCGCGGAAAACGAATTGAGCCTGCCGAAATAGAAGCGCGCCTGTTAGAAATGGAAGGCGTTCAAGAAGCAGCAGTGACATTGAGAGAAAAAGATGGAGAGGCGCAGCTGTACACTCATTACGTCGGTGATCACAAAAAAACAGATACGGATTTTCGCGCCGATTTGGCGCGTGTGCTTCCAGACTATATGATCCCGCAGCACTGGGTGCGTGTGGAGCGGATGCCGCTTACCGGAAACGGAAAAATAGACCGCAGCGCGCTGCCTATTCCAGAAAATAAGCCTGCCAAACGACAGAACATCATATTGCCAAGAAACTTGGTTGAAGAAGAATTGGCGAACATTTGGAAGCAAGTCCTCGGTGTTAACACAATCAGTATTGATGATGACTTCTTTGCTATTGGCGGACATTCACTAAAAGCACTGCAAGTCATACATACACTAAAACATCAGCAGAACATTGACATACCGATTGATTTCTTGTTCGAACATCCGACAATCGCTCAGCTTGCCGAAAAACTTTATTCTAAACAGCTGACAGCAGCAAATGAACAGCATGTGATCAAACTGAACCAGCACGGCGCGCAAAATCTTTTCTGCTTCCCGCCGATATCGGGATTTGGCATTTATTTTAAAGACCTTGCTTTATTGCTGAATGAGAAGGCAGCCGTATACGGGTTTCACTTTATTGAACAAGACACCCGCATTGAACAATATGTTAATTGCATGACGGACATACAGCCTGAGGGCCCATACGTTTTATTAGGCTACTCTGCAGGCGGAAACCTGGCTTTTGAAGTGGCACAGGCTATGGAGCGCAAAGGATTAGAAGTCAGCGACTTCATTATCGTGGACGCTTATCTAAAAGAACAGCCTTTGCCTATCGATACCGGTAATGACGAATCTGCAGCATATCTGCCTGAAGCAGTCAGAGAAAAGGTGATGAAGAAAAAAAGAAACTATCAGGAATATTGGGCACAATTGCTGAATGAAGGGCACATCAAAGCAAGCATTCATTTCATCGAAGCTGGAATCCATCCCGAAACCAGCAAGAATACAGGCTTAACGAAATGGGAAGGCGCCTGCGGAAACTATAGTGAGTACACGGGTTTTGGCGCTCATAAAGACATGCTGGAAGGAACATATGCTGAAAAGAATGCCGACATCATCCTCGACATTTTAGAAAAGATCACTTCAAATCAAGTAATACTGCACAAACGATAAAGCGGATTAGCGGACAGAGGCCATTCTCTGTCCGTCTTTCTTTTTGTATCAAGAATGGATAAGGGACACTTGGGAATGATAACATCATCCTTTTTCTTGGAGGCTTCTCAATGGACCGTCTTTCTTTTCTAACTTTTATCATGCTGATTCTAGCCAGTTACAGGCTGACACATTTGATTGTATTTGACAAAATCACAGAATTTATCCGAAAACCTTTTATGAAAAAGAAAAGGATTGTTGATCAAAACGGGCATGTAGATGAAAAAAGCGTGCCGGCTTCTAACTTTGGATACATGCTCAATTGCTACTGGTGTGCCGGTGTTTGGTGTGCCATCTTGATCGGACTTGGCTATCTTTTTTTGCCTCGTATTGCAATACCGCTGATCTTTATTTTAGCCATTGCCGGAGCACAAGCGATCCTTGAAACGGCTGTCGGTGTCGGCGTAAAACTTATTGATGTGTTAAAAAGTCTGCAAACCATGATGAATGATAAAAAGTCCTAAAAGCGGTTCACAACATGCTTTAGGACTTTTTTCGTTTATTTAGTGAGATAGACATTCTGTTAATCACCCTTTTATAGCCCGGGAATACCGTAATAGCGAATAGTGAAAGTGATGTAATGGGGGAGAAGAAACAGAATGAAGGTTTGCCAAAAGTCGATTGTCCGTTTCCTTGTCAGCTTGATCATCGGAACGTTTGTCATTTCCGTTCCGTTTATGGCCAATGCGCAGTCTGACAGGGAGCTGAGAGCCGTATGGATTGCTTCCGTATTAAATATTGATTGGCCGTCCAAAAAAGGGTTATCTGTGAAAGAGCAAAAACAGGAGTATATCAAACTGCTGGACGATGTGCAAAAAATGGGAATGAATGCCGTTATCGTTCAGATTAAACCGACGGCTGATGCCTTTTATCCGTCAGCTTACGGGCCTTGGTCGGAATACTTAACCGGTGTCCAAGGGAAGGACCCCGGCTATGATCCTCTTGCATTTATGATTGAAGAAACCCATAAACGAAATTTGGAATTTCACGCGTGGTTTAATCCTTACCGTATTACAATGAATCATACAGATCTTAATAAATTGTCTGAGGATCACCCGGCAAGAAAACATCCAGATTGGGTTGCCGCCTATGGAAACCAGCTGTATTATCATCCAGGCATTCCAGAAGCGAGAGATTTTATCGTCAAAGGCATTGAAGAAGTCGTAAAACATTATGATATCGATGCTGTTCATATGGATGATTATTTTTACCCTTATAAAATAGCGGGACAGGAATTTCCTGATCAAGCACAGTACGAACAATACGGAAAAGACGCTTTTTCTAATATCGATGACTGGCGGCGGGACAATGTGAACCAGCTTGTCAAACAAATCAACCAAACAATTAAAGCTGCAAAACCGTATGTCAAATTCGGCATCAGTCCCTTTGGAGTATGGAGAAACGCCGCAGATGACCCGACCGGATCGAATACAAAAGCAGGCGTCAGAAATTATGACGATCTATATGCAGACACAAGGCATTGGATCCAAGAAGGCGACATCGATTATATTGCTCCGCAAATTTATTGGAGTATCGGCTTTAACGCAGCGGCTTACGACGTGCTGGCTGATTGGTGGAGCAATGAAGTCAAAAATAGGCCTGTTCACTTATATATTGGCCAGGCAGCATATAAAATCAATAACAATTTTGATCCGCCTTGGTCCGATCCTGAGGAATATGTGCGGCAAATCACTTTGAACCGCCAGCTTGAACTGGTGAAAGGAAGCATGCATTTCAGCCTCAAGGACCTCAACAAAAATCCGCTTGGCATCAAAGACAGTCTCAGCACCGATCTTTACAGCAAGCCGGCACTGGTTCCGCAAATGCCTTGGCTTGACAATACCGCCCCAAAAAAACCGAAGCTTACGAAAGTCACCGAAGACAAAAACGGCAATCTTCTGCAGATTAAAGATCACCCATCAAATCAAAAAACGAAAGAAACAGCCTATTATGCGATATACAGAGCCGAAGGGAAAAAGCAGAGAACATTGCTGGCAACGCAAAGAAAAACACATGAGCAGCAAACCTTCTTAGATAACACGGCAGATCCCAACAAGAAATATACGTATTATGTCACTTCAGCAGACCGGCTTCATAACGAAAGCAAAGCTTCCAAACGAACAACAAAATAAGAAATGAGAAGGACGGCTTTCTAAGTCGTCTTTTTTTAAAAAGTGATTTTGGGACAGGAAACGATGGTAAACCGCTGAATTTTTTAAAAAACAAAGGTGAGATTCACATGAATATGGAGGCGGTGTTTGGACATTTACCATTATTGGAATCTGAGAAACTAGTACTAAATAAAAATAAAATCGAAGAGAAACACGTACAGGACGTGTTTTACGTTTTCATTTCTAGTCTGGTTAGGTGCCACATTATTTTTTGTGCTGTTCGGAGATGCTGTGTTGACTGATCCGGCTGAAGAAGCCTTTTTGCCGAACTTTCTTCTCTTGGGAGCGGGCACTGCTCTTGTTTTATGCCTTGTGTTCTTTCTCTATCAAAAACTCGATCAATCACAGTTCGCGGTGATCAAGCTAGGTATATGGGGATCAGCGGTCGGTTTATTGATGGATACGATTTCCCTTTGGAATCTTCCCCTCATCTTCCCGGCTTTATCAAAGGGCCAAGTTATTGCGTTTACGATATGGATGGTATGCGCCTACTGCATGTATTTGCTCATCCCGCTGATATTATCACATAAAAAATGATTCAGTTTTAATTTTCAGACTTTTCTTGTCAGGGAATGATTATAGAACTCGCCTAATAGGATGTTACAAAGATGTGAAGGAGGAAACGATGTGAATTTTGAGCTGACAAAAGAACAACAAATGGTGCGTGAAATGGTAAAAGATTTTGCGAAAAAAGAAATTGCTCCTCACGCTGAACATGTAGATCAAACAGGCGAGTTCCCGATGCAAACATTTAAAAAAATGGGTGAACTCGGTCTGATGGGTATTCCATTTCCAGAAGAATACGGCGGATCTGGCGGTGATACGATTTCATATGCCTTAGCGGTTGAAGAAGTCGGCAAAGCCTGCGGCAGTACTGGATTAAGCTATGCTGCAGCGGTCTCGCTAGGCGCAAGCCCTCTTTACTACTTCGGAACAGAAGAGCAAAAACAGACGCATTTGACGCCGCTGGCTTCAGGCACAGCACTCGGATCATTCGGCCTGACGGAGCCAAATGCCGGCTCAGATGCAGGAGGCACTCAAACAAAAGCGATTTCAAATGGTGACGAGTATGTAATCAACGGCGAAAAGTGCTGGATCACTAATGCAAGCTACGCACGCACAGTTATTGTAACCGCCGTAACAGGCAAAAACAAAGACGGAAAAAACATCATCTCCGCATTAATCGTGCCAACTGACACACCAGGACTTACGATTACGAGCCCGTACGATAAAATGGGCGTCCGCGGTTCGAATACAGCGGAAATCTTGCTTGAAGATGTAAGAGTGCCTGCGGCCAACTTACTTGGCGATCCAACAAAAGGGTTTAAACAGTTTCTATATACGCTGGATGGTGGTCGAATCTCCATCGCTGCTCTTGCAGTCGGCATTGCCCAAGCGGCCCTTGACGCATCATTGGCATATGCGAAAGAGCGAAAGCAGTTTGGACAGCCGATTTCTTCCTTTCAAGCGATTCAATTTAAGCTTGCTGACATGGCGATGGAAATTGATCTGGCACGGCAAATGGTGTTAAAAGCCGCCTGGCTGAAAGATCATAACCGCCCGTTCACCAAAGAAGCGGCGTACGCCAAGCTATTCGCATCTGAAATGGCGACAAGAGCTTGCAATCAAGCCATTCAAATCCATGGAGGTTCAGGCTATATGAAAGAGTATGGGGTGGAACGGATGCTGCGGGACGCAAAATTAATGGAAATCGGTGAAGGCACATCTGAAATTCAGCGTCTCGTGATCGCCAGACAGCTTTTAAAATAAAAATGTAAACGCTTTCCTATCATTAAGAAAGGAGGAACAATGAATGGCTGAACTCATCCATTCCACAATCGGCAGGCTGCTGGAACAAACAGCTGATGCGTATCCCGATCGAGATGCTGTTGTGTATCCAGACCGAAATATCCGCTATACGTACGCTCAATTTGACAGTCTGTGCCGTCAAACCGCTAAAGGTCTCATGCGGATGGGGATTGGAAAAGGAGACCACGTCGCCATATGGGCTTCTAATATCTCTGAATGGCTTGCCGTCCAGTTCGCAACTGCGAAGATCGGAGCCGTGCTCGTGACCGTCAATACCAATTATCAAGCACATGAGCTTGATTACTTGTTAAAGCAATCGGATGCCGCGGCGCTTATTATCATGGATTCATACAGGGGCACTTCTTATCCAGACATCGTGAACAGTTTAATTCCAGAACTGCAAGAAGCAAAGCCCGGCCAACTGAAATCTGAACGCTATCCCTTTTTAAAAACGCTGATCTATATTGGCAATAAACGATTGTCTGGCATGTATCATTGGGACGATACAGAGATATTGGCGAAAACAGTGACAGATGCTGAGCTTGAAGAGAGAATGAACAGCCTGGATAAAGACAATGTGATTAATATGCAATACACATCAGGAACGACAGGGTTTCCAAAAGGCGTGATGCTGACCCATTTCAATGTCATCAATAACGCTGCTAATATCGCTGAATGTATGGCTTTAACCTCTCAAGACCGCATGTGCATCCCTGTTCCGTTTTTTCACTGCTTTGGATGCGTCCTTGGGGTTTTGGCATGTGTATCCGTCGGGGCAGCCATGATACCCGTGCAAGAATTTGATCCCGTTACCGTCCTTAAAACGGTAGAAAAAGAGAAATGCACAGTGCTCCATGGTGTGCCTACCATGTTTATCGCCGAGCTGCATCATCCGGATTTTGATGCATATGATCTATCGACGCTCCGAACAGGAATCATGGCCGGCTCTCCCTGTCCAAGTGAAGTGATGAAAGCTGTGATTGAAAGGATGGGCATGAAAGACATTACGATCGCCTATGGACAAACCGAAGCCTCGCCAGTCATTACACAAACGAGAGCAAATGATTCCTTCATAAGAAGAGTCGAAACAACCGGCCGTGCCCTGCCACATACTGAGGTGAAAATTGTAGAACCCGGGACATGTCAAGAAGTTCAAAGAGGCATGCAGGGAGAACTGTGCACCCGTGGCTATCACGTCATGAAAGGCTATTATAAAGACAAAGATGCGACCAGAAAAGCAATCAATCATGACGGATGGCTGTTTACCGGAGATCTTGCTGTCATGGATGAAGACGGGTACTGCCGCATCACCGGAAGATTAAAAGATATGCTCATCAGAGGCGGCGAGAACATTTATCCGCGGGAAATTGAAGAATTTTTATACCAGCATCCCGCTGTTTTAGATGTACAGGTGGTTGGTGTGCCTGACGCCAAATTCGGGGAGGAAGCTGCAGCCTGGATTAAACTGAAAGACGGTAAAAGCGTTTCACCTGATGAGCTTAAAGCCTATTGCAAAGGGAAAATCGCCCGCCACAAAATTCCGCGTTATGTTATTTTTACGGATGACTATCCGATGACGGCCTCAGGCAAAATTCAAAAATATAAACTGCGAGAAAAAACGATTGAAATGTTCAACTTATCATCAAGTCAATGAGGTGAAATCATGTTTACAAAAGTACTGATCGCCAACCGCGGTGAAATTGCAATGAGAATTATCCGAACATGCAGCCGTCTCGGCATTAAAACGGTCGCTGTTTATTCAGAAGCAGACAAGGACGCGCCCCATACAAAAGCCGCTACAGAGGCATATTTGATCGGGGAATCGAGAGTCAGTGAAAGTTATTTAAATATAGAGAGAATCATAAAGACGGCGAAAAAAGCAAAAGCCGACGCGATCCACCCGGGATATGGATTGTTATCAGAAAACAGCCGGTTCGCTGAACGCTGCAAGCAAGAAAACATCGTGTTTATCGGACCTTCCCCTGATATCATCGCAAAGATGGGCAGCAAAATTGAAGCGCGAAAAGCAATGGAGGCTGCAGGTGTCCCTGTGGTGCCGGGCGTTTCTGAATCCCTCGGAGATATAGAGGCAGCCTGCCGCACCGCAAGTCAAATCGGCTATCCTGTCATGCTGAAAGCTTCAGCGGGCGGAGGCGGCATCGGAATGCAGCGTGTTGAAAATGAAGAAGCATTAAAAAAAGCGTACGAGGGAAACAAAAAGCGCGCAGCAGATTTTTTCGGTGACGGGTCTATGTATATAGAAAAAGTTATTGAACATGCGCGCCACATCGAGGTTCAGCTTTTGGCCGATCAACACGGCCATACAGTACATCTGTTTGAACGTGATTGCTCTGTTCAGAGGCGCCACCAAAAAGTCATTGAAGAAGCACCGTCTCCATTTGTAGACGATGAACTAAGAATGAAGATCGGTCAAACAGCGGTAAAAGCAGCGAAGGCAATCGGCTATACGAACGCAGGCACCATCGAATTTATAGTTGACCAGAAACAAAATTTTTATTTCCTCGAAATGAATACGAGACTGCAAGTTGAACACCCCGTGACTGAAGAAATAACAGGCCTGGACTTAGTTGAGCAGCAGCTGCGGATTGCTGCGGGCCATACACTCACATTCTCCCAAAAAGACATCCAACGGAACGGGCATGCGATAGAGGTTCGAATATACGCGGAAGATCCCAAGACCTTCTTCCCGTCACCAGGTACGATCACTGCGTTTTCACTTCCTGACCAAAAAGGAGTCAGACACGAATGTGCGGTAGCAAAAGACAGCACCGTTACCCCTTTTTATGACCCGATGATCGCTAAGATGATTGTCAAAGGCCAAACCAGAACAGAAGCAATTGAAAAACTAGAGACAGCGCTTCGCGACTATCGTGTAGAGGGAATCAAAACAAACCTTCCGCTCCTCATACAGGCTGCGGCAACAAAGGCATTTAAAGAAGGGGATGTCACGACTGACTTTTTGAAACAGCACCTATAAAGGAGGCAGTTGTCATGACGGTTAGCATACAAATGGCAGGAAACCTGTGGAAAGTCCACGTCAAAGCCGGCGACCAAATCGAAAAGGGCCAGGAGGTAGCCATTTTGGAATCGATGAAAATGGAAATCCCGATCGTTGCAGATAGAAGCGGAATCGTAAAAGAAGTCAAAAAAAAGGAAGGCGACTTTGTAAATGAAGGAGACGTACTGCTCGAACTGAGCAATTCCACTCAATAATTTGGAGGAAGACCATGCCATATCCTAAAAAAGTGACAATCAAAGAAGTCGGCCCGCGTGATGGCTTACAAAACGAGCCCGTTTGGATCGCAACAGAGGATAAAATAACCTGGATCAACCAGCTTTCCCGGACAGGGCTGTCGTATATTGAAATCACATCCTTCGTTCACCCGAAATGGATTCCGGCGCTTCGAGATGCTATCGATGTAGCAAAAGGCATCGACCGAGAAAAAGGGGTAACGTACGCGGCACTTGTCCCGAATCAAAGAGGACTGGAGAATGCACTTGAAGGAGGCATTAACGAGGCTTGCGTTTTTATGTCCGCCAGCGAGACGCACAACAGAAAAAACATCAATAAATCCACTTCTGAATCCCTCCATATACTCAAACAAGTAAACAACGACGCACAAAAAGCAAACCTCACAACAAGAGCCTACCTCTCGACTGTTTTCGGCTGTCCGTACGAAAAAGATGTCCCCATTGAACAAGTCATTCGCCTTTCAGAAGCTCTATTTGAATTTGGGATTTCTGAACTGTCGCTTGGAGATACGATTGGAGCAGCTAATCCCGCCCAAGTGGAAACTGTACTTGAAGCTCTTTTGGCACGATTCCCGGCTAATCAAATTGCCCTGCATTTTCATGATACGAGAGGAACCGCTCTGGCCAACATGGTCACAGCACTCCAAATGGGCATCACGGTGTTCGACGGCTCGGCAGGCGGGCTTGGGGGATGCCCATATGCGCCAGGTTCATCAGGAAACGCCGCAACTGAGGATATCGTGTACATGCTTGAACAGATGGATATCAAAACAAATGTAAAGCTAGAAAAACTGCTATCTGCGGCCAAATGGATTGAAGAAAAAATGGGCAAACCGCTGCCGAGCAGAAATTTACAGGTGTTTAAATCATCTTGATAAAAGGGAGGACGCATACAATGGGAGATTCTATTCTTTTTACTGTTAAAAATGAACATATGGCGTTGATCACCTTAAACAGGCCTCAGGCAGCAAATGCTCTTTCAGCGGAAATGCTTAGAAACCTGCAAATGATTATCCAGGAAATTGAATTTAACTCAAACATCCGTTGCGTCATCCTCACAGGCACCGGTGAAAAAGCGTTTTGTGCAGGGGCAGACCTGAAGGAACGGATAAAACTGAAAGAAGATCAGGTTCTGGAAAGTGTATCTCTCATTCAAAGAACGGCGGCTTTACTTGATGCCTTGCCGCAGCCGGTCATAGCTGCGATAAATGGAAGCGCATTAGGCGGCGGACTAGAATTGGCATTGGCATGCGACCTTCGAATCGCAACTGAAGCAGCTGTGCTGGGACTTCCGGAAACAGGGTTAGCTATTATCCCGGGCGCTGGAGGGACCCAAAGGCTGCCCCGGCTGATTGGCAGAGGAAAAGCAAAAGAATTCATTTATACAGGCAGACGCGTGACCGCACACGAAGCAAAAGAAATCGGCCTTGTAGAGCATGTCACGGCTCCTTGTGACCTTATGCCAAAAGCAGAGGAACTGGCCGCAGCCATTTCTGCCAACGGACCGATCGCTGTCCGTCAGGCTAAATTTGCAATCAATAAAGGATTGGAGACAGATCTTGCTACAGGCCTTGCGATTGAACAAAAAGCGTATGAACAAACCATCCCGACAAAAGACAGGAGAGAAGGGCTTCAGGCCTTTCAAGAAAAAAGACGGGCCGTATACAAGGGAATATAAAAGGGAGGCAATGCTGATGGATTATGAAAAGGAACGAACAGAACGGGCTGAACGGATTCGAAAAGGCGGAGCGGAAAAGTATCATCAAAGCAATCGGGAAAAAGGCAAGCTCTTTGTCAGAGAGCGGCTTTCCCTTCTCTTTGACGATGACATTGAGCTAGAAGACGCTTTTTTTGCGGAATGTATGTCAGACGGGCTTCCCGCTGACGGAGTTGTAACCGCTATCGGCAAAATCGGCGGCCAAACCGTTTGCGTCATGGCGAATGATTCAACAGTGAAAGCGGGGTCATGGGGAGCAAAAACAGTTGAAAAAATCATCAGAATTCAAGAAATCGCCGAAAAATTAAACTGTCCGCTCATTTATTTAGTCGATTCGGCAGGCGCCCGAATTACCGACCAAATCAATGTCTTTCCAGGGAGACGCGGTGCAGGAAGAATTTTTTACAATCAAGTCAAATTATCGGGACGCATTCCGCAAATCTGTCTGCTTTTCGGACCATCTGCGGCAGGAGGCGCTTATATTCCGGCCTTCTGTGATATCGTCGTTATGGTAGACGGTAACGCCTCCATGTATTTAGGTTCGCCAAGGATGGCGGAAATGGTTATTGGAGAAAAAGTGTCTCTCGAAGAAATGGGTGGCGCCCGTATGCATTGCTCAATCTCCGGCTGCGGAGATATTCTTGCAGAAACTGAAGAAGAAGCCATACAGCTGGTGCGGGCTTATTTGTCTTACTTTCCGGCAAATTTTCAAGAAAAAGCGCCCATTCATGAGAAACGCCCGCCAAAACACTTCGAAACTCCGCTTGCCGACGTCATTCCGCAAAATCAAAACGCACCTTTTGATATGCATGAGCTCATTGAGCGGGTCATAGATGAAGACTCATTTTTTGAGATCAAAGCCTTATTTGCACCGGAATTATTGACGGGCCTCGCACGAATCCACGGACAGCCTGTCGGCATTGTTGCAAACCAGCCGAAGGTAAAAGGAGGCGTCTTATTCCACGATTCAGCAGACAAAGCGGCTAAGTTTATTACCTTATGTGACGCTTTTCATATCCCATTGCTGTTCTTAGCCGATATCCCCGGTTTTATGATTGGCACAAAAGTAGAACAGGCTGGGATTATCAGACACGGAGCGAAAATGATTTCTGCGATGTCGGAGGCAACTGTTCCAAAACTCTCTGTCATTGTCCGAAAAGCTTACGGGGCGGGGTTGTATGCAATGGCAGGGCCGGCATTTGAACCGGATTGCTGTCTAGCGCTCCCAACCGCCCAAATCGCCGTCATGGGCCCTGAGGCCGCTGTAAACGCTGTCTACGCTAAAAAAATCGCCGAGCTGCCAGAAGAAGAGAGAGCCGCATTTATCAGCAGCAAACGGGAGGAATACAAAGAGGACATCAATATCTACCGTCTGGCTTCAGAAATGATCATTGATGCTGTTATCCCAGCCAATTCGCTGCGTGATGAGCTGGCCAAACGGCTCAAGGCATACATGACAAAGGAAATGACATTTACCAATCGAAAGCATCCGGTTTATCCGGTGTAAAAGCAAGAACTTAGGAGCGCAAAAAAAGCGCTCCTTTATATATTTACAATAACAACATTATGTCAACTAATTACCATTGCATAAAACGCTTGGTTTTTTAGAATAGTAAATAAAGGCTGCCGCACCTCTAGCGGCAATTGTCAGTTTATCATAAAAAGGGGCCTACATTATGTATCATTTATATTCACATAACGACTTGGACGGAGTAGGATGCGGAATCGTAGCAAAATTGGCGTTCGGAAAAGACGTAGAGATCCGGTATAACTCTGTCAACGGCTTAAACGCACAGGTGCAGTACTTTTTAGAAAAAGCGAAGGAGAGCAACAGACAGGACGCGTTATTCATCACCGATCTCGCCGTCAATGAAGAAAACGAAGAGAGATTGAATGAGTATGTTCATGCAGGGGGCAAAGTGAAGCTCATTGACCATCATAAAACAGCCCTTCATTTGAATGAGCATGAATGGGGATTTGTCCAGGTGGAATACGATGATGGAAGGCTCACATCCGCGACATCGCTTTTATATGGCTATCTCATTGAAAATGGCTTCATGAAACCGACAAACGCCTTAGATCAATTCACAGAGCTCGTCCGCCAATACGATACATGGGAGTGGGAGCGGTACGATCAAAAACAGGCGAAGCGGCTTAATGATCTTTTCTTTTTGCTGTCAATCGATGAATTTGAAGCAAAAATGATCCAGCGCCTTTCCACGCATGACGAATTTTTCTTCGATGATTTTGAAGAAAAACTGCTTGATTTAGAAGACGAAAAAATCGAGCGCTACCTCCGCAGAAAGAAAAGGGAAATGGTACAAACCTTTGTTCACGAACACTGTGTAGGCATCGTTCACGCTGAATCGTACCATTCAGAGCTGGGGAACAGGCTAGGGAAAGATAACCCGCACCTCGATTACATTGCGATTTTGAGCATGGGGTCAAAACGAGTCAGTCTCCGCACCATTCATGATTACATCGATGTGTCAGAAATCGCCGGCCGATATGGCGGCGGAGGGCATGCAAAAGCGTCCGGCTGTTCAATAACCGATGAAGTATACGAGTTGTTTGTAGCTGAAGCTTTCCGTATTGATCCTGTACGGCCGGATGCCTTCCGTAACATCTATAATCTAAAGGGATCTGCGAATGGATCATTATATGAAAATCGCGCACAAATGAGATTTTTTCTTTTCCCTTTAGACAACGAATGGAATATTCAAATTAACGGAGAAACCCAAGACGAAACATTCGCAGCGTTTGAAGAGGCAGAATGGTTTATTAAGAGAAATTATGCCGCATCGCTCGTGCGGGATGAAGTGTTTGTCGCATTTTTAGCGGAGAATCTGAAGCTGGCAAATCAACATCGCAAGTAAAAAAATATGCATAGGGGAGCGTCAGTCACCCCTATGCATATCCGCTAGCTATCGTTTAAATATGGCTGTACGTTTCTTAATCACAAAATAAAGGGCTATCACGACAACAGCCAATATCATAATCGGTGTTGTATAAGTGCCTGCTATATTCTCAACATCATCCCACTGGCTTCCTAGCTGTATGCCTAAATAAACAAACAGGATAGACCATGGAATGATAGCAAGCACAGTCAGTACCACAAATTTGAGAAAAGGCATTCTGGCAATACCTGCCGGAATGGATATGGCATGTCTGACAACCGGTATAAAACGAGCCGAGAAGACAACTCCGGCGCCGTATTTCTGAAACCAGTTTTCCGACATATCGATATGATGCTTTTTAATCAATAAATACTTCCCGTATTTGTCCAGAAATGGCCTGCCGCCATAGCGACCGATCCAGTAAATAAAGATCTGGGCAATGGTGCCCCCGATAACACCCGCAATAATTGCGCCAATAAATCCAATCGTGCCCTCCGATACCATATAGCCGCCATAAGCTAATACAATCTCACTCGGAATGATTTCAATCATTAACCCAATCGCAATACCCGCATATCCCATGTTCGTCAGCCATGTTAAAATTTCGCTTATCAAACTGCCCACATTCTTCACAACCTGTCCTAATCTTTTTCACTATTATATGACTGATTGACGAGCAAGATGGTTACAATTTTTTTACCGCAGCATTTCTTTCGTTTCCCGTTTGATCACATCTTCTAAATAGGCCAAAAGCTGAGATCTCATTTCGGGACGCATTAAGCCGATTTCGGTGCTCGCTTTAAAACAGCCCAGCTTATCGCCAATGTCATATCGATTTCCTTCCAGCAGCCGGGCATGGATCGGCTCCTTACGGCAAACCTCACGAAGCGCATCTGTCAGCTGAATTTCGTTGCCCGCGCCTCTGCCAATTGTCTTCAAAACGGAGAAGATCGAAGAATTCAGCACATAACGTCCCATTACTGCGATTTCCGAAGGTGCTTCTTCAGGAGAAGGCTTTTCCACTAAATCGTTCACTTCATATACATGCCCTTGAGACCCTGATGTATTTATAATACCATATTTGCTGACATCCTCAGGGAGAACTGACTGTACACCGACAACCTCTGTGCCATAAACGTCATATACATCCATTAATTGCCGAAGAGCCGGTGTTTCAGACACCATAATATCATCACCTAAGAGAACAGCAAAAGGCTCATCTCCGATAAAATGCTCCGCACACAGCACCGCATGGCCTAATCCGAGCGGTTCTTTCTGGCGGATGTAATGAATGTTGGCCAAATCGGCAATCTGCTGCATTTCCTTAAGTGTCTCCGTCTTGCCTTTTTCCCGGAGATTGAATTCCAATTCCGCCGACCGATCAAAATGATCTTCAATCGAGCGTTTGTTTCTCCCTGTAATAATCAGTATATCTTCAATTCCTGACTCTGCGGCCTCTTCTACAATATATTGGATTGCTGGTTTGTCGACGATTGGAAGCATTTCTTTAGGCTGCGCCTTTGTCGCCGGCAGAAATCTCGTTCCTAAACCCGCTGCGGGTATAACCGCTTTTCTCACTTTTTTTCTCATTCATCTTCACTCCTGATCCTGTATGTTTTTCAGCGAATCTCCAAATACCCAGATTCGGTTTCCGATAAAATTCATCATCATTCCGCCGATAGTGGCGGCGAGCTTACTCACCAAAAGCGAGCAGCCGCAATTTTGAAACAAATAAAGCAGCAAAAAGGTGATCCCTGACGCGGCAATATTAATCATGAGAAAACGCACGATCTCTTTCCCGTCAGCCTTACGTTTCACACAAAACGTCCAATTCCGGTTCCACACATAGCTGTTGACGATACCTGCAGTATAGGAGCAGATCTGCGCCGGCAGATAAGAGACATGACAAGCGGTAAGAAGAAAGAAGACACCAAAATCTATCAGCGTATTGCCGACGCCTACGGTGCAAAAACGGCCTAATGTCTTTATTTTTTCTTTCAGCGTAACGAACCTCCCTTCATAAAAGATGCGAGTGGCAGTCATATTTGTTGATATGGATTACTATAGCGGACAGTGTTGAATAAACAATTAATAAAATATGAACAAAACATGAAAAAGCGGGTATACCGCTCAATAGTCTTATACTCTTGAAAAAAACAGCCGCATTGAACGGCTGTTTTTTGTGTCTGAAAACATACAAATATAAACGGAGTGTTAGCCCCATCTTATCAATGAATAAATGTATCCAGTTCCTTTGTAGAATCGAACACTAACTCCTCCAAAAGTTTCTATACACAATTTTTTTAATGATGTAGGATGTTAGATAAAGGGATATCTTGGATAATGATGTAATCTCCGTTCAATGTGATTAGTGGGAGGCCATGAACAATCCTGTCTTTTTATTTTCTGGACAATGGTCGCTAGGAATGGGGAAGTTTTTTTGAACAATTTTGAAGGAGTGGTGCGATCTCCTCGAAGAAAAGAGAGAATGGAGACACATGAAGATGAGCTTTCAGAACAACTGGGAACATTGCTAAACAGCTTCCGGCTACTTTATGCGTGCAATCTTCGTGACCTGTTGTTATCAAATTCCAAAAGAAAATCCCCCATTTTAAGGAAAAAGGAGGATGTGAAGTGATGAGGAAAAAGTGTAGCGTATGTTTATGGATTCTAGTTTTATTATTGAGCTGCTTATCTGGGAAGTCTGCGTATGCTGCCACTAGTACTACAATTGCAAAACATATAGGGAATTCAAATCCGCTTATCGACCATCATTTGGGAGCGGATCCGGTTGCGCTGACCTATAACGGAAGAGTCTACATCTATATGTCAAGTGATGACTATGAATATAATAGCAACGGAACAATTAAAGATAATTCATTTGCCAATTTGAATAGAGTATTCGTCATATCTTCAGCGGATATGGTGAACTGGACAGACCACGGAGCCATTCCGGTAGCAGGTGCCAATGGAGCTAATGGAGGCCGTGGAATTGCAAAATGGGCAGGTGCGTCATGGGCACCGTCAATCGCAGTTAAAAAAATTAATGGCAAGGATAAATTCTTCCTTTATTTCGCAAACAGCGGCGGAGGTATCGGGGTTCTCACCGCAGACAGCCCGATTGGTCCATGGACCGACCCAATCGGAAAACCGCTCGTAACGCCAAGTACGCCAGGAATGTCTGGTGTTGTATGGCTTTTTGATCCGGCAGTATTTGTAGATGACGACGGAACCGGTTACCTGTATGCCGGCGGAGGCGTTCCTGGCGTTTCAAATCCAACGCAGGGACAATGGGCCAATCCTAAAACGGCTAGAGTCATAAAATTGGGGCCTGATATGACGAGTGTTGTTGGAAGTGCATCTACAATTGATGCGCCTTTCATGTTTGAAGATTCGGGATTGCACAAGTATAACGGAACATATTATTACTCCTATTGCATCAATTTCGGCGGCACGCACCCGGCCGATAAACCCCCGGGTGAGATCGGCTACATGACCAGTTCAAGTCCCATGGGTCCCTTTACATATAGAGGGCACTTCCTGAAAAATCCGGGTGCATTTTTCGGAGGTGGCGGAAACAACCATCATGCTGTTTTCAATTTTAAAAACGAGTGGTATGTGGTGTACCATGCGCAAACTGTCAGTTCCGCTCTGTTCGGGGCCGGCAAAGGATACCGCTCTCCCCATATTAATAAGCTGGTGCATAATGCAGATGGATCTATTCAAGAGGTAGCGGCAAATTATGCAGGTGTAACACAAATTTCCAATTTAAACCCATATAACCGGGTAGAAGCTGAAACGTTTGCTTGGAATGGACGCATTTTGACAGAGAAGTCCACAGCACCCGGCGGGCCAGTAAATAATCAGCATGTAACAAGCATTCAAAATGGAGACTGGATTGCTGTAGGAAATGCAGACTTCGGAGCGGGCGGTGCCAGGTCATTTAAAGCAAATGTAGCATCCACTTTAGGCGGGAAAATAGAAGTGCGCCTCGACAGTGCAGACGGTAAGCTTGTTGGAACTCTGAATGTGCCTTCAACAGGCGGAGCGCAAACGTGGAGGGAAATAGAAACTGCGGTAAGCGGGGCAACCGGTGTGCACAAAGTATTCTTTGTATTTACCGGAACAGGTACAGGAAACTTGTTTAATTTTGATTACTGGCAGTTTACGCAAAGATAGTACTCGTAATGGGACCGCTTAAAAACGAGGCGGGTGAAGTACGGGCCAGCACCGGAACAGCCCGCCATTATGGATATGCCATGCAGATTTTTTAATACCGTAAAAGACACATGACGAAGGAGAGGAATAAATGATTCCACGCATAAAAAAAACAATTTGTGTACTATTAGTATGTTTCACTATGCTGTCAGTCATGTTAGGGCCAGGCGCTACTGAAGTTTTGGCAGCAAGTGATGTAACAGTTAATGTATCTGCAGAGAAACAAGTGATTCGCGGTTTTGGAGGGATGAATCATCCGGCTTGGGCTGGGGATCTTACAGCAGCTCAAAGAGAAACTGCTTTTGGCAATGGACAGAACCAGTTAGGATTTTCAATCTTAAGAATTCATGTAGATGAAAATCGAAATAATTGGTATAAAGAGGTGGAGACTGCAAAGAGTGCGGTCAAACACGGAGCAATCGTTTTTGCTTCTCCTTGGAATCCTCCAAGTGATATGGTTGAGACCTTTAATCGGAATGGTGACACATCGGCTAAACGGCTGAAATACAACAAGTACGCAGCATACGCGCAGCATCTTAACGATTTTGTTACCTTCATGAAGAATAATGGTGTGAATCTTTACGCGATTTCGGTCCAAAACGAGCCTGATTACGCTCACGAGTGGACGTGGTGGACGCCGCAAGAAATACTTCGCTTTATGAGAGAAAACGCCGGCTCGATCAATGCCCGCGTCATTGCGCCTGAGTCATTTCAATACTTGAAGAATTTGTCGGACCCGATCTTGAACGATCCGCAGGCTCTTGCCAATATGGATATTCTCGGAACTCACCTGTACGGCACCCAGGTCAGCCAATTCCCTTATCCTCTTTTCAAACAAAAAGGAGCGGGGAAGGACCTTTGGATGACGGAAGTATACTATCCAAACAGTGATACCAACTCGGCGGATCGATGGCCTGAGGCATTGGATGTTTCACAGCATATTCACAATGCGATGGTAGAGGGGGACTTTCAAGCTTATGTATGGTGGTACATCCGAAGATCATATGGACCTATGAAAGAAGATGGTACGATCAGCAAACGCGGCTACAATATGGCTCATTTCTCAAAGTTTGTGCGTCCCGGCTATGTAAGGATTGATGCAACGAAAAACCCTAATGCGAACGTTTACGTGTCAGCCTATAAAGGTGACAACAAGGTCGTTATTGTTGCCATCAATAAAAGCAACACAGGAGTCAACCAAAACTTTGTTTTGCAGAATGGATCTGCTTCAAACGTATCTAGATGGATCACGAGCAGCAGCAGCAATCTACAACCTGGAACGAATCTCACTGTATCAGGCAATCATTTTTGGGCTCATCTTCCAGCTCAAAGCGTGACAACATTTGTTGTAAATCGTTAAGAGCACAAAGACACACATAAATAATAGAGTGTCTGAATTGGCGATTTTCCGATTGGGAAATCGCTTTTTTATTTTGTTGCTGAATTACAGGAAGAAGAAAGGATGTACATAAAAACAGCAAAGCTTTATTCTTCATCTTTTCTAGTTTACATAATATATATTCTAGGAAGTAAACAAAATAAATAAATTTCTGTCTCAATATCAAAGTATACTTAAGTTAGTGAGACAGAAATTGAAATTTTACTGCTGAATGACAAATCAAAAAAATGGTGTTGTCAATCCATAATAAACGGCTTCTAAATCTTCCAGCGTCATATCGCCATATGCGCATTTGATAACAGAATCAGCAAACACATCATAGTCATAATCTGTAGAAAATCCTTGCTGCAGCTGTTTTTCGTAAACTTCGATCTGATCTTTTTGATGCTGGATGTCTTTTTCCTTACCTGGATAGTCGGGACCATTTATCATATTACTCATTTTTTTATACAGCACCATATACTGTTTCAGTATTTCATCCACAACGCAAACCTCCTATTAGATGATAAAAACGGACATCGTTACTGATGTCCGCCAAAAAAAAGCTTAACTAATTTGGTTCTGTTCCCCAAATCAGTTTTCCTTGATCATATAATGTGATTTTTTTCGTTGTTTTAAACGTATTTGATTTGAAAAAGGAATAATCGCCGCTTTGTGCATAATTGCTCCAGTCATCATTGTGAAGACGGAGCTGAATATTCCCTGTGCTTGCTCCCGGTGCCAACGTTCCGTTTTTAAATCCAAGTTCCAGATAGGTATCTGCACCTTGCTTTGGTTTATGCAACGTCACAAACTTGTGTGTCACATTGCCGCATCCAATCTGCGCGTAGTCACAGTCAAAGTTTTGGCCTTTGTTTTTCGCTTTATACCAGTAACGGGCAGTGACATCTTTTAAATCAACCGTGGTATTGCCGTTATTTTTTATTTGAAGCTGCGGACGGATTTGGTTGCTGTTCATACTCCCATCCCCTGCTCTGTACTGTACAGAAATACCATTTTCCTGTGTGGGTTTATCTTTTGATGGCGTTTCAGGAATGTCCTTCGTCGAATCTTTGGTGCCGAGAATGTTTTCTCTAACGAATGTTCCTGAAGCAGATAAATCTGACAACCGCCAGCCGCCTGTTTTAGATGCCCCCGGCTTTAAAGCTGAGGATGATTCCTGCTTATCAGAAAGATTCCAGTTCACCCAGCTAATGGTCTTGCTGTCGAGATATTTCAGCCATTCCCTCGATTGATCAAGGAATACACCGCCATTGCCAGACGCGTCGCTTGTTCCCCACTCTGTCACAAAAATAGGTGCTCCTTTGCTGAGTGCATAGTTTGCTTTATCCCGTAAAAATTGGCCGTGTGTGCCGGCATAAAAATGAAGTGCGTACATAACGTTTGCATCTTTTAGCTGGTCATCGGCAGCATCATTCACATCCTGGCTCCATGTACCGGTTCCGACAATGATGATGTTGTCTGGATCATTTTTGCGGATAACTGAAATCACTTCTTCCGCATATGGTTTAATATCACGCTTCCAGTTCACATCACCGTTTGGTTCGTTTGCAATTTCATAAATGACGTTTGGCGTGTTTCCGTAAAGGCTTGACATTTCCTTGAAGAATTCTTTTGCCTTCTCTTTATTTTGGTTTGGATTACCGTCATTTAAGATATGCCAGTCAATGATGACATATATCCCAAGCTCTTTTGCCGCTTCAACCGCTTCTTTTACTTTATTTTTCACGGACGGGTTGTCAATATAACCGCCATCTGCCGTATACATCGCTGCACGGAAAACGGTGATACCCCAATCATCTCTCAGCCATTTTAAGCTGTCTTTATTGACATATTCTCCATACCATTGCAATCCGTGTGAACTGATCCCCTTCAGCTGTACCGCTTTACCGTCTCGGTTAACGAGCTGTGTACCTTTTATGCTAAGCTGGCCATTCTTGGCTACTGGCGTTTTTGTCCCTGCTGCTGATGCCGGCGAAGCTATCATGCCGCCCATTGTCAATAACGTAATCAATAAACACGTAATAAAAATAGAGATTGACCGTTTCATATCTGATCTTTTCCTCCTTCGCATCATTTTGGCTCTACACTTCTTATGAGCACGAACTCATTGTAAAAATCTTTCTCATGATTGTCTATCAACCTAATTTCTTGTTTTGGGGAGGTTTAAAAGCCTGTCAATTTGCTCTACCTCCAATGAATAAGACACACATGACACATATAGAACAAAGAAAACTGGACTGAATTGGGACTTTACACGTCATTTTTCATTCGAGTCGAAAAATTAAATTTATTTCCAATAATGAAAAAGCTGCATTCAACTATTGAATGCAGCTTTGTTTTATATTTATATTATGCTTCTTGTTTCTCATCTTCCCATGTTTCAGCGTTTTTCAGCCCTGGGATGTTTTTCGCTTTAAACACAGGATCAAGTCCTTGCTTACGCTGTTTCGCGTAATCTTTATACACTTTGTAAGCAACGTTTGACAGCAGCGCAATCACAATTAAGTTGATCAGCGCCATGATACCCATAAAGAGGTCCGCCATATCCCAAACGATTTGGAAGCCTGATAAAGATCCATACACAACCATAGCAATAACAGCGATACGGTAAATGTTCAGCCATGTTTTGCTTGTTTTAATAAATTCAATGTTTGTCTCGCCATAATAATAGTTGCCGACAACTGAACTGAATGCAAACAAGAACATTGCGACTGCGATGAAAGTCGGCGCCCAGCCTCCAATGTGATGGTTAAGAGCAGCCTGTGTGACTTGGATGCCGTCGCCTTTTGGCGTTACACTGTACAGCAAAATAATAAATGCTGTGGACGTACATATGATAAATGTATCGAAAAATACGCCTAATGTTTGAATAAAGCCTTGCTTTGCCGGATGGGATACATGAGCCGTCGCAGCCGCGTTTGGTGCGCTCCCCATTCCTGCTTCGTTTGAAAAAAGTCCGCGTTGCGCACCGATAACGATGATGCCGCCTATTCCGCCGCCGACGACTTGTTCAAAACCTAAAGCATTTTTAACAATTGTAGCGATAACGCCAGGGAAAGCCGTAATATTCGTGATGACAACAAATAAAGCGATAAGAATATAAATGCCTGCCATAACCGGCACAATTAGCTGTGAAACAGCGACAACACGTTTTAAACCGCCGAAAATGATAAACGCAGTTAAAACCGCCAGAACTATGGCTACAACTATTTTATTTACATGGAATGCGCCATCCAATGCTCCAGCAATTGTATTTGTTTGAACAGCGTTAAAAATCAAGCCGAATGAGACGGTAATTAAGATTGCAAAAACGATGCCAAGCCATCTGGCACCAAGACCCTTTTGAATATAGTAGGCCGGCCCTCCGCGGAAATCCTCCCCGTCTCTTACCTTATAAAGCTGTGCTAATGTACTTTCGACAAAGCTTGAAGCCATGCCTACTGCAGCCACTACCCACATCCAAAATACAGCGCCTGGTCCGCCTGTCGCAATTGCTAAGGCTACACCAGTCAAATTCCCTGTGCCGACTCGGGATGCGGCCGAAATAAAGAATGCCTGCATAGATGAAACACCTTTATTTCCTTCCGGCTTCTCCCCTACTATTCTGAACATTTCAATAAAATAACGGAATTGGATAAAACCAAAACGTATGGTAAAAAATAATCCAAGCCCTATTAAAATATAAAATAGGTATTTCCAGATGAAATCACTTGGAATATTAATCAAACTATTGAAAAAAGACTCCATATTTACCTCCCGTTTTCATCAATTCAATACGAATTCGATTTTGATGTTAGATTTTTTAACATAACGAGTTTTATTATATCACAATATGACGAATTAGGAAGTTTTTTCGAGAAGAATATTGTCATAGCCAGATGTTACTCTGTCGACCCCTTCTCTATTATTTTCCTACGAATAAAAACATTCCTTGCAAACTGGCTTTAAAAAAAGAGTACCCTATTAACAATGTAATCATTTCTTCCCATTCTCTTGCCTTTCTCTTTGATTTACACATAAATAAAGTAATAAATCCTAAACAACATATCATTTAAAATATGTTTTTATTCACACCATAAACCGGGTATACATACGCTAATAAAAGAAGTTTTCTCTTTCAAAAATAAGCAAAAAGATATATACTTAACAAAGTTAAATTTATTTTTAAATTTAATAAATCAGGTTTACTTTTAGGATGGATTGGGGTATTATTATAAAAATATTCAGTAATATTAAAGGAGGGGGAGATCATTTGAAAAAAGTAACGATATTGAAAGCATCCATCTTATTCTTGGCGATTGCCAGTTTTCATTTGTTCTCAATTCCCCACGCCTTTGATATCGGCCATCATTATAAAGCCGTAGCCGACCAGCAGGAAATGCATGAGATGAAAGCCGGCCAAAATGCTGATGATGAGAAGAAATCCATCACAGGGGCATTTACGCTGACCGCTTTATGGGCAATGGCTGTTCTGCTGCTGACCGCTGAAAGCAAAAGTACGGGATACTCCCGCAGACGTCAGCGGAAAAAAAGCTTTATACTGGCCAAATTTTATCAATCGTCTTATTTCGGCAAACTTCATGTTCAACATCACCCGATTATGTAACGAAAATATGAGGAGGCTGTTAAACATGTTGTTTATCTTAAGAATGGTGATTTTAGGCTTATTTTCTTTCACAGCGCTGAATTTATTTGTATGGCAGGGGATTGAAGTCATTCATGCTGTAACAGATCTATTCACCAACCATGAAAGCTGATAAAAAACAAACGAAACCCGCTCATATAGTATGAGCGGGTTTTTTATTATTGTTCTGTATGAAGGCGCCAAACAGCTGTAACCTTGCCTGATTCCTCTTCATCAAAAAAGAAAGAGCCATTGCTGTATCTGTCGTTTGTCCGCAACTCTTTTGTCTGCAGTTCTTTTCTGTCGCCTTTTTCTGTTTCTGCCATTAGTCGCTGTTCAAGACCGCAAGCGAACAGTGCTACAACACGGTGAGGATTCTTTTTCAGTTCCCTTAGCATTACGACACCGCGTTTTGCACGGGATGTCTTCTCGAACTCAGAAAGACTCATGCGTTTAACCGCTCCCCGCTGTGTGAACAAGACAATTGAATCAGATTGCTGAAGAATCTCACCGGAGACAACAAAGTCATCCTCTTTTAAGTTAATCCCTTTGACACCTGCCGCACGCGCGCCAACTACATTCACTTCGTCTTCTCCAAACCATAGACCATACCCTAAGTGAGTGGCCATAAAGATCTGGCTTTCCCCATTTGTTACATGTACATCAATCAGTTCATCTTCACCCTTCAGATTTAAGGCTACAAGTGCCTTAGAATAACGCTGTGCTTTATAATGAGTGAGCTCTGTCTTTTTCACCATACCGTTTTTCGTAAAGAATAGAAGATATGCCGACGGATCAAATTCTTTTATCGGTATAGCCTTTACAATCGTTTCATCACGGTCAATAGTGATTAGATTTGAAAAATGCTGGCCCATGTCCTTCCATCTGATATCAGGCAGCTGGTGAACAGGACAATAGATGTAGCTTCCTTTGTTCGTAAAGAGCAGCAGCACGTCTGTCGTATTCATTTCAAACTGATGCAGCATCCTGTCCGTATCTTTCATTCCGAAGTCCTGACCGTTGGAAGCGGCAAATGAGCGCTGGCTCGTCCGTTTTAGGTAACCATCCTTCGTAACGGTTACATATACATCCTCAGATGCAACCATGACTTCGAGATTGATTTTAATTTCTTCAATTTTTTCTTCAATCACGGAGCGTCTCGTATCTGCATATTTCTTTTTCAGTGCTTTTAAGCTGTTTGTAATCACTTTTAGCAGTTTTTTATCATTGCTCAGAATAGATTCGAGCTCTTCAATTTTTTTACCGAGCTCTTCTGCCTCTTCCTTAAGCGCTGTGATATCGGTATTGGTTAAACGATATAGCTGCAATGACACGATGGCTTCAGCCTGAGGCTCTGTAAATTCATATTTCGCGATCAAATTGTTTTTAGCGTCACGTTTATCGCTAGAAGAACGGATTGTTGCAATCACTTCATCCAAAATAGACAAAGCTTTCATGAGCCCTTCTACGATATGATGTCTGTCTTTTGCTTTTTGAAGCTCGTAAACGGACCGGTTTGTGACAACTTCCTTTTGGTGTCCGATATATGCATCCAAAATAGACGGCAGGCTCATCAGCATCGGACGGCGGTTATGGATAGCCACCATATTGAAGTTATATGTGATCTGCAAATCAGTATTTTTATATAAGAAATTCAAAATGCCTTTGGCATCAGCTTCTTTTTTCAGTTCAATGACCACTCTCAGCCCTGTTCGATCCGTTTCATCACGAACCTCTGAGATGCCTTCAACCTTTTTATCAATACGGAACTCGTCCATTTTTTTTACAAGGTTTGCTTTATTTACTTCAAATGGAATTTCAGTAATGACAATTTGTTCTCGTCCGCCTCTGATTGTTTCAATTTCAGCCTTTCCGCGGATAATGATTTTTCCTTTTCCGGTTTCGTAAGCTTTTCTTATCCCGTCAACGCCCTGAATAATACCGCCTGTCGGAAAATCAGGCCCTTTAATAACTTCCATGAGTTCGTCAACAGAGCAAGAAGGCATTTGAATACGCTTAATGACAGCATCAATGACTTCTCCCAGATGATGAGGGGGAATGTCGGTCGCGTATCCTGCTGAAATCCCGGTAGATCCGTTGACCAATAGGTTAGGAAACATCGCCGGGAGTACGACAGGCTCCTTGCTTGTATCATCGAAGTTCGGCACAAATTCAACCGTGTTTTTGTCAATATCCCGAAGAAGCTCAGATGCTATCGGAGATAATCGTGCCTCTGTATAACGCATGGCTGCCGGGGGATCTCCGTCGATGCTTCCATTGTTTCCATGCATTTCGATTAACACATTACGAACTTTCCAATCCTGGCTCATCCGCACCATTGCTTCATAAACCGAGCTGTCACCGTGCGGATGATAGTTACCGATGACGTTACCGACCGTTTTGGCCGCTTTTCTGAAGTTTTTATCAAACGTGTTTCCATCTGTATGCATTGCATACAGAATTCTGCGCTGTACCGGCTTTAATCCGTCTCTCGCATCGGGCAGCGCCCTGTCTTGAATAATATATTTACTGTAGCGTCCAAAACGGTCGCCGATCACCTCTTCTAATGGTAAATCATGAAATAATTCTGGCTGTGACAATCATTAAACCTCCTCAGCGACCGATAAGTTTTCATTTTCTAAAATATTGCTTTCTTCATCTAAGCCGAAAGCGACGTTTTTCTCAATCCACTTTCTGCGCGGCTCTACTTTGTCTCCCATTAACGTCGTCACACGTCTCTCTACACGTGCCGCATCGTCAATTTTGACCCTAACAAGTGTGCGGGACTCCGGATTCATCGTCGTTTCCCACAGCTGGTCTGCGTTCATCTCTCCAAGACCCTTATATCGTTGAATGGTATAGCCTTTGCCGACTTTTTTCAGGACATCCCCCATCTCTTCATCAGACCATGCATATTCAATGATTTCCTTTTTCCCGCTTCCTTTACTGACCTTATATAAAGGTGGCAGCGCAATGAACACCTTGCCATGCTCAATGAGCGGTTTCATATAGCGATAGAAAAAGGTAAGAAGCAGCACTTGAATATGGGCGCCGTCAGTATCGGCATCGGTCATAATGATGATTTTGTCGTAGTTGATGTCATCGATTGAGAAATCTGCCCCGACTCCCCCGCCGATCGCATGAATGATCGTATTGATCTCTTCATTTTTAAAGATATCAGCAAGCTTAGCTTTTTCTGTATTAATGACTTTACCGCGTAAAGGCAGAACCGCCTGGAATCTGCGGTCTCGTCCCTGCTTGGCTGACCCGCCTGCTGAATCTCCCTCAACGAGATACAATTCATTTTTTGCCGGGTTTCTTGAACCCGCAGGCGTCAGCTTTCCGCTTAAAGTCGCTTCTGATTTTTTTCGTTTTTTGCCGCTTCTTGCTTCTTCACGGGCTTTGCGTGCCGCTTCGCGCGCCTGGCTCGCCTTGATTGCTTTTTTGACAAGAAGCGTTGCGGTGTCCCGATTTTCCTCTAAAAAGTAAGCAAGCTGCTCTGAAACAATCGCATCCACCGCTGATCTTGCTTCACTGGTACCGAGCTTTCCTTTTGTTTGTCCCTCAAATTGAAGAAGCTCCTCAGGAATGCGGACAGAAATAATGGCTGAAAGCCCTTCCCTTATATCGGTGCCTTCAAGGTTCTTATCCTTTTCTTTCAGCAAAGCCACTTTTCGCGCATATTCATTAAAAGCACGCGTCATCGCAGTTTTTGCACCTGACTCATGCGTCCCGCCGTCTTTTGTTCTGACATTGTTGACAAACGACAAAATATTTTCAGAATAACCATCGTTAAACTGGAACGCAAAGTCCACTTCTATAGAATGATGCTCACCCTCAAACGAGACCACTTCAGACAAGACGTCTTTTTCTTCATTTAAGTAAGCAACAAACGCTTCTATGCCGTTTTCATAATAAAAGACCTCACGCTGGTCATTGCGTTCATCAATCAGCTCAATTTTCAGTCCTTTTAACAAAAACGCAGACTCTCTTAAGCGCTCAGAGAGCGTTTCAAAATTATAAGTGGTTGTGCTGAACATCGTTGGATCTGGCTTAAAGTGTGTAAGAGTTCCCGTCTTTTTTGTTTTGCCGATCTTTTCGAGAGATGTAACCGGTTTTCCTCCATTTTCAAATCGCTGCTGATAGACAAAACCGTCCCGCTCAATGGTAACCGTCAGCCATTCAGATAAAGCATTCACGACTGATGCACCAACTCCGTGGAGCCCGCCGCTTGTCTTATAGCCGCCTTGGCCGAATTTCCCTCCGGCATGAAGCACCGTTAAAATCACTTCAGGGGTTGGTTTGCCGAGCTTATGCATTCCGGTCGGCATGCCGCGGCCTCTATCCTGTACAGAAATACTATTGTCTTTATGTATTTTGACGATTATGTGATCTCCATGGCCGGCAAGCACCTCGTCGACAGAGTTATCTACAATTTCATAAACCAAGTGGTGCAAACCCCGCGCGTCAGTAGAGCCAATATACATACCCGGCCTTTTCCTGACAGCCTCAAGGCCTTCGAGCACCTGTATGGCATCTTCGTTGTAATCAAATTGCTGTTTTCTAGCCAAACGTACAAACCCCTTTCAAAAACTAACATTGTCTTTCTCTTTTCAGTGTTACACATCATTTGTATATAAGATATTTTTTATAAACCTCGCCTCGAGCCAGTACTGCCTTGGACTCCTCATTATAACCAATATGTTTGCAATCGCAACATAGAGCTAACGAATCAGTTCTTCTCAAAACATCGGCTAGTGCTGTTTTTACACTATGAGAACGTATGTTTGTTTATTATATATAAAGCAGCAGACCTTCGCAAATCGAACGGCCGAAACCCAGCTGGACAAGGTATTCAAAAAAAGCTGTTCAAGCTTTATTGTATCTGTTTCACCGTAATACGCAAACAATATCTTAAAATTAAAAAGCAAAAATCCTTGAATTTACAAGGATTTTTGCAGTTCTGCACCTATTTTGTTACAGCGTGTGCCACTTTTATGCACAGATCCATGATAACCGTTCTGCCTTTTTCTTTTAGCATCTGGTATGCTTCCTCATTAACTAGCCCTTGCTGTGCCCAAAATACTGGCGCATCTGTCTCTAAAAACTCTTCCGCCACTCCAGGAAGCTGTTCTGAGCGCCGGAATACATTTACGATGTCAATCGGACCGTCTATCTCTTTTAAAGATGAAACGGCTTTGACACCTAGCGCCTCATCAATTGTAGGGTTCACAGGGATAATTTCATAACCCGCGTCCTGCATTGCTTTTGAAACCATATGTGACGTTCTATCCGGACGGTCTGAAAGCCCTACTACCGCTATACGTTTGCTTCTTTGAAGAATCTCTTTAATTTCCGCTTTAGAAGGGTTTTGCATCGTGTGTCACTCCTTTTTCACTTATTTTACACGATCAAAACAGGAGAAATCAAAATATGATGCATGTTTGATTTGATTTGTAAGCAAACTTTACAAAAAAACTTATCATCAGATCATGACATCTCATGTTAAAATAAAAAGAAGGGAATTTGAAAAAGGAGAAATGTAGATGTTAATTGCTTTATTGATTATTTTGGCCTACTTGATAGGCAGCATTCCATCTGGCTTAATTGTGGGCAAGCTTGCCAAAGGAATTGATATTCGGGAGCACGGAAGCGGCAACTTAGGCGCTACCAATGCATTCCGTACATTGGGTGTAAAAGCTGGTTCGGTCGTCATAGCCGGAGATATTTTGAAAGGGACACTGGCAACTGCATTGCCTTTTCTCATGCATGTTGATATTCACCCGCTTCTTGCAGGAGTCTTTGCGGTTTTAGGCCACGTGTTTCCCATCTTCGCCAAATTTAAAGGCGGTAAAGCCGTGGCGACATCAGGAGGCGTTTTGCTATTTTACGCACCCCTGTTATTTATCACGATGGTTGCGGTATTCTTCATCTTTTTATACTTGACTAAATTTGTTTCTCTCTCATCGATGTTAACAGGGATCTATACTGTTATATATAGTTTCTTTGTCCATGATACGTATTTATTGATTGTCGTTACCCTGCTCACTATTTTTGTGATATACAGACACCGAGCGAACATTAAACGAATTATCAATAAAACAGAACCTAAAGTAAAATGGTTATAAGCTTAAAAAACTTCTCTTTTGACACAGAATAGCCTAATACGTTTATAATAGAGAAAATTCAAATGAAGAACAAAGGGGTGTTCTGTTATGAATATGACAATTAACGAAGACGCATTGAACTGGTATAAAGAAGAACTCGATTTGGAAAGCGGAGACCAGGTTCGCTTTTTCGTCCGCTATGGAGGCTGCAGCAACGTTCAAAAGGGTTTTTCTCTCGGTGTAGCGAAAGATGCCCCACAAGAGGCTGGAGTCACTGCAGAAGCTGATGGCATTACCTTCTTTATTGAAGAAAGTGATTTATGGTACTTTGATAACCACGACCTTCTCGTCAGCTATTCAGAAGACGCTGATGAACCGGTTTTTGAATACCAATAAAAAAGAACGCACTTCATGTGCGTTCTTTTTTTACAAATGAAATCGTATAAGATGATCGGTTAGGTTTTCTTGTTCCAAAATATATTTTTGTGTTTCCCCCAGCAGATCAAAGTGGGGAAATTCACTTTTCTTATGGATCCATTCTTTTTTTAACCCGTACGCCGCTCCCCACTGAACCAGCTTATCAATGTCTGCACAGCCGGCTTTTGTCACGGTCTTTGCTTCTGGAAATCGGTCATCCAGCCAGTAATGTGTTAAAAATGCGATTTCTCCTCTTTTCACTGCTTGTTTCCACCGGTTAAGTTCCTCCCGTTTCACACCAAACGCCATATCCCGTTCACTTCCCTATTTTTTGGCCTTTTCATATGCTGTGTGCCAATCAGGAAAAGCTTTGCGGAATTGAATTGGCTTAAAGCTTTCTTTATCCACACAAATATGAGATGAGGTGGCTTTGATGGAAAGCTCACCGGCCGGATTATAAATGTGGTAACCATAGACGGTTTTAAATCCGTTATAGTCCTCTATCCATGTATGTACAACCGCGGTTTCTCCGTAATGAAGCGGCTTTTTATAGGAAATATTGATATCAACGACTGGGGACAGAACGCCTTTTTTTTCCATATCACTATATAAAAAGCCTAAGTCCTTAATCAAGGCCGTTCTGCCGACCTCCATCCACACAAGATAATTTGCGTGATAGACAATCCCCATTTGATCTGTTTCTGCATAACGCACTTCTATTTCTTTTTTTGATACATGCAAGATTACTCTGCTCCCTTAACGTCAATTTAGCCCCATTTTACCATAATCAAATCAGAAAGAAAAAAACCAGGTTTCCCTGGTTTTTTAAGAACGGTATCCGTTTTGTCTCGCTGCAGATTCGTCCTGTATTTCATTACGAAACGCTTCAATGCTCTGTTCGCGCCTTGCATTTTTTTCTTTGATACGCTGTTTATCTTCTCCTGAAGCAAACTCCATTGATGCTTCTGCTTCTTCTATATTTTCAATTGTATTTTGAACCATATCCTGCAATTTTTCCACATTGTCAGAACGATCATCAGGATTAGGCTGCTGATATTGATTTTGGTTCTTTGTCATTCGGATGTACCTCCTAGAAATAAACTCGAATTTTCGCTACTCGCCTTTTGTCTGCATGATAATCGGCCGCTGTCCTGAAGTATCATGCATTTTTTCCCCTTTATTGGCTTTATATTTTACAGGCTTTGTACCCAAGTGGCTTGGAGCATATTGAGGCTGACCGTTTTTCTTGTTGTTTCCCATGTTTATCCCTCCTCAACAGATAGGTTTCTCAAAAGGAGGGGTAAACATGAATACAAATTAAAGGTTATTTTTGCTTAAATCGCTGTTCAAGCTTTTCCTCAAGCTGATTTAAATACTCTGTATTGGTCATCAGCTCTTTTTTGTTTTCCATGACGAGCTCATGAAAAGAACGTTTTCTCATCTTCTTCACGCTTCTCACCTCCGCATATTCTTTTATTTTTTCCAATTCTGAAAACTTGTAAGCATATTTGAGTATAAAAAAAACTGAATCTAATCAAGATCCAGTTTTTGTTCCATTTCTTTTTTTGTCATGGTGCCAACATGTATGTCTTGGATAACACCTTTTTCATCTAAGATATATGTCGTTGGATATGACATCACGTTATAGTCAGCATTGATCCCTTTTTTATCAATCAGAATGGGGAACGTTAAGTCATAAGTATCAGCAAACGCTCGGACCTGTTTCTCACTTTTCTCAGCTGAAGTGAAATTTACCGCAACAACCGCAAGTTTGTCGGCGTACTCTTTTTGCAGCTTTTCCATCGCAGGCATTTCCTGACGGCACGGCTTACACCAAGTTGCCCAAAAATTGAGCAGCACTTTTTTGCCTTTTGCATCCTGTAAAGAGCTTTTCTCTCCTGATAGCGTTTTCAAAGAAAAATCAGGTGCTTGTTGCCCCTCTTGAATTCCGACTTCTTTTTTGCTGTATGTTTGATATAAATTCCATCCCGTATAACCGACTAGCATGATAAGCAGGATCCCTGCGAGCCATTTTTTCAGCATATGCCACCTCCGCAGCACATTGTGTCATAAAAAGAAGAGAAAGCGAAATGCCTTCTCTTCCTATTGATTCATCAGGACTGCTTCATTTTTTCACGAAGCACCATTTGAAGGATGCCGCCATGGCGGTAGTAATCAATTTCAACTTCACTATCAAAGCGGACGACTGCTTCAAAAGTTGTTACATTGCCGTCTTCATTGATTGCTCTTACAGTCACAAGGTCACGAGGACGAACTGTTTCATCAACATCTACCTCGATGACTTCTTTACCCGTTAAGCCGAGTGTATCCGCATTTTCACCTTGTTTAAACTGAAGCGGCAGCACACCCATGAATACAAGATTGCTTCTGTGAATTCTTTCGAAGCTCTCTGCAATGACCGTTCTGATGCCGAGAAGGTTTGTTCCTTTTGCAGCCCAGTCACGTGAAGATCCCATACCATAGTCTTTTCCTGCTAATACGACAAGACCGGTTTTATCTTCTTTGTATTTCATGCATGCATCATAGATGGATGTTACTTCACCAGTCGGCCAGTACGTCGTAAATCCGCCTTCTGTACCCGGTGCGATTTGGTTTTTGATGCGAATGTTGGCAAATGTTCCTCTCATCATGACTTCATGGTTTCCACGGCGGGAGCCGTAGGAGTTAAAGTCACGAGGTGAAACACCTTTTTCTTGCAAATACTTTCCGGCAGGCGTATCTTTTCCGATTGCCCCCGCAGGAGAAATATGGTCAGTTGTGACTGAATCGCCGAATTTACCGACAACACGCAGTCCTTTTAATGGCTCAACCTTGCCTGGCTCAACAGACATCTCTTCAAAGAATGGTGGGTTTTGGATGTAAGTTGAATCGTTATCCCATTTATATAAAGCTTCATCTGTTGTTTCAATTTCGTTCCAGCGCTTGTTGTCATCAAATACTGTTTCATACTCTTTGCGGAATAGCTCTGGCGTAACAGTTTGCTTAACAAGTGCATTGATTTCGTCCATTGACGGCCAAATATCATTAAAGTATACGTTTTGACCATCCTTGCCCACACCGATTGGATCGGTTTTTAAGTTAATGTTTACCGTTCCAGCCAGCGCATATGCCACAACAAGCGGCGGTGAAGCAAGATAGTTGCCTTTAACAAGCGGGTGAATACGTCCTTCAAAGTTACGGTTTCCGGAAAGGACAGACGTAATCAGAAGATCATTTTTCGCAACCGCTTCTTCGATTTCCGGTGAAAGCGGACCTGAGTTCCCGATACATGTTGTACAGCCGTACCCAACGAGGTTAAAGCCAAGCTCTTTCATGTATGGAAGAAGGCCTGAATTCACAAGATATCCTGTAACAACTTTAGAACCCGGTGCAAGTGACGTTTTCACGTAATTAGGCACCTTAAGCCCTAACTCAACCGCTTTTTTCGCTACCAGTCCGGCGCCGATCAGCACGTATGGGTTTGATGTATTTGTACAGCTTGTAATCGCAGCAATGGCGATCGCACCCGTTTTCATAACTGTTTCTTCGCCGTTAAGGAGTTTAAACTTAATTTCTTTATTTTCTTCCTCAGCATTTAAACCGAATCCTTGGTTACCTGCAGGGCTGACTAATTGCTTTTTAAACGTTTCCTGCATAGCAGATAGCGGGATCAAATCCTGAGGACGCTTTGGACCCGATAAGTTTGCTTCAATTTGAGACAGGTCAATTTCAACCACATCAGTAAATTGAGGGTCTTCCGCATCTGGAGTGTAGAACAAGCCATTGCTTCTGCAGTATGCTTCAACAACATCAATATGTTCAGGATCACGGCCAGTCAGGCGCAGGTAGTTAAGCGCTTCTTCATCTACTGGGAAGAATCCGCATGTAGCACCGTATTCCGGAGCCATATTCGCAATTGTTGCGCGATCTGCAAGCGGCAGTTCAGCAATTCCCGGTCCGAAGAATTCAACAAATTTACCGACAACGCCTTTTTCACGCAGCACTTGTGTTACTTTTAACGCCAAGTCAGTAGCTGTTGTTCCGTTTGGAAGCTTGCCGACAAGTTTCGCGCCGATTACCTCTGGAACTGGGAAGTAAGAAGGCTGTCCAAGCATTCCCGCTTCAGCTTCAATTCCACCGACACCCCAGCCGAGAACACCGATACCGTTAATCATTGTTGTGTGTGAGTCTGTTCCGACAAGCGTATCAGGATACGTTACAAGCTCGCCGTCTTCTTCAATGGCATGGACAACACTTGCCAAGAACTCAAGGTTGACCTGGTGCACAATACCTGTTGCAGGCGGTACTGCCTGATAATTGTTAAACGCTTTCTTTGCCCAGCTTAAAAATTTGTAGCGCTCTGCATTTCTTTCGAATTCCAAGTCCATATTTACTGCTAATGCATCTTCTGTACCCGCTTTATCTACCTGTACAGAGTGATCGATAACGAGATCAACAGGAATTTCAGGGTTGATTTTATCAGGATCTCCGCCGACAGCTGCCATTGCTTTACGCAGTGAAGCCAGATCTACTACTGCCGGAACCCCTGTGAAGTCTTGTAAAATAACACGAGACGGTTTGAACGGAACGTCGATATCCTTTAATTCGGCAGTTCCCCATTTTGCCAAATTTTCCACGTGTTCTTTTTTGATAACGAAGCCGTCAACTTGACGCAATACTGATTCTAAAAGAACTTTGATGGAATAAGGAAGCTTCGAAACCTTTCCTATACCTGAATCTTCTAACGCTTTTAAAGAGTAGTAATGATATGTTTTCCCATTTGTAGTAAACGTTTTTCTCGCTTGGAAAACGTCTTTTGCTGCAGTTTTTTGCTCGTTTGCCATTCTCCAAAATCCCCCTTCAGATCAGATCATTCTCAGATGAACATTACATTCCATCACAATTTTCTCACAATTTCATATTAAAACAAAATCATACATAAGTAAATATCAATGTTTTTATTAAATACAATAAGTTCGACTTATGAGAAAAATGTACCGGTAATTTTTACTGTTTACGCTCTCTCATATAACACAATAAAAGAAGCCATATTATGATTGAGGTGATAATGATGGTCAAAAGAAAAGCGAATCACGTCATTAACGGAATGAATGACGCAAAAAGCCAAGGCAAAGGCGCCGGCTATATTGAAAACGACCAGCTTGTACTGACTGAAGCAGAACGCCAAAATAACAAAAAAAGAAAAACCAATCAATAACACCGAACTCTTTTAAGGAGGTTCTCATTTTATGACCAATAAGAATACAAGTAAAGATATGCATAAAAACGCCCCTAAAGGACACAATCCCGGCCAACCCGAGCCTCTAAGCGGAAGCAAAAAAGTAAAAAACCGAAACCATACAAGACAAAAGCACAACTCAAGCCATGATATGTAAGAAAAGCAGACCTTAGTGTCTGTTTTTTTATGCGTTCACCCATTTATAATCCACCGCATATGATGTAAAGCAAGGTTGATATGTGGAGGAATGCTTCCATGAACCATTCAAAACGCAACGATGCGAATGATTTCGATAGTATGGATGAATGGCTTCGGCAATTTTTTGAAGACCCCTTCGCCTGGTACGACGAAACATTGCCTATTGATTTATATGAAACAAGTCAGCAGTATATTATAGAAGCGGATCTGACTTTTTTACAGCCTACACAAGTAACAGTTACCCTTTCTGGATGCGAGTTCATCTTAACTGTCAAATCGTCAGGACAGACTTTTGAAAAACAAATGATGCTTCCTTTTTATTTTAATGACAAAAACATTCAAGTCGAATGCGAAAATCAAATACTCACAGTCGCCGTCAATAAAGAAACAGAAGATGGCTCTTCTTTTTCTCTTCAATTTCCTCTCAGCTAAACATAAAAAGTCACTTTCATCCCCTATTATGAAAGTGACTTTTTTTCCGTCCATTTATCGTCAAATACCCTCTAGTGACTCTCCCATGGCCAAATAGCAGATTCACTATACAATAGAATATGATCTACTATCTCTTTTGACTAGACGTCTATCACTTTTTTCTATTCTTTTTTTACTGTGTTCTTCTAATCTCTCTTCGTATACAATATGGTTAGAATAAGGGGGAATGATTGATGCTGGAAGGATGGTTTTTATGGTTTATTCTGTTTTGGGTAATCATGATGGTAGTCTTATTATCAATCGGCGGTTTTTTCATGTTTCGAAAGTTTTTAAAGCGTTTACCAAAAGAGGACGGCAGATCAGAGCTTGATTGGCAGGATTACTATATTGAAAACAGCAGACATTTATGGAACGATGAAAACAAACAGTTTCTAGATGAATTGACTGCGCCCGTGCCAGAGCTGTTCAGAGATGCAGCAAAAGCTAAAATCGCAGGCAAAATCGGTGAGCTTGCATTAAAAGAAAAGGTAGCAAAGATTGATCAGCAACTTATGATCAAAGGCTATATTCTCGCAACTCCTAAAAGAGACCATACCTTCTTAAAAAGGCATCTGCGGGACAAAAAAATCGATTTGGAACCTTATCAGACCCTTCTCAAATAAAAAACCTTTCCTGACAAGAGGAAAGGTTTTTTAATTCATTTGAATATTAGATGACTGCAGCTCGTTATGAAGTTTTCGATATGATAAATACATGGCGATTCTCCAAGGCACAATCATACCGAAAGCCAGAATCCAAAACATTCCGCTCAGTGCACCATAATCAATTGATGTGCTCAAGATCGATTTCATCACGATTCTGATCACCAAAAGACCGACTAATATAAAAACAAATGCTTTAGAGCGTTTCATGTAAATTTCATTATTTTTAATTTCGAACTTAGAAGTTTTGATTAGAAAAATAGAGAAAATCACACCTAAAGTGAATGCTTCCAAAAACTCTGCTCCAGTTACCCAAAATACCGGAAATAAAAACATTAACGCTCCCGTACTCATAAAAATCGGCGGAAGAATGATTTTTTTTGGTGAAACAGGCTTGTCAGAGGACTTTATTCTGACCACCATCACAGCTACAGCCATTAACACAGCAATAATTGATGAAACTATAATCATCATACTTATCATTCCTTTGTTTCTCGGAGTGTTGATACTATATACTATACTCCAAAACAATAAAAAAAACCATTTTGAAAAGAAATGACTTTAATGTCCCATAACGCGGCTTACAGCTTCCAGCACTTTTGTTTCCTCAAACGGCTTAACAATAAAATCCTTTGCCCCCAGCTCAATTGCTTCCGTTACAATTCTTTGCTGGCGCATGGCGGTGCACATGATGACCTTCGCTTTAGGATCAAAGGTTAAGATATCACGAAGCGCTTTTATGCCGTTTTTCACCGGCATTGTAATATCCATTGTCACAAGGTCCGGGCGCAGTTTTTTATACAGGTCAGCTGCTTGTTCACCGTCCGCCGCTTCGCCTGCGATTATGTAATTTGCCTCTTCCAAGATCTCTCTGATTTTCACTCTCATGAACTTGGCGTCGTCTACAACTAAAACTCTTGTCATATTCCCCTCCAACAATCGATTTCCACAGATAATAGTCTTATTGTACCAAAAACAAAAGGATTAGTAGTAGTACGAAAGTAATTTACCGTCAAAAACCAGTAAAGCCTCCAAAAAGATCTGACAGCAAAATAATGATCAGGCTCATCCAATTAAAGAATAACAGCACACCAATCACAATCATCAAAACGCCACCAGCTTTCATAATGAAAAGCTGGTTCTTCCTTATCCACTTCAGCTTTGTGATAAAAAAAGACAATAAAAGAAACGGTACCGCAAAACCGAGTACATATAACATCATGTATGGCACCGCTGAGCCCGGATTGGTGCCTGCAAGTGTGATAACAGCAGCTAATATCGGACCGGTACATGGTGTCCATCCAGCTGCAAATGCCATTCCGATTAAGACCGACCCTAAAAACCCGCTTGGTTTATGCTTAAAATGGATTCTCCGCTCTTTCATCATAGCCTCAGGCCGGAACACACCGAGTGTAATGAAACCGAACAAAATAATAAGCAACGCGCCAATTTGCCGAATCGCATCGTGATAATCCCTAAACAGGCTGCCAATAAAAGATGTTCCATAGCCTAAAGCAATAAAAATGACTGAAAAGCCAAGCAAAAAACACAAAGTATGAAACAAGCTTCTTTTCTGCAGCAGCAGCTTTTCAGTTTTTACATCGTCCATGCTGACCCCTGTAATATATGACAAAAAAGCTGGGTAAAGCGGCAGGCAGCAAGGCGAAATAAAGGATAAAAACCCCGCTCCGAATGTCAAAAAATAATTCACGTCTCCCATGTCATCATCCCTTCATGATTTGACATTCCTTCAAGTTATGACAAAATCATTTCATTTTTTTAACACTTTCACTTGAAGGATTTCTATTTTCAGAAAAAACTTATATAATTTAATTTGACATTGAGACATTATACTCCTTCTCATTTGAAAATTAGTATAAATATGGATATAATATAAACATTCACTTTGAAGATCTAATGTATGAAAGGATACATCCCTGTGATTAGAGAGCATCTATTAAAAGAAATTGAAAAAAAAAGAGCAGAGCTGCTGCAAATTGTCATGGCGAACGGAATGACATCTCATATTACGATAGAGCTCAGTCAGGAGCTTGACCATCTTCTCATACAATATCAAAAGCAGCGCCTTCGAGCAGTAGCGGGTGATGAATGATTGCAAAATAAAAAACCCGTATAAGGGTTTTTTATTTTATAACCATGTTTCTCTATATCATAATCTTTACGTATTATTTCGTTTGATTATTCATGGCTTTCATCATTTGATTGATTTTCTTTTGAGAAGGTTTCATTCCCATTTGCATCATCATCATGCGTAACATTTGTTCATTAATAGGCGGATTCTTTTTCAGGTAGCTCATCATATATTTACGAGCAATAAAAAACCCGAGTGCAACACCTATGAGCAATGCAACAACGCCCACTAGGATGCCAACCCATAAAGTCATTTTATTTCCTCCTTCATGTTGTCTAGTTTAAAGTGTACTAAACCAAAAGCTATTATACAACATTTACATCTCTTTTTCTTCGGTTTTAGACAAAATTTCTTTCTTTCACCGGATTTAGCCATCCGTAACGCTTCGAATTGAAATCCATTGCTAAAAAGCAAGGGCTTACTTTTCTTAACACTTCAAAGAATATCGTTTCTGCCTCGTAATCTCCCGAAGCCACAATTTCTATCATGTGCTCCTTCATCATAAACGTCGCGTGGCCTTTTGCTTTCGGCAAAGCTATTCTATAAATATAATCCAGCTGCCTGTAATCCGTCTTGTTTAAATTCATTTTTAACCGCTGATGCATATGTAAAATCGGGATTGGTTGTGTAATATATTGAATCTGTTTCTCTGTCATTTCATACTGCTGCTTTTCAAGGCTTGTCCAATGATAGTCTTGAAACAGCTCAAACATAACCGATTCCCGGCCGAAATAGTGATTGGCAAATTCCTCTTTGATCAGGTACGTATAGTAGTGACGTTCCATCTTTTCATCCCCTTTTCCAGCAGCATTTCATTTGCTCTCTATTATACA
The DNA here is from genome assembly GCF_045040725.1 of Bacillus sp. FSL K6-0255. Classification (NCBI taxonomy): domain Bacteria; kingdom Bacillati; phylum Bacillota; class Bacilli; order Caryophanales; family Bacillaceae; genus Bacillus; species Bacillus sp. FSL K6-0255. The sequence goes on along the minus strand of NZ_CP150278.1, from coordinate 1,886,247 downwards.
AAAGAAGAAAAGAAAGAATTGTCTATTACTGTTAAACAGCCAATACTATTTTTGTCGGATAAACAAGAAAAAGAGGATGATTTGACTCATCCTCTTTCAAAAGCTTACTTATTGATTAATGCCTTAACTCGATTCACTACGTTCGGAACTGAGAAGCCGTATTCGTTAATGATGGTTTCACCAGGAGCAGATGCACCGAATCGGTCTATGCCGAGAACGTCACCTTCAAGCCCCGTGTATTTGCCCCATCCAAATGATGAGCCCATTTCAATTGCAAGACGTTTTTTCACATCTGCAGGAAGGACTTCGTTTTTGTATTCATCAGATTGTTTCTCAAAACGGTCCATTGAAGGCATGCTGACAACAGAAACATCGATATTTTCTTTTGCCAATTCAGCCTGCGCTTCAATTGCAAGACCTACCTCTGATCCGGAAGCGATGAGAAGAGCGTCAGGTGTTTCGTTTTTAGATTTAGAAACGACATATGCACCTTTTTCTACTCCTGCCAATGCTTCTTCAGATGTTTGATCGATGGTAGGAAGGTTTTGACGTGTAAGCACTAGCGCTGTTGGGTGGTCAGTGCTTTGCACTGCAAGCTTCCATGCTGCTGCTGTCTCATTGCCGTCTGCTGGACGGATCAAAGAAAGGTTAGGCATCGCACGGAGTGAAGCAAGCTGTTCAACAGGCTCGTGCGTCGGACCGTCTTCACCAACCGCAATACTGTCATGTGTGAAGACATATGTCACAGGAAGGCCCATTAACGCTGCAAGGCGAATCGCAGGACGCAGGTAATCAGAGAAGACAAAGAAAGTTCCGCCGAATACACGAAGACCGCCATGAAGCGCCATACCGTTTAAGGCCGCACCCATCGCAAATTCACGTACACCAAACCAGAAGTTTTTGCCTGAGTAATCAACCGCTGTAAAATCACCGGCATTTTTAATAGTCGTTTTGTTCGATCCCGCTAGGTCAGCAGAACCTCCGACAAAGAAAGGAATTTTTTTCGCAAGTCCGTTGAGAACTTCACCGGAAGATGCACGGGATGCCAAACTGCTTCCTTTTTCATACACAGGAACCTCTTGATCCCAGTCCTTCGGAAGCTCTCCTTTGATTGCCAGTTCAAGCTGTTCAGCAAGTTCAGGATAAACTTCTTTATATTTAGCGAATTGAGCATTCCATTCTTGTTCTTTTTTCTCACCTGATTCTTTAACAGCTGCAGCGAAATGCTCATAAACTTCTGACGGAACGTAGAAGTCTTCTTCATATGTCCACGCGTAAGCTTCTTTTGTTAATTTGCTTTCTTCTTTACCAAGCGGCGCACCGTGAACACCGGATGTACCGGCACGGTTAGGTGAACCGAATCCGATTGTCGTTTTCACTTCAATTAATGTAGGTTTCTTTTCATTTTGGCGTGCTTTTTCGATAGCCGCTGTTAATTCTTCAATATTGTTTCCATCCTCAACATAAAGAACTTCCCAATTCATTGCTTCAAAACGCTGTTTCACGTTTTCAGAGAATGAACGGTCGAGGTCTCCATCAAGAGAGATGTCATTAGAATCGTATAGTACGATCAGACGGCCAAGCTGAAGATGGCCTGCGAGTGAAGCGGCTTCAGAAGAAATACCTTCCATTAAATCACCATCACCGCAAATACTGTATGTATAATGATCGACTACGTTAAATGAATCGCGGTTGTATGTTTCCGCTAAATGGCGTTCAGCAATTGCCATACCGACTGCCATGGCAATTCCTTGGCCAAGCGGACCTGTTGTAGCATCAACACCGGCAGTATGTCCGAATTCCGGATGTCCTGGTGTTTTGCTGCCCCACTGGCGGAATCCCTTAAGATCTTCAATACTAAGATCAAACCCGCTTAAATGAAGCATGCTGTATAATAGTGCTGACCCGTGTCCAGCAGATAAAACAAAACGGTCACGGTTAAACCAGCCAGGGTTTGCCGGACTTACGTTCATAAATTTTGTCCACAGCGTGTATGCCATTGGAGCGGCTCCCATCGGCATCCCTGGGTGACCAGAATTTGCTTTTTCAATAGCGTCTATTGACAGTGTGCGAATGGTAGCAACTGATTTCTTTTCAATTGTATCCATAAAAATCCCCTTCCTTATGTGTTGTACCCTTACATCATAAATGTCTGACGACTTTTTCTCAACTGTTTCAGCTTAAATTTGAGAGAAACTTGTTGAATTTTGTCACATAAGAGTTTTGATTATAGTATATGCAAAAGAGGAATACGATATTGCCGTATTCCTCTTATATTAGTGAAGTTTGTTATTTCTTTGTTCTCTTTTTAGCTTTTCTGGTGTAACATCATTGCCTTCTGGGTCAATGATTTTCACACTTTTTAACGTGTTCTTCATAGAAGAACGAAAACCTTTCAAGTACTCTTGACGGAGCTTTTGCTGTTCGGCTTTTTCTTCTTCTGTAATAACGCCAGCTTTAGCTTTGGCAGCAAGTTCATTAATTCTGGCAATTTTCGCGTTTGAAATCATGTTAAACTCCTTTATTGCATTTTGTCTATATAGTACTAGATCAAAAAAAGTTTTACAACTGATTCACTCTGCAGTCTCTTCATTCTCTATGTATTCCTGAAAACGCCGGTGAACGGTTGCTTTAGAGACATCATAGCCAAACCCTCTTAGGGTAGCCGCGATTTCAGCAAACGTCAGTTTATTCGCTCTCAGGCGGACGATCTCTGAGATTGGCACCTCTATTTTTTCTTTTCCACTGTTCCCATGTTGGTTTTTTAAGTTTTTTTGCGGTTTAAAACCGTTTTTTACTGCACGTTTCATTCCCCGTCTGATTTTCATGTTGTGAATCTTTCGCTGATACTCTTCCACAATGCTGACGATTTCCAAGACCATTGAGTCAGCCTCCGATAACTCCAGTTCACCTCTATGAGCCGTTGTATAGACTTTCACACCTTCTCTATAAATACAATGAAGCAGTGCGATTTTTGCGTTTCCCCGTCCGAGCCTTGTCTCATCCTGAACCAAAATGACATCAATATCAGCGTTCTTAATCTCATCGAGCAGCTCAAATACACCATCCCGATCCATTTCATATCCGCTGGCTTTTTCTGAAATCACTTTGACCACTTCCATGCCGTTCTCCGCTGCAATGGCCGTAAGCTCCTCCTCCTGCCGCTTTAATGACGTTTCCTGCTGTTCTTTATTTGTGCTTACACGGGCATAAATGAGTGCTTTCATTTTATCTCTCTTTCCTCTCTATCTTACAGTTGCTAATTCATATGCATCCTGATGCTTCTTTTTCAATGGGATCACTAACTCATCACCCGGCTGGATATCAGAGGTTTGAAGTTGATTTTTATCAGCTACCCATTCAATAAAATCATTTTTGTTTATCTTTTTTGTATCGGCTACCTGATCAGCAATTGACCAGAGTGTGTCGCCTTGCTGGACTTCTATTTTAACATACTGATTAAGCTCTTGGCCGCTGCTTGTATATGACAGCATAAGGATAACCGCGCTCAAAATCACTGTAAACAGACCGACAAAAATAATAGATTCTTTACTCATGATCATAACCTCCAACAGGAATGTTTGTTCGCATTTTTATAATTTCAGTATATACGAACAAACGTTTCTGTCAATTGTTTTTTCGAACCTATGTTTGTACTGTAAGGAAAATCATGCTATAATCTTCTTAAAATCGACGTTTTGAGGTGCGAAAAATGACGAAGCTATCAAAAAGGCAACTTGATATCCTCCGTTTTATTAAAGCAGAGGTTAAATCAAAAGGATATCCGCCTTCCGTGAGAGAGATCGGAGAGGCTGTCGGGCTTGCGTCCAGTTCTACTGTCCACGGCCATTTGGCCCGTTTGGAAACAAAAGGGCTGATCAGACGAGATCCGACAAAACCAAGAGCAATAGAAATTCTTGATGAAGAAGTAGACATTCCGCAAAGCCAGGTCGTTAATGTACCGGTCATCGGGAAAGTCACGGCGGGATCTCCTATTACAGCAGTAGAAAATATTGAAGAATATTTTCCGCTCCCTGACCGCATGGTTCCTCCAGACGAGCATGTATTTATGCTGGAGATTATGGGAGACAGTATGATAGATGCTGGTATTCTCGATAAGGACTATGTCATCGTTAAACAGCAAAACACAGCGAACAATGGGGAAATTGTAGTTGCGATGACAGAAGATGATGAAGCAACTGTAAAACGATTCTATAAAGAGGATACCCACATTCGCTTGCAGCCTGAGAACCCAACGATGGAACCTATCATTTTGCAGAATGTCAGCATTCTAGGGAAAGTGATTGGCGTGTTCAGAACCGTCCATTAATCTATTGATCTATCAGATGCATAAAATAACCCCCTCTTCCTTTACGGAGAGGGGGTTTGTTGTTCAAAAAAAGCAGGCTCGCCCTGACTTTTGGGTGCGAGCCCGAATAGGAGGAAAAAGAACATCATGTTTACACCATAATTATCCACCAAAAGATTGTTGAAGTCAAGAAATTTTCTTTCCTTTAGGAAACTTTTATCAAAATATGAACATTTAGAATATTAGACGCCATCTTCTTAAAAACGTTTCATTTTTTAGGTCGTGGAAGGATGCGGTTTTATATTTATTAAGGGGCAAAGCAATTGAAATATACTGAAAATTTAGTACATAGTTTAATTAGTTCAACATTTGATAAAACAGCTCGCTTTCTTCATATAAAATGTAATGTAATGTGTATTTCAATTTCACCTTCACCCAATCACTTGTGCAGTTCAAAAGATATGGCATCGTTGAACAAGTCGGGTAGAAACCTTCCCCAAACATAAAGTCTCCACCAACACCCTTCTTTAAATTTAACCTTATATGAAATATGGTTGTGCTATCAAAAGGCCGTTTCATCATAAAAGTGCATATGCGTTTTTTCTTGTTTGTAATATCGAAGCCTGTCTTGAAGGGTTCCGGTATGAAATTCAAATTTGTGGCCGTCAGGGTCGGTAAAATAAATTGATTTTCGATCGCGTTCATCTCGTTCTCTGCCAGGCAGAATATTGACATGAAGTCTTTTTAATTTAGCTGACATCTCCTCAAATTCATGATCTTCAATTGTAAAAGCAATATGGGTATAAGAAAGCTTAATGTCATTTCTCGGGATGTCTGGTTCTTCATTAAGCGCTAGCCAGATGCCGTTCATATCAAAATATGCAGTTGTTCTTCCCTTTACCAAAAGCTTTGCACCAAACACTTTTTGATAAAAATCAATCGATGTATCCAAATGCGAAACTGAAAATAGCAAGTGATTGATTCCTTTTATCTCCACAAATCATTCCCCCCTTGAAAGCTGATCATCCACATATACGACTTTTTTCATAAGAAAGTTTCATACAGCTGAAAAAAATACCAGTGTAAACAAAAACGGACTGTTTAAAATAGTAACATGACCATTATGAATGGTTTTGAATTGCATTATTTATCATTTGTTTACGCCCAAGAATTTTCTTCAAAAAATAACAATTTAGGTGGTCAAATGAAACATATCATTGCGCTTGCTTCAAAGATTGCTTTCACTCTCGCCCTTTTATATGTGATTTTGGACAGAGTCTATCACGCATCCTTTTTAAGTGTGATGTTTATTGCACTTTTCTTAGGTTTTGTTTCCTATCTTTCTGGTGACATGCTCGTCTTACCCAGAACAAACAATATTACAGCTTCATTGGCTGACTTTGGCCTTTCATTCGTTATTCTTTGGGTATTTGTTTTAACCCAAACAAGAAACGATTTCTCACCATTTGGAGCGGCTCTCCTTTCCGCTGCCTGTCTTACTGTTTTTGAATACTTTTTTCATCGGTATTTACTGAAAAATGTGCTTGATGAAAATTTCCGAAATGAACTGTCAGCGAGAGATAACACGTTGCAGTATCAAACGGAAGCCGCGGACGAGCTGTTTCCCGAAACGAAAGAGAAGCATAAGGAATAGGAGGCTGTCTTATCGCCTCCTATTTTTCAGTAGCTATTTTTGAGAAAACGGAACATCACTTCTGTAAACTCATAAAACCTCTCATTTTGAGTAACAGCTCTGCTTTTTAAAGAAAAGATGCCGAACAAAGACTTTCGAAACCCTGTGCTCATTTCTATCTGAATACTTAAACCTGTTTTTGATTTATTTGCAATGTTATTCGGACTAACGCCCGCATGCGGATGGTCCATATTGAGCAATACAGCAGGAAAACCGGCATGCTGCAATTTCTCAACTAAATCTGCCGCTCTTACGCGATCTGTACCGCCGACTTCGATCTGCTGATCTTCTTCTGCGTACCCGTGTAATGAAATGACATATTCATGATTTCCCGTCATTTTAAGGGCCCGAGGTTCATCAAAGTGTGTGCTCGTAATGTGCAGGACTGAGTTTCCTGCCGATTTTAAGCCTTCAAATAAATACATCGAGTACTCTTTGCTGAGCTCTCTCGCTACTTCACTTGTCCCGCCTTCAATACCTCCTCCGTGAATAGCTAAAACAAGAACAGGGCTTCCGGTTTCTTTCGTAACAACGCCATAATCAGAAGGATCTTCATTGTTTTTTAATTCCTCAAAATTCTGATATACATCTTCAGCATAAATTGAAGAAATCGGAGTAAACACCATAAAAATCATCAATAATTTTACAATTTTAATAGTTGATGGAAAACGTTTGGCTATGTTACAATCAACATGCTTCAAGGAATGGAGCAAACGGCGGAGCAGGGATACTTTGGCCGGTTTCATCTACTCCGCCTCTAAGTCCAAATCAACAGAATGTAGGTCTCTTTGAGGCTTTAGCACGAATTCTCTCGTCCTCCTTGTTAAATTTTTGTTAAATTCACAATATTATATACCATTAGCCCGGGCGCTGTTCTTCTCATTTTTGAATTTATGAAAAGTAAGCTGGCACCACCTCCCCCATTTTCCATACAAAACAAAAATGCACCTGCCCTTTGGCCTGTGCACTTTTTATTTTCTCTTCATTCTTCGTTTTTTTGCTTGATTTAATTTCATGATGTTTTTTTCAATTTTTCTTATGTTTCGCCTTTGCGGGATTGTTTTCATTTCATAATAAACAGAAATAAACCCGCTTACTGTCACTGCTGCAATATAAAGGACGCGCTGTTTGATCATCCGGTCAGCATGTCCATGATCATTCGCTTCTTTTTCCAGTCTTTCGATCACAGCTTTATCAAACAGCTGATCGACATACACTTGTTTCATTCCCACTGCAAACCCAGCAGCCAGCCAAAGAATCAGAAATAAACTGATATAAAACACCATAAACCCTTCCTTTCCTGTCTTGATGCGGTGCAGAATTTTAAAACAGTTCATCTCATTACAACTGGCAGACGAAGCTTCTTCTTTGTGTTAGGTTCTTTCAATAGGCTGGTTAATATGTGTAATGCTGTAATGAACAGTTAGAAATTTTATTCCAAACAGCCACATATGATGAACAGCGGTTAATTTGTTGTCATGTACAGCTTCTATCAGAAAGGTTTCAGATAAAGGAAGCGGACAAGTTCCCGCTCTTGTTTGCAGATAAATCCCCTCATCCCCCGCTCTGCTTTTTCTCCGCCTGCTTGTTAAAACCAGCTTCTCCTGATGATGATATGGTTTTAAAATACCTGTCATGCTGCTGAATGGAAGCGGTAAAGAAATATTCATATACCCCTCTCCATTTGAACGATACACTGAATAAAGAGCGGTAAAAATGGTTTCGTTTTTTTCATTTGTTCTAATCCAGGCACGTACTCTTTCCCTTCCGTCTTTTTTCGAATGAACACCTTTTATCTTGCTGTACATCCTATACCAGTCAGGGTTCGTCGAAAGATGTATTTGGCCGATTCTTCTGCTGAACCATTCGTAAATAATTGCAAGCGGCCGAAACCACGTGCTCCATGTTACTTTTGCTTTAATATTGTATTCGATGGTTTGTTCATAAAACGAAAGAATGAGCGGCGCCAGTTTTTCTGGTGAAAAATCTTTTGAACGCAGGCTGCCCATATCATCCACAAGTCCGCTGTACCGAGCGTTATTTTCAGCTTGAATGTTAGCTAAAAATTCTTCTCCAATCTTTCTTTTTCCGTAGATACGGCTGAATGTCTTTACACTGTCTGCATCAAAAGGTTTCGCATCCTCTATTCTCCACCCTATGAGAGCGGGCAAGATAACACCAAACGCGTTGACAAAACCGTGAATCCAAATCATCTGATTGATGGTCAATGTAACTTCTTGCCGAAAGACACCAAATGAATAAATCATCGAGAAAGCAATCGTTATCATTAAAACAGCGGAAGAAAGCCGAATAAGAAATGTCCCCGTCTTGGTGCGAAAAGCTGCCGTGAACACCAAAAATGCATGAAGATAAATCGCCGCCATATAAATGCTAACCGCAATGACATCAAGTGTTTTTGAATATGTGATGCCCAGTGCGATAAGAAGGGGCGAAAGCAAAATCACCCATGTTATCCAACTGTACAACATCCGATGTTTTCTAATGGTTCTGCCGAGTAAACCGTTGAAGATCGGGATCAGAAAAGCAGAATAGTGAAAGTGGACAGCAGTCAGCAAAATGATGAGAGGGCCAAATTGCATGATCTGCAAATGGGCAGCATAAGCAAAAAACCAAAATCCTCCTCCCGCCAAATAAATAAGACCGAACAAAACTGATGTCTCTTCGATTCTATGTATCTTTGTTTCCCAAAGGCGGAGGATCGCATACAATGCATTAAAAACTGTGTACATCCACCAGATAAGTGCGAAACCCCCAACCTCCGTCACTAGAGCCAGCACCGCAAAGAATGCGGCTACAGGATAGCACTGGATTAGCCCGTTTTCCATAAACTGAGCAGCACGAACCGGAGATTGACGAAAAACAAAAGGAAAAATTCCCGGCACGAAAAATAGAATGGATAACAAAACGAGTGCCTCTGCCACTGAAATATCCGGTGCTTCTGCTGCAAGAAATCCAATAAAACAAAGCGCACTGACTATGCCATTTCGTTTCATGATTCTCTCTCTTCCTCCTGAAACGTTCCCTTATAAAAGAAAAGAGTGCCAAGAATTGTATTTTGCACATGCACTTCAATGGTGAAACAATTCTTTTTTTCATCAAACGTTTCGCAAACTTCGGATGTACCGGTCAGCCATTTCGGCAGCGGGATTCTTTTTCCGCATATCAATAGCCATTGCTTTCCCGATGTGATCGTAAGAGAGCCGTCAAGAGATGCCTCGAACGTCAAAACAGACAGCAGCAGATGAGGTTTGCCGAAGAAATCAAGTATTCTATTTTCTTTCTCGTCATATATCATTAACGCATCAAAGAAACGTTTTTTGCCTTTAAAGAAAAATGTACGATTCCATTCTATTCCTGTATGTTGCGATTTCAAAAGACAAGTTCTATTTTGTATTGTAAATGGAATGTCTTTGCCTCTTTCTGAAAAGAAGCATCTGAAAAAAACACCCAGCTTTAACAGCATTCTAACCAGAAAAGAGCCTCCGCTTATTTCTGACATCGTTCCCGTCCCGCTGAATGTATGAGACCCGTCTAATTGGTACCGTTTCTGCAGCTTGGGATGCAGCAAATGATAGTTAATAATTGATTTTTCATAAATCGAACTCACAATGTCACTTCTTTCTCTTTCGTTTTGTGCGCCTGGCACTGGGGAGCTGCAGGCTAAGAGCGCCGCTTGCAGCGGAAAACACACTCAATAGAACCCACATGAATATTTCGGAACCTAGACAAGCAAACCCAGCAAAAATACAAGCCTGGACACCATGAATGATCCATTTTCTTTTTAAAGGAAGCAGCCACAAAATAGCTAAGCCTATCTCCGCTGTTCCTGTCAATATGCTTGTCTTAACACCTGCAAAGCCTTGATAGAACCAAAACAGGCTGAAAAACAGACACATGAACACATAGATGATAGCAGATCGAATGAAGCGCTTCGGATGTTTATTTTGCTCTACCCAAAGCCTTAATGCATCAAAGCTCCAGGCAGTCGCCCAGCCAAGCAGCGGCCGAAATAATAAACGATCAATCCATCTTCCCAGCAGTCCGTAGGCTGTTTTGTATTGGTACTGTGTTAAAAACGTCATTTTCCCATTTTCTCTCTGTATATACTTCCAGTAGCCGCTTCCATGCCGAATCAGAGATAATGGATGATCAGAGCCAAAAGCCAGTGAAGAAGACCTTTCAGATGAACATTTGTTGAAAACACCGACGGTTTCTCCTGTACCTGACACCTTTAATCCAAAGCCTACCCTTGTTTCGTAAAGAAACTTCTGTTTTTCGCATGGCTGACTATTCAAATACGTAATATTTGAAAACCGGAGATCCCATTCCTTATGCAGTGATGGGTTTTGTGTATATTCCCAGAGTGTATCCAGATCAGATTTCATTTCGATTTCTACATAAATCGGTTTCTGCCTCACAGCCCCTTCTCCCTTCTATTTCAAGCAATTCCTATATTAGCATATTGGTCGATTTGAAAAGTGTATATCTCTCCAAAAAAAGTATCTTTATCCTAATAAATGCATAAAAAAGAGAAGAGAGGTTTCCTTCTCTTCCTTGGGATTCATTACTGAGTTTTAACCGTGCCGAAATGAGTAATTGTGACGTTCACACTGTATGTGATGTCGGCTTTACTGAAGGTGTCATCCCAGTTATTTTTCACCCTTTTCCATAAGTGAGGATATGTAAGTCTAAAAGATTCATCAAAACCCGCAACATCTGCTTTATAATCATGCTGAATTTTTTTTAATACCTGACCAACTATTTTCTTTACCTCGTTTTCAATAGTCGTTTCGAGACGATCTATAAACTGGGTGTCCAACGCCTCTTTTGTGTTCCAGTTTTCAACCAAATCGCCTTCTGATTCAATATCGACATGGAATGAAATATCTTTCCCTTTTACGATTGGCTGAATTCTGCTTTTGATTTTATTGATATCGTACGCTAACGTCTGTTGGCTCTTTTTATCATGACTTTTGACAACTCCGCCTTTCCCTTCTCCTCTAATCCATGTAATCCCCTCAGTTTCATATTCATTTAAGGTGCCTATCATTTTTTTCGATTTTCCGTTGATTACAGCTGCTCCGGAATACTTGACCGCTCCATTCGCCGCAACCACATTTTGCAGTAAAAAGCTGCTGCCAGAATGCAGTTTTCCAATTAGTTTCGCGAGTGTCATAGGGGGAAGAATTCTGGAAACTTTATGTTCATTTTCACCTAATCCAATCAGCCGAAATGCCGGAATTTCTCCGTTCTCTTTCAGCTGGAGAGCGTCTCTTGCTTCCCCTTTAGCAGATAAAACAAGACAGCTCAGCCTGATTTCATTATCACGAAAAAATTGATCCAGCATTTCGTCGATAGGAAATGTGTGCAGCACATCTTCACTCATGACAACAACTTTTAAATGCGGGCTAAACACTTCTCGGTCCCGTCTTAATGCAACCTCACTTCCGATCTGCTGTAATGAATCCCCTGTTTCACTTATATTAATGTACGCTTTTTGCGCTCCTTGTCCGCTACCGCCTCCCCCGCTTGTGCCCGCGCCTGCCGCTTTTTCATTAACAAATTGATAGGTCAGCGTAATGTTGTCTTTTTTCGGATAGCTCCCGCCCTCTTCTTTTAACTCTTTTTCAGTGTTCGTTTCTTTTCCTTTATCAATTGCGATAGCGAATGTGAGACCCAGATCTTCTATTTCCCGACTGCTCCAGCATCCTGTTACGCAAATCATCAGCAGACATACTATGACCATAGCAGGCAATTGACGTTTTAGTTTACTTTTCACCTCTTTTCCTCCATTTCGAAATGACTAACAGCAAAATCGGCAAAGCGCCAAATATATACAAAGCGATATGACTGACCGTATCGCCCAATATAAAGACGTCATTTTCATTTTTCGGCATGCAAGAGAGGATATATATAACAGGAAGCAGCCCAAACATACATGAAAGGGGTTTCTTTTTAAAAACTTGTGAGACTCCCAGGGAAGCTGCATAAAAAGTGATAATAAACGTGGCAAAAAGCTGCATAATCCAAATCACAAGCAGAAATGATTCAAACCGTTCAAATATTAAACCAGGTATTTCAAAACTTCTCATCAGGTCAAGCCCCGGCCATGTTCTCGTCACAACTCCCTCAACTGATAGTGCACCGATGACCATAATCATCGTAATCATATAAAAACTGGTCACAACGCCTGTCCCGATCACAACTGCTTTCACCGCATTTTTCGGCTTTTTCATAAATGCTACTAAAATGAACATAATTTCTGAACATGTAAATGAAAGGTTCGTTGTCTTTACACCTCTAAGAACCGGCATGATTCCATCACCTAATACAGGGCGCAAATTGTTGATCTCAAATATGCCTAAACTCATGAGGGCTATCGTTAAAAAGATGATGACCGTAATCGGAAAAATCATTTCAAAAAGCCGTGCAATCGGATCTAGGCCTTGTGTAATTGAATAAAGCCCAATCCAAAGAACTGTCATAATGATGGCCCAAGAAGGTGTCCCTTCGAGGAGAAAAAAATCCACGATTTCGGACATGACTCTGACTTCAAATGCACCGAGTGCCAGAAAATAAGTAATAAAAACAATACTGATCAGATGCCCGAGCCATTTTCCTACAATATGTCGGGAGTATTCATAAAAGGTCTCCTTAGGATACTGCTGGCTTAATTTAGCTATAATCATCCCGGCTATTACCGCTAGGACCCCGCCTAATAAAACTGAAATCCATCCATCAGGAGATTGTGTTTGTTCTGTTACTGTCCGAGGGAGCGTAAGAACTCCGGCAGCAAGCATATAATTAATGATGATAATCGTTGCCTGAGCGGTTGTGATTTTACTGGTTGGGCTGAACATGAGACTTTATCACCATCCTGTCGAGTTCATCACTTCACCCGTTTTGTATTATCTGTATTCATCATTTTAGGCCGGCGCTTCATGACTAAAAGAGGCATTCTGATAACAAAGTCTTTCCAATCTTTTAAGTGATAGGGCACTGCCGGACTTGCGTATGGCACACCAAAGCTCTTTAGCTTTACGACATGGCTGCTTAGCAGCAGATAATACATAATGACTCCAAACAATCCAAACACCGCCGCACAAAACATCGCGCCAAACCGAAGCATCCGAAGTGCTATACCTGTGCTATAATGCGGGATGGCAAATGAAGAAATTGCTGTGAGCGCAACAACAATGACCATGATTGGACTGACAATCCCCGCCTGCACAGCTGCTTCCCCGATGATTAATCCGCCAACTATGCCTATTGCGGGTCCAATTGGTTTTGGCAAACGAAGCCCCGCCTCTCTTAAAATTTCAATCGCGACTTCCATAAATAAGGCTTCAATCAGAGATGGGAACGGAACACCTTGGCGCGTCCCGGAAATTGAAATCGCCAGCTTGGTCGGAATTAACCCAGGATGAAAAGAAATAAATGATATATATAAAGCGGGTGCGAATAACGTTATCATTGCTGCGATGAACCTCAGCAATCTGATGAGCGAGCTCGGGAACCACCGTTCATAATAATCTTCAGGCGATTGAAGCATCATGCTGAAAGTGACTGGAACAATCAAAGCAAACGGAGTGCCGTCAAGCAGAATAGCTACTCTTCCTTCCATTAATCCGCTTATGACGCGATCAGGACGTTCTGTACTCTGTACTTGCGGGAACGGGCTCAAATAATTATCCTCAATTAACTGTTCAACGTAGCCTGACTCCGGCAAATGATCGATCTCAATCCCTCTCACTCTTTTTCTTACTTCCTCGACTACTTTTGGATCTGCAATGTCATTCATATAAGCGATAATTAAATCCTTTTTTAATCGTGTTCCTATTTCAAATCTCTGCAATGTTAATTGATCATTTTTTCCTTGCTGTCTCAAAAGAGCTGTATTCGTACTCAACTCTTCTGTAAAGCCTGTGCGCGGCCCTCTGACAAGCGCTTCTGAAAGCGGCTCCTCGATACTTCGATTTTGTTTTTTTACAGTTCCCAGAAGAAAGGCCTGCGGTATTCCATCGATGAGAAGCGCTGTCGAACCCATGAAAACATTCAACACGATATCACTGATTTTCTCTGAATCTATGACATCACCGATTGATACGATTTGATTTTTTATCTGTTTCGAAGTTAAAATACCTTTGCCGGATTGAGAAATTTCATCGCTTACCTGATTAGGTTGATTCATGACTAACACTGATAGTCCTTTATTAATCAAGTCCTGATCAGACAGTCCTTCAACAAAGATCAATGCCGCTTTCACATGTAATTGAGTGATTTCAAGCTCACGGAAATGAACGTCCCCGTTATGTCCTATTTTTCTTTTTACATGTTCTAAGTCGTATCCGATGTTACCGGTTAACACATCCTGATCCTGCTTTTCAGCTGTCGAATAATCTGATTTATGCTGCTTCTGTGTTTTGTACTGATTGTTCCGCCACCTCATCATTGCACCTTCTTATACATGAATCCAAGTAAACACTTTATAGATTACATATGGAACGAGAAATACTACTAACGCTTGAAACCACACATTCCAGTCAGTAAGTGTTGATATCATGTTATCCATCTGTCAGTTCCCCTCTCTCTAATAGGATTATTTTTCCCGTATACCTATTTTTTATGTTCGTCTTTTTTCTCAATAAAAAAGCATGATGAACATTTCATCATGCTTTTAAAGAAATCAACCTGACCATTTTGCATAATTAACACAAAATGAGCCTTTTAGCAGTCTGGGAAAACTAAAATTCCAGCTTGAAGCTTTCTGCCTGATCTGAAACTTCCACAGGAATCCCCATTATCGTTTTCGGTTTGGAAACGTAAACAAAGCGCATTTCTTCCTCTAATTGCTGAAACGCTTTTTCACTAACTAAAATTCTGGCCGGCTTCCCTGGACTATTATCAATGGCTGCTTTGATTTTTCCAAGCATAAAAAACCTCCTGTTTTAGAAAATGGCTCATTTACTATTAAAACAAAAATCGCAAAATAAATTGGCTGAACAGGAATCCCAGTTCAAACATAACAGTTGCGGCTGCAAACAAGAATGAACGAAATGACAACATACACCTCTCTCTCTTTTTCGCGCATGCAGAATTCTCCCATTCACAGATCAGACTGGCGACTGACACGCTGTTCAACAGCAGCTCTAGCATAAATAATGCACGCTATGGACATGATCTTATTAGTTATTATATGATTGAATTGAAAAAACATCATATGTCAAGAGGTAAACGAAATGGCTCAAAACAACGAAAATGCATTACCGGATATTACAAAAAGCATTACTCTGGAGGCTCCCATTCAGAAAGTCTGGGAGACAGTCTCTACTTCAGAAGGCATTGCCAAGTGGTTTATGCCCAATGACTTTCAGCTCAAAGAAGGACAAGAATTTCACTTACAATCGCCGTTTGGGCCGTCCCCTTGTAAAGTTTTGGCTGTTCAAGCTCCAACTGAACTTTCTTTTGAATGGGATACAGAAGGATGGGTCGTTACCTTTCAATTAGAAGACTTGGGGGAAAAGACAGGGTTTACCCTTATTCACAGCGGCTGGAAAGAGCCGAATGAAGTGATCGGCAAAGCAAACGAGAAAAGCTCCGTCGTTCGCGGTAAGATGGATGGCGGCTGGACTGGCATTGTAAATGAACGGCTTCGTAAGGCTGTCGAAGAATAAAAAAGAGAGAGGTATCTCTCTTTTTTGTTTTTTTCCAAGGGTTATACTTCACAATTTGAGTCCATCAATCATAAAACGTAACAGTTTTAGATTTACCAGAGTAATCGGTAACAAAGAACTCGGCCTTGTTATTGCTCCCATCTACAAATTTTCCAATACTGCCAAAGGTGTGGCATTCTCCGGGTGAAAAATAGTTTGCCCCTACATAATCATCAGGATTGTCACCGGGATCATCCTCATATAAGTGCAGTGAAACAGAAAAAGGAGTGCTTCCTGAAAGGCACACTCTAAAATCTCCTCCGGTCGAGTATACCGTCGGACTTGAGTAAGTATATGTGTAAGTCCCCAACTTATCCCACTCTCCAGCCCCCGCAGTTCCGGCTTTTTCTGCTTGTGCCGTTAATGGAAAAACCGCAGCCAACCCTAAAACAGACAAAAATCCAACTACCTTAGTGAATCTCATCAGCTACACCACTCCTCTATGTCAATGATAGCCGCTACGTTTGTATCATTTCCGGCAGAGCTACATAATTGATCCAGCCTGCCTCCTGCTTCTTAGGCAGGTGGCATTGGACATTATATTCAGCAGCAGCCGTTTTATGAATCCGTCTTTGTGCTGGTTTTAAAATGTTCAAAATAAATGCATTCCCATTTGTACTGCTATCTCTTATAATTTGTTTAAAAGGTTGTACTTCAATCAGGGGGAAAAGGATATGGAATTAAGCTTCACAAAAATACTCGTTATTTTGTTTGTGGGTTTTTTAGTATTTGGGCCTGATAAACTGCCGGCGCTTGGCCGTGCAGCAGGAAAAGCCTTATCAGAATTTAAACAAGCAACAAGCGGACTGACTCAGGATATCAGAAAAAATGACTCAGAAAACAAAGAAGACAAACAAATGTAGGATAAATCGTTTGGGCCGATGAAAAATCGGCTCTTTATTTTGATTTGTTTTTGTGTCATCTGTCTTTTTCTATCATTTGGACAGCCCTTTTTTCCTTCTATGATTTTAACTGTCCAAGCCGCAAAATCTACTCGCCGTATAATAAAGCGTAGTAAAAATAAAGGAGGAGTATATATGGGTTATTACAAAAAATACAAAGAAGAGTATTATACGGTCAAAAAAACGTATTATAAGAAGTATTACGAATATGATAAAAAAGATTATGACTGTGATTACGACAAAAAATATGATGACTATGATAAAAAATATTATGATCACGATAAAAAAGACTATGATTATGTTGTAGAGTATAAAAAGCATAAAAAACACTACTAAACGCCATTAACATCTCCTCGTTTTTACTTTCCCCCGGCTATTGCCGGGTCTTTTTTGTTTGTGCACTATATGTATATTTCTGAAGCTTCCCTTTCTATGAAAACCTTGGTGACTGAATCTGAAAAAGAATAGTGAATATTTAGTACATAGTTTAGTTAGTTCATAAGTGAGCGCATTCAATTTATTGCAGTTACAAAGAAACTTTTATAAACTCTTTGAGGATCCTACATAAAAGGAGAGGTTTTTTGTATAGAAACATCGTATTTTATCTCATTTTACTTTGTCTATTTATATCAGTTGTCATGAAAAGCTTTGAGGTGATTAGAACAATAGCCAATGTTATCTGCTTTATTTTCGTATTGCTGTATTTTAAAGATGAAATGAAAACATACTCACGTAAAGCGTTAGCAATCCTAAGTATTTGTTTTCTTTTCTTAGTCGGTATCTGTGCTTTTATCATTTTACAAGGACAGACATTGATGAAACGTCACCTCTTTTTTACAGGCTTGGAAACGATAGCGGGCATTCTTTTAATAATCGTTTCTTTAAGCATTTGTACTTTTATTTTGAGGAAAATTTCAAATCGGTTAAAACGAATGTGATCTCATTCTTTCCTCTGATAAAGGTATATAGCTTTCAGATTGGCGAAGCGTTTCGACCTTACATCATTCAAAATGAAATATTTTGTCGATTTATATACGTAAATCCAGTTCCAAAATAAGGTATAATAAATGGCGAAACCACTATCAAAAGGGGGAATTTTGGTGAAAAAAGTATTGATTGCAGGTGCAGTAGGAACAGCAGTTCTTTTCGGAACCCTTTCATCAGGTATACCAGGTTTACCCGCGGCAGACGCTCAAGTCGCAAAAGCAGCATCCGAGCTGCCTAACGGAATCGGCGGCCGTGTCTACCTGAACAGTACGGGCGCCGTTTTTACAGCTAAAATCGTGCTTCCTGAAACTGTCAAAAACAACGACTCGGTCTCTACTCCCTATATTTATTCTGGCTTTAGGGCAACAAGCGGAACTGAAGCCGATATCGGGCTTCAGTACAGCAAACAATACAACGTCTGGAAGCCCCTCATGAAGGTTGGGTCCAAAAATGAAGAAACGTACATCGAAGGAAAAGACAAATTCACATACAATAAAGGCTTCCGCCCTGGAAGCACAGTCCAAATGACAATCTATAAAAATTTAAGCGGCAATACGCGCATGACCCTTTGGGGAACGAACAATGACGGCTACACCGGACGGATTATCACAGAAATTCAAGGAACCAACATCGGCACGATTTCAAAATGGAAAACACTTGCTACCGCGGCTGTTTCGTATGAAAGCCAGCGTGATGCGATCAAAGCAACCTTTTCGACCTCTTTTAACAACATCACTATCGACAATAAAGCCGTCACTCCTGTGGTAGATACACAGGATTTCGCAAAGGTTTCAGTTGCAGGAAATAACGTTACGATCTCTGTTAATAAATAAACGAAGCAGCAAAAAGCCGCCAGCATTGTCTGGCGGTTTTCCTTGGAGCATACTGGTCATAGTTCGTTTCTTCAGCTCTTTTGTTTAAACCTAACTTTAATAAGGGTGGAAATTGGTATGAAATATGAAAAAACAAGTCTTTTTGGAATGATTTTAGTTATTGTAGCACTTCTAATATCTATATATTTTATGTGTAATACAAATGCGTTGATACCTGCTGGATATGATCTAGCTATTCATGGAATTGTAATATCTAGAACTGTAATGATTGCTTTTACTTTGTATTTAGTTTCAAAGTTAGGATATTTTCTTCTGAATAAAAAAGATTAACTGTAGAGTTAATCTTTTTTATGTATTATACGTGTTTGTCCTTCAATTTTTATTCATCTTCCAGATTGCTTAATGAAATTAGGATACCTGCTATCTATTCACTGCACAATAAAAAGGCAGCATTAAACCGCTACCTCAAATAAAAGCTTGTCCCCATGTTTATAGTTGATTAACTTGAAATCATCAATGGTAAAGTTATAAAAATCTTTCACTTCAGGATTGATCCATAGTTCAGGTGCTTCAAACTGTTCTCTTTCCATTTGGATTTTCAAATTGTCTATATGACGTGTGTACACATGGCAATCCCCAATGTTAAAGATATATTCACCAAGCTCATAACCAGTCACTTGAGCAATCATGCGCTGCAACACATTATACTGGAATACATTGAATGGATTTCCCAATGCCATATCATTGCTCCGTGCTCTTACCTCGAGGTGGAGCTTACCTTGCTTAACGTACCATTGTGTCTCGTATACACATGGCGTTAAGGCCATTGCGTCTAATTCATCAGGATTCCACAGCATTGTAATGTGTCTGCGTGAAGATGGATTGTTCTTCAATTGATGAAGAAGATAGTCTACCTGATCCACTTTTTCTCCATTTAGACTTCTGTTTTTCTTCCCCAACTGAAATCCATATGCATGTCCGATGGTGCCGTCTTCTTGTTTCCATTGATCCCAAATATGTACGCTCATCTTGTTTAAATCATTAACATCATTAGATTTCAGCTGCCAAATCCAGAGCAACTCTTTAATGGCTGTTTTCCAGGCAACCTTTTTTGTCGTTAAAATCGGAACCTCTGAGTTGTCGAATCTCATTTGCTTACTGATTACACTTAGAGTATGTGCCGGTGTTCCATCTGAGTCCCACTTGGTTCTTACATCAAACTCTTCGTCTGAGATTCCATTATTGATAATATCCTTTATAATTGAATTGTATTGTTTATCGAATTGCGTCATGACTATTCATACCCTTCTTTCATTTTCAGTTGCTAAGCATAATTTATTACGAATGCAATATTATCGCAAATACTAAGCACTTGCAGATAAAGTGAGGATCTTATTCCACTCACTGTGTGTTTAAAGAGGAGTTAATCCCCCCTCTTTTACACCTGTATTTCTCCATAACATAGTCTGTCACATAGCTCATAGTTACCGCCAGTTTGGTACATACACCGTTGATAACATTGTTGAGGATTATAAGAAATGGCTTGATATTGCGGCACATAAAAATTCAAATAGTCAGGTGTTTGTGTATACCAAATTGGAAATTGTCTAAACACATTAAATCCTCCAATAGCTTTTTCTGATTTAATGCATTGTATTTTACCTCAATATCAATTGTCATTTGTCCATGTGCAATTGGGCTTTCTTTAAAATAAATTCTCTCTAATTTCATTCATTTGATCATTAACAACTTTTTTATGATATTTGGCAGCGTTTCATTCCTTATATGATCTGTTTCTAACCGATTTTGCTGCTTTTTGACGTCTAACTTTAAATCCTTCAGAAGCAGTGTGAAAAATCACATTATAGAGCTCTTGAATCTTAACCATAACGTTCAAATATTCTTCAAGGAGAAAGTCCCTTTTTACGTATACTAATCTTCTCTATACACTTTACTATTATTTTACAGTGATTGAGTGCTCTCTCTCGCTCTTATTTTCATAAACAGCTATCCGTTTTGTTTTTCAGAAAGTGTTTTAAACAGCCTCTTTTTACTATTCTTATTTCATTTGACCATACCATATCATTTAAACTTCATAAATTAAATTCGAATAACATAAAGGAGGAATTTAATTGGGTTATTATAAAAAATATAAAGAAGAGTATTACACTTGGAAAAAAACATATTACAAAAAGTATTACGACAATGATAAGAAGCATTATGATTGCGACAAGTATTATGATCATGATAAAAAACATTATGATTACGACAAAAAGTATGATGACCATGATAAAAAATATTACGATGATCACGATTATCATTACGAAAAAAAGTATTATGATGACGATGATCATTATTATGATTTTGTCGAATCATATAAAAAACATCACTAAATCTCTTAAACGTCTATTTATTCCCTGGCGACATACCGGGGGCTTTTTTATGATATTTATCGACGAACTCAGATTTTTTTGTGCTCATGGCTGCTGTAAAATTCAATTATTAATGAACACAAGTCATTTAACTTGGCTTATTATTAGTGGCATTACTAGTTTTTAGTTGCCTTCCCCTATTTATAAAAATTTAGATAAAAGTATTTCTTTATAGAGATGCTTGTTTCATCGACAACTCAATCCTAAAGTGGTAAAATCAATAAAAATGTAAAAACTGTAAATATAATAAAAGGAGCATCTATATGTATATAAGTATTATAATTTTAGCATCCATGCTTTTATGGGGGGCAGTTATCCACGAGCTAAGTAAACCTTCAAAAAAGCAAAGCACCAGAAAAATTGTTTCTTTGACATCTTTAGGTTCTTTATCGACTTTAGTTATTACTATTTCACTTTTTCAAAACTTCCCTTTTTAAAATTTGTTTTTAATTAAATCCTTCGTATTAAAATATTCATTTTATACATAATATTTATATGTACCTTGGCTGAAACCTCCATTGATCAATCACACAGCATGAAGACAGCCAAGGATTTATTTTGTTTACTTCGTACCTGTTGAACCGAGTCCTCCTCTATCCTCGTTTCCCAAATGCTCGACTTCAACCAATTCAACCGCCGGCATTTTCTTCATGATTCTAAACTGGCAGATACGATCACCCTTCTTAATTTCAGTATCACGCAATGCATAAGCAGGAAAGAACCAGAAATCGTTGTCTCCCTTATATGACTCATCGATAACACCCATTGAATTTGTTTGAATAACGCCAAAGTTCTTGTATGTACTTGAACGAGGGACGACATGTGCTTCGTAACCTTCAGGCAGCTCCATTGCAACACCTAATGGGACAAGCTTAAATTCATCTTTTTTGATTGTTACATCTTCAGCTGCCCGAAGATCAATCCAGTCTCCCTGCTCAATTTTGCTGATTCTTGTTTGTGTTTCATCTAGATACTTGATTTTAATTTGCATTGTTATGTACTAGCTCCTTTAATTTTTATTGACTATCATACAGTAAGGCTTGTTCTTGTGTCATTTTCATCAGTTATAAATTGAACGTCTTCAAAATCATTCTGTAAAGCATTGAAGTACAGTTTTTCAATGATTTTTTTGTTTTTACAGTAAATCGAAACGTAGCTATTATCTGCTATCAAAAGGACAAGTTCGCAATCACTGTCAGCAAACTCTTCATATATATTGACTTGATTAACCATTTTTCCATATGGAAATGCTTTCAGTTCAACGAAAATGGTATAGTACTGATTCGTTTTTAATTGTTGCTCAAAAACTGCCCCTTCAACAATTGCATAGTCATGAAAAAGCTCCTCATCATCGAGCTCTCCTTCTACAACAAAATAAGATTCCCCACTCGTTTGCCACCTATAATTAGCTATTTCTACCGGCTGCAGTATTCTCCATAGAAAATTTCCATATTCATTCGGTATTTGAAAACTAACTCCCCTATTCATGTATACCCCTTACTTAAACGATTTTTGTGAATACGAGTTTAATTATATACTCTGATGTTAGGTTTATGGAACAAGGAATCGACTGCCTTTTCAACCGATTATCTTTTACAGAATTTCCTCAGCCCTTCTCATTTAAAAGGTTCTTCCAATGTTCATAACAACGGTAAGTATTTCCTGATTAGATTTCTCGTTATCATCTACCCTTAGAAAAAAATGTCCCAAAACAAATAATCATTTTTGTAATCCTCGGTCGCCGTACCCATTAACACCCCACTTACAAGCCTCATGTATCCCGTACTTGCTATTATTCGAACATTGATAGGCACCTTCTCGTATCACATGGATTTGCTGTTGAATGATTTCAAATAAAGTTGAATAAAATAAGATCGAATCATCCAACAATTAACATTTACTTGCGGCAATAGGTGGTATTTATAATCCATAAGAAGGAAGGAAGCGTTGATGATAAAGCTTTGCCGAGAAGTTTGGATCGAAGTCAATCTTGATGCCGTTAAAAAGAATTTGCGAGCGATCCGCCGTCATATTCCACATAAGAGCAAAATTATGGCTGTCGTAAAAGCGAACGGTTATGGTCACGGGTCTATAGAAGTGGCACGCCATGCACTGGAACACGGGGCGAGTGAGCTCGCTGTTGCCAGTGTGGAGGAAGGAATCGTTTTACGAAAAGCTGGGATTACAGCACCTATCCTTGTGCTTGGTTTTACATCCCTTAGTTGTGTAAAGAAGTCAGCAGCTTGGAATATAACATTATCAGCATTCCAGGTTGATTGGATGAAAGAAGCAAGCGAGATATTGGAAAAAGAAGCGAGTGCTAACCGGCTGGCCATTCATATTAACGTGGATACCGGCATGGGACGATTAGGTGTACGCACAAAGGAAGAACTTTTAGAAGTAGTGAAAGCCTTAAAGGCAAGTAAATTCCTCAGATGGACAGGGATTTTCACACATTTTTCGACAGCTGATGAACCGGACACAACACTCACAAAGCTGCAGTACGAAAAATTCATCAGTTTTCTCAGCTTTTTAAAAAAACAGGGGATTGAGCTGCCCACCGTGCATATGTGCAACACGGCTGCAGCTATCGCATTTCCGGAATTTAGCGCTGATATGATCCGTTTAGGTATCGGCTTATATGGTTTATATCCTTCAGCCTATATTAAACAACTAAATCTCGTTAAGCTTGAACCTGCGTTAAGTTTAAAGGCACGCATCGCTTATGTGAAAACCATGCGGACAGAACCCCGAACCGTTAGCTATGGTGCTACATACGTCGCAGAACCTAATGAAGTAATTGCTACACTCCCGATCGGCTATGCTGACGGCTATTCTCGTGCCCTTTCCAATCGCGGATTTGTTCTTCATCGCGGAAAACGAGTGCCAGTGGCGGGAAGAGTAACAATGGATATGATCATGGTCAGTTTAGGAGAAAACGGTGAAGGTAAACAAGGAGACGAAGTCGTGATTTACGGTAAGCAAAAAGGAGCCGAGATTTCCGTTGATGAAGTGGCTGAAATGCTCAATACGATTAACTATGAAGTCGTGTCTACATTAAGCCGCCGCATCCCTCGTTTTTATATAAGAGATGGCGAGATTTTTAAAGTATCAACTCCAGTATTATACGTGTAGAACATCTTAAAATGCTGAATCAAAATCCCTCTACCAGAGGGATTTTGATTTTTCTGAAACTAAAAAAATTCCTCCTATAAGAAGAGAGATTTTCAACATATTTATACCTCAATAACTGATTGTTCAGGAGTATTATGATCGTGTTGAGAACGAAAATG
The DNA here is from genome assembly GCF_045040725.1 of Bacillus sp. FSL K6-0255. Taxonomy (NCBI): domain Bacteria; kingdom Bacillati; phylum Bacillota; class Bacilli; order Caryophanales; family Bacillaceae; genus Bacillus; species Bacillus sp. FSL K6-0255. The sequence goes on along the minus strand of NZ_CP150278.1, from coordinate 1,862,064 downwards.
CTCTTCTAATTCTTCAAGTGTACGCCCTTTTGTTTCCGGCATGAATTTGTATACAAAACCGATTGCCAATACACCTAAAGCCACAAATATAAAGAATGTAAAAGACAAACCTACAGAGCTAAGCAAGATCGGGAAAGCAAAACCGATCACAAAGTTTAATATCCAAAGGAAAAAAACACTTATCCCAGAACCAAGTCCTCTTAACCTTTGAGGGAATATTTCCGCTATGACAAGCCAAGTCACAGGTCCTACACACCCTTGCATAAAGGCAAGAAATAAAACGGTCAAAGAAAGCACTACATAAGGAAGTGCCATAGATCCATCAAGCACAATTGAGAAAATCGCAATCAATAGGAGCGCTGTAGTCGTCCCCGCCAAACCAATCAATAATATTGGACGCCGTCTCACTTTTCCGACCAGCCAAATCCCAAATATAACTGCAATAACTGATATCAGCCCATTTCCAATATTAGCGATTAAAGCCGCTTTTGTACCAAAACCAGATTCTTTAAGGATTTGTGTGCCATAATACATAATCGAGTTCACACCTGTAATTTGATTCACTATGGCAACACCGACTCCAATCCATAAAAGACGGCGCAGCCATGGTGTAGAAAAGTCCTTGAGTGATGCCTTTTCTAGTGCTGTATCTTTTTCTACCGCTTCTTGAATTTCTCTACATTCAGCTACTGCACGTTTATCTTCTCGAATTTGTTTAAGAACTCGCAACGCCTCACTGTTTTTGCCTTTGGAGATTAGCCATCGGGGGCTTTCTGGTACCTTAAGCATACTGGCAAATAACATGATAGCCGGTACAGCACAAATGACTAGCATGTATCTCCAAACATGTCCCGTATTTGCCATTGTTACACCGAGGATCGCATTAAAAACATATGCTAAAAATTGCCCGCCAACAATCATTAGTTCATTTTGGGTTACTATACGCCCTCTCTTTTCATGCGGTGCCATTTCTGCTAAAAAGGCCGGCACCATCGCCGAGGCTCCTCCAACAGCCAGCCCCAGTAAAAAACGAAAGGCCGCCATGATGAAAACATTAGGTGCTAACGCTGTTCCCAGTGATGCCAGGAAAAATAAAAAGGAAAGATTAAGGATCATTTTACGGCGGCCATATCGATCAGCCAATCTTCCGCATAACAACGCTCCAAACGCGGCACCTAATAATAGAATACTCGTAACAAGCCCTTCTGTAACCGGTGTTAAATCAAGCTGATCTGGCCTTGCCATAAAAGGTAAAGCTCCATTTATAACTCCGGTGTCATATCCAAAGAGAAGCCCTCCAAAAGTTGCTGAAATCATTATTAATTTCAACCTTCGATTTCGATGTTCATTCATATCCATTTCCCCTGCCTTTATTAAGAATACTTAATAAGCTCTTTCAGTGTGGATATTGAGTCAAAACTAAAGTCATCTCTATCTTAGATTTTCGCCTCTGGATTAGTAATCGTTTACATTTTTAGACAGTAGAATAAACCTAAGCTATTAGTTGTTATGTTGTAGTAATATTTTTGTCACATTATTGTCATTTCTCATATTATCATAATTCCAAAAGCATTTTCAATCAATATTATTTTCAGAATTATTTATTTCCGCTATGTGATGGTGATGTTTTGATCATCTTATTAGGATGTTAACTATTGGCAATTTGAGTGTTATAAGTTCCCTTGAAGTTTTCCATTCACAAAAAATGTCCATATCGTTATAATGATGATGTTTAATCGCGAAAAGAGAAAATGATAAAGAGGGAATCAATATGAAGAAGATTTTGATCAGTATGATCGCAATCGTTTTAAGTATTACTTTGGCAGCTTGCGGATCACATCACGCAGCCAAAAACCATTCAGATTCTAATGGGACGGAGCAAGTCTCTCAAGATACTCAATCTAATGAATATAATCAGACAGAACAAAAGGCTGGCATGCCTCATTCAAAAAATCAGAAGAAATTGATCGATGTTACATTAGATAGAGCAATAGATGGAGATACGATTAAGGTTATTTACAACGGAAAGAAAGACACAGTTCGCTACTTGCTCGTTGATACACCTGAGACGAAGAAACCAAATTCTTGTGTTCAACCATATGGTGAGGATGCGTCGAAACGAAATAAAGAATTGGTCAACAGCGGTAAGCTACAGCTGGAATTTGATAAAGGCGATCGCAGAGATAAGTATGGAAGACTGTTAGCATACGTTTATGTTGACGGCAAATCTGTTCAAGAGACATTATTGAAAGAGGGATTGGCCAGAGTAGCATATGTATATGAGCCTAACACAAAATACATAGACCAATTCAGACTAGATGAGCAAGAAGCAAAATCAGATAAACTGTCAATTTGGAGTAAGAGCGGTTATGTGACAAACAGAGGATTTAATGGCTGTGTGAAATAGAAAAACACTGTTCGTTAAAAAAAGCAGCAAACCTAGCAGAATGCAGTTTCCAAAGAATGAGAAAGAGATGATGGCGTGTCTAGTTTCCATTCTGCTTATCAAGCTAAAATCATCAACTAGCCTGTAAAATTTCCGCTGTATAGTAACAATAAAAAACACCCCTTCACGTCAATGTGAGGGGGTTATTTGTGTGTAAACATCCTTCCTATTTCATCATAAATCAAGAGATCCCTCTACCGTCGTTAGCGCGGTTTCATACATCTTACCCATTGGCATTCCTAAGCTTTCCCACTTCTTGAAGTGTTCGCTGACAGAATACGGTTCCGCTCGTTCGTTTTGTCTGCTGGACACTCCAATACTGTTTAAAGGTTGCCATACCTTATTCTCACCATCTTTTCAAAAGAAGGCAGCCATGTCATCAAAGGCCTTTAATGATGATTGATCATTAATTGTTCTTCGGTTGATCTCCAGACAATAACATCATTAGTTTTTTCGAAAGCTCTTCAAAGCTGTATTGAGATCCTTTGTGTGAGTGTAAATGTTCTTATATAAATCAAATAGTGTTTTATATTTTTGTACATTTTGTGCCTTTGGATAAAATGCAGCAGCCTCACGAATGAACTGCTCTGCACATTCTTCAAGGGATTCAAACCAACCGCTTCCAAAGGCAGCCAGCATTGCAGCCCCCATAGCTGGCCCTTGTTCATTTTCTAACTTAATTACCCTCGCATTGAAAATATCAGCTTGCATTTGCAGCCACGTATCATTTTTAGCTCCCCCACCAATAGAAACAACAGTATGAACTGATTTTCCCGCTTCGCGGAATAGCTCAATTGATTCATGTAAAGAGAATGTGATACCTTCCATTATTGCCCTCAAAAAGTGCTTTCTATTATGGGCTCCATCCATTCCGATCAAGCTTCCCCGAATAGAAGAATCAGCATGCGGCGTTCTTTCACCAACCAAATAAGGAGTGTATAGCAGTCCATTGGCTCCTATCGGAATAGCTTCCACCCCCTGCAATAATTGCTCAAACGATTCGTTTGGTGCAAACGTTCTTTTAAACCAGTCCAAGCTGTATCCTGCAGCGAGCGTGACGCCCATCGTATAAAAAGAATTCTTTTTTCCATGATTAAAAAAGTGGACTTTCCCTTTAAAGTCTCTTTCTTTTTCTTCTTCGTAGGAAAGTATGACCCCTGAGGTCCCAATACTGCATAAAGTTTTTCCGGAAGAAAGGATACCTGCTCCAATAGCGCCGCAAGCATTATCTGCTCCCCCAGCGTACACTTTTGTTTTTTCTAATAGCCCGGTCTTGGCGGCAACGTGCGGAAGCAGCGATCCTACACAATCATGAGATTCAACAAGCGGAGGACAAATATCTGCAGAAATACCAATTTGATTGCAAATATCATTGCTCCACTCCTTGCGAGTAATATGTAAAAGTAAAGTTCCTGCTGCATCGGAGTATTCGGTGTGAATGGCACCGGTCATACGGAATCGCACGTAGTCTTTCGGAAGCAAAAACACAGCAGTTTTTTTAAAAAGTTCAGGTTCATGTTCCTTTACCCATAACATTTTAGGTAATGTAAACCCTTCTAAAACACGGTTTTTTGTGATGTCAAGAAGATGATCGCCAAATTTCTCGGTCATCCTTATACATTGAGGCGTTGTTCTGGTATCATTCCAAAGAATTGCATTACGTAACACCTGACGATCTTGGTCAAGCAGTACTAATCCATGCATTTGTCCCGAATAGCTTATCCCGTCAATATCCTTGGCTTGAACATTGGATATAGAAACCAATTCAGCCAATGCTTCAATTGTTTGCTGCACCCAGTCTTCAGGATTTTGCTCACTATATCCCGCCTTCTCTTGGATGAGCGGATACCTTTTGGACGTTTCTGCACAAACCTTGCCGTTTTGGTTAACTAAAATGGTTTTAACAGCACTCGTTCCAAGATCTATTCCAATGACATACTTCATTTTTTCACTCCTTGCCCTTTTAAAAAACCATTCACTCTAAATAAATCCTAATTATAGAAGTTACCCGTCATAACAACAAGCAATAGGAAAGGAATCATGACGGGTAATTCAGTGACTTGGTATTGATAGCAGGATCTGGAGCTTATCCTGTTATACTTCTAAAATGTATTGGTTCAATATCGCTTTTAATTTCTCCTGTCTTCCAGATTCGTTTTTAATTGATTTATGATTTAGCGCATATTGCTCAAGTGTGTGGAAATTAGCTCTTCCTTCTATAATTTCAAGACCAATCCCTTCAGTAAAACTGCGGTAACGATGTTGAATCACATCTTCAAACACACGATCTTCGATTAATTTGTGGGCAACTTTCAATCCTCTTGCAAATGCATCCATCCCTGCAATATGGGCATATATTAGATCATCAGGCTCAAAAGAAGATCTTCTGACCTTCGCGTCAAAGTTTAATCCGCCGCTTCCTAGGCCGCCATTTTGCAGGATTTCGTACATTGCTAATGTCGTAGAATATAAATCCGTCGGAAATTCATCCGTATCCCAGCCTAAAAGAGGATGACCCTGGTTTGCGTCAACAGAGCCAAGCAGACCATGTACTCTTGCCATGCGCAATTCATGTTCGAATGTATGCCCAGCTAATGTGGCATGATTGGCTTCAAGATTTAATTTAAAATGATTGTCTAAGCCATATTGTTTCAAAAAGGCAATGGTTGTTGCTGCATCTGTATCGTATTGATGGGTGGTCGGCTCTTTTGGTTTTGGCTCAATCAAAAACTGCCCTGTGTACCCGATTTCCTTCGCATAATCCACTGCCATATGCATAAATCTAGCCAAATTATCAAGCTCAAATTTTAAATCGGTATTTAACAATGTTTCATATCCTTCACGGCCGCCCCAAAATACATAGTTCTCAGCGCCAAGCTCTTTTGCTGTTTCTAACCCTTTTTTCACTTGTGCTGCAGCATACGCAAACACATCTGCATTGCAAGAAGTCGCGGCACCATGGACGAAACGGGGATTCGTAAACATGTTTGCGGTATTCCATAATAGCTTAACGCCGCTATTTCTCATGTAATCTTTAATCATGCCCACGATCATATCTAAATTTTGGTTTGTCTCTTTTAGCGTACTGCCTTCTGGTGCAATATCCCGGTCATGAAAAGCAAAGAATGGTGCATCTAGTTTTTCAAACATCTCAAATGCTGCTTCTACTCTCATCTTCGCTAGATCCATGCCTTTATAGTGATCCCATGGTCTTTGCATCGTAGCTGCTCCAAAAACGTCTGTACCATCAGCAGTAAATGTATGCCAATAGGCAATAGAAAATCGCAAATGCTCTTTCATCGTTTTTCCGCCGATTACTTCTTGAGGATTATAATATTTAAATGCTAAAGGATTAGTCGAATCTTTCCCTTCGTAAACCACTTTGTTTGCGCTTCCAAAATAGTTAATTGAACTGGAATGAGATTGAGCCATGTGATTTCCCCCTTAAAAATAAATTCAAAACCTGATCATTCAAATACAAATGCATTTTATTTCATATTGTAAGTTACCTATTAGTTTGTTGTTTAAACAAACTAACTTATTTTCATCTTATATAACCTCATCAGTATTTTCAATATTTTTTTTAGTTTTTTATGAACACATTAGATATAATAAAGGGAAGATTCGCTATGTACTATGTTTATACTTAATTTAAAGATTAAACAAATGGAGTGGATGAAGTGGATATCGCTGATCAAACCTTTGTCAAAAAAGTAAATCAAAAGTTATTATTAAAAGAAATCCTTAAAAATTCACCTATTTCAAGAGCAAAATTATCTGAAATGACTGGATTAAATAAATCAACTGTTTCATCACAGGTAAACACGTTAATGAAAGAAAATCTGGTATTTGAAATAGGTCAAGGACAATCAAGTGGCGGAAGAAGACCTGTCATGCTTGTTTTTAATAAAAAGGCAGGATACTCCGTAGGAATAGATGTTGGTGTGGATTATATCAATGGCATTTTAACAGACCTTGAAGGATCGATCGTTCTTGATCAATACCGTCATTTGGAATCCAATTCTCCAGAAATAACGAAAGACATTTTAATTGATATGATTCATCACTTTATAACGCATATGCCCCAATCTCCGTACGGGCTTATTGGTATAGGTATTTGCGTGCCTGGACTCATTGATAAAGATCAAAAAATTGTTTTCACTCCGAACTCCAACTGGAGAGATATTGACTTAAAATCTTCGATACAAGAGAAGTACAATGTGCCTGTTTTTATTGAAAATGAGGCAAATGCTGGCGCATATGGAGAGAAAGTATTTGGAGCTGCAAAAAATCACGATAACATTATTTACGTAAGTATCAGCACAGGGATAGGGATCGGTGTTATTATCAACAATCATTTATATAGAGGAGTAAGCGGCTTCTCTGGAGAAATGGGACATATGACAATAGACTTTAATGGTCCTAAATGCAGTTGCGGAAACCGAGGCTGCTGGGAATTGTATGCTTCAGAGAAGGCTTTATTAAAATCTCTTCAGACTAAAGCGAAAAAACTGTCCTATCAAGATATCATAGACCTCGCCCATCTGAATGATATCGGAACCTTAAACGCATTACAGAATTTTGGATTCTATTTAGGAATAGGTCTTACCAATATTTTGAATACTTTCAACCCACAGGCCGTAATTTTAAGAAATAGCATAATTGAATCGCATCCTATGGTTTTAAATTCAATGAGAAGTGAAGTATCGTCAAGGGTTTATTCCCAATTAGGCAATAGCTATGAATTATTGCCATCTTCCTTAGGACAGAATGCGCCGGCATTAGGAATGTCCTCCATTGTGATTGATCATTTTCTGGACATGGTTACAATGTAATTTTTATGGAATGTACAGCTCATCTTTAAAGATGAGCTTTTTTATTCTAGGGGTATTTCTGAAGCAATAGTGACATAGGCACCTTCTCATATGAAAAAGGAGTTCTAAAATAGAAATCTCCTTTTTCATGTGCAAATTATTTTTCTTTATAACGAAAATATCTAAAGTCGGCCGGAATATGATTACCACTGGTATCTTGGCATTGCATCCCTACAAAGGCCCCTGTGAAGAATCCTCCCCCACGGATGTAATCATCTGATAATTTTTTCGATTCCAGTGCTATGTCAATTTTGTGCCAATCTTCTTTGTTAAAAGAATAGAAATAATAATATTTGTCTTTTTCAATATTTACTCTTAAATATACATACTTTACTTCACGAGGAATAACAATTTTATTATTTAATGGCTGTGAAAAAGAAAAGTTGTCACATATTGTTAATTCAAGAATGCGGCCAAGTTCTTCATCATGCGTGACTTGAAGAGCCGTCCAGTTCTCTGTATTGTAGTAATTCACCAATCCAGCGGCTTGTTGAAAATTTTCCGGATAAAACTCAACAGCAGTTTCGGCTTCAAAATGGAGACTTTGCCAGCGTCTGGCTACAAATGCCTGAGTAAATGTCGAGGTCAATGATTCATGACCGAATAATCGTAAATGATTTGGCGCTTGAGTCAATGAACCTAATTCATTCGTGAATGGAATCCTTAAAGTTTGAAAATTTATATTTAATGTTGAATCCTCAAATTCATCAACTTCCGGGTACGTTGCTTCAAATATTGTTTCGGGTATAGAAGGTGCATCTACCTCCAAGCTTCCTTCTTTTCCACCTACTACATAGGGCCATTCATCTTTCCAGTAAAGTTTTTGAATAGCTGATTCTCTGCCCAAAGGACAGTATCCTCTCTGCTGAAAAATTGAATCATCGTCAGGATGAATAGGACGTCCCGTTAAATGAGCTAAATACCACTCATCTGTATGTGTTTGAACAATGGATGCATGACCACATTTTTGCAATGGATTTCCTGGGTCATGCCATGACGTTAAGATTGGATTATCGGGATGAACTTCATATGGCCCCTCAATATTTGCAGAACGGGCAATTGTAGCAGCATGTTCGTACCGTGTTCCTCCTTCTGCAGTTAATAAATAATAATAGTTCCCGATATGATAAAGGTGCGGAGCTTCTGTCAGTTTTCTATCCGTTCCTTCAAATATAACTTTTGGTTTACCGATTAATTTTTGCTCTTTATCAGAATATTCCTGTATAACAATTCCTCCAAATGAGTGCCGATCAATACGGTGATCCCATAACATATTTAATAAATACTTTTTTCCATCCGTATCATGGAACAAAGAAGCATCAAATCCCGAGCTATTTAATGTAATCGGCTCACTCCAATCACCATTAATCGTTTCACAAGTAACTAAATAATTGTGACAATCTTTCCATGCGCCATCTACTACCTTAACATCCGTATAGATCAGCCAAAACTTCCCATCACTATAGCTTAAACATGGTGCCCAAACCCCACCTGAATTTGGATTTCCTTTCATGTCTAATTGTGAAACTCTCTGTAATGGATGTGCAACTAAGTGCCAATTTACTAAATCTTTTGAGTGGTGTATCTGGACTCCCGGGAACCACTCAAATGTAGATACCGCGATATAATAATCCTCTCCTGCCCTACAAATACTTGGATCGGGATTGAATCCTTTAAGTACGGGATTGATAATTTTCATATGGAATTCCTCCTCAGTTTATTTTCTTTTTTAAGCCTTGAAATCGTCAATATGATCCAAATAAACTTTGTCTCTATTCTCTAATTCTCGAACCATGTTTTTATATTTTTTCTCATCTAAGTTATAGAAATTAATATCAATTAAAGCTAGAACCAGCAAGAACACGGGAATAATGGTTGTTGTAATTAAAATCCCCGTTAATGCCGCCGGGGTTTGTGCCTGATTTGCCACATATCCAAACTTATCAAGAACCAGACCCGGAACAACTCCTCCTAAGGCCATACCAAACTTAAAGAAAAATCCGATTATAGCGTAAATGAGCCCACCCATTCTTTTTCCAGTCCTGTACTCTCCATATTCTATTGTTTCAGGAATAAGCGCCCACATATATCCCCCGGCAGTGAGACTTCCAGCAGCAGCGATTAATCGACAGAAAAGTATGAGGTAAACATTACTTGGCGGAACAAACAGTAAAGCTAAAAGGCCGATAATATTCAGTAATAATGCATAGTTTAGTAATTTCTTTTTCCCCAAAAATTGATGAAGCCTTGGAATAAACGGTAAAATGACCAAAGCGGGCAAACTTCCTATCAAACCGTACCACTTCACCAAATCCTCTCTTTCTACGTTATACGTTACGTAATAAATGCCAACCGAATTACTGATGGAATTCACTCCAAAAATAATAATAAAGAAAATACTTAATACAACAAGTGGACGATTAACACGAAACTGCTCAAATATATCCGTAAATTTAATTTTTTCTTCGGATTTTTGAAGAGTGACCCGCTCTTTTGTGCTTTTAAAACAAAAGATTAAAAGGCACCCGCCTATCATTCCCAAAATACCCATGGTTAGTTGCCAGCCAAGAGACTCGTTGCCGGAAGTATCGCTTAAATAAGCAGCCAGTAAGGGAACAAAAAATGCAACGACAAGTCCCCCAAGATTCGCAAATAACATGCGAACAGAAGTTATACTAACAACTTCTTGATTATTTCTAGTCATTGCAGAAGTTAACGCGCCATATGGAACGTTTATCGTTGTGTATGTAAGCGACAAGCCAACATAGGTTATATAGGCATATATTAATTTCCCCATATCCGTAAAGTCTGGTGTTGTAAAACAGAGTATTGCCAGTATGACAAATGGAAAAGCTCCGAATAAAAGATACGGTCTAAAGCGTCCAAATCTGCTGTTCGTTCTGTCAACTATTGTTCCGATAAAAGGATCGGCGAGAGCGTCGATTATTCTAACCACTAAAAACATAGTACCGGCTGCTGCTGCCGATAAACCAAAAACATCTGTATAGAAGAACAAAAGATACGTAGACACTGTTGCATAAATTAAATTACAAGCAAAATCTCCAGACGCATATCCAACTTTTTCAACCATGCTAATCTTCTTTACATTTTCACTGAGCATGATTTCTCCCCTTTTCGATCCTTTAATATGGAACAGTGTGAAACGGTATAACAATTTCTCGAATTTACGGTCAGTAAACTTTTATAAAAGCGCTTTCAAAATAGTGCGAAAAAATATGGTGATCAGCAAGCAAAAAATTCATCTTTTCTCGTCATACCTTATATACCTGGAAAAGGATAAAAGCCTCATTCTTTCGTTTCTTATATTGTTTAGCTCCATTAAATCGATCCTCTTATCCCCCTTCCATCCATATTAGTAAGATCTTATCTTGTGGATAATGAAAGTTCATTTCATTAGTTTGTTGATCAAACAAACTAACTTGACTTAATATTATAAAATCCTTTCGACTTTTTCAACATCTTTTTCAGAAAGTTTAAACAGAATGAATTAAATATTGATTTTTGACTGTTTTGTTATATTCAGTGTCTCAGTCCAAAACAGATTCTTGTGTAAACACATGACAAAGATGATCTATGCGAAATAAAGAATTGGTTAGTGGTAAGTTGCATTTAAGAGTTTGATAAAGGTGATCACAGGATGTATGGAGACTGTTAGCCTAGATTTATGCTGATGGCAAGCCCGGTCATGAATTGAAAGAACGGAATGGCCAGAATAGTTTATGTTATAAGTCCAACCCTACATACATATATCAATACAGGAAAGATAAATAAGAAGCAAAAATAGAGAAGCTTTCAACCGGAGTAGAAATGGCTATTTGACTGTCTGAGGATTAATGGCTGTGTTAAACACTATGATTTTTCCTTCAAACTTATTTTAATCTTAAAAATTTTAATTGAGACTGGAAACAAAAGGGAATACAGAAATTAATTCCGTATTAATTTATTCAATATGTTAATTTTACTTTGGTCTTTATGATTCTTCTTCCTTCTTCTATAACCATCTAATAAAGACTTTTTATAAATCTTGAGGTAATCATCAATCGTTAGCAAATGATATTTCGCTCCGCCATCTTCAAAAATCTCTAGGTTATTATAGTCTACATCTGCAAATGGTTTTAAATCCTCAATGTAAGAAATGCCTATTTTTGTATTAGTTTTCTTAAATTCATGCTCATGTAAATCAACCATTTTGTATCCATGCAGTTCCATCACTTTTTTTAGTTTTTCCCACTTTTCCTCTAAAAAAATTAAAGGAATAAGGAGATCAATATCTTCTGGGGAAAAGTCTAACCCAGTTACCTTTTCAAGACCTAAAGATCCATATAATAATGGAATTATGTCTAACTCTTTATTAAACGTTTTAGCTATATTGATAAATTCATTATACAACTTCATTTTACATCCCCATTATTTGGTGATTAATTATTAAGATTCAACTGGCTCTTGAATTTTCATAAGTCCTTCAATACTTTCATGCGGTATATATCTCAAAGGGTTATTTTTTCAAACATCCTGAAAGTCATCTGTACAATATCTAAAAAGCCTTGAAAACTGAATTAAAGAAAAACATCAAAATGATAATGGCTAGCACAACAACAATTTCAAAAGTATGTGAACTGCCATCTTCTTTTTCTCGTTCTTTCTTCTCCCTCATTTGTTCCCTATATTTTCTTTGTATTTCATCCTTTTTCCTATCCACCTTACTCGACCCCTTTCAACATAAAGTAAAGCCAAGCAATTCTGAAGTTTTTTTATTCCTTCTTTTGACAAGCTCGAAAATACCAATGTATAAGCGTAATGCCTAATGGATTTTAAACTCCAAATAACAAAGCCCCTCCGATAAACCAGAAAAAAGGAAATGGAAACATAATTGCATTTAAGACAATCCCATATACAGCACACCGTTTATTTGTCTTTATTGAAACGAACGCTAAAATGATTCCTATAGGAGAAAGTAATAATGGAAAAAACACCGGCATTCCTTGCCATGGAATTGACATAAATCCTGTAAAAAAATTAATAATTAAGATGGCTGAGATAATTGGAATAGTGATTGAAAAAACAGCTGCAGCTTTTTTAACATTCATATTGAAAGCAAGTCTCCGTTCTCTTTAAAAATAGTAGTTTTATTTAGTTTTGAGAAAGTTTGTCAAAATCTCTTTCTTTCATTTCAGGCAGAGTGATATCAATCCCTAACATTTTTATTAATTCTTGTACATAGCTTTTTATTGCAAGCATATTAAATGGGAAATCGAAATCAAGTTCCTCTTTAACGCTTAGAATATCCATTGCATACGAACAGTTATGCTCCATACCCAAAAGATCATCATTAAAGCTTAATACATCTTTATACGATTGATCAGATAACTCAAAGTGAGTAACTAAATAAACACTAATATGGTTTCCACCTTGAGAATCAAAATCCACTAATCTTTCATCAAGTACTAATAAAAATGCAGATCTCTCATCATCACATAATACCATCTTAGTTTCAATAACCGTTTACATCTTGTATGTAAGGCCCTCATAATCTAATTCTGCCTTTCCTGATAAATCGTTTTTAAAAAAAGTATTACATGCACTTATACTCTTCTACCCAGTCGTGATATTTTTCATAAAGTGGACGTATTCGTTTGAAATCATGAGCTATGACTTCGCATCCGCGGTCATCATAGATAAAGAAAATAATGTCTTTTGTAATGTTCACAAAGAAAACATCAGGGTAATCAATAGAGTAACCTCCGAATTTCGGTTTTTGTGGAAAATCCTCATTACTGGCTGCTTTAAGTAATTCAGTTACACGTAAGTCTCGAGGTTTGCATAACAGGGAAAATTGTTGCATCTCGTATTCTTCAGCTTTATTGATTTCGAAAGGATAGGGATATGTCTTCACCATAATTTGATTCAAATGATTTTTACATTTTAGAAACGGTTGATACACCTTTAATTTTCTTATACATTTCTCTTTCTTTTTGTGCTTATACATATTCGTCACAAGGAATATGTCATCATTTTGTTCAAATAATTCATTAAAAATGATTGAGGTTTGTTCATATACAATCCGAAACATCTTTAAATTCAATTCTTCATTTGCTTTGAGTTGATAGATATTTTCCCCAAGACAAAAATGGATTCCTGTGCCCCATTGATTATAGATGCTAGGAATTAATTCGAGGTTTTGAAACCTTTCCTCAATATACCCTATTAAATTCATTCACACATTCTCACTTTCGGTTAATCAGATGATTTTATGTAGATCTAAAAAAATTGTAATTCCTTCCTGTGATTGTAACTTTAGTATACCATTTTCACTCTGAGCGATCGATAGGAATACGGTCTTTTTGGAACCCCCTAAAAGATAATGAACATCTGTGGCAGGTTCACTTTATTCTCTGAGTTCAATGACATGTTAAGCAATTCAACATAGATCAATTTTTACCAGAAGGGAATAATCAACCACTATATAAAGATATTCCTTCACAAAAAATCCTGACAATCATCAACAACGGATCAAACAATCGTCTGGCAAACTTAAATAGGGTCTTATTCCCCCGTGGGCAAAAGTGAAAAGATCAGTTATAAAATGATTAACGCTCGAATGGTATGGCTGCGTATCAGGTATCATCCTTAGTGAACTCACCTAAAAACAATTCACCGGAGCTCATTGAATCCCATTTAATCACTGTCATATCACTTTATATATCACCTTCATTTAACTAATATGTTCTAAGTAGAGGGTGATAATTTGTTTGTATTGCCGCACTCAATAAAGTTCAATTCCACTCTTCCTCTAAAATAGCGTAATAATATTCATCCCACCATTCATTGCCTTTTGGAATACATTTTTTAAAAAAGCCTTCTCTTCTCATTCCAATCTTCTTCATAACTCGGTATGAGGGAATATTCTCAGGTTGACACGTAGCTATAATCCTATGTAAGTTCATTTCTTTAAATCCATATTCCAAGATAGCTTGGGCTGCCTCAGAAGCATACCCTTTATTTTGATAATTGGGATTAAACACCCACCCAATTTCATATGTATGTTCACCAAAATACTTATAAAAAACAATATGGCCTATAAGACAGTCTTCATCTCTTAGTATGACAGGGAATTTTTCAGCGTTATCACCTTTGTTTTTATTTACAAATGCCTTTGCATCTTCTTCAGTAAAAACCCCTTCAGGTATATACTTCATTACATTACTATCAGATGTATACTCATATACTGCTTGCCAATCTTTGAATTCAAATTCACGTATCAATAACCTTTTTGTTGTTATGTGCATTAAAGCAACTCCCCTCTAATATACTTAATCTTTATTTCAATATGAAGACAACAATAACCTCTTTAAAACTATTCTTATTCAACAATATTGCCTCTTGCTAGAACAACTCAAGGATTACTGACTGTGAACAAGCAATGGAATATGATTCTCCAAAATAATCCCCCTATCCTTCTCTGAGGGGTAATATGGGGAATTTATGACAAAACTAAAGACGAAGTAAGATCATTTACTGTGGATGCAACTCGTAAGCCAGATTGCAAAGATAAAATATGTAAGAATTAAACAAACATCCTCTTACAATAAGTAAGAGGATGTTTGTTACCAACAAGATTGTTTAATTTAATTGGTATTCCTTATTAAGCTTTTTAAGAAGTGAAATTTCAACTTCGTATTGGCTTCCATAAATTCTGCTTATTTTTTGCACTTCTTCCTTTGAGCCGAAGAAAATAACTTTAAAATCATCATTTACGTATTGAACTACAAAAAAATCATCAAAATCATAAAATGTATTTTTATTTATCGAAATAAAACCACTTGATTGAGCTGTTGTTTTTACACTAATCCGTCTGCCATCACTCACAACATCAAATCCATGCTGATTAGTTTGACGTGCCAGAGTGCCGTTGGTTTGGATTGCACAAATGAATTCACCGATTCTGCCAATTAAATGCCTCAATTCTGTAGGCTTACAGTTCAATACATTCATTTCATATCTCAGGATTTGGTTATATTCATTATAAAGGTTTACAAGTTGTTCTTTACTAATGATTTCGGCTTGATCATTTATTTGGTTATTAGTAACAGAAGCTTCTCGGAGTGATTTAACACCGTTTACCCATTCGCCTACGATAACTTCCTTATCTTCCCCTTTTGATTTTCTGAAAATAAGTCCTGTATAAAGAGAGTTTTCACCTAAGTATTTGTAAGAACTTCTATTCATATATTCAAAGAGGTGCTTATTAAAAGAAATCCCCTTATTATACCGGTTATAACAATAATCTGATAAAATAATGCTATCCGGATTAGTTCCGTATTTTTCTTGAAGGGTTTTCTTTACTTCTTGAGGTGAAACCAACTCATTGATCTTATTTTTCAAAGCATCCTTAATTTGCTCGTAAATTGTCATTATACTTCCCTCAAATTGCAGTTTCTTTGGTTGTTGAAATTAGTCATAATTTTTTCTTTTGCCGAAGTGTTATTCTGAAACCAGTTTATAATACTCTTGGAGATTCGGATTTACTTCCCAATATTTCGTTCCATTTAAAGACACTAGCATATCAAACCATATCTCGAAATTAGAATCTAAGTTAATCGCATCTTCAATATCATCAATTGAGTCTAGATATAGCATATAGCCTAATCCATTTTTTGATTTGTTTGTGTCTATGACATATCTTCCATCAAAATGATATCCAATTAAAACGTATCCCTCTGGGAAATCTTGAACCTCATTATATTCAATGATTCCCTCTAAGCTAAGTATTTCAATCCCATCAAACATTTCCATCCCATTGTGCTGTAACAAAAACTCTTTATAGTCATTAGGGAAAGTAACACCTAGCTTCTGTTCTATATCGCTAATTTCTTGAGGACTAGCAGGATCTTTGAAATGAAAAGTAGCATCTTCCATGACATATCCTCCATGATGAAACATAGGGAATGTACCATATTTAGAAACTGCTTTCTTAATACCATCTAGTGTCATGTGAACTAACTTTTATTTCTTCCATAAATGCTCCTCCTCCTTAAATCATCTCACTAAATTTTACCACACAGAACATTAATAGATAAATTTAAAAGGGACATAAACTGTTTATTAAGAAACAATTTTACTCATAATTAAAGCAGGATTAGTGGTGAACAAAATGTAAGTGTTACGTGCTGTTTTAATTACTACCCTATCTGTTGAGCCATAAGGAAACCCAATCCTTACTGCGCTTTTCTCCTCTCCCCCATAGTTTGGATCAAGAAATACATCATTGATTTCTTTGATTGGAATTTCAATTTTGGATAGCTGCCAATTGATAATTAAGTTTTCATTTGATTTTTCAACGTTGATTCCAAGCATAAAAACATTCCCCTTTTGACTATGAATTCAGTGAAACAAACACGCTTTAAAATTTATTAAATCCAAAAAGTAATACTTACGGGAAATATGACTATAAGCAAAAGAGCCCTTTCAGGCCCTTATTTTTCTTTTACCCTTGGTATGAATTTGTTACAAACTCTTTTGCTTTATTAGCAACAGCTTCCCAAGTGGCGGCAGCATGATCAAGATCCGCAGAAAGCTTATTGATATCCTCATTCTCAAACCCTTGGGCGAGTGAATAAAATTGATTTGCTATAGAATGCCAGATGCCTTCGATTTGTCCTATAAACTCCTTAGACTTTTCTGCTTGGGCTATTACATTAACCAGGTCTATATTGATACTGTGAAGCATCCCCAAAACTTTTACTTCTAATTCTGGAATCTGTATATAATCTTCATCGCTTGGACTTTGATTTTTCTGTTTCTTGAGTAATTGACTTAAAGCTTTCCACACAGTATTGTCCTCCTATGATAGCTTCTTTAGACGTGCCTCTATGGAAATGGTCATTTGGTGATCAGCTTCACGAAATGCCTCAGCAAATGTTTCAATTCCGGTATCCTAGAAACATGGCGTTAGATAATCATGCCCACCGATGCCCCCGCTGGTGGATTAGTTGCAAGCATAAACATTCTGCGATTTATCACCGACCTTGTCAAAGGGATGTTAAATAAAAAAAGAACCTTAATTTTCCCATTGGCTTATTGGCTTACTTTTGAAAATTTATAAATTATTATTATATTGAACAGTGTTGGTATGATGTATACAAGACCAGTTCCAAGTAGACCTATTACTGAACTAGCAATTAATAATATGCTGAAGACTGGTTTATTATTTGTCTGGATTGAAGCAAGCATGGTTATAATTCCCGCCAAAGCACCTAAAAACCATAAATTCCCCAAAGTGTAAGAGTCATCTATAACCGCAAACAGTTGAGCCAGTACAGAAAAAACCGCTCCTAATCCCCCGGAGAAGATAGTCAATTTTTTCATAGAAATCTCCTTTTTGAAAATTGATTTAGATTTCAACGTAATTATGGATTCATTTGGTTATGATGTCAATGATAAACATCTACCTTACTCATCTTATTATTGCTGGTAGAAGTATTGAACAATGGAATTATCACAGAATTTGTCGAATTATTTATGCGTATTGCTTCCTTAAGCGTGGAATTATTTCCCTAATTAAAAATTTAGTACATAGAATTATTAGTGACATAGACTAAAAGTGACCCTGCTTTTTAGCAGTGCCGCTCCATAATTTATTACCTATTAACATAAAAAATCCCCTGACACTTTTAGTGCCAAGGGATTGAGATATTAATACTGAGACATATACTGTTCGCGTTCCCAAGGATGTACTTGCGTGCGGAACATATCCCATTCGATTTCTTTTGCTTCGATGAAGTGTTCGAATAGGTGCTCGCCCAGCGCTTTGACCATGACTTCGTTTGATTTGAATTCTTCTAGTGCTTCCGCAAGTGTTGCTGGAAGGTCAACGATTCCGTTTTCCATGCGCTCTTCTTTGCTCATCACATAGATGTTGCGGTCGATTGGAGCCGGCGCTTCCAGTTTGTTTTTGATTCCGTCTAATCCTGCAGCAAGCAATACGCTAAGTGCAAGGTATGGGTTTGCAGCTGGGTCTACACTGCGTACTTCAACACGTGTGCTGATGCCGCGAGAAGCCGGGATACGGATAAGCGGGCTTCTGTTTTGCGCGCTCCATGCTACATAACAAGGTGCTTCATAGCCAGGAACAAGACGTTTGTAAGAGTTTACTGTCGGGTTTGTTACTGCTGTAAAGCTTGTTGCGTGCTTCACGATACCTGCAATGAAGTGCTTCGCTGTTTCACTTAACTGAAGATCTGCGTTTTCGTCAAAGAATGCGTTAACACCATTTTTGAAGAGTGATAGATTGCAGTGCATACCTGAACCGTTTACACCGAACAATGGTTTTGGCATAAATGTCGCATGCAGGCCGTGTTTACGGGCAATTGTTTTGACAACTAGTTTAAATGTTTGGATGTCATCACAAGAGCGGACTGCTCCAGCATATTTAAAGTCGATTTCGTGCTGACCAGGTGCTACTTCGTGGTGAGACGCTTCGATTTCAAAGCCCATCTCTTCAAGCTCAAGTACGATATCGCGGCGGCAGTTTTCTCCTAAATCAGTTGGAGCTAAGTCGAAATATCCGCCTTTGTCGTTTAGTTCAAGCGTCGGCTCGCCTTTTTCGTCCAATTTGAATAAGAAGAATTCAGGCTCAGGCCCAAGGTTAAAATCACTGAAGCCGAGGTCTTCCATTTCTTTCAGAATCCGTTTTAAGTTGTTTCGCGGGTCACCTTCAAAAGGTGTGCCATCCGGATTGTAAATATCACAGATGAAACGTGCTACTTTACCTTTTTCAGCTGTCCATGGGAAGATAACAAATGTATTTAGATCTGGATACAGGTACATGTCTGACTCTTCGATACGAACGAATCCCTCAATAGAAGAACCGTCAAACATGACTTTATTATCAAGCGCTTTTCCAAGCTGGCTTACAGGAATCTCAACATTCTTGATTGTTCCAAGAATGTCAGTAAATTGAAGGCGGATATACTTCACGTTTTCTTCTTTTACTAATTTTTCGATATCTTCTCTAGTGTACTTTGCCATTTGGTAAAATTCCTCCTCTTAAAAGGTAAATGTATATAGCAAAACAGTTGCTAACGGATTAATGAAAGAAGCGGGACATGTCGCCTTGACGGAATGTATTCCCTCTTTGAAAACGGCCGGCTTGCATGAGCTCGTTTTTCAGGAGCTGTCTCAGTTCGTCATCGGACAGATCATGTTTCATTGGTTTTTTCGTCTTCTCGTTTTGTTTTTGTTCTGGCTCGGCTTCGGCTTTCGCCAGAATCTGTTTAATTCCTGCCATGTTTACACCTTGTTCTATCAGGTGCTTGATTTCTAACAGTTTATCTACATCATGAAATGAAAATAATCGTCTATTTCCTTCACTTCTGGCTGGAAATATCAGTCCATTTTCCTCATAATATCGAATTTGTCTTGCTGATAACTCAGTTAACTGCATGACAATTCCTATTGGAAATAAAGGCATTGAGCGGCGAATATTATCACTCATCTCAATTTCCTCCTTTTCTTAACTTAGTTTCATTATAGGTGATGTTATATTATGTGTCAATACGATGTAAGGATTCTTAACATCAAATCCAGAGAAATTTTTAAAAAATTTAAATTAATTGCTTTTGCATCAATGAATCCACTGCACTGCATATGGCATTCTTCACATGCGAATAGGTTAATCCTCCCTGAACATACGCTACATACGGCGGGCGGATAGGGCCATCAGCTGATAATTCGATGCTTGCTCCTTGAATAAACGTCCCTGCTGCCATAATGACATCATCCTCGTATCCAGGCATGTAGGCTGGATAAGGCGTCACATGAGCATTGATTGGCGATGCAAATTGAATAGCCTGGCAAAAAGCAATCATCTTTTCTCTGTCAGAAAACTCAACGGATTGTATTAAATCCGTTCTTTTCGCATCCCATTTCGGGTTTGAAGTGAAGCCGAGTTTTTCAAGGAATCTCGCTGTAAACACCGCTCCCTTTAAACTTTGAGACACAACGTGAGGCGCCAAAAAGAAGCCTTGGTACATTTCTTGGAGCGAGTAAAGAGATGCCCCCGCTTCTCTGCCGATGCCGGGTGACGTCATACGGTATGAGCAAGCTTCAATCCATTTCGCTTTTCCGACGAGGTAGCCGCCTGTTTTCGCAAGGCCGCCGCCGGGATTTTTAATGAGAGATCCCGCCATCAGGTCGGCTCCGACATGGCAAGGCTCAAGCTCTTCCACAAATTCTCCGTAACAGTTGTCCACAAAGACGATCAGATTTTCATTGATTTCTTTTACAAAACGGATCATTTCTTTTATTTCACTAATTAAGAAAGAAGGGCGATTCGCATATCCTTTTGAGCGCTGAATGCCGATTACTTTTGTCTTCGGATTGATCGCAGCGGCGACTGCATCATAGTCTATCTTTCCGTCTTTCGTCAGATCAACCGCATTATAGCCGATTTGAAAATCCTTTAACGAACCAGCGTTTTCTCCACCCCTGACGCCCACAATTTCCTCTAGCGTATCATACGGCTTGCCCGTGATATAAAGGAGCTCGTCCCCCGGTCTGAGGACACCGAACAAAGCAATTGAGATGGCATGTGTGCCTGAAATGATTTGCGGCCTTACAAGCCCCGCTTCTCCGCCAAACACATCCGCATATATGCTTTCAAGCGTGTCTCTTCCGATATCATCATAGCCGTATCCAGTAGACGGCGTGAAATGAGTGTCGCTTACTTTGTGTTTTCTATAGCTTTGAAGCACTCTCCACTCATTTCGCTCGCTGATTTCTTCTATTTGTTTATGAATGCCGGCAATGTCCGCTTCCACTTCCATTGCCGTTTTCTTCAATAATTCTCCGTGTGTTAATGTGTCAAACATGTCTTTATATTTCCTTCCTACATATACTTCTTTAATTCACCGATGATACTTTGCTCTTCTTGGACATAGCCGGATATGTCATACTGTTCATTTTCTTCATTAAAATAGAAGCGGTCTACCATCGTTTCCGATTTGATTCTGGAAAGGAGCTTCCCTTCACTTGCCGGCACATGTGCTTCAAAAGACGTTAACAGTTCTTGGCGCAAATAGCGCTGAATCGCTTCTTTAAAGGCTGCAGCGTCGTCCTCAAATTTCGCACTGACCATAATGTGATCCCTTCCGGCGGTCGGTATAAAATCAGGCAGTTTTTGATCACGTTTATTGTAAGCCGTCAGCATCGGGATATCATCTGCTTCAAGCTCCTCAAGCAGCCGAAGCACTGTTTTTTCATGTCCCGCATAATCCTCATTTGAAGAATCAATTAAATGCAGAATTAAATCCGCTTCTTTTACTTCCTCAAGCGTTGAGCGGAATGCAGCAATCAATGTCGTCGGAAGATCCTGAATAAATCCTACTGTATCTGAAAGAAGAACACTGTAGCCGCTTGGCAGGACCATTTTTCTGGTCATCGGGTCCAGCGTGGCAAACAGGAGGTCTTCTTCATAGCTGTCAGCACTCGTCAGGCGGTTGAACCATGTTGATTTCCCTGCGTTTGTATAGCCGACAAGCGCAATTTGAAGCACACCGTTTTTCTTTCTTCTTTCACGGTATCGGCTTCTATGGCGAATGACAGTGGAAAGCTGTGTGTTGATTTCATGAATGCGATTTCTGATATGGCGGCGGTCGGTTTCCAGTTTCGTTTCCCCGGGACCTCTTGCCCCAATTCCTCCGCCTTGCCGGGAAAGGTTGATCCCTTGTCCCGTCAGACGCGGCAGTGCATATTGCAGCTGAGCCAGCTCAATTTGAAGTTTGCCTTCTCTCGTTCTCGCCCGCTTTGCAAAAATATCTAATATCAATTGCGTGCGGTCAATCATCTTCACTTCAATTGCTGTTGCCAATGACTTCAGCTGACTTGGCGACAGTTCATCATTAAAGATGAGGAGATCAGCTTCAAGCTCTTCCACGAGTGCCTTCAGCTCTTCTACCTTCCCTTTTCCTATATATGTAGCGGCGTCAGCCCTGTTCCGTTTTTGTGTGACGCTGGTCAGTACTTTTCCGTCTGCTGTTTTCGTCAGAGATGCTAGCTCTTCCATAGAATTTTCAAAATGCTCATCCGTGATATGCGGCAGCTGACATCCGACTAAAATGGCTTTCTCCTGAATCGTTTCTTGTTCGTTCAAATGGATGTTCCTTTCTTTTGCATATTGGGCAGTAGTATTATCATACCAAACCCTGCATGTGTATACCACAAATCGATTGCTTTGAAAAGCGGAAATACGAGCAAAAAACAGACCTCTCAAAAACTGAGAGGTCTATGCAGATCCAGATGCTTCTTCTTTAATGGAAAGATCTTGGCTTTTGATGGTCATCAAGTCGCTTTTTAAGTATTGGTCTCCCATTAAAAGCCTCATGGCTTGTGCTCTGATCGATTTTTCGATCACATTTCTGACAAAACGTCCATTGCTGAATTTAATGGGACTTGTCGTGCTTTTCACTGTCATTAAGTAATCTTTCAATTTCCATTCCGCTTCTTGACTGAGCTGGTATTCCCTTTCATCGATCATTCGTTTCGCAATCTCCATGAGCTGGGTCACAGAGTAATCCGGAAAATCAATGGAGATGGGAAATCTTGATTGGAGTCCGGGATTTAACGAGAGAAAATGATCCATTTCCCGTGAATATCCGGCGAGTATCAAAATAAACTCATGCTGTTTGTCTTCCATATGCTTTACAAGTGTGTCGATCGCTTCTTTCCCAAAGTCCTTTTCGCCGCCTCTTGCCAGCGAGTAGGCTTCGTCTATAAACAAAATGCCACCTAATGACTTTTTGATTAAATCTCTCGTCTTTTGGGCGGTGTGTCCGATATACTCCCCGACCAGGTCAGCCCGCTCCGCTTCTATTAAGTGGCCTTTTGACAGGACATTCATTTCAAAGAACAGCTTGCCGATGAGCCGTGCAACCGTCGTTTTTCCCGTTCCCGGATTTCCTTTAAACATCATGTGCAGCGCTTGCTTTCCAACCTTCAAGCCTTGCTCCGCGCGTTTTTGGTTCACAAAAATCCAGGCGTATATTTCCTTGATGTTGCGTTTCATTTCCTCCATCCCAACTAATGCGCTCATCTCTTTTTCGATTTCCTTCAAAATGCCGTGCTTTGCTTCGTTTTTTTGCAATGCAGCCTGATATTCCGCCTCTGCCTCAGCATTCGTCAGCACCTGCTTTTGCCCGTTCAGAATAATGTTGATCTGTCCGTTGTTTTTATAAGTCACAGCGCGCTCCAACATCTTCACCTCTCTGTTCTCTCTATATGATATTCAAGCGGATGCCGATTGTGACAAACGCCTATCATGTGTCGAAACAATTGCTTTTTTCGGGAACAATAAGGAATCCTGCGCTTTCCCGAGAAATACTTTATTTCTTATTGTATTCACGGACATGGGGTGGACAAACCATGAGATTTTGTTTTTAATCATTTTGTCAGAGTATTATAGTGAGCTTCTTTCTCATTATTTCTTTTTCATACAACGGGCTGATTTTTGTACGAAACGTATTACCCGCCCTAAGATACCTGAAGTGTTTTTCTTTTTTTCGATTTATAAAGCGGTGTCTTTAATGAAAGGAGCTTTCCTCATCAATTTACGTTTTAAATGCTTGATTTAATATGAACGCAAAGCTTAAAACCAGCAGGAATCAGTGCAGGTTAACCGAACCCATAGTACATACAAACATATGGCGTATGCACAGATTTCATGTCGGACCGTATCTGTTGTCGCTTCATGTTGAATTGTGCGCTTTCCCGAGAAATAATTTCTGGATGTGAAAGGGTTATTTCCTCATTTTTCAGTTGAATGATAATCGTACAAGCAGAAGCCGTGTTTTTTCATATCCTGTAATGAGGTGATGAAAAATGGTTAAAATTTTTATTGATCCTGGCCATGGCGGGTCTGATCCAGGCGCAACAGGTAATGGCCTTCAGGAGAAAACGTTAACCCTGCAAATCGCTTTAGCCTTACGTACGATATTAACTAATGAATATGAAGGCGTTTCTCTGCTGCTGAGCCGGACAAGCGACCAATATGTCAGCTTAAACGACCGGACAAATGCCGCAAATAACTGGGGAGCAGATTTCTTTTTGTCCATTCACGTTAATTCCGGGGGAGGCACAGGTTTTGAAAGCTATATTTATCCAGATGTAGGAGCCCCGACGACGACTTATCAATCGACAATTCACTCTGAAGTGATACAAGCTGTCGACTTTGCCGATCGCGGCAAAAAAACAGCGAACTTCCACGTCCTAAGGGAGTCGGCAATGCCTGCCCTCTTGACCGAGAACGGCTTCATTGATACCGTTTCCGATGCAAATAAGCTGAAAACGAGCAGTTTTATTCAAAGCTTAGCGAGAGGACATGCAAACGGGCTGGAGCAAGCCTTTAACCTTAAAAAGACTTCCAGCTCAGGGTTATATAAGGTTCAAATCGGCGCATTTAAAGTCAAAGCGAATGCCGACTCGCTCGCAAGTAATGCCGAAGCCAAAGGTTTTGACTCGATTGTCCTTTTAAAGGACGGATTATACAAAGTGCAGATTGGCGCATTTTCATCCAAAGACAATGCAGACACCCTCGCTGCCAGAGCGAAAAATGCCGGCTTTGACGCTATTGTGATCCTAGAATCATAGCCGAGACGGGGACGAGCGTCTCATAAAAAAACCCGGCTCCTCATCGCGAGAAACCGGGTTTTTTTATTCAAGAATATCAACAACAAACTGTGACCATGTTTCCAGACGGTTGTAGATATCATCCTGTTTTAATTCAGAAACTTTCATCCATTTACCCGCAATTTGTTCTTTCTCCTTCACTTCCACTTGTGCGCCAGGCTTTAATTGAAGCGCAGAAAGAATACCGATATGCACTTTGCCAACACTGTTTTCATCATCATTGATCAATCCCAGTGTGACAATCGCCTGTTTATCTTCTTCATTTATTTGCAGTTCTTCCTCAAGCTCACGGTCTGTGTTCAGCTTTAAGACTTCAGCAAATGAAGCTGCCCCTTCGATGGCGTTCATATGGCCGCCAAAACCGAGAGAAAGCTTGTTGTGCAGACGTGATTCACCGCCGCCAGCCAGCCGCTCGTAAAGAAAAACTTCATCTTCACGCTTAATGACGACATAAGGTATCGGCTGCTTGAAACGCGGATCTTCTTCTGCGTCCCCTCTTCTCATTTCACGATAGGCCGCTTCAATCTGAGCCATGATTTCTGCTACTCTGCTATCTTCACTGTACACGCCCTGGAAGGTTAAGCTTTCTTTTTTAAACACATCATCGCGCGGGGCAACTAAAATCATTTCGTCCATTTTTCCCATGGGTACTGCGTCCTCCTCATTTGAACCTTCAAGCCGAAAAGAGCAGATATTATATCTGCTCTTTTTCATCTTCAAAATAAAAGTCATCATCTTTGAGCGGCTCAACTGTCGCTTTTTTATAGCCATTCCCCTTCATAGAGAAGAAGTCATGCGATTTTGTTTTTGTGTTTAATCCGTTTAAAACGATCGGATTAATGTCTTCCTCTTCGAAGTATGGATCAAATCCAAGGTTCATCAGCGCTTTATTCGCATTATAGCGGATGAATTTCTTTACATCATGTGAGAGCCCGACTTGATCGTACAAGTCCTCTGTATACTCAAGCTCATTTTCATATAACTGATTCAGGAGGTCGATCGCAAATTCACGAAGCTCTGCTTTTTTCTCTTCTGTCTGTTTATTATAAATTTCCTGAGCAAGGAGACCGACATACACGCCGTGAATCGCTTCGTCACGAAGGATCAGGTTAATGATCTCACCGCTTTGCATCAGTTTTCCTTGTCCGTAGAAATATAACGGATAATAGAAACCGCTGTAGAAAAGGAAGCTTTCCAGATAGACGGAAGCAACCATCGCTTTGAACAGTGAAATTTCATCATCTTTTTGAATGGCTTTGTAAAGCCCGACAATCATTTGCGCTTTTTTCTGCAAATATTTATTTTGTTTAACCCATTCAAATACTTCATTGATCGTTTCAGTCGGTGCAAGGGTCATGAAAATATTAGAGTACGACTTCGCATGGACAGCGTTCTCCATCATCGCCATGAAGTTCAGCACCGCTTTCCGCTGGTGGCCATCTACGTGTTCAGCCACAATCGGCATCCCCGTATTCCCCTGCTCTGTATCAAGAAGCGTAAGTCCGGCCAGTACCTTCATATAAGTATCCTGCTCATTTTTTCCGAGGTACTTCCATGTGAGGAGATCGCCGTTTAAAGCAATCTCTTCCGGAAGCCAGAACTGTTTCACGTTTTGGTTATAGAACATTTGGGTAAAATCGTCTTCATGCTTTGACCAGTTTGCTGCGTCATAAATTTTTGTCACTATAAACTCTCCTTTAATCAAACAACACAAGAAAGGCAGCTGTCTTGCCCAGTATCTTTCGTTCTTGCATAGTAAATGGTTTTAATTCCTCTATGATGTGCATACAGATCGATTCGGTTTAAATCACGGGTCGTCATTGTGTCTTTTAAGAACAATGTAAAGCTGATTCCCTGATCAATGTGCTGCTGGATAGTGGCGATCATATCCACAACCTTGAACATGTCCATATCGTAGGCTTCTTTATAGAAGAACCAGTTATTAGATGCAAGCCCAGGCATTGGGTAGTACGTTTTTGAGTTGCCGTATGTTCGTTCTTCAATGCGTTCCATAATCGGCATAACAGACGCCGTACTTGATTGGACGTATGAGATAGAGCCTGTCGGCGCAATGCATAATCTGTAGCTGTGATACATACCGTGTTCAGCCACAAATGCTTTTAGCTTTTTCCAGTCCTCTGTCGTCGGGATATGCATACCCTCAAACAGATTAGCGATTTTTTCATATTTCGGTGAGAAATCAGTAGAAACGTATTTGTCAAAGTATTCACCTGTCGCATAGGTTGAGCCTTCATATTGATCAAACGTTTCACCCTTCTCTTTTGCGATTTCCGCAGAACGCTGGATGGAGTAGAAGTTCACCATCATAAAGAACGTGTTTGCAAAGTCACGCGCTTCCGGACTTTCATACGCAATGCCGTTTTGCGCAAGGTAGCCGTGAAGGTTCATAGCACCGAGGCCGATTGATTTCATCGCTTTGTTTGCCCGTCTTACAGCAGGCGCATTACGGATGTCAGTTGTTTCAGACACGTGTGTTAAAGAGTCTGTCGCAAGCTTGACTGTCTTTTCGATTGATTTATGCTCCATGACATTGAGAATGTTAAGCGAACCCAGGTTGCAGGAAATATCCAGACCGATTTCATCTTCTTCATCATAGTCTGTGTATGAAGAAACTTGAGATGCCTGCAGCACTTCAGAGCAAAGGTTAGAAAATTTGACCTTGGAAATATGGTTATTCGCATGCACTTTATTGACGTTATCTTGGAACATGATGTATGGATAGCCTGATTCAGAACGAAGCATCGCCAATTTTTCAAGCAGTTTCCGCGGGTTGATTTTTTCCTTTTTCACCCGAGGGTTGTCGACAAACTTGTCGTACATTTCGTTCATGTCCATCTCATCCATGTGCTGGCCGTACTCTTTATAAATCGTGTGCGGGTAGAATACATAAGCCGCTTTGTCCTCGCGTGCAAGCTCAACGAACTTATCCGGAATGACAACACCGATCGAAAGCGTTTTGACACGCACATCTTCATCCGCAGAAATCTTTTTCGTATCAAGAAAATCATTGATATCGCGGTGGAAAATGTTTAAATACGCCGCGCCGGACCCTTGTCTTTGTCCCATTTGGTCAGCGTAACGGAACGCGTTATCAAGAAGCTTCATGACGCCTACAACGCCTTTTGTCGCATTCTCAACATCTTTAATGGCTTCACCTTTCGCGCGAAGCTTGGACAGGTTAAGAGAAACCCCGCCGCCAAGCTTAGAAAGCTGCATGGAGATATCGATCGCTCTTGAAATGTCATTTAAGGAATCATTGACTTCCAGCAAGAAGCAGCTCACAAGTTCACCGCGGCGTTTTCTGCCGGCGTTCAAAAATGTCGGTGTGCTCGGCTGATATTCTTGATTGATCATCAGGTTTACATATTCTTTTGCTTTCTCAGTGTCGCCGTTAGCGAAGAACAGCGCAACAATTGAGATCCGGTCCTCATAACGCTCGAGGATTTTTTTCTTGTCATTCGTTTTCAAAGCATAGTCATTATAGAATTTAAACGCACTCATGAAGGAAGGAAAACGAAACTTCTTAGCGTAAGCTGTCTTAAACACTTCTTTAATGTCTTCAAAAGAATAAAGGCTTAAGAATTCCTCTTCGTAGTATTGGTTTTCAACCAAATAATCCAGCTTCTCTTTTAAATCGTGAAAGAAGACTGTGTTTTGATTGATATAATCTACAAAATAGCTATGTACAGCCTCTTTATCCTTATCAAACTGGAATTTTCCATCTTTTTGGATCATGATTTCGTTATTTAACTGGATCCATTTTGGCACTTGATTTTGTGACAACTCTTTCTACCTCCTGAGTAAACAATTCAACGTCTTTAGATGTGCCGCTGAGTTCAAATTTGTGCAAGATCGGCACCTGATATTGTCTTGAAATGGTATCGGCGCTTTTTGCAAAGTTATCGCCCCATACTTTGTTGCCGCTCGCAGCGACTCCTAATAAGAGATGGGCGTATTTTTCGAGAAATGATTGTGTTGATGCCGGTACCTGGCCGAAGTTTGTCGTGTAGGTGACCAAAACAAACGGAGTGTCCACGTGGTCCATTTCGTCCACCTTGCGTATCTGCTGAAAGCCTGTTTTATTCACAAACCGCTGAACATTCCCTGTTTTCGAATCAAATATGATTTGTACCACGTTTTATCACGACCTATCAAAAAATATGAATCTCTCATCACTAACACTATATATAGTATACTACCCTCTAGCAAAAACACAATATATAGATTCGTTTTTATGAAAAATTCATATTTTGATCAAATCAGGCAAATGGGCAGACTCATTAGGGCCCAAAAAAGAGAGCAGAACGAGAATCATCTCTCGTCCTACTCGGGGTGTCGTTTTTTAGCCGATGTTTATCATAACATGAAAAAAAACTGCTTAGTAGTCTAGATTTTTTTTTCTTAAGCTATCACAGCATTTTTCGCTCTCTACTGTTTCTTCTATTTCAACATCCGCGCCGATCTCTTCTAAAACCGCCTTCAAAGCAGTGATAATTGACGCTTCTCTGATTAATTCTTTTCCGTTCACAATGATACTTGTTCCGTATTCATAGCAAGAATCATCTTCGCAAATTTCTTCCCAATGATTCACGATCACTTTATGCTTCATGTTTTCACCCTCTGTTTGATCTGTGTCTGTATTTAGTTTAGCGGCTGGCATCCTCTTTGTAAATTCGAATGCTTGTGAATTTTATTCAAGCTCATCATCCGCGTATTCTTTCTTCAGCTTTACCTCATTGCGGGACTCATTATACTCATAAATTTTGATATAGCCGTCCTCCATAACGCCAAAATGGTTATGTTCAAGTGGAAACGAGGTAGGCTGAGGCGTTTCATAGTCTGAATTGCCGCTGTCTGTTTCAATAATGGTATCTTGATTCCCGCACGCCCCGAACAGTAAAAAGACAGCTATCCATACAAGTGCAATCCTGATTCGTCTCAGTTCTGCTTCACTTTCAAACAAGGTCGATCACCCCCAAATTCATTTTATACATAATATACCATTTTTACTTCCGTATGTTGTTCTCATAAAAAAAAGACCGTGCCTTGGCATGGTCAGCTTACACAAAAAGCTTGGAGCAAAAGTGGATTCATGTTAAAAATGGCCGCCGGGAACCCCCGGCAGCCTTTCCTCATGTCTTGACATGGCATTTTTTGATCTATTCGAGTTCAAGCTGGACGTTTTTTTGCGGCGCAAACGTTGAGATCGCATGTTTATATATAAGCTGCTGCTTACCTTCCGATTCCAACAATACGGTAAAGTTATCAAAGCCTTTCACCTGGCCCCGCAACTGAAAGCCGTTCAGCAAAAAAACAGTGACATACGTATTTTCTTTCCGGATTTGATTCAAAAACTGATCCTGAATATTAATCGGTTTCATGTTTCGTCCTCCTTGATTCTCTATATCATACAGTTTCGATTAAAGTTCGAGTTTTCCTGCTATATGTGTGAAAATTTCCTTTTTTTTCAGCTCCATATCAACAGGCGGTGTCATATCGAACCATGTGACCTGCATTTTGTTGCGAAACCACGTCAGCTGGCGTTTCGCATACCGCCTTGAGTTCTGCTTTAGCTGTTCGACAGCATCGGAAAGTGTCACAAAACCGTCAAAATATGCATACAGCTCTTTATAGCCTATCGCCTGTATTGATTGACAGTCTCTCACGTTCTTGTCGTATAAGCGTTTCACTTCGGGAAGAAGGCCTGACTGCA
The DNA here is from genome assembly GCF_045040725.1 of Bacillus sp. FSL K6-0255. Taxonomy (NCBI): domain Bacteria; kingdom Bacillati; phylum Bacillota; class Bacilli; order Caryophanales; family Bacillaceae; genus Bacillus; species Bacillus sp. FSL K6-0255. Next base: position 1,831,310 of record NZ_CP150278.1, on the reverse strand, counting down.
TCATCAAATCGACCCGCTGATTAATTCTTTCGTAAAGCGTGTCTCTATCCATTGTCAGGCCAATTAACACTGCATTGTACAGAAGTTCTCGTTTTTGTTCCTTCAAATGCTGGGACATCGTTTTTCCGGACGTATGTAAAATTTCCAGTGCGCGAATGACTCTTCTTGTATTATTCGGATGAATCGCAGCTGCTGCCTCGGGATCTGCTGCAGCAAGTTTGGCATGAAGAAAGTCAGCGCCTTCCCGCTCAGCGGCCATTTGCATGCTCTCTCGAAACACGGGATCATTTGCCTCTTCCGTAAATGTATAATCGTAAAGCACAGATTGTATATAAAGCCCTGTACCGCCGACAATCATCGGAAGCTTTCCTCTATTTGCAATCTCGCTGATTTTATTTCTTACTAAGCTTTGATAATCGGCAGTAGAGAAAGAGTCTTGGGGATCTAAAATGTCAATCAGATGATGGGGCACTCCCTCCATCTCCTGTTCGGTAATTTTAGCTGTTCCAATATCCATCCCTTTATAAATCTGCATCGAATCTCCGCTGATAATTTCCGCGTTTAAGGATTTGGCTAGCTGAATACTTAAATTGGTTTTCCCCACTGCCGTCGGTCCGACTAAAATGACAACGGGCTGCTTCGTATTATTCAATATGTATCACTCTCTTTTATAAATCTCCCCCCATTATAGCATTCAACATGGACAACCACCTATCCATTTTGCCCTTTTTTTGCATCGGTAAACATCCTTCTACCAGCCGAGCGGCTCATTGCCGACAATTTCCCTTGTCTTTCCTTTCAGGGTATGACGATGCGTTTTTCTTCTGTCATCTCCGGGATCGTACACAACCCCTCCGTACTGGATCTCAATCGGCTCGTTATAGGCCAGATATGTCGTTTCTTCGATTTCATGATAATGTGTGCCATCTGCTAAGGGAATCGCCGGTCCTGAGATTCCGTAATACCGATGAAAATGGCCGTTTTCAAATGAAGTGATCCCTGTATAGTAATGTGTATGCTGATCGGTATTTGATCCGTTTGCCGGCTGAGTAAACCCTTCAATGAGATGATAATGGCCCTGTTCTCTCGTTGTTTTGACATGATAGGCATGTGCGTGGGGCGGTGCTTTTGACCAGTCAGACTGATACAGGCCCAATGTGTTCACATCCTCCTTTTTCTCGATTCGCCCAATCAAATCCGGGCAGGGTGAATACACTGCATCATCTACACTTTATTACAGGAGGAAAGAAAACATGAACGAGTTAGAGCATTTCAGCCCTGAAGATACAAGAATATTTGGAAGACCGTTCGGATTCGGGAGACCATTTGGGTTTGGAAGACCGTTCGGGTTCGGTTACGGGTTTGGAAGACCCGGATTTGGTTATGGATTTGGGTTTGGCCGGCCATTCGGATTTTTTGGAGGACCGTTTATCGGCGGCCTTGCAGGCGGGCTTATAGGAAGCGCTTTATTTAATCCTTATTTGTATGGCGGATACCCCTATTATCCGTATGCCCCGTTCCCTTATTATTATTAAACGCAAAAGACCCCTTAAAAAGGGGTCTTTTTATGTGTGTGAAAATGAATCTCTTGACTCATACATAGGCATACACTAATATTTTTCTAGCTGAAGTTTTTTCTAATCTAAAAATATAGTGAGGAGAATTCATGATGTTGATAGGATATATATTCCTCACGATTGCCATATGTTCGGAATCGATAGGAGCAGCCATGCTGAAGGTATCTGATGGCTTCAAAAAGTGGAAGCCAAGTGCTTTGGTCGTTATTGGCTATTCCCTCGCCTTTTATATGCTGTCCCTGACTTTAAACCATATTCCCCTGAGCCTCTCCTATGCGACTTGGAGCGGGGCGGGCACGGTGCTGACGACAGTGATCGGAGTAAAATGGTTCAAGGAAGATCTGAATGCCAAAGGGCTTCTCGGAATTCTTTTATTACTATCAGGAGTCGTGTTACTTAATTGGCAGTAAAGGAGTGATGAAGATGAGAGGATTGCTTTATTTGGCTCTCGCCATTGTATCTGAAGTGTTTGGGAGCACGATGCTGAAGCTTTCAGAAGGATTTACACAAGCCTGGCCCATTGCCGGAGTCATAGTCGGATTTCTTTCTGCTTTTACGTTTCTAAGCTTTTCTTTAAAAACAATTGACTTATCAAGCGCGTATGCAACATGGTCGGGCGTTGGTACCGCGCTTACAGCAATTGTCGGGTTTTTGCTTTTTGGCGAAACCATCAGTTTAAAAGGTGTATTCGGTCTCACGCTTGTCATTGCAGGCGTGGTCGTGCTAAATCAATCGAAAGCCCACGCTGAAGATAAAAAACAGACGGTCTGTGAGTGACCGTCTGTTTTCTTTATTCTCCACCCAGTTTCACAGAGGCTTCAAGCTGCAGTTCGACATTTCCTTGAATTGCACGCGAAATCATGCATGACGACTCCGCTTTTTTACAAAGCTTGTGCGCCAATGCGACGTCGTCTTGTGAAGCATCATGTTTAAGCACGACAGAGGGACGGTGAATGATCTTTTTGTATGTAAAGACTCCTTTTGTGACGTCGACAATGCCTTCTGACTCCATCTGTAAGTCTTCTTTTTCCAGCCCGCTTCTCTCCATCATCGCTGCAAGTGTAATAATGTAACAGGTCGCTGCCGCCCCGAGAAGCATTTCATCTGGGTTGGTCCCTTCTCCCGGGCCATCCATTTCTTTAGGAATGGAAATCGATGTGATCAGGTTTCCGCTTTCAATCGTACCGACATCATTGCGGTTACCCGGCCAATTCGCTTTTAAATAAAAATGATGATCTGCCATTGTTTCGCCTCCTTTTTTATCCTATTTCAGTCTACTGATCTTCTCTTATTTTGTCTTCTGATCTGCTTGTTACGAATACTCTTTTTCCAGGACACCTTTGATCGCACTGACATAAGCATAAAATTCACTGTTCTTTGTGTATTTTCTATTTTTATAATAAAAATCATCAAAAAATGCTTCTCTCTGCTCACGGCTGATTTCCAGCTGGATACTTAGCCCCGTTTCCCCTTGGTTATTAATGTTTTCGGCATTCAATCCAGCAAGACCGCTTTTAGACGACGCTAACTCAGCGGAAAACCCTCTCCGCTCAAGGGCTCTCACAATCATTTTCGCCCGCTTTCGGTCTGTTCCCCCTACAAGGGTATTCTTGTTCTCTCCTTTATATCCGTGAAAAGCCACCACATATTGATGCTCCTTGATTTTCTTTTTTGCCAATGGCTCATCAAAGTTGGTGCTTGTAATGTGCAGCGTTTGGTTATCGTGGGACTTCAACCCTTCAAACAGGTATGTAGAGTATTCATTATTGAAATAACGCACAAGCTCACTTACTCCGCCTTCAATTCTTCCGCCATGCGGAGACATAATTAAGACTTTGCTTCCTTTTTTCTCATTATATGAAATATCGTAATCGGCTGGGCTCTCATTCTCTGCCAAGCTGCTGAAATTTGAATATGTATCTGGCTGATTTGATGGTTCTGGTTCCAATGAGTAATGAACATATCTCAAGAACAAGACAATGGCTAAGACTAATATGACATTTAGTAAAAATCTTCTCATGTTTAACTCCTTTCATAAGAATGGCGCGGTTCATTATATGAGGTTTAGCCAATAGGTTTTATCTTACCATTGTATACACAATATCATCAGTGAAAAAGTTCCCGGTTTCAAAAAATCAATTGATTGTCACGGTTATTAGCGGTTCATTTCAAATAAGAGTGAAAAAAGGTTGAGAGGAAAGACAAAAAAGGTAGGAACAACCTCACTTGGCAAATAAATGTATATAGGTTTAAGGAGGGTTTTAGTAACAGGCTGCCCGGTTGCTGAGACGGACAGCTGTTACCGGCCTGCAGAATAGAGATTTTGCTTATTTGTTCTCACAAAATCACAGGAGAGGATAGAGTCCAATAAAAATGTTCTGATCTGTTGTTTCGAAAAACAAAATGCTTTGATTTTCGTTTTGCTTTTCTGTCTCACAATAATCGTTCTTTTACTAATCGTTCCGTCTTTCTTCATATATATAATGCTGATTGGCATTTGGCTTTCCAAAGATCGGTGCAAGTAGAAATTCATACGGTTGCTCTCCCCTTCCCAGTTTGATATGATCACATTATAATACGAACAAACGTTCTTTTTCAATCCCCAATGATTTCCTCAGCTTCTGAATCTATCGTATCTAATGCGAAAGATTCAGAAAAACAAACTCTTGTCTGTCTCTTACAGAGGACAAACAAACTTACCAAACCTATCATCTGTTCATAGAGTATACAGAGAACCTTATAATAGGAGGAAAATACATGTTTGGGTACTCTATGGTACAAATGGTGAGAGCAAATGCTCACAAGCTAGATTGGCCGTTACGGGAAACCTTATTGCAGCTTTACAAGCCCTTCAAATGGACTCCTTGCTTCTTGCATAAATTTTTCGAAACCAAATTGCAAAACAGAAAAAAAATGTCAGTCATTATCGAATTTGAGGAAGGCTGTCACGAGACCGGCCTTCAAATAGCTGGAGAGGTGCTGCAAAAAGAAAAACGCAGCAAGCTAAAAAGCCGCTTCAACAAAATCAACTGCTGCAGCGCCGAAGTTACTCCTTCAGCATTACATTCCCTTCTCTCTGAATGCAGCAATATCCGTAAAGTGTATTTAAACCGCGAAGTCAAAGCGCTTTTAGACACGGCAACCGAAGCAAGCCATGCGAAGGAAGTCGTCAGAAACGGGCAAACCCTGACAGGAAAAGGTGTTACTGTCGCTGTTGTCGATACAGGAATCTACCCGCATCCTGATCTAGAAGGAAGAATTATCGGATTCGCGGACATGGTCAATCAAAAAACAGAGCCGTACGATGATAATGGTCATGGCACACACTGTGCAGGTGATGTCGCAAGCAGCGGTGCATCCTCTTCCGGTCAATACCGCGGACCTGCACCGGAAGCCAATCTCATCGGCGTAAAGGTATTAAACAAGCAGGGTTCAGGAACGTTAGCAGATATTATAGAGGGTGTTGAGTGGTGTATTCAATACAATGAGGACAACCCCGATGAACCGATTGATATTATTAGCATGTCGCTCGGGGGCGATGCCCTTAGATATGATCATGAACAGGAAGATCCGTTAGTCAGAGCGGTTGAAGAAGCGTGGAACGCAGGGATTGTCGTCTGTGTCGCTGCCGGAAACTCAGGCCCTGATTCGCAGACCATTGCAAGCCCGGGCGTGAGCGAAAAGGTGATTACAGTAGGTGCGCTTGACGATAACAATACTGCAAGCAGCGATGATGATACTGTCGCTTCCTTCTCAAGCCGCGGCCCGACAGTATATGGGAAAGAAAAGCCCGATATTTTAGCGCCGGGTGTTAATATTATTTCCCTTCGCTCTCCGAATTCTTATATTGATAAGCTCCAAAAGTCAAGCCGTGTAGGGTCTCAGTACTTTACAATGTCAGGAACCTCAATGGCAACACCGATTTGCGCAGGAATCGCAGCTTTAATTCTTCAGCACAACCCGGATCTTACCCCTGATGAAGTAAAAGAGCTTTTGAAAAACGGCACGGACAAATGGAAAGATGAAGATCCGAATGTGTACGGAGCGGGCGCTGTCAACGCAGAAAATTCCGTTCCCGGCCAATAAACATCATCAAAAGCCGGCAATTCTCTCTCAGCAGAACTGCCGGTTTTTTGTTTGAATATTCATAATCATAAGGTAAAATAATGGAAAATAGATGAAGGAAGTGAAGAAAGTGCCATATTATATCTGCAACACATGCGGTGTGCAACATGCACAGACTGTAGATCCGCCCAACTCGTGTCTGATTTGCGAGGATGAAAGGCAGTATATTCATCCCGATGGACAAAGTTGGACAACCCTTGAAGACATGCGTGAGAAAGGAAACCTTCAAAACATCCTCAAAAAGGAAGAAGAGCATCTTTACAGCATAAAAACTGAACCAGAGTTTGCGATTGGACAAACAGCCCATCTTATCCAGCATAAGGGCTTCAATGTGCTGTGGGATTGCATGACATATCTTGACCAAAAGACAATTGACCAAATCAACGAATTAGGCGGTATTCAAGCCATCGCCTTGTCTCATCCACATTATTACTCTACTCAAGTTGAGTGGGCTGAAGCGTTTCAGGCGCCGATCTATATCCATGAGGATGATAAAGAATGGGTGACAAGGCCAAGCGATCACATTCACTTCTGGTCAGGGGAAACGCTCAACGTAAAGCCGGGACTGGACCTTTACCGACTGGGCGGACATTTTAAAGGCGGTGCTGTTTTGCATTGGAGCAAGGGCAATGAAGGGAAAGGCTGTCTATTGACCGGAGATATCATTACGGTTGCGGCGGACCGAAACTGGGTCAGCTTTATGTACAGCTACCCAAATCTCATTCCCCTTCCCGCCTCCAAAGTTGAAGAAATAGCAGCCAAAGTAAAACCGCTTCAATTCAACCGGCTTTACAATGCTTTTTCTAAAGTTGTCAAAGAAAATGCCGGCGAAGCGGTCCAGCGTTCTGCCGTACGCTATATCAAGGCTCTCAACAGCGAATTGTTTCATACATAAAGAGTGAGGCGGCTCTTTTCCGTGTAAAAGATGCAGCAATTGGGAATAGTATCGTGTAGATCAAAAGGAGGAATATTGATGGCACACACGAATACACAGCTTTCTCAATGGCTGGAATCAAAAGTCGGCCAGACGCTTGATATTAGAAAAGGTGAATTGACCCATGATGAAGAGATATCAGACTTGGATCAGATAGTTCTCCACCTTCAAAAAGTGGCTATACGCAGTACGAATCATCCTGATGATTATGTTGCGAAAGAAGAGCTTGTTTTAGAAGGCGAAGGAACAACATTCACTGAGGACGGAAACGTACCGCTTCCGCAAAATGCCTATGAGATTCCTTTATTAGGTGACATTCATATTCACCAAGAAAACGAAGGATTGAAGGTCGTAACAGATCGTGCAGTATATACAATTGATATCCAGCACAGCTGACAGCCACTTTCATCAAAATAATACAGCGTAGCGCCTTTGAGCTTTCGTTCAAAGGCGCTGCTTTATATCGAGCCGTTTTTTCACTTTTTTCGTTCTTCTCCCTATTGAATGACGCCTAAGATAGATATATAGTTTTAGAGACAGGATTACATTTCAAATCATTCTGTTTTTTGTAAACTAATTCAGCAATTTGATTCATCTATTTACCCTATTAGGCGAGGAGAATGCAAATGGAAAAATTGATGTTTCATCCGCATGGTAAAGAGTTTCATCACAATCCTTTTTCAGTTTTAGGACGATTTAGAGAGGAAGAGCCCATTCACCGATTTGAATTAAAACGGTTCGGAGCCACATATCCGGCCTGGTTAATTACCCGATACGATGATTGTATGGCCTTTTTAAAAGACAATCGAATTACAAGAGACGTAAAAAATGTGATGAACCAAGAACAAATCAAAATGCTCAACGTTAGTGAAGATATCGATTTTGTATCCGATCATATGCTGGCAAAAGACACACCTGACCATACCCGCCTGAGATCACTTGTTCATCAAGCATTTACTCCCCGAACCATTGAAAATCTGCGCGGCAGCATTGAACAAATTGCTGAACAGCTTTTAGATGAAATGGAAAAAGAAAATAAAGCGGATATCATGAAATCCTTCGCTTCCCCTTTGCCTTTTATTGTTATATCTGAATTGATGGGAATCCCAAAAGAAGATCGGTCACAGTTTCAAATCTGGACCAATGCGATGGTTGATACCTCTGAAGGTAATAGAGAGCTGACAAATCAGGCCCTTCGTGAATTTAAAGATTATATCGCTAAGCTGATCCATGACAGAAGAATAAAGCCAAAAGACGATTTAATCAGCAAACTTGTGCATGCTGAGGAAAACGGCAGCAAGTTAAGCGAAAAAGAGCTCTATTCGATGCTGTTCTTGCTCGTTGTAGCCGGCCTTGAGACGACTGTTAACTTACTCGGCTCAGGCACACTCGCATTGCTGCAGCACAAGAAGGAATGTGAGAAGCTCAAGCAGTATCCTGAAATGATCGCTACAGCGGTTGAAGAATTGCTGCGATACACCTCACCTGTCGTTATGATGGCAAATCGGTGGGCCATCGAAGACTTTACATATAAGGGGCATTCGATCAAAAGAGGAGACATGATTTTTATAGGCATCGGATCTGCCAATCGCGACCCGAATTTTTTCGAGAACCCCGAAATATTAAATATAAACCGGTCGCCTAACAGACATATTTCTTTCGGTTTTGGCATTCATTTCTGCTTAGGAGCGCCTCTTGCCAGGCTGGAAGGCCACATTGCATTTAACGCACTTTTGAAGAGATTTCCTGATATTGAACTTGCGGTTGCACCTGATGACATTCAATGGAGAAAAAATGTCTTTTTAAGAGGATTAGAAAGTCTCCCTGTTTCACTTTCAAAATAACATTCAAAACGCCCCCTTTTAAAAGAGGGGGCGTTTGTGTTTTCTCAGCGCTTCACCAATTCATCTGTTTCTTTTTCTTCCCTCGCTTCATGTTTCTTCCGGAAAGCCTTAAGGAAATTCGCATTCACTACTCCCCTGTTTGAATAGAGCTTTTCGCAAAATTCTAACAGGGCTGTTGACGCTTTCGGTTCGGTTAATATCATGAAGTGGTTGCTTGAATCGACATCCACCAGGTGGAAATGGGGAATTTGCCGCTCCCATTCCTCCCAATAGGCAGCTTGATCAAACGGTTCTTTTTCATTTGATAAAGTGAAATAAGTGTCTAAATCACCAAAGAAAGACCTGCTTTTGTTGCGGAAATAATAACATTTTACCGTCTCAGGATCAGGGAGAGGCTTAACAGTGTACGACTCCAAATCATAGGCGCGCTGTGTTTTCATCATTTGCTGAGCCTGCGCACGTATTTGCTTATCTGGTTTGTTTAGCCCTCGTTCTATTGCCAAGTCAATCAACTCAGACAGGAATTCTTCATCCTCTAAGCTTATGTCCACCTCTTCACGGCTGATGAGAACATCCGTAAACTTTTCCCGTTTCGCAATCGATGCCAGCATCGTATTAATTGTTTGCAGCATTGACGTTTTCATAGATGCCTCATTCTCTTTTGTCTCAGAACGATATGGGGAATCAATCATCACCATGCTTTTGACAGCAAGGCCTTGGCTTTGCAGCTGGCGAGTGACTTCATATGCAATCATCCCGCCTAAGGAATATCCGCCTACATCATAAGGACCTTCATGCTGTATGGATCGAATGATCTCTATATAATAGGAAGCCATTTGTTCAATTCCGTGCAAAGGAGCAGAATCAGTCATGAATCCTCTGGCTTGAATGCCGTAAAAAGGGCGCTGGCTCTTTTGTGCAAATTGCTGATAGATTTCAACTCCTCCTACTCCGCCATGGAACCAAAAGACAGGGCGCCCCCGCTTGCCGTCATTTAACGGTATCAATTCCGGAAACGTGCGAGCTTGATCATTTTGTAAGGATGTATCCTCCTTTTTCTTTGCGATCAAGTCCATCATGTCCTGAACAGTATGGCATGCTTGAAGCTCCGTTAAGGCAATGAGAGGGTCCACCTTTGATTGCAATTGCTGTAATAACTGTATGCAAGAAATTGAATCAAATCCATACTGCTGCAATGGCTTATGAGGCTGCAGTTCATCCGGATCCATCCCTAGTACATTTGCTAATATGTGATGATCGCTGCTGTTGTTGATACGCTCATCCTGTGAAACAGAAGGCGTATTCTCTACTGCTTGAAAACCATTCCAGCAGCTTCTCTTTTCAAATGGATAGGTTGGCAACGGTATTCTGCGGGCACCTTTTCCTTGATAAAGCTTCTCCCACGGGATTTGCACCCCTTTTGTCCAGCAAAACGCGATCTTTTCAAGGTTGTTTTCAGACAACAAAGTCTCGATCACCATTTCTCTTAATGGACCATCCAGCAAGGCTTCGAGATCTGACGAGCCATTTTCTGCATTTCCGCTAAAGACAGGTACAGAACTTTTCGGCTTATCGCCTTTTTCTGCTAAGCAGGCTTGCAAGCCGATTACCAGTTCTTCTTTACTGCGGACGACGAGCGCCAGGCGGTCTTCCATTTCCTCTCGGCCGGTTTGGAGTGTATAAGCATAATCTTGTAATGACAGTTCTTGTTGTTTATTCAGATAGTGAAGCTGCTGTTGAACAATTGCCTTTAGCCTGTCTTGATTCTTTGCAGAAAGAACCACAATGTGGGCACCATTCTCACTCATACTAACCGGTGGTTTTGGTAAAGGAATATATTCTTCTAAAATGACGTGCGCATTTACGCCTCCAAAGCTATAGCTGTTGATACTCGCTCTGCGCGGAATTTTTTTGCCTGCATCGTCACTTAAATCCCTCCATTGCTGATTCTCGGCAGTCACTCGTAAACGGGTGCCCTTTAATGACACCTGGTCATTCAAAGACGAAAATCCGGATATGCCTGGTATTGTTTGATGCTTCATCGCCATGCTGACCTTCATAAGAGCAGCCATGCCTGAGACGAGTTCACCGTGTCCGATGCTCGGCTTTAAGCTGCTGATATAACATGGCGGTTCCTCCCGTACTTCCTGTGGAAGTTCCAATTTGAGCTGACTGCAGCCTGACTTTAACGCCTCTATTTCTATCGCGTCTGCCAATGGAGAGGCGATCCCATGCGCTTCTATATAGGTCACCGTTTTGGGATCAATTTGTGCTCCTTGATAAGCCTTCAGCATTGCATCCTTCATGCCGGCCGGATTTGGCGCGTGAAGTGACATTCCCCTGCCGCCATGCGATACACCTGAACCTTTAATAACCGAATAAATATGATCAGAATCTTCAATGGCTTTTTGCAATGGTTTAATGATGAGAACTCCTGCTCCTTCACTTCTGACAAAGCCATTTGCATCTGCTTGAAAGGATTTGGCCTGTCCTTTCTCACTCAAATAGCCCATTGAGTCGAAGCCAATAAAGCCTTTTGGTGAAAGCAGCAAATTCACAGCCCCGACAATGGCTTGCTCACATTCGCCGTTTCGAATGGATTGTATAGCTCTGTGCAAAGCCACTAGAGCTGAGGAACAGGCAGTTTCATAATATTCACTTGGCCCTTTTACATCAAGTGCATAGGATATACGGTTTGGAATTAGGGAAGGAACCACAGCTGTATCCGTATTGCCGGCTGCGACAAATACTCCTGTCGGGCGGCTGGATACAACCTGCCCTGTTAAGCCTGCATCTTCCATCGCCTTCCATGCATGTATCAAGAGCAGAAACTCCTGTGGGTCCATATTCGCCGCTTCTTTAGGCGATATGCCAAAAAACAGGGGATCAAACTCACCTATTCCTTCTATAAAACCGCCCCATTGAAGGCTTGATTGCCCTTCCTTATCGGCTGCGGCATATTTGCGCCAGTCCCAGCGTTCTTTCGGCACTTCAGAGACACAGTTCTTTCCTTGGATAAGGTTATCCCAAAATTCCGTTACGCTGTTTGCCTTCGGAAACTGTCCCGACATGCCGATAATGGCTATGCCGTCTGCCGCGTGTTCGATTGTTTTATCCGTGTTCGTCTCGTATGCCGGAATCTGTTTCATTTGGTTTTCGATTTGAGCTGGGCGTTCTTCCTGCTGATGATCTTCACCAAACAGCTGAGCAAAAGATGCTTCATGTTTGTCCGCAAAAAAGTCGATTAGCTCTTGAATAGTCGGATACTCAAAAAACAGAGTCGGATTTAATTCGATCTTTGTCTCTGCTTCCATCTCCCTTGTCAGTGCAACCAATTGAGAAGAATCGATTCCAAAATCCATGATATGCGCTTTTGCAAGAGACAATTTTGACGGATCGGCCATGTTTACTGCCAGTTTATCTGTTACATAGCTTCTGATACGATCTTTCAGATTGCTGGCTTTGATGGCCTTATTTTGATTTCCTCTTTGATTCAAAATACGAAGCTGTTTAAGCGAGTAGCCCGAGTAGTGCAGCACTGTTTCCGACGACTCATTGACCACATCTACATCAAACAGCAGCATGTCACCTGTATTCTTAACCAATGTAATCAAAAGCCAGCAATCCCCTTTTATCGTTTGCTTTGTAAACTGGATATCATTGATTCCAAACGGCAGGAAGCCGCCTGTCATGTCAAACTGCTCTAAGAAACTGAGGATAGCCAAGTACGCGCTGTTTGTCATCAATGGGCTTACAATGTAATGGTGCCCGTTTGCCAGCCCGCTTTGGGGCAGGCGAATTTTTGCCAGTATAGACTTGTGATCTCTGTAGAGATGAGTAATTGTCTTAAATAACTCTCCCCATTCAGGACCGTTTCCAGTTTTATACATCTGATCGATGTGATGAAGCTTAGTTAATGAATGCTTAACGTTCTCGATATTGACTTTTTTTGGCTCAAAAGAACCGATTCCGCATTGTCCGATTGCGGCAGGCTTCCACAAACCAGAGGACGGCTCGCGATACATGATTTGCAGTTCTATGACTTGATCTTTTTGCAGCGGCTTTGCCTGAAGTTCAATGGTCTCGCCTTGTTTGATGACAATTGGACTGGTATAACTTAATTTGCTGATACGGCCGCTGTTTTCCTCAGGGAACAGGTTAAAAAATGCTTCAATGGCCAGACTGCCATATGTGGCACCGACAAGCACCCGTTCATTGTTGAAGACGTGTCCTTGAACGTAAGGCTCATCATAAGTGAATTGATCTTGAATGACCGGCTGATTGATATTGTCTTCAACATCTGACGATTTCTCATTGATAGACGATACATCGAAATGAAATGGTGTATTATGGTCAAATGCATAGTGAGGCAGATGAACCCAGCCTGATCGGTTCCCTATATCAGCTTCTTTAAAAGCAATCGATGCCCCTTGTGCCCATTGCTCTGCTGCGTTTATTTCTCTATCCCTAGATGCTGATTCCGCACATGGCTGTAAATCGAATGATGTATAGATGCCTTGCTGGAGTGAGCTTTCTCTTGATGTTCGGAACACCTTTAGTTTTTCGATCAGCTCTTGAGTCGATGTCACTGTAAATGCAGCCCTATGCTCTAAATTATGGTTTCTCCTGTGTAAAGCCTGTACAACGGGTTCAATATCCAGAGAAGCTTCCTTCTCTAAAAACAATTGCATATTTTCTAGATAGCTAAGCAGGCTCCATTTTGTTTTGGCTGAAAAAACGGCAGTGAATTCCTGCTGGCGGGGAGCGATATGTTCTTTCTCAGGAGGCATCTCCATATATTCTTCTATAATAAGATTGGCATAGGCTCCCCCCGCTCCGAAGGAATTGATCATGCTTCTGCGCGGCAATTGTTTTCCAGTTTCAGGATCATTCAAGCGATGCCATGGCTCTGTTTGTTCCTGAAGATAGAAAGCCGTGTGCTCCAGCTTAATATTTGGATTGACAGGCATCGCGTTAATTGTCGGCACCAGCGTCCCTTTCTTCATCTGCAGCAGCACTTTTGTCAGCTGAGAAATACCGGAAGCCGCCTCTAAATGCCCCAGATTGGATTTGACAGAGCCTATCGCACAAAACTGTTTCTTGTTTGTATATTGTTGAAACGCGTTTGTTAAGGCAATTACTTCAATAGGATCGCCCAGCGCCGAACCATTTGCCGCCGATTCAATATAGCCGATAGTCTCTGGATCAATGCCCGACTGCTGAATCGACTTGACAATTAACTTTGCTTGCTGCTTGGGGTCCGGAGCTGTATACATCTGTCTTCCGCCGCTATGGTTGGCAAAACTGCTTTTGATCACAGCGTAAATATGATCCTGATCTTCCATTGCCTTCGAAAGCGGTTTTAACAAGACAGCTCCAATGCCCTCCCCGGGAATAAGCCCGTTTCCTGTGCCAAAACTTTTGCTTTGATTGCCGCTTCCCAGCAGATTGGCACGCTCCAAAGAATCATATTTAGAGAGATCGAGTGTTAAATTGACACCCCCAGCAATCGCCATTGAGCAGTTTTTCAATTTCAGGCTTTCACACGCAAGATGTATGGCGTTTAATGAACTAGAGCATGCTGAGCTGACAGCGATACTCGGTCCGGTCAGGTTAAAAAAGTGGGAAACGCGATTTGCAATGTGCCAGTCTCCCCCATTTGAGCTGAGGACTGCCTGCTCTAAAGATGGGATATTCCAAAAATACTGGTTATACATATTCCCTATAAAAACACCTACTCCGTCATCATCCCGCAATTTATCCAGCCGGGTTCGCGTATAGCCGCCGTCCTCAAACGTTTCCCAGACGGTTTCTAAACATAAACGGAGTTCAGGTGTCATTTCCATCACCCGGTTTTGCTCCACCTCAAAAAGCTGATGGTCAAATGCCTCTATATCTTGTAAAAATCCGCCATAGCGTTTCTTATTTGCCGGCTTTTTTGGATCTTTTGATAATGTTTTCAATAAAGATGTGCGCCATCTGGATTCCGGTGCCTCTGTAATACAATTGTCTCCGGCGATTAAATGCCCCCAAAGCTCTTCTAAACTGTTAGACATCGGATAGCGCCCGCTTACCCCGATTATTGCGATATCTTCTGTACTAGAATCATTAAAATGTGTTCCTTGCAAATTACTTGTCTTTTCTATTTTTAGTGGTTCGGTATTTGCTAGCTGAGTTTCCGTGACTTCCTGCTCTGTAACAAAGCGGCGTGTATGAAAAGTAAATGGCTTATTAGGATCTGTACGCTCTGGTTGAAGTGGAGCTTCATTTTTTGCAGGCTTCGTTTTTTCCTTTAACAATGCTGTCCGGAGCTTATTTTCATGCCCCTTTACTAAATATTCGACGAGTTCTTTTGTGTTGTTATGTTCAAATAAAATGGTTTTTGGAAGCTCTCCCGTCACTTTTTCTAATTCACGAATGAAATTCACCTGCAAAATCGAATCAATTCCATACTTCTCAAATGTCGTATCTTCGTGAATACGTTCTGGTGATAGTTTGATTGATTTTGCCAGCGTATGCTTCACAAATTGTGCCGTTTGTTCGATGAGAGAATCGCTTTCATGTGAATGATCGATTTCAGCATTCATTTGTATATGGCTTGGATCTTCTTCTGCCCCCGTTCTCTTCTTTTGACGGACGACTCCGTTACTTTCAGCGGCAATGATCTGCTGGCCGAGCTGATGCGATTGTTCAGCCATAAAGGAAACATAGCGAAATCCTTCACTCTCAAGCACCGTTTTCCAAGTATCCGGATACAGGCCCGGGCAGCCCGGTATGCGGAGATCAGGATCCTCATACAGCCACCAGCCCTCTAAAAGGCCGAACGTCAAATGCGAATATATATTATGATCACTAATTTCATTTAAAAGGAGCAGCCCGTTTTTTTTCAAAACTGCTTTTGCATTTCGCAATGTCTGCCGGATATTTTTTGTGGCATGAAGCACATTTGCCGCGATGACCGCGTCGTAGCCTCCCGCATCAATATGCTGTTCAGACGCCGGCTCCTCGACATTAAATCGTTTATATGTCAAATATGGATTGTCAGGACCATACTTATTTTCTGCATGCATTAAAAAAGCTTTAGACATATCTGTATAACAATATTCTTTTATATGTGTCTGCCATGCTTTCAATTTTTGAAAAACAGCCGCGCTTGTCCCGCCGGTCCCAGCTCCGATTTCTAATATTCGAATCTTCGCCTCAGGCTCTTGCTTCAGGCGTTCTTGCAGATAGGCTGTTAACGTATCTGCAAGAACATCATTAAAATAGTCTGCGACTTGATTGTTTTTATAGACCCCTTCTACTAAATCCATAGATGAATTCGGAAACAGGATATCGGTGGCTGACGCCTTGCCGGTCAGAATCTCCGGCAAGGCTTTAAGTGCTGTCTCCACCAATGTCACCATGGCTTTCATATTATGATCTTGAAGCAGGTCAGATTTTTGTTCATTCCATTCTTTCCACAGCTCGCTCATGGTGCCTATTGAACGTGTTGGAACATATCCGTTCTCCGTTCGCTTGAGAAATTGATGCCGTTCTAAAATCGATTGGCTTTCTTCAAACCATCTGCCATAGAAATTCTCCAATACCGGCTGGGATTTACTTTCTGTGAAAAACCCTATGGACTGTAATTGTGCGAAAAGCATTTTACAGAGAATGTCTTCTGTGTTCAGCATTGGCGCTCCCCCTCCTATAACAGTTGTTGAATCTTTGTGCTGTCACCCGGGTGATAGCTTCGCAGCTTTTGAATGGCTGAGCCGTGAGTTTCCGGGTACACTTCAATCGTTTCTTCTGTCTGTTCCGCTTCATCATTCGTTTCGTTTGCCATTTTCATCATCACTAGCTGCTTCAGCGGTCCCCCGAGCAGCAATTCCAAAGCTTCCATTGCTTCAGGGGCTTCAATTGAGCCTATGCCTGCCTGAGCCATTCTCTTCTGGTAATCCGGTGATGAAACAACACCAATGCTTCCCCAATAACTCCAATTCATCACGGCTACTGTACAAGGCCATACTTGAGAAAGCCGTTGTGCAAAAGCATCCTTAAAACTGCAGCCCGCAGCGTAGTTGCTTTGTCCGGAAGCTCTTGCAAACGATTGTACGGAAGAGAAAAACAAAACAAAATCCAGTGGTTCATGCCGGAAAACTTGGGCCATTCGCACGCTTACATCAACTTTTGCAGCAAGAACGTTTCTGAAACATTCCTCACTCATATTCATCAGGCTTCGGTCTTGTAAGACAATCGCAGAATGAATGACACCGTTGATTTCTCGATGCGTTTGTTTCATTGTTTCATACGCGCGTTCAAATTCCTCTCGGTTAGCCGCATCTGCTTGAATGTAATACGGGGCTGGCCCTAGACGTGCAAGTCTGTCCAGCTTGCTTTGAATGGCTGCATCCTTTTTCCTTCTGCCAATCCAAACGATCTGCGCCTGATATGTTCTGATCATATATTCACTCCACGCCTCACCAATACCTCCAGCTCCGCCTATGACAACATAAACGCCTCCGTGCTTATACTTCGTGTGCACCGGTTGATTGTTGTGTACTGGAATTAGACGAAGCTTATGCCAGACCTTGTCTCGATAGGCCCACGTATTCCCTTCTTGATCGGCAGGCAAGGAAAGGAGTTGAGATAACGGCAGATCTTCGTATTTTTTAACATCGATCAGCTTTGTCTGCCAATTTGGATATTCTTTTGACATTGAACCGATCAGGCCGTGTACCCCGGCATCGACCGGGTCGACAATATCATGCTGATCAACATATTGTGTATTCACCGTCACGACCGTCCAGCTTATCTCCTTCTGTCCATAGCCTAAAGAGAGCATTGCCTTAATGAGCCTATACATTTGAATGACGCCTTGATCTTGGGCTTCAATCATTTCATCGCCGACTTCGCACTCTGTCACACGAGAAGGAGACATCCACACGATGTGGTCAAACGATCCGAGTGCTTCAAGCTGGCCTGCAATTCTATGAATTGATGCGTTCGGCTCAATGGACAGCTCCTTGGCAAACGGGATCTGCCTTTGAACAGCTTTTCTGCTGTTGTCATCCCCTCCGAGGATGACAACACGCTCATCAGCAGGCGAAATGATCCTCTTCTCCAGCTGCACTCGATCCCATATCGGCGCCATAAGAAGCGCTCCGTTAAGAGTTGCTTTGGAGTTTCCTAGTGATGTCGGCCCGTCTGGCGGTTGTATGCCTTCTTCCAGCAGCCTTGAGGTAATCCCCTTGATTCTTACACACACTCGGCCTTGTTCATCACACAAATCAATATCCAGTCTCTGTATTTTGTCCTCATTAGGACGAGATGTCACAGACACCCACATTTTATTTGTACACGGGCTGAATATTTCTAGCTCTTGCAGCGCAAAAGGCAGAGAAAGCTGCTCGTCACCGGAATTCAGCTTTAGCCCGATCGACGCTTGTAAAGCAGAATCGGCCATACTTGGATGAAGAACGAATTCATTCAGTGTGTGAGTTACACCAGCAGGCAGAGAAAGCTCTGCCAAGGCTTGATTGCGGCCGATGTAAAGCCGATCTATCCCTTGAAAACCAGGTCCGTAGTCAATGCCGATCGCCTTAAACAATTCATAACACTGGTCGTGTGAGAGTGTGCTTAAACTGCATTGATCTTGAAGCACGCTGATATCCTGGACTGGAATGTCTCCTGCCCCACGGATTGAAGCACTGCCTTGACAATGTATCTTTCGATCATTGTGTGCAGCCTCTGTATAGACGTTAAAAGCAATCTCGCCGTCCTGCTGGGGATTTAGACTGATATCCACTTGCACAGGCTGGCCGTCCGCCACAATCGGCTGCACCCACACAACATTTTTGATGTGAATAACAGATTGTTGATCTTCGGTTCTTCTCACTGCTCTTGTAACGGCAGCATGAACCATCTCAAGATATGCCACGCCCGGCATAACCGGTTTTCCCTTCACCTTATGATCGGCGAAAAAGAACTCAGCACCTGTAAAGGCCGAGCTGAAACGCTGCTCTGACAAATCAGATGTGTTGACATGTATCAATGGATGCAAAGCTGCTGATTCGACTGTTTTTAAAGCTGTTTGATGGGCGGCTGCCTCCTCTTTCGTATCCGTTATCCAGTAGCGTTCTTTCGCAAATGGATAGGTAGGGAGGCTGATGCGTTTCGGCTGTTTGCCGTCATACAGTTTACTCCAGCCTATTTCCATGCCTTTTACCCATAAATCAAGCAGTCTTTCATATATGTGAGGCTCCCAGCTATTGTTGAGCGTTTTCTGTACTTCGTCATCTGATCTCAATGTTTGTGCGATACCTTTTTCTGCTCTGCCTCTGTACATGTACTTCGCATTGGTGCCCCCTTCTATAAAGAGGTTCAGTTTTTCCAGCAAGTCCCCAGTCGAGACAGCGATGATCCCTAATCTCTCCTCCATTGCATCACGCCCCTCTTGGAGTGTATAAGCAATATCAGTGAGGTCACGAGCAGTGATAGATCGCTTGCTGATAAAGTCTGCTAATTGCCGGGCTTGGTCTTTCAGACGATCTTCATCCTTTGCCGACAAAATAAAGATGCCCGGGTGCTGTGCTGTCACAGCTGGTGCTGTTGCAGGATGGGTTGTTTCTTTCGGAATATATTCCTCAATGACCACGTGGGCATTGACGCCGCCTATCCCGAACGAACTGATGCCTGCGCGGCGCGGCAGCTCTCGGCCAGCTTCATCCCGAATCGCCTGCCACTCTCTCGATTCCTGCACAATATAAAACGGGCTGTCATCCAGTCTGATATATGGATTAACAGTTTCACTGTACAGACTTTTGACAAGCGTTTTATGCTTGAGCTGCAATAACACTTTAATGACACCCGCCACACCGGCCGCAAGCGATAAGTGACCGATGTTTGTTTTCGCTGACCCAAGTCCGCAATGGCTGCCATGGACAGCCGGGTCCCCCGTTTTTTCATACAGCTCTTTAAATGCCGCTTTTAAGCCGTTGATTTCTACTGGATCGCCCAGCTCGGTTCCAGTCCCATGCGCTTCAATATAAGTTACGGTTCTTGGATCAATTCCCGCTTTTTCATATGCTGTTTTTACGACATCCGCCTGAGCTTTCGGATTAGGAGTTGTTAGAGAATTTGCGCGGCCACCGTGGTTTACCGCACTTCCTTTAATGACACCGTAAATATGATCACCGTCTCGTTCAGCCGCTGTCAGCTTTTTCAGAAAGAGAATGCCGGCACCTTCACTGACTGCGAATCCATCGGCTTTGTCAGAAAATGTTTTGCATCTTCCTTCTTTGCTCAGCGCCCCGGCCTTATCATAGGCGATATGGCCTTGCGGAGTTACGACCGTGTTGACCCCTCCCGCAATCGCCATTTCACAGTTTCCATTTTCAATGGCGCAAACCGCATGATGAATGGCGACCAAAGAGCTTGAGCACGCAGTGTCGATCGGTTCACTCGGTCCATGAATGTTCAGGAAATAACTGACTCTATTCGGTCCTGCAGAAGGACTCATATTCGCAGCCGCTGAGCCTTCGATGTCTACATTTGACAGAAGTGAACTGTACCCTGTGTTTCCTGTCCCGATGAAGATGCCCGTTTTAGTTCCTGCCAGGCTTCTCGCTGAGTGTCCCGCTTCTTCTACCGCCTTCCACGCATAGGTCATTAACAGGCGCTGCTGAGGCTCCATCTGCTCAGCCTCCAGCGGAGATATGCCGAAGAACAATGGATCAAAGTCAGCTACTTCATCAATAAAACCGCCCCATTTGACGTTTGTTTTATTCGCTTCTTTCAGAGGGTCTCCGTAATACTCCTGCCAATCCCAGCGGTCTTTTGGAACCTCTGTAATACAATCTGTGCCCGATGACAGGTTCTTCCAATATTCCTCAACGTCTTTTGCCTTTGGGAAAACGCCGCTCATTCCCACAATCGCAATAGGCTCAGGCTTGTGATCAGCTTCCTTTTGCATTGGTGTTACCGAAGGTTTTACAAAGCGGTTTTCAGTCGAAAACGTCATATTTTTTATATTCTGTTCGACAGGCTGCATCAGCACCTCAGCTTTGGCAGGCGTTTGAGCTGTAAAAGCATTTGGATATTCTTCTGACAGATACCCTGCAAATGCATAAACAGTTGCGTGCTCGAAGAAGATCGTAGGCGTAAGATCCAGCTTGTACTTCTCATTCAGTGTATTTGCGAATTCAGTTAACGTAATCGAATCAAATCCATATTGATTAAACTCCATGTCCGGGTCAATCTCTTCAGGTTTGATTTTGAGCAATTGAGAGATTGTTTGCTTTAAAACTTCTTGAATGTGATCGAACATATTCCCTTGATCCATTCTTGCTTCAGATGTCACCGGTACTTGCACTGTTTTCATTGGTACATCATCAGAAGACGGCTTTTGAGTCAGCTTTTCCCTCATCATGTCTTTGAATCCTTCCATGACGATGACTTGATCTTTGCCAAATGCCAAACCTTTATACAGCGCTTGAATGCCGGTCTCGGTCCGCATTGGAGTCACACCTGTGTTTTTCAACGTCATGTTTTCAATTTCTTTATTCGCGCGCATGCCGCCTTCTTTCCAGAGCGGCCAATTGATTGACAACGTTTGTCCGTGCCTGTACATGGCGGTTACAAGCGCATTCCGATAAGCAGCATAACTGTCCATAAATGCATTAGCCATTGCATAATCGGCCTGTCCCGCGCTGCCGGCAACACTTGATATTGAAGAAAAGAGGATAAAGAAATCTAACGCAAGATGCTCGGTTGCCTCATCCACATTCACAAGCCCTTTCACCTTAGGAGCGAGAACTTGTGTCAGCTCTTCATTGGTTTTGCTCATAAGATAGTTATCTTTAATCAGCCCAGCGCTGTGAATGACACCATTCAAGTCTTCGTAATCAGACGTAATGCTTGTGATAAGCTCGGAGGCTGCTTCCGTTTGTGTCACGTCAACCTGCCTGTATTCTGCGCGAGCCCCTAATTGCTGAAGTTCGTTAAGCTCCGCCTGCTGATCCGCATTCAACGCGGATCTGCCTGTCAGAATGAGCACAGGCTGTTCGGCTTGGCGAGCAATCTCTTTTGCAAAAATAAACCCAAGTCCTCCTGCGCCGCCCGTGATGAGGTATACACCTTTATCTCTCCACGGCATGCTTATTTCCCGATCATCTATTTGCATTTCATCCAGATCATTGATGTACCGTTTGCCTTTTTCATATTTGATGTGCTGATCTTCTGTGTGCCTTTTATTCTCTTTCAGTTTTTCTATTACACTTTCAACATTTTCATGTGAATCGATTTCAATCGTCTGGCCGATTAGTTTTTTATTCTCCAGGCCGGCGGTTTTAAGGAGCGCCGATAGCCCTGAGAATGAGTACTGCTTTCTTTGTGCAGAGGTAAGCAGCTGGATCAGAACATTGCCCTGAGGTCTGCTTTTGAGAAGACCCTGGACCGTCTCAAGCGCTTGTTCGGCATAATCTTGGAACCTCTCTGCAAGTCCTTCGCGGAATGACTCCAAAACGATGCATTCCGCTCCTGTCAATCTTGATTCAATGCGATCTTTTGAGAGGCCATTCATGTCGCAAAGCATGACAATGTGCCGTTCGTAATGAGGCTCAGGACTTTCTTTTTTAAAATCCTTAGGCACCCATTTTTCTTCAAACATCAGGGTTTCCAGCGTTTGATCAGATTCCGCCGATCCAGAGCCGCCTTCCGCTGCTCTGAAAGATAATCCTTTCATCCGTACGCAAACATTGCCGCTCTCATCTAAAATATCAATATCGCGCTTTTGCACCTTATCAGTTGCCTTGCTGCCTTGGCTGTATCTTGCGTATACCCACATTTCTGACGAACATGCTCCGAAGACTTCAAGCTCCTGGACCGCAAAAGGCAGTGTCAGCTGGTTATCCCCGGCGCCTGTCAAAATGCTTGACGCCTGCAAAGCAGAATCCATCAGCCCAGGGTGCATTTTGTATTGGCTGAGCGTATCTGCAGCTGACGGATGCAATGACAATTTTGCCAAAACAAATTGTTCAGCTGTATAGATTTTTTTCACTCCGCGATAAGCAGGACCATATTCAAATCCAATCATTCGATAGGTGTCGTATACTTCGTTTACGCTGAAATGACTTTCCTGACACTGCTCCCGCAGAGATTGCAAATCAACCGTCGGCAGATTTTCAGCAGGATTCAATATCGCGCTGCCTTGACTGTAGACGATTGACTGTTCGCCAGTAACGTCTGAATGACCATAGATTTCATAAGAGATCTCACCATTTTCCCCCGGTAAAAGCCTAATGTGTACTTGCTGCGGCTGATCCTCTACAACAATAGGCCGCACCCACACCGCGTTCTTTAGCTTCATGGTGCGCGGTACACCTTGTACCTCTGCGGCCTGCTCAACAGCTGCCCGCGCCAATTCAAGATGAGCCACTCCCGGCAAAATCCGTTGGCCTTTCACAACATGATCAGCAAGGAAAAACTCTTCTCCGGTATAAATAGAGCTAAACCTTTGTTCCGAGAGATTCGATGTGTTTTGATGCATTAATGGATGCAGCATGGCTCCGCCAAGGCGGGAGGCTGCTTGATTTGCATCAATGCTGCCGCTTTTTTCAATATGATCAGAGATCCAATAACGGTCTTTTGCGAAAGGATACGTCGGCAAGCTGATGCGCTTTGGCAGATTCTCGCCATACAATTTCGTCCAGTCTACATCAAGCCCTTTTACCCATAATTCAAGCAATTTTGCATACTTTCCCCGTTCCATCCATTTCTCGACGGCTTCTTGAATCTCTTCGTCCTCTGTCAGCATTTGGAGTGTGCCTTTATCAATCCTGCCTTTAAATACATCCTCCACACCGCTTTTCTCCGCTGCAAAGTCTTTTAACTTTTTCTGTAAATCCTCAATGGAACCGGAAATAATCCCGAGACGTTCTTCCATCGCATCCCGTCCGGCTTGCAGTGTATAAGCGATTCGGGCGAGATTTACGTCACTATATGTTTGCTTATCAAGCGCATCTGCCAGCTGCTGTGCATGTTCTTTTAGCCGCGCTTCATTTTTAGCCGATAAAACGAAGATACCCGGATGTTCCGGCGCGATGGATGGTATATTCTCATCGGATGCTTCCGGAATATATTCCTCGATAATCACGTGGGCGTTTACTCCGCCGATTCCAAATGAACTGACACCTGCCCGTCGAGGAAGCTCTTCTCCCTGTTCATTTTTCAGCGCTTTCCATTCTTCCGTTTCCCGTACGATATAGAACGGACTGTTTTTCAGCTGAATGTATGGATTCACGTTTTCGCAATGCAGACTTTTCACTAAGGTTTTATGCTTAAGCTGCAATAATATTTTAATAACTCCTGCTGCACCGGCTGCCAGCGATAAGTGGCCGATGTTTGTCTTTACAGACCCTAATCCGCAGTAAGGATTGGCTGATGTGTCTCCTTCATTTACACCCAATGCTTTAAAAGCTGATTTCAAACCGTTAATTTCAACCGGGTCTCCAAGCTCCGTTCCGGTTCCGTGGGCTTCAATGTAGGTCACGGTTTTCGGGTCGATTCCCGCTTTTTGATATGCCGACTGAATAACATCTGCCTGCGCCTTCGGATTGGGAGTCGTTAAAGAGGCTGCACGGCCGCCGTGATTGATTGCACTGCCTTTTATGACTCCGTAAATATGGTCTCCCGCTTCTTCAGCCGCTTTTAATTTTTTCAGGAACAGTATGCCGGCACCTTCCCCATGTGCAAAACCATCGGCTTGATTTGAAAACGTCTTGCATTTTCCTTCTTTGCTCAGTGCTCCCGCCTTATCAAAGCTGATATACACCTCAGGAAGGATAATCGTATTTACACCGCCGGCTAATGCCATGTCACAAGTGCCTTCCTCAATTGAAGAGATGGCATGGTGGATCGCCACTAGTGAACTTGAGCACGCTGTATCAACCGGTTCGCTCGGCCCATGCAGATTAAGGAAATAACTGACCCGGTTCGGACCGACCGATGGGCTCGTATTGGCTGCCGCTGATCCTTCTATTGCCGAGTTCGCTTTAGATAGAAGAGAGCTGTATCCTGTATTTCCCGTTCCGATGAAGACGCCGGTTTTTGTGCCTGACAACCTTTTCGCCGAATATCCTGCATCTTCGATCGCTTTCCAGGCGTAAGTCAGCAGTAAGCGCTGCTGAGGTTCCATTTGTTCAGCTTCACGCGGGGAAATGCCAAAGAATAATGGATCAAAATCTGCAATACCGTCAATAAAACCGCCCCATTTCACGTTCGTTTTATTGACTTCCTTCGCCGGATCACCTTCATATTCACGCCAATCCCAGCGATCTTTCGGGATTTCCGTCATGCAGTCTTTGCCCTCTTTTAAGATGTTCCAGTACGCCTCAACGTCTTTCGCCATAGGGAAAATCCCGCTTATGCCCACAATGGCAATTGGCTCAGGCCCAGCATCACTCTGTATGGCGTTTGGCAGCATGACTTGCTGCTTTCTGCGTCTTTTAGCTTTGGCACGCACGGCTTGTTCCTGTTTCGCAGCAGGCTGAAGCTGAGCCGATACAGCGCGCACAGCAAATGTCTTCGCAAATACCGATTGATATTCTTCTGACAAATGCTTGCCAAACGCATGAATCGTCGGGTGGTCAAAAAATACGGTTGGCGTCAGCTCTAACTGATAGGCGCGATTGATATGGTTGGTGAATTCAGTCATGGAGATAGAATCAAAACCATACACCGTCATCTCTGCATGATCGTCAATCGTTTCAAGCTTGACCTTTAACAGCTTGGCGATCTCTCGCTTTAACATCGCCTTTACTTTATCCAGCAAACTGTCTGCATCAATGCTATTTATTTGTTCAGTCATGTGTTCTGCTTCCTTCTTTTCCATAGGTGCTGAGGCGTTTTTGGCCAGCATGTTTTGTTTTATTTTCTGCACATCGCCTTCGATCACCATTACTTGGTTTGCCTCTGAATGAAGTGCTTGATATAATGCCTGAATTCCTTTTTCCGCCCTCATAGGAACAATACCGGCAAGTTGCACAAGCCTTTTCTCAGTTTCTTGATCGACCTGCATGCCTCCATCTCTCCATAAAGGCCAGTTTACAGAAAGCGTCTGCCCATGCCGCTGGCTGAGGTCGGCAAGCCTATTTCGATAGCCTGCATACATATCCATAAATACATTGGCTGCCGCATAGTCAGACTGACCAATGCTCCCTAAACTTCCTGAAAGAGATGAAAAGAGAATAAAGAAGTCTAAAGGCAAATCCTTACTCGCTTCGTCTAGATAAACAAGCCCTTTTACTTTAGGCGCCAGTACATCGTGCAGATCTTTTGCCTGTTTATTAACCAGGTAGCTGTCCTTGATGATTCCGGCACTATGAAGAATACCGTTCAGACGGCCATATCTTTTTTGAATGTCGTCAATGAGCTGATAGACTTCAATTTTATTGGTAACATCTGTTTGCCGGTAGGTGATGTCAGCCCCCTTGCTATGAAGCTCTTTCAGCTTTTTGCTTTTGCTTTCGCTAAGAGGTGAGCGGACCGCCAGAATGACTGTCGCATTTTTCGTTTGTTCCGCAATTTCCTTTGCAAAAATATGACCTAGTCCGCCGGCACCTCCTGAAATGAGATAAACGCCATTGTCTTTCCACGGTTTGCTGCCGTCTCCTTTTGCCTGTTTGATTTCACGCCAATCAGCAATATACCGTGTCCCGTTTTGATATTTGACATATGAATCGCTGCTCATTTGATTTTCTAACAGTTTGCCAGCAATGCTTTCTCCACTTTCTTCACTGCTGACTTCAATCATTTGGCCGGTTAGTTTGGCATTTTCCTGACAAGCTGTTTTCAGCAGTCCTGTCAACCCTGAAAACAATTGCTGTTCTCCCTCGGCAGAGGTCACGATCTGAACGAGAATGCCGTCTTTCGGTTTCGTACGAATGATCTCTTGTACCTTTTTAAACACTTGTTCTGTATAAGAATGGAAACGCCCATCTACTGAAGAAGGCCTTGCTTCCAGGCTGTATACATGGACATCCTCGATGGCTGCTTCAATTTGTTTTCTCGTCTCATGATCATATTCACATAGGAATACGAGATGCTCTGCATATTTTTTTGCAGCTAAGCTGTTAGCAGCCTTTTGTTCTTGCCAAACGGGCTGAAGCAATAAAGTTTCAGCGTTGATTTTTGATGGTTCGGTTTGTATATCTGCCTCCATCACTCTCGTCGAAAATCCTTTCAGCCGCACACAGATCATGCCATGCTCATCACATAGGTGAATATCGACTTTCTGTATCAAATCTCCTGGTTTGTTTTTCGAGTTGAATTGAACATAAACCCACATGTCAGAAACGCACTGACGAAAAACCTCAAGTTCCTCCAGTGCAAATGGCAGTGCTGCCTTAAAGTCTTCAGTGTCTGAAAGTTCCGCTCTGACGACATTTTGCAAATATTCAGCCGCCTGTAACGCCCCGTCCATTACACTTGGATGAAGAACATAATCGCCCAACGTATGTGCAACAGATTCTGGCAGTGATAATTTGGCAAGCAGCTGGCCGTCGCCTTTATATACGGCCTCTACACTCTTGTAACCTGGACCGTAATCGGCGCCGATCATCCCTTCATAAAACGAGGCAGCATCCATTTTGCTTTGATCACATTGTTTCTTGATCTTAGAAAGATCCAGTGCTTTTTCTCGCTTTAACTGAATCAATTCCGCTTTACCTTGGTTATATACAACTGGTTCTGCATCAGCGGATTCCGGATCACCATACATCCGATAAGCAATATGTCCGCCATCTTCATCGTAAAGTCCGATATTTACCTGAACCGGCTCACTTCCTGCTACAACCGGGCGAACCCACACGACATTTTTCAGCCTGATTCCAGTTTCATGATCCTCCAATCCGCCAATTCCTTGTTCTATAGCGGCTCTTGCCATTTCAAGCGTGACCGCCGCCGGCAAAATCGCCATGCCTTTAATGATATGCTCGGCAATAAAATACTCTTGTCCTGTGAAAATGGAGCTGAAACGCTGCTCTGACAGAACCGATGTATTATGGTGCACCAAAGGATGCAAACGAGATGGTTCAATTGTTGTGATAGCGCCGGTGCTGCTTTCAGGCCAGTATCGTTCTTCGGCAAAAGGGTATGTCGGCAAGCTGATGCGGCGTGGCTTTATATTTGGATAGAGCCTGCGCCATTCAACGTGAAAGCCATTTGCCCACATCTCGGCAAGCTTTCTCAATTCTTCTTTTGATATCCGCGATGAAGCCATATCATCTGCTTCAGCATTTCCAAGCAGCTGTTCAGCGGATGTCATTCTCGTTTTTTCTCCTTGAATACAGCCTTCTGCGAGCGGCTTTCCAGTCACAAAAGCTTCCAGCTGATGTTTCCACTCTTCCAGATCGTTCACTATAAAAACGATCCTGTTATCCATTGCTTCACGGCCGACTTGGAAGGTATATGCAATATCTCTTAAAGAGAAATGCCTTTGCTCGTCTTGACTGATATAGGACAGCATTTCCTTCGCGTATACTTGGAGCCGTTCACTATTTTTTGCTGATATAGGAATGATGTAAGGCTGATTGCCTTCGTTTTCGGCACCTGCATCAGAAATGTTTTCATATTGCTCAAATATTGCATGGGCGTTAGTTCCGCCAAGGCCGAATGAGCTCAGAGCCGCCCGATGGACACCTGCGTGTTTCTCTAACGATTTTCGTTCACGGACAACATAAAAAGGAGAGCTTTCAAACTTTATATCCGGATTCGGCTCCGTACAGTTGATGGTCGGTGCAAGTTCATTATGGTATAAACTCATCGCAACTTTAATACATCCGGCTAACCCCGCAGCTGTATCCAAATGGCCGATATTCGTTTTCACTGAACCAATTCCGCAAAATTGTGTTTTGTCGGTGTATTGCTTGTACACTTTATTTAGAGCAGACATTTCAATAGGATCGCCTAATTTCGTTCCCGTCCCGTGCGCTTCAATATAACTGACCGTTTCAGGATGGATCTTGGTTGTATCCAATACATGCTGTATCACTTCTGTTTGGCCTTTTACACTTGGCGCATAGAAGCCTGCCTTCTCTGCCCCATCATTATTGATGCCTATTCCGCGCATAATGGCATAAATATGGTCTCCGTCTTTTACGGCATCCACAGCTTTTTTCAGCAGGATGACTGCTACGCCTTCACCTCCGGCCATTCCGTCCGCCGAAGCATCGAACGCCTTCACATGCCCGTCGCTTGAAAAATTCAACCCGTTTTGGTGCACGTAGCCGATCGCTGATTGTGCGTGCAATGTTGCGCCTCCGACAAGCGCATATTGTGATTCGCCCGATGTCAGGCTTTTGTATGCTTGATATAAACCGACTAGTGATGAAGAACAGTTAGAATGAACAAAATAGCTTGGCCCTTTTAATCCGAGCTTATGTGAGATCATTGTGGGAATGGTTCCGCTTTGGGCTAAAACCCAAGAGACATAGCCATCCGGTGATTCATGTCCTTCTGTTGTCTCCTTCGGCAATAACGTTCTATATGAATTGCTGCTTGCAGACATATATACACTTGTTGCCGGAATCTCCTTAGCCACATATCCTGCATCTTCAATCGCTTTCCAGGAGTGCAGCAATAAGAGGCGAAGCTGAGGGTCCATATACTCAGCATCTTTTGGCGAGATTTGAAAGAAACCGGGATCGAATAAGTCTTTCCCTTCGATCACAGATTGCACAGGCACATAGTCAGGATGCTGTATCAATTCTTCGGGAACTCCATTTGCGCGAAGCTCTTCTTCAGAAAAGAATCGTATGCTTTCTTTGCCTTCTTTGATGTGGTTCCAGAAGTCATGATGATTTTTCGCACCCGGGAACTGGCAAGATATCCCCACAATCGCAACACTGTCGTCAAAATAAGGGGGAATCTTCTGTTTCGGGTATTTTCCATCTTTTTTGTCATCATGATCATCTTCATTTTGTGTCCCGGCTAGATCTGAGTTTTTCATCTCCAAAATGTATTCACTGATTGCACGGATCGTGGAATACTCAAACAGCTCAGTAACATGAAACTCACAATCGAATTCTTTTTTGATTCGTTCAGCCACAGCTACAGCCAGAAGCGAATCGCCGCCCGCATCGAAAAATCCGTCTTCCGGCCCAAATCCGCTGACCTTGAGCGTTTCCTCCCAAATGCGCAGCACCTGATCCTCTATTTCCGTTAATTGCAAGTGATTTGGTTTCCTTCTGTTGAACACGATCTCGCGTTTTTCTAATTCTTTACGGTTCACTTTTCCGCTGGGCGATAATGGAAGCTCATCTAAGCGGATAAAGTGTGAAGGTATCATATATTCGGGCAGACTCGATTTTAGATGAAGGCGCAAATCTTTTGGATTGGCAGAGGCATGTCCGCTTTCCTCTGTATAATAAGCAGCGAGCTGTTGATGGCCCTCAAGCTGCTTCACCACTACCGCCTGATCTAAAATGCCCGGAAATTCACCCAGCTTTGTTTCTATTGCGCCCAGCTCGACGCGAAAACCGCGTATTTTGACTTGGCTGTCAATCCGTCCCAAGTATTCTATGTTGCCGTCAGGAAGCCACCTTGCTGAATCACCCGATTTATATAGCTTCGTCCCTGATTCAAAGGGATTATCAATAAATTTTTCAGCCGTAAGCCCCGGCTTTTTAAAGTAGCCTCTTGCTAAGCCGGCTCCAGCGATGCAAAGCTCACCTGGCTTTCCGATCGGGACAGGCTTCAAATGCTGGTCCACAATATAAATTTTCGTGTTGGAAACAGGCTTTCCAATCGGTGTATGGTGACTTGCGATATCTCCTTTTCCGCATCCGAAATACGCAGCGTAAATGGAGGCTTCCGTCGGTCCGTATATATTTTCAACACGGCAGTTTGTAAAGAGCGATACCGCCTTTTTCACTAATACTTTAGGGAAGGCTTCACCTGCAACCATCATATACTTCAGCGGACCGTCCTCTGTGAATCGCTTGTTGTCTTTCGCCATTTCTAAAAAAACATGCAGCATGGCCGGCACAAAATTAATGTGAGTCACTTTATATGTTTCAATATAATCCATGCAAAGCTGCGGTGATTTCTCCCCATTAGGCGGAAGAATCACAAGACGGCCGTCTCCAATAAACCATCCGAATAATTCTGAGATCGATACATCAAACACATAGTTCGTCTTCAATAAATATGCATCCTCAGCCGTTACAGGATAGTGAGATTCAAGAAAATTCAGGGTATTCATAATGCTCCGATGCTCTACCATAACCCCTTTAGGCTCTCCAGTGCTTCCCGATGTATAAATAATATAAGCGAGGTGTTCCGGTTTTACTTCCCGCTTTAAACCGCTGCTTTGCTGGTCTGTATAATCGTTTCGGCAAGCTAACTCGATATTGATCGCTTTTACATGGCTGCCAGTTAATCCGCTGATCCTATCATGAACGTTAGGTTGGGTGAGGACAATGGATGCCTGACTGTCTTTGAGCATGTACTCTAATCGTTCTTGCGGAAAACTTGGATCTAACGGCACATACGCTCCGCCAGCTTTCAGTATTCCTAAAATTCCGATGATCATATCAAACGAACGCTCTGCACAAATGCCAACGGGCTGTTCAGGTCCAACACCCTGATGTTGAAGGTAGACTGCAACAGATGTGCTTTTTTCATCTACTTCTTTATATGTAAGTGATCTGTCTTCAAACATCACAGCAACCGCATCGGGGGTTTGTTTCGCTTTTTCCTCAAACACCTCATGTATACACTTGTCATTTGCGATGTTTGTCCCTGTCGCATTCCATTGTTCCAGCAAACTAGTTTGTTCTTGA
This sequence comes from Bacillus sp. FSL K6-0255, assembly GCF_045040725.1. Lineage (NCBI taxonomy): Bacteria > Bacillati > Bacillota > Bacilli > Caryophanales > Bacillaceae > Bacillus > Bacillus sp. FSL K6-0255. The sequence continues at coordinate 1,800,007 of NZ_CP150278.1, read as the reverse complement.
TTTAATTGCAAAGAGTAGGCTTCAAGCGGCAAAGACGGGTCCTCCATCATGTGCTGCGCGAGCTTCATATAGTTCTCCATCATGCTTTCAATGGAGGACAGTTCGTACAAATCAGGGTTGTACAGAAGATGAAGCACTGTTTCATTTTCTTGCTCATATATTTCGAGCGCCAGCTCAAATTCACCCTCTTGCCGAATGTCTTCAATATATTCGATGCCAAGCGTTTGATACGGTTCAAGCACTTTTTGCAAGCCTGTTGCCTGAAAAAAGTTTTGGTACAGAAAAGCTGTTTGAAAAACCGGAGAATCCGCGGCCGAGCGGTCTACATTCAGCTCTCTTACCAATGCAGGGAACGGAAACGCCGCATGATCCAGGCCGTCAGCCACTGTCAGCTGCAGTTCCCAAATAAATGCTGTTAATGGCTGAGATCCGATATTCTTGCTCCGAACAGCCATCATATTGATAAAATAACCGATTAGGGTTTCAAATCTGTCTTCTTGCCGACCCATTGTCGGAACGCCAACAATGATATCCTTTTGTTTTGTATAATGATGCAGCAGTACTTTGTAAATGGAGAGAAACACAACCGATTCATTCACATGATTGGTGCGGGCAAACGATTTAATTTGATTTCTCAGGTGATGAGGGAGCAAGCTTTTATAAGCTTGCCCCTTAAATTTTCGTGCTGAAGACCGCGGACGGTCAGCAGGCAAATCAAGAACTGGCAGACTCCCAGACAACTGTTCTTTCCAGTAAGCGAGATGCTCTTCCCCTTCTCTGCCAGTCAGCATTCGATTTTCCCAATCGACAAAATCGTAATAATCAGCTGTTGATGGCTGCTGCAAGGGTTCAATCCCATTCAGCAATTGTTGATACGCTTCGAATAGCGCCGATATCAATGTCAGCATCGACACACCATCAAATATGATATGGTGAATTGTTATAAGAACAATGCATTCTTCTAACCGATGAAAAAGGTGTGTGCGCCATAACGGACCAGCATCCAACTGGAAAGGTTCTTTTGCTTTTTCTTTTAGAAAAGGAAAGATATCTGCTGATTTCATTGCTGATATATCCTCTTCCACAAAACAAAGATCCTTTGATAACTGAACCGATTGAAATGGAACGCCATTCTCTTCTTGAATCACACTGGCTAAGACCGGATATTGTTTCTGTACAAACAGAAGGGCTTTCTTGAACGTCTCTGCATGTATTGGTTTGCTGAAGCGAAAGCATAAAGGAATATGATATGCACTCATCCCAGGAGACATTTTTTGAAGCATCCACAGCCCTTTTTGCCCTTCTGAAAGCGGGCTTTTCAACTGCCGCTTCATGCCTTTAAGATGTTCTTCCACCTCAGAAATGGTTAATTCTCCTGATCTGAAGGCATCGAGAATTTCTTTATGATTCATACGATTTACTCCCTTCTATGATGTTTTGCACACTCTTAAAATCCAATTTCCCTAGCGCCACCTCTTGCATTAATCCGATGATTTGCTCGTCTGTATACGTGTCCTTTATTTGATGTGCTGCTGCGCTATGATTTTGTTTTTCCGCTTTTAAGGCCAAATGGTCAGATAGAGCTTGGACTGTCTGACATTCAAGGATTTCCCGACCGGCCATCTTCAGCTGCGTGGTTTTTTCGATATGCCGCATCAATTTTCGGCCAAGAATTGAATCCATCCCATAATCCAGGAAGTTTCTTTTGAAATTGATTCGCTCCTCAGATATGCCCAATTCTCGTGCTAAAAATTGAACAATGATCTTTTGAATGTGGGTTTTGCCATTCGGCTCGTCAATCTCTGTTTTCATATCTTGTGAATGCTGTTTAACGGCCTTTGATTGCTGAGTGCCTGACGAAATCCAATACCGCTCCCTTGCAAATGGATAACCAGGTAAAGAAACCATCCGAACGTGATCGCCATCATGAAGGAGTTCCCAAGGAATCTGATATCCTTTCACCCAGCATTCCGCGATGTTTTCCAAATTTCTTTCTTTTGCGAGAGCTTGCAGAACTGCTTCATCTTGTTCTTCTAAAATCCCTTCTGTATATCCTGTATAAAGGGATCTCTGTTGGCCTGATACCCCACCATTCTTCATTGCTTCCACATATTCCTTCAATTTTCGCACCAATTGCTTCTGATTGTTTGCAACGATCGCGAGCCTTGCTTCCATGGCTTTTCTCCCAACCTGAAGCGTATATGCCACATCAGGTAAAGAAAGGTTATGATTCTGCTCCAGATACGCAATCATGCGGCAGGCAGCATCCTGAAGCCGATCGTCATTTTGGGCTGAAAGCACGATGACCTGCGGTGACCCTTGATGCCGCTGTGTGGACGGCTGATCATCCGGAATGTATTCTTCAATGACTGCATGTGCATTGGTGCCGCTGATTCCAGTCGTGCTGATCGTTCCCATCCTCGGCTTCTGATTTTTCCTGATCCACGAACGGTTTTCTTTGCAAAGCACAAATGGGCTTTCTTTAAACGGAATATACGGGTTTTCCGATTCACAGTGATGAGTGGCCGGAATGATCTGGTTTTTCATAGCCATCAGCATACTGATTAAAGCAACCGTTCCTGACGCTGCAAATGTATGTCCGATTAAAGGTTTAATTGAGCTGATCATACAGAATTGCTTCTGCTTCGTATATTTGCTGAACACGCTCGTTAACGCTTGGACCTCAAGCGGATCACCAAGATTCGAGCCGGTACTGTGCGCCATCACATATTGAATATCGAGCGGATTGATTTCATTTTTTTCATAAATGTTTTCGATCAATTCTGCTTGGCTAAAAGGATTTGGCGCAGTAATGCCGTTGGTTTTGCCATCGTAATTCACGCCGCTGGCTTTGATGCAGCCATAAATATGATCTTTATCTTCAATTGCCTTTGATAATGGTTTCAAGAGAACAGCAGCCACCGCTTCACCTGGCACAAGACCATTGGCATCCTGGTCAAACACTTTGCATTGTCCGTTCGGAGACAGCATTTCGGCCCTTGTCAGCGCCTCAAAAGACATGTGAGAAATATTCAAGCTGACGCCGCCCGCTAAAGCCATTTCACAATCCCCCTGACGCAGAGCTGCACATGCCTGGTGAATCGCCACCAGTCCAGATGAACATGCTGCTGTCAAAGCCATATTAGGCCCTTTTAAATCCAATGCGTATGCGATTCTCGCAGACAATGTGGCGTTTTGTGTTCCGTTAATGTAATCCGAATCTCCGGTTAGGTGCGCATATTCCCCTTCTTCCACACCTACATAAACACCGCAGGATTTTCCTTTTATCCGATCTCCCATATAGCCGGCGTCTTCAAACGTGTGCCATGCTTCCTCTAGAAAAATGCGCTGGCGCGGATCCATGCTTTCGGCTTCTTTAGGCGATATTTGAAAAAACAGCGGATCAAACCGGTCTATGTCCTTCAAAAATGCACCCCACCTTGGCACTGCTTTTTCTGGATCTCTGTTAGCTCTCCCCCAGTCCCGGCGTTCGCCCGGGATGTCAGAGATACACGATTTACCGTTTTTCAGATTATCCCACAGCTCATGGACCGAATCAGCTTGAGGGAACCTGCCGCTCATGCCGATAATGGCAATAGGCTCATCGTGAACCTGCCGAATGCTTTTTTTACTGGCTTCTGGTTCTAAAGCTACAGGAATTGCTGCATAAGCTTCAGGGGACTTTTGCGCCTCTGATGCATCATCCCGGTAAAATGCTTCAATCAGCTCTTTATGATCGGTTAAGAAAAAGCCGATCAATTCTTGTAAAGTCGAATAGCCGAAAAATAAAGCCGGTGTCACTTCGATGTTGAAATGCTTTGATAACACGTTCGAGAATTTAGCCAAGTAGATTGAATCAAATCCGAAGTCGGCCCAATTTTTGTTCAAATTCAGCTTGTCCTTTGAAATCTTAAGCAATGTGTGAATATGCTCTTTCAAGTCGTGTTCTAAACGCTTTTCAACGCTTAATGTTTTTACCTCATCCTTGTTTTCTTGTGCTAGAGGGGCTTGAGTGGCCGGTTCTGGAATAGCTGGTTCAGTCATTCCTAAAAATCGGCTGACACGGCTGGGCTGACCGGCTATGACGAGATGCTGAGCATCCTGCTGAGCTAGGATGTGCTCAAACATATGGATGCCTTCCTCGGCTTCTAGGAAGCGTTGGCCGCTTGATTTCAGGTACATATCCGTTGTTTCCTCATCACCGATCTTCATTCCGCCATCCTTCCATACAGGCCAGTTGATGACAAACGTTTTACCGTTATGCAGCTCATTTCTGTATTGTGCGTAAGCCATCTGAAACCTGTTGCCAATCGCATAATCACAACATCCAAAATCCCCTAAAACCGCAGAAGAAGAAGAAAAATAACACATAAAATCAAGGACTTCATTTTTAAGCCATTCATCAAGCGCTATCGTGCCGTTGATTTTCGGTTCAATGATGCGCTGGAAGCTTTCGATCTTTTTGTCAAAAATAGCAGAGTCGCTTTCGATTCCGGCTGCATGAATGACACCGTTGATGGCACCGAATCGGTCTTTCCCTCTTTTTACGCAGTCTCCCATTGCGATAGGATCAGACACATCGGCTTCTGCATACATCGCTTCGCCGCCTAGATCATTTAATTCTTTTATTTGCTTTTGCTTCTCATCATTAAAAGGCGACCGCCCTGTCAAAATCAGGTTTGCGGCATAGTTTTTGGCCAAATGCTTGGCAAATAAATAACCAAGCCCTCCTACACCGCCTGTAATCAGGTAAGTACCGCCAGACTTCAATTTGCTGTCGTCCGGTTGTATCGTTGTCTGTTCAATGTGATTTACATATCGTTTCGCATTCTGATACAAAACCGTTTGTTCAGTTGAAGCCTGTAATTCTGCCCATATATTACGTGTCCAATCATCCATCGATCCTTGTTCCGCCGGCTGAAAGATTCCAGTCACTTTTGTGTGCGGAAGGACAAGCCCGAGTGAACGTTCGAAGCCAATCCATGATTCCAGATAGCTTCTGTCAAGACCATCTTCAAAACATCCTGCCAGCAGCAGCCGTGAAGGATGAAGCTTTGCTGCGGACATACCTTGTAATAGGTAAACAATACAGGAATGGTCCTTTATACAGCGCTTGTCTTCCATAGGCCACATATAGAGGAATGCTTCTGGCTCTCCAAGTTCTTCTTTAATGCTTTGGAAGGCCTTTTCAAAAGTAACGGGTTCTTGCCGCACAACCTGGTAGCTATATTCAGACTGTTTGCTGTACACTTCGCCCTGTGATATAAAAATGACCTTGGTGTCTTGATCAACGTTTTTCAGGACTGAAGCAAATGCGTTTTGCTTTTCTCTTTCAGTCAGAAAACAGATGAGCGTTTTGATACGTTTCGATGTGAGAGTCGCCGGCTCTTCTTTCCACACTTCTTGAAAAGTCATAACCTTGAAAGGTTCTTCTGTTTGCTGATCATGATCCTGTTCTATAGACGCCGGAGCCTTTGCCGCGCCTGGTGCCCAGTAACGTTCTTTTGCAAATGGATATGCCGGAAGACTGATCCGGACAGGCGTTTGGGTGCCGTACAGCATGCCCCAGTCGAAAGACAAGCCTTTCACCCAAAGATCCAGCAGTTTCGTGTATTTCCCTTTGCTTATCCATGCTTCTATGATTTTTTCCGTATCCTCATCCGCTGATAAGACTGCTAACGCTTTTTTGTTATCATCGATGCGATCCAGATACAGGCTGTCTGCTTTGTTTTCGATAAAATCGTTCAGCTTTCTCTCAAGATCCTCTAGTGATTCCGCTATAAAGGCCAGCCGTTCCTCCATTGCTTCACGGCCTGTTTGCAAGGTATAGGCAATCCTGATCAGGTCTGTTTCGCGGTACCTTTTTTGTTTGATGGCTGTAAGCAGCTGTTCCGCTTTTTCTTGCAAGCGTTCCATGTTTTTGGCCGACAGCACAATCAGCGCTGGAGGATGGTCTTTCGGCGTTTGCGCCCCCGTCCTTGGAATATATTCTTCCAGGATGATATGGGCATTGGACCCTCCGGCGCCAAAACTGCTCAAGCCAGCGCGCCTAGGCACCTCTTGCCCGCCAATCACCGGGCGTTTCCATTCACCAAGTTGCTGCTGAACGACAAATGGCGTATGGCTGAACTCGATGTTCGGATTCAACCGCTGAGCATGCAATGATGGTGCAATTTGGCCATATTTAAACTGAAAAAGTATTTTTGTCAGCCCTGCAATTCCGGCTGCACTTTCACAATGACCGATATTTGATTTGCTGGAGCCGATCGCACAAAACTGTTTCTCCTGCGTATCTTTCTCAAATGCTTTTGTTAACCCCGCTATCTCAATCGGATCTCCTAATGCAGTGCCTGTTCCATGCGCCTCTAAATAACTGATGGTTCGGGCAGGAATGTCGGCGCGCTCCATTGCTTCTTTAATTACCTGTGCCTGTACATGAGGATTTGGAACCGTGTATCCATTTGCTTTTCCTCCGCTATTAATGGCACTTGCCTTTATCACACCGTAAATATGGTCACCGTCTGCTATTGCTTGCTGCAGCGGCTTTAACACAATGGCGCCTACGCCTTCACCGTCGACAAATCCATCTGCATCATCGCCGAATGATTTACATGTATCACTAGCGGAGAGCATATTCATGACAGATAAATTCTGATAGTGAACCGGGTCGACAACTAAATTGACACCGCCGGCAATGGCACAATCACTCGATCCGCTATAAATGCTTTCCAGCGCTAAATGAATCGCTGTCAGGGAGGATGAGCAGGCTGTATCGACTGCAAGACTCGGACCTTGGAAATTCAGTAAATAGGATATTCTGTTGGCGATAGACCAATAGCCGTAGCCGGTCGAATAATTTTTGTTCATGACTCCGGCAAAGACGCCGATTTTTCTGCTTGAACAGAGCGAGTCAGGCGTGTATCCCGCGTCTTCAATACTTGCATAAGCGGTTTGCAGAAATAATCGCTCCTGAGGGTCCATTCTTTCTGCCTCAAGCGGAGAAATCTGAAAGAATAATGGGTCAAACTTGTCCATATCCTTGATAAATCCGCCCCATTTCGTATAAATTGATCCTTCTTTTCCTTTTTCTTTATCGTAATAAGCTTTCCAATCCCAGCGATCTTTCGGAATTTCCTCAATACAATTTCTTCCTTCTTTTAGGTTGTTCCAAAAGTCTTCTGCTGTTTCCGCCTGAGGATAGCGTCCAGAAATGCCGATAATGGCAACGTCACGGCTTGCAAGAGTGTTAGTCGGTGTTTCTTTCTCCCCGCTGAAGCCAAGCTTGCGATAGCGCCGTGTTCTTTTAGCGGCCTGATCAGGTTTCTGTGAGGATTGGGTTCTGCTTTCGGCCGGTGTCTGTTGTTGAACTTGACGGTCAAGACCTGTTAATTTCATCAGCGCTTCTGTTTTTGTTTTGATGAAATGATCCACTAATGCGTCAATGGTCTGGTACTCGAAAAATAAAGTGCTGCTTACATGGTCAAATTCTTTACGCAATGTATTTGTCAGCTGGACAACGACGATAGAATCAATCCCGTACTTTTCAAGCGGTTCAGATGACTCAATTTTGCTTGCAGGAATTTTCAACGTTTCCCCGATTAGTTTTTTCATATATTCTGTGCTTTTTTCTCTTAGGAGAGCATGTTTTGATTGTCCAGCTTCCTCTGAATCTATGGTATGAATGTAGGCTGGCTCCTGATTAGACGCTTGTAAAACAACCTTCTCCGGCAAGATCACATTTTTCATCATACGGCGAACCAGCCCGTTGCTTGAGGCTGCGACGATTTGGTGACTCAGATCATGTGCCGCCTCGGCCGGGAAAAAGACAGATTCAAAGCCTTCGCTTTCAAGTGCCGCTTTCCAGCTGTCAGGATGTAAGCCTGGACAGCCGGGAATCCGCACTGCAGGATCTTCATACAGCCACCAGCCTTCCAAAAGACCAAAGGTGATGTGAGGGAACAGGCTGTTTCCCGCCATTTCATTCAGCAGCAGCATTCCGTTGTTTTTCATTACCGCTTTTGTATGCCGCAGTGTTTGACGGATATTTTTTGTTGCGTGAAGGACATTAGCGGCAATGACGACATCATAGCCTCCCGCTTCAAATTCCTGCTGGTCAATCGGTTTTTCCACATCAAAAAGCTGATATGTCAGGTACGGATTTTCCGCCCCATATTCCTTTTCTGCATGCAGCAAAAATGCTTTAGACAGATCTGTATAGCAATATTCATTGATGTGCTTTTGATATGGTTTCAGTTTTTCAAAGATTCCGGCACTCGTGCCGCCTGTGCCTGCGCCTATTTCCATAATGCGAATCGATGCCTCAGGGTCGTGCTTCAGACGTTCATCCAGATAAGCTAATAATGTATCGGCAAGCACTTTATTAAAATAGTCTGCCACTTGGTTATGCTTATAAATGCCTTCCACCAGTTCCATCGAGGAATGCGGGAACATGATATCTGTTGCAGGGACTTTCCCTGTCAAAATATCCGGTAATGCTTTCAGCATGGCCTCTGCTAATACAACCATCGCCTTTGTCTCGCTGTCTTTAAGCCACTTTTCTTTTTTCGCATTCCATTCTTGCCAAAGCAGCTCGATATCCTCTGCTTGGTCCTTCCTCACCAATGAATCTCCAACTTTCTTAAGATAGCCATGCTGCAAGAGAAATTCGCTGCTTTGCCGAATCCATTTTCCATAAAATTCACGAGTCTTATATTGTTGAAGACGTTCAACCGATAATGTATAACCTTCAAACAGCCCGGCCGTTTGCAGCTGTCCTAACAACAGCCTGTAAAGAAGATCATCAAGCTCTTCATGTGTCACTCTTTGAAATCGTGCCGTAGTCGGCAGACGCTCCATCAGGCTCTCTGCATCTGCTGAAGGTTGCTCTGGATAAAGAGTGATGAATTCATTCTGATTCACGCCTTCGACTGCTACAGGCTTTGTCGTATGAATGAAAGCTGTTTGGCTGACTGGCCCAGAAAGCAGGGCTTCCAGCGCCTTCATAGCCTCCTCAGGCTCAATTAAACCTAAGCCGATTTGATTCATGAGCTGTACATAATGTTCATCCTCAGCCGCTTCACTATTCCCCCAATATCCCCAGTTCATGACTTTTACAGGGCATGCCCAGCTCTGAGAAAGCTGGTGAGCAAAAGCATCTGCAAATGTACAGCCAGAGGCATAATGGCTTTGCTTCACATTTTTGATATGGGCTACAAGCGAAGAGAAGAATAAAACAAAATCTACATTCTCCTGACGGAACACTTGGGCCATCCGCATACTGACATCGATCTTCGCCGCCAGTCCAGCGGTGAATTCTTCCGGCTTCATTTTTTCCAGGCTTTGCTCAAATAAAACCATCGCAGAGTGAACAATCCCGTGAATATGAGGATGACGTTTTTTCACTTGATCATAAGCCTGCTGCAATGAATGCTTATCGGCTGCATCGGCTGCAATGTAGAAAGGCTCAGGGCCAAGCGCCGAAAGTCGGTCTATTTTTGACTGGATGGCAGCATTAAGTTGACTTCGCCCAATCCAAACGATTTGCGCCTGGTAGCGGCGGATCATGTACTCACTCCACGCCTCTCCGATATACCCGGCTCCTCCGATGACCACATAGACTCCGCCTTTCCGATATAGCGTGTCGCCTGACAGTGAGGACCGATATGGGATCAATTGCTGCTGATGCCATTGCTGATTACGATAGGCCCAAGCATGGCCAAGGCGGTCAGCTGGGAGCGCAAACATGTGATTTACCGGCCATGTGCAGCCTTTTTCAAGATCGAGAAGACGGATTTTCCAGTGTGGATATTCCTTTGCCATTGTGCCGGCAAGCCCATGAATGCTTGCATGAGCGGGTTGTACTGCCTCATGTTGCGTAACCGGCTGCGCTTGGACGGTCACAAGAGACCATTCAAGTTGTTTCTCGCCATAGCCTAATTGCAGGCATGCTTTCACAAGCTTAAATAAGTGAAGAACAGCTTCTTCTTGTCCATCACTACCTATACTTCCCCGGTGTGACGGGGCAATCCACAATACATGGTCAATGCTTCCGTACGCTTGCAGTTTGTCCGCTATTGCCTCAATGTCATCTGCAGGGCGGATATCGACAAAGGAAATTTGCGGATAATGATGCTTTATGAAAGTCCGATCAGCTTCAGCAGCTCCGCATAAAACAGCTCTTTTACCAGCAAACGAAGCATTATCCTCCGCTTCTAGAGAGACTGGTTCCCAGACGGGAATCATCACCGTATGCCCGGTCAGCTGAGAATCAGTTAATAGTTGCGGCTTTGAATGCTGCTCTCCATCAAGTGCCCGCATCGAGGCACCCTTCATTCGCACACAAACACGTCCGTTCTCATCACATAAATCAATGTCATACTTTCTGACTTTGTTCTCCGCTTTACTGTCTGAACTGTATCGAATATAAGACCATATCTTCTCTGGACATGGGCTGAAAATATCAACCTCCTGTAACGCAAATGGAAGAGACAGCGTCTGAGCTTGTCCAGCGGCATTGACTGAGCTAACGATAAAACCGACTGTGGCATGGAACGCGGAATCCATCAAACTCGGGTGGAGCGCAAAATGCTGCTTGTCGTTTTTTAGAAAAGCGGGTAACGAGATTTTTGCAAGCAATTGATCTTTGCCGACATAGACTTTTTCAATCCCTTGATAGCCCTCGCCATAGTCAAGCCCAATCTTTCGAAACGCTGCATAGCATTGTTCTGACGTCACTGTGTCCAGGCTGCATTCTGTCTGTATTGATGAAAGGTTTAAAATGGAAGTCTCCGCTTCATCTGAAATGACAGCGCGACCTTGGCAGTGTATCGTCAGGGCTTCTTCTTTATGTTCAGAGCTGCTATAAATATCAAAGGAAATGTCCCCGTTATCCTCAGGAAAAAGGCCAATATGTATTTCTTTTGGTTCACTTTCTATCGTGATAGGACGCACCCACACAATGTCTTTAAGCGACACCACTCTTTGTTCGCCGTCCAGATCGCCTGCAGCTTTTTCCGCTGCTTCCCTTGCCATTTCTAAATAGGCAACGCCCGGCAAAATTTTCTGTCCCTGTACAACATGATCTGACAGGAAAAATTCCGTGCCTGTAAATACAGAGCTAAAGCGCTGCTCAGTAAAGTCTGATGTATTGCGGTGCACCAGCGGATGTAAGATATGATTCACAGTGCTGGTTTTCATTTCAGGAACCGAGATCCAGTAGCGCTCCCTTGCAAACGGATAGGTCGGAACACTGATCTTAAGCGGCTTGCGATCGCCGTATAGGTCGTCCCAGGTGACCCGCTTTCCTTGAACCCATGCTTTCGCCATTTCCATCATTTCACTGTCTCTTATCAAATTGTTATTCAGCGCATTTACCGATGCTAGCCCAGCCGCCTCCTGATTCTCCTTGGCTCGTCCGGTCCAGCAGCCCTCGATCTCTTCTTCGCCATTGGCAAACGCCCGAAGTTTAGCCGTTAAATCTTTTATGTCTTTTACAATGAAGGCCGCACGCTCCTCCATTTCAACCCGTCCTGCCTGCATGGTATAAGCTAACGCTAAAAGATTGACGTCCTCGCTAAGAAAATCAAGAAGTTTAAGAGCGTAAGCCTGCAGACGATCTTTGTTTCTCGCAGACAAAGGTATCACTATTTCTTCATTTTTCGTTAAAATCGTCTCTGAATGGCTCTCTGCCGGAATATATTCTTCCAAAATAAGATGCGCATTTGATCCTGAAGCGCCAAACGAACTTAAACCGGCACGGCGGGGATATGTGACGTCCACCCCGTTTTCTGTAAAAGATGGCTGCTCCCATTCCTTTGTTTCATGCTGGACAAAAAATGGGGTTTGATCAAGCTTCAAATAAGGATTCAGCTCTTCTGAATGTAATGACGGCACCAAGGTTTTATGATGCAGCTGCAGGACAGTCTTCGTTAAGCCGCTAATGCCGGCTGCAGCTTCAGCATGGCCAATATTTGATTTCACAGAACCGATTGAACAGAATTGCTTGTCCTGCGTATTGCGGCTGAAAGCTTTTACTAACCCCTGTACTTCAATCGGATCTCCCAATGAGGTGCCAGTGCCATGGGCTTCAACATAGCTGATGGTGCGCGGATCAATTCCTGTTTTTTCTAGACATGCTTCGATTACATCAGCTTGAGCTACCGGGCTCGGTACTGTAATTCCGCTTACTTTTCCTACATGATTTATCGCACTGCCTTTGATGACAGCATAGATTCGGTCACCGTCCTGTTCAGCTTTTCGCAGCGGTTTTAGCAATACTGTGCCGACACCTTCTCCAGATACGTAGCCATCCCCGCCTTTGCCGAAAGTATGGCAATAGCCGTCACTTGAGTGCATCCCTACACTGCCATAGCTGATATATTTAGCCGGATGCAGTGACAAATTGACGCCTCCGGCAAGCGCGGCCTCGCATTCTCCATTCCGGATGCTCTCTATTGCCAGATGAACCGCAGTTAATGAGGAAGAGCAGACCGTGTCCACCGCCATGCTTGGGCCGTGGAAATTACAATAGTAAGAGACCCTGTTGGCGATTTGCGCATAATTCAGCGATAAAGGAAATGGATTGTGTTCTGATAGAGCTTCAGCTCCTATAAGAGAATAGTCCTTATGCATAACGCCGGCAAACACACCGACATGCTGTCTTTTATTTTCTCCCTGCGGTGAAGCAATTGTCTCTGGTGTATAACCCGCATCTTCAATAGCTTCCCAGCACGTCTCTAAAAATAAGCGTTCCTGAGGGTCCATCATTTCCGCTTCACGCGGAGAGATTCTGAAAAATTGAGGATCAAAGCAATCAGCCTCCTCGATAAAGCCGCCCCATTTCGAGAGCGGCTTGCCTGCAGGTGAATCCAGTCCATCGCTTTCTTTCCATTCCCAGCGTGAGTTTGGAATCTCTGTGATGCAGTCGGTACCCGCTTTAAGCTGTTCCCAAAATTCCTGTATATTTTTCGCCTTAGGATAGCGTCCCGCCATTCCGATAATGGCTATGTCCTCCCCGATCTCTGGTGAAGAGGTAACACCATCAATTGGTGAAGGAGATTGGCGGACAGCATCGTCCGCCTCTCCAATTGAATAGTGATCAGCAAGATGAGCAGCTAGTTCTGCAATTGTTGTAAATTCAAACAGCAGTGTCGGAGCAAGATCCGCCCCAACCTTATCTCCAATTTCCTGAACCACGGTAAGCAATGACGAAGAATCCAGACCAAGCTCATAGTACCCAGCGTGGATATCCATTTGTTCTGCCGGCCTTTCAAGCTGCTTAGCAAGCAGCTGACGCAAATACATTTCAAATGCGGGATAGTCCCGACTGATGTTCTGAGAGACAGCAGCTCTTTCTTCTTGAATTTCTTTTGCAGAATGAAAGGCTGACATATTCCGTACAGACTTGCCTGCAAATTGTTTCAGCTCGGCCACTTTTTGTCCTGCTGAATTAAAATATTCAATCGTCATATAAGTGAGTTCTTTCTTTTGGCGCACAGATGAGGAGAGGATCCGTGCTGTACATCCTTTTTGCAATCGTTCTGAAGCAGAAAACGATTCATAATACAATGGCAGGTACATCGTTTGATCTGAGATCAGGCAGCTTGAACCTATGCCGCTGCCGTCAATAAGCGTCGGATGAAACAGAAAAGCATCAGAATGACGCAATGCTTCCTGTCCGACTGCTAAATCAATTACAGCCCCCTCTTTGGCTTCATAAATCTGTCCTTCCGCCTTCATCATGCCGGTATGCACTAACTCTTGAGATCGGCATTGTTCATAGATTTCATCTAAATTCAGAATCCTGTCAGCTGTACTTTTCCACTGATTAAGGTCTATTGATTCGGCAAAAGCGGTTTGCTCTTTACGATGCATGTCAGCAGTCACATATTGTCTCTTGTCAGATAGTGATTCTCCATGCTGTTTTTGTCCGTCGATGATGATGGACCATGTCCCTTCCTTTCTTTCAGACACGTGAATGGTCAGGGCAATGTCATATGACTCATCTGCGATCAAAGGGTAAAAAATGGTTAGGTTTTTTAATTCAAGCTCTTGGTATGCATAACCATGTTCCTGGAATACTTGGTAGATTAAATCTATATAAGCAAGGCCGGGTAATAACGCTTGTCCATATACCTTGTGGTTGGACATGATTGGATTATTTAATGAAATGTGCAGTTGTTCAGTTATCATTTTCCCACTCCTCTCTTATTTGAAAGTTTTCCAAAACATATCTTTAGAAGCCCCTGTGTCTGAATGCACTTTTTTCTGCACGTTTTGAGCTGATGGTTTGATTAAAACGGGCTGCCTATTTAATTCCGGCAAAGGCAGAGGTTTTCTTCTAATTGGACGCTCAGCCGAGTCTCTCCAACCTTCTATAATGAGATGGGCGTTCGTTCCGCCATCTGCAAAACAATTAATTGCCGCAGCCGGCGTTGTCTCCTTCCACTCGGCTTGCGATCTGCTGAAATACAAATCTGTTTTTTCTATATCAAAATACGGCATATTTTCATTACCTGACAGGAACGGAACCAATTGTCTATGCTTCAGCATTAAAGCTACTTTAATCAGGCTCGCAATTCCCTCTGCACATAATGGATGGCCGATGTTAGGTTTCACCGATCCCAGCCCTAACGGAGCCTTTGATTCAGAACGGTAAATGGACTGGATTGCCTTTAATTCAAGTAAATCTGTTACTGCCGACCCCGATCCGTTCGCTTCGAGATAGCTGATCTCTTCAGTCTTTTTGCCGCTTTTTTCAAGCGCTGACAGCATGACGTCCTTTTGTGCCTCGAGATTCGGAGATGATGGGCCTGCCGTTCTTCCGTCATTATTAATCGCAGCGGCTTTAATGACTGCATATATGGAATCTCCGTCTTCAACCGCTTGGTTGACGGTTTTGACGAGAACCATGCCCACGCCTTCTCCTAAAATGACACCGTCTGCCCGCTTATCAAAAATATGGAATGACGGTTTGTCACATAAAAGTCCGCGCTCATGAAACATTCGATGCGCATCAGCATCAAGCAAACTGACGCCGCCTACAACCGCTGCCTCAATATCTCCGCTTCGCAGAGCCTGAATGGCCATATTCAGCCCCACCAGTGCAGAGGAACAAGCGGTATCCAGGACAATACTCGGTCCCTTCAAGTCAAAAAATTGTGAGATGTTAGCCGCTAAATAGTTTTGTCCACCAGCGACTATCGGATTTTTTGCTTTTGAAAGACTGGCCGGATCAGGCTTGTGCTGGCTGCGGCCTCCTATATAAACACCAGCCCTCATGCCTTTCACTTCTTTCTCTGTATAACCCGCGTGATACCATAGCTTCAAGCTTTCCTCCAATACAGCCAAAGCTTGAGGGTCCATCGCTCTGACATCGCTTTCGGACATCATGAAGAAATCATGATCAAATCGGTTCATTTCATCAATGAGGCCCGCGTAATTCGAGCTGGAGTTCCCGAATCGTTCAGGCGGAACAGGCGCAATCGCAGACCGTCCATCACGTATTAAATCCCAGTATTCCTCTAGGGTTTCTGCTCCCGGGAACCTGCAACTAAGACCGATGATAGCGATGTCCTCAGCAAGAAGTGCCGTTTTTTCATGGCTTATCTGTTGCGGCCGCTGTTCTGGCACCAGCTTCTGTTTCATTGCTGATTGCGGCTTGAGAGGTGTCTGTTTCTCAGGAACAGATGGCTGTAAAACAGCTGATATGTCATATTTCGAAATGAGCCAGTGTGCAAAGGATTCTATTGTCGGGTATTCAAACAAGATTGACGGATCAATATCTCCATTTAATTGTTGGTTCATCTGCTGTACCAGCTGGGCCAATATAATCGAGTCGATTCCGTATTCTTGGAAAGGTTCATCCGTTTCAAAGTCTTCTGCAGCTATTTTCAGTTCATCTGAAAAAAGAGTTACGAGCCAGTCGACTGTTTCAGGGAACAGGTTGCGAGTGCTGGTTTGCTCTTTCGTCTCAGGATGCGAGAGAGCTTCGACAGGCAATGACGGCTGCATCAGCTTATCCGGCTTCCAAACGTTTGTATCTGGTACTGCCGGCAGCACGACAGCATACTGTCTGTCTGATAGAATCTGGTCAAGCAGCTGTAATCCCTCGTCGTTTGTCAAACTGATCAATCCAGTTTGTTCTAAAGCTTTGCTTCGAACCTCGCCTAAACCGGTCTCCTTCCAGTTAGGCCACTGAATGCTTACAATGGGACATTTATCTTGATGAGCCTCCGCAAAATAATCCATAAAAGCATTTGCCATCGCGTAATCAGCTTGTCCTGCTGCTAGTGCAGGGATGGCCGCTGATACTGATGAAAACAAGGTGAAAAACGCCAATGGTTCATCTTGAAGCAGGTCAAACAACGTTTGCAGACCTTCGACTTTCGGTTCAAGCACCTGTCCGATCTCTTCTAGTGATTTTCTGATAAAAGCCGGGTTTTGTTTGTTCACCATCCCGGCACAATAGATGACTCCGCCAATCGCCCCCATTGTTTCGTGTATTGTCTTCAGGCTCTGTTCGACAGCAACCCTGTCTGTGAGATCCAGAGACAGCACCTGAACTTGCGCACCCATGTCTTCTAGCTCTTGAACGGCTTTTATTTTCTCGGCAAGCGAGGAAATTTTTACCGAATTCCACTGGTCACGCGGCGGAAGCTCTTCACGGCCGATAAGGACCAGCCGCTTAACGCCGTATGTTTTCACAAAATGCCGCGCACACAGCAAGCCGAGACCTCTTGTCCCGCCTGTAATAAGCAGGACTTTGTCTGTTGAAAACGATACTTGCTTATGACTTAGAGCGGCTTCTGCTGGCTGCTCTGTCAAATATGCGCGATATCGCTGTCCGTTTCGATAACAGACTTCTGATTCTGTGCTCTTGGCATAATATTCAACTGCAATCAGTCTGGCCAGCTCCTCATGAGAGGCTTCGCATTCCATATCTGCATGTCTTGAAGTAAGATGGCTGTACTCACTTTGAAGCATGCGGTATAAACCGGCCCGTGAAGCACCAGACAAAAGAACACCCTCATTTGCGTAGGCCTCCAGCCCCTTTGTTACACCCAAGACCGTCAAATGATGCTTGCTTGCACGTCCTTGCTCGATCAGCTTTTGGAGCCAGTTTATCCAGCCCATAGAATGCTCATGGCTCGTTCCGCACCCGATCAGATCGATTGCTCCAGCAACGTGTTCATAGTCAGCAGCAGATACCCGATCCAGCTCTTGGCTGTCAAATATACGGTATGTCGAGAAATACGCCGAAAGCTCTTCCGCTAATGCCATTGTCTCCTCATTTGCCAAAATGGCGACGGTTTGATTCGTCATTTCTGCCGGTTCAATCGGACAAGGCTGCCACTGTTTACGCAGAAAGCAGCGCTTTGGCATCAGTTCGAATTGAGGCATTGCTGTAGCAATGGTTTCGGGTTCGCCTTCTTGAGTTGGCAGCCAGTAATACTCTTCCGCGAACGGATAAGCAGGCAGGCTGATTCGGCGAGGCGTGTATTCCCCATAAAGCTTGTTCCAATCTATCTGCAGCCCTTTCACCCATAGCTCTGCTACTTTCTCCAGCCTTTTTTTCTCTATCCATGTTTGCAGCAATGCTTTGGCATCATGATCCGTTTCAAACAGCTTGATTTCGCTCTTCTTCGTTTTCACGTGAGCAGCAAATATGCTGCCGTTCGGCATTTCAGCCAAATAATCATCTAAAGCTTTGATCAGCATTTCTCTCGAATCCGCCAAAAACGCCATGCGATAATCCATTGCTTCCCGGCCCGTCTGAAGTGTGTATGCCATATCCTCCAGATCGATATCTTCATTGGAAGTTACGAAATCTTTCATTGCTTCCGCATAGGCCTTCAATTGCTTCTCTTTTTTCGCTGAGAGTACAAATAATGCTGAGCGGTGCTGCTTTGTTAATCGATCGTTCCTCTTTTCAGGCTGATATTCCTCTATCACAATATGGGCATTCGTTCCGCTATATCCGAAGGAGCTCACACATGCTCTCCGCGGTTTTCCATCAGCCGTTTCCCAAGGCTTAAGCTCCGTATTTACGTATAAAGGAGAATGCTCAAATTCAAAATGCTCATTCGGTGTCGTGAAGTTCAATGTCGGCACAAGTGTTTTATGATTCATGCACAATAACACTTTTTGAACCCCGGCTACTCCTGCCGCCGCGGATGTATGGCCAATATTGCTTTTGACGGAACCGATTGCGCAAAACTGCTTTTTGTCTGTTTTTTCTTGAAATACGGTGGACAGAGCTTCTAATTCAATTGGATCGCCTTGTTTTGTTCCTGTGCCGTGCATCTCGACATAACTGATACTCTCAGGATGTATGCCGTATGTTTCATATATGTCTCTTTCCAGATCCATTTGGCTTTTCGCACTCGGTGCCGTGATTCCGTTTGTTTTCCCGTCCTGATTAATACCCGAGCCAATGATGATGCCATAAATATGGTCACGGTCCGCTTCCGCATCTTTCAGCCTTTTCAATACCAGCGCACCCGCACCCTCGCCGGGCACAAAACCATTCGCGCCATTGTCAAATGCTTTACATTGTCCATCAGGTGAAAGCATGCCGGCCTCACACATACTCATGTAAGATTCCGGCGTCAGGTATAAGCTGACCCCGCCGACCAGCGCCATATCAATTTCTTTGTTTATAAGTGCCTGGCGCGCTAAATGAGTGCCGACCAATGAAGATGAACATGCGGTATCAATAGGAATCGCTGGCCCTTTTAAATTTAGAAAATACGGAATACGCGCCGCTGCGATCGCAAAGCTGTTTCCGGTGGCATTTGCTCTTGACTGCCGATTCAGCATGACCCCGTATTCATTGCTCATAATGCCGAGATATACACCGCATTTTTTCTCATTTAAAGTTCGGGCGTTGTACCCAGCGTCCTCAAAGGCTTTATAGCCTTCCTGCAAAAAGATTCGATGCTGCGGGTCCATCAGTTCAGCTTCTGACGGCGGAATATTAAAAAACAACGGATCAAAATGTTCAATATCATCAAGCATCCCCATTGATTTGCAATAGACTTTCCCTTTTTTGTTGAGGACAGGATCATAGTATTTGTCAACATCCCACCGTGATGTTGGAATGTCCCGAATGGCATTTCTCGCATGAACCAGGTTATCCCAGTACTCTCTTACATTACGAGCGCCCGGGTATCTTCCCGACATCCCGACAATCGCTATCGCATCCTCCGGGCGGTCTTGAAGAACAGGAACCGTTTTCTTCTCATGTTCTTTCTTTATTGGATGTTGAACAGGCTGTAGTGGCCGTTCTGCCGGCTTTGGATGAGATGATGCTGCTGGCTTTTGCTGGGCTGCTTCGAAAGAGTCAGTATGCTCTATCTTTCTATCAAGATGAGTTCCAAGCTCGGACTTTAGCATTTCGGCAAAATCACGTATCGTTGGATAATCATATACTCTGGTTACCGTAAAAGACGTTCCGTATTGCTTGTTCACCGCTTTTATCCATTCGAGTCCGGTAATCGAGTCCATTCCGATATCTATGAACGCTTCGTCAATATCCACCTCGTATGGCTCCATGTATAACACGTCTGCTATGCTTTCCCTCAAGTTTTCATGCAGCGTTTCAATTGCTACAGTATATTGTCTTGATGCAGATATTTCTGCCGCTGCATATTGAATCGTTTCTTCAGCTTCCTCTTGCACTGGCTGATGATGTTCTAACGGCTGCAGAGATATATTAGCCGGTTTAGCAGCAGGTACCGCTGTTTTTTGTCTGATCGGCGTGTACGTCTCCGTTTGTTTTTTCTCCCCAGCTTGTGTGCTTAACTCGTGTGCTAAGTAAACAGCGAAATCACGTGTTGTCGGATAATCATATACCTTTGTGACATTTAGTGATGTGCCATACTGTTTATTTATTGCTTTTATCCATTCGAGCCCGGTAATCGAGTCCATACCGATATCTATGAATGCTTCGTCTGGATCAATCTCGTTTTGGTCCATGTACAGCACTTCCGCTAAGCCCGCTGTCAGTTCATCGCACAAGGCTTCCGCCGTGATCGTCTCTGTTTCTGTATCTGATGGAACACGCTCTAAACGATCCTGATTGGTCATTAAAGGCTGTAACGTAATATTGGCAGGCTTGCTGCTGGCTTCTCTGGTTACAGACGGCTTTGGAAGGACAGGCTGTACCGGAACGAATGGCTCCTCCGTTCTTTTTTCCTCAGCCATTGCATGTACGTCTATCCAATAGCGATCTCTTGCGAAAGGATAGACAGGTAAACTGATGCGCCGCGGTTTTTGATTCTGATATAGCGTGCTCCAGTCGATTCGCAAACCTCTTACCCACAGGTCTAAAACCTTCGCATATTTTCCTTTTTGCAGCCATGCCTCAATTGTTTTTGACATATCCTCATCAGCAGCAAAAGCAGCAATGGCCTCTTTGTTGCGCTTTACTTGTCCGCGATAGACATATTCACGATTTTCTGTTCCGGAGATACATTCATTCAGCTTTTCTTCAAGCTCCCGCATCGATTCCGCAACGAACGCCAGCCGTTCGTTCATCGCTTCCCGTCCGACTTGCAGTGTATAGGCAATTCGGTGTAAATCTGCTTCAGCATATGTTTGTTCACGAATGGCATGCAGCAATCGCTCCGCGCGTTTCTGAAGTCTTTCCTCATTTTTTGCTGAGAGCACAATGACAGCCGGCTGTTTCCTCGCTGGTAAACGCTCCTCCACAGGTTCCGGAGCATACTCTTCTATTAAAATATGGGCGTTCACACCTCCGGCACCAAATGAAGAGACTCCTGCGATTCTCGGTAATTCGATGTCTTTGCCATTGACACTGATGATCGGCCTCTTCCACTCTTCTAGCTCTTGCTGTACTTTAAACGGCGAGTTAAGGAAATCAATATTCGGGTTCAGCACGTTTGAATGCAGGGAAGGCGCAAGCTGCCTGTATTTCATTTGGAGCAATACCTTCGTTACTCCTGCGATACCTGCCGCACTCTCACAGTGCCCGATATTTGATTTGGCTGACCCTATTGCACAAAATTGTTTGTCATCGGTTTCTTGCGTAAACACTTTGGACAGCCCTGTGATTTCAATAGGATCACCGAGAGAGGTTCCCGTGCCGTGGGCTTCGATGTAACTGACTGTCCGCGGATCAACCTTCGCTTCCACAAACGCCTTTTTGATGACATCTGCTTGGGCATTCGGATTGGGAATTGAGTACCCGTTTGTTTTTCCCCCGTGGTTGATGGCTGTCCCCTTAATGATTCCATAAATGTGATCACCATCTTCAACTGCTTTAGACAATGGCTTCAAAAGCACTGCTCCAACGCCTTCCCCCGGCACATAGCCGTCTCCGCCCTGTCCGAAGCTTTCACATCGGCCTTTGCTGGACATAAATTTGTTCTGCCCGAGCATCAAATATTTATTTGGATGGATTGACACATTCACGCCGCCCGCGAATGCCGCCTCACACTCTCCGCGCTGCAGGCTTTGGCAGGCCAAGTGGATAGCCGTTAAAGAAGAAGAACACATGGTGTCTAAAGCAATACTCGGTCCGTGAAAATCAAAATAATAAGATACCCGGTTCGCGATGGATGATGGATTTCCCGTTAAAGCCAGAGACCTTCCCCGCACCTGCTCTTGTGCCCCGTACAGCTGATATTCTTCGTACATGACACCGACGTAAACACCGACGCTTCCGCCAAGCTCAGCATCACGCTTACGGCCGAGGTGCTCTCTTGTATAGCCTGCGTCTTCCATCGTTTCATACACGCACTGCAAAAATAAACGCTCTTGCGGGTCCATTAATTTTGCCTCACGCGGCGATATATGGAAAAACTGCGGATCAAACTTGTCTACATCCTTCAAGAAGCCTCCCCACTTGCTGTAGGTTTTTCCAGGCTTGTCTTTATCTTCATCATAATAAAGACTGTGATCCCAGCGGTCTGCAGGAATTTCAGTAATACAGTCTCGACCGTCTCTCAGGTTTTCCCACAATTCATCAATGTTGTCTGCCTGTGGATAGCGACCTGAGATACCGATGATCGCGATTTCTTCCGTTTCCTTCTCTCTTAACTGCTTCTGCTCTTTATCTCGCAAAGGAAGAAATCCAGACTTTCTTAGGGTAACTGGGATTTCTTGTTTTTCAGGTTCTGATTTTCTTTCAACAGAAGGTTTTCCTGTTTCAATTCCCAAGATGTCCAGCAGTTTTTCTCTGCGGGAACCAATAAAATACCGTGTTAATGAGCGAATATCCTGATATTCAAAGAACAACGTCTTGGACAAAGAACCGAATACTTTTTCTAATTGACCCGTTACATGCATGATCATGATAGAATCGATCCCGTAATCCTCGAGAGGAGCTTCAGCATCAATCTGGCCGGCTGGCAGCTTAATCACCGAAGAAAGCACCTGTTTAAAATAGTTCTCCGCTTTTTCTCTTAGTATCTCTTCATCAATTTCCCCGATCATGTCTGCTTTTTCTGCCTCCTGATTGAGACTGCTTTTTTTGATATCGTGAGATTGGCCTTTGCCATGTCCCGTTTCATGTAAAAATGCACGAATCCGATCAGTAACACCGGAAGCAACTAACACTTGCGGCTTTCCTGACGTCCAGCCATGATATAGCGCCTGAATCCCACGATCTGTTTCCATGGCCACCATGCCTGTTTCTCTTTTCAGCATCCTTGCAGTTTCCGCATCAATTTGCATGCCCCCGTCTTTCCACAGCGGCCAGCACACTGAAAGAGTTTTTCCGTAACGCTTGTGCAGCTCTGCTTGGCCATTGCGATATTCGCTGAATGCATTCATAAATGCATTGGCCATTGCGTAATCAGCCTGTCCCGCGCTTCCTACTGCTCCGGCACCTGAGGAAAAAAGGATAAAGAAATCGAGCGGAATATCTTTCGTTGCTTCGTCAAGGTGAATCAGTCCTGCTACCTTTGGAGCAAGAACGGTTTGAACCTCTTCTTTCTTTTTCTTTATAATGAAATTATCTTTTATTAAACCGGCGCTGTGAATGATGCCATCTAAGTCTCCATAAACGTTTTGGGTTTCTTTTAATAAGGCATCAACCGTTTGTTTGTCAGCCAGATCAGCTTGTCTGTAAATCGCTTGGATGCCAAGTTTCTGTAAGGCTTTAAGCTTCTTCTTCTTCCTTTCATCAAGCGGAGAGCGTCCTGTCAGGATCACAACCGCATCATTCGTTTGGTTTGCAATTTCAGTTGCAAAGATGAATCCAAGACCGCCCGCACCGCCTGTGATCAGATACACGCCTTTATCCTTCCATGGCATGTCAGCACTTAGGTGCTCACCAGACACTTCTTTCCACTTGCTTACAAATCGCTTCCCTTGCCAGTGGCGGATATGCGTGTCACGCGGATAGCGTCTGTTTTCCTCCAATATTTCGAATAGGTCACCAGCTGACATCCCGGTCTCTATTTCGATCAACTGTCCTGTCAGTTTTGGATTTTCCAGTTCAGCCGTTTTGAGCAATCCAGTTAAGCCGCTTAATAGCTGAGGCTCGTCCAACGCAGGCACCGCCACTTGAATGAATGTATGTCCCCCTGTTTTTGAGTGCATTAGCTGTTTGATTTCTTCAAATAACTGTATGGCATAACCTTCAAACCGTTCATCAATTGTCTCTGTATCATGCTGCAGAACTGTACAGTCAAGATGATTTTGGAGGCTTTCCATTTGTTCTCCAACATCACAGACAACGACTTTATGCGTGTCGTACTCTATGAGCTCTTGCCTCTCTGCAGCACGTTCTTCCCAAATATGTTCGAACAGTAGCGTGTCAGTCGCTTCAGAAGGACCTTCTTGACCTGTTTCTAACACTCTTGCAGAATAGCCCGTCAATCGCACGCAAACCTGCCCCTCTTCATTGCATAAATCGATATCAAGCTTCTGCATACGATCCCCAGCTGTACTACCCTCGCTATATGTGATCCGCGCCCACATAGATGCCTCGCAGCCTTTGAAGATTTGGACATCCTGTATGGCAAAAGGCAGCATTGCCTTTCTGTCTTCTAAACTCGTAGCTCCTCCCAGCCTCAAACCGATAGATGCTTGAAATGCCGAATCTATCATGCTCGGATGCAGAATATAACAGTCTTTTGTATCAGAGATTACAGGAGGCATCGTCAATTTCACTAGAACTCCGTTTTCGCCGGCATATAGGCTGTCGATCGCTCTGTGGCTGTCACCATAATGAATACCCATTTCTGTATAAGCCTCGTAGCAATCAAAAGGTGACAGCGTCCGGCCATTATAGCTTGCCTTCAATTCTTCAATGTTGATAACCGGATTTTCACCAGCCTCACAAAGCACTGCACTCCCTTGCCCATATACAATCGGCGACTCCTCTGCGCTTTCATGGTCCCGGCAGATTTCAAATGTAATCTCACCATTCTCCCCAGGATATAGACGTACATCTATATCTTTCTGCTGTTCTGTGACGGCGAACGGCCGGACCCAGACGATATTCCGGAGCCGGAATCCTGTCGGGAACTGATCCGCAGCTGCCCTTTCCACAGCTGCCCGAGCCATCTCCAATAAAGCTGCGCCAGGTAAAACGTGTTCGCCCTTTATGACATGATCCTTCAAGAAAAATTCACGCCCTGTAAACGCTGAACGGAAGCGGACACCCGATATGTCGGACACATTTTGATGCAGAAGAGGATGCAGGATGTGCCGCT
The DNA here is from genome assembly GCF_045040725.1 of Bacillus sp. FSL K6-0255. NCBI lineage: Bacteria > Bacillati > Bacillota > Bacilli > Caryophanales > Bacillaceae > Bacillus > Bacillus sp. FSL K6-0255. The sequence goes on along the minus strand of NZ_CP150278.1, from coordinate 1,775,321 downwards.
CCTGTTTTGAACGATCAGTCTTTTTCTCCGCTTTCGGCACCCAATAACGCACCCTCTCAAATGGGTAAGTCGGCAGGCTGATCCGCTTTGGTTTGCTTCCCTCGTAAAGCAGCTTCCAGTCAACACCAGATCCGTTCGCCCACTGCTCCGCAATTTGATCGAGTTTTCTTTGCTCCAGCAATTTATGTACCGATTCGGCGGGACCCGATGGTTCGCTTCCTCTTGACACGCGGCCCTTCCAGCAATGCTGAATGGTTTTTCGTCCTTCTATAAAAGCCTTCAATTGGTCGCTTAATTCTTGAATTCCGGATGCTAAGAAAGTAACTCGTTCTTCCATCGGTTCACGGCCTACCTGCAATGTATACGCCAAATCTCTAATCTGAATCCCATCATGAAGAAAATCCAAGAGACGTTTTGCATATACACGGAGACGTTCTTGATTACGGGCAGAAAGCGGAATAACTGCGGATATGTCAGAATCTGAGGACAAAGAAACGTCCTGCTCCGCTGTTTGAGGAATATATTCCTCAAGGATAATATGTGCGTTTGAACCAGTTGCTCCGAAGGAACTGATACCCGCCCGCCGCGGATAAGGGACCTCTTCCCCATTCTCCTTGATAACAGGCTGCTTCCACGTTTCTGTTTCATGCTGTACATAAAATGGAGACTTTTCAAAATCAACGTACGGATTCAGTTCTTCCGAATGCAAAGAAGGCACAAGTTTTTGATGGTGAAGCTGAAGGGCAACCTTGCTTAAACCGCTGATCCCCGCGGCGGATTCGGCGTGCCCAATGTTCGACTTTACAGAACCGATTGAACAAAACTGCCGATCCTGCGTATATTGGCGGAACGCTTTCACTAATCCCTGTATTTCGATCGGATCTCCTAAGGACGTGCCGGTTCCATGGGCTTCCACATAACTGATCGTCCGCGGGTCGATTCCCGTTTTCTCCAAGCATGTCTCAATCAGATCAGCTTGAGAAACAGGGCTCGGCACTGAAATGCCGCTTACAGTGCCCACATGATTCACAGCACTTCCTTTAATAACCGCATAAATGCGATCTCCGTCTTCCTCCGCCTGGCGCAAAGGCTTTAATAAAACCGCGCCTATACCCTCGGCCGGCACATAACCGTCCCCATCCTTTCCAAACGTACGGCAGTGTCCGTCAGTGGAAAACATATCCCAGACCCCGTATGTCATATATTTATTCGGGTGCAAAGACAGGTTCACTCCGCCTGCTAACGCAACATCGCACTCACCGTGACGTATGCTTTCCAACGCCAAGTGCACTGCGGTCAAAGAGGATGAACATACCGTATCGACAGCCATACTCGGACCGTGGAAATTACAAAAGTAAGAAACACGGTTGGCGATTTGCGCATAGTTGAGCGAAAGAGGAAACACATTTTCTGCTGATGCTTCTTCAGCTCCGACTAATGTATAATCCTTGTGCATGACACCGGCAAAAACTCCTACATGCTGCCTTTTATTTCGTCCTTTAGGCTTGGCCAACGTCTTTGGTGTATAGCCCGCATCCTCAATCGTTTCCCAGCATGTTTCTAAAAACAGCCGCTCTTGAGGGTCCATTGTCTCCGCTTCTCTTGGCGTGATTCTGAAAAATTGAGGATCGAAGCAGTCGGGGTCATCAATAAATCCTCCCCATTTGGAAATGTCCTTACCCGAAGGAGATGTGATTCCTTCAAGTCGCTGCCAATCCCAGCGCGACTCAGGAATCTCGCTAACACAGTCCTTTCCCTCTTTCAGATTGTTCCAAAATTCATGAATATTGGCTGCCTTCGGATACCTGCCCGCCAAGCCGATAATCGCAATATCGCCTGCTGCCTCAATAGGTGCAGGACGAGAAGCTTCAACAGTCTTACGGTCGTTTATGCTGTCGGAAACGCGTGCTCTTTCATTCTGGCCAAGGGAGCCAGCGGCACTAAAATGCTCAGCATATTCCTCGGCAAGAAACGCTGACAGCTCCGCTATGGTGGTATGCTCAAACAGAAGAGTCGGCGAAAGGCTCTCACCGATCTTATCACTGATCGTTTCTACCACCTCAAGCAAGCCCGATGAATTCAGTCCCATTTGGTAATAACCGACCTGTTTTTCAACTTGTTCTACCGGCTTATTGATTTTCTCTGCGATTAATTGACTTACGAACTGTTCAGCCCCGCTATAGGAATTAACGGGAGAAGATACCATGTCAGCAGGTTTCTCACGCTCAGCAGTGTCCGCTCTTGTCATCTGTGTCTCCTGTGCATCTTGATGTTTTCCGCTAATCAGCTCCGCTTCTCGCACCAATTTGCTTGTAAAGTTTTTCAACTCAGCCACTTTTTCTCCCGACGCATTAAAAAATTCAAGTGTTACATAAATCAGCTCTTTTTCCCGCCGGACGGAGGAGCGCTTAATTCTCGTCATACAATCCGACTGCAAAAGTGCAGAAGCGGAAAAGGATTCATAGAACAGAGGCAAATACAGCCTCTGTTCTCCTTTAAGCAAAGATGTGAGCAAATGATTGGCACCCACCCCGCTCCCGTCTATGAGAGTCGGGTGAAACATAAAGCCTTCTGCGTGAAGCATGGCTTCCGAACCGAGAGAAAGCTCAAGAAGGACGCCATTTTCCTCTTCATAGATGCAGCCTTTTGCTTTCATATATTCGCTATGCACCAATTCCTGACGTCTGCATTGTTCATATACATCATCAAGCTGAACAACGTTCTGTGCAGATGCTTTGATTTGACTGAGATCCAGTGTTTCTTCAAATATGGCTGGGGAGTCTGCGTACATATCAGCCTTCATATAGAGCTTTTCTTCTGAAACTTCTTTCCCATCACGTTTTTCAATTCCCTTGGCTGTGATTTGCCACTGTCCTTCTTTTTTCTCCGCGCATTGGATATTCAGAACAATTACTGCATCCTGGTCCGCCGTCAATGGCTGATAGATGGATAAATTCCGCAGCTGAAGCTCTGAGCAGGAGAAGCCGTGTTCTCTGAATATCTGGTAGATTATATCGATATAAGCCAATCCCGGCAGGACATTTTGTCCGTAAACCACATGGTGATAAATAAACGGATTTTTTAACGATAATGTGAGTTGTTTCGTTATCTTTTTCACGTTAGACCTCCACCTCATAAGTATCCCATATGTTTGCCGCAGTCATTTTTGAAGTCTCCGCTTCCAGCTTTGGCTCGCCTGGCGAAAGCATTCGTTTCTTTAATTGAGGAGGCGATATTGGACTGCGCTTGGTGGCGTGTTTTTCATCTTTTTCCCACGCCTCTACGATGACATGGGCATTCGTCCCCCCATCGGCAAAGCAGTTAATAGCCGCAGTAGGCTGCGAATCTGTCCATTTTTCCAGGGCTCGGCTGAACGTGATGTTCGCTTTCTGTTGATCGAAATGCGCCATCTCTTTTTCACCTGATAAAAATGGGACAAAGCGGCGCTCTTTCAGCATCAGCACAACCTTAATGAAGCTGGCGATCCCTTCAGCACATAGCGGATGCCCGATGTTCGGCTTGATTGAGCCAAGAGAAAGAGGCGATGAGTGCCCAGAACGGTACACTGATTGGATCGCTTTTAGCTCAAGGAGATCGGTTACGATTGAACCTGACCCGTTTGCCTCAAGGTAGCTGATGTCCTCTGGTTTTTTTTCGCTTTTAAAAAGCGCATCTTTCATGACTTCCTTTTGCGCCTCAAGATTAGGTGTTGCAGGCCCCGCCGTTCTTCCGTCGTTATTGACAGAGGCCGCTTTGACGACAGCATATATGGTATCTCCGTCTTCCAGTGCCTGTTTTACGGTTTTTAGCATGACCATTCCGACGCCTTCACCTAACACAACTCCGTCAGCACGCTCATCAAACACATGGAAGGATGAATGCTTGCTTAAAATGCCGCGCCGGTCAAACAGCCTGTGAGAGGCATCTGAGCTCAGCAAGCTGACACCGCCGACTATGGCGGATTGAATATCTCCGCCACGCAGCGCCTGAATGGCCATATTCATGCCGACCAAAGCTGACGAGCATGCAGTGTCAACTACAACACTCGGGCCGCGGACATCAAAAAATTGTGAAAGATTAGCCGCTAAATAATTTTGGCCGACTGTCACGATCGGATTCTTGGCATGATCAAGGCTCTCTTCATCAGGTTTGTGCTGGCTTCTGCCTCCGATATAAACACCGACGGGCTTGCCCTTTATTTCCTCAGGTGTATAACCGGCGTGATACAAGAGCTTCAGACACTCTTCCAACACGAGCAGTGCTTGCGGATCCATCGCCCTTACGTCTTCTTCGTGAAGCAAAAAGAAATCAGGATCAAAATAGCTGACGCCATCAATCACGCCGGCATAATATGGCGTCTTACAGCCCCAACGCTCTGCCGGAATCGGGCCGATTGACGAACGCCCCTCGGATAGTAACGACCAATATGATTCCAATGTATCTGCCCCAGGGAATCGGCAAGAGAGTCCGACAACGGCAATACCTTCTGCATGAGAGTCCGGTGACAAAATCGCTGTCGCCTGAATCTGAGGTGTAAGAGCTCGATCCTCCGCAGGAACAGATGCCTCCGCCTCTATTTTGTTCTCCAAAGGTGCTGATGCATCCGATATCCTGCCTCCGAATAAAGCGGACAGCCTTTCGGAATAAGAACCGATCAGCCAATCTGCGAACCTTTGAATTGTCGGGTATTCATATAGAATCGATGGATCGAGCGCTGCCTCTAATTTGCGGTTTATACGCTGGAGCACCTGTGCCAAAATGATCGAATCCACGCCATAATCCTGAAACACCCCGTCAATCTCGAAGTCTTCACGATCTATTCTCAGCTCTTCGGTAAACAGATCAACAAGCCAGGACTGTGTTTCAGATAATAATCCATCACATTTGGAAACTTCATCGGCCTCTTCAAAGTCTCTGGCTGGCGGGCTCTGTAAAGCAGCTTCCTGCAAACCGCCCTCATGCGGTTTCCTCCTCTTCATCAGCAGTTCCGGCTCCCAGTTTGTTTGATTCGCCATTGCAGGGAGAACAACCGGTCCGAACATTTTCGATACAATTTGATCTAGAAAACGTAAGCCTTCTGAATTCGTAATGCTGAACAAGCCGCTTTCCCGATACGCTTGATTTGTCACTTCACCCATACCGGTTTCTTTCCAGTTCGGCCACTGAACACTGATGATCGGCACATGTTTCTGATGTGCTTCTGCAAAATAATCCATATAGCTATTGGCCATCGCATAGTCAGCTTGTCCCGCCGAAAGCTCCGGAATAATGGCTGAAACAGAAGAAAATAAGACAAAAAACTGTAAAGGCTCGTTACACACATGGCGATATAACGTTGTAAGACCTGACACCTTAGGTTCCATCACCCGCTGGATATCATCTGAAGTTTTTCGGATAAATGCCAGCGTATCCATATCCGTCAGACCTGCACAATGAATGACACCGCCAATCGGTCCTAATGTTCGCTTGATATGTTGCAGCGTTTGCTCAACCTGAGCATCATCAGATAACGTCAGCGACAGCATCTCCACCTGTACACCCTTCGCTTCCAGCTCCCTCACTGCCTGGATTTTCTCTGCCAATGATGTGTTTGATGTCTTAAAACGCGCCCACTCCTCTCGCGGAGGAAGCTGTTCTCGTCCGGTCAGCACCAGTTTTTTCACTCCATAGCACTCTGCAAAATGACGGGCGCATAATAGTCCGATGCCTCGTGTGCCGCCTGTAATGAGAAGTACATGATCTTTCGGGAAGACCGTGCTTTGTTCCGTGGCCTTACCTGTTTCCGGATGAGCTTTTAGAAAAGCTTGGTACCGTAAACCATCCCTGTAGCAAACCTCCGCATCATAAGATTCGGAATAAAACTCATCAGCGATCAACTTCGCGAGACGGGGATGATCAGTAACCTCCTCAGCATCCATATGCCTTGATATAAGATGGCTGTACTCGCATTGGAGCATTCGATACAACCCAGCCCGTGAGGCGCCAGCCATCCGGACAGATGTGTTTTGAAACGATTCGAGCCCCTTCGTCACACAAAGCAGCCTGAGCCCCTCTTTATGCCCGAATTCAACCAGTCTTTGCACCCATTCAATCCAATCCAGCCGGCCCTCATCATCCCTACCGCATCCGATGACATCCACTAGGCCGTCAAACTCTTTCCAATCAATGTCTGACTGATCATTTTCTATCCGGCTCACATCTAATAAGAGATGATTCGGAAAATACGAAGACAATTCTGCTGCTAAATCTGCTGTCTCTTGATTGCACAGGATGGCAACGGTTCTTGTCCCCGGCACTGCTGAGCCAATTGGACTCAAACTCCATTGTTTCGTCAAAAAGCATGCAGCCCGATCTTCAATCGCATTAACCAGTTCTTTTTTGTCTCTTTCTGAATGTTCCTTTGCCGGCACCCAATAGTAATCCTTCGCAAACGGATATGAAGGGAGGCTGATCAGGCGCGGTTTGGTCTCTCCGTATAATGTGTTCCACTGGATTGAGACCCCTTTGACCCATAAATCAGCAAGTTTGGCGTATTTTCTTTTTCTGATCCAAGCATCAAGTGCCAACGCCATATCTTCATCTGCTGTAAAAATAGTCTGGGTCTCTTTATTTCGATGAGACTGTCCCCGGAAAAATTCGTCTGTTTCTTCCTTACCGTCAACAAACGCCTGCAGTTTCTCTTCAAGCTCCTGCATTGTCCCCGCAACACACGCCAGACGCTCATCCATTTCTTCGCGCCCGACCTGCAGGGTGTAAGCGATGCGGTGCAAATCCTGATCTGTATATTTTTTATTGCGAATCACCTCAAGCAATTGCGAAGCACGATCTATCAGCCTGCTTTTATTTTTAGCCGACAGCACAATTACGTTTGGCTGTTCTGTAGCCGTGTGTTCTGAATTGGCTTTTGGCATATATTCTTCAATCACAATATGCGCGTTTACTCCGCCAATCCCAAACGAACTGATTCCGGCACGGCGCGGAAGCTCGTTTCCGTCACGATCTGTGACAGACTTCCATTCCTGTTTTTCCTGAACGATGTAAAACGGACTGTCAGTCAGCTGAAGATAAGGATTAAGCGTCTCGCAATGCAGGCTTTTCACTAACGTTTTATGCTTCATTTGCAAAAGCACCTTGATCAAACCGGAAATACCGGCTGCTAGCTCTAAATGACCGATATTGCTTTTAACTGAGCCGATGCCGCAACGGTGATCCGGAACATCCGGCTGGCTCTCGCCTCTCATATTGGATAGTTCCTTAAACGCGGCTTTCAGCCCATTTATTTCAATCGGATCGCCCAATTCCGTCCCTGTTCCATGTGCTTCGATATATGTGACAGTGCTTGGATCTATGCCTGCTTGGCGATATGCACGCACCAACAAATCAGCTTGTGCTTTCGGATTAGGCGATGTCAGGGTATTGGCTCTTCCGCCGTGATTTTCCGCCGTCCCCCGAATAACGCCGTAAATATGATTTCCGTCGCGCTCGGCATCTTCCAGCTTTTTCAGCATGACCATTCCGACCCCTTCGCCTCTGACATAGCCATTCGCATCGGCAGAGAAGGTTTTACACCTGCCGTCTTTGCTGAGCATCCCCGCCTTGCTGTAGCTAATATGCGCCTCCTCGGTTAAGATCGTATTCACGCCTCCAGCGATCGCCATCTCACAATCACCGTTTTGCATCGCAGTCACAGCACGGTGAATGGCTACAAGAGAACTGGAACAAGCCGTCTCTACTGGCTCGCTCGGACCATGAATATTTAAAAAATAACTCATTCTATTCGGGCCTACCGAAGGAATCATATGACCTGTAGCAGCATGGCCTTCAATTGGAAGATTCGCTCTATGGAATAGATCTTTATAACCGGTGTTTCCCGTACCGATAAAGATACCAGTCCCTGTACCCGAAAGGCTTTGCGGCGAGCAACCCGCATCTTCCAGTGCCTTCCACACGTATGTCATTAACAAGCGCTGCTGAGGGTCTACATAATCTGCTTCTCGCGGCGAAATACCAAAAAACAACGGATCAAACTCTGCGACACCATCAATAAACCCGCCCCATTTGATGTCGGTTTTATTGACGTCAGTGTCTGGGTTTCCATAATGCTCCCGCCAATCCCATCGATCTTTTGGAACTTCTGTGATGCTGTCTTTTCCTTCTTCTAGGTTTTTCCAAAATTCGTCTATATCCATAGCGCCAGGGAATCGGCCGCTGATGCCGACAATTGCAACCGGCTCAAAATCGGCAGCCTGCTTTTTGTTTCTTTCTGCTTTTGCAATAACAGGCTGTGTAAAGCGGCGCTTTCTACGTGATGTGATTTTCGGCGCTTCAGGGGATTTTGTTTGTAACTCTTCCTGCCTCTCTGGTTTTTCGCGCTCCTGAACCAGGGTGTCCTCATGTTCAGCAGTCAAATACTCAGCCAGGCTTTGGATACTTCCATATTCAAAGAAAATGGTCGGCGTTAGCTCCAACTGAAATTCTTCGTTAATCTTGTTTGTAAAGACCGTAAATGTAACGGAATCAAATCCGTATTCACTCAGCTCTGTATTGACATCAATATCTTCACTATTTACTTTTAAAATTGCACTGACCATGTTGCTTAATGATGCCTCCAGGCTGTTTAAACTGTGCAATGAGTTTGTTCTTTCATCTATGCCTTTAGCAGTAGCATCTTGATTCCATTCGCCCTGATACGCAGCAACTACATATTCAGCCAGGCTTTGGACGCTGCCATATTCAAAGAAAATGGTCGGTGTTAGCTCCAACTGAAATTTTTCGTTGATCTTGTTTGTAAAGACAGTGAATGTAACTGAGTCGAATCCGTACTCGCTCAGCTCTGTGTTGACATCGATATCGTCAGTGTTTACTTTCAAAATTGCGCCAACCATTTGGATTAAGGCTGCTTCCAATTTTCTAGTTTGTCCTTGATCCTGATCCGCCTTTCTCTGATCGTTCCTCTTGGCTTTCGATCCTGCGGAAAGCAGTTTTTGTTTCATTTTCTGAGGCTGTCCTTCCATCACAAAAACTTGCGGCTTATCAGATGCTATCCCTTGATAAAATGCTTTCAAGCCACTATCTGTCGGCATCGGGATCATTCCCGTTGTTTTCAGCATTCTCTTTTCATCTTCAGCACCGACTTGCATACCGCCTTCTTCCCATAACGGCCAATTGAAGGAAATGGTGGAGCCGAATCTCTTTTTTGATGCCGCAAGAGAACGGCGGTATTCAGCAAATGCATCCATAAACGAATTGGCTGCCGCATAATCGGCTTGTCCAGCGTTTCCTAAACATCCCGAAACAGATGAGAAGAAAATGAAAAAGTCCAATGGGAAATCCTTGCTGCATTCGTCTACATGTAACAACCCGCTCACTTTTGGCTGCAATACTTCTTGAAACTCTTCATTCGTTTTATGAATGATGAAGTGATCTTTAATGCTGCCTGCACCGTGAATAATTCCATTGAGAGTGCCATATCTTTCTTTGATTTCCTCCAAAAGATGACGAACCGCATGCTGATCACTTACATCAGCCTCCCGATAGACAACCTCCGCTCCGATGCTTCGAAGAGCCTCCAGTTCGTTTTCCTTATCCTCACTTAAAACAGATCGTCCCGTCAGCACAATAGTAGACCGGCCAGTTCGATTGGCAATTTCCTTTGCAAACAGAAGGCCTAAGCTTCCTGCTCCGCCTGTGATTAGATAAACGCCTTCGTCTCTCCACGGCATGTGAAGCGTATCAGCTGAAGGAAGCACCATTTCCCTCCAGCCTTTCACAAAACGGTGTCCAGCCTCATATCGAATCTGTTTGTCAAATGGTCTCTGGCTGTCGTCTTTCAGCTTGAGGTGAAGGTCTATCATCTCTTCAGGTTTCTCAATTTCGATGACCTGAGCAGTCAGTTTGCTGAACTCTATTTCTGCTGTTTTAAGCAGACCGGAAACGCCGGCAAACAATTGCTTCTCTTTTTCCAGTGGAACAATCGCTTGAATGATGATACGGCCTGCAGAAAGCTCACGGACCTTGCTTTGCAGGAGTTCAAAAATGTTCTGCATGTAACATTGATAACGTTCAGCAATATGTCCTACAGCTTCGTTTAGAGTAATCACACGGGCATCTTTCATGTGGGAGGCAATGCTGTCTGTGACACTTCGTTCAGTTTCGAAGAGAACAATGATATGCTCCGTGTACGAAAGATCTTCGTCCTCTCGTTCTTCATTCTGTTTTTCCCACACCGGTTCAAGCATTAAGCGTTCGTGCCGTGTTGAAGGCTTTGAAGTATGAACCTCCCCTTCTAATACTCTCGTTGAAAATCCTTTGATCCTGACACATACGCTTCCACTCTCGTCAATGACATCGATATCCGCTTTCTGAACAACCCCTCCGGAGTGATCGCTGTCACTTAAGCGAGCATAAGCCCACATAGAAGAAGAACACCCTTTGATCACTTCAAGCTCCTCAAGCGCAAATGGCAAAATCAGCTTTTGATCCGTCAATTCCTGCATGATACATATTGTTGCTGTCTGCAAAGCGGAATCCATGATACTTGGGTGCAGCACAAACTGTTCATTCGTTCCAGAAACGATTTCTGGAAGCTGCAGCTGCGCCAAAACCTCTCTGTTTCCTATATTCACATTCTTAATTCCTTGAAAGGCCGGACCATGGAACATTCCTCTGCTTCTGCCTTCTTCGTAAAATTGATCAGGCGACATCTTTCCTTTGCCGCAGCGGCGTGAAATTTCAGTGAGATCTGCGACTGGTGTTTCGGCGGCAGATGCCAGCTCCGCACTGCCTTGACTATGAATAACAGGGTCGTCCCCGTCTTCCTGTGTACTGTAAATGTCAAAGGTGATTTTTCCATCTTCTTCAGGAAAGAGACTGATATCCACTTGAGCTGAATGTCTGTCAACCACAACAGGCTGAACCCAGACTGTATGATTCAATCTGATTCTGACATCTTGGCCAATTTCACTTCCTGCCGCCTGGTTTATAGCCGCGTACGCCATTTCAAGGTACGCAACACCAGGAAGCACAGGCTTTCCTCTTACCACATGGTCTCTCAGGAAAAATTCGTCACCAGTGAAAACCGAACTGAATTTCTGTTCAGAAAAATCAGATGTATTCTGATGAAGCAATGGATGAATAGAGCCGATCCCTGTCTGATTTCCGGATATCTGCGCCACCGGTTTGCGGTCATCCTGCGACGGCCAGTATCGTTCCTTTGCAAATGGATAAGTCGGCAGACTCATTCTGTTTGGGCGCTCTCCCTTGTAAAGCTGCATCCAATCTATATGCGCTCCCTTGCTCCACATTTCTGCAAGCTTGTTTACTTTTCCTTTGGCCATCCACTTACGTATGAGTTCAGCGCTGTCCTCATCCTCCGTCAGCCATGAAACCTCTCTGGCATTGTGCTTACTTCCTTGAAAACAGCCTTCAATCGCTGTATTTCCATTGATAAAATCTGTGAGCCTCTGTTTTAACTCATTTACATGATCGGCAATAAAGACAACGCGATGCTCCATCGCTTCGCGCCCCACCTGAAGGGTATACGCAAAATCAGGCAGCTGGCTGTTCTCAAACCCTCTTCTTTCTAAATAGGCCAGAATGTCTTCTGCATACTCTTGCAGCCTCTCTTTATTTTTCGCCGAGATCGGGACGATGCAGGTTCCGTCTATCTTTCCCTTATCTGAATCCCTTTTGAATTGTTCAAAAATGGCATGGGTATTTGTCCCGCCAAGCCCGAACGAGCTAAGTGCAGCCCTGTGCGTTTTGATCTCACGGCTTAACGTTTTCTTTTGATCGACGACGTAAAAAGGAGAGCTGGCTAAGTCTGTATTTGGATTCGGCTCCTTATAATTGACACTCGGTGCAAGCTCTTGATGATAAAGACTCATCACAACCTTAATGCAGCCCGCAAGACCGGCGGCTGTATCTAAATGTCCGATATTGGTTTTCACCGACCCAATGCCGCAAAATTGCGTTTTATTTGTATATTGCCTGTAAACGTTTGTTAAAGCCGCCAGCTCGATCGGGTCCCCCAGCTTCGTTCCGGTCCCGTGTGCTTCTACATAGCAGATGGATTCAGGCTGTACCTTCGTTTGATTCATGACCTGTTGGACCACGTCAGCCTGGCCTTTAACGCTTGGAGCATAAAAGCCGACTTTGTCAGCGCCGTCGTTATTTACACCAATGCCTCTCAGCAAGGCATAGATATGATCCCCGTCCTTTACTGCATCAGCTGCTTTTTTCAGCAATACAACAGCAACGCCCTCACCGCCTATCATTCCGTCAGCTGAAGCGTCAAAAGCTTTAATATGTCCATCACTCGAAAAGTTCAGCCCAGGCTGATGCACATATCCGATATTTGACTCGGTATGCAGCGTTGCACCGCCAACTAAAGCATAATCAGATTCACCCGACAGGAGGCTCTTATAGGCAGAATGCAATCCAATCAGAGAGGATGAGCAGTTGGCATGGACAAAATAGCTTGGCCCTCTCAGCCCGAGCTTATGAGAAATCATTGTCGGAATCGTCCCGCTCTGTGCAAGCACCCACGAAACATAGCCGTCCGGCGTCTCCAGGCTCTCTGTTGTATCTGACGGCAGCAGCGCGCGATAAGAATTATTGCTTGCCGACATAAAAACACTGGTTTGCGGAATCTGCCTCGCAGCATAACCGGCATCTTCTATTGCTTTCCATGAATGAGTCAGCAGCATCCGAAGCTGAGGGTCCATAAATTCAGCGTCTTTAGGAGAGATTTGAAAGAAGCTTGGATCAAATCTGTCTTTCCCATCAATTGAAGCTTTAGCAGGGACATAGTCGGCATTCTCCGCTATCTCCTTTGAAATGCCAAAGCGCTGAAGCTCTTCTTTATTGAAAAACGCAATGCTTTCCTTGCCGTCTCTGAGGTTCTCCCAAAATTCATCATGATTTTTTGCCCCTGGAAATTCACACGATATGCCAATAATCGCCACACTATCGTCATAATAGTCCGGGAGATCACTCATCTCGGTAGACTGATCTTCTATATGAGCTGCCGGGTCTGTCGGCATATGGTCACTTGCATCGCCCATTCGCTGTTCAGTGATGTACTGGCTGATATTTTTAATCGTTGAATACTCAAACAGGTCTGTGACAGAAAACTCACAGGATAGTTCATGTTTGATACGATCAGCCACAGTGACCGCGAGAAGCGAATCCCCGCCCACATCGAAAAATCCGTCATCCCATTCAATGTCACTCGTTTTCAGCACTTCCTGCCAAATGGTAAAAACAGTATCCTGAATGTTCTTAGGAGAGGTCTGCCTTTGCTTTAGCTGCTCCCCTGATAAATCGATATTCTTAAGGCTGTTTCTATCTATCTTTCCGTTCGGAGTTAACGGCATATGATCAAGCTGAATAAAATAAGAAGGCACCATATAGGCAGGCAAAGCGTTTTTCACAAAATGACGCAGCTCTCTCGCTGTGAGAGAAGCATTTGCATGTTTAGCTGTATAATAGGCAGCTAGGTTATCCATATCTGCGACCACAACGCATTCCAGAATGCCGGGATGCTCACTAAGCCTGCTTTCAATATCACCAAGTTCAATACGGAATCCGCGGATTTTTACTTGATTATCGATGCGGCCTATATATTCAATTCGCCCTCCCGTAAGCCAACGGGCCATGTCTCCCGTTCTATAAAGCTTAGACCCAGGCTCAAAAGGGTTGTCAATGAATCTCGAATCCGTTAATTCTTCCTTTTTGTAGTAGCCCTTCGCCACACCGTCTCCTGCAATGCACAGCTCACCCGGAACACCTGCCGGCACTGGCGCGAGCTGAGAATCCGTAATATAGATTTGTGTATTGGCGATTGGCCTTCCTATCGTGGCATGAGAGCATTCAACGTTAATGCGCTGAACCGCTGACCAGATAGTTGTTTCGGTTGGCCCGAACATATTCCAGGCTTCGCTGCCCGTATCTAAGAAATATCGTTTTAATGTCTCAGGCAATGCTTCGCCACCGCATAAAATTTTCACGCTCTCTTCATTTTCCCAGCCTGAATAAAAGAGCATCTTCCACGTAGCGGGGGTTGCCTGCATCACTGTCGGTTTGATCGCGCGGATGTCCCGTTTCAGTTTTTCAACGTCTTTTGTATGCTCCGTTTGACAAATATAGCAGTGTGCGCCCTTTATTAAAGGCAAAAATAATTCCAGAGCTGCAATATCAAAACAGTAGGTTGTGACAGCAAGCATTTTATCCTCTGCCGTAAGACCTGGTGTTTCCCCCATCGAAACGAGAAAGTTTGTCAAAGCTTTATGTGGTATCATGACACCTTTTGGCTTTCCTGTGCTGCCGGATGTATAAATGACATATGCCAAGTTCTCTGGCGTGACAGTGCGTGTAAGCACTTTTCGATCAGAGGCTGTTTGAGCAATTTCATCCCAATCTTGATCTAAAAGGGCTGTTGTGACACCGTTCCAACTCAACGTATTTACTAATTCCGATGTCGTCAGTGTAATGAAAACTTCACTGTCCTCAAGCATGTATTCTAATCGTTCAGCCGGATAGGACGGGTCTAGCGGCACATACGCTCCCCCAGCCTTGAGGATCGCTAATAAACCCACTAGCATGTCCAGCGATCGATCCACATAGATCCCCGCCAGACGGTCAGGACCCACTCCATGCGCCTGCAAATAAATGGCCAGCTGTGTGCTTTTCTCATCAAGCTCCCGATACGTCAATGTTTGACCTTCATAGCTGACAGCCGCTCTATCAGGCGTCTTTTTCGCCTGCTGCTCAAACAACTCATGAAAAGTTATATATGGATACGTTTTTCCTGTGGCGTTCCATGTTTTGAGAATCATCTGCTTCTCTGCCTCAGGTAATAAAGAATACTCTTTTAAAGGCTGAGAAGGATTCAACATCGCCTGCTCTGTTACATAAACAAAATGGTCGAACATGGCGGATATAGAAGCCGCATCAAACAGCCCAGTATTGTACTTGATGTTCAGCTCCATTTTTTCTTCTGTTTCCCACAGTTCAAATACTAATTCGTATTCGCCCTCTTGGTGAATATACTCAACGAAATCGACAGAAAAGAAGTCAGCATAGCGGCTCAGCAAGCTTTGATAGCTTCCGGATTGAAGAAAATTCTGATAGAAAAAAGCGGTTTGAAATACCGGTGAACCTGCTTGACTGCGAGGAATATTCAGATCCCTCACCATTTTTGGAAAAGGATATGCTGCATGATCAAGCCCATCCAATATCGTTAATTGCAATTTTGATATAAAGCTAGAAAAAGTGTCTGCCGGGTTCAGCTCACTCCGAATCGGGAGCATATTGAGAAAATGTCCAATGGCATCATCAAATCTTTCTTCCGGCCTCACCATGGCCGGCATGCCGACGATCTGTTCTTTTTGGCCTGTGTAACGGCCAAGCAGCATCATATAGCAGCTTAAGAATACCGTCGTGACATTTACAGAATGCTCTTTCGCAAACGTTCTGACCTGATTCATGAAGCCGCTGGACAACCGCCTGGTGTATGTATCCTCTCTAAACTGAGAATCGACTGAACTTGCGCTGACATTAGGCAGCTGAAGATTCGGCAAAGTTCCCGATAGCTGTTTCTGCCAATATGTACGGTGCTTCACACCGTCTTTGCCGGCAAGCATGTTTTTCTCCCATGCCGCAAAATCATGATAAATGGCAGGAGAAACAGCTTTTTCCGGCTGCTGTCCTTTTAAAAGAAGCTGATAGGTATCAAACAGACTGCGTATAAATGTGACAGACGAAACTCCGTCAAAAATCAAATGGTGAATGACAACTAATAAAAAATGCTCTTGTTCAGATCTGGAAAAGCTCATGACACGCACTAACGGGCTGTTTTCCTTTACATACGGTTCCTTTACTTTCTTTCTAAGAAAAGCAGGAATATCAGACTCTTTCAAACTTGAGATATTTTCTGTCTTGATTTCAATTGAAAGTGCTGGCTCATTTTTAAGAAATGGCACTCCGTCTTTCTCTTGGATGACGTGCTTTAAGATTGGGTGCTGATTCAATACAAGGCCGAAAGCCTGCTGGAATGTTTCATGGTGAAGCCCTGACGAAAATTTAAAACAGAGAGGTACGTGATATGCACTTTTTTCGGGTGACATTTTTTGCAATGTCCATAATCCTTTTTGAACCTCAGAGAGAGGCTGAAAAGTTGCCTGACTCCTTTCCGGTTCGGTTTTATATGTGTCCGTGCCCTTTTTGTCAGCAGACAAGCTGCTGAGGTCTTCATGTTCTGATAGATAGCTGGCTAAGCGTTCAATTGTAGGATATTGATGTATCTCTCTGGCTGTTAGTTTGATATGATAGTTTTTCTCGATCGATCGAATGAGCTTCATCATCTTGATAGAATTCACACCAAGACTTTGGATATTTGCATTTGGCTCCACCCAATCGTGGGAAACGTGCAGCTCCTCAGTCAAACAGGTGAGCAGATGCTTCTGTATTTCTTCCCTTACTCTTTTCACCTGGTCTGCTTGCTGTATCCCCTCATCCTGGACTGCATCGTTCATCCGATTGGGTTTATGTAGCAAGTGGTCGAACTCTCCATTTTCAAATGAAGTTTTTAGCTGGGTGCGCTGGATCTTTCCGATAGCCGTTTTTGGAATCTCTTCTTTTTGTACAGGCAGCAAATATTCCGGGGTGACTCCGATCACCTGTGAGACATGGGTTTGTATGTTTCTAAGAAGCTGAGACATCTGCTCATCATTTAATTTTGCGGAAGTAACAAAGAAGATAGCCAGCTGATCTGTTGAATTCTGGCCCAGACGGACAGCGCAAGCAGCAGTATAAGAAGTTTCAATTTCAGGTAATTCTTCAACTGCAGACTCAATTGCATGACTGTAATAATTAATGCCGTTAATGATAATTGCATCTTTCGTACGGCCTGTTATGGTTAAGCGCCCGTTTCGCAAAAAGCCAAGATCTCCGGTTTCAAACCAGCCGTCTTCTGTAAACACACTCTCATTCAAATCAGGCCGCTGGTAATAACCGCTAGTAACAGAAAGACCCGAGACTTGAAAACGGCCGATCTCACCCTCTTCAACCAATTCATTATGGTCATTCACAATTCTCATAGAGAAGCCGGGGATTGGAGAGCCTATTTCAACAAAATGATCATCATCACTTGTTCCAGCCCGGGTAAATTCATGAGAAAAAATAACGCCCGATGAAGTTTCGGACATTCCCCAGGCAGGTCGGATGGCGTCAGCAGGCAGTCCATGTGGTTCTAAAAGCTCAAGTATTCTACGCCCTACCTTGGCTACCATTGCTTCACCGCCATTGAGCATGTATCGCATTGAAGACAGATCCCATTTCTTATCTTTTATTTCTTCTGCAAAATCAGTAACCAGACCAAACGCAAAATTCGGCGCCCACGTAACAGAAGCTCGGTAATGATCAATCCAATCCAGCCATTTCAACGGCTCCATTAAGATCGTTTCGCTTGAGACGTTAATTTCCTGACAGCCAAGATAAACATCCCGCAAATGCAGCATTCCGATCCCTCCGACATGGTCAAACGGCATCCAGTTAAACGTAATATCCTCTCTGGTGAAGCCTTGCATTTGAATAATCCCTTTCACCATGCTCATAATGTTACGATGATTAAGCATAACTGCTTTGGGCGTTCCCGTACTGCCTGAAGTCAGCAATAAAAGCGCTAAGTCTTCAGGACTGGATTGATGCCAATCTGTGTCCGCTTCAGCGCTGAGCAGATCCTCTACAATAATTGCCCTGAACCCTTCAAGCCCTTGTTCTTTTGCCCAATCGAGCATTTCCTGATGCATCCCCCGGTCCGTAATCACCGCTGGCTTATCAAGAAGCGTCCATGCGTCTTTCAGCTTTTGAGTGCCGCTGCTCGATTCAGCATACGTTGGCGGAACGGCTAATGGAGCCGGAACAACCCCTGTTAACACACACCCCCAGAACGCAGGGAGAAGCTGTGAATTGTCACCAAGCTGCAAAATCACGCTTTGTTTTGCTTTCAGGCCTGATTGGCGAAGCCCCTTCGCAATGCGCAATCCATCATCCCATAATCGTCTGTATGATTGGTAAACTTCAGTTCCATCCGGCTGCAAATAAATGATTCCCTTTGTATCCCCAAGCTCCGTCGCCGTTCTGTATAAAACTTCAGGTATTGTTGCCGGCTGCTTTTCAGATATATGTAAAGGCTCCCCATGACTGACAGAAGGATTAGTTAATATGCGGATATTATCATTATTTCTCATCACGCTGCCTCCATTTCACCTGCAAAATTTATATATATTTTCAGTTAATTACCATATAAACCTTTGATTCTACTTTTGACTTCTTCATGATGAAATGTTTTCTCATGCATCATCAATTCCTGTTCAATGACGCGCGGCAGCTGATCGCGAAGCGGGGCAACCAAATGATCTTTCAGTGTAACCAGTGAGTTTCTCGGCTTTTCCGCCAGTTCTTGCGCCAGCTCCACTGCATAATCTAACACTTCTGCACGGGGCAGCACCTTAAAAGGAACCCCTCTTTTTTCAAGATCAGCTCCGCGGTAGCTGCCCGCATTCAATAATATTTCCTGGGCCAGGCTGAAACCCAGTTTTTTAGGAACGATAAAGGTAGCGCCCATTCCAGGCGTAAATCCGTATTTCATAAAATTAGCCGTATACACGCTTTCTCTGCTCAGAATGACAATGTCAGCAAAGAGCCCCATGACAAAGCCGCCTCCAATTCCATGGCCCTGCATTGCCGCAATAACTGGAATCTCGCAATCCAGCGCCAGAGAATAAAGATTGTCATCAGTGAACTTGGTCAATCCCTGTTGAATTCGAAGCAGTCCTTCTTGCGTTCCTCCTGAAGCAAAATAATTATCATATCCTGTCAAAATGACCGCTTTGTATTTGGGATTCTGCCGTATGTATTCAAACGCTTGAATTAAATCGTCTGTAAGTTCTTGTGAAAACGCGTTTTTATGAGTGCGATCTTGCATCTTTACCTGAATAATGGCGGATTCAATTTCGATAAGCTCTACAACAGAATGCGTCATGATGTCCTCCTAACGGTTCTGATTGTCATTTTTAAACGGTTACTGATCCTCCCATGGGAATTGTCCTGTTTCAACATACCTGATGATTCCCATTTGGTTTTGAGGATCAGAAAACATGTCTTGATTTGCAGTTAAAGCGGTGGCTTTCGCACGACTGACTTGATGATCAAGTGAGCTCATAAACTGTTTATAATGTGCGATTCCTTTTTTATTCAGCCTCCGCAAACGCAATAAATGCTTTCTCAGCAGCACGTCACTTTCAGCATCAAAAGCATCTATTAACCCCCATTCACTGGCTTCCTGAACGGAAATCGGCTTTGTCATAAGCGTCATATAATGCGCTTTCTGCCGGCCGATACGGCGGATCAGAAACGGTAAAACACAAGCAGGGTACAGGCCGAATAGCAGCTCAGAGAGACTGAATGACGCCGTCTGATCAGCAATGGCAATATCTGTGGCAGATACAAATCCAAGACCGCCGGCATTCACTTTTCCCCTGACATGCGAAATCGTGACATAAGGGCCGGTCTGCAATTTCATCCACAAATCATAGAGAGGCTCTTGGGAGCTTGCCTGTTTTCTGCCCCTTTTCATTTCCTGATAGATTTCTTGAAAATCCGCTCCGAAACAAAACACCTCGGGAAGCCCCTCTAAAACGACAACCGTCACCGTTGATGTTTCACATTGGTTTAACACTTGCAAGCATTCTTCTATCAGCGTGTCATTAATCGTATTATTCGCTTCAGGACGGTGAAAGGTAATATAGCAAACCGATGCTTGAAAGCGGACCTTTATCGTTTGATAGGTCACGAGATCCACCTGTACTTCCGATGAAACTCAGAAATTTCTTCTAAAAACAAGCGCGGCTTCTCTTGAGTGGACTGCATGATGCCCGGTATCATCTCAAAGTCCAGCTTTACATTGCGCGTCCCAAACCGCACCATCCCGCTCCCCTTAAACAATAGCTCATACTCTTCCATGGAGAGCTGATACCGGCGATCCAAATGCTTCTCAATACCAAATGTTCGCTGACGCTCCTGGCCTTGCGGAGTTGTAATTCCGCTGTAAAATTCAGAACAGCAGCCGGATCCGTAGGAAAAACAGCCAATTCGTTTAGGCGTATCAAATCTCCCTTGGTCTATCGTGCTGGCCAATGCCAGAAACAAGGCTGCCCCCATAATATTTCCAACCCGTTGACAGTAGTTTAAACCTGGTTTTACCCGAGTTAAAAAATCCGTCTCAATCCCGGATGTTTTCACCTTCGCTACCTTACGCATCATTGTCCGGTGCGCACCTTTCACCATCCCGCCAAAGGGCGTATGGTAAGCAAGATATTGAAACGTGTCCTGATAATTGGCACCCGGTACACGCTTTTGATATTCCAGAAAAGTCTGTTCGCAGCAATCCAAATATGACATTAAAGACAGATCAGAATCTCCCGCTTCACTGTCGGGAATGGGGCGGCACGTGTCCATCACTTCATAGCCGTAATAACCATTTGCTCCGGGATCTATTTGAAACACCTCGGGATTTTCGCCAACTAAAACGGCCACCGCTCCCGCTCCGGCGCTCGGTTCCGCATAAGACCAATCTTCGCTTAAAGCGTCTCCGCCCTCAGCGATTAAAAAACGTGAAATATCACTGGCGATAACCAGTGCTTTGGCACCCGGAGAAGTCTGGGATAATATAAAATTCACCGCCATCTGAAATCCCGCTGTCCCTGAATAACACGCCTGTTTAACCTCAAACAAACGGCAGTTGCGGTTGAGACCTAAATATTCATGGATATATGTACTTAACGATTTCCCAAAGTCGATCCCGGATTCAGAGCAAGTGATCAGCAATTCAATCCGGTCCTTCTCTGCTTCAGATAAAGCATCAATAATCGGCTTAGCTGCATTGACTCCGAAGGTCACGGGATCTTCATAAGGCAGTGCTACCGCTTTTTCTTTCATTAATAAATTTTCAAATCTCGCAGTATCTAAGTGTCTGTATTTGGCCAGCTCCATGACATCAAGGTATGCCGTTCCGCCAAAGACATTCATCGCTTCTATTCCGGCTGAAACCATTTATGATTCGCCTCCACATTTCTCAATGTTTTGTATACAAACCGCGGTGTTCATTCCGCCAAACCCCATGCTTAAGCTCAGCGCATTTTTGATGCGGTATGAAATCGATTTCTCATTTACCCAATGAAAGGAATCATCGATTGGATGATCCAAATTCCTGCTCGGATGCAGGGCAGATTTTTTCATTTGCAGCAAAACAGAAATAATCTCTACGATGCCCGCCGCACTAAGCCCGTGTCCGGTTATCGATTTTGTTGCATTGATATAAGCATGGGAAAGCCGGCATGCACGGAGCGCCTTTAATTCTATTTCATCTCCAATAAAAGAGCCTGTTCCATGAGGATTAATATAATCAATATCTTCTGGTAAAAGCCTGGCACGCTCCAGTGCCTTCTGGATGACATGAATCTCTCCTTCTAATGAAGGATCAGGATTCCGGTTTCCGTCCAGTTTGATTGACCAGCCAGACAATGCTGCATAAGGTTTTAGACCTCTTCGTAAAGCCGTCTCCTTTCGTTCTATTACCAATGCACCGCACGATTCTCCATAGATAAACCCGTCTCTGTTTTGATCGAAGGGACGGCACGCATTTTCAGGTTCATCAGCATATTTGTCCGTCCCCATAGCGCCTAAAGCCCTTAGCGCCTCGCATTCCATATAAGAAAGATCCATTAAAGCACCAAGTGCTATGCAAGTATCAACTTCGCCTGACAGGACTTGCTGAATCGCATGAATGACTGCTAACTGGCCGCTGGCCGAAGCTCCTCCCACCGTATATGCTAATCCCGTGATGCCAAACTGATCTGTACATATCCCGCAAAGATCGCTGTCCATGAAAGACAGACCATACGCCGGAGAAATAAAACCGGAGCGGTCTTGATACCTTTCATAAACTTCAAAGTTTTCTCTCTGTTGAAAATTTGATCCGCCAACAACCAGTCCGATACGTGAGGAATCTGCATCGTCCAATTCAGCCTCCTCCCAAGCCTCTGTGAGAGTTACCAATGCAGCGCGGCTGGAGAATGATGCTTTTCGCAACATTTTTTTAGAGAGTCGGTCAGGATAAGACAATGACGCAATTTCGGCTCCGATAAACCGGCTGTCTTTTTGTCTGCCTGAACGCTTCATGACATCAAAGGCATGTCTGCCGGACAGCAGCGAGGAAGCAAAGTCCTCTTTCCCTTGACCGATAGAGGCCGTAACGCCTACACCGGTCACCACCACCTCAGGCAGATTGCACTTTGTCATAAAGCACCTCAGCTAATTCACCGATGTTTTTCACCCCGGATAGCTCAATGCGAGGGATTTTTAACGATAAATCCTCTAGCACCATCGTGATAATTTCAGCTCTGTCTACAGAGTCAGCTCCTAGCTCAACTAACTGATCTTCAGGCTCAAATCTGTGTCCGTCTAATTCAGGAAGCACCTCGCAAATATTGGTGATTAATACTTCAAAGATTCTCTGTTTATCCATAATGCGCTCTCTCCTTCAAGGGATTATTTTAATGATTTTTATAGGTATATTTTCATAATATTCAAACTTTTATTTTTATGTTGTCTGTTTCATGCGACGGCTGATACATCGATTGCATCCGTTCATGAAGCAATACTGCCGTTTCTGTCATTAATTTTTTCCCGATTTCATCCACATGGCGGTTTCGCCAATTTTCTAATTGCGACCCTTTAACCCATTGATTAAAGGCTCCCAGCGCGGGACCGCAGTGAATTTGATAATCGACCTTCGAATGTTCGCTTCCGCTGATTGCCAATTTTGAACTGTATCTGAAGTACCATCGGAAAATCAAAGCCATTTTATGCTTCGGGTTTTGTTCAGCCTTCTCAATGTCTGCCGCGGGATAATGCAATGCAATATCTTTATATATGTCTTCTATACTGCGTTTAAAGTATTTCTCCTCAAGCTGGGCCAGCATCTTTGCATCCAGCTCACGTATAGACCCATACCGCTGATACAGTTCATATAACTTGTTTGCCCGTGCGGGAAAGAACACGCCTTTCTTTAGCACCTGCACTTTACTGCCCGATTCAAACATATCACCTGCAGGCGCATAGGCTGTATCTTGTACATTCATCTGCTGAAGCAAATCCTTTACTTTATCACTTGTTGCCGCCTCAACCGTACATTGATTGATTGAGCCTGTTAGAATAAAATCAGCCCCTAGCATAAAAGCCGCCATCGCTGCCTCAGGTGTTCCAATTCCTCCAGCTGCACCAACTCTTATTTTTTTCCGGTATTGATATTTTTTCATCATTTCATCTCTTAAAGATGTCATCGCCGGCATCAGGCTGTATGCCACACCGCCATCTGTATGACCGCCTGAATCAGCTTCTACACAAATATCGTCAGCCATCGGAATGCACCGCAACAACTCAGCTTCGTTCATAGTGATTTTATTTTCTCCTAAAAGCTTTTGCAGCATATTCTCAGGCGCAGGACTCAGAAATGATTCTGCAACTTCCGGCCGTGATATTTTTGCTATGAGACGATTTGAGCATATAACGTCACCATTTTGATTTCGTTTCACTCCTTTTGCGCGATACCTTACTAATACAGGAGTGACACTTAAAAATGCTGAAGCCTCCACAATGCTCACTTGATTCCTCAATAAAAGATCGATCATTTTTTCTTCTGATTCAGTATGTTTCATATTGTGGACCAGATTGATGCCGTAGGCTTGTCCTTTTCCTAATTCACCTTGTATAGCATGGATCGCATCTTCAACCTCTTTCAGGCTCAGACCTCCTGTGCCAAAGAACCCCATCATTCCCGCTCTTGACAGCTTTACTACCATTTCTTTCGAAGCAATGCCGCGGTACATTCCTCCTGCAAGATAAGCATATGTAAGATGATAATCTTGTTTAAATTCAGCACTTCCTAAAGATTCTGCCGTAATCCCGGCTTGAACATTGCGTTGCTCCTTTAGATGCGCACTGATCGCGGGGTTCTTTTTCGGTATATATGTCAATGGTTCAGCTTCATTTTTAATCCGATGAATGAGACCGGTTAAAACAGTTCCAGGCCCAATCTCTGCAAACTCCATTTCTCCTCTTCCCATCAGAAAACGAATGCTGTCCGTCCATTTCACTGTGTTGTCCATTTGTTCAGATAATGTATCTTTTAATCTGTCTTGATGGTATGGCTCTGCGTAGACATTGGAGATAACCGGGATCGCCAAAGGTGCAAACTGGAATGAGTCAATATATTGCTTAAATACCTGTTTGGCTTCATTCATATATCTGGAATGAAAAGCTCCGCTCACATTTAATGGATGAAACAGCTTTACATCCTTGGTGTTTTCAAAAACAGCCCGAGCTTTTTCAATCTCTTTTTTCGGGCCAGAAATCACAATTTGCTGGGGCGTATTTTCATTTGCCACATCAATGTCATAAAGACGGTGCTCTTCTAAAACGGCTGTAACTTGTTCCTTACTCAGGCCGATCACAGCAGCCATTCCGCCCCCTGTAATTCGTCCCATCAATTCTCCTCTTTTTTTGACGAGCCTTAATCCGGTTTCAAAATCAAATGCACCGGCTGCCATCAGCGCATTGTATTCTCCTAAGCTGTGTCCTGCCGCAAAATCAGGTTTTCTGCCGGTCTCCTCCACTCTCTTCAAGTAACTGAGTGCATTAACAACATACAAAGCCGGCTGCGTGTATTCAGTATGATTTACATCCAGATATGATTTTTCGGTACATAGCTTCTCTATTGAATAGCCCAATATTTGATCTGCTTGATCTGTCAAATGCTGATACTGTTCAAATAGCCCTTGTCCCATCCCCTTTTGCTGGGAGCCTTGCCCTGGAAAGACATATGTAATCATCTTGTAAACTTCCTTTCTGGTGTACGGAAATACTCAACCGTATTCAGATTTTTCAGCTCCTGATGAAATGGTGTTATGATTGAGCAGCAACGGTCAGCTGAATCACCCGGAATCAGCTGTTTCACAAAAGCAGCTAAGGTGCCGGATGGCCCTAAATCGATAAACTTGCATGTATGCTGGCTTTCCAAATATCGAATCGCTTCACGAAACATCATTGGCTTTCTGACCGCATTCCAAAAGAAATTCTCGTCCATTACGTGAAGGCAGCTTCCCGTTAAGCTCGATACAATCGGTATTGACGGTTTTTGAAAAGATTTTGATCTTAAAAATTCTGCATAGGCACTCTCTGCCGGATCAATAAGCGAAGAATGAAAGGCATAGGACACAGGAAGCAGCTGGCAAAGAATCTGCTTCTCCTTTAAATCCTCCATAATCTTCCTTATATGATCTTCTTCACCAGAAATGACGAAGTGCGAATCATAATTGATAGAAATGAGTTCACTATTTCCAAACAGTTGCGGATGATCATTCAGCAATTGCGGTTTGTCAAGAATGGCCAGCATTTTTCCTTTATCGCAGGAATTCTGGATGATAATAGCCTGTTCAAGTATGCAATCCAGCATATCCTCTGCGTCTGACACACCAGAAACTGCCGCTGCTGCGAATTCTCCCAGACTTGATCCCAATACGTAATCAGGATAAATTCCCCTGTCTTCCAAAACCTTATATAAGGAATACTCAATCATAAAAATGGCGGGGTGGGAAAAAAGAATACTGTCAAACGGATCTGACACACGTTTACCTGGATGGTAGATTTCTTCAACAATGGATGTGCCGATTCGCCGTGCTGCAATGGCATCCATTTCAAGCATTGATTGGCGAAACACGGTATTTTCCTTAAATAGTTCTTTCCCCATGTGATAGTATTGGGAACCTTGCCCGGAAAACATAAAAACAAGCGGTTCATTCATGTGTATAACCTTCTTTTTTTATATTTATGACGGCTATTGGATTTCTCATTTCCATGCATGTTGTTAAAGCACATAGCAGCGATTGAAATGAAATTAATAAATGGAAAAGACATATGTGAAAAAGTAAAGGAGATTCAACTTGGAAGGATTGCTATTGGTGCTCTGGATGCGGTTCATTTATGACGTGATCGTAGATGTATGTTGATATCTCAAAATTGATGTAACATGATAACAGGATCAGCAAAGAACATCGACTCTATGATTGGTGGGTGCGGTTTAAAAATGGACCATCTAGATGTGGGAGCGATGGTTTGACAGACCGGCTGACATAGTTCAAATGTCTAACTTAATTTATCAGCCTCTTTATGTAACAGTATATAAAGTTATTCAATTAGAAACAGTGTCAATCGAACGATTGAATCTTTAAAACTTTATACCTTAAATGAAAGGAAATCTGTGTTTAGACCTGATTGATGAGATACATGGCCATAGGGGCAAATGCTTTAGCGGGGCATTGCTTCCGCATCTTTCTTTATGCGATGAATTAACCCAGTTAAAACATTTCCAGGCCCTACCTCCTCAAACTCCATATGGCCTTTTTTCATTAAGTAGCTTATGCTGTCAGTCCATTTCACTGAATGATTAATTTGATCAGCCAGCGTCTGTTTCATGAATTCGTATGTATACGGTTTGGCATACACATTAGAAATAACCGGGATAGACGGAGGCGAAAAATAAAAGGCATGAAGGAACTCCTCGAATTCTTCTTTTGCTTTATTCATGTATCTGGAATGAAACGCGCCGCTTACGTTTAAGGGGAGTACCATTGTAACTTCAGTCATCGTTTCAAAAAGAGATGCGGCTTTTTCAATCTCATCTTTTTTTCCTGAAATTACAATTTGATATGGGGCATTCACATTAGCGATATCAACATCATGTAAATGATATTCTTTCAGAGCCTTTGCAACCTGCTCTTCATTTAGTCCCATAACAGCTGCCATACCGCCGTTGCTTATCAGACTCATCAGCTCGCCTCTTTTTCTGACAAGCTGTAAACCTGTCTCAAAATCAAAGGCTTCAGCTGCAAATAACGCATTGTATTCACCCAAGCTGTGCCCGGCGACAAAGTCAGGTTTAACTTCTTCATCCCTGATTTTTTTCAGATAGCTTAGTGCGTTTACCACATATAATGCCGGCTGAGTAAATTGCGTTTTGTTTAAATTGGAATAAGGATTTTCCAGGCAAAGACGTTTGATAGAATATCCTAAGATCTCATCTGCCTGATCCGTCAGTTCTTTAAATTCATCGAATAGGCCGCTGCCCATTCCCTGTTTTTGTGAACCCTGACCTGGAAAAACATATGTGATCATTCTCTCAAAGCCACCCTTCCGATTAGTAGATGTGTTTCACTTCTGTATGATTTTATAATAGTGATGACCGGATAAATAGTAGCATGTTCATGTTGATGGTAACCTCTGTAAATATTATCCGTCAAGTTAATTTTTCCTACAGTTTGCTCCATTGTTTTTCTGCTTTTTTCCATTGAGGAATAAAGGATCAGGAGATATAACAGAACATAAGAAAAAAGACCCGGATTACATATAGGGCGCCATATCATGATAATGCGCTTCATTTTCTTTCAAATGAGTTTTCAAAATAAATAACACCTTCTATGTAATCATTTTCGAAAATAAAAATCATTTAGATATTCGAAGAAAAATAGGATAATAGATTCAGAAGGATTATTTAAAATCAAAAATACCTTTTTGGTTTTTACGAGTGCGAAATTTCACAAAATATTCTTTCTTATCAATTTGAAAGTAAATATTATGCTGATAAAGATCCTTTATCGAATGGCCGGGCGATTTGCCAAATGAGTGACCAGGATACACCCGTACATGGGGTGAAACCTCCGACTTTATTCTTTGAATGCTATCAAACATCTCTTCCGCAGAGCTGCCATCATCCTCACATATGCCGCACCCTTCTGTAAACACCGTATCTCCGGTAAAAATACTCTCAGAAAACAAATAACACATTCCGCCGGCTGTATGCCCCGGTGTGAGAAGGCACTGTGCTCTTGTGTTTCCTATGCTGATCGTCTGATGATCATCTAGGCTAATTAAATTTCTGCATCGGAATTGATAATAATCAATTTCTTTTTTCGACATATAAACTTGAGCGTTAAACATCTTCGTCAGCGGGTCTACCAGATTTACATGATCATAATGAGAGTGTGTCAATGCGACTGCCTTTAATTCCGCTTCGAGTTCGGAAAGTGTAGTGGTTATCTTACTCAATTCCCATGAGGGATCAACAACAATTGCAGATCTGCTTACAATATCTTCAATGATATAGCAATAATTCGTCCAGCCCTGATACCTTGTTTTAATTGGATGCACCTTGTAAGTAAGATTCATTTATACCATCCCTATCATGTAAAGTTCTTAAACGATGGACCAGTGTTCACCCCTCAGTCCGTCTTTCATTCCACTTTACCAAACAGCATGATTGTTTTCCATTTTTTTCAGAGATCCTTGTTCTTTGAAAATAAAAAAGCGACTCTTTTGGACGCATGCCCAACAAGAATCGCTTTTCGCACTAGTGCCTTAAGGATGTCGTTTTTGTGTCTCACGTGTATCTTCCACGCAAATTGACTCTACATGCTGCATAATGACCCGCTTGATTCGGTCTTTATTCACGCGCACAGGGTCAAGCATGGCATGTAAAGCCAAGCCGTCAACAAGCGCGTAAAGTCTCTCAGCTTCAATGTCTTTATCAGCATTCTGCTTCAGTAAATCGGATTCATCTAAATAGGCAATCAGATTCCGCATGCCGCTGAAAATCCCGTCATGACTCGCATCAAACATATCCTTTTTATGTCTGGCGTAAGCAGTAAAAGCAAACCAAACCTCCATCTCTCTAATCGTTTCTTCATTCGTTGGGACCATTTCAAGCAAAATTTGCAACACTTTTTCCTTAGGGAGCAAATCCCTCACTGCAATGTCCTTAATTCGGTCCGTTACCTTTTCTTGGACAAGTTTCATTGCAAAAGCAAGCAATTCATCCTGTGTAGAGAAATAATGGCGCAGCGCACCTAATGACAATCCTGCTTCCTTTGCAATATTTCTGGCTGATGCTCCCTCCATCCCTCGTTCTAAAATGACGCGCCACGTTGCTTCTGCAATTTGTTTTCTTCTTTTCTCATGGTCAATTTGTTTTGGCATAGCTTTATTGTAACAAGAAAAAAATGAGAGGGCAATTTTTATAATACAGTTGTGTTACAAAAACAAAGATGGTAACATATTATTTAAATAATACAACTGTATTGAAAAGAGGGGAATGGATTGAACGGTATCGCATGGATGATTGTTTTCTGTGAAATTGCGTTTTGGGTTGTCATTGTTTTGGGGCTTGCTGTACGCTACGTATTCAAACGACATACATTAGGACTGCTATTCCTTGCCTTAACTCCAGTTATCGATTTGATCTTGTTAGCGGCAACTGGTGTGGACCTTTACCGCGGAGCCTCAGCGACCGCAGCCCATGGGATTGCAGCTGTTTACATCGGTATATCGATCGCTTATGGGAAACAAATGATTCAATGGGCAGATGAAAAGTTTCAATATTATGTGACAAAAAAAGGAACAAAACCGCTGAAACGTTTTGGAATGGACCATGCCAAGCACGGTGCGAAAGGCTGGCTAAGACATGTGCTGGCCTACTTAATTGGTGCGGGACTATTGGCAGGGATGATCTATTTTATCAATGACTCTTCCCGAACCGAGGCGTTGAGCGGCATTCTTAAACTGTGGACTGTCATTATAGGCATTGACTTTCTCATTACAGCCAGCTATTTTATTTGGCCAAAAAAAGAGAAAGCTTCGGCGAATCTCAGGAGTTAACATGATGAAAAAGGCCCTTCCCCAGTGGAAAGGGCCTTTTTTGGTTTTGTTAAAATATGCTATACTATTTTCGTCAGAAAACAGACTTATAGATATTTTGGGCTGATTCAAGGGTGCTGTTTGTATGAGTAAGCAGGTGAAGGGAGTGTCATACATGAACCAAAAAGAACAGAACGAGCACTCTAAAGATTTTAACCTGAGATCAAAATTAATCGGAATTGTATCTATTACTTTTATCGCGGCCATCGCGCTTGCAGTCATCTTCGGCGGCTTTTTCTTCGGGATGAAAGGCTTATTCTCCATACTTGGCATCACATACGCTTCCAATCAAACATTAGCTTTATTTATTTTAGCCTGCTTTGCTGTAGGTTTAATCATAGACCCACTCACAAAGATTATCTCTATCATTTTGGCAAAATCACTTTCATTGAAAAAGACTGCACTTTTTGCTTTTATACTGTATTTTATCAGCAATCTTATAACGATCTGTTTTGCAGATTACTTTATGCAGTCTATTTATATTCCAGATGTCTTGCTTGTTGTGATATCAGCTTTCATGGCTATCATTGAACTTGCTTTTGATAACCAGCCTAATAGAGAAGCAGCTTAAAGCCGATGGCAGATATGGAAAATTCATAACACCCTATATTTGGACATCACCAGTTATATAAACGAAAAAATCTCCCTGTTCACACGAACAGGGAGCAAAACACAATGTTGTAATTTAAATTCTGCATTCTAAAATGATTCTCACATTTGGATCATCAAGTTCATCCAAAAAGATAATGATCTTCGGACCACATGCCATATGTTTCCACCCCCTCACCCAAAATATACATTAATCCCAATTGCCTGTAAATGGAAATTTTGTTATACGGAGGAACCATGAAGTATAATGCGTTAACACTGCTCACACGTTTACAACCGTTTCTTATAATCTGACACTCGAAGGAGTACAAAAAAAGCATTGATCCATTCAGAGAATGGATCAATGCCTACCACCCCCGCTACATCACGCGTTTGAACATCTTTTCCATCTCATATGTCGAGTGGTGAATGATGATCGGGCGGCCGTGCGGGCATGTAAATGGGTCTGATGTGCTTCGGAGGTCGTCCAGAAGCGCTTTGATTTCGTCGTTTCTGAGGTGGCGATTTGCTTTGATGGAGCCTTTGCAGCTCATCATAATCGCCGCTTCCTCGCGAAGTTTTTTAATATCTATATTTTTGGAGTCGAGCACCTGCTGAATGATTTCTTCTATAAGCTCTGCTTCTTCTCCCTTTGGAAACCAGGCTGGGTGGCAGCGGACGATGTAACTGTTAGAGCCGAATGACTCTAAAAAGACACCGACGCTTTCGAGCTCTTGTTTGTGCTGTTCAATAATCAAAGCCTCATTTGTGGAGTAGTGGAACGTCAGCGGTACAATCATCTCCTGCACCTCAGGCTCAACCTCCCCCACCTTTTCACGGAAGTACTCATATTTAATACGTTCTTGGGCGGCGTGCTGGTCGATAATATATAGGCCGTTTTCGTTTTGTGCCAATATATAAGTCCCGTGCATCTGGCCAATCGGGTACATAATTGGAACCCGATCAGACGCTGGCTGCGGCTGTTCCTCATGGCATTCCTGCTCAAATGTTTCAGGCTGTTCTGCTGAAACATCGGACACCTCAAGGGTTTGTTCCTGATCAACGATAGGAGGAGCATCAAATTGGAGAGGGGGCAATTTTTCCTCCGCATCAACCGGCTCTTTTACGACTGAGCTGAGCTTCATCGGTGAATAAGATGGCGCAGTCGATTTTTCCGGAACTTTTTTTTCCGGAGGCTTTTCATCAAAGGTTATAAACTGCTGCTCATTTTTGATGGCAGGTGCTGATTTTTTCGGGACCTGGGCACTAGGAATCAGCTGCTGCTGTTTAAACACATCTTTAATTCCGTCACGTATTAAGTCATGAAGCTCTGTTTCCTTGCTGAGCCGGACCTCAAGCTTCGATGGATGCACGTTGACATCGACTAAAATCGGGTCCATCGTAATTTCTATAAAAGTAATCGGATGGCGTCCGATCGGCAGAAGCGTATGATAGCCTTCATGAACCGCTTTGACGAGCGGGAAATTTTTAATGTAACGGCCATTGACCACAGACGACATATAGTTTCTCGACGCCCGTGTAATCTCTGGGAGGGCGATATATCCCTTTACTTCAAAATCCAAGGAGCTCACATGCAGCGGAAGCATTTTTTTGGCGACAGCCGTGCCGTAAATCGCTGCCAGTACATGGCGCACATCTCCGTTTCCGTTCGTTTGAAGCAGGTTTTTCCCATGATGGCGCAGGCGGATCGATACCTCTGGATGCGCCAGAGCAATACGGTTAACCACATCTGTAATGTTTCCAAGCTCTGTATGAACGGTTTTCATATATTTCAAACGGGCCGGTGTGTTAAAAAACAGGTTGGAAACGACAATTTCAGTTCCCTTCCTGCTTGAGGAACGCGATTCGGAAATGATGTTTCCTCCTTGGAGGACGAGCTTCGTCCCAGCTCCTTCACCAGTGCTTGTTGTAATCTCCAGATGAGAGACTGACGCGATACTCGGCAGGGCTTCTCCCCTGAAACCGAGCGTTCTCACCCTGAATAAATCATTTTCATCTTTTATTTTACTCGTTGCGTGGCGCCGGAAAGCTCGCTTGCAATCTTCATTCTCCATTCCTTCGCCGTTATCCAAGACCCGAATGGATGCAAGGCCTGCTTCCTCAATATCGATTTCAATGACTGTGCTGTCAGCGTCGATCGCATTTTCCACCAATTCTTTGACGACTGAGGCGGGCCGTTCCACAACCTCGCCCGCCGCTATTTTATTTGAAAGCTCATCTGACAGTTGGATGACTTTTGCCACATTCATCACCCCGTTTTAATGTAATTTCTTTTGCAGCTTGTACATTTCATTCATCGCTTCAAGCGGTGTCATATCCAGTATATTAAGTGATTTGAAAGCATCGATCACTTGCTTTTCTTTTTTTGAAAGCTTTGGTGTTTCAGCCGGCTTTTCCGCTTCGTCAAAAAAGGACAGCTGTGCCGGCTCTTCTTTCACCTGAGGTTTCTGCACCGGCACTTCCGGTTTGTTTCCTGAATGCTCAAGCTCTTTTAAAATATCTTGAGCGCGCGCAATCAGATCTCCCGGCAGTTCGGCAAGCTGAGCTACATGGATACCATAGCTTTTATCAGCCGCACCTTCTTTAATTTGATGAAGAAAGACAACCGTTCCGTTATATTCTTCAGCGCGAACATGAACGTTTTTCAGCTGGGGCAGCTTGTCCTCAAGAACGGTCAGCTCGTGATAGTGTGTGCTGAACAGCGTCTTGGCGCCGATATGATCGTGAACATATTCAATAATCGCCTGTGCCAGCGCCATGCCGTCATAAGTGGACGTTCCCCGCCCGATTTCATCAAACAGAATGAGGCTGTTTTTCGTCGCATTGACAATCGCATTTTTCGCTTCAAGCATTTCTACCATAAATGTACTTTGTCCGGAAATCAAATCATCTGCAGCGCCGATTCGCGTAAAAATTTGATCGAAAATCGGGAGCACCGCTTTTTTCGCGGGTACAAAGCAGCCGATTTGCGCCATAATGGAAATGAGCGCGATTTGTCTCATATACGTGCTTTTCCCTGACATGTTTGGACCTGTAATGAGAAGCATTTGTCTGTTATCGCCCATCATACAGTTGTTCGGGACATATTCCTGGCTGTCCATGACTTTTTCAACAACCGGGTGTCTGCCTTCAATCACTTCGACTTCATCTTTAGAGAACTCTGGTTTCGTGTAGTGGCGATTTTCACTGATTGTCGCAAAGCATTGCAGTGCGTCCAGCTCGCTCATCTGTTTTGCAAGCTGCTGCAGCCGCGGAATATACTGCTTCACTTTCTCGCGCAGCTCGGTAAACAGCTCGTACTCCAGCTCACAGATGTTATTTTCCGCCTCTAAAATGAGCGCTTCTTTTTCTTTTAATTCAGGTGTAATGTAGCGCTCTGCATTGGTTAACGTCTGCTTCCGCTCATAACGCCCTTCCTCAAGCAAATGCAAGTTTGCTTTTGTCACTTCAATGTAATAACCGAAAACTTTATTAAAGCCGACCTTTAAAGAGCGAATGCCTGTGTATTCCCGCTCCTGCTGTTCCAGGCGGGCAATCCAGTCTTTTCCGTTTCTGCTTGCATCACGATATTCATCAAGCTTTTGATTATAACCATCTTTAATCAGGTTCCCTTCTTTTACCGATAAAGGAGGGTTTTCGTACAGCGCTTCTTCCAGCAGTTCAAGTACATCCCCGCAAGGGTCAATGCGCTTTGCACGTTCCTTGGCCTTGTCATGAGCCAGTGAAGCAACCAGCTGTTTGATGCCAGGCACTTGCTTTAACGATTCCTTCAGCTGAATCAAATCCCGGGCATTGACATTTCCGAATGCAACGCGGCCGGCAAGGCGTTCTAAGTCATATACTTCTTTTAAACGTTCACGCAGATCTTCCCGTTCAAAGAAATGGGACATTAATGTTTCCACCATTTCTTGGCGCTCTTCGATTTGATTGACTCTGATAAGCGGCCGGTCAATCCACTGTTTAAGTAGCCGGCCTCCCATTGCCGTTTTTGTTTCATCCAGCAGCCACAAAAGGGAGCCTTTTTTATTTTTCGAACGAATCGTTTCGGTCAGCTCCAGATTACGCTTTGAGTACAAGTCAATTTTCATCGCTTCCTCAAGCTCATACACCTGCACGGGCTGAAGATGATCAAGGCTGCGCTTTTGGGTTCTTTTCAAATACGTATATAAGCGCAGAAATGTTTTTGTTATATCTTCATTATTTAAGTGCTCAATGATCGTTACGTGTTCGTCTGTTTCTCCGTCTTCAATTGAAATCGTTGCACCGCACCGCTCTCTCAGCTGTGCCACTGTATCGGCATCCAAGCTTCCTGAAACCACGATTTCCCGTGCGCCGACTGAATAAATTTCTGATATGACGTCTTCAAGCCGTTCAATCAAAACAGCCAAATTTTCTCCCGTTGTTAAATCAGACAGAGCAAGTCCGTATCCGTTCGAGCAGGCTGAAACAGATGCGATAAAATTATTTTCCGACTCATGGATGCCTTTGCCGTCCATTACAGTTCCGGGCGTAATCAGCTGAACTACTTCTCTTTTCACAACGCCCTTTGCGGCTTTCGGATCTTCCGTCTGTTCACAGATCGCCACTTTGTATCCTTTTTTAATAAGCTGTTCGATATACGCGGAAGCAGAATGATACGGCACACCGCACATCGGTATTTTTTCAGCCGCACCGCCGTCTCTGCTCGTTAACGTAATTTCCAGCTCTTGTGACGCTTTTTTGGCGTCCTCAAAAAACATTTCATAAAAATCACCCAGGCGAAAAAATAAAAAGGCATCCTGGTGCTCTGCCTTTATTTTTAAATATTGCTGTATCATAGGCGTATAACCGGCCATTGTTTAATCCCTCACTATGTATCAACGTTTCTATTTTCCAACCTTCATTATAACATAAACAAAAAGTGATAAAAGAATGATATATCAATATAAAAAAGAGACTTGGGGGTACTGTCTCCCCTAGTCCCTTTTTTATTCTTCAGGATCTCCCACTAAAAACTCCGGGTTGATGTCTTCAAGCTCTTCATCAAGCTCATCTTCCCAATCTTCCTCGTCATCCTCTTCCCAGTCAGGATTGACCTCAACAACTACCTTTGTTTCCCCTACCACTTCCGCCAAAAATTCTCTTTCTGCCTGCACAACGATTTTATTTCCATTCGGCGAAATGGTCACTTCAAGGCAGTTTGGCTGCTGAAGCACTTTGGCAATCACTTCATGCTCATCATCTAAGTAATTATTGTCTCTGTATCTGAGTTTAATGACATCTACATATTTTACCCGTTCTGTGACAACCTCTGTCTTTGTGTTGTCCGCGTAAGAGTACCATACGTTTATATCATAATACCCTTCAATTTCTACCGTTTTTCCAATTTTTTCAGCGTCATACTTGTGGTTAATAATCCAACCACCCAAAATGCTGCTCGGTTTTTTCTCAGGCGAGATGGTGTTGGTGCATTGGGTGAATTTTCGGCCTTTCGCTACTACTGCCTTCGTAATAATTTCCCTGTATTCAGACATTCCGGCATGCCTCCTTGTTCTTCTTCGTGTTATCTTATGCTGGGCATTTGTCTAGTGTGCATTTTTATAAATAAAATATAAAAATACAAAGTTTCTGTTCCATTGTATGCAGGGGTGCCTAGAAACTTTACTTATAAGTGCGATAAAGTTTATACGCGGCTGAGCACAGAAAAACCAATTGAACATTTGGTACATAGATTATTTAGTTCATTTTTAACCGCACAAATGATAAAAAAACACGGGCCTGTAAAGGCACCGTGTTTAGAGAGAACAGCTGTTATTTGAATGCTTCACCTTTGAACCGGTTTCCCCTTTCAGCAGGTCGCCTCCGGTTGATGTGATGATTTCATTTGTGACTTGGTTGGAAATGGTGTGTGCAACGAGCTGCAGTAGGTCATTTACTTCCATTTGCGAGTCTCTGAATTCCTGGATAACAGGAATCTCTTCAAGCTCTTCTTGCAGCGCGTCAATTTTTGCTTCTACTTGTTTGAGCGCTTCATGCTTTTCATAATGCTTCAGATTGACAGCCTGCTTTTGCAGGGCTTTAATCTGATTAACGATTGTGGACACTTTGTCATTCTCATTGATTTGCGCTTCAGCCCGTTTGAAAAAATCAACCTCTTCTGTTTCAGAAATCATTTTTGCAAGGTTTCGAGCCTGCTGCACAATGTCTTTTTTTGAGTAGAGCGTCATCTCATTTCACCTCGATTGCTTCTCCTACCATTTCTCCGTCAAGCGACCATGTTTTCGCTTGCTGGATTTTCACGCGGACGATTTTGCCGATGGCTTCCTTCGGCCCTTTGAAATTGACAAGCTTGCTTTTTTCAGTATAGCCAGCAAGAATATCAGGGTTATTTTTGCTTTCACCCTCAACTAATACTTCGACAACCTTGCCTTCGTATTCCTTCATTTTTTTAGCAGAAATTTCATTCACCAGTGCGTTTAGACGCTGCAGGCGTTCTTTTTTCACACGCATCGGTACATTATCTTTCATCTTAGCAGCCGGAGTGCCTTCACGCGGAGAGTAAATGAACGTATAGGCGCTGTCAAACTCCACTTCACGGTATAGAGAAAGCGTTTCTTCAAACTGTTCGTCCGTTTCATTTGGAAATCCGACGATAATGTCCGTTGTCAAAGAAGCGTTTGGCATTGCTTCTTTAATTTTTCGCACCAGCTCCATGTAACGCTCTCTGTCATATTTGCGGGCCATCAGCTTGAGAACTTCTGAGCTTCCTGATTGAACCGGAAGATGAATGTGATCAAGCAGATTTCCGCCTTTTGCCAGCACTTCAATGAGGCGGTCGTCAAAGTCGCGCGGATGACTCGTTGTAAAACGGATTCTCGGGATATCGATTTTTCTCAGTTCATCCATCAAATCACCAAGTCCGTACGTCATATCTTCAAAGTCTTTTCCATACGCGTTTACGTTTTGGCCTAACAGAGTAATTTCCTTATAGCCTTCACTTGCGAGCCTTCTCACTTCCTGAATGATATCCTCAGGGCGGCGGCTTCTTTCTTTTCCGCGTGTGTAAGGCACAATGCAATACGTACAGAATTTGTCACAGCCGTACATGATATTGACCCAGCCCTTAATTTTTCCATTTCGGACTTTTGGAAGGTTTTCAATAACGTCCCCTTCCTTAGACCAAACTTCTACAACCATTTCTTTTGAAAGGTATGCTTCTGACAAAAGCTCCGGCAGGCGATGAATGTTATGCGTTCCGAAAATCATATCGACAAACGGATGTTTTTTCAAAATACGGTTCACGACTGATTCCTCTTGGGACATACAGCCGCACACGCCTAAAATCAGATCGGGATTGTTTTTTTTCAGTGCTTTTAAGTGCCCGAGCTCACCAAACACCTTGTTTTCAGCATTTTCACGGATTGCACATGTATTTAACAAAATGACATTGGCATCGTCAACAGAGTTTGTCGCTTCGTAACCGAGCGCCATAAAGATCCCTGCCATAACCTCTGTATCGTGTTCATTCATTTGGCAGCCGTACGTACGGATATAGAACTTTCTTCCGTCTCCCAATCCTTTAAATTGTTCAGAAATTTTAAAGTCATTATGATAAGTAACGGCTTCCTTGCCTCGTTTTTTCGCGTCTTTTAAAGAAGGCGGAATGTAAACAGCTTCAAAGTACTTGCTGTAATCCTTCTCGGATTTTTTGTCCGATGGATGAACTTGTCCGCTCTCTAATTTTTGTTTTTCATTCATGTCATATTTTCTCCTTTCAAACCAAACTTCCACCCTTCAGTATAAAGGTTATTGAAGCTCTGCACAACTGGCAACCTATCATTGTACACTCATTGAGAATAATAATCAATAAGGAATCAAAAGAGGAAGAGTAAACTCTTCCTCTTGTTACAATAGCTGGAGCTCCTTTGCCGTCTTTTCGATGACATCAAGCGCCTGATCCAGTTCATCTTTGGTGTGCTCTGCTGTTATAATCGTGCGAATTCTGGCTTTTCCCTTTGCTACAGTCGGGAAAACGATACTTTGGGCAAAAACACCGCGAGAAAGGAGCTGATCTGAAAATTGCTTTGCCACACCTTCATCACCTATTAAAATAGGAAGAATCGGCGTTTCACTCTTCGTGAGAGTCAGACCCATTTTCACAAGCATTGCTTTAAAATAGGCAGTATTCTCCCACAAGCGCTCCATATGCTCCGGCTCTTCAAGCAAGACATCAATCGCTTCCATACAAGCTGCAGTGACTGCCGGCGGATGAGATGTGCTGAATAAAAATGGACGGCCTTTATGGCGCAAATAATCGATCAGCACCTTTGAACCTGCAGCGTAGCCGCCGAGCACTCCGATTGCCTTGCTTAATGTTCCGACCTGAATATGCACTCTGCCGTCAAGACCGAAGTGATTCACCGTTCCCCTGCCGTTTTCGCCAAGTACTCCGGATGCATGGGCGTCATCCACCATCACAAATGCGTCATATTTCTCAGCGAGCTCTACAATATCAGGCAGAGGAGCTATGTTGCCATCCATGGAAAATACGCCGTCTGTCACAATCAGACGCATCCGATAATTCATTGACTTTCTCAGCACCCGCTCTAAATCACTCATATTGACGTGCTGATACACCTTTTTATCCGCCTTTGTCAGTCGAATTCCGTCAATAATAGAGGCATGGTTCAATTCATCTGAGATGACAATGTCCTCTTTTGATAGAATACTTGAAAGTACGCCTTGGTTTGTTGTGAAGCCTGATTGGAATACAAGTGCCGCCTCCGTTTTTTTAAAGGCTGCCAGCTTTTTCTCAAGCTCTTGATGCATTGTAAATGTACCCGCAATCGTTCTCACTGATCCGGTGCCGGCTCCATACTGCTGAACGGCCTCCTGTGCGGCGTTGATGAGTCTAGGATGTGAAGTGAATCCGAGGTAATTATTAGAAGATAGCTGAATGACTTTTTGGTGATTCACTGTGACAGATGGGCCCTGCATAGATTCAAGCTGTTTTATGTCTTGCCATGTATGGTTTTCTTTCATACTATTAAGCTCTGCTTTTAAAAACTCAAATTCCTTCGTCATGTTTATCCCCCTTTATGGAATTAAAATTACTTTTCCGCACTGCCCGCTTCTCATCAGTTCGAAACCTTTTTCAAACTCCTCTAATGGAAACTGATGGGTAATAACAGGTGCAAGATCGATCATGTTTGAACTGATCAACTGAGACACCTGGCGCCATGTTGAAAACATTTTTCTTCCTGTGATTCCTTGGATGGTAAGCCCTTTAAATACCACTTTATTCGTCAAATCAATTGTCACCGGATGTTCCGGCAAGCTGAGAATATGAAATCTTCCGCCATTCGCAGCCATCGCAAGACCTTGGGCAATCGCTGAGGGATGGCCCGACATCTCACAAACAAGATCTGCTCCTTCTCCACTCGTTAAAGCGCTTACAATTTTGAGCGGGTCTTCTTTTTCAATAGAAACAGTACAAGTCGCTCCCATTTGTTTTGCAAGCCTCAGCCTGTATTCATTCTTATCAATCGCTATCACCTGAGAAGCTCCTGCTGCTTTTGCAACCGCAACAGCCATAAGACCAATCGGTCCGCATCCAATGACTGCAGTCGTTCCTCCTGCAGGCTGGCTCTCGAGTACGGTATGAACTGCATTTCCTAAAGGCTCTTGAATGGAAGCAATCGACGGGTCCATATCAGCGGGATTTCTCCAAATGTTATCAGCTGGAACTTTTACATACTCCGCAAAACAGCCTGCCGTGTCCACTCCGATTATAGCAGTATTGGTACACACATGAGATTTTCCTGTTAGGCAAGGGACACATTCACCACAGACAATGTGTGTTTCCGCAGACACATACTCTCCCACTTTTACACTGCTGACATTCTCTCCCACGCCCTCTACGATGCCGCTGAACTCATGGCCGAAAACATAGGGTGTTTTGATTCTCTGACGTGCCCATTGATCCCAATTATAAATGTGGACATCCGTGCCGCATATGGAAGCGGCTTTCACTTTTATGAGGACTTCATGTTTATCAATCTCAGGAATGGGAACTTCAGTCAGCACAGCACCGAACGCCCCGTCCTTTTTCATTAGA
The DNA here is from genome assembly GCF_045040725.1 of Bacillus sp. FSL K6-0255. Taxonomy (NCBI): domain Bacteria; kingdom Bacillati; phylum Bacillota; class Bacilli; order Caryophanales; family Bacillaceae; genus Bacillus; species Bacillus sp. FSL K6-0255. The sequence goes on along the minus strand of NZ_CP150278.1, from coordinate 1,734,748 downwards.
GCTTTCATCTTTCCACTCTGCATGTACAATCCTCCTTGAAAAATTCTTGTTATATTCGGATTGTACCATGATATGGAATAAGCGTAAACAGAACTGTCTTTTCCAGAAGGACAAAAGTATCTGTCTTGAAAAATGGGCGGAAATTTTTTTTGAAACGTTTTAGCTCATTTCTGATTTTGTATATTCGCTCATTTATGTGCTAAAAATACTATCGGGAGAAAATATCACAATAAATGAAAAACAACCTGTTTGCATTACGCAAACAGGTTGAGAATGCTTTATTTGTTTTTAGCGAGGCTCCACGATTAATTTAATCGCTGTTCTTTCTTCCCCATCGATTTGAATATCTGTAAAAGCCGGAATACAAATCAAATCAACGCCGCTTGGCGCCACAAATCCCCTGGCAATCGCCACAGCTTTTACAGCCTGGTTTAATGCACCCGCTCCGATCGCTTGAATCTCGGCGGCTCCTCGCTCTCTCAACACGCCTGCAAGCGCACCTGCCACTGAATTTGGACTCGATTTTGCTGAAACTTTTAAGATTTCCATTTCTGCTCCCCCTTAGTTTTACAATGGATAAGTGAGTGTTCATTAGAACAATCATTATTAGATGTTGCTATCCAAAAAGCCATCCCCACAATGCTTTTCAAAAATAGCGGGCTACCTTCCATTTTTACTATATTCACTAAGGAGTTGCTATATTCCTGCTTTTCTTTTTAATATTTTTATAAAATAACCATATGTTCAACTATTCAAAGAACATGTGATCATCGTTGATTAAAATACGCTCAATTTTCACGGCTTTTTTCGTTTGATCGTCAATGTCAATGACAACTCCGCTGAGCGTTGTTTTTCCTTCAGCGACAGTAAACCGGACTGGAAGGTTCGTTTTGAATCGCTTAATAATCGTCTCTCTGTCCATCCCCAGTATACCGTCATACGGGCCAGTCATTCCCACATCAGTAATATATGCCGTTCCCTTCGGCAAAATGCGGTTATCCGCTGTTTGCACGTGTGTATGAGTTCCTACTACAGCCGATGCCCGTCCATCCGTGTACCAGCCAAGTGCGAGCTTTTCACTTGTCGCTTCGGCATGAAAGTCAATAAAAATGTACGGTGTTCTTTTCGCAGCTTCTGCGATCAATTCATCCGCTTTTAAAAACGGGTCATCAAGCGGCGGCAAAAACGTACGTCCCTGCAAATTAATGACTGCTAGTTCTTTGCCGTTTGCTTTCACATATGTGATCCCTTTCCCCGGTGTTCCTTCAGGAAAGTTTGCCGGGCGAACCAAGTTCGGAACGTCATCTATAAAATCAAATATTTCTTTTTTGTCCCATGTGTGGTTCCCCATTGTGATTGCATCTGCGCCGGACTGGATTAAGCTGTGATAAATTTTTTCCGTCAGGCCTTTTCCATGTGCGGCGTTTTCACCATTAATAATGGTAAAGTGAGGCTTATATTTTGTTTTTAGCTTTGGTACATATTCTTTGACCATGTCACGGCCCGGTGAACCGACAACATCTCCGATAAATAAAATTCTCATTTTGTAAATCCTTTCTTCTTGAAAATTCCTTGCCGTCAAAAAAATAAAGTGATGCTTAGCGCATCACTTTATTTTGCATACTCTACGGCTCGAGTCTCTCTGATTACTGTCACCTTAATATGACCTGGATAATCGAGCTCGTCCTCAATTCGCTTGCGGATATCTCGCGCCAGTCGATGAGCCTCAAGATCATTAATTGAATCCGGCTTCACCATAATTCGCACTTCGCGTCCAGCCTGAATGGCAAATGATTTTTCAACACCTTCGTAGGACTCAGAAATTTCTTCGAGTTTTTCAAGTCTTCGAATATAATTCTCGAGCGTCTCACTTCTTGCGCCAGGTCTTGCAGCGGAAAGCGCATCTGCTGCAGCTACCAGTACAGCAATAATGGAAGTCGGCTCCTCGTCCCCGTGGTGTGATGCAATACTGTTAATCACGACTGGGTGCTCTTTATATTTGGTCGCAAGCTCTACCCCGATCTCAACGTGGCTTCCTTCTACTTCATGGTCAATTGCTTTCCCGATGTCGTGAAGAAGACCCGCACGTTTAGCAAGCTTTGCGTCTTCACCAAGCTCCGATGCCATTAGACCGGCCAAGAATGCGACTTCCATGGAATGCTTAAGCACATTTTGACCGTAGCTTGTACGGAACTTTAAGCGGCCGAGGATCTTGATGAGATCTGGGTGGAGGCCATGAACGCCAACCTCAAATGTCGTTTGCTCACCCATCTCACGAATATAGTCATCGACCTCGCGGCGAGATTTTTCAACCATTTCTTCAATCCGTGCCGGATGAATACGGCCATCCTGAACGAGTTTATCAAGAGCAATTCTGGCTGTCTCACGTCTGATCGGATCAAATCCGGAAAGAATGACAGCTTCAGGCGTATCATCAATAATCAGGTCAATTCCTGTCAGCGTTTCAAGCGTACGAATGTTACGCCCTTCCCGTCCGATGATACGTCCTTTCATCTCATCATTTGGAAGATTGACAACTGATACCGTTGTTTCGGCAACGTGGTCCGCTGCGCAGCGCTGTAAGGCGAGTGAAAGAATGTTTTTCGCTTTCTTATCCGCCTCTTCTTTCGCACGGTTTTCAGTTTCTTTTGTCATGATGGCGATGTCATGTGAAAGCTCGTTTTCAACCCGCTCAAGAATGATTTGTTTCGCTTCGTCACGAGTCAGACTCGAAATTCGTTCCAACTCAGACTGCTGCATACGAATCATCTCATCCACTTTGCTTTCCATCTCTTCAATATGTTGTTGTCGTTCATTCAGAGAATGATCTTTCTTCTCCAACATCGCTTCCCGTTTATCAATTCCCTCATGTTTGCGATCAAGGTTTTCCTCCTTTTGGAGTAAACGGTTTTCTTGTTTTTGAAGCTCATTTCGTCTTTCACGAACTTCCTGTTCAGCATCTATTCGAAGTTTGTGGATTTCATCCTTTGCTTCAAGCAGAGCTTCTTTTTTCAGTGCTTCAGCATCACGCTTCGCATCTTCAAGAATTTGCTCGGCTGCACCGCGTGCGCCCGCAATTTTCGCTTCGGCAATGGTTTTACGAACAAAGTAGCCAACAACTAAACCGAGTAGAATCAGCAAAATGGAGATGAGAACCATCATAATTGGGGTCATACTTTCACCTCCTCTTGCTATGAACTTGGTTGTTGCTTAAAAAGTGTCGGCATGTACATTGTCTAGTTTTCTCAACATACAGAACCTTCACAGGGAATGAGTGTGTTCATCGCCCTTGTCAAGTTTAAATGGTTTAACAATCATGTTAAAAAAACAAATGTTACAACTTCATTGTAAATGTGTCGGAAATACTTGTCAAGCTTGCCATCTTAACGTTTGCAGGCCAGTCTTCTTTTCACGTGCCGAATGCAATTCATCCAAAAGAAGATCGCCAATCATTCTTGATTTAGAAGCTGGTATATTTTATTGTTCACTTGGCCCAATTTAGCATTATTTTGAATGTTTGAGAACAAAATAACAATGGTTTGCCCAGATTTGCTAAAGCTGTTCAAGATATTGAAGCCCGGCATAACACCATGGTTTGAATAGCTTCCGGGAGCAACATAAAATCCCATGCCGTATGTGGAGCTGCTCCCTGGCGTAAACATCTTTTCATAGCTTTTTTGCGAATACAGTTTTCCGTCTATCAGCGCTTGGTCAAATTTGTACATATCTATAGCGCTCATATAAATATCACCCGCTCCATACAGCTGGGATAAATCAGGTATATACGGTGTAACTGTTTTGCTGCCCTCCATCTTATACCCGACGGCAGGATAAGGTTCTTTTTCATATGTTTTGTAAAAGCCTGCATGCGTCATTCCCGCAGGTTTAAAAATATGATTCTTTATGTACTGTTCATAGGGCTCACCGCTTACTTCAGCAATAATATAAGCAAGAACAGAATAGTTGGAATCCTTGTAGTCCCATACGCCCGGCTGACGTTTGATTCCCTGAAGTTCTATATCTTTTATTAAATCGTCCGGAGTAATGGCGCCGTTTCCTTCAATATGTCCGTTTATCCCCGATGTATGTGTAAGCAGATTCTTCAAAGTAATCGTTTGTCCGTTGGGAAAATGAGGTAAATATGTGCTTATCGGATCACTTGTCTGAAGTTTCCCCTTTTCCTCAAGCTGCAAAATAGCAGTTGCAATCAGCGCTTTTTGTGATGAACCGACATAAAAAGATGTCAATGGATTATTTTGAATGTAGTGTTTACGGTCAGCATAGCCAAAACCTTTATTTGTTACGATTTCTCCATTTCTGACAATCATGGCTGTTCCGCTGAAACCGATCTCTTTTAAATAATTGCTGATTTTTTGGTTTCGATCCACTGTTTTGATTTGTTCCTCTGATTTTTTGGCAGTTTTCTTTTTGACCTCTTTTTTCTGATCGGTATTTGAAACCGCTGCAGTTTCTTGAGATGGTTCGTTTTCTTCACTATTTCGATGAAGAGCATTCCAAATCGTAATGCAAACCATCACTGCTAAAAGACCAAACAACAGTTTTCCTCTTTTATTTAGTTTTCTCCGTCTGCGTTTCGCAGTTCTTCTGCGGGTTGGGCTTGTCATTCATTTTTTCCTCCCAAAATAAATTCCATTTTGCACACGTTTTGTTAGACGAATAAAGCCCTAAAAAAGTTGTCAAAAAAAGCAATATTTTTATCATTTTTTTGCAAAATACAAAAAAGCTGAGTTTTTCACTCAGCCTTTTGTATCATTTGAAACTTATTTTATTTTTATTCTTCAAATTCGAGTTCTTCTTGTGTCTCTTCAGCTTGCTGCTGCACTACTCCGTTATTATCCAAGCCGTAATGTTCGCGAATTTGCTCCTGGATCATCAGCATGATATCTTTATTTTCTTTCAGGAATTGTTTTGCATTTTCACGGCCTTGGCCAAGACGCTCTTCTTCATAAGAGTACCATGAACCGCTTTTTTGCACGATATCAAGTTCAGTTCCTAGATCAATGATTTCGCCTTCTTTTGAAATGCCTTCTCCGTACATAATGTCAACCTCGGCTGTACGGAACGGCGGAGCCACCTTGTTTTTCACGACTTTGATTTTCGTTTTGTTCCCCATTACGTCGTTGCCTTGTTTCAGCTGTTCAGCACGGCGCACTTCAAGACGCACGGAAGAATAGAATTTCAACGCACGGCCGCCAGGTGTTGTTTCCGGGTTCCCGAACATAACACCGACTTTTTCACGAATTTGGTTAATGAAAATCGCGATTGTCTTCGATTTGTTAATGGCCCCTGAAAGCTTACGAAGCGCTTGAGACATTAAGCGTGCTTGTAAACCGACATGCGAATCTCCCATGTCGCCTTCAATTTCCGCTTTCGGAACGAGAGCGGCTACAGAGTCGACAACGACAATGTCAACTGCCCCGCTTCGAACCAATGCTTCCGCAATTTCAAGCGCCTGCTCGCCTGTGTCAGGCTGAGACAGTAAAAGCTCTTCGATGTTAACACCGAGCTTTTGCGCGTATACCGGATCTAACGCATGCTCCGCATCGATAAACGCGGCTTGTCCGCCCTGCTGCTGAACTTCAGCAATCGCATGAAGCGCCACAGTTGTTTTACCTGAGCTTTCAGGACCGTATACTTCAATAATCCGTCCGCGAGGATATCCGCCAATTCCCAGTGCTGTATCAAGAGCGAGGGAGCCGCTTGGTACAGTAGAAATTCTTGTATCTGTCTTTTCTCCCAGTTTCATAATGGAACCTTTGCCGAACTGTTTTTCTATTTGTTTAAGAGCCATATCTAAGGCTGCCTGACGATCACTCATTCTATTTTTTCCTCCTTTATGTTACCACTACATATACTATACCCTGTTTGAAGGGATTTGCCAAGAAAAAAGCGAACGCATATTCGGATTTTTTCTTGGCGTGATTCCTATCAAAATATCATAATGTATCAGAGAAATCATGTTTTCTTAGGAGGATAATGTGCTGAAAATATTATTTTTGCTCTAAAAGCTTTAAGATTAAATGGCAGCCGTATTTAGCGCCGCGTTTTCTGATCCCCGTTCTGGAGCCCGCAAAGTGAAACTCGTGAACCTCTTCTTTACCATTTGCGGAAATGCCGATAAACACATGCCCAGGCTCATGCCCTTCTTGAGCATCAGGTCCTGCTACACCAGTAAAGCTAATGCCGATATCGCTGCCAGTGAGTTTTTGAACACCCTTAGCCAGTTCGGATGCGCACTCCTTGCTGACCGCCCCAAAACGATCTAATGTTTCCTTCTTGACACCAAGCACATTCTGCTTCACGTCGTTTGTATAGCAAACAACGCCCCCGGCAAATAATTTTGAGGCACCGCTATGATCCGTCAGCCATTCAGAAAACAGCCCTCCGGTAAAGCTTTCTGCCGCAGAAATTGTTATGCCTTTTTCCTTACACGCTATAGATAGCTCTTTTACAAGAGAAGTATCATCGTAACCATAGAAAAATTCACCGACACGCTCTAAGATAACGGCCTCTGTTTCTTTTAACAGACGCTCTGTTTCCTTTTCATCGGCGTGTTTGGCTGTCAGACGCAGCGTCACCTCTCCATCAGCCGCCAAAGGCGCAATTGTCGGATTGGTTTGTGCATCAATAATATCTTCCAAATCGGCTTCAAGCTGAGATTCACCGATACCGAAAAAGCGAAGAACAGTTGACACAATTTTTTCATTTGAACCCATCTTTTTCAGCAGAAGAGGCTTTGCCTCGTTTTCAAACATTGGACGCAATTCGCTCGGCGGTCCAGGAAGAAGCATATAATAGCGCGATTCATGCTCTGTGAGCATTCCCGGGGCCATTCCAAAGTGATTCGCCAGCACGTCAGAGCCTTCGATCACAAGCGCCTGTTTTCGGTTATTAGGTGACATCGTGCGTTTTGTTCGTTTGAAATAGTCCTCAATGGATTGGAATGCCTCATCATTTAACACAAGCGGACGTCCCAGCGTATTTGCAATCGTTTCTTTCGTCAGATCATCTTTTGTGGGTCCAAGCCCTCCTGAAAAAATAATGAAGTCAGAGCGTTCTTCAGCAATGCGGATGACCTGCTTCAGCCGCTCCGGGTTATCTCCGACCGCTGTATGATAAAATACGTTGACCCCGATTTCAGCGAGCTGTTTGCTGATAAATTGAGCATTTGTATTGGCGATTTGGCCAAGCAGCAGCTCTGAACCGACTGCAATTATTTCTGCTTTTTTTGGAAATTCCATGACGAAGTCCTTCTTTCTTAGTTAGATGTTTTTAACGCTTCCCAGTTTTTAGAGAAATATTCCCAGCCTGAAACGACAGTAAAGAAGACGGCTACCCACAGCGCCAAGTCCGCAAACGGGAATGACACAAGTTCAAATGGAAGATTATGAAGAAGCAATGCGGATACCGCAATAATCTGTGCCCAGGTTTTGATTTTACCAAGCATGTTAGCAGCTACGACTTCTCCTGTTCCGGCCAAAACAAGCCTTAAACCTGTCACGGCAAACTCCCTGCTGATAATCACAATGACCATCCAAGCTGGAGCGAGATCAAATTGAACAAGGATAATTAACGCTGCGGATACGAGCAGCTTGTCCGCAAGCGGATCAAGAAATTTCCCAAAGTTTGTTACGAGATTTAATTTTCGGGCATAATACCCGTCCACCCAGTCTGTTGTAGATGCAATAATAAATAGAATGGCCCCCGCCAAATGTGCGACCGGGATCGATTCGTCTCCAACTTCGAGCCTGCCCCAGTCAAACGGCGCCAGCATGATAATCATGAAGATTGGGATTAATGCGATTCTAGCTAGTGTGATTTTATTTGGTAAGTTAAACATAAAGCCCCTCCAATTTCATACTCGGACGTGAAGAAAAGTCATCTGATAATTAAGATGACTTTTCTTCCTTTTTATTTACAATCTTTATGGTTTGTGCCATCACTTTTTTCGGATCAAGTTCATATGAAAGAACCTTACCGTTGATTTTTATTTTCAGATTAGGTGCATATCCGGTGCGGATATCAACTTGTTTCTGATCAGTTATGTCTTTTTTATAGGTTTCGTCTTTTTTCAGCGTTCCTTCTTTTAAAGAGCTGCTGTTTTCATCGCGCACTCGAATCCAGGAGCTGTCTGATGCCTTCAGTTCCAGCTCGATTTTATCAGCGCCGGACACTTCATAAGTCGTTAACGATCCTTCAGTGCCAGCAGCTTTAATCTCCAGCTTCTCACTGTCATTTTCTTTTTTCTTATCTTCGTTTTCTTTCGTTTCTTTTTTAGTGTCTGTCTCTTTTTCAGAGCTGTTATTTTGATTCTCTTTCAGCGTTGAATCTTTAGGGATTTCGTACTTGCTCTCACTTTGCGTAATTGCTTTTTCTGATGCCGCATTGTGATCATCACTGTTTTTGTGATTGGCAAACTGAATGATCGCGTACACAATGGCAATCACGACAATCACGCCGAGAATAACAAGTATCGTTGGCAGCAGCTCCAGCGCCTTAGATGCTGGCTTTGGCATTTCCTTTTGAAGATTCATGCCGGAGATCTTTTCAGACACATCATCATGATACGTATTAGGGATATCTTTTTTATGCTCCTCAAACAGCTGATCCGCATCAAGCCCAACGGCTTCTGCATATTGCTTGATGAATGCCCGAACATAAAACTTCCCCGGAATAATGTCATAGTTTCCTTCCTCCAAGGCGGTTAAATACCTTTTTTGAATCTTTGTTGCCGCTTGGAGATCATCCAATGACATTGCTTTTTCCTCTCTGGCTTCTTTGAGCCGGATTCCTAGTTCAGTCACAACAAACACCTTCCAATTTTAAAAATCAAAGCTTGAAAACCCGGATTGATCAAACATTTGGGGTTCCTCGGCATGTTCATATGTAATAACCTCATCAGGGTCATTTCTCAGTTCAATAATATAATCAAAGTCATCTAGTGTATACTCTGTATTTTGAACGAATATGTCCGGATGCTCCACCACTTTTGTTGCAGGCAGCCGCATGATTTCTCGGACCAGCTGGAGATGGCGTTCTGACCCTCTTCGTGTTGACACAATTCCGTCAACGATAAAGACATTTTCAGTGCTGTATTCATCGGCAATCAGCTGGCTTCTTATCGTCTGCTTCAGCAAGGTTGATGACACAAACAGCCACCTTTTGCTCGCACACACACTAGAGGCTACAATCGATTCCGTTTTCCCGACACGCGGCATACCTCTGATTCCGATTAATTTATGGCCTTCTTTTTTGAACAATTCGGCCATAAAATCGACTAATAAGCCAAGCTCGTCCCGTTCAAAGCGGAACGTTTTCTTGTCATCGGCATCCCGTTGAATATAACGGCCGTGGCGTACGGCAAGACGGTCGCGAAGCCTCGGTTCTCTAAGCTTCGTTACTTTAATTGTTTCCATCGTTTTTAAGATTGATTCTAATCGTTTAATTTGATCTATATGGCGGCACCTGAGGAGCATTCCCCTTCTGGAAAGATCGACGCCGTTTATCGTTACGATGTTGATAGAAAGCATCCCAAGAAGAGATGAAATATCCCCGAGCAGTCCGGGGCGGTTCACTTGAATTTCATATTCAAAATACCATTCGAGCTTTGCCAAATGATATACCCCCTTCATTGTGGCAAAATTTTACCTTCCTTTATCATAAAGCATTTTTCTCTAATTAGAAAGAAGAATGTTGCTGTGATGAGGAAAACATAAAAAAGAGAGGAAAAATCCCCTCTCTTCCTAGTGAGTGCTGTTATTTTCAACAAGCTTAACCATCATATTGGCAATGGCGTGCTGTTCATCTTTTGATGCTACACTCCAAAGATCTGCCAGCACTTTTTCCTGCTCGTTCTTAGATTCCACTTCATTAGCCAAGTAGCTGCCGATTTCTGTCGCAAGATCTGTAATCGTATCCTGGCTCATACCTTTATCTTGCGCATAGTTCAGACGGTCGCCAAGGAAGTTTTTCCAGCTATCCCAGTTTTCTAATACTGACATGCTTGTTTCCTCCATTTCATGTGAAGTTACAAGATTATTGTGTCCTTCGCAAAAGAAACTATACACCGAATATTTTCGGATCAGCAGTGCCAGCCGCCATTCACCGACAGAATTTGGCCGGTGATATATGACGCTTTTTCAGACAGGAGAAAAGCTGTTGCATCCGCAATTTCTTGCGGCCGGGCCAGCCGGCCGATCGGAATCTCATCAGCGATCTCTTCTTTTTCAGCCGGGGTAAATTGATTCATCATATTTGTATCAACTGCACCCGGCGCTACGGCGTTTACTCTGATTCCGCTTGGCGCCAGCTCCTTAGCCAATCCTTTTACAAATGAATGCTGAGCTCCTTTTGCCATGCTGTACAACACTTCACAGGATGCTCCAGTCTCTCCCCAAATCGAGCTGACAGCCACAATCGCTCCCGATTTATTCCGAATCATGCCTGGCAGAAGGTTTCTCGTCAGCATATACGGACTCGCCACATGAAGCTGAACCATTTCCTGGACCGTTGCGTTATCTACATCCGTAATCAGCCCAAAATGGCTTCGTCCGCTGTTTAAAACAATCGCATCAATCGGCTGAACAATTGAACTTGTCAGCTTATCTGCTCCATCTTGCGCGGACAGGTCAGCTTGTAATATCTCCGCATTTACGCCAAACATCTGACTTAGTTTTTCAGCAAGCTCCGCTGCCGCGTTTTGATTTGTATTGTAATGCAGCAGCAGATTGTATCCTCTAGCTGCAAGGGTTTCGCTGATGCTTTTGCCAATGCCGCCGCTTGCTCCGGTGATTAGTGCTGTTTTGTTCATCCTCTTTCCTTCTTTCCGCAGAAAAACACCCCTCACACTGGAGGGATGTTTTGTTTATGATTTAGGAACAACCTTGCAGACAGTCAGTCTGTCTGCAGCGATTTCCTCTTGTATTACGTTCTGGACATCCTCGAGGGTAATCTGCTCGAGTACCGTTACAACATCAAACAGGCTCATATCCAAGAACGCATAACGGGTAAATTGATTGGCGATGTATTCAGGGGAATTCAGCGCTTTTAAGAATGTGCCGATCTTTTTCTTTCTGGCAAGTTCAATCTTTTCAGCAGTAATCAGTTCACCGGCGCGCAAAAGCATGCTTGAAATGTCTTCAGCCAATTGATCAGGCTCAGGCGTATCTCCGCCGATCGCCGCAAAACCGAACCCATATTCAGCAGTAAAATCAAAGCTGAACGTTTCGTCAATATATCCTTTTTCATAAAGTGATTCATACTGGGCAGAGCTTTTGCCAAAAAGAGCTTCAAGCAATAAGTTCATTGAAAGTTCATGCTTTAAGAGCTCTTTGCCTAATTTAAACGGATTTTTGGATTTCAGCCCAACAAGGCATTTCGGTCCCTGCACGTTCATTTTGATCTCTTTTTCTTTTCGGAAAACCGCTTCTTGCTCTTTCACTTCTTCTCGTTTGATCTCCGGCTGATCAGTATACGGCTTTTTCCCCTGGTTTTCTCTTACCTGAGAAATAATCGCTTCAGGATCTACAGGGCCGACAATGAAAAGGAGCATGTTACTCGGGTGATAAAACGTTTCATAGCATTCATAAAGAAGGTCTTTTGTAATATGTGAAATGCTTTCCACTGTTCCCGCTATGTCAATTCTGACAGGATGCTCTTTGTACATGTTTTCAATGACCCCGAAGTAAAGCCTCCAATCAGGGTTATCGTCGTACATATTAATCTCCTGCCCGATAATCCCTTTTTCCTTTTCAACCGTTTTTTCAGTAAAATATGGGTCCTGTACGAAATCGATAAGCGTCTCTAAATTGCGTTCAACATTTGATGTGCTTGAGAAAAGGTAAGCCGTTCTTGTAAATGACGTAAACGCATTGGCAGAAGCCCCCTGTTTGCTGAAATCTTGAAAAACGTCTCCGTCCGCTTTCTCAAACAGCTTGTGCTCAAGAAAGTGAGCAATCCCGTCCGGCACGTGAACCATCTCGTTTTTACCTAAAGGGACAAACCGGTTATCTATCGAGCCGTACTTTGTTGTAAAGACCGCATATGTCTTGTTGAAGCCTTTTTTCGGCAAAACGTAAACATCAAGGCCGTTGGACATTTTTTCATGATACAGCGTCTCCTGAAGCTGTTCATATTCGATTGGTTTGATCAAGATGCACCCTCCGTCCCTTTTAAGAAATAAGTCGTATCAAGCTGAATCTTTTCGCCGGCTTTAATGATATCCTCTTTTGTGACATTCTCAATATTGGCAAGAAAGTCTTCGATAGGAATCTCGACTTGAGCAGCGGCCTGCTGATATAAAAACTCAGATAAACCGTATGCTGTATCAATCGTTTCCAGCACTTGATTTCGAATAACGGCCTTTGTCTGTGCTATATCCTGCTCACTGAAATCGCCATTTTTCATTGCCTGGAATTGCTCAGCAATAATCGAAACCGCCTGTTCAAAATTTTTCACTTCAATGCCTGACATCACCATTAACAAGCCTTTAAAACTTTCTATACGCGAAGCCGCGTAGTAAGCAAGACTGGCTTTTTCCCGAACATTAATGAAAAGTTTAGAATGAGAGAATCCGCCGAACAATCCGTTAAACACTTGTAAAGCAGGATAATCCTGATCTGTATAAGTGATGCTGGTGCGGTAGCCGATATTCAGTTTTCCTTGCTTGACATCCTCTTCATCAATTACTTCTTTTGGCTGAACTTTTTCATCAGCGTGATTGTTTTCAATCATGCCAAGAGTGCGCTCTTCTGTTTTGAAATACTTATCAATTGCCGATTGTACCTGGTTACTGTCCACGTCGCCAACAACATATAGATCAAGCTGGTCTTTTTGGATAGCGCTTTGGTATGTTTCGTATAATTGCTCTGCCGTAATGTCATCGACATCGTCGATTTCACCATTGACATGAAGCGCGTAAGGATCATTTTTGCACATTTCCTGTATCAGCCTTAAATTCGAATAACGCATTTTATCATCATAGACGGCTTGGATTCTTTGCTTAAGCGTCCGTTTTTCTTGAGCCACATATTGTGACTGAAAAGCGTCTCCCTCCAAAGCAGGTGAAAAGACGAGTTCTGCGAGAAGCTGGAGCCCTTTCTCGAGAAGCGGCGTTTGGTCTTTTAAATATTTTTCATTCGGGATTTCAAGCCTGAACGTAATGACATGCCGCTCTCCTTTTTTCGTAAGATCAGCCGATACTGACGTGCCGTACAGCTCATCCAAGTATGAACGCAATTCTGCGGTTTTCGGATGGCTTTTCGTTCCGCGAAGAAGCACATGCGGGAGAAGCGCTCTTTTGGTGACTTGATCCTTTGTCAGCGGCGCAAGCATCTTAAAAATAAGCGAGACGGTTTTGAATTTTTCTGTTTTTACAATGTGTGCGGTTAAACCGCCGTGCTTTGATTTGAGTTCATTAACATATGACATATGGAACCTCCTTCGTTCATTTCTTAATTAGTATGTATTATGACCAATTTTCAGCATCCGCAGAAACACTCTTTCATGTAATTATAGCAACTGTAGGATTTATAAGGAAACAATAACCTCCGCATGCTGTATAGGTACAGTTGTAAACTGTGCAAGAAAGCGCAAAAAAAGACGGCTGGCTAGACCGTCCCTAAGTTTTTTTCTTCTTCACTTTTTTTAGCATCTACAGTAAAGAGCACTAAAAATAAAGAAACGATGCTGCAAAACGCCGAGAGTATGAAAATAATCCAGTTTGCATTAGACATTAATGCAGCAAAAACAGGTGGACCGAGAGCTACTCCTATAAAGCGCATGCTATTGTAAAAGGAGGAAATGGTTCCGCATTGTTCACTTTCAATCCCTTCGGTTATCAATGCATCTAAAGCAGGAAGAGCCATTCCAATCCCAATCCCGCCAAAGCTTAAAAAGACAAATAAAAAATAAAAACTGTGGTTCCACCACAAGGCAATAAACGAAAGGGTTAACAGAATCATTCCTGTAACAACGCAAAATTTCATTCGGCCTTTATCTTTACCGATCTTTTTGCCAGCTATAAAAGAACTGGTTGACAAAAACAAAAGTGGGATTGCCAGTAATCCGCCTTTAGCTACTCCGTCAATAGCATACTTGTTCTCCAGCGTATCTGATAAATAAAATAATACGCCAAATAACAAAAACATAATGACACACCCGATAATGAAGACCGTATAAAGCCAGCGACCATCCTGTTTAAAAATTTTCTTCACACTCTTAATAAACTCAGAAACAGCAGGCGCATCTTCATCTTCTTCAGGCTTGGCCACCAAAAACAATACGAGCAAAAAGCTGATCAAACAGAAAAACGGAATAAACCAAAACGGTACAAACCAATACCAAGAAGCCAGTAAGGCTCCAAGTATGGGACTCAGTACCTTCCCTGACGTGTTGGCGGTTTCAATATCGCCAAGACCCGCGCTGACCTTTTCATCGTCTCCTTTAAACAGGTCGCCGATAAACGGCATGACAATCGGAGCGGCACCTGCAGAACCAATGCCTTGAAGAACCCGCCCCGCCAAGATCATAGCATAAGGGTTTTTCATATAGGTCGAGGCAAAAGCAGCTACGGCTCCCCCCAATCCTGCAATGAGGAGGCATGGAAGCAATATTTTTTTTCTCCCGAAACGATCCGACAAATATCCGGCAATCGGAATGCAAATAATTGCTACTACTGAATATACAGTAATGATTAAAGATACTTGAAATGAAGTCACAGACAGCTTTTTCTCCATCATCGGAAGAACAGGAATCAGCATGGAGTTCCCGAGTGTCATCACAAGCGGGACAGAAGACAATGCAATAATATTTTTCATTCCATTTTTCTCTCTCAACATTTTCACCCATTCACTTTCTTGTCATCCCTTATATATTGCGTTAACCGGAATGAAAGTATGTACAAAGAAACATGAATCAGGGCAAATAAAAAAACAGACACATACAGGCGTCCGTTTTTAGAATCGTTTACGCAAAACATGAAATCTGAATTTATCTGCTCTAAAATAATTTAAAGAATAAAGCACCGGTTTATCGTGCTGATCGTAATGGGTTTGTTTTAACAGCAAAAGGGCTGTTTCCGGATCGCATTCAAGTACTGGAGAAATGGTATCGTGATAGCCGATCGGTTCTATATCAGTTACTGCATAGCTGATTACGGAGCCTGAATTTTTCTCAAGCAGGTCAAACATAGATTCTTGCTGATGAGAAAAAGAATTCGGCAAAATATTCATCGGAATTTTGTCTATACAATATACAATCGGCTGTCCGTCAGCTGTCCTGACTCGTTCAAGGTAAAAAAGTTCTTGCCCTTCTGCCAAATGAAATCTCTTCGTATCATCTTCAGACGGCATAAGTACTTGTGATGATAGAAAAATCGTGCCAGGGGTCATATTCGCCTGTTCTATCATCTTGGTTACACTGTTCAGCTGTTCAATGCCCGAAAGAAATAACGGCTTAGAATGGACAAAAGTGCCTACACCATGCCTTCTGATAATCACATGCTCTTCTTCCAGTATCCGCAAGGCTTCTCTTAGCGTCGCTCTGCTGACACCAAGCTTTTTGGAAAGCTCAAATTCAGAAGGCAGCTTTTCCTTCTCAGTGTAGATCCCATTTTTTATATCCTCTTTAATTCGTTCAATTACTTTCAAATACAAGTGCCGATTATCAGCTTTTGTAGACATGTTTCCCCTCCGTAAACCACTTTCGATAAAAATTATTGAACAATTGGGACAACTATATCATGTTTTGTCGAAAAAATAAATAGAAAGGTGACCAGTTTACATAATGCTATTATTGACGACTACAGAAAGCGGAACTCCCTTCATTAAGAAGAGAGCTCATCATATTTCTCTTTTGATAATAATACTTCCCTAGGTTTGCTGCCTTCATACGGTCCGACAACACCGCGTTCCTCCATTGCGTCAATCAGGCGCGCCGCTCTCGTATAGCCGATTCTGAATCTTCTTTGCAGCATTGAAACAGATGCCGTCTGCATGCCGACGATTAATTCAACAGCTTCATCATAAAGTTCATCAGTAACCTCGGAATGAGTTTCTGTTGTCTCCTCAGGAATCATTTCTTCTTGATATTGCGCTTTCTGCTGCGTAATCACATGGTCGACGACCTTCTCCACTTCGTCATCCGACAAAAATGCTCCCTGCACACGGACAGGTTTGTTAGCCCCTACAGGTAAAAACAGCATATCGCCGCGGCCAAGAAGCTTCTCAGCGCCACCCATGTCAAGAATGGTCCTTGAATCCGTCTGTGAAGATACGCTGAACGCGATTCGTGACGGAATGTTCGCTTTGATCACCCCTGTGATAACATCCACCGATGGCCGCTGTGTCGCAATAATAAGATGGATGCCGGCAGCCCGCGCCATTTGGGACAATCTCGTAATCGAATCTTCCACATCAGATGAAGCGACCATCATGAGATCGGCTAGCTCGTCCACAATGACAACAATATAAGGCAGCTCTGGCTGTTTCGCTCCTTCTTCATTGTTGGCGCGTTTTATATAATCATTGTATCCTTCAATATTTCTTGTACCCGTATGAGAAAATAATTCGTACCGCCGCTCCATTTCATTGACAACCTTTTTCAAAGCCTGCGACGCTTTTTTCGGATCGGTTACAACAGGAGCAAGCAAATGCGGAATCCCGTTGTAGACATTTAGCTCTACCATTTTAGGATCGATCATCATCATTTTCACTTCATGCGGTTTCGCCCGCATTAAAATACTTGTAATAATGCCGTTGACACAGACACTTTTCCCGCTACCGGTTGCGCCTGCGACCAAAAGGTGGGGCATCTTGTTTAACTCAGCCAATACAGCTTCACCTGAAATATTGCGGCCGAGTCCAATTAACAGCTTCGCATCCGGTCTGTCATTCAATTTAGACTCCAGCACTTCTTTCAGCGAAACCATTGCCACTTCTGCGTTTGGAACTTCAATTCCGATTGCTGATTTGCCTGGTATAGGCGCTTCGATCCTGATATCCTTCGCAGCAAGCGCAAGCGCTAAATCATCGCTTAAATTGACAATTTTGCTAACCTTCACTCCGACATCAGGATATACTTCATATTTTGTTACGGCCGGTCCGAGATGAACCTGTGTGACTTTCGCCTTTACGCCAAAGCTTTGGAATGTGCGTTCAAGCTTTCTCGCATTTTCATAAATATTCTTTTTATCAGCCTGCTGGCCGGTATGCTTCGGATCTGCCAGCAAATCCAGTGACGGCATCTCGTAATCCTTATTTTCGAGCTCTGTAAAGGTCATAGGAGGAGCAGAAACAGTTTCCTGATCACCTGTCTCCGGTTGGATGTCCTGAAGCGGCTTCGACACAGGTTCGGCGCGCTTTTCTATAACTGGAGACTCTTCCTCTTCATTACGATCAGAAAAGCTTGAGATAATCGGCTCTGAATGAATAAGAGGCGATACTGTTTCATAATCCCCCTCTTCATCAGGAGGCTCCGGTTCCATTTGCTGTTTTTTGCGGGCCGGTTTTTGTTTTTTGCTCGGCGCTTTCGTTTTTTTCGATGACTGCATATTTGATTTGAAGGATTTCATATCATCAATAAATGCTAACCATTGTTCTTTTATAAAACGTCCAATCGGGCTCATCCACTTTTTTAGCGTTTCTTGCAGCGAGCGTCCAGTTACTAAAATCATTCCGATCAAAATCATGACAATTGCCATGATCTGAGAACCAGTCGACGCAAACAAAAAGTGTGAAGCCGCAAACAGCAGCGCACCGATCATCCCTCCGCCTAAATCAGGTGAAGCAGAGCTGCCATTCATGTCCATTAAAAACAATTCCCACGTATTGCGCACCACGCTTGCGGACTCAATAGACCCTTTGTGCGTCAAATTTTTAAATAGCTGCACGTGAGAAAGCAGCAATATGCTTGCGATGATACAGTACAACCCGGCCTTTCGTCTCGTTAAAAGGCTTGGGGTTCTTTTCTTCCAAAACAGTGAGACTCCTAACACCAATAAACCTAACAAGCATAAAATAAACCACTCTCCAGCAAAAAAGCGGAACAAATAGATAAACGTTTGCCCGACTACCCCCAGCTGCAAGATTGCGATAATTGAAATGGCTATACACAGCAATCCGTTGAGCTCGTATTTTATATTGAGCTGTTTCGCCTGTTTTTTTCTTGATTTTCGTTTTTTCTTTGCCACACTCATCACCTTACTGCGTTAAAAAATGTAAGTTCATACATAATGAAGAAAGCAGCCGTTTACAGGCTGCGTTTTTTCTGTAGGATTCCCCTATTATAGCATATTTTGCCCTTAAAAAAGGGTTGGATTCTTATACGTTTAATTTCAGCTTTTGTCCCGGTGAAATGTCCGGATGCAGAAAATGCATTGGATTGGTGCTCATGATTTGAATGACTTGCGCTTCATTCCCTTTCATTTCGACTAGAAGCGGTACACCTTTATATTCAATTTGCTCATGTGCGCTTTTCTTTTGGTTCTGTTCTGCAAACACAATTTCCTGCGGCATCACGGTATAAAGAATCATTGAATCATCCGTCCTTCTTCTTTCCTTGCTTCATCGATGAGCTCATTCAGTTTATTGATTGCCTGTCCGACACCGCCTGCGTGATCGATCAATCCGTATTTAACTGCATCCTTACCGACCACATTTGTTCCGATATCGCGTGTTAAGTTTCCTTTTGAAAACATTAGCTCTTTAAACTTCTCTTCGGTTATATTGGAATGGCTTGTGACAAATTTAACAACTCTTTCTTGCATCTTATCCAGGTATTCAAACGTTTGCGGCACCCCGATGACCAGCCCGGTGAGCCTAACTGGATGAATCGTCATCGTTGCTGTTTCGGCGATATAGCTGTAATCACAGGATACAGCTATCGGAACGCCGATGGAATGTCCCCCGCCAAGCACGATAGAAACGGTCGGTTTCGATAAAGATGCAAGCATTTCCGCTATTGCAAGACCAGCTTCAACATCTCCTCCGACAGTATTTAATATGATCAGCAAGCCTTCAATTTTAGGATTTTGTTCAATTGCCACAATCTGCGGGATGACATGTTCATATTTTGTTGTTTTGTTTTGCGGAGGAAGCTGAACATGGCCTTCAATTTGTCCGATAATGGTCAGACAATGAATATTTGTATCTTGGGGCAGCTGTGGAAGCGTCGTTTCACCAAGCTGCTGTATTTTATTCATAATGCTGTCCTTCGCATCATTTTTTTCAGGACGCTCTTCTTCTGTGTTTTCCATACGATGATCCATCTCGCTTTCATCCTTTCCGAGTTTCTCTTTGTATTATGAACAAAGATACTTCATTCAATCCCGGCTTGAAGGACAAAAAATAAAGACCGGAGCAGCTCCGGTCTTTAGTCAGTCATTATACTTCCATAATAATTGGGATGATCATCGGTTTACGTTTCGTTTTTTCATAAAGGAATTGGTTCAAAGCATCCCGCATTGCCTGCTTCAACGTTGACCATTCGACATTTGATGTTTCAGTCGCTTCTGTCACGATGGACCGGACAAGCTCAGTAGCCTGTACGATAAGACCTTCAGACTCTCTTACATAAACAAAGCCGCGAGTGATAATTTCTGGTCCTGATACAAGATGTTTCTTTTGTTTATCAAGTGTAATGACAACGATTAAAATTCCGTCCTGTGAAAGCAAGCGACGGTCTCTCAATACGATATTGCCGATATCACCGACACCTAAACCATCAATTAAAATATTGCCATAAGGAACTTTATCCCCAATTTTTACGTTTTGGCCGCGGAATTCAACGACGTCGCCTTTTTCAATTAAGAAGATGTCACTGCGCTTCATGCCGGTTTCTTCAGCGATTTTTGAATGAGCTTTTTGCATTCTGTATTCGCCGTTTACAGGAATCAAATATTTTGGTTTAAGCAGGTTGATCATCAGCTTTAACTCTTCTTGTGAGCCGTGGCCTGATACATGAACACGCTTTTGGGCAAAGATGACTTGTGCACCGGCTCTCGCAAGAAGATCTACTGTTTTAGAGTAAATGAGTTCCTGCCCGGGAATCGGAGTTGACGCAATGACCACCGTATCCCCTTCTTCAATGTTCAGCTGTTTGTGAGCTTTGTTTGCCATTCTTGTCAAAGCAGCTAATGGTTCACCTTGGCTTCCGGCTGTAATAATGGCCACTTCGCGCTTCGGATATTTTTTGACATCCTGTACAGAAATAAACAATTCATCATCTGCTTCAATGTATCCTAACTTTCTCGCCAGCTGCAGGACAGATTGAAGATTTTTTCCGGCTACGGCAATCTTTCTGCCATTTTGAGCCGCTGCATGAATGACTTGCTGAATCCGGTTAATATTGGATGCGAAAACAGCAATAATCACCCGGTTCTGTGAATTATACAGCGCATCCGAAATTTCTCCGCTGACAGCCGCTTCCGAAGGGGTGTAACCCGGCCGTTCCGCATTTGCACTGTCAGAAAGCAGAGCGAGCACGCCGCTATTGCCGATCTTGGCGATCTCGCCAATGTCGCACGTCTGATTAAGTGCAGGTGTTTGGTCAAATTTGAAGTCTCCCGTGCATACAATAGATCCAAGTGATGTTTTAAAGCTCACACCTACAGAATCAGGAATGCTGTGAATCGTTCTAAAGAACGATACTTTTGTTGATTCAAATGTAATGACAGATTTTGAGTGAATTTCTCTTAAATCAGTTTTTCGGTTATGTCCGTATTGTTTTAATTTCTCTCTTAACAGTGCAAGCGTCAGTTTTGTTCCGTACACTGGAACGGACAGCTTGTTTAATAAGTAAAAAACGCCGCCGATATTTTCATCGTGCCCGTGCGTTAAAAAGATTGCCTTGACGCGGTCAGCCCGTTCAATCAAATATGATATGTCAGGAATCACTACATCAATACCGAGCATTTCGTTTTCTGGATGCATAAGGCCGGCATCAACCACAAATATGTCTGAGTCAATTTCAATGACATAAAGGTTCTTCCCAATCTCTCCGACACCGCCAAGGGCGATAATTCTAACGTTTTCTGTATTTTTCTTTTTCAAAATCTATATCCTCCTAGTCTCATACCCGTCCATCATCACTTGTTCCTATTATAACTGAAAGTAAATTTAGAAAACAAGATAAAGCAGAAGGTTTAGGGAAAACCAATATGTAAAAGAAACGGTCAAACTCAGCTGAATGTGAGAATGACCGCGTTTGTTTCACTGTATGAAATTTTCTTACAGTTCGCTGATCGTGCTGCTTAAGCTCAGACGTTCATCCTCAGTTAACGGGACTAGAGGCAGACGCACAGAACCGACATCAAGACCTCTCAGCTGAAGCGCTGTTTTGACTGGAGCAGGATTAGGCGCTTTAAACAGTTCCTTCATAATCGGCAGCAGTTTCTGATGAATCAGTGCCGCATTAGCTGTTTGCCCATTCGTATAATTTTTAATCATTTGCTGCATATCAGTGCCTGCAATATGGCTCGCCACTGACACAACTCCTCTTCCTCCAACTGAAAGAATTGGAAGCGTCAGAGCATCATCCCCTGAATAGACATAGAAGTCTTCAGGTGTTTCAGCAATAATTTTTGTAATCGCTTCGAGGTCTCCGCTCGCTTCTTTAATCGCAACCACATTCGGAATGTCTGCCGCCAAACGGATCGTCGTTTCAGGAGCAAGAGAAGCAACCGTACGGCCAGGAACATTATAGAGCATAACCGGTAGAGATGTCTCTGCCGCAATTGCTTTAAAATGCTGGTACATTCCTTCTTGAGAAGGTTTATTGTAATACGGGGTAACAAGCATAACAGCGTCCACGCCCGCTTCCTCAGCTTTTTTTGTCAGCTTAATGGAATCTTTCGTGTTGTTGCTTCCAGTACCAGCGATAACGGGCACCCGTCCGTTTACTTCTTTTACTGTATATTCAAAAAGCGCAATTTTTTCTTCAGTTGAAAGGGTCGGAGATTCTCCAGTTGTTCCCGCTACTACTAAAGAATCCGTTCCGTTTTTCAACAAGTAATCAATCAGTGTAGACAGTTTTTGAAAGTCTACGTTCCCTTTATTATCAAAGGGTGTAATCATCGCTGTAGACACATTTCCGAAATTCATTTTATTCACCTCATCATGATTCAATCACATTTACTTCGAAAGTTCAAACACTTCATGCAAAGCGTTTACAGCAGGAACCATATCCGCTTCATGGACGAGCACCCATATCGTCGTATGGCTGTCAGCCGACTGAAGGATCGGAATTTCTTTTTCTGAAAGAGCCGATACAATTTTGGACGTAACACCGGGAACACCCATAATGCCCGCGCCGACCGCCGATACCTTCGCGCAGTTTCTCGTCACCATTGGATCATAGCCCATATCCATTAAAATACGCTGAGCTGTTTCTGTTTTATTTCCGGCTACCGTATAGACGATTTCACTAGGTGTAATGTTAAAGAAATCGACACTGATTCCAGCATTTGCCATAGCCTTGAACACTTCAGTCTGAACGTTATACTGGCCGATTTTCGCAGGCACTTTGAACTGCGTGACATCTTTGACATGGGCGATTCCCGTAATCAGCCTTTCAAAAACATCACTGCCGACCTTGGAAGAGTGATGTGATGTCACCAATGTACCTTTATCATTCGAATAAGTCGAACGGACGCGGATCGGAACCTTGGCCTGCATTGCGATTTCCACAGCACGCGGATGAATGACCTTGGCCCCCTGATACGCCAGGTTGCAGATTTCTGTATACGTCACAACAGGAAGCGGTTTTGCATTTTCCACCACTCTTGGGTCAGCAGTCATCACGCCTTCTACATCGGTGAAAATATCGATGTATTCCGCATCAACAGCTGCTCCGAGTGCGGCTGCAGACGTATCGCTGCCCCCTCTGCCGATTGTTGTTGTATCACCCTTTTCAGTTGCGCCCTGGAAGCCTGCGACGACTACCGCATCATGATTGGCGAGCACACTGAATAAACGCTCCGGTTTCATTTCAATGATTTTTGCATTGGTATGCTGATCATTCGTTAAAAAGCCAGCCTGAGCCCCTGTCAGCGCAGCTGCTTTCACACCGTTATCAAGCAGCATGCTTGTAAAGACGACAGAGGAAATAGTCTCTCCGCAAGATAAAAGCAAATCCTGCTCCCTAGGAGAAATCGCTGACTGATCGCCGTAAAGCAGCCCGAGCAAAGAATCTGTTGCATACGGGTCTCCTTTTCGGCCCATCGCTGAAACGACAACGACAACCTTATATCCTTCACTGATTGCTTCTTTAATATGCCCTAAAGCCAGTTTGCGGCCTTTATCATCTTTTACTGATGTTCCGCCGAACTTTTGAACAATTATCTTCACTGTTTTCACTCCAAATTATTCGGACGTAACAGAAGAGAGCAGGCTGATAGCGCCTTACTCTCTTCTATTCGTCTTTAGAAAATTCTCTCTTTTATACGAGGTTTAGTTTTTTCAGGCTTTCTGCAATTTGAACAGAGTTCCATGCCGCGCCTTTTAATAGGTTATCAGAAACAACCCATAAATGAAAACCGTTTGCTCTGTCCAAGTCTTTGCGGATGCGGCCCACAAACACATCGTTTTTGCCGACAGCATCAGCAGGCATCGGATAAAGCTGCTGGCTTGGATCATCCTGTAGTGTCACGCCCGGAGCTTCTTTCAATAGATTTTTAATATCTTCAACTGTAGCGTCATCACGGTCTATTTCGATGTAGACGGACTCTGAGTGCCCAGTTTGGATTGGCAGTCTCACACATGTAGCAGCTACTTCAAGGTCAGGCATATGCATGATTTTTTTCGTTTCATTTATCATTTTCATTTCCTCAAACGTATAGCCGTTATCTTGGAATTTATCGATTTGCGGAATCGCGTTGAAGGCGATTTGATAGTGTTTTTTGTCACCTTTTACAGGCATGATCTCAGGCTCTATTTCTTCTTTATTTAAAATCGCCTGTGTTTGGCTGTAAAGCTCTTTTACAGCTTCATTACCCGCTCCTGATACTGCCTGGTAAGTTGATACGATGACCTTGTTTAAGCCATATGCTTTGCGGATCGGTTCAAGTGCCGCAACCATTTGGATTGTAGAGCAGTTTGGATTGGCAATAATGCCGTTGTGTTCATGCAAGTCTGCCTCATTCACTTCTGGCACAACAAGCGGTGTATTTTCATCCATGCGGAACGCGCTCGTATTATCTATAACAATAGCGCCGCGTTTTACAGCTTCTGGTGCCAATGCTTGTGATACGCTTCCGCCGGCGCTGAACAAAGCAATATTTACCCCTTCAAAGCTCTCAGGAGAAGCTTCCTGAACAGTCAGCTCTTGGCCTTTAAACGTGACTTTTGTCCCCGCAGAGCGTTTTGAAGATAGCAATGTAAGTGTGTCCATTTCAAAGTTTCTGTCTTCAAGTGTTTTAAGCATTTGTTGTCCCACAGCCCCTGTCGCTCCGACAACAGCTACGTGTAAACCTCTTCCCATCTGTAAAACTCCTTCCGCCAATCAGCTTCATTGAATTGATTTGACTATGATTTTACGTTTTATTTTACCATAGAATATGCGGGTGATGACCGAATTTTTTAGTTTGGGAAAGATTTTCTGTAAATTTAGTCATTTCCCTGATAATTCTCAACTAGAATCGGCTGAAGCTGCTGGTGCATGAGTGCCTTTTCAATCGTTTGCGGTAGCAGATCCATTTTGGCTACCATTGAATTCGGTTTTTTAAATGGATCGTCTTGCCCGAATGGAATAAAAAAGATATTTTTTGTTGACATGAGCCTCATTAAATTTGTTCCGTTTAAACCAAGAGCATCATTTGTCGAGATACCCAGAACGACAGGCCGATTGTTTCGGATTGTCGCTTTTGCCGCCATCAGCACCGGGCTGTCCGTCATGGCATTTGCCAGCTTGCTCATTGAATTGCCTGTTAAAGGCGCAATGACCATGCAGTCAAGGGGCAGCTTCGGCCCAAGAGGTTCTGCCTTTACAATCGAATCAATGGCCTCATATCCAGTCAGGTCTTCAATTTTTTTAACCCATTCTGCGCCCTCTCCAAATCGGGTATTTGTGGATTTCACATTAAATGTGACAACCGGACGGACTTCAGCTCCTTCGTTGACCAACGCCTCAATTTGCGGGAAAACCGCTTCATATGTGCAATGCGACCCGGTCAGCCCAAACCCGATTCTTTTTCCTTTTAATGACGACATCCTTATTTCCCCTCCTCAGCTTGTATTTCAGCCAAAAGCTTGCTCAAGACGTTTGCAAGGATTTGCCCAGCTGTTTTAGGAGCGACAATCCCTGGAAGCCCGGGAGCAAGAAGTGCTTTAATCCCTTGTTTCTCGGCATATTTAAAATCCGTTCCCCCGGGACGTGAGGCCAGATCCAATATTAAGGTTTTTGGTGTCATGCTAGAAAGTACCGTTTGATTTAAAATCATACTCGGTATGGTATTAATGCAAATATCTATATCTTTTACATGCTCTTTCAGCTCATCGGTATGAAAAGGAACGAGCCCCATTTCAGTGATACGTGCCAGATGCGCTGAACTTCTTGCCCCCACTTTTACATTCGCCCCGAGCGCGGCAAATGTACGGGCAATCGTCATCCCGGTGCGCCCCAGACCGAGAACGGCCACCTGTGATCCGTGTATCGTATAATCCGTGTGCTGAATAGCCAGCATGATCGTTCCTTCTACTGTCGGAATAGAGTTGTATATCGCAATGTCATCCCGCTCAAACAGTTTTACAAGTTTTCTTTTTGCCTGAGCTGCAATGTTTTCTAAATAGGCGTTAGAAATTCCTGAGAAAATGACACAATGTGCAGGCGTTCTGTCGAGATGGTCCTGTTTTAACACAACTTCTTCATTAGAAAATACAGTTGATACGACACCTTCTCCTGTTGTCGCGGATACTGGAAGAATGATGCTGTCTATTTGCTGAAAAGGAATTTCATCAATATTGCATTTTACTGCCCCGGTAAAACCGTGATCCAATTGGTCAAAACCGACAAGATAGATGTCAGCCTGCTGTTCAGTGAGCTTTCTTATAATTTCGAGCTGTCTTGCGTCACCGCCGATAACTGCAATTTTCAATCCGGTTAACATTCTAAACGTTCACCTTCTTTGTATATACTGGATCTCTAGTTGTTAAGCTCCCCTTCATCTTATGATCAAAAGGAAATACCGGTGAATATAAAAGATGCGCTTTTTCCATATAAAAAAACATCGGCTCCGGCAGCCGATGTTTCAGATGTTTTCTTTAGAGCCCGCTTCACAGGCAATTGGGCTATTTACTCTTGTCGAGGAGGCATTTCCTCAGGTACATCTAATATAATCATATCTGAACCGATCTTTTGAATATGGTGCCATGGGACACGAATGTCATGACCTTGCTTTCTCAAACCAAACCACTTAACTGTGGGAATGAGGAGTGCTGTAATCTGTCCATCCTGTTCATTGATTTCCAAATCGGTCTGGCCGAGCACTCCGAGCCGTTCAGCTCTTTTGATGTCTACAATTTCCTTTCCTGATAATTCACTGAGCCGCATGTCTGTCACCCCCTTGTACTATGTATGATGAAAGGGATTAAAAAATGCCTGCTCCATTATGGAGCAGGCTTTCCTTTTTAAGACGGCATATTGCCGGAAGGGCTGATAAGTGCTAATGCATAGTCTTCGGTAAACAATTGTCTGGCAAGGCCGTTAACACGCTCTAAGTTCACGGCGTTTAATTCATTGATGATTTCATCTAATGTTTTATGTTTGCCGAGCAGCAGTTCATTTTTTCCGTTTCGGCTCATTTTGCTGTTTGTGCTTTCTAAGCTCAGCATTAAGCTTCCCTTCATTTGCTCTTTGCTGTTTTCCAGTTCTTTCGAGGTAATGCCGTCACGTTTTAATGTGGCAAGGGTTTCTTGAATTGTTTCCGACAGCTGCTGAAGCTGATTTGCCCCCGTTCCGCCGTAAATCGTTAGCATTCCGCTGTCCTCATATGAGCTGTGATAGCTGTAAACAGAATAAGCAAGTCCTTTATCTTCACGCACATCTTGGAACAGCCGGCTGCTCATGCTGCCTCCGAGCACATTATTGAGGACGATTAAATCATAAATACGTTCATGGCCAACCTCTAAGCCTTTAAATCCAAGGCACAAATGAGCCTGCTCTGTTTCTTTTTTTCTCGTCAGTTTTTCCGTGTGGAACTCAGGCTTCTCAAGGCCTGTTGCTTTACCTTTCGCCTCGTATGACCCGAACCATTTTTCTACATCTTTGATAAAACTGTCAGATATATTGCCCGCTACCGAAATCACCACTCGGTCCGGCGTATAGTAATCATGCATGTATTGTCTGAGAGAGTCACCGTTAAAGGAAGCAAGCGTTTCTTCCGTGCCTAGAATTGGGTAGCCTAAAGAATGATTGCCGTAAGTGGCTTTGCTCAATAAATCATGTACAATGTCGTCCGGCGCATCTTCATACATTTTAATTTCTTCATATACTACATTTTTCTCTTTTTTCAGCTCGTTTTCATCAAACGTTGAATGAAAGAACATATCTGCTAATACGTCCAGCGCGTAATTCGCATGCTCGTCAAGCACCTTTGCATAGTAGCAGGTATATTCCTTTGAAGTAAACGCATTGACCTGGCCGCCAATACGATCAAAAGATTCTGCTATCTCGCGTGCAGATTTTGTGCTCGTCCCTTTAAAGAACATGTGCTCTAAAAAGTGAGAAATTCCGTTTATCTCCGGCGTTTCATGTCTCGACCCTGTGCCGATCCATACGCCGATCGCAACAGAACGGACTGTCGGATTATTTTCCAGCACAATTCTTACACCATTTTGACACGTATATCGTTTAATCAAATTTGTTCCTCCTATTCAAAGACAAGCTGCCTTCATCTGTTACTTCAATAGTCTTGTTTCATCCATTAGTTCAGTGACTGTTCCAAGCGCATATCCTTTGTCTTTTATCTTTGTAATCAGCGCTTCAAGACTTTCCGCCGTAGGGTCAGTCGGATGCATTAAAATCATGGCACCATTATGTATCTTGCTTAACACTCTCGTCTGAAGTACAGACGGAGCCGGCTTTTGCCAATCGATTGTATCAACTGTCCACATGACTGTTCCCATCTGTTTCTCAGCTGCAATGTCGATAACCGCTTTTCTGAAACTTCCGCTCGGCGGAGCGAACCACTTTGGCTTAACACCGATCGTTTGTTCTATTTGTTCATTAGTCTTGTCGAGCTGCTCGGAAATTCTTCCTGTAGTCAGTTTGCTCATATCCGGATGATTGTATGAATGATTTCCGATTTCATGTCCGTCTTTTGCAATCTTCTTAGCGAGCTGTTCATTTTTTCTCACCCAATTGCCTTCTAAAAAGAACGTAGCTTTAACCTGGTGCTTTTGCAGAATAGGGAGCATTTTTTCCAAATACTCATTTCCCCATGCCACATTGATTAAGAAAGCAACCATCGGCTTGTCAGGATTTCCTTTATAAATAGGCTCAGGCTGAAGTGACTCAAGATGAACACTTGGTTTTACTTGGCTGTACACCAGGTCTTTTTCCCGAAACTCGCCATTCTTTTTCATTTTTTTATATGATTGTTCAATATTGACCTTTAATCCATTGTAGCCTGGAATGCTTTTCCACACTTTATCAATTCTTGCATTCTGGGGCTTAACTTCGTACTCCGGCGCTTTTTGAAGCAATTCTTCATATAACGGGTCTTTTGACGCCGTGACAGTCACCGTATCTTTTTTCATTGCCCCTATATAATCAAGTGCATGCGGATTTTCCATCATCTCAAATGAGACAAAAAAAAGAAATAAAAAAACGGCAAACGGTACAAATTTTTTGTACATGTTCTGTCCCCCCTCACCTCACATTATGAAGGAGAAGGACAAGGTAGAACCCGCCTGCTTTTGAAAAGCTTCAAAATAAAGAAGCCGGGTCTCCCAGGCTCCTTTTATGTTTTCATTTAAGATTGTTGTTCTTCTTTTTCTTTCTCTTCACGGAGCACCGCTTTGCGGGATAAATTCACTCGTCCTTGTTTATCAATTTCAGTGACTTTGACAAGAATCTCGTCTCCGATTTTCACAACATCTTCAACTTTCCCTACGCGTTCAAGCGCAAGCTCTGAAATGTGCACCAAACCGTCTTTTCCGCTGAAAATTTCAACGAAAGCCCCGAATTTTTCAATCCGTTTCACTTTACCTAGGTAAAGTTGGCCGACTTCAACCTCTCTCACAAGGTCTTCGATGATTTTTTTCGCTTTTTGGTTGCCGCTTTCATCTGTAGAGGAAATAAAGATTGTGCCGTCCTGCTCAATATCAATTTTAACACCGGTTTCTTCGATGATCTTATTGATTTGTTTTCCGCTTGGTCCGATGACATCGCGGATTTTATCAGGATTAATGGTCATTGTTAAGATCTTAGGCGCATATCGAGAAAGCTCTTTTCTTGATTCGCTTAATGTTGCAAGCATGCTGTTGAGGATTTCCATTCTGCCCTTTTTCGCCTGCTGAAGCGCTTCTTCAAGAATCTCTCTGGAAAGGCCTTCAATTTTAATGTCCATTTGCAGGGCCGTTACGCCTTTTTCAGTTCCCGCTACTTTAAAGTCCATATCTCCCAGCGCGTCTTCCATGCCTTGGATGTCAGTCAAGACAGTGTAATGTTCGCCTGATTTGACAAGACCCATCGCAATACCAGCAACTGGCGCTTTAATCGGTACACCGGCATCCATCATTGCAAGTG
The DNA here is from genome assembly GCF_045040725.1 of Bacillus sp. FSL K6-0255. Taxonomy (NCBI): domain Bacteria; kingdom Bacillati; phylum Bacillota; class Bacilli; order Caryophanales; family Bacillaceae; genus Bacillus; species Bacillus sp. FSL K6-0255. The sequence continues at coordinate 1,704,988 of NZ_CP150278.1, read as the reverse complement.
TGCTTGCGCAAATGCTTGCTTGAGATGTAGAACCGTTTGATTCAAGCACTTCTGAAACAAGACGGACAGTATAAGGGAAGTCTTTTTCAGACGGAATAACTGGCTCAAGCGCACGCTCACCCAGTGCTCCGTGTCCGATTTCACGACGTCCCGGTCCGCGCATCGGTCCTGTTTCCCCAACGCTGAATTGCGGGAAGTTGTAATGATGCATAAACCGTTTCGACTCTTCGACACCTAAGCCGTCAAGGATTTGCACATCTCCCAGAGCACCTAGCGTACATACGCTGAGGGCCTGAGTTTGTCCCCTTGTAAATAGACCTGAACCGTGCGTTCTTGGCAAGAGGCCAACCTCTGAAGAGAGCGGGCGGATTTGATCGACACCGCGGCCATCCGGTCTTACTTTCTCTTCAGTAATCAGGCGGCGAACTTCATTTTTCACCAGCTTGGATAAAATCTGCTTCACTTGCTTGATTGTGTCTTCATCATGTTCTTCATCCTCGAATTTTGCCACAACTGCGTTCTTCACTTCGTTAATGGCATCTTCACGGGCATGCTTTTCATGAACTTGGATGGCTTTCAGCAGATCCTCTTCTGCCAAAGCTTTTACTTTTTCATTAAGCTCTTCATCAATTTCAAAGAGCTTAATTTCAGATTTCTCTTTGCCGACTGCTGCAACAATTTCTTCTTGGAATGCAATCAGGCGTTTAATCTCTTCATGGCCGAACATAATGGCCTCAAGCATGATTTCCTCAGGAACTTCGTCCGCTCCCGCTTCTACCATGTTAATCGCATCTTTCGTGCCGGCAACGACAAGATTGATATCGCTTTTTTCAAGCTGATCGACTGTCGGGTTAATGATAAATTGATCATCAATGCGTCCGACAGTAACCCCTGCAATCGGTCCTTCAAACGGAATATCCGATACAGAAAGTGCAAGAGATGAACCGAACATGGCAGCCATTTCTGAAGAGCAGTTTTGGTCAACACTCATGACAATGCTGATGACTTGAACTTCATTACGGAATCCATCGGCAAACAAAGGACGGATCGGACGGTCAATTAAACGGCTGGCAAGAACCGCTTTTTCACTTGGACGTCCTTCTCTTTTAATAAATCCGCCCGGAATTTTCCCTACCGCATATAATCTTTCTTCATAGTTTACAGTAAGAGGGAAGAAATCAAGCGGTTTAGGTTCTTTTGAAGCGGTTGCTGTACTAAGTACTGCTGTATCACCGTAGCGGATCATCACAGCACCATTTGCCTGTTTGGCAAGCTGGCCGGTTTCAACGGTAAGCGTTCTTCCGGCCCAATCTATGGTAAAGACATGTTTTTCTTGTCCCATACAATTACGAACTCCTCTCTTCGTTGTGTGAAATAATCAATTACTCCTATTATGAACGAAATGAATTGAACATATCAATGTCAAAGTAGTATGTAAAAGGATTTCAATGATTTGTTATAAGAAATTTCGCTTTAATACGATAAAAAAGCGGGAATCCTCCCGCTTTTTACGATTATCGACGTAAGCCTAGTTTGTTAATTAACTCACGGTAACGAGTTACGTCTTTATTACGCAGATACGTAAGAAGATTACGACGCTTACCTACCATTTTAAGAAGACCGCGACGTGAGTGGTGGTCTTTCTTGTGAGTACGTAAATGCTCGTTCAAGTTGTTAATTGAGTCAGTTAGGATAGCGATCTGAACTTCTGGAGATCCAGTATCAGATTCGTGTGTTTTGAACTCATTGATGAGTTGGTTTTTACGCTCTTGAGTAATTGCCATCCTGTTTCACCTCCAAATCATATTTAGCCCCAGTTACCTAGCAACCGTCGGTGACTTCGGATTGCCAAGCAATGGTTTTAAGACTACGAAAACTATCATACTAAAAATCGCGCCTATATGCAAATATTTTAGAATAAAATTTGTGTGCGTTGCAAGTTATTTCCGCAAATTGCTGAAATAACGGATGGCTTCCTGCTTATCTTTCTCAATTTGCTCAGTTAATTCTTTGATGCCATTGAATTTCCGCTCGCTCCGAATCCGTTTGTACCATTCGATTTTTATAGCGGCTCCATATACCTCTTGATTGAAATCAAACAGATTGACCTCGATGGAAGGCTGTTCAGGGCGCTTTTCATAAAACGTTGGCTTATAGCCAATATTGCAAACGCCATTGTAAACTTCGCCGTTCACTTCCGCTTTTACGGCATATACACCTGTGGGCGGAACGATATAGCTGTTATTTAAACCGACATTCGCTGTCGGAAACCCGATGGTCCGCCCTCTTTTATCACCATGAATGACAATTCCTTTAATAAAATAAGGTTGTCCAAGCAAGACATTCGCCAATTCAACATCTCCGTTTTGAAGCGCGGTACGGATATACGAAGAACTGATTTTTTTATCCTGCTCCGTTAATTTTTCTACCATTGTGCACCCAGCTTTTCCGTCTAAATCATCCGGCATGGTCTTCATTGTTCCCTTGCCGTATTTGCCGTACGTAAAGTCAAAGCCTGCCACTGCGTGCTGCACATTAAGGCCGATAATATACTGGTCTATAAACTGCTTAGGAGAAAGAGAAGCAAACACTTCATTAAATTTAACGACATACAGAACTTCTGTGCCTAATTGTTCAATTTGGTTTATTTTGTCTTCAAGAGGCGTAATCAGATCCTTTGGTTCCTTATCTCTGCCCAACACGTGAGAAGGATGGGGATGAAAGGTCATCACAGCTAATGTCAGACCTTTTTCTTCGGCTATTTGCTTCGCTGTGCCGATTACCTTTTGATGCCCGAGATGAACGCCGTCAAAATAACCTAACGCCATCACTGATTTTGCCTGCTCCTCTTTTATTAAATGATGAGGATGTGTAATATGTATCGTCTTCACAGAACGGTCACCTTTTTTCTATTGTTCGCTTTTTTGCATCAATACTTTTGCCGGCTTTAACAGCCCTTTTTTTGCAGGATGAGGGAAATAGATCGCCAAGCAGGTTCCGGATTCAGTAAAGACGGCAATACGGTCTCCACTTGTCATTTCAGAAAACTGCTCGGGCGTCTCAAGCAAAGCCCCATTTTCTACTTTCTTAGCTAATGTATCACTTATGATCCATTTCGGCAAATGATTGAGCGCACGTTCAATAGGAACTGTATGCTCTTCCACGGTTCCGGATTGGGCCTGTGCTTCGAGTTCATCAAAAGTAAAGCATTCGTCGAGAGAAAAATCTCCGGATGCCGTACGGATTAAATGAGACATATGGGCCGGATATCCGAGCTTTTCTCCGATCATGACCGCCAGCGTCCTTACATAGGTCCCTTTGGAGCAAGTCACTGTAAACCGGAAGCTTGCGGTTTCTCCATGATGTTTAATCTCTGTTGTCAGGGCAATGTCTTCAATGGTTATCATACGTTTCGGACGTTCTACTTCAATCCCTGCTCTTGCGTATTCGTATAATTTTTTGCCGTTTACTTTTACAGCGGAATACATGGGCGGAATTTGTTCTTGTTTCCCCTTTAAACTGTTTAAAACCTTTTCTACATCCGCTTTATCAATGTCGTGATTGACAGGCTTTGTTTCCACCGTTTCTCCGGTTTGATCCTCTGTTGTGGTTGAAAAGCCCAATGTTATTTCTGCATCATACGTTTTAGATTTTTCAGTTAAGTATTCGACTATTTTTGTCGCTCTTCCTACACAAATCGGAAGCACGCCTGATACTTCCGGATCGAGCGTTCCTGTATGTCCTACTTTTTTTGTTTTTAACAGCTTTCGGATCTTCATGACACAGTCGTGCGATGTCATGCCAACAGGTTTATGTAAAAGGAGAACTCCGTTAACCATTTGCCTTTCACTCCTTCTTTTGAGTTTTTTTCTTATAAACGAAGAAAGAGGACAGACGATATACGCCTATCCTCTCTTTTTTTATTCAGATGGTTTCTCTGAATGTAATTCGTGAATCAGTGTTTCGATCCGATTCCCGTAATCGATTGATTCATCGAACTCAAATTCAATTTCAGGCGTTTTTCGAAGTCTGATGCGGCTGCCGATTTCGGATCGGATAAATCCTTTCGCTTTTGCCAGCCCTTTCAGCGCTTCTTCCCGTTTTTTCTCGTCACCGAGAACCGAGATATACACCTTTGCAATTTGCAAATCACCTGATACACGTACATCCGTTACTGTCAGAAAACCAATTCTCGGGTCTTTCAGCTTGCGGCTGATAATATCACCGAGTTCTTTTTTCATTTGCTCGCCGACACGGTTTGCTCTCATACTCAATTCAATCACCTCTAAGTTAAAACCACTCTGTCCTAGTGATCGTCCGTTCAATTTCAGGAAAAGAATCGATAAACGCTAGGACGCGCTGCAGTTCTTTTTCTGTTTGAACGCGAGAGGAAGAAACAGCGGCGATTCCGAAGCTGGTTCTTTGCCAGGTGTCCTGATAGCCAATCTCCGAAATCGAAACATTGAACTTGTTTTGAACCCTGGTTAAAATCCGCTTCAGAACGGCACGCTTTTCTTTTAGCGATCCTGCATCATAAATGATGCATTCACACTCCGCAAATCCGATCACGTTCTTTCAATTTCTTGCATGACAAACGCTTCAAGGATGTCACCTTCACGAATGTCATTGTATTTCTTAATTGTAATACCACATTCATAGCCTTGTGAAACTTCTTTCACATCGTCTTTAAAGCGTTTCAGAACATCTACTTCGCCTTCAAAGATGACGACGCCGTCACGAATTAAACGGAGGCCGCTGTCGCGCGTAATGGTTCCTTCAGTAACATATCCGCCGGCAATTGTACCGATTTTAGATACTTTGAATGTTTGGCGTACTTCTACTTGACCAATTACTTTTTCTTCATATTCAGGATCAAGCATACCTTTCATGGCAGCTTCAATCTCGTCGATTACTTTGTAAATGATACGGTGAAGTCGAATATCTACATTTTCAGCTTCAGCCGTACTCTTAGCATTTCCGTCCGGTCTCACATTAAACCCGATAACAATTGCATTGGAAGCAGATGCCAAGATAATGTCTGATTCAGTAATCGCACCAACGCCTGTATGGATGATTTTCACTTTAACGCCTTCTACTTCAATTTTTTGAAGCGCAGCCGTTAAAGCTTCAGCAGATCCTTGAACGTCAGCTTTTACGATGAGGTTGATGTCTTTTACATCACCTTGCTTAATTTGCTCGAATAAATCATCAAGACTGAGCTTCGCTTTATCGCTGCGCTGCTCTTCAAGCTGTTTCGAAGCACGGGCTTCACCGACAGAACGAGCTGTTTTTTCATCCTTAAAGACAAGGAATTGGTCTCCCGCTTGAGGGACATCATTCAAACCGGTAATTTCAACCGGAGTTGACGGGCCGGCAGTTTTCACACGGCGGCCAATGTCGTTGACCATTGCACGGACACGGCCAAATGTATTGCCGACTACGATCGGATCACCGACATGCAGTGTTCCAGTCTGTACGAGCAACGTCGCGACTGACCCTCTGCCTTTATCGAGTTCAGCTTCAATAACCGTTCCTTTTGCCTGACGATTCGGATTCGCTTTCAGTTCCTCTACCTCACTGACAAGCAAAATCATTTCAACGAGCTCATCAATGCCTTTTCCAGTTAAAGCGGAAAGCGGCACAAAAATGGTTTCTCCGCCCCAAGCTTCAGGGACAAGTCCGTATTCCGTCAGTTCTTGCATTACACGGTCAGGGTTTGCGGATTCTTTATCTATTTTATTCACAGCAACGATGATTGGAACCTCTGCTGCTTTTGCATGGTTAATCGCTTCAACTGTTTGCGGCATGACACCGTCATCGGCAGCTACGACAAGAATCGTAATATCAGTTACTTCTGCACCGCGTGCGCGCATTGTTGTAAATGCGGCGTGGCCCGGTGTATCCAAGAACGTGATTTTCTTGCCGTTCTCTTCAATTTGATAAGCGCCGATATGCTGAGTGATTCCGCCTGCTTCCCCTTCAACAACCTTTGTTTTACGGATGCTGTCAAGAAGCGTTGTTTTCCCATGGTCAACGTGGCCCATGATTGTCACGACAGGAGGACGAATTTCAAGATCCTCTTCATTATCAGGCTCTTCGTATTTTTCCAGCTCTGTTTCTTCAAGCACAATGACCTCTTCTGTTTCAACACCATATTCTGATGCAATGAGTTCGATTGTGTCTTTATCAAGCTCTTGGTTAATGGTTGCCATTACGCCAAGAAGCATCAGCTTTTTAATGAGTTCTGAAGGCTCTTTGCCAAGCTCTTCAGCAAGTGCGCCAACTGTTAAAGTGCCAGAGAATGTAATTTTCTCAGGAAGCTCTTTTTTCGGCTTTACAGGCTTTTGCTGATGTTGGTTTTTATTATTGTTGTTGTTGCGTTTATTTTTTTTGTTGTTGTTATTCTTCTTGTTTTTGTTAAATTGATTATTCTGCACGTCATTCTTCTTTCCGTCTCGAATTTTATTTGGTTGATTTCCAGCTGATTGCTGATTAACCCCTTGTGGCTGTTTGTTTTTGTTCGTTTCTGCTGGCTTTTGAGATTTAGCAGCTGCGCCGCCTTTTTTATATTTGGCATCTAGCTTTTTAATGGCCTTTTCTTCAAGCATGGCCATGTGATTATTCACTTCTAAATCCATGTTCTTCAGTGCGGTCAAAATTTCCTTACTTGAAACATTTAACGCTTTTGCATATTCGTATACTCTCATTTTAGCCATTCGTTCACCCCCAAAAATATTAATCGAGCAAGCTGATCAGCTTATTCGCAAAACCTTGGTCAGTGACGGCGACAACGACACGGGCTTCTTTACCGATAGAGCGTCCAAGAACCGCGCGACTCTCGACTTTTTTATAAGGGACTTTATAATAATTGCACTTGTCAGTTACTTTTTTTGCTGTGTTAGATGATGCATCCTCTGTAAGCAGGACAAGCTTTGCACGCGCATTCCTGATTTCTTTTATTACCAAGTCTTCGCCTGACACGACCTTACGAGCTCGATTGGCCAGACCCAGCAAGGGAAACCATTCCATTCCAGACATTTTATTTTTTCACCTTTTCCGCCAGTTCCAGCAATTCATCGAAAATCTGGTCATCGATTTGTGATTGAAATTGATTTTGCAAAGTGTTTTTCTTTTTTGCTGCTAAGATGCACTCTTTATCCAGCGTTAAATAAGCACCCCGCCCATTCTTTTTTCCGGTCGGGTCTACTGAGATTTCGCCTTCTTTCGACCGTACAACTCGGATCAGTTCCTTTTTAGGCTTCATTTCACCAGTCACTACACATTTGCGTAATGGGATCTTTTTGTGTTTATTCACCTAAAGTCACCTCTTATTCATCCGATTCAGCAGTTTCAGGCTCCGTAAAGAGCGGCTCATCATCTTCTTCAAGTTCTCTCGGATAGATTCCAAGTTCTCTTGCGTCCGTTTCGCTCTTAATATCAATCTTCCAGCCTGTCAGTTTAGCAGCTAAGCGTGCGTTTTGTCCTCTTTTTCCAATTGCCAGAGACAGCTGGTAATCAGGAACAATAACAGTTGTCGCTTTTTCTTCTTCATTAACAATGACATCAAGCACTTTGGAAGGGCTGAGCGCATTCGCGACAAATTCTACAGGATCACTGGACCAGTTGACAATGTCAATTTTTTCACCTTTTAATTCATTGACGATTGCTTGCACACGCTGGCCTTTAGGCCCTACGCATGAACCGACAGGATCAACGTCAGGATCATCTGTGCGAACAGAAATTTTCGAACGGTCGCCGGCTTCTCTGGCAACAGATTTTAGCTCGACAGTTCCATCATAAATTTCAGGCACTTCAATTTCAAACAAACGCTTTAACAGGCCTGGATGTGTTCTTGACACATAAATCTGCGGACCCTTCGTTGTTTTTTCTACTTTTGTGATATATACCTTAATGCGGTCATGGGGCTTGTAGCTTTCATTCGGCATTTGCTCATTAACCGGCAGCAAGGCTTCTATTTTGCCTAAAGACACGTAGATAAATTTATTGTCCAGACGCTGGACGATCCCTGTCATGATGTCTTCTTCACGGTCGATAAATTCAGAATAAATCACACCGCGCTCAGCTTCGCGCACACGCTGTGTGACGACCTGCTTCGCTGTTTGAGCAGCTATGCGCCCGAAATCCTTAGGTGTAACTTCGATTTCGACGACATCGCCGACCATATATTCCGGATGGATGCCCTGTGCCTCTTCAATTGAGATTTCTAATCTCTGGTCGTATACTTCGTCAACGACATCTTTTCTTGCAAATACACGGATGGAGCCAGTTTCACGGTTTAGATCCACCCGTACATTTTGCGCTTGATTAAAATTCCGCTTATAAGCAGAAATTAACGCAGCTTCGATTGCTTCGATGATAATTTCTTTACTGATGCCTTTTTCTTTTTCAAGAATCGTGAGAGCATCTAATAATTCACTGCTCATTTAACGGTCTCCCCCCTTAAAACATTTGTATTCATTAGAATGTAACAGCTAATCTTGCATTAGCTATCTTTTCATACGGAATATTGATCCGTTTCTTTCTTGTTTTGATCGTGATCTCAACTGTCACTGTTTGTCCATCAAATTCAGCCAGTTCACCTTCAAACACTTTTACGCCGTCAATAGGCTCATACGTCTTAATGTATACGTTTTTTCCTAGTGATTTTTCGAAATCGGCTTTTTTCTTTAGCGGACGCTCAGCTCCTGGAGATGAGACTTCAAGAAAGTAATTTTGGCTGATTGGGTCTGCCTCATCAAGCTTTTCGCTTAAAGCTTCGCTTACTTTGGCACATTCCTCAATATCCACACCGTCATCGGAATCAATAAACACGCGAAGGAACCAGCTTTGGCCCTCTTTGACAAATTCAATGTCAACGAGTTCCAGCTGAAGGCTGTCTACGATTGGCTGAGCCATTTCTTGAACGGTGTCAGTCACTTTTTTGCTCATGTTCTTCCTCCTTGTGCTGTCGATCTCATATTCGTCTCGTCACTCTGCATAAAAACCCTGCTTCAAAAGAGCAGGGGCTAAAAAGTAAACGATGAACATGTCGAGACAAAATTCTCCTGTTCAATACAAAAGAGCGGGTTTCCCCACTCTTTGCCTCGGTAATCGTTAGCATTTCCAATAAAACTATACCATAACCATATTTTTATTGCAAATGGATATACGCTTACCTTCATACCTAAGCAAGTGACAGAAACTCTAATATTACGATGGCACTTTTTGCGCTTATGTATGCATAGAAGCAGAATTTCTGAGAAATTCTGCTTTCCATATTAGAACAGTGACAATTGGTTTTGATCAGGCAGTGACTCCAGACAGCCATGGCGATCTAAGTACTCTAAAATCGTTTTTGATACTTTCCCTCTCTTTTGCAAATCTTCTTTTGAGAGGAATTCGCCTTCTTCGCGAGCTTTTACAATGTTCAAAGCAGCGTTCGTCCCTAACCCTGGAATAGAGTTAAACGGCGGAATAAGACTGTTGCCGTCAATAATAAACTCTGTGGCGCTGGAGCGATATAAATCGACTTTTTGGAATGAATAGCCTCTCTCACACATCTCAAGCGCTAATTCTAAAACAGTCAGAAGGTTCTTTTCCTTCGGTGAAGCATCAAGTCCTTTAGCGTTTATATCCTCCATTACCGCTCTGATTGCTGTAGAGCCCTTGATCATTGTATCAATATCAAAGTCATCTGCACGAACGGTAAAATAAGCCGCATAATACAAAAGAGCATGATGCACTTTAAAGTAAGCAATGCGGACTGCCATTAAGACATATGCCGCGGCGTGGGCTTTCGGGAACATGTATTTAATCTTTTTACAGGAATCAATATACCAGTCTGGGACATTGTTATTTTTCATTTCTTCTTCCCATTCAGGCGTTAATCCTTTTCCTTTACGCACGAATTCCATGATTTTAAAGGCAAGGGACGGCTCAAGGCCTTGATAGATTAAATAAACCATAATGTCATCACGGCAGCCGATAACCTCACTCAGCTCACAAATATTATTGTGGATGAGCTCCTGTGCATTGCCAAGCCATACATCAGTTCCGTGAGACAAGCCTGAAATCTGAACGAGCTCAGAAAAAGTGGTCGGCTTTGTATCTTCAAGCATCTGCCGGACAAATCGGGTTCCGAATTCAGGAATTCCAAGAGTGCCCGTTTTACAGCCAATCTGTTCTTCAGTCACACCGAGTGATTCGGTTCCCTGGAAGATCTTCATCACTTCAGGATCATCCGTCGGAATTGTTTTCGGATCTATTCCGCTTAAGTCTTGAAGCATCCGAATAACAGTCGGGTCATCGTGTCCGAGAATATCAAGTTTTAACAGGTTGTCATGGATGGAGTGGAAATCAAAATGAGTCGTTTTCCACTCTGAACCTGTGGCATCTGCCGGGAACTGGATCGGTGAAAAATCATAAATATCCATATAATCCGGAACTACGATAATACCGCCAGGGTGCTGTCCAGTTGTACGTTTTACACCTGTGCATCCCTGTACGAGCCGATCTATTTCGGCACCGCGCATATGAAGATTGTTGTCTCCGGCATAGCCTTTTACATAACCGTAGGCTGTTTTTTCTGCCACCGTGCCTATTGTTCCCGCACGATATACATTGTCTTCTCCGAACAATACTTTTGTGTAATTGTGTGCTTGCGGCTGATATTCCCCTGAGAAGTTCAAATCGATATCAGGTACTTTGTCCCCTTTAAATCCTAAGAACGTTTCAAATGGAATATCATGGCCGTCTTTTTTCAAAGGCGTTCCGCAATGAGGGCATGTCTTGTCAGGCAGGTCAAAACCAGAACCGACAGAACCGTCATTAAAGAACTCAGAATGCTGGCACTCAGGACAAACATAGTGCGGCGGCAGCGGGTTTACCTCAGTAATCTCAGTAAGTGTCGCAACTAATGAAGATCCTACGGAACCACGGGAACCAACGAGATACCCGTCATCTAGTGAACGTTTTACAAGTTTGTGAGAGATCAAGTAAATAACAGCAAATCCGTGGCCAATAATACTCTTTAACTCTTTTTCAATCCGCGCTTCGACAATTTCAGGCAGCTCTTCCCCGTAAATGCTTCTTGCACGCTGATAGCTCATTTCTCTGATCTCTTCATCAGCGCCTTCGATTTTCGGCGTATATAAATCATCTTTAATCGGCTTGATGTCATCAACTAAAGAAGCAACCTTTTGGGTATTGGTGACTACGATCTCCTTCGCTTTTTCTTCACCTAAGAAAGAAAAAGCTTCAAGCATTTCGTCTGTCGTTCTGAAATGCACTTTCGGCAGTTCATGCCTATTCAGCGGATTTGCCCCGCCTTGTGAGGATATTAAAATCTTTCTGTAGATTTTATCCTCATCATTCAAGTAATGAACATTTCCCGTAGCAACAACCGGTTTATTAAGCTTTTCCCCCAGCTTCGTGATATTCGCAATAATTTCTTTCAGCGCTTTTTCATCACGGACCAGTTCAAGCTCCAGCAAGTGACGATACACTTCAGGCGGCTGAACCTCAAGGTAATCATAGAATGACGCGATATCTTCCACCTCTTCAGGCGATTTTTGCATCATTCCCTCAAAAACCTCTCCCCTGTCACAAGCAGAACCGATCAGAAGCCCTTCCCTGTATTTCTCAAGCTGAGATCTCGGAATACGCGGCACTCTGTAAAAATAATGAATATGAGAAAGTGACACAAGCTTAAATAAATTTTTAAGTCCCGTGCTGTTCACGGCAAGTAATGTTGCATGATACGGTCTTGATCTTTGATAAGCATTGGACTGACCCATATTTTCATTCAACTCATCATGGTACTGAATACCTTTTTCAGCTGCGTCTTTCAGCATTTTCAGAAGCAAATAAGCGGTTGCCTCAGTATCATAGATCGCACGGTGATGCTGTGTGAGCTCGATATCAAACTTTTTACAAAGTGTGTTCAACCGGTGGTTCTTAAATTCCGGATAGAGAAAACGTCCAAGTTCAAGCGTATCAATGACTGGGTTTTTAGCTTTTTCGACTTCAAGAAGTTTTTTATAGGCTACATTTAAGAATCCCATATCAAAGCTTGCATTATGAGCGACAAGAATATCATCGCCAATCCATTCTCTGAAATCTCTTATTACATCTACGACATCCGGAGCGTCTTGTAGCATATCATCTGTGATCCCTGTCAGCTCTATGATTGTGGCGGAAAGCGGACGATGCGGGTTCGCAAACGCCTCAAATTTATCAATAATTTCTCCGCCTTTTACTTTTACTGCAGCCAGCTCAATAATGGTATCGTATACAGCAGACAATCCTGTCGTCTCAACGTCAAAAACAACATATGTTTCTTCTTCGAGCAGACGATGTGCGGCATTATAAGCAATTGGCACGCCATCATCCACGAGATTCGCTTCCATCCCGTAAATCATTTTAATTCCATGCTTTTTGGCCGCAGAATACGCATCAGGGAAGGATTGAACGACAGCATGGTCGGTCAAAGCGATGGCCTCATGCCCCCATTTTTTCGCCTGTTCGACAAGCTTTCCGATACCCGTAACAGCATCCATTTGGCTCATTGGGGAATGAAGATGCAATTCCACTCTTTTTTCTCCTTCAGGTGCTGAATCTTCACGGGTTTTTGCTTTTATTTCGTTTACGTCATTTGCGATCATGACAAGGTCTCTGACAAATGTATCATTTTGAATGCTTCCGCGTGCTTTTACCCACATTCCTTTTTTCAGAGACTTCATCAGCGCCGCATCTTCTTTTTCACGTGCAAACATTTTGATCAAAATACTATTTGTATAGTCTGTAATTTTGAAGATACACAGCGTGCGCCCGCTCTTCAGCTCGCGCGTCTCCACATCAAACACATAACCTTGGACCGTAATTCTCCGTTCTTCGTCCATGATGCTGTCAAGTGTTCGGATTTCCTCGTTATCTTTAATTTGATAACCGATAACAAGAGGACCAGATGGTGCTTGGTCTTCATCACTTTCTTTATCTTTCTTCTCCATTTCAATCAAGGCCTGCATAGCCCGCTCTTGGTCTTCCGCAAGCTTTTGCTCCCGAAACTTTTGAACTTCTTGCTCGGATACAAATATTTCAGCATCAAGCTGAAGATCCGGAAAGCCAAATTGACGGTATTCTGCTTGAATCATGGAACTGTATTTGTTCTTTAGCGCAGCCGCTTCTGTATCTGTTTTGGTTTTGACAATCAGTTTATTGCCCTTCAGCTTCGGTTTTTGCTGGTTTAAAAGACTGATAATCGGCGGCGAAATGCCCTGCAGTTCTTCAATGCAGCGTGACCAGTAGTCTTGAACGATACTTTCACTGACCTCGGCATCCTGAACTTCAATTGAAGATGTCACTTTTGCTATGTGGGCAAACGATTGCGTCAGCCTCGTTGTTAATGTGTCATATATTTGAAAAGGCAGCAAAGATTTAAATTGAAAATGAAAATGCCAAGACTTAGAAGCTTTGTGAATTGTCAGCTTTTTAATCTCGCCATGTTCAAAGTATGTCATGAAGGTATCATCTGTCATATTAATCTGCTGCAGAAGAATTTGAAACTGCCTTCTGTTTACTGATAACTGTTCCATTAAGACAGTATCCCTCCCTAAAAACATCATAAGTGAAGGTACCTCAGGCAATGAGGTACCTTCTATTATTTCTATTTTAACATGTTTTTTGATAAATCGTTATGGTGATTACTGCTTGCTGATAAACGCAGATAATTCGTCTACTGAAATCTCAGTTGACTCACCAGTTTGACGAATTTTCACTTCGACGATTCCTTCGTCAGCTCGTTTTCCGACAGTGATGCGGATTGGAAGGCCGATTAAATCTGAATCAGCGAATTTTACGCCGGCACGCTCAGCACGGTCATCATAGAGCACTTCATAGCCTTCCGCTTTTAAATCGGCATACAGCTTTTCAGCAAGCTCTCTTTGCCCATCGTTTTTCATGTTCAAAGCAAGAATATGAAGATCGTACGGCGCAACGCTTTTTGGCCATATTAAGCCTTTTTCGTCGTGATGCTGTTCAGCAATAGCAGAAAGCGTTCTTGACACACCGATTCCGTAACAGCCCATCAGCATTGGCTGCGCGCGTCCGTTTTCATCTAAATATGTCGCATTCATCGCTTCTGAATAGCGTGTTCCGAGCTTAAAGACTTGTCCGACTTCGATTCCCTCAGCAAAACGGATCGTTCCCTTGCCGTCTGGTGAAGGATCACCTTCTTTAATAAAACGAAGATCAGCAAATTCTTTAATTTGCGCGTCACGATTCACATTGACATTTTTATAATGATGATCTCCTTCATTTGCCCCGGCAACAGCATTAACCATTGCTTTCACAGCTTGATCGGCATATACTTCCACATCCTGATGAATACCGACAGGGCCTACAAAGCCTGGCTCTGTTCCGAGCTGCTGAATGACCTCTTCATGTGTAGCAAGCTCTACAACTTCTGCATGAAGCAAGTTTTTCACTTTAATATCGTTAACTTCATGATCCCCTCTTACAAGCACTAAGACAAAACGGTCATCAGCTTTAAACAATACTGACTTAATGCACGCTTCAGCCGAAACCTGTAAGAACGCAGTCAGTTCTTCGATTGTTTTCACGTTAGGCGTATGAACCTTCTCTAGAGCTTTAGGCTCTTCATCTGAAGGAACTTCCTGGTGAAGAACTTCAGCCATCTCGATATTAGCCGCGTACTGTGATTCATCAGAATACGCAATCGTATCCTCTCCGATCGCAGAAAGTGCCATAAATTCGTGCGTATCCTTTCCTCCCATTGCGCCTGAATCAGCGATAACAGGTCTTACATTAATGCCGCAGCGGGCAAAAATATTAGAATAGGCCTCGTACATTTTTTGATACGTTTCATCCAGGCTCTCTGCAGATGCATGGAAAGAGTACGCATCCTTCATAATAAATTCGCGGCCTCTTAACAAACCGAAGCGAGGACGTTTTTCATCTCTGAACTTAGACTGAATTTGATAAAGAGTCAGAGGGAGACGCTTATAAGATTTAACCTCATCGCGAACAAGCGAAGTGATAACCTCTTCATGCGTTGCCCCTAAAGCAAATTCACGGCCATGACGGTCTTTTAGTCTCATCAGTTCGGGACCATACGTATACCATCTGCCTGATTCCTGCCATGTCTCTGCCTGCTGCAATGCGGGCATGAGCATTTCTACGGCATCAATTTTCTCCATTTCCTCTCGAACAATCTGCTGAATGTTTTGAATCACCTTATACGCAAGAGGCATATAGCTGTATACCCCGCTCGTATTCTGTCTGATAAATCCTGCTCTCAGAAGAAGCTGATGACTTTTTGCTTCGGCATCAGCTGGAACTTCACGGAGCGTAGGAATAAGCGTCAAGCTTTGTCTCATTTCTTCGCACCTCTGATTGATTTACTTTTCGTTTACAAAAACAGCCGCTGGATATCGTTCCATGTGACAACCAGCATAAGAAGCATTAAGAAAGCTACTCCGATAAACACAACAAATGCTTCTTTTTCCCTGTTAATCGGTTTGCCCCGAATCGCTTCAATAAATAGAAACAACAGTCTTCCTCCGTCAAGTGCCGGAATCGGAAGCAGGTTGACAATCCCAAGGTTAATGCTTAAAAACGCCGCAAACTGAAATAAGTTCACGATCCCTGTTTTCGCCACTTGGTCTGTCATGTCATATATGCCGACAGGACCTGACAGCATATCGAGTTTAAATTGGCCTGTTACTAATTTGCTCAGATTGGTTAAAATGGCTTTGGTGACATCAACTGTTGATGTCGCGCCGTAAGCAACCGCTGAGAGTACGCCTTTTTCAGTCGGCGCATAGGAACCGAAACGTCCGATTGTTTTTTTGTTCTCATCTTTAACAGCTTCCGGAGTCACCGAAATATGAAGCGTTTTGTTATCTCTTTTTACTGCAACGTCCATTTCTTTCTCCGGGTTTTCTTTTACAGCGGAGACAATGTCAGTCCAAGACCTCATTTTCTCTCCGTTAATGCTTTGGATATAATCCCCTTCTTTTAGCCCTGCTTCAGCCGCCCGTCCATTGTCTGTCAGCTGCCCGAGCATAGGTTCATTTGACGGTACGCCTTGAATCAGCCCAAGCATCACTAAAATGACGTAAGCTAAAATAAAGTTCATAATCGGCCCTGCAGCAATTGCTTTAATCCGCTGCCATACAGGTTTGGAACCAAATTGGCGATTATACGGCGCAATCTGCACTTCTTCTCCGTCTACAATAAAAAAGGATGTTTCGCTGACAGTAAAGCTGGAAAGTTCGTCCTCTTTCCCCTGTTCATAACCGGTGATCTTCATGTCATGCTCTAGATCCGCTGTTTCCACTTCAATGACTAAAGCATCCGGATATTTTTCCTTTTGATTGATGATGACTTTCTCAACTTGATCTTCCTTATTAAACAGAAGCCCGACCGTGTATCCGGGTTTCACCTCAATCATTTCCGGATCTTCGCCGGCCATACGAACAAATCCGCCGACCGGAAGCAGCCTGATCGTATAAACTGTTTCATTTTTTTTGAAAGAAAAAATCTTTGGACCGAAGCCGATCGCAAATTCACGGCAGAGAATTCCCGCTCTTTGGGCTAGCAATAAATGGCCCAGTTCATGGAAGAAAACGAGCGTTCCGAAAATAATGATAAACGCTATAACTGTATTCACGAACATACCACCTTATGTGAGTATTGAATTGACGTATCCCCGGGTATCTTTGTCCACTTCTTGAATGTCCGCCAGGCTCGGTTTTTTCAGTAATTGATGGCGGGTTAGTGCCTTTTCGATACAGTCTTCAATAGCCAAAAACGGTATCTTGCCAGCTAAAAAGGCAGCGACAGCTACTTCGTTTGCCGCATTTAGCACTGTCGGCATTGTTCCTCCTATTTTACCTGATTCAAAAGCAAATTGTAAGCATCGGAACCTGTCAAAATCAGCTTTCTCAAAATGAAGGCTGCCGATTTCCCATAATTCAAGCCTTTTCGCATCTGGTAATGGCAATCGGTCAGGATAAGTGAGCGCATATTGAATGGGGACTCTCATATCCGGAGTTCCGAGCTGTGCGATCACACTTTTATCATGGAACTCAACCATTGAATGGATGATGCTCTCCTTATGTAAAACCACATCAATTTGTTCATAAGGTATATCGAAAAGCCAGTGTGCCTCGATCACCTCTAATCCCTTATTCATCATTGTAGCCGAATCAATTGTAATTTTTGCACCCATTGACCAGTTTGGATGTTTTAATGCATCTTCAACCGTTACTGATTCGAGCTCCTCCCGCGTCTTGTCCCGAAAACTTCCGCCGGATGCCGTAATGATGAGGCGTTCAATGTTTTTAGCCTGTTCGCCTTGAAGAGCTTGAAAAATGGCTGAATGCTCACTGTCAACAGGCAGCAGCGGAACATCATATTTCTTAGCATGTTCTTTTACTATATGCCCTGCAGTGACAAGAGTTTCCTTATTTGCAAGCGCAATTGTTTTTTTCTGTTCAATTGCCTTTAATGTCGGGATAAGACCGACGCTTCCAAGCAAAGCGTTGACAACAATGTCAACCTCCTCCATCACTGCTGCTTCTATCAGTCCTTCTTCTCCCAGCCCGATTTGGCATTCAAAAGAAAAAGACATTTGTTTTAATTTATGATATGTATCCAGATCACCGACAGAGACAAACTTCGGCTGAAAGACCTCAATCATTGGAACGGCCTTATCAATATTTCTGCCAAACGACATAGATACCAGCTGAAATTGGTCTTGATGTGCACGCAGTACATCAAGAGTCTGTTCGCCGATTGATCCTGTTGCTCCTAAAAGACAAATATTTTTCAAAGTTGCCACTACTCCTATTCTTATTGCTGCATGATCAGTCTCATATTCATATTAGACTTTTTTATGAAAAAAGGGCAAGCAGAAAGTACAAGAAAGGCATGACAAACAAGAAACTGTCAAAACGGTCTAATATACCGCCATGCCCGGGAAGAATATTCCCAGAATCCTTTACATCGTAATGTCTTTTCAAGGCGGATTCCACTAAATCTCCCAGTTGTCCAAAAACAGACAAAAACAGCGTGATCAACAGCAGATAGATATACGGGATCGGAAGTTGTGCAACAAGCTGAAAAATCGTCGCCAATACAAGTGCGATGACAATTCCGCCTGCAAACCCTTCCACTGTTTTATTCGGACTGATTTCAGGCCACAGTTTCCGCTTCCCAAGCGATTTACCGACAAAATAGGCACCGGAATCGGTGGACCAAATGACAACACACGCATAAAAAATGTATGTTAATCCGTATTGGTCAAGATTTCTGATTTCGATAAAATAATGAAAACACATTCCGATGTAAATTGCTGCAAGCGTAATAAACCCGACTTCATCAAAAGTAAAGGTGTTCTTGACCAACACTGTGTAAGTCAGCAATAGCAGTACCGCAAATAAAGCGATTTCCATTTTGGAAATCCCGTCCGCTTCAAAAAACGAATACTGGCTTGGTAATAAGAACATCCACAATAATAAAAGACCGATCAAACCCGGCAGTGAAACCAGCTTCAGCTTTTTCATCCGTAAAAGTTCAAAAAGCGCCACACTGCCCATAGCATAAATTAATATGGTGAACGGCAATTTCCCGACAATAACCAAAAATAAAAATACAATTGCTGCCAGAACACCTGTCAAAATTCTTTGTTTCATGTCCACCATCCTCTAAATTCCGCCAAACCTCCGGCCTCTCTGCTGAAACTCTCCTAACGCCTGCAAGAAGTGATCTTCTTTAAAGTCAGGCCACAAGACGTCAGTAAAGACAAATTCACTGTAGGCAACCTGCCATAGCATAAAATTACTCAGCCTTATCTCGCCGCTCGTTCGAATTAAAAGTTCAGGATCCTGCAAAGATTCAGTCATCAAATAAGTAGAAAAAAGCGATTCATCAATGTCTTCAATATTCAAAGAGCCTTCCTTCACTTTTTCCGCGAGTGATTTTGCAGCACTGACAATTTCAGTACGGCCTCCATAGTTAAGAGCAAAATTAAGGATCATTCCGTCGTTTTGCGCCGTGTCCTGTACAGCTTTTTCAATCGCACGTAATGTGTGCGCCGGCAAAGCCGTTTCATCCCCAATGATCCGAACCTGTACATTTTCCTCAACAAGCTCTGGAAGATACGTATTCAAAAATTCTTCCGGAAGCTTCATTAAAAAATCGACCTCCATTTTCGGTCTTTTCCAGTTTTCTGTTGAAAATGCATACAATGTCAGTACTTTGACACCTAATTCGTTTGCGAGCTTCGTGGTCCTTTTTACCACCTTCATCCCTTCATGGTGGCCTGCAATTCTGGGAAGAGAGCGTTTTTTAGCCCAACGGCCATTTCCATCCATGATAATGGCGATGTGTTCGGGAATTTCTCCCTTAAGTATGTCTTCTTTTGTATAACGTTCTAAGTTGGAAGCCGCAGTTTGCTGATTCTTCCAATTTTTGAGTATGTTGAGCATGAGATTCCTCCGTCACCCAAAAAGGTTACATTCCCTGCTGATAATCAATGTAATCAACAGTATTAACAAAAAAACCCCCTGTAAACATGAGAGGGTCTTTTCACTATTATCTATTGTACATAGTTTTTCATTAAACTTCCATGATTTCTTTTTCTTTGTCTTTTGTGACACTGTCAATTTTTGACACATATTCATCTGTCAGTTTTTGAACGTCTTCAGTGGAAGCACGCAGTTCATCCTCAGTAATGTCTCCGTTTTTCTCAAGTTTTTTGAGATCATCGTTAGCATCACGGCGAACGTTACGAACAGCTACTTTTGCTTCTTCAGCATATTTTTTTACAACTTTCACTAATTCTTTCCGTCTCTCTTCTGTTAGTGCCGGAATTGCAATTCGAATCATATTGCCGTCACTTGTTGGTGTAAGACCTAAATCAGCTTTTAAAATCGCTTTTTCGATATCGCCGATTGCTGTTTTATCGTATGGTGTGATAACGAGCATACGAGCTTCAGGCACGTTAATAGAAGACAACTGATTTAAAGGTGTCTGCGCTCCGTAATATTCAACCGTTACTTTATCTAATAATGATGGATTTGCACGGCCTGCGCGTACAGTAGCCAATTCGCGCTGATAAGCAGCAATTGCTTTTTCCATTTTTTCTTTTGTTTGAGTTAATACTTCTTTTGACACGTTATTTCCCCCTCACGATCGTTCCGATTGATTCACCGATAACGGCACGTTTGATATTTCCTTCTTCCATAATAGAAAAGACGATAAGCGGAATGTCATTGTCCATGCATAAAGAGGAAGCTGTTGAATCCATGACTTCCAGGCCGTCTTTAAGAACGTCAAGATAAGAAAGTGATTCATACTTAACAGCTGATTCATCTTTTCTAGGATCAGCATTATACACACCGTCAACGTTATTTTTAGCCATTAAAATAACGTCTGCCTCAATTTCAGCAGCCCGCAGTGCAGCTGTCGTATCAGTTGAGAAATATGGGTTTCCTGTGCCCGCAGCGAAAATAACGACACGTTTTTTCTCTAAGTGGCGTATCGCTTTTCTTCTTATGTACGGTTCAGCAACTTGTCTCATTTCAATGGATGTTTGCACTCTGGACTGGATTCCGAGTGTTTCCAAGCTGTCTTGAAGAGCAAGCGAATTCATTACTGTCGCCAGCATTCCCATATAGTCAGCAGTCGCGCGGTCCATGCCCAGGTCACTTCCTGTTTTTCCGCGCCATAAGTTGCCGCCGCCTACAACAACAGCCACTTCGACTTCAAGCTCAGCGATTTCCTTCACTTGCTTTGCAATGGATTGAATGACAGTCGGGTTAATTCCATTTCCCTGTTCTCCTGCCAATGCTTCCCCGCTAAGCTTTAATACGATACGTTTGTATTTTGGTTTTTCCATGATAACCTCCAAGTGTAAACATTGCCGTTTTCTATTATGCAAGAGAAAAAAAGGTTTGTAAATATAGTTTTAAAAATAGGGAACACAAAATGTGTCCCCTATACTGCCTGAAAAGACGCGACTTAGCCGCGAAATCTTTTCACCATTATTTTTTCACTTGGTTCATTACTTCTTCAGCAAAGTTTTCTTGACGTTTTTCGATGCCTTCTCCAACTTCATAGCGGACAAAAGTTTGAACAGTAGCGTTTTTCGCTGCAATAACTTGTTTCACTTTTTCATCTGGGTTTTTAACGAACGCTTGGTCTAATAGACAAATTTCTTCGAAGAATTTGTTCAGACGGCCTTCAACCATTTTCGCTACGATGTTTTCAGGTTTGCCTTCTTGGAGGGCTTGCTGAGTTAAGATTTGACGCTCATGATTTGTTTCTTCTTCAGATACTTGATCACGAGAAATGTAACGAGGGTTAACTGCAGCAACGTGCATTGCGATATCTTTCGCAGTTTCTTCATCAGTTGTACCGTTGAGAACAGTTAATACACCGATGCGGCCGCCCATGTGAAGGTACGCACCGAATGCAGAGCTGTCGTCTTTTGTAAGAACTGTAAAGCGGCGAAGAGTGATTTTCTCACCGATTTTAGCAACTGCGCTTGTGATGTACTCTTCAACAGTTGAGCCATTTTCCATTTTTTGGCCCATTGCTTCTTCAACATCAGCTGGCGTGTTTGCAAGAAGGTGGTCAGCTAAAGTGTTAAGAAGCTCTTTAAAACCTTCGTTTTTCGCAACGAAATCAGTTTCAGAGTTTACTTCTAGGATAACGCCTTTGTTGCCGTCAGTTTTAATAAGAGTAGAACCTTCTGCTGCGATACGGTCAGCTTTTTTCGCTGCTTTTGCAATTCCTTTTTCTCTTAAAAGGTCAATTGCTTTGTCCATATCTCCGTCAGTTTCAGTTAACGCTTTTTTACAATCCATCATGCCCGCGCCAGTTTTTTCACGCAGTTCTTTTACTTGCTGTGCAGTAATTGCCATTTGTATTCCTCCTTATATGTTTAAACAAGAGTATGTATATTACACATTTTTCTTGAAAAAAGGTGATAAAAGGCAGTCCCTCTTATCACCTTTTGAATAGGTTACGCAGTTGTTGTTTCTGTTTCTGGTGCAGTTTCTTCAGCAACTTCCGCTTCTTCTTCGCCTTGCTTCGCTTCTAAGATTGCATCTGCCATTTTAGAAGTTAGAAGTTTAACAGCGCGGATAGCGTCATCGTTCGCTGGGATAACAACATCGATTTCATCTGGATCACAGTTAGTATCTACGATACCGATGATAGGGATGTTTAATTTGCGAGCTTCCGCAACAGCGATGCGCTCTTTGCGAGGATCGATGATGAATAATGCATCAGGAAGATCCTTCATATCTTTAATTCCGCCTAGGAATTTTTCAAGACGCTCTAATTCTTTTTTCAATTGAACGACTTCTTTTTTAGGAAGTACATCAAACGTACCGTTTTCTTGCATTTTTTCAATGTCTTTAAGACGTTTAATACGTTTTTGGATTGTTTCGAAGTTTGTTAATGTACCGCCCAACCAGCGTTGGTTGACATAGTACATGCCAGAGCGTTGAGCTTCTTCTTTAACAGAATCTTGAGCTTGTTTTTTTGTTCCGACGAAAAGGATTTTTCCGCCTTCAGCAGCAAGATTTTTAGTGAAGTTGTAAGCTTCCTCTACTTTTTTGACTGTTTTTTGAAGGTCAATGATGTAGATTCCGTTACGCTCCGTGAAAATGTAACGCTTCATTTTTGGGTTCCAACGGCGTGTTTGGTGACCGAAGTGAACACCAGCTTCAAGCAATTGCTTCATAGAAATGACTGACATGTTATTTCCTCCTAATATAATGGTTTTTTTCCTCCGCTTAGGTCATTTTTGTACAGAACTGCCGCCTGCAGCACCCTCTGCATAAATCGTTAAGCGTGTGTATTTAACACCAAGACATAATATAACACAGCTTTATCCGACAATCAAGAATCCTTTACACCTTTGGAGCGAAATTTTAAAAATAGCTCGATTTCTGTCTTTCCGCTCTTCATTTTCTGGGCAATTTGACTTGCCGAATATCCCTGTTCATATAATTCTATGACCTGGTCTTCAAATGATTGGACCTCACTGTTTACGAGCTCTTCCCGACGGTCAACCTCTGTAATCAGACCTTCAATATGTTCAGGAAGATTCTCTGCCTCTTGGACTGGATCCCGCTCTTGATATGTTTCAGAGGTCTGAAGGCCTGACTTTTGGGATTCTTCATCTGATTGACTTGCAGATGAAGCTTTATTTTCTATCAGTTTCTCATTTTCTTCTTTTAATTCAAGCAGAAATGCCGCCAAGGTGTTTTCCGTCTCTTCAAGTATCTGTTTTTGCTGTTTTTCTGTTTCTTTCACTGCAGCGAGCCTCGTATACAGGATAATGACAGCGTACAGAAGAACGCCGTGGAGCATAAAGCTTAAAAGCCATAATAGTGTTGACATGTTTTTCACTCGCTAACCATGAAATTCATTATTGTATCACTTTTTCCAGCAGATTCTTTAATTTAAATAATGCCTTTGAATGGATCTGAGATATGCGGGACGTAGAAAGATTTAATACTTGTCCGATTTCTGTCAGTGTCAACTCCTCTTTGTAGAACAAACTGACAACCAGCTGTTCTTTTTCAGAGAGTTCGTGAATTTTTTCCGCAAGCTGTGCAATCAGTTCATCCTTCATAATCTTTTCTTCAGGCGGAACATTTTTGTCATCTCTGATCATGACTTGAATGTTTTCCCCGTCATCTTGATCATGGAGCTTTTCATCAATTGACAGCAGATTTGCAAAAAAACCTTCATTCATTGTTGACACGACATCCTGTACCGTCATTCCGAGTTCCTCTGCAATTTCCGCGGGCGATACATTCCGAAGATACCGCTGTTCAAGCTTTTCAATTGCTGCTTCAACCTTTTTTGTTTTTTCGCGCGAGGTTCTGGGCAGCCAATCTTCTTTACGAAGCCCGTCTATGATTGCGCCGCGAATTCTAAACGAGGCGTAGGTATCAAATTTTAAGTCCCGGCTGGGGTCAAATTTTTCAAGGGCATCATATAAACCAAGCATACCAAGGCTCATAAGATCGTCTTTATGCACTGATTTCGGCAGTCCGACAGAAATTCTGCCTACATGATATGTGACAAGCGGCATGTAACGGCGCATTAAGTCGTCACCGGCTTTAGGATCTTTCCACTCTTTCCAGCGCGTCCAAAGCACCTGATCTTCATAATTCAAGGATTGCATTGTTATCCCCCTAATACCTTAATTAAATCGTTTTTTCACCTTGTTTAACAGTTCGAATATGCAGCATGCAGGACTTCGGTTCAAATTCTATCGTCCGGCCGCTTGAGCCGCCCGTATCTTCACTAATAATAGGAATATTAAATAAAGACAGCTGTTCTTTTATCGCTAATACATTTCTCGGTCCGATCTTCATCAAATCATTTGTCGATTTAAATTTAAACATCTCTGATCCGCCGGCCAGCTTTGCTTTTAATGCAAATTTCCGGCATCCCGCTTCTATCAGCATATCAATCGTGGTCTGTACGGCGGTGTCAGCGTACTTAGCCCGGTTGAGCTCGGCAGTTTTCGATAACGTCGAATCCGGAAGCATGACATGAACAAGACCCGCCGTTTGCTTTTCTTTATCATAAAGCACCAGCCCCACACATGAGCCCAAACCAGAGGTCCGGATGGTATCCGGGAAGCGGGCGATCTTCACGTCAGCAATCCCAACCTTTATAACAACAGCCTCAGTTGTACTCATAATGATGCACCTAAGGCGACAAAGAGCTTTTCAAATGAATCATAGTCCGGCAGCATAAACATATGCGCTTTCAGCTCCTGCTGATGGCTTTGGTCAAAAATTGACGTGTCGACAACAATGGCGTGTTCTCCAACCTGACTGAGCTCCATCAGCCCTTCGCTGATCACAGCTCCGAACATGTCCAATGAGACTTCAGGAACACTTGGATAGAGCTGGAGTTTCGTCAAATCCGCCAAAGCTGTTAAATATGACCCCGCTAAAATATTGCCCAGTTCATGCAAAGCGGATGAGCTCATGTGGTCTTCACCTAAGTCCTCTATGTCAAAATCGGGGTTTCCAATCAGCTCTCTGATAAACTGCTCCGCCTGAAAAAAAGGCATTATAAAGAACATTGAACCCGTTAAATCGCCTTCCATTCTTAAAAAGATGCTGGCAACCGGGACATCGGCGCCGCCGAAAAAATCAACAAGCTCATCAAAAGACAGCAGCTTTGCAAATGGGACTTCCATATCTATCTTTCTATTTAACAGCTGGGCCATTGCAGAGGCGGAGTGGCCGGCGCCTATATTGCCGACTTCCCGCAAAATGTCCATCTGCTCTTCTTTGATTCCATTAAAAATACTCATGTCATAACCCCTTTAAGATTAAGCTTGATCGGGCACAGCGGACTGAGATGATTCTTTATCCAAAACCGCGTTCGCATCAATAATATTTAAGAGTCTGTTCTCTTGTTTCACAATCTGTTCGATCGACACATCCGTATCTTTCTGAACGCCTTCTGGAGCAGATTCTATTTCACTTTCGTGTACGGTAATCACATCATTCGCTTCATCCACAATCCAGCCGACTTCAATATCACGATAAGCAATAATGATAATTCGTGTTTCATCTGTAATTTCATACTCTGGCAAATTCAGGCGTTTTCTTAAATCAATAACCGGAGTCACCACCCCGCGTAAATTGATTACCCCGCAAATATATGGTTCGACGCCAGGTACCCTCGTTGGCTTTTGCCATTTTTCAATTGATTTCACCTGAGTGACGGAAATGGCATATTCTTTGCCATTTACCATAAAGACTATCATTTTTTCGCCTGTTTTAATTTCTGCAGTCATGTGAGACACCTCCTCGAATGGTTAAATAATCAGTGCATTACAATCAATAATGAGCGCTACTTCTCCGTCTCCTAAAATAGTAGCTCCGGAAATTGCAAAGACGTTTGTTAAATAATCTCCGAGTGATTTCAGCACAACTTCCTGCTGGCCAATAAAGGAGTCCACCACAAATGCAGTAGGTTTGTCGCCTTTTTTCACGACAATGATATGGAGCTGTTCCGCATCTTTTCTTGTATCTTCTATTTTAAACTCTTCTTTTAAATAAACGACAGGGACAATATGCCCTCTAAAGTCAATCACTTCACGGTCATGCGTTTGCAAAATGTCTTTTCTGTCAATAACTGCTGTCTCAATGATTGAAGAAATCGGAATGGCAAATGTCTCTTCTTCCAACTTAATCAGCAGAACTGAAATAATAGACAAGGTAAGCGGCAGCTGGATGCTGAATAGAGAGCCTTGACCCTCGGCTGATTTCACACTGACTGAACCGCCAAGAGACTCCAGTTTGTTTTTTACAACGTCAAGTCCTACACCGCGGCCGGAAATATCAGAAATTTGGTCAGCAGTTGAGAACCCCGGAGCAAAAATCAATTCGTAAATTTGGTTGTCTTCTAAGGTTTCAGCTTCTTTTTCCGTTATGACCCCGCGCTCAAGCGCTTTTTCCAGAATTTTTTTTCGATTAAGGCCTGCGCCGTCATCCTCTACTTCGATAAAGACATGGTTGCCGCTGTGATAAGCTTTAAGCACAACTTTTCCTGATTCCGGTTTTCCCTTTTGCAAACGTGTTTCCGGCGCCTCGATACCATGGTCAATACTGTTTCTGATCAAGTGAACGAGTGGATCTCCGATTTCATCAATTACTGTACGATCCAGTTCAGTTTCCGCACCGATGATCGAGAGTTCAATTTTTTTATTCAGCTCTTTCTGAAGCTGGCGAATCATTCTCGGGAATCTGTTAAAAACAGTTTCAACCGGGACCATTCTCATATTCAGAATAATCGATTGCAAATCTCCGGAAATTCTCGTCATTCGTTCAACCGTTTCAGTCAGTTCATTATGCTCAAGCTCTTTCGCAATCTGCTCGAGACGCCCGCGGTCAATGACAAGCTCTTCAAATAAGTTCATTAAAGAATCAAGCCTGTCAATGTTGACACGAATTGTTTTAGATCCGCCGGCTGAATGCTTCGCCTGTTCATCGTTTTTAGCAGGCTGTTTTTGTTTCTCCTGCTTCGCAGGTACAGCTGCTGCTGGTGAATCTTCTTGCTTAGATTCTTCAGGCTTTTCAGCTGATGTTAAAGGAGCCCCTTGAATGACTTCAACATGCTCAATTTCCGACACGCCATTGATTAATTGTTCAATGTCTTCCGCTGATTGATGTGTTAAGAAACAAACTTGAAAGTCAGTTCCAAAATCTTCTGTTTCAAGCACTTCAGCACTTGGAATTGTTTTGGCTACTTCTCCGACTTCATTTAGTTTTTCAAACACCATATAGACACGAACTGCTTTTAACATACAGTTTTCGTTCAGAGAAATCTTGATTTCATATCGTTTGAAGCCTTGCTCCTCCGCTTCTTGTATAACTGTGCGTTCAAATTCATCATATTCCCAATCAGATGCTGAACTCTGTGCTTCTGCAGGTTCAGCGGAGGCAGCGGATTCAGCGTGCGCACCATTCACATCAAGCTTGGCACTCACTTCTGAGATATCTCTTTTACCATCCCCGCCATCAATAATAGACTGAACCATTGCTTCCAGGTGATCCAGAGCTTCAAACAAAATATCCAGCCAGTCTGAGGTGACTTCCATGTCTCCGTTTCGGATTGCATCCAGCACGTTTTCAAGCAGATGGGTAAGATGTGCTAAATCCGTGTAGCCCATCGTTGCGCTCATTCCTTTTAATGTATGGGCAGCCCTGAATATATCATGTACGAGCTGAAGATCAGTCGGGTCTTTCTCTAAAAGAAGAAGCTTTTCATTACATGTTTGTAAATGTTCTTTACTCTCATCAATAAAGACATCTAAATACTGATTCATATCCATTTGAATCACACCCTCTCTTTTTTCACACAGCTTGTGATGGATGCTGCGATATCTTCCACATGTTTAATCTCATGAATGAGACCCGCTTTAACAGCAGCTTTTGGCATCCCGTATACGACACAAGATTCTTCAGACTCCGCAATGGCTTTCACATTGCCGGCTGTTAGCATGTCCTTTAGTCCAGCAGTGCCGTCACTGCCCATTCCGGTCATGATAACCGCTACTTTTTCATAATCTGTCAGTTTCCCGACAGAACGGAATAAATAATCAGCAGATGGTTTATGACGGCTTGGTGTGTCATGGTTATCAAGCACAACCTGGAGTCCTTCGCTGTTTTTAATAACGGATATGTTTTTTCCGCCCGGTGCTATGTAAACACAGCCGTTAAGAGCTGCTTCACCATCTTTTGCTTCTTTTACCTGAATGTCAGATAAATGATTCAGCCGATCAGCCAAAGAAGCAGTAAACCCTTCAGGCATGTGCTGAACGACAACCACTGGTGCGTTCAAATCCTTAGGGAGCTTCGGTATCACCTTTTGTAACGCCCGTGGACCGCCTGTTGATGTGCCGATACACACAATTTGTCTGCCCGTGCGAGGTTTCGGTTTGCTTAATTCAGGCTTAACGACAGCACGCACAATAGGTTCGGGCCGAACTGTCTGGGAAACAGGACGTTTCCGCTTGCCGGAAAGTCCTGCCGCGACGACACGCTCAACTAGTTGTTCTTTAATTTTGTATAGATCCAGAGATATTGAGCCTGATGGCTTTGTGATAAAGTCAAAGGCACCGATCTCCAAACAATTAATTGTGCATTCTTTACCTTTCTCGGTCTGGCTAGACACCATAATGACCGGCAAGTTATAAATCTCAATAATTTTGCGGAGCGTATCTGTCCCATTCATGACCGGCATTTCAACATCAAGAGTAATAACATCCGGTTTTAATAATTCAATCTTCTTAAGCGCTTCTTCTCCGTTTCTCGCAGTTCCGATTACTTCTATCTGCTTTTCTTCGGTCAGAAAATCACTTATCATTTTTCTCATAAAAGCTGAATCATCAACTACAAGCACACGAATCAAATTAAGCCCTCCTCATTAAAAAAGAAGATAATTTCTCAATAAATGTCTGTTTGTCTTCTTTGTGTCTCGTTTCTTCTCTTTCAAACAAGGCGTCCGCTAAAATACGGACTGACCGGCTGGCTTTTGCCTGAGGGCTTTTTATGAAAAAAGGAACCTGTTCGACAACCGCTTTGCTCACGATCACATCGTCAGAAACGGAACCGGCAAACTGAACCTGAACATCCAAAAACATATGAATTGTACGGGAGAGGCGGGCAAAAGCGTCAAGCCCTTCCTTTTGGTCACGGCACCGATTGACAGCCACCTTCATTGAAAGCTTATTTTCTGTCAAAACCAAGTGCTTGACAGCGCTGTATGCGTCCATAATGGCCGTCGGCTCGGGAGTTGTAATAATCAAAATATCTTCTGCTGATAAAATAAAAGGCAGTTGATCTTTTGATAAGCCTGCTCCCATGTCAAACAGCACATAATCGAACTGGCTTAATGCATGAGAAAGTTCATTGGCAAAAAACGTCCATTTTCTCTGATCGAGCTGAAACATCACATCAAGACCGGTTCCCCCTGATATATACCGCAAACCCTTTGGGCCAACGGATAATGACTGCAGCAAAGGCTTACGATCGGTTAAAACATCGATTATCGTGGCAGACGATGAATTTCCTATTAATATATCAATGTTCCCCATCCCGATATCAAGGTCGATGAGCAGCACCTTCTTACCTTTATCCTGCAGCGCAAGTGCCATATTTAAGGTAATATTGGATTTTCCGACACCGCCCTTGCCGCTGATGACAGCAAGTGTCTTCGCTTTTTGTGAATAAACCATTGGCAGAACGCGCTCACGTTTTTCCATTTTCGCCCGTAAAGTTGCTGCTTGGTCATATCTGTTCATCTGCACAGCATCCTCACAAAACCAAGTGGAGATACAGTCTGTATATCCTCAGGCACATTCTGGCCGTTAGTCATAAACCCGACACCTATTTTTGATTCTGCCAGTATATTAAATACAGAACCTAAGGAAGTCGTTTCATCTATTTTCGTAAAAATATACTGATTGACAGGGACGGATGAAAACCGTTTGACAATATGCTTCATATCTTCATATTTTGCAGTCGCGGATAAAACAAGAAATGACTGAATGCTGCTCTCAAAAGGAATCGTTTCTTTCAGTTCATCAATGTATTGCGGGTCTTTGAAGTTTCTTCCAGCTGTATCAACAAACACATGATCATACTCAGAAAATAGCTCCTTCGCCTGCTGAAATTCTTCTTTTGTATAGCAAACTTCCAGAGGAGCCTGCAGCAGTTCAGCGTATGTTTTCAACTGTTCAACAGCTGCAATACGATACGTATCTGTTGTAATAAAAGCGATTTTTTTATGTTTTTCAAGCATAGATATGGCTGCGAGTTTAGCCAGTGTAGTTGTTTTACCAGCCCCTGTTGAACCAAAGAGAACGATATATTTTGAATGAATTGACTCCTGCCACTTGTCTGCTGAGGGCAGCATATCGCATAGTATTTCCTGAAGTTTGCCGACAACATTTTCTTCAGTCAAGCCGCCTGCTTCAACAGAGAAGCGAAGCAATTTTTTCAGAGTGTTCGTTTTCGTAGACTCTTTGATCCCTGTTTCTTGCAAAAGCTTTTCTGCTTTTCGCAGCGGCTCAGGAAGTACAGATTGATATGCTGAAAAATCACCTAGCTCCTGTTGCGCCGGAATTTGAGGGGGATATGTTCTCTCCTCTATTTTTGGACTGCTGACCGGAGTTTTTAATGTTTGTTTCGGTTCAGCTGCCTTCTGAGGCGTTTTTTTCTCAAGAAAGTCCTGATCCAATACGGCGATTACTTCAACAGCAGGCTTGTTGACGAGGCCAAACCATTTTCGCTTTTTAATTTTTTTCGAATTTAATATGACCGCTTCATTACCTAACTCTTTTCTGATGAGAAGTGCCGCTTCTTGCATTGAAGCAGCAGTAAATTTTTTTATTTTCATTAAATATCCACCACTCCAATGCTTTGTACCTCAACATTCGCCTCAAGTTCGTTATAAGAGAGTACCGGAAGATCAGGGAAGTACCGTTCCAGAAGCTGCTTCACATACATTCTGACAGGCGGCGAGCAAAGAAGAATCGCGGTTTCCTGACGTAATGAGAGCTGTTCAGCTTCTTTGGCGACAGAGCGCACTATACTTTCTGAAATATCTGGTTCAAGTGATAAATAGTTCCCGTGTTCCGTCTGCTGCACACCGTCTGCTATTGCTTTTTCTACACGGCCGGAACAAGTAACAACCTTCAACACTTCATTTTCTTTGGCAAACTGGGCTGTAATTTGTTTAGCAAGCGCTTGTCTTGTATACTCTGTCAAAAGATCAGAATCTGTTGTTAATTTCCCATAGTCAGCAAGTGTTTCAAAAATCGTTACTAAGTTTCGAATTGAAACTTTTTCTTTTAAAAGCTTAGCAAGCACTTTCTGAATATCACCGACAGACAATGGATTCGGCGTAACCTCTTCAACCAGGACTGGATACGATTCTTTCAAGTGATCGATCAGCTGTTTTGTCTCCTGCCTTCCGATCAATTCGTGGGCATGCTGCTTAATTTTCTCCGTAATATGCGTTGAAACGACTGATGCAGGATCAACTACTGTATAACCAAGCATGTCGGCTTCATCCTTTACCGCTTCGCTAATCCATTTAGCCGGCAGCCCGAATGAAGGCTCCACTGTTTCAATCCCTTCAATGAGATCGTCCTCAGGAGTAGGCGACATCGCTAAATAATGATCAAGCAACAGCTCGCCTTTTGCTACTTCGTTTCCTTTAATTTTCAATCGGTATTCATTAGGCTGCAACGCTATATTATCTCTGATTCGCACGACAGGAATGACAAGCCCGAGTTCCAAAGCCAACTGACGGCGTATCATAACAATTCGGTCTAATAAATCACCGCCTTGATTGGCATCAGCAAGCGGTATCAGGCCATATCCAAACTCAAATTCTATCGGATCTATATGCAGAAGCTGAACAACACTTTCAGGGCTTTTAAGCTCGTCCACCTCAGCCTCTTCCTCAAGAATCTCATCCACTTCTTCTTTTTCCTTACCTGATTTAGATAGTGTATATGCGCCAAAAGCAAGCAATCCCGCAAGCGGCCCCGTCAGAAGGATGCCGATCGGAGTGAAAATACCTAAAAGCATGATCGTAGCTGCTGCGACGTATAAAAGCTTTGGATACGCAAACAGCTGGCCTGTAATGTCATGCCCTAAGTTTCCTTCAGATGCAGCTCTTGTGACCACAATACCCGTAGCCGTAGAAATTAACAGTGCCGGGATTTGCGAGACAATTCCATCCCCTACAGTCAGCATCGTAAAGTGTGAAGCAGCCTCTTGAATGGACATGCCCTGCTGAAGCATTCCGATCACGATTCCGAAAATAATATTGATCATCACAATGATGATTCCGGCAATGGCGTCACCTTTTACAAATTTACTGGCACCGTCCATTGCTCCATAAAAGTCTGCTTCTCTTGCCACTTTTTCGCGGCGATGCTTCGCTTCCTGTTCGGTAATCATCCCTGCGTTTAAATCAGCATCAATACTCATCTGCTTCCCCGGCATTGCGTCCAGCGTAAACCTTGC
Source organism: Bacillus sp. FSL K6-0255 (assembly GCF_045040725.1). Classification (NCBI taxonomy): domain Bacteria; kingdom Bacillati; phylum Bacillota; class Bacilli; order Caryophanales; family Bacillaceae; genus Bacillus; species Bacillus sp. FSL K6-0255. The sequence continues at coordinate 1,672,370 of NZ_CP150278.1, read as the reverse complement.
TGCAACCTCGGAAACACGTTCAGCACCTTTTGTAATGACGATAAACTGAATAATAATAAGGATGATAAATACAACGAGTCCAACTAATACATTTCCGCCGACAACGAAATTTCCGAAAGTCTCGACGACTTTCCCTCCCTCACCGTGTGAAAGAATTGAACGGGTAGTTGAGACGTTCAAGCCCAAACGAAATAGGGTCAAAAGCAGCAACAGTGACGGAAAAATCGAAAACTGAAGCGCTTCCTGCATATTCATTGTGGTGAGAAGCACGATCAACGCAAGAGAAATATTAATAATGATCAAAATACTTAACAGCCATGGAGGAAATGGAATCACCAGCATCGCCACAATGAGGACAACACTTATTAAAACGGATAAATCTCTTGTTGACATGCTGTTTTTTCTCTCCTTTTAAATCGAAAAATTCAATATACTTTTTGTTTTGTTTTATATACGTAAGCCAGAATTTCTGCTAAAACTTTAAAAAATTCTTCCGGCACTGCCTGGTCAATTTCCACTTGATCATATAACGCACGGGCAAGCGGTCTGTTTTCTACCATCATGACATCATGCTCTTTAGCAATTTTCCTGATTTTTAACGCAAGGTGGTCGACGCCTTTTGCAACAATATAAGGTGCGTCCATTTTTTCTTCATCATATTTCAAAGCAATCGCATAGTGAGTCGGGTTTGTGATAATGACATCTGCTTTTGGAACTTCCTGCATCATCCGCCTCATCGCCATTTCCCGCTGTCTTTGTTTAATTTTAGACTTGATAATCGGGTCTCCTTCAGATTTTTTGTACTCATCTTTTATATCTTGTTTTGACATTTTGATATTTTTCTCATAGTCAAATCTCTGATATAAATAGTCGAGACCCGCAAGAATCAACAATGCACCTGCACCGCTTAGTCCCATCCACAAAGTGAGTTTTGAAACAAAAGAAAGTGCCTCTTCGGGTGTCAGGAGAGGAAGCCGGAGAATTTCTCCATAATGCAGCCAAAGCACAGCAAAAGCCGCAAAACCAACGACTACGATTTTCAAAATTGATTTAATCAGCTCCACAATCGCCCTCATACTGTATATTCGTTTAAAGCCTTTGATCGGATCCAGTTTTTCAAGCTTAGGCTGTATCACTTCAGCAGAAAATAAGAACCCAACCTGCATATAGTTGCTTACGACTCCTGCAACAAGAGCAACAAGCAAGATCGGTGCGAGTATTATGCCCATATCCTTTAATAAGCTGACAAACAATGTATGCACATTTGATTCTGAGAGCTTCATTGTGAGCGATTCGGTATAAAATGTTTCTATGAATGACAGCAGCCTGTCTCTCATATACGGACCAATTGCAATAAGCGAAAGGAATATTACCAGTAAAGAAACGGCGGTATTGACATCCGAGCTTTTGGCTACCTGCCCCTTTTTTCGCGTATCCTTCCGTTTTTTCGGAGTGGCTTTTTCTGTCTTCTCTCCCGCAAAAAACTGCAGGTCAACTCTAAGCTTCATTAAGAAACACCGACCAATGCTAAAAGATTCCGCATCGTTTCAATCGTTAAGCTGAAAACATTCCGGACAACGACGAAGATAACGGACATACATACAATGAGCATGATGAAACTGACAGCGATCTTTAAAGGCAGACCGACCACAAATACATTTAACTGCGGAACAGTTCGAGCCACGATACCTAATGCTAAATCAACTAGAAACAAGCTGGCCACAACCGGCGCTGACATTTGAAAAGCGATAATAAACATTGCATTAAAGCTTTTCGCAATAAAATAGGCAAACTTTTCATCGCCGAAATTCGGAAATGCCTGATCAACTGAAATATACTGAAAGCTGTAGTAAATACCATCCAGCAACAAATGGTGGGCATTGACACTCAGCATAAACAAAAGTGCCATCGTATAGATAAACTGGCCAATCAACGGACTTTGTGCACCGGTTTGCGGATCAATAACGTTTGCTATTGAAAATCCCATTTGAAAATCAATAAACGAGCCGGCAATCTGCACTGCGGCAATCATCATATAAGCAATTAAACCCAGACATAGGCCGACCAAAGCTTCTTTAAACGCCAAAAGCATATAGTGCTCATCTATCTCCAAAGAGGGCGGTTTATCAATGGTGCTGAAACAAATGACCGCAAGAAAAAAAGCAAAACCTATGCGATGAACAGCTGGCACATTTCGATGTCCAAATAGCGGAATCGTTACAAAAAAAGCAGAGATTCTAATAAAAACCAATAAAAAAGCAGGAAATAAGTCAATAATTGAATTCATCTCTACATTACCCTGCAAAACGATTTAAATTAGAAAACAGCTCTGTTGTAAATGAAAGAATCGTCGACAGCATCCACGGACCAAAAAAAATGAGAGCCAGGAGAACCGCCACGATTTTCGGAATAAACGCCAAAGTCTGTTCCTGGATTTGAGTTGTCGCCTGAAATATGCTGACAATTAAACCGACCAGTAAAGCAATAGCCAATAATGGCCCGCTGATCATCAGCGTTACGTATACGGCTTTTTCCGCCATAGAAATTACAAATTCTGAACTCACGTTTAGCACCTACCCTAAAAGCTCTGAAGCAAAGATTTCACAATTAAATACCAGCCGTCTACCAAAACAAAAAGTAATATTTTAAAGGGCAGAGAAATCATAACTGGAGGCAGCATCATCATTCCCATTGACATCAAGACGCTCGCCACTACCATATCTATAATTAAAAAAGGGATAAAAATCATAAAACCTATTTGAAATGCTGTTTTAAGCTCCGATATGGCAAAAGCCGGAACCATTGTTGTTAACGGAATATCCTTTAATGATTCAGGTTTATCCATTTTCGCGTAATTCATAAACAGCGCCAGATCCTTCTGCCTTGTGTGTTTACTCATAAATTCTTTAATCGGTTCCTCAGCTTTCGTATACGCTTCATCCAAGCTGATTTTGTTGTCCATTAATGGGGTCAGCGCTTCTTTATTAATTTCTGAAAAAGTAGGAGCCATAATAAAAAATGTTAAAAACAGCGCAAGCCCGATTAGAACCTGGTTTGGGGGCATAGATTGCGTCGCAAGTGAAGTTCTGACAAATGACAGAACAATGACGATGCGAGTAAAACAAGTCATAAGAATCAATATTCCAGGCGCCACTGAAAATACAGTTAACAATAATAGTAATTTAACAGTCGAACTTACGTTTTCCGGATCGCTTGAACTGAAAATATTTATAAACTCATTCATGATGACGTGGGCCTTTCTTCTTTCCTTCAGAACGGTTTTGTTTTAACTCTTCAAGTTGCTCTTTTAATGCTTTTGAAAATGAAGGCAGTTTTTGCTGCGGCTGATGTTCAGAACTCTTAAGCGGCTTCACAAACTTTTGCCACTCTATTTTGCTTGACATTGCCTCTTCATGCTGACTGAGAATGACTTCAATCTCTTTTTCATCCTCAATTTCTTTCAGCAGCTGGATCGTCTCTCCTACACCGACGACGAGCACACTTTTCCCGACCTTGATCAATTGTATGGATCTGTTCTGGCCGACCGATGTGCCGCCAATATTTTCAACATATTGAAAAGGCTTTAAGAGCCGATTTCTTTTGTTCATGAGCTTAACCAGCCCGTAAATCAGCGCGATAACAAACAGTAAAGCGAAAATCATCTTTACAAAATCAAAAGCTGAGACAGAAGGAGCAGCCGCTCCCTCCGTCTCATCAGCAGTTTTTGTTGTTTTTTCTTTCTTTTGCTCTGATTGATCTGCAGTTTTTTCATCTTTCTTTTGAAACCATTCGTTTACAGTTGAATTATCAGAGTCTGCCGCGGCAGCAGCAATCGGATGTACACTGAATAAAACGAAAAAACAAATAAAAACAATAAAATATTGACTCTTTTTCAACAGTCGTACACCCTTTAACTTAATGTTTTGTTGATTGCTTCAAGCACACGGTCAGCCTGGAAAGGTTTCACAATGAAATCCTTAGCGCCGGCCTGAATGGCATCAATAACCATTGATTGCTGTCCCATAGCAGAACACATGATGATTCTTGCCTGCGCATCAATTTGTTTAATTTCTTTTAATGCTGTAATACCATCCATTTCTGGCATCGTGATATCCATAGTAACAAGGTCAGGTGAATGCTCTTTATATTTCTCTACCGCTTGTGCTCCATTTTCAGCTTCCGCCACAACTTCAAAACCATTTTTAACTAAAATATCTTTAATCATCATTCGCATAAATGCTGCGTCATCTACAATTAAAATTCTATGTGCCATAATCTATCTCTCTCCTTGTGTTTCGTTATTTTAAATTATTAATGCGCTCTGCCTGGCTTAAAATGTCAGTGACTCTTACTCCGAAGTTTTCTTCAATGACAACGACCTCGCCTTTGGCAACGATACGCTGATTAACTAAAATATCTACAGGCTCACCGGCTAATTTATCAAGCTCGATAATACTTCCGGCAGAAAGCTCTAAAATCTCTTTTACGCTTCTCTTCGTTCTGCCAAGCTCAACAGTAATCGAAAGCGGGATATCCAAAAGCATATCCAGATTATGAATAGGGGCTTGTACAGCTTCGTTTGGATCAAACGCGGAAAATTCCACCGGTGAAACCTGAACTGGCGCTGCTTTTTTTGCTGTTCCCTGCCTTTTTGGCTGCTGCTGTTGCTTCGGTTCAATACGCGGCTCTGGCGTCACAGGCTCTTTCGGCTGTTCGTATGTAACTTCAGGCTGCACCGTTTCTTCTTCCTCTGCACTTTCTGAGTTCATAAGGCTTGAAATTAAATCTTTCGCAAATGTCAATGGGTAAAGTTGCATAATGCTGGAGTCTATTAATTCTCCCACCTTTAAGTTGAAAGAAACTTTCACCAGCATTTCATCATCAGGAATACGGTCTGTACCCTTTTCTTCAGTAACATCCAGCAATTCAACCCGAGGAGGTGAAATATCAATTTTTTTACTGAATACAGTAGACATTGATGTGGCAGCCGATCCCATCATTTGGTTCATTGCTTCTTGAACCGCACTTAAATGGATTTCATCCAGTGAAGGGTCCGCACCTTTTCCGTCTCCCCCGATCATTAAGTCCGCAATGATCGCCGCGTCACTTTGTTCCACGACTAACAGGTTGCTTCCGCTGAAGCCCTCCGTATAATTCACTTCAATCGCTACATACGGTTCAGGAAACGCATCGCTGATTTTACTTCTTGGAATGACCGTTACGCTTGGAGTCGTAATATCGACCTTTTGATTTAAAAGCGTTGACAGTGCTGTCGCAGAACTGCCGAATGAAATATTACCGATTTCACCGATCGCATCACGCTCCATTTCCGATAAGTCATCTACTTCCGGAATCTCTGGCTCATCAAGCGTGCTGCCAGTACCGTTAAGAAGCGCGTCAATCTCATCTTGAGATAATCTATTATTCTCCATCTTGTTCACCTCTTATGTCGTGATCTAAAATTTGCACTGCCTGTTTTCGATTCACCCGGCCGGCTTGTCCTAAAAATTTCGGCTTATCTCCGACCAATACAGTAAGAGGATCCGTGACTGATTTGTCCAAAGTTATGCAGTCTCCGACTTCTAAACTTAAAAACTCTTCTATCGTCAGTTCAGATGTGCCGAGCTCGGCCACGACAGGTATTTGTGCTGTCATGATACGTTTTTCAAGCGACTTTGTTTCCTCAGGCTTTGGCTCATTTCGGTCTGATTGCATCCAATAGTGGACTGAAAGCTTCGGTATGAGCGGCTCGAGTACAATATGCGGGATACAGAGATTAATGACACCGCTGATTTCACCAATTTGAGTATTGAGCGAGATCACCACGACTGTTTCATTAGGAGATACCATCTGAACAAATTGCGGATTCACTTCAAACTCAGTCATTTCCGGTTCAATATCAGCAATTGACTGCCAAGCTTCTTTATAATTACCCAGTGCATTTTCAAATAAATTAGAAATGATTTTTGTTTCAATTTCTGTCAAACTGTCAACCTTGTTATGACTGATTCCAATCCCGCCCATGACTCGATCCATCATCGTATAAGCTATCGTGGGGTTGACCTCCATCATAATTCTTCCTTCCATCGGATGAACATCAAATAGATTCAGAATCGTCATGTTTGGAATCGATCTGATAAATTCCTCATACGGAACCTGATCAACAGAACTGACAGATATGTGAATATAGGTTCTGAGCTGAGCAGAAAAATGAGTGGTAAGAAGTCTTGCAAAATTGTCATGAATTCTCGTTAAACTGCGGATCTGATCCTTAGAAAACCGCAGCGCACGTTTGAAATCATAAACCTTGACTTTCTTCTCTTTTTCTTCTTTTTTCAGCTCTTCAGCGTCCATTTCACCAGTTGATATTGCAGAGAGCAGTGCATCTATTTCATTTTGGGAGAGAACTTCTCCTGACATTTTCCTCACCTCCGTATTCTGTCAAATTATGCTTTATTGCAGATTAAAGGAGGTAATATACACTTTTTCTACTTTTCCTTCTTGGAGGTAGCTATTTATTTTATCTTTTAGTTCCTTCTTAAAGGTTTCTTTTCCCTTGTCTCCCTCAATCTGATCAGCATTCGTATCAGCCAGCAGTGATATAACAGCGTCTTTCACTTGGAAATCACGTTTCTCAAGTTCTTCTTTTGATTTATCAGAATCAGTTTCAAGTTTAATAGCAAGACGGATAATGTTATCAGACTTTAAATTTGTTGTGATCTCTTCTACATCAACAGAAGACGCAACGATTTCATCAATACTTTTTTTCGCTTCACTTTTTTCGGACTTTCCGCCTAAAACAAAATAAGCCGCCGCCCCGAGAGCACCAATTACGATAAGAATAATTAGTAATATGATCATTAACTTTTTCTTCATTCCGGTTCCTCTATTCCTTGATCCATTGCAAATATTTGTATTTTTCGGTAGAAAGCTGCGATCTTTTCCAGAACAGCTTCTTCATCTTCTTTTACTACAAACTTCTTACCATTTGACAGAGTAATTGTAGTATCCGGAAAACATTCAATCTGTTCAATAAATAGCGCATTCAGTGTAAAGGGCTGCCCGTTCAAACGGGTTACTTTAATCATAAAACAGCGGAGAAGCGATTACTCGCCTCCCCTCCCTCCTTAACGTTTAAGGTTAACCAGTTCTTGAAGGATTTCATCAGATGTTGTAATAATTTTTGAGTTTGATTGGAATCCGCGCTGGGCTACGATCATTTCAGTAAATTCGTCAGTTAAATCGACGTTAGACATTTCGAGAAATCCTGATTTAAGAGCACCAGTTCCGCCGTCACCAGGCTGGTTCGCTGCACTGGCCGTTCCAGAGTTTAAAGATTCACGGTATAGGTTGCTTCCGATTTTATCCAATCCATCACTGTTGGCAAAAGTAACAATCCCGATTTGTCCCCCGTCTTGTGTTTTCCCCTCAGCATCAACAATTGACACCTTTCCATCAGAACCAATGCTAAAGCTTTGAGCATCAGTAGGAATTTTAATTGTTCCGCCATTCATATTTAGTACATGGTAGCCATCACCTGTAACCAGTGTTCCAGTATTATCTAAATAGAAGTTCCCTGCTCTTGTATAAGCTGTCCCGTCACCTGTATCAATTCGGAAGTAACCGTCGCCGTCAATTGCTAAATCAAGTGTTCTTCCTGTGCTTTGTGTCGCGCTTGTTGAATGAATTGTATCAATTGTGCCAGATGATGAACCTAAACCGATTTGCTTAGAGTTTGTTCCGCCGATTGTTGCACCAGCAGCAGAACCGCCGGCAATGGTTTGGCTTACCATATCTTTAAAGGTCACACGGCTCTTTTTGAATCCTACTGTATTTACGTTGGCAATGTTGTTACCGATTACGTCAAGCTTTGTTTGAAAGTTCTTCATACCGCTGATTCCAGAATAAAGTGAACGTAACATAATATATTCCCCCAGATGTTTTTATTTAGATGATTGTCCCACAGACATGACATTCGCAGGACTGATCTCGGTCCCATCATCAAGAACGAGATAATAATTTCCTTTAAAATGTTTAACAGAGCTTACTGTGCCTGTTTTATCTGTTGCACTTTTACCATCAGTCCAAGATACTTCTTTTCCCATCCAATCAACATACGTTGTAAACGGATCTTGGTTTTCAACGAATTGAGTCATTGTCGTATTCAGATTCATCATTTGCTCCAAGCTTGAAAAAGTCGCCATCTGGCTGATAAATTCTTTATCGTCAATCGGGTTAAGCGGATCTTGGTTTTGAACTTGAGTCATTAATATTTTTAAAAACTCGTCTTTCCCCAAGCTGCTGTTGTTCGTCGACACAGTGTTCGTTTTTTCAGGCAGTTTATATTCTGAACTTATAGAAGTCATTCTTCTTCCTCCATTTCAACCATCGACACTTCATCGAGCAGATCGCCAAAATCATTTGATTGCTTTTTCTGTCTTTGCTGTCTCTGCCCCTCTTGCTGCTGTTTCTGTTCATCAGCAAGCTGGCCGTATATCGGCTGATCCCCGCTTTGGACCGGAAGAGTAAAACGGTCAATTTGGACGGCCATATTCGGCAATGATTGCTTCAGCTGAGGAAGATGCTGTTCAAGCAATTCTTTTGCTGATTGGCTAGATGCTATGATTTTACTCTGAAACATTCCATTTTCATTTGTCAGCTTGATTGTGACAAATCCTAAATGTTCAGGGTTCAGCCGAATAGTGAAACTTCCCGTCGATCTGCCGAAAGGCGTATATTTCATCTGCTTCCACGCATTAATCACTTGATCAGCCACCGTTTTTGTTTCGGCATTTGGTATATCAGATGACATCTGCTGCAGATCAAGTGTTTGAACTCCTCCTATGCTCCGATGCCCCGAAAACAGCATTTGGAGTCCTGATTTACTATCTACAGGCTGAATACTTCCAGAAACATCCGGTGCATTTTTGCTGGTTGAACTCTGCGAAAGCGGTGTGAGAACACGCTTCCCAAAGTCTTGTGATGATTCGGATGATTTCGATAACAAGAAGGCTTTCAGCTGGCTTTCAGCTAGACTCCATTCTTTGGTCCCTTTTTGAGGAAGCATAGACATTTGGTCCATTAAGCTTTGAAAACTTTTCAGCTCTGACGCTGTCATGGAGTAAAGTTTTGAACTTGACTCAGCTTTAGTGAATATTTGCTGTTTAAGATCCTGAATGAGTTGTTGAGATACACCCTTTTTTTCTAATGCAGATAGGAATTGATCTCCATTTTGGTAAATGGCATGAGCTTCATTGCCATTCCCGCGATCAGTCAGCTTATTCCCTTCTACGAGCTGGCTAATGAACATCTGGATATAGATAAGCTCTTTAGCAGGCTCGGATACTTCATTTTCCTTATTTGATTGCTCTGTATCAGACTTCAGTGCTCCATTAATGTCAGAAGCAGAATCATTGGCACTCAGAGCCGTTTTAGCTTTTGAAAAGATTTTCTCCGTTTCTGTGAGCAATTGATCCGTCCCGCCTGACATTTTTGATTCAACTGCTTGCAAAAGATTTTGCAACATTTGCAGAGCATTCGCATCCAATTGCTTCCCTGTCAGTTTGCTTAATGTTTGCAAAAGATCCGCATTTTGTTTGTCTTGATCTTCAGGACTAGCATTTAGCCATTCACCGATCTTTTTAAGCGCATCTGCTAAAAGCTGATCTTCAGAATTAGGAGTTCCCTTTCCTTGTTCTGAAAGTTCCTTCAATCCAGCCTCAGACATAAGCCAGTTTTGAAAAACTCCCTGGCTACTTTTCATGTTTTTAGCGGCAGAACCCGTTGTGGTTTGCAGCAAAGGTCCGGCTAATTCAAGCAGCTTCACCTTTCATTCCCCCTATTCTTGGCTGGCAGCAATTTTTTCTGTATAGGTTGCTGCTTGCTCAGGAGTCATTTTCGCCAATATGTCAGCAAGCTGCTTTTTGCTTAGGCCATTCAATATTTTCAGTGCTTCTTGCTCCTTTAATTGGGCAATAATTTTAGCAGCCTTTCCGCTGTCCATGCTTTTGTACACACTGATCACTTTGTCATTTTCAGAAGAAGCTTTCGAGTCTGCTGATCCTTCAGTATGATCTTCTGATGACTTTTTTTGATCCTCAGCCGTCTTTTCAAGTGAACGGATCTTTTGATTGAGCCTATCGATTTCTGATTTACTTGTTTCTAAATCTTTATTCAATATACTGATTTCACTTTTTTGATCCTTAATGGTCTTTTCCAGAGCTGCCGTATTACTGCTATCCTTACTTGATGCTGCGCCTTTTTTATTTTCGGTTTCAGGGACCAATTCTTTAAGAACCGGCGTTTTTGCCGCAGCATCCTGTATCGGCTTTAAGACATTGATACCAGCAGCCCAAAGAACAATCCCCCCTGCGATTAATAGAAACATCAGCGGGAGGATAATGATAAGCAAAACCGAACGGAACTTACCTGATTCTTTCTTTTTGCCGGACATTACATTCGCTCCTAATGGCCTTGAATCATAAACTGCTTAATCGAAATATCGTCCATTTCTTTCATTTCTGCAGCTTTATCTTCAAGAGCAAACATTTTAAACTGTTTTTCACGCATTTTTTCAAACTTTTTCACTTCAATGTTTTTCTCTGTCAAAATTTCTTGTTTTTGATTCATTTGATTTCTTTTCATAATGACAAGCTTTTGATAGTGATAGATCGTATTATCAAGATTTGAGACAAATTGTTGGTAGTGCCTCATTTCTTGTACACTCATGCCGCTTTTTAATTTCTTTTCCTTATTTTGTTCCAGCAATTCCTTTTTGCTCATATTCTCATATAATTTTTCAGCAACGTTTTCAAATTCAGAAACTGATTGCTGATATTCGGATAAGGATTGGTCTTTTTCATTTTCTTTTAGTTCCAGCAGCTTTTGGAATCTAAATTGATAAGCCACGTTTATTCCTCATTTCCTGTCAAACTAGTTAATGCAGCAACGCTTTCTTCCAATAAAGCCGGTTCGCCTGTTCCCTGCTTTAAAAATTGAATAAGCTGCGGATAAAATTGTATCGCTTCATCAATTTCTCTGGATGATCCTCTTTTGTAAGCTCCGATATTAATGAGATCTTCCGAATTTTGATATGTCGATAAAAGTTCACGGAATTTATTTGCCGCATCCAGATGCTGTTTTGTTGAAATGTTTGACATCACCCTGCTGATGCTTTTTAGTACGTTAACTGCAGGAAACTGGCCTTTATTGGCAAGCGCCCTGTCCAACACAATATGTCCGTCTAAAATTCCGCGTACAGTATCGGCAATCGGCTCATTCATGTCATCCCCGTCTACCAACACTGTATAAAATGCCGTAATGGTTCCATGCTCGTTTGCACCTGTTCGTTCTAGTAAACGAGGTAAAATAGCGAACACTGAAGGTGTATAACCTTTTGTCGTCGGAGGCTCTCCTGCAGCCAGTCCAATCTCTCGCTGCGCCATTGCCACCCTTGTAACAGAATCCATCATAAACATGACATTTTGGCCTTTATCTCGGAAATACTCGGCAATTGCAGTCGCTGTATATGCCGCTTTCAACCTCATTAATGCTGGCTGGTCTGAGGTGGCAACGACTACAATCGATCGTTTCAGCCCCTCTTTCCCCAGATCTTTTTCAATAAACTCCCGAACCTCTCGTCCGCGTTCTCCGACAAGTGCAATGACGTTTAAGTCAGCCTCTGTCTGCTTGGCGATCATCCCCATTAAGGTGCTTTTTCCGACACCGCTTCCTGCAAAAATTCCAATCCGCTGGCCTTTACCGACTGTCAGCAAGCTGTCAATTGATCTGACTCCAACACCCATCTTTTCACGGATAGGCGGCCGTTTCATCGGGTTGGGCGGTGATTGCTCCGTTGATACAGGCGAAAGCCCTTTAGGCAGAAGTTTTCCGTCAAGCGGTTCTCCAAAAGCATCGATGACTTGTCCAATCAGTCCGGTTCCAACTTTAACCCGAAGTGATTCTCCAGTAGCTTCTACAATGCTGCCAGGTGCAATGCTCGCAGCCTCTAAATAAGGCATAAGCAAAATATTTTCTTCCTGGAAGCCGACTACCTCAGCTTTAATGACTTTCCCAGATTGTCCTTTTGCATAAATCAGGCACACGTCGCCAATTGAGCTTGCTGGCCCTTTTGATTCAATCATCAGGCCGATTACCCGTTTGACTTTTCCGTACCGTTTATACGAGTCTGTCATTTCTATACAATCTATCAGACTCTGTGTCTTCATTCAGCTGCACCTGCTTCCAGCGCTGTCAGAAGTTTATCTTTCAATTGCATCAATTGTGTGTCAACACTCGCATCTACCCTGCCAAAAGGAGTTTCAATATAACAGGTTCCTTTTTGAGCTTTTTCATCAGCATATATGCCAAGCCGACATTCTTTATAAAGAAGCTGCTGGATTTCATCTTTTTGCTGAAAGATTGTCTCATAGTAATATGGATCAACATAAATTGATATATCGTCATATTCCTTCACTTCGTTTATAACCTGTTGTACAAGCAGGAGGAAAGCCTCTTTATCATCAGACTTTTGCTGCCAAACTTTTTTTGCTAGGGCAACGGCAAGCTCAACGATTTCTTCATTAGCGTCTTCAAGCTTGTCCTCAACAGCTTTTCTGGACATTTCAGTTATACTGTTTGCTTGGCCGATCAGTTCTGCATACTGTTTCATTGCCTCAGCTTTGCCCAGCGCTACTCCTTGTTCAAAGCCCTCGGCTTTTGCTTCTTCAATAAGCTTCTGTTTTTCAGCCGCCCAATCGTTTTTCTCCTGTTCAATTTGACGGCGAATATTTTCTATATGACTGTTTGCCTGCTCAGAAATCCGGTCAGCTTCCTCTTTCACTCGGGCCATAAGCGCCTCCGGGTTCTCTTCAGCCTGCAAAAGGTGAGAATGATCAATACGCACCTCTTGTATAGAAAGTTTTCTTTTTTCCTTTTGTGGAGAAATAGATGATTCTTGTTTAATGATATTAGACAATAATATCATCCCCTCCGCCTCTTGCTATTACAATTTCACCGGCTTCTTCAAGCTTTCTGACGATGCTTACAATTCTCGATTGAGCTTCTTCTACATCTTTCAAACGTACAGGGCCCATAAATTCCATTTCTTCTTTGAAGGTTTCAACCATACGCTGTGACATATTGTTGAACACAATTTCTTTGACTTCCTCGCTTGCAACCTTTAATGAAAGGAGCAAATCGTCGTTCTCAACATCGCGAATGACTCTCTGAATTGCACGGTTATCAAGTGTGACAATATCTTCGAAGACAAACATCCGCTTTTTAATCTCTTCAGCAAGATCGGGATCCTGAATTTCCAATGAATCCAAGATCGTCTTCTCTGTCCCTCTGTCTACCCCGTTTAACACTTCCACAACAGCTTCAATTCCGCCTGTTTGTGTATAATCCTGAGTAAATGCAGAAGATAATTTTTGTTCCAGAATCCGTTCTACCTCGTTAATTATTTCTGGAGACGTTCTATCCATGACCGCGATTCTTCTCGCAACCTCAGCCTGCACTTCAGGGTTCAGCTCGGATAAAATTTGCCCGGCCTGCACTGGATCTAAATAAGACAAGATTAACGCCATCGTCTGCGGATGCTCTTGCTGGATAAAATTCAAAATTTGTTCTGGCTCCGCTTTTCTGGCAAAATCAAATGGTTTAACCTGCAAAGAAGAAGTCAGCCTGTTTAGAATGTTCTCCGCCTTATCCTCTCCAAGCGCCTTTTCCAGAACTTGTCTTGCATAGCTTAAACCGCCTTGAGAAATATAATCTTGCGCAATGGCTATATTATGAAATTCTTCTATGATTTCATCCTTTTTTTGATGATCGACGCTTCGAACACCTGATATTTCCAGAGTAAGCCTTTCAATTTCTTCATCGGTTAAGTGCTTATAGACAGAAGCTGACACATCTAACCCCAAGGAAATCATGAGAATGGCTGCTTTTTGTTTTCCTGTAAGCTTATCTTGATCACGTCTCGCCATTTCTAATTCCTCCTAATCCTCGGCCAGCCAGCTTCTCAGCAGTTTTGCAAAATCTTCCGGCTTGTCTTTCGCCATCTTTTCAAGCTGTTTTCGTCTGACTGATTCCGCTGTTTCATTTTCCTCTTCGTTGATATCAGGCAAATTGATTGGTTCTTGAGGAACCTCATACTCATATTCCTCAAATTCATCCTCTTGCGCCCGTTTCTTTCTGATAAGCATAATGATCAGAACAATGATCGCTGCGATTAAAACACCGCCTACAATATATGCCCACAGCGGGATACCTGAGGATTTTTCCGTATTTGTATCCAAATTGACTTTTCCGTCGAATGGCTGTACGGAGACAACAATCTTATTATTGATATCAGCATCAGATAAATTCTGGTTTTGCGTTTCATCTTTATCCAAAGATGTTCTGACTACAGTTGAAAGGATTTTTTGTATATCATCTTGTCTTTCAGTTGATAGCGACGCTGTGTTTTTGGCATCAGGCGGCTCTACCATTACTTGAATCCCTAAATCTCTGACCTTATAAGGACTTTCAGCGATTTCTTTATGAATTCGGTTAACCTCGTAATTGATTTTGTTGCTGTTTTTTTCGTAGTTCCCGCTTTCGGTATTTTCACCGTCAGCCTTATAATTTGTTACATCTTCCTCGCCGGTTCCGGCAGTTCCGCCGTTGGCTGCACCGTCGCCCTGATATGTTTCAGATACCTTTTCAGCGCTGACTGCAATGCCTTCCATGTTTTCTTTATCCACAGGTTCGACAATGTCTTCTGTCCGATTTTCTTTTGTGAAATCAATGTCTGCTGTAACGGAGACAACGACTTTATCTTGGCCCATCATCGTACCAAGAAGTGACTGTACATGTTTTTGAATGTCTTTTTCAACTTGAGACTTAATTCCTTGCTGAGAAGAATAACTATCCGCGTAGGACCCTGCATCGCTGTCTGATTTGTCGTAGTATGTAGAATTTTGATCCATGATGACGATGTTATCTTCTTTTAGATTCGGCACGCTTTTAGATACCAGATGATATAATCCGTTGATCTGGCTTTGATCAAGTGTATAACCCGGTTGAATCTGCAAAACGATTGATGCAGATGCTGCAGATTGCTCTTCACCGACAAACACCGCGTCTTTCGGGAGATTAATCATTACTTTTGAACTTTTAATACCGTCCATTTCATTGATCAAGTTTGACAGTTCTGTCTGTGTAGCTTTTACTTTCACCATATCAAACTCATTGTCTGTCAAACCAAAGCCGGCATTCTGTCCAAAAAATGAATAATCAATTGATCCGGTTTTAGGAAGTCCTTCTGCAGCCATCTGCACTTTCAAAGAATCAACCTGATCCTCCGGAACACTAATCACTGTACCGCCATTCGAAAGTTCGTTTGGCACTTTTTTTGCATCCAATTCTTCTTTGATTTGTCCTGCTTCTTCGGCAGACAAATCTTTGTACAGTGGCGCCATTTTAGAATTTGAAGCAAAAACACTAATAATAATTCCAATAATAATAATTGCCGCTAAAGCACTAACCATTAAAATCTTTTGTAATTTAGATCTATTTTTCCAAAACTCACTCGTTTTGTTTTTCATTTGCATTAGAGTACGATTCATGTTAACCCCCGGTCATTCCACTCTTTCTCTAAATCGTCAGACCCCCTACATTTGCATTCTCATAATCTCCTGATAAGCTTCCACAGCTTTATTGCGGAACTCTGTTGCTGCAGTTAGAGAGATGCTGGCTTTTTGAGCAGCGATCATGACCTCATCAAGATTTACATCTTTTCCTGCAGCCAAGGCATTAGTCATGTTGTCAGAAGCTACTTGGGACTCATTTAACGAACTAATAGAGTTTTTTAAAAGCTCCGAAAAGCTTGTTTGATTTGAAGAATCTGTTTTTTGGCTATTGTTTACTTGATTTGTTGCATTTTGAGTGTTTTGAGTATTTTGAACCTGAAAAGGAGAAATTGCATTAATCACATTCATTCACCTACTTTCCGATTTCTAACGCCTTCATCAGCATTCCCTTTGTGGCATTCATCGCCGTGACATTCGCCTCGTATGATCTGGTGCTGCTGACAAGATCAACCATTTCCTTTAATGGATCAACATTAGGCTTTTGTACATATCCTTCAGCGTTTGCATCAGGGTCTGTCGGATCATAGACAAGATTAAAATCTGAATCATCCTCCGTAATTTTTGAAACCTTCACACCGTTTCCAGCATTCCCGCTTCCGCTCATTTGAGAATTGAGAATAGAAGAGAACGATTCACCTTTTGACTGAAGGGAAACCATTTTTCTTCTGTAAGGCACCCACTCTCCATTCACCTGCTTAGCTCTTGTCGTATCCATATTTGCTAAGTTAGATGATACAACGTCCATTCTGACTCGCTGAGCTGTTAAAGCCGATGCTGAAACATTTAAGCTATGAAAAGCTGTCATCATTTTCCTCCTGTTAATACGGTCTTCAGCGAATTAAATTTACCGTTCATTCTTTCAACCAAAGCTTGATAGTTGATTTGATTTTGCGCCAATTCTGTCATCTCTTTGTCAACATCAACATTGTTTCCGTTTTGCTGATACGATGTATCTCCGCTCGCAACAATTGAATAATTCGAATCAGTATCAGAAAAATCAACATGACGATAGTCTGTTTTTATCGCTTCAAGACGCGAGGATTCTTGATCTAATAAATTTTGGAAAGAGACTTTTTTTGCCTTATAGTTCGGTGTATCTATATTGGCGATATTATTAGTTATGACTTTTTGCTTAATATCCGCTCTACTCAAGGCATTTTCAAGATTTTGTATCGTTCCAGAAAATAAGCTCAAATCCACTTACCTCCATTTCAGTTTTTTTCACCCTCAATATCCTTGTCGAGAATTGTAAAACTATATGCTTATTGTAAGAAATAACAGGCATAAAGTCTATGAAGTTCGTGTAAAAAAATGTCCTCACAATTATCTATTTTGCAACTAGGTATAAAGTCCTAGATTGTTAGAACTACATTTCTCGCCTTGATATAAGCCTGAAAATAGCAGAATTTCTGTTTTTTCTCCTTTCTTTTCGGCATTTTTGAAACTTTTTGAAGAAAAATGCAAAATTTATTAAAATTATTACATAGAAAGACTTTCAACCCAGGAAATAAAGCTTATTGATTTCCTTTATTTGAAATAAAAAAAGAACCCTCAAAAAGGGTTCTTTTTGTGATTAATGAGATTTTAGATTTTCTAATTCAATTAGGAATTTGTTGTTTAGTACCTTGATATAAGTACCTTTCATTCCTAATGATCTAGACTCGATAACACCGGCGCTCTCCAGCTTTCTGAGTGCGTTCACAATAACAGAACGGGTAATGCCGACACGGTCAGCAATTTTACTTGCAACAAGAAGACCTTCATTTCCGTCAAGCTCCTCAAAAATGTGCTCAATTGCTTCAAGCTCACTGTAAGAAAGCGAGCTGATAGCCATTTGTACGACAGCTTTGCTTCTTGCTTCCTCTTCAATTTCTTCTGCTTTTTCTCTTAGGATTTCCATTCCGACAACTGTTGCGCCGTATTCAGCTAGAATTAAGTCATCGTCATTGAATTGATCTTGTAAACGCGAAAGAATAAGTGTTCCTAATCTTTCCCCGCCTCCGATGATCGGCACAATTGTTGTTAAACCAGCTTGAAACAGGTCTCTGTTCTCAACAGGGAAAGCAGTATATTCACTATTAATATCCAAGTTAGAAGATGTTTCAGGGACATTAAACAGATTTTTCGTATATTCTTCAGGGAATTGACGATCCTCAAGCATTTTTTTCATACGATCATTTTCAATTTGCTGGTTAATAGAATACCCAAGGAGTTTCCCTCTGCGGCTTACAACGAAAATATTGGAATCAATTACATCCCGCAGCGTCTCCGCCATTTCCTTGAAGTTTACCGGTTTCCCTGCCGCAGCTTGCAGCATGGAGTTAATAATTCTTGTTTTTTGTAATAAAGCCATGATAAATAATCCTCCTAAACATTCCTCATATTAAATTTTTCACAATATAAATTGACTTAAATCTTTGTTTTTGGCTATCGTTCCGAGCTTTTCTTCGACATACTGTGGTGTAATCGTTATTTTCTCCATCGTTACATCTGGAGCTTCAAACGACAAATCTTCTAATAGGCGTTCAAGTATTGTATGAAGGCGTCTCGCACCGATATTATCTGTGTCCTGGTTCACATGATAAGCAACTTCAGCAATCTTATGAATAGCTTCGTCAGAAAATTCAAGAGATATACCTTCTGTCTGCAATAATGCCTGATATTGTTTCAGCAGCGCATTATCCGGCTCAACCAAAATTCTCACGAAGTCGTCTACCGTGAGTTTGTTCAGTTCTACACGAATCGGGAAACGCCCCTGCAGCTCAGGAATCAAATCAGACGGTTTGGCCATATGAAACGCTCCTGCTGCAATAAATAATACATGGTCTGTTTTTACAGAACCATATTTTGTGACAACGGTAGAACCTTCAACAATCGGAAGGATATCCCGCTGAACGCCTTCTCTTGAAACATCGGCAGAAGAAGATGCACCGCCGTTCTTTGCGATTTTATCAATCTCATCGATAAAGATAATCCCGCTCTCTTCTGCTCTCTGAACAGCTTCCTGGCCGACTTCATCCATATCGATGAGTTTGCTTGCTTCTTCATTCGTCAGGACTTTTCTGGCTTCTCTGACTGTCATTTTGCGCCGCTTCTTTTTCTTTGGCATTAATCCGCTCAGCGCATCCTGCATGTTCATACCCATCTGCTCCATACCCGAGCCCTGCAGCATGTCAAACATAGAAGGCTGCTGCTCTTCGACTTCTACTGTTACATAGTAGTCTTCGAGCTCTCCTAAAGCCAGCTGATGCGCCATTCGTTTTCTTTTTTCTTCGATGTTTGCTTCTTCCTGGCTCTCCGCCTCATCTTCACCATTCGGCTGGCTGCCTCCAAAAAACATTTCAAACGGATTTTTAACGCCAGATTGTTTTTTCTTCCCAGGAACTAACAGACGAACAATGCGTTTGTTTGCATTTTCTTCTGCCTGTTCCTTTACTTCATTCATTTTCTCTTCTTTTATAAGCCGAACAGAAGTCTCCACAAGATCTCTGACCATTGATTCAACATCTCTGCCTACATAGCCGACTTCGGTAAATTTAGTAGCTTCAATTTTGATAAATGGCGCACCTGAAAGCTTAGCGATTCGTCTGGCAATTTCAGTTTTCCCGACGCCGGTAGGACCCATCATTAAAATGTTTTTCGGAACGACCTCGTCCTTCAGCTTTTCATCCAGAAGACTTCTTCTATAGCGGTTTCTTAATGCCACGGCGACAGCTTTTTTCGCATTTTGCTGACCGACAATATATTGGTCTAACCGATCTACAATCTGTCTAGGAGTTAACGGTTTTTTTTCCATGCGCCTCAAGTCCTTTCTATTCAAGCTCTTCCAGTATGATTTGATCGTTCGTGTAAACACAAATTTCGCCTGCTGTTTCTAACGCGGCTCTGGCAATCTCACTTGCAGACATGCTTTCACCGGCATGCTTTTTCAGTGCTCTTCCCGCTGCCAAAGCGTAATTGCCTCCTGATCCAATCGCGAGAATGCCGTCATCTGGTTCGATCACCTCGCCTGTTCCCGATACGAGAAGCAAAGTATCCTGATTCATAACAATCAGCATGGCTTCGAGCTTTCTTAGCACTTTATCACTGCGCCATTCCTTCGCAAGCTCAACAGCCGCCCGTTTTAAGTTGCCGTTATATTCTTCAAGCTTAGCTTCAAACTTTTCGAATAAAGTGAAAGCGTCTGCAACAGATCCCGCAAAACCAGCAAGAACTTTGCCGTTAAACAGTTTTCTCACTTTCCGTGCCGTGTGTTTCATGACAACAGCCTGACCAAATGTTACTTGGCCGTCTCCGGACATAGCGCTTCGTCCTTTATGCTGTACGGCAAATATTGTGGTCGCATGAAAAGATGACATAAAGGGCCTCCTTTAATTTTTCTTAAATGCTCTTGGATGGTGAGACATATATGTGTTTCTCAACATTTCCTTCGAAACGTGCGTGTATATCTGTGTAGAAGACAGATTGGAATGCCCGAGCAGTTCTTGAACGCTTCTCAAATCCGCTCCTTCATTTAACAGATGCGTGGCGAACGTATGTCGAAGCATATGCGGATGGATATGTAAAGTGCTTGACGCTTTTTGAACAAGCCCGCTTAAAATATGTCTGATGCCACGGGCTGTAAGCGGTCCGCCTCTTTGATTTACGAATAATAGATCATGAGGTTCTTTTGCCTTCATCAGCAAGCACTGTCTTCCGCTATTCATGTATACCTTCAACGCTTCGCGGGCATAAGACCCAAAGGGGATATAGCGCTGCTTCTTGCCTTTACCGTGAACAAGCACAGTGTCCATAAATAAATCAACATCGTTAATAGTTATGGAACAGCATTCACTGACCCTCATTCCAGTGGCATAGAGCAGCTCTAACAGCGCTTGATCCCTCATTCCGGCCGGCTGGCTTATATCTGAAACTTCAAACAGCTCCTCAAGCTCTTTTTGATATAGAAACTTCGGTATCCGTTTCTCCTGTTTTGGCAGATGAACAAGCTGAAACGGATTTTCTTCAATAAGCTTTTCCCGCATCAGAAACTTATAAAAGCTTCTTAATGCAGATATCTTTTTGCTTATTGTTCTTCTCGATAAACCTTTTTCATAGGCTTCTGTCAAAAAAATCCTAGTATCTTGATATGCAGCTTCTTCAAATCCATTTATACCTTGAACGCGCAGGAAAGTCTCGAATTCTTCAATTGAATCCACATAATTCACAATAGTATATTGTGAATAATTTTTTTCAATTTGTAAATATTCAACGAATAACTTTACGAAATTCTTAACATTCTCCATGCCTAATACCTCCCCAGGAAGGGCTTTTAAATGGTATCACAAATCGCGCTCAGGTTGCAATCAATACCTATATTGTTTTCGAAATTGTTTGAATTGTTTCAATCGCACGGTTCGCGTATTGTTCATTTCGTTCTTTTTTATTTTTAATTTTAACTGGCAATTCTTTCAAAAGCCCAAAGTTTGCATTCATCGGCTGGAAGTTCTTCTGGTTTGTTGTTGTAATATAATGCGCCATACTGCCAATTGCTGTTTCCTGAGGGAAGATCACAAGCTCTTC
The DNA here is from genome assembly GCF_045040725.1 of Bacillus sp. FSL K6-0255. NCBI lineage: Bacteria > Bacillati > Bacillota > Bacilli > Caryophanales > Bacillaceae > Bacillus > Bacillus sp. FSL K6-0255. The sequence goes on along the minus strand of NZ_CP150278.1, from coordinate 1,651,176 downwards.
TCCCAATACAAGCTTCGCCGCATTAATGCCTGCTACAAGTCCTGAGGCAGCTGATTCCACATATCCTTCTACTCCCGTCATTTGGCCTGCAAAGAACAGATCACTGCGGTTTTTAAATTGATAAGTCGGCTTTAACAGGCTTGGAGAGTTAATAAATGTGTTTCTGTGCATCACGCCATATCTGACGATTTCTACATTTTCAAGTCCTGGAATCAACTTGAGAACTTCCTTTTGGTCTCCCCATTTTAAATGTGTCTGGAATCCTACAATATTATAAAGTGTTCCCGCAGCATCATCCTGTCTGAGCTGAACGACGGCATAAGGGCGTTTTCCTGTAACAGGATGCTCTAGACCAACTGGTTTCATCGGACCGAAAAGCATTGTTTTCTTACCCCGTTTTGCCATGACTTCAATCGGCATGCAGCCTTCAAAGAAAATCTCTTTTTCAAATTCTTTTAACGGCACTGTTTCTGCTGATGTTAATGCTTCATGAAAACGGTCAAACTCTTCTTCTGTCATCGGGCAGTTCAAATATGCTGCTTCACCTTTATCATAACGGGATTTCAGGTACACTTTATCCATATCAAGGCTGTCTTTTTCTACAATTGGCGCCGCTGCGTCATAAAAATATAAATAGTCCTCTCCAGTCAGCTCCTTCAGCTGGGCAGACAGCGATTCAGATGTTAACGGACCCGTTGCGATGATAGTAGGGCCTTCAGGAATTTCAGTCACTTCTTCATTAATAACGGTTACGTTTGGATGATTTTTCACCCGATTTGTCACACTTGCGGCAAATTCATGACGGTCTACTGCAAGAGCGCCCCCGGCAGGCACCGAACATTCGTCAGCCGCAGCGATAATGGCTGAATCAAGCGCACGCATTTCTTCCTTTAATACACCGACAGCGTTAGCAAGTGTATTAGAGCGAAGAGAGTTGCTGCAGACAAGCTCAGCAAATTTATCTGTATGATGCGCAGGCGTTTGTTTAACTGGCCGCATTTCATACAATTTGACTTGAATCCCACGTTTGGCAAGCTGCCATGCTGCTTCACTTCCTGCGAGTCCGGCTCCGATTACATTCACTGTTTGTTGGTTCATCTTTCACATCTCCTAGTTTATTATTCAAGGCCTTCTTTTAACACACAAAGAAGGTGAGCAAGACCCTGCTCACCGCTACTTCTGTGGTTCTTCCTTATAATCGCATTCCACGCATTGGACTTGTATACCTTTTTTGAGTTTTTTCTCGACGAGCATTTTTCCGCATTTCGGGCATTTTCGTTCAATTGGTTTGTCCCATGATACGAATTCACAGTCCGGATAACGGTCACAGCCGTAAAACACCCGTTTCTTTTTCGATTTTCGCTCAACAATGTTTCCTTCTCCGCAGCTCGGGCACTTCACACCGATTTGTTTCACAATCGGTTTCGTGTTCCGGCAGTCAGGGAAGTTGGAGCAAGCTAAGAATTTACCGTACCGTCCCATTTTATATACCATTGGAGAACTGCACAATTCACAATCCTCTCCAGCATACTCTGGTTCAATCTCAACTTCCTTCATTTCCGATTCGGCTTTTTTGACGCGTTTTTCAAAATCGGTGTAGAAATTATCGATAATCTTGACCCATTCGGTATTTCCTTCTTCAACATGATCAAGATCTCTCTCCATTTTAGCTGTAAACTCAACGTTAATGATCTCAGGGAAAAACTCCATGATCAAGTCAAGAACGATCTGACCTAATTCAGTCGGAACGAAACGTTTATTATCCAATGCCACGTAGCCGCGCCGCTGAATAGTATCAAGTGTCGGAGCATATGTGGATGGACGGCCGATACCGCGTTCTTCAAGGGTTTTAACAAGCCGGGCCTCAGTATATCGCGGAGGCGGCTGGGTAAAATGCTGCTCAGGTTCTATATCTTTTGATAATACCGTGTCGCCTTCTTGTAAGTCAGGCAGCATCCGGTCTTTTTCTTCCATTTGATCGTCTTTTCCTTCAACATACACCTTCATAAACCCGGAAAACTTGACTTTACTTCCATTTGCACGAAATGTCAAACCGTTGTTTGTCAGGTCGACACTCATTGTATCGAGAACAGCCGGTGCCATTTGGCTGGCAACAAAACGCTCCCAAATTAATTTATACAGTCTCATTTGGTCTCTGCCGAGGACTGCTTTTAATTCACTTGGTTTTCTAAGAACTGATGTCGGCCGAATTGCTTCGTGGGCATCCTGGGCATTTTCATTCTTTTTCGCAGGCTTCCGTTTTCCGCCTAGGAACTCTTTTCCATATGTCTGATCAATAAATGCAGCTGCTTCATCAACAGCCGTATTTGAAATACGGGTTGAATCCGTTCTCATATACGTGATCAGACCAACCGTTCCTTCTCTTCCTAAATCAATTCCTTCATATAATTGCTGTGCAATCATCATCGTTTTCTTCGCTCTGAAATTGAGCTTGCGAGCCGCTTCCTGCTGCAGGGTAGAAGTGGTAAAAGGCAAAGCAGGATTACGTTTGCGTTCCTTTTTGGTTACTTTTTCAACTGTATATTGATTCCCTTTGAGCTGAGAAAGAATCTCTTTTACATCAGCTTCACTATTTAAAGGAAGTTTTTTGCCGTTTTTCCCGAAAAAGCTCGCTTCAAAGGTTTCTTGACCTTTTAAGAACGTACCGTCAATTGTCCAATATTCCTCAGGCTTAAAGTCGTTAATCTCTTTTTCACGGTCAATAATCAAACGGAGGGCAACGGATTGCACGCGTCCTGCGCTAAGCCCTTTTTTGACTTTTTTCCATAAGATTGGACTGATTTTATATCCGACAAGCCTGTCTAAAATACGTCTCGCTTGCTGTGCATCCACTAAATCCATATTGATCATGCGGGGATGCTTAAACGATTCCTTAATAGCGTCTTTTGTAATTTCGTTAAACACCACACGGCAGTCTGAGTTGAGATCTAAATCAAGACTGTGTGCCAAATGCCATGCAATCGCTTCCCCTTCTCTGTCGGGGTCAGCTGCGAGATACACTTTTTTGGCTTTTTTCGCAGCCGTTTTCAGCTCTTTTAATACCGGGCCTTTACCTCGAATGGTAATATATTTCGGTTCAAAATTCTGTTCTATGTCAACTCCCATTTGACTTTTTGGAAGATCCCGGACATGTCCCATTGATGCTTTTACTTTATATTTTTTACCTAAGTAACGTTCAATCGTTTTCGCCTTAGCGGGCGATTCCACGATGACTAGATAATCAGACATTTTCATCCCCCTCAAGAGGTGTTCTCTCTCTTTTCAAGATATTTCAATTTTATTTTTGCAGCTGTCTTTATTTGGCTTTCAACATTTCATTCTTTATCATGAACGTCATTAATTAAATAGAAAACAATATGCAACTTTAAATCCTCACTATTATTAAATATTACAATACCGTTTGTCAAACGATAATTCAAAAGGGTTCCGTATATTGAACGTTTCTCTCAGGAAGTTCCTCGAAAATATCCTCTGCTGACCATATGGCTTTAGCCCCCTGCTGGATCAGTTTTATAGGACCTCCGGCGTAAGGGTCAAACAATGAACCGGGTACGGCAAATACCTCTCTCCCTTGTTCCAATGCTTGATAGGCAGTAATCAGCGAACCGCTTTTTTCTTTGCCCTGAACGACAATAACGCCTTCACTTAGTCCGCTGATAATACGGTTTCTCATAGGGAAATGCCATTTTTGGGGTTTAGTTTCAGGTGGGTGCTCTGACAGCAGGATATGGTGTTTAGCCATGTGATCTGCTAACTGAAGGTTTTCTCGGGGATAAATGTGTTGAAATCCGCCTGCAATGACGCCAATTGTCCGCCCCTTCGCCTTAATACTTGCAGCATGGGACATTCCGTCTATCCCAGACGCCAGTCCGCTGACAATCACCCAACCTTTACGACAGATCTCTTTTGTAAGATGATTGACAACTTGTTTCCCATAAGCTGTTGGATTTCTTGTGCCTACAATTCCAATTTTTCTCCCTTTCGAAAGAAGAGTCATATCACCTTTTGCAAACAGTACGGCAGGGGGATCATAAATGCTTTTAAGCCAGAAAGGATATTGCTTTGAAGAAATAGGGATGGTGTTAATGCCTTGCTCACGATAAGCAGCAAGTACACGCGGGAGCTTTGGATAAAATTGTTCTATTTCGTTTTTTAATGCAGCTGCTTTTATTTGATCACGAGTAACCGTTTGTAACACGGGTGATGTCAGCGACATAGACGGATCGGCTTTCCACCATTTTAATAGAAGGGATGGGGATAATAATTGATTGATTCTGCAAATCGTTAGGCAGACAGCGGCCTGATCCAATAGATTGACCTCCTTTTGTTAGAAAAAGCAGGAACAGCCTTGACGGCTGTCCCTTTTTTATTAATGCGTTTTACAAGTTTCGAACAAGTTCTTCTCTTTCAGCACCTTGATTAAGGTTTCACCCATGACAGAAGGTGTCTCTGCAACTTCGATTCCGCATGCATTAAGGGTTTTGATTTTTTCATCAGCTGTCCCTTTCCCGCCGGAAATAATGGCGCCTGCATGCCCCATGCGCTTCCCAGGAGGTGCTGTTTTACCGCCAATAAAACCGACTACCGGTTTTGTCATGTTGGCTTTTACCCACTCTGCCGCTTCCTCTTCGGCCGTACCGCCGATTTCGCCAATCATGATGACTGCGTGTGTGTCAGGATCTTCGTTAAACGCTTTTAAAACGTCAATAAAGTTTGTTCCATTTACAGGGTCGCCGCCGATTCCAACAGCTGTAGATTGCCCTACACCCGCTTCTGAGAGCTGGTGCACCGCTTCGTATGTTAATGTTCCTGAACGTGATACAACGCCTACATGACCCTTTTTATGGATGTATCCGGGCATAATGCCGATTTTACATTCTTCAGGCGTAATGACACCAGGACAGTTCGGCCCTATCAGTCTCGTTTTCTTGCCTTCCATGAAGCGTTTGACCTTCACCATATCCAAAACCGGGATATGTTCTGTGATACAAATCACGAGATCAAGCTCCGCATCTACCGCTTCCATAATCGCATCAGCTGCAAACGGTGCGGGCACATATATAACAGACGCGTTAGCGCCGGTTGTTTGAACTGCTTCAGCCACTGTATTAAATACAGGAACACCTTCCGCTTCTGTTCCGCCTTTTCCAGGTGTTACACCGCCAACGATATTTGTGCCGTATTCAAGCATCTGCTTCGTATGAAATAAAGCGGTAGAACCTGTAATCCCTTGCACAATAACTCTTGTATCTTTATTAATGAAAACACTCATTATTTGGTCCCCTGCCTTTCATTCTTTCTTAAACTAAGGATACGATTTTCTGCGCGCCGTCAGCCATTGATTCCGCAGATGTAATGTTTAATCCTGATTCACTAAGGATTTTCTTCCCTAGATCCACGTTTGTGCCTTCAAGACGGACGACAAGCGGCAATGTCAAACCAACTTGTCTAGTCGCTTCAACAACCCCTTCTGCGATGACATCACATTTCATAATGCCGCCGAAAATGTTGACAAAAATCCCTTTAACGTTTTGATCAGAAAGAATGATTTTAAATGCTTCCGTGACTTTTTCCGCGGTTGCACCGCCGCCCACATCAAGGAAGTTGGCCGGTTCTCCTCCATAATGCTTGATAATATCCATCGTAGACATTGCAAGTCCCGCGCCGTTTACCATACAGCCGATATTTCCATCAAGGGAAATGTAGCTTAGATCATATTTGGACGCTTCAATTTCTTTCGGATCTTCTTCATCCAAATCTCTGTATTCCATAATGTCCTTTTGTCGGTACAACGCATTGCTGTCAAAATTCAATTTTGCATCAAGCGCCATCACATTTCCGTCGCCAGTCACAACAAGCGGATTGATTTCGGCGATTGAGCAGTCTTTCTCAACAAACGCTTTATATAGTCCAAGCATAAATTTAGCAGCTTTTCCCACGAGCTCTTTTGGAATATTAATAGCGAATGCAATTTCTCTGGCTTGATAGCCTTGAAGGCCAACAGCTGGATCAATGACAGCTTTTTTGATTTTTTCTGGTGTTTTCTCCGCAACCTCTTCAATTTCCGTTCCGCCTTCTTCAGAAGCCATTAAAACGATTCTTGAAGTGGCGCGGTCAAGCACTAGACCGATGTAATATTCTTTTTTAATATCGCAGCCTTCTTCAATAAGTAAGCGTTTTATTACTTGGCCGTCCGGACCCGTCTGATGTGTAACTAGGGTCTTCCCTAATAGTTCTTCGGCATACGCTTTTACTTCGTCTAATGATTTTGCTATTTTTACCCCACCAGCTTTGCCTCGACCGCCAGCATGAATTTGAGCCTTTACGACATAAACCGAGCTGGATAAGCTCTTTGCACTCTCAACTGCTTCTTCTGCTGTAAAAGCCACTTTACCTTCAGGAACAGATACCCCATATTTTCTGAGGACTTCTTTTCCCTGGTACTCATGGATATTCATTTCCCATCCTCCTAACTTATGTAACAAAACTAAAATAGACTGCGCTTTCATTCTATAATAATACTGGAAGAATTGTCTACAGTTCGATGCAAAATCTTTTAATCCTTCTAAACATTCAAACTTTTACTTTATTAAAAACATAAATTTCAAAGAAGGATGGGGAATATTTTAGCTATTTTTTGTTTTTTACGCTTTCGTCCAATTTGTAAATGAATGAAAAAATCTCGGCTACCGTTTCATAAAGAGCTTCAGGAATTTGATCATCTACCGTCAAATGGCGCATTAATTCGACAAGGGTCCGATCTTCTTGAATCGGGACCCCTGCTTTTTTCGCTTCTTTTATAATGTTGTCAGCTACATGGCCCTTCCCTGTGGCAATCACTCTCGGCGCCTTGTCTTTTTGTTCGTCATAATGGAGAGCAACAGCTTTTCTGATCGGTGTCTGCTCTTTCATATTTTCACATCCACTTCCTGATCACTGATACTTGTTATATATTGATCGATTGAAGCCTTTTCTTCGGTGTGAACCCTTTTTTTAGCGTTTACCCCTGAAAGGCTGTACCCCATTTCCTTTAGCCCCTGTTTAAGCGCGGGCACCATCGGATCGATCGCAGCCTGCAGCTCGAAATCAGTCTCTATTGTAATGGTCATGACTTTTTGCTGTACCAAGCAATCAACGACGGTTTCTTTTAGTGTATCAAGCTGCAGCAAAAACAAAAGGCGGCAATGGGAAGGATCAAGCTTTCCATCCGCTTCTTTCTTTCCTTTAAACAGAACAGTCATGTCCTGAACCCCTGACTTCGAAAACATCGGAAATGACATTACAATTTGGCTGTATGATGGATGGTCCTGCTGCATGAAAAGCTGGCCATTTAATTTATGAAAAAGCTGATCGGCTTCTTGTTTGACTGGTTCGGCTACCTCATGCGATGCTCTTAAGGCAGAAAGAGCCAGCTTGATGGATTGCATTTCGCCAGATGTGACTGCGCTTCCTTGTTCAAACGCTTTAATGAACGCAACCTCGTCCCTTGCGCCGATTGCCGTTTTCACTTTGGATAAGAAAGAAAGAACATCTGCCTTATCCGCCAAATGGGGTGCTGTCTGCTGAACAGCCTTTAAAAAGACTTCGGCTTCCTGGTCTGTGACTTGTGCCGCTTGTAAAACAGCTGAAGCTGCAAGTGACTTACTATCACCCGATGAAGCAGCCGCTTTAATCCAATTTGCTGCTTCTTTCACAATTTGGAGACTGTTTTTTTCAGCAGATTCAGTCAGCTTCACGAGCAGCTGGCGGGCTTCTTTAATTGGAATGTCTGCTGCTGTTTTAACAGGCTCTTCTTGTATGCTTCTCTGTTCTGCTGTGTGATTTGCAATCGGCTGGCTTGCTTTTCCGGGGGAGCCAGCTGGTGTGCTAAGCTCCCTGCTTCCAGCAGTATTGGCCGGAGAAGGTGCTTTCGTATTGTCGGTTAAAGAAATAAGCTTATCTATCAGCCGTTCTGCATGGACATCGATTTCACTATTTAAAAGCGACGTAATTGCTTCCTTTAGCTTTGACATCATTTGGCTCTGCTGAGGGTTTTGGTCGGTTGCCTGAAGCAGCTGGGATACGTGCTGATGCAACGGAACAGGTGATTTCACCGCGTGAACACCATTCAAAACCTCGGAGTGAATGGGAAGATTACGCTTTAAAGCGAAGAGCACCGTTTCAACTGCTTTTTTTGTGTCTTGCGAAGGCAGCGTGTCCATCCAGCGGACAGCTGTTTTGATATCATTTTCTGTTACGGGTGTTTTGCTTTTCAACATCGCTCCTGTCATCATGAGAGCTGCGTTTGACGTCTTCACTGACATGGCATTTAAAAGCTTGCCAGCTGCATCCTGAATGGTTTTAGGATTTTGATCAAAGCTTTGAACGACCTGAAGACGGCCTGTTTGCTCTGCCGTTTTTTTTTCGTAGGAAAACCAATAGTATGCCTGAGGACGAAGCTGGGTTTCAAGTTTTCCCTGAACAGTTTGATTGCCGACTTGGATCAGGGCATGCTGATCTCCTAGTAAACGAAGCACTTTTCCTAAGAGGAGACGCTTCTCCCCGTTTAGCGCTTCGTTTACTTTTGATGTTTCCTGCGGGACGGCTGTACGCCCGAAAAGGTGCTGCAGCGCCTTTTGCACATCATTTCGTATGTTCATTTTAAAAAGGTGCCTCCTTGTCCATGGTGATTTATCTGAAAGATTGAACAGGAGCGAAAGTTTTGCGGTGCAATTCAGTTGGGCCGTATGCAGCGAGAGCTTCCAAATGTTCTTTTGTCCCATAGCCTTTATTTTTTTCAAAGCCGTACATGGGATACGTTTCGGCATAAGCGCTCATCATTCGGTCCCTCGTCACTTTTGCGATACACGCACCTGCCGCAATAGACACGCTTTTGGCATCGCCTTTTATAATTGACGCCTGAGCCGTGTCGAGCGGAAGTGTCATTGCGTCAACAAGCAAATAATCAGGTGTATCCGACAAATCCTGTATCGCTCTCACCATTGCCATTTTTGAAGCTTCATATATATTGATCTCATCAATCACAGTAGCTTCTACAATTCCTATCCCGACCGCCAGTGCTTCCTTCATAATAAGCTCGTAATATTCCTCGCGTTTTTTCTCTGAAAGCTTTTTGGAGTCTGTCAGCCCAAGTATTTCACATTCCTCTGGAAGGATGACTGCGCTGGCGACAACTGGTCCTGCCAATGGCCCCCGGCCGACCTCGTCAACACCCGCAATCAAGCGAAATCCTTTGTTTCTTGCCAGCCTTTCATAGGAAGTCATATTCACCCATTGTTCTTTCAGCGCTTTTTCTTTCGCTTGCTTTTTAAGCCATTGCTCTACAAGCGTTTGAACGCTTTTTCTCGGGTCGTTTTCGCATTGGGCAATAAATGGGTCTTGTGCATCCTTCACTTCCTGCAAACGGTCTTTAATGTCCTTTACGGTTAATGTATTCACTTTCTCTTCTCCCTTACTGTATGTATCGGTTCAGCCAAGAAAAAATAAAGACCCGCATTTCTGCGCGCCTTTACATCGTCGGCTGTTCAAATGACAGCCTGCCGAACTTTTCAGTGCGAATATCGCGAATGATGACTTCAGTCGTCTTATCGTAGTTAATGAGCCCACCGCTCATGAGACAGCCCCGCTTTTCACCTATTGCATCAAACAGCTCGGCAATGTCCTCTGGGATCTCATCAAGGCCATAACGCTCTTTAAGCCGTTCTGGGTAATGTTCTTCGAGAAAACGAAGACCAAACACGGCCACGTCCTGCAAATTGATAATCGAGTCTTTAATAGCCCCGGTGACTGCCAGTCTCAAACCGACAAGCTCATCCTCAAATTTAGGCCACAAAATTCCCGGTGTATCTAATAGCTCTAATTCTTTCCCAACTTTGACCCACTGTTGAGAAGTCGTAATACCAGGTCTGTCTCCCGTTTTTGCTATGTTTTTCTTTGCAAGCCGGTTGATGAGTGTTGATTTTCCGACGTTTGGAATGCCGATAATCAAAGCGCGAATCGCTCTCGGCTTCACACCTTTCGCACGCATTCGGTCAAATTTTTCTTGGAGGATCTCTTTTGATGCAGGCACAATTTGATTTAACCCTTGTCCATTTACAGAATTAATAGACAGAGAGCGGATCCCCTGGTTCTCAAAGTGCTCTTTCCACCGCTGTGTAACTGCCGCATCTGCTTTGTCAGCCTTGTTTAACAGCATAATTCGCGGCTTGTTTTTTAGAATATCTTCAATCATTGGGTTTCTTGATGACATTGGAATTCTGGCATCTACCAATTCATATACGATATCGATTAATTTTAATTTTTCGGTTACTTCCCTTCTTGCTTTTGCCATATGGCCCGGAAACCATTGAATTGTCATGTGACACGAACACCGCCTTTATCTTCAGTATGCATGATTCATTGTTGTCCTTTATGTATTTTACGATGCCTGTCCGGCATTTTCAAATTCTGTATAAAAAAAGAGCTTGTTACAGGTAACAAGCTCTTTTCGTTCGTTATCATTATCGTCTGATCTCTTTAATACGAGCCGCTTTTCCGCGAAGTTCACGCAGGTAGTAAAGTTTAGCACGGCGTACTTTACCGTAACGTACAACTTCGATTTTCGCGATTTTTGGTGTGTGTACTGGGAAAGTACGTTCAACGCCAACACCGTAAGAAATCTTACGAACTGTGAACGTTTCGCTGATTCCACCACCACGACGCTTAATCACAACACCTTCAAAGATCTGGATACGCTCACGGTTACCCTCAACAACTTTAACGTGTACACGTAAAGTGTCACCAGGACGGAACGCAGGAAGATCAGTACGAAGCTGTTCTTTTGTGATATCTTCAATTAGTTTTTGCATCGTTTTCAACTCCTTCCAACAGATGCTCTTGGCCACAAAAACCGGCACAGCGGAACATCGTTTTCAAGCTTGCAGCGGATAAGCCCGCTTAAGCCACAAGTAGTATCTTATCACAATTTCATAGCCTATGCAATAAAATCTATTCTTTTTCCCATTCAGAAATCCACTTTCTTTGCTGCTCTGTAAGCGGGTAGTCTTTCAACAGATCCGGACGTCTTAGGTAGGTCCTTCTGATCGATTCTTTATTCCGCCATTCTTCAATTTTTGCATGGTTTCCTGACAAGAGTGTTTCAGGCACTTTTAAACCTTTGTAATCTGCCGGTCTTGTATAATGCGGGTGCTCTAAAAGTCCGGTGCTGAAGGAATCCTCAATATGGGAAGCCTCTTTACCCAGTACACCCGGAAGCAGTCTGACCACACTGTCTGCGATCATCATTGCAGGGAGCTCACCGCCCGTCAGAACAAAGTCGCCAATTGATATTTCATCCGTTACCAAGTGCTCGCGAATGCGTTCATCATAGCCTTCATAGTGGCCGCAAATGAACAGCAAATGCTCTTCCTTAGCTAATTGCTCGGCTTTTTTTTGGGTAAAACGCTCACCTTGCGGGCATACGAGGATAATACGCGGAGCAGCGGCTGCCTTTGATGTCAGGTCCTCGACCGCGTCAAAAACAGGCTGGGGCTTGAGAACCATGCCTGCCCCGCCGCCATAAGGATAATCATCAACAGTATTGTGCTTGTTATCAGAGTACTCTCGGAAATTTACGACTTGAAACTGCACCGCATCTTTTTCCTGGGCTTTTTGAAGAATCGATGAGCCGAGCACGCCTTCAAACATTTCGGGAAACAGCGTCAAAAAGTCGATTTTCATTCGTCTATTAACCCTTCCATGAGTTCAATCTCAATTTTCTTTTCCTTGACATCGATATGTTTGACCACTGATTCAATGTAAGGAATGAGTGCGTCTTTTTTTCCTTTTCGTCCGATGACCCAAACGTCATTGGCTCCAGGCGTCAAAATTTCTTTGACCTTTCCGATGAGTTCGCCTTCTTCAGTAAATACTTCACACCCAATAATTTCGTGGAAATAAAATTCACCCTCATTCAGCTCTCCTAATTCTTCTTCAGGAACTTTAATGATTGCGTTTTTCAGCTCTTCTACTTCATTTAGATTTTGTCTTTCTTTAAACTGCAGGAGATGAAATTGCTTATGCAGTCTATGTGTGTTTACCGTTACCTCCACTGGTTCGTTACGGCCGTCCATAAACAAATACAGCGTGTTTCCCGGCTTGTATCGTTCTTCGGCAAAATCTGTTTTTGAAATCACCCGCACTTCGCCTTTGATTCCGTGGGTATTTACGATTTTGCCTACATTAAACCATCGCTTTGTCATATGATCACCTCTGGCGAATTTCAATTACTTTTCCGTCTTTTATGACGATGGTGTTCGCTGCTGTTTTCTCATGCCAGTCATCCCCGGCTTCAATCGTCAGCAGCGCATCGACTTCCTTTTCTTTCAGCTCACTGCCAAGCGGCAATGTATGTACTTGAGCAATTTGAAAATCGATGATTTTTATATCATCTTTTCGCTTTTCTATTGCCTTTTTAAATTGTTCAATCATATCAGGGTTTTGCTGTTCTTTCTCATGTTTTCTAAGCTGAAAATAGAGCTGGCTGCATTCTCGTTCAAGCATTTGTTTCTTCTCGGCAAAAGAAGCTAAAAGCTTTTCTTTGCTGCACTCGGTTAAGACTTGCATAACGGCTACACGGTGAATAATTTGCATCGCACCAAGCTCCCCGCTTTTAAAACTTTTACTCGCCCAGGCTTTTCTATTTTGCCTAAGCTTCTATCAGTTTACCCTTTTTTTGCGTGTAAAAAAAGGGGAGGTGCCGGCCCTCTCCCTTTTAGTCAAATATTTCAAATTGAACTTTCTTAGAAGACTGTGCGCCAGCTGCAAATACAGCTGTTCGAATCGCTTTTGCAGTCCGGCCTTGCTTTCCGATAACTTTACCGGTATCTGACTTATGGACAGATAAGCGCAGCGCAATCTTTTGATCGGTTTCTTCTCTTATGACGCGAATGTCATCTGGATGATCAACAAGCGGCGTCACAATGTGGACAATCAAATCTTCCAAGTGTTGATCAGTCATTACTTGCCTTGTTTAGCGTTGTGGAATTTTTCCATGATTCCTTGGCTAGAGAACAAGTTGCGAACTGTATCAGATGGTTTCGCTCCAGTTTGAAGCCATTTAAGAGCAAGCTCTTCGTCAATTTTTACTTCCGCTGGTTTTGCAACCGGGTTGTAAGTTCCGACTGTTTCGATGAAACGGCCGTCACGTGGTGAACGAGAATCTGCTACAACAATACGATAGAAAGGAGATTTTTTTGCTCCCATACGTTTTAAACGAATTTTTACTGCCATTTTACTAGCACCTCCGAAAATATTTCAACAAGATAGTATATTAACAATGATAAAAGTGTTTGTAAAGTGTTTTTTCTTAACAACGGTTTTATCATGTATAACCGATTACATAAAAGGTAGCTTAAACCCTTTTTTCTTGCCTTTTGACATGTTTGTCATCTGCTTCATCATTTTTTTCATTTCATCAAACTGCTTAAGCAGACGGTTGACTTCCTGTACGGATGTCCCGCTTCCTTTTGCAATCCGCTTCCGCCGGCTGGCATTGATGATATCCGGCTGTTCTTTTTCAAGAACAGTCATTGATTTAATGATTGCTTCCACATGATTCAGCTGTTTTTCATCAACTTGGATGTTTTTCAGGCCTTTCATTTTACCTGCACCCGGCATCATTTGCAGAAGCTCATCAAGCGGCCCCATGTTTCTGACTTGCCCGAGCTGCTCCAGAAAATCGTCCAATGTGAAGCTCATCGTTCTCATTTTTTGTTCCAGCTCTTTGGCTTTGTCTTCATCAACGCTGGCCTGTGCTTTTTCAATCAATGTCAGCACGTCGCCCATGCCGAGAATCCTTGATGCCATGCGTTCAGGATGGAACGGCTCTAACGCATCAAGCTTTTCGCCCAAACCTGCGAACTTAATTGGCGTGTTTGTGACAGCGCGAATAGAAAGCGCAGCCCCGCCGCGTGTGTCTCCATCCAGCTTAGTCAACACAACACCGGTTAAACCGAGCTGTTCATTAAAGCTTTTGGCAACATTCACAGCGTCCTGACCGGTCATTGAATCGACAACCAGGAAAATTTCTTCCGGATTCGCGATTTCTTTGACGTTGGTCAGTTCATCCATCAGTTCATGGTCGATATGCAAGCGCCCTGCCGTATCCAAAATGACGTAGTCATAATGTTCTTCCTTGGCTTTCTCAATAGCCTGTTTAGCTATTTCTACAGGACTGACCTGATCGCCAAGAGAGAAAACAGGCATATCAAGCTGTTTGCCGAGTGTTTCCAGCTGCTTAATTGCGGCTGGGCGGTAAATATCGGCAGCAACCAGCATCGGTTTGCGATTATGCTTTTTGCGCAGCAGATTCGCAAGCTTACCGCTTGTTGTCGTTTTACCGGCACCTTGGAGACCGACCATCATAATAACAGTCGGCGGCCTTTTTGCGACGGCGATTTTGCTCTCTTCGCCGCCCATCAGCTCAGTCAGTTCCTCTTTAACAACTTTAATGACCTGCTGGCCGGGCGTCAGACTTTTCATGACGTCTTGGCCTACAGCGCGTTCACTTACTTTTTTGACAAAATCTTTGACTACTTTAAAGTTAACGTCAGCCTCAAGCAGCGCAAGACGAACCTCACGCATCATATCTTTTACATCTTGTTCGCTGACTTTCCCTTTTCCGCGGATTTTAGAAATCGTCTGCTGCAGTCGGTCGGCTAATCCTTCAAATGCCATAGTTTGCCGCCTCCTAATCTAATTTCTCAAGCGCTTCAATCAGAGCTGTAATTTCTTCCTCTTCTTTTGAACCGGAAGCAAGCTCCTTCAGCTTATTAAACATCTCTTTACGCTCCTGAAACTTTTTCAAAAGGAGCAGCTTTTCTTCATATTGTTCAAGCATTGCTTCTGTTCGTTTGATGTTATCATAAACAGCTTGTCTTGAAACCTCATATTCTTCGGCTATTTCGCCTAGGGAGAAATCGTCCAAATAATAAAGCGACATATAGCTCTTCTGTTTTGACGTCAACAACGACTGATAAAAATCAAACAGATAATTCATTCTCGTTGTCTTTTCGAGTGACATTTGAGCTCTCCCCTTTGTTAAGTCAAATCCCTTTACGATAACTTAGTTTACACGGTTTTAATGACACTGTCAAGTTTTTATCTTGTCAAAGCGGCGATTAACTTTTCCAAAATACGCTAAATATCATCCAATTTATTCCGATATTGTATATGAACCCTATTTAAAGGAGGATTTTTATGAAAAAAATCGGTTTATTGTTTATGTTATGTCTGGCAGCCCTGTTTACAATAGGTTTTCCGGCACAGCAAGCAGACGCTGCTGAGGCACCTTATAAGGCCTCGATCACAAATATCAGCACAGATGGAGGGGTTTACGGTAAAATCAATTACGGACAAGGTCAATATTGGCGAGTCAAGTACAATATTACAGTAAGCGGCAAATTACTCGACCAAAACGGACAGCCAGTGCCAAACGCGCCCGTAAGATTTGAAGCGGACACGAAGGTCGGAAACACAACACAAACTGCTTCAGGAACCACTGATGCAAACGGAACATTTGAGGTTCCAATGTATTTGGGGCCAGCTGCTGGTTACTATACGTATTACACATCTGTTTCCGTTCATTACTATGACATCATCCCATTCAGAGTTTTTTCTGGTGAGTCAAGACTGGTATCCACTGATAACAGCCTTTATCATTTCGCCTATCAAGTAAGAAGATAAAAAAGAAAAAGGCCCCAAGATGTTGGGGCCTTTTTCTTAATCGTCGGCTTTTTCCACTAAATCTGAAAAGAGTCCGTACACATAGGATTCTGGATCAAATTCCTGAAGATCATCAACTTTTTCTCCTAAACCGACTAGTTTAACCGGGATGTGAAGCTCGTTGCGAATCGCAAGGACGATACCGCCCTTTGCCGTACCGTCAAGCTTCGTTAAGGCAATGCCGGTAACATTTGTTGCTTTAGAGAACTCTTTTGCCTGAGCCATTGCATTTTGGCCGGTCGTGGCATCAAGGGCAAGCAGCACCTCATGCGGAGCTTCAGGAACTTCTCTTTCGATAACACGTTTTACTTTTTCAAGCTCTTTCATGAGATTTACTTTGTTTTGGAGACGACCTGCCGTATCACAAATTAATACATCGGCATTTCTTGCTTTCGCAGCATGAACAGCATCGTAGATGACAGCTGCCGGATCGCTTCCGGCCGTCTGCTTAATGACAGGCACTCCTGTACGCTCTCCCCATACTTCCAGCTGTTCAATGGCTCCCGCTCTGAAAGTGTCTCCGGCGGCAAGTACGACAGATTTTCCTTCTTGTTTCATTTTATGAGCAAGCTTTCCGATCGTTGTTGTTTTCCCGACACCGTTTACACCTACCAGAAGGATTACGTTTAAACGCCCATCCTGGATGTTCAGTTCTGAAATTTGCTCATCTCCGCTGTTATAAATCTCGACCAGTTTCTCAGAAATCACTGACTGGACTTCCTTTGGATCTTGAATATTTCTGCGTTTGACTTCTTTTTTCAGCTCATCTATTAATTCCATAACGGTTGTAAAACCGACATCCGCGCTGATAAGAACCTCTTCAAGCTCTTCGAAGAAATCCTCATCCACTTTACGGTAACGGGATACAAGATCATTCACTTTGTTTTGAAAGGAGTTTCTTGTTTTTTCAAGGCCATCCTTAAACTTTTCAGATACGGAATCTGTCTGTTTTGTGATTTTCTCTTTTAATTTTTTAAAAAAGCTCATCTTTTAACCTCTTTCCTCGTTACTGAACGAATTCTTTTGTTTCTTCCAGCTTAACGGAGATTACCTTGGAAACACCGGATTCCTGCATGGTTACGCCATAAAGCACATCCGCTTCCTCCATCGTTCCTTTTCTGTGGGTAATCACAATAAACTGGGTATCACTGCTGTATTTTTTTAAATACTGCGCAAATCGGAACACATTCGCTTCGTCGAGCGCAGCCTCAACTTCGTCAAGGACGCAAAACGGCACTGGACGAACCTTTAGGATTGAGAATAAGAGCGCTATAGCAGTAAGCGCACGCTCTCCGCCTGACAGGAGATTTAAGTTTTGCAGCTTTTTCCCCGGCGGCTGAGCGATAATCTCGACTCCTGAATGAAGCAGATCGTTAGGATCGGTGAGCCTCAGTTCAGCTCGCCCTCCTCCGAATAAGGAGCGGAAAACTTGATCAAAGTGTGAGCGGATTTGGACGAATGTGTCGTTAAAGCGCTTCGTCATTTCTTCATCCATTTCTTCAATCACTTGAAACAAGGTATTTTTCGCTTCTGTTAAATCTTCTTTTTGTTCCGACAGAAACTTGTACCGTTCGTTGACCCTCTCAAACTCATCTATGCTTCCGAGGTTCACGGTACCCAGCTCTTCAATTGCGAGTTTAATCAGCTTCACGCGCTTTCTGGCTTCCTCTGGATCAGTTTCAAGCTGATATTTCTCTTTTGCCCCCTCAAAGGACAAGCTGTATTCCTCCCGTAAGTATTGGAGTAAATTATCAAGCTCGACTTCCATTCGTCCAAGTTTGACTTCTTCGTCTTTTAAGAGCGTTGTTTTTTGTTTATACAGGCGTTTCATTTCTTTCAGCTCACGCTCATACGTATCAAGCCCATGCTGAAGCTTGATGCGCTGATCGCGCCTTAATGCAATCAGTTCGATCGTTTTCGTTTTGTCATTCAATTTATGTTTTGCTGCTTCTTCCAGCTTTTCTTCGCCGCTGGTGCTAGATGACATCTCTGACGTTAAGAAGCTTAAGTCTTCTTTTGCTTCTTTTAACGCAAGCTCTGTTTCAGTGAGCTCTTTCTTTAATCTGGCAAGGTTGTCCTCTTCCCCCTTGCAAGCCTGCTCTTTTTTGGCCGCTGCGATCTTCAGCTCAGTCAGCTCGTTGGAGAGAGACTCTTTCGTTGAGGATTGCGTTTGTTTTTGTTTTGTCAGTCTGTCTATGTCCTCTTCAAGCTGTTTCATCTTTTCAGATACGGCAGAGAGCTCTTCTTCAAGCTTGCGTTTGCGCACTTTTCTCTCTTCATCGCTTTCTGACAGAGCAGATTTTTCTTGGTCATAGAGCTCTAAATGGGTATTGATATTTTTCTCGGCAACTTGAAGTTCGTACAGCTGGCCTTTCACATCCTGCTGCTTTAACCTTAAGCCTTCCCCGGTTTCTCTTAAGTCAGCCAGTTTTTTCTCCATATCCTGAATGGAGTGCTTAAGGGTTTTGACCTCTTGTTCAAGCAGTGCCGTTTTCTCTTCCATTTCAGCGAGCCGTTTCGTCACATCTTCTAGCTCCCGGCTTCTTCCAAGGAGGGAGTTATTTTTCTTTTTAACCGCGCCGCCCGTCATTGAACCACCGGGGTTCACAACATCTCCCTCAAGGGTTACGATGCGGTACCGGTGCCCGAGAAGCTTCGCAAGCTCGTTTGCACCCTTTAAGTCCTCTGTGATCAGAACGGTTCCAAGAAGATTCTGGATGACGCTTCGATACGCAGGATCAAATGTGACAAGTTCACTGGCAACCCCGAGAAATGATGAATGCCGGGCGGCTGTTTCCGCGTCACGGCTTTGAAGCTGGCGGTCTCTAATAACAGAAAGAGGCAGAAACGTCGCCCGGCCGAAGGAATTCTGCTTTAAATATTGAATCGCTTTGCGGGCAGATTGTTCATCGTCGGTCACGACGTGTTGAGCAGAAGCGCCGAGCGCTATTTCAATGGCCGTTTCATACTTCTGTTCTGTAGAAATCAGCTCAAGAACCGCTCCGCGAATTCCGCCAAGGCGCTCTTTCGCTTTCAGCACTTCTTTAACACCTTGATAAAAGCCGGAGAAATCGCCCTGCATCGTCTCAAGCATGTCCTTTTTTGATCTCGCTTGCTGAACGTATTGGTATGCCTGATACAGAGCGGATTCATTTTTTTCGTATTGGCGCTTTTTCTGCTCATATTTTGTCTGCATATCACGATATGCACCGACTTGATTGTGAATCTCCTGCTCAATTCGGGCAAATTCCGTTTCACATGCGGCTTTACGCGCAGAAATATCACGCCGTTCCTGCAGGTGCTTTTCATTGTTGTCCGCGAGTCTCTGCAATGTGACAGCGGATTGGGACATCTGGTCATCAAGAAGCTGGAGTTCGTTGCGTATCGAAGCCTGGCTGTTTAACAGCTCAAAATAATCACTTTTCAGCTGCTCGATTTTCTCTTCGACATTTTCATTGTGAAGACTGAGAGCCTGCTGTTTTTCTTTTACTTGCGCCCTTAACTGCTTCACCTCAGCCTGAAGCGTTTCGAAGACAGCTTCCTGCTTCGAAAGCTCTTCTTTCAGAACCGTTTCTTTTTGCTGAAACTGAACGATGGCTTCTTCAAGCTGTTCTTGGTTTTGCACAGCGTTTTTCTTTCGTTCTTTCAGGACTTCTTTACGGCCTTCAAGCTTTTCCAGCTCTTCACTTGTTACCAGTAAAACTTGCTGGAGCTCATCTACTGACTCATCAAGCGCTTGTATTTTGTCCCTTGTATCCTCAATCTTTGCTTCTTTCGCAGAAATAGCAGACGATTCAGCAAGCTCTTCTTCTTTTGCCATCTGCACTTTCTCTTTAAGAGTCGACCATTTACCATGCAGCTCTTCGATATCATAGGCAGTCAGCGCAATTTCAACATGCTCCAGCTCTTTCTTTTTCTCAAGGTAGTCTTTCGCTATTGAAGCTTGAATTTTAAGAGGTTCAACCTGCCCTTCAAGCTCATGTAATATATCTTCTACCCGATTTAGATTGTCCTGTGTCTCAAACAGTTTATTTTCTGCTTTTTTCTTTCTCGTTTTATATTTAAGCACCCCGGCCGCTTCTTCAAAGATACTGCGGCGATCCTCCGCTTTACTGCTCAGGATCTCTTCCACTTTCCCTTGGCTGATAATAGAAAATGCTTCTTTACCAAGCCCAGAGTCCATAAATAAATCAATAATATCTTTCAAGCGGCATGGCTGATTGTTAATCAGAAACTCACTCTCACCTGATCTGTACACACGTCTTGTGACACTCACTTCGTGGAAGTCAATTGGCAAGAAATGATCATCATTATCAAGAGTAAGCGTAACTTCAGCTAGATTTAATCGCTTTCTTGAATCACTCCCGGCAAAAATGATGTCTTCCATTTTTCCGCCGCGAAGAGAGCGTGCCGATTGTTCGCCGAGAACCCAGCGAATGGCATCCGTGATGTTGCTTTTTCCGCTTCCGTTCGGCCCGACAACTGCTGTCACGCCTTTAACGAAGTCTACGGAAATCCGTTCTGCAAATGATTTAAATCCTATAACGTCTAAACGTTTGAGGAACATAGCGATCCTCCTTATGTAATAAGTATTTCAATTCTATCATAAACATTGGTCAAATAAGACGGCATACATACTGAAATCCCCCTGAGTCATAAGGGGGATTTTATTGTTTCGTATGGTGTTTTTGCAATTTAGCTAAAGCTTCCTGAGCAGCGTGCTGTTCGGCTTCTTTCTTTGAACGGCCGTTTCCGACTCCGAGTGGTTCACCTTTTAGAGATACGATGGCTTCAAATTCACGGTTGTGCGCAGGTCCTTTTTCGTTGGAGATTTTATACTCCAGAGAGCCTTTGCCGTCCCGCTGCACGTATTCCTGCAGCTGGCTTTTGAAATCCATCACATGAGAAAAAGCACCATCGTTAATTTTAGGGAACACATAAACTTTTAAGAAACTTTCGACCGGCTCTAATCCTTGGTCAAGGTACAAGGCTCCGATAAATGCCTCAAAAACATCCGCCAATAGAGCAGGACGCTTTCTTCCGCCTGTCATTTCCTCGCCTTTACCCAACAGGACAAGATCGCCGAATGACAGCTCGTGAGCCAATGAAACGAGAGACGGTTCGCAAACAATTGCGGCTCTCAATTTCGTCAAATCTCCTTCACTCATAGCCGGGTATTTGGCAAATAAGAATCTGGAGATCGTCAGTTCCAAAACAGCGTCACCTAAAAATTCAAGCCTTTCATTATCTTCATACGGCTTTTTCCGATGCTCATTCACATAAGATGAATGTGTAAATGCTTGATACAAAAGCTTTTCATTTTGAAAGTGAACCGAAATCCGTTCTTGAAACTCTTTAAATTGTTCTACTTTTTTATAGAACTTTTTTTTATCTTTATAATGTGAGTGTTTTGACATAGTAACCTCCATAGGCACATCAGGTTCACCGCGCTTCTCTGACTAAACCGGATACAGCGCGCGTAAAAGCGGCATGCTGTAATAACTGCACGAATAAAGGGCTAAAGCCCCGCGTTTCGGCGGGACTTTTAGCATCAGCTTATTGCTGGTTTTGTATGTAGTTCACAGCGTCGCCGACTGTTGCAATCTTTTCAGCATCTTCGTCAGAAATCTCCATATCAAACTCGTCTTCAAGTTCCATAACAAGCTCAACTACATCTAGGGAATCAGCACCTAAGTCTTCCTTGAAAGAAGCTTCAAGTTTGACGTCTGCTTCATCAACGCCAAGGCGATCTACGATGATTTTCGTTACACGCTCTAATGTGTCTGCCATAGCAATTCACCTCCCCTCAAGTATTATAGTGGATTCGTTTTTAAAAAACTAGAGAAACTACGATGAAATTTTCGAGAAAAAACTTACATCACCATTCCGCCGTCAATATGAAGCGTTTGGCCTGTCATATAACGAGCTCCCTCTGAAGCTAGGAACGTGACAACACTGCTGACATCGCTAGGTTCACCAAAGCGCGCGAGCGGAATTTGTTTCAGCATTTCGTCTTGAACGTCTTTTGCAAGTTTATCTGTCATATCAGTTGAGATAAATCCTGGCGCTATTGCGTTTACCGTAATATTTCGGCTGGCGAGCTCTTTAGCAGAAGATTTGGTTAAACCGATGACGCCGGCTTTTGCAGCCACGTAGTTGGCTTGTCCAGGGTTTCCGCTGACGCCGACGATAGACGATACGTTAATAATGCGGCCTGAACGCTGTTTCATCATTTGTCTTGTAACAGCTTTTGTGCAGTTGAAAACACCCTTCAGGTTAATGTTAATGACGTCATCCCATTCGTCTTCTTTCATTCTCATGATGAGATTGTCTCTTGTAATTCCCGCATTATTAACCAGAATGTCAATCGTAGAAAAAACAGACAATGTTTCTTTTATCATGTTTTGTACATCTTCGGGATTTGATACATCCGCTTTGACAGCAATTGCTTTTCTGCCCATTGATTTAATTTCATCTACCACTTCATTTGCTTTCGCTTCATTGCCGGAGTAGTTCACGACAACATTTGCGCCGCTTTTTGCCAGGTCAAGGGCGATTGAGCGGCCGATTCCGCGGGATGCGCCAGTGACAATAGCCGTTTTATCATTAAGCATTATCATTCTCCTCCTTAAGCGTTTGAATTGCCAGCTCGATCGTTTCCGGATCTGATACAGCAATTGTTTTTAACCGTCTATTTACTTTTTTCACAAGGCCTGAAAGCACTTTTCCGGGACCGATTTCAATAAAAGTCGTAACACCCTCTGCGATCAGCTTGTTAATGCTTTCCTCAAAACGAACCGGAGAGTAAAGCTGCTCAATAAGTTTTTCTTTGATATCTGCTTTTTCAGTCATCACGTCAGCAGAAACATTTGAGATGACCGGAACGTCAGCGTCTTTTATGTCACAGGCGTCCAATACCTCTTTCAGCTTTTCAGCAGCCGGTTTCATCAGTTCAGAATGGAACGGACCGCTTACTTCAAGCGGAATTGCGCGTTTTGCACCGTTCTCTTTTGCCAGTTCAGATGCAAGCTCAACCCCTTTAGCTGTTCCGGAAATGACGATTTGGCCAGGACAGTTGAGATTCGCAAGCTGTACAAGGTTGCCTTCCTCTGTGACTTTATCGGTTACTCGCTTTAATGCTTCAGCATCCATGCCGAGAATCGCAGCCATTGCTCCTTCGCCAGCCGGCACCGCTTCATTCATAAACTCTCCGCGCTTTCTGACGGTATAAACAGCATCTTTGAAAGACAGAGCGCCAGCCGCAACCAGTGCAGAATATTCACCAAGGCTGTGTCCTGCTGTGAAATCAGGTGTAATGCCAGATTCTTTAAATTTCTCAAGAACAGCGATGCTTGTCGTAAGCAAAGCAGGCTGCGCATTGTATGTAAGTGTTAATTCTTCAGCAGCACCCTCAAAAATAAGCGAGCTGAGTTTTGTTTCTAATGTTTCATCGGCTTCATCAAACAGACGCTTTGCAGCAGGCACCTGCTCATAAAGCTCTTTTCCCATGCCGATAAATTGTGATCCCTGACCCGGGAACAAAAATGCAATCTTACTCATGATGTAAAAACCTCCAGACTACTCATCTGTTTTTTCTTCTTTCACTTCTTCCTGAATGAGCGCAGCCACATTTTGGCTGACCATCTCTCTTGCTTGCCGAATCGCATGGAATACAGCATTTGAATCTGAAGAGCCGTGCGCCTTGATCACAGGCGCTTTTAAGCCAAAAAGACTTGCTCCGCCATAATTCGAATACTCCATTTTCATTTTCATTTCTTTCAATTTTGGTTTCAGCACAGCTGCTGCAAGCTTGGATGTCAAAGTAGACGTCATTACGTCTCTCATCATTTTAAAAATTGACAACGCAGAGCCTTCCAGCGTTTTGAGTGTAACATTCCCGGTAAAGCCGTCTGTTACTACAACATCCGCCACATCATCTAAAAGGTCTCGCGCTTCCACGTTTCCGATAAAATTGATGTTTGCTGTTTCTTTTAAAATTTGAAACGTCTGCTTCGTCAGTTCGTTTCCTTTTTTATCTTCTGTTCCGACATTTAAAAGTCCGACTCTCGGTGAAGTGACACCGCGCACTTGCTGAGAATAAACAGAACCCATGATGGCATATTGAACGAGGTGCTCCGGTTTGGCATCGACATTGGCGCCGACATCAAGGAGAAGAAATCCGTCTCCCGAAACAGTCGGAAGTGTCGGGGCAAGCGCCGGACGGTCAATTCCTTTAATTCTTCCGACAATAAAGAGACCGGCTGTCATTAATGCACCGGTATTTCCTGCGGAAATGCAGGCGTCAGCTCTGTTTTCCGCAACCTCCTGCGCCATAAGAACCATAGATGAGTTCTTTTTTCTTCGCACGGCACGGACCGGTTCATCCGTAGGCTCAATCACTTCATCTGCGTGCAGCACCGTGATGCGATCTGATGTAGTTGTTAAATGTGATTCTATCGTTGTTTTGTCACCGACAAGTGTGATATGGAGATCATCAAATGCCTCTATACCTTTTATAACTCCGTCAATAACAGCTTTGGGAGCGTGGTCTCCTCCCATTGCATCTACAGCTATTCTCATGCATGCTCCACCTTTATGAATGTTTTGAACGATACATGTCAAAGCGTCCAGAAAAAACAATTTCTTCGCCAACGTAGCTGTTCACTTCGACAACCGTTCTTCCTTTTTCTTTTTCGACAGCCGTCACTTTCGCTTTTGCTACGACACGTTCACCCTGCTTTACCTGTCTTGTAAAGCGGATGTCTGCACTTGCAGTCAGCGCCAGCTCGTCATCAATGACTGCAACGGCCAAAGAATTCGCCTGTGCAAATAAATGGTGTCCTCTCGCAATCTGATTCCGGCTGAACACGTGCTCCTGTTTTATTTCTAAAATGGATATCGCCTGATCATCCAGCTCAAGGTCAATAATTTCTCCGATAACTTCATCAAGTGACAGAGACTTCACTTCGTCCTCAAGTGTTTTCTCTGCCACGTTCTTAATTCTTTCTCTCAGTTCAGGTATGGAAAGCTCTAAGCGGTCCAAACGTATCGTCTGGATGCTCACCCCGAATTTACCCGCTAATTCTTCATCTGTAATAAAGGGGGTTGCTTGAATCGTCTGCTGAAGTAATTCCTGGCGTTCTCTCTTATTTCTTCTCATATCTAAACACCATCCGGACAATTAAGACTAGGTACTAATAGTAGTATATAATTTCATAGATTGGAATGCAACGATTGTTTCTGGCTGAACACCAAAAACTTCTGATACTCAGCTTAATTTTTCCCCGTCCATTACTCCGCTCTTCAGCAATTCATCTCTTAACACAGCGTATTCCGGCTCCTTCCAGAACGCGTCAGAAGCCACAAGATTCGCAGCATCCTGCCTTGCCGTTTCAAGCGCTCTGTAATCATGAACCATGTCCGCCACTTTAAATTCCGGCATTCCGCTTTGTTTTTTTCCGAAGAAATCACCGGGACCTCTCAGTTCCAGATCCTTTTCAGACAGCTCGAAACCGTCATTGGTCTCCGACATGATCCTCATCCGTTCTTTCCCTGTTTCTGATTTTGGATCAGCCATCAGAATACAGAAAGATTGATGCTCACCCCGTCCAACACGGCCGCGCAGCTGGTGAAGCTGTGATAGCCCGAAACGGTCGGCGTCATAAATCACCATAATCGTTGCATTCGGAACATTCACGCCAACCTCCACAACAGTAGTTGATACGAGAATTTGACAGTGATTTGCGCTGAATTCTCTCATGACCTGGTCTTTTTCATCGGAATGCAGCTTTCCATGCATAAGGCCGACATTCCATTTTCCCCGAAAAATATCAGAAAGCATATTGTACACGTCAATGGCGTTTTGCACATCAAGCTTGTCTGATTCTTCAATCAGCGGACAGATGATATAAGCCTGCCTGCCTAGCTTTAATTCTTTTTCGACAAATGCCAAAATACGATCAAGCATGTCATGTTTTACCCAATAGGTTTCAATTCGCTTTCGTCCAGCCGGCATCTCATCAATGACAGATACATCCATTTCACCGAACACTGTGATCGCTAATGTTCTTGGGATTGGAGTGGCTGTCATAAAGAGAACATCGGGATCCTGGCCTTTGTTCCGAAGCTTTTTGCGCTGCTCAACTCCAAATCTGTGCTGTTCATCAGTAATAACGAGACTCAGCGCCTTAAACTCCACCTCGTCTTGGATTAAAGCGTGGGTTCCTACAAGAATATCAATCTCACCCGCCGCAAGACGCTCAAGCAGTTCTTTTCGCCGCTTCCCTTTAACAGAGCTTGTCAAAAGAGCAACGCTGACGTCCCATTTTTCAAATAGCGAAACGAGCGAATCAGCATGCTGCTCGGCCAGAATTTCTGTCGGCACCATGAGCGCTCCTTGGTATCCGGATAGGATCGCGGCATACAGTGCAATGGCGGCGACTGCCGTTTTTCCTGATCCAACGTCCCCTTGAAGTAGACGATTCATTCTGTATGGAGAAGACATGTCTGCTGTTATTTCGCGAAGAACGCGTGACTGGGCGTTTGTGAGGGGAAACGGGAGGCTTTTGATAAATCTCATAAGTTCTTCGTTTGAAAAACGTTGCCGTATCCCTTGTGTCTGCTCTCTTTCCGCCTTTCGGAACGCCTGCATTTTCAACTGAAACAACAAAAATTCTTCATAAACAAACCGCCGTCTGGCAAGCTTTAATGCTTCCCTTGTTTCAGGCTGGTGCATTGCTTTTAACGCCTGATAATAGTCAGGCAGTTTATAGCTTTTTCTTAGCTTTTCCGGAAGAGGATCAGGAAGTGAGTCTGCATATTGGGTCAGCGCCTGCTGAATAAAGCGCCTCATCATTTTGACGGTAACATTTTCTTTCACAGAATACACTGGTTCAATGCTTTTGTCTTCTTGATGCGGCCCGTTTTTCAACTCCTGAACAGAGATGGTTTGGCGGTGCTTGTCCCATTTACCTGAAACCGTCACCACAGAGCCGAGCGAAAGCTTCTTCTTCAAATAAGGCCGGTTAAAACATACGGCTGTAATTAAATAGTGGCCGACCAGAAGCCTGAATGTCAGCCTGTTTCGTTTTTTTCCGTAATAGGTAAGAGAAGGCTCTGAATGAACCTTCCCTTCGACTGTGACTCTTTCATCATGCTTTACTTCTTCTAAATCCCTCAGCTCGTAGTCATCATAGCGATAAGGGAAATAATTCAGAAGATCAGAAATGTCATAAATACCGAGTTCGTGTAATGTTTTTTCTGTTTCCGGCCCAATACCCTTAATGTTAGCTATACTAGTTTGCTGATGTTGTTTCACGTGAACCTAGCGCTCCTCCGAAAATTTTTTTCTCTAATTCTCTTCCTGTCGGTGTTGCCGCTAAACCGCCCTGGCCTGTTTCTCTAAGTGCAGTTGGCATCGTTTGGCCTATTTTATACATGGCATCGATAACCTCATCACATGGAATACGGCTTGTAATGCCCGCCAATGCCATATCAGCGGCAATCATCGCATTTGACGCGCCCATCGCATTCCGTTTCACGCAAGGCACCTCAACCAGCCCTGCAACAGGGTCGCACACGAGGCCTAGCATATTTTTTAATGTAATGGCCATGGCTTCCGCGCTTTGTTCGGGTGTTCCTCCTGCCATTTCAACAATGGCCGCAGCCGCCATGCCTGAAGCTGATCCAACCTCTGCCTGACATCCTCCGGCGGCGCCGGAAATGCTTGCGTTATTAGCCACGACAAATCCGAAAGCCCCGGCTGTAAACAAAAAGCGGATCATTTGTTCTCTTGTTGGATTCAGCTTTTCTTTTACAGCAAATAACGTACCGGGCACCACACCGGCAGAACCTGCAGTCGGTGTCGCACAGATGGTTCCCATTGCTGCATTTACTTCATTTGTTGCAACGGCTTTCGATACAGCATCTAAAATCAGCGGGCCAGACAGGCTTTTTCCTGATCGAATATAGGCCTGCAATTTAACGGCATCTCCGCCTGTTAAGCCCGTTTGGCTCGTAACTCCCTCGAGTCCTTTCTGAACCGCCGCTTCCATAACAGACAGGTTATGATCCATCTGCTGAAAAATGTCCTCTTTTGTTTTTTCTGTTACTTCCATCTCTTGAGCTATCATCACATCAGAGATCAATATTTGTTTTTCTTTAGTAATCTCAATTAATTCTTTTACATTACGAAACATAACTGGCTCCTCCTGACCCTTTTCGCTAGTCAGCAATCTTTGTCACTTGAATAATATTCGGCAGTTTCGACAGCTCGTCGAGAATGTGGTCGTCAATATTTTGGTCGACCTCTATTGTCATCAGCGCAAGCTGGCCGATATCTTTCCGGGCTACTTCCATATGTCCTACGTTGATTGAAAATTTCGCCAGAACATTGGCAACACCGGCAATTGTGCCAAACTTGTCATTATGAACAACTAATATGGCCGGATGATTTCCTGACAGCCGGAGCTCAAAACCATTCAATTCTGTGATTTCAATCTTTCCTCCGCCAATCGAAATACCCGTCAGTTCCAGCTCACCCTTTTCATCAGAAATGGTGATTTTTGCTGTGTTCGGATGGACCGGGACTGCGTCTTCTACCCGAAACTCTATATCAATTCCTTTAGCTTCTGCAATTTGTATAGCGGTTTTAATCCGTTCATCGAATGTATCAAAATCAAGCAATCCGCCGATAATCGCGACATCTGTGCCGTGGCCCTTATACGTTTCCGCAAACGAGCCGTAAAAAGATACAATGATGCGCTCAGGCTCTCTGCCAAATAAACTTCTGGCCACTCTCCCGATTCTAGCAGCTCCCGCTGTATGAGAGCTGGACGGACCGATCATAACCGGGCCGATAATATCAAAAATGCTTCTGTATTTCATGCTATTCCTCCTTATGAACCAGAGCTTATTAGCGCTTTGCTTCTAGACTAATTGATCAGATATAAAATGGCAAGCGGGCGCGTTACAGCGCTGCCGCACTTAAAAGCAGACATAAGAATAGAAGGGCAAATTGCCCTTCTATTCTGCAGAAACTATATACGAATACAGAGGCTGTTTCCCATTGTGGATCTCAACCTCAATCTCCTCGTACTTTTCACTGAGAAACGCTTCAAGCTGCTCAGCTTCTTCCTGAGACGCATCCTCACCATATAGAATGGTCACGATTTCATCATCTTCTCCGATCATTTCTGACAGCAGCATTTTCGCGGCTGACAGCTGATTTTCAGAAGTGCCGATAATCGTTCCATTCAGAATGCCCATAAAGTCGCCTTTTTTAATATCTTTACCGTCAATATGAGTATCTCTGACTGAGAACGTCACCTGTCCGCTTTTTACTTGCTGAATGGCGCTTAGCATATTGGCCTCGTTCGCTTCAGCTTCTTGATCCGGGTTAAAAGCCAGCAGGGCTGACATCCCTTGCGGAACCGTTTTAGCAGGAATGACAAAAACCTGTTCATCCACTACGCTGGCCGCTTGGTTAGCAGCCATGATAATGTTGGAGTTGTTAGGAAGGATAAATACCGTATCTGCATTTACAGACTTCACGGCATCAACAATATCCTCAGTGCTTGGGTTCATGGTCTGGCCGCCTTCGATCACAACAGAAGCGCCAATGCTTTTGAATAGGTCTGAAATTCCTTCTCCCATCGCCACAGTCACAATGCCATACGGCTGTTTTGCCGGCGGTATTTCGTTGTCTGCAGGTTTGCTTTCTTGACTGATGATAGAGGTATGCTGTTCTCTCATATTTTCTATTTTTATTTTGATCAATTCACCGTAATGCTGGGCGTAGTTTAACACGTTTCCCGGCTCTTCAGCATGAATATGAACCTTCGCCAGCGATTCATCCGCAATCACAAGCAGAGAATCTCCGAACTGGCTGAGGTCTTGCCTGAACGTACCTTCGTCGAACTCTCTTTTTGTCTGATCAAGCCTAACCATCACTTCGGTACAGAATCCAAATTCAATATCTTCGGTATTCATCATGCTTTGCGCGCTCTTGTGATGCTCCGCGCTGACCATGTCGTCAAGTGACGGAAGAACTGCTTTCTGAGGTACAGTTTCACCTTTTAATGAAGCAAGGAAACCTTCATACACACAAAGCAGGCCTTTGCCCCCGCTATCGACAACTCCTACTTCCTTTAGGACAGGTAGCAATTCAGGGGTGCGGTTTAAAGACGCCTCTGCTTCTTCTGTCACTGCAATCATCAGCGCAGTGATATCGGTTTCTTTTTCTGCTAAGATCATCGCTTTTTTTGCAGCGTCTTTTGCAACTGTTAAAATGGTGCCCTCTACAGGTTTCATGACAGCTTTATACGCCATGTCTACACCTGCTTGCAGCGCAGCGGCAAACTCAAGTGCATTAATTTCTTTTTTCGTTTCAATGCTTTTGCTAAATCC
Source organism: Bacillus sp. FSL K6-0255 (assembly GCF_045040725.1). Taxonomy (NCBI): domain Bacteria; kingdom Bacillati; phylum Bacillota; class Bacilli; order Caryophanales; family Bacillaceae; genus Bacillus; species Bacillus sp. FSL K6-0255. The sequence continues at coordinate 1,620,987 of NZ_CP150278.1, read as the reverse complement.
GCGGAACAATTGGGATAGGATAACTCCTGAATTTCCGCGTGCTCCCATGAGCAGCCCTTTAGATAACGCGGAACCCACCTTCCCGATATCATCCGTATCCATTTGTTCAACTTCTCTTGCTCCGGAAGTCATCGACAGGTTCATATTTGTTCCCGTATCACCGTCCGGCACCGGAAACACGTTCAGTGCATCAACTGCACTGGCGTTTTGAGACAGATTCTGCGCTCCCGCAAGAATCATCTCGGCAAAGGTTCTGCCGTTTAATGTTCTGATAGACAATCCTACTCCTCCTAACTACGGGTTCGTCACTCGTACGCCTTGGACATAAATATTGACAGAGTCCACTGCCAGTCCGATGGTTTGATTTACTGTGTACTTTACTTTTGTTTGGACATTATGTGCCACTTCAGAAATTTTCGTGCCGTAGCTGACAATGATATACATGTCGATATGTATCTGTTCTCCTTCTTGGCGAACTTGGACACCCCTGCTGAAATTCTCTTTCCGAAGGATTTCAGTCAGTCCGTCTTTAATCTGGTTTTTAGAGGCCATGCCGACAATGCCGTAACAGTCAACCGCCGCGCCTCCTGCAACCATCGCGATGACTTCATTAGATATATCAATCTGTCCGTACTTCGTTCTTAATTCAATGGACACACTAGTTCCTCCTTCGAATGCATAGAGTTACAGCTATTCTACTATATGGTTTCCATTATGAAAAGACCAGGCAATAATCGCTGGCCGTACCTCTACATATACTATAGCGCTGCTGTTTCCGCAAGATGTCAAGTGAATTTTCTTGAAAGATGATGAAACAATAGTTGCAAACGTTTTTTAGCTGTGGTAAATTATTTAAAGTATCCATATCGAAAGCATCTAAGATTATATGAATGTTAAAAAGTAGATGTTTTGTGCAAGTGAGGAGGGAAACAAATGGCACGTAAATGCGTTATCACAGGTAAAAAAACAACAGCTGGGAATAACCGTTCTCACGCAATGAACGCTTCTAAGCGCACTTGGGGCGCGAATCTTCAAAAGGTTCGTATCCTTGTGAACGGAAAACCTAAAAAAGTATATGTATCTGCTCGAGCTTTGAAATCCGGTAAAGTTGAGCGTGTATAACAAAATGAACGCCTGCCCCGATATGTGGCAGGCGTTTTTATGTGGTGAAAGAGGGCTTTGAACCCCTGGGCATTAATCTTTTCTAAATGAGCCCAGCATCGCCCGGACAATTCCTCCTAAAAACTTCGGCAATTTAATGGTGTAAAATTTCATTTTTGTCCCCTCCTATAACGTCCCGTAACCGCCTTGTTCATTGTTTTCAGCAATTGAATGAAAGCACATGCTTAATCCGTGCTTCTTATCATTATTAATATGCCTTTTGCAAACGAAAAAGTACCTCGTGAATGAATGAGTTCGTTACTAATACATAGTGTTGAACCGAGCGTAATATGACAATTATTTAGAGGATATTTAAAACCGGTCAGGGTCAGCTCATGTATGTCTTCGGAAAACGGTATGAAGGAGATATATCGCTTATTTTCATCCTTCTCAATATCATATTCACCAGGAGGGAACATTTGAATATGATTTTGTTTGTCTATCAGCCTAATTTTTATGTTCGTTTTTACACCTTTATACAGAAGCTGAATGTTTCCTAAAAAATGATCAGCTCTGCCGCCTGTAATGCCGAAAATCTGAATAATATCCGGCTGCTTTTCCAGCGCCCAATCAAGGGCGAGGTCTAAATCTGTTTGATCTTTTTCTGCTTGATACACATGAAGGGCGGGAGCGGCTTTTTCTATTCGCCGGCGTTCTTGCTCCGTTATGCTGTCAAAATCTCCGAAGGCTTCAACAGGAATGATCCCGGCATCTAAGAGAGTGACGGTGCCTTTGTCAACACCGATCCAAAGCGTGTGTTCATCCGTATAGCCGGTTAGATCGGGAATGAGATTTTTCGGGCCTCCCGCAACGATATTAATTGTTTTCATCTCTGATTCCTTTCTCTGCATACAGGAAAAAGAGCTTAGGCTATTGTATGCCCAGCTCTTTTCTAAAGCTGCTTATTTACTTCCTCTGATTTCAGAAATTGCTTTTTTGCGGTCAGACTGGCCATAAACAGCTGAACCGGCAACGAGTAAATTTGCGCCCGCTTCAATGACGAGCGGAGCGGTTTCTTTGTTGACGCCGCCGTCTACTTCAATTAACAGATCTTTTTTTCCTTTTTCATCCGCCATTCGCTTAACCTCTTTTATTTTAGGAAGGACTGAATGAATAAATTTCTGCCCGCCGAAGCCCGGGTTCACCGTCATTAAAAGAACAAGATCAAGATCGTCGAAAACATGTTCGATGACTTGTACAGGGGTATGCGGGTTTAGAACTACTCCGGCCTTCACTCCTTGCTCTTTAATGAGCTGGATGGTACGGTGCAGGTGCGGACATGCCTCAGCATGCACAGACAGGATATCTGCGCCTGCTTTCGCAAAAGCCGGGATATAACGATCCGGCTCTTCTATCATTAAATGGACATCAAGCGGCAGATCCGTTACCGGCCGGACCGCTTCTACAATCAGCGGACCGATTGTGATATTCGGGACAAAATGGCCGTCCATAACATCAATATGAATACAATCGGCTCCGCCTTTTTCTACATCTTTAATCTCATTGCCTAAAGCGGCAAAATCAGCGGAAAGAATAGATGGTGCAACCTTTATCATTATGCTAATACCTCGGCTTTCTGTCTTTAATCTCCGTCATAAATTCAACATAATGGTCATAGCGATACTGCTTTAATTCCCCGTCTTCAACAGCTTGTTTCACCGCACATTTCGGCTCTTTCAGATGTAAACAGCCTCTAAATTTGCATGAAGAGCTTTTTTCTCTGATATCAGGGAAGGTATAGCCCAGCTCTTCTTCCTCAATGTCTGTAAATTCAAGCGAGCTGAATCCCGGTGTATCTGCAACCAAACCTCCGGACGTGTGAATCAGCTCCACGTGGCGGGTTGTGTGTTTCCCGCGGCCCAAATGCTCGGAAATCTCGTTTGTTCTTAATCCGAGCTCCGGACTGATCGCGTTGAGAAGCGAGGATTTCCCAACACCGGACTGACCGGCAAATACCGTTGTTTTATCCTGAAAATGCGGGATGATGTCCGCTAAACTATCTTGGTCCTTAGAGGAGGTAAGGTATACGTCATAACCAATATTCCGATAGTCTTCTGCATAGGCTTGTATCGTATCTTCTGTATCTTGATCTTCAATCAGATCCATTTTAGTAATGCATATAATCGGCTGAATATCATTGGCCTCAACGAGAACCAGGAAGCGGTCGAGCAATGCCGTGCTGAAAGAAGGCTGAACCGCTGAGAAAACAAGGACCGCTTGATCAACGTTGCAAATTGGCGGCCTGATAAGCTCGTTGGTTCTTTCTTTAATTTCCATTAGATATCCTTCTTTGTCATTTTCAGCTTGATACACAACGTAATCACCGACAAGAGGGGTAATTTTGTTTTTTCTGAAAATGCCTCTTCCTCTGCATTGTATTACTTTATCTGAATCCTCTGATTCATCCAGTACATAGTAAAAGCCGCTTAGCGCCTTAATAATTTTGCCCTCAGGCATATTTTCCCTCCTTGTTATTCATCTTTCGGATACTCAATGGTTTTGTAGCTGACAACTTTATTGTTTACCATTACTTGATAGTACCCTTTTTGGCCTGGTTCAATCTTTAGTTCGATCGTTCGTTCAGTCGGCTCTTTTATCTTAAATTCTTCGTAAGTGTCAGAGATGCTGTGATCCGCATCGTCAACCGCGATTTGCACTTGAAGCTCGTCCCCTTCATTTTCTGGTTCGTAGGGGATCTTGACCTTTTCTTTCACTGTTTTCGCAGGTTTTTTCTCTGGTCCGAGAGAGAATGTCACTTCAACTTCGTTTCCCGGCTTTACTGCCGTACCTGCTGCTGGTTTTTGTTTGACAACCTGTCCTTCTGGAACATCATCTGAGTATGCTTCTTTTTCTACAAGCTTCAATCCGTTGTCTTCCAGATATCCAGACGCTGCTTCTTTACTGTAGGTTTTCAAGTCTCTAAGCGTAATGTCTTCGGGTCCGATACTGACTGTAAGTTTGACTTGATCTTCACTCGGGACCAGCTCAGTCCCTGCTGAAGGATTTTGGTCAATGACAGTGCCCGCATTTTTCTCGTCATTCACTTCATTTACTGTTACATGATTAAACCCTTGGTCCTTCAACGCTTTTTTTGCTTGGTCGACCGTTTGGCCTGTCACATCACCGATCTCCGTTTTTGCTTTTCCGGTGCTCTTATAAAGGGTGACCGTGGCGCCTTCTTTGACTGTGGTATCCGCTTTAGGATCCGTTTTTACCATCAGGCCCTCTTCAATTTTTTCATCTGAGATTTCCAACACCTCGGAATCAACCTGTAAACCTTCTTTTTCCAAGAGCCCTGCGGCTTTTTCGTATTCCATTCCGGAGACATCAGGTATTTTGACATCCTTAGGCATGAAAAGCGACGGAAAAACAGTGACAGCAAGAATTCCAGCTGTGATAAAAACGAGGCATATCGTGAGCAAAACCCACGGCCACTTTTTTCTTTTGCCGTTCTTCTTTGTTTTGTTTTCTTGTGCGGTTGTCACTTCAGCTTCTTTTTCGCCAGCAGCTTTAGCAAGTTCTTCATCTTTAATGATAGGTATCGCTTTTGTCATTTCTTCATCTTCTTGAATCGTAAATCTCTTTTCATTGAGTCTGTCGGCATCAAAAGCTGTTTTTATGTCTGCTTCCATGTCTTCAGCCGTTTCGTAGCGATGAAAAGGATCTTTGGCAGTTGCCTTGAGTATGATGTTTTCAACGCTTTGGGGGACCGATGGATTCCACCTTTTTGCCGAAGGAGTTTCCGCTTGAAGATGCTTCAAGGCGATGCTGACTGCTGACTCTCCATCAAACGGAATACGGCCGGTTAAAAGCTCAAATAGAACGATTCCAAGCGCATAAATATCCGATTTTTTTGTGGCTAAGCCGCCCCGGGCCTGTTCAGGTGATAAGTAATGGACCGAGCCCAGAACTGAATTGGTATGGGTGATTGTGGTCGAACTTAGTGCCGTCGCAATTCCAAAATCCGTTACTTTGATATTTCCCATATGATCAATCAAAATGTTATGCGGCTTGATGTCTCTGTGAACAATCTGGTTTTGATGGGCATGAGCGATGGCTGAGACAATTTGCTCCATGATGTTCAGCGCTTCTTTAGGGTGAAGCGGCCCATTTGCTGTTATGTATTCTTTAAGCGTCATGCCTTCAACGTATTCCATGACAATATAATAAATATCATCTTCCTCGCCCAAATCATAAATGCTGACAATATTCGGGTGATCGAGGCTTGATGCGGATTGGGCTTCTCTGCGGAAACGTCTGATAAATTCATTGTCATTTGCATAGTCAAACCGCAGGATTTTAATTGCGACTTCACGGTCTAGAATGATATCCTCAGCTAAATACACGTTGGCCATTCCCCCGCCGCCTATGACGCGGAGAATTTGGTAACGCCCGCTGATCCGCTTGCCGATTAGCACTGATCTTCACCCTCTTCAACTTGTAAAGCAAGCTCAAGCAAAACTGCTGTAATGTTGTCTTCTCCGCCATTCTGATTGGCTTTGTCCACAAGCAGGTTTACTTTTTCCTGAGGAGCTGAATCGCTTTGCAGGATGTCTTTTAACTCAGTGCCTTCCACTTTATTTGTCAGTCCGTCAGAACATAGAAGCAGTTTGTCTCCGGGTTCTATATCAAAGGAACGGGTGTCAATACTGACTAACTGGTCTGTTCCAAGCGCCTTCGTCAACACATTTTTTCGCGGATGATGTTCAGCGTCTTCTCTGGAAATCTCTCCAGTGCGAACCAGTTCATTTACAAGCGAATGGTCTTCTGTCACTTGAACGAAATCATCGTCCTGAAGCAAATAGCATCTGCTGTCTCCGATATGGGCAACAGAAACCGTTTTCCCCGTAAAAAGTGCACATACAATCGTCGTCCCCATGCCTTGGCATTCTTCGTGGGCTTGAGCGTGATCGTATATTTTGCTGTTTACCGATAGAATCTGTTCAATGAGCCATTTTTCACATTCCGAGGGCGCAGTTGGAATCGTCTCTGCTTCATTCCATTTCTCCCCCATGGCTTTCACAGCCATCTTGCTCGCAACATCTCCAGCAAGATGGCCGCCCATGCCATCAGCGACAACCGCTAATATAAATTCATCTTTCCCCTTGAATATCCCCGCATCATCTTCATTATGCTGGCGGATTTTTCCTGTATCTGTTTTTAAGGCTGTTAACAACCCTCATCACCTCGTCTCGTCTTGACGCTCCTTCGCGCGAAGCTGACCGCAGGCTGCGTCAATGTCATGTCCTTGCTCTCTTCGGATTGTGACATTTACTCCGCGGGATTTCAGCGTTTTTTCAAAAGCAAAAATCTGATCACGCGGTGTGCGCACATAGTCCCGTTCAGGCACGTAGTTTACCGGAATCAAGTTCACGTGGCATTTGACTCCTTCCAGCAAGTCGGCAAGCTCTTCGGCGTGTTCCACCTGGTCGTTTACGCCTCCGAACAGCCCGTATTCAAAGCTGATACGGCGTCCTGTTTTATTAATATAATATTTAACGGCTTCCATTAGATCAGGCAGTTTATATGCTCTGTTAATCGGCATCAAACGGCTTCTGATTTCTGTGTTCGGCGCGTGCAGAGAAATTGCAAAGTTAATCTGCATTTGCTGATCAGCAAATTCGTAAATTTTCGGGATGATTCCACTCGTAGAGACCGTAATATGGCGAGCACCGATATTCAGGCCCTTGTCATGGTTAATGATTTTCAAGAAAGCGAGCATTTCGTTAAAGTTATCAAAAGGTTCGCCGATTCCCATGATCACGACAGAGCTGACGCGTTCATCCGTTTCATCAAGAGCTTTTTGCACTTTGACTACTTGAGCGACAATTTCCCCTGCTTCAAGGTTTCGTTTTAAGCCTCCAAGCGTTGACGCGCAGAATGTGCAGCCAATACGGCAGCCGACTTGTGTCGTTACACATACAGAATTGCCATACTCGTGTCTCATTAAAACGGTTTCGATGGTATAACCGTCATGAAGCTCAAACAAAAACTTCATCGTACCGTCTTGAGAGGTTTGTTTAACAGCCGTTTTCAGCGTTGTTAACACAAAGCGAGTGTTTAATTTCTCACGCAGATCCTTTGAGAGGTTTGTCATATCTTCAAAAGAAGATACGCGTTTTTCATATAGCCATTCAAAGATCTGGGCTGCACGGAACGGTTTCTCTCCATTGTCTGTCAGCCATTGTTTGATTTCATCTAATTCAAAAGAATAAATAGACGGACGCTCTGTCCGCAATTCTTTTCTTACTTTTGTTTTATTAAGTTCTGCCATTGCTTATCCCTTCTTTCTCATGCTGCAAATAAAGAAACCATCTGTTCCGAAATAATGAGGAAGGATTTGAAGCCTTCCATCCCGAACAAAGGGTCTCACCTTTTCAGGCAGCCGCTTTTCAAGAGACAAATCGGGTTCAAAATCAGGATGTTCTTGTATAAACGCATGTATTACTTCATCATTTTCTGTCCGGTCCATTGTACACGTACTGTAGACAAGAGTGCCACCTTTTTTTACTAATGGTGCGATTTCCCTCAAGATCGACAGCTGGATTTCAGCTAGACGGGCGCTGTCGTCAGGTTTTTTCGTGTATTTCATGTCCGGCTTTCTTCTGATAACACCGAAACCTGAGCACGGGGCATCGACCAATATTCGGTCAAACTGTTCGTTTTCAAACGTTTCCCCCGCTTTTCTAGCATCCATTGTTTCCGCATGAATGATTGTCAGGCCAAGCCGATCTGCCGCTTCTTTGATCAGCTTCACTTTATGTTTGTGAAGATCAAGCGACGTAACGCTCCCCTTGTTCTTCATTAATTCTGCGATATGAGCCGACTTTCCGCCAGGCGCCGCACACGCGTCAAGCACTGTTTCATCTGACTTAGGATCAAGGGCGCGGGCGACGAGCATGGAGCTCTCATCCTGGATAGAAACTTCGCCGTTTTGGAAGAAATGAGTTCCGGCAATTGTTCCCTTTAAGAGCTTCACAGCATCTTCAGCGAGGTCGCCTTTTTCAACTTCGATTCCCTCAGCAGCCATTTGGTCAAGCAGCTCAGCTCTGTCTGCTTTCATTTGATTGACACGCAGCGTCTGTTTCGGCGGAATGAGATGGATGCGGCAAATCTTTTCCGCAGCTTCAAATCCATACGCATCCGCCCACTCTTTCACAAGCCATTCCGGATGGCTTGTTTCTGTCGCCAGCCGGCGGACAGGATCTTCGATCGCGTCAAAGGATGGAACACCTTCGCGCTGAATAGAACGGAGCACGCCGTTGACAAATGAAGCAATGCCTTTGTGTCCGCGGATTTTAGCAATCTCAACCGCTTCATGAATGGCTGCCCTGTCTGGAATCTTCTCCAAATACTCCATTTGATATAAGGATAGGCGAAGAAGCTGAATCACCCACGGCTTTACCTTTTGAGGCTTATTGATAAACGGTTTAAGCATATAATCAAGCGCGATCTTATTTTGTAATGTACCATAGACAAGTTCAGTCAAAAGCCCTCTGTTCTGATCACTCAGTTCATTTGATTTAATGACCGATTTCAGCAGCAGGTTGCTGTATGCCTGGTTTTGTTCTAATTTGATCAGCGCCTCAAGGGCGATGTCACGAACACTAGTTTTTTTCATTGTTTACTCCTAACACATCACCGGCTTCAACATGAGCGCCTCGCACAAAGTCTTCGCCTTTCATTCGTTTTTTGCCTGCCGGCTGGAGTTCGGTTAATAACAGAGCCGTCTCGTTACCTGTGGCAACGATAATTCCTTCCTTTTCAACTGCAACGACTGTGCCGGGCTCAGCTGTTGTTGGTGCCGCTATTTTTTTCGACGCCCATATTTTCAAGTTTTGTCCGTTTAGAGTCGTATAAGCAACAGGCCATGGATTTAAGCCGCGGATCTGGTTGTAAAGCTCTTCGCCCGTTCTGGACCAGTCGAGCAGCTCTTGCTCTCTTTTAATGTTAGGCGCGTACGTCGCTTTCTCTTCATCCTGCTTTTCAGGTGATATGCTGCCGGCAATAACGTTTGGAACCGTTTCAGACAATAGCTTCGCGCCAGCAACGCTTAATTTATCGTGCAGTGTTCCGACATTGTCGGTTTCTTCAATGTCCACTTCCACTTTTGAGATCATATCGCCCGCATCCAATTTTTCTACCATATACATAATGGTAATCCCGGTTTTCTTCTTTCCCTGCAGAATGGAATAATGGATCGGAGCACCGCCGCGCAGTTCCGGCAAAAGGGATGCGTGAACGTTAATGCAGCCGTATTTTGGACTGTCGAGAAGCTCTTTAGGCAAAATTTGTCCGAATGCCGCCGTTACAATCAGGTCAGGCTTTAATGCCAGCACTTTTTCAATTTCTTCTGTCAATCTGACTTTTTCCGGCTGAAGAACCGGGATGCCGTGGCGCAATGCCTCTTCCTTTACCGGAGGAGGTGTCAGTACTTTTTTTCTGCCCTTCGGACGGTCCGGCTGTGTGACGACCCCCACTACTTCATATCCGTCCTCTATCAGGGTTCTTAAAACAGGAACTGAAAAATCCGGCGTTCCCATAAATACGATTCTCGTCATCAAATCATCCTTCCATATCCGCTAGTTCATCTTCTGTATAGTATTTACTTATTTTAGATGTAAACAGCACACCGTCTAAGTGGTCCATTTCATGCTGCACGGCTCTTGCTAAAAAGCCTCGCGCTTCCAGAATGAACGGTTTTCCCTGACGGTTAAACGCACGCACTTTGACATAATCGGCACGTGTGACATCACCATAGACGTTAGGAAAGCTCAAGCATCCTTCAATTCCGGTTTGCTCGCCGCTTTTTTCTAAAATTTCAGGATTAACGAGATCAATTCTCCCTCTGTCATCCCCGATTTCTACGACGGCCGCTCTTTTTAAAATGCCGATTTGCGGCGCTGCCAGTCCGACACCATCCATTTCAAGCATGGTGTCGTACATATCATCAAGCAGTTTTTTTAGCTTTTTATCAAAAACAGTCACGGTTTCCGCAGGTGTTTCCAAAACCTCCGCAGGATGTGTGACGACCTTTTTTACTGCCAATTTGTTACCCTCCAAGACGTGAGATCTTACATCATCATATAAGGATTCATATCAATTGAAATCATTACATGTTTTTGTTCAATTTCGCGTTTATAATGTTCCAGTATCTTCTTCAATAAAGCGGATAACTGGGTTTCCTGTTTGTATTTTATCACGCATTGATAGCGATATCTATCTTTGATCCTGGCTATCGGCGACGCGCTTGGTCCGAGAATTTTCGTGTCAGCTCCGCAGTTTGCTTTCAAAAAATGAGCGATTTTTTCAGCTGTAACCGCTGCTTTCGCCACTTCCTCATGAGAAACAGTCACAAGAGCCAAATAGTAGTATGGCGGATAGGATTGCTCTCTCCTGTGCGCCATTTCATGCTGATAGAACGTTTCATAATCGTGTGTTTTCGTCAGCTGGATACTGTAATGAGACGGTGTATACGTTTGAATGATGACATGGCCGGGCTTTTCATGCCTGCCTGCCCGGCCGCTGACTTGCGTTAACAGCTGAAATGTTTTTTCAGCCGATCTGAAATCAGGAATATGAAGTGTTGTATCAGCACTTAACACTCCGACAAGCGTGACATTCGGAAAATCAAGCCCTTTCGCGATCATTTGCGTTCCGAGAAGAATATCCGCTTTTCCTTCTCCGAAAGCTGACAGTAATTTTTCATGGGCGCCTTTCCGTGATGTCGTGTCAACATCCATCCGAATCACTCTCGCACTTGGCAGCACTTTTGTCAGCTCTTCCTCCACTCGCTGTGTTCCCGTTCCGAAAAAGCGGATATGCTCGCTTGCGCATTCAGGACAAGTGTGCGGAACAGGCTCTTCATGTCCGCAATAATGGCATTTCAGCCTTTGGCCGTAACGATGATACGTCATGGAAATGTCGCAGTGCGGGCATTGCGGGACATAGCCGCAATCCCTGCACATCACAAAGGAAGAGTAGCCCCTCTTATTTAAAAACAGCACCGCCTGCTCACCCTTGGCAATCGTTTCTTCAAGCTTTTCCATCAATTCAACTGAAAACATCGAGCGATTGCCGTTTCTAAGCTCCTCTCTCATATCGACAAGCGAAACCTCGGGCATCACCCGATGGTTAACACGGTGCTTCAGTGAAAGAAGCTCGTATACGCCCTTTTGCGCTCTAGCATATGATTCTAATGTCGGCGTAGCACTCCCTAATACAACCGGGCAGCTGTGATGCTCAGCCCGCTTGATTGCCACCTCTTTCGCATGATAGCGCGGCATTTCTTCCTGTTTATAGGAAGACTCGTGCTCTTCATCGATGATTATCATTCCGAGATTTTCAAACGGAGCAAAAATGGCGGATCTGGCACCGACGACAAGCCGTACTTCCTTCCGGTGGATTTTACGCCACTCGTCATATTTTTCTCCTGTGGATAAACCGCTGTGCATGACTGCCACCTGGGAGCCGAAGCGGCCCTTGAAGCGGTTGACCATTTGCGGCGTCAGCGATATTTCCGGTACGAGGACGATGGCTTCTTTTCCTTTCGCCAGTACTTTTTCAATTGATTGCAGATAAATTTCGGTTTTTCCGCTTCCTGTCACGCCGTGAAGGAGGAACACTTTATGCTCATCGCTGTCCAATGTCTCGCGTATGGGCTCGAAGGCAGCCCTCTGTTCGTCTGTCAGCGGCAGGGGCTCTGTTTTTTTGAACATTTTGTCCTGATAGGGATCTCTGTAAACCTCTTCATAGCTTTCCTTCAAAAGCCCTTTTTGGATAAGGGTTTTGATGGTTGCAGAGCTCGTGTCCGTTTTTTTGCACAATTCCGCCGCAGGAATTTTCACACCTTCCGGCTCAGAGATGAGAAAGTGAAGAATCGCCTGCTGTTTTGCTGCTTGGCGGGACAATCCCTCAGCCTGCTTAGCAAGCTCTTCTTTACTCGCATTTGCCTGAATATGCCTGACCATTTTTTTATTGGTTTTTTGCGCGACTTTATACGTCACGTCAATGTCCCCTTTTTGAACATGCCTTTGAATCAGTTTCAGCGTCTCATGATCGGGTATATCTGAATACAGCAGCGTCTTTGTTTCAGAAAACAGCCGTTCCACTTGCGGCGGAAGATCGGCTCCGTGTGCAATTTTTAATTCTTTTTCATATTTCGCCTTTAAGGCGGCAGGCAGCATTGCTTGAAGCGCCGTTATTTTAAAAGACAGCGTTTTGTCTGACAGCCATGATGACAGAATCATAAGCTCCTCTGTCAGAACAGGTGTAAGATCTAATAAATCCTCTACTTCCTTGACAGATTTTCCCGATAGGTCAGATGCTTCTTTGACTGCTGTCACAAACCCTTGAATCTTACGGGGGCCAAACGGAACAATGACCCGCATCCCCGTTTTGATCATGCCCTTCAGATGGTCTGGGATTTTATAATCAAAAGGCCTGTCTATATTTTTGGTGCTGACATCAACGATGACTTCTGCAAAATTCATGAGCGCTCTCCGGTTTGTTTTGAGAGGGCTGCGATCTCCTGAAGGATTTCAAAAGAAACATCGAGCTTAGACATAATCGGGAGTTCGCGTTTATGCCCGTCTTTGAAAAAGATTGTCACGATATTCGTATCAGCACCAAAACCGGCCCCATTTGCTTTCACATCATTTGCCACAATCAAATCAAGGTTTTTAGTGGCGAGCTTTTTACGTGCATAGTGTTCAATGTCTTGTGTTTCGGCGGCAAATCCGACCAAAATCTGCTCTTTCTTTTTCTCGCCCAATTCTTTCAAAATATCGACTGTTCTTTTCAGTTCTAAGGTCATGCCGCCGTCTTGTTTTTTCATTTTATGGTCAAATACTGTTTTCGGCGTAAAATCGGCTACCGCAGCTGTTTTAATGACTATATCGCTTGCGTCATACACAGAGAGCACAGCTTCGCGCATATCCGCAGCCGATTGAACAGGGATAAACTCAGCAAGGCCTTTAGGCTGATCAAGTGAAACAGGCCCAGAAATTAAGGTTACCCGTGCGCCGAGCTGAACAGCAGCCTCCGCCAGTGCGTAGCCCATTTTGCCCGTCGATTTATTGGTAAAAAACCGGACAGGATCAATCGCTTCCCGCGTTGGGCCGGCTGTAATGACCACATGCTTGCCTTCTAAAGGAGCGGATGTTTCTTCAGCAAAATGTTTTTCGGCCAGCTTTACGATGTTTTCCGGCTCTTCCAATCTGCCTTTTCCTACGTAACCGCATGCTAAATAGCCCTCACTTGGCTCAATAAAACGATAACCGTCCTGATAAAGAACAGAAATGTTTCGTTTGACTGCCGGGTGGTCATACATATGAACGTTCATTGCCGGCGCGATCCAAACGGGAGCCGTTGCTGCCAACAATGTTGTCGTCAGCATATCATCAGCGATGCCGTTTGCCAGTTTTCCAATCACATTAGCCGTAGCCGGCGCTACGATAATCAAGTCGGCCCAGTCTGCGGCATCAATATGAGAAATGACGCTTGGATTTTGTTCTTTAAATGTATCTGTATAGACTTCGTGGCGGCTCAATGCCTGAAATGTCAGCGGTGAAACGAATCGGCAAGCGGATTCAGTCATAATCACTTTGACATTTGCTCCTGCCTGAACCAGCTTGCTCGTTAACGCACAGGCTTTATAAACAGCGATGCCTCCACTCACGCAAAGTAACACATTTCGATTGTTAAGCAATGAATTCTCCCCCTCTGCACTTTACAAAACCGCACGGAAAAAAATAACAACCTACATGATATAGGTTGCTACTTGTGCTACTATTCGCGGTCTTCCTTTTCAAACGAAAGCAGGCCTGCATCAATTTCTTCTAAAGCTTTGCCTACATATTTGTGTGAAATCGTATGTTCAATCATTTGGTCTTTTTTGATTTGCATTTCACGGGCACGTCTCGCAGAAACAGTCACCAGCGTATATTTTGAATCTAATTTATTCATTAAAGAATCAATTGACGGATCTAACATTGATTATTCAACCTCCAGCATTTTCTTATATCTTGGTGCAACGCGTTCACGCTTCAAATGTTCAGCAAGAACGATTGCTTTGATTTTATCGCAAGCCGTTTCGACATTATCGTTTTCAACGACATAGTCATAAGCATCCATCATTTCGATCTCAGCTTTTGCGGCTTTCATTCGATTTTCAATCAGAGCGTCTGTTTCTGTTCCTCGTGTCACGATTCTGTTTTTCAGTTCAGAAAGGCTTGGAGGCGCAAGGAAAATAAACAGGCCTTCCGGGAAAGCATTTCTCACTTGAAGAGCCCCTTGAACTTCAATTTCTAAAAAGACGTCTTTTCCATCTTGAAGCGTCTGTTCAACATAATCGACTGGCGTGCCGTAATAATTGCCGACATACTCTGCCCATTCAAGCAGCTTGTTGTCCGCAATCATTTGCTCGAATTCGTCTCTTGTTTTGAAAAAATAATCGACTCCGTTCACTTCGCCCTCTCTTGGACTTCTTGTGGTTACTGAAATCGAATATTCAAATTTTGTGTCTTCCTGCGAAAAGATCGCTTGTCGAACCGTTCCTTTACCAACTCCTGAGGGACCTGAGAGAACGATTAATAACCCTCTTTCTTTCATGCGGCAATTACCCCTGCCCTTCATCCATAATTTCTTCTTTAACAGAAAGTCTGTGTGCAACTGTCTCAGGCTGGACGGCAGATAAGATAATGTGATCACTATCCATGACGACAACTGCACGGGTTCTTCGTCCGTATGTAGCGTCAATTAGCATTCCGCGGTCTCTTGCATCCTGAATCATCCGTTTGATTGGCGCAGACTCCGGGCTGACAATCGAAATCATCCGATTGGCGGAGATGATATTGCCAAATCCGATATTAATCAGTTTAATCGTCATCTTCTACGTTCCCCCTGTAAAATAGACGTCTCTAGTTTAGCCTAGTAAGACCGTCTGTAAACAATACGCACAGTCACTATTCTATATTTTGCACTTGTTCTTTTATTTTTTCAATAGAACTTTTCATTTCAACGACAAGCTTTGTGATCTGATGATCATTTGCTTTTGAGCCGATCGTATTTGCTTCCCGATTGAGCTCCTGAACAAGAAAGTCGAGTTTGCGCCCGACAGCTCCGCCACTAGCTAATATATCACGAAACTGGGCGAAGTGGCTCTTCAGCCTTGTAATCTCTTCAGTGATATCAGAGCGGTCTGCAAAAATAGCGCATTCTGTTACAAGCCGGCTCTCGTCTAATACGTCTTCAGTCCATTCTTTGATTCTGGCATACAGCCGTTCCCGGTAACGAGATACGACATCTGCAGCCAGCAATTCAGTTTCTCTCACCAGCTCTTCAAGCTGATCAATATGCATCAGGCAGTCTTTCGCTAAGAGCAGCCCCTCTTTTTCACGCATTTCACAGAGACCTTTTACCGCTTCTTCTGCAGCATCGATGATCAACGCCTCCAGCTTGTCATTTTGCGTCTGTTCTTCATGAACCTGGACGACATGATCAAGCTTAAAGAAATCCATTACATCGGGCTCTGCAGACAATTGATACCGCTTCTTCATATCTCTCGCGGCTGCGACAAACTCATCGAGCAGCGGCCAATCAATTTCAAGCCTTTTCTCAACAAGCATATCGCTGTCAACGGATACGAAAAGCTCAATTCTTCCGCGCTGAATATGCTGCAGAATGGTCTGTTTCAGCTTATCTTCAAAATATAGCAAAGGCCTTGGCAAACGAGCGTTCACTTCTTTAAATCTGTAGTTCACAGATTTAAGTTCAACGCTTACAGAGAGATCGTCTTGTGTTTTGCTTGCACTGCCGAAGCCTGTCATACTTCGTATCATTTTAAAACACCCAATTCTTCCCTGTTCTCATAATAAAAGGGCAATAGACACGCTATTACCCCTAAGATTATATCATATGAATTTATTTTTTTCTTGTTAAAAGTGACCCCGCCAGCAAAAAAGTAGGGATGGCGGACATACCGATGACGAGCATCCAGTCCCCCGGCGTGATGGCTACAGTATGGAAAATCGGCTGAAGCGGCGGATAGTAGATTACTACAAGCATCAGCAAAATGGATGACAATACCGCGCCGATTAAATACAGGTTTTGAAACGGATTTCTAGAGAAAACAGAAGTTTCGCTGCGGCAGTCAAACACGTGAATAAGCTGAGCGAGCACCAATGTGGCAAACGCGATCGTCTGGGCATAAGCCAAGTTTTCCGGATTGCGGTGGTACACAATGATAAACGCTAAAATAGTGGCAACTCCGATTAAAAATCCTCTGGAAACGACCTTCCATCCTAGCTTGCGGGCAAATACCCCTTCTTTCGGATGACGGGGCTTGCGCTTCATGACGTCTCCTTCCGGCTGATCCATGCCGAGCGCCATTGCCGGCAATCCGTCCGTCACCAAGTTGACCCACAAAATCTGAATCGGAACCAGCGGTAAAGGAAGGGCAAGCAGCATCGCAAACAGCATGACAAGGATTTCTCCGACGTTAGACGCCAACAGGTATCTGATAAACTTCCTGATATTTTCGTAGATGTTCCTGCCTTCTTTTATCGCTGATTTAATCGTCGCAAAATTATCATCCACGAGAACAAGAGATGATGCTTCTTTGGCCACATCTGTCCCGGTAATGCCCATAGAGACGCCGATATCAGCCTGTTTAATGGCAGGAGCATCATTGACGCCGTCTCCCGTCATCGCCACAATATGCCCGTTCTCCTGATAGGCTTTTACGATTTTTAGTTTATGTTCAGGGGAAACGCGGGCAAATACATACACATCCTCCACCACATGAGAAAGCTCTTCTTGAGAAAGTTCATTCAGCATCTTGCCGTCCATGATTTTGCCGCTTTTCGGAAGGAGGCGCAAGTCTTTCGCTATCGCTTTAGCGGTTTCTACATGATCACCTGTAATCATGACGGTCTTAATTCCCGCTTCACGGCATTCTTTAATCGCCTGTCTGACTTCCGGCCGCGGGGGATCAATGATACCTGAAAGGCCAAGCATGGTCAGATCTTTTTCCGCCTGCTCCATTGACGGTGTTTCGCCTGCTTTTATCGGCCTGTAGGCGACCGCTATCGTTCTGAGCGCCTGTGATGCCAAATGTCTTAATACCGCCTCTGTTTCTGCTTTTCTTTCATTTGAAAAAAGAGCCGCTGAGCCATCATAATAAATACGGGAAGATCGCTGCATGAGTACATCCGGCGCACCTTTTGTAATGATATAGCGCTTTCTGTCTTGATTCTCTACGATGACAGTCATCATTTTCCGTGCGGAATCAAACGGAAATTCTTCAATCACTCTGTAATTAGATTCAACAAACTCCTTTGAAAAACCGCCTTTTCTTGCCGCGGTGAGCAGCGCTCCCTCTGTCGGATCTCCGTCAAGCACATATTCGCCGTCTCTTTTCTCAATATTGGAGTTGTTACAAAGCGCTCCGAACAGAAGCATCTGCTGAAGCGGCTTATGTTCATTGACACTGATCTCTTTTTCGTTTAGTGTGAAGCTTCCTTTCGGTTCATAGCCGGCCCCTGCCACTCTCCATGTTTTCCCTCCGGACCAGACATGCGTCACTGTCATTTTGTTTTGGGTCATTGTCCCTGTTTTATCTGAGCAAATGATAGACGCACACCCAAGCGTTTCAACAGCAGGAAGCTTTCTAACAATGGATTTTTGTTTAATCATCCTCTGTACACCAAGCGAAAGCGCCACTGTCACAATCGCCGGCAGCCCCTCCGGAATAGCGGCTACCGCTAACGAGACACCTGCTAAAAACATACTGTACAGATCATGACCCTGAATAACACCGACAGCAACGACAAGTACGGTCAGAAGCAATGCAACAACAATCAAAATCTTCCCGAGCTGCTCCAGTCTTCTTTGCAGCGGGGTTGACAATGTCCCTGCCGATTCAAGCATGTCGGCAATTTTCCCCATAGCCGTATTCATTCCTGTCCCGACGACAACCCCGACACCGCTGCCGCGGGTCACAATCGTACCCATAAATGCCATATTGGTAATATCGCCGAGTGAAACATCCGGTTTTTTCAATTTATCAGCATGCTTCACAACCGGGATTGATTCCCCGGTTAGCGCTGATTCTTCTATTTCAAGGCTTCTCGCTTCAACAATTCGAACGTCTGCGCCAATTCTGTCCCCGCTCGTAAATTTCACAATATCACCCGGCACCAGTTCCTTAGAAGGAATCTTTGTCCAGCTTCCTTCCCTGAGTGCCATGACGTGCGGTGTTGAAAGCTCTTTTAAAGCCTGAAGAGATTGCTCAGCACGCCTTTCTTGAAAGAAACCGAGTATGCCATTCACAAACACAATCGCAATAATCGCAACCGCATCTACATATTCACCAAGAAATCCTGAGATTAACGTTGCCGCCAGAAGCACAAGCACCATAAAATCTTTGAACTGCGCGAAAAACAAGAGAAGCGCTGAAGTTTTTTTCCCTTCTTGCAGCTCGTTTGGTCCATGCTTGTCAAGGCGTTTTTTTACCTCTTTTTCTGTTAATCCTTGTTTCATGGACGTATTGGTTGCCTCTAGTAAATCTGTTTGTCCCATTTCATGAAACTTCATTCCGCTCGTCCACTCCCCTGCTCTCTTATAGAGATATCACTCTATAAGCATGCTTATTCTGACTCGTCCCATTTCATGCTATAATTATCGAATGCAGGAAGAATGAGAGGGTGTATTGCATATGTCGTTTGATGGCATGTTTACATACGGAATGACACACGAACTTAACGAGAAAATAATGGGCGGACGAATTACAAAAATCCATCAGCCATATAAGCACGATGTGATTTTCCACATCCGTGCCAAGGGAAAAAACCAAAAACTATTATTATCGGCACATCCGAGCTATTCACGGGTGCATATCACGGCACAAGCTTATGAAAATCCAAGCGAACCGCCAATGTTTTGCATGTTGCTGAGAAAGCATATCGAAGGCGGATTCATTGAGAAAATTGAACAAGCGGGCTTAGACCGCATTATGATTTTTCATATCAAAAGCCGAAACGAAATTGGCGATGAAACCGTACGAAAGCTTTATGTAGAAATTATGGGCCGCCACAGCAATATCATTTTGACTGACGCAGCAGAAAATGTGATTATCGACGGACTTAAGCATTTATCACCGTCAATGAACAGCTACCGTACAGTACTGCCCGGCCAAGATTATAAGCTTCCGCCTGCTCAGGACAAAATATCGCCTCTTGAGGCGTCAGAAGATGATATTTTGCGTCACCTCAGCTTTCAAGAAGGAAGGCTTGATAAACAAATTGTCGACCACTTTTCAGGCGTGTCTCCGCTTTTCGCCAAAGAAGCGGTTCACAGAGCAGGCCTTGCCAACAAAGTCACACTGCCAAAAGCGTTGCTGGCACTGTTTGCCGAAGTGAAAGAGCACCGTTTCATTCCCAACATTACGACTGTAAACGGAAAGGAATATTTTTATCTGCTGGAGCTGACTCATCTAAAGGGCGAAGCGCGCCGTTTTGATTCATTAAGCGAACTGCTCGACCGTTTTTATTTCGGAAAAGCTGAACGAGACCGGGTTAAGCAACAGGCTCAGGATCTTGAGCGTTTTGTTGTGAACGAACGGAAGAAGAATGCCAACAAAATCAAAAAATTAGAGAAAACCCTGGAGTATTCGGAAAACGCGAAGGAATTTCAGCTTTACGGAGAGCTTTTAACCGCTAATTTATATATGCTGAAAAAAGGTGATAAACAGGCTGAGGTCATCAATTATTATGATGAAGAAAGCCCGACAATCACGATTCCTTTAAACCCGAACAAAACGCCTTCTGAAAACGCACAGGCCTATTTCACGAAGTATCAGAAAGCGAAAAATTCGGTCGCAGTTGTCGAGGAGCAAATCAGGCTGGCACAGGAAGAGATCGAATATTTTGATCAGCTGATTCAGCAGCTTTCGTCCGCTTCTCCCCGGGATATCAGCGAAATCAGGGAAGAGCTTGTTGAGGGCAAATATTTACGCCCTAAGCAGCAAAAAGGCCAGAAAAAGCAAAAACCGCACAATCCGGTGTTAGAAACATATGAATCCACCTCAGGGCTGACAATTTTAGTGGGTAAGAACAATCGTCAAAATGAATATTTAACGACAAGAGTGGCGGCCAGAGACGATATCTGGCTTCACACGAAGGACATTCCCGGCTCCCACGTTGTGATCAGAAGCAGCGAACCTGATGAGCAAACAATCATGGAAGCCGCGACAATTGCAGCTTATTTTTCAAAAGCTAAAGATTCAAGTTCAGTGCCTGTAGATTATACAAAAATCAGGCATGTCAAAAAACCAAACGGCGCGAAACCCGGTTTCGTCACTTATGACAGCCAGCATACCGTCTTTGTCACGCCTGATGCTGATACTGTCATCAAGCTCAAAAAAAGCTGAGCCGCATAAAGAAAAGCCAGAGCATTTGTATGCTCTGGCTTATTTCTTTCTTCTCATCTGATAAAGCCTGTTCACTTCAGCAACAAAATCGCCGTCAATCAGCTTATCCACGTTTTCAGCAAGCTCTTTCGTGTGCTTTGGACTGGCTCCGCTTGTAGAAACAGACACAGTGACATGCCCTCTTTTTACGATTTTCGGCATATATACATTGCCAAGCTCAGCGTCACTGACACAATTGACAAGCTGAAAAGGCGAAGCGGATTGGGCAATTTCTTTGTTCACTGCCGCATTATCCGTCGCAGCAATAATGAAGAAAGCATTGAGATAATCTTCTTTTTCAATTGTCCGTTTTTCCCATTTGATACGCCGCTCTTCTGCCATTTGCTTGATTTCCGGTTCCACATCCGGACTGACAAGCGTTATATCAGCTCCCTCAGAAATCACCGTTTTCAGCCTTCTGAGAGCGATGCTTCCGCCCCCCGCAATCACAACCTTCTTCTTTTCCAGGCTAATGTGCAGCGGAAGCATATGAACCTCCATCAAAATCAAATTGTCCCTCAGAATTTGCCGCAGTTTCTCTCACACGGTTCAAAAATGCGTTTTTCACATGAGGATGAAAACCGATATAGGAAGAGAGGTAGACGTTCGGATTATGGGCTTTTAATTTCTGAACCTCTCGTTCGATTTCATTCATCAGCATACCCGTAAAAAGCAAATATGGAACGATAAAGGTTGTTATGCCGTCATCTTTTTCAAGTTCTGAAAAAACCTCTTTGTAATTAGGGCCGCATGCTGTCAAAAAGCACGGAATGACTTCCTTCACTGGAACCATTTCCTGAAGAAGATTAGCAATTCCGGTTACGTCTCTTTTGACGTCTGGATCTGAACTTCCCCTTCCGATGAGCACCACTCTGGCATTTTCATACGGAACACCTATGTCTTTCATTCGGTGATATACAGCCTTGACTACTTCTTCGTCAATCCCGATCGGCTTTCCGTATGAAATACGGACTGATGGATATCGAGATGCAACACGGACAATTTCTTCCGGAATATCATGTTTTGCATGCGCAGCTGTTAAAAGAAGCAGAGGCACCACTGCGATATGAGTGGCACCTTGCTTCACACATGCTTCAAATCCTGTCTCAATTGTCGGCTCCTGAAGCTCTAAAAAGCTGATTTCTTGTACTGGCACAGAGATGTGGGCCTTGCATCCTTCCAAAAAGGCTGCGGCTTCTTGCTGCGCTTTTTTGACCCGGCTGCCGTGGCCGACATATAAAATTGCTTGTTTCATTTTTACAACGCCTCGCTTAAATCTTGTTTTTTTAGTTCAGATTCAAACCATTCCAGCTTATAGTGATAATTTACAACATTTCCAATGACAATTAAACTCGGATTTGTAATGTTTTCTTTTATCACCGTTTCTGAAAGGGTGTCAACTGTACAAAAAACAGATTTTTGCTTGTCCGTTGTCCCCCAATGAATAAAGGCTGCTGGCGTAGAACCGTCCCGGCCATTTTCAAGGAGTTTTCTTTCAATCTGCTGCACGTTTTTGATACCCATATAGATGACAAGTGTATCAATTCCTGTAGCCAGCGCTTTCCACTTTTCCTCAAAATCTTCTTCTTTTTTATAGTGACCCGTTACAAAAGCGACGTTAGAGCCCGCATCCCGATGGGTAACAGGAATCCCGGCATAAGCGGCTGCCGCGATTCCAGACGTAATGCCGGGAATGATTTCAAACGGAATTCCATTTTCAGAGAGGCATTCCGCTTCTTCCCCTCCTCTCCCGAACACAAAAGGGTCTCCGCCTTTCAGTCTGACAACCATTTTCCCTTTTTGCGCATACTTCACAAGAAATCGATTGATGGTTTCCTGCTTCATCGTATGAAAATCCGGAAGCTTCCCGCAGTAGATCAGGTCTGCTTGCTCTTTGGCATATTGTAAAATCTCTTTATTTACTAATCTGTCATATAAGATGACATCAGCTTTTTCAATGGCTTTCAGCGCTTTAATTGTCAGCAGATCAGGGTCACCGGGACCCGCTCCTACAATATATACTTTCCCCATCGTATTTCCCCCGATCTATTCGAGTTCTTCCAGAAGATTCGCTGTGATGATGTTCTCGCTTGCATTCCGGCATCTGAGAAGAACGCAGCAGATCATATTCAGCTCAATTTTTGTTTAACAAACTCGATCAGCTGATTTTTACACGCTTCACGGTCATGCTGTCCTGAATCAAGAACGAGCTCTGGAGCTTCCGGTTCTTCATAAGGAGAATCAATTCCTGTAAAGAACGGAATCTCGCCGTTTCTTGCTTTTTTGTAAAGCCCTTTCGGATCTCTTTGTTCACAAATATCAAGGTCGCATTTAATGTAGACTTCATTAAATTCGCCCGCTTCCACAAGCTCGCGAACCTGTTGTCTGTCCTCGCGGAAAGGAGAGATAAAAGCAGTAATCACAATGGTTCCCTGCTGAACAAAAAGCTTCGCCACCTCTCCGATCCGGCGGATGTTTTCTTTTCGGTCTTCATCAGAAAAACCAAGATCCCTATTTAGGCCGTGACGGATATTATCCCCGTCCAGCACAATGACTTGGTAGCCTTGCTCAAACAATTCTCTCGCAGCGGCGTTGGCAATGGTTGATTTGCCTGAGCCGCTTAACCCTGTCAGCCAGAGAATGGAGCTTTTATGCTTGTTTTTTTGCTGATACTCTTCTTTTGTGATAGAGGCTTCATGCCATACAATATCGCGATTTGTCACTGCCAGTCCTCCTTAAGATACGCCTACTTCTTCTTTTTTCTTCATCCCTTTGATTAACACTTCTACTACTTCTTTTCGACTGAATTCAGCAGGCGGCAGCACACCGTCTCTCAGCATACCTCTTACCTTAGTGCCTGATAAAATGACGTGATGCTCTCTGCCATGAGGGCAAGTTTTTGCTGTTCCCATATTTCCGCATTTTTTACAGAAGAAGCTGTGCTCAAATTTCAGCGGTGTAATTCCGAGTTCTTCAGGTTTAAATGTGTCAAACAGTTCCTGTGCTTCGTATGTTCCGTAATAGTCGCCTACACCTGCATGATCACGGCCGACGATGAAATGTGTGCAGCCGTAGTTCTTTCTGACAAGCGCGTGGAAAATTGCTTCTCTCGGGCCTGCATAACGCATCGCCGCTAAAAAGACACCAAGGAAAACACGATCTTTCGGGTAATAATGATCAAGAAGCACTTGGTAGCTTTCCATCCGTACATCAGCTGGAATGTCATCAGATTTTGTTTCACCTACTAACGGATTCAAGAACAAGCCGTCTACTGTTTCAAGAGCCGTTTTTTGAATGTATTCATGCGCTCTGTGAACAGGGTTTCTTGTTTGGAAACCGACAATGGTTTCCCAGCCTTTTTCCGCAAACTGGCGTCTCGTTTCTGACGGTTCAAATGTAAATTCAGGGAACTGTTTTGAAGCTTTTTTAATCAACGTAATCGGTCCGCCGACATATGTATTGCCGCGGCTGAACAGCTTTTTAACACCAGGATGCTCCTGTTCATCTGTTTTGTACACATTGACAGCTTCTTTTTGTTTGTCAGGCACGTACAGGTCTTCGATTTGGATAACGCCGTAAGTTTCTCCTTCATACGTTAACTTTACCGTTTCACCAAGTGACAGTTCCGCTGCTTTTTGCGCATCGACCGGAAGCGTGATTGGAAGAGACCAGACAACGCCGGAAGAAAGACGCATGTTTTCGACCACTGATACGTAATCTTTTTCATTAAAGAAACCTTCAATCGGGCTGTATGCACCGATACCGATCAATTCCAAATCCGCGAAAGAAATTAAATCAAGTTCAATTTCTTTTTGAATGCCGCTCACATCATATGATTCATCTACTCTGTTTACTAATGTTCCTCCGTGTGGTGCTAAGCTCATAATATCCATCTCCTCCTAGTTAACTTATAAAATTACTCAGATTAATGATCAGATTCCCCCGCCTTGTTCGTGGACTGAGCGTCTCTCTTTACGAATGGCCTTTGTCAGGCTGATGGCACCGCCCGCCGCTAAAAGCACACTTACCATGATAAAGATCGAATAATAATCTGCTTTTAAAAACAAGGATACAAGCAGATAAGAAATCGATAAAGATAAAAACGGCGATACGATCCATACCTTCAGCATCGTTTGAACAACTTGTTTATGGAACACGTTCGGACCGTTTTTCGCCATGCCTATTCCGATAATAGACGATGACGTGACTTGCGCCAAGGGCACCGGCATCCCAAATACAGAACTGATGATCACCAGTCCCGCTCCTGTACCGGATAAGAGAATGCCTTCCCCTTTGGAGAACCTCGTAATTTTCTTCCCGTTTGTTTCTAGCACTCGCCGGCCTAATAACAGTGCGCCAAGAGCAACAAAAGCTCCTCCATACAAGGTTCCTTTTCCGACATCAAGCACACCGGCAGCTACTAACGGGCCAACAGCATTCGCCACGTTATTCATGCCGGCAGAGAATGCTTCGAAAAATCCGGCAACTAACAAAACAATGCCGAGGATTTTTTGCTTTTTAGAAGATTTTACTTCAATCTTAAAATAACGAAACAGCTTAGATACGAAATAGGTGAAGCCGAAAGCGAACAGCGGGACAAAAACCCAAAATGACACAATGATCAGAAGATTGTTCACAAACAATACTTTATAAGCCACTCCCACGCCGACAACCGCGCCGACTGTTACTTCACTTGTCGACAAAGGAATGCCGAGCAGATTAGCAGTAAAGAGCGACAGGGCAGCAGCTCCAATAATGATGCAAACAATCGTCAGTGTAATCGTCTGCTCAGGAATAATGCCGGAGCTGATTGTTTTTACAACCTCGCCTCCGCCAATGACCGCCCCGGCAAAGACACCGACTGCGCATAGGATCAAAGCGTAAGTTTTCTTTTTGATGGCTCCGGAGCCGTAAGCAACCCCCATCGAAGCTGCAGCGCCGCTTGCACCAATATTCATCGCGAAAAACAAGCTAAATAAAATAGCGGCTAATTCCATTTTGCAGCTCCTTATTCATGCAGTCCGCATTCTGTTTTCGCCATACCATTCCATCTGCCTGAGCGCAAATCTTCTGCTGTAAAAGCGGGAGAAGTGCAAGGCGCACAGCCAATACTTGGATAGCCTTGGTCATGAAGCGGATTGTAGTCCAGTTCATTCCGGGATGTATATCTCCAAATGTCTTTCCAAGTCCAATGGATAAGCGGGCAAACTTTTACTGACTTGAATTTTTCATCTTTGTTTAAGAAATTCGTATTGGCACGGCTTGGCCCTTGATCACGGCGCAGGCCGGAAAGCCAGGCTGGATGTCCTGAAAGCGCCTCTCTTAAAGGAACGACCTTTCTAAGATAGCAGCACTGATTCGGCTCTCTTTCCCATAGTTTGTCACCATGTTCTTCGGCTTGTTCCTCAAGGGTGAGATCTGGTTTTTTCAGGATGATATTAAGACCCGGATAACGCTCTTTCACTCGTTCAATTGTTTCATAGGTTTCTTTAAAATGAAGTCCTGTATCAAGAAACACAATCTCTGCGTCTTTTTTCACTTTATAAATTAAGTCAATCAGAACGATTCCCTCAATTCCGAAACTGCAGGCATAAACAAGCTGATCGCCGTAATGGCCGTATGCCCATTTTAAAACTGACAGCGCTCCTTTATAAGGATCGTCTTCCGGAAATGTAATCGTTGGTTCTTCCCAATTATCATACGTTAACATTTCTTCTTTCCTCCTTTCGGAGACAAACAAACAGTAGCTTTCTGCCGGTTGTCTTTTCCCATGTAATGTGATTCGCGGCTGCTGATATACAGATAGCCTTTTTACCTCTTAAAATAAAAAACTTTCAATCCGGCGGAAAGAAAGACAGGAACAGCATGCAGCCCTTATCTTTCAAAATGGAATTCATTTTGCTGGAAGTAGCACCTTACAAACTATGCAGGTTGCCGGGCTTCATAGGTCCAGTCCCTCAGCCGCTCTTGATAAGTTTTTAGATTTGTAGTAAATTTTAGCACAATTCTAACATAAGTCAACCCGACTTTTTTTATAGGATTAATAAAAAAACAGGCCTCACAGCCTGTTTTCAAGTACAGAAAGGCTTTGAAGCCTCTTTACATCATTTGAATTTATTTTTTATTTTTTAAACCAATCTTTTGACTCGGGATTTCGTTTCCATGTTTGCAGCTTTTTTAGATCATCTGAATGAATATTTCCGTTTTCAAGCGCGACCTCTGTGAGCGTATCATAATCGGTTAATGAGTAGTATGGCAGTTCTGCCTTTGCGAAGGCTTCCTCCGCTTTAGGAAGTCCGTACGTAAAGATTGAGACGACACCAAGCACTTCACAGCCGGCCGCTTGTAAAGCTGCACAAGCTTCAAGCACGCTGCCTCCTGTGGAAATTAAGTCTTCAATGACGACTGTTTTTTGCCCTTCTTGCACAGCTCCCTCAATCTGATTGCCTTTTCCGTGCGCCTTCGGCTTGCTCCTCACATAACACATCGGAAGATTCAAATGGTCCGCCGCAAGAGCAGCATGAGGAATACCGGCAGTTGCTGTTCCCGCAATCATTTCAGCTTCAGGAAAATGCTCTTTAACAAGCTTGCTGATACCTGAAGCAACATCGTTTCTGACCTCTGGGAAAGATAGCGTAAGGCGGTTGTCACAGTAGATCGGTGATAAAATGCCGCTTGCCCATGTGAACGGCTCGTTCGGGCGTAAAAATACAGCTTGGATGTCTAATAGATGTTTTGCGATGATTTGTTTCAAGATTTGATTCCCTCCCATTCAAGTCTGACAGCCTTATAGGCTTTTACCGGGTCTTCCGCTTTTGTAATCGAGCGTCCTACTACAATCGCTGATGAACCTTTCTCTCTTGCTATGGCAGGCGTCGCTACGCGAACTTGGTCATTCGCAGCGTCCTCTGACATTCTGATCCCCGGAGTGACAGTCAGAAATGAAGGCGACACCGCTTGGTAAATGGCTTTTGCTTCATGAACAGAGCAGACCACTCCATCCAGTCCGCTTTCTTCCGCCTGTTTGCTGTAGTGCACAACCGTATCAATCAGAGACTTTTCGATCAGCAGTTCATCTTTCATGATTTGTTCAGATGTGCTTGTCAGCTGGGTTACCGCGATAAGTGACGGACGTTTTTTTCCAGCCGGCGTACCTTCTTCTAAGCCTTCGAGAGCTGCCTGCATCATTTTTTTGCCCCCGGCAGCATGAACATTGACGAGGTCTACTCCAAGACTGGCAAGGCGCTTCATCGCTTTGTTTACAGTAGTCGGGATGTCATGAAGCTTTAGATCTAAAAATAGCTCGCAGTTTCTTTCTTTTAGTTGTTTCACGATAGATGGCCCTTCTTGATAAAAAAGCTCCATCCCAACCTTTACAAATAACGGTTCTTGCTGAAAAGGCGCTAAGAACGCAAGTGTTTCTTCAGCTGACGCAAAATCAAGCGCGATGATGGGCAGGTTGTTTTTCATGATTCCAGCTCCTTCCGATGCATTCTTCAATTGATTGATAGCCGTATTGGAGCAAAACAGATGGGAGCTGTTCAATAATCTCTGGACATGCAAAAGGATTCACAAAGTTTGCTGTTCCGACAGCGACTGCGCTTGCTCCCGCGAGAAGAAATTCCAGGGCATCTTCAGCCGTTTGCACGCCTCCCATTCCGATAATCGGGATGTTGACCATCTGGCTGACTTCATACACCATGCGAATGGCAACCGGCTTCACAGCAGGGCCCGAAAGTCCCCCTGTTTTATTCGCTAATATCGGTTTGCCGGTTTTTAAATCGAGTCTCATGCCGATTAGTGTGTTGATCATCGTAAGACCGTCCGCTCCCGCTTCCTCGATCGCTAATGCAATTTCTGTGATATTAGCCACGTTCGGGGATAGCTTCACATAAACGGGTACATCCGAAACCTCTTTCACCGCTTTTGTCAAATCGGCAGCCATTTCAGGATTCGTGCCAAAAGCGATTCCGCCTGTTTTCACATTCGGGCAGGAAATATTCAATTCAAGAGCATGAACATTAGGCGCTTTGCTGATATGTTCTGCGACTTCAACATAATCATCGACTTGAGAACCTGCGACATTGGCAATGATCGGTGTATCAAACTGCTCAAGCCACGGCAGCTCATGATGCAACACACTATCCAGCCCCGGATTTTGGAGACCGATCGCATTGAGCATTCCAGCACCAGTCTCAGCTACCCGCGGCGTCGGATTCCCAAAGCGCGGCTCCTTTGTCGTAGCCTTAATCATGATAGCTCCAAGACAAGACAAATCATAAAAACGTGAAAATTCTTTTCCAAAACCGAAGCAGCCTGATGCAGGAATGATTGGGTTTTTCAAATCAAGTCCCGGCAATTTCACCTCTAGCATTACAGCGCCACCTCCTGAGCTTTAAATACAGGCCCGTCGAGACATACTTTTACATAGGATGTCTCACTTTCGTTTGTATGGCACACACACGCGAAGCATGCGCCGATTCCGCAGCCCATTCGTTCCTCCATGGACAGATATACTTCTTTATGGGCATATTCCTGTTTTAACGCCTTGAGCATCGGTGTCGGCCCGCAGCTGAGGAGGATATCAAACTCTAGCTTTTTCCGTTTAATCACATCTGTGACAAATCCGGTTTCCCCGTAGCTTCCGTCAGCTGTTGCCACATACGTGTCTCCGTACTGCCGGCATTCTTCCTCGTAAAAAACATCCTTTGCCGATTGGAATCCTAAAACGTGGATGACATTTACCCCTTTTTCAATCAAGCGTTTCGACAGCTCTTGGAGAGGCGGCACACCTACTCCGCCTCCTACCAGCAAAGCCGTCTTTCCGGGTTGAACTTCATTAACAGGAAAGCCATTTCCCAAAGGCCCGAGGACATCCACAAGTTCTCCCTGCTGCTTCAGTGACAAGAGTCTTGTCCCTTCCCCATCTACCCGATAAATGATGGTGACTTCATTTTTTTCAAAGTTGACGTCTGCGATGCTGATCGGCCTTCTCAAAAGAGGCGTAACCGCTTCGCTCACTTTAAGATGAAGGAACTGTCCAGGGGTTGTAAACCCTTGGACAAGCTCCCCTTTCAGAACCATTTGAAACACCCGGTCTGCAATTTGCTGGTTAGAACATACTGTCAAATACGCTTTTTTCATATAGTGACTGCCGCCTCCTGATTTGTGTTGACTGCCGGCATTTGATCAGCACGGAATGTCATGCTTTCCAGCACTCGCAATATCGCCTCTGCCGTATCTAAAGATGTTAGGCAGGCAACACCATTTTCTACTGATTCACGTCTGATTCTAAAACCGTCTCTTGCCGGCTGCTTTCCTTTTGTCAGCGTATTGATGACAAACTGCGCTTCTCCGTTTCTGATGACATCAAGCAAGTTCGGGCCATCCTGACCGATTTTTCCGACGACCTTCGCTGGAATGGAAGCTTCTTTCAGGTAGCCTGCCGTTCCTTCCGTCGCTAAAATGTTGTAGCCGATCGCGTGGAACCGCTTAGCAATGGCAAGCCCTTCTTCTTTGTCCTTATCAGCTACTGTTAAAAGCACGGAACCGTAGTTCGGGATTTGAATACCTGAAGCGATCAAGGCTTTGTAGAGCGCCTTTTCAAGTGTCGAATCTTTCCCCATGACTTCACCTGTTGATTTCATTTCAGGCCCTAACGTAATATCCACTCTTCTCAGCTTGGCAAAGGAGAAGACCGGCGCTTTTACAAATACACCTTGCTGTTCAGGCTGAAGGCCCTCTGTATAGCCAAACGCAGCCAGCTTTTGACCAAGAATGATTTTTGTTGCGAGATTCGCCATTGGGATACCCGTAATTTTGCTTAAAAACGGTACGGTTCTGCTTGATCTCGGATTCACTTCTAGCACGTACACCTCGCCTTGCGACAAGACGAATTGAATATTGAGCAAACCGACAATATTCAGCCCTTTAGCCAATGCGATCGTGTATTGTTCAATTTTTTTCTTAATGTCCTCTGTGAGAGACTGAGGCGGATAAACAGCGATTGAGTCTCCGGAGTGAACGCCCGCACGTTCAATGTGCTCCATAATTCCCGGAATGACGACTGTTTCACCGTCGGATACTGCATCGACTTCAATTTCTTTTCCGGTCAAGTATCTATCAATTAATACAGGGTGCTGTGGATTGATTTTGACTGCATTTTTCATGTAATGAAGCAGTTCCTCTTCATGGTAAACAATCTCCATCGCCCGGCCGCCAAGTACATAGGAAGGGCGTACCAGTACCGGATAACCGATATCACTTGCGATGCTTACCGCCTGATTAACTGATGTCGCTGTTTTGCCAAGCGGCTGAGGAACACCAAGTTCTCCAAGCGCTTGTTCAAATTTATCCCGGTCTTCGGCACGGTCTAAATCTTCTAATGAAGTTCCAAGGATTTTCACTCCGCGTGCAGAAAGCTCGTCAGCAAGGTTAATCGCAGTTTGTCCGCCAAATTGTACGACAACGCCCATTGGCTGTTCGAGGTCAATGATGTGCATGACATCTTCAATCGTAAGCGGTTCAAAATACAGCTTGTCTGAGATGCTGAAGTCTGTTGAAACGGTTTCCGGGTTGTTGTTGACAATAATGGCTTCATAGCCTGCTTGTTTAATTGCCCATACAGAGTGAACCGTCGCATAGTCGAACTCGACACCCTGACCGATTCGAATCGGACCCGAACCAAGCACCATCACACTTTTCTTATCTGTAACGACAGATTCATTTTCTTCTTCATATGTGCTATAGAAGTATGGCGTTTCTGACTCAAATTCCGCCGCGCATGTATCTACCATTTTGAATACCGGCGCAATCCCCGCTTGTTTTCTCAAGCTGTAAAGCTCAGATTCTTTCATTTTCCATTCACGGCTGATGTACTGATCAGAGAAGCCGAGTTCTTTTGCCCGTCTCAGCACATCTGTATCGCCCGCATTGGCCTTCAATTCTTTTTCAAACTGTACGATTCCGAACAGCTTATGCAAGAAGAAGACATCGATAGCGGAAAATTCATGGAGGTCTTCTACCGTGTAGCCTCTTCTGTACGCTTCAGCTAAGTAGAATAAGCGTTCATCACCGGCCTTTTTAATTCGCTTTTCAAGAAGCTCATCTGAAATGTCAGCGGCGTCCTTCAATTCAAGATGATACACATCCGCTTCCAGTGATCGCACTGCCTTCAGCAATGACTCTTCAAGCGTGCGGCCGATTGCCATGACCTCACCTGTCGCTTTCATTTGCGTGCCAAGCTTTCTGTTTGCTGATTCAAACTTATCAAACGGCCAGCGCGGAATTTTGGATACGACATAGTCAAGAGCAGGTTCAAATGCTGCATATGTTTTTCCTGTCACCGGGTTCATCATTTCATCTAATGAAAGTCCGACTGCAATTTTAGCAGCGAGCTTTGCAATCGGGTACCCCGTTGCTTTTGATGCAAGGGCAGATGAACGGCTGACACGCGGATTTACTTCAATAATGTAATATTGGAAGCTGTCTGGATCTAAGGCGAGCTGGACATTACATCCGCCTTCGATCCCAAGCGCGCGAATCAGTTTTAACGATACATTCCGCAAGAGCTGATATTCGCGATCGCTGAGCGTTTGGCTCGGCGCGACAACAATACTGTCTCCAGTATGGATTCCAACTGGATCAATGTTTTCCATGTTACAAACGACAATGGCGTGATCCTGGCTGTCTCTCATGACTTCATACTCGATTTCTTTATAGCCGGCGATGCTTTTTTCAAGCAGACATTGGTGTACCGGGCTTAATTTCAAGCCGTTCTCAACGATTTCTTTTAGCTCTGTTTCATTCGAGCAGATGCCTCCGCCTGTTCCGCCTAATGTATATGCCGGGCGGACAATGACAGGGAATCCAATTTGACTGACGAATTTTTCTGCTTCTTCAAGGGAGTGGATAATCTCACTTTCAGGCACCGGTTCATTCAGTTCATTCATTAATGTTCTGAACAAGTCACGGTCTTCAGCTTGCTGAATCGCAGACAGTTTCGTGCCAAGCACTTCGACGCCGCATTCTGCCAAAACGCCTCTTTCAGAAAGCTCAACCGCAAGATTCAAACCGGTTTGGCCTCCGAGTGTAGGAAGAATGGCATCCGGGCGCTCTTTTCTGATGATTCGTGTCAGGAATTCAGGTGTGAGCGGTTCGATGTAAACCCGGTCAGCCATTTCTGTATCTGTCATGATCGTTGCAGGGTTTGAGTTGACAAGGATGACTTCATAGCCTTCTTCTTTCAAAGCAAGACAGGCTTGTGTTCCCGCATAGTCAAATTCTGCTGCTTGGCCGATGATGATCGGTCCAGATCCGATTACTAAAATTTTGTTAATGTCTACGCGTTTTGGCATACCGCTTCCCCTTCTTTCTCTGTTGTTTCGATCATTTCGATGAATCTGTCAAATAGATGGTTGGCATCCTCAGGACCAGGTGAGGCTTCGGGATGATATTGAACCGTAAATGCCGGCAATGTTTTATGCTTCAGCCCTTCAATCGTATCGTCGTTAATTGCGATATGCGTCACTTCCAGTTCTGTTTTACTGATAGACGAAACTGTATATCCATGGTTTTGAGATGTTAAGGCAACTTTTCCTGTAGCCAGCTCTTTTACCGGGTGGTTTGAGCCCCTGTGGCCGAATTTCATTTTTTCAGTATTCGCCCCGCACGCCAGCGCGAATAATTGGTGGCCAAGACATATTCCGAATAATGGCACTTTTCCAAGAACACCTTTAATCATTTCAATCGCTTCAGGCACATCCTTCGGGTCTCCAGGTCCGTTAGAAAGCATGATACCGTCCGGTTTCAGCTGAAGCACCTCTTCCGCTGTAATGTTGTAAGGCACAACGATGACGTCACATTTCCGTTTGTTCAGCTCTCTTAGAATCCCGTGTTTCATGCCGAAGTCAACCAAGACAATGCGTTTGCCTCTTCCCGGGCTCGGATATGCTGTTTTTGCTGATACTTGGGATACTTGATTTCTTGGCAATTCCGTTTCGTTCAGTCTTTTCAGCACTGCTTCGATATCTTCATCAGATGAAGCGAATGTTCCTTTTAGCGCGCCTGCCGTGCGGATCATTCTTGTCAGCTTCCTTGTATCAATCCCCTGGAGTCCGGGAATGTTTTTCATTTTTAAATACTCGTCTAAGGTGTATGCTGAACGCCAGTTGGAAGGCAGCTCACATAATTCTTTGATGATCAGCCCTTTTACAAAAGGGGTAATGGATTCAAAATCATCACGGTTAATGCCGTAATTTCCGATAAGCGGGTATGTTAATGTTACGATCTGCCCGCAGTAAGAAGGGTCAGATAAAATTTCCTGATAGCCTGTCATCCCAGTATTAAAAACGACTTCTCCCATGTTGTGTTCTAAGCTTCCGAAGGCTTCTCCCTCGAATACCGCTCCGTTTTCCAGTACTAATCGTCTCTTCATTTGACAAGTCTCCCCTCTTCATAAGCAAGCTTCCCTGCCGCAATTGTAGCGACCGGCCAGCCGGTGCAGCTGATGCCGTTGAATGGTGTATTTTTTCCTTTTGATAAAAATGTCTCTTTGTCTATAACTGCTTCTTTTTCTAAATCGATTAACGTAATGTCCGCAGCTTGCCCCGTTTGTAATGTTCCATATGGGAGACCGAACGCTTCGCATGGCTTGATTGTCATGTAGTCAATCAACTGCTTCAGCGACCAGCTGCCATTTTTGACAAAGTGTGTGTAAAGAAGCGGGAATGCTGTTTCTAAGCCGACAATTCCGAATGGCGCCAGTTTCATTTCTGTGTTTTTCTCTTCTTCCGTATGCGGTGCATGGTCTGTTGCGATAAAATCAATTGTTCCGTCTAAAAGACCTTCAATTAAAGCAGCTCTGTCTTCTGCACTGCGGAGCGGCGGATTCATTTTATAGTTTGTGTCCAGCCCCGGGATGTCCTCATCACAAAGCAGCAAATGATGCGGCGACACTTCTGCTGTCACTCTGATTCCCGCTTTTTTCGCATCGCGTACAACTCTGACAGATTCTTTCGTGCTGATATGGCATACATGATAATGGCAGTTTGCCGCCTCAGCCAGCAGCACATCGCGGGCAATATGAACCGATTCACACACAGAAGGAATGCCGCTTAGCCCGTTCGCTTTGGAGAATGTCCCCTCATGTACGCTTCCTCCGTAAATTAAGGAGTTGTCCTCGCAATGTGCAACAATCGCTTTGTCAATTGCAGCTGCCCGTTTCATCGCTTCATACATCATACCTGCTGTCTGTATACCAACACCGTCATCTGTAAAAGCAAATGCCCCGGCTTCTTTTAATGCTTCAAAGTTTGTCATTTCATCGCCGATTTGTCTGATCGTAATGGATGCATATGGAAGAACTCTGACGCATGATGTTTCTTTAATTCTGTTTTGCACCCATTCCATCTGCTCCTTTGTATCAGGAACCGGCCGCGTATTCGGCATTGCTGCTACTGTAGTATAGCCGCCGCGTGCCGCCGCTTTGGCCCCGGTTTCAATAGTTTCTTTTTTCTCTCCGCCCGGCTCTCTGAAATGCACGTGGAGATCAACAAACCCAGGTGAAACGAGCAAACCTTTCGCATCAATTACCGTTTCATTATCCGTTGCATCAAGCTTGCCGATTGCGGTGATGGTTTCTCCAGTCACTCGGATATCCGCTTCTGTTTTTTCACCATTTTCGTTTAGTATCCAGCCGTTTTTAATGAGATATGACATATGCTGCTTCTCCTCTTTTCACATTGGTTTGTAAGGCACGCTGTATCACTGCCATTCTGATAAATACGCCATTTTGCATTTGCTTGAAGATTCTTGATTTTTTGCTTTCTACTAAGCTGTCATCAATCTCCACTCCTCTGTTTACCGGAGCAGGATGCATGATGATCGCATGCTGCTTCATACGCTCAGCCCGTTCTACGGTCAAGCCGTATTTGTTTAAATAGCCTTCCTGGCTGACAGCGGACTGATGTCGTTCATTTTGAATGCGCAGCAGCATGACGACATCGGAAGACTCAACTGCTTCATCCATTGAGACATACGTGCCGAATGTATTTTCTTCATCCTGCCATGCCGAAGGGCCGGAAAATAGGACCCGGGCACCCAATCTTGTCAACACTTCCGCATTTGACCTTGCCACTCTGCTATGCTTGATGTCACCGTGAATGGAGACGGTAAGCCCTTTGAACGTATTGAACTCTTCATAAATCGTCATTAAATCAAGCAGTGATTGTGTCGGATGCTGGCCGCATCCGTCTCCCGCATTCAGAATCGGAATGTTCACCTGGCTGACAAGCTCTTCATAATACTCATCCTCACTGTGCCTGATGACGCAGACGTCCACACCGATTGATTCGAGCGTCCGGATCGTGTCATATAAGGTTTCGCCTTTTTGCACGCTTGTGCTTGTTCCATCAAGGTTGAGCACATTCATGCCCAGCTTTTTTTCTGCGACCTCAAAGCTGAACCGCGTTCTCGTGCTCGGTTCGAAAAACAGGTTTGCGGCAAACTTTCCTGTAAGCTGATTGTCTGTTTTTCCGCTTTTGAGATCTTGTGCTGTTTGAAGCAAATCTTTGATTTCCTCAGTGCTGAGTTCACTCATCGTCGTTAAATGCTTCATGTTCTTTCCCCTCTCTTTTCAACTTAAGGCTGAAAAAAACCCCGGTCTAAGATAGACTCGGGGTATGGTTAAATAGAGGGCAGCATTGAAGCTTCCTTCTCTTCATAACCCTTCCAAGCCTCTCTGGACTTTCATTAAAAGGTTTTAGATATGATGTTGTTCAGATGTGTCTGTCTGCTCTTCCTTCGCATGCGGAAGAATCAGGTTTAAGATGACACCGACAATTGCGGCAAGCGCCATTCCTGACACTTGGAATCCGCCTTGAGACACTTGGATAAAAGCGCCTCCTACACCGATCACAAGGATAACTGATGTAATAATGAGGTTTCTGTTGTTTTCATAA
The DNA here is from genome assembly GCF_045040725.1 of Bacillus sp. FSL K6-0255. Classification (NCBI taxonomy): domain Bacteria; kingdom Bacillati; phylum Bacillota; class Bacilli; order Caryophanales; family Bacillaceae; genus Bacillus; species Bacillus sp. FSL K6-0255. The sequence continues at coordinate 1,584,399 of NZ_CP150278.1, read as the reverse complement.
TCAATTTTGTTATCAATCAGCATTCTCAGGCCGCTTGAAGCAATGATTCCGAACAGCAGGAAGGAGACGCCTCCCATGACCGCTGACGGCACTGAACTGATCAGCGCTGAAATTTTGCCGATAAAGCCGAAGCAACAGGCAATCACTGCCGCTCCTCCGATGACAAAGACGCTGAATACTCTTGTGATGGCCAGCACGCCAATGTTTTCTCCGTAAGTCGTTGTCGGCGGACCGCCGATCAGGGAAGCGAGGATTGTCGCCACACTGTCACCCATAATAGAGCGATGAAGACCTGGCTTTTTAATGAAGTTTTGTCCAACAACCTTGCTCAGCACCATTTGGTGGCCGATATGCTCTGACATTGTGACAAATGCGACAGGAACCATTGCGGCTGCGATGCCGAGTGTAACTGACGGTGAATAATCTTTGAACGGAATGATAAATTCAGGCACTGCGAACCATTTCGCGTCAAGCACCGGCTGGAAGTTGACAATCCCTTGAGTAAGGGCAAACAGGTATCCGCCGATGATTCCGATCAGAACCGGAATCAGGCTTAAAAATCCTCGTAAGAAAATCGCACAAATAATCGTGATTGCCAGCGTAACTCCTGCGACACTAAAGTGCTTTAAGCTGTAGACCAACTCACTCGCGTTCGGATCAGCATACATCGCCATGTTTACCGCAGTGCTTGCCAGTCCCAGCCCGATGACGATAATAACAGGCCCTACGACTACAGGCGGGAGAATCTTCATCAGCCATCCTGTTCCAAGCTGCCTAATCAATAAGGCAATCAGCCCGTACACCAGCCCTGCAAGAAACGCCCCAACCATTGCCGCTCCCGGCCCGCCGGTCGCTTTTACCAGAATGATCGGAGAAATAAAGGCGAAGGATGAACCGAGATACGCCGGAATTTGTCCTTTCGTAATAAGAAGGTACGCCAGTGTTCCGATGCCGCTTGTCACCAACGCCACAGCAGGACTCATTCCGACGAGCTTCGGAACCAAAATGGTTGAGCCAAACATGGCAAACAAATGCTGAAGGCTGAATGAAACCCAAGAGAAAGGTGTCGGGACATCCCTGACCCCTAAATTTACTTTTTTCTTACTCATGATGATTTCCCCCTGATTGTTGACTTTCATTTTAGGATGACTCAATGACTGTATAAAAAAACCTCTTTGCTTTTTTACGCAAAGAGGCATACAAAGACCTGCCGAATGCTTTTTGGGCCTTTGTTGTGCACCTCTTTGCAACCTCTCTGGATTGCCCTTAAAAAGGTGATCTATTATTCGTTTTCATAAATGGCGACGAGATCGTTTTGGTCTACCTCATCAAGCTGAACCATAACCTTTTCAGACTTTGATGTCGGGATGTTTTTCCCGATATAATCCGCTCGGATCGGCAGCTCCCGGTGTCCTCTGTCCACAAGCACTGCAAGCTGAATGGAGGAAGGTCTGCCTACATCAACAAGCGCATCCATTCCTGCTCTGACTGTTCTTCCGGTATACAGAACATCATCAACGAGAATGACTTTTTGATCTGTAATATCTACCGGAATATCTGCACCTTTTACAAGCGGTTCATCGTTGCTCGTTTTTTTAGAAAGATCGTCTCTGTAAAGAGTAATATCAATTTCACCGACTGTAACAGGATTTCCCTCAATCTGTTCAATGCGTTCCGCAAGGCGTTTTGCCAGGTAAATCCCTCTTGTCTTAATACCGACAAGAATGCAGTTATTCATTCCTTTATTGCGTTCGATCATTTCGTGAGCAATCCTGGTCAGCGCCCGTCTGATTGCCTGTTCGTCGAGAATGACAGCTTTTTGATTCAATGTGTGACACCTCACAGTTCATATAGAAGAAAAAACCCCTCCTGCCAGAGCATAGAGGGGTTTTAGGACAAGGTGCGCGCCTGTACACGCATCCCGTCTATCCGTTATCCTTCTCAGCCTCTCTGGACTGTTTTAAAGAATCTATTCAGCTTCGTTTATTATTTCAGAAAAGAAACCCTCTGTCAACCGTTTTTTCTGAGGTTTTCGATTAATTCTGCCATATCCTCGGGAAGCGGCGCTTCAAATTCGACATATTCTCCTGTTCGTGGATGGTCAAAACCTAAAACTCCCGCGTGAAGCGCTTGGCCATTAAAGGCGATTGTTTTTCTTGGGCCGTATTTCGGATCGCCTGCTAATGGGAATCCGATATATTTCATATGAACACGAATTTGATGGGTTCTTCCTGTTTCAAGCTGGCATTCCACTAACGTAAAATCCTGAAAACGCTCAAGTACATGAAAATGAGTGACAGCGTTTTTGCCATCACGTGTCACAGTCATGCTTTGACGGTCTTTCTTATCTCGTCCGATCGGCGCATCAATTGTGCCGTCATCGTGAGAAATAAGCCCGTGGACAACGGCCGTATATTTTCGCGTGACCGTTTTGTTGACCAATTGGTTTACGAGTGACTCGTGTGCCATATCATTTTTCGCCACCATTAATAAACCGGACGTGTCCTTATCGATTCTGTGAACAATACCCGGACGCATCACGCCATTTATACCCGAAAGGTCTGTGCAATGAGCCATAAGGCCGTTTACAAGTGTGCCCGTAAGATGACCGGGTGCTGGGTGAACAACCATTCCGCGAGGTTTGTTGACGACCAGCACATCCTGGTCCTCATAATAAATATCGAGATCCATAGGCTCTGCCAGGACGTCGAGCGCTTCCGGTTCGGGTACAGTGACGGTCACCTGATCACCCGGCTGAATTTTGTAATTCGCTTTCACCGCGCTTCCGTTCACGACAACCTGTCCGTCTTTTACCCATTGCTGAACCTGGGTTCTTGACCAATCATTCTCAGTCGATGCCAAAAATTTATCAATCCGCTCACTTTTTTGTTCTTCTGAAGCGGTTATATCAATTTGATTCATGCTATTGCTCCTTTTTCTTTTTCCCGCTGTCCAACAGCATTTGTATAAATAAAAGCATTACGCCGACACATAGTGAAGAGTCCGCGATGTTAAATATCGGGTAATTGTAATTGACAATAATAACATGGATAAAATCCACAACTTCCTGTCTGACAGCCCGATCGATAAAGTTGCCGATGGCACCGCCAAGCATAAGTCCGAGGGCAACGCCAAGAAGCCTTTGTCCCTTTGTATAACGCTGTATGTAATAAACAATACCAATAATAACAGCGGTTGTTATGAGGTAGAAAAACCACATTTGACCCGCTAATATCCCCCATGCAGCACCCGTATTGCGATGGGAGGTGATATAGAATACCTGATCAATGATCGGAATGCTTTGGCCAAGTTCCATGTTCTTAACAACTAGCCATTTTGTCAATTGATCGGCTGCAATAATAAGTAGTGCAATCATATAATACAGCACAAACGTTCCTCCAGTTTACGGTTACTTTAATCCATTATGCATTTTATCAATAAAAAGCACTGGAGTAAAGAAATATCAGGCATATTAACCAGCCAGACACTGTTATTCATACAGTGCCTGACCATATTCGATATCCGTTGATTTCCATATCGGAAGCGTTTTTTTCTCAAATTGGACAGAATAAAGAAAATCGTTTGCTGTTCGGGCCGTCGGCAGCACTGCCAGCTTTGCAAGAGGAATGGGAGCCCCGGTTTCTTCACAGTATCCGAATGTGCCGTTTTCGATTTTGGACAATGCAAGGAGAACGTCTTGAAGTTCTTCTTTAATATGATAGATCAGAGTTGCTTTTTGTTTTTGATTGATTGCTGCTTGCGGGCTTGTAGAAACCTGAAAGCAAGAATACTCAAATAATCTGGACTGTAATTCTTCTTTCATCAGAAGAAGTTCCGTATAAATTGCGGTCAGTTGATCATTCATTCTTCACAACTCCTGCTCTTAACGTAGTATCTTTATTGTTGCCTGTGAATGATGATCTAAAGCCCATAAGATTTTTCCTGTCGTTCTAAAGGATGTCACTCTTGGCACAAAAAAAGCCCGGCTTTTACGCCGGGCTCTTTTGCATTATTTTTGATAGTATTTTTCAACGATTTCAGCGTTGCGTAATGAAAGTGTAGGATATTTCGGATTTGCCCCTACATCTTTTGAAATCACACGAGATCTCTCACACATTTCGCCTTCCGCTTTCTCGACAGCGATTTTACCCGTCGCAAAGCTTTGCGCATCGTTCGGCGCTTCATTTTCTTCGCTGATTGTCAGTTCAGACACAATAAACAGCTGAGAAAGGTTTTCTTTTATGGAAGCCAAGAGCTCCTTGTTTTCTTTGTTTGGATACAATTTCAGGTTTGCTTCCAAAGATTTACCGATAATTTTTTCATTTCTCGCAGTTTCTAATGCTTTCAACACGTCATCACGAAGAGCCATAAAGCGGTCAAATTTTTCTTCAGTCACTTCACTGTTTGGAACCGCGATTGTTTCCGGCATATCGGTCAGCTGAACGCTCTGCTCTTCAACAAATGTTAAATGAGACCACAATTCGTCTGCCGTATGTGGAAGGATAGGCGCTGAAAGCTTCACTAATGCAAGAAGCGTTTCGTAGAATACTGTCTGCATGCTGCGTCTATCCGGATGATCCGCATGCTCGATATAGACAATATCTTTTGCAAAATCAAGGTAGAATGAGCTCAATTCGATTGTGCAGAAATTATGAATGCTGTGATACACAACCGCAAATTCGTACTCATCATACGCTTTTTTCACTTTATCAATCAGCTTGTTCAGCTTTATCAGCATATACTGATCCACTTCACGAAGATCTTCGACAGCCACCGCATTTGTTTTTGGATCAAAATCGAAAAGGTTGCCGTGAAGGAAACGGAACGTGTTGCGGATTTTACGATATACTTCCGCAACTTGCTTCAGAATAGCGTCAGACACGCGAACGTCCGCCTGATAATCCACCGAAGATACCCATAATCTTAAGATGTCGGCACCAAGCTGTTTCATGACTTTAGCCGGAACAACAACGTTACCGATTGATTTACTCATCTTGCGGCCTTCTCCATCCAGTGCGAACCCATGGCTGAGCACACCTTTATACGGCGCTTTCCCTGTTACGGCTACTGCTGTAGAAAGAGAAGAGTTAAACCAGCCGCGATATTGGTCAGATCCCTCTAGGTATAAATCAGCCGGGCGAACGAGGTCATCACGTTCTTCAAGCACTGCTTGATGTGAAGAGCCTGAATCAAACCAAACATCCATGATATCCTGTTCTTTTGTAAATGTGCCGTTCGGGCTGCCAGGATGCGTAAAGCCTTCCGGAAGAAGATCCTTTGCTTCTTTTTCAAACCAAATGTTTGATCCGTGCTGTCTGAACAATTCAGAAACATGTTCAATGGTTTCATCTGTAATAATCGGTTCTCCGTTTTCAGCGTAAAATACCGGAATCGGCACACCCCACGCACGCTGTCTGGAAATACACCAGTCTCCGCGGTCCCGAACCATGTTGTGCAAACGCTGCTCGCCCCATTCAGGAACCCATTTGGTTTCTTTAATGGCATCCAGCAGGTCTGATCTGAAATCTTTAATAGACGCAAACCATTGCGCTGTCGCTCTGAAAATGGTTGGTTTTTTCGTTCTCCAATCATGCGGATAAGAGTGAGTAATGAATTCAAGCTTCACAAGTGCGCCTTTTTCATCAAGCTGCTGTGTGATCGCTTTGTTTGCATCATCATAGAACATGCCTTCAAAGCCAGGAGCTTCGCTTGTCATTACACCTTTTTCATCGACCGGGCAAAGCACATCTAAACCGTATTTTTGGCCGATGATAAAGTCATCTTCCCCATGTCCTGGCGCTGTATGAACACAGCCTGTTCCGGCATCAGTTGTTACGTGTTCACCAAGCATAACGAGAGAGTCTCTGCCATATAGCGGGTGTTCAGCGATAATGTTCTCAAGGTCTTTCCCTTTGACCGTTCTTGTCACTTCATACTGATCAAATCCGCATGCCGATGCAACATTTTCGACTAAGGCACTTGCTACGACAAAGCGGTCTTCACCTACTGCAATCACGCTGTACTCAAGATCAGGGTGCACTGAGATTCCGAGGTTCGCCGGAATTGTCCAAGGCGTTGTTGTCCAGATGATGATGCGCTCACCGTTTTCAAGAACGCCTTTTCCGTCTTTTACACCAAAAGCGACGTAAATAGATGCTGAACGTTTGTCTTGATATTCGATCTCGGCTTCAGCCAGAGCAGACTCACTTGAAGGTGACCAGTTAACCGGTTTAAGGCCTTTGTAAATGTAGCCTCGTTTTGCCATTTCACCAAATACGCGGATTTGCTGCGCTTCGTATTCCGGTTTTAATGTCACATATGGGTTTTCCCAGTCACCGCGGACACCAAGACGTTTGAATTGCTCACGCTGTCCCTCGATTTGCTTCCAAGCGTACTCTTCGCATAGTTTGCGGAATTCCGCTACTGACATTTCTTTGCGGTTGACCTTTTTGTTTTTTGTCAGAGCTGTTTCAATTGGCAATCCGTGTGTATCCCAGCCCGGCACATACGGTGCGTTGTAGCCGCTCATTGATTTATAGCGGACAATGAAGTCTTTCAAAATCTTGTTAAGTGCATGGCCCATATGGATGTCGCCGTTTGCATACGGAGGTCCGTCATGTAAAACAAATTTCGGGCGGTCTTTCGTCCGTTCCTGAACAAGACGATAGATATCCTCTTCCTCCCATTTTTTTTGAATGTCAGGCTCACGGTTTGGCAAATTTCCACGCATCGGGAAATCTGTTTTCGGCATTAAGAGCGTGTCTTTAAAATCCATTTTCATTCCTCCACTGCATTTTTTCAGAAAATAAAAAAAGCCCTCTCATCCCATAAGGGACGAGAAAGCTTATCTCGCGGTACCACCCTTTTAGAAAAAGCAAGCATACACTTTTTCCTCTTGAGCATCGTAACGTGATGAACGTCCTAACCTACTGTGAGTTCAGCAAGGAAACTAAAGGGCTGATCTACATGATTCCGGCCATCCCGGACTCTCACCATCTCCGGGTCGCTATGAAGGCCTGAAGGAAACATGACTGTCCCTTTCAACCGTTTTTTCATCTGAATTTATGAACGTATTATATTCGACAAGCTAAGAAAATGTCAAGATAATCAGAGAATTTATTCCTTTTCCTCAAATACAGCGTCGACTTCATACTCAAGGAGATGATCCCAATCGTCATTTTTCAGAAGATCAAGCTGAGCTTCAATCAGCATTTGGAAACGTGTTCTGAACACTTTAGACTGTTTTTTCAGCTCTTCAATTTCCATTGCAATTTTTCTTGATTTTGATAACGATTCGTTGATAATGCGATCAGCGTTTTTCTCCGCTTCCCGAACAATCAGCTTTGCCTCTTTTTGAGAATTGCGTTTTACGTCTTCAGCCGCTTCTTGAGCAACTAAAATTGATTTATTCAATGTTTCCTCAATATTGGCAAAGTGTCCGATTCTTTCATCAAGCTCATTGACTTTCGCTTCAAGCTCAGTTTTCTTGCGGAGAACAATTTCGTAATCTTTTCTGACTTGGGCTAGGAATTCATTTACTTCATCTTCATCATATCCGCGAAAACTTTTTGTAAACGTCTTGTTGTGAATATCATTTGGCGTTAATGGCATGATGCCACCTCCATTTTTACATTTCAGTACGGTTATCTAGTTCACATTATAAAACAAATTTCGCACAGATGGAGAAAAAAACTGAAAAACCGACTATTTTTGTCGTTCAAACGTAACTCTCCATTTGTCTTTTTTGGTTTTCCCTTCGATTTTTGTTAAGCTGCACCGGCCAAAACCTCTGATAGACAGCATGTCCCCTTCCGCGACTATGTATGAAGGATCTTCAACCACCTTCCAGTTCACTTTCACAAGGCCGTTTTTCACAAGCGTCTGTGATTTCTGGCGGGATTGCCTGCTCATAGAGGCGCAGACGGCGTCAAGCCTTAAAGAAGAAACCGTGTCATGTCTTATTTCGACATCAACTGCTGGAATGTTAAGGTCTGACAAGTCGATTTTCTCTAGGCTGACCGCCGCTTTGCCTGCTTGGGTCAGCTGTGCAGCCACAAAATCAGCGGTATCGGCTGAGACAATCAATTGCACTGCTGTCTCAGAAAACACGATGTCACCGAATTTTTGCCGCTTTAATCCTATGCCCATTAATGCACCAAGCAGAGAACGATGATCTACTGAGACAAACTTGTCAGCATAACGGACGTTAAACGCCTGCAGTTCAAAATCTGATTCTTCCGGAGTAATGTACTCTGGAAACAGAATCGCCCGTTTCCGCTCCGCTCTGTCATAGCCGCCGGAAAAGGCAAGCCCGACATCTGCCTGTCCCGTAACAGCAGAGAGGATGACCTGCTCTCGGGGATCTAAAAAGCCGGTCAGCTTCATCCGGTACTGCTCCTGGACAATTCTTTTCCATTCGAGCGCTTGATCAATAAAGGCCCGCTCGTCTTTTCTGAAGTGCTGATATATATCGCTCATCGTCTTTCCCTTCTATGTAAAGAGGCTTGGCTGCTGCCAAGCCCCTATCAAACTGTCACATTAAAACGCAATCATGCGATAAAGTCCCCACAAGCCGGTTGTCGCAAACCGAAGCACAAGTATTGCTACGATTGGTGAAATATCCAGCATTGCAATCGGAGGGATGATTTTTCTGAATGGTTCGAGATATGGTTCACAAATCGAAGCCAAAAAACGCCCGACTGCTGTTTCCCTCGTACTCGGCACCCATGACATAAAAATATATATGATCAGGGCAAATGAGTATATTGTGATTAATAAGCTTAAAACCGAAAAAACTTGATAAAGGATCATCTCGCTTTACCACCTCTGATGTTCGTCTTCAGATATGAGCTCAGAAATTGTGCCTGATACATCTACGTTGTCAGGCGTGCAGAGGAAAATATCTGAGCCGATTCTTTGAATATCGCCGCCAATGGCATAAACGGTTCCGCTTAAAAAGTCAACAATCCGCTTCGCCTGGTCATGCTGTATCCGCTGAAGATTGACGACAACTGCCCGCCGGTTCTTCAAATGGTCGGCTATTTCCTGCGCCTCCGCATAAACGCGCGGCTCACTCAACACCACTTTAGAGGATTTCTGAACACTTTGCAAGCTCACTACATTCTGTTTGCCCGCAGGTTTATTCCCGTTGTAAGCCGGCTTTTCTTTTTGCTCATGCTCCTCATGAGATTCCCGCTCTGTCTCAATATATTCATATTCGTATTCTTCATCTTCCATTGAGAAAAAGTTTTTCAGTTTATTTTTCATACTCATTGCTGTACACCCCCTGTTTCATTTCCGACTAACGATGAGCCGATTCTAATATAAGTAGCTCCTTCTTCAATTGCAATTTCAAAATCATTTGACATGCCCATCGACAGTTCAGTACACGGAGCGTTCGGCTGGTTCAGCTTCTGAACCTGGTCACGGAGTTCTCTCAGCGACCTGAAACAGCTTCTGATCTGATCTTGATCATCAGTCAGCGGAGCCATTGTCATCAGCCCGGCAACAAGGATATGTTCGAAACCGGAAAGCTCCTGTATGAATGGAATGACTTCTTCTTTTTTCATGCCGTGTTTAGAAGGCTCAAGAGAGGTATTGACCTGCACAAAGCATCGTACAGTACCTTCAGCCCGTTTTTCAATTTCTTTCGCTAATGAGAGCCGGTCTAGGGAATGGATATAGGAAACCGAATTGACGACAGATTTTGCTTTTCTTGATTGCAGACTGCCGATAAAATGCCATTCCGGATTCCCTTTCATCAATTCCTGTTTGCGGAGCAGTTCCGCATCCCGATTCTCTCCGAGGCAGGTGATGCCAGCATCTACTGCCTCCTGTGCTCTTTCAGGTGATACATATTTAGTGACTGCAATAACCGTAACTTCATCGGAGCTGCGGCCCGATCTGTTACATGCTTCGTTTATTCGTTCGTTTATATGTCGTAAATTATCAACAACACGCAAGATCTTTTATGCCTCCTTCATTCCGATAAAGGACATCATCCGTCCAGTTTTCCCCTGATCGCGGCGGTGAGAAAAGAAAAGAGACGGCTCGCTTTCCGTGCATAAACCGCTGACAGAAATTTGTTCACTTGCCAAACCGCTGTCCATCAGTATAAGACGGTTCAGCTCTTTCAGATCAAGCTGATATTGTGCCTTTGCCGTCTGATTAACGACAAGGTCTGCTGAAACCGGCAATGCGCGGACAGCATCCATGACGCGGTCGTCTACCGTATAGCATGCACCGCTGATAGACGGGCCAATAACAGCGTAAATATCTGAGGGATTTGAACCTTCCTTCTCAGTCCATTGCTTCACCATTTCTCTGCCAATCTGTTTGACGGTGCCTTTCCACCCGGCATGGGCGACTCCGACAAGCGACTTAACCGGATCATAAAAGAAAAGAGGCACACAATCAGCAAAGCATAATGCTAAAAATACATTTTTTTCATTTGTATAGAGCCCGTCCGTTGCTTTTAGAGCCGTGTGATACTCACGTGCGCCTTTTCCCCTATCCCTCTGCGTCACTTTCTGAACGCGATTATCATGTGTCTGATCAGCGAATACCCAAGACTGCAAATCAGTATTAAACATATCGGCAATATATTCACGATTTTTAACTACATCTGCATCTTTGTCATGAACGTGCAATCCTGTATTTAACGATTCAAAAGGCTTTTGGCTGACACCGCCGTTTTTTGTCGTAAATCCGGCAATGACCTCTTTGTTGTTTTGATTCGTTTGAGCCCAGTCTTGTATCATGAGTGTCGAGGGTGTGGTAAGACTGAATGGGTGATATGTATTCATGATGATCCAACCTTTCGACAAACATTTAAAAAAGCGGAATTTCCCACTTATTTTACCACATCTTACTGCATTCGTTGAGCGCCGATTTGCATATTTCTAAATGAAATGTGCCGGAAGAATCGAGACTTCCGGCATTTGCCAATCTGCGGCAGACAAGCAGGTTTATGCATGCGGTTCACTTAATCGGACTAAGATTACATCTTCCCCGATTTTTACTATATTTCGCCATGGAATGACCAATTCCTCTTCTTTTCCAAAAAATCCGAGAACTTTCCCATTTCCTCCGAGTATGATCGCCTGAATTTTTCCAGTGGTCACATTGATATCAATATCACCAATACTCCCCAGCTTTTTTCCGTTTGAGACATTGACGACATCCTTTACCTGAAATTCTGAAATGCTGATCATTCCATCACGTCCTTTTTCCGTCCTTTTGTTCAAGTATATGAACGGGCAGGCTGAACCTTGTCAGCAAGAAGAAATTTTCATGTCATTGTTCTTTTTTCCGGCTGCACCAGCTGATGATAATATCGAGTATAATTTTTGTATACTCTACTAGCTGCTCAATCGATACCTTCTCGTTCACAGAGTGTGCATTGTGCAGATCTCCAGGACCGTATATTACGCATGGAATACCGGCATCATACAGCCATCCGCCATCTGTAACTGATTGAGAAACGTCAATAATTGGACACTCCCGTTTCACTTTCTGATGAGAGGCAGTTAGCGCTAAGACGCCTGGGTGGCCAGGGTCAACTTCCAATGCCGGAAAAATTTCTCCCCTGTCTTCTATCATAGATGAGCCTCCCCACTTGAATACAGGGCGGTTTTCCCTAAGCCAAATATCACTGTCACTCAGCCGATTGACGTAATCTTCTATTTCCGCTGCCACTTGGTCATGGGTTTCATTCGGATAAAAATGGACTGTGATCCACAGCCGGCATTCGTCCGCTATAAAAGCCGCATGTCTGCCGCCTTCTATAACTGCCGGGTTAATCGTATTTGTGCCTGGTTTAAAACCGGGATAACTTTTCATAATAGACCAGTGGCGCTCAAGTTCACCGAGCCCCGCAATGATTTTTGCCATTTTTTCAATTGCGCTTGCTCCGAATGTTCCTCCGCCTGCATGAATCATATTCCGTCTCGTTCCATCATGAAATGTTTGACTGCTTTTGATTTCGATCCAGCCTGTAATGACACCGCCTTGGCCTTGAATATGCATATCGCTCGTATCCGCGACAATTGCAAAATCAGCGTGGTAGCCCCTCTTGCAGCATTCAAGTGTGCCGGCCTCTCCAACTTCCTCCCCAATAACCGATTGCAGAATCAGATCACCTGGAAGTTCAATGCTTGCTTCACGAATTAATTTGACAGCAAACAGCACACAAGCCATTCCGCCCTTCATATCGGAAGCGCCTCGCCCGATTAAGAGACCGTTTTTTTCAATGGGATGAAACGGATCGTGCTTCCATTCTTCATCCTCTTTTACCTCTGCCACATCTACATGGCCATTGATAATCAGGCTATAATAATCTGCTGAATCTGTTCCTTTTAGCTTCCCTACAACATTGGGATCTCCAGGGTACACATCCCATTTGTCGATCGAGAATCCCAATTCATTTAAATATCCCGCAATCCAAGACTGAATGCCCTCTGTATTTCTTGCAGGCGGAGCAGGTGTTTGATAAGAAATCAGCGTTTTCGCAAGCTGAATAAGCTCCTCCTTATGTTCTTCCACTTTTTTTTGCAAAGAGTATATTTGTTGATCCAATGTAAATCCGCTCCTATTCTTTAAAATCAAAAAAGCCGTTTCAAATGTGATGAAACGGCTTAATAAAAACAAACGGAGTCCGATGTACTCCGCTTTTCACCGCTTCCCTCCGCTGGCATGATCCAGATCAGGTCAAAAGGGTTGAGACAAAGTCTCTCTCAGCTTCGCAAAGCACCCCTAGGATGAATCTATATATATTTGTCAGGCATTCGTTATCGGCTCAGCTCTTGTTAAAAACGGCCGATCCTGATTCCATAATACATGGATTGGCGTATCAAAAAAAGCGGAAAGTATTTGATCAGTAAGCATTTCCTTTATTTCTCCGGATCCAAAAACCTCTCCCTGTTTTAATAAAAGGGCTTTATCAAAGACAGGCAAAATTTCTTCAGCATGATGAGTCACATAAAGGATAGATGGTGCATTTTCTTTGTTTGCAATGTATGTAATCGTATCTAACAGCTTTTCCCGGGCAATAAAATCCAGTCCTGTGACTGGTTCATCCAGTATCAGCAGCTCCGGATCGGCCATTAGTGCTCTAGCAATCAATGCTCTTTGTTTTTCCCCTTGAGAAAGGGTTTCATAGCGGCGATCGGCATATTCAATTGCTCCCAAGTCCTCTAACAAACCTATCGCTTTTTCCCTGGTTTCCTTACTTGGCGTTTCATATAACCCAATCGAAGCGTAAGCTCCGCTCAAAGCAATTTCAAAAGCTGAATCTGCCGGATACAATTTTTGCTGAAGAGCTGCTGAGACGAGGCCAATTTTACGTCTGAGCTTTTCCCCAAGCTCTGTTTTGCCAAATTCATGGCCGAGCACCTGCATCTCGCCTGATGTTGGAAAATAATATGAGCAAAGCATATTTAACAGCGCTGTCTTCCCGGCGCCATTTAGGCCGTAAAGCACCCAATTTTCCTTTTCTTCCACCTTCCAATGAATATCTTTCAGTATCCATTTCCCATTCCGTTTTAGTGAGACATTGTCAAGCTGCAAAATCATCGTGGTCCTCCTCTTTATTGCCTTTTATAATTGTTTTAATTTTCATAAAACTTTGTACGAACTAGGATACCTTACTTTTTCCAAAACGTAAACCATCCATAATCAATAGAAAAGCCTTTAAAACAACATCGTTTTAAAGGCTTTTCATTATTGATGAATATTTTTATTCATTTGTTTGATAGCCGCTTTTTCAAGTCTGGACACCTGCGCTTGAGAAATTCCGATTTCCTCGGCGACTTCCATTTGGGTTTTCCCTTGGAAGAATCGCTTTCTCAAAATCATTTTTTCCCTATCGTTCAGCCTTCTCATGCCCTCTTTTAAAGCCAGCTCTTCAATCCATTGTGAATCTGTATTACGCTCATCACTGATTTGGTCCATCACATAGATCGGGTCTCCGCCGTCGTTATAGATCGGTTCAAATAGAGAAACCGGATCCTGAATGGCATCAAGCGCAAATACAATTTCCTCATGCGGTACTTCAAGAACTTTTGCGATGTCTTCTGCAGTCGGCTCCTTGCTTGTCTCACTGATTAACCGCTCTCTTACCTGAAGCGCCTTGTAAGCGATGTCCCGGAGTGATCTTGAGACACGGATCGGGTTATTATCACGTAAATACCTGCGGATCTCTCCGATAATCATAGGTACAGCGTATGTTGAAAACTTAACATTGTGGCTTAGGTCAAAATTATCAATGGATTTCATTAGTCCGATGCAGCCGACTTGAAATAAGTCATCAACATACTCCCCTCTGTTATTAAATCGTTGAATGACACTTAAGACAAGACGCAAGTTCCCGTTTACAAGCTTTTCTCTTGCTGAATCATCGCCTTCATCCTGCAGCTGCCTAAACAGCTTTCTCATCTCTTCATTCTTGAGTACTGGTAATTTGGAGGTATCCACCCCGCAGATTTCGACTTTATTTCTCGACACTTTTTTCCCTCCCTACAGGAGCTGCTGTACAACGTTAAGTATCTCCTTGGGTGGGAAAAATATGCACTGCACTCAGACCGAAAAACTGTCGAAATCAGGAAATCCCTGTAAAATCAAGGGGTTCTAACCATAAAATTTTTTACACCATTTTGTTGAACTCTTTTCTCAACCTTTTTATAATTCTTTTCTCAAGCCGCGAAATATAAGACTGAGAAATCCCCATCATATCCGCTACATCCTTTTGGGTTTTTTCTTCTTCACCGACAAGCCCAAACCGCAGCTCCATGATTTGCTTTTCTCTCTCATTAAGCTGTTCAAGCGCTTTTTTCAAAAGCTTTTTATCGACGTTAGCTTCTATGTCTTTAGTGATGATGTCATCGTCAGTGCCGAGCACATCAGAAAGCAAAAGCTCATTGCCGTCCCAATCAATATTAAGCGGTTCATCAAAGGAAACCTCTGAACGGATTTTGTTATTTCTTCTTAAATACATCAGGATTTCATTTTCTATACACCGGGAGGCATAGGTAGCAAGCTTGATTTTCTTTTCTGGATTAAATGTATTAACAGCTTTGATTAGACCGATGGTACCGATGCTGATTAAATCCTCTATATTAATTCCCGTATTTTCAAATTTACGGGCGATATATACGACCAGACGCAAATTGCGTTCAATTAGAATGGCGCGCGCCGCCTGATCGCCGTTTGGGAGCTTCATTAACAAAACCTGCTCCTCATCTTTAGATAATGGAGGCGGCAGGGCTTCACTCCCGCCTATGTAATAGACTTCATCACTTTTCAGCCCAAGTTTCATCAGCAGCTTATACCAGAGGTGCGTCAACCGTAATTTCAGTTTTTTCATCTTCCTCTCCCTTCTAAATGTCACGCCGTTTGAGTATGATAAGTAACGGACATTTGCGAACATTATGAAACGTGTTTGACAGCCTTGCCCGAAAGCATTTTCGGATGAATAATCGCGTCAAACTCTCCATCTGCCGACAGCTTTGTTGTGCTGATACCGATTAAACATTTATCTGCAGAAATCATTTCTTCTTTTGTCATAATCGTTACGTGATCCGGTTTAACGCATAATAAAAATTGATTTTGCTGACCAACTCCCCTGTATGGAATCAACCTCATTTTATCTAAAAAGCGAAAGGAATCATCGAGCTGTTCGATGGCTTCCAATGGGTCTGTGTTTCGAATGATCATCGTTTCGGCTGTTCCGAAAATCGGCTCCAGTTTATCAATGTAAATGATCATTACCGGTGTTTTTGTAAGAGGATCGTACAGCTGGTTACCGGAATCAATCAGGCCTCTGACATGAAGTGTTTGGCTGCCCAAATCTGCCTGCACGCTGACTCGTTCCTCATATTGAATGTTTTTTGTTTCAATATCTTCAATTCTTCTTTTAGAAAAAAACCATAATGCTGGAAAGCCACCAACAATAAACAACCAGCTGATCGGGTCTCCAAACCCTGTTTGATTGGTAATCATGACACCGTTTTGAACAATAGAATTTGACTGCAGCAAAGAATGGGCTCCGATAATTCCTCCCCCCATTAAAAAAGTGGCAAAATAAAAGGAAAACAAATTTTGAAAGAAAAACCGAAATCTTTTAAAGCCAAATGTCACCACCACAATCACAACTGAAAAAGCTAGCTTCCCAGCCGGATGTTCAACAATCGGCGAAAAAGGAGTAAACATCAAAAGGACAATACTGGAACCGATGAACGCTCCGCCTACCAGTCTTCTTTTTTTTACATGCCGTTTTAAAATAAATGCCGTGAGCAAAAGCAAAAGTGCATCAAAACAAAAGTTTAACAGCCAAATGACATCTAAATAGATTTTCACATCTGACTCCTTTCTTTCTTGCCTCACGCTGTTCCCCTTCTTGCTTCATAAGTATAAAGCAAGCTCTGTGGGAAAGTCTGTCAATTAATGTTGAGAGGAAAATACAATTTTTCAGGGAAATCTGCTTAATTTGTCGAGGAAGTATAATGAGAGGATATAAAAAAAGCTGCCAATGACGGCAGCTTTTTTTCCACTTAATTTTCTGTGTTCATATTAAGTTTTCCATTCGCAGTTTTTCTTGTTTCATTTCCATAATCATCTCGGACGATCACTTCTACTTTTGCTCCTTTTGCTTTAATAGAAGAAGTGGCAGTCCAATAGCCTTCATATCTCCCCGGAGAGATTTCTCTTAACGGGAGTTCGGTGGCATTTTGCACACTCGCTCTTGCATTGGTCAGCGGCATACGAATGGTAAACGTTGCATCTAAATCCTCAGCGCTTGAGAAAGCGATTTTCACAGATTCACCGGCTTTTAAGTTTTTATCCTCTCCCGGAATTAAGCCGGAAATGACAGGCTTGTCAAAGTTCACATCAATGACTGTCTTTTTCGTCGTTTTGTTGCCTGCCAAGTCTGTAGCAATTACCTTGATTTCATTTCTTCCATTTTCCAAAAGAATACGGGCTGAGTATGAACCATCAGCTACTGTTGCTTTTTTGCCATTCACCTTGACGTCTTTCAGATTGTCATCGGATACAGCCCCTTTGACAGTCAGCGTTTCTTTATTTGTTTTCCCGCCATCCTTTGGATTGTCCAGTGTTAATTCAGGCTTTTCTTGATCAAGCGTGACCGTGATTGGGCTGGAGGCATCTGTTGTTCCGTTGTCAGTTGATGCAGTTGCCGTCAGCTCATTTTCACCCTTGTTGAGTATGATGCCTGCATGGAACGTGCCATCCGCAGCAGCTTTCGTTTCTCCTGCTTCTTTCTCTCCATTATAAATGTGTACCGTTGTGCCAGGAGAAGCGTTTCCTTTTACAGTGACGCTATCCTTATTTGTGTATGATTTGTCTGTCGGTGAAGTAATCTCAGGTACAGCAGCTTCATAATCAACTAATGCGCGAATCATATAGTTGCCATCCGCTTTGTCACCTGGCTGCCACTTTCCATCTATATACTGCCAGTTGCGGCCGGAATTCTGGCCGGTTTCATCCATTGCCAATCCAGGTGAATACGGATCAGGTTTCGACTGGATATATACGAGATAAAAATCTTTATCGACCATAATCCCTTTTGAACTGAGATCTACCTTAGTCCACTCGCCATTGCGAAGAGCTTCCGCGTTAAATGGCCCTGCAATTTTCTTGCCCGGTGCTCCGTCTTTTCCTGTGGCATCGTATACCTCAACCTTAAACTCTGTGCCGCCCGGATCAGGGAACTCTGTATCCCAGAATCTGAACAGCCCTCCTGTAAGCATGCCTTTGTCCTTGCCGTCAGCGAGCGTCATTTTTACCGCCCATCCGTTACCGGCAGCAAAATAGGAATTGGCATTCTCCGCTGTTCCGTCATCATATGCAATTTCACCCGGATAACCGACGAAAGGCTTCAATGCAGTTTCTTTTGTAACATCACCTTTTAACTCAACGGAAAATTCATCACTGTAATAACCCGGTGCAGCGACTTTAATCGTATAAGCGCCTTCATAGGCCTCCAGCATATATTCACCTTTGTCGTTTGTCATAGCCGGTTCCACCGCAGCATCCTCTACAACATAAACGGAAGCGCCTGTTACCGGCTCTCCTGTCGTTTTATTGATGACCGTGCCTTTTAATGTGCCCTTCTTCATCTCTTCTAACGTAAAATTAGCTTGTGTCGTCTGATCCGTCTTTAAAGATACTTTTTGTGTTTTCGACTGATAACCATATGCTTCTGCCATAAGCGTATAGTCTCCCGCTTTGTGCTTCAGCGTGTACTGCCCTGTGGATTGATCTGAATATGTTGATTTTCCTGTTTCCACTACACTGACTTGTGCCTTGAGCGGCAAAACTTGAGGCTGTATAGCCTTGTTCTGATGTTTTACCGCTGTGTTTGCAGATGGCTTAGCCTTTTTCGGATTTACTGGCTTTTTCTTTTGCTTTCCAGACGGCTTTTCGACGCCCAGCTTATTCTTTTTGACTGTTTTTCCGGCTGATTTGTCAGAAAGCACTACATCATCAATATACCAGCCCTCTTTTGCAATGCTTTCATCAGATTGAAGGTTAAACATCACTTGAATGTTTTGGCCTTTATAAGCCGATAAATCAATTTCTTCGTCCGTCCAGCTTGATGTCTTTCCGTTATAGACACCAGCCTGCTCCCAATTCTTTTCACCTTCCGGAAGAACAAAAACGTAGCCGTAATCAAAATCATCCTCTAAATTGTGCCAGCTTTTAAATTGAAGGAACAGACTTCCTGAATCAGGTGCTTTAATAGGAGGCATAACAAGGTTCATGTTTGCTGAGTTGGCATAATTTCCTGTCAAATTCGTTCCATATACTTTTTCTCCGGATGCTGCTGTATTTGGGCCAGTTGACGGAACTCCCCATTCCCAGTTATTATTTGTTCCGCTCGCAACCCAGCCGCCGGGTGCAGTTTCAAAGTCCTGCTTATATCCCGCCGTGATGCTTGGTTTCACTGTTACATCGTATACGTCAGACGAAACGACATGACCGCCAAAATCGTGAATCATCCACTTATAGCTTAGTTTAGTTCCTTTTATATCTGGGATCTCTGCCTGATACGTTCCTTTTAGATGATCACCGCTGATTCGTTTAGCCGTTATTTCTGTCCATTCACCTTGATCAAGCTTGTAGGACAGCTTTACAGATGTCACACTCACATTGTCTTCAGCTGTCAAAGTCAGTGGCAGGCTACCACCTTCATAAGCTTCAGTTACTTTCTCATGCTGATAGACAGGAGGCTCTTGGTCATCCCCCTCTACAGAAACTTGTCCTTCCGCTTTGCCTAAACCATCTGTAACAGCGGATACAGCATCAAAAGCATTCACCAGGCCATGGCCATATCCGTTATTCGGTGAATCAGGAAATGTTGAATCCGTGAGCGGTTCAGCCGTGCTGGTTAATATATCCTCCATCTCATCAACAGAAAGTGAGGCATTAGCCTGTTTCAGCAGTGCAGCAACAGCGGATACATGCGGCCCTGCCATTGATGTGCCGTCCCAACCATCCTCATATGCCTGACCGGGAACGGATGAACGAATATTAACGCCCGGTGCAGATATTTCCGGCTTTATTTCATCATATGGAGATGGCCCTTGAAGAGAAAAGTCAGCGAGCTTTTTATTGATATCAGTCGCACCAGTTGCAAACGATTCTGGATAGTTTGCCGGATTTGCGATAGAACCAGGCCCGCCGGGAATAAAGAGATCCGTATTCCCCGCTGAAAACTCAGGGAAAATATCGGCCGCACGCCAGGCATTGACCATGTCTCTGTACCATTCATCAAGTCCAGAGCCCCCTCCCCATGAGTTATTGACAACATCAGGAGCCATTTCCGGGTGGGGATTTCCTTCCGCGTCCTTTGGTGCTAAAACCCATTCACCAGCTTCCAAAATGTCAGCATCAGTGCCGCCATCTTCAGAGAACGCTTTAACAGCAATCCATTTTGCGCCAGGCGCTACACCGATTTGATTTGTTCCATCAGGTTCAGAGCCCACCATCGTGCCTGTCACATGGGTTCCATGAGCCAAATCATCATAAGGGCTTGCCTCTCCTGCTACGGCATCATACCAGTTCATTTCATTTTCAGGCTCATTAGGATTTTCCGGATTATATCCGCGATATTTCTCTTTTAATGCCGGATGATTCCATTCCACCCCGGTATCAATGGACGCAACAACCGTGCCAGTTCCATCATATCCAAGTGCCCAAGCTTTTGGGGCATCGATTTGGTCTACATTCCATTCCACACCGTCAGTTGCTTTAATAGCTTTCTGTGCTTTTTTCATATTAAATGGGGAGGATGACTTAAAAAGCTGCCGTTTCTCATTAGGAAGCACCTTTTCCACTTCGGGAAACTGCGCCACTTTTTCCATAACCTCTTTTGAGGCATGAACAGCGATCCCGTTCACCACATAATAAGAATGAATTTGGTCTGCATTTCCTTTATCTTTCTGGGTGTTCAAGTATTTTAGGACATCTTGCTGGGATTCATCGGCTGTGACTTTTAAAGATGACACAACAGCAGAACGCTTTTGATATTCCGTCTTAGCGGCAGACAGCTTCTTCGATTTCGCTTTTTTAACAGCCGCTTTTGCCGCTTTTTCTGTGTTAGCCTGATCTTTAAATTTAATCAGAAAAGTCGTTTTTTCTTTCTTTTTAAAGCTTTTCTTTAATGAACTCGAAATCTTGTTTTGAATGGATTCCGCAGATTGAAGCTCCTTTTTAACAGAAGGTGAGGTGACTTTACTGCTTGCCCCGGCTGCTCCCGGAAACAGCAGTGAACTGATGACAACTGTACTTAAAACAGAGCTGATGAGTCTGTTTTTCGTTTTTTTCTTCATTTTCATCCCCCTTTTTCAACATGCTTTTTAAAAAAAGTGTCGTCCCTCCTTTTAATAATGAATGGTTTGTCAGAACATCGCTGTATATTAACTGTAGACAATCTGAATTACAGATATTGTCGTTTCATGTCATTCAATTTCCAAATATATGAAAATGATAAAAATGTCACAAAAATAAATAGATCTAATTATCTGTTTTGTTACTAAGCGAAGGAAGCAATAGGGAAAAAGACTTTATAAGAAGGAAAGTGTGAAGAGAAAAACAAAAAAGGACAAAATCGAAAACGATTTTGTCCTTTACATTAGCCGCGTTTATTACGGTTTCTTAAGAATGTCGGGATGTCAAGCGTATCATCAGCCGGCTGTGAAGTATGACGGCTTACTGTGTTCTGCTGCTGAGGCTCCTCACGTTTTGGCTCACGCTTCGGAACACTTTGATTGTGTGTTTTGATGCTTTGATTTAAGCTTGGACGCTGAGGCTTCGTCACGTCCTTCTCTTGTTCGATAAAGCCGGTTGCAATCACTGTCACCACAATCTCATCTTTTAGATTTTCATTAATAACAGAACCGAAAATCATGTTTACGTCTTGATCAGACGCCGAAGCGACAATGTCTGCTGCTTCCTGAACCTCATATAGGCTGAGGTTTGTTCCTCCAGTGATGTTCATGAGGACGCCTTGCGCACCGTCAATGGCCGCTTCAAGAAGCGGGCTGGAAATTGCTTTTTTTGCTGCCTCTGCCGCGCGATTTTCCCCAGTAGCAATACCGATACCCATCAAAGCAGATCCTTTGTTTGACATGATTGTTTTCACATCAGCAAAGTCAAGGTTGATAAGACCAGGTGTAGCAATCAAGTCAGAAATACCTTGAACCCCTTGGCGAAGTACGTTATCCGCTTCACGGAATGCTTCAAGCATCGGTGTGTTTTTATCAACAATTTCAAGGATACGGTCGTTCGGGATCACGATCAGTGTATCCACCGCTTCTTTCATTGCCGAGATTCCGCCTGCAGCCTGAAGCTGTCTTTTGCGTCCTTCGAAGGTAAACGGTCTTGTCACAACGCCGACAGTTAATGCGCCTAAGTCTTTCGCGATTTGTGCGATAACCGGTGCGGCACCTGTTCCTGTTCCGCCGCCCATACCAGCTGTCACGAATACCATGTCAGCACCTTTAAGTGCTTCTTCAATCTGCTCTTTGCTTTCTTCAGCGGCTTTTTTCCCAACTTCCGGATTCGCACCTGCTCCCAATCCTCTAGTCAGCTTTGCGCCGATTTGCATTTTCACTTCTGCTTTTGACAGGTTAAGAGCTTGAGCGTCCGTGTTTACCGCGATATACTCTACTCCTTGCACTTCATTTTCAATCATTCGGTTAACGGCGTTGTTACCACCGCCTCCTACTCCGATTACTTTAATTGATGCTAAGCCGTCTATGTTTGTTTCGAACTCCAACATGCTAAATCCTCCTAATCTGCCGAATGACTATCTATCTATTCCCAAAACATGCTTAATAGTTTTTTCATTTTGCTCTGTTTATTATGTTCGGCTTGTGTTTTTTGTTTTCCTTTTGGCCGCTGCTGCACCTCATTTTGGTGATGATGCTGCTCTTGTTCCTCAGATGATGAGACTGCGATTTCCTGTATCGCTTCTTCAGGCATCTTAAAGCCTATTTTTCTGCCTTGGATTCTTGCATTCCGGCAGGCGAATTGGATCAGGCCCACTCCCGTCATATATTGAGGATCTCTTACACCGATATAATTCGGGCTTGCCACTCTGACATTGTTTTGCAGCACATCCTGTGCCAAAGACATGACACCCGGCATAGCTGCTTGTCCTCCTGTCAGCACGAAGCCTCCCGGCAGATCGGTAATTCCCATACTGCGAAGCTCTTCTGAAACAATTTCAAGAATTTCTTCTACTCTCGCTTCAATGATATTCGCTGCTTCTTGCTGTGTAAATGTTTGTTTTTGATTGGTGCCTATAACGGTTACCTCAAATATTTCATCTTCCGAGGCTTCGTCATAGTAGGCATGTCCAAATTGCTTTTTCACGCGTTCTGCTTCTTCTGTTGACGTTCTCAATCCGATGGAGATATCTTTGGTGATATTTTCGCCTCCGAGAGGAATGACACGGGTAGAAGTGAGATGTCCGTTCTGGAATACGGCAATGGTTGTTGACCCTCCCCCTATATCAATGAGAGCCACACCAAGGTTTTTCTCGTCCTTTGATAATGCAGCAGAACCGGCTGCCAGCGGCTGAAGGCAAATATCAGTTATTTCAATACCAGCTCTTTCAACGCAGCGGAGTAAGTTATGTAAGATTGTTTTTGAACCGGTGATCAAGGTGCCCTCTACTTCTAAACGCACACCCAGCATTTTTTTCGGGTCGGTGATTTCATCTCTTCCATCTACGATAAACTGTTTAGGAATGACGTCAACAATCAGCTGTTCGTGCGGTACTGAAACAACCTGTGCCGCCTCCATGACACGGCGTACATCTTCAACCTGAATTTCTTTATTTTCACTGGAAACTGCTACAACACCGTTTGTATCTTGAATATTGATATAATTTCCATTAACGCCGACAATAGCTTTTCTAAGCGGAAAACCTACCATTCTTTCAGCTTGGTCAAACGCTTTTCTTATAGAATGAACGGTCTCATCTATATCAACGATTGAGCCTTTTTTCAACCCTTCAGACGGTACATTTCCCACACCGATAATATTAAGGGAATCATCTGTCATTTCTCCGACGATCACTTTTGTATTGGACGTACCGATGTCAAGACTGACGTAAAGTTCATTGTTGTTCATTCTATGGCACCTCCTCACATTTCGATCATTTCTATTCTATTATTTGCGGAACAACAATACAATGAATGTGGCTTTACAAGTGTGTAACAAAAAATAACAACAGAATATTTTTATGTGCTTTTCACATTTTATGTTTATTGAAAATATTCGTTATATCCTATGTATATCCTCTTTTATATCACATTTTTTTTATTTTTTTTAGAAAGAGTCCACTTTGTTAGTAGATTTCTTCTGATAACGGCTATATTCTGAAATAATCTGACTCCAAATGCGAATATACCTGCTAAATACAAGTCTACACCAAGATGGACTCCCAGAAAAGCTAAACTTATTGCCAATATAATATTAAAAAAGAAACCGGAAACAAATACCATTTCATCATATGTACCTTGTAAATGCGCCCTGATTCCGCCGATTAATGTATCAAGTGCGGCAAGCACCGCAAGCGATAAATAGTTTGAGTATTCACTCGGTATCGTTAAGTTTGTCATTAGTCCAATCGCTATTCCGAGCACCAGTCCCAACACGGGCAGCCACATGACAATTCTCCTCCTTTTCAGTCTTTAAGCAGTTTCAGCTGTTGTACGTCCAGTGGTCTGTCATATGCTTTTAATGTTAGTTTGCTTTCAGATTTACCGGCTTTTAATGCTAAATTTTCAGATGCAAAAAGATCCTCAAGGCCTGACCCCTTCACTCTGCTGTGTAACATGTCCGGATCTTTGGCAAGCACTTTTACTGTTAAAGGATAATCGTCAAGGGCGTATCCGTCTATTTTTGTAGTGCCGTTTATATCTCTGATGACTGTATGATTCACAACTCTTCGCTCGTTAATCGAGATATGCTCTGCACCGTAGGAGTTGAGTTCATTAATCAGCTTTTTCAGCAAATCCGGAGGCGGATTTTCGATCGGCTCTCCTGTTAAGCTTTCAGAAAAAAGCGGGGAAATCGTAATGACAATTCCGCTACCTGTTATATCGGTCATGCCGGCTGTTTTTTTTAAGGATTGCAAGGTATTATTTAGCGCGGTTTCTTTTGTCATTTCTTTCGTTTGCGAATAGCTATTCAGCAGTTTGTCATATTTGTTTATTTCAGACAGCAGCTTTTCCTGCTTCTTCTGCTCTGATGTCAGCTCTTCCCTAATATCCCACATATCTCTTGTATCCCGGACTTTGGGGTGTTTTAACGAATTAAACTGAACAGATATCATCAGGCCGAAGATGACCATAAGCACACTGATGCTTATGAAGGAACGCTTTATTTTCAATCTATTTCACCCGCTTTTTCAGTCATTCCTTCGTTTTCAGAATCGGTTTCATTTGTACGTTTTTCTCTTTTTCTGCCGACACAGAAATATGATCCATTGACAGCTGATCAATTAGGCCTCCTGCGATATTTAACGAGGGCAGCAGGACATCTGGATCTCCAATAGCGGATACCGTAAACGGAGCGGGATGCTGCACCCCGTCTACCGTTACCACAGGACCATTGCATTTGATATACGAATCATGCGTCAAACGCTGTCCATTAACGGCGACAGCTGCCGCTCCTGAGATATACAGTTCGTTTACTACTTGGAAGATATGGCTTTCGTGAACGATGTAACTATTCACATTCTCCCCTTCCGGTATGTATGACGCATCTTCCAATGTCACCTCAACGCCTTCTCCCTGCACACCGACTTCCCCAATATACATCCTGTATTTTTCTGTATCTTCGAGGACATTATAGTATTCCGTCTTCTCTTTCTTCAGCTTATTTTCCGCCTGGCGGACTTTGTTTTGCTTTTGATATAATTCTTTTTCAAGCTTCTTATTTTCTTTCTCTTGTTTCAGAAGTTCATCTCTCAGCGCATATTCTTTTTTCCACTCTTCCGTCTCAGCCGCGCTTTTGTTGTTTTCTTTTGTCATTTGAAAAGAAAATGAAATCAAAAAGCCTGCGATAAGCATAATCAAGGAAAGAAGGACTGCTGATTTGCCCCTCAATTTTCATCTTCCTTTTTAGCAGCTTTATCGTTTTTTCCAAACTCTTCAAAATAGGTGGCAACTTCTAAATGAATGATTCCTTTTTTATTGCTGCTTAGCTGAGAAATGATAGAAGGATACGTCTTCATTCGGTCTGCAAACGTTTTAATAGATGCAGTGACAACATAACCGTCGTTCATGTACAACTTAATACGGTTTTCATCCATTTTTACAGGCGTATAATAAATCTCTGAAATCGACTGTTTTAACGAATTTGACAACGCATCGAGCTGCTTGGCCATTTGAGACCGCTTCTTCGCGTTTGTCCAATTCACTAAAATCGGTCCGGCATCATCCGGCGTTACTTCGTTTGGCAGAACTGAGCCGTTTTCAAGCACTTCATAGTACACATCGTCTTTTTCTAAATAAGCAATCGCTTTATATTCTTCGATTGCAATGTTGATTTTATTAGGCAGCGATTTGCTGATCTCCGCTTTTTTCACTAATTTATTTTGCTGAATCTTCTTTTCTGTTTTTTGCTTGTCCAAACTCCAAAACTCAGTATCTCCGCTGTTAATATCGGAAAGGTCGATAATTTCCTTTTTTGATACATTTTCATTCCCTGTAACAGAGATTGTTGATACTTTACTGATTGGTGTTTGCAGGTACACAATGATCAGCACCATAATAAAAAAGAGCATAATAAATGAAATGAGACGGCGGTTTGCCTTTTGTTTCCTCTGCTCTTTAATTTTAGGGATCCGCTCTTCAATGTTAACGATTTTTTCTCGGTCTTGACCCGGGTTCATTGCCTGTTCACCTCATTCAAATGAAACAGCTGTTAATAGTCTGTCTATTCCAAAACAAACGGCATACTATGATGCCGTTTGTCGTTTGCTTACAGTATATCATATGAACAGCTTCAGTCAGAACTTGAATCAGCGATTTCCGCCGATGATTTCAACCTCTGTGTGCATATCAATCTCGTATTTTTCACGGATT
Source organism: Bacillus sp. FSL K6-0255 (assembly GCF_045040725.1). Lineage (NCBI taxonomy): Bacteria > Bacillati > Bacillota > Bacilli > Caryophanales > Bacillaceae > Bacillus > Bacillus sp. FSL K6-0255. The sequence goes on along the minus strand of NZ_CP150278.1, from coordinate 1,557,778 downwards.
GTCTTTTTCACATGGTCAATGAGATCAAGCACATCTTTTGCTGATGCTCCTCCCGCATTGACGATGAAGTTTCCGTGCATCTCCGATATCTTTGCACCGCCGATTTGATATCCTTTCAAGCCTGCTTTTTCTACAAGGTTCCCGGCATGATTCGGAAGCGGATTTCTGAATATGCTTCCCGCACAAGGGCTTGAATACGGCTGTGTATTTTTTCTATAGTCTTTATTGCTTTGCATTTGCTGAACGATTGATTCCTTATCCTTCTGCTCCAGCTGCAACACAGCTTCAAGGCAAACGCCCGGGCGTTTCTTTTGCAGTACAGATGTCCTGTAGCTGAAATCCATCTGCTCATTTGTCAGCCACTCAATCGTTCCGTCTTCAAATAAAATATGCGCTTTGACGAGGATCTCGCTCATATCAGAACCGTGAGCGCCGGCATTCATATAAACCGCTCCGCCGACTGATCCTGGAATGCCGGCAGCAAATTCCAAACCGGACAGGCCTTTTTTGCTCAATGATGTAGCAAGGCGGACCACTGAATAACCGCCTCCGACTGTTACTTGCTCCCCTTCAAGCTCCAAATGGTCAAGACCCGCCCCCAGCTTGATTACTACGCCTCTAATTCCTTCATCTAAAACAAGAAGATTTGATCCGCGGCCGATGACTGTCCACTTCACATCATATTTTTTAATCACGTCCATGATGTCTTTAACAGCATCTACACTGCTTGGAATGACCAATACATCCGCAGGTCCGCCGATTTTCATCGTTGTATGATTCGCGAGCGGTTCATTTGCAAGAACCTTGCCGACTTCGCGTTCTTTTAATTCCTGTATCACTTTCTCCATCGTAAACCTCCGCATTCCATTTGCTTTTCTACTATTTTTTTAATTCCTCGAGTACGCTGTATAAACGGGCAGCCGCGTCAGGAACACCGAGTGACTTTGTTCGTTCGCTCATTTCCTTTAACGTTTGCTCATTCAGTACAATCCGGTCTAGCGCTTCAATCAGCTTCTCCCCGCTGAGCTCTGTTTCTTTCAGTACAATCGCCGCATTATGCTGGCCAAGAGATCTCGCATTGACCTCCTGGTGATTCGCTGTCACATATGGACTTGGGATCAGAACACTTGGGATTCCGAGAGCAGTAATTTCGGCAATCGTTGTCGCACCGGCTCTGGCCACAATGACATCAATGGCCTTTAAATACTCAGGCATTTGATGAAGAAACGGCTTTGTGACCATATTATCAGCGGCACCCTTGCTTTTCAGCTCATTCATTACTTTTTCATAGTGAACTTCACCGGTGATATACAGCACTTGATAGTCTCTTGTTTTCAGCGCATCCTGCATGTCAATGACAGCGCGGTTAATCGGTGCAGCGCCTCGGCTTCCGCCGAAAATTAAGACCGTTTTTTTGTCTTCAGAAAGCCCAAATTCAGCCAATGATCGTCCCGTCTTTATTGAGACGACTTCAGAGGCTCTCGGGTTTCCCGTAAATACAACTTTCTCGCTAGGAAAATGTGATTTCGCTTCTTCAAAACAAATCGCTACTTTATTAACATATTTTGAAAGAAACTTATTCGTGATGCCCGGCAGGCTGTTTTGTTCGTGGACAATAGTCGGAATTCCCATTTTCGCAGCGGCATAGACAACCGGCCCGCATACATAACCGCCCGTTCCAATTACGGCATCGGGCTTAAATTCCGCTAAATACGATTTACTCTTTTTGACGCCCTTCAGAAAACGCATCACAGTCTTGACATTTTCAAATGACAATTTTCTTTTAAATCCTGTAATTTCAATTGAACGAAACGGTATATTCTCCCGCTCAACAATTTTTTTCTCCAGCCCGTTTTCTGTTCCGATATATAAAAATTCCACATTAGGATGACGTCTTTGCACTTCTTTAATAAAAGCAAGAGCAGGATAAATATGTCCCCCTGTACCGCCTCCGCTTATTGCAATTCGCATTTCTTTTTTCCCCCAGTCTAAGTTTCTCTATAACATAACGATAACCCTGTTTTGTTGGACAGGGTTATCGCATCAATTGTTTCCAAGCTTCATGTTAGACAGGAGGCTTGGAAATACATTCGTTAATACCTCGAGTAGCGGCTTACATTCAGCAGCACACCAACTGCCATCAGCATTAGAGTCAATGAAGAGCCTCCGTAGCTCAGAAACGGGAGCGTGATGCCTGTTACAGGAATCAGGCCCGTGACTACGCCGATATTTATCATGACTTGAATGGCAATCATTGAAATAATGCCGACTGCGACAAAGCTTCCGTACAGATCAGGCGCACCAAGCGCAATTCTGATTCCTCTCCACAGCAGGACGCTGAAGAGGAGCAAAATAAGTGTTCCCCCGATAAAGCCCAGCTCCTCTGACAAGATGGCGAAAATAAAGTCTGTTTGCGGCTCAGGCAGATAAAAGAACTTCTGTCTGCTTTGTCCGAGCCCCATTCCGAACAACCCGCCGGGCCCCACTGCATAAAGCGATTGAATGATCTGAAATCCGCTTCCGAGCGGGTCTTCCCATGGATTTAAGTATGAGGTAATCCGCTTTATCCGATATGGAGCCGATAGTACGAGCCCGACAAATCCGCTGAGGCCGATCAGCCCGAGAAAGACGAAATGGGCGATCCGTGCGCCGGCTACAAAAATCATGACAATACAAGTTCCGACCATAACTGTCCCCGTTCCGAGGTCAGGCTGGCACATGATAATCAAAAATGCTGAAAACACGATGCCAAGTGCAGGGACGAACCCCCGTCTGAACGATGTGATGTTTTTTTGTTTTTCAGAGAGAAATTTAGCAAGGAATGCAATCATCGCAAGCTTCATAAACTCTGAAGGCTGTATGCTGAATGCTCCGACTCCGATCCAGCTTCTTGAACCGTTCCGCACCATTCCGACGCCCGGTATCAAAACAAGCACCAGAAGGAAAAAGCAGATAACCATCAGCAATTTGGACCATGTCCTCCAAGTCCAATAATCAACATTCATGATAAAAAACATAGCAATGACGCCGATTCCCGCAAACAAAAGCTGCCGTTTCGCGAAAAAGAATGAGTCGTCAAATTTATAATCCGCCCATACCGCACTCGCACTGTACACCATAATTAATCCGATTGTTAATAATAATAACGTAATGATGACCAATAACAAATCAGGCGATGTTTTTTTAGTAGTCAAAGCAATCGACACCCCAAGCTTAAAGTCATTAGGGCTGCCGATTTACTTCAAGACAAGCCCTTACTTAAGCATATGCACGGCATCTATAAACATGTCACCGCGTTCTTCAAATGTTTTGAATTGATCCCAGCTCGCACACGCGGGTGACAGCAGGATGACATCTCCTTCATTTGAGAGCGCAAACGCCGCAGATACTGCTTGTTCAACATTATCGACACGTTTGACATGTTGTATTCCCAGTTCATTGCCGAGTTTCTCGAGTTTTGGCGCCGTCTGGCCAAATGTAAGCACTGCTTTGACATGCTTCATATAAGGTTTCAAGTCATCAAAACCATTTCCGCGATCCAGTCCGCCCGCAAGCAGAATGACCGGCTTATCAAAAGCTGAAAGCGCCTTGCTTGTCGCCAGAATGTTTGTTGCTTTACTGTCGTTATAAAATTTGCGGCCATTCACAGTTGTGACATATTGGAGGCGGTGCTTCACACCAGTAAAGCTTGTCAGCACCTTTTTAACCGCCTCATTGGATGCTCCTGCCGTTTTCACAACTGCAATAGCTGCTAAAATGTTCTCCAGGTTATGAGCACCGGGCAGTACAACCTCTTCCAGAGGAAGAATGGCTTCGCCGTTAAACATAATCATACTGTCTTTTACATATGCGCCCTGTTCAAGCGTTTTGCTGACTGAAAATGGGACGATTTCGGCTTTTCCGGCTTCAGCAAGACGCACGACGGTTTCATCATCCTGGTTGACAATAGCTTTATCTGAAGCAGTCTGATGAAGGTACACTTTCTGTTTCGCTTTTTCATAGTTTTCGCGCGTATGGTGATAATCCAGATGGGCGTCAAATACATTTAAAATCAGGCTGATTTCCGGTCTGAAAGCGTGTGTTCCCATCAGCTGAAACGAAGACAGTTCGGTAACGATCCATTCATCTCCATCAGCATGATAGGCAACCTCACTTGCGACTGTGCCGATGTTTCCGGCAATCAGTGCTTTTTGCGAGTCAGCCTTGAGCATTTCGTAAATTAGCGTTGTCGTGGTCGTTTTACCGTTCGATCCGGTAATCCCGATAAACTTGGCGCTGGTCAGGTAGTAAGCGAGCTCAATTTCCGTCCAAACCGGAATACCTCGTTTCTCTGCTTCCTGAACCATGATATTTTCATAAGGAATTCCCGGGTTTTTGATCAGAATCGTGATTTGATGCTGATCGAACAGAGAAACTGGATGCTCTCCGCAAACAACTTCGATTCCTTTTTCAGAAAGCTTTTGTGCCGGTTCATTTTCTTCAAAAGGCTTTTGATCATTGACTGCAACATAAATGCCTTTTTCATGAAGAATGGAGGCCGCCGCATATCCGCTTTTCGCAAGCCCAAGGATTAAAAAATGCTGTTTCTGTAAAAATTGATCATTTTCCACTTATAACCACACCTCGATGTAAATTCCTAAAACGGCAAGCAAAAGTCCCGCAGCCCAAAACGTCACGACTACTCTCCATTCAGACCAGCCGACAAGCTCATAATGGTGATGAAGCGGACTCATTTTAAAGATTCGTTTACCTGTCGTTTTAAAGCTGATGACCTGCAAAATAACGGATAATGTCTCGATAACGAATACACCGCCGATGATAACCAGCAGGATCTCTAATTTCGTTAAAATGGCAATGGTAACGATGGCTCCTCCCAATGCAAGCGATCCCGTATCTCCCATAAAAACTTTGGCCGGATGAGCATTAAATACAAGGAAGCCCAGAACTGCACCGACAACGGCAACTGAGAAAATCGCTACGTCATATTGAGACTGATTCCATGCCAGAATGGCAAAGGCGCCAAAGGCAATCGCCGCAGTACCGGATAATAACCCGTCAAGGCCGTCAGTCAGGTTAACTGCGTTTGATCCGCCGACTAGCATAAAGAGCACAAGGATAAAGTAAGCCCAGCCAAGATCAAATGATAAGTCAGTTCCAGGAATGCGAATATCCGTCGCAAAATTGTAGTAATGATACACGGCGTAAAATACAACCGCAATAATAATTTGTCCGATCAGCTTTTGCTTTGATGTCAATCCAAGATTGCGCTTCATGACAACCTTGATGTAATCATCTAAAAAGCCAAGCAAACCGTAGCCTAGCGTAACAAACAGAAGCAGCACCATTTCGGGGCTTATTTCTGAAAACTTCTGTGTCATAACAATTGTTGTCACTATGATAGAAAGTATGATCATGACCCCGCCCATTGTCGGTGTCCCTGATTTTTTCTGATGTGATTTCGGTCCTTCTTCTCTAATACTCTGGCCGAATTTTAATCTTCTTAAAAACGGAATAAGAATCGGAGAGAGCAGAACACTAATTAAAAACCCCATTAAAATTGTAAACAGAATGACTTGCTCAAGCATTGTCCTTTTCTCCTCCTGTTTCTTTCAAACGACATACGTAGTTATCATATTCATGATTTTTTTCCATATGAAAAATCTTTTCAAGCTCCATTATTCAGTAACATCTCTTTCCTATGAATTCGTCTTATTCTTATTGAGTTCAACAATGGCTCTCGCCGCTACTTCAGCATCATCAAAATCGAAAGTTTCATTTCCGATCTGCTGATAGGTTTCATGTCCTTTTCCGGCAATGAGGACAACGTCGCCTTTTTTGGCATTGGCAATTGCGAAAAAGATCGCCTGCTCGCGGTTTGCAATACTGTGATAGTATGCGTTCTCTACTCCGGCTTCCATATCTCTTAAAATCGCGCGAGGATCTTCGCTTCTCGGGTTATCTGACGTGAAAATCGGCTCGTCAGCCAGCTCCACAGCAATTTTAGCCATTTTCGGGCGCTTCGTCTTATCTCTGTCTCCTCCGCAGCCGACAACGACAAATAGCTTTCCTTCCGTCATGTCTCTGCATGTCTCCAGCACATTTTCAAGGCTGTCCGGTGTGTGCGCGTAGTCTACAATGACAGGAAACTCCTGCTGCTGATTGACCAATTCAAAACGGCCTCTTACACCATGCAATTCTTCAACAGCCTCAGTGATGATTTCAAACGGTATGCCTGCTGCAATACATGTCGCAACAGCGGCCAGCACGTTATACACATTAAATTGTCCGACGAGAGACATCGTGATGTGCTTCGTGCCTTTGTTTGTCACGAGATCAAAGCTTGTGCCCTGTGCAGTGATACTGATGTTCTTCGCCATCACATCAGCATCGTTTTTAATTCCGTATGTAGAGATATGCGCAGCTGTTACCTTTTCAAAATAAGCGCTCGCCTCATCGTCAGCATTCAGGACGGCACGCTTTGGATGTTCATGGTTGAAAGCCCCGCCAAGTTGGGAAAAGAGCAAGCTTTTTGCATGCCGGTACTCATCCATCGTTTTATGATAGTCCAGATGGTCCTGTGTTAAATTCGTAAACACGGCAATATCATAATCACAGCCATGGACGCGTCCTAAAGACAAAGCGTGGGAAGAAACCTCCATGATTGCAGTGTCAACGTGCTTGTCATTCATTTTCTTAAACGTTTTCTGCAGCGTGACGCTTTCCGGAGTCGTGTTTTTAACAGGAAGTGTTTCGTCTCCGATTTTCATGTACATTGTACCGATCAAGCCTGTGCGTTTTCCCGCTTTTTTCAGAATCTCATCGACCATGTGGGTCGTTGATGTTTTGCCGTTTGTCCCTGTTATCCCAATCAGCTGAAGCTTCTTCGTCGGCTGTCCGTAAAACGCATCAGACAAAACGCTGAGCGCGCGAAGTGACTGCCGGACAATAATAACAGGAACATTCACATCGACCTCTCTTTCTGCCACAATAGCCGCTGCACCGTTTTCTACTGCTTTTTGCGCAAAATCGTGGCCATCCACCGTATACCCTTTTACACATACAAAAAGACTCCCTTTCTTTACTTCCCTGGAGTCCATCTCAATTGAAGTTATTTCAGGGTCTTGTGAGTCGTTTACAGAAGGTTCGGTTGTTAAGTATGTAAGCAGCTTTGTAAGTTTCATCGTATCAAACCTCTCAACATTCTAATTCGTTCTTTTTATCATTGAAGTCACATCAAATGATGTGGTAATGATTTTAAGCATACAGTTCATATTTTAGCGTAAATAAAAGGATACATCCAGCTAATCTTGAAAGATATCAGCATTTTTTCTGCAATAAAAGAATAGGCAGCCCGAATCAATCGGCTGCCTCCTTTTCATCTTCTTCAGTCAAATACACGCGTATCTTTGAGCCTTCTTTTACTTTCGTTCCGGCAGCTGGCGATTGTTTAACGATTTTGCTCCCTTTCCCGGAAGCATCCACATTGAGATTCACCAATAGTGACTCAAGATCTGAGACAGACATCCCTACAACATTCGGAACTTCTATTGTTTTTGTGTCGTTCCATTGGTATTTTTTCTCGATTTGATTTTTCCGGGGCTTCACACCAAGTTCCGGCAGACTGTCTCTCATAATATTTCCGACAATAGGCGCTGCCACCGTTCCGCCAAACTGAATCGTGCCTTTCGGGTTATCCACCGCAACGTAGACGACTAGACTCGGATCATCTGCTGGCGCGAAACCGATAAATGATACAATATGGTTGTTTTCAAGATATTTTCCATCTTTAACCTTTTGTGCAGTTCCCGTTTTTCCTCCGACACGATATCCTTCTACAAATGCATTGCGGCCGGTTCCTTCTGCGACGACGCTTTCTAGAGCATAGCGGATTTGTTTGGATGTTTCCTCAGAAATGACTTGTTTCTTTGCGATTGGTGATTGTTTTTTGACCGTTTTCTTCGTAACAGGATCGATCCATTCCTTTGCAATATAAGGTGTATAGAGCGTTCCTCCGTTTACAGCGGCGGATACTGCTGCAACCTGCTGAATCGGCGTGACGGATACTCCCTGTCCGAAAGCCGTAGTTGCTTGCTCCACCGGGCCCACTCTCTCAAGCGGGAATAAGATGCCTGTTCCCTCGCCTTGGAGATCAATCCCCGTTTTTTGTCCAAAACCAAAGTCTTTGATATATTTGAAAAGCTTTTCCTTTCCTAAGCGCTCGCCTAATTCAACAAACCCCGGGTTGCAGGAGTTCTGCACAACTTCCAGATACGTCTGCAGCCCGTGCCCGCCTCTTTTCCAGCACCGCAGTCTCGCTCCGTCCACTTCAGCATGCCCTTTATCATAAAATTGATCCCGTTTCAAATTTACTTTTTGCTCTTCAAGGGCTGCTGCAAGTGTAATAATTTTAAAGGTAGATCCCGGTTCATACGTGCTCCATACTGGCAGATTTCGATTGTAGACGGACGGATCAACAGATTGGTAATCAGCAGGGTCGAAGTCAGGCCTGCTAGACATCCCCAAAATTTCTCCGTTTTTCGGATTCATGGCTACGGCAATCATGCCGTCCGGATGATATTTGGCCTCAGCGTTATCAAGCTCTCTTTCCATTATCGTCTGAACCTTTGAATCAACTGTCAGCTTCATATCAAGCCCATCCTTAGGCGGCGTATAGTCATCCGCTTCATCAGGCATCTTCTTCCCCTTGGCATCTGTATAAAACTTAACAGAACCTTTTTCCCCTTTTAAATCATCGTCGTAATAGGCTTCAAGTCCAAGGAGCCCTTGGTTGTCAATTCCTGCAAATCCAAGCACATGAGATAAAAAGCTGCCGAACGGGTAATGACGGATACTGTCCTCCGCAACATACACACCTTTTAAATCAAGCGCTTTGATTTCTTTCGCCTTCTCATTTGAAATTTTTCTCCCTTCAGGAGTGATCTTTTCGATTGACGCTTTTTTTGTCACATGTTTATATACTTTTTCTTCTGACATATTGAGCACCGCCGCAAGCTGCTTGCTCGTTTTCATCGGATTCTGAACTTGGCGCGGCACGACGAATACGGTCGGCGCACTTTTATTTGTTGCGAGCTTCACACCATTCCGATCCAGAATCTCGCCTCTCTCCGGCTCAAACGGCAAGTTCCGGCTCCAGGAATCTTTCGCTAGCGAAGTCAGTTTTTCGCCCATCACAAACTGAACATACCCCAGCCTTGTATCAATGATCAGAAACACGATCACGCCAAAAAGCAAAACAAATAATAAACGTTTTCTAACCGTTACATTCGAGACGCGCAAGAGACCGTTCACTCCTTATTTAGGCTTGTTTCATTTTATGCCTGAATTTGGACAGGTAGAACGATGCTCCTCTGAAGGCATAAAAAAAGAAAGCCTGCATAACGACGGCTTTCTTTTTAATCAGGATTTTTAAACTTAACCTTGATTACGGTTTTGTCTTTGATTTCTTTGTCTTTCTTAACACTTTGGCTGACAGCGTAGCCTTGTCCGCTTACTTCAATATGAATTCCCGCGAGCTCGCCGTACTGCAGAACCTCTCTTCTCGACCAGCCTGTCATATCAGGCATTTTGATTTTGCCGCCCGTTTTCAGGAAGACCTTTTGATTGGTGAGAACTTCCTCATCCGCTTTCGGATACTGTTCTTTTACAGCGACATCACTGCCGATGACAATTGGTGTGAGATTCTCCTCTTTTGCTTTCTTTTGAGCAGCAGCTACCGTTTGATCTGTTAAATCAGGCATTGTCTGCGCTTTTGTTTCTTCCTTATCTGAGTCAGATTTTTCAGTTGGTTCGATGTTTAGGTAGTGCAGGCTATTTTTCATTGTTGGATTGAAGATTTCTGATACTGGATCTGAACTGCTTTGTCCTGCTTTTAGTTGCGGCTGCTGTACAGCAACATAAATTAAAAGCTCAGGATCATCTTTTGGCGCCATACCCATAAACGAAAAGATATAGTTATCTGTGCCGTCTAAATATCCGCCTTTACCGGCTATTTGCGCAGTACCTGTTTTCCCGGCAACATCAAAACCTTCGATTTTATAAGCTTGCCCTGTTCCGATCTTCGATGTAACGACTTCTCCTAATATATCCCGCACCTTTTTCGCAGTACTTGCAGAAATTGGAGTTCCGGCTGATTCCGGCTTATTTTGATAAATAGTTTTATCTTTATCAGGGTCAACGATATGGTCAATGACATAAGGTTTCATCATTTTACCGTCATTTGCAATTGCCGTTGCGGCCTGAATCTGCTGAATTGGTGTGACCGCAGACGCTTGGCCATATGCAGTTGACGCCTTATCAAATTCATATTTAAAGTTGATTTTGCTGGAGACTTCTCCTGGCAAATCAATACCTGTTTTCTGGTAAAAATTGAATTTGTGCAAATATTGATTGAGGCGGTCATATCCCAGCTTTTCTTTCGCCAGTTTCGCAAAAGCGACATTCGACGACCTTAGGACGCCGTCATGATATGTTGTCGGACCCCAGCCTACACCGTTATTGTGATCCTTAACAGGTGCTCCGCCAACTTCAAATGTCCCTGATTTATATTTTTCGTTCGCATTAAACACGTTTTCCTGCATCGCAGCAGCGAGTGTAAAGATCTTCATCGTGGACCCGGGTTCATACGCATATGAAATCAAATCATTATAGTAGTTTGTCACATCGCGCTTGTTCGGATCAAAGCTTGGGCGCTGTCCCATGGCAAGGACTTTGCCCGTTTTCGGATCAACGACTGCGGCCATGATTTTTTTCGGATTATACTTTTGCGCCACTTTTGTCATGCTGTCTTCCAAAAAGGTTTGAATTTTCTGGTCAATGGTTAAATATACATTGTCACCATTTTTTGGCGCTGTAATTTTATTTTTGCTGTTCGGGAGCTCCCAGCCGGATTTGTCGCTTTCATATGTCACATATCCGTCCCGCTCCTTCAAATACTTATCCAGCACTTTTTCTAATCCCATCGCGCCGGAAATTTCATTTGTTTCTTCATCAACCTCGGCATAGCCGATTAGATTAGATGCAAATACTCCGTTTGGATAGTAGCGTTTTGTATCCCGTAAAAATGAAATGCCCGGGAGTTTCATTTTTTCGATTTTTTGCTTTTGTGAATACGTAATATCCCGGCCAGCTGAGCCAAACTCGACTTGTTTTGCATCTTTATTTAAGATATCAAGGATGTCGGCCTTGTCCAAGTTTATCACTTTAGACAATGCTTCCGCCGTTTTTTCTTTGTTTACAACATGCTGAGGATGCTTGACATCAGTGGTCATTTTTTTATCGAGAATCGCAATCAGTTTATACGTCGCTGTGTCCTCTGCAATGACTTTTCCTTTTCGGTCTAAAATCGAGCCGCGGCTCGCTTCGATGGTCCGTTTCTTTTCATGCTGCTCTGTCGCTTTTGTCGCAAGCACTTCGCCGTTCGCTTTTCCGGTTATTTGAATATATGCCATTCTCCCCAGGATGACAAAGAAAAAGAGAGCGAAACAAATACTTAGAATCGCTGCTCCTCTATTCATAAATTTATTCTTTTTTGGCATTTGAATCATTCCTGTATGTTTTTCACTTTTTTATCTTTTAAATTCAAGCCGTTCTTTTTCGCAATGTCCATAATGCGCTGCGGTTTGCTTAAATCAGCAACGCTTTTTTCGAGGTCACCAATTTGCTTATTTTCGGATGAAATTTGCTCCTCAAGCTTTTGCACCTCAATATTGGTTTGATATGCCGCATACGCCTTCGATACGATCAAAAGCGATACGCTGAGCACCGCCGCAGCAAAGAGGACAAGAAGCACTTTTTCTCCGAGAGTAATGGAAGCCCTTTTCTTGACAATCACTTTTTTCTCAGGACTGATCGCATGCCGCTGCTGTTTCTCTGGTTGGTAAGCTAAATTGCTCATAGGCTGATGACCTCCTTTTAATTTTGCGTTCGCGTTTCGTTATTTTCTTTTTTCAGCAATCCGAAGCTTGGCAGAACGAGCCCGGTTGTTCTCTTCAAGCTCTTCTTGAGATGCCGTAATCGGTTTTCGTGTGATGAGCTTCAGCTCCGGTTCAAACTCTTCCGGTATAACAGGAAGTCCCGGAGGAAGTTCCGGAAGCGACGACTTTTCTTTAAAAGTGGTTTTGCAAATTCTGTCTTCTAGCGAGTGGAAGGTAATGACCGATACCCTGCCCCCTGGCTTCAGAACCTCAATTGCCTGCTCCAAAGCTTCTTCAAACACCCTAAGTTCATCGTTTACGGCAATTCTGATTGCCTGAAACACGCGTTTAGCGGGATGTCCCCCGCTCCTTCTCGCTGGAGCGGGAATCGCGTCTTTTATTAGATCGACCAGTTGGCCCGTAGTTTGAATAGGAGACTTCATTCTTGCCTCCTCAATTTTTCTGGCGATCTGTTTACTGAACTTCTCTTCTCCGTATTTAAAGAAAATACGGACGAGATCCTCATAGCGCCACTCATTAACGACTTCTTTCGCCGAAAGCGTAGCCGACTGGTCCATCCTCATGTCCAACGGTGCGTCATGATGGTAACTGAATCCGCGCTCCGGTGTATCCAGCTGCGGAGAGGACACCCCTAAATCAAATAAAATGCCGTCTACTTCTGTAACGCCTTGTTCATTCAAATATTCTTTTAAATACCTGAAATTGCTTTTAATCAGAATGAGCTGTCCTTTATAATCGGACAACACTTCTTTAGCATGCTGTAATGCCGTATCATCTTGGTCAAAAGCGATTAAACGCCCCTTCTCGGATAACTGCTGCAATAAGTATGTACTATGCCCAGCTCCGCCGAGTGTGCAGTCTACATATGTACCGTCTGGTTTAATATTAAGTCCGTCTACGGTTTCACGAAGAAGTACTGTCTTGTGTTGAAACATATTGTGTTGGTCCCACCTTTTATCAGGATGAATTGAAATTGTTTTTAGAGTGTTATACACGAAGAATCATTATATATCAAACCCAATCATGTTTTCAGCAATTTCAGCAAATGAATCTTCTTGCTCTTCTGTGTATTGTTCCCAAATTACTTTACTCCACAATTCAATTCGATTAGAAACCCCGATAACAACACATTCTTTTTCCAGTTTGGCGTAATTCAATAGAGATGATGCGATATTTACCCTGCCTTGCTTATCCAGTTCGCATTCAGTCGCCCCTGAAAAGAAGAAACGGGTAAACGCGCGGGCATCTTTCTTTGTGAGAGGAAGAGCTTTTAGTTTTTCTTCAATTTGTTTCCATTCGTGCATAGGGTAGCCGAAGAGACATTGGTCAAGTCCTCTAGTCAGCACAAATTGCTCACCTAGGCCTTCTCTGAATTTAGCGGGTACGATCATGCGGCCTTTCGCATCGATGGTATGCTGATATTCACCCATAAACATGATCTCTTGCCCCACTTTCTCTCCTTAACTCACCACTATTCACCACTTCGCTCCACAACTTCATTTTACACTGTTTACCCATAAAAAAAAACCCTGAACTAGTCAGGGTTCTTTAAAACTTTATTTCAAAGTTTGACAACTTGATGTTGATTTTGAAAAGAAAATGGCAGATTCTTGAATGTCGTGAAGAATTTTGGACCGTACCTGTTCAAATAATACATGATATTCCAAATCCGTTCTTGCGGCGCAAGAAGCGGCTTAATGCTATTTTGAATTCTTTCATAATCCTTCAAGACGTAGCCTTCTTTTTCTTCAATTCGCTTCATCACCGTGCGCTCTAAGAATTGAAGCTGATCCTGAATAAAAGCGGCATTTTTCAGAAGTAAAGGTTCCAAGCTTTGATCAACCTTTAACGCCTCCTGCCGGACCGTTTTGTGAATCGCTTCAATTTGGCTTTTCGCCTGATCCATCACCGCCGTAAACTCTTCCGGAATCTGGCGCTCGAAGTATGTCTCTCTTTGATTCTCCGTTCCGCGCTCAATCGCGTCTTGTAATGAGATATTCCGTTCAGCCAGTTTTTTCTCAATATGCCGCTCAAGTATCGTAATGTTCAGCCTTGGCATGACAGGAGGCATTTTGAAGCCCATCACCGCAAATGCCTGTTTGAGCTCGCCCCAATAATTGATTTCCCCAGGCCCTGCAATAAATGCTAAAGTCGGAATGAGAAATTCCTGCATTAACGGTCTCGTTACAACATTGTTGCTGAAACGCTCTGGATGTTCTTCCATATGTGTATGAAGTTCATCCCTCGTCCATCCTAGATCAAGCTCTTTGATGACAAATCGGCCGTTATCTTTTTCAATTAAAAAACGCTCATCTTCGTATTCATAAAACAGATTCGCCTGCTCTTTTCCGGACTCGATAATCGGTTTGTAGCCTGCTTGACGCATGAAGGCCTGCTGATCTGATACAGCCCGGGCGAGTTCATCATTTTCTCGAAGAATCTTTTGGAACATGGCCGTTTCCAGCTTTTTAATCCCCGGATCCCCAGAATTTAATAAAACTAAGCCCTCTTCTTGGAACAAATCCGCGATCAGCAGTTCAAAGAAGTCAGTAAACGTAACAGATTCCCTTAAACATCGTTTCACATTGTCGAGAAGTGTATTCGTATGGTCTGTTTCTTCAAAAGCGGCAAAAACATCATCTATCCACGCGGCACACTTTTCCTGATCAAGCGATGTACTCGCTGCTGATGATTTCTTCCAATAAGACTGAGGCAGCTTTTTTTTCACAGGCCCATTCTCTTCAGATGTGTGAACAAAATTAATCTCATCCAAATCGTGGTCTTCTCCAGCCACCCAGAAGATTGGTATGACAGGCACTTGCAGTTCCTTTTCTTGTTGCTTTGCTAAAACAATGATTGAAATGATTTTATGTATGGTGTAAAGCGGTCCTGTTAAAAGTCCTGCCTGCTGTCCGCCGACTACAGCGGCACTTGACGGGTCCTTCAGCTTCTCAATAGCAGACTGCATCGCACTTGAACCGAATTTATTATGGTAAGAGGTTAAGTACGCCGCCAATTCCTCTCTTGCGAAAAACCGGGAAGATAAGTCTTCCAGTCTTTCGCGCCACATGTCCTTATGATGAATACTGTAATCAAAAAAAGAAGACATTTCTTCTTTGCCATCTATATAGTGCTGTACAAACACATTCTGATTTTTGATGGAAAGTTCAGTTAGCTGCATCTTCTAGAACTTCCTTTCTCCAATAAATAGTTAGTGATCCGAAATGAGTATAGCATGTTACCGAAAAAGCTCAAAAGACTTTGTTTGTATTTCGCTCCAATGCTTTGATGCTGCCATATAAAAACTCTAGGTGGACGGCATCAAGACCTTGAAGACTTGCTTCCTTCAATAAGTATCCGATAATGGCGTCAGCTTCCGTCTGCCGGCCTCCAATGACGTCAACCAGCATTGATGAACGATTCTCTTTCGTTTGCCCACAAACGGCCTGAACCCGCTCCCAAGCCTTTTCTTCATTTTCAAGTTTTAAAATGCGGCATGCCTCCTGAAATACCAGCTTCATAAAAGCCAGATAAGCTGGCGTTGTCAGCAGTTCTCCATTTTTCACTTGCAATAACGCAGTTAAAGGATTAATACACGCATTTACAATCAGCTTGCCCGTCAGCAGACGGTACCAATCCGTCTCATAATAAATCGGAAAATCCGAATGGTTATGCTGAAACAAGATGTTCAGCCGGTCTGGTTCAGCATCGTCGAACGCGCTCCATTTTATCGCACCTAGGCCTGTATGATCAACAGCTGTATCCGATTTTCTTACAGCTCCGTGCTCAACGATTCCAACATAAATGGAATGGCCAACGTGCCAGTCTTTTAGGTCGTGGATATGCCCCATGCCGTTTTGCAAAAATAATATATTCGTCTTCCCGATTCGTTCAAGCGACGAAAAAACAGATTGAAGCTGATGCTGCTTCACTGTCACGACAAGCAGGTCAAAGTCCGAATTGATACTCGTGTCCGCACTGCAATCAGCCCTGAATTCCTCCCCGCCTTTATAAAGCCGGATTCCTTCAGACTGAATGGCCGCAGCCTGTTCTTGCCGCCTCGTCACAACAGTCACGTCGTGATAAAGTGACAAATAATAGGCGCATAAAAGACCAACGGAGCCTCCGCCGATAATTCCAATTTTCATGATGTCACACCCAATTTAGCATTTACGTATTATCATAGCAGAAGTAAGAAGAAATTACTTCTCAAAGATCCCATGTGCTTAAAATTAAAGTTTAAATATTTGGATTTTTTAAATAAAGCGTTTACAATATATGTAGAAACAACAAAGGGGGAGATTTGTTTGACAAAGGTAGAACGTCTGCTTATCAACTATAAAACGCTGGAAGAATTCAAGAAATTCAAAGAATACGGCATTCAGGAGCTTTCAATGCTTGAAGAACTTCAGGATAATATTATTGAAAATGACAGCACCTCGCCTTTTTACGGGATTTATTTTGGCGATAAACTTGTAGCACGAATGAGTCTGTATCAAGTTAACGGCAAATCGAATCCCTATTTTGACAACCGCCAGGATTATTTGGAGCTGTGGAAGCTTGAGGTTCTTCCGGGCTACCAGAACAGGGGATACGGGAGAGCCTTGGTTGAATTTGCAAAATCATTCAAAATGCCGATCCGGACAAATCCGAGAATGAAATCAGCGGAATTTTGGAACAAAATGAACTTTAAAACTGTTAAGTATGATATGGCGCGGGACAAAGGGGAAAACCCGCTCATCTGGCATCCTGATATGGATCGCGAAATGACACCGGGAGAGTCTGCATAGAAATCAAAACAACCGGCCTATTCTTACTATAGGGCCGGTTCATTTCAGGCGTTTCTTTACGTTTCTTGAGCCGCTTTTTTCATTCTTCCGTCTTCCTTCGAAACAACCATTTTTCTGGCCCGATCCATGATATCGATCAGTGCCTTGTAATCCTCTTCTGTCATCTCTAGCTGATTCCGCAATGTCTGATTTTCACTCCGCAAATCCTCAAGCTCTTTTTGCAGCGATTGGATTTGCTCCTTCAATTTTTCCCTTTCAAGCTGAAATTCTTGTGCAGACGGTGTTTCTTTGAATTGTTCGAGAAATTGAATGACATCCTGAATGGACAAATCTCGTTTTCCTTCTGACGATGCCGAGGCAGTCTGCTTCATGGAATTCGGCATATTGACCGAATGAACGCCGATTTGCTTTCTCAGTTCTTTCCTTTGCTTTTTTGCAAGCTCTATACCTGACTGGTATTGTTTTCTCACATACGAGTTCCACCTGAAACCACAGGCTGCCGCGGTTCTGGTCAGCGCCCTTCCAACCTCCTCAAAGGCTGAAAGCTGTGTTCCTCCCTCTCGAATATGACGAAGCACCACTTCTGCCAGCAGCAAATCCTCATCCTGAGTCCAAGCATCTTGTCTTGTAATGGTCAAATTCAATCTCCCTCCATGTCAGCTTATTTATCTCATACATATGCCGGTAATAGATTAGATAGACTATTTGCACTCACAAATTTTCCGCAAGCTGACAGGAAGAGAAAAAGAAAAAGCGCAGGGCTTTCACCCTGCGCTTTTCTCATTAGTTACTTTTTACATTTATGTCTTTGCCGTTGTATGATCCGCATGCTTTGCATACACGGTGAGACAACTTCATCTCTCCGCATGACGGACATTCTGTCATACCAGGTACATTAAGTTTGAAATGTGTACGGCGCAATCTTTTCTTCATTTTAGAAGTTCTTCTAAAAGGTACAGCCATTATTCCCACCTCCTTAAAGAGTTAAGATTCATCATCTTGTTTTAAGAGCTTTTCAAGGGCTGCAAGTCTCGGATCAACTTGATTCTTCTTGTCTTCTTCCGAAATGACTTGCCAATCCTTTCCTTCTTGAGGAGCAGCTCCTTTTTCTTGTTCAGATTCACAAAAGATTTGCATAGGGATTTCTAAAAGAATTTCTTCTTTCACGATCGGAGTTATGTCGATAGTATCGTCCTCAACAATGTGAACGTCATCATCTTCTATATCATCCGTGTGATGAAATATAAACAGTTCTTTTGTTGAAATTTCAAATGGATACGGAACATCAACGAGTGTTCTTGAGCATGGCAAAAGCATTTCGCCTGAAATTGTAAAATCAAACGAAACCTGTTTGGATTTGATATCCGCTCTGCCCTTCACCCGAACGGGAGAAATGCGGCGAATGTCAGAATTCAGCTTTGTCAGCTCATTTAACTCAACTGTTTCATCAAACTCAAAACTTTGTTTTGGCATTTGATGCAGCTGATAAATCGTCCATTTCATTTGTATCACCTCAGGAAAGCAACAAACATGATTATAGCTTTTAAGATTGTTTTTGTCAATATTTTTTCTTTACAGCATAATGCTGCCATTGAAGTATCGTTGACAGCGGAATATGCTATGCATACACTTAAAACAAAAATAAGGCGTAAGAGTTTTCATTTGCAAATGTACCATACGTTTTTAAACATAGCAAGAAAGGCGGAAAAAATATGAAAGCTGTCGGATTGGTGGTTGAATATAATCCCTTTCATAACGGTCACCTTTATCATGCCCAAACAGCAAAGCTGCAAACCGGATGTGACACGGCTGTCGCGGTCATGAGCGGACATTTTTTACAGCGCGGGGAACCCGCTGTTGTATCAAAATGGGCCCGAACAAAAATGGCGCTGCAAAGCGGAGTTGATCTTGTCATTGAGCTGCCTTATCTTTATGCCGTGCAAAAAGCAGACATTTTTGCACGCGGCAGTGTTTCCATCCTGAACGAACTTGAATGTGAGGCGCTGTTTTTCGGGAGTGAAAATGGGGATATCAAGCCTTTTTTAGAAACAGCACAGCTTATTGATGAGCATAAACATATATTGAATGACCGAATTAAAGAAGAACTTAAAAAGGGGGCCAGTTACCCAGCAGCGGCGGCTATCGCCTTCAGCTCCATTTTGCATACTGAAAGTGCACTTGACTTGTCAAAACCAAATAACATTTTGGGATACCAGTATGTGACCTCGATTCTAACCGGGGGATATCCTATGAAACCTTATACTACGGCACGAATCTCTTCGGACTATCATGATGCCGATCTCCCTGAAGGCGAAAACCATATAGCAAGTGCCACAAGCATTAGAAAAGCGATGATTGGCCAGAATCTCGAAGCCTGCCTTCGTTTTCTCCCTGCTGCATCTGCACGTGAATTAGCAGCTTACCGCAAATCTTTCGGATTGTGGCATACACCTGAAAGCTACTTTTCTTACTTAAAATACAGCCTTTCAACTGTAACGGCACGGGAATTACAGCAAGTATACGAGGTGGAGGAAGGTTTAGAGCACAGAATTATTCGTTCGATCAGAAAATCCAGCTCCTATCAGGAATTTATGGAACTGCTGAAAACAAAACGCTATACGTGGACAAGGCTCCAGCGGATGAATACACACATTTTAACCAGAACAAAAAAACAGGATATGCAAAAGCTGCTTGACAACGATAAGGCGCCGTATATCAGGCTTCTCGGCATGACGAAAAAAGGACAGGCTTATTTATCCGAAAAGAAAAAAGCACTGTCTGTTCCGCTTGTCAGCAAACTGTCCTCTTTCTCCCATCCAGCTCTCGATCTGGACGTAAAAGCAAGCAGGATTTACAGCCTGCCGATAGAAGAGCCGCTGAGAACTGAGTTTGACCTACAGGAATACGGACATGCACCGATTCGATATGACGAAGATGAACAACACTTTTTAAATGTATAGAAAAAGCACCTGAGAATCAGGTGCTTTTCGCTTTCAGCTTATTCAAATAATCAATCGCATCCTGCATGGTATCAACAGGCACAATCTTCATATTTGAATCAATATCTTTTGCTGTTTTTACTGCGTTCTTATAATCGGAATTGCTGGCGCCGTTTTGATTTGGCGCGAAGAAAATGTCTTTTCCGGCTTTGTCTGCGGCGACGACTTTTTGATCAATGCCGCCGATCGGGCCTACTTTTCCGTCAACATCAATCGTACCTGTTCCCGCAATATCGTAGCCTTTTGTTTCGTCTGGTTTTGTCAGCTGATTATAGATTTCAAGGGACATCATTAACCCTGCTGACGGGCCGCCAATATTTTCGATTTCAAAATCAATATCAGGCTCTACCTTCACGTTTCTGTCTGTATAAAGCGAAACTCCGATTCCTGCCCGATCCGGCTCATCAGGAAATTGTTTTAACGTAAGGGTGACACGCTTTTCTTTTTCTTCTCTTTCGATCTTTAACGTGACTTTATCTCCCGCTTTTTTGCTGCTGATATAATCAATCAGCTTTTCAGCAGACTGATAGTTTTTGCCGTCTGCGCTGATGATTTTATCACCGACTTCTATTTTCCCTTTTGCCGGCATGTTTTCTACAACTGAGCTTGCGTATATGCCGTTAAAGGAATAGCTGACTTTTTTTCCTGCCTTTTGATAGGCGGCTATAACCGCATTTTCTTGCGAGCTTTTCATCATTTGGAGCTGTCTTTTCATATACTCCTTATCTGATTCGCCTTCCTCCTTAATGCTCTCATCAGGAACAATTTCATAATAAGGGTGCATCTTTGCCCACACATATGTAAATGGATTAGCCGGTCCCACTTTAACAGTCATTAAGGACAGACTTCCTTTTTCCGGGTAGCCTCCCTCCACTTTTATCAATGAAGCAAGCTCTGTCGCTTCTCCCGGTTTTGTAATATAGTATGGAAGTTTTATAAATGATAAAACGGCGATCAGTATGAGGATGACGAGCATCCAGCTAAAATGTTTTTTACGTAGCAAATTATGAGCCCTCCCAATTCTCTATTTCTTTTCTTATCTTGCTGATCATTCGGTTTGTCGCCTCTTCGCCTGCCGATATCATTTCTTCAATATTGGCAAACGAGCTTGAGCTGTATGTTTCAAGGGAAGGGCGAATCATGATATCTGCGGCAATTGTTTGATGCCGCACTAATTCATTTTGCAGTATATCCATACTTTGCATAATCACATCAAAAATATGCACTGCTGTTTCAGTTTTTCGAACCCTGGAAACATCCGAAGCGATGATAATATCAGCTCCCATGTCTTTCACAACAGAAACCGGAATTCGATCGACGACCGCGCCGTCTACAAGAAGGCGTCCGTCCAGCCGCTGCGGAATAAAGATACCCGGGATGCTGATGCTGGCCCTCACTGCATCTGACACTGATCCTTTTCGGAACACAATCTTTTCTCCCGTCTGTAGATCACACGCAACAATGCCCAGCGGGATTTGGAGCTCTTCAATCGGTTTTCCGAATGTATAAGCATGCACAAGCTGTCTGACGCGGTCACCTTTTAAAAAACCGAGTTTCGGCACCGTATAATCAGCATAAAGCCTTCGTTTAAAGGCTTTGGCTACTTTTTTCATCGTTGCCACGTCATGTCCGGCGGCGTAAAAACTGCCCACCAAAGCGCCCATGCTGCTTCCTGCAATCATATCCACTTCAATTTGGTGCTTATGTAAACTGGAAAGCACACCGAGATGAGCAAGCCCTCTGGCCCCTCCCGATCCTAACGCTAACCCGATTTTAGGTTTGGCCAAAGCGTTAACCTCCTGCCTGAATTCCCTGTATACCGAATTCTATGGTCTAAACTGAACCCCTATGCTCGTATATTAGTACAAAGAATCAAGAGGACAGGTACTGCTTGGCCGTTTTACATCATACATTATTTTATCATGATATACATGTCATTGGGCATTTTTAGCATCGGGGAGGTAAGAATGAACTTGTCGAAGATTAATACACTTTTGATTGCCTCGTTTTTTCTTTTTTTAACAGCGACTGTCATCTCACATCCACAGGCCTCATTCGAAGCCTCTAAAACCGGGCTGTCTATGTGGTGGGAGGTTGTGTTTCCGTCATTGCTGCCATTTTTTATTCTGTCCGAACTCTTAATCGGCTTTGGCATTGTGCGGTTTGTCGGTGTTTTGCTTGAGCCTTTTATGCGGCCGATCTTTCGCGTGCCGGGTGTCGGCGGCTTCGTTCTTGCTATGGGAATGGCATCAGGAAACCCAGCGGGCGCAAAACTCACTGCCCGTCTGCGGCAGGAAAATCAGATTTCAAGAGTAGAGGCAGAACGGCTCGCGTCGTTTACCAATTCTTCAAACCCGCTCTTTATTTTCGGCGCTGTTGCCGTCGGTTTCTTTCAAAACGCATCACTAGGCATTTTATTAGCTTCTGCACACTATTTGGGGAATCTTGCCGTCGGTTTAACAATGCGCTCCTATGGCCGCAAGGAAGAGCAGCATCTCAGAAGAAAGAAAACGATACCTTTCCCTTCAGTCAAAGATGCTTTACACGCTCTTCATACCGCCAGACTTGCAGAAAAACGGCCCTTAGGTAAAATTTTAGGCGACGCCGTGACGTCTTCTGTTCAAACGCTTCTTATGGTAGGCGGCTTTATTATTTTATTTTCTGTCTTCAATCGGCTGTTGTCAGTGGTCCAGCTGACTGATGTTTTGTCTGTTTTCACAAAAGGAGCACTGACTTTGTTTCAGCTTCCGACTCAATTGGACATTCCGCTTTTATCAGGGATGTTTGAAATTACATTAGGCAGCAAGCTTGTCAGCGAGACAGATGTTTCTCTTCTGCAAAAAGCCATTATCGTCAGCTTTATTCTTGGGTTTAGCGGCTTTTCCGTACAAGCTCAGGTGGCAGGTATTTTATCGGAAACCGACATTAGATTTAAACCATTCTTTATCGCACGTTTGCTGCAGGGCGTTTATGCCGCTGTCTTCGTCATGCTTTTATGGAAACCTCTTTACACAGCATGGCATGATCCGTATCAGTATGTATTTAAATCTCTTAACAGCAGTGACATGTCAACTGCCTTTATAAACGGCTGGAATCTGCTTGTGCAGATCGGACCTGCTGTCACACTATGCGCGCTGTTTACGTACATTATCATTTTTTCTTACAGACTGACAAACGGAACAAAAAAAGGATGAGTCAAAACCCTCATCCTTGTCTGAATTTTTGCTGAAGCGCCAACTCTACTTCCGGCGGTACAAACTCTGATACCGAGCCGTTGTATCTTGCCACTTCTTTTACGATGCTTGAACTTAGAAACGAATATTGATTGTTTGTCATCATAAAAAACGTCTCAATAGATTCATCAAGCACCCGGTTTACTGATGTCCCCTGCATCTCGTATTCAAAATCAGATACAGCTCTCAAGCCTCTTAAAATCGCTTTCGCATTTTTTCTTTTTGCATAATCAATTAACAGGCCTTGCGATGTTTCAACTGTTATGTTCGGAATGTCTTTTGTGACTTCTCTCAGAAGCTCACACCGTTCTTCCACACTGAACAAAGGCTTTTTTGAAGAATTATTCAGCACACATACATACACTTGTTCAAAAATATGCGCCCCGCGTTTGATGATGTCCAGATGCCCGTAGGTCACAGGATCAAAACTGCCGGGACAGACAGCTATACTCGCCACCTCACTACCCCCTCTTTTTATAAATCGCTACACCTGTTAACCCATAGGTTTCTTTTCTTGTCATCACAAGATCTCCTACGGTTTCGGGAAGCTCGACCTCTCTGTCATGCTCAGCGACGATAAAGCCGTCTTCTTCCAGCATTTGATATTCGTCAATCAAAGTTAAAAGTGCTTTCAGCTTTTGTTCCTTATACGGCGGATCGAGAAAAATTCCGCGAAAGCCGGTTTCTCTTTTAGCAGCAGCGTGCAAAGCACGTTCCGCATCATTGCGGTATACCTGTGCATGTTTTGTAAGCTCCAGCGTTTTCAAATTAGATTTTACCGTTTGAATCGCTTTAAAATCACGGTCAACGAATATACAATGCTCAAACCCGCGTGAAAGCGCTTCGATTCCAAGACCTCCGCTCCCTGCGAATAAGTCAAGTCCCCTGCCCCCGTCAAAATAAGGGCCGATCATATTGAAAATGGATTCCTTCACTTTGTCGGTTGTCGGTCTTGTTGATGTTCCGGCTACAGCCTTTAGTGAACGGCCTTTTTTTGATCCAGAAATTACTCTCATGTTCCACACCACTTTTTCTAAAAGCTATTTTGTTTCTTTATTCGGCCGGACGCCGCTATGTACATAGAAAAAAATCAATCCTATCTTAACATAAAGCATTCTTCCAAACAATGAACGCTAATCTTGATAAACAGGTGTATAGGCAGCATGATCCTTGTCCATACTATAAGCAACAGCATCTAGAGGATGTTGTTGCCAACCGCGGAGAAGACTTACGTTTCCCCATAAGTTCTTCCTCCGGTTTCTCCTCTCCCTTTGCCTTCTCCTTAACATATTAAGGAATAGAAGGACCCCGCAGATGCCTGCGGGGATTTTTTTATAGCTATATGCCGATTTTATAATCGTATTCTTTTGCCTTATCAAGCTTTGACTCGAATTCCAATTTTAAAAACGGTTTATAAGAAGGCTCCACTTTTTTCACAAATGAGTAAGACGCAATCTTGTCCATTGTTTTTTCAATTTGGTCCATATCACAGTACAGTACGACATATTTTAATCGTTTTGATACATAGTGCACATTCCCGAACTTCCTCAGCATTTTGCTCTGCTTTAGGGAGTGCAGATACACAACCATGCCCTGGCGCCTATTCTCCAATACAATCACCTGCCTGTTTTCTCTTATATGTAAAAGACGAGACGGCCAGTCTCGTCAGGACACTTTACATCCGCAGCTTCCGCCTGAACCGCAACCGCCTCCGCATGAAGACAAACCGTCAAAATAAGGGTTCCCAGTCGGAACTTTCACATGCTCCGAAACAGCTGTCCCAATCTCAACGCTGACCTCATCAAGAATGGACTGGAGCTCATTTTCAGCTCTCTTGAAGTCAGCCACCTTATCGTTCAGGTCCAGCTCACGTTTGATCTCCCTCATTTTCCGGGATATTTCTCTATAGTCAGGATGATATTTGCCAAAACGCTGTACATCCTCATACTGCTCTTTTATTTTGATAAAAGAACGAATAATCCGACCTGCCTCTTCATCTTCCTGGAGACGCTTGTAACAATTGCGGTAGTTCTCAGCCGTCTCCGACTGCAGAATCATCTCGGCAAGCTGCTGAGCTTCACTTTGAAGCCGCACGGATTCCATCGTCGCATACATAACATGCACCTCCAGTTGTTAGTTTACCATGAAACCAGCCAATTGGAAAATGCTTAACCGCAGCCGTATACAAAACCTTATGTCCGCATGAAAAAAGACCCTTTTTCGGGGCCTTTTAATCTTTTGTCCGCATCGCTTGAAACATTTGCATCATCATTTGCGCCATTTGAATCCCGTTCGTAAACTGATTCACCCGATGCGGAATGGTTTTTTCATAAAAATTCATCATTTCAAGCTGAAAGGAGGACAGATCATCCGGTTTTCTTGAAAGCCTGCGGTACCATATCGGCTGTTCTCTGATGAATCGTTTCCGTTCTTCGTTTGCTAAAATATATTCCTGAACCTCTTTGCGCATATGAGCTCCCCTTTTTTAATCCTTTCGAAAAGAAAAAGGATGCTGTCCAGAGCCTGGCTGAGAATGCTTCTGTCCGCTTCCGGAAAATGTATTAAGAAGGCTTTGCAACGATGAGATCGACTGGCTCATTTTATTGATTTGTTCGTTCATTTGATTGACATCCATCTTTTTCACCGCTGTCACCATTTTCGAGACAAAATCATTTTTTTGCGGTGTTTCAGGCACAGCTTCAGAAGCTTCTTCCGGTTCCCGATACGGATCCCAAATCGGATCGCTCTCCCCGAAGAGGACCCAATTTTCATATACGTCCTGCCAGCTTCTTTGTTCTTTGCGCACTTCTTTTATCAGCTTGGGATGCTTTTTGACGAATTGTTTAAAGTCATTGATTGAATGATTGGCATGTTGATTCGCCACAATCCTCACCCCCTCCGAAAATCGTTACCTACTACAATGTATCGTTTTGTCGGGCATTGTGTTCGCCTATATTCATTCCCAAATGAATTTTTAGCGATATCCCTATACACTGGTGAAAAAGCCTGACTGAAGGAATTGGAAACGGCTTATCTGTAAGCTATCAGCACATTCATTCAGACCAGTTTGTATGGAAATAGAAAAAACCGGGACCATTCGTCCGCGGCTTTCATTACCATCGTTTAATAAAATTTTGGGTGTAATATTTTCGGTCTACTCCGACTCCAAGATGCGTATAATCTGAATTCAGAAGCGCTTTTCGATGGCCTTCGCTATTCAGCCAGCCTTCTACAGCGGCCGGACCGTCCACATAATTGTATGCGATATTTTCTCCCGCTTGCTGAAAGTCAACATGCCCTTCTTCTAAGCGGTCTTTCAGCGAGCCGTATTTTTTAGAGACATGGGAGAAATAATTATTTTCCTTCATATCCTCACTATGTCCAAATGCCACCTCCGCCGTTGGCTGATCCCATTCAAGCTTCGCAAGTCCATGTTTAACGCGTATGACATTCGTCAAATCAAGAATTTGCTTTTCACTCGTTGTTTGGATTTTTCTCCATTTCTCGTCTGAAACGGCTTTCGGTTTAATTAATTCTCCGCGGTACACTACCTCATAAGGTCTTTGCTTTACAAAGGTTTGCGCATCAAACGCCCTAATGCTGGATAGCTTCCCCTCAAATTTGTCCATATACAGCTGAACATACATCTTTCCTACCTTTACAGTCGGTCTTGTATTGATATCTTCTTCAGAAAATTCAAACCGATAGGAATTTCCTTTATACTCTACATTCACAAATGGTGCCACCTGGGTGGTCTTGAATACTTCGCCAGTTGATTCTCCAATTTTGAAAGGCTTGGCGTTAATATCATTACCCGACGCGAATAATGTGACCACTTTATTGTTTAATACCCCGATTTGGATATATTGATCCTTACCTTGATTGTATACCCACCAATCGTAATCATAAGCCGAAGGGTCAATACGTTCAGGTTCCCCAAGCTTTTTCGTTACTTCATCGGCGTGCTTGCCCATGAAGGACAATAACCCTGAAGTCGGCATATGTATTCGTTTGCCGCTTTGCGCTTCCTCATTCGACACCTGAGGCTCGCTGTCATTTGATTTCTTTTCAGGAACAGATCCATATTGAATAAACAGAACATAGGTTCCGCAGATAATCAAAAGGATAACCATTGCTCTCAATATATTTTTCAATCTATCACCCCCGTGGCGATTCACAATCTCTTGTTTACATCCCATTACAATACAGCCTATTTAACATGTCAAAGATTTATGTGTTAATGAAAAAAGCCTTCTTCTCTATTATCCCCTTCGGAAATATCCGATAAGGCGCTGCCGGCACGTTCATTCGTTTGCTCAGATAAAGAAAGATCACCAAGCGTGACAATTCCAGTCAGTTTTTTATTTTTTGTAACTGGTATCCTTCTGAGCTGATGCGATGCCATCAAATGAAGAACCTCATCGACTGAAGCATCTTCCTCCACACTGACAGGTTTTTCAGTCATCGCGTCAGTGATTTTTTGCGAGTTCGGTTTTTTGATGGCGATTCCTCTTAATACGAGATCGCGGTCGGTTACGATGCCGACCAATGTTTCCCCGTCCTCATCAACTACCGGTATCGCTCCTACATTTGCGTCCTTCATCTTTACTGCAGCTTCATATACATTATCTAATACCGTGCAATATTGCAAGTCGGCTGTCATCAGATCTTTTATTTTTGTCATCCGTTTAACCTCCTTTAGTCTAGTGCTATTGTCGTCAAAATTTAATTTTTGCATACTTTCAAAAGAAGAAGATTCATTGAAAGTTTAACGCTTTCATACTATGATTGTCAGGAAAGGTAATTTTTATAAGGAGGGGTCAGTGTTGAAGTTTACTGAAAGCGGACTTGAAGGGGTTAAGGCTGAGCTCAGCTGGCTAGACGACTTAATGGAAAGCAAAGGTCTTATCAGAGCGGGTCAATGGGATTACGAGAGAGTCACCTATGACAAGAAGTTTTCGACGATTGAGGGTACGTTTTACCTGCGGATACAAGGTATTGCGGCAGAAGGCGATGTCGGAAGCGGGCGCGCCGTGATTCAATTAATGTCCCCTCTCCTAGGAAAGCATTACTACCCTCATGGAGTAGAATATGGAGAAACGGAAGAGTTTCCCGTACAGGTTGTGACAAAAAGCAAGGCACTGATTCAGGACATAGCCAACATGTTAAAAACAGTTCAAATGTAACGAAAAGGTACAGCATATTTCGCTGTACCTTTTATGATATCGTCTGCTGAATATACGGCGGCTCCTCCTGCCCGTCCTTTTCCCTTTCTTTCTTCACCCATTGGAAAAAAATAACGGCCAAAAAAGTACCGTACACAATTTCCTGAATGATTTTCATCATGACTGCTCCGAGCTGCTGATCCTCTAACAAAGGCAGTGTATTCAACATCTCTGGCCCTGTTAATGGGACCTGCCCCATCATATCCGCTGGCACGCAAAGCCTCATTGCCTCAGCCCATAAAGCCGGATCTGTATAGGTGGCGTATAACGGTGCACCGCTGAACATGATCAAGGCGCAAGCAGGTGTGAGCAGCATACCGTCCGCCATAATATAACCCAGCTTCATCAAGCCGCTGAGCTGCCGTAGACGCTCAACCTTATGAACAAGCGGCCACCACATGAAGAACGCAAGCACAAAGATAAGCCAAGTGATTAATGTATGGTAAAACGGATCTGTTTTGACAGTATCAAATATAAGCGGTACATGATATAAAGAAAAAATGCCGTTAAACAAAAGCAAAGCAATTAAAGGCGTCGTAAAAAAGGAAAAAACCGGTTTGATTGAAGGCCTGAAAATGATTTTTTCCCAGAGCCATGCAGGAATCCCCGCGATTAACAGCGGCGGGACAACCAAATACAGGACGGCCATCTGCACCATATGCGCACTGAACATAATATGTCCGAGCAGATCAACCGGGCTTCCCTCGGCTGCATATAAAAACAGCATCGCCGACAGAAAGCACACCATCTCTTTACCAGTTATTCGATTCGGCTTTGAAGACATTCGCCTGTAAAAATAGAGATAAAGCGCCGTAATGCCTAACAGGATACAAAAAAGATAAGGGCTCCACATCGCGCGAAACCCAAATATCTCCAACTGATTCATTTCTTCACCTCCGGCGGCTGTTCAAATTACCACCATATAATTGTCACAAACGCAAGCACAGTGATAAACGCGACAAACACCCCTGAATACAAAAACAGTGCCGGCGCCTCATGCCCTTTCTGATTCATATGCATGAAATAATACAGCTGAAAAATGACTTGAATTGCAGCTAGCAAAATAATGAAAGGAATCGTAAACCAGCTGCCGACACCGTCCGTGGCCACAGTCAGAAATGCAACAATCGTAAGACCGATCATTAAACCAAAAGACAGGACTTGATATTTCATCTCCCGGGCATGCTTTTTTTTCTTAAATTCAAGGTCGCTATTGATATGCCCTCTGCTTTTTTTATCGACCATGTTTATCCCACCATCCCCATTAAATATACAACGGTAAAGATGAAGACCCACACGACATCAATAAAGTGCCAATAAAGGCTGGCAACGTAAAACTTAGGCGCCGTATACAGATTCAGCCCTCTCTTGGCATTGCGGATCATAAGCGTGCTGATCCACATAAGCCCAAATGCCACGTGGGCGCCGTGTGTACCGACAAGCGTGTAAAACGCAGAACCAAGGGCAGAGCTTGTGATGGTAAAGCCAAATTCATGGGTGTAATGCTTGAACTCATAGATTTCCAGTCCTAAAAAGCCCGCCCCCAATAAAATCGTAATTCCCAGCCAAAGCTGCATCTTGCCGAAGGAAAAGTTCTTCATGTGGTACATCGCGTACACACTCGTTAAACTGCTCGTTAATAGAAGCATTGTGGCAATGAATACAAGTGTCACATCGAACATTTCCGTCGTAGGCGGATCACCGGCATTTGAATTCCGAAGCGCAAGAAACGTGGCGAAGAGAGACGCAAACAGAACAGTCTCTCCGCCAAGAAAAAGCCAAAAGCCTAAAAATTTATTTTTCCCTTCCAGGGTTACTTTTTCAGGAGAAGCTGGAAAGGTTTCTGCGGTGAATTTTTCTTGAACTTGCATTATGCCTTCACCCCTTTATCATCGTTCGGCAGTTCCTCTTTATGAATATGATAGCCGTGATCATCAATTACTGAACGAAGCAGCATCGTAATAAATGTGATGCCGAGCCCGATAAAGATCACCGGCAGGCCCCAAGCGTAATCACTTCTGTACAGCAGCCCGAACGCTGCGACAAAAAGGCCGAAGGAAATGATGAGCGGCAGGATTGAGCCGTTTGGCATATGAATATCATCAACCGGTTCCGCCGGCGTCATTGATTTGTGCCCTGCCTGCTTCTCGATCCAAAGCGGATCAAGTCCTCTGACAAAAGGAAGCTGTTTAAAGTTATACTCCGGCGGCGGTGAAGAAACGGTCCATTCCAGCGTACGTCCGTCATGCCATGGATCAGCACCTACATATTCACCTTTTACCGATGTCCATATGACATTGACCAGCAGAAGAATAACAGCTGCCGCCATAAAAAACGCCCCGATTGTACTGATCAAGTTGCCGGTTTCCAGACCCTGTCCTGGCAAAAACGTATAAACCCGGCGCGGCATCCCCATTAAGCCGACAAAATGCTGAATGAAAAACGTGAGGTGAAAGCCGATAAAAAACAATACAAATGAAATTTTCCCCATCGTTTCATGCAGAATTTTACCGAACATTTTCGGCCACCAGAAATGAACACCGGCTAAAAGGCCGAATACAACGCCGCCAATAATGACGTAGTGGAAGTGCGCAACCACAAAATACGTATCATGAAACTGATAATCAGCCGCAGCAGCTGCCAGCATGACTCCCGTCACACCGCCGAGCACAAAGGATGGAATAAATGAGACAGCATACAGCATAGCGGTTGTATACTTCACATTTCCTCCCCAAATCGTCAACAGCCAGTTAAAAATCTTAATCCCGGTCGGAATCGCGATAGCCATTGTTGCAACCGCAAAAATCGCATTTGCAATCGGGCCGAGACCAGTCGTGAACATGTGGTGCACCCAAACCATAAAGCCCAGAAAGCCAATGAGCACGATTGCAAAAACCATTGAAGAATAGCCAAACAAACGCTTTCTGGCGAACACAGGGATGACCTCAGAAAAAATACCGAATGCAGGCAAAATTAGGATATAAACCTCCGGGTGGCCGAAGATCCAAAATAAATGTTCCCAAATGACCGTATTTCCGCCAAGCTCCGGATTAAAGAAATTGGTTCCGAACAGCCGATCCAGCATCATGAGAGCCAATCCAACCGTAAGCGGCGGAAACGCGAACAAAATCAATGCCGAGGCCACAAATGTCGTCCATGTAAACAAAGGCAGCCTCATATACGTCATGCCCGGAGCCCTCATGTTGATAATCGTGGCCAAAAAGTTAATCCCGGCTATCAGCGTCCCGAGCCCCGATATTTGGAGTCCGAGGACGAAAAAGTCTATGCCGTGCCCTTTAGAATGAAGCGAAAGTGAGGCATATGATGTCCAGCCCGCATCTGGCGCTCCGCCCAAAAACCAGCTTAGATTTAAGAAAATGCCCCCGAAAAAGAAGAGCCAAAAACCAAGCGCGTTTAAAAATGGAAACGAAACGTCCCGAGCCCCGATCTGCAAAGGCACAACCGCATTCATCAAGGCAAATAAGAGCGGCATCGCAGCCAGAAAGATCATCGTCGTTCCGTGCATAGTCATTACTTCATTGTACGCTTGAGCACTGAGAAACGCATTTTCCGGCTTTGCAAGCTGAATTCTGATAAACATCGCTTCAATTCCCCCGACAAGAAAGAAGAATCCCCCTGCCACTAAATAAAGAATCGCGATTTTTTTATGGTCCACCGTCGTCAAATAATCCCAAAGCATAGATCCGCGCGTCCGCTTTTCTGTAAGCGCATTCAACATATGTGACCTCCCCCAATATCTCCCTTTCTTCCCTACTTGCTTTCCGCTTTTAAGCCTTTTAAGTATTCATAAAGCGCATTTGTTTCGCTGTCTGAGAGCTTTGGATATGTGCCTGTCATTTTGTTCCCCGGCTTTATGCTGTCAGGGTCCTTCAGCCAAGCCTTCACATTTTCTTTGTTGGCCTCTTTCACCCCTGCCACTTTTGTCCTTTCACCGAAGGTCGCCAAGTTAGGTGCCGTTCTAGCGGCTTCTGCACGCTTATCATTCGGCTCTACCGCATGGCAGCTCAGGCAGTTTTTCTCTTTAAACAGTTCTTCACCCTGCTTAGCCAAATCGCTCTCTGCTGTAGACTTATAGTTCTTCATTTCTTTTGTCCAGCCCTGAAATTCTTTTGCAGACATCGTCTTCACCTTAAAATCCATCAGCGCATGTGAAGGGCCGCAAAGCTCTGCACACTTCCCAAAAAACATATCTCCTGCCTCTTTGCTTCGTTTTGAATCAAATGTCAGGAAGAACTTATTTTCATTATCCGTATTCGTATCAAGTTTTCCTCCAACTGAAGGAATCCAGAAGGAATGTTTTACATCAGAGGCTTTTAAATTAAAATATACACGCTGATCTGTCGGTACAATCAGCTCCTGGCTTGTGATAATGCCGTAATCAGGGTACTCAAACTCCCACCAGTATAAATTTGCCCTAACATTGACTACAAGAGCATCCTCAGCTTTGCGGCCTTTTTTATCCATTGGTGATGTGTCCGCTAGCTCCAGCGTATATAATACAACAGGAATCACAAGAATAATGAGCAGCAAAATCGGGATCACGGTCCATGTGATTTCTAAAAATTTATTCCCCTCTACCTGTTTCGGTATCGTGTTCTCACCGACCCGTGATCTTCTGAATCTCACAATCACATAAAAGAAGATAACAGATACTACTGCAACAACAACCACCATAATCAATGTGCTGAGCACTGTCAGGTCATACTGTTTATCAGCCACCTCGCCAGCAGGCTTGAGCGTGGATAAAAAAGGTTTTCCACATCCGCTTAATAGAAGCGGCACTAAGGCTAATAATAAAATAAGACGCCAATGCTTTACCATTTCACCCAACCCCTTTTCTGGTCAATACAAAGGCGGAAAGCGGATCGAAATCTATCGCCATCCAACCTATCACCAATAAAGCACTTACATTTCCTCTTCTCTTAAATTATGAGTTTTTTTACTCAAAATGCCATCTATGTATAAAAGTAAAGCCGCCTGATTAAACAAGAGGTCAAGGCGGCATTTACTAGTTGTCATCGTTTATTTTGAAGCGATAAAACAAGCATCATATCTATTTTTTAGAAAAGCGTCAAGACAACCATGGCAACGAAATAGATTGTCATGTAGTTAAGCGAGTAAACGAACATCTGCGTTGCCCACTTCATGATATTCTTGGAGCGGAATCCCATTAAGCCAAGAATCAGCCAGCCGATATTTAACAGCAAGCCGAGAATGACAATCGGAAGACCCAGGCTACCAAGGAAAAACGGAAGCGGCATCAGGCACGCAACCCACACAATAATTTGTCTTTTTGTCACTTCAAAACCGTATACGACAGGAAGCATCGGAATATTTGCAGCTCTGTAATCCTCAGTTTTCTTGATAGCCAATGCTAAGAAGTGAGGAATCTGCCAAATAAATAAAATCATGAATAACACCCATGCTACGACACCGATATTCCCTTCCACTGCCGTCCATCCAATAAGCGGCGGCACTGCACCGGAAACGCTTCCTACTACTGTGTTAATCGTATAGCGGCGTTTCGTCCACATTGTGTACAATACAACATACGTAAAGACTCCGATAAAACCGATAACAGCAGCCATGACAGTTGTCATCAGCAGCATGATCAATCCTAAAGCAACCAGCAAAATTCCAGACCATAACGCCTGACTCGGCTGAATTTTACCCGTAACCGTCGGTCTTACTTTCGTACGCTCCATAAGATGGTCAATGTCCCGGTCATACCAGTTATTGATCGCGCAGGAGCCCGCAATAATCAGTGAAGACCCGATTAACGTAAGAAGAACGGTGTTTATATTGCCTAAAAAACTCAAACCGGAAATATGCAGTGCAAGCCACATTCCAGTGAAAGTCGTGATGAGGTTAGAATTGACGATCCCTATTTTAATAAGGGACAGAAAATCTTTCCATGCCGTTGTTTCTTCAATTTGTCCGTCTATAGCTGTATCATTTAAGATTCTGGAGTTAGCCATAACGTAAACCTCCCTTACAAACCTAACGCAGGAGAATAAAATAACCTGCAACTCTATCATACAAGATAACATCTTGTAAAAAAACATCCTATTAAATATTAAACGACAAACAGGAATTTATTTGTGAACTTTTTATGAATTTTACCAAAGATGAAGGCAATCTCCAAATCGGCATTGCGTTTACCTTATTTCTATCAGACCCGGCATGAATAATCAAGTGTACATTTTCCAGAAGCCGTCATTCTATTATATTTTTGTGAACAAAAGGCTCTGGGAATTGCCACAAAACACATATTCGCTTACACTTGGAACGTATATAAAATTGCAGCAGTATGTTGAGAAGGTGAATATTGTATGAATAAAGCATTAAAAGCTCTCGGTGTTCTGACGACATTTGTCATGCTAATTGTTTTAATCGGGGGTGCCCTCGTTACAAAAACAGGTTCCGGCCAAGGATGCGGCAGACAGTGGCCGCTGTGTCACGGCCGTTTTTTCCCTGAACTGAATCCGGCTTCAATTATTGAATGGAGCCACCGATTCGCAAGCGGAATCTCTATTATCCTTGTGCTAAGCCTTGCGTTTTGGTCATGGAGAAAAATCACGCCGATTTTTCGTGAAACAACGTTTCTCGCGATCATGTCAATTATCTTTTTATTTCTTCAGGCATTGCTTGGCGCATTGGCTGTCGTATTCGGTTCGAACGCGCTGATTATGGCGCTTCACTTCGGCATCTCATTAATTTCTTTTGCTTCAGTGCTTATTTTGACATTGCTCATATTTGAAGCTGATAAATCAGTCAGAACACTGGTTAAGCCGCTTCAAATCGGCAAAAAGATGCAATTTCACATGATAGGAATTTTAATATATTCCTATATCGTTGTGTATACAGGCGCATATGTAAGACACACTGAATCAAGCCTGGCATGTCCTGATGTGCCGCTGTGCAGCCCGCTGAACAATGGACTTCCGACCCAATTCCATGAATGGGTGCAAATGGGCCACAGAGCAGCAGCCTTACTGTTATTTGTATGGATTATTGTTGCCGCTGTTCATGCTATTATCTCCTATAAAGATCAAAAACAGATCTTTTGGGGATGGATCTCATGTCTTATTTTCATTACATTACAGGCACTGTCCGGGATTATGATCGTATACTCTGAACTGGCTCTGGGCTTTGCACTTGCCCACTCGTTCTTTATTGCCTGTCTGTTTGGCGTTCTATGCTACTTCTTATTATTGATTGCTCGTTTCCGTTATGAATCTAGGCAATCATAAGGACTCAAGACCAAAGCCTTAGGCGGCTTTGGTCTTTTTTCATGTCTTGTTTTGGCGCTTTATTGTTTCAATGGCCAGCCTTTGCTGAATTTGATGATCAGTGAGCAGCTCACTTCGGTCTGTCCCCTTTCTTATCGTGATTATAGAAATTTCATATGGATCTATAGCCCGCGAACATAAGTATTAAAGCCTTTTAAATCAGATAGTGCTTAAAGAAATATGCACGGCATACTACAAAGCATCTAAAATATTGGCTGTATAAGCCTCTATTTATTTTGGGCTTGTGACAGTATTGTATAATCTCTGAAATCCCCTTATATCTCTTCTAACCATCTGTTTCACTCCACATTTTCTATATAAAAAAACAAGAGTGTATATCAAATGATATACACTCTTTGTTTATTATGCTTTTTCAATTTCAAGGAGCAGATCTCCCGTTTGGATCGGCTCACCATTTTTCACATGAACCTGCTTGATTGTTCCTGAGAAAGGCGCCTGAACCGTTGTTTCCATTTTCATCGCTTCATTAATCATCAAATGATCACCTTTATTGACTTTTGTGCCTGCTTCAGCCAATACCTTAATAACGGTTCCAGGCATAGAAGCTGCGATGTGGCTTGGATTTGTCCGGTCTGCTTTCAGCCTTTCCTGAACGGAAGACTTAATGCTTTCATCTTTAATGACTACTTCACGCGGCTGCCCGTTGAGTTCGAAATAAACGACGCGGGTGGCATCAGGCTGAGGCTCACCGATTGAAATCAGCTTAACGATCAGCGTTTTGCCGCGCTCAATTTCAACTTCTATCTCTTCACCTAATGTCATACCGTAGAAGAATGTCGGTGTATCTAATACCGAGATGTCTCCATAGCTTTCTGTCGTTTTCACATAATCAGTGAAGACTTTAGGATAAAGGGCATATGCCACAGCATCCTGATCTGAAATTTCCAAGTTATGCTGCTCTTTAAATTCCTGTTTGATCGCTTCAAATGACACCGGCTCAAGCAGTTCGCCCGGTCTGACTGTAATCGGCTCCTGCCCTTTTAAGATCAGCTTTTGCAGTTTTTCTGGGAATCCGCCATGAGGCTGGCCGATATTTCCTTTAAAAAGCTCCACGACAGAATCAGGGAAATCTAAAGATTCACCTTTTTCGTAAACGTCTTTTTCAGTCAGATTGTTTTGCACCATGTAGAGTGCCATATCTCCGACTACTTTTGAGGAAGGCGTTACCTTGACGATGTCACCGAACATATCGTTCACGCGTCTGTACATTTCCTTGACTTCGTTCCAGCGGTCGCCAAGGCCTACTCCCTTGGCTTGCTGCTGCAGGTTGCTGTATTGGCCCCCTGGCATTTCGTGTTCATAAATTTCAGTATGCGGAGACTTCATTCCGCTTTCAAATTCACTATAATATTTACGCACCGACTCCCAATATTGGGACAGCAATTCAACGCCTTGGACATTCATTTCCGGACGGCGGTCGTTGCCTTCCATCGCATGATAAAATCCGCTCGCGCTAGGCTGTGACGTTAATCCCGCCATTGAGCTGACCGCCACGTCTATGATATCAACGCCGGCTTCAACAGCTTTCGCATACATATAAATACCGTTTCCGCTCGTATCATGCGTATGAAGGTGAACCGGAATGTCGATCGTTTCTTTCAACGCAGAAACGAGCTCATATGCAGCCTGCGGTTTTAACAGCCCTGCCATATCTTTAATCCCGAGAATATGGGCTCCGGCCGCCTCAAGCTCCTTCGCCATCGATGTATAATATGCAAGGTCGTACTTCGTCCGGTTCTTGTCAAGGATATCTCCCGTATAACAAATCGCAGCTTCTGCCACTTTGCCGGTATCCCTAACAGCATCAATGGCTAACGTCATCCCTTTTACCCAGTTTAAGCTGTCGAAAATACGAAACACATCAATACCGGATTGAGCTGATTGCTTCACAAATTCTTTAATCACATTGTCCGGATAATTCGTATAGCCGACCGCATTTGATGAGCGAAGCAACATCTGGAATAAGGTATTCGGCACTTCTTTGCGAAGATCTTCCAAACGTTTCCACGGATCTTCTTTCAGGAATCGGTAGGCTACATCGAAGGTCGCGCCTCCCCACATTTCCATACTGAATAGTTCAGGCCATAACGCAGCCGTCGGATTTGCGATTTTTTTCAAATCATGCGATCTGATTCTAGTTGCCAATAACGATTGGTGGGCATCCCTGAATGTCGTATCAGTTAAAAGGACAGATTTCTGCTCCTTAACCCAATTTGCAAGCCCTTCTGCACCTTTTTCATCGAGAATTTGCTTTGTTCCTCTGGCAGGCTGCTGATCAACGTCTACCTTTACGCTTAACGGTTTGTCAAACGCCGGTTTTTCTTTTTTCCCGATTCCAGGGAAGCCGTTCACTGTCACATTGCCGATGTAAGTGAGCATTTTCGTTCCGCGGTCTTTTTGTTTAGGGAAATTAAATAATTCAGGCGTTGTATCAATGAAAGATGTATCATATTGCCCTGTCAGGAACTTCTCATGCTTTGCAACGTTCTCAAGGAACGGAATGTTCGTTTTTATGCCTCTGATTCTAAACTCCTGAAGGTTTCGCACCATTTTGGCAGCTGCCTGTTCAAACGTTAAAGCCCAAGTTGAAAGCTTAACGAGAAGTGAATCATAGTATGGTGTGATCACGGCGCCCTGGAAGCTGTTTCCGGTATCAAGACGGACACCAAAACCGCCGCCTGAGCGGTAAGCCATGATTTTTCCTGTATCAGGCATGAAATCATTTTGCGGATCCTCAGTCGTAACCCGTGACTGAATGGCATAGCCGATTGTAAAAATGTCCTTTTGCTCAGGAATATTTACTTTTTTGCTGTGAAGGCTGTGCCCTTGGGCAACAAGGATCTGAGTTTGAACAATATCGACACCAGTAATCATTTCTGTTATCGTGTGTTCAACTTGTACGCGAGGATTTACTTCAATAAAGTAGAACTCGTTGTTTGCAACAAGGAATTCGACCGTCCCCGCATTTATATAGTTTACATTTTTGGCAAGCGCAACTGCAGCCTCACAAATTTGGTCCCTTAATTCAGGTGACAGCGAGACACTCGGCGCCACTTCAATGACTTTTTGATGGCGTCTTTGAACGGAGCAATCCCTCTCAAAAAGATGGACGACATTGCCCTGCTTGTCTCCAATGACCTGAACCTCAATATGTTTCGGATTCTCAATTAATTTTTCTACATAAACTTCATCATTGCCAAAGGCTGCTTTCGCCTCTGATTTAGCACGCTCATATGCTTCTTTAACTTCACTTTCAGATCTGACAATCCGCATACCGCGGCCGCCGCCGCCAAGCGAGGCTTTAATGATGATCGGATAACCGTTAGCTTGTCCAAATTGTTCGACGGCTTCAAGCGTTTCGGCAGGACCGTCGCTTCCCGGAATCACGGGGATTCCCGCTTTTTCTGCCTGCTCACGCGCTTTTACCTTGTCACCAAACATATCGAGATGCTCGGATTTTGGCCCTATGAATACGATGCCTTCTTCTTCACATCGTCTCGCAAAATGAATATTTTCAGATAAGAAACCGTATCCCGGATGAATTGCATCGACTTTGTTTCTTTTCGCAATATCAATGATACCTTCAATATCCAGGTAAGCATCAATCGGTTTTTTCCCTTCACCGACCAAGTATGCTTCATCCGCTTTGTACCGATGGTAGGAACCGGAATCTTCTTTTGAATAGACCGCAACTGTACGAATATTCAACTCGGTACACGCCCGGAATATTCGGATTGCAATTTCTCCCCTGTTTGCTACTAATACTTTTTGTATCGATTGCTGAGACAAACTTTTCTCCCCCTTACCCGAATGGAATATAATCTATCATAGCGGAATATCCTTCCCCTGTACACACTTGTTTTTTACAGATAAACAGTTTTTTTGAGCTGTTTCTTTTTCATTCCCTTCGGCGCCAAGGGCTCTTTCTTTTTCTTATTCTCTGAATATTTCACAAACATGCTGATATTCGCTAATATCCCCATACTCCCCAGCAGCAGCACCAAAGAAGAGCCCCCGTAACTGATAAATGGCAGCGTAACCCCTGTAATCGGAATTAATCCGCTGACACCGCCAAGGTTAATAAACGACTGGATGGCAATCATGCTTGAAATGCCGATCGCCAGAAGACTTCCAAACGGGTCCTCGCATTTTCTGGCAATATAAAAACCTTTTATGACGACAAAACCCAATAAGAAAATCACAAACAATACCCCAAAAATGCCGAGCTCTTCAGCAATGACAGCCATAATAAAGTCAGTGTGTGATTCAGGCAGATATCCGTATTTTTGGATACTTTCACCGAGCCCCAGGCCGAAAATGCCGCCTGAGCTGATCGCATAATAAGAATTGATCACTTGCAAACCTGATGAATTTGCATACTTAAATGGGTCTTCAAGACTCTCAAAACGCGCTAAACGGCCTTCAGTTAAAATTTTGTCCTGATTCAAATAGATAATAGGGCTGACTAAAATGAAAACAATTCCGCCCAGTATCACAAGCCTCACCAGCGTCTTTCCGCTGAAGCCGGAGCACAAGATCATGCACGTCGCAATTAACCCTATAATCATGGCTGTACCGAAATCTGGCTGCATGGCAATTAACCCACAAATTATAAGCGTCATGACTACCGGAGGGGCTACTCCCGTTAACAGATGGTCGATATAACTTTGTTTTTTTGCATATACGGCTGCAAGGTATAAAATCACGACCAGTTTCACAAACTCCCCCGGCTGAATACTCATTCCGCCGATTTTAAACCAGCTCTGCGCGTTTCCGGCAACATGCCCGAAAACAAACAGTGAGATAAGCGCAAGAACAGATACAAGCAGTATCCCCTTCTGAAACTTTTGATGGGCCAGTGCTTTATAAGGAAACAACGCCATGAGAATAAATAGAGCGCCACCCGCAATTAAAGCAAACAGCTGCCGCATGAAGAAAAAATTACTGCTTACTCCATACCGGGAGACAGCCGTAATCATGCTTGAGCTGTATACCATCACTAAACCGAATCCGCATAATAAAACGATTGCGAATATCAGTGAGTAATCATAAGATTTTAGCATTTTTTTTAACATAACATCCTCTTCCCTGCTTCTAACTTCCATTATCTATGGTTTTTATGTATTTATCTTTTTTATTTTACTACAATTTATCAAACGAGACGAAGAATCTCTATACGATTCGGAAGGAATGTGTAAAAAAAGACCGTCTTTTATGAGATGAGAGAAAAATAGCGGTTATAAAAAAACCCAAACTGTTAATAAGTTTGAGTTTTATCATTTATTTAGCTGTAAACGCGTCATGCAAAGCAGACAATTCGCGCTCCAATGTGTATAAAAGGTCTTTACCGTCTTTTTCATCAACCAATCCCAGGCGGACAGCAAAATCGATTTCCCTCGAAAGCCCGAACATTTGAGTATCTAAAACCTCTTCATATAGAGGACATTGAGGCATCGTTAAGTTATCCATTTGTACTCGGATCAGCTTCAAAATCTTCTCAGCGTCCACTTTTAAGAGTTCAAAAGCTTTTTGCCGATGGTCAACTATCATCTCTGAAGCCAAAAGTATCCCTCCGTTCCCCAGGCGAGTACCTAATTCTTCTATTTATCATAAAGGGTATCAACAGAAAATGCAAGAGGATTTAAGCATATGACATAAATTAAAAAATACTCAGCCTGTACATCTCAGACATTATTTCCAAAAGCTTTACACCTGCAATGCTGTTCCCTTTTTCGTCTAATGCGGGGCCGAATATGCCGATCCCGAAATCGTAAGGCGAAATGCCCATTATCCCGCCGGATACGCCGCTTTTCGCAGGAATTCCGACCTTAATTGCGAATTCCCCGCTTGCATTGTACATTCCGCACGTCACCATAAACGTTTTGCAAATTCTAGCGACATCTTTTGAGATGACCTGCTCCCCAGTCTCTGGATGTCTGCCGTTCAATGCGAATACAGATCCGATTTTCGCTAAATCCAAGCTGTTCATCTCAATCGCGCATTGCTTCGTATATAAATCCATTACTGCCTCTACATCATCTTCAAAAATGCCGTACTGCTTCATATAATAACACATCGCCCGATTAATCATTGAAGTGCTGTATTCAGATTCAGCCACTTCCCGGCAGTATGTAATCTCTTGGTTGTTTGTCAGCCTTCTGATAAAAGAAAGCAAATAATCAAGTCTCTCTTTTACCGTTCTTCCCCTTATCAGACTTGTCACTACCAATGCCCCGGCATTAATCATAGGGTTTAACGGCTTGCTCGGATTCACTGTTTCGAGCTTGATAATTGAATTAAACGGATCACCGGTCGGCTCCTGTCCAACATAACTGAAGACCTTATCTTTGCCGTATTCCATTAACACCAAAGCAAGGGAAAGGACTTTCGATATACTTTGAAGCGTAAATGTTTTTTCTACGTCACCTGCTGACAGACAAACATTATTGGAATAATAAATCGCCACTGACAGGTCGTGTTTATCAGCTTTTGCCAAGGCGGGAATATAGCTGGCTACCTCCCCCTTGTCCGTTACTTTTTTCGCCTTTTTCACTAAGGCTTCAAGCTCATCATTATGCTGGCATACCATGCAAACACCCTCGTTCCCTCAGCATTTCAATACACATAATTTGTACACAAAGTGACAATTCATGCGAAAACTTTTATAATTTTGAGAGAAGGGGGTCATATCATGAGCGTTATCCAAGTAAAAGGCAATGTTACATATCCAATTACCATTGATCCAAGCGTATGGATTTTTGATGATCGCAAATTTTCGTTTGACCGCAAAGGGGACAGTCAAGACACATATTTACAATCAGCCGGGGATGAATCCGACCTTGATCCGGAACGCGTCATCAGAGAGGGGCGAATCGCGCCGCCTACATTAAAGACGGAAAAGCAATATGAGAAGCAAAAACTGATGAACGGCAGTTTCGCAATGAGACTTGGGACTGTCCTGAAAAATGCTGAGCCGAACAGCTCTGCGACACAATGTGTATTTGTCACAAGTTCGGGAAAGGCCGCCGTTTCTCTGGAAACCGCTCTGAACAGTATTGTCCATTTCAGTGAGGCAGGCAAGCCGATTCAAGAAGGCGGCCCCGTGCATATTTACTTTGAAGACCCGGTTCATCACAAACAGCCGATTACCGATGTAAAAGAGATCGAAATCATTTAAGTGTTACAGCAAATCAGCTGCAAGCTGGGCGAGACCTGATCTCTCACCTTTTAACAGCTTCACGCTGCCTGAGATGGGTTGTCCTTTAAACCGCTCAACCACATAGGCCAAACCATTGTTCAGACTGTCTAAATATGGGTGATCAATTTGTTCAGGGTCGCCCATTAAGACAATTTTACTGCCCTCACCGACTCTCGTCAGCAACGTTTTCACCTCATGCCTGGTCAAATTTTGCGCTTCATCAATGATAATAAATTGATCTGGAATGCTTCTCCCTCTGATATAAGTCAGCGCCTCTACCTGAATTGAGCCAATTCCCGCCAAAATAGCATCAAGCTCCCCTGGTTTTTTCGCATTAAACAGAAACTCTAAGTTGTCAAAAATCGGCTGCATCCAAGGCTTTAGCTTTTCCTCTTTTTCGCCTGGCAAATACCCGATGTCCTTGCCAACAGGAACAATCGGCCTTGCGACGACCAGCTTTTTATATATTCCCAAGTCTTCTGTCTGTAATAGCCCTGCCGCCAAAGCTAAGAGCGTTTTGCCGGTTCCCGCTTTGCCGATCAGGGTGACAAGCGGAATATCTTCCCGCAGCAAAAGCTCTAATGCCATTGTCTGCTGTACATTTTTCGGCCTGATTCCCCATATATGTTCATCATCAAATACGAGTCTTTTTAATACCGTTCCGGTTTTATCTGCAATTCCGACTGCCGAGGAGGATCCTCCTAGCTCATCCTTCATTAAAGCAAACTGATTCGGATAAAACGCATGCTGTTTCACATCGTTTACTGAAATTTGATTTTTTCCGTAAAAAGAGCTGAACAGCTGCTGGCTGATATATAAATCTTTATAGCCGCTGTACATTTCATCATTGTCCACAACCCGGTCATTCAAGAAATCTTCAGCAAGCAGTCCGATTGCGTCGGCTTTAACCCTGACCAGTACATCCTTACTGACGAGGATAACCGGCCTGCCATTTTCCTTGGTTTCTTCCTCGAGGCTTAAGTTTTTCGCAACGGCTAATATGCGATTATCGTTCGTCTTTTCAATAAAGATCTCTTGCAGCTGGTGAAACGAACGATGATTCAGTTCAATTCTCAGTGTGCCGCCGGTGTCAAGCGGTACATGCTCATGCAGCCTGCCCTTTTGTCTTAGCGCATCGATTAGCTTAGATACGTGCCTTGCATTCCTCCCAACTTCGTCCATATACCGTTTTTTTGAATCAACCTCTTCTAAAACGACAGCAGGGATGACAACCTCATTTTCTTCAAAAGAAAATATCGCGTTAGGATCCTGTAATAACACATTCGTATCTAACACATAAATTTTACTCAAGTCTCAGCCTCCTGATATAAGGGTCAAAGTTCTTCCTGCTTCTCTTTTGATGAAAAAGGTGAATGCCTGCTAAAATATATGTTTTTGTGCATAAAGATAGAAGGTTAATTCAACAATAAAATTAATGAAAGCATTTTAAGGAGGGAACCCGCAAGTGCGAATTCTTTTCATTATCATACAGCTGACACTTATCCTGTCCGCTTGTGCCTATCAACAAGGAAAACAGGGTCAGAATGTTGAAAAAGAATCAACAGGACAGCAGGAGACTAAACCGATTCACGTAAAGGACACAACTCAAGAAACAAAAGACAATGGAACAAGAACCGATATTGCCAAGCATCTTGTCAGCGTTGCTGAAAAAAACCCCGACGTCAAGGATGCAACAGCCGTTGTGCTGGGAGGTTATGCTGTTGTTGGGATTGATGTCGATGATA
This sequence comes from Bacillus sp. FSL K6-0255, assembly GCF_045040725.1. Taxonomy (NCBI): domain Bacteria; kingdom Bacillati; phylum Bacillota; class Bacilli; order Caryophanales; family Bacillaceae; genus Bacillus; species Bacillus sp. FSL K6-0255. The sequence continues at coordinate 1,513,300 of NZ_CP150278.1, read as the reverse complement.
CTTTGGACAGAAGCAAAGTGGAAACCATTAAATATTCTGTAGCTCAGGCGCTAAAGAATGATCGATATGGCGCTAACGCAGTGGTCATTGCTGATCCCGATACGGTCAGCCGCCTTCGTGAGATGAGCAGAGAAATCAGCGAAGGCCATCCGGTAACAGGCATACTGGATGAATTAGCTGCAATTGTCGGCCGAGTGCTTCCCGAAGTGCCTAACGATGTGATTGACAATGAAGACGAACCGCAAACAAAGCAGCAAAATGACCAATTAAATAGAAAACAGCAGCAGGAAATGGAGAAGGAGCAAAACGATCAATCTGATCATCATATGAAAAAGAACAACAATGACTAAGCTATAGCCTTGCGCTTTAGCTTTTTCTTATTTTGGACAGCTTCTGATCCATGCTATAATACATGTTAGTGAAAGAGGTGATATGATGAGGGTCAAATGTTCTATTTGCGATAAAATTGAAACAATTGATGATGATACCCTGATCGCGAAACGGCTTCGAAACCGCCCGATCCATACATATATGTGCCAGGAATGCCACGATCGGATTGCCAAAAAAACAGAGGAACGGCTGAAAACGGGAAAATTTACTTTTCACCCGGGACAGCAGAAAAAAGAAAAAGTCAAAAAATAAAGCGGCCGCTTAACCATACAGAACACAAAAAAGACTCAGCTTTCAGCTGAGTCTTTTATGATTTTGCAGACTGTCCTTTTTTCGACTGATACAGCCGGATTTTGTAAATGATTAAAATCAGCGCAGCGACGACCAATCCTTCTGCCACGGGCAAAAACACCCCTAAAAAAGTCAAAACAGTGCAGCCCAAAGCCAAAAATACATACACCACTGCAGATTTTAATACAGGAAGCCGTTTAGCAAATCCAAGCTTAAATACAATAACGGCCAACACAAAAATCGTGCCGTACAGCAGCCACATGCCTGCCGCAGGCTGCCGGTCTACTTGATATAGAGCGGCGAAGAACGACAGACGTTCGCTTACGTCATTCAAAAAGATTCCCTCCCCTGTAAACGTACGGGTTCTATCTTTTCAAATTCTGCACGAGATTAAGACAATCCTGCTGTTTTTTTCTTTTTAGCTGCTTTTTCACGTTCGTTCTTATTGAGGATCTTCTTTCTTAAACGGATGGATTCAGGTGTTACTTCACAATATTCATCTTCGTTTAAGTACTCTAGAGACTCCTCAAGAGACATGATGCGCGCTTTTTTAATTGTAGTTGTCTGATCCTTTGTCGCAGAACGGACGTTTGTTTGCTGTTTCATTTTGCTGACGTTAACAACAAGGTCATTGTCACGGTTATGCTCTCCAACGATCATTCCTTCGTATACTTCAGTACCCGGCTCAACGAAGATGACACCGCGGTCTTCAATTCCTTGAATACCGTATGATGTTGCTTTTCCGTTTTCCATTGACACAAGTACACCTTGACGGCGTCCGCCGACTTGGCCTGCCTGCATCGGCTGGTAGCTGTCAAACGTATGGTTCAAAATACCGAATCCGCGTGTTAATGATAGGAATTCTGTAGAGTAACCGATCAATCCGCGGGAAGGAACTGTAAAGATGAGACGGACTTGGCCGTTTCCGTTGTTGATCATATCAACCATTTCGCCTTTGCGGGCACCCATTGATTCCATGACAGAGCCAGTATGCTCTTCAGGAACATCAATTTGCACACGTTCAACAGGCTCACAGCGTACGCCGTCGATTTCTTTGATAATAACTTCAGGTTTTGACACTTGAAGCTCATAGCCCTCACGACGCATATTTTCAATTAAAATTGACAAGTGCAGCTCACCGCGTCCTGAAACAACCCAAGCATCAGGAGAAGCTGTTGGCTCAACACGCAAGCTCACATCCGTCTGAAGCTGTGATTGAAGACGCTCTTCGATTTTGCGGGCCGTTACATATTTGCCTTCACGGCCTGCAAACGGACTGTTATTCACGACAAATGTCATTTGAAGTGTCGGCTCATCAATGCGAAGCACCGGAAGCGGATCTTGATGGTCTACAGGACATACTGTTTCACCAACGTTGATATCTTCCATCCCGGAAACCGCAACGAGGTCTCCCGCTTTTGCTTCTTCAATTTCCACACGCTTTAAGCCTTGGAAACCAAAAATCTTTGTAACACGGAATGACTTTGCCGTTCCGTCAAGCTTCATAAGAGAAACCTGCTGTCCGACTTTCATTGTGCCGCGGAATACGCGTCCGATTCCGATACGTCCTACATAGTCGTTGTAGTCAAGAAGGGCAACTTGGAATTGAAGCGGCTCCTCTGCATTATCAACAGGTGCCGGAACATGCTTAATAATGGTTTCATATAAAGCTTCCATGTTTTCATCCTGTTGTTTCGGATCAAGACTCGCTGTTCCATTAATCGCGGAAGCATATACCACTGGGAACTCGAGCTGCTCTTCATTAGCATCAAGCTCAATGAACAGATCCAGAACTTCATCAATAACTTCCTCTGGACGAGCAAAGTCACGGTCAATTTTATTTACAACAACAACAGGGTTCAGGTTTTGCTCAAGAGCTTTTTTCAGAACAAAACGAGTTTGAGGCATACAGCCTTCATATGCGTCAACGACAAGCACTACGCCGTCAACCATTTTCATAATCCGTTCTACTTCTCCCCCAAAGTCTGCGTGTCCAGGGGTGTCCAAAATATTGATACGTGTATCTTTATAGTTAATCGCAGTATTTTTCGCCAATATTGTAATGCCGCGTTCGCGTTCAAGATCATTAGAGTCCATTGCGCGTTCAGCAACCTGTTCGTTGGCACGGAACGTACCAGCCTGATGTAAAAGCTGATCGACTAGAGTCGTTTTCCCATGGTCAACGTGGGCAATAATCGCGATGTTGCGAAGATCATTTCGAAGTTTCACTTTTTCATCTCCTAAAAAAATTAGATAACTTTCATATTATATCACACATCCTCTTTAAAAGCGTCACGTTTTTCTGTAAACTTAATATAAGACGTAAAAGGGGATGGAAATTATGAAAAAAATGAATTGGCTTTTACTATTATTTGCATTTGCAGCGGTTTTCAGCATTATGCTGATCGGCGTCTTTATCGCTGAAAAAAGCCCTGCAGGCATTATCGCCAGCATTGTACTTGTTTGCGCTGTCATGGGCGGCGGATTTACATTAAAAAAGAAAATGCGCGAACAAGGCTTGCTTGATTAAAAGCATTGCCCCGCCGGCGACATTGTAATCAAAAAACACCGCAAAGAAAGCGGTGTTTTTCATTTCTTAAGCCTTATCTCCCCTGTTTCTTAGTCAGGAAGATGCAAAACAGCCTTCATACATAGACAATCGTTCTAACGATCACACGTGCAGCCTTCAAAAAGTAGTTCGGCAACGATACACATAAAATACCATAGCGCCTATTCCTCCACCGGAAACTACTCCCTATAATGGAATTTGTAGCACAATTCATAAAAAGGAGAGAAGAAACATGAAGAAAACATTTGTAAAAAAAGCTATGTTAACGACTGCCGCAATGACCTCAGCTGCTCTATTAACGTTCGGTCCTGATGCAGCCAGCGCAAAAACACCGGTTGATAACACTGCTGTTCAACTCCAGCATCAGGCGAGCACTAACGAAGATCTCAATACATTCATTGATATATTAAATCAATGTATATACGAACAAGACGGTGTATATTATTTTGACAGCGAAAAAGCTGTCGAGTTAGGAATGACAAAAGAAGAGGCTCAGGTAATTGCTACACTCTGGGAATCGACATCAGAATTTTTCAGCATTGTTTCACAATGTGTGTATCTCGAGGATGGAAATTACAAATTTGATACAGAAAAAGCAGTTGAACTTGGCTTCACAGAAAAAGAAGCACTTGCACTTGAACAATTTTTCTCCGCTGTTTCTCTCAAGATTCACATTCTTCAAGCAGCCATTGTGCTACAAGATGATGTGTACAGCTATGATAAAGACGCAGCGCTACAAGCAGGTGCAACGCCACTGCAAGCTGACGTTTATGAAAAACTCTTCAGTGCCCTGTCACAAGAACAGCTTGCCGCTATTTACGATATGATTCATCCCCAGGCTTAATGTAAAAAAGCGCTTGCCGGAATCGGACAAGCGCTTTTTTTATATCAGCAGTTTGATGATCAGCATCATGGCAACCGCCGCTCCAAACCAGCAGGCAGCTTTCATGATCAGTAATCCATAGTACCTCTGTTTAAAACGCAGTTCTTCTTCCGGCAGATAAGCCTCCTCAACGGCCTGTTCGCTTTCCAATTCAAATGGCTCAGCCATCGTGTCATACATGTCTCTGCAGCTGCTGCACATTTTTAAATGCTCTTCTATAACGTGTTCCGTTTCTCTTTTACAATCACCTTCAAGATGCAGAGGAAGCAGGTCTCTTACTAGAAAGCAGGTCATATCCGCTCCTCCTCTCTACTTTTCGTCATGTTTTTCTTTAGCTCTAATCTAGCCCGGTGCAATGTGGTTTTCACCTTAGAAAGACTCCATCCTAATATCTCAGCGATTTCTTCATAAGAAAGCTCTTGGAATTCTCTTAAAATCAAAACGGATTGATGCTGATCTTTTAACTTCAGGAGCTCCTGCCGCAGTGTTTCGCTTTTCACCGTCCGTGACAGATACTGTTCAGGCTGGTCATAAGTTGTTTGCGTTAACCCTTCATTTTTGCTGATTTCAGTAAATTGGTATTGACATCCCTTCGGTACCAATTGATAAAGGTATGATGCGCAATGGTGTAGAGCCATGTTCTGATGGAAGAATGCCCCCTAAACGAAGCCAGACCGTTAAGAGCTTTTACAAACGTGTCCTGCGCTAAGTCCTTGGCTGTTTCAAGATGATGAGTCCTTCTGAATAAATAATTTAAAATTTCTTGATAATACTGCCGATACAAGTCCTCAATGGAATCCCTATGCTTCATTAAAAGTAAAACCACACCGTCATCCAAATGGCCAATAAAATGAAACAGATATACATGGAAGACAGGTATACTTTCATATATCTGATTTGGCTTTCTTCTTCAGCACCGGGACTTCTCTTTAAACAAGTTTTACTCTTTAAGTCTTCCGCATTCTTTTGAAATAGGGATTCATGCTGTTTCATCCATTCCATTGATTCATCCTCTAGCTCTCCTTCTTTATACAGGTCGTATAAGTCTACAAAAACAGACTCTTTTTCTTTATGATTCATAAAGCCTTTTCACCTCTTGTGTTTCTCCATCCACTACATAGGCATCATGGCGATTTGAACCAAACGGCTGAATAATGATCAGCCATGCATAATGCCGTTCATCCCCTCTTTGAACGATAATCGGACGCATACGCTTTTTGTAAATAACATCCTGATATAGAGAAGCTACCTTTTCGTAAGCCAATGTTCCATTACGATACGTATAAGGGAATGACTGATCAGGTGTATCGCTGTATACATAAACGTTTAGCTGACCTTGATCTTCAAAAAACTCATATGTTTTAGAAGAATCAGTATACATCACCATGTCACCCTGACTGCTTTTTTTCTTCTTTTCTGATCCACGAGCATCGAAGATCGATAATATCTGATGCTGCATCCGGCTGTTAGCCATTGAGATATTCTTTTTCATCGGAAGCGAAAGACTATGTAAACAACCTGATTCGCCCTCAAATTCCAAAACAATTCCACCTTTTGTTTCCACTCTCACCATGCTTCCGAGCAGGCTATTGCTTTCAATATCAGTGATCTGATAAGGCTGTTTTGAGATGTTCAGCGCTGTAAACATTTGTTCCACTTTGTCTTGAATGTCTTGTTCCGTTATATGAACATGCAGAAGAGAGTCAAGCTGGTAAATCGATGGATCTTCACTAAACCCCATTAAGGTTTCCTTTTCCCAATAAAATACCGCGCCATCATCAGCATGATCTTTTTTATGAAGTTGATTTTTCAGGTAAATACGTACGACTGTCTGGCCGTCTTCTTGAGATACCTTTGTTTCGATATGATCCTTATGTAACACACGTCCGTGTCGCTCAAGGAAAGCGATGGACTTTCGCTTGTACTCCTGATTCGTTAGCTTTTTCCCATGTGCTTTTTGTAAGTATTCATAATTACGAATTAGCTGCGATACTTCATCTACCTCAGCTTTGTAACCTTTGCTTTCAAATGAGTAGAAATAATGCACATCCATGTTTGTATCGTGCAAATAAAGTGTTTCATCCGTAGGAAAAAATGACTTTAGTATCTGTTCCGCTTTTTCTGATGAAATGTGCTCCCCGACAAAATTGAATGAATCATGGACATTTGCTGGCTTTGATACAGCGAAAGCAGCCGTTCCTATGTTATATATCGGATTTAACAGCAGGACAAAAAACACCATGACAGCCATCGTCACCCACTTATTCACACGCACATAAACCTTTCCTGACTTTTGGAACAGATGATAGCTCATCAAAAATCCCGCCATTGCCAAATAAATCGTATATGGCATTACTGCACCATAATCTTTTGAGATTTGATTGGGATATGGCGCAAGCAGCAAGACAAGCAGTCCGATAATCAGCGTATAAAATAAGCCTAGTAAGATCTTATCCGTTCTCCAATACAGCTTGAAAAACACTACATTCAACGCAATGGGAAGAGTGATGATGAAAAACAGAAACACGAATGCAATCGGCTCCATCCCATCCGGGTATTCCTTCCAATACGAAAAGAAACTAAAAATCATTTGTACGATCGGCAAACTGACAACAGCAAGGTCGAACGTATAAAACTTACCCTTTCCGCCATGATCACGCGGCATCAGCATATAGTGAAAAGCCGTCAGCAGCACATATCCGTATAACAAAAAATGCAGCAGCGGCAGCAGTTCTTTTCCGTCCTCTCTTAAGTAAGCGCTGGTGAAGTTTGTTGATTGCACCTGGTGAATAAGTTCAACAGACACTCCCGCCAGCAGCACAATCCGCAATATAACACCCGCCAAGAACATTGTGCGCTGCCGGTTTATTTTGGGATGATGCACCAAAAGATATAAGCCCGCCAGAACAACAATTGACCATTGAATCAGCAGGGTGCTTTGTCTGCTTAATATAAAATAACGTTCGAAATGCAATACATAATGACTGAATAACTCCAACACGAACAACAATCCTTTACTTCTTATTAAGGCCTCATTCGGTTAGACAGCGGACTTTTCAAAAAGTTTCAAGATGAAACAAAAATATCTCATCTTCCCCTTGATATGTAAAAAACATAACTCTTGAATGAACCACCACATGACACTTGACTCATCTTGATATTATTCAACAAAAACAAACACAGGACAATACTATCAATTTTGTCTAGTTATGTTAGTTTTTGTTGAGTATTCCAGAATGCTAGTTTAATATAACAATATAAAGTTTTCAGTATTTTCAAAAAGGGGGATTTATTGTGGGTTTAGGTAAGAAATTGTCTGTTGCTGTCGCTGCTTCGTTTATGAGTTTATCAATCAGCCTGCCAGGTGTTCAGGCTGCTGAAGGTCATCAGCTTAAAGAGAATCAAACAAATTTCCTCTCCAAAAACGCGATTGCGCAATCAGAACTCTCTGCACCAAATGACAAGGCTGTCAAGCAGTTTTTGAAAAAGAACAGCAACATTTTTAAAGGTGACCCTTCCAAAAGGCTGAAGCTTGTTGAAAGCACGACTGATGCCCTTGGATACAAGCACTTTCGATATGCGCCTGTCGTTAACGGAGTGCCAATTAAAGATTCGCAAGTGATCGTTCACGTCGATAAATCCGATAATGTCTATGCGGTCAATGGTGAATTACACAATCAATCTGCTGCAAAAACAGATAACAGCCAAAAAGTCTCTTCTGAAAAAGCGCTGGCACTCGCTTTCAAAGCTATCGGCAAATCACCAGACGCTGTTTCTAACGGAGCGGCCAAAAACAGCAATAAAGCCGAATTAAAAGCGATAGAAACAAAAGACGGCAGCTATCGTCTTGCTTACGACGTGACGATTCGCTATGTCGAGCCTGAACCTGCAAACTGGGAAGTCTTAGTTGACGCCGAAACAGGCAGCATTTTAAAACAGCAAAATAAAGTAGAACATGCCGCCGCCACTGGAAGCGGAACAACGCTAAAGGGCGCAACTGTTCCTTTGAACATCTCTTATGAAGGCGGAAAATATGTTCTAAGAGATCTTTCAAAACCAACAGGCACCCAAATCATCACATATGATTTGCAAAACAGACAAAGCCGCCTTCCGGGCACGCTTGTCTCAAGCACAACGAAAACATTTACATCTTCATCACAGCGGGCAGCCGTTGACGCACACTATAACCTCGGTAAAGTGTACGATTATTTTTATTCAAACTTTAAACGAAACAGCTATGATAACAAAGGCAGTAAAATCGTTTCTTCCGTTCACTACGGCACTCAATACAATAACGCTGCATGGACAGGAGACCAGATGATTTACGGTGATGGCGACGGTTCATTCTTCTCTCCGCTTTCCGGCTCATTAGATGTGACAGCGCATGAAATGACACATGGCGTCACCCAAGAAACAGCCAACTTGATTTATGAAAATCAGCCAGGTGCATTAAACGAGTCTTTCTCTGACGTATTCGGGTATTTTAACGATACAGAAGACTGGGACATCGGTGAAGACATTACGGTCAGCCAGCCTGCTCTTCGCAGCCTGTCCAACCCTACAAAATACAACCAGCCTGACAATTACGCCAATTACCGAAACCTTCCAAACACAGATGAAGGCGATTATGGCGGTGTACACACAAACAGCGGAATTCCAAACAAAGCCGCTTACAACACCATCACAAAACTTGGTGTATCTAAATCACAGCAAATCTATTACCGTGCGTTAACAACGTACCTCACGCCTTCTTCCACGTTCAAAGATGCCAAGGCAGCTCTCATTCAGTCTGCCCGTGACCTCTACGGCTCAACTGATGCCGCTAAAGTTGAAGCAGCCTGGAATGCTGTTGGATTGTAATATTAGGAAAAGCCTGAGATCCCTCAGGCTTTTATTGTTACATATCTTGATTTCTCTCTCAGCTGAAACGACGAAAAGATGCTGCCATGAGACAGAAAACCGCTCCTGATTTGCATAAAGAGGGATGCAGCCGCAAGTGCGCATTTTATAAAAGCTAATGATTCAGTCCACATAATTGATAGACGAATTCTGCTACAGGTCACGTGGCTATGTGAAGGATCGCGCGTCCAGTTAAGAGCAAAAACATTGACAAAAAAATTTATTTATGCTAAAATTTACTATTAATATATTTGTATGTATAATAAGATTCTCCTGGCCAGGGGAATCTTATTTTTTGTGGAGGATCATTTCATGAGGAAAAATGAGTCCAGCTTAACGTCTCTAATTTCAGCTTTTGCCCGTGCATATCACAGCCGATATGACACACCTCTTATTTTTGATGATTTTATCGCAAAAGATCTCATTAACGAAAAAGAGTTTATCGACATCAGTAAAAATATGATTCAAGAAATATCGTTTTTCAACAAAGAGATCGCCGAACGTCTTCAAAATGATCCTGAAAAAATATTAAAATGGGTTGCACAAATCCAGCTGTCTCCAACGCCCCTAGCACGTGCTTCTTATTGTGAAAAAGTCTTGCACAACGAATTAATCCTGGGGGCAAAACAGTATGTCATTCTTGGAGCGGGACTGGATACTTTCTGCTTTCGGCATCCAGAATTAGAAAACAGCTTACAGGTTTTCGAGGTTGATCATCCGGCCACACAGCAATTGAAAAAAAATAAGCTGAAGGATGCAAATCTGACAATTCCGGGTCATCTTCATTTTGTTCCTATGGATTTCACCAAAACGTTTTCGTATGATCCTCTCTTAGATGAAGGATTTAAAAACACAAAAACATTCTTCAGCCTTCTCGGAGTGTCTTATTATGTAACACGGGAAGAAAATGCAAGCTTGATCAGCAATTTATTTTCTCATGTCCCGCCTGGAAGCTCTATTGTTTTTGATTATGCGGACGAAACACTTTTTACAGCAAAAGGGACGTCGAATCGAGTTGAACATATGGTGAAGATGGCTGCCGCAAGCGGGGAACCGATGAAATCATGTTTCACTTATCAAGAGATTGAACATCTGTTAGAGTCATCTGGTTTACTGATCTATGAACATCTATCACCAGACGACATCAATGACCTTTTCTTTAGTAATCGAAAAGACAATTTGTCAGCGTTTGAAACGATTCATTATATTCATGCGGTAAAAAAATAATTTTCAAATCATCAGAAGCCTCTCAATGTTTGAGAGGCTTTTTATTGAACCCGCATGCAGCAAATAAGCTGCCATTATCATACGGCAGCTTCTGCTAAAGGCTTCACCAAGATCATAAATGATTTGCCTTTCTCATCTTTTTCCGTTTTCAGCTGTTCAAAGCCGCATTGGCTTAAAAACAGTATCCATTCCCTGCGCTCAATGGGAACTCCCGCAAACATCGCTTTATGTTTCGCTCTAAGCAATTTGCTGATCTGTTCAATGATCATCTTCGCATGTCCCTTTTTTTCTTCAGCCGGGTCAATCAGGACCGTTCCGAGCCACGGCTTACCGTTTGAAGGAGACCACTCAAGATGGTAGCTGACGGCAACAGGCATACCGTCTTTTTCCCATACAAGCCATGAACCGTTGTACATGGAGTAGGAAATGATATAGTCTTCTGCATCTTTATCTCCAAACTCCTCCTCTTTCCATACAGGATGAGCCTCCGCGAGCTTTTCTAACAAGCTGAGATCATCCTGCTCAAATGGCCTACTTCCGAGCATGAAGATACTCTTCAAATATCGTTTTATGTATAGATGGGTTTCCGGCTAGCACACTGTGGTTTTCTAAAAAGGTAAACGGCTCTCCTTCAATGGTCGTATAGGTGCCTCCTACTTCATTTAACAGCACACAGCCGGCTGCGTAGTCCCATGGCGCAAGCCGCATCGTGATGTAAGCATCTATTCTTCCTGCCGCGACATTTGCCAGCTCTAAAGCGGCAGAACCGTAGGAGCGTGTGCCTCTGACTCTTTTCACAAGTGGCGCTAACACACTTTGATCAATTCTTCTGTTTTCCGTTACCCATGTTGCATTAATGGCAAGAATCGCTTCTTCAATGACGGTTTCTTTTAATGGAGCCAGCTTCGTTTCATTCATATAAGCTCCTCTGCCGCTAAATGCGTGATACAACTCATCGTGCACCACATCATAAATTAAACCGATTTTACCTTCACCGTTTTCAAAAATCCCAATGGAAATCGCAAAATTTCTTTGCTGGTGCACAAAATTCATCGTCCCATCAATCGGATCAATAATCCATACGACTCCCTCAAGTGAGTGGATTTTGTCTCCTTGCCCCTCTTCACCGAGTATCCGATGTCCCGGAAATGTTTCTTGAATTCGATCAATGAAAAACTTTTCGGTTTCTTTGTCAATATTGGTGACTAAATCATTCGGATTTGATTTCGTTTCAATTGTCAGGCTTTCATGCATGGATTGTGTAATTCTCGCGCCTGCTTCTCTTATCCATTTCTTTGCAATCTCATCGATTTCCGTCCAATTTGTCATTCGTTCGTACCTCTCTTCTATGTAGACCTTTTATTTTATAGGATACTGATAACGGCAATGAAAAAGCAAGGAAAATGAAAAATATCCCTTCTCACGTAAAAACGAACCATTCATGCGGTTCGTTTTCACTATCGCTTTTTTACCCGTTAAGACGAATCCATTCTTTTCTAAGTCGCTCAAGTTTGTTTTTGCTTTGTTCAATCTGCTCTTCATTTTCTTTCTGCATTGCTTCATATAGGGTTGCCAATTCATAATCAACCTCTAGTCTCCAGACAGCAACACGATTGTTTTTCTCTTCCTTAAATCCCTCTTTTACAACTTGCCTCATTGTCTTTCGCCCCTTCCAGAGATCATTTGTTTGTAAAAAAGCATCCCATTTTGCCATTCAACAATGATTACTTCTTATATCGTATGATTGTTCTATTTACGCGCAACATGATTCTGAAAATTGTGTGTTTACCTACTCGTTTATTACCACATTTCTCCTTACTTCAAACGCGCTCAATCTTTTTGAAGCTCGTATGAACTGTGATAAAATATGTATACTTAGCATGAAGGAGGAAAATCATGACACAAATGCGTTTCACTGAAGAAGACTTTAACACATTTACAATAGAAGGCTTAGACGCGCGCATGGAAGTATTAAAAGAGACGGTCCGTCCGAAGCTTACAGCTCTAGGCGAACATTTTGCCCCAACTTTATCAGCTTTAACCGGAGATGAAATGTTTCCGCATGTGGCAAAGCACGCAAGAAGATCCGTCAATCCCCCGGCTGACAGCTGGGTGGCGTTCGCAAACAGCAAAAGAGGCTATAAAAAACTGCCGCATTTCCAAATTGGTTTATGGGAAAGCCACGTCTTTGTATGGTTCGCGATTATTTATGAATCCCCTATCAAAGAAGAATACGGCAAATTGCTTGAAGTGAACCAAGAAACCATTACGAAAAATATCCCTGACAGCTTCGTTTGGTCTGCAGATCACACAAAACCGGGAGTACATAAACAGTCTGAAATGGACAAGGAACAGCTGAAGACACTGTTTGAGCGTTTGCAGACTGTAAAGAAAGCCGAGCTGTTATGCGGCATCCAGCTCCAAAAAGAAGAAGTGCTGAATATGAATAACCAGGAATTCCTTCAGCGTATCGACGATGCCTTTAAACAGCTTGCTTTTCTGTACCGTCTCACCCAAAAAGTAACACAAGCATAAAAAAGAGCCGGGATATCCCCCGGCTCTTTTTCTTACATCTTAATCTTCGCGTGATCAGATTCTCTCGCCTGTTTGACCGTGCGATAAGGAGAATATGTACTTTGTTCCTCAAACTCGCCGCATAGCTTTTTTTCTTCGGCCTTCCCCGGTACAATTTCCTTGAAACGGCGGTAAGCTTTAAGCAGTTCTTCACGATCCGCCCCTTTTTCATATGCAAGCTCAACCTGCTGGAAAAATGCAATCACATCCACTGCTTCTTCGGTTGTCCAATCTTCATTCATCGGATATTGATACTCCATTTTCTTCACTCCTTGTAGATTTACTTCCCTTAAGAGAAAGCATCTTCATTTGATCATAAATTGTTCTTTACATTCTTTCAAGTTCATAATATAATTCATTTGTTTTACGTCTAAAAAACGGTTGAGAAACTGATTTTAATACACACTATTATGCATAGGTATGATTACAAAGGTGGGAAAACAATTGTCGCAACATGAAACACCCTTATACACAGGACTGAAAAAGCATGCAAGCAGACAGCCTGTTCAATTCCACATTCCCGGCCATAAAAAAGGGGCAGGAATGGACCCAGAATTCAGACAATTTATCGGTGAAAACGCGTTAAGCATAGATTTGATTAATATTGAACCATTAGACGATCTGCACGCGCCAAAAGGCATTATTAAACAAGCACAAGATCTGGCTGCTGAAGCATTTGGAGCGGATCATACATTTTTTTCTGTTCAAGGAACAAGCGGCGCCATTATGACAATGGTAATGGCTGTTTGCGGACCTGGTGATAAAATTATTATTCCAAGAAATGTTCATAAATCAATTATGACAGCTATTGTATTTTCCGGAGCGGTTCCAATTTTTATTCATCCTGAAATTGACAATGAATTGGGCATCTCCCACGGAATTACACTTGAATCTGCTAAACGGGCGCTTACCGAGCATCCGGATGCAAAAGGGCTTCTCGTCATCAACCCGACATATTTCGGTGTTGCAGCCGACTTAAAAAGCATCGTAGAACTCGCTCATTCGTTTGATGTGCCAGTGCTTGTGGATGAAGCACACGGCGTTCACATTCATTTTCACGACGAATTGCCGCTATCGGCTATGCAGGCAGGAGCGGACATAGCAGCGACAAGTGTACACAAGCTGGGCGGATCACTGACACAAAGCTCTATTTTAAACATGAGAGAAGGCCTTGTATCTAAAGACAGAGTGCAATCCATCCTGAGCATGCTGACAACTACGTCAACTTCTTACTTGCTTCTCGCTTCTTTGGATGTTGCCAGAAAACGCCTTGCAACAGAAGGCCGCCAGCTTGCTGAGGAAACACTCAAGCTTGCCAATCAGACGAGAGATCGCCTCAATCAGATTGAAGGCATTTATTGTGTCGGTTCTGAGATTCTTGGGTCGAAAGCAGCTTACAGCTATGATCCGACAAAATTGATTATCTCTGTGAAAAGTCTTGGCCTGACAGGACATGACGTGGAAAAATGGCTTCGTGAATCCTTTAATATTGAGGTGGAGCTTTCTGATCTGTACAATATTTTGTGTATTTTCACTCCTGGTGACAGCCAAAATGATGCAGACCGGCTTGTAGAGGCTTTAACTGAGATCGCACAGCAAATGTCAGAACAAGATGTAACACATCAGCAAACTGAGGTTCTGCTTCCAGAAATACCTTTATTGGCAATGACTCCGCGTGATGCTTTCTATGCAAATACGGAAGTCATCCCATTAAAAGAAGCATCCGGACGGATTATTGCTGAATTTGTCATGGTATATCCGCCTGGTATTCCAATCTTCATCCCAGGAGAAATTATTACAGAAGAAAACATCAGCTACATTTTTAAAAACCTTGACGCAGGCCTCCCTGTTCAAGGACCTGAGGACTCGACTTTACATATGATCCGGGTCATCAAAGAACAAAAAGCAATTCAATAAAAAATAAAAAGCATGCGGCTTTAAGCCGCATGCTTTTTTTTACTCTTCATCAACAGGACATTGACATTGTCCGCAGCAAGTTCCATATAATGTTGTCACTTTCTCATCTTCAAAGTAATGAATGGCTTCGTTGCAATCTTGGCAAACAATCGTACCCATCTCTTATTCCCCATTTCTTTGAAATTTGAAAACGCTTAATTTCTTTTGTTGTTATTATATTAATATGTCACATTTAAAATGTCAACAACAAACTGTATAACACATTTTATTTCATATCATCATATTCACCTTGTTTTTCCATTTTCCATCATACAATATCTTCTTCATACAGAAGCTTTACTCGATATATATGCCACAGCACATAATGTAATTGCACGTTTTCTTGAACTTTCATCCAAGAATGCAGCAAAAAATTCAATATACCCCAGGTTGCTATTTTAAACGATTGATATAATATGTAATCTCACTTTAAAAACGGTTTCAATTATATAACAATTAGGTAACAAGAAGCAGATTAAGCCGTCTCTCGTGATAAACTAAAGCTAGTTAACTACTGTTTATACAGAGGAGAAGATAGATGCGATATCGCGCGGTATTCCCCATGCTGATAATAGTATTTGCTTTATCGGGCTGTACGCTTTCCACCATCAATCCGATGAAAAAAAGCCGGATTGACAACATTCATCATACACAAATCCTGTTTTTTTCTGATGAGAACCAAATAGACCAGGAAGCGCCTTATTACGATGCACTGCTTGATTTAGAAAAAGATTATCCCGAGCAAATAGATAAAATGAAGGTCTATGATAAAAAAGAAGGCTGGGAAGATGAGATTGAAACTGTCCCTACCCTTATGGTTGTTGATCAGCGCCATGTCGTGGTGAAAATCGAGGGATGTGTGAAAAAGAAAGAAGACATCATTAAACCATTACAGCATGTGCTGTCAAAATAAAAAAACAGCCCTCGCTCAAAGCGGGGCTGTTTTTGATATGAAAATTATTTTACGATGTGAATCGGACTTCCGATTGCCACTTCAGCAGCTTCCATTGTGATTTCGCCCAATGTTGGGTGAGCGTGAATTGTCATTGCGATATCTTCAGCAGTCATGCCGCCTTCAATCGCTAAGCTTAATTCAGAAATCATATCAGAAGCACTTGCTCCGGCGATTTGCGCACCGATCACAAGACCGTCCTCTTTACGAGTGATCAGCTTCATGAAGCCGTCTGTTTCGTTAAGAGAAAGCGCGCGGCCGTTTGCTGCAAATGGGAATTTAGCAGCAACAATGTCAAGACCTTCTTCTTTCGCCTGTGCTTCAGTGTAACCAACTGATGCAAGTTCAGGCTCAGAGAAAACAACCGCAGGAATACCAAGGTAATCGATTTCTGCAGGCTCTCCAGCGATAGCTTCTGCAGCGATTTTACCTTCGTAAGATGCTTTATGAGCAAGCGGCGGTCCTTCGATGATATCACCGATTGCATAAATGTTAGGTACGTTTGTGCGGCACTGTTTGTCAGTTTTCACGATACCGCGGTCCGTCATTTCGATACCGACTTGCTCAAGACCAAGCTCATCAGTGTTTGGACGGCGTCCTACTGTAATCAATACGTAATCAGCATCAACAGTTTTTTCTTCGCCTTTTACTTCGAAAGTAACTGTTACGCCGTCTGGTCTTTCTTCAACGCCTTTAGCCATCGCGTTTGTATGGATTTCAACGTTGCCTTTTTTCTTCAGTCTGCGTGTAACGAGAGAACTCATTTGTTTTTCGAAGCCAGGAAGAATTTCATCTCCGCCTTCAAGAATAACAAGTTCAGTACCGAAGTTAGCATACGCAGTTCCAAGTTCAGTTCCGATGTATCCGCCGCCGATAACAACGAGCTTTTTAGGAATTTCTTTAAGAGCCAAAGCGCCAGTTGAATTCAGGACACGCTCACTATATTTGAAGTTTGGCAATTCGATAGGACGAGAACCAGTAGCAATGATTGCGTTTTTAAACGTGTATGTTTGAGCAGAGTTCTCATCCATAACACGAACTGAATTGCTGTCTACAAAGTAAGCTTCACCTTTTACAACATCTACTTTGTTGCCTTTAAGAAGACCTGCTACACCGCCAGTAAGCTTGTTGACAACAGAAGCTTTCCATTCTTGAACTTTTGTGAAATCAACTGTTACATTCTCAGCAGTGATTCCCATGTCATCAGAATGTTTTGCATTCTCATAACGGTGACCTGCATTGATCAGCGCTTTTGAAGGGATACATCCAACGTTCAGACAAACGCCTCCAAGAGTTGCTTTTTCAACGACTGTTACTTTTTGTCCAAGCTGTGCAGCGCGGATGGCAGCTACATAGCCGCCAGGTCCCGCACCAATTACAAGAGTATCTGTTTCAATAGGGAAATCTCCTACTACCATAACATTACGCCTCCATTAAAATTAATTGTGGATCGTTCAGTAAACGCTTGATGTGATTTAATGCATTTTGCGCAGTTGCTCCGTCGATCATACGGTGGTCGAAGCTGAGAGAAAGAGCTAAGACTGGAGCTGCTACGATTTCGCCATCACGAACAATCGCTTTTTCTGCAATGCGTCCGATACCAAGAATCGCAACTTCTGGATGGTTGATAACCGGAGTGAACCATTGTCCGCCGGCAGAACCGATGTTTGTAATTGTGCAAGATGCGCCTTTCATTTCAGCTGGAGCAAGCTTGCCTTCACGAGCTTTTGTTGCAAGGCCATTGATTTCATCAGAAATTTCAAAGACAGATTTACGATCTGCATTTTTCACAACCGGTACAAGCAAGCCTTTTTCAGTGTCAGCAGCGATACCGATGTTGAAGTAATGTTTTTGGATGACTTCATCTGTTTTATCGTCAATTGACGTGTTTAAAACAGGGAATTTTTTCAGTGCAGATGTAAGAGCTTTTACAACGTAAGGCAAGTAAGTCAGCTTGATTCCTTGATCAGCAGCAACCTGTTTGAACTGTTTACGATGTGCAACAAGGTTTGTTACGTCCACTTCGTCCATTAACGTTACGTGAGGAGCAGTGTGTTTAGAGTTAACCATCGCTTTTGCAATTGCTTTACGGATACCGCTCATTTTTTCGCGTGTTTCTGGGAATTCGCCCTCTGGAGCTGGTGCAGCAGCCGGTTTAGCAGCTGTTTCTTGTGGTGCAGCTGTTTCTTGCGGTGCAGCTTCTTGCGCTCCTCCGTTTACAAAGCTGTCGATATCTTCTTTTACAACACGTCCGTTGTTGCCTGAACCAGTAACCTTACGGATGTCTACACCTTTTTCACGTGCATATTTACGTACGGAAGGCATAGCGATCACGCGTTTGTTCGGGTCAACTTCAGCTTGATCCTGCTGTCCTGCGCCAGTAGCTTTTGCAGGCTCTTGAGCTTGCTCTTCTTTCGCAACGTCTTGTCCAGCTTCTGCAGTTGACTGAACTTGTGCTTCAGTTTTCGCATCGTCAGACTCGTCGCTGCCTTTAAATTGAAGATCTTCGTAACCAGGTGCATCAAACGTAATAATCGTTTGTCCAACAGTTGCAACCGTTCCCTCTTCAACTTTTAATTCTAATACTTTTCCTTTAACAGGTGAAGGAATTTCTACTACTGCTTTATCATTTTGGACTTCAGCCAGTACATCATCTTCGTCTACCTCGTCGTTAGGCTTGACAAACCATTTTACGATTTCGCCTTCGTGGATACCTTCCCCGATATCTGGAAGTTTAAATTCAAATGCCACAGTTCTCGACCTCCTAGTTTGATTAAGCAATTTTAAAGTTTACATCGTAAGCATTGAAAACAGATATATAATAGAGGGAAAACGTTCATCTTCCCTCTCGATTATGCAGTTTGATTAAAATTCAAGCACTTTTCTTGCTGTTTCAAGAACGTCTTTATGGTTTGGAAGCCATACGCTCTCCGCTTGAGAGAAAGGAAATACTGTATCTGGCGCTGCAACGCGAAGTACAGGTGCTTCCAAGCTCAGGATCGCACGGTCATTAATTTCTGCTACTACGTTTGCAGCAATACCGGCTTGTTTTTGTGCCTCTTGAACGACAATCGCGCGTCCTGTTTTTTCTACAGAGGCGATAATTGTATCGATATCAAGTGGGCTTACTGTACGAAGGTCGACAACTTCAGCAGAAATGCCGTCTTTTTCAAGCTCATCAGCAGCTTTTAATGATTCATGAACCATTGCGCCGTAAGTGATGATTGAAAGATCAGTACCTTCACGTTTCACGTCAGCTTTTCCAAGCTCAATTGTGTATTCTTCTTCAGGAACTTCCTGACGGAAAGAACGGTAAAGCTTCATATGCTCTAAGAAGACAACAGGATCATTGTCTCTGATCGCAGAAATTAAAAGTCCTTTGGCATCGTAAGGAGTTGATGGAATAACAACTTTGATACCAGGCTGTTGTGCAACAAGACCTTCCAAGCTGTCAGCGTGAAGTTCAGGAGTATGAACACCGCCGCCGAATGGAGAACGAATTGTTACAGGTGAAGTCCAGCGTCCGCCAGAACGGTAGCGCATACGAGCCATTTGGCCAGAAACTGAATCCATTACTTCATAAACAAATCCGAAGAATTGGATTTCCATTACCGGACGGAAGCCGTTTAAGCCTAAACCAAGGGCAAGACCGCCGATACCAGATTCAGCAAGTGGCGTGTCAAACACACGGTCTTCACCGAATTCTTTTTGCAATCCTTCTGTCGCACGGAATACGCCGCCGTTTACACCAACGTCTTCTCCGAAAACTAAGACATTTTCGTCATTTTTCAGTTCTGTGCGTAACGCATCCGTGATTGCTTGAATCATTGTCATTTGCGCCATGGCTTACTTCGACTCCTTCTGTGTATAAATTTCAAATTGCTCCTCAAGGTTGTGAGGCATTTTTTCGTACATGATTTTCATTAAATCAGTTACTTTTTGCTTCGGTTCAGCATCAGCTTTTTTGATCGCTTGCTTAATTTCTTCTTTCGCATCCTCAATCACTTTTGCTTCTTCTTCTTCAGACCATAAGCCTTTGTTTTCAAGGAACGCACGGAAACGTACAAGCGGATCTTTTTGTTCCCACTCATTTTCGATTTCTTTTGTACGATATTTAGTAGGATCGTCACCAGCCATTGTGTGCGGGCCATAACGGAATGTAAGTGTTTCAATTAGTGTTGGACCTTCGCCGTTGATTGCGCGCTCGCGTGCTTCAGCAGTTGCTGCGTATACAGCAAGCGGATCCATTCCGTCTACTTGTACGCCGACAATACCGGCAGCTACAGCTTTTTGTGCAATTGTTTCAGCTGCAGATTGTTTTTCAACAGGAGTTGAAATCGCGTAACGGTTGTTTTGCACCACGAAGATTGCAGGTGCTTTATAAGCTCCGGCAAAGTTAATTCCTTCGTAGAAGTCCCCTTGAGAAGCTCCGCCGTCACCAGTGTAAGTGATTGCGACAGCTTTCTTACCGCGTTTTTTAAGACCTAGCGCAACACCGGCAGTTTGAATGTATTGAGCACCGATAATGATTTGTGGAGAAAGGGCATTCACATCATCAGGCATTTGGTTTCCTCTGAAATGTCCGCGAGAGAAAAGAAACGCTTGATATAATGGAAGGCCGTGCCAAATTAACTGAGGCACATCACGGTATCCAGGAAGAACAAAGTCTTCTTTTTCAAGCGCGAAATGCGTTGCAATCTGAGAAGCTTCTTGACCCGCAGTAGGAGCGTAAAATCCGAGACGTCCTTGACGGTTTAATGAGATAGAGCGTTGGTCAAGCACACGCGTAAATACCATGCGGCGCATTAGCTCTTTTAATTGATCATCAGTTAAATCAGGCATCGCCGCTTCATTCACGACTTCTCCCTTTTCATTTAAAATTTGGAACGTTTCGAACTGCTTTTTAATGGCATCAAATTGCTTCTTACTGTCAACGATAGCTTTTTTCGTTTTTGCAGCCATACTAAGTCACCTCTTCCTTTCTTTTAAACAGTCATTAGACGTGCATTCCTTTTATACATACAAACTTAGGGTACCCTAAAGTATCAGCAGTAAGTCGTATTATATTTTAGCCGATCCCCAGTTTGCCAAAACCTTTTATGTAGGATAGTTACACTCTGCTTTGAACTGTATTATTTCGAAGTTGTAAAAAACTAATACAACACCGCTTAACATGGATTAGTTTACACCAAATAAAGAAGAACCGTCAATCGTTTTCATCGCTGATTTTCAATAAATGTATTCGCTTTACATTTTCATCAAAAAAACAGATGCCAACCGCACCCAAAACTGTACTAGTATACCTTACTATGCTGTACTACAATAGAAATGAAAATTTTGAACGAAATCCGAATCGCATTTCATTCAAAAAAAGAGCTGATCGAGTCAGCTCTTTTTCACACGATAGCCTGCAGCATCATATAAATCTTCCCGGGCTTTATTATATTTTTCGGTTTGTTCATTAAATTCTCCGCTATATTTAAGGATCTTTTCATAAGAAGCATTGACTTTATCGATCTGCTGATCCAGATCATCTCTTGTCAAATCTTTGTCTTTCAGCTGCATATACAGTTTTTTATTAAGCTCAAGCGCTTTTTTATACTCTTTATACATAGTGCCATATGATGTATATCTTTTCTCCATATGGTTTGCTGCGGCATCGGCCTTTTCTTTTATGTCTTTTTCCTTAATATGTTCCGCTGACGTTTTTGCTTCCTCAAATTCTGTTTCCGATTTTTTCATGCTGTCATTTTCAAGCTTTAGGTGTTCTTCGCGCTTGCTGACATTTTCAAGCGCCTTATTAGATAAAGCAACAATTTTTTTATAATCATCCATATTGAGCTTCATAACACTATCGTAAAGCTGATTTTCTTTGGCCTCTAATTCTTTGAGTGTGTTTTGTTCTTCTTGAAACGGCTTTTCCGATTCCGCGGCTTTTTCTAATGAATGATGAAGTGAATCAACCGGGTCCTGTCCCATGCATCCTGTTAATATCAGTGCCATGGCACAAAAAGCTCCGATCTTGATTCCAGGCCGCCGTTTTATAGCGTCTTTCACGTTAAATCCCCCAATCTTGACAATTTCTACTATAGAATCCATGGGGACATTTGGCAATAGCCGTGCTGTATAAATGCAATACTGAAATTAAATCAAAAAAGTGAAAAATCAGGACAGATGACCATACAACTTTTTTGTTTTTACATAGGTTATATTAGACGCTATGCCTACTTATAAAGGCTCTGGCGTAATTAAAAGAGGAGGTTATGTAATATGTATGGATATGGTTACGGCGGAGGCTGCTGCAGTTATGGTGGTTACGGATATGGTGGCTGCGGATATGGCTACGGCCGCACCTTTGCGCTAATCGTTGTTTTATTCATTCTGTTAATCATTGTCGGAGCTGCTTATTTAGGTGGAGGCTGTTGCTAACCACACAGCATGAAATTGACCAGCCATATACGGCTGGTCATTCGTTTCGTTGCACCTTTGTGAAGAAATCCGATATAATTTACATATTAAGCTTTAGGAGTGAAGTTTCTTGATTACCATGGAAAACATCGTACGTGACGGCCATCCAGCCCTCAGAGAGACTGCCGAACCTGTTGAGCTGCCTCCAACTGATGCAGAAAAACAGCAGCTGGCCGACATGATCGAATTTGTTAAAAACAGCCAAAATCCAGAATTAGCCGAAAAATACAAGCTGCGCCCTGGCGTAGGACTCGCAGCTCCTCAAATTAATATCAAAAAACGAATGATCGCCGTTCATGCGGAAGATGCTTCCGGTAAATTATACAGCTATGCTCTGTTTAATCCTAAGATCGTCAGCCATTCAGTTGAAAAAAGCTACTTAACAAGCGGCGAGGGCTGCCTCTCTGTGGATGAAGCGATTCCCGGTTATGTTCCCCGCTATTCTCGTATCAGAGTAAAAGGAACAACACTAGAAGGCGAAAATATTGATATTCGTTTAAAAGGATTTCCGGCTATTGTGTTTCAGCATGAGATCGATCATTTGAACGGCGTTATGTTCTATGATCATATTGATAAGGAAAATCCTTTCAAAGAACCTGAAAATGCACTCGCAATTGAGCGCTAATAGAAAAAGCGGCTGGCACAATGCCAGCCGTTTCTTTATTTTAAAAGGCCCAATTCTTTGACAGCGTATGCAATTCCATCCTCGTCCACCGGTTTTGTTACAAAGTCCGCGATTTCTTTCAGTTCGGGAACAGCATTTCCCATAGCAACGCCTGTCCCAACATATTCAATCATTTGCAGATCATTTAATCCGTCGCCGAAAGCATATGTATCGCCGATATCAAACGGAAGACGCTCAATCACTTTTTTGATTCCTTCTGCCTTCGAACCTCCGTGCGGCAGAACATCAGTCGATAGCTCATGCCAGCGAACTAGATCAAACTCAGGAAAAGCGGCATAAGCTTTTTCTTCTTCATCCTGACAAAATAAAAGAAGCTGAAAAATTTCTTTTCCTTCATAAAAAAGGTCATCGGTCTCTGGGTAATCGGTTTTAAGGCTGCCGATTCCCTCGAGAACATGAGGGTGATCCGCAACAGTCGCTTTCATCGTGTCCTCAGCCATAAACACAACAGGATGCTTGCCTTCATCCGCCTGCTTTAATAATCGCCTGATTGCATCTTTAGGCAGCGGATTTTTATAAATCACTTGATTTTCAAAGACAACAAACTGTCCATTGTAGGAAATAAATGAGTGGATGCCCAGCTCCTCCAAAATCGGCTTAACCAAAAATGGAGACCGGCCGCTGGCAATAAACACATGATGCCCTTGGCGCTGCAGCTCCGCCACGGTTTTTCTCGTACTTTCCGGTATATTCTTATCATGATCATATATTGTGCCGTCAATATCAAAAAAGATTAATTTAGAATCCATCGCAACTTCCCCTTTATCGTCTTGGTCTGCAATTCCCACCCTCATCATACAAAAAGATTGTCATTCAGCAAACAATTTCGTTCAAAAATCATATTAAATTCCATTAATAACCACGAAAAGTCTTCCTCAATCTCCGTATACTATTTGTATAAAAGAACTCTGGGACAAATTTTTCATTAAAGGAGGGACTGGCTAATGCTGCGTAAATTAAGAAAGAAACTCAGAAGACAATGGAACGGAATGCTCCGTAAGAAAGCAATTGCCTGACAAGGGATCTTTCACTTTTTGAGAGATCCTTATTTTGCTCAAGGCTTTCCTTATATTCCGTTTTCGAATATAATAGAATGAGCGAGTCTAACATACGGCATTTAAGGAGAGATTTGGAATGATTTATAAGGTATTTTATCAAGAGAAGGCTGACGAAGTACCTGTTCGGGAAAAGACAGATTCACTTTATATTGAAGGCGTATCTGAGCGTGACGTCAGAACAAAGCTGAAAGAAAAGAAATTTAATATTGAGTTTATTACACCTGTTGATGGTGCATTCTTAGAATATGAACAACAGAGCGAAAATTTTAAAGTATTGGAGTTATGAGCGGTATGAAATTTGTAAAAAATGATCAGACTGCTGTTTTCGCCCTCGGAGGTTTGGGCGAAATCGGTAAAAATACGTACGCGGTGCAATTCCAGGATGAAATTGTACTGATTGATGCGGGGATCAAGTTTCCCGAGGACGAACTGCTCGGAATTGACTACGTCATCCCTGATTATACGTATTTAGTCAAAAACGAAGATAAAATTAAAGGGCTTTTTATCACCCACGGGCACGAAGACCACATCGGCGGTATTCCATACCTGCTCAGACAAGTGAATATTCCTGTATACGGCGGAAAACTCGCGATCGGCTTACTTCGGAATAAACTTGAAGAGCATGGATTATTGAGACAGACGAAACTGAACATTATCGGCGAGGATGATATTGTAAAGTTCCGCAAAACGGCTGTGTCATTCTTCAGAACAACACACAGTATTCCGGATTCCTACGGCATTGTTGTAAAAACGCCGCCCGGAAACATTGTACATACTGGGGATTTCAAATTCGACTTTACTCCAGTCGGCGAGCCGGCAAACTTAACGAAAATGGCCGAAATCGGTAAAGAAGGCGTTTTGTGCCTTCTTTCAGACAGCACAAACAGTGAAAATCCGGAGTTTACCATGTCTGAGCGTCGTGTAGGAGAAAGCATTCATGACATTTTCCGCAAGGTGGACGGCCGAATTATCTTTGCTACATTTGCGTCGAATATTCACCGCTTGCAGCAGGTAATTGAAGCTGCTGTACAAAATGGAAGAAAAGTTGCCGTATTTGGACGCAGTATGGAATCGGCTATCGAAATTGGACAGACACTCGGTTATATTAACTGTCCTAAAAATACGTTTATTGAGCATAACGAAATCAATCGTATGCCTGCTAATAAAGTAACAATTTTATGTACAGGAAGCCAAGGGGAACCAATGGCGGCGTTATCAAGAATTGCAAACGGCACACACCGCCAAATTTCAATCAATCCTGGGGATACGGTCGTATTTTCTTCATCCCCTATCCCAGGCAACACAATCAGCGTGAGTCGAACAATCAACCAGCTGTATCGTGCGGGTGCTGAGGTTATTCACGGCCCTCTTAACGATATCCATACATCCGGTCACGGCGGACAGGAAGAACAGAAGCTGATGCTTCGTTTAATCAAGCCTAAATTCTTCATGCCGATTCACGGTGAGTACAGAATGCAAAAGATGCATGTCAAGCTTGCAACAGATTGTGGCATCCCAGAGGAAAACTGCTTTATCATGGATAATGGTGAAGTATTAGCGCTTAAAGGCGATGAGGCTTCAGTTGCAGGAAAAATCCCGTCCGGTTCAGTGTACATTGACGGAAGCGGTATCGGTGATATTGGCAATATCGTACTTCGTGATCGCAGAATTCTCTCTGAAGAAGGACTTGTCATCGTTGTTGTCAGCATTGACATGGACGACTTCAAGATTTCAGCGGGTCCAGATTTGATTTCCAGAGGATTTGTGTACATGAGAGAATCTGGCGACTTGATCAACGACGCTCAAGAGCTCATTTCAAATCACTTACAAAAAGTAATGGAACGAAAAACGACTCAATGGTCTGAAATCAAAAACGAGATTACAGACACTCTTGCGCCTTTCTTGTACGAAAAAACAAAGCGCCGTCCAATGATCCTGCCGATCATTATGGAGGTTTAAAAAAAGAGGCACTCCCTAAGGGAGTGCCTCTTTTTATTGCAGTGATATGTGTTGAAATGATTTTACATCGAATAATCCCGTAGTCGTCATTTTAATATCAGGAATGACAGGCAAAGCTAAAAACGACAATGTCAAAAATGGATTAAATCCGCCTGTGAAACCGATTAACGGCAATTTATCATGAAGCGTCAGCAAGCTTTGATTCACTTGCTCTGCAGATTGGTCGGATAATAACCCTGCAATCGGCAACGGTACTGAATGGAGCTCTTCCCCATTTTTTATAATCGTTAATCCTCCGCCAATTTCCTGCAGCTTATTAACTGCCGCCGCGATATCCTCATCATTCGTTCCGACAGCAATAATATTATGGGAGTCGTGTGAAATGGTTGTGGCAATCGCTCCGCTCTTGAATCCAAAACCTTTCACAACACCAAGTCCGGTTTCTTTTAATCCTTTATGCCGCTCGACAACTGCAATCTTTAACAAATCAAACTCAGTGTCAGGCTCAAATTCGCGGGCAACAGGAGCCGGAACTTGTACTAATCGTGTTTCAAGCTGATTTGGTATGATTTGAATGACATTGATTTGCTGCTCTGAATCGATTGGCATATGAAAATCCTGTTTGTTAAGAGGAGCAGCAAGCTTAACAGAATCAAGCAGTGCCTGATCTGGTGCTGCAGTTGAAGCATGATCCTGATAGACCGCTTTGCTGTCTTCAGCAACAGTCTGCCCTTTTACCATCGTCATTGTGACAGTGACATTTTCCAGATCAGATACAAAGAGCAAATCAGCGTCAAAACCCGGGGCAATCGCTCCCTTTGTATCTAATCCGTAGCATTCGGCCGCATTGAGGCTTCCTAATTGATAGGCTAAAAACGGATCAAGTCCGGCTTGAATCGCCATTTTCACCTGATGGTTTACACTTCCCTCTGACAATAAATCATCCACATGCTTATCATCCGTACAGAAAAAGAACCGGCGTGCGTTCTTTTCATTTACCGCCGGCAGCACATTGAGCGTGTTTTTGGCGACTGATCCTTCACGCATCATGACATACATGCCTCTTCTGATACGATCAAGGGCTTCTTCCTTCGATGTTACTTCATGGTCGTTTAAGACAAAGGCGGTTCTGTAAATGTTAATGAGGTCTGTTGATAAACCAGCTAAATGACCGTCTATCCGTTTTCCTGCCACACGGGCATCGAGCAGTTTCTGAACCATGTCTTCTTCAGCCTGCTGAACCGACACATAATCCATAACTTCAGCCAGCCCTAATACTTCTTCTTCTTCATAAAAAGGCTTGAGATCGGCAGCTTTGAGAATTGCGCCTGATCGCTCAAAACTTGCGGCAGGCACACTGGAAGGAAGCATAAAATGGATATTCAGCGGTGTATGCTGAGCTTGTTCAAGCATAAACACAATCCCTTTTTCACCAGACACATTCGCGATCTCATGCGGATCTGTAACAACCGTCGTCACGCCATGAGGCAACACTGCTTTAGCGAACTCAATCGGTGTAACCATTGACGACTCAATATGTACATGTCCATCAATAAAACCCGGAACAATCATTTGTCCCTCTGCATCAATGGTATTTTCACCTTCATACTCACCGAGGCCTACAATAACTCCATCTGTAATCGCAATATCTTCATATATCCATTCTTGATTATATACGTCCATGATTTTTCCGTTCCTAATGACGATATCAGCTTTTTGTCTTTTGGCTGAAGCATTCAGCCTATTGACTAGCGCTTCTTTATTCAAATAGGCCCCTCCTCTTTTTTATTATATGGTACAATATGCTATCGGAACGCCTGTGCTTAGTCAATGAAATTTTAAGAAATTGGCGCTCAGTTCATTAAAGTTGTTATATTCTGATAATACGAAAAACCGCCCTTTGAGGACGGCTTATTTGACTGCTATTTAGTATGAAGAACTCTTTTTTCAAAACGGGAGATGTCTGTAACTGATCCAATAACAATGAGTATATCTTCTTGGTGGATGACTTCGGTTGCAAGCGGTGATACGATGACTTCCTTGCCCCTTTTTATGGCTACGATATTAATACCGTATTTTGCGCGAATATCTAAATCGAGAAGTGTATTTCCAGCCAGGCGGCTGTTAGCTACGATTTCAACAAGACTATGCTCTTCAGACAGCTCCAAATAGTCAAGTACATTGTTGGACACGATATTATGCGCAATTCGTTTTGCCATATCGCGTTCTGGGTGGACGATGTGATCCGCGCCAATTTTAGACAGCACTTTTTCGTGATAATCGTTCTGCGCTTTAACTGTAATCGTATGGACGCCAAGTTCTTTCAGAATGAGTGTCGTTAAAATACTCGCTTGAATATTTTCCCCGATTGCTACAATAACGTGGTCAAAATTTCGCAGGCCTAAATTTTTCAGGACAGATTCGTCTGTCGAATCACCGATAACTGCGTGAGATGCAATCTTGGCATACTCGTTGACTTTATCTTCATCGATATCCATTGCCATAACCTCGACGCCTTCTTCGCTTAATGCTTTGCAAATACTGCCACCAAAACGGCCCAGCCCAATTACCGCAAATTCTTTTTTCATCGTGGTGCTCCTTTATATGACATGATATTGATCAAATTTTATCATATTCTTTTGTTACAGTGTTATCCTTTTGGCAGCGAATTCATATGCCGCTTGAGCTTTTCAGTAAACTCAGGCGACAAATACAGCTCCGCTCCGCGTTCGATTTCAATCTGATAGTGCTGAGGCGGGGCAATTTCCGCTTCTTTTTGGAGGACGAGAAAGGTTAAGCAGTCTTTGTAGTGCCTTCCGCCAGCTTCAACGTCTACAAATGCCGGCCGATACGTAAGAGATTCGACACCCTCCCTTTTATATAGATAGGAGAGAGCAGAATAAGGAATACGGTATAAAACGCCTTCTGTTGTTCCTCCGTCTTCCAACATGTCCGCTCTTGAACCGTCATCCCTTTTTAGCGTGAAGCGAGTTGTGTATCCTTTTAAAACACCTCTTCCTACTGGATCTTGAAAATAGTGATCGACTCCCGCTTTTTGAAAGCGGGCATTATCCATGCATGATCCGTAGGCAAAATAATAAATGGGATTTTTCGATTTGCTGATCATCTGATGTTCTTTCCAGTCGCCGCTGCTTATTTTCGTAAAACCGGCACACCCGTCTTTGTTCATAAAATAAATAAGCGCATTTTTAATCCCGACATCCGTTTCTACAAACACCGTTTGTTTATGATATCCTTGAAAAAATTGATCGAGCTTATGTATACACAATTCATCTGCTTCATATACTTCGCCGTATATATAGCCTTCACTATTTAAAACAGCTGTGGGCTCCTCTTTTGCAGCAAACAAACTTCCCTTTGTTCTCGCCTGCTCATTGATACATGCCGATTGTGCCAGCAAATGATGGTTTTTTTCATGCTTTCTTAATGTCCCGTATACAAACAGAAGCGAGTTCACTTTATTTTTCTCCTCTCAGCTGTCTGATTTTAAAGGCAAAACCACTTGAAAGACGCTGCCTTTTCCAGCTTCACTTTCGATTTTCAATTCCCCGTCATGTTCCTTCAGGATTCTCAAACAAATGGGAAGTCCCAGTCCAGTGCCCTTTTCTTTTGTTGAATAAAAAGGTTTGCCAATCTGCTTCAGCTTTTCCTGCGGCATGCCGTTTCCTTCATCCTTTACGCTTATCACTGCATGAGAGGCGGTTTTAGCAGTTGAAATGGTGACGACACCGCCCTTTGGCATTGCCTCAATTCCGTTTTTAATGATGTTGATAAAGACCTGCTTCAGCTGATTTTCGTCTCCATTAATCATACAGCCATCTGTCTCTTTGAAATTTTTCTCTATGACGATATTGGACAGAATGGCATTGGTATCAAGCAATGTCGTGACTTGTTTCAAGATCTCATTAAGCTGGTGTGTTTTAAATGTGATTGCCTGCGGTTTTGCAAGCAGCAGCAGCTCGCTGAGCACTAAATCGATTCTTTTAATCTCTGAAAAGATGATGTCAAAATAGTCTTTTCTGTCCGGATATTGTGTTTTCATAATCTGGAGGAAACCGCTGACAGATGTTAAAGGGTTTCTGACCTCATGAGCAATACCTGCGGCAAGTTCACTTGTGATTGATAGTTTCTGGGATTCCCTCGCCAGCCGTTCATTAATCTCAATGAGCTCATCTTCAGCCTCTTTCCGCTCAGTGATATCTGACATTGTACCCAGGCTGCCTGTAAATTGGTCATCCCGGTCATAGTAAAGTTTATAATGAACTTCTCCCCAAAAAATCGTGCCGTTCTTTGTCACGTATTTTGCCGTAAACATGCCAGAAGACGCTTTGTTTTGGATTTGGGTGTTAATGTGGTCGGCTACGTGCTTTTCTTTTATGAAGTAATCGTTATACATTGTTCCCATACATTCACTGATTGAAAACCCGGTTATAGATGCCCACGCTTGGTTTAAATATGTAATTTCGCCTTTTGCATTTGTTTGAAATACGATTTCCTGCAAATTATCCATGATGCGGTTTTTTTCTTCAGAAAGCTGTTTATACTTCCATTCGTTATCCTTCATTTTCTTAACCAGCTGCTGTTTCTCATCAATATAATAAGCCAACATCCAGACACTTACCAGCGTGACTGCAGTATACACAATATCAACAGGCCAATTAATCGGGTTTTTGCCTATAAAATAAAATAAATAATCCCAAAACATTATAAAAATCATTGCCAAAATGATGGAAATGATACGAGCTTGATATTTTCTCATATGACCACCTGCCGCTTGTGTTTCTCTACTTATTGTACCATTCTTCGACAAATAATTGAGTAAAATATGTAAAGTATCCCAAATCATTCATTACCAAATATCTTGATGTCTTATCTTAGGCGGCGGTAATCAAAAATTGGCACGCAAAAAAGGCGGAGATGATATCACTCCGCCTTTTTTAGCATAATTTTATTCTTTTAAAGCGGCTTGAATTTCTTCGAGAAGCAGCTGTGCACCCTCAGGGCTTAGCGTAATTTTACCGTTGCCGTATTCTTTATTTTCTGAAGTGATTTCTCCAGTCATTAAACAAACGCCATGAGGTTTGTACTTTTTCAAGATAATTTTATCTCCGTCAACAAAAAACTCAATGCTGTCTTTTATGGCAATATCCAATGCCCGTCTCAACTCAATCGGCATGACAATGCGGCCTAATTCATCTACTTTTCTCACAACACCTATTGATTTCATAAAAACCCTTCTTCCTTTAAATGTTTCTTTTCTCATGTAATGTTTTAAGGATGTACCTCAATATATCGTAGACGAATGAAACTTTGAAAAAGTTTCCCGCTTTCTATAAGAATTACAAGATATTTTTTCCATAAAACCGAAAAATGTATTACTTCTGTTACACAGTTCCTTGATTTTTTACAAAAACATTTCTTTACCGACGCACACCCCCAAAAATCGCAGTATTTCTGAGAAACTTTAAATGTAGAATCATATTAAATTAGGATAGAGATTGGGTGAAAACATGTTTCAATCAACTGAAATCGGGATTGACTTAGGAACAGCTAATATACTTGTTTACAGCAAAAATAAAGGGATTATCCTAAATGAACCATCTGTTGTCGCAGTGGATACGACGACAAAAGCAGTGCTTGCAATCGGAGCTGACGCGAAAAACATGATCGGTAAAACACCGGGAAAAATTGTCGCTGTCAGACCGATGAAAGATGGCGTGATCGCAGACTATGATATGACAACTGACCTGCTAAAGCACATTATGAAAAAAGCCGCAAAAAGCATCGGCATGTCGTTCAGAAAACCGAACGTAGTCGTTTGCACACCATCAGGCTCAACAGCAGTAGAACGCCGCGCCATCAGTGATGCGGTGAAAAATTGCGGCGCGAAAAACGTTCATTTAATCGAAGAGCCAGTTGCAGCCGCCATCGGAGCGGATTTACCGGTTGATGAGCCGGTTGCCAATGTGGTAGTAGATATCGGCGGAGGGACGACAGAGGTCGCTATTATTTCCTTCGGTGGCGTTGTTTCCTGCCATTCTATCAGGATCGGCGGAGACCAGCTTGATGAGGATATCGTTTCTTTCGTCCGTAAAAAATACAATTTGCTGATCGGCGAACGCACAGCTGAGCAGGTAAAAATGGAAATTGGCCATGCTCTGATTGAACATATACCAGAGGCAATGGAAATTCGGGGACGTGACCTCGTGACAGGTCTTCCAAAAACCATTATGCTTCAATCCAACGAAATTCAAGATGCAATGCGTGAATCCCTCCTGCATATTCTTGAAGCCATCAGAGCGACACTTGAGGACTGTCCGCCTGAATTGAGCGGAGATATTGTTGATCGCGGCGTTATTTTAACAGGCGGCGGCGCGCTCCTTAATGGAATTAAAGAATGGCTCACAGAAGAGATTGTCGTGCCTGTACACGTGGCGCAAAACCCGCTTGAATCTGTAGCAATCGGCACAGGCCGTTCTTTAGAAGTGATTGATAAGCTGCAAAAGGCAATTAAATAGTCTTTACCCGCAAAATTCTCACACGCGGCAAATTTCTTGCTTCTTTTTTCCTCACTTCCTTCATATTGTGGGAAATGGAGAAACGTTAAGGAGGAAACAGATGCTAAGAGATTTAGGAAGAAGAGTAGCGATCGCAGCCATTTTAAGCGGAATTATTCTTGGAGGCATGAGCATTTCTTTGGCAAATATGCCCCATTCGCCTGCAGGCGGCACTGTAAAACTGAATCATCCATAATATTGAAAAAACCCAAGACGTGTCGTTTTGGGTTTTTCACTTTGGGCTCCTTCTTTCCTTTATAGGATCATATTTGATATGATGAGAAAAAAGCTTGGAGGAATGATTCATGGATTCATTTTCACAGAAATTAAATACATATGCACAGCTGGCGGTAGAAGTCGGCGTTAATGTCCAAAAAGGCCAGTATGTAGTCGTAAATGCTTCAACAGACGTTCGGGATTTTGTCCGTTTAATTGTAAAACACGCATATGAAAAGGGCGCAAAAAACGTCACCGTGAATTGGCAGGATGACGAAGTCGCCAAATTAAAATACGAACTTGCGCCGTTTGAAGCATTTGAAGAATATCCTGAATGGGAAGCAAAAGGCAGAGAAGAGCTTGCCAAAAATGGAGCTGCTTTCATTTCTGTTGTGTCGTCGAACCCAGACTTGCTAAAAGGTATAGATTCCAAACGGATTGCGGCATTCCAAAAAGCAGCAGGCAAAGCATTACATACATACAGACAATATATTCAATCAGACAAAGTCAGCTGGACTGTCGTAGGTGCGGCATCAGCAGGCTGGGCTCACAAGGTGTTTCCTGGCAAATCAGAGGAGGAAGCGATCCACCTTCTGTGGGAAGAAATTTTTAAAGCGACGCGCGTAAATGAAGACAACCCGGTTCAGGCGTGGATCAATCATGACCAAAATCTTCATGAAAAAGTTGACCATTTGAACGAGAGACATTACGCTGCCTTACATTATCAAGCAGAAGGAACTGATCTAACAATTAAGCTGCCTAGGAAGCATGTTTGGGCAGGTGCGGGAAGCGTGAATGAAAGTGGCCATGAGTTTATGGCCAATATGCCGACAGAAGAAGTGTTCACGCTGCCGCAAAAAGACGGGGTTGACGGAGTGGTATCAAGCACAAAACCATTAAGCTACGGCGGAAATATTATTGAAAATTTCACCCTGACGTTTGAAAATGGCCGTATAGTCGACATTAAAGCTGAAAAAGGTGAGGATATTTTAAAAGAACTGGTGGAAACAGATGAAGGTTCTCACTATTTAGGTGAAGTGGCACTTGTTCCTTACGATTCGCCTATATCACAATCAAACATTCTTTTCTATAACACGCTGTTTGATGAAAACGCGTCAAATCATTTGGCGATCGGAAGCGCCTATGCCTTTAATATTGAAGGCGGAAAGCAGATGTCTCGTGAAGAGCTTGTCAAAGAAGGCCTAAATGAAAGCATTACACACGTGGACTTTATGATCGGTTCTAAGGATATGAATATTGACGGAATTACGGCAGACGGGAAAAGAGAGCCTATCTTCAGAAACGGAAATTGGGCTTTTTAAGTAAATAAAAGGAGGCTTTTCCGCCTCCTTTTTTTATTTTTCTGCTTCATACATTTGCAGATTCGCATAAACGGTTTCTAATACTGGTGCAGCGAGAGATAAACGTTTTGCTTTTTCAATCAAAAATCCATGCAGGTGGTCTCCTTCAGTCGTTTGGCCGTTTTCCATATCCCGAAGCATGGAGGACTTCATATGGTAAGACATGTTGGTCATCGTACGAAAGCTCTCTTCCTCAAGATCCGGATCAGCCGGAACGCCTTCTTTTCGTAAAACAGCGCAAATTTCCCCAATAAGAGTTTGGGCCGTGTGACGTCCGGCTTCTGTGGCGAGGATTGGGCCAAGCGGTCGTTGAAATAACGTTGTGATCCCCGCTTGCGCTGCAATAAAGAGATACTTTTTCCAAATGTCCTTCTCGATATGCCCGCTAATGATGACTTCAGCCTTCACACCTGAAAATGCCTCTTCAAGCGCTCTTATCCGCTCCGTACGCTCGCCGTTCCATTCTCCAAATACAAAACGATGCGATGCGCTCGTATGATGAATTTCTCCTTTGTTGTCTAAAGCACTTTCTATAAAACACAGGCCGCCCAGCACCTGTTCTTTTGAAAATGCCGCAAATAGCTGCTCATAGTGGCGGTACCCATTTAAAAAAGGGATAATGACAGATTCTTGATGGATAAATGGTTTGACATCTTCTATCACTTGACCAAGCGAGTATGCTTTAGAAGCAATGATAACGACATCAAATTGCCCTGTTTCTCCAGCACTGATTAGTTCTGGCTGAAATGATACATTCCCTTTTTCACTATGGATGACAAGCCCGGTTTCTTTCAGCTGCTCAGTTCTTTTTTGGCGCACAAGAAATGTCACATCATTTCCTTTCTCCGAAAGCCGTCCGCCAATATACCCACCTACTCCACCTGCTCCGACAACCAAAAATTTCATGTTGTGATCTCCTTTCATATTTAGGTATCAAAAAAAGCAGAGAAATCTCTGCTTTTTTATTCGGCGTATAGTTCAGTCAATTTTTTCTGCACATCAGCATTTTCAAGGAACTCGTCATAGCTCATTTGCTTATCGACGATGCCGTTAGGTGTAATTTCTATAATTCTGTTGGCAATGGTCTGCACAAACTGATGGTCATGGGAAGTAAACAGCATAGCGCCTTTAAAGCTGATTAAGCCGTTATTCAGCGCTGTAATGGACTCCAGGTCTAAATGGTTAGTCGGCTCATCCAAAATTAAAATATTGGCGCCAGAAAGCATCGCTTTCGACAGCATACAGCGGACCTTTTCTCCCCCGGAAAGTACATTTGCTTTTTTGTGGACTTCTTCTCCAGAGAACAGCATGCGTCCTAAGAAACCGCGTAAAAAGCTCTCACTTTGGTCGTGCGGAGAATATTGGCGAAGCCAGTCTACAAGGTTCAGATCACTGCCTTCGAAATATTCGCTGTTGTCTTTTGGAAAATACGCTTGAGATGTGGTAACACCCCATTTAAACGTTCCGCTGTCAGCTTCCATTTCCCCGGAAATGATTTTAAACAGCGT
This sequence comes from Bacillus sp. FSL K6-0255, assembly GCF_045040725.1. Taxonomy (NCBI): domain Bacteria; kingdom Bacillati; phylum Bacillota; class Bacilli; order Caryophanales; family Bacillaceae; genus Bacillus; species Bacillus sp. FSL K6-0255. The sequence goes on along the minus strand of NZ_CP150278.1, from coordinate 1,477,726 downwards.
AGTAACAGCAAGTTCATTTCGGCCAGTGAAAGCAATTTTATCTTCTCGATTCATAATAAAGCTGACATTGTCAAGCACCTTTACGCCATCGATTGTTTTTGTTAAGCCTTCCACGCGAAGAACATCATTTCCGATTTCCCGTTCCGGCGTGAAGTTAACATAAGGATAGCGGCGGGAAGACGGTTTAATATCATCCAGCGTGATTTTTTCGAGAAGTTTCTTTCTTGATGTAGCCTGCTTAGATTTAGACGCATTGGCGCTGAATCTAGCGACAAACTCTTGAAGCTGTTTAATCTGCTCTTCTTTTTTCTTGTTCGCTTCTTGAGAAAGCTTTAACGCCAGTTGGCTTGACTCGTACCAGAAATCATAGTTTCCGACATAGATTTGAATTTTGTTAAAATCAAGGTCGGCAATGTGCGTACATACTTTATTTAAGAAGTGACGGTCATGGGATACGACAATAACTGTGTTTTCAAAGTTAATCAGAAACTCTTCAAGCCACTGGATTGCCTGAAGGTCCAAGTGGTTCGTCGGCTCATCGAGCAGCAGAACATCCGGCTTGCCGAATAATGCCTGCGCCAAGAGAACTTTTACCTTCTCCGAACCGCCGAGGTCTGCCATCTTTTTTGTGTGCAGATCTTCTGAGATACCAAGGCCTTTTAACAGGATCGCAGCTTCACTTTCCGCTTCCCAACCGTTCAGTTCCGCGAATTCACCTTCTAGCTCAGCAGCACGAATCCCATCCTCATCTGAGAAATCAGGCTTCATGTAAATAGCGTCTTTCTCCTGCATGACTTCATACAGGCGTTTGTGGCCCATAATGACCACTTTCAGCACTTCATACTCTTCGTACTCAAAATGGTTCTGCTTCAAGACGGCAAGACGCTCGCCAGGACTCATATGCACGTCACCTGTCTGAGGCTCGATTTCGCCTGACAGCACCTTTAGAAACGTTGATTTACCGGCACCGTTTGCACCAATTAACCCATAGCAGTTGCCTGGGGTAAATTTAATATTAACATCTTCAAATAACTTGCGATCCGCAAACCGCAAGCTTACATTATTTACAGCAATCATTTATTATCCTCCATCATGTCTATCATCAATAAAAGTATACCATGAATGCAGGGCAAGAGAAATGATTCCCTGATAAAACAGAGAGAAAACAACTTATACACCCAAACCAGCCAGCTGTGTTACAATTAAAGAGAGAGAATGCATCCGCTCGGAAAATTACACACTCTCATGGAGGAACACGTTGAGGCTTTTAACACTTACTGAATATTGCTTACTGATCTTTTTTACGGGCTTTTACCTTGCCGTAACAGGCTTTACCGCCAAAGATATCGGTTTATATATAGGCATAGCCCTTATTTACATATTTTCGCACATTTTTTCAAAACGGCTTTTAGAAAAGCGCGGAAAAGAGAACAAACAGGTTCACCTTTTCTTCAGTGTGCTGGCTATTATCGGTTCAGTGTTCATCACGGTTTTATGCATTGCATTGGTCGCTTCTTTTTCAAAATAAAAACGCCTGCTGTCCTAGGCCAGCAAGGCGTTTTTATTTTGTTTGACGCATTTCGTTAAACGGGAAAAAGACAAACTTCGATGTGCCGACAATTCGATCTTCCGCGATCAGTCCCAGCCCGTTTCGGCTGTCCATAGAATTCAGCCGGTTATCTCCCATGACAAAGTATTTGCCTTTCGGAACCTTAACCGGTCCAAAGTCTCCTGTCAGACTGACACCAAGTTTTTCTGCTTCCTTCTTGTTTTTAGACAAGTAAGGCTCGGCTACTTTTTTACCGTTTATATAAAGCGTGTCATCCTTCATTTGAACGGTTTCTCCAGGCTTTCCGATCAATCTTTTTACATAATGGATTTTAGAAGTTTCACCGTTAATAATAACGATATCTCCGCGCTTCAGCTCGCCGATATAGTTGACTGTTTTATTCACAAACAGCCTTTCTCCGTCATGTAATGTGGGATACATAGATGAACCTTCAACTAAATACGGTTCAAACAAAAAGTGACGGATCAGGAGAGCCAGCAGAACAGCGATGACAATCGCTTTACCCCATTCCAGGTACGTATTGGTTTTTTTCTTCGCCGTTTTCTCAGTATTCGTATTTTTTTCCTCGGTCAAAGTGTTTCCTCCTAGACAATTGCTATGTCAGTTGTTTCTCTTCTTTTACTTTATCATAAAAAAGAATAAAATACATAACTTAACCGCGCTCCCTGCCGGCCGGATAAGAAAAAGCGTCCTTTCGAACAAAAGGACGCTTTTTTTCTTATTTTTCTGTAACAGGTTTTTTGACGATACCGAGGATAATTGCCATCACGACAGCACCGATCACGATACTTAAAAGGTAAAGCATCGGATGGTTTGTAATGAAAGCTACGAATACTCCTCCATGAGGGGCCGGAAGCGTTACTCGGAAGAATTCAGTTAATCCGCCGGCAACAGCTGCACCGACTACAGCAGCTGGTATGACGCGAAGCGGATCAGCCGCAGCAAATGGGATCGCTCCCTCTGTTACGAAAGCAGCTCCCATGAAATAGCATGTAATACCAGCTTCACGGTCACGCTGAGTGAATTTGTTTCTGAAAATGGTTGTTGCAAGTGCGATACCAAGCGGAGGAACCATACCGCCGGCCATGATTGCTGCATGAGGCGCATAGTTGCCTGCATCGATCATGGCGATACCGAACGTAAAGGCTGCTTTATTAAGCGGGCCGCCCATATCGATCGCCATCATGCCGCCCAAGATAATACCCATTAACACAAGGTTTCCAGTACCAAGGCTTTCAAGCCAGTTTGTTAAGAAATTCATAAATGCCGCTACAGGTGTATTGACGACAAATTGCATTAATACGCCAGTGATAAAAATACCGAACAGCGGGTAAATCAAAACAGGTTTTAATCCATCAAGTGACTGAGGGATAAACGTAAATACTTTTTTCAGTAAAATCACGACATAACCGGCAAGGAATCCGGCAATTAAGCCGCCCAAGAATCCAGCATTCGCTTGAGTAGCCATAAAACCGCCGACCATACCAGGCGCAAAACCAGGACGATCTGCAATACTCATCGCAATGAAACCGGCCAGAACTGCAACAATCAGTTTTAATGCATTGTCGCCGCCGATAAAGTTTAATGCTGCTGCAAACGTGTTGTAGCTAGGATCATTCGGATCAGCAGAGTGAATTCCCCAGAAGAATGAAATCGCAACGAGAATACCGCCGCCGACTACGAACGGAAGCATGTTGCTGACACCGCTCATCAGGTGCTTATAAAACGTGTTTCCGATACCGCTTCCAGACTTGCCTTTCGCTTCTTCATCATCGTTTGAAGCTGCTGAACCGCCGCCGCTGCCTTGATAAATCGGCGCATCTTGATTCATCGCTTTTTCGATAAGCTCTTGCGGACGTCTGATACCCGCCGTTACAGGAACTTGAAGTACGCGCTTGCCTTTAAAACGTTCCATTTCAACCTGCTTGTCCGCTGCGACAATGATTGCAGGTGCATCTTCGATTTCTTGGGCAGTGAGCTTGTGCTTAATGCCGCTTGACCCATTTGTTTCGACCTTAATTTCCACTCCAAGCTCTTTCGCTTTTTCTTTAAGGGCATCCGCAGCCATGAATGTATGGGCAATACCTGTCGGACATGCAGTAACCGCTAAAATTTTTCCTTTTCCGGCAGGTGCTGGTGCCGCTTCTTCTTCTTCCTCTTCGTCATCATCTTTATCGTGCTGATTAATAATGTCGATGATGGCATCTTCAGACTCAGCTTCAAGGAGCTGCTTACGGATTTCTTCACGCATTAACAGCGTTGAAAGTCTTGACAATGCTTCAAGGTGAGTGTTGTTTGCGCCTTCAGTCGCCGCAATCATGAACACTAAGTGAGCCGGCTGGCCGTCTAATGATTCATAATCGACGCCGTCTTTTGAACGTCCGAACGCGATCGCCGGGTTGATAACGCTTGCCGTTTTCGCATGGGGGATAGCGATTCCTTCACCGATACCCGTGGAGCTTTGGCTTTCGCGATTTAAAATGGCTTCTTTATAGGCTTGTCGGTCATTTAACTTTCCAGCCTTATCAAGAACAGTGACCATTTCGTCAATAACATTTTCTTTTTCTTTGCTCTCAATATTAAGCTTTATCGTATGCTTCGTTAAAAGCTCAGTTATTTTCACTTGTGTTTCCTCCTCTATAGACGTGTGACCTTAACTTCAGGAAGAAGCTGCTGGACAAATTCTTCTGTTCCAAGTTCTTCAGAGAACGCGGTAGCACTGCCTGAAGTAACTCCTAAGCGGAATGCTTCTTCAAGCGGCAGCTGTTTGGAAATTCCGGCAAGGAAACCTGCAACAACGGAATCCCCTGCTCCGACTGAGTTTACCAATTTCCCCTTTGGCACGTTAGCAAAATAAACAGCTTCGTTCGTAAACAGAAGCGCTCCGTCTCCGGCCATTGATACAATTACATGTTCAGCTCCTTGTTCTACAAGCTTTTTCCCATAAGGAACGGCTTCCTCAACAGATGTAATGTCCGTGCCGAACATTTCTCCAAGCTCATGATGATTTGGCTTCATCAAAAATGGTTTCATTTCTGTTGCTTTCAAAAGAGCCTCGCCTGAGATATCCAGAACAACTCGTGCGTTCTGCTGTTTGCAGGCCTCTGCGATTTTTTCATAAGTATCGTGAGGGAGTGAAGATGGAATGCTTCCTGCAAGAACGACGATATCTCCCTCTTGCAAAGATTGGAACTGTTCTAAAAAGGCTTTGAAATCTTCATCCGAAATTGTCGGTCCCTGGCCGTTAATTTCAGTTTCATCACCAGTTTTCAGCTTTACATTGATACGGGTATCCCCTTTTACTTCAGAAAAAGCTGTTTCCAGGTTTTCTTCCCGTAAAAATGTTTTGATATATTCTCCGGTAAATCCGCCGACGAATCCGAGCGCTTTAGACGCCACATGGTGTCTTTTCAGCAGTCTCGATACGTTGATGCCTTTGCCCCCTGGATACTTGGTATCATACGAAGAACGGTTCAGGCCTCCTACAGTAAAATCTTCAACGTGAACAATATAATCGACAGATGGATTAAGTGTTACAGTGTAAATCATGGTTTCACTACCTTTACGACAGTTTTTTCTTGGTAATTATCGAATGTAAGCTCTTCAGCGTCAGTCGTAATGATTGTTGCGTCGCCTATTCCGGCGAATGCCGAAAATGAAATTTCTCCGAACTTCGAAGGGTCTGCTAAGACGTAAGCGTGTTTTGCCTGTTTGATCGCTTTCTGTTTTAAAAGGGCCTCATCAGGGTCCGGCGTTGTAAATCCAGCCTCTGTATGGACACCGTTTGTCCCCAGAAAACTCTTGTCAAATCTGTACTGGTCCATGGCAATCAATGAAGCGCCTCCAATAATCGCGCCCGTTCTGTGCTTTACGTATCCTCCAAGCAGATAAAAAGAAATTTCTTTCCTTATTAATGCATCGATATGCATTACCCCGTTTGTGACAACGACAATATCTTTGGTTTTATCCATAAAATCAATCATGTGCAATGTCGTCGTGCCTGCATCAAGGTAAATGCAATCCCCTTCTTCTAAAAGAGAAGCTGCTTTTTCAGCAATCTTCAATTTATCGTGAAGGTTTTTGGATGATTTTTCAAGCATATCGGGTTCAAGTCTGATATCAGAAAGCTTGGCCGCTCCACCATGAACGCGCTTTAAAAAACCGCGTTCTTCAAGTGTCGATAAATCTCTTCTGATTGTTGATTCAGAAGCATTAGTCAGATTTATAAGCTCTTGAATCTTTACCACATCATGCTTTTCTATTTGATCAATAATCAATTGATGCCGTTCAGGAGTTAGCATGCTTCACCTCCTAATGAAAACGTATTCATTTTGAATACAATTTCATTGTAAACGCTATTTTCGGTTTAGGCAACTAAAATCATTCAAATTCATTCAATAACTATCAAAATCTTTCACGTTTCTCCATATTAACGTATGTCTATAGGGTTTGTAAACTGTAAATTCGACAAAAATAAGGACAATTGTACGACATTTTCTTCTTATTTTAATGAAAAAAGTCTTTTATATTCATAGTAGAAATCACTAAACATAAAAAAACCTCATGCATGTTGCATGAGGCTATTCATAACGCAGCGCTTCAATGGGATCAAGCTTTGCGGCTTTATTTGCAGGAAGCATGCCGAAAATAACACCAATGAGCATACTGAACAGCACGCCCCCGCATACAACCTGCCAGGATATGAGTGACGGCCAGCCCGCAATGGCTGAAACAAGCGCGGCCCCTCCGTATCCAATACCAATCCCGACCAGACCGCCAATCAGCGTCAATACGACTGACTCAATTAAAAACTGAGTCAGAATCTGTCCCCTCGTCGCACCGAGGGATTTTCTGATTCCAATTTCCCGTGTCCGTTCTGTGACTGATACGAGCATGATATTCATGACACCGATTCCGCCGACCAAAAGGGAAATACCTGCAATTGAGCCGATAATCGTCGTCATAATTGCCGTTACCTTGCCAATTCCGGCCGCAATCTCCTCCATGTTCATCACTTGATACGAATCCTCTGTGCCATGATTGTCATTTACCAGCTGTGCTGCTTCTTTTCCTGCCGATTTTATGTCGTCTGCTGATTCGACCTGCAATGATACGTTACTGAAATCACTTGTGCCAAAAGAGGATTTCATCATATTAAATGGCACATACATTTCACTTAAACCGAAAGAAAGCAAGCCTGTTTCTTTTTTCAGCACACCGATAATTTCAACGGGCTGTCCGTTTATCCAGACAACTTCACCTAAAGGGGAGGTTTTATCGAACAGTTCTTCAGCCATCTTTTGAGAGATGATTCCGACTCTATTCCCCGCAAGAAAGTCATTGTCGGTAAATGTTCTGCCGCTTTCGATTTCTAAAGAATTGACATTCATGTATCCATCATTTATTCCGTTAACCGTAGCATCGGTTTCTTCTTCGTGATAACGCGCTTTCATACTTTCAGAAGTCGAAGCAACGACTTGTTTAATGCCTTCTATTCCTTTTAAACCTTTAATATCGTTTTCTGTAAACGTAGATTCAGCTGCGGCGTTCGGGTTGCTTGCAAGCTCCTCGTCGCTAGGCATATAGTACAGCTCCACAGTATTTCCCGGGCCGCTGATCGACTGCTTCAGCATTTGCTCGCCGCCCTGTCCTACCGCAACGACAACAATGACAGAGCCTACACCAATGATAATGCCGAGCATCGTTAAGATCGAACGCATTTTATGGGCAAGGACAGAGCTTAGAGCCATTCTGATGTTTTCCAACAGGCTCATTCTCCCACACTCCTTTGTCCGGAGCTGGCAGGAACAATGTTTCCGTCACGCACCATGATTATCCGATTCGTGCAATCTGCTACTTCAGGCTCGTGAGTAACCAGAACGATTGTCGTTCCCTCGGCATTTAATGCTGTAAACTGATCCATAATCGCCTCGCTTGTTTTCGTATCCAGCGCGCCGGTCGGTTCATCAGCTAAAATCAATTTCGGCTCATTCACGATCGCCCTCGCAATCGCCACCCGCTGCTTCTGCCCGCCCGACAGCTCGTTGGGCATGTGGAGCATTCGATCGGCTAACCCGACCTTTTCCAATGCTCTCTCAGCCCGCTCTTGACGTTCTTTTTTGCCTATCCCGGAGTAAATCATCGGCAGCTCGACATTTTTTTTTGCGTTCAGCCGCGGAAGAAGCTGAAATTGCTGAAATACAAAACCGATGGACCGGTTACGGACTGCCGCCAGTTCTTTATCTTTATATGAAGAAATGTCTTCGCCGTCCAATTGATATGTACCGGAAGTCGGCCGATCAAGACAGCCGATAATATTCATGATCGTCGATTTTCCTGATCCTGACGGCCCCATAATCGAGACATATTCACCTTGATGAATGTCCAAATCAATAGAATGGAGAACATCAAACGTTTCCTTTCCGATCTGGTAGCTTTTTCGCACATTAGAAAGCTGAATCATTTAAGATTTCACTTCCATTCCGTCAGTCACCTGATCAGATGGATTCAAAATGACTTGATCATCTTGGGTAAGCCCCTCTTTAATTTCTGTCAGGTCATCTGTCACTTCGCCGATTTTGACATCAACTCGCTTTGCTTTTCCGTCTTTTACTGTATACACATAATATTGGTCATCTTCTTTTTTGACTGCCTTTGAAGGAAGCGTATTTGCTTTCCGTTTAACTGTTTCAATATTCATGATAAATTTAAAGCCTGGCTTTCCTTCTGGAAGATTTCCTTTTATTTTCACTTGAAGCGGGTATTGGACCGCCTGTTCTGTTCCTTGTGCCGCAGCGCTCTCCTGCTGATCTGGAACAAGCCCGACTGCGGAAACCGTGCCTTTCCATGTTTTACCCTGTATTACATCTGAAGTGAGTGTGACCTTCTGGCCTTTTTTGACTTTCAATGTATCGTATTCAGACAATTTCCCTGAGACGACAAGGTCTTTTGGGTTGCCGATATGTATGACAGGCTCTTGAATATCTGACTTTTTGGATGCCGCCTCTTGGTTGACAGAAATAACGGTGCCTTCAATTTCGCTTTTCACTTCAAGATCTGATACCCGGTTGGCAAGTGACTGTCGCTGAAGCTCGGTTTGTTTTAATTCGATCTCCGCTGTTTTTTTCTGCATTTGAAGCTCTGTTCGTTCAGATTCGATTTGTTTTTCTGCTTCTTTCTTTCCTACCTGTTTTTCCAGTTCTCTTTCTTTGCTGTCTAAGGCTTTTAACTTTTCTTGAATTTGGTCAATTTGAAGCCGATTGGATTCAGACGTTAACTGGTTCTGTTCTTTTTCCAGGCTCAGCTGCTCATTTGTATAGGTGACTAAAGGCGTGCCCTTTTTAACTTTATCGCCTTCCTTTACTTTAATGTCTTCTAATGTCCCTTTATCAGCTTCATAAAAGACATACTGTTCATTTGAAAATTTTAGCGTGCCAGGAACCATAACCGTTGATGAGATTTCATTTTCTTCAACGCTCCCCGCCTGTATCTCCTTGCCGGCGCTGCCGCTTGTTGGAGCGGCAGACCGGTATATATTGATTCCAACAAAAAGAGCGACTATAACTGCGATTCCAATTCCGATCCAGACTTTTTTCATGAGCTTATGCACCCGCCACAGAATTGATTAAACCTGAAAAAAGCGAAAATACAACTAAAATTCCGAATAGAATGATTGCTGAAATCCACCCGGCTTTTTTGGAGATGCCTCCCGTTTTGTGAAGTCCGATTGCTAATAATACAAAGCTCCAGATGCTGAAAATTTCAAAGGTATTTAACACGCTGGCAAGAGCCCCGTCAGATGGGATAATCCCTGCCAGTGACGTCGTGCTGTAAAGAGGATTCACGTCAGTCGTAAAAGCAACGATTCCATTAACCAATAATCCGAGACTGCTAATTAAAGAGACAAACAGACCGAGAGAAAGCATTTTTTTATATGTCGTAACTCCGCCTGATATTTTTACACAGAGCCAATAAATAAGAGGGGCAATAAATAATGCTGCGATACCGCCGATAATAGCGCCTGCCATTCCGCCAAATTTGGTTATTGTTGCGACAGTTTCCATTTGTTCAGCAGATAGCCCTTGCGTATCCTGGCTTTTCAAAAGCTCACTATAATCCGTACCGAGTGATTGCAGCACGGCACCGACGATGATAATTGCTGCAACAATCAAAAGCGGTCCCCATACAGCCGGCCTTTCTCTTATTCTTTCAAATTGAACGGACGGACTTGTGATTACTCCGAAAAGTGAAGGCTTTTCAGTCGCCGTTCCGCTGTTTTTTTCTACATTCGTTTCCATTTCAAAACCTCCTTGAGAATATCTAACAAATAGTACGGGAAGGATATCAAAAAGTTTCATGTTTTTCTAATAAATTTCCAAAAACCTTCAATATTGAAGGCTTTTCATATTATTCTATCGCTGTGCTGTATTGCGCTTTCACAAGCCCGGCATAAATGCCTCCTTTAGCGAGCAGCTGATCATGGTTCCCTTCTTCTATTTTCCTGCCGTGATCAAGAACAATGATGCGGTCGGCGTCGCGGATCGTAGACAATCTGTGAGCGATCATCACTGCTGTACGCCCTTTCAGAAGCGTTTTTAACGCTTGCTGAATTTTTACTTCTGTCTCTGTATCAATGCTTGCCGTTGCTTCGTCAAGGATGATAATAGCCGGATCGGCGAGCAATGCTCTTGCAAATGAAATGAGCTGACGCTGACCGGCAGACAGTACGCTGCCCCTTTCCTCTACCTCTGTTGCGTATCCTTCCGCTAAATCGGAAATAAACTCATCCGCTCCGACCGCTTGGGACGCTTTCATCACCTCTTCATCCGAAGCATTTGGCCTTCCAAAACGAATATTTTCCATGATGGTCCCAGAGAAAATAAATGTATCTTGCAGGACAATGCTGATTTGAGAGCGCAGACTGGCAAGGGAAAGATCCTTAATCGGTATACCGTCTATTTTAATGGTGCCTCCGGTCGCATCATAAAAACGGCTGATTAAATTGGCAATCGTCGTCTTCCCGCTCCCTGTATGCCCGACAAGCGCAAGCGTCGAGCCCGCCGGAATAGAGAAAGAAATGGCGTAAAGGGCTTTTCGTTTTTCATCATACGAAAATTCAACCTCTTCAAAACTGATCTCCCCATTTATCTTTTCATTATGAATGGCATTCGGCTTCTCCTTGACATTTGGCTGTTCGTCCAGAAACTCAAAAATCCGTTCTGATGATGCCATCCCCATTAACAGCTGATTATAGACCTGACCCAGTCTCGAAATAGGTTCCCAAAACATTCCCAGATAGAAAGCAAAAGAAACGAAGACGCCAATCGTAATGGTTTCATTCATGATGAGTGTGGCTCCATACCAAATCAAGACAGCCGTCCCAATCGCATTCGTCATTTCTACCAGCGGACGGAACATGGCATTTTTTCTAGTTGCTTCCCGCCATGATTCGTAGTTCTCCTGATTGACACCGTCAAAATACGCCATGTTTTCTTCTTCCTGCGTAAATGCCTGTGTGACCCGGATGCCCTGAATGCTTTCGTTTAGATGAGAGTTGAGCTTCGATTGCTTCAGCCGTACCGTTTGCCAGGATCGGCGTATTTTTTTTCTGAGACTTGTTGAAATAAAAAACATAATCGGCAATGTCACCATGATGGCTATAGTCAGCTCAGGGCTCAGCGTAAACAAAATAATAATCACGCCGGCCAGAAGCAGCAAGTCGGTCAACAAATTGATGACTCCGCTTGTAAAGAGCTCCTGAAGAGAGTTAATATCATTCATGATCCTGACTAAGATCGATCCCGCCGACCGCTGATCAAAAAATCGATGGGATAAGCGCTGCACATGGGTAAATAAATGCTGTCGCAAATCGTAAATGACATGCTGGCCAAGCTGATTCATCCACCTGATTCTTAACACATTGGCGGCGTAATTGAGGACATATAAACCGCTAATAATAAAAATGAGCTGAATCAGCAGCTCCGAGTTTCTCCCTGTAATCGCTTGATCAAGAACATAAACGCCGATCAAAATGGGGATCACAAGCTTCACAGCAGTGCCAATCAATACAGTGAGAAAAGAAAGCGGCAAAATTGTTTTTCGATATGGTTTGACATAGCTCAGCAGCCGCCACATTTGAGCCCAGTTAAACGGCTTTTCAATGATTTCATCTGAAGAGTAATAGAAACGCTCTAAAACCCCCTGTTTTTTCGCTTGTTTCATTTGGCCCCTCCCTATCCGACCTCATGCGGCTCATTAATCATTTTGACATCACGGTATTGCAAATCGTAAATCTTTTTATAGTAGCCGCCTTTTTCAAGAAGCTCATGATGTGTTCCCCTTTCACGAATGCGTCCTTTATTAAAAACGAGAATTTCATCAGCGTGTTTCAGTGAAGAAATGCGGTGAGCGACGATAAAGGTTGTGCGGTTTTTCATGACTTCTTTTAAGGCAAGCTGTATGCTGTGCTCCGTTTGCATATCTACTGCGCTTGTGGCATCATCCAATATTAAAATGCTCGGGTTCAAGCAGATGGCTCTCGCAATGGCAATACGCTGTTTCTGCCCGCCGGAAAGCCCCATTCCCCTCTCTCCCAGCATGGTGTCATACCCATCAGGAAGCTCCATAATAAAGTTATGAGCCTGCGCCCTTTTTGCCGCTTCGATGACGTCTTCCATTGAGGCATCCGGCCGCCCATACGAAATATTTGATCTAATCGTAGATGAAAACAGGAAGGATTCTTGAAGTACGACCCCGATATTGGAGCGAAGGGTTTTTAACGAATAATCTGTGATGGGTTTGTGATCAATGGTAATCATTCCGCCAACAGGACTGTAAAATCTGGTGAGAAGCTGTGTCACTGAGCTTTTGCCTGAACCTGTCGGGCCCAACAGTCCGATTACCTTCCCGCTGTTTGCCTCAAAGCTTACATTGCACAGCGCGTTTGTTTGTTCTTTTCCGTATGCAAGAGAAACATTTTTGAAATGGACATCTCCGGTTAATTTTTGTTTATGCAAAGCATGAGGATGATCTGTAATGTCTTCTTCTTTTTCCAGAATGTCGAGCAGGCGTTCCCCTGACGCTTTTGCTTGAGAGAACATATTGATGACAAAACCTAAGTTCATAATGGGCCACATCATATAATTGACAAGGCTGAAGAAAGCAACAAACTCGCCGGGATTGAGCTGATTTTGCATAACCAAGTAACCGCCGTATGAGAGAAGAGCTACAATACAAATGTTACCAATGAACTCCATTAAAGGGAAATACGCAGACCAAATGGATGATGTTTGTAAATACTGCGCCCTGTATTCTGCATTGGCTTTATTGAAAGTGCTGATCTGAAAATCTTCCCTGGAAAGAGATTTAACCGTATTAATGCCGCTGATATTTTCCTGAACTTTTGTATTGAGTTTCGCAAACGATTTGCGGATGTCTCTGAAGGCGGGATGGACTCTTTTGTCAAACCGGTATACCGCAACCGCGAGAAATGGCAGAACAGCTATTGTCACAAGCGTGAGAGGAACAGAATAGTAAAACATAACCGACAGGCTGATGGCTACCAGCAGGCCGAAGCGAATGAGCTCAGCGAGACCGTATGATAAGAAAAAACGAAGCCCTTCAACATCAGCAGTCAGCCTGGACATCAAATCTCCTGTTTTCGCGTTATCATAGTAAGAAAAAGAAAGCCGCTGCAGTTTTTCATACAGACCATTTCTCAGCCGATAAACGGATTTGATCCCGAACATATCACCTAAATACTGATGAAAAAAGGTAGCCGTTCCTTTCAAAACCATTACCGCAATAAATCCTAAGCTGACCCACGCCGCAAGCTGATACTGCCGTCCCAACACGATCTCATCAATCGTTATTTGCAGGATAATCGGATAAATGACAGTAATTGCAGTCATCAAAAGCATGGCTAGAAGCGACCACATAAACACTTTTCTGTACGGCCAATAATACATTTTTAATCTTTTAAATGTCTCCATATCCAGCACCTTTCCAACATTTATCATCTTTACTATATCGATACCCGAAATAAATTTCTATTATTTTTCGAAATTTCAGTCTAATTATGGAGTGAGTCTCTTACTTTATAGGGAGTAACATATGTAGAATAAACGCTTACAGAAAATCATTGTATGCTGGGGATACTTGGGGATATGCCAATGAAATACAGAAAACCGGACGGCTGAAATGCCGTCCGGTTTTCATCCCCCGCTGACCGGCGGTATGATGGCTACCGTGTCACCCGAAGATACAGAGGTATTTTCTTTTACATAGCTTTCGTTAACGGCAATCATAGCCGTATCAATAGATTCAAGACCGTATTGTTCTTTTAGACTCGCTTTTATTTCATCTGTGGTTGCTTGTTCCACATCTATTTCTATCGCTTGTGTACCGGCCTGTTCAGCCAGTCCTGCAAATAAAAGAATTTTAATCATGCTGCTCTCCCTCGCTTAGGTCTGGTTTTCCGTTCGGATAAGCTGTTGTTTCTAGCTGGTCGCCGATCCATTGCTCACCGTCTTCCCAAATTTCTTTTTTCCAAATCGGCACAATCTGTTTAATGCGTTCAATCGCATACTCATTGGCTTCATATGCGGCTTTTCGATGGGGAGAAGATACAGCAATCACTACCGCTGCTTCACCGATATCGAGCACACCTATACGGTGCGTGATCGCAACAGAGGCACCTTCCCATTTTTCTTCGATTTCAGCGCCGATTTGAGCAAACATTTGCACGGCCATCGGTTCATACGCCTCGTATTCAAGCCGAACCGTTCTTTTTCCGTTTGTCCATTCCCGAACCGTACCAATAAATGTCGTAATGGCTCCTGCTTCCCGTTTCTCCACTTTTTTAATGATGTCTTCAGTATTAATGGGTGTTTTCGTAATCTCAAACCGTTCCATTATGCAGATTCCCCCTTCAGCTGTGAAAGCACAAAATCCACGGCAACCGGATCATCCGCATGAAAAACGGGTAATCCCTGATGCTCTGTCATATGCTCTTTTTTTCTATAGATGATGGCGATTATATTTACTGCTTGCAGCGCTTCCAGATCTTCCTTTTCACTTAGGATAACCACTTTAGGATAAGGGGCTTTTTTAAAGCCTTCAATCAGAAGACAGTCTGTTTCGAGAAATTGGTATAACTCGATCAGCCGTGCCAAATCCCAATTGCGGCGGGCAGTCAGCTGTAACACACCAGCACCTTCTACCGCTGTTACATCAGCACCTGCCGCCTTGTAACGGTCCGTGTCTTTTCCTTCCGTGAGCGTTTGCGGTTCACCGCCGTGACCATGGTGCTTCAGGCAGCCCAAATGGACTCCCTGTTCAGAGGCTTTTTCAAGAATGCGCTCAATAAACGTTGTTTTCCCGCTGTTTTGAAATCCTACAACTTGGACGATCGGGAAAGGACGGACCAAGGCCATTCACTTCCATTCTCTTCTCTGATGAGCAGCACTTGAACCGTTCTGCCAGATTCGTAGCCTCGCGTGCCGCCCGGCAGGATAATAAATGCATTGGCATCTGCAAGTGATGTGACAGAGCTCGACTTATCTAAGCCAACGGGTGTCGCCAACAGCTTCCCTTCCTGATGGTGCACGAGCGCACGAACAAATCGGGTAAATGGGTTCGGCTTCGGAAAATCCTTGGTCAAAACAGCTTCCGCACAAATTGAATGCGGTGTTTCATTGAGCAGCCATGTCTGGATTATCGGTTTGACAAACAGTTCAAAACCGACATAGCATGCCGACGGATTACCTGAAAGGCCAAACAGCAGCATATCGTTTGCATGCGCCACCGTTGTCACGCTGCCCGGGCGCATGGCAACTTTATTAAACAGCACGTCCGCTCCGAGTTTTTCATAGATCGCAGGCAAAAAGTCAAAGTCACCGACTGACACACCGCCAGTTGTGATCAGGAAATCCACTTTTTTCATCGCTTCTTTAACTGCAGCAAAGCTTTTATCCAGTTCATCAGAGATTTTCCCTAAATAAAGCGGTGTTGCGCCTGCTTCTATCGCTTGCGCATATACCATACTCGCATTGCTGTTGCGGATTTTTCCCGGTTCCAGCGGATCACTGACATTCAGCAATTCGGTACCGGTTGCGATAATCCCGACTACAGGCTTTCTCACGACAGGCACAGATGCGTATCCGAATGTTGCCAAAAGAG
This sequence comes from Bacillus sp. FSL K6-0255, assembly GCF_045040725.1. NCBI lineage: Bacteria > Bacillati > Bacillota > Bacilli > Caryophanales > Bacillaceae > Bacillus > Bacillus sp. FSL K6-0255. The sequence goes on along the minus strand of NZ_CP150278.1, from coordinate 1,461,978 downwards.
CCGTCACTCCTGGTGTCACCCGGGTGCCCTTTGTCAGTAAAACACTCCCTTTTTGAGCGTCCTCACCTGTTTTTGAAATATTATCCCCCGTCTGAAAGCGGCGTTTTAAAGACATAAATGACTTCCCATTCTCCTCAAAGGTTTGAGTCAATTCAATCATGACGACTGCATCTGCCCCTTCAGGGATTTGCGCGCCAGTCATAATCCGCACGGCCTGAAACGGGCCAAGTTCTTTTTCAGATACTGCTCCTGCTCCAATATGGTCAATAACTTCAAACCGAACTGGGTTTTCACGTGAAGCTTCTGCCGTATCGCACGCTCTGACAGCAAAACCATCGTATGGCGAACGGTCAAACGCAGGGACGTGGTGATCCGCAGTTATATCTTCGGCTAAAAACCGATGAAGGCTGTCTTCAAGCGCCACCCATTCTGTTTCACCTTGTTTTTGAAAATGGCAGACACGCCGAACTGCCTCGTCTACCGGTATCGGTGTTCTTTTCTCCAGCATTCTGACCCCTCCTGTTGTTACAGTCCAATCACTCTTGCCAACACGGAGTTGGCTTCTTTCACATCATTTGTTCCATGCACCAGTGCCCGTCCGTCATTGAAAATGACAATTCTGAAATCCTCGTAAAAAATATGCAGCAAAAACGCATTAGCCTCGACCTTGCCGATTGTTTTCAGCCGCTTAATGAGCTCCTGTTTCGGGATTCTTTTTAATGATTCTGACCTTACCTGCACTGTATCACGGCCGCATAGTACAGCAGCTTTTGGTGTGTTCCAATCCTGAAGATAAGGATATACCGCATTTGCTCCGCAAGATGGGCATTCCTCATGGCGTACATGATTAACGTTAATCTTCATATGCGAATTGTTCCAGACATCAAATGTCACAAAACCCCGCTGTATTGCTTCTATTTGGCCGGTTAACAGCTTAAATGCCTCAGCCTGCTGATATGCTGAAACGATATGCACAGCAGGCGGAATAATACCGGCAGTATCACACGTCGCCCCGCCAACAGGAATTTGCTCAAACAAACAAGACAGACAAGGGGTTTCTCCGGGAATGACAGTCATGAACATTCCCTGGCTGCTTACACAGGCGCCATAGACCCAAGGTGTCTTTGTTTTCTGGGCAAGATCGTTTATCAGCATGCGGGTTTCAAAATTATCTGTCGCGTCAATCACGACATCTGCTTTTTCAATCAGCGGCTCAAGCGTTTCGGCTGTTCCTTCGGTAACATACGCCTCAATATGTATCTCGCTGTTAATCGCTGATAGATGCTCTTTGGCAGCCATGGCTTTCGGCATGCGGAGTTTGGCATCGCTTTCTGTATAAAGCTGCTGCCTTTGAAGATTGCTCCACTCCACATAGTCACGGTCAATAATGGTAATAGTACCGACTCCCGCTCTCGAAAGCCCTTCAGCTCCTGCAGTGCCGAGCGCTCCCGCTCCGACAATCAGCACATGGCTGTCTGCCAGTCTTTTCTGGCCCTCTTCCCCAATTTGCTTAAATCTGATTTGCCGTGAATAACGTTCCTCCATCAAACCTGTTCTCCTTATCTTTTATGTCATCTTATCATGTTATTGCCCCGTCAGTCCCGCTTGAGGGAGTTCGATTTTTCTTCCAAACAGCTAAAATCATCACGTGTATTAATGTTGATAAACTCTGCCGGGTTTGCTCCGATATTTTCAGCCTGTACGTAACAAACCGAAATTCTGCCTAATAAATCTGATATTCTCAACCTCTTCTCAGAAAGCTGATCGTATAGAACTGGCATGATACGTTTGTGGTAAATCGCAATCAATGGCTGCACTTGTCCGTCTGAAATTGGGACTACCGCGTCCGCACCGGCAGTCATCAGACGTTTGAGCTCCAGCATCGTCCTTCTTTGTATCAGCGGTGTGTCACAGGAAAGAACAGTATAAAGATCACCGTCTGTCTTTTTAAAAGCGGTATATATACCAGCCAATGGCCCCATGCCTTGAAATGGCTCAGCATCTTGATACACTTCATTTTCACCGTTTTCTTGAAATCTATCAATAAATTCGGGACGGCTGATGATAACCGTTTGTTCTCCAAGTGCCTCTTTAGCGCATTCGTAAAGCATCCTGCCCTTCCATTTGACAAACGCCTTCGGTTCTCCAAATCGCCGCGAGGCTCCCCCTGCCAGCAGTACGTTTACATGCTTCATATCATCTCACCTCTAGTTTCGTTAAAAGCATAGCAAAAGCAAAGGCTCAACGCTACTGCTTGTCTGTTTATTAAAGAGGAATAGCTGTTCAGTATTTGCATATTGTAGTGTTAACATCATGAGGGAGATGGTTCGAATGAAAAGATCAGGTCCTTTTTTCCACGACGTGTCTCAGGAGAACCTTTATTTAAAATCCGAGCTTTCAAGGTGCCATAAGCTGATTGCTGAACTTGAAGCAAGCTACTTCCATCAGAAAAATAACAAACTGCTCAAAGAAAATACCGATATGAAAGAAAAACTCCAGCAGCTGTCTGCCGAATTAACACATATGTCAACAAAAGAAAAACATGCCTCCCACACCAGCCAAACCCTGCACCAAATAAGAGCGGAACTGCTTGATAAAATCGTTGTTTTGCAGGAGCTTCTATCTGCTGAAACCTATAAACGCAGAGCCGAAATCGAAGAAAAACATAAACTTCATATTGCTAAAGTCAAAATCGAAGAAGAAAATAAAAATCTTCATAAACGGATCAGCGAACTTCAAGCCTCGATTGAGCAGGAACAAAATGCACTGCTTCAGGCAAAACAGCAAGCCGAATTGATAAAAACCGAAAACGGGCGTCTAAAAGAGCAAATGGTAGAAAAAGAATATCAGCTAAAACATATTAAAATAGAAGTTGATCATATGAAAGATCGAATCATAGAAACGAAAGAAAGACTGCTAGACATAGAAAAAACGAAAGAAAAATTATTTCACGAAACTATTATATCGTATAAACGGCAGCTTGATGAAAGCGATGCCTGGATTGCTTCTCATTTTGCCGATATTGATGGCGGCACGAAACAAAAAGAAAAAACGGAAGAAGAAGCTCCAGCGGTCTACGCGCAGCCAAATCATGTAGAGACTATCCTTGAAGATGTCACCAAACAGATACATGTGCTTCAAAAACAGCTTGCCCACGCCCAATCATCAGACCAGGTCAAGAGCCATACAATCGAAGAGTTGAAAAACAGAGCCGCTGAAGAAAAGCCTTATCAAAAGTGGGTGTATAAGCTTAATCTTGAAAAAGAAAACAAACCTTCACAGAAAAAACCTCAATAAAAAAACTGCTTGAGCGATGCCAAGCAGTTTTTCTTTATATTTATTCATTTGCTGATTCTGCAGATTCGATTTCACCCTCTAAAATGTACTGCCCGCGATATGGCTTTTTCACTTCCGGGTACATTTTAATTAAGCTTTGCATAAATGTTGTCATATTAGGGATTTCAAGACCGCTTTCTTTTTCAATCTCTTTTTGAAGCTCCGAGCTCTTAATCGCCGCGTTGTGGCGTTTTAATGTTTTAATAGCAGCTTCACGCAGCTTAGCTGCTTTTGATCCCGGTCTTGCCGTTCCTCTTCTTCTTCGTGTTGTTCCGTCTGGTATACCGGCAGGAAGAGAGGAAATAGATTGAAGCTGAGGCTGAACAGACTGCTGCTGTGATTGCGGCTGATAGCTTCTGATTTCCTGAGCCGCAAGCTCAGCGAGAACCGGCAGAGAGTCAGGTTTTTTTTCAGAACGGAAATCCTTTTTGATTTCGGAAGGGCTTCCATTTCTGTCCAGCTCTCTTAATTTTGCGTATATTTTATCACGTTCAATTTGATATTCACGAATGACTTTCACTTCAGCTTCATTTAATTGTTCTAACCGCAAGCGCAAAGCTTCTCTTTCATTAAACATTCCTCAATGTACCCCCTATCAAAATTAACATCTTTAATTAAGATATTAGATTACAAAAGTAATTTTATCAACTATTATTTTAGCATTTTACTATTATATTTACTCTATGAAAAATTCCTTATTTTCTGAAAATGTTTTATTTTTCAAAAGAGTCCTTTATTCTCAAGGGATTAAGGGGCTTTCTAGTTTATTTGGTATAATGTTGAAAATATATATTTTACTTACTTCTTTAAAGAAATTTAGTGTAATATCTACAATTTTCGAGTTATGAGATATGAGATTTATCTAAAATTGAGGAAAAACATCAAAAATTAGCTGTGTTTTCTAGCGTATCAATCAAACAAACCATCAATTCCTATACCCAAATTTGGAAAAATAAGCTTCTTACTCTTCTTCCATTGCTTTTTGCACAAATAAAAAACCTGATGTGATCAGGTTTTTAGGAAATACTATTTAGTCAGATACCTATTCCGTTTCAGCCAGAACGCGGTTCACACGTTTTTCAAGCATTTTCATACCGCTCCCGCCGGCTTGGAAGTGACGGAGCTGTCCTGTTTTATCAAACACATAATACGCAGGTACGTATTCATTTTCAAATGCATCGGTTAAAGCATGGTCACTGTCAACAAAAATCGGCTGAGTGATATCGTGTTCAGCGGCTGTTTCTTTAATTTTACCAAGGTCAAGATCATCTTCGGAACGGGGCATATGCACAGCTACAACATTCAGTTGATCTTGATATTTATCACGAAATTCATTCACTTGCGGCATCGCTTCTTTGCACAAGTGGCAGCTGATGGACCAGAAATGAATAAGCGTCGGCTTTTCCCCAATCAATTGCTCTCTCGTCACTTCACCATTTAACCAAGCTTTTTCTCCCGTCAATTCCGGCATGGGCTGACGTAATTTCATTGCTTTTTCCCTCCTATTTTAAAAGAGAGGCCTAACGAATATGCTAGACCGCTTTTCGTTCTTGGAAAGAATTAAAGTGTTTTTTGGCCTGGTTTCCAGTTAGCCGGACAGAGTCCGCCAGTTTGCAGCGCCTGGAGAACACGAAGCGTTTCATCAACATCACGCCCAATGTTGTTATGGAAAACAGTTTGATATTGAAGCTCCCCTTCAGGATTAATAATAAACAATCCGCGCAAAGCCACACCTTCTTCTTCGATTAAAACGCCATATTCCCGGGATACCTCATGGTTTGTATCAGCAGCAAGCGGGTATTTCAGCTGGCCAAGACCGTTTTCTTTGCGGTCTGTATTGATCCAAGCTAAATGAGTATGGATGGTATCAGTTGAAACCCCGATGACTTCTGCATCAAGATCTTCGAACTCGTCATAGCGGTCAGACATTGCTGTAATTTCTGTCGGACAAACAAAAGTGAAGTCCATTGGATAGAAGAATAGCACTGTCCATTTGTCATTTTTCATGTTTTCCTCAAGACTTACTTTGCCGAATTCTTTGCTTGCAAGGACTGCTTCCATTTCAAAACGAGGAGCTTGTTTACCTACCATACGTTCTGCCATATGTATCCCTCCAATTTATTGTTTGGCTTTAAGGTCAAAATCGCATGAAAATAAAGGGTGATTAACCATTTTTAGTTATATTGCAATGCCATTATATAAAAGTAGATTTCCTGAGTCAATTTTTAACAAATCATGTATGTCTTTGGCTTCGACATTTTTAAATAAAACGTTTAACATGGTCATGTACAGGGTAACTAGCCTCAATGTGCAGCAATCAATTAGAAAAGGAGCTCAACATGGACTTTATTAAACAATATGATTGGGCGGGACTGATTACAAATGCCGGTGTTCTGCTCATTAAACTCGCCATTATGATATTGCTCTATTTTATCGTTCGATCATTAGGCATGAAAATCATTAAACATCTGTTTGCAAAATTCGAGGAGCAGAATAGCTTGTCTATCGGACGTGCACATACGCTCCGAAGCCTGACTCTTAACATATTTGCTTATACTTTGATTTTTATATTCTTCGTCATGGTTCTAGATTTGTTTCATTATGATCCAAGCGCTCTTTTAGCGGGGGCAGGAATCGTCGGCCTGGCTGTCGGATTTGGCGCCCAAGGGCTTGTCAGTGACATCGTGACAGGTTTTTTTATTTTGCTTGAGAAACAATTGGATGTCGGAGACTATATTACCGTTTCCACCTTTGACGGAATTGTCGAGCAGGTTGGCTTAAGAACAACTCAAATCCGCAGCTTTGACGGAACATTGCATTACATCCCCAACCGAAACATCACAAACGTGAGCAATCATTCTCGTGGTACCATGCAGGCTCTTGTTGACATTAAAGTGCCGGCTGAAAGAAATATTGATGAAATGATTCATATTTTACAGCAGGTTTGTGATGAGACGGCAGCGGCTCTTCCACAAATAAAAGAAGGCCCAAATGTCATCGGGATTCAAGAACTGGGGACTTCTGAAATTGTAATCAGGGTCATTGCCAAAACAGAAAATATGGAACAGTGGCGAGTCGAACGAGTGTTGAGAAAAGAAATAAAGAACGCGTTCGACCGCGCTTTCCCTAAAGAAACAGAATAAATAAAAGAACCGAAGCTTTTTGCTTCGGTTTTTATATTACTGAATTCTGCTTTCAACTTCGCTGCAAATTTCTTCAGCCGTCATCCCGGAAGCTGTAATGACAGGTGCTTGTGTTACCGTATCGGCTATCCCTTGCACATTATTATCAAGACCTGTTACGACACAGCAGTCACAGCCTTGAGCATCAGCAGGGCTTTTCATCATTACAACGTCATATCCTTTTTCTTTTAAAGCAGCTTCTACATCTGATAACGATTGTTCAATTCCAATTTTTTTAGCCATTTTTGAACACCTCCGTTTACTAGAGTGCTCATTTTATGGAATTTTATTCTTTCATTTGTGCTTAATTGGCATAAACAGAAAAATAACCTGTCATGACATGAACCGCTGTTTCTATCGCATTTTCATCGGGATTCAGCTTAGCATGATGAAGCCCATGTTCAGAATCAGCGCCGAGCCAGAACATGAAGCCGGGATATTTTTTCAGCATATAGCCAAAATCCTCCCCAGTCATTGCTTCTTTTGCTTCAATTACTGTCGCCAGTTGATGTTCAGCAACAAAAGACATAAACTCTTCTGTTAATCCGCTCGTATTGTAAACTTGGTGATATACAGACGGATATGTCACTTTTCCTTTGCAGCGGAATCCGATTTCGATTCCTTTCACCACATCTTCAATCCGTTCCTTTACTTGTTTCATCGATTCTTCAGAAAGCGTGCGGATCGTGCCTTCCAGGTGGGCCGTTTCCGCAATGATATTTTGTGCCGAGCCTCCGGTAATGGTACCAACTGTAATAACAGCACTGTCTAGCGGATCTGTGTTTCTAGAGATAATCGTTTGCAGCTGGGTGACAAGTGTACTTGCCGCTACAACCATATCCTCAGCCAAATGCGGATATGCCGCATGTCCCCCTTTGCCTTCCAGATCGATGACTAGCTCTGATGTATTCGCAAATAGAAGGCCGCTTTTTGTCGCAATGGTGCCTACCGGAAGCTCTGGAGCAATATGAAGCGCAGTGATGAAATCAGGCTGCCACTTTTTTAATACATCGCTCTCAAGCATTGGTCCCGCACCGCCAGGCCCTTCCTCTGCCGGCTGAAACAGAAAAAGCAAATCATGTTTGACTGGGTGGTGAACAAAATGATCAATAATGCCGAGTGCAATCGTCATATGCAAATCGTGACCGCAGGCGTGCATGTTGCCGTGATGCTCTGATGCGAATGGAAGACCAGTTTGCTCTTCTATAGAAAGCGCATCGATATCCGCTCTGTACGCCAGCATTTTTTCCGGCGCCGTCCCGTTCACTTTTACAAAAAGCCCTGTTCGCCATTTCTCAATTTCAATTCTGTCTTGCGGATATTGTTCCAAGACATTTAATAAATACTGCTGGGTTTTGAACTCCTGAAATCCAAGCTCCGGTATACGATGCAGATCTCTGCGAATTGCGATGAGCTCCTCTTTCTTCATTTCTATTCCTCCTGCCTATACGAATAAGGCGTGGATATATTATCCACGCCTTTTTTATCAAACTTTTCCTTACAGCTGGCGTAATTCCTGCTTGATTTCAGTTTTGCCTTTTGTTTTTTCATCAATGTCTTTGATTTTTTTAGCTGGTGTGCCTGCAACGACAGTGTATGGCTCAACGTCGTTTACCACGATCGCTCCCGCAGCAACAACAGCTCCTTTACCTACTGTTACACCTTCAAGCACAACAGCATTTGCGCCGATTACGACGTCGTCTTCAATCACAACCGGTTTAGCGGATGGCGGCTCAATAACGCCCGCAAGTACAGAACCCGCGCCGATATGGCAGTTTTTTCCGACAGTAGCTCGTCCGCCAAGCACAACGTTCATATCAATCATTGTGCCTTCGCCGATGACTGAACCGATATTAATAGAAGCACCCATCATGATGACTGCGTTATCACCGATTTCAACTTGGTCGCGGATGATCGCGCCCGGCTCGATACGCGCTTTGATGTTTTTTAGATCAAGCATTGGGATCGCAGAATTGCGGCGGTCATTTTCAACCACATAGTCTTCGATTTTGCTTTGGTTTTCTTCGATTGCTGTTTGGATTTCGCTCCACTCACCGAAAACGACACCAGTGTTTCCGTTGATAAAAGCTTTCGCAGATTCGCCGAAATTGATTCCTTCCAGCTCACCTTTCACGTAAACCTTTACAGGTGTTGATTTTGTACTATTTTGAATAAATGAAATAATTTCATTTGCGTCCATCATTTTCATATGTATAGTCCTCCTCCTGATTTTCTACCTCATTACTGTATCAAAGGAAAGATACAAAGACAAGAAAAAAAGGAACAGCCGTTTTAGCAGTTCCCAGTGAGTGATCAGACAGCGCACCCGCTTTTCTTTGCGAATTGTCTCCCGAAGTTTATTAATTCTTCCTCTTCTTCACCTTCTGGATTATTTTCGATTTTTACCGAAGGCAGCACAATGTCTCCACCGCGTTCTTTTATTTTTGCCTCTAGCGTATCAACCGCTCCGCAGAAAAATTCATATGCTGTATCACCGGAACCGAATACAGCGCATGTTTTGCCGGAAAAATCAATCTCATCCATGTCTTCAGCCAGATCTAAAAATTCATCAGGCAGATCTCCGTCTCCCCACGTATAGGTTCCCATTATGATATGGTCATAATCGGTAAACAGCTGGGCATCATCAATATCCATTGCTTCGAAACGGTCTACTTCTGCTTCCGCCTCCTGTAGCCCCTTTTCAATCAAATCTGCCATTGCTTCAGTGTTGCCTGACATTGTTGCATAAACGAGCAAAATCTTCGCCAATTCCTTGTTCCTCCTCTAATGAATCATTGCTGAAACTTCGTACGGCTGGACAAATTTACATTCATACAAGCCTGCGCAAAAGAAATTCTCTTTCTGATTGGCCACTCTCCATCCATGTCCCTTAATGGTATCGAACCATTTTAACGACCGGGCTTCGAGATCAGCCTGGTAAATTCTCGAAAAACCGTTTTCATCTTGTGTTGTAGTGACATATATAATGCCATCATCCTCTGAAAGATCAAGAAATGATTCTTCATTTCTGATCATACTGGATTGTATGATGAATTCTTCACCATTCAAAAGATTCCTTACAGTGACAGCACCGTGCTTTCCTTTCACAGAACCCATCGCCGCCACCAGCCAATTTTCATTGAACACGAGCATGGATGCCGTCATCCGGTTTTTTTCTTTTTTGACAACTTGGACAGTGTCACGCTTAATGTCGTAAGCCCAAATGCCGCCAAAATATTCGTGTATTTGCGTGCCGATAAAAAGATTGCCCCCGTGAAGGCATAAAGACCGGATAACAGGGGGATTATGAAATTCGGCAAAAGGTTTGGCTACGCGCCATGAGACACCAAAATCATCTGATACATAAATACAATGCTTACCGTGGGCGCAGACAAACCCGTTGTTTCTGCCGGTAATCGCCCACACTGTTGCATTTGTCGGAAAGCTCGACATCGTCCAGGTTTTCCCTTCATCAGCCGAACGAATGACTGTTCCCTTTTCACCAACGCCAAATAAGTAAGGCCCTATGTAGCTGATACAGTGTATCTTACTTTTCAAACGAAAAAGCTTTCTCCAGCCCTGCTCCAAAGAATAATGAAAAATGCCTTCTCCTTGTACCGCCACAAAATATCCAGAAAACGCCGATGCCGTAACAGCAGTTGCCCCTTTATGAAACATGGCTTTTTTCCTTGTTCATATAATCTGCCCATGCAAGAAAACCTCTCGCAAACGCTCGGCAGCTTTCCACATCTTCATCTGTTTCAGGCGCTAATTCAATTTTTAGTGTTTCCTGGTAAACAGCAGCTCCCGCCTCTTGCAGCATGGCATTGAACAAATTCACCGCTTCGCAAAACTTTGGATAAGAATAATCGCCAGACCCGAAGCAGGCTGTTTTTAAACCATTAAGCTGAAGCTGTTTGACCTCTTCGAAAAAATCCTCCGCTTCGTAGGGCAAATCGCCGTCCCCCCATGTATAGGTGCCAATCAGTACATAATCATAGGAGGTTAAACAAGACACATCCACATCATCTATCTCGACACAATCGATATCCAACTCATATTCCTGAAGCATATCTTTTATTATGAAGGCAATGTCTTCTGTATTTCCTGACATGCTGGCATATGTAATCAAGGCTTTAGCCATGTTATCACCCCATTAATTGATAATGATTTTCAATATCATATGTATCACTTTAAATGATAATGATTTTCATTGTCAACAGATAAATAAAAAAAGACAGCACCTCGCTGTCTTTAAAATGGATTTTCTTGATCCAGCATATCCTTTATCACTTGTACAAAAGCTTGGACTTGTTTCAGTTCAAAGGCAGGCTCATAGCCTAATAACCATGTATCCCGACCGATCGGATGCCCTTTCATGTCTAAAAGAGGCATTTTATTCACTTTATCTTCATTTTGAAGGGTAACAGACGGCAAAATGGCATACCCGATTCCGTGCAGCGCCATCTGTTTGCACGTTTCAATCTGATCAACCAATATCGTCTGTTTCGGTGACGTTTTAAATTTTTGATGCCACCAGTGCTGAATTTCCTGAAAATAAGTGCTGTCACTTTTAAACTGGATAAACGGCCGTTCTGTATGGGCAATATCTTCGATGCAGGAAATTTCAGTATCCACTAAATACAGATGATCTGTCATTAAGTAATCTTTGCGCCCCTTCCACTCAGGGTTGCCTCTTATAATGCCGATATGAACCTGATCCTCATACAAGCTTTTCAGCATTTCGCTGCTCCACCCGGTTATGAGCGAGATCTTTGCATTCGGATACTTTTCCACATACGTCTTCAGGACTTTAGGGAGCCAATGCTGACCGATTATGGAGGCGACGGCAAGCTTCAATGTGCCGTGAATTTCACCTTCAAGCTCGTCAATATTTTCTCTTATTCTTTCCTGCTCTAATGTCACATCATTCGCAAACTGAATGATTTTCTCACCGGCGGGCGTTACCGTTAATCCTTTTTGGGATCTTAAAAAGATTTTTGTTCCCCACGCCTTTTCAATGGTTTGTAAGCGCTGAGATAAAGCCGGCTGAGATACAAAAAGCCGTTCTGCCGCCTTTCTCATATTTAATTCCTCAGCTAAAACTACGAGCATATGAAGCTCTTGAAGCTGCATGTCGTCCTCCTTTTTGTTATCAATAAGTTTTTCTTATCTCCCATTCTAATAAAATCTTAGTTTCTTATTCAAGCCCTATTCTCGTTTAAATTATGTATGCGCTTTCTTTTTCACTCTGGCTATATAATAAAAATAGGCCGTACAGCCTACTTATTCAACGAGCGTATATGCTTATTCAATTCCTTTAAAACGACTCTTCTCGTAAAAATCCCTTCAAATACCTGCTCGTCATTTTCAACACAGACAAATCCGTTATTAATGACCATGCCGAATCCCTTCATAATCGGATCATTGATATGAAGGCGCGGAATGTCGGTCAGCATGACTTCCTCAACAGTGATTTGGTCAAGCTTTTCAAACTCAATTCGCTCAAGTCCAAAAATACTGTTCATGATCATATTTGTCCCGATTAAGCCATGTAAACGGTAGGAAGGATCCAGAACCGGGATGGCTGTGTATCCGGTTTTTGTCAATACTAATAATGCGTGCTCAAGGTTATTTCCGACTTGCACGTGCGCTACTTTGTCCGCCTCAATCATAAATTGTCCGACTGTTGCCTCAAGAAGTTGATCTGATTGTAAGCTTATCATGTTTTCGACCCCTTTTCATTTTCATCATCAATACATTCCCTATATTGCAATAATATAAACTTTATCAGTATTTGTCGAAAAGTTTCCTTTCAATAAAAAAGATACTCTTTGTGGAGTATCAATTATAGGGTGTCCCATTAATTTTCAAATCGAAATCGGTCGTATAGCGTTACAAGTTTTTTGTAGGTGGTTCCGTCAACGTTTTTGGTCCCTGTCTCTATATCGTTGATCTCACTGCTTAATAGCTCGATGGCATACTCATGGTTGATCAGGATATTCAGCAGAAGTTTTTGTTCTTCTTCTGTAAATCGTTCACCGATAAGACTCATTCGCAATCAGGCCCCCTGTTTTATACTGAATACCTCTGAAAGCAAGACAACTTACTTTCAGCTCTACCGCTAGAATAAGTAATCAGATAACAAACGTCAACCGCATAATTCGACATTTACCTTGACTTTTTCAGCCAAATTATTTTGTGAAACGATTTGCATAGCTGAAGGCAGTGTATGAATCCGGCTTTATTTTGGCCTCAATCCCCATGGAGGTAATACGTCCAGTCATTTCTTGGATCAGATCTTTTGTAAGCCCTTTTTTCCCAATATCCAAGTGAACTTCAAAGGTAAGATCCGCCCCCTCACCGGTAAAGGGCAGGAGCAGATCGGTAATATCCATTAAGTGTCCATCAAGAATATGAGCGGCCGTTTCTTGGCTGTACGCCGTTTCTAACGAAATCTTCTCCCGAAGGCTATGTATGGGTCTGTCGACTGTATGATTTTTCAAGCAGCCCCAAGCTCCCTTGCCTGTACGATGCAAATGCAATGCGGTAATAAACTTTGTGTAGTCGCGGTAAACCTGTGAATCGGTTCCGATCGATAACACATAAGAAGAACGGGGGTCCTTTTGAACAAAGGCTTTAAGCCGTTCCATCACATCTTGAAAGGTCATCTGTGCTTCTGAAAGATTATAAAACAGAAAAGAATCAGCCATCACGACACTCCTTTTCAAGGATTTACAACCATGAAACAAGTATGTTCCTTACCGTTTATTTCGATTACTTTTGCAAAGGTGGAAGCTTGTTTCCCCCTATTTCAGGAATCTTACTGAAGAAGTTCAAAGATTTCGATGGAAACCATGTCGATATTATCAAACGGATATGTGTTAGGTTTTTCACCTTTTTGGAAAACCGTCAGTTCAAACGTTTGATTTTTTTCGAAATATTTAACACTGCATATTTTCTCACCATTCACTTCGAAATAGCGCTGCATTGGCTCGTTAGCCGCTTCCGCTGTTTCTTGCAGACTTTGCAGCCGTGTGATGATACCCATTAATTGTGACATTCTAAAAAAAGACTCCTTTCAAAAAGCAACTTCAAATCAACAAGTATTTATTATAATACAAGTTCTATTGAGCATCATACCATAAAGTCGGACAGGATGGCATTTTCACTGCTGAATTTAAGTAAAGAAAAAAAGTGAAAAAAACTATTTTTCTTTAGTTTGAGGCTTTTTTTTTAATGTCATGCACACAATTATAATTTTTTTCGAATCTTTGGCAACATTAAGAATGCCTTTTTGCAACGTTGTCAAAACCTTCTTTTGAATTTTCTGGTGAAGTCCCGCGTGGCCATAATCAATGGGAGTCATGCTGGATAGAGGTAAACAACAGAACTGAAATAAACATTTCAGAACGAATTTTCCTCCTCACCCGTGCAGCAGTGTCAAGGGTGTTCGGCACTGAATGTTTCTCCCCGTGTTAAACGTTTACCACTAGTTAGGTTTATTGTTTCATTGGATTGTCCTATGCTTTGACAAATAAAAAACTTGGCGGGGGTAGCGCCAAGTTTTTTCGGATCTTGATCTGATAGAGGGGTTGGGGAACAGAGAGTAGCTTCTCTCTATAATTAAATGATAATGATTCTCAGTATCAATGTCAATCGTTTTTTGATATTTTTTTCAATTCATAAAAAAAAAACGGCCTTTCAGCCGTTAAATCAGTCCGTCCTGCTCATATAAATAAGAATAAGGCAAGTCTATAAATAAATACATCTGATCATCCATCGGATATGAAAACGTTCTGATCATTTCACCTGTTTCCAAATCACTGTACAGATCACTGAAAAAACCTTTTCTGAGATTTCTCATTCTCATAATGTTCTCCAGAAAATAAGGGCGCCAGCTCCAGTTCTTTTCCGCATATTCCGGCTGATAAATCCATTCTCCATCTTGCTTAAACACATTTCCCGTCAGCTGATCGCCTTCTTCATCACACATGTAAATCCTGAAGCTGCAATCTGTCAGCTCTTCCGCCAGCTTTTTAATAAAGTCATCATCAGAAGACAGGTTGTTTTTTCTCAAAGAGGTCACAGCCTGATGCACTCGTTTGTAAAACTGTTCAGAGTGCTCATAGACGGTCTCCAGTTTCTTTTTCTCATGTGTGATAAATTGGTGAAATTCAGTTTTAAGTCTTTGTTTCAATACATCTCTCTCTAGAAACGTTTCAGATGGAGACACCAAGTAATAGCCCTGAAAATAACGGCCTCCGTTTCTCCAGGCGTACTGTAGCTGGAAGTTCGCCTCAATGTCTTCATACAATAGCGCCGCACCGATTTTTCTTGCTAATAAAGATATGCTGTACAGCACATGCTCATATGACGGTGACGGCTGTGACACTTTCAGCGCCTGCAAATCGATTTTTAACAGATCTGGTGAGAGCAGCGCGATTCTGTCCAAGTTGCTGCTTTCTTTTCCGATGTTGTCAACTGCGATTTTAATTCCGTATGTACGATAGTATGCAAGCATATGGTAGAGCTGCTCAATATCCCCTTCAAAATTGTGCTCTGTAATTTCAAGAACAAAACGGTGGAGTTCGATTCCCTTCGCTTCATATTCTTTCAGAAGCTCCAGAAAGCTTTCACCATGATCCAGCATCAGCAGATTGGCATCCTGATTCATAAAAATCAGCAGATCAGAATCCGCCTCTAAAAAGCGGTCAAGAGCCTGGCGGATAATTCTGTTATCAACCTCTAGTTTATATTCTTCGGGTATCCCCGCATCTAAAAAGAAGGGCCCGAGACTTTGGATTTCTGAATCTGCCAAAATTCGTCCAAGCACCTCATATCCGACAACCTTCTGCTCCTCGGCACTAAAAATCGCCTGGTAATATGGAAGGACATCATCAATGTTCGTTAAAATATCAAGTGGATCCAACATGTTATCACCTGCTTCTCTATCTTTGTCTGATTATACGCACAATTATAACTACACCACAAATTTCAAAAAAATCATAGTATGGAAAAGTAGGTCGTATGGAGTATGTTAAAAGAAGAGGAAAATTTTTTTGAGATTATCAATCTACATACTGGTTAATTAAGAATTTTATTCATTTGTTTCACAATAACCAAGACAAATACAAAAATAACAGCATTATAACTAGCAGCTGTCCAAAAGTAAAGATTCCAGTCAGTGCCTTTATACATCCAATCATCATCATGTTTCATATTATAGAAAGTTCCTTTTTTATCGTAAGTGCCAAATGTAAGAGTTGTTAAACCGGCGACACTCTTTGAAACGTCAACTCCATACATTGAACCGACATTGTCAGTATAGTTTATTTTCATATACGTGTAATCAGATAAAACTTTTTCTACCCGCTTGGTTGGCAGAGACACATATAATACAGCTGACGTATCTCCTCCGGGCCCAGACAAATACTCTCTAGCTTTAATAAATTTTGTTTCATCAGGAAAATCTATGTGGTATAGTTTTTCAAATCTTATTATTTCATTAGAAGTAAGATTTGTATTTTGATAATACTCTGGGGAAAAAGCACAAATAATAAAGTACCAAACATTAAAGATGATAACTAAACTGCTTAAAAATAATACAACTAACTTTTTTAACAATTTCTTCAATGAATCACTCCTTAATCTTTAAAAATTATATCATAAATTTAAATAGAAAATAAAACAAGCGAACGACCAGTTTTAACGTTCGCTTGTTTTGCAGTTTATTCAGATATCATTTTTTTCTCAATAACATCTCTAAATGCTTGTGCTGTTATTTTTCCAATCTCTTCACTATAATCCTCAACATCAAAAGCACGTTTAAAGGCTAACCTAATTGGAACAACAACTGGGTCAAGGTTTGTATTTAAATAATACTCTGCTTCAGAGCAAATTTTGTCTAACGAACCATCAAATCTATTATTTACAAATTGAGTGAACCTATTCATACAGTCATTATTACTATAATAATCTCTAATTGCGATATTTAGAGGTTGTGCATTAGCACCAACTGATGTTTTATTCGCTAGATTAATTGCATCTACATCACTAAATAAATCATCTAGGCTAAATTGATACATATTACCTATTATTTTCATAGCCGCATCATAAGGCGAATTAAATTCTTGAGCGTGTAATTTCATGTCCTGTATTGTTGTTAATAGATCTCCAGTCCAACCAGCAAAATCTCGTAGTGTTTGAGAGTAACCACCACTATAAATAATGGCATTATAAGTTGCCATAAGATGCTGCGTTCCTATGACAGTTTTTGATATAGGATCAACAATTCCATTTACTAGGTCTTCCCCTAGCGCTTTATCTGCCCATTCACGATAAATAGGATCAATCTGGCCTGCGGTAGGGACCCACTTCCACCCTTTGTAGTCATCCTTTCTTAAATACTGGGCAACCAACTCATTAGCTAATTGTGTTTTTTCTACCCCATTATTTAAGTCGCTTTGCATTTGAGCATATTTTTCAGCAGTTTCATATAAAATATCAATTTGATCAAAGAACTTCTTATTCTCTGAAGACACTATATTTATGGTATTAACTCCATTATCCAAACCTGAACAAATATCATTATCAATTTCAATCATTCCAGAACCATTTCCAACAGTAATTGTTGAAATTTGGTCAAACGCCCAATTGTAAGGCAAAGGATATCCTAAGTTTCCGCTAAAGCCAGTAGACATACCACTTACAAAACTTGCAAATGCTAAACCTTTTTTAGAAACTATAGTACATACATTCCTAGGGGCATAAATACCAATTTTGTAAGTTGAACCTAAAAAACCGTTCATTATTTCATTTATACCTTCGAAGTGTGGAATAATATTGTTGTTTAAATCGTTACCATATGCATCATAATCTACTGCAAAGTATATTACAGTGTTATTTTTAAACCCGTATTCTTTTGCTGCTTTATAAGCAGCAAACGCATCTTTCTTTCCTTGTTCTTTATTAAAATAATTTGTTGCTCCCCCATAGGTTTGATAAATCGGAAAAACATTTAAACCTGATTTTAAGATTGTTTCTAATTCACCTGGTTGTATTTTTTTATTTAGTGTACTCCCCGGCGCATTTGTTAGATACCGCCCTACAATCTTATAACCTGCCCTCTTAAGGGACTCCGCCCTGTCCGATGTAATTTGAGTAATTGAGTCACAAGCAACTCCTTTTCGATTGGGGTCTCCAGTACTTACTAGAAGTGAAGCCCATGTTTGAAAGTCGGCAGTACCACTCTGTTGTAATTTTGCAAAAGACTGAAAAGCCTTTACTTTTGATCTTACAGATTCAGAGTATACTCCATCAAAAGGAACATTGTAGCCATTAAAGATTAGAGCAGCTTGAAATAAATGAATAAAACTGTTTTTTTCATCTGTTTCTCCAATTCTTAATACAGGAATCAATCTTTGAGTAGTTGGTCCAAAATTCCCATTAGCTATACTATCACTTAACCCTTCCTCGTACTGTATTGCATAAACAAGAGACTTTTGAGTATCCCTTGAATACAGGCCATCACAGGGCATAAAGTAGAAATTCTCTCTATTGTAATATTTATTATTTAGCCATTGCTGTATTGAACGAACTTTCTCTGACGCCCCATTTAAAAGGATATAAGAGTCCATGTTTAATAAAGCTTTAAACACCTTAGGCGTTACTACACCGTCTGTTTTAGAAAGCCCCATATGCAATTGCATTTCTGCTATCGCCTCTTTCGTTCCCTGACCAAATGTACCCGTTAATCCACCTGGACCATAACCTTTACAATAAAGAGCACCTTGAATAATTTTCACAATATTTTTTTTTGAATTAGTTGACGTAGAAATCGGGCCTAATTCTTTAAGCTTTCTTAAAGTTGTAGGACCAAAACTGTCGGAAGTCTGTGTAATTCCCAATTCTAGTTGTAATGCTCTAGTTAATGCATACATTGTTTTCCAGCCAGTTTTCCCATTTTCCTCAATGGAATTGTAGCCACTTTTTCCTTTGTACGTATCATTGAGCCATTCCTGAGTTAATAATACCATCTCGTCCATTATATTACCTTCCTCCCAATCTGATGTAACCTTGAAACCTTTCATTCTTATAATTTCTCTTTTTAGTTAACGAAGTAATTATATGAATGTTTTATTTGAAATCTAAGTTCTTCATATTTCGTCTCCCCTTTTAAAATATACCTTTCATATATTAGGTGGCTTACGTATGACACAACACCTCATAAACAAATAAAGCTCTATGTGTTATCAAATTGGATAGGAAGAAGGTTAATTGTGGAGGTATTACATTCGAACATAAAAGTTCTTAATAACTTAAATATTCACTTATAAATATTCAGATTAAAACGGATAAGGATTCAGCCATTGCCCTCCGTCCATTGTGATACAATCCCCGTTTATATAGGATGCTTCATCAGAAAGCAAAAACGCTGCCAAAGCGGCGATTTCCTCCGGTGTGCCCAATCGGCCGAGCGGCACACTGTTCATCGTGCGGGCCATCGCTTTTTCCGATTCAAATAGCTTCTCCGCACCGCCTGTTCGTTCAATCGGTCCGGGGGCTATCGCGTTTGTACGAATGCCGTATTTGCTCCCCCATTCAACGGCCAGCGTTCTTGTCAATGACAATACCCCCGCTTTGGCTGCAGCGGAATGAACGACCCCCGCTCCCGCTCCCCAAGCGTACGTGGCTGCCATATTTAAAATGACACCCTGCTGCTTCTGGTCAATCCAATGCCTTGCCGCTGCTTGGCTGCAAAAAAATGTGCCGTTTAAAACAATCTCAATAACGGCTTTCCATCCATTGGGCGTCAGCTTTTCTGCCGGACAAATAAAGTTTCCGGCCGCGTTGTTAATCAGCGCGTCAAGCCGGCCAAAGGCTTTTACCGCTTCTTTAATCATGTCTGAAGCGGCGGAATCGGAACGGACATCCATTTGAAAACAAGCGACCTGTCCCTCAAAGGTCTGAATTTCTTTTTTTGTTTCCTCAAGTGCCTCATGGTTCCTCCCTGTCACCATAACGTGCCACCCTAATTCAGCCTGTTTTTTTGCCATCGCTTTTCCCATGCCGCTTGACCCGCCGGTAATAATTACCGCCTTTTTTTCCATGTTTATCCCTCCAATTGTGAATGAGTATTCATTCAATAATATTCTATCATTATATCCCTGCCTCTGTCAGCACATGCTCATATGAGATTTTTATCAGATACAGATGATATAATAGAAAAACTCTATTAAAGGTTGGTTTGAAATGAAAAAGATGTCCAGAAGACAATTTCTAAAAGGAATGTTCGGCGCTCTTGCTGCCGGGGCTTTAACGGCCGGCGGGGGATATGGCTATGCCAGGTATCTCGAGCCGCATATGATCGAGACAACCGAACACACAATAAAAAGCTCTCTCATCCCGCACGGATTTGACGGTTTTAAAATCGTGCAGTTCAGCGATGCACACTTGAGTGATTACTTTACTCTCAAAGATTTAAAAACCGTCATTCTTACAATTAATGAATCTAAACCTGATCTCATTGTTTTTACAGGTGATATTATCGATAATCCTGATACGTACCAGCACCACCAGGCAGTCATTCCATTAATGAGAAAGCTTAATGCTCCCTTCGGCAAGCTTTGTATTTACGGCAATCATGATCACGGAGGCTATGGAACTGCCGTTTACAAAAGCCTGATGACGGCCGGAGGTTTCACGGTATATCGCAATGGCTATCAAACATTGTCACTCGCAGATGGCAGCAAAATCGAGATTGCTTCGCTTGATGACTTAATGCTGGGAAACCCAGATTATGAAGGCACCCTTTCAAGGCTGAGCGACAGACTTTTTTCCATTCTTCTCGTCCATGAACCTGATGCGGCCTTGAAAACAACAGATTATCCCGTGAACCTTCAGCTTTCCGGCCATACACACGGCGGCCAGATTCAGCTGCCTTTTTACGGACCGATTATTACGCCTCCATATGGAAAAGTCTACACAGAGGGAATGTATCAAACGGGCAGCACTCATATTTACGTAAACCGAGGCCTCGGGATGACCAGGCTGCCTTTGCGGTTTCTGGCCAAGCCTGAAATCACTGTCTTCACCTTAAAAAGCACAAATTAATGTAGCAGGATGGGCTCCTCATCAATACTTATAAGTAAAAAAGGAGGATGAGGAAACTGCTTACGTACCAGGTGAAGCAAGGTGATACACTGAACAGCATCGCGGCTGATTTCAGAATCAGCACGGCTGCATTACTCCAGGCTAATCCGTCACTGCAGGCAGGGCTCACCGCAGGACTGTCCATAGTCATCCCCGGACTGCCGGACCCTTATACAATTCCGTATCATATCGCAGTCTCAATCGGAGCGAAGACCCTTACGCTGTTCCTAAATAATCGGGTAATGAAAACCTATCCCATCGCCGTTGGTAAAATACTAACGCAAACGCCTACTGGCGAGTTTTACATTATTAACCGTCAGCGCAATCCCGGCGGCCCATTTGGCGCTTATTGGCTGAGCCTTTCAAAGCAGCACTACGGAATACATGGGACGAATAATCCCGCTTCGATTGGTAAGGCTGTTTCTAAAGGCTGCATTCGCATGCATAACAAAGACGTGATCGAACTTGCTTCAATTGTGCCAAACGGAACAAGAGTCACGATTAACCGGTAATGTTTTCTTATTTGTTTCAAAAACAGGCGGTTTATAATATGATAAAGTGGGACCTTTAGGGTAAGGAGCGTTTTTATGGATATATTTAAAAATCGTAATTTTGTTCGTCTATTTTTCGCAGCACTCGCTTCTCAAATGGGCACGACAGTAGGCAACATGGCCTTTGCTTTTTTTTTGCTGGACCGATTCAGCAGCCAGCCTTCATATACGACCTTGGCGGAGCTGATGTATTCTCTTCCGACCATATTTGTATTTCTGATCGTGGGAGTCGTCGCGGACCGGTTTGACAGAAAAAAGGTGGCAGAAAATTGTGATTGGATCAGAGCAGGCCTGACTGTCGTGCTTTTTTTCACTTTATTTACCGGCAATATTCCTCTTGTTTTTTGTATCTTATTTATCAGAAGCGCTGTAACAAAGTTTTTCTTTCCGGCAGAAAACAGTTTGGTACAAGCCATTCTGCCGAAGGAGCATTATTCGAAAGCGGCAGGGCTTAATCAGATGCTTTTTAGCATTTTTATGGTGTTTGGAGTCGGTATAGGCGCGTTTATGTACAACACAATCGGTATTGAAGGCGCCATTATTCTTGATTTTGTCAGCTTTATCATTTCCGGGCTGCTGATCCGCAGCTGCCGGATTCCAAAAGAAGCCCGACAGCCAAACGGTGCATTCAGCTGGAGAAAGACTTCTGTTAAGGATTCAATAAATGACTTTAGAGAAGGCATCCTCTATATTTTAAAAAACAAATTGCTGGCATCTCTTATTTTTGGCTTCTTCATTTTTGGATTTGTCAACGGAGGATTCGCCGTATTGCCTATGTTTACAATGAAATATGGATTGGCGCCTGACCGTTATGAGTGGCATACGTCTGTATTTACGATCGCACTCGGGTTTGGGCTTCTGGCAGGAAGCGTAATCGGCACGATCATCTCTAAAAAAGTGAAGCCGCACTTTTTAATGTCGATACCCATTTTCATTGCAGGTTTGCTGATCTTCGTCCTCGGCTACACCAATATTTTATGGGTGTATTACGCGGCAGCTTTTGCACTGGGAATGTGTATCGGACCGATCAACATTGCAATCGGAGGGTGGATGCCAAAAATTGTTCATCCAAAACTGATGGGACGTGTAAGCGGCATGCAGGACCCTTTTATGATGTTTGCACAGTCTTTGACACTTGGCTTAGTCGCGCTGTTATTCCCTAAGTTTGTTTCAAACATTGATTATCTTTATTACGGCATGGGTGTTATTATCCTGCTCGTTTTTATTTTTTATTTTATTGCACTGCCAAAATACAGTGCCCAGGCTGTGGAAGTGAATGTTCAGGAAGCATTTCAAGAACAGCCGAAAAAGAAGGCAAGATCTGTATAATGCAGGTTAAAAATGCGCTTTTTTTCTTAGAAAAAAGCGCATTTTTACATTCAATATTTGCATTTCAACTTTAAAAAAGTATAATCTAAACATATAGAAATTGATAAGAGCAAAGGAGAGAAATAATGGACGACCATGCATATACGAAAGATCTGCAGCCAACCGTAGAAAATCTTTCAAAAGCAGTTTACACTGTGAACCGCCATGCAAAAACCGCCCCCAACCCTAAATACCTATATCTGCTGAAAAAACGGGCTTTGCAAAAGCTTGTCAAAGAAGGTAAAGGAAAGAAAATAGGGCTTCATTTTTCAAAAAATCCAAGGTTCAGCCAACAGCAATCGGACGTGCTTATCTCAATCGGAGACTACTATTTTCACATGCCTCCAACTAAAGAAGACTTCGAACATCTTCCGCATTTAGGTACACTTAATCAATCGTACCGAAATCCTAAAGCTCAAATGTCTTTAACAAAAGCGAAACACCTATTGCAAGAATATGTCGGCATGAAAGAAAAGCCGCTAGTGCCAAATCGCCAGCAGCCAGCTTACCATAAGCCGGTCTTTAAAAAACTTGGCGAGAGTTACTTTTAAAATAAAAACAGCCGTGCCTCTTTCTGGCAACGGCTGTTTTTATTTATTCAATAACATACGTATCCACTTTTTTAATCAAATCACTGATCTCAGGCTTGCTGATTTGCTCATCTGCGCCTACAACTTCGCCGCGGTGACGCAGATCATCCGTAATTAACGATGAGAAAATCATAACCGGCACATCTGAGCTTTTCGGATTTTCCTTCAGCAGCTTTGTGAGCCTGTGTCCGTCCATTTTTGGCATTTCAATATCCGTGATGATCATATCAATCTGTTCTGATAAATCAGTTTCGTTTTCAGCAAGGTTCATAATGTATTCATATGCCTCTTTTCCATTTTCAAACGAAGCGATATTGTTGTACCCTGCTTCTTTTAATTCATCCTGCAAGAGGCGCATCAAAAGCGGTGAGTCCTCTACAATGATTAGCTTTTTATCAGTTCTTCTTTCATCGAAGCCCTCGGTATGCATATTATACGTGTCAACACCTGAATCTGATTCAATGTCATAAATAATTTTTTCATAGTCAGGCAAAAAGATCATCAGGTCTTCGAGCTTAATAATCCCGGTAAGGTGCCGCTCCATTCCTTGATTTAACGATGTCGGCTTTTCAATCGCTTCCCAGGATACTCTGTGAATTTGAGAAACAGAGCCGACATGAAAAACAATTTTCCGTTTATTAAATTCAGTCACGATATATTTCTCATCTTTTGATCCTTCAGGCTCTACTCCAAAAAATGAGAAGAGACTGATCACAGGGAGGATTTCTCCTCTGAGTTTAATCATTCCTTCTACATGCTGATGGGAGTGAGGCACTGATGTCACCTCGACAGGCTGAATAATTTCTCTTACCTTCATGACGTTAATTCCGAAAGCATTTTCACCCACGCCAAACTTCACAATTTCTAATTCATTTGTACCAGAATCCAATAAAATTTCGTATTGTTGTAACGACAATTCAATCCCTCGCTATTCGCATTCAGTATTGTACTGTATATATCGGCGTAATTTGTAAAAAGTGAATGGCAGCTCTTCAAAATCGAATTCCGAAGGCAACAAGCCGCGTTCCTCAAAAAAGAAACTTTTTTCCTAATAACTATTGACTTTCCAACTAACAGTGATAAAATAGTCAAGGGTTTTTCCAAAGAAGGGTGTAAATAATGGGTACCTTAGTAATATTTAAAGAAAACGAAATGACTGTTTTAGAGGATATCAGTGAAGAAACTTACCTGAATATGAAGAAAGAATCAGCTGACCTTCAAGAAGAGCATCCTCCGTATCTGATTTGGCACGAAGACCTTCATTTTGATTATGGCTATTAATGAAATTGGCACATATAAACAATAATAGAACATGATACAATAAAGACAATCAAATCGCTGGTTGTCTTCTTTTTTTCTGAAAAGAAAGGTATGTTTAGAAAAAAGGCGCATACAATCGAAATATATCAGTTAAAAAGGTGACAAATGATCAGCTAGTGGTAAAATAGGATAAACTCATTATATTTGTTAAGGTGATGAATTATGGAACATTTGCTGAATCCGAAAGCAAGAGAGATCGAAATTTCAGGAATACGCAAATTCTCGAATCTTGTAGCCCAACACGAAGACGTCATTTCACTTACAATCGGCCAGCCTGATTTTTTCACACCGCATCATGTGAAAGCTGCCGCAAAAAAAGCCATTGATGAAAACGTGACGTCATATACTCCGAATGCCGGCTACCTGGAGCTGAGACAAGCTGTGCAGCTTTATATGAAGAAAAAAGCGGATTTCAACTATGATGCTGAATCTGAAATTATCATCACAACAGGCGCAAGCCAAGCCATTGATGCTGCATTCCGGACGATTTTATCTCCCGGTGATGAAGTCATTATGCCAGGGCCTATTTATCCGGGCTATGAACCTATTATCAATTTGTGCGGGGCCAAGCCTGTCATTGTTGATACTACATCACACGGCTTTAAGCTTACCGCCCGGCTGATTGAAGATGCTCTGACACCCAACACCAAGTGTGTCGTGCTTCCTTATCCGTCAAATCCTACCGGCGTGACTTTATCTGAAGAAGAACTGAAAAGCATCGCAGCCCTTTTAAAAGGCAGAAATGTCTTCGTATTGTCCGATGAAATATACAGTGAATTAACATATGACAGACCGCATTACTCCATCGCAAACCATTTGCGGGATCAAACAATTGTCATTAACGGCTTGTCAAAATCACACAGCATGACCGGTTGGAGAATTGGATTTTTATTCGCACCGAAAGACATTGCAAAGCACATTTTAAAGGTTCATCAATACAATGTGTCGTGCGCCTCATCCATTTCTCAAAAAGCCGCGCTTGAAGCTGTCACAAACGGCTTTGACGACGCATTGATTATGAGAGAACAATACAAAAAACGTCTCGACTATGTTTATGACCGTCTTGTTTCCATGGGACTTGACGTAGTTAAACCGTCCGGTGCGTTTTATATCTTCCCTTCAATTAAATCATTTGGAATGACTTCGTTTGATTTTAGTATGGCTCTTTTGGAAGACGCTGGTGTGGCACTCGTGCCGGGTAGCTCGTTCTCATCATATGGTGAAGGATATGTAAGATTGTCTTTTGCGTACTCGCTGGACACACTGAGAGAAGGCCTGGACCGTTTAGAATTATTTGTATTAAAAAAACGTGAAGCAATGCAGACGATAAACAACGGCGTTTAAGCCGTTGTTTTATTTTTTTGGAAATGAAATTTTAAACGCTGTGCCTTTTTCAGGATGGCTGTCCACATGTATAACTCCCTGATGGTTTTCAATGATATTAAATGTCACCATTAATCCAAGCCCCGTACCTTTTTCTTTTGTTGTTAAAAATGGCTCTCCAATCCGGTTTAGTACCTTTTCAGGTATACCTTCCCCTTCGTCTTTGACAGTAACATGAACAGAATGCTCATCTTCGGTTATGATAATGTCTACTGTTCCCCCATCAGGCATTGATTCAACTGCATTTTTGATTAAATTAATGAATACCTGCTTTAATTGGTTTTGATCCCCGTTTATATAAATGCTGTCTTTTTCATAACTTGTTCTGATAAAAATGCCATTTAAATTCGCCTGCGTTTCTAACAGGGCTGAAACCTCACCAATTAATTTTTTCAAGTTCAAATATTCTTTGACAGCATTTTGCTGAGGTTTCGCCAGCATGAGCAGTTCACTGAGTATTAATTCAATACGGCTGAGTTCAGAAAACACAATATCAAAGTAATGTTCGTTGCCTTCCATTGTCGGTTTCATCAGCTGTAAAAATCCTTTGATCGCTGTAAGAGGGTTGCGGATCTCATGGGCGATTCCCGCCGCGAGCTGCCCTGCGATTGATAATTTTTCCGATTTCAGCATCAATTCTTCTGTTTGTTTTCTCTCTGAAATGTCCCGAAGAATGACCTGGACGGCCGCTTCACCAAAAAAGGTCGTCGGAATGCAGACCATCTCCGTATAAATGACCCTGTTCTGAAAGGTGAACCAGGATTGCTTGACAATTTCAGATTCTGTTTTTTGCTCGGCGATGTTTTGGATTCTCTCTTTTACATCCTCGTGATCACAAGGATGCAGCTGATCGTATATGTTTTTGCCAATTAAGTCCTCATAGGTAGCCGCTTCAAACAGGGAAATTCCCGATTCATTCATAAACACCCATTTTCCATTGTGAATCACCGCAATGGTATCAATGGAATTTTGAATCAGCAGCTGATATCGTTCACGGCTTTTTTGCAGGATGGTTTGGAATTTCTTCCTTGAAGAGATATCGATCAGCAGCAGCAGCTCAGCCTGCTGGTTTTTGTAGACGGTCGGGGATGCTTTCACTTCTAAATGAACAGGTGTGCCATCAAGCCTTTTCCACGTCTGTTCAATCATTCCGACTTCCATTCCTTTTTGCATTCGTATAATCCTGTTTTTCACGATATCATGATATTCTTCTTCAATAAATTCATAGGACCATTTACCAATAATAGCATCCTTGCTTTTTGCTCCCAGCATTGAGAGCATCGCGCTGTTTACATAGACGATCTTGCCTTTGACACTGATGCATAGCGGACTCGGGAGATTTTCAACCAACCGTTCATAATCATCCGTTATATATGTAGTCGATTCCGGGCTTGCAGGTTCGATTTCATGTTTTTCGCAGTTTAGGGATTGATGGCCTGTTTCTTCTTCAAGAACCTTCATTTTCAAAATGATTTCCCGTTCTGTCCGCTCAGCTCTTGTCGTAACAATTTCTACCGCAGCCTCCACCCACACAATCGTATGATCTTTTTTAATAAAACGAAAGGTGCACGGCATCAGATGATGTTCATTATAAAAATAGCTTTCAACCAAAAATTGGTCTTCCTCATGCAGAAACGTTTTGAGGAATGATCCGATCATCTCTCCTTGAAGATAGCCCAAATGCAGTTTGGAGTTGGCAGATATATAAATGATGCGTCCATTAGAGGCCAAGACTGCATGAATATCGGTTTTTGTTTGAAGTGGTTTAACATGCTGCGTATCCTGTTCCACAGAATCCCTCCTTTGCATGATCATCGTGTTTCGACATATACAGATTGACTTTTACCTAGTATGATTCGCTAGAAAATGAGTATTCTCCTTCTATTCTTATGGTGAACGTCAATTTTTGAATAAAAGAAAGGGCACACAATCTTTTCGTTGTGCACCCTGTTTTTTATTTTTTACTGTGTTTTTTTTCGAGCTCTGCGTAGGCGTGGATAGCTCTTTTGGCAATAATTTTATTGATCTTATCATCATCATCTACTGATGGAACAACAACACTAAAGGCCACTTTTGGTTTTTTCGACGGGTAATAGCCGACAAAAGTCAGATTGTATGTTTTTTTCCCCCACCAGTTGCGATTCGTGCCGTAGTAAAATGTTTCCGCTGTTCCCGTTTTCCCTGATACATCTTCTGTAAACGTATTTTTTGCTGTCCCTGAAGAAGTGACTAATTTCATGCCTGTTTGTACTTGTTTCAAATCGCTCTCTGAATTATTAATCTTATTGAGTACTTTAGGTTTCCTATGTTCAATCGCCTTACCCAGCTGGTCTTTTTTTCCTGGCTTATGAATACTTGTGACGATTCTAGGCTGAACACGATAGCCACCATTGGCGATTACTGAGATGTATTGAGCCATTTGAAGCGGTGTGTATGTATCGTATTGGCCAATTGCTAAGTCTAAAATTAATCCTCCTACAGTTTTAGGTGTGGTTTGCATTCCGGCTGATTCCTGCGGGAGATCAATACCTGTCTTTACTCCCAGACCAAACTGGCTGTAATAGTTTCTCATTTTCAGTAGATCGTTCTGATCAGCCGGGAGAGATCCATGCGGCTTGTATGTTACGCCTGCAATATGCATGGCAACATTGAACATATATACGTTTGAACTTTTTTGCAATGCGGTTAATTCATTGATGGTTCCCATATTAGTATAAGATTTTTTTATAAGATTCGTTCCTAAAAGCATTGGAGCATCGACATAATATTTATAATGCGGGATCCCGTCCTGATAGCCGGCTAGCACGGTGGCCCCCTTTACTGCTGATCCCATTTCATATTGGGTGGTAAATGCCCCTATCGCATAATCTTCAATTTTGTTGGTTTTTAAATCTATCTTTTTCCCTGCCATTGATAAAATATCGCCGTTATTCGGGTCCATCATTACGGCAAAGGCTCTGTCAAGCATGTAATTTCCGCGTGCACGGCTGTTTCTTACTTCTTCTTCAATGATCTTTTCTACCTTTGCCTGAAGCTCCATGTCAAAAGAAAGCTGAAGATCGTATCCCCTGCTGCCCTTATCAATGGTTTTTTGGCTGACGACATTTCCTTTATTATCTTCTACGTATTCCACTTTTTCTTTATGCGAATTTAAATATTCTTCATATTGATACTCTAAATAACTTTTTCCCACCCTGTCATTATTCGCATAGCCTCTTGTTAAGTAGAAATCTTTCCGGTCGCTCAGCAGGCCCTGATCAGGTGTCGTGACGCCCCCGAAAACAGAATAAAGGGTTTTGTCATAAGGATATTTTCGTGTCCAATCGTTTACGATATCGATTCCCGGAAGTTCTTCTAAATGCTCAGAAACAATGGAAATTTCATCATATGTTAAGTCATTTTTTGGTCTTTGCGAGGAGTTTTTCTTCTCATCAAGCAGCGCTCCGTTTTTTCCATTGCTATTGCTCTTATTTGGATTCATTGCCTTTACGATTTGAGGTTCGTAAGCATTTCCGCTTGAAAACCTTGTATATATCGCAGCAGTTTCCATTTCTGCGTCATCTTGCTGAATAACTTTTAATTCTTGATCCGGAACACGCTCTATTTGAAGCTTGTAAGCTTGGTCTCCTTTCAGATTGCTTTCTGATTCCTTAAGCAGAGCGGCGGCTTTTTTCGGATGAGCTGCGATCCAGTAATCACGAAGATCCCTTTCCTTCAAAAATTCGGTATCAATATGAATGAAAGAAGCAAGCCGCTTCGCTGTTTTGATTTTATCTTCTGTTTTTGTGCTAGATGTTGATACATACACAATTTCTGGAACGCTCTGGTTGTCGACAGCAACTTTCTGGTTTCTGTCGTACATCTTCCCGCGAGGCGCAGGATAGTAAGCTGTTTTTGCATTTGATTTCTCAGCGTCTTCTTCATGCTGTTCGCCTTCAACAATTTGAACAACCCCGAGCTTAAAAATTAATGCAGTGAATAGAACAAAGACAGCTAGGAAAAAAAGGTTCATTCTGATTGCTCTGTTTCCTTTGCTCTTTTTCTTTGGTTCACGTCCTATTTCAGTCACTTCTGGTTACCCCTCTCAAATCATTCAATATATTTACATATACTGAGATTAATTGTAACACCTTTGTAATAGTTGTTACAGCGAAAAGGAGTAAAAAAAGCTGTCAATATAAAAACACATTAAAATATAACTAACGGTTCAAAAAAAAGGAAGCTATGTAACGGTACGATAAAATCATATATACCGCTGATTCCCTTATTCTTAGTGATTCAACGGATTTACTTTACGAAAATGACAATCTCTATTTGTCAAAGGAAATTGCTGGAATCTTTATGACAAAAAAGCTATGTTATGATTTTTCTGTAGAAACAAACAACTCTAGGAGGTTACGAACTAATGAAGAAAGCATTTATTTTATCTGCTGCCGCTGCGGTTGGATTATTCACATTCGGGGGCGTACAGCAAGCATCAGCGAAAGAACTCTCCTGCCAGCCTGTGGTTACAGTAAAAACGGGGAACACAGTACAAAACATGTCACTTAACGATGCAGTGAAAAAACTGCATATTAACACAAATATCAAAACGTTAAACGCTGCAAACGAAAAAGAGATGAAGCAGCTTCTTCAAAAACATGCGAAGCAATCTAACGTGAAAGTTCAGGATGTTCAAAAGACAGAAACGGCCAAACCTGCACAAAAGACTACTGAAAAAGCAGCTGCTGATCAAAACACTGCTTCTAAAGCACCCGCAACTGCTGAAAAAACAAACACAACAACATCTGCACCTTCATCTGTAAGTGCATATGAGAAAAAAGTTGTTGAACTTACAAATGCAGAAAGACAAAAACAAGGATTAAAGCCGCTTCAAATTGATGAAACGTTAAGCAAATCCGCACGCGCAAAATCTCAGGATATGAAAGACAAAAACTACTTTGATCACCAAAGCCCAACATACGGCTCACCGTTTGATATGATGAAATCTTTCGGAATCAGCTACAAAACAGCAGGTGAAAACATTGCGAAGGGCCAAAAGACACCAGAAGAAGTAGTAAAAGCTTGGATGAACAGTGAAGGACACAGAAAAAACATTCTAAACCCTAACTTTACTCACATCGGTGTTGGCTACGTTGAGTCTGGAAGCATCTGGACACAACAATTCATCGGAAAATAATAAAAAAAAGATTGCCTGTTTCGTACAGGCAATCTTTTTTTATTTCACCCAAAGCTTATAGATACTCTGTGTTCCGCTGTTTTCTTCACCTTGAGCAGCTAGCTTGTCATATAAGGATTTTGCGAGCGACAAGCCTGGCATTTCTTCCCCCATTAATTCTGCTTCCTCTAGTGCGATTCCCATATCCTTAATAAAATGCTTCACATAAAATCCCGGTTCAAAGTTGCCTTGCAGCATACGGGGAGCAAGATTTGACAATGACCAGCTTCCGGCTGCGCCCGTTGTGATGCTTTTCAGAACATTTTCCGGCTCTAGGCCTGATTTTTGGGCATAAGCCATCGCTTCAGCAACACCGATCATACCGGCTGCAATTGCAATCTGATTGCACATCTTGGTATGCTGTCCGCTTCCAGCCGGTCCTTGATACTGAATATTCTCTCCCATTAAAGAGAAAATCGGCATGCAGGCTTCAAAAGCTTCTTTTTCTCCACCGACCATAATCGCGAGTGTTCCGTTTTGTGCACCGATGTCTCCACCGGAAACAGGAGCGTCTAAAGCGAACAATGCTTTTTCTTTGGCCGCTTCAGCAATCTTCTTCGCAAGCGAAGGCTTAGATGTCGTCATATCAATAAGATATGCCCCTTCTTTTGCGTTTTCAATAATTCCATTGCTTCCGAAATACACTTCTTCAACATCACTGGGATAGCCGACCATTGTGATGATAACATCCGCTTCTTTCGAAAGATCTTTGACCGTATCTTTCCAGATCGCGCCTTTTTGAAGTATGCTTTCTGCTTTTTCTTTTGTCCGGGTGTACACCAATACAGGATGGCCGTCATTGAGAATATGTGATGCCATGCTTTTTCCCATTACTCCAAGACCGATAAAACCAATTGTTTTTTTCAAGGTCATTCCTCCCAGATGTTTCGTTTAGATTTTAGTTAAAATTTATCATTTTTCCTTCATTTTCTAGACTACCATATCTATTCATCTTATAAAATAAAAAATCCCCAAAACAAATGATGTTTGGGGATGTAATTGGATTACAATGTGAATTTTGCAATTGTGTTCATAAGCTCTTGGCTTGCATGTTTTAGTGTTTCCGTTGAGTGTTTGACTTTCTCAAGGGTGACAAGCTGTTCATCGGTTGATGCGTTCACTTCCTCTGCTGCGGCAGCTGATTCCTGTGATATGGCTGAAATGCTTTGAATAGCTTCAGATATCGCAAGCTGTTCTTCACTCATTCTTTGAATTTCCGCGTAAATGTGATCAATACCTTGTACCAGTGACTGCATTTCTGCAGTTATCGTATTTAATACCTCTCCAGTTTCGTGAATGGCACTGTTTTGTTCATCATTCATTCTGCTTGCCTCAACCATCGCGTGAGAGGCCTCTTTTGTCTCAAGCTGGATAAGCTTCACAGTCTCGCTGATATGCTTTGTAGAAAGGGCTGATTGCTCAGCTAACTTCCGCACTTCATCGGCTACGACGGCAAAACCGCGCCCGCTTTCTCCGGCTCTGGCTGCCTCAATACTGGCATTTAAGGCAAGCAAGTTGGTTTGATCAGATATGTTTGAAATCGCTGTAACGACTTCTTCAATATTCTTAGTTTGATTTTCCAAATCCAGCAGCATCGTTTCAACCTTTTTCGTTTCCATATTGGCTTCGTTTGATTTCATCAGCAGCTGGCCGAGCGCATCAAGTCCTTTATAGCTTGCATCCTCGGACGATTTTGAGCGTTCTTTAATTCCGCCTGCCTCCTCAGCGATTTGCCTGATTTTCGTTGACAGGCTTTCCGATTTTTCATTAATGGTTTCAACTTCAGAAGCCTGTTCCGATGCCCCTGCGGCTACTTCTTCAATCGCTTTTGCAATTTGTCCGCTTGTTTCATTAGTTTCGGCAGCGACAGCCGTTAGTTGTTCAGAGGTGTCAGATACTTTCCCTGAAGAGAGTCTCACTTGCTCAACCATTTCCTTCATATTTTCAACCATCAGATTGAAATCTCTTGTTAAAATACCGACTTCATCCTTAGATTTTGATTCCGCGCGCACTGTTAAATCGCCTGCGGAAACAGCTTTCGTTTTTACGATCAGCTGCTGTATCGGACCGGTTATCGTTTTGGCCAGGAAGTAGCTGAGAATAATTGTTATGATAAGCGCAATCAATGATATCCAAAGATTTGCCCGATTCATTTTATCTGAAATCCACATTAATTGATCGGTATCAAACTGCGTTCCGACCTTCCAGCCCGTTTCGCCAATCGTTTGGTACACAACCATTTTCCCATTCACATCTTGTATCCCTTGTTTCTCGGATGCGATGGTTTGCAGTGTTTGATCCTTTGATATATTTTTTCCTTGATTTGACGGATGGGCTAAAAGATTGCCGCTCGCA
Source organism: Bacillus sp. FSL K6-0255 (assembly GCF_045040725.1). Taxonomy (NCBI): domain Bacteria; kingdom Bacillati; phylum Bacillota; class Bacilli; order Caryophanales; family Bacillaceae; genus Bacillus; species Bacillus sp. FSL K6-0255. The sequence continues at coordinate 1,428,521 of NZ_CP150278.1, read as the reverse complement.
TCAGCTAAAAAGGCAAATCCTTTGTAAGGCACCTTTTGTTTATTGACCATACTCTGGATAGCAGAGAGTTTCAAGTCATAGCTGGCAACCCCTATCACTTTTTGCCCGTCTAAGATCGCTTTCGATGCAGTAACAATCATGTCTCCTGTCACGACATCTTTATAAGGTTCCGTCCAAACAACTTGATCCGGGGTTTCAGCTGCAAGCTTATACCATGGTCTTGATGTTGGATCGTAATCCTCAGCGAAATCCGCTTTTGGATATGTAAACATTTCTTTTTTTGCGGTGCCTATGTAAGCCATCGCAACATAATCATCGTTGTCTTTGATTTGCTTAATGTCATCGTGAAACAGCCGAGCAGCTTCTTTACTTGGTTTCGTTACAAATGTATGCGTTAATTCCCCATTAGCCAATCTTGATAACGAAATGGCATAACTCTTTAATTGCAATTCAATATTTTGTTCAAGTGACTGCGTCACGTTTTGAGTTGTATTTTTCCCATCCTCTGTAATCATCGGTTTTAGCGTCAAATAAGAAGACAGCATTAAAAGAACAACTGTGATGATTAACATAATCGAAACAAAAACAGCAATCTTCATGTGAAGTTTTTTAAACAAACCAATCCCCTCCTAATTTCTATATCGGCCCTTTCGTTTGAAAAATGAATAATCAAAAAATAAATTATAAGAAAATCGGAATATATTTACTGAAAATTCAATCTTCGTTATAATGAAACAACATAAGGAGAGTGATGATCATACTAAAACAAATGTATGTGCATGACGGCAGAAAATTTGAGGCTCTGACCATTAGAAACTACACTGAGACTGACATCGAGAGGCTGATTTCTCTTCAAGAAGAATGTTTCCCTCCTCCGTTTCCCCAGGAATTGCTGTGGTCAGAGGACCAGCTTGCCAGCCATATCAAAACCTTTCCGGAAGGCGCTTTATGCGCGCTCATCAATGGCAGAATTATCGGTTCCATGACTGCTCTTATTGTACAATTTGAGCCTGATTCTCCTGATCATACATGGGCACAAGCAACTGACAACGGATCGATTAAAAATCATGAACCTCATGGAAATACTTTATATGTAGTGGATATTTCTGTTTCTCCTCATTATCGAAAGCTTGGAATCGGAAAATGGCTGATGAATACGATGTATGAGCTGACTGTTGATAAAAGACTGGAACGCCTTCTCGGCGGCGGCCGCATTCCTTTGTATTATAAATACGCACACGAGATCAGCGCTGTTCAGTACGTTGAAGATGTGATGGAAGGCAGGAAAAACGACCCTGTGCTGTCCTTTCTCCTCCGTTGCGGGCGTTCACCTATTCGTGTAGTCAGCAATTATTTGGAGGATAAAGCATCATTGAATTACGGCGTTTTGATGGAATGGAAAAATCCTTTTTATAAAAAGAGAGCTGTTGATCACAACAGCCCGTTTAAGTGAAATATTCAATTTTCGCGTTAGGGAAAAAGGTATCAATATAGGATTCAAGTGCTTCTCGAAGTGTATGCTCTTCATCTTTCTGGTAAATATATTTTCCGATCCCGTAACGGCCCCATTTATAACGGCGCTTTTCTTCATCTAATTCGAGCTTCGTCTTCGGATAATTTTTCTCTATCACTCGTTTGGCCGGTTTTGTAAAACGGTGTTGAATTAATTCAAACGTTATGTCATGTCTAACATCCTGCGGCAAAGCAGCATCAAGCTTTTCAAACAGATGTCTGTATCCTTCTTCCCAGCCTTCATGAATATAAATCGGAGCAACAATAAAGCCTAACGGGTAGCCTGCTTTTGCAACTTTTACTGCCGCTTCTATCCGCTTATCAAGAGGTGAAGTTCCCGGCTCAAAGTTTTTAATCACATAGTCGGCATTAATACTGAATCTGAATCTCGTTTTCCCGTTATGCTTTGCGTCTAATAGGTGATCGACATGATGAAATTTCGTTACAAATCGGAGCTTTCCGAGATCACTTTGGCCAAAATGTTCAATGGCGCGCTTCAGCGTGTGTGTCAGATGATCAATTCCTACAATGTCTGACGTACATGATGCTTCGAACCTTGTGAACTCTGGTGCGCGCTCCTTCATATACTTATCTGCCTGATCTAAAATCTCTTCGACGTTTACATAAGTTCTGATATACGGCTTTGATCCCATGGTTGTTTGCAGGTAGCAGTAATGACAATGCCCCATACAGCCTGTTGCAAACGGAATGGCATATTCAGCCGAGGGTTTGGATGAATCAAACTTTAATGTTTTCCGGACACCGATAACTAAAGTTGATTTCGCATTGCGATATTGCTGAAGATGATTTTTCCCAGGAATATTACGCACCTGATTGTGGGATGTTGTTTCTCTGATTTCAATGCCCATATTCTCAAATTTTTCTTGTAATTCTTGGCCTAGCGGATATTCCAGTGCCCTCGGTTCTATATATACAAGCTGCGGAACAAATGGGTTCTGCATGATGCCACATCCTTTTCCTTTACTAACGTTACTTTTCTCACTAGGCGGAAAGGATATGAGTTGTAATGATTTCCTTGTTACTCATACGGATCAATATCAAAGAGTTCTTTGTAAAGCGATTTAGCTTCTTCATAGCTTGCAAACACAGCATCGTCCTCTGCGAACGGATGATAGGTTTCATAAATAAACAGGGAAAGCTCGCCTTCATGGTATGGATGGTGCACAATTTCGGCTTCCTTTATGTGAGCTACATTAGCAGCGTGCGGATTTCTGTAGATCACATAAACAGTATCTCCTGCGTTAAATTGGTTTGACATACTATCCCTCCTAGCCATGTTATTGTGTCCTTCTATGCCCTTACTTATGAAAAAAACCAGACAGGCCGGAGGCCGTCTGGTTTTTTTACATTACTTGAATGTTTCTTTTACGAACGCGACAACTTCTTCTGTCGTGCTCATAGATAAGATTTTCTCTTTGAATGACTCAGCTTCTTGTTTAGACAATTTGCTGATCTGTGTTCTTGCCGGAAGAATAGACGTTGCGCTCATTGAGAACTCATCTAAGCCTAAGCCGAGAAGGATTGGAATCGCAATCTCGTCTCCTGCCATTTCTCCGCACATGCCAACCCATTTTCCTTCTTTGTGTGCTGCTTCAATTACCAGTGTAATTAAGCGAAGGATTGCCGGGTTGTATGGCTGATACAGGTAAGATACACGTTCATTCATACGGTCAGCTGCCATTGTGTATTGGATCAAATCGTTTGTTCCGATACTGAAGAAATCAACCTCTTTAGCAAACTGATCAGCGATGACTGCAGTTGACGGAATCTCAACCATCATTCCGACTTCAATATCGTCAGATACAGCCTGTCCCGCTTTTACGAGCTTTTCTTTCTCTTCAAGAAGGATCGCTTTTGCTTCTTTGAATTCGTTAACTGTCGCAATCATAGGGAACATGATTTTCAAGTTTCCGTATGTACTTGCACGAAGCAGCGCGCGAAGCTGTGTTCTGAAGATTTCTTGCTCTTCAAGGCAAAGACGAATCGCTCTATATCCCAGGAACGGGTTCATTTCTTTAGGAAGCTGTAGGTAAGGAAGCTCTTTGTCTCCGCCGATATCAAGTGTCCGCACGACGACTGATTTTCCTTCCATACGCTCAAGAACCGTTTTGTAAGCATCAAACTGCTCATCTTCTGTAGGCAGCTGATCTCTTCCCATGTAAAGGAATTCTGTACGGTAAAGGCCAACTGCTTCTCCGCCGTTTTCAAGAACACCTTTTACATCATCAGGAGTACCGATGTTCGCTGCAAGCTCTACATGATGTCCATCTTTTGAGACAGTCGGTTCATTGACAAGCTTCGCCCACTCAGCTTTTTGAGCCAAATAAGCATTATGTTTTTCTTCATACTCTTTTACAGTATCCGCAGATGGGTCAATAATGACATCGCCATTGATACCGTCAACGATAACAGTCACGCCGTTTTGGATCGTGCCTGTAGCCGCTTTCGTTCCAACAACTGCTGGAATCTCAAGAGAACGTGCCATGATGGCAGAGTGAGATGTGCGTCCGCCGATATCAGTAGTGAATCCTTTTACGAACTCACGGTTTAATTGAGCTGTGTCAGACGGTGTTAAGTCTTCAGCTACAATAATAACCTCTTCTGAGATCATGCTTGGGTTTGGAATTTCGACGCCAAGCAGGTGTCCGGTTACGCGTTTTGTTACATCGCGGATATCTGCCGCACGCTCTTTCATATATTCGTTGTCCATAGATTCAAACATGGTAACGAACATAGAAGACGTTTCTTTTAAAGCGAATTCAGCGTTCACTGAATCAGTGCTGATTTTTTCTTTCACAGGGTTCAGAAGCTCAGGGTCACTGAGAACTAAAAGGTGAGCAGAAAAAATATCAGCTTTATCCTGACCCAGTTCTTTCAAAGCGTGCTCTTTGATTTTTTCGAGCTCTTCTTTTGAACGTGCAATCGCTTCATCAAAACGGCTTACTTCCGCTTCAGAATCAGAGATGTTTTTCTTTTCAACCGTTAAATCTGGCTCTTCAAGCCGGTATGCTTTTGCAATCGCGATGCCGGCTGAAGCACCAATCCCTTTTAATTCTTGCATTACTCGCCGAGTCCTTCGCTTTTCATTGTTTCTTCTAAAGCGTTAAGAGCATCGTTTTCGTCAGCTCCGGAAGCAGAGATTGTGATCTCAGCGCCTTTAGCGATACCTAAAGACATAACACCCATAATAGATTTAAGGTTAACTGTTTTGCCGTTATATTCTAAATTAACGTCAGCGTCGTATTTGCTAGCAGTTTGTACAAGAACTGTCGCAGGACGAGCATGGATTCCAGAATCTGCAGTTACTTTAAATGTTTTTTGTGCCATTTTTATCATTCTCCTTTTAACTTAAAGCTTTATTACTTCACAATATTATATCATACAACCGTACTTGTCATCTGACAAGCACGGCGTACTAACACCCTTATTTTTCAATCTTCACAATATCTTCTTGTTCTCTGTTGACTGAACCGCTTGCTTTAATGCTGACTGTTTCTCCTTCAGCAAGGTTTGTAAATACAATCGGTGTCATGAGAGATGGTACATTCGGTTTGACTGCATCCAGATCAACTTCAAGAAGTTTTTGTCCAGGCTCAACACGGTCTCCTTCTGATACGAAAGACGTAAATCCTTCGCCCTTCAGGCTGACGGTATCAATACCAAAGTGGATTAAAATTTCTCTTCCGCCGTCGGATTGCAGGCCGATCGCATGTTTCGTCGGGAACACATTTAGAATTTTTCCGCGAACCGGTGATACGACAATTCCTTCAGAAGGGAGAATCGCAAAACCGTCACCCATCATTTTCCCTGAGAAGACTTGGTCAGGAACATCCGTAATCGGGTGAATTTCCCCGGTAATCGGAGAAACGAAAACTTCCTCGCCGATTTCATTTTGCAGCGGTTCTGCAATCACTTCCTCAACCTGCTGGCCTACTTCCTCTTGAGCAGATGTTTTCGGTTCAGGTCTAGGCTTGCGTCCCGCAATAATGTCTTGCATTTGTGTTTTTAACCCGTCAGAACGCGGTCCGAAAATAGCCTGAATGTTGTTGCCGACTTCCAGCACTCCGGAAGCGCCAAGCTGTTTCAGACGGTCTTTATCAACCTTTTTCTGATCGTTTACAGTCACACGCAGACGAGTGATACAAGCATCAAGGTGTTTGATGTTTTCCTGGTCACCCATTGCCTGCAGAATCTCATAAGGAAGATCCCCTGCTTCACCTGTTTTCCCAGGTGCTGCTGTTTCTTCCGCAGCATCCTCGCGTCCAGGTGTTTTCAGATTAAATTTGCGGATGGCAAATCGGAATCCGAAGTAGTAAATGACCGCTAACCCTAAGCCGACAGGGATGACAAGCCACCATGCCGTCCGGTTCGGTAAAATACCGAATAGGAAGTAGTCAATTAAACCACCGGAGAATGTCATACCAATCTTAACATTCAACAGCTGCATGACCATGAATGAAAGTCCCGCAAACAAACAGTGAATCGCAAACAGGACTGGAGCAACGAATAAGAAAGAAAATTCCAATGGCTCTGTGATCCCCGTTAAGAAGGATGTCAAGGCCGCTGAACCCATAATACCTGCAACGAGTTTTTTGTTTTGCGGTTTTGCTTCATGATAAATGGCAAGCGCCGCAGCAGGCAGACCGAACATCATAAATGGATATTTACCTGTCATGAACGTACCTGCCGTTAACTGTACGCCGTCTTTAATCTGCGCCATAAAGATACGCTGATCCCCGCGGATGATTTCTCCTGCTGCACTCTTATAGCTGAAGAATTCATACCAGAACGGCGAATAGAAAATGTGGTGCAATCCGAATGGGATAAGCGAACGTTCAATCACCCCGAAGATAAATGCAGCAAGGGTTGGATTCGCTTCCACTAATCCTGTTGAAAAGGCATTCAATCCATGCTGGATCGGAGGCCAGATCACTAACATAATAAGACCCAGAATCAGTGCAGAAATTGACGTAACAATTGGAACGAAACGTTTACCCGCAAAGAAACCAAGGTATTGCGGCAGTTCAATTGTGTAAAATCTGTTAAACAATAATGCAGCTAACACACCGACGATAATACCGCCGAACACCCCTGTCGCCAGGGTAGGTATACCAAGCATGTTTACATATGCAGGATGGTTTTCCGTAAAGAACTTGGCTCTTTCAACTGAATCCGAAGGAATGGTTCCGTTTGCAAGAAGAACCGCACTCATGGATACATTCATTACAAGATAACCGATAATTGCTGCAATCCCTGCAACTCCATCACCGTTGGCAAGCCCGATGGCTACACCTACTGCGAAAAGAAGCGGAAGGTTATCGAAAACAATCTGCCCAGCGCTTTCCATCACACCTGCTACAAGCTGAACATTGTCATTGCTCAAGAAATGCAGGACCTGAATCATGTCCTTATTTTGCATCGCATTCCCGATCGCAAGCAAAATCCCCGCAGCCGGAAGGATCGCAACTGGAAGCATAAGCGCACGCCCAATTTTTTGAAGAACGCCGAATAATGCTTTAAACATAAGAATTGACCTCCTCTTTTTACTAGTCTGACCTTACAGCTAAAAATCATGACAACGAATTCACAGGCGTAAGTCTTCCAGTTTAACCGTTTACATTTGCCCTTTTACACAACAAAAAGGCATGAGCAAAATTGGGTGCGCAAAAGAACGAGAATGAACTTCCCGTTTTTTTCCCTCAATCACTCATGCCTGATCGAATCAGTAACACGTTATAAGGATAAACTGAATTTATGAAATTTTATTGGTTAATCGGTACAGATGAAGCGTCAGATAAACCGCTTCCGCCTCATGAACTGGTTTCTTCAATGTTTGCTGCAAGATTTTAATCAATTTCCAAGCTGTATTGTAGCATAGCGGATATTCATTTTTCAATAACAACATTAATTTTTCTGGTTCTTTAGTCGGTTCTTCTTTTTTAATTCTTTCTATTGTAAATCTGATATGTCGGATCAGCCGCAAATAGTTGACACTTTCCTTATTTACTTTCATTTGAAATGAGTCTTCAATCACCTCGACAAGCTGCGCCATGAGCTGAGAGTGCTGATTGACCTCGGACAGCGGACGGTTTGTCAACGCTGAATGGATATGCAGAGCGATAAAACCAATCTCCCCTTCTGGAAGGCAGATTCCCGCTTTTTCATTGATCATATCTATGACTTCTTTGGCAATTTGGTACTCCTCAGGATATAGTGACTGAGTCTCCATTAAAAATGGATTTTTCATATCAAATCCCTGCTGCTGCCTTTTGATCGCAAATGCGATATGGTCTGTCAACGCAATGTGAATATGTTCATTTAATGAGTGATTAGTCCTATTGCTTATGTGATAGATGACATCGTTTGAAATATCAACGAGGTTTTCATCAACATAGTCAAGGAGCTTTTTAAACTGTTTTTGTTCCTTCTCGTCTTTTAAAATGAACATTTTATCGTAGCCTTTATCTTCAATGACATCATCTTGTTTTTTTCCGAAACCAATACCTTTTCCGATTAAAACGACTTCGCTGTATTTATGATGAGAAGCAATTAATACGTTATTATTCAGTACCTTTTTCACTGTGAAGGACCCATTCACGATCCTCAGCTCCTTTGTCATTCAATACCTCATATCGTACATAACGAACAGAATGCACGTCAAACCTTTTTTCAATGCATTCACTAAACAGTCGATCTTTCGATGAGACGGTAATCCAGAACTTTCCTTTCAATCGGCTGTCCTTGAATTCTTTTTTCCAATATGGCAAATGCCTGCTTTCCCATTTCCCTTGTCTGAATATCGATCGTTGTGATTCCAAGCGCTTGGCTGATTTCGTGGTTATCAACGCTTAAGATTGCAAGCTCATCCGGTACTGACACCCGCTGGTTCTTTGCTTCAAGAAAAAGTCCTGCTGAGACTTGGTCATTGGCAACAAAAATAGCCGTCGGCTTTTCCTTCCACGTTTTCCATTTATGAAAAAGCGCCTTCCCATCATTGATTGTAATCGCTTTCTCAATTACCCAGTCTTCACGAAATACCTCGCCGATCTCTTCCAATGCCTCTTTGTAGGCTTTGATTCGAAAATGGCTGTTCATGCCTTTTTTTCTTGCCAAACAGATGGCTATTTTTTTGTGCCCTTTGGCAATTAAATAGTCCAAGCCGTTCCGAAATACTTCTTGGTGAGGAATGCTGATGGTTGGGAAGCGGGCATTATCTGAATTCTGGCAAAGCAAAATCGGGCCCTCCCATTCCATGAGTTTCTCATCAGCAAGCGCCTTTGAGCAAAAAATCAGGCCGTCAACCTGGCGCTGCTTTAATTGGGACAGCGCAAAGATTTCTTTTTGTACCTCATAGTTTGTTTGGAATAAAGAGAGGTGAACCCCGGATTCCGCGGCTGCGTCGGCTATTCCTGCAATCAGCTCTGCAAAATATGGCAGATTAACCGTCGGCAAGACAACACCAATCATGTTTGAAAATCCTTTCGACAAATGTACAGCGTGAATATTTCTCGTGTACTCCAATGATTCCATTGCCTCAAACACTCTTTTTCGTTTGTCTTCACTGACGTATGGATGATTGTTTATGACTCGGGAAACCGTTGTAACAAAGACACCGGCTTTTTCTGCAATGTCTTTAATATTAGCCATAGATTCCCTTCTTTCTAAATCCCCTTGATCTGGAATGCGTTTCATACAATATGATATGGACGTACCAGATATCTTTTTGTGTTTTAAGCTGAAAGGAGAAGATCACATGGGTTTCTTCATTTTAATTGGGTTATGTCTCACTGTTCTCGGTGGCAGCTGTCTTGCTGTAAAACCTCTCAACCAAAAACATGAAATTAAACCCTTTCGAACATTTGATGATTTTTTTATTTAATGCAGATAAAAAAGGACGATGTCGAGAACAAAGTCCTTTTTTATTTCTATTACGGCAGTATGATTAACTCCTTTGGATATTGGGTCAGAGCAACTGCTCCGTCCTTTGTTACGTGAACGTCATCCTCAATGCGCACGCCGCCGATCTCAGGCACATAAATCCCCGGTTCGATCGTGTAGACCATGCCTTCCTGCAGCAGTGTATCGTTGGCCTGGCTCATTGATGGATACTCATGGACAGAAATTCCGAGTCCATGCCCAAGCCGGTGAGGAAAATAATCACCATATCCCGCTTTTTCAATGATTCCGCGGGCAGTTAAATCCAGATCTCCGATTCTCACACCGGGTTTGCTTGCCTCAATCGCGGCTTTTTCCGCTTGAAGCACAGTCTCGTAAATGGCCTCCTGCTTCGAATTGATGGTTTTGTATGCAAACGTTCTTGTAATATCAGAGCAATAGCCATCAAGAATAACACCGAGATCAAATAAAACAAAATCACCTTTCTTCAACGTGGCTGTACCAGGATTTCCATGAGGCTGGCCAGATTTTTCTCCGAATAAAACCATTGTAGAGAAAGACATGCCCTGAATTCCTTTTTTCTTCAGCTCATACTCAATTTGAGCGAGCACTTCCACTTCACTGATGCCTTCACGCAAAGCGGCTGTGCCGACTTCAACACCGTAATCTGCAAGCTTTGCCGCCTCTTTCAGCAAACGAATCTCATTGTCATCTTTAATCAGGCGAAATTGATTGAGTGTTTCTTCTGCTGAAACAAATTGAGCCCCGCCAGTCGCATGCTTCAGCTGTTCTGCACGTGATAGCGAGATTGAATCCTTTTCTACCGCAAGCGTATGTATGCTGATATTTCGCTTTTTCAAGGCCTTCTCTATCAGCTCCCACGGATTTTCGTGATCCGCATAGCCAATGATTTCATGATTCCAGCCTGCGTTGCGGGCCTGTCCTGCTTCCATTCCTGGACAAACAAAGAAAGGCTCCTCTTCTTGAAAAATAAATAACCCCATTAATCTTTCATGCGGCTCTGTGTAAAAACCAGTTAAGTAAAAAACATTTTCTTTTGTATGAATAAATGCGGCAGTATGCCCCGCTTCCTTCAGCCATGAAGAGACGCGTTGTATTCTATTCACTTCTTGTTCCTCCCTGCCATTTGCAATGCATTGTTCTGTCTTCCATTGTAACAGGTTTTACCGGTGTTTGCCTTTCACGACGCCTTCATTTTCTAATGCATTTTATTTCCTGCTCCTCTTCCTGTATACTGACAGTAACGTTCAATCGCAGGGGGGGTTGTTCCGTTTGCTGATGAATTTTTTCAGACGAAAAGCAGTTATGCTCTTAACGGTTTTGGGAATTTCCGCTCCTTTTATCGGGATGAAGATGGTGGACTTTTATTATTACAGCTCTATCATAGGCTGTGCAGCGGGTTTCCTTTGCTGCATCCTCGCTCTCATCCTGGTTATGAAAAGATCTGAAAAAGACAAAAATGAAGGGAAAGCTTGATACATAAAAAGCCAGCAGCCTGATTAGGGCTGCTGGTTTTATTTTAGGAGTCTTAAACCGTTTAGTATGACCAAAATCGTGCTGCCCTCATGACCAATCACGCCAAATGGCAATTCCATCACCTGCAAAAAGTTTGCACAAATCAGCAGGCAGATTACAGCTAGAGAAAACACGATATTTTGTTTGATGATCTTGTTCATTTTCCGAGACAAGCGGCACATGTTTACGAGCTTTTTCAAATCGTTTTTCATGAGGACCATATCAGCGGTTTCAAGTGCTACATCTGTTCCGCCGCCCATCGCAATGCCGACATCCGCCGCTTTGAGTGCCGGCGCATCATTGATTCCGTCACCCACCATTGCAATCGTTCCGAATTCTTCTTTTAACCGTTTGATTTCATTCACTTTTTGGTCCGGCAGGCATTCTGCTACGACAGTTGTCATGCCGGCTTCCTTGGCAATCGCTTGAGCCGTGTCTTCGTGATCTCCTGTCAGCATGGCCGTTTTAATCCCAAGTCGGTTCAGTTCTTCCATGACCTCTTTTGCTTCAGGCCTGATTTGGTCCTTCAGTGCGATACAGCCTGCTATTTGATCATCCTTTTTCACAAATACAATTGTATGACCGCTTTGAATGACATCTGATGCTGTTTGTTTCAAAAATTGTGCTGCCATTTCCTCGCCGATAAAACCTGCTTTACCGACCTTCCATTTCGCACCCGACACTTCTGCCATAACGCCAAACCCTGAGGTTTCTTCTATAGATATGTAGCCGGACTGATTCACGCGACGGCTGTCAGCGTACGCCGTTATGGCTTGGGCGAGCGGATGGCTTGATTGCGTTTCGATGGCATAGACAGCCTCAAGAACTTCCGCTTCACTGAATCCTTCAGCTATTCTGATCGTCTCTACGGCAGGCTGGCCTTTTGTTACAGTGCCGGTTTTATCAAAGGCGATCATTTGCACTGAGCCCAGCTGTTCAAGAAAGACGCTTCCTTTCACAAGCATACCGTTGCGGGCGCCATTTGAAATCAGGGACAGCGCCGCTGGCATAATAGAGGCGACAAGCGCACAAGGTGATGCGACAACCATAAACACCATTGCGCGGTAGAAGGTTTCACTCCAGCTCCAGCCCAGCGCAAAGTGCGGGACGAATAAAAGGAGCGCCACCGCAATTAGCACACCTTTCACATAAGCATTTTCAAATCGTTCGATGAAAGCCTGCGCGGGTGAAACACTATTTTGCGCTGATTCAACCAGTTTGATAATTTTTCTGAATAACGAATCTTCATTTGCTTTCGTGACACGGACAGTCAAGGAGCCATTGCGATTCACCGTTCCTGTGAATACAGTGTCGCCTGTGTTTTTTTCTACAGGCATTGATTCACCTGTTAAAGCCGACTCGTCAAGACTTGTCGAGCCCGATTCAATGATACCGTCTGCCGCTACGCGTTCTCCAGGTTTGATCACGATCATATCACCGGCCTGCAAGTCTGAAACCGGAACTCTTTTGGTTTCACCATTGACCATCAATGTCGCTTCTTCAGGCTCAAGTTGCATTAAAGATGTTAAATCTCTGCTGCTTTTATTCATCGTGTATGTTTCTAAAGCTCCGCTTAAGGAAAAAATAAATATTAAAATAGCACCCTCTGCCCAGTATCCGATCAAGGCGGAACCAACGGCAGCGAAAATCATTAAAAGTTCTACATTCAGCGTTTTGGATTCGAGTGTTTCTTCGATTCCTTCCTTTGCTTTAGCAAATCCGCCGATCACAAAAGCCAGCAAGAAAAGTATTATGGATAATACCTGATATCCGGATAAGAGCCAGCCTGCCAAAATAAGAGCGCCTGATACAAGTGCTGCAATAAGCTCCGCGTGCTGTGCCCAGTTTTTTTCCCTCTTGTCTGTTTTCAATGGCTCATGCGGGTCGCGTTGAACGATAACTTGTTCATTCATATCGAATTCTCCTCTCTAATTGAGAACGTAAATCATCTTCATTTCTCTTATAAAAACAAAATCGCTGCCCAAAAGGCAGCTTTATCGTCAGTTATTTCTTGATGTCTTCCTTTATTATAGCACGCACGAAGAGAATTTCAATTATAATTATTTTAATTTCTTTTTGATAATAATTATCATTAATGTTTATTCACTTCTTCTCTATATGAAAAAAGCTGAGAGTCTATGCTCTCAGCTATTCTTCCGTCCATTCCTTCAGTTGTTCCGCAGTCATCGGGCCAATTTTTGTTTTTTCAATTTCTCCCTTTTCATTCAGCAAAAATGATGTTGGGATCGTAATGATATGATACTCCTTCATCAATTCCCCTTTTGAGTCAAGGACAATCGGGAACGTCAGCTTGTTTACTTTAATAAAATCTTCAACGACTTGTTGATTTTGTTCCGAATTCACTAAATTCACCGTTACCAGCTTTACACTGTCGGATGGATGGGCATCATAAAACGATTGAAACTGGGGAAGCTCCTTTTTGCAGGGCGGACACCATGACGTCCAAAAATGGAGAATTGTTTTTTGCCCTTTATTCGGAATCGAGATGTCCTCCCCTTCTATCGTTTTCATAAGAAAAACAGCGGGAACAGCAGGCTGTTTTTCCTCAGCTTGTGCCGCACATGGAAACCATGCAATCAACCCTAATAACATAATGTATATAGTAAGCAAGCGCTTCGTCAACATGGAATCTTCCTTTCATGCTTTTCAATTAGCTTGCCCCTGCAGTTCCTATATCATCCTTCAATTCGCGGCGTTCTGGTCCCTCCCGTAAGGAATACGGATACCTTCAATGCTTTGCAGATCGTGGCATAGTGCAGGCTCGTCAAAAGAATCATGCCAGTGTTCATTCCAAGGATAATCCCGAGCATTTGCAGATTCTCCATTGATCCCAGTACATACATCATACTTAGCGCAACGATATGGCTCCATACATTGTGATAAAAAGCCTCTTTCACAAAACCCATCCCGATTAAGCACGCCTGCAGCGGCATGACAAACAGATGAAAGAGAAAGTAAGGCCACAACAGCTGCAAGTAATACTGCGCTTCAGGAGAGTGAAAAAACAAATGCGTGAGAGGTCCCGCAAACTGGAACATGACCCAGACGGCAGGTATACCGTAACCTAATGTAATGAAAATCGACTGTTTCAGCCTTTTTAACACGATGTCATACTGAGAAAGTGCATAAGCTTCCGAAATACTCGGTATCATGACGACCATTAACGAATGGGCAATAAAAGCAGGGAACGACCCTATCGTCACAGCCACTCCTGCCAGCATTCCGTATTGATCGATCGCCGCTGTCCCGGCAACGCCCGCAGCCAAAAGAGCTCCTTTTACTAAAAAGGGTTCAATTGCATTGACAACCGCATGAAAAATGCGCAGTCCTGTTGTAGGAATTGAAACAGCAAGCAGTCTTTTCCTTACATCCTTTCCGCGCAAATGAATGTGCTGCTGGCCGGATAACGCCCGCCTTGCCATGATAAATTGTGAATATAAATAAACAAGCACGACCACATCACTCACGACTAGAACAAACAAGGAAATCAGCACAGCCATGTCCAATTCAAATGAGTACCATTGAAAAAAGAGGAATAAGCACAAGAGCTGGATGATTTTTTTCAGCACATTGGCAATTGCGATCTTCCCCATTTTCTGCACACCCATAAAGTAGCCCCTGGCGATTGAAGTAAAGGCGACAACAGGAATTAAGCCGATGACAATCCCTTTAATAAACGGGTGGTATGTATCAAATACCGGAATAAACGGAAGCGCAATACTAGCGGCGACAGTAGAAAAAGCAGTAAAAATGGCTGTCATTCTGAAAGCGTGCCTCAGCATGCTTTCATGAAGCTTAGGATTTGACTCGGCAATGAATTTAGAAATGGATATCGGCAGTTCCAGGCTCGCGATGACAATAATTAAAAAGATCGTGGGCAAAATACTCATGTAAAGCCCCATCCCATGCTCGCCAAGCTCCCGCGCCAAAATCATATTGACGACAAATTCAAGGCATTCAGCGAAAAAGGCGGCAATGGATAAAAGAATGATCCCTTTCACAAATCGATTCATGATGTCTCTCCTTGTCTCTTGTACTACCAACATCATATGAGACAAGTTCAAAAATTATTTTATTTTTACTCTTTATATGAAAAAAAGCACAGCTGAGACAAATTGTCTCTTCTATGCTTAGACGGCAAAAACGTGTCTGCCGATTTTTTCTACGATTTTTCTTGAACGAATCCAATTATCTGACGCTGTTTTCGGATTATAAAAGAATATGGCATCTGTTTCTCTATTTTTTGAGGACAGCGCTTCTTCGGCAGCTTCAATCGATTCTTTATCAGGCTTTTGGTTAATGCTCCCGTTTGCGACCGGTTCAAAGGCGTTTTTCTGATAAATAACTCCTCTTATCGTATCAGGAAAACCTTTTTTCTCCGTCCTGTTCAGTACAACGCTTGCTACAGCGACCTTGCCTTTATATGATTCTCCTTTGGCCTCTGCGTGAACGAGACGGGACAGCAACTCTTTTTCAGACTGTGTATATGTTTCTTTCTCATCATTTGTTTTGTTCGGTTTATCTTTCTCTTTCTTTTCAGTGTGTGCTGATAGCTTAATCGGTTTTATTTTCTTGTCTTTATCAGCAGACAGTGAAGGGAAAGATTCATTCGTATTTCGATCTATATGTGTAAGCCATTTCTCTTCTTCATGTTTTGTCTTCTTTGCGCTCAGTAGTGAAGCTTGTGTATGCTCAATTTTGGCTGCAGGCATGAAACAAAGAAGAAAAACAGCCAGAGCAGTGAATTTCGTTGTCATACAGTTTCCTCCTTAAAGTGCTCCAAAAAACACTTCATAACCTTAACAAGAGATCCATTCATTTTCACGGAAAAAGATTTTCCAACTCTCCCAAGGAGGTATCAGGATGGAATAAAGAGGATGACTCACTGCTTAATGGCAAAAAAACAGTCTGAAATTCTATAAATATTGTTAAATTAAAACATGTTTATCCATCTTTGGCACTTTACATTTTATTTACACCTGTTACAGACAGCTGTAATAAAAGGCTTGTATTCTGTCATATATGATAAAAAGGCTTCTCACGTATGAGAAACCTTCAGCTTCTTGGCTGTTCTAAGTATTGAAAGATAACATCTCCGCCTTGCTGGGCAATTCCTCGGAAATGTTTAAAATCATCTTGTTTAGATAACACGGCCCTGAAATCAAGAAAATGCTCTTTCTGGACTCTCAGTTCATTTATGGCGCCGGTGCGCAGCTGTTCAATCATTTCTGTTATTTCTTCGGGACGCAACAAAAATTCCCCCCTTTTCTTTCTATTGACGAAAATCAATATATCATCTTTATAGCGACAGAACAATTCATAAGGGAGATAAACTCCTTATCGCTTTACTTCTCAATGAAAATACTGCAAAATACTTTCAAAAGGCATTATTATGTTTAAAGGAGAGGAAGCTTGTGAAAATCGCTAAGGTTGGGAATGTCATTGAATTTAAAAACGGATTAACCGGTGTTGTTGAAAAAGTAAATGAGAATTCTGTTATCGTAGATGTGACGATCATGGATAACTATCGGGATCTTGAGTTAGATTCATTGACAGTTGTTAATCATAAAAATTATAAGATCATCAGAGACTCCTATTAAAACCTCCTTATTTCCACATTTATTCAAAAAACTGCAAGACGGACAATTTAACACCTTACATATGAAATTCGCTTTCTCAAAAGCTGCCGGCCGGCAGCTTTTTTACATAAAAAACATCGATCATGAACCGGCGTTTTTGTCTATTTCCGTTATTTCTATATAGAACTCGCTGACGGCCCCTGGTTCGTACAGGTTGGTCAATGATGTTGAATAATTTGTCATTTCCCCCCGGAAGGCAAGACCGCGTTCCGGAACCTCGACATTAAACGTTTTTTCATACAACAGGACAGCGATATCATGGTAAGTCTCACTCGTAACGTTTAAGGTAAATGCAATTTTTCGCTTCGGCTCGCTCTCCTCTTGATATGCAGCCATTTCTAACGTTACATTGTTTAACCGCAATGTCTTCACTTCATATCACTCCTTTATAGTCCATGCATCTTAGCATACCTTAGCGAATGTTTACAATGAATCTGTTCTTAACGGTTATATGAACCAATTCATTCGAAAAGACACCTTTACAAACATACGTTCGTTAAATTATAATAAAACAGACGAGCTGCCATCCAGCATCCCGTCTTTTCATTAGAAAGCGGCGAGTGGAATTCCCCCCGGATTCGCTCGTCTTTTTTATGTAAAAACCCCCTCATTTCTAAGGAGAAACTATATGGTCGATTATCAACAAGTCATGTTTCACCATGCGTACCTTGGCGCCTTGAATTTCTCCATCCTTTAATGAGAGCGGTCAATCAATTCTCATCATGTTTTTTTAGATAAACCAGCATCCATTCAGGAAGTATATGAGTGTATGTTTTTAAAGTTCTAGTTATTCGTGCGCTTCCATATCGATCCTGAACAATTCTGAATGAAATGCAATAATCCTGCTATCAAGGTAGCATGTGTATGACTTGAATCATGGAAGCAGAATAAATTCAACACATCCGTAATTACTTGAAATGCGTACTATAACATAAGTTTGAATGTGTATTTCAAGCCCAATGTAATGCCTCGTATAGAACATTTCGGGAGAAGGGCCTATGGAATGCCCTCACTGTTTTACCCGCACTCGTAATAAACTCCTTTCAGTATGTCCATTTAGAGATTCATTGCAATTATCTTCGAATTTTGTTCTGAACTATAAATCATTATATATTTTTAAACACTGTATTCCAGACTGACGCATCTTCTTGTCCAAGACTCCAGCTGCCAAGACCTTTCAATTTATATTTTTGAGCGAGTTTTATTTTTGCTCTGAGTGACTGTTCATTTTCAAACCATAATGTATATGTTCCCGAAGGCAACGGCCCCTTGTTATCGTGATTGACAGTAAAAATAGCTTTTGGAGATTGACTCTTGGTGTCAAAAATAATTGTCCCGCTATGCCTTTTTACTAATGAGTCAACAAGGTAAAGGGGAATGGCTTGAGAGGCAGATTGGCCTTCCATCCAGCAGCGGCCATAGAATGGCAATCCTAAAACTAGTTTTTGAGGAGAAATTTTTTGGGTCAGAACATATTGAATGGACTTTTCCACCCATCCTACACTTGCAGTAGGCCCAGCAAGGCGGCTTTCATCATAGGCCATAACCATAAGATAATCTGCATATTTAGCTAAATACTCGTAATCATATGATCCCTGCCAGCCCTTCGTCCAGCCAAAAGGATTTGCCGCCACTGCAACTGATACTTCTTTATGTCTAGGAATACTTTTTCTTACCAGTCTAACAAAATCTGTAAATAGATTCCGATCTTTTTCTGTAAGGTTTTCTATATCGATATTAACTCCGTCCAAATCCAGTTCTTCTATTGCATGAGAAATTTGTTTAGCTAAAAGAACTCGGTTCATTAATGCAAATCGTCCCAAATCCTGATCCCAATGATTGCTTAGAAAAGGAACTACTTTTAATTTTCTTCTATGAAGAGCTTTAATCACATCGGGATTAGCTGAACGGAGAAGTAATGATCCATCTTTTCTGATATAGAAAAAATCAGGAGACACAACATTTAATACTCCGTTCGTTTGATCAACGTGTTGAATAAAATCCCATCCTAATCCAGAATAGAAATAGCTCATTTGAAACATCTCATAACCCCTTCATCCCCAAAAATATCAAGTTCCCCACAAATAAAAAAATGAGGATTGTCATTTCAATTTGATTCGTTTCCGAAACCTCAAAGATTATCTTTCTCTTATCTTTATAATTTGTCCAGGATAAATTCTATCTGAAGAAAGCTTATTAAGATTCATAAGTTGTTGTACCGGAATTTTAAAGGATTTGGCAATCGTCCATAATGTATCGCCGGATTCCACATGATATACTTCGTATGTCACGGGAAATTCCATATAACGAGGCGTTCTTTTTACTTTATTCGCTTGATTTCTTATTTTAGGTATTTTCCCCTTCATTCATATTACTCTCCTTTAGAAAAATTTGTTATTAATATTTCTAAACCGTTTCTCTCTAATCTTAATGATTTGTCCAGCATATATTTGATCTGATTTGAAATGATTAAGCTCCATGAGTTGCTGCAGGGAAACATTATACTTCCTGGCAATTATTGATAATGTTTCACCGGGAGTAACATGATGGATCACGTATTTTTCTTTGAGAACATCTACATAATGAATGGTTTCCCCTAAGTTTCTTATGATTCCTCTGCTTTTTAGCACCTCAAGCATTCTCTCGGCTCTATGCCGATAGGAATCATTCTTTACAGCCTTTTTACCGTTTATCTGAATCTTTTTTCTCTCGCTATCATGATTCAAATAGTATTTAACCTTTTCCAAAGTTTCTTTTGGGGAGGAAGAAACGATGAGATCGCGGCCAGGTTTGAATTTACCTCGAACTGCTGGTGTATCCGATGTCAATAAAAACCCCCCGGAACCAAGAATCTCATAGGTGCGTTGCGTAAGTTGGCTTTCACAGTTTTGCAAACCGATAACGACTTTTGCTGAACTGTAAACTTTATATGCTTCAGTATAATCAAGGTATCCATGGATCCAATTGGGGGGAATTTCTCTTCCTATATATTTACTCATTTTTTCCCAGTTTCTCCCCCAAAAATCAATGCGAATACCTTTCCGTATAAGAGGACGAATAAGCGTTTTTAAAGAGGACGAACGGAACACTTCCGGATGTTCTTCAAGAAAATTAGGGTAAGCATTAGCCACCACTGCTATATCACAACTGTATTTCGCTAATGGTTTAATCTGGTGATGTATACTTTCGTGAAATGCAAAGTCTAAGTGAGCTGCTTTAATCCCCATGCTTTCATAAGTTTTACACAGAGAAGGCGTAACCGTGAAAACAAAATCCGGTTTCATCTTTTTAATTAACGGGATAGTAAAGTTTTGAGTGTGCAGCGGGTCTTCAGTTGCCCAATAAACGAGAGGGATATTCACCTTTTTAGTAGCGTTGCGAATCCAGGCCTGCTTTTCCCTTGAATGCTCTGGTGTCCATCCCATAGATACTATTAGATCTGGTTTAAATTCGTCTATCATTTCAGTTATATTTTCCCGACTTACAGGACCGGAAATCATTACGGTATGTCCTGCTTCCCTAAACCCATTCGGTAAACCATAGAGCCACATGGGATGACTCTCAAGGAAAAGAATTTTCACACATTTCCATCCTCTCTTTCACTTTTTAATGTCTACTTTATTGGTATGTATATGTAATATAACTTGTCGCGGTACTAGTCTATAAAAAACGTTCAGGTGTGAGATCACGAGATAGCTTGTGTGGGATGCCCCACAAAAAAAGAAAGCAACCTACAACATATTTTCCTATGTGGTTATTCAGGACATAAGGATTCCTTTAAATATTTTTAAAAGTATTAGAATACAAGGACAGGGATATTATTTTTTATTAAAAGTCAAGAGCCCCCGTTACTTTAAGTACATTTATTCACAGTGTAATCTTTTTTACAGGTCATTTAGTAGTAGCCCCAGGAAAATGCGAATTTACAACGTTAATCAAATTCAAATATAAAAAAGTCGAATTCCCTGTCCTTTAAGGAAAACGACTTTTTTATACGACTTCTTCAAGTAAATCCCCATTAACCTTTTTTGGGGACTATTTGTAATCTCTGCGCAGTGAAATTATACCTGTGCTAGCCCGCCATCTACGAACAATTCAACACCCGTCAAGTAACTGCTTTCGACTGAAGCAAGGAAAGATACAGCGTTTGCTACTTCTTCAGGTGTCCCAACTTTTCCAGCTGGAACAGTATTTCTGCTATTTTCCAGTACCTCTTCAAGTGCATCACCAAAAAGCTCATCGTAGGCAGGTGTAAGAATACCTCCTGGACTAACCACATTTACACGGATTTCAGTACCTTTTAGGTCAAGAATCCAGTTGCGAACCAGTGCTCTTAATGCTGCTTTAGATGCTCCATATACACTAAACGCTGGGTTGCCAATTGATCCAGCAGTAGAGCCCGTTACAATAATAGAACCTACTTTGTCCGGGAATAGTGATAACGCTTTTTGAACAGTAAAGATGGTTCCTTTAACGTTAATGTCGAACGTTCTATCAACCTGCTCTTCAGTAATTTCACCTAATGGAAGGAAGTTGCCGATGCCTGCATTAGCAAAAAGAATGTCCAACTTACCTTTTTCCTGCTTTATAATGTCATATAGTTTGTCTAAGTCTTCAAGCTTAGAAATATCACCTTGAACACCGGTTACGTTCTTGCCAATTTGGTTAACAGCTTTATCAAGTTCGTTTTGTCTACGTCCCGTGATATAAACATATGCACCTTCGTTTACAAATTTTTGTGCTGTAGCAAGACCAATCCCACTTGTTCCACCCGTTACAAGCGCTATTTTACCTTCAAATTTACCCATACTTAACACTCCTTTAGAATTAATATTATTTTATGTCTAGTACCTTTAAGTACTTGAAGAACAACTTACAAGATATAGTATCCTTCAGTAAGCACATTATCGGAAGTACCCACTTTTTTGTGATATAGTAACTAAAAAGTAATAAATGTGGAATGGAGAGCTTTAGACATGAAAAAATTTAGCTGTGGGTTTGAAGTGACAAAGGAAGTTATTGGAGGAAAATGGAAAGGCCTTGTATTATACTTTTTAATGAATGGACCAAAGAGAACGAGTGAATTAAAGCGCATTATCCCAAATATAACTCAGAAAATGCTGATTCAAACACTTAGAGAGCTTGAAGCCAGTGGACTTGTGAGCAGAAAGATGTATAATCAAGTACCGCCGAAGGTTGAATATTCATCCACTGAACTTGGAGAATCTCTTAAACCTATCTTGCAGGAGCTCTGTCAATGGGGAGGCCATTATGCGGAGCAAGAGTATGCAGAAGGTGAATATGAAATTGTACAACCAGAACAACTAAGTTAGGATTGATGTAGCTGCTGAAGTAAATGCTAAACAACTTCAATACCATCACCTAACAGATGAAGAACAGTCAGAAATAAATGAGATATTCAATTTTGAAAGTGAAGTTCTAATAAGAAGTGTCATCGACTATATTCAGGAGAACTTTGATGAAATTCAAAAAAGAGCTGTTTCAAATGTTAAAGAGAAGGTTCAGAAACTTAGCCAAAAAATAAATGAAGATATTGATAATAATATTTAATGCCTATGATCTCTAGATAGGCATATTTTCTTTCGGATAAAAAAGAAAAGACGTACAAATTGTACGCCTTAATCTGCTTCTGTACTATCAATTTTTCACTGCATAAAAGTCACAGTTCAGGTTGCACCTCAGGTCACACTTTTTAATACAATTCCCATGAGTAGAGCCATTTTCAGGTGTGACTTTTCCCACTTTTATTGAGCTTAGTGCGGGTCACACTCCGGTCACTTCGGGTCACACTTCGCTGTGACCAGGTCACATTTCCGCTGAAAATTAACGCTGAATGTTCGGATTTTACTGTGACTCCACTTCCTTTTACACTCCGTATCACACAACGGAATAATTAACGATTATCAATTGTCTCCGGATACAAATCATGGTTCATCATACGGTATTCGGCCATTTTCTCATACTTCGTGCCAGGCTTTCCGTAGTTTGTGTACGGGTCAATGGAAATTCCGCCTCTTGGCGTGAATTTGCCCCATACTTCAATGTAGCGCGGGTCCATTAATTCAATCAAGTCATTCATGATGATATTCATGCAGTCCTCGTGGAAGTCACCATGGTTTCTGAAGCTGAATAGATACAGCTTTAATGATTTGCTTTCAACCATTTTTTCATCAGGAATGTAGCTGATGTAGATTGTCGCAAAGTCAGGCTGGCCTGTTTTAGGACATAAAGATGTGAATTCCGGGCAATTGAATTTTACAAAGTAATCACGGTTTACATGTTTATTCGGGAAGGATTCCAGCACGTCCGGTGCATATTCGAACAAATAATTTGTACCTTGATTGCCTAGCAATGTTACACCTTCTAATTCTGATTCTTTTCTTGTCGTCATGTTCATCTTCCTTTCTATTATACTCCGCGTTTGTTGCCCCATAACAGGGTGTGCAGCTGCGGGAGCACTCTGACGAGATTCAGCTCCGCATCGACAGCTACCTTATCAACAAGCGCTTCATATTTTCCAAGCAAATGTGCAATCAGTGACTGATCATCTGTCGTATGCACGTCATCATTTCCGACTTGTAAATAAAACGGGATTCCCGGATACCGCTTGTGCACAGTTTTGGCAAATTCCAGATCTTCATCATTAAAGATGACAACCTTCAAGCTGACAGCATGCTGTCTATCATTCTCTTGAAGTGAAGTTAAAATGTGGTCAAGCTTTTGAAAGTTCGTTCCCATTTTTGAGCTTGGCGGTTTTGGAGAAATTGTCAGGTCATCAATCAGCGTAAACCAATCCTGATAAACGGTCCCTTGAGTTTCAAGCGCTGCACGGATGTTATTTTCCTTCAGCAGTTCAATAAAAGCATCCAGCTGTTTTAACAGAGCCGGGTTGCCGCCTGAGATCGTCACATGAGAAAACGCATCTCCCCCAATGTCCTTAAGCTCCGCAAAAATCTCCTCCGCCGTCATCCAGCGAATATCTTTTTTAGCAGACCCATCCCAAGTGAAAGCGGAGTCACACCAGCTGCAGGAATAATCGCAGCCGGCTGTCCGGACGAACATCGTTTTCTGTCCGATCACCATGCCTTCTCCTTGAATCGTCGGGCCGAAAATTTCTAATACAGGAATTCCTTTAGCCATTCAAACCACCCTTTTTCGGACGGTAGACACAGTAGCTTGTCGGTGTTTCACGGACAAACACCTGTACACAGGTCGGCTTATTCTCCAAAGTGTCTAAATAAGCCTGTACGTTGTCATAAATCGTTTTCGCCACGACTTCAGTTGTCGGCAACGAATACCGGTCGTCCTGAGAAAAATCTTCATGATCATTTAATAGCGTGTGATCATAGTTTCCGTGCACCAGTTTTTTGAGTACGCTGAAATTGACAAGAAAGCCTGAATCGTCAAGTTCGTCGCCGGCAACGGTTATATTTACGGTATACGTATGCCCGTGAACCCTGCTGCACGCTCCCGCACTTTCCCGAGGGATAAAATGAGCGGCTGAGATATGCATGTCCTTATTCAGTTCAAACGAATAAGGATGCTGGGCCTGCGGATAAATTTGAGATAACAATTTATGCACGCTCTCCTTTCATCACCATATATTCTTCATAACCTTTTGAACGAAGGTGACATGCCGGACATTCGCCGCAGCCGTCTGCGATGATGCCGTTATAGCATGTCAGCGTGTTGTTTTTCACAAAATCCAGCGCGCCAAGCTCATCTGCAAGCTTCCACGTTTCCGCCTTATTGAGCCACATGAGAGGCGTGTGGATCACAAACGGCTTCTCCATTGCCAGATTTACCGTGACATTGCAAGATTTCACGAATTCGTCACGGCAGTCAGGATAACCACTGAAGTCTGTCTCGCAAACTCCTGTAATAATGTGGCGCGCGCCAATTTGGTAAGCCAGGATAGACGCAAAGGATAAGAATACCAAATTGCGGCCTGGAACGAATGTGGATGGCAGTTCGCCGTCTTTTACTTCTATCTCAATATCATTTCTAGTCAGGGCATTCGGTGCAAGCTGATTTAAAAGTGACATATCAAGCAAATGATTTTTCACACCAAGCTTTTCCGCAATGGATTTTGCCACTTCAACTTCCTGCGAATGTCGCTGATTATAATGAAAAGTCACCGTTTCGACTTCTTCGAATTCTTTTAAGGCCCACAGTAAGCATGTTGTGCTGTCTTGACCGCCGCTAAATACGACAATTGCTTTTTCTTTTTTCATGATTCCTCTCCTTCTCCGCAATAAAAACGCCGGCGAGAGACATCGCTACAGCTAATTCACGCAAAAAAACACCTTTTTTCGGAAGGTGCTCTAGAAAAACATAAAAAAGGCCGTATCCAAGGATACAGCTCGTCCTTAGTTTTTTATAGAGGGTGTAGCTAGAACCTCTCCCGCATATCGCACGGATTTTCTTCAATTTTTTCACTTCTGCTATCTTACCATAATGATGTTTTTCTTGACAATAAAAAAGTCAGTCCCCGGTTCCTAGATCAATTATCGCTCTATAGTGACGGTTCGTTTCATTATATATATTTATAAACTGCGCCGCCGAGGAGCTTTTTTGCAAAGCAAAGCGCCTATGAAGGCCAGGCTCACATAGCCAAACAAGGGATAAATCGTTGAAATAAGCCTGCCGTACCCTATTTGGCTCGTAATATAAGCCGTGATCATAATGGCCGCAAAGATATATTTGCTTTTCACTGGAAGAAAGCTTTGCACTTGTTTTTCTAATCCATATAGATTACCGATAACTGATGTGAACACTTCTCCGAAAATAATGAGTAAATAAATCAAATGGACAGATCGTGCAAAGAGATAAACCACTTGTGCCATCGGTATATCATACAAAAATACATCCGGAAGAGTTGACAAAGACAGAAAACTCGCGGACAGCACAATCGTCAGCATCGTCCCTCCGATTAAAGCGCCTTTTTTGATCACTTTCTCCGAGGACATTTCATTCGCCAGCGGAACCAAAACTGCTTGGGCAAGCGATAAATTCAAAGCCCCGTAAGAAAAGGCTGATAACAGCCAATCCCAGCGATGCGGCCAGACCCACTGAGCTGCGTTTCGTGATTCGCTGAATATAAAAGAGTCCGCCACCACAATCATTGAAAAGATGATTAAAAGGGGAACAACAAACACATTGACACCGAAAATGCCTTTTACTCCTCTAGTCATCACAATTAAGCTCAGACCGATTGTAATAAGCATCCCAATCTGAGCGGACATCCCCAGCTGTTCCTCAAAAAGCGCCCCTGCCCCTGAAAGCATGACAGATGTAACTCCGAGGAGAACAAACAGCATAAATACATTGATAATCCGCCCAGCCGCCGCCCCGAACAAAAAGATGTTCATTTCTTGATATGACTTGGCATTGATTCGCTTTGAAATGATCATCAGCTTGGCGCCCAGAAACGTAAACATTCCACCGCTGACGAGAATGCCGAATAAACCGAACCAGCCGAACTTCAGAAAAAACTCAACAATTTCTCTGCCAGTCGCAAATCCAGCTCCGACTACTGTGCCGACATACACAAAAGCAAGCTGACTTGCAGACCCTTTTGATTGTTCCATTTCTCCCCTCCGAACGAACCGCAGTTTTGTCCATAGGTGCCTTTTTATAACCTATGAGACAAGTTCCTTGAAAAGACGAAGAAAACATGTTTTACTTTGTAACAAATCAAAAATTTTTTGTGCGTAAGACTTGAAAGTCAAAGATAGTCAGAGTATACTATTAATCAAAGTTGGTCAAACAAACCGGCCTTTTTTAAAAATCAATTGGTCAAAGATAGTCAAATATTCAGTCTGCTTTGAGCATATTGGTTTGAATGCCGTTAAGTTTGCCGTATACTAATAGTCAAAGAAGGTCAAATCCAATAGACCTTTTTATTCACTTTCATTGGTCAAAGAAGATCAAATTATTAAGGAGGTTTTGGCAAATGCGTTGTCAACATTGTCATCAAAACGAGGCGACGATTCGCCTTAACATGCAAATAAATTCCGTTCATAAACAGATGGTTCTTTGTGAAACTTGCTATAACGAACTGACCCGTAAACCTTCAATGAGTATGGGTCCTCAATCTTTCGGATTTCCGTTTGAACAGGCATTCCAGCCGAAAGAAAAGAGCGCAGCAAAACAAAGCGGAAAAAAAGGGTTGCTTGATGAGCTGGCTCAAAATATTACAAACGGTGCTAAAGCCGGTCTCATTGATCCCGTCATCGGCCGTGATGATGAAGTGGCGCGAGTGATCGAAATTCTAAACCGCCGCAACAAAAACAATCCGGTTCTTATTGGTGAGCCGGGTGTGGGGAAAACTGCCATCGCTGAAGGGCTCGCTTTAAAAATTGCTGAAGGTGATGTTCCAAACAAACTGAAAAACAAAGAGCTATATTTGCTTGATGTTGCATCCCTTGTTGCAAATACAGGGATCAGAGGCCAATTTGAGGAGAGAATGAAACAGCTGATCACTGAGCTGAAGGAACGAAAAAATGTCATTCTGTTCATTGATGAAATTCACCTTCTCGTCGGCGCAGGCTCTGCAGAAGGATCAATGGACGCCGGCAACATTCTCAAACCGGCCCTAGCCAGAGGCGAACTGCAAGTCATTGGCGCGACAACACTGAAAGAATATCGTCAAATCGAAAAAGATGCCGCGCTGGAAAGACGTTTTCAGCCTGTCATGGTGCAGGAGCCTTCAATTGAACAGGCTATCCTCATTCTGCAAGGGATTAAAGACAAATACGAGGCGTACCATGGCGTAACATTCAGTGATGAAGCAATCAAAGCGTGTGTCACTTTATCATCCCGCTACATTCAGGACAGACACCTGCCGGATAAAGCAATTGATTTATTAGATGAAGCAGGTTCAAAAGCCAACCTGTTAATTGATGAACTGAATGATGAGGATGCCGCTGAACGCTTAACTGCAATTGAAGCCGAAAAAACAAAAGCCCTGGAAGAAGAAAATTACGAACTGGCGGCAAAACTCCGTGATGAAGAACTCGCATTGGAGAAAAAACTGAACAGCTCCTCCGCTCATACCGCTGTCACTGTGGAAGCTGAGCACATTCAGGAAATTGTTGAACAAAAAACAGGCATCCCTGTCGGCAAACTGCAGGCAGACGAACAAACGAAAATGAAAGAACTCGAAGCAAAACTTCATGAACGCGTGATCGGACAAGAAGCCGCTGTTCAAAAAGTGGCAAAAGCGGTAAGACGAAGCCGCGCCGGATTAAAATCCAAAAACAGACCAGTCGGCTCCTTCCTCTTCGTCGGTCCTACCGGCGTAGGGAAAACAGAGCTTTCTAAAACACTGGCAGATGAATTATTCGGCACAAAAGACGCTATTATCCGACTCGATATGAGCGAATACATGGAGAAACACGCCGTATCTAAAATTATCGGTTCACCGCCTGGATATGTCGGCCATGAGGAAGCTGGACAATTAACTGAGAAAGTGCGCCGCAATCCTTACAGCATTGTGTTGCTGGATGAGATTGAAAAAGCACACCCAGACGTTCAGCATATGTTCCTGCAAATTATGGAAGATGGCCGTCTGACAGACAGCCAAGGCAGAACCGTAAGCTTCAAAGACACTGTGATCATCATGACAAGTAATGCGGGTGCTGGTGAGAAACAAACGAAAGTCGGTTTCCAATCAGATGACAGTGTCATCGAAGAACAAACATTAATTGATTCACTGAGCATGTTCTTTAAACCTGAGTTCCTCAACCGTTTTGACAGCATTATTGAGTTCCGCTCATTGGAAAAAGAACATCTTGTCAAAATCGTCAGCCTTCTTCTTGGAGAACTTGAAGAAACATTGGCGGAACGGGGCATTAGCTTGAATGTGACAGATGAAGCGAAAGAAAAAATCGCTGAGCTGGGCTACCACCCTTCATTCGGTGCACGTCCGCTTAGAAGAACCATCCAAGAATGGGTTGAGGATGAAATGACCGATCTGCTGCTTGATAATGGCGAGATCACAAGTTTTCACGTGATTTTAGAAGATGATAAAATCAAAGTGCGAGCGAAATAACAATCAGCGGTTTCCTTTTAGGAAGCCGCTTTTTTTATGCTTTCATACTCTTGACTTAGAAAATACCGTCCCTTCCCCTGAAGCGCTACTTCCCTTCATCCTTTACACTTTTTTTAAGGAGGGATGGAACATGTTTATATACAGTGAATATGTATTTCTACTATTATATGAATACCATCTGAAGGACAGCTTGCAAGAAAGCTGCTAATTTCAGTAGACACCCGGGCTTTTCAATTTTGGAGAGCCCGTTTTTGTTTATTTCTCCCTTCTATGCCTCTTCCTTGAATATTTCATGAACAAATTCACAATGTCCCTAAAGTTCCGGGCACCAAAACCGATATTAACCATAGACAAGATAGTAAAAAAGGATTTGGTGAAAAACTATGGATAAAACTTCGTTAATCGGTATTATTCTTGCTTTTGTGGCATTGAGCGTCGGGATGGTTCTGAAAGGCGTCAGTTTCAGCGCCCTTGCAAACCCCGCTGCCATTTTAATTATTATCGCCGGGACAATCTCAGCAGTCGTTATTGCGTTCCCAACAAAAGAAATTAAAAAAGTGCCTGCGCTGTTTCGAGTGTTATTTAAGGAAAATAAACAGCTCACAATAGAGGAACTCATTCCTATGTTCTCTGAATGGGCTCAGCTTGCACGCCGCGAAGGTCTGCTTGCTTTAGAAGCAAGCATTGAGGATGTAGATGATGCTTTCTTGAAAAACGGGCTCAGCATGGCTGTTGACGGGCAAAGCGCGGAATTTATAAGAGATATTATGACAGAGGAAGTCGAAGCAATGGAGGACAGGCACCAAGCCGGAGCCGCTATTTTTACACAAGCAGGAACGTACGCTCCGACACTTGGAGTACTCGGCGCTGTAATCGGGCTGATTGCCGCTCTCTCTCATATGGACAATACAGATGAGCTTGGACACGCCATCAGTGCCGCCTTTGTTGCCACACTTCTCGGTATCTTTACAGGGTATGTGTTATGGCATCCTTTCGCAAATAAATTAAAACGAAAATCAAAACAAGAAGTAAAACTGCGTGAGGTCATGATTGAAGGTGTTTTATCCGTTTTAGAAGGACAGGCACCGAAAGTCATCGAACAAAAGCTTTTAATGTATCTTCCTGCGAAGGACCGCTTGAAATTTGCAGAACAAGGAGAGGCGCAAAATGGCGAGAAAAAAGAAGAAGAAGCATGAGGACGAGCACGTTGATGAATCATGGCTCGTTCCTTACGCCGACATCCTTACTCTTCTCCTGGCATTGTTTATTGTGCTGTACGCGAGCAGCTCGATTGACGCAGCTAAGTTTCAAATGCTCTCAAAATCATTTAATGAAGTTTTTACAGGCGGAACCGGTGTACTGGACTACTCCAGTGTCACTCCTCCTGAAAACGAGTCAGACGGCATCGATGAAGTGAAAAAGGAAAAAGAAGAGAAAGAGAAAAACAAGAAAGAAAAAGAAAAAGCAGCTGATCAAGAAGAACTTGAAAATGTGAAGAGCCAGGTGGAAAAGTTCATCAAAGATAAAAAGCTGGAACATCAGCTGGAGACGAAGATGACTAGTGAAGGCCTTCTGATTACGATTAAAGACAGCATCTTCTTTGATTCTGGAAAAGCGACCATCCGTAAGGAAGATGTGCCGCTTGCAAAAGAGATTTCAAATCTTCTTGTGATTAACCCGCCAAGAAATATCATTATCAGCGGACATACTGATAATATGCCAATTAAAAATTCTGAATTCCAATCAAACTGGCATTTAAGCGTCATGAGAGCGGTAAACTTTATGGGGCTCCTGATTGAAAACCCCAAGCTCGATGCAAAAGTGTTCAGCGCCAAGGGTTATGGCGAGTATAAACCGGTGGCTTCCAACAAAACTGCGGAAGGCCGAAGCAAAAACCGGCGGGTTGAAGTTCTCATTTTGCCAAGAGGCGCAGCGGAAACAAATGAAAAATAGCAAAAAAGGAAGCCTTGTGACATATCAGGCTTCCTTTTTTTACTTATTATGAAACTGTTTTGCGTTTAATCCTACTCTTTTTAACATTTCGGTGCACATCTCTACCTCTTCTTCGCTTAATACGCTGATCATTTCATCAATTTCAGCAGCGTGATCAGGGAAAATATCGTTCAAAAGACCGATGCCTTTTTCAGTAATTTGCGCAAATGTCACTCGTCTGTCTGTAGGAGACGCTTTCCGAATGAGAAGTTCTTTTTGCTCCAGCTTATCTACAACGTATGTGATGCTCCCGCTAGCCAAGAGAATTTTATCTCCTATCTGCTGCAGCGGCTGATCGCCTTTATGGTACAAAAGCTCTAGCACAGCAAATTCAGTCGGATTCAGCCCATGCTTATGAATATGCTTATTCATATGATCGTTAATAGACCGATACGCGCGCGACAGCACGATAAATAACTTCAGTGATTTTTCTGTCATGTCTCAATCATCCTTTTAGAAACCGTTACAGAGAAACATTAATAAACAAAGACCAAAATGTCAATAAAAATCTTTCCAATATTTCTCTTCTTTTTTTAAATGTAAGCTTGCCAACACCTTTTTCTAATTTTTTTGGTTATTTTTTCTTATTAAAGAAGAAGAAACAATGATATAATACCTCTAATCAGGTGTATGTTGGAGCGATGCAAATTGAAAATACTAAAAGGCGCCTGCGGGAGAGTCAAACTTTATATCATACTGGTCGTGATTCCGGCAATCGTCATCAGCTTTTTCGTATATGAAAAAGAAAAAGATACAATAGCTGCAGAACATAAACAAGAAGCAAGTGTCCTGCTAAACCTTCACCGCAACAAAATCAATTATTTAATCGGAGAAACAATGGCGAGAATGACCTCCTTGTCCATCGCCATCGACAGACCGGTTGATATAAAGAAAATGCAGTCAATTTTGGAAAAGACCTTTGATTCAGAGCCGAGATTTTCCGGTCTCTATTTTCTCAATGCCAAAGGAGACGTCACCGCAAGCACAACCGAATTAAAAACGAAAGTAAACCTGGCCGACAGATCTTTTTTTACAAAAGCAAAGGAAACTAAAAAGACAGTCATTTCAGATAGTTATTCGAGCAGAATTACTGGTCAGCCAATTTTCACAATTTGTGTGCCTGTTTTGGACTCAAAACGAAATGTGACAGATTATCTTGTCGCAGCTATTCAAATTGATTATTTGAAAAATCTCATTAACTTGCTGAGCCCTGATGTTTATATTGAAGTTGTGAACCAAGACGGGAAAATGATTTTTGCGAGCGGACAAGCCTCTCATGCAGAGGATCAGAAACCTGTCAGCGGATATCTGGATGATATCAGCTGGAATATGAAAGTCTATCCGAACCCGGTCACAATAGAAGAACTGTCGAAAAGCCTTGTGCTTCCGCTTTCATGTATTATTGTTCTGCTGAATATCCTTTTTATTCTCGTGCTGTATTATTTGCTGAAGCGGCAGACCCAGCTGGAGCGCTCAGAAAACGAGGCGCAAAAATTAGAGCTGATCGGGACGCTTGCTGCCAGCACAGCCCATGAAATCCGTAACCCCCTCACCGGGATAAGCGGCTTTATTCAGCTGTTGCAAAAGAAATATAAAGGTGAGGAAGATCAGCTTTACTTCTCCATTATCGAACAGGAGATCAAACGCATCAATCAAATAGTGAGTGAGTTTCTCGTTCTCGGCAAGCCGACAGCTGAAAAATGGGAGCTGAACTCACTTCAGGACATTATCGGAGAAATTATGCCGATCATTTATTCTGAGGGCAATCTATACAATGTTGAAGTCGAATTACAGTATTTAACCGAGCAGCCCTTACTCGTAAAATGTACAAAAGATCATATTAAACAAGTGATTTTAAATGTAGCAAAAAATGGCCTCGAGTCAATGCCTGAAGGAGGCAAACTGACGATCTCCCTAGGAGCTTTAGATAAAAAAGCCATAATCAAAGTTGTGGATAACGGTGAAGGGATTTCTCAGGAAATGCTGGATCACATCTTCCTTCCCTTTGTTACTTCTAAAGAAAAAGGAACCGGTCTCGGCCTTGTTGTTTGTAAACGGATCGTGCTGATGTACGGAGGCTCTATTCATATTGAAAGTGAAGTGCGAAGAGGCACAGAGGTGACAATCGCCCTCCCCGTATCCGCATCATAGCCCCCCTGACCATGTCAGGAGGGTTTTTTATCTTCGTGATCGGGCATTGCCATTCGATTTGCTTGCTGGTCTTCCAGAAAAAAGGATTTTGATGAAACGCAACAGCATTTTCAAAAGCAAAAAAAACATAAAAAATACTAAAAAACCCTTTATACCTTCCGTGGCATCTAAAAACTCCATATTCCCTCTACCCGTCACCTTTTGCTGAATCTCAATCGCAAATACGATGACAATGATGACTGTAACAGTATAGATAAAGGACAAGGCTGTCATACTCCATTTAGAAAGCCATGTAAACACAGCGTGAGTGACGCCGAAAAAGAATATGCCAAAAATGCCGATCACCCAAAAATGCATTTCTTTGTCAGTTAAATGAATGCCAAATATTCCGCATAAGGAAATAAAAGCATCATGAAATTGATTGACCATTTCGGTAATGAGAATCGCCAGTTCCTTCATTAGTTCCCTCTTTCATATGAATTTTTTCCAGAAAAAAAGAGCGCTTCCGAAAAGCTCTCTCTTTATATATGCATCTGATAGGCCGCTATTTATTTGCATCATATGCTGGCATAACATCTCTGCGGGGCCACAAGCCTAATTTCTTTACAAGGCCTTGAATCCCTTGGGAATGTTCGTTTTCTTGCATAAGCTGATGATATTCATTTATTAAACAATCCAGCTCCTGACTGTGCCTGATCGTGTCATGCCCTGTAAATCCCTGCTTTCTAGCGGCATCTATCATTAACTTTCTTTTTTCATCAATAGACACCAACAATCTTTCTTGTTCAGAAGAACCGCCCATTCACTTCACCCCTCGCCGCTAAGAAATAGGAAACAAGTTTGATTGGGTTATTGTGCATTATTACAGATTATACTTTATTTGTAAACATATTTTCATTAAATAAGTTAATTTTTCAGGTATAATAGATATATTGATAGGATTAGAAGAACAATACCCAGGTGAAGAATATCTTAAACACGCCGCCAGGCAGGAGGTATGCCCAATGAAGAAAAAGAAAGCAATTATGCTCGGAGCGGCAGGCGGAAAAGCAATTTTGAAGAGGAAAAACCGAAAAAAATGTATCCAGCACATCACTACTTTTTTTCAGATGCTTCGCGATTGGCGAAATGGCGACTACCCTCGTTCACAGGTTAAAACACTTTTGCTGTTAACTGCCGCAATCCTGTATATCGTCATGCCGCTCGATATCATTCCAGACGTAATCCTCGGTCTTGGGTTCATTGACGATGCAGCTGTTTTAGGTTTGATTTGGACAATGATTAAAAAAGAACTGTCACAGTATGAAAAGTGGCGTTTGCAATAAATATAAAAAGCCCCGTTCGATGAACGGGGCTATCTCATGCTTATTGATTCACGCTGTCTTTTTCATAAATCGGAACCCAGCCTTCAGTTGTGACAAAAATTCTCACCGCGACAACTTTGCGGTCCTCCTGAAGCGTGAAGTAATGGCGGATATTCTCAGGCACGGAGATTAAATCTCCAGGGTTTAAACGGACATCAAAAAACGTGCCGTCCTTGCCTTGAATGACAAAAATACCGTGTCCGCTTACAATAAAACGAACCTCATCGTCTGTATGGTGATGCTCTCTTTTAAAGTTTTCAAGCAGTTCATCAAGTTTCGGATTGCTGTCTGACAATGAAATAACATCCTGTGCTTTATAGCCGCGGCGGGTTGAGATATCTTTAATTTCAGTTTCGAAGGTATCAAGAATTTGCTGTTTTTCTTCTTCTGTCAGGTCATATTTCTCTGAGAGATGTTCCGGAAGCTTCGTGATATCCCATTGCTCATAAATAACCTCTTGACTGTCCAGAAAGCTTGCCACTTCCTCTTGATTTTCAATCGTTGTATTTGCCTCATCATGAATTCGAATTGTAGCCATTTCAATTCCTCCTTTTATTTAACCAGCTGATGCTGGAGTGTTTTCAATTTCAAATGGTAGCTGAACAAAAATTCATACGCTTCAAGCACTCTTTTTGCCTCAAATGCTGTTTTCCCCCAAGCCGTAATACCATGATTTCGGATCAGAACAGCTCCTGAATCTTCTGAAATCTCTTCCGCAAACAGTGCCGCAAGCGTCGGGATATGTGCCGGATTTTCTATAATCGGAACGGTCACTTCTGCGTTCTCTTCCCACAAGCCGAGTGCTTTTATAATTTCCTGGCCTTTGAATGTGATTTTCTTTTGGTCTCCGTATAACTCTGAAATCACATTATTGTTTACCGTATGGACATGCAGGCAGCATCCGGCATTGGTTTTATTGTACAAATGTGTATGCAAAAGCGTTTCTGCTGACGGTTTCAGAGAATGCCCGCTTTCAGCAGGCTCTCCGTTTTGATCGACCAGCAGAAAATCTTCAACCGTCTCTTTGCGTTTATCTTTTCCGCTTGCAGTGACGAGAAATGTTAAAGGCTCATCTGTAACCTTAATTGACAAATTGCCGCTAGTCGCTGGAAACCAATCTCTCTCTGCCAATTCCCGTTTTACTTCAGCGAGCTCTCGCCAGCGTTCTTGTTTTGCAGCCATTCCTGTACCTCCTTTACATTCTCAATTTCCTTTCTGATCTCATAAAAATCTTGATACGGAAGATGATTGAGGTTCTGCTCCCGGCATTCGTTTAATAAATAATCCCTTGCAAAGCATAGGTCAGACAGCTTTGCTGCCTCCACATCTGTAACCGAATCACCGATCATGATGATATATTGGTTCGGTTCAGAAAGTTCATGGATGACCGACGGCTTACAGCACCCGCATTGATTGCTGCATGTGCCCTTGCAGGAATGAGGCCAGTCAATATGGATATAGTCATTGTCAAATGAAGCATGGTTGCAATAAATGCGGTCTTTCTCCACAATGCCTTCAAGCAAAGGATATACAAAGAAGTCCATTCCACCGCTTATGACATAAAACGGAATCTCGTGCTCATTGATAAATGCTACAAATTCCCGAAAGCCTTCCCTGATTTTTGCATCTTCCAATACAAAACTTGTAATCTCTTCTTTTAAACGGCTGGGCAGAAGGCCGAACATCCGCCCGACACCTTCCTTGATCGATAGCGTTTTGGAAAGTACGCCGTCTTTTAATGCCACCCACTCTGGGGGAGCAAATGTTTTCATGATATTTATAATGTTGTCGTTCATCGTGATTGTTCCGTCAAAATCACAAATAACAAAAGGTTTTCGAGTCGTCATACGGCTTCAACCTTTCCCCATTTATCTAGCGCAAGCTTAAGATCCTTGCATTGTTCGGCTTTTTCATCAATCGGCTGGGCCTCTAGGACCGCATCAATAATGGCTCTGAACGCTCGCCCCCCGCCTTGGGCACCGTTCGGATGTCCATGTACGCCTCCTCCGGCGTTAATAATGTGGTCTATGCCGAAATCACGCATTAATAGCGGAACCATGCCGGGATGAATGCCTGCTGACGGAACCGCAAATGTTTGGTTAAAAGCATCCTCTCTCACACATTCTTCATGGATCGCCAGTGCGTCTGCTCTTGGAAGCGCAACCGAACCATATGGAGACGGAAAGAGGCTGAAGTCAGCACCGCAATATCGATTTAATTTTCCGAGTAAAAGAGCGTGAGAAAAACCGTAAAACGGAGAAGACGTAAACGCTCCGCTCACTGCTGGATGCGCCATAATCGGAACTGGGATTTCAGGATCTTCTGCTAGGCCTTGCATAACGTCCAAGCCGTAAGCAAAGACATTAAACAAAAGCGCATCCGCTCCCAGCTCGGCGGCGCGTCTCGCTTTGTCTCTCAGATCAGCCGTACGTCCGGTCAAATTCACCGCATACAGCGTTTTATGTCCGGTTTGTTCATACGTTTCTTTCAATATTTGCTTTCCTTCTGCAATTCTTGTTTCAAAAGGCGCTAGACCAGTCTCAAAGAAAATTTCATCGTCTTTAATCAAGTCAACTCCGCCAAGCGCCTGCTGCCGGAGCTGTTCTTTAATATCACTCAGGTCCCTTCCGATTACGCCTTTAAATATGCTCATTAACAGCGGTCTCTCAAACTCTACCAGCAGCTTTCGGA
This sequence comes from Bacillus sp. FSL K6-0255, assembly GCF_045040725.1. Classification (NCBI taxonomy): domain Bacteria; kingdom Bacillati; phylum Bacillota; class Bacilli; order Caryophanales; family Bacillaceae; genus Bacillus; species Bacillus sp. FSL K6-0255. The sequence goes on along the minus strand of NZ_CP150278.1, from coordinate 1,391,622 downwards.
TGCCGTATACGCCAAACTTCGGTCCCGGCAGTGCACGCTTAAATGCTTCAGAGAAGTGAAGATCAATTAATTTGATTTTTCCGTCCAGGGACAGCTTGCCAAACACTGTTGTCAGCAAAGCCGGAATATCCTGAGAGAAATTGATTTCAGGATAGGCAATTGTGATGACCGCTTGTTTTTCTGATGCAGGAGTTCCCTCTCTCTCCTCAACTTTTATCACACGCCCCTTGTGCTTTTGCATTTGCTCCTGTTTTACAAGGGGCAGATCAGTCCAGGAGCCTACTGTCAATCCTGTTGCGATTTGTTCTGCTTTCTTCTCTGTATCGGCTCCCGGTTCGGTCAGGAGATATGTCGCTAATAACTCACTCATGCCAGAGCTCCTTTCATTTTCATCCATATCAAAAAACCTCTTCAAACTGCAATCGCGTCTAAAGAGGTTTCGTTTCTCGTCCGAATCTTATCTCTCAGCCGCTAGCTGCAAGAATTAGCACCGTGCTTTATAAGTCGGTTGCCGGGCTTCATCGGGCTCGTCCCTCTGCCTGCTCTTGATAAGAAAATATAGATTTTATAAATTATTTTGAATTATCCCATCGTTATAAGGTCTTGTCAATGCTTTTTTGGGTAAACAGGTTCAGTTTGCCAATTCGATAAGCGGCTTCCTTAAGTCTTTCTTCACTTGTTAAAAGTCCGACTCTGACGTAGCCCTCGCCATATTCACCGAAGCCGTTTCCAGCCGCAACTGCCACATTCGCTTTTTCCAGCAAAAGATCTGAGAACTGCTCTGAAGTATAGCCTTCAGGCACAGGCAGCCATGCAAAAAAAGAACCTGCGGGAGCTGTTACATCCCAGCCGATTTCCCGGCATGCCGTGATCCAAGCGTTTCTCCTGCTCTCATACCTGGCATTTTGCTCTGCCACACACGTCTGATCGGCTAACAGTGCCTCTGCTGCAGCCTCTTGAGTCGCTCTGAAAAGACTGACAAACATATGGTCTTGATAAAGATTGATCGCTTCAATGACCGAAGCGTTTCCGACGGCAAAGCCAACCCGCCATCCTGCCATATTATACGTTTTTGACAGCGTGTAAATTTCAATTCCGATATCCTTCGCACCTTCAGTCTGCAAAAAGCTTAAAGGCTTGCAGCCGTCAAATCCTACAGCGCCGTAAGCAAAATCGTGAACGACGCAGATTCCGTTTTCAGTCGCAAAACGCACGGTATCTTCAAAGAACTCAGAAGTAGCAACAGCTCCGGTCGGATTATTCGGATAATTCAAATACATCAATTTCGCCTGTTCCCTTACTTCAGCGGTTATGCTGCTGTAATCAGGGAGAAACGCCCTGTCCTTTACGAGCGGCATCATTTCCATCTTTGCTTTTGCAAGTGTGACACCCGACCAGTAATCTGGATAACCCGGATCGGGAACTAAGATCGTATCACCGGGATTCAACAAGCATTGCGGGAGCTCGACAAGACCGGCTTTTCCGCCGAATAATACAGCGACTTCGGTTTCCGGATCCAGATCAATGCCGTACTCTCTTTTGTAAAATGCAGCAGCCGCTGACTTCAGACTGTATGAGCCGCGAAAAGACGAATATTTATGATTCTCAGGATCAGCAACAGCTCGTTTCATCTCCTCGACAATATGTTCAGGAGTCGGCTGATCTGGATTTCCCTGTCCTAGATTGATAACGTCATGTCCTTCTGCGAGCTTTCGGTTCACTTTCTGCACCAGAGAAGCGAAGAATTGTTTAGGCAATTCCTTCAATACATGAGACTGTTCAAATTTCATCTATTCTCACCTTCTAAAAAAATCTTGAAATGATAGTCCATCATCATATATGGTTAAATGAAAAAAGTAAAGAAAAATTTGGGGTGTTAAAAAGATGAAATGGACGATATCTTGTCTTCAATTTGATATTTCATACGGCAAACCTTCGGAAAATATAAAAAAAGCTGAATTTTTCATCGAAAAAGAAAGCAAACATGCTGATGTTCTTGTTCTGCCTGAATTATGGACGACCGGATATGATCTGGCCAATCTTGATGAACTCGCTGATGAAGACGGCCGATCCGCTCAGAGCTGGCTGAAGAAAACGGCAAAAAAACATGGTGTTCATATTGTCGCCGGATCGGTCGCTGTCAGGAAGAATTCTGATGTTTATAATACAATGTACATCGCGGATAAGAAAGGGCAAATCATTAAAGAGTACAGAAAAGCCCATCTTTTTCAGCTGATGGATGAGCATCTGTATTTATCAGCCGGTTCCGAAGACGGATACTTTGAGCTTGACGGCGTCAAAAGCTCAGGATTGATCTGTTACGATATCCGTTTTCCGGAATGGATCAGAAAACATACGACAAAAGGCGCCAACGTGCTGTTTATTTCTGCGGAATGGCCTCTTCCCCGCCTTGATCATTGGAAAAGCCTGCTTATTGCGCGGGCCATTGAAAACCAATGCTTTGTCGCAGCCTGCAATTGTACCGGTTCAAATCCGGATAATGAATTTGCAGGACATAGCCTGATTATTGATCCATGGGGGCGTGTACTTGCTGAAGGCGGACGGGAAGAAGGCATAGTCCGAGCGGAAATCGACCTTCAAGAAAGCTCAGAAGTTCGGGAGAGCATTCCTGTTTTCGATGATATCAGAAAAGATTTATATTAAAAAATATATTGACAACTAACTAAATGACCTGTTACCATGTTCATCAACTGATAAATTAGAATTGTCAAACAAGTGAATATATTCTCTTATCGAGAGTTGGGCGAGGGATTTGGCCTTTTGACCCCAACAGCAACCGACCGTAATTCCATTGTGAAATGGGGCGCATCTTTTTCGCGCCGAGACGCTGGTCTCTTAAGGCACGGTGCTAATTCCATTCAGATCTGATCTGAGAGATAAGAGAGGCGGACATAGATGTTAAGCCTCCTTCTCTCTGAGAAGGAGGCTTTTTTACGGCCACATATTAAGTGATTACATAATTGGAGGTTATGATGATGGGAGTCACAAAAACACCTTTATACGAAACATTAAATGAAAGCTCCGCTGTGGCGTTGGCGGTGAAGCTTGGCCTATTTCCAAGCAAAAGCACGCTGACATGCCAGGAGATCGGAGACGGCAACTTAAATTACGTTTTTCATATTTATGATCAAGAACATGACAGAGCATTGATCATTAAACAGGCGGTTCCGTATGCAAAAGTGGTGGGAGAAAGCTGGCCGCTGACAATCGACCGTGCAAGAATCGAAAGCAGCGCTCTCATCCGTCAGGGCGAGCATGTGCCTCACCTGGTTCCAAGAGTGTTTTATTCTGATACGGAAATGGCGGTTACCGTCATGGAGGATCTCTCTCACCTCAAGATCGCAAGAAAAGGACTCATTGAGGGTGAAAACTATCCTCATCTGTCGCAGCACATCGGTGAATTTTTAGGAAAAACACTTTTCTACTCATCAGATTACGCGCTTGAACCTACGGTGAAAAAACAGCTTGTTAAACAGTTTACAAATCCAGAGCTATGCGACATTACGGAAAGACTTGTTTTTACAGATCCTTTCTTCGACCATGACACAAATGATTTTGAAGAAGAGCTTCGTCCTTTTGTCGAAAAGCTTTGGAATAATGACAGCGTTAAAATCGAAGCCGCTAAGCTGAAAAAGTCATTTTTAACGTCTGCAGAAACGTTGATTCATGGTGATTTGCATACAGGAAGCATTTTCGCAAGTGAGCACGAAACAAAGGTGATTGATCCTGAGTTTGCTTTTTACGGACCGATCGGCTTTGATGTAGGGCAATTTATCGCCAACTTATTTTTGAACGCACTCAGCCGTGACGGGGCTGACAGAGAGCCGTTATATGAACATGTCAACCAGGTCTGGGAAACGTTTGAAGAGACGTTTAGTGAATCCTGGCAGAAGGATAGTCTGGATGTTTACGCCAACATCGACGGTTACCTCACTGATACGCTCAGCCATATTTTTGAAGAAGCAATCGGATTTGCGGGCTGTGAGCTGATACGACGCACGATCGGCCTTGCCCATGTAGCTGACCTGGATACGATCGTGCCGTTTGATAAACGAATCGGCAGAAAACGCTTGGCGCTCGAAACCGGCACAGCCTTTATCGAAAAACGTTCGGAATTCAAAACGATAACAGATGTTATTGAATTATTTAAGTTACTTGTAAAGGAATGATCCATTCATGACCCATTCATTTGCTGTTCCACGTTCTGTTGAATGGAAAGAAACAGCTATTACCATTTTAAATCAGCAAAAGCTTCCTGATGAGACGGAATATTTGGAGCTGACGACGAAAGAGGATGTATTTGATGCGATTGTCACGCTCAAAGTAAGGGGCGCTCCGGCGATCGGCATTACGGCTGCCTTCGGACTGGCGCTTGCTGCCAAAAACATTGAAACAGATAATGTCACGGAATTCCGCCGCAGACTGGAAGACATCAAACAATATTTAAACAGCTCACGGCCTACCGCCATTAATTTGTCATGGGCGCTTGAGAGACTGAGTCATTCGGTCGAAAACGCGATTTCCGTAAATGAAGCAAAAACAAACCTTGTCCATGAAGCCATTCAGATTCAGGTCGAGGATGAGGAAACGTGCCGGTTGATCGGCCAAAACGCCCTGCAGCTTTTCAAAAAAGGCGACAGGATCATGACAATCTGCAATGCCGGCTCAATCGCGACAAGCCGCTATGGAACGGCGCTAGCTCCGTTTTACTTGGCCAAACAAAAAGATTTGGGATTGCACATTTATGCCTGTGAAACAAGGCCTGTCCTGCAAGGTTCACGCCTTACTGCTTGGGAGCTGATGCAGGGGGGCATTGATGTCACTCTGATCACAGACAGCATGGCCGCCCATACGATGAAGGAAAAACAAATTTCCGCTGTTATCGTCGGAGCCGACCGAATTGCAAAGAACGGTGATTCGGCAAATAAAATCGGCACATACGGTCTTGCTATTTTAGCAAACGCCTTTGATATTCCGTTTTTTGTCGCCGCACCTTTATCTACATTTGATACAAAGGTCAAATGCGGCGCTGATATCCCGATAGAGGAACGGGATCCCGAGGAAGTCAGGCAGATTTCCGGAGTTCGGACCGCTCCATCCAATGTGCCTGTCTTTAATCCCGCTTTCGACATTACACCTCATGATCTCATTTCAGGAATCATCACAGAAAAAGGGATTATGACCGGAAACTATGAAGAAGAGATTGAACAGCTGTTTAGAGGAGAAAAGGTGCATTAAAAAACCGCCGGACTTTGCTCATTTGGAGCCGAGTCAGCGGTTTTTTTGTTTCTTTTTGTTAACATTGATGATTTCATCTTTTTGAGCGCTTGATAAGATATGCAGTTTCACAAACAGTTCGGCAAAAACGGCAAGTTTCTCAGAGCGGCTCGGCTTCAATTGCTTTGTCCTCCTTTTTCATCAGACCAACTTTTTTAACTTAATAAAATGATATGTCGGCCGTGAAAAAAGGGAACGTGCCATATGTTTTATTTTTCTTTATAGGAGATTCGCTCGATGTTTAGCAAAAATGCTTTGATCTCCGTTTTGGTTCCGGCGTATCCTGTTAACGCACTGTTTTTGCCGATCACTCTGTGGCACGGGACAAAAATCGGCAGGTCGTTACGTTTATTAGCCTGTCCGACAGCGCGCACCGCTTTCGGACTGCCGACAGCAGCGGCAATATCCGCATAGCTTCGGGATTCGCCATATGGAATCCTCTCCAGCGCTTGCCACACTTTTTGCTGAAAAGGAGTGCCCTTTTGGCTGAGCGGCAGGGTGAATGTCTTCCTTTCGCCTGCGAAATATTCTTGAAGCTGTTGTTTCGCTTCTGCAAGATTAGGTGTTTCCATGTGCTCAGTATTCTGAACCGTTTCTTTCCAATCCACCCAATCTTCCTGACTGAGAAATAGACGAGTGATCCGGTCCTCCTCTTCGGCAATGATAAGTTCACCGAGCGGCGTTTCGGCTGTCGTATAGTAGTTCATTCATCATTCCTTCTTTCTTCAGCATTCTGTCTGACAGGAAGCGTAATATGGAAAACGGTGCCCTTCCCTTCTTCACTTTCTACCATAATCTCGCCTTGATGTTCTTCAATAATTTTATAGCTTACCATAAGCCCAAGTCCAGTTCCCCGTTCCTTTGTCGTATAAAATGGTTCACCAAGTCGCTTTAATTTATCTTCTGTCATTCCGATTCCCTCGTCTTTTAAAGAGATAAGAACATGATCTTGATCCAATGCCTTTATCGTTACAAAAATATTTCCGCCGTCAGGCATCACTTCGATGGCGTTTTTTAATATATTGATAAAAACCTGTTTCAGCTGATTCGGTTCACAGTAAATCGGGGGAATGTCGTCAATTAAATCAAGTTGCATTTGTACATTGCTGAGATTGGCTTGCGCATTTAGAAGGTCTATCGTGTCCCTCATAATTTGGGTAACATGTTTTTCCTCATACATAATGGCCTGGGGCTTGGCTAAAATCAAGAATTCGGTGATGATGGATTCGATGCGCTTTAGTTCTGAGGTGATCACGTTGAAGTAAAGGGCGTAGTCTCCCTCGACACTCCCTTTCAGAAGCTGAATGAAGCCTTTAAGAGCAGTCATCGGATTTCTGATTTCATGAGCAATGCCGGCTGCGAGTTCGCCGACAACATGAAGGGTATCTGATTTGCGCAGGCGCTCCTCCAATTCTTTTCGCTCTGTTACGTCTTTAAAGATAGCCAAGTTCATATTTTGAATAATATTCCGTTTAAATGAGAATTCGAGTTTTCTGTTATCACCGCTGCTCAGCAAAAATGGAATTTCGTTGTCCATTTCATCAAAATTAATCTGCCTTGCCGGTGATGCCAGATTTTCTATTTCATAAGCAGAAATAATATCTAACAGGCTGTGCTGTTTGATCTCTTCATGTGACAGTCCCAAAATATGGCTTGCTAACGGGTTGGCGTCAATGATCCTGTATTGATTGTCGAACAATACATTGCCGTCCATTGAGCCGTTGAACACTTTTCTGAATTTCAGCTCGCTTTCCCGAAGCTCCTTTTCCATCCGCTTTCTGTCGCTTACATTTCTTAAGATCGTCAAATGCTGATTTTCAAGGATTGTCCGTTTTGAAGTAAATTCAAGCTCTTTGAATTGCCCGTTCCCCATTTGAAACAGCAGCTCTTCTCTGATCTCTCCGTATTTTGCGTATTTCCTTTTCGTTATGCTGTATTTCTGCTGCGAGTCAACGAGAAAATCACACAGCTTTCTTTTCAACAGCAAATTCATCGGCAGCTCAAAAATTTTACAGGCTGATTGATTCGCTTTTACGATTCTTCCGTCATTCGACCAGATGATGATGGCGTCCATTGCATTTTCAAAGATTTCTCTGAAGCGCTCCTCACTTTTAAAGAGCTGTAGCTCCATAGACCGCTTCTCTGTGATATCCCTCATAATGGACATATAAAAACCGCTGATGATGTTTGATGTAATCGTGAATTCAAATAGTTTTTGAACTCCTGAACGAAGCTTGACAGGCAGCTCCCCCTTCGCTTTTCCCTTGCGGTTGAGCGCCTTCCAGATATTGTCGAAATCTTTTCGTGAGCCGCTGTCTATGAACTCATACAACGATAAATGAGACAGCTCATTATGATTGATTTCAAAGCTTTTACAAAAGGACAAATTGGCATCAATAAAACCGCCATCTTTATCAAACAGGACGATTCCGTCAACTGCTCTGTCAAACAAGTCCTTAAAAAGCTGTTCATTCATAGAGAATTCCCGCTCCAGAATCTTCTTAGAAGATATGTCCCTCATGACAACAAAAAAGAAATCCTCACCAATGCCTCTTTTGGCCAGAAACTCTATGTATTTTGTTGCCCCGCAATCAAGCCTGATCGGAACCTCCTTCCATAGAAAGCCTTTTTTAAAAAACTTCTTTACGGAAAGATTCAGTTCATCCTTTGGGATTGAAAACAAAAAATCCAAAACAGAACGCTTTTTCAAATCTTCCGAGTCAACTTGAAGCATCCTTTCTGTTGCTTCATTTGCCTGAACAATCCGCATTTCGTTATCACAAATAAAAATAGCATCGAGCGTATTGTTGACAATCACTTGATGCTGATTCAATTCCTTTTTCAGTCGCGCGTTTTCTTCTTTGAGGCGATTCAGTTCCTCTCGCAGCTCCGAGTTTGTCTGGACACCAAGAGTTTCCATGCATGTACACTCCTTCTTCAAAACCTATCCCTCAATATTTCTACAAAATGCGGGAACTTCCTTCATTTGCCCTATAAATTTCAGAAAATTTCAGCGCCATTACATTACGAAGACATTTTCTACGATCCTTACCATCACTTTACATCGACCTAACAATCAGCATTTTTTTAGATTCCTTTTTCATCTTTTATTTTAAAATATGTACCAGCAGGGAATAATCTCTTAGTGACTGATGAAAGAGAAGGTGATGCTATGAGTAAATCGCGGGACAGTTATTTCGATAACGCAAAATTTTTATTGATATTCCTTGTTGTATTCGGTCATATCCTTCGTTCCTTTATTAATGATAATCATTTTATGCTCTACCTCTACAAGTTCATTTACACATTCCATATGCCTGCATTTATTCTTGTATCCGGTTATTTCGCGAAAGGCTTTAAACGGGCGGGATATGTAAAAAAGCTGGCGGTCAAGCTGATTATTCCGTATTTGATTTTCCAAATCATTTATTCCGTCTTTTATTACATTATGCAAGATGAAAGCATGGCAAATGTGAACCCGATTGATCCGCAATGGTCGTTATGGTTTCTTGTAAGCTTATTCTTTTGGAACCTGCTCCTATATCCTTTTTCAAAGCTTTCAAAGCAGTGGGCGCTGTTTGTCAGCTGCGGAATCGCCGTGCTGATCGGTTATCTGGACTTTGTCAGCAGCACGCTGAGCTTGTCACGGACATTCGTATTCTTACCGATGTTCCTTGTCGGTTTTTATTTAAATAAACATCATTTTGATTTATTGAGATCAAAACGCGGCAAACAAATTGCGCTCGGAGTGCTTGCCGCAGTATTCGTCATCTGCTGGGGCATCGATTTTGACTATTCTTTTCTGTTTGGTTCAAAACCGTATTCTTCATTTGGAGACGTTACCCTGGTAAGCGGACTATCCCGAATCGGCTGGTATGTACTCGCCTTTGGGGCAACCTTCAGCTTTTTAGCGCTTGTTCCGCAAAAACGGTATTTCTTTACCAAATGGGGAACCCGGACATTTTACGTGTATCTGCTTCACGGGTTTATTATTAAGACATTACGGCAGGTCGGGCTTGAGGATTGGCTTACTGACTATCAAAGCTTAGTGATCCTCTTGCTTTTAACAGCAGCCCTGACATCAGTCCTCTCCAGCAACTTTGTTAAGACAGTCGCTCAGCCCTTCATTGAGCTGAGGATGACCAGCTTATTGCAATTTGTCAGAGGAACGGGCAAAAATGCTTATTTAAAATAGAAAAAGCACCTCTTAAGCGGACGCCGCCTAAGAGGTCTTTTTTATTTTTGTTTTTTATTTTTGTTTTTTTCTTTTTTCTTTTCAGGCTTGGTGACTTCCAGCGTTTCGATGATCTTCCCGGCATTGTAATCCCCAAGTTCACTTGAGAACTCTTCCTCCAGCACCTTTTTATTCATAGGCTTTTTATGATTTTGCATGTCTCTGCTATGACGGTTTTTCTTCACAACTACATGCCTCCCTGCTGGCCCTGTTTGGAATTGCGGTTTGCCCCTCTAAAATTGGGGTCGTCATGATATTGTGTCTTATATGAATTGGGGTCCATGCTCTCGGTAGGTGTATTGTTATTTTTAATGGCTTCATTCACTTCAGCTTTACGTTTCATACGAATCCTCCTCGCCAGTTTTCAGACATTTTAAGATGCAGGAGCGTAAATTGCACCTGTCGAAGTTAGGTTCTCCAACTGAACAGGAGGCACACATCTTTTTTTTGGCAATCAAAAAACACCGCAAAGTATGCGGTGTTTTGCCTATCCGATAATCACTCTTTCTTTCGGATAGTGATAGTTCGCTTCAATTTCCTTTCTTCCGATCAGATACAGGAAGGTTAGGATGCCGATTCGCCCGATAAACATGACAATCATAATGACGCATTTTCCAACACTGCTCAAATCTGCCGTAATTCCAAGCGACAGGCCGGTTGTACCGAATGCCGAGCACACTTCAAACAAAAGCTCCAGCAGGGAATGTTTTTCTGTAATGGTCAGAATGAGTGTCGCGCCAAAAACGAGCAGGATCGCCATCATCGTGACAACAAGCGACTTCATCAAGTCAGCAGGGTGAAGCTCCCGTTTGAATACCTTTACGGCCTTATTGCCGCGGGCAAAATGAAACAGCGCAAGAAGGTTCAAAGCAAAAGTCGTTGTCCGTATGCCTCCCCCGACTGAGCTTGGCGACGCTCCGATAAACATCAGCGCACAAATAAAAAAGAGTGTGGAATCTGATAATTGGCTGATATCGATTGTTGCCAGTCCCCCGCTTCGGGTTGCCGTTGATTGAAACAGGGACAAAAACAAAATATCATGCCATGATTTTCCTGCGAACGCATGGTTTGCTTCCAGGGCAAAGATGCCAATGGCTCCAAACAAGACAAGTGAGCCGAACGTAATCGTCGTGATCTTTGTAAAAAGCGTAAATGGATAACGCCGATGCTTTGAAAACAGGAAATCCTTTACTTCAACAAGCACGGGAAATCCAATCGCTCCAAATATAATTAAAAGCATTGTAATAAACTGCACAAAGTAATCGTGGCGAAATGGAATCATCGAATTACCGGTAATATCAAATCCGCCGTTTGTCGTTGCACTGATACTGGCAAAAAATCCGTGTAAATAAGCTTCCTGATAGGAGTCATAGTAGGTTAAGAAATATGTGCCGAGAATCAGCCCGCCAAAAAATTCAATCCACAAGATCAGAAACAGTACCTGCTTCATCAGATTGACAATTCCTGAAAACTGGGATTGGTTTTGATCAACCATAATCAGCTTCCGTTCTTTCAGCCCGATACGTTTTCCCATTATCAGCCAAATGAATGTTCCGAGCGTCATAATTCCGATTCCGCCAAATTGCAGAACAAATGCTAATATAAAAATCCCTATTGTGCTGAATGTATCAGCTGTATCAACAACTGTCAGCCCTGTTACACTGACTGAACTGACAGCTGTAAAAAGCGCATCAATAAACGTCCAATCCGCCCCCGGTTTATGGGCCGCCGGCAAACTCAGCAATATAACGGCCACAGTAACTGCAAGAAAATAATATAATGCGATCAGCTGGGCCGGTGACAAGGCCTGTATCAATTTTCCAAACTTTAATCTCATGTAAAATCCTTCTGCCTCTCTTTTTAAGTACGGTAATTATTCTAAAGATATTAGGTCCATTTTTAAAGGCTTTTACGAAACATTTTCTTAACTTGCTTATTTTTTTATGATTTTAGTCAATGGATAAAATAAAAAACCTCTGAGAATTCTCTCAGAGGAACAATGTGTTTGTATTATTTAGCTTCCAGCCGCCTGATTCGCTCATCTAAATCAGGGTGAGTAGAGAAAAGCGAAGAGCGCTTCTTGCCATTAATCTTTAACGTTTGGACAGCTGTCTGATCGTCTTCCATAATCCGGGAAGAATAGCTTTTAAGCGTCCGCAGCGCATGAATCATCTTGTCCTTGCCGGCAAGATCCGCTCCTCCCCTGTCAGCATGGAATTCACGATGGCGTGAATACGCAAACACAACCAGGCTGCCAAGTATCGAAAAGACAATCTGAAAAATAATTATTGCAATAAAATGAACGATCGGCGCTAGATCTTCTTTGACAAAACGGCTTGCTATCCAAGCGGCGATACGCGATAAAAAGAAGACAAAGGTATTAACGATGCCTTGTAAAAGCGTCATTGTTACCATATCACCATTTGTAATATGCGCGACCTCGTGGGCAAGCACACCTTCAACTGCTGCGTCATCCATCTGCTCCAGCAGCCCTGACGATACTGCGACAAGTGAACGGCGTTTTGACGGTCCAGTCGCAAACGCGTTTACTTCAGGTGAACGGTAAATCCCGACTTCCGGCATTTTCGTTAAACCGGCAGAGCGGCTTAATCTGTGAACACGATCAACCAATTGCTGTTCCTCATAGCTGAGCGAGTGTTTTTTCGGATTCAGCACTCTGACGCCCATCATCGTCTTTGCCATCCATCTGGATATCGCAAGAGACGTAAAGGAACCGACAAATCCAACGACTAAACTGAACACAAGAAGCGCCATTGGATCGATACCGCCATCAGCTGTAAAGTACGTCCCGACTCCTGTAACAGAGCTTAAAACAGACAAAACGATCCCGATTGTTGTAAGCACCAAAATATTCGTTAGAATAAACAGAAAAATTCTTTTCGCCATAACAACCTCCGTTATTTTAAGTTCAAAAGAACCCGTATATTTAAATTATAAAACATCCATTTGAAAATGCAAGGAATTCGACGTATGATGTTAATGTAATTTGCTGACGCTTGAATTTTGAACTTATACATAGACCTATATCCGCGTCAAATTGTTTAAAGAGGTGAACAATGAACATTTTTAAACTCTCTCGAACCGATATGGTGCGGCTGCTCTATTCCCTAAAAGGACAAGGAGAACATAGCCCGCTCGACATTCTCGTCCAATCAGCGAACATGTCAGCAGAAAAAGCAGCCAATCATCTAGAAATTCCTGAATTTCTTACAAGATACGAACGAAAAAAACAGAAAAAAGAATACGGTCTTTCTACAAATGAAATCGTAGAGCTTGGCAACTTATGCGAGCTGACTTCGTTAAAGTCAACCGCAATTCAAAACTGGGTAAAGCGTGATATCAAAGATCTGATCGGACACCCTGAGCTGGGCAAAAAATACTCAGTTGAACAGGCAGTTATTCTTTTAATTGTACGTGATTTAAAATCCATTTATGACTTTGAACACATACGGGCTATTTTAAAAGTGGCCTTTAACACAATCTCAGACAGATCTGATGATGTCATCAGCCCGATTGCTTATTATGAAAGCTGCGCATATGTGCTTGATGCCATCCATCACCAAGATACTCCTTCTATGAAAGAATCAAATCTGCAGGAGATCGCCGAACAGGAGACAGAGCGTCTCCGTCACCGTTTTGAAGAACTGAATGACAGCCAATGGCTTAAAATCAGACAAATTATCGCCATTACAGTCCTCTCCATTTTGACGTTCCATATTCAGGCAACCGCACATAAAATGACAGCAGACATTCTATAGTCTGCGTCACCTCGGCTTAGAGGCCGGGGTTTTATTTTTCTCCACAACAATTGCCAGCATAAATAAACCCCGTATATTTCAAACTAAATACGCGTTAAGAATTTCTTTATCGAAAAAGGAGATGAAAAAGATGGCGAGCAGAAATAAACTCGTTGTTCCAGGGGTGGAGCAGGCACTAGACCAATTTAAACTCGAAGTGGCTCAAGAATTCGGTGTGAACCTTGGTTCTGATACAGTCGCACGCGCTAACGGCTCTGTAGGCGGAGAAATGACAAAGCGGCTGGTACAGCAAGCACAATCACAATTAAATGGCACAACTAAATAAATTCAGGTCTTTATTCGCCGGGGGCACTCGGCGAATCTTCATTTTTAGCTGAATGATTATCACTGCTGTAGCCGTTTGGATTACGTCGGTCTGAAGCGTTATCCCTTCTGGACGAAGAACGGTTCTTGCCTTGTTCACCATTGTTCCAGTCCCTGTGATATTGGCTTTGGCCCTTGTCAGCGCCGTTATTTTCATTTCCTTTATCTTGAGGATCTTGTATTGGGGTTTGCTCATGGTCCCCATCTTTTTCGGTATTTGTGTTTTCATCTGATTCCTTTATTTTTTTATCTTTGTCACTATCATCAATCTGGTCATCCGCTTTCTCTTCTTTCTGGTCTCCGGAATCCGCATCATTCAGCTGTTCATTATCTCCTTGCTTGCTGTCCTGGATGTCAGTTTGATCGGTGTTTTCATCCTCATTTTCATCACTCTTTTGATCCTCTTCCCCGGATGGTTTGCTGGAGTCATCTTTTAAATCTTTATTGTCATTCTTTTCATTTGATTTGATGTAGCTGCCTGTTGAGACGCCTTCTTTCTTCGCTTTTTCCCTCGTTTGCATATCTGACTCGAGAGATTCCATGCGGTATGTCGTTTTATATTTTTCAGTCACATCATTCAGCTGTTTTTTCACAGCCTTTTTATATGTATTGTCTTCTGTGTTTTCATAAACAGTGGAAATCAATATTTCTTTCGATTTCTTTACATACCCGTGTTCACTGCAGTCGGTTATAATATCGTCAATCACCTTTTTAAAATCAGTCTTCTCCCAATCATCTATATCATTCACGACTTTCTGTCCCTCATCGTTTAGAGGCGTCAGTTCAATCACTTCATAATCGCTGTTTAACGCCATTTCGACGCTTGGATTGATATCGATTGTCATATACGCATAGGCCTTATTATTAGAAAAAACGGGGAGAACTATAAAAATAAAGAGCATAATAGCAGTCATCGTAAAAATCCCCATTTTGAAAGGGCGCAGTTTAAAAAAATCAAAAAAGCTGGCCCTTCTGCCCATGCGTGTTTCACTCGGAAGCATGATTTCTTCTCCGATTTCATAGCTGTGTCGATCATTTTTGGCTTTTAAAAATTGTCCGTCAGGGGTCAGCAACGTGACGAATTTTTTATTTTTCTCTACTATAATCCCTCTTCTCATGAGTGCAGCACCCCTTTAAGATAATCTTTTAAATAAATATAATCACCCGTAATGATAATACACATCGCAATAATATATTTTCTGTTTCTCTCAATCGTTTTTCGGCTTACAGAGACAAGCTGTTCAAGCTGTTTGACCGGAAGTTGCTTCTTTGTATACAGGATAGCGGCCAATTCTTCATGTTCAACAAGCGTCATTGCCACCTTTATGGCGTTTTGCCTTGCATCCGTGTGCTTTGGAGAATTTTCAAGCAGTTCTTTAAACGATAAACCATAATCCTTGAGCTGCTTTTGAAAATAGAGGATTTCCTCCCGCCTCTGCTCCTGTTCAATCTGACGGCGGTATTCATCAATGGAAAGCTCGGCTTCAATCAGGCTTTGTGATGACTCCTGATCGTCTCCTTCCTGTAAATCGATATTTATATTTTGTGCGCTTCTGGCTTCTTTTCTAATGTAATCAATGACTTTTCTTTTTATAATAAGCTCAGCAAATGCGAGCAGAGAATTTCCTTTTTCAGGTGAATATTTTTCTATAGCTTCATTAAACGCGATCAGTCCAATACTGAACTCATCGTCTTTTTCATCTATATATCGTTTACAAACGGATGAAACCGTCTTTGCGATAAATGGCTTATATTGCTGTATTAATTCATTTTGCAGATCTTTATTGCCTTTTTGTATACTCTCAACAGCTTTTTCAAGTGTTTGCTTCTTTTTTCCCAATTTAAACAAAAGGCTAAGCACTGGTTTCACCTCAGTTCCTCCCTATAACTACTCATTAATGATAGCTAATTTGATAGGGATTCGCAAAGGAGAAAAAGAAATATTGATTTCCAATGTCTCAATTATGACAAACCATTCTGACGTCCTATACATGATTTCGTGCCTTTCTAAAGAATTAAGGGGGTTTTATGCGTGTTTTTTGTAACAAAGATGTTATAAAAATGTTATTTTATTTCGCTTATGAAAACGCTTCAAACAAAAAAAGACTCTGCTTTTAAGCAGAGTCTTTCAGATTACGCCCGTTCACGGGTGCTGTTTTTTTGTTCGTTTTGTGCGCCCTCCGGCTGTTTTTCCCCACCTGACATAAACCAGCCGCAAACCGCGATTGCTGCTAAGACACCCCAGAATATCAGCTTCCATGTTCCAGAATGAATAAAGTGCTCAGAAACAACCGCTATGTCGCGATGGGCAAGCGTATATAAAGCAAGCTTCACTCCGACCCAGCCGACAATCACAAAGGCTGCTGTTTCTAGGCTTGGACGTTCCTTTAATAACTTCACAAACATGGAAGCCGCAAACCGCATGATCACCAGTCCGATGATACCGCCGGCCAAAATGACGAGAAATTGTCCTCCGTCAAGTCCGCCGATCTTCGGGAGTGATGTCCCAGGAAGTGTAACCGCCAGCGCTACTGCTGCTAAGATGGAATCAACAGCAAACGCGATATCTGCCAGCTCAACTTTTAAAACAGTCGGCCAAAAACCGCTTTGCTTCGTCTCTTTATGTGTATCTTCTTTCTTAAATACATATCTTTTCAATAAGTGGCTTGCTGAGATATACAGCAAATAGATCGCGCCAATCGCTTGAACCTGCCATACGTTGACCAAAAATGAAATGGCGAATAAAGAGCCAAATCGCAGAACAAAAGCCCCTGCCAATCCATAAAATAACGCTTTTTTTCTTTTTTCCTCCGGCAAATGTTTTACCATTACCGCCATAACCAGCGCGTTATCGGCGGCTAAAATCCCTTCCAGCCCGATCAAGACGAGAAGAACCCAACCATACTCTAATAATAATGCTGCATCCATAAATGATACCCTCCCAAAAAAGTTGTTTTCTTTCTCTTCATCCGATCTTATGCCGGCCGGACCATGCAAAAAAGACCTTTGCCGACATAAGGCAAAGGTCTTGCTAGACATGAATTCAGGCATGCCAACAAAGCCGATGGATACAATCCATGAAATGACGACTTTGTTTCCGGAATACATTCCGGACGCTACTCCCCTTTGGGATTTCAAGAAATATGATTTTATACGTCAATGATATGCGCAGCGCAATGATTTGTCAACGTTTATTTTTCAAAAATACAGATAATTGTTCGGAGTGCGTGCGTTTCTTCCTCTTTTTCATCAGTAAGTAGAGCAGGAAAAGCGCCAAAATGGCTATTCCGATCGGAAGCATATATTGATCAAGAATAGAGCCGACTTCCTTCCAATTTTCACCGAGCTTCACACCGAGATAAACATATACAAATGTAATCGGAAGCATAGCAATGAATGTATAAAGCGAAAACACCCAAACATTCATTTTTGCAATTCCGCACGGTATGGAAATCAATGTCCTGATGCCAGGCAAGAAACGGCCGCTGAAGGCGACAAAGCCTCCATGTTTTTTGAAAAATTCATCTGACTTATCAAGCGCTTCAGGTTTAATAAAGAGATACTTCCCAAAACGTTCAAGAAACGGCCTTCCTCCGTACCGGCCTATCCAATACAGCGTAAGCGGACCGGCCACTCCCCCAAGCGATCCTGCCAAAACAACGCCGGCAAGTGTCATATCGCCTTTAGATACCCAATAGCCCGCAAGCGGCAAGACGACTTCGGCCGGGATAAACTCAATACTGAGCGCTAGAAATATTCCAAAATAAGATAAGCTTTTAAATGCTTCTATCCATGACATAACTAGCTCTTCGATAGCCACCAACTCCCTTGTTTCATGTTTATGTATCATACATTTTTGTTTTTTCGGAAAACGTCAAGATGATTTTAACACATTTTTCACGGTCAGTTGAACTAAAAATAGATCTCCCTCGTATTTCTATCGTTTTGAAGGCTGAAACTCTGCGGTTAAGCAGCCGATAATAAAGAGAGTCAACAAGACTGGAACACACGATACTGGGGGAATCTCCATTTGGAAATACACGTTACATATAATACGACGCTCATATGTTTATCTTTTCTTATCGCCTGTACCGCCTCGTATATTTCCCTTGAACTTTCAAGGAAAGTCACCATCAATAAAGGCTTAAAAAGTAAAATTTGGCTGATCGGCGGCTCACTTATTATGGGATTCGGTATTTGGTCAATGCATTTTGTAGGGATGATGGCGGTCCATATGGAAATGCCGATGGAATATGAATTCATGCCTTTACTGGCAGCCATTGGCGCATCTGTTTCGGGATCATTTGTGTCATTATATTTTGTCAGCCGGCACATTCTTACATATTACAGACTGCTTACCGGATCAGTTGTGCTTGGCGCATCTATTGCTTCTATGCACTATATCGGAATGTCTGCCATTTCCCGGGTAATGATTATTTACGAACCGATTTTATTTACAGTTTCAATTATCATTGCGATTGCAGCCTCTTTCGTCTCGTTAAAAATATTCTTTGACTTGGCCGTAAAAAAACATTCTGAGCATCTTATATTCTATAAAGTCGTCAGTTCAATTGTAATGGGCATTGGGATTTCGGGCATGCACTACACAGGGATGCTCGCGGCAACTTTCCATAAGGACATGGCTCCGCCCGGAAGCCATATGGAGGTGCAAACGTTTCATTGGTCAATTTTTGTTACTTTAATTATTTTTTGTATCCAAACGTTATTGTTATTCAGTTCCCATGCAGATCGAAAGTTTATTAAACAGAGCGAACGCATAAAGGATAACGAACAGCGATTTCAGTCTTTAATCGTCCACAATATTGATGCAATCTTTATTTTATCATTAGAAGGAAACATAATATCTTCCAATCACGCTGGTGAGGAAATGATCAGCAAATTTGGCTTCAGCATGCATGACTGGAGGAATTACACATCACTGAAGATTAAGCGCCTTTTTGAGCAAGTTAAAAAAGATAAACAAGCGATGAACAGTGATGGCGAACTTATCACTGAAAAAGGCCAGTTTCACTTAAATATTACGCTCATACCTGTTGAGGTCAATCAAGAACTGGACAGCATTTATGTCATTTGCAAAGACATGACGAAGCAGTACAAAGCAGAAAAAGAAATCCATAGAATGGCTCATTATGATTCGCTTACAGACTTACCTAACAGAAGACATGCCATCTCTCATCTAACAAAGGTACTGAATCGCGAGCATACCTTGCATTATAACACCGTTGTTTTCTTTCTCGACTTAAACCGGTTTAAAGTGATTAACGATGCATTAGGGCATAATGTCGGGGATCAACTGCTTCAGTTTGCGGCTAAACGTTTGTCATCTGTAGTCCCTGATAACGGATTTATCGCCCGTCTTGGCGGTGATGAATTTATTATTATATTAACAGACGCCAATACAGGAACAGGCGAAGCAGATGTTTTAGCAAGAAAAATTATCCAAATATTCAAAAAACCTTTCAAAATTCAAGATCACACCCTTGTCACATCTGTCAGTATCGGGATTGCGATATCTCCAAAAGACGGGACGGATGGCCTTGAATTGATGAAAAAGGCTGATATGGCGATGTATGCGGCTAAAGAACGAAACAAAAGCAAATACAGATACTATTCTTTTTCAATCGGCAACAAAGAAACCGTCAAGCTTAACCAAGAGATGGTACTCAGAGAAGCAATCGAAAACGATAGATTTGTCTTGCATTATCAGCCGCAATTCAGTGTAAAAAAACAAAAAATGACAGGAGCAGAAGCACTGATACGCCTTGTGACACCAGACGGGCAACTGCGTCCGCCCGGAGAATTCATCGGTGTCGCAGAAGAAACGGGACTTATTATTGATATCGGAAAGTGGATTATAGATGAAGCATGCAAGCAGGCAAGGATTTGGCACGACAAAGGCTATGATCTTTCTGTCGCCATTAATATTTCCGCCAGACAGTTCCAATCCGAAGATCTGATTCCCCTCATCAAGGATACGCTTAATAAATACCAGCTTCCTCCGCAGCTTCTTGAAGTGGAGGTGACGGAAAGCATGACAATGGACAATCTCGATCACTCCAAAAAGGTTTTGTCATCCCTTACAGAATTAGGAATCAGAATCAGTATTGACGATTTCGGTACTGGTCACAGCTCCCTTAGCTATTTGAAGGACTTCCCGATTCACAGGCTGAAGATTGACAAATCATTTATTGACGATATTCAGACCCATCCTAAATCAGAGCAAATTACCGGAGCTATTATTGCCATGGGGCATCAGCTGTCTTTGCAGGTGATTGCCGAAGGTGTGGAAAATGCAGCTCAAAAGCAGCTTCTATATGAAAAAGGCTGCGACCATTTGCAGGGCTTCTTTTTCAGCAGGCCAATACCTCCGGAACAATTCGAACAATTCATTATTGAACAGCCGTCGCAATAACAGCGCCGGCTTTTTTTCACCCATAAGTTACTACACATGAATCGTACTCCTTCTCTTCACACTAAAGAAAAAAAGGGGTTTATCGATATGCATACAATGTGGAAGGGATCGATCAGCTTCGGATTAGTAAACATCCCCATCAAGCTATATGCGGCCACAGAAGATAAAGATATTAAACTGCGCAGCCTCCATAAAGAGGATCACGCACCAATCAAATACGAGAAAGTTTGCACAAATTGCGAAAAAACTCTTAGTCCTGATGAAATTGTGAAGGGATATGAATATGTAAAAGGGAAATATGTAGTGCTGACGGACGAAGATTTAAAAAGCTTAAAACAGGAGCATGAGGAGAAAGCAGTTGAGATTGTTGACTTTGTTCAGCTTCAGGAAATTGATCCGATTTATTTTAACCGCTCCTACTTTGTCGGCCCCGGGGATAATGGGACAAAGGCCTATACCCTGCTGCGTGAGGCGCTGCGCTCAACCGGAAAGATCGGTATCGCCAATATGACAATCAGGTCAAAGCAGCAGCTGGCGATTCTCCGCGTTTATGAAAATTGTATCGTCATGGAGTCTATCCATTATCCGGATGAGGTCAGAAGCGCCGCTCATGTCCCAGGTGTACCTGATCAATCGAATGTAAACGATAAGGAACTGCAAACCGCTATCACTTTAATAGATGAACTGACTGCTGAGTTTGAGCCTAAGAAATATGAAGACACGTACCGACAGGCGCTGCTGCAAAGAGTCAACGACAAGCTAGAAAATAAAGAAACGGCCGTCACTCCTGATAAAGCGCCACCTCGTGAAGATGTCATTGACCTGGTAAGCGCTCTGCAAGCCAGCATTGACAGAACCAGAAGGCCGAACAGGGAGACACCGGCTGCCGCACCTGCACAAGCCGCTGAACCGAAAGGAGCCGGAGATAAAAAACAAAAAACAACTAGAAAAAAAGCCTCCGGCACGTCATAGCCCATGGCGTTTACCATGCAGCCGGTCTTAACTTCGTCACCGCCAATCGGAGCAGAATGGCGTTACGAAGTAAAATATGATGGGTACCGCTGTATTCTCCGCATCCATTCTTCAGGTGTGACCTTAACCAGCAGAAATGGTGTGGAGCTCAGCAGCACCTTCCCTGAAATCACACAATTCGCCAAAACTGCCTTTCAGCACATGGAAAAAGAGCTTCCGCTGACACTTGATGGTGAAATCGTATGTTTGGTGAATCCTTGTCGTGCAGATTTTGAACACCTTCAAGTGCGGGGGCGTTTGAAAAGGCCAGACAAGATTCAGGAATCGGCAAACGCGCGGCCGTGCTGCTTTCTCGCCTTTGATTTGTTAGAGCGAAGCGGAGAAGATGTAACGCTTCTTTCGTATTTGGACCGCAAAAAATCTCTGCGTGAACTCATATCCGCAGCAAAGCTTCCTGCATCTCCAGATCCTTACGCAAAAGAAACCATTCAATCCATTCCCTGTTATGATCATTTTGATCAACTCTGGGAGATGGTAATAAAATATGACGGAGAAGGAATTGTAGCGAAGAAAACAAACAGCAAATGGCTTGAAAAGAAGCGGTCGTCCGATTGGCTCAAATATAAAAACTTTAAACAAGCTTATGTTTGCATAACAGGGTTCAACCCTAACAACGGGTTTCTGACGGTATCTGTGTTAAAAAACGGAATAATGACACCGATTGCCTCTGTCTCGCACGGAATGCGCGATGAGGAAAAAAGCGCTATACGCAAGATTATGGAACAGCACGGACAGCAAACACCCTCAGGCGAATTTACGCTTGAACCTTCGATTTGTGCAGCTGTTCAATACTTAACAATTCTCCAAGGCACATTAAGAGAGGTATCGTTTATCGGTTTCGAATTCCAAATGGACTGGACCGAATGCACATATGCGCAAGTCATACGACACTCCAAACCGGTTCACCCAAAGCTCCAGTTCACAAGCCTGGATAAAATCATATTTGAAAAGAATAAAAAAACAAAAGAAGATTTTATTCAGTATATGATTGAAGTCAGTGACTATCTGCTCCCATTTCTGAAAAACCGGGCTGTCACCGTCATCCGCTATCCGCATGGATCTAGGAGCGAATCATTTTTCCAAAAAAACAAGCCGGACTATGCGCCGGATTTTGTTCAATCTTTCTATGATGGAAGCCATGAACATATTGTCTGTGAGGATATGTCTACATTGCTATGGCTTTGCAACCAGCTTGCTTTGGAGTTTCACGTTCCTTTTCAAACCATTAAAAGCAGGCGTCCGGCTGAGATTGTCATTGATTTAGACCCGCCTTCGCGAGATGACTTTCTTATGGCCGTGCAGGCCGCAAATGAACTGAAGCGGCTGTTGGATTCCTTTGGCATCACATCGTACCCGAAGCTGTCCGGCAACAAAGGCATCCAGCTTTATATTCCCTTGTCTCCCGAGGCATTTACGTATGAAGAAACACGCCACTTTACGCAGCTGATCGCAGAGTACTGCACCAATGCATTTCCCGAGCTATTTACCACTGAACGCTTGATTAAAAACAGACACGGCAAATTGTATCTTGATTATTTGCAGCATGCAGAAGGAAAAACGATTATCTGTCCCTATTCGACGAGAGGAAATGAGCTTGGGACTGTTGCAGCCCCGCTCTACTGGCATGAGGTGCAATCATCTTTAACACCCGCTCTGTTTACAATTGATACGGTCATCGATCGAATTAAGAAGCAGGGCTGCCCATTTTTTGATTTTTACCGCAACCCGCAAGACGAACCGCTTAGCGCTATATTGCATCAGTTGAAGAAAAAGAGCTGACTAATGAAGTCAGCTCTTTCCGTGTTTAACTGTACTTTTTTTCTAACCGCTCTTTTTCCTGGCGCTGAAGCGGGCTCAGCTGTTCATTATACAAATCAATATCAATCGCGTATTTCGGCCGTCTTTTCACTTCAGAAAAAATCGTTCCAATATACTCTCCGATAATTCCAATTCCCATCAATTGCAGCCCGCCCAAAAACCAAATGGATATGATAAGAGACGCCCAGCCTGCATTCGTATGGCCGAGCAGCTTTTGAATAAACGCGCCAATCCCTGCCACAGCGCTGAGGAAAAACAAAACAAACCCTAAAAGCGTAAAGAATCGAATTGGTGCGACACTGAATGAAGTAATCCCGTTAAAAGCGAAGGATAGCATCTTTTTCAGCGGATATTTCGTTTTGCCGGCAAAGCGTTCCTTGCGGTCATACAAAACTTCGGCCGATTTAAAGCCGATCATGGGGACAATACCTCTTAAAAACAGATTCGCTTCCGGATAACGCTCAAGCTCTTCGAGGGACCTTTTATTCATTAAACGAAAATCAGCATGATTATAAATTAATTTAATCCCAAGCTTATTCATGAGACGATAAAACCCTAACGCGGTCGTGCGCTTGAAAAAGGTATCGGTTTTTCTGCTCCGGCGTACACCGTAAACGATCTCGCAGCCCTCATGATATTTCAGCATAAAATCCCGGATCACAGAGATGTCGTCCTGAAGATCAGCATCGATCGAAATGACGCAGTCTGACCTATTCTTCGCTTTATGCAGTCCGGCTAAAAGCGCTTTTTGGTGGCCGACATTGCAGGCTAATTTTAAGCCGGTAACCTTCTTGTTTCTTATGCTCTCCATAGCAATTAAAGCCCAAGTGCGGTCTTTGCTGCCATCATCGACAAACAGAATTTTACTGTCTTCAGCAATTAATTTTTCTTCAATTAAATCATCTACAACCTCTGTCAGCTGACGGCTTGTTTCTTGAAACACTTCCTCTTCATTGAAACACGGGACGACGATGGTTAATACTGGCTGTGACTGTTTCAATCGATATCCTCCTTATCTTGTTTCATATAAATAAATGCGCCAGGCGGAATCTTTATGGTCAAACGTCTTTACGAGCGCGAGATGGTTTTGTTCAGCATTCATGATCGGAACTGAAGAAAAAATGTACCGTCCGCCCATTTTTTTAAATACATCTGTATTTAATTGAAGGTTGTTGATCGTTTTCTTCGAGTTCTTTTTGAAATCATATCGTTTACCGAGTTCATCGACAAAAAGGTAGCAGCGGCTGCCCCATTCATCAAAGTATTGTTTCAGCCGAGAATTTTTTTCCAGCTCTTTTTCGATGATTTTCCTAAATTCATATTTATATGAAAGCGGATACAGATTGTTATACGTATCTAACGTATAAAACCCGTTATATTGGGCGATAGACGGATGCAGTCCGATGCTCGCCACCCTGTACGAATCTTGCGGACGTCCGATATATTCCTTAATCTCTTTGAATTGCTCTGATGCATAAAACTCCCTGAATGTCGGCGCGTTGTAATGAACGCCATACGTATATTCTTCATTAAAAGGCGCCAACACCATCAGCTGTGCAGCGACTGCGGCGTACACAAGCCATTTCCATCCTTTCCCCATCCGCCAAATGAGATATAAAGCAAGCGCAAAGCTCACGTATATAACAAGCGGCCGAAGAAAATGAAAACGGGCAAAATTAAATTCTGCTAAAAAAGCAAATTTCTGCTTCGGAACAGCCCAAATTTTGTTGAACCAAAACGCATACCATAATGACAACCCGTAATTAAGCACACATAAAAACAGATAAACATTTTCTGGCTTTGTCCGATTTCGTTTGAACAGCAGAGCAGCAAATACGACCAGCAGGATCGGAAGGATGACAACGGTATGAACGGTCATCACATGATTATGGCCATAGACAAAGTTTTTTACGGAAAGCCGAAGAGAATGCCAAACGTCATGCCTAGATGAGATAAATTCGATACGATGCATCGGTGCGTGCTCAAACAGCATCGAATAGACAAGCCGATATTCAACGAAAAGATAAATACTCGTCATAAATGCAATACTGCCTAAGAACATCAAATTCCATCTTCTTTTTGTAATGGCATCATAAAGCCAAAAACACGCCATCCCTGCCAGGAAAAAGAAGAAGCCTAGAACAAAGCTTGAGTATAGAGGGAGCAAGCCCAGCGTCAGCCACTCTCTCCATGAGATATCCCCTTTTCGGATATTTAAAAAAGCCCACAGTGCCAAGGGGTACCCAAGCGTACTCAGCATTCCCGAAGGCCAGAACGGTGTTAAGGCAAATGCAAGCGATACGCCAATTCGGATGAAAGCCGCTTTTGGTTCCGGGATTATATGTTTCTTCAGCAGCACATACATTCCAAAAAAAGCGACAACTCTTGTAACCGTCTGGCTTATTGCATAGGCGGTCATGGAAGAAAAGAAAGCATGGAGCCAAACAATTCCGCTCCACTCGGTGCCAAAGGCATCCCGGGGCAGCCCGTTAATGATTTGCGGAATGGCGGCGTCAACCTTGCCGACGATTTCTCCGCTATCGGCCAGAACCTTGTACCAAGCGATGTTGGAATCTAAATTATCGTGGACCCGGATATGGGCATCTTCCTTTAAAATAAAAAGCGGGGATACATACAATAAAAGAAGAAATAATGCGATCCAGAGATAATATGTTTCTTTTTTTTGTTGTCTCATCAATCGTAACATTGCTTACACATCCATTTGTTATTCTGACTCCGTCGGCATGTTCTGCCTCATGTGTCAAAATTTATTATCCCTTTTCCCTTCCAAATCATTCATCATATGACAATCCGTTTTTCAACCTGTCTCTACCCATTAATTCCCGCTATCCATAGGGCTTGATCACTTACTATACTGATAGAAGGGAGGGGATATATTTTGTTTACAATCTTACTTTCATTGGCCATACTCGTATTTGTGCCATTTCTATATAAAGCGAACCGCAATACAAAAGATGTGAAAGTCAACACCATTTCAATCGACCAAAAAGACGGCCTTCCAGCCAGAAAAAAATTAAATATACTTCATTTATCTGATCTTCACTTGGAAAACATTTCAGTCTCACCTGAGGAGCTGTATCATTTAACAAAAGATCAGCCTGTGGACATCATTGCTCTTACCGGGGATTTTCTTGATCGGAAACGTAATATTCCGAAACTGGCAGGTTACTTGAACGCCTTGCAAAAGCTAAAGCCTGCATATGGAATGTACGCGGTGTTCGGTAACCACGATTATGTATTGAAAGAAGAGGACTTTCGGAGATTGAAGCGAGTTTTAGAGGAAAACGGCTGTATTACGCTGCAAAATGAACATGTTCGAATCGAGACGGCTGCAGGGCCAGTCAATATTATCGGCATTGATGATTACAGTACGAATCGGAGTAATATCACCGGCTCTTATCAAAGTCTGGAAAATGGCTATCATCTTGTCTTAACACATGACCCAAATATTATTCTGGATATGAAAGATGTTCATTATGATTACCTGCTGTCAGGGCATTTTCACGGCGGGCAAATTCACTGGCCAAAACCGTATCATTTGGTGAAAATGGGAAAGCTCGTGCGAATGAACATGATTAAAGGCCTTCATTATCATCACGATAAACCATTTTATATCAGCGAGGGCTTGGGACAAACCGGCGTAAATATCCGTGTCGGAAGCCGTCCTGAAGTGACATTTCATCAGATTTAATCAAAAAAGACTGTGCTGACCGAGGCATCAGTCTTTTTTTTGATAGGTTTTCTGCAGCTTTTCTTTTGAGATAAACAAATAGGATGAATTCGGTAAATGCCGCAAGCTCACAGGCTTTGAAGTCAAATATAAAATCGGCACATGGGACACTTTTTTAAAACATCTGTAAAAAGGGTTCACCGGGGTGATCACATCAAAGCCGAGCCTTTCCACACCTTTGTCAAGCATTGTAATCCCAATGATTCCTTTGATTTTCTCGCTTTTTTTATGATTGTTGATATAGTCAAGAAGAAGCGGCATCGATTGATATACTTTCTGATAAATAATGATTCCTTTTCTGACCGCGCTCTCAATGCTTTGCAGTTCTCTTATCAGCTTAATATTGTGCAGATGAATTTTAACGAGCACATCATTTTTTCTAATATGCGTTCCATCGCTCAGCACGACATGATGTCCTTTATACTTCGTCAGCCTGACTCGAAAAACGCTTTTTTGATCGTTGTCAATCAAGCTTAGCCTTGAAAAAAAGAAATAAATCGGGTCAACCACTCTCCATATGGAAAGGAAACAGGTTTTCATCTCTTCACCTTCCTCATAATCAAAAACACCCTTATATTTTGTGAACGTTCTCCTCAAAATATAGTTGCCATATTTTTTTAGGAGGACTGTCATGAAAAACATTCTCATTTTTCCTTTTTTAAGCATTTCCACCGGCCATCATCATGTGGCTGATGCATTACAGGCTGAATTAGAGTCTCAAGGGCTGGCAGCTGAAAAGATTGATATCTTTTCACATGCGTATAGCCGGTTAAAAAAATTGTCCTCCGTGGCTTATTTAAAATGGATTCAATATTTCCCGAAAACGTACAGCGGCATTTACAGGCTCCTCGCCTGCGGAGAATTCCAGCATGACAAACGCTATTTCATGTACGAATGGCTGTTCACACAGCAAATGAGGCACATCCTCCAAGAAAAACAGCCTGATATCGCCTTCTGCACACATGCGCTGCCTTCTTATCTGCTGAACCGACTAAAGCCTGAATATCCGAATCTGACGGTTGTGAATGTATACACTGATTTTTTCGTGAATCAATTATGGGGACGGAAGAACATTGATTACCATTTTGTTCCGAGCACGGAAGTAAAGAAGCAGCTAATATCAGAGGGGATCGATCAGAACAACATATACTTGACCGGCATTCCAGTTCACCGAAATTTTGAAATGGAATCAGCAGATACCTTGCAGCACCACCCGCCATATACCATCATCATCACAGGGGGCAGTATGGGGGTCGGCGGGATTTTAAAATGGGTGCAGGAACTGTCGCCAGGCGGAAAGATCTTATACAAAATATTATGCGGCAGAAACGAAAAGCTCTACTCCTATGTCAAAAGTTTACACCACCCCTTGATTGAGGCGATTCCTTACCTTCACAGCAAAGCAGAGATGAACCGTTTGTACGAACAGTCGACAGGCATCATGACTAAACCCGGAGGCGTGACCATCAGTGAATGCTTACAGAAACGGCTTCCGGTATTTATTTATCATGCACTGCCGGGACAGGAGGAAATGAATTTAATCCTCCTACATGAAAGGAAGCTCGTCACAGATATGAGAAACTGGGACATGCAGAAAGCAGAAGAGTATATCGCGGCATTTTTTCAATCGAACGAACAGATGAAGGAGTATAAAAAACACGTCAATGGATACCTTGGCGAAATGTCTGATAGGAAGATTGAAGATGTTTTAAAAAGAATCATATGGAAACAAAAAAACACTCTCCTGAAATAGAGAGTGTAGAATAGTTAACGAAACAGCAAATGCTGGCTGTGTATGCCTGCTTTCTTGAGCAGGACGATCAGCTGGTCCTGTTCATCAGGCGAAAGGCCTGAAAACGCTCTCGCAATACGCAGTGCATGAATCGGATAAATTTTATCCAAATACTCATTTCCCTTGTCAGTTAAATGTGCGTAAACAGAGCGTTTATCTTTCGGGTCCTGCTCCCTTACTAAAAACCCGTTTCTTTCTAGTTTGTCAATAACATATGTGACGTTTCCGCTTACAAGCAGAAGTCTCGACCCAATTTGCTGTAATTTTTGCGGGCCTCTTGTGTACAGGAGCTCCAGTACAGCAAATTCAGTGGGATTAAAACCGTGCTCTTTGCTATCACGGATACTATGTTCGGACACACTTTTGAAAGCCCTTGCAAAAACTCTGTACAAATTCATCGCACGCTCAACTTCTTCTTCGTTAAACGATAATCTCATCATATCTACCTCGTATATAGGATTTTTATAAAAAAATAATGAAAACCCTTACATATAATAAGAGTTCAGTCCCTTACTATACGTATTCGCTATAATTCGAGAAATTCCTTCTAAAAGCAAAAAAATCCTTATACATTATCTTGTATAAGGATAATTTTTATGATTTGTAATGCTTCGAAAGAAATAAGCGTATTCTTTTCGAAGCTCAGAAATCGTCATTTTGTTCATGACCTCTTTATTATAAACCCCAATCTGATAGAGTTTTTCAGAATAATGGCGTCGTTCTTTTTCTAAAGCGGATTTCAATAAATTACTCATAGCGTCCTCCTTCATTTTGAGGTATCCTATACAAAAGATACTCTTTTTAAATGAACGTGGTATGAATCTAATGTAAAGAATTTATGTTTACGAAGATTTTCGGTATTGTCCGTTTTGAACCGATCTTAATAATTGAAAAGCCTGTTCTCCGGCAAGCTGCATAAACGTCTCCAGCATTTCATCACGCTTGATATCCAACTCTATAATTTCTTTTGCCAGTGAGACCGCTTTTTCTTCCTCCATGATTATCCTTCCTCCTTGTTTGATTCGTTACATAAAGGATAAAACGTGCTTGGGTGTTACGCATTATTCTTGTTAATTTTTCTTCCGTATTTTTTCAAAAATCTTCTATTTGATGTTAGAAAATATGACAAGCGTTAGGTTTTTTCTCTTTGTTTTTTATATACTATTATCAAAAGACATCCAGGGGTGGAAAAATGACCACAGAAGATCATTCTTATAAAGACAAAAAAGTGATTTCAATCGGAATTGTGAGTGAATTGACAGGATTGTCCGTAAGACAGATCAGGTATTATGAGGAACGAAAGCTCATTTACCCGCAGCGTTCTTCAAGGGGGACAAGAAAATACTCCTTTGCCGATGTGGAGCGGCTGATGGATATCGCCAATAAGCGTGAAGACGGCGTACAGACGGCAGAGATTTTAAAGGATATGCGCAAAAAAGAACAGATGTTAAAAAACGATCCGCAAGTGCGGAAAAAAATGCTGGAGGGGCAGCTTAATGCTCACTTTCGGTACAAAAACCGTTAAATAATAAAAGTCCGGCTCGCAGTTGAGACGGACTTTTTACGTTTATAATGAGTGAATGAATGCAGTGGCAATGCCAAAGTAGATTAATAAAGATAAAATATCGTTTAACGTTGTAATCAGCGGTCCAGAAGCAATCGCCGGGTCTACTTTCAGTTTGTGCAAAATAATAGGGATAATCGTTCCTGACATCGTGCCGATGATTAAGGTTAAGAACAGTGAAGAGGCGACAACAAATCCCAAAAGCGCATTCCCCTGCCATATGATAGAAACAATCGCAATCAGCACAGAACAAACCGCTCCGATAAAAATACTTGTTCTGAACTCCCGGAAGATCAGGCGCACAATCGTTTTTTTGTTCATTTCTTCTTTAGACAAACCTCTGATAACAACCGCGAGAGATTGTGTTCCCGTATTTCCTGTCATCCCTGACACCATCGGCATGAAAAACGCAAGCGCGACAACCTGCTTCAGCGCGTCTTCAAAATAGCTGATAATGCTTCCTGAAATCAGTCCGATAAACAAGAGTAAAATCAGCCATGGCAGGCGCCGGTATGCCGCCACGTAAGCTTTTGTGTCAAAGGTGATGTCTTTACCGGAAGCGGCAAATTTTTCGTAATCCTCATCAGCTTCCCGAATAACGACGTCGATAATATCATCGACCGTCACAATGCCGACAAGCACGTTGTTTTCTTCTACAACCGGTATTGCCAAAAAATCGTAACGTTCAATCAGGCGGGCAACTTCTTCCTGGTCCTGAAGAGCATCTGCTGATATGACGCGGGTAAACATTAAATCCTGCACCTTTTCTTCAGGTTCACCCAGAATCAAATCGCGGTAGGAAAGAACCCCAACCAGCTGTTTGCTTTCATTAATAACATATAAGTAGTTGATCGATTCAGCTATTTCAGCGAAGCTTTTCAGTTTGACGACCGCGTCTTTTACCGTGTAATGCTGAGGAATCCACACATACCGGTTTGTCATCATGCGTCCCGCTGAATCAGCCGGGTAATTCATTAAGAGCTGTACAGCTTTTGACTCTGACGCTTCCATGCTGGATAAAAGCTGTTCCTTCAGTTCTTCGTCCATTTCTTCAAGCAATTGAGCGAGGTCATCGTTGTCCATTTTGTTCATCGCCAGTGTTGCTTTTGTTTTTCCGACTTTATTTAAGACGACAAGCTGAAATTCGCGTTCCAGCTCCCCGATCATATCAGTGATATCGTCTACAGTTAAATAAGATAAATAGCGGGCGCGGTGTTTTTCCGGCATTTCTTTAAAAATAAATGCCATGTCATAGGGCTGAAGCTCATCAATAACACTTCTAAAATCCCTGATTTTTCCGTCTCGCAGTAAAATAATGATGCGTAAAATGAGTTCGTCATAGGTCATGTTTTGAACCATCGGGACTCGTACCTCCTCTACGGAGACGTGCCGGCCTCGCCAGAAGGTGCGGCAGTTCGTCTCCTCATCGTGTAATCAATTGTCTTGCTGTCATAGTATATGGGTACTTCTTCAGATTGACTCGAATGGGGAGAATCCATACTCCGCACCTCCTTTGATTGGTTTCGTTTTAAAGGCATAAAAAAAGCCTTCGGGATTGAAGGTGAAAGAAGCACGGCAAAAAAAGCGTGCGGGCGCCTTCAATCGTAGAGCTTTAGCACTGTATGGCATAGGACAAGCATCCAGCTGCATTAAAAATCACCTTATGTCGATGATTTCTGTTGACCCATTGGCGTCTTTGGACATTTTTGGGCAGCAGCGTATCTCCATACAGGAGCCTCACCTAACGAAGTTCCTAATTGAATTGACACACTGAGATTACAGAAAAAAACAAGCTGTGTCAACTCAAAAAAGTAATAAATGCGCTTACATCACAATTACGGAACAAAACAAGGGCCTAAGCCCTTATTCTGTTGTTTGTGTCTCGTCATCTTCAGAAAGCAAATGATACGTTTCATGAAGAAATAAGGCATACTCTCCTTCCTTCGTCGGATGAGGGACATATTCAGCCTGATTGATGTATTGCTCCTCTTTCTTTTCCATGCGTTTCGCCTCCTTTTCTACTTAGATTGTCCAAAAGAAGGTTTCTTATCATGAAAAACCCCCGCTGCAGCGGGGGTTTTGATTAGTCATCTATCTCCTGTTTGATAATGCGTCCATCTTTTGCGGAAATTTCAAATTCTGTCTCAGTTCCTTGCTTCGTTTGGATTTCCATTTCATAGATGTAAGCACCGTCATCTTCGTCAAGCTTACTTTCTGTTACGGTTCCACCTGTTTGCTTTAAAGCAATTTCTTCAGCTTCTTCTTTGGTTATGGTGACTTGTTCTGCTTTCTCCTTTAACGGGTCATTAAGCGCTTGTTTTGTATGAATATCTACATAAACGTCGTAGTCTTCACCTTCTTTTTCAATCTCCACTTCATAGACTTCTTTGCCGTTGTAAAGGTCTCTGTCAATGTCTTCTACTGTGCCGTCAACAACTGTTTTAGCAATTGCTTCTGCTTCTTGTTCAGTGAGTGCATCCGTCTTAGAAGAAGCCTGTCTGTTTTCATTGTTTTCTTTGGCAAACGCGTTATAGCTGAATCCTCCGGCCGCTAGGCACCCTGCTAAAAGACCGACCATCCATTTTTTCTTGAGCATTTGTGAGTCCTCCTTTGTTTTGTATGAGTACAGTTTACACACTCAACATGAAAGGAAAACGAGAGCAAGATGAGAATTTGATGAGAAACCGTCAGTCTTCATACACAATGTTAGCTACCTTTCCTGTGTAGGCATTGATTTTCACTGTCGCTTCCTTATTATCAGGAAGATCAACGTCCACTTCAAAGATGAGAGTGCCCTCACTTTCTTCGAGATCTGCGTCATCCGCTGTTCCGCCCGTTTTTCGCTCTGCAATTGTTTTGGCTTCTTTTTTCGTAATCGGCGTTTTTTGTTGATCTTTGCTGCTGATTTGATCGGCAGACAAGACTGTTTTTGCCTGCATGTCTACCTTCACTTCGTATGTTTTTCCATCTTCTTTTTGTATGGTATAAGTGGCAACTCGACTTTGTCGTGTTTGTTTTTTGACCGTTCCCGGCACCCGCTCAAGCGCGAGATGCTCGGCTTCTTTTTCTGTCATGGCAGATGGATTCACTGCTTTTACTCTATTCATTGAAAGAATGTCAGCCGATATTGCGTCTGCTTTTACAAAGTAAGTTCCCTTTTGATTTTCAAGCGTTATATCATATGTTTTTTTATCCTTTGATTGTGTTGCTTTCGTGACCTTGCCTTCATAAGAGGCTTCGACTTTTTTTACGACAGTCTCCTTTGACAATACGTTCTCATGGGTTTGCCGAATGATGAGAAACGTACAGATGATGACAACTAAAATGGCTACTGCAGCAAAAGATACTGTTTTTATTGTTTTAGTCATCGGCCTCCCCCATTCTGTTCGCTGAATTGCATGGTGACAGCTGTTCCTCGTCCCGGCTTGCTTTTGACAGACAGCTCAATGCCATGCTCATCGGCGATTTGCTTGGCAATGGAAAGGCCTAAACCCGTTCCGCCTGTTTTTCTGTTTCGTGCCTCATCTGCCCGGTAGAACCGTTCGAACAAATGCGGGATATGCTCCTCAGGTATTCCGATGCCTTCATCCCTCACTGATAGAAACGGCCGTCCATTCCTCGTTCCGGCTGACATCTCAATAGGCTTTTCACTATACTTTATTGCATTATCAAGCAAAATGGTCAACAGCTGCTTGATGCGTTCTTCATCAGCCTTTACAAGCAGGCTCTCTTTATCTGTTTCAAGCAATATGTCACGCTGATAAACGGACTGGAGCGTTTGCATAACCGCCCGCGCCGCTTCAATCAGATCGATTGTTTTCAGATCAAGCTCAAGCTCTTGATGACTTTTGGCCAGCGCCAAAAGCTGATTGGTCAGTTTTTTCATATGCACCGCTTCTGAGTGAATGGCTTCTATCGACTCCTCAAGCACCTCCGGCTTTTTTGCACCCCACCGCTTCATCAGGCTGCTGTAGCTTTCTATAATGGTGAGCGGCGTTTTCAATTCGTGTGAAGCATCTTGAACAAATTGCTGCTGTTTATCATAGTGCTCCTTCAGCATCATTGCCATTTCATTAAATGTCAGCCCCATTTGATACAATTCATCGTTGGACTGTCCTTCTAAAGAAATCGTTTTAAATTCTTTGTCTCGCTGTATGTCTTTCATTGTGATCATTAATCGTCTGATCGGATTGATGATTCGGCGGGCTAGCAAGCTGCCTGCAAAAAAAGAAGCAATGCAGACAGCAGCACTTGCAGCGATTAAGATGATTTTCAACAGAAACAGACTCTCTTCTGTGTTCTCAAGCCTTTCAACCAGCTGAAGAGACACCACTTGTCCATCGGTCCAAATCACCGGAACAGCAGCCTCGGCAAACAGCTTGCCGTCATGTTTCCTCACATCTGCCTTTTCTCCGCTATGAAAAGAGAGAGGAAAATCTTTATAGGCTTTTTCTTTTGTGATCGTCATAACGGCTTTTTGATCACCATTCACTACACGCACCATGCCATTTGCCGGAAGATAGGCCTGCAGCATATCCTGCAAAGCCACTCCTTCTGTTTCAGCGGCACGCAGCGCTTCGGCAATGTTATCCGTCTCATCAGCAAGCCGGGCCGCATCCTTTGATGTCAGCGCAGACGAAAAAATGAGATATACTGCGGTATGAACCAAAATTAATAAAATCAACAGTGATAGCGAAGTGTATAGATGAATCTTGGTCTTCAGCTTCATCGTTTACCCCTTAATGGCATAGCCGACCCCGCGAATCGTATGGATCAGCTGTTTTTCGTAAGGATAGTCCAGTTTTTTTCTGATGTATCTTATGTAGACGTCCACGACATTGGTATCACCGATATAATCAAATCCCCATACCGAGCTTAGAATTTGCTCCCGTGTCAGCACTTGCTGCGGATGCTTTAGCATATAGACGAGCAGATCAAATTCCCGCGGCGTTAATTCCACCTCTTTGTCTCCGCGTCTCACTTCACGGGTTTTTTCGTTCACCCGCAAATCGTCATATGTAAGAAAGGTGCCGATATCTTCAGTTTTTGTTCCATTTTGTCGCAGCGCCGCCCTGATTCTCGCAAGCAATTCCTCGATTTCAAACGGCTTGGTGACATAGTCATTTGCACCGATGTCCAGACCTGTTACCTTATCAGGAATACTGTCTCGCGCCGTTAATAATATGACCGGTGTCTGCGAATCCGTTTTTCTCAAGCGGCGCAGCACTTCCAGTCCGCTAAGCCCCGGAAGCATGACATCAAGAAGCACCAAGGAATACCCGCCCTCCGCTGCCGCATCCAGACCTTCTGTGCCATTTTGTTTGATGGTGACGCTGTATCCTTCATATTCCAATTC
Organism: Bacillus sp. FSL K6-0255; assembly: GCF_045040725.1. Classification (NCBI taxonomy): domain Bacteria; kingdom Bacillati; phylum Bacillota; class Bacilli; order Caryophanales; family Bacillaceae; genus Bacillus; species Bacillus sp. FSL K6-0255. Next base: position 1,356,202 of record NZ_CP150278.1, on the reverse strand, counting down.
AAGCTGAAGAACCCTGGCGATTTTTTCTTCATCTTCCACAATTAATATGTGTCCTTTTTCCAAATTTGATCATCCTCTCCCGTCCCTATTTGAAAAAAATGATTTCGTTGTTTACAAAATGATTCTTATCATCTATTATGATGTCAAAATAAAAAATTGTATACGGAAAGCACTAGGGGTGCTGTTTTGGCTGAGATAAAGCGCGAAAGAAACGCGCTTTGATCCCTTATGACCCGATCTGGATAATACCAGCGTGGGGAAGTGCAGGTTGACCGAATGGTGTATTTTTTGTGCGCTTAATCGATCTATGACTGCATATTCCCTTAGGATATGCAGTTTTTTATTTTACCAAAAAAACAGGAGGTCGGAGAAATGGAGCATATTTGCGGTACAAGCAGAATCGCCGGTTTTCGCTTCTCTTTATATCCGATGACGGATGATTTTATCAGTGTGATCAAGTCTGCGCTGAAAAAAACAGATACATCCAAGGTATGGACGAAAACCGACCATATCAGCACGGTGTTACGCGGATCGATTGATCATGTATTCGATGCTGCAAAAGCCATTTACCTTCATGCAGCAAACAGCGAAAAACACATCGTCATGAACGGCACGTTTTCCATTGGATGCCCGGGTGACACACAGGGGGATACATATCTTTCCAAAGGTGATAAGCGTGTCAATGAAGATGCTGTCCGAGGCTTGAAGGCGGAAGCGCCGTGCCAATTTGCCCTTTATCCAATGAACGAGCCGGATTATATGGGATTGATTAAAAAGGCGGTCGACATTGCAAAAGCCCGAGGCACTTTCGTACAGGGTGTCCATTACACGAGCGAGCTTGACGGGGATGCGCATGACGTATTCAGCACATTGGAAGCCGTTTTCCGCATGGCTGAGCAGCAAACAAACCACATCACCATGACTGTGAATCTTTCGGCTAACAGTCCATCAAGAAAAAACAGAAAGCAGGGATAAAATGAAAAGCTGGAAAGTAAAAGAAATTGTCATCATGTCCGTTATCAGTATCGTATTTGCCGTTGTTTATTTATTATTTACACATTTCGGAAACGTGCTTGCAGGTATGTTTGGGCCAATCGCCTATGAACCGATTTACGGCATTTGGTTTATCGTTTCTGTAATCGCCGCGTACATGATTCGAAAACCGGGTGCGGCGCTCGTTTCTGAAATCATTGCCGCTCTCGTTGAGTGCCTGCTGGGAAATCCGTCTGGCCCGATGGTCATCGTCATTGGCATTGTTCAAGGGCTCGGGGCTGAGGCTGTATTTCTTGCAACACGCTGGAAAGCATACTCTCTCCCTGTCCTTATGCTGGCCGGTATGGGGTCTTCAGTAGCCAGCTTTATCTATGATCTCTTTGTTTCTGGCTATGCAGCCTATTCACCAGGTTATCTGCTCATTATGCTTGTGATCCGTCTCATTTCCGGCGCGCTTTTGGCAGGGCTTCTCGGAAAAGCTGTCAGCGACTCTCTCGCTTATACAGGTGTGTTAAACGGAATGGCACTCGGAAAGGAACTGAAAAAGAAACGGAAGCGGGCGTCAGAACATGCAAGCCTTTGATGAGCTTCTGACGGTTGAGCAGCTCAGCTTCTCTTATGAAGAAGACGAGAAACCGGTTTTTCAAGACATTTCGTTTGAGCTTCAAAAAGGAGAATGTGTTTTATTATTAGGACCGAGCGGATGCGGTAAAAGCTCGCTCGCCCTTTGTTTAAAAGGTCTATATCCGGAGGCTTGCGACGGCATTCAGTCCGGACATGTCTTTCTATTTCAAAAGCCGGTCACAGATGCTGAAACCTCCGAAACGATTGCTCAGCATGCCGGGGTCGTTTTTCAGGATCCTGATCAGCAGTTCTGCATGCTGACGGTGGAGGACGAAATAGCGTTCGGGCTGGAAAATCTGCAAATTCCAAAAGAAGAAATGACAGAGAAAATCAACGCCGTATTAGAAAAATTACGCATTACCCATTTAAAAGAAAAAACGATCTCAACCCTTTCAGGAGGACAAAAGCAGAAAGTGGCTCTCGCCTGTATTTTGGCGATGGAGCCTGAGCTTATTATTTTAGATGAGCCGACCTCTCTTTTAGACCCTTTCTCAGCGCGGGAGTTCGTTCATCTGATGAAGGATCTTCAGCGGGAAAAAGGTTTCAGCCTCCTCGTCATTGAGCACCAGCTTGATGAATGGGCGGCTTGGATTGAGAGAACGATCGCGCTTGACAAATCAGGCAAAAAAGCGCTGGATGGCCTGACGAAAAATCTATTTCAACACGAAGCGGAGACACTAAAGAAATTGGGCATCGCCATTCCAAAGGTCTGTCATCTGCAGGAAAAGCTGAGTATGCCGTTTACTTTATCAAAAGAAATGCTGTTCAAAGAGCCTATTCCCGCCGGGCATGCCAAAAAGAAGGAAGCTCCTTCTGGGGAGAGTGTGCTTGAAGTCAGCAGCCTTTCGTTCGCGAGAGGACAGCAGACGATTTTCAAAGACATCAGCTTTTCGTTGCGCGGAGGCTCTTTAACGGCGCTTGTCGGTCCGAACGGCACTGGAAAATCGACGCTCTTATCAGTTCTGGCCCGTCTCATGAAACCGCAAAGCGGCAAAATCCTTCTTTATGACCAGCCGCTGCAGAAATATAAAGAAAAAGAATTGCGTAAACGGATGGGATTTGTTTTTCAAAACCCTGAGCATCAATTCGTCACCGATACGGTGTATGATGAGCTTCTGTTCGGCCAGAAAGCAAATGCTGAAACTGAGAAAAAAGCGCAACACCTGCTGCAGCGTTTTGGTCTTGCGCATTTGGCTGATCATCATCCGTTTGCGATCAGCCAAGGGCAAAAACGGCGACTGAGCGTAGCTACTATGCTCATGCATGACGTAAAGGTTTTATTATTAGACGAACCAACCTTTGGCCAGGATGCCCGCACGGCGGCTGAATGCATGGAAATGATTCAGCGTATCAAGGCAGAGGGAACCGCTGTCCTTATGATTACACACGATATGGAGCTAGTCTCTTCGTATGCTGACAGCGTGCTTGTGCTTCACGATACGGGCCTGGCCTTTGACGGATCTCCAGCGCAGTTGTTTTCTCAAGAAACAGGGCTTGTTCAAAAAGCAAAGCTCACCCTTCCCCTTCTATATGAATGGATGGCATTTCAAGAGGAGGTGCGTGATGAAGCAGCCGTTACATCTCATTAATCCGACTGTGAAAGCGGCGGCGGTTTTTTGTTGTGTCGTCATGCTGTCGTTTATTTACAACCCATACACTCCGGCATGTTTTTATATCATCATCGTTGCGGGCGTTCTACTGGCGGCCGGAATCCCATTGAAAAAATGGTTGTTGTTTACGATTCCGTTTTTGATTTTAGCATTCGGATGCGTGTGGACAGCCGCAGTTTTTGGAAAAGTGCCGACAACACCGGATAATTTTTTGTTTCAAGCAGGCCCTATCTCAATTAACAGCGATAATGTGTCTGTCGGCATCTCTCTCGGGTTTCGTATTTTATGCTTTTCCGCCTTATCGATGATGTTTGTTTTTACAACCGATCCGATTTTATTTATGCTGAGCCTTGTCCAGCAGTGCAGGCTCTCACCAAAGCTCGCGTACGGTGTCATTGCAGGCTTTCGCTTTCTTCCGCTGTTAAAGGATGAGGTCCAGCTGATTCAGCAGGCTCATAAAATCAGAGGAGGAGCGGCGGAGAGCGGCATCATGAATAAAATCAGTGCGTTAAAACGATATACCATACCGCTATTGGCAAGCGCCATCAGAAAAGCGGAACGGACAGCGCTTGCGATGGAATCGAAAGGATTTACAGGAAGCAGAAACCGGACATACTACAGGACATTGAGCGTGAACCGGCGCGACTGGGTGTTCTTTTGCCTCGTCCTCATATTATTCGCGGGATCCTTTCTCGTATCTTTATGTTTCGCATCATAAAAAATCCGCTATCACAGATAGCGGATTTTTTTATTGATGATAGTTTAATGCTTGGGCAAGGTTGGTTTTAATGGTAATATTCGAAAAGTCAATCCCCAGCTGTACAGCAGTTTGCGCAATTTCAGGCCTGATTCCTGACAGGGTTGACCGGACACCGATCAGATTAAGCGCCTCAATCAATTTAAAGATCTGGTGCGCCACCATCGTATCCACCACAACAACACCTGACAGATCGATTAACAGATGCTCCACACGTCTTTTCGCACAAGCTTGAAGCGTGTTTTCCAGAATAAACTTCGCCCGTTCGGTATCAATGTCACCGACAAGTGGCAGCAGAGCTGTTGATTTGCTCAGGGTAATGACAGGTGAGCTTAATTCCAATATCATTTCTCTTTGGGCGTTTAATTGCTGCTTGGCATTCATTTCAGCGTGATCAACGAATGTATAAATGGTGAAATCAAATACTTTTACAATCAAATCTGCCCATTTTTGCTTCTCTCCCGGTTCAAACGCTGATTCATTTTCTTCTGCGAACTTCTCAAAATACTTCGTATATAATCTCCTGTTTCTCATAAACTCCCGAATGACATACTGAACCGGTGTGTCGAGATGTTTTTGATCGTTGGTCAGCTCAATGACCCACTCTTGAAACTCTTCGAGAAATTGTTTTTCCGGTAAAACATACATGTAATTCAGATGCCGGTAAAATTCTCTGTCCTGCTCTTTCAATTCTTCCGTTACTGTTGCATTATGTAGGGCGTAAAGCGAATTCGGATCACTTTCCTCCATCGTTTCAATCCATTCCTCGGCCATTTGTTCCACATGCTCTGAAAAAAATGCATATAATTTTTCATTCAGTTTCATGACACTGCTCCTTTCCCCAACACTATTATAACTTGACTTACAGTTGAATCCCAGTCATACACGCCGAAGCCACCCAATATTTTGAAAATTACTAATTCTTTGGTGTGTATCCTATTTTTTCAAAATGCTTCAAATGGCTCTGTCCGAGCGCTTGTTTTTTTCATATAATATGAGACAACACCCTTGAATCCACTTGCAAGCATAAAAAAGGAGGGCTTTTTTATGAATGGTGAAATCCGCTTGATCCCGTATGTGACGAATGAGCAGATCATGGATGTAAACGAGCTTCCTGAGGGCATTAAAGTGATTAAGGCGCCAGAAATGTGGGCAAAAGGGGTAAAAGGCAAAAATATTAAAGTTGCTGTATTAGACACGGGCTGCGACACAAGCCACCCTGATTTAAAAAATCAAATCATCGGCGGAAAGAACTTCACGGATGACGACGGCGGCAAGGAAGATGCGATTTCCGACTACAACGGACACGGCACACACGTCGCCGGAACAATTGCAGCTAATGATTCAAACGGAGGCATTGCCGGAGTCGCGCCTGAGGCAAGCCTATTGATTGTGAAGGTTCTTGGCGGCGAGAATGGCAGCGGACAATACGAATGGATAATTAACGGCATCAACTACGCGGTGGAACAGAAAGTCGACATCATCTCAATGTCCCTTGGAGGGCCAAGCGATGTGCCAGAGCTGGAAGAAGCAGTGAAAAACGCAGTGAAAAACGGAGTGCTTGTCGTTTGTGCAGCGGGAAATGAAGGTGACGGCGACGAACGCACAGAAGAGCTTTCCTACCCCGCAGCTTATAACGAAGTCATTGCAGTTGGATCTGTTTCAGTAGCGCGAGAATTATCAGAATTTTCTAACGCGAATAAAGAGATTGACCTTGTGGCACCAGGAGAAAACATCTTATCCACCCTTCCCAACAAGAAGTACGGTAAGCTGACCGGCACTTCAATGGCTGCCCCTCATGTCAGCGGTGCGCTTGCTTTAATCAAAAGCTATGAAGAAGAATCATTTCAAAGAAAGCTTTCTGAATCTGAGGTTTTCGCACAGCTAATCCGCAGGACACTTCCTCTTGATATTGCAAAAACGCTGGCAGGCAATGGATTCCTGTATTTAACAGCTCCTGATGAGCTCGCAGAAAAAGCAGAGCAATCACATTTGTTGACCCTATAAGATTATTTTTCTTATATAATATACACCACATCATGTAAATAAAAATTTCAAATTCTATGTTGACAATGAATTTGAATTACTGTTAAGATTACCAACAAATGATTCAACTTTTCAAAAAATTAATAACATTTTCTCTTATCGAGAGTTGGGCGAGGGATTGGCCTTTTGACCCCAACAGCAACCGACCGTAATACCATTGTGAAATGGGGCGCACTGCTTTTCGCGCCGAGACTGATGTCTCATAAGGCACGGTGCTAATTCCATCAGATTGTGTCTGAGAGATGAGAGAGGCAGTGTTTTACGCAGAAAAGCCTCTTTCTCTCATGGGAAAGAGGCTTTTTGTTGTGAGAAAACCTCTTAGCAGCCTGTATCCGCGGGTTAAAGAGAGTGTTTTACATATAAAGGAGGAGAAACAATGACAACCATCAAAACATCGAATTTAGGATTTCCGAGAATCGGACTGAACCGGGAATGGAAAAAAGCACTTGAAGCGTATTGGAAAGGCAGTACTGATAAAGAAACGTTTTTGAAGCAAATCGACGAACTATTTTTATCCGCAGTAAAAACACAAATTGACCAGCAGATTGATGTTGTGCCTGTTTCTGATTTCACACAGTATGACCATGTACTCGACACAGCAGTCAGCTTCAACTGGATCCCGAAACGGTTCAGACATTTGACTGACGCTACCGATACATACTTCGCTATCGCCCGCGGAATCAAAGACGCTGTATCTAGTGAAATGACAAAATGGTTTAATACAAATTACCATTACATCGTTCCGGAATATGACGAGAGCATTGAGTTCCGTCTGACAAGAAACAAACAACTCGAAGATTATCGCCGGATCAAACAGGAATACGGTGTGGAAACAAAGCCTGTGATTGTCGGCCCTTATACGTTCGTTACGCTTGCTAAAGGCTATGAACCGTCTGAAGCAAAAGCGATCCAAAAACGCCTTGTGCCATTATATGTACAGCTTTTGAAAGAGCTTGAAGAAGAAGGCGTAAAATGGGTTCAAATCGATGAGCCGGCGCTCGTTACCGCCTCTAGTGAAGATGTCCGCGGTGCAAAAGAATTATTTGAAAGCATTACAAGTGAGCTTTCATCCTTGAATGTGCTTTTGCAGACGTATTTTGATTCTGTTGATGCTTATGAAGAGCTGATCTCTTACCCGGTTCAGGGAATTGGCCTTGATTTCGTTCACGACAAAGGCAGAAACCTGGAACAGCTTAAAACACATGGCTTTCCGACAGACAAAGTGCTGGCAGCCGGCGTTATCGACGGACGCAACATTTGGAAAGCGGACCTTGAAGAGCGTCTCGATGCCGTTCTTGATATTCTCAGCATTGCAAAAGTTGATGAACTGTGGATTCAGCCTTCCAGCAGCCTGCTACATGTTCCAGTAGCGAAACACCCTGATGAGCATTTGGAAAAAGACCTATTGAACGGATTATCCTACGCAAAAGAAAAGCTGGCCGAGCTGACAGCTTTGAAAGAAGGCTTAGTATCAGGAAAAGCGGCGATCAGCGAAGAGATTCAGCAGGCTAAGGCTGATATCCAGGCGCTTAAACAGTTTGCAACAGGCGCCAATTCCGAACAAAAGAAAGAGCTTGAGCAATTAACCGATAAAGACTTCAAGCGCCCGATTCCGTTTGAAGAACGTTTAGCCCTGCAAAATGAATCTCTCGGCCTTCCGCTTTTGCCGACGACAACGATCGGAAGCTTCCCGCAGTCTGCTGAAGTGCGGAGCGCACGCCAAAAATGGCGGAAAGCTGAGTGGTCCGATGAACAGTATCAAAACTTTATCAATGCGGAAACAAAAAGATGGATTGATATTCAGGAAGAATTGGAGCTTGATGTCCTTGTTCACGGCGAATTTGAACGGACAGACATGGTCGAATACTTCGGTGAAAAGCTGGCCGGTTTCGCCTTCACTAAATATGCCTGGGTTCAATCATACGGCTCACGCTGTGTCCGCCCGCCAGTCATTTACGGAGATGTTGAATTTATTGAACCGATGACAGTGAAAGACACAGTCTACGCACAGTCATTGACTTCCAAGCATGTGAAAGGAATGCTGACGGGCCCGGTTACAATCTTAAACTGGTCTTTCCCTCGAAACGACATCTCGAGGAAAGAAATCGCCTTCCAAATCGGGCTTGCCCTTCGCAAAGAAGTTAAAGCGCTTGAAGACGCAGGCATTCAAATCATTCAAGTCGATGAACCAGCGCTGCGTGAAGGCCTTCCATTGAAAACCCGCGATTGGGATGAGTATTTGACTTGGGCGGCAGAAGCTTTCAGATTAACCACTTCTTCCGTGAAAAACGAGACACAAATTCATACACATATGTGCTACAGCAACTTCGAAGATATCGTTGATACAATCAATGATCTTGATGCCGATGTGATTACAATCGAACATAGCAGAAGCCACGGAGGATTTTTAGATTACTTAAAAAACCACCCGTATTTGAAAGGGCTTGGCCTTGGTGTATATGACATTCACAGCCCTCGTGTGCCGTCAACTGAAGAAATGTACAATATTATCGTTGATGCGCTTGCCGTCTGTCCGACTGACCGCTTCTGGGTAAATCCGGACTGCGGATTGAAAACAAGACAGCAGGAAGAAACGGTTGCAGCATTGAAAAACATGGTTGAAGCTGCAAAACAGGCAAGAGCACAGCAGACACAGCTAGTATAATTTGAAAAAACCATCTGCATTTGGCAGATGGTTTTTTTCTATAATACAGCCACAATCGGTTTCTTATTTAGCAAATCCCCCAAATACTTTGTTTATTTTGCACTTTTTTAAGAATGTTCTTTGCATTCTTTTCGGCTATACTAATAACACTCTATTGACAGGAGGGATTGGGATGAATCATGAAACGTTCTTAAAACGGGCTGTCACTCTCGCATGTGAAGGAGTGAATGCAGGAATCGGCGGGCCTTTTGGAGCCGTTATCGTGAAAGACGGAGCCATTATCGCAGAGGGACAGAACAACGTCACAACAAGCAATGATCCGACTGCCCACGCGGAAGTCACAGCTATTCGGAAAGCCTGTAAGGTGCTAGGAGCCTACCAGCTTGATGACTGCATTTTGTATACGAGCTGTGAACCATGCCCAATGTGCTTGGGCGCCATCTACTGGGCCCGGCCTAAAGCCGTTTTCTATGCAGCTGAGCACACAGACGCTGCCGAAGCCGGGTTTGATGATTCATTCATTTATAAAGAAATTGATAAACCTGCTGAAGAAAGAACGATCCCCTTTTATCAAGTGACACTAACAGAGCATTTATCCCCGTTTCAAGCATGGCGGAACTTCGCCAATAAGAAAGAATATTAAAAGGATCAGGCATGCGCGGCCTGGTCCTTGTTATTTCTCCAAGTAGCCGCTATGCCCTGTGCAAATACAAAACAGCATATACGCGCAATTCAGCACGGCAGACACCGTGCCAGCCACCCGCTTCATCTGTAACTTTTGGTTTAAAGGCATGCTTCAAACGCTTCTCTGAAGTTTTATCATAAATCTGTGCCCGCCCCGCATGTCCGACACCAAAAAACATCCTGAGAATCCTCAGGATGCCGGTCATTATTTTAATTCTAGTTTTACATCAACATTTCCTCTGGTTGCCTTTGAGTAAGGACAGAATTCATGAGCGGCGTTGACAAGCTCTTGTGCCTTTTCCCGATCTAAATCTTTCGTGTTCACAACAAGTGTGACACCGATTTTAAACCCGCCGTCGCTCTCATCCTTCATGAGGCTGACCTGCCCTTCAATCTCCGAATCAATTTCGATATTCTGCTCTTTGGCTACGTGTTCGAGCGCGCCGCCGAAGCATGCAGCATACCCTGCCGCAAAGAGCTGTTCCGGATTTGTGCCGGTTTGTCCTTCTTTTTTGGCATTTGGCATGACAATATCAAAATCAAGAACACCGTCATCTGATGTAATATGTCCTGCTCGTCCGCCTCGCGCGGTTACTTTTGCTGTAAATAGTGCCATATTTCCCAACCTCCTTATTTGTATCTAGTTGTTATATTTCCCTTTCTGATCTTTTTAAACATGCTATGTTTGCCGAGAATAGGAAAAGTGAGGTTTTTCAGATACAATAGAATCGAATGACAAAAAAGAGTTGGTGAACAAAATGGAAAATAAATTTGATCATATGAAATTGGAGAATCAGCTTTGTTTTTTGCTATATGCGAGTTCGCGGGAAATGACAAAGCAATACAAGCCGCTGCTTGATAAGCTGAATATAACATACCCTCAATATTTGGCTTTGCTATTGTTATGGGAACATGAAACGCTTACTGTCAAAAAAATGGGCGAACAGCTGTATTTAGATTCAGGGACGCTCACTCCGATGCTTAAACGAATGGAACAACAGGGTTTGATTACGAGAAAAAGATCTGAAGAGGATGAGCGGTCCGTGTTGATCAGCCTGACAGAGGCCGGAGCGTTATTAAAAGAAAAAGCGGTTGACATTCCAGAGACAATTCTGGGGCTCTCAAAGCAGTCTGGGGAGGATCTCAAACAGTTAAAATCCGCTCTATATACATTGCTGGAAACACTTCATCAAAAAAATTGAGGATGCCTTGTACAGGCATCCTCTTTTTATTTATTCAGCAACTTCAAGTGTCACATCAATATTTCCGGAGGTTGCTTTTGAGTACGGGCAGACGCCGTGCGCTTTTTTCACAAGCGCCTCCAATTCTGATGCACTGACTCCTTCTCCTTTTACTTGCAGCGTCACACCAAGCTTGTAGCCCTGGTCCGCTTCATCCTTTAACAGACTTACATTCGCTGTAACCTCTGTCTCTACTTTTACCCGTTCTGTTCTTGCGACAAGCTGCAGGGCGCTGTCAAAGCAAGCTGCATAACCTGCTGCAAACAGCTGCTCTGGATTTGTCGCTTTTTCTAATTTCTTGGCTCTCGGTGTCCCCGGCATTGCGACATCAAGCTCAAGAACGCGGTCTGATGAAATGACCTTTCCTTCTCTTCCTCCTACCGCTGAAACAGTTGCTGTAAATAATGGCTGACTCATTTTTCATTCCCCCAATATATTTTATATAATTAAATTGTACACAATTAAATTTGAAATGTCAATTTTTCGCGTATAAAAAAGCTTATCTCGTAATGAGATAAGCTTTTTCATTGAACATTGCCCTGCTATTCACGGATTTGCCCAGTTCCTTTAATGATGTATTTTGTAGAAGTCAGTGCAGGAAGCCCCATCGGTCCTCTTGCATGAAGCTTTTGCGTGCTGATGCCGATTTCGGCTCCGTAGCCGAATTCAAAGCCGTCGGTAAAGCGGGTTGACGCGTTATGATAGACAGCGGCAGCATCGACAGCCGTTTGAAAATATGCCGCGTTTTTGTCATTTTCAGTTAAAATCGCTTCAGAATGATTGGTGCCGTATTGTTGGATATGCTTCACAGCTTCTTGGACGTTTTCAACCGTCTTTACGCTGAGGACAGGCGCTAAAAATTCGGTTTCCCAATCTTCTTTTGATGCTTGTTTGCCTGAAGGATGAAGTTCACATACCAATTCATCACCGCGAATTTCAACTCCCGCGTTTTCCAGCTGGTCCAGCAATTCTCTCCCATGCTGTCTTGCCCAAGCCTTGTGAATCAGCAATGATTCAATCGCGTTGCATACGGAAGGGCGTTGCGTTTTGGCATTTACGACAACCTTTTCTGCCATTTGCGGTTTGGCTGTTTCGTCAATGAATATGTGGCAGTTTCCTGCTCCCGTTTCTAATACAGGAACCGTTGATTCTCTCACAACGAGATCAATCAGTTTCTTGCCTCCGCGCGGAATCAATACGTCTAAGCCATCATTTAACGTAAAGAGCTCTTTTGCTGTCTCTCTGCTCGTATCCTCAATCAGCTGCACAGCGTGAATCGGAAGCGCTGATTGCTCAAGTGCTCTGTGAATGACACTGACGAGCGCTTTGTTGCTGTGGATGGCTGAGGAGCTTCCCCGCAGCACAACCGCGTTCCCTGTCTTCAGGCAAAGGGTAGCCGCATCAACTGTGACGTTTGGCCTCGCCTCATAAATCATTCCTACGACACCGAGCGGCACACGGATTTTTTCAATAAACAGGCCGTTTTCTTTTTCAATCGTTTCAAGAGAGTCGCCGACCGGGTCCGCTAAGTCGATTAAGAGCTCCACCGCGTCCGCGATATCGCGTATCCGTTTCTCATCCAATGTGAGACGGTCAATGACGTCCGGTGTTAAACCATTCTCTTTTCCGTTCACAATGTCTTTTGCATTCTCCGCCAAGAGAAAATCCAGTTCTTTGCGGAGTCCGTTTGCAATGAGGCTGAGCGCCTCATCCTTCTCGGCTGTTGTTTTCATGATCATTTCGGCTGCTGCTTCTTTCGCCAGCTTCGCTTTTACAGAAACTTCACTCATTTTTCCGCCTCCTAGTCTTTTACATTGACCCAGTCATTCCTATGAATAACCTCAAACGTTTTCTCAAAATCAAGTTCGTCACTGCGTTTGCCCTTGGCCTCCATAATCTCCTCAGAGGAGTAATGGGTTTGGCCTTTGCCGATCACGCCGCCCGGTCCCCTGACTTCCACGACCGCCCCTTTCGGAAAGCTTCCGTTCACGCCCACAACGCCAGCGGGCAAAAGGCTGCTTCCATTATGGATCATCGCCTCCTCGGCACCCGCATCAATGATAATTTCTCCCGATATCGGCGAGTGGAACTGAATCCACTGCCTTGTGTTGTTAACCGAAGATAGTTCTTTGTCTCCGATATAAGTGCCGTCTCCCCTGCCGTCCAAAATGTCCGCAAGTTTTTGCTCTCCGCTGCCAGTTCCAATGAATACTTTCACTCCCAGAGACAGCGCGGTTTGTGCGGCTAACAGCTTTGATTTCATTCCGCCGGTGCCGACCTTTGATCCAGCTGAACCTGCATATCCAAGCAATTCAGGCGTGATCTCTGGCAAATAATCAAATCGTTTCGCCTCAGGATTTTCATTTGGATTGGCATCATACAGTCCGTTAATGTCGGTGAGAATCATGAGCTGGTCCGCGTGAATCAATCCGCTGACTAACGCAGAAAGCATATCATTATCTCCGAATGTCAATTCTTCAACAGATGTAGAATCGTTCTCGTTGATAATCGGAATGACGCCGCGTTCCAATAATTCCATTATCGTAGCATACGCGTTTCGATACCGTTCTCTTTTCGAAAAATCATTTCTCGTTAAAAGGATTTGTCCCGGAGTCAGTGAGTATTGTTTAAATTGATTCATATATTGCTGCATTAACAGTGTTTGTCCGACCGCGGCCGCCGCCTGTTTTCCTTTGATGGTAACGGGACGGGACGGATAACCGAGGCTGGAAAACCCCGCCGCTACGGCACCCGAGGTAATCAGAATCATTTCATGCCCCGCTTTTTTTAACACGGAAATCGCCTGAACATGCTCTCTGATTTTTGCCTCATCAATGCTTCCTTTGCTATTCGTGAGCGAACTGCTTCCTATTTTCACTACTATTCTTTGTTTTTTCATTTATTCTCCTCCGCGGCTCTTCTACAATAAAAAAACCCATTTCATCCTGATTCATAAGGACGAAATGGGTTTCCGTGGTACCACCTTGATTGAACGCGCTTGTGCACGCTCCGCTCTCCTGTAACGCCAGGTTATGCGCCTAGGTTTTTCCCCTAGGACTCCAAGGCAGGTTCGGCAGGTTTCATGCGGCAAAATGTTTCAGCGATTCATTTTGCTCTCTGTCACAGAAAGGTCTGCTTACTAATCCTCTTCAACGCTCAATGATTTTTTTATATTATGCAAAGAAAAAAGACACTTGTCAAGGTTTTTTGTCATCAAAAATAGCCCGCATTGCGCGGGCCTCTTGCAGTCTAGTTAAAGACGATTGTTTTATTTTCATGAACGATGACACGGTCTTCCAAATGCCATTTCACAGCACGGGCAAGCACGCTGCGCTCAATTGTTCTTCCGATGTTTTTCAGCGCTTCCGCATTATCGCGGTGGTCCACACGCTCAATATCCTGTTCAATGATCGGCCCTTCATCAAGATCGTTTGTCACATAATGAGATGTCGCACCGATCAGTTTCACGCCGCGCTCGTAGGCCCGTTTGTACGGATTCGCACCGATAAAAGCTGGCAGGAATGAATGGTGGATATTGATGATGCGATTCGGATGAGCCGAAACAAAATCAGGAGTTAGAATCTGCATATAGCGTGCGAGCACGATGACATCAACATCGTACTGCTCCAGCAGTTCAAGCTGCTTCTTTTCGACTTCCGCTCTGATGTCTTTGTTCGCTTTCATATAGTGGAATGGAATGTTCAGGCGCTCAACCAGCTCTCTCGCTTCCTCATGGTTACTGATGACAACAGCGATCTCCGCCATCAGGTTGCCGGTTTGCCATTCCCAAATCAGCTCATGCAGGCAATGGAGCTCCTTTGAAACGAAAATGGCGACACGCTTCAGTTCGCTCGCCAAAGTTAAGCTCCATGTCATGTCGAATTTATCCGCTACAGAGGCAAACGCCGCCTGAAGTGATGTTTTTTTCTCACGAATGCCTGCGCAGTCGAATTCGATTCTCAGGAAGAATCGGCCGCCTTCAGGGTCTGTCGTATATTGATTTGATTCTATAATATTGGCACCGTGTTCAAATAAAAACGCGGAAACTGCAGAGACGATACCCGGCTGATCGGGGCAGCTGACCAAGAGCCGCCCTTTATCCTCATTTCCGACACGGTATTCGTCCAACCGCTGAGTCATATATGATTTCATGAATAATCCCTCTTATCTTTGTAAGTCTAAACTATTTATCCATTATACTGAAGATTTGATAAAAATCAATTTATGACAGAATTTTTAAACCAACTGCTGAGCATAAAATCAACGCGATAAAGAAGATCCGTTTGGCGTCTTTCTGCTCCTTGTAAAAGAGGATGCCGATAAGCGCCCCGCCGGCGGTGCCAATTCCTGTCCAGACCGCGTAAGCCGTTCCCATCGGAATGGTTTCCATTGCGTACGACAGCAAGGAAAATGAAGCGGCAAAACCAACAATGATCAACAGCACCCATTTCACGCTTTTTTCTTTCGCATATTGATTCATAAGGGCCACGCCGGCCATTTCTAAACAGCCCGCGCACAATAAACTGATCCAGTGCAGCATTATGCCTCGCCTCCTTTTTCCTCTGTCTCATCCTGTGTCACAAGCTTCAACCCGATTACACCGATTAAGAGCACGCCAATTAACAATAGCTTCGGCCATCCAACCGGTTCATGAAAAAGAACGATTTCACTAAGTACTGTTCCCGCTGTGCCGAGCCCGGTAAAGACGGCATACACGGTACCAACAGGCAGACTGTGAGTCGCCTTCATTAGAAGGTAAAAGCTGAATATGATGCCGATGGCAGTGCCGCTCCATGTTAAGGCTGAGTCAGCGTGCTTTAAGCCTATCACCCAAACAACCTCGAAAACAGCGGCAAGCACGACCAATCCCCATTTCATTTTGAGTCATTCCTTTCTATCTATTAAGATTCTCCGAAAACAAAAAAACCCCGGACAGTCGTCTCACATGAGATTGACTCTCCCGGGCTTTTTTCCCTCCGTGTGCATACGCGCTTCTATTTACGCGTATGTGTTTTCTCTCGGACCAGTCCATGTCAATTGACATGCGGAACCCTAGAAAACTTTACATGATATCATGATACTAAACTCAGCTCTATCTTTCAATTGTAAGATTTTCTTTCATATACCGCGATCGGTTTATTCCATTTTCTGATCGTTTTGCTGTAATGCATGCCGATTTTCTCCGCTACCCGTATGGACGCTTTGTTACCCGGATCAATCAAAGCCGCCATTTTGCCGAACTGCCGCTCGTTAAAGCCATAGTCCAGACAGGCCCGAGCCGCTTCTTGCGCATAGCCGTTCCCCCAGTGGCGGCGGGCAAACATATAGCCAATTTCCATTACGGTTTGATTTTCGATCTGCTGGGGAACGATGCCGCATTGCCCCAAAAACTCCCCTGTCCGCTTATCTTCGGCGATCCACAGACTAACGCCGTACCCTTTTTCATTTCGTTGGTTCCAATTGACCCACTCGCGGGTTTGCCTCTTATCTTTTAAACCGGAATAATATGTCATGACGTCAGGATCATTAAAAAGCAGCCCAAACAAAGTGGCTTGATCCCGATCTTCCATACAGCGCAAACGAATTCGATCAGTCACAAGCTTCGTTTTAGCGTTCATACTTCGCCACATCCTGCTTCCATTCTTTTTTGAGAGCTTCAATATGTGCCTGATGATAGCGGTTATGATCTGCCATATGCCAAATTCCCCATCGTATCGTCGCGGTGTCACCTTCGAAGGAAAGCGGCTGGTTCAAAGCATTTTCAGTTAAAGTGAAGCATACCGATTTCAGCTTCTCTACTACATGCTGATGTCTTTTCAGGAGTTCATCTAAGTCTGGCTGATTCACCGGTTCAGGCAGCCGTCCGCTTTCATCTGTCATCGGGCCGTATGCCTGTTCAATATGGTCCGGGATCCGATTTTCCTTGATACGCCAGACCCATCTGATATCAACATTTGTGATATGGTGCAAAAGCTGAGCCGTGCTGTTTTTTGTTTGGCAGCGCCCCTTATAGTAAAGTTCACTGTGTGTCATATGGCTTACGATGGAAGCCAGACGGAGACTGTTTTCTTCCACTGCGGAATACAGCAAACTGACCGTTGGCGCCATGTCGTTTCTTATGGATAAGTCCTTCATGTTCAGTTCCCCTCCTAACTAGGTACATTTGACACCAAACAAAAATTCCCTTTAAAAAAGAAAAAAGCTCTCATTACAAGAGAGAGCCATCTTAATTGTTATTTCCCGGTTTATATAAGTAAGGATCATGCTGCGGTTCATTAGCGGTATTTAAATCAAGGGATATATCACCGCGTGCATTCATCGTGCCAAGGGTAATCGAAGACAGCAGTTTGGGGCTGTACCCTTTTTCCTCAAGCTTCTCAAACAGCCAGGATCGGTTTTTTTGGAGATATTTCAAATTATGATCAAGGATTTCGCCATCCAGTATGAGCGGAATCGGGATAAAATTCCGTTCAGCTTCCATATTCAAATCCCGCACCTGCACCGCTCTCGCTTCCTCTTTCGGGATGACGCTTACTTCTCCCGTTTCTTCAATGATAGCAAGATCAATGTCAGCCGGGTCGGCATAGCCCTTTTCCCTCAGCTTTCCGAGCAGCTCATTAACAGTCAGCCTTTCTTTACGAAGGCCGCGTTCATCAATATCCCCGTTTCGGATTAGGACAGTCGGGCTCACGACTAGGAGCCATCGCCATTTATTAGATAAAGAGAGCTTGCTCATGATAAGATAAAGCACCAAAAAAGCACCCGCATAATAAATTGACATCGGCAGCTTGGATGTAAGGATCGGCTCACTGATAATGGTTCCGATTGCGAAGGTCAAAAGCAGGTCAAAATTGTTCATTTGTGACACAGCTTTTTTACCGGCAAGCCGAAACAAAATATATGCAATCGAAAATACGATAACTGGCTTCAGTAAAAATACCCATACCATCCATAACACCGATCTTTACCTCCATCCGCTGGTCATATTGAGCCTATTGTGCCCCGTGGCAGGCCCTCTATGCATCAGTGTCTAGGCGAACGTGCATATCGCCTGAACATAACATAATAGAAAGTGACACCGATTGGAGGCGCAATACGCAATATGAAAAATCAGAAGTCGAATACCCTTTGGCCCTTTGATCTGCCATTGGCTCCCCAACCCGAGGGCTACCAGCAGCAAACAATCGACAGGCTGGCCGGTTTGGAGCTAAGAATGAAGCAACTAATTAGAGCGATTGAGGTAAACAATGAATTGCTGAGAACAATGCAAGAACAGCAAAACCGTGTATGCACAAATGGCAGCGGGTCTGTGATTGTCCGGATGTAGAAACCGGCGCTTGTCTGCCTTCTTATATCTCAATAAAAAACTCTTCTCTGAAAGGAGAAGAGTTTCATGTATGTGTTCAAACGGACTGCGCCAAACTTAATTGCGGGCCGAATAGCTCGTAATGGATAGACTCCGGCGCTGATCCGAGCTCTGATACAAGCTTATGCATTGCCGTAATAAACGACGGTGAACCGCAAATATAGTAATCCGCATCTGTGTTGGCAATCAGTTCTTTGAGGAATTGCTGATCAATCTGTCCTTCATGAAAATGCAGATCACCTGCACGGTCTTCCTCTGTCGGCTCGCGATACACAAATGCTGTTTTAACAGCAGAATGTTTTGCTGCTTCTTCTACTTCATGGCGCAATGCATGATATTCACTGTTTTTCGCCGCATGAATGAACAGAATTTGCCGTTCAGGCTGTTTGGAAACAGATGTTTTCAGCATGCTGATCATTGGTGTAATGCCAACTCCGGCACTGATCAAAACGAGATCTTTTTGTGATGCATGATCTAAAACAAAGTCCCCTGCCGGTGCGCTGATCTCTATTGAATCTCCCTCCTGCAGCCCATCGTGTAAGTAGGAAGACACGACACCATCTTTCTTCACTGAAATTCGATAATAGTCTTTTCCCGGCATATCAGACAGGCTGTACTGGCGGATATGCGTATATTCAGAATCAGGAATCCGCACTTTGATGCTGATATATTGCCCTGCTTGGAATTCAGGTAACGGCTTGCTGTCTTCCGGTTTCAAATAGAAGGATGTAATTTCTTTGCTTTCCCGCTCTTTTTTTGCGATAACGAATGGCTTATACTCCTTCCAGCCGCCGGCTTGCTCTTCAGCCTGTTCATACATGTCTTTTTCAATTCCGATGAACGCGTCAGCAATGACTCCGTACGCTTTTTCCCATGCCTGCATAATGTCAGGAGTTGCAGCGTCTCCCAATACATCTTTAATCGCAATCAGCAAATATTTACCGACGATTGGGTAGTGCTCAGGCTTAATTCCGATACTGCGGTGCTTGTGGCCGATTTGTTTGACAACCGGAATGATGTTTCCTAATTGGTCAATGTTTGCCGCAGCTGCAATAACGGCATTTGCCAGTGCAGTTCGCTGTGTTTTTTTCTTTTGGTTTGTTTGATTAAAAATGTTCAAAAGCTCTGGATGGTCTTGAAACATCCGATCGTAAAAACGGCCAGTGATTGTTTCTCCATGCTGTTGCAATACGGGTACAGTGCTTTTAATAATTTCGATTGTTTTGTTATCTAACATTTTATAAACAATCCTTTCGAAAAGATGTATTTAAAATATATCTTTAAAATACATGATCTTACGAATAAAAGATATATCTAAAATGAATCTTTAATAAAGTTGTCACAAAATTATCAATTTAACATGACATTTGTTGCTTTTTTATAGAATCCCCTAGCAAAAACGGACTAACCATTGTAATAATCACCATTGAAAAGTACAAAAAAACCCAAAACAACTTATGTTTTGGGTTTAACGTTCACCAAGGCTTATCAGTTCCGAGCGCATTTGCAAGCGCCTGGCTGTGTCTCTTGCGGTTCTTACGTTCATTAGCACGCTGTACAGCTGTATTATGCAGCATGATTTCTTCTTCTGTTTCCGGTACAACCCTCGGTACAGGCACCGGCTTGCCATTTGAATCTAATGCGACAAATGTCAAAAAGGATGTGGCAGCGAGTTCCCGTTCGCCAGTCATCAAATGCTCCTTAATAACTTTCACAAATACTTCCATGGAAGATGTGCCGACCCATGTCACATATGACTCTAGGCAGACAGAATCCTTTTGCCCGATCGGCTTTAAAAAATCTACAGAATCCATTGAAGCTGTTACCGTTTCACGTCTGCAATGGCGCGCCGCTGAAATAGAGGCAATGTCGTCTATGTAGCTCATTAATTTTCCGCCAAACAGCGTATTATGGTTGTTCGTGTCAAGCGGGAACACCCTGCTGGTTTTCACAACCTTTGACTCTTTACAAAATCTTGTTTCCGGTGTTTCCATACCTTTCTCCCCTTTGATGTCTGATCTTTTAGCTAAATGCACTTATATTCTCCTATTAAACAATATTCTCTTCCATTTGTCTAAAATTTAAAATGGTTTAATGATTTTCATGATGAGGGAATAATAAATGTATTCTTCACACTTTAGGAGGAAAAACAAATGGACGTATCCATCCCGAAATCTCAGCACAAAACGGTATGCCGAACGGAATACGGCACACTTCAAAAAGTGATCTTATGCAAACCTGAGCACATGACCATAAAAGATGTTATAAACGAAACACAAAAACATTTTGAAGATGACAATATTCATGTAAAAACCGCTAACGACCAGCACAGCCGCTTAGTGGAGGCACTTAGGTCACACAACGTTGAGGTCGTCCTTTTGCCCGTTCGCGACGGACTCCCAGAACAGGTTTTTACTAGGGACATAGGATTTGTCATCGGAGAAAAAGCCTTTCTGTCAAGCATGACTGAACCGATTCGCCAAGGAGAAGAAGCCGTTATAAAAGATTTTTTTCACAGCCAAGGTATCTCTTACACCCGCATGCTTGATACGAGTATTGAAGGCGGAGACGTCATTATCGATGATGACATTGTCTATGTCGGAATCAGCCAGCGCACCGACATTTCAGCTATCGGCCAGCTAGAAGAGGCACTTCCTGAATATACGATCGTTCCAGTGAAGCTTCATGAAAAATTTTTGCATTTGGACTGCGTATTTAACATTATATCTGAAAGCGAAGCGTTAATTTATTCACAGGCCATTGAGCCAGATGCAGCCGATATGCTGGCAAAACGTTATGATCTTATTGAGGTGCCCGAGGACGAACAATTTACGCTTGGCACCAACGTCCTTTCAATCGGAAAAAAAACGATCATCAGTCTCCCTGGCAACCGCCATGTCAATCAACAGCTATCGAAAAGAGGCTATCACATTATCGAAATTGACCTGTCAGAAATTATTAAATCAGGCGGCTCCTTCAGGTGCTGCACAATGCCGCTGATTCGAGGCGAATGAAGAATCTTCCCCTTTTTCATGTTTTGAACAGCTTATTTTATCAAGATACGTTAATATAGAGGTGACATCATTTTTAAGGGGGAAATCGCATGACAAAATACATAGGATATGTGGGAACATATACAAAAGGCGGAAGCGAAGGAATTTATTCATTTGAGCTTGATACTGAGAAAAAAGCACTCAGCGAGCCAAAGCTGGCCGCTAAGCTGGGCAACCCGACATATGTGGCGACGAATAAAAACAACACCATCCTTTATTCCATCGAAAAAGCAGACGGCCAAGGCGGAGTTGCTGCCTATCAAATCGATAAAAACAGCGGCGAATTGACATTTCTGAATCATCAGTTAATTGATGGCCCTTCGCCATGCCACGTAAGCGTTGATGATCAAAATCAATTCGTACTGACTGCCAATTATCACAGCGGGAAGGTACACGTTTTTCCGGTTCAGGAAGACGGCAGCTTGCAATCACCTGTTTCAGAGGCCGCTCACACAGGAAAAGGGCCGCACGAAAGACAAGAAAAACCGCATACACACTACGCGGGGTTCACACCTGAACACAATTATGTGGTAGCGGTTGATTTAGGTATAGATAAGCTCTACACCTATAAGCTTAAAGACGGTGTGTTGACTGAATCCGGAAGCCATTCCTTCGCTCCCGGTGCAGGACCTCGCCATATCGCTTTTCATCCGAAAGAAAAATACGCTTATGTCATGACAGAATTAAGCAATGAAGTGATTGCGCTTGAATACAACCCGACAGCCGGCGAATTTAGAGAAATCCAAGTCGTTTCTGCCATCCCTGATGATTTTACAGATAACAGCCAGGGAAGCGCAATACATGTCACGCAGGACGGACGTTTTGTTTATGTCGCAAACCGCGGCCATGACAGTATCGCCGTATTTGAAGTGAATCAATATTCAGGAGAGCTGGCTTTCGTAGAAAGAGTGTCGACAGAAGGAAACTGGCCTCGTGACTTTGTATTTGACCCAACGGAAGGGTTCCTCGTTGCTTCAAATGAAGAAACAGGCAACCTTGTCTTGTTTGAAAGAGACAAAGAAACCGGCCGATTGACACTCCTCCCATCAACGGTTTCTGTCCCTTACCCGGTTTGTGTAAAGTTTTTACATCAAGTATAAACAAATGGAGTGGCTCTAGTAAAAAGGAGCCACTCTTTTTATTTATCTTACTTTTTCCTTCGTTTCAGCATTTCGATACAAATGGCAAGCGACAAAACGGCCGGGTTCGATTTCTTGAAGCTGGGGACGAGATTCTCCACATTCAGGCATCGCCTCCGGACAGCGGGTACGAAACACGCAGCCGCTTGGCGGATTGACCGGGCTCGGCAGCTCCCCTTTCAAGAGAATACGCTCACGCTTGTCCTCCAATTCAGGATCTGGAATCGGAATCGAGGACAAAAGCGCCTTTGTATAGGGATGGAGCGGTTCACGATACAAGGTGCCGCTCTCTGTAATTTCCATCATGTGTCCTAAGTACATAACACCGATCCTGTCACTGATATGCTTCACCATCGAAAGATCATGGGCAATGAATAAAAACGTAAGCCCTTTCTCTTTTTGAAGCCGCTTCAGCAGGTTGACCACCTGCGCTTGAACAGAGACATCAAGTGCAGAAATCGGTTCGTCCGCCACGATAAATTCAGGATTCAGCGACAGTGCTCTCGCAATCCCGATTCTTTGCCTTTGCCCGCCGCTGAATTCATGCGGATAACGGCTGCCAAAATCGGGATGAAGCCCAACTGCCTCAAGCAGCTCGTCCACGACGAGAAGCCGCGCTTTATGAGTATTGTAGAGATTGTGAATCTCCATCGGCTCCAAAATAATTTCTCGAACGGTCATGCGCGGGTTAAGTGAAGCATAAGGGTCCTGAAAAATCATCTGCAGTTTGCGGTTGAAGGCAAACTGCTCTTTTTCACTTAGTGCATGAAGATTTGTGCCGCGGTATGTCACGCTTCCTTCTGTCGGCTGATAAAGGCGCATCAGCACTCTCCCCAAGGTTGATTTCCCGCACCCTGATTCCCCAACTAGCCCGAACGTTTCTCCTTCACGAATCTGAAAGGTGACCCCGTCGACGGCTTTGACTGTCCGCTTTTTCCCTGCGTCAAAATGCATTTTCAGCTGGCTGACCTCTAACAAAGGCAGTGGCGTCATTTGTCTCCCTCCTTATTCTGAAAAACAGCGGCGCACCGCACAAAGTTCTTTTTCATAGATTGTCTCTTTTAATGTGAGGATTTCGATTGATTTTCCTGTCTTTGGAGAATGAAGCATTTTCCCGCCGCCTACATACAGACCGACGTGATGAATCGCTCCTTTTCCTTCCTCATAAGCAAAAAACAGCAGGTCACCGGCTTTCATATCATCAAGCGGGACACCCTTCCCCGCCTTAGCCTGATCTCCCGCATCACGGGGGATGCTGTATCCATTCGCCTTAAATATACTGTACATAAATCCGGAGCAATCAAACCCAAACCCGCTGATCCCTCCCCACAGGTAGGGAAGGCCAAGGAAAAACGCACCCGTTTGAATGATGTCTTCAGCAGTCCCTTTCTGTTGGCTGACAGGCACTGCATCACTTTGCTTCACAAACCTTTCTCCCAAAACAGTCGAAACCTTAAAATATCCGTTTTCTTTTGCAATGAAGGGGAGAACCGTCAAAAAGCTTAATTCGATCTCCTTTTCCCCATTGCTTCTGTACAAAAAGGCAGCAGGTTTGCTGATCATCACATCGTGTTGTGTATGGATGGGCTTTGTTTTTTCCAGCTGGTTCTTTTTCATCCAGCCCGGGTATCCGCGCGGATCCTTTCGGGATGGCTGGCTAGGCACGATCACAGAAACCCATTCCTCCTGTTCCGCTGTCACAAGTACCTTTTCGCCAAAGAGAACCTGAGTTTGGATTACATTGTCTGTACATAATCCAAGCCGTTCATCATACGTCATGCGCTCCAGCCAGTCTCTGATCCTTACAGTCGGTTGAAGCATGAATTGATCAGACGGACGCGGTGAAACAGGCGCTGTCCAGATGTTGGCCACTGCTGATATGACAGTGTGCATCATTGCTCTTTTTCCCCTTTCAAAAGCGCAGTCCCGGTGATTCCGAGGCCCGGTTTGCCAGGCATCGAAACCGTGCTGCCGCTATATGTTATGCCGCCTTTGAATACATCTGTTTTCAGCATCAACGGCGCGTCAAAATCAAAGCGTGTGATGTTTCTCTTGCTTGCCGCAAAATGCGCCGCGGCCGTAATGCCCAGCTTCGTTTCGATCATGCTGCCGACCATACACTCCACCCCGCAGGCCTCCGCCATGGCATTAATTTTCTCTGCTCCGCTGATGCCGCCCGCTTTCATCAATTTAATATTGATCAAGTCTGCGCTCCGGGTTTGCAGAACTTCGAACGCCTGGCGCGGTGTAAAAACACTTTCATCAGCCATAATCGGCGTATCTGTTGCATCTGTCACCTTTTTAAGCCCAGCGAGATCATCTTTATGGACAGGCTGCTCGACAAGCTCAATGCCTAGGCCCGCATCCTCCATTTTCCGAATGGCAGTTACCGCTTCCTTCGGCCTCCACCCCTGATTAGCGTCTAAACGCAGTTTCACAGCTGATCCGACACGTTTTCTGATTTCCTGGATACGGGCGATATCTGTTGCAATATCATCTTTTCCGACCTTTATTTTCAGCGTTTGGAAGCCTTGTTTGAGATAATTCTCGGCATCAGCTGCCATCTCTTCAGGTGAGTTGACACTGACGGTATAGTCTGTTTCCAGCGTATCTCGGTATCCGCCAAGCATTTGATAAAGCGGCAGCCCGCACATCTGCGCCCAGCCGTCGTATAGCGCCATCTCTACAGCAGCCTTCGCGCTCATATTTCCTGTAAGAAGATGCTGGATGTCGTGCAGTATGGCCTCACAGCCGGACAGGCTTTTTCCAAGCAATGCCGGTTTCAACACATGGTGAATGGCACTTTCAATGCTATCCATGCTGTCTCCTGTAATCACTAACGTCGGGGGTGCTTCTCCCCATCCGACTGCACCGCTGTCATAAGTAATCCTTACTATGACTGATTCAGCCGTATACACAGTGC
This sequence comes from Bacillus sp. FSL K6-0255, assembly GCF_045040725.1. Lineage (NCBI taxonomy): Bacteria > Bacillati > Bacillota > Bacilli > Caryophanales > Bacillaceae > Bacillus > Bacillus sp. FSL K6-0255. The sequence goes on along the minus strand of NZ_CP150278.1, from coordinate 1,331,101 downwards.
GAAGCGCGGTTTTAAACGGCTTTGTCAGCGGGACAGCGATTCGGCTTGTTTCGATTCGAATGATTTTCATGTCTTCAGCGCCCCTTCTGAAACGCCTGCCTCTATTACGACTGTTTTTTCTGCTGTATTCATAGCAGCTTTCGCACCGATCGGAACCGCAATACTTGGCGAGCAGTGGCCGATTTTAAATCCTCTCAGAGCGGGCCTGCCCGCAGATATAATATAGTCTTCCAGCACCTGCTCAAGCGAGAGAGACTTCTCTCGCTTCACCGGGACACAATTGTGAAAATCACAAACTAGAATTCCCGCCGCGTCCGTCAGCTTCCCCGCCATTTTCAGCTGATTCAGCATCCGGTCGATTTGATAAGGCTCCTCGTCAATATCTTCAATAAACAGAAGCTTTCCTCTCGTATCAATTTCAAATGGCGTGCCCAGTGTAGACGTCAGCAAAGACAGATTTCCCCCGACAAGCTCGCCTTCCGCTTTTCCAGGAACAAGCTCGGTCAGCGGAGAAAGCTCTTCTGTATAGGTGAATTCCGTCTCCTGGAAGAGCTGCTTATATGACGCTTTTGTCAACGGGTGAACGTCGTCAAGGCCAATATCCGTGCTGAGCATCGGGCCATGGAAAGTGACAAGACCTGTGTTTTGATGAATGGCAGTATGTAAAAACGTAATATCGCTGTATCCCCAAAAGATTTTAGGGTGTTTGCGGATCAAGCTGAAATCAATGCCCGCGGCGATACGTCCTGTCCCAAAACCCCCGCATGCGCACAACACTGCTTTTACCTCATCGTCTCTAAACATCTCATGGAGATCCGCCAGCCGCTCATCATCCTGTCCCGCTAAATAGCCGTGCTGGTTTTTCAGCGCCTTGCCCAACTTCACCTGAAGACCGAGCTCTTCTAAAAATAAAAGCGCGGTGTCAAGCTTTTTTGGATCCGGCGGACTTGCGGGCGCGATCACTCCGACTGTATCACCCTTGTTCAACGCTTTCGGCTTGTAATTCAACGAAAACACTCCTTTCATTTGCTCTGCACCCTACGTATACGTGCAAGAAAGAGAAAAAATACCGCTCCTTCGCATAAAGAAGCAGTATTTCTTCAATCACCGCCATCAGTTTTTATCTGCCCATTTTAAGTCGATATAGCCGACAGGGTGACGGACAATTCCCTTTACTTGTTCATTTTGCAGGTGAACCTGATTATAAAAATAAACCGGGATAATCGGCGCTTCATTGATGAGCAGCTCTTCAGCTTGATGCATAAGAGAGAACCGTGTTTTTTCATCGGCTTCATTTTTCGCCTGTTTGATCAGCTGATCGTATTCTTTATTGGCCCAGCCTGTGCGGTTCATCGAATTTCCCGTTTGAAAGGCTTCCAGAAAACTGATAGGGTCCGCGTAATCAGGCAAAAATGAGCTTTGAGAGAATTGGAATTTCAGCGCTTTTTGATCCTCTAAAAATACGTTCCATTCCATATTGGCCAGCTTTACATCGACTCCAAGGCTATTTTTCAATTTTTGCTGAATAGCTTCGGCAATCTTTTTATGCTCCGGCTTTGTACTGTAAGTAAGCGTGATCGCAGGAAGCTTATTATAGTTTTCTTCCTTCATGCCCTTTTCGAGCAGCTGCTTCGCTTTGCTTTCGTTAGGCTTGATCAAGTCTCCGCCTGCTTCACGGAAATCTTTGCCGTCAGGCTGCGTAAACCCAGGCGATACAAAGGCGCGCGCCGGTTTTTCATTATTTTTCGTGACGTACTTTACAATTTCCTCTTGATCCACAGCCATCGCAAAGGCTTTTCTGATGTTTTCATTTTGGAATGGCTCCATGTGGACATTAAATCGATAGAAATAGAGACCCGCCTGGTCAACAATATTGACGTTATCCTGATCCATCAGCTGGTCGCTTAACTCTGCAGGGACATAAGCGGTATCAAGTTCCCCTGATTGAAACATCTGATAATCTGTATTTCTGTCACTGACCATCGCCCATTTCACCTTATCAAGCTTCACGGTATCTTTATCCCAATACGTGTCGCTTTTCTCCATAGTGATGCTGTCATCATGCTTCCATTCCGTCAGCTTAAATGGGCCGTTTCCGACAAATGTATCCGCCTCAGCAAACCACTTTGGATTGTCTTTATCGACCTTTTCATTTACCGGAAAATACGCAGGATTGGACACAACGCTCAGAAAATATTTTTGCGGTGCTTCCAGTGTAACTTCAAGGGTTCGATCATCCTTTGCCGTCACCTTCACATCGTCTTTTTTCCCTTTCCCGCTGTTATATGCTTCGCCGCCTTCAATAAAATAACCTAGGAATGCCGATGAAGCGCCTTTTTTCGGATCAAGCATCCGCTTCCACGCGTATTCGAAGTCTCCGGCTGTTACAGGATCTCCGTTTGTCCATTTCGCATTTTCCCGAATTGTAAATGTGTAAGTTTTATTATCTTTCGAAACAGACCACTTCTCCGCCATTGCCGGCTCAGGCTCATGATCTTTGCCAAGACGCGTCAGCCCCTCCATGATGTTATTTAACGGCTGCCATGACACATTATTAAAGCCGATCGGCGGATCGAATGAAGTCGGTTCATTTTCATTATTTACATACAGCACCTTTTCTCCGCTGGTTTTTGCCTTATCATGACTGCCTTCTTTTCCGGCCTGTTCATTTGCTGTGCACCCCATCAGCGCAAACGAAAGTCCTAATGCAAGACCCATGCCCCATAGCTTTTTCACTCGTTTCATCCTCTTCCCCCTTTTCATGTTCAATCCTTCGCATCTCCTGACAGCACTGCATGCTCTGCTCGTTGATCCTGCAGCCAGCAGTTGACGGTGTGCGAGTCAGATCTGATCGTCTGGCCCGGGTACACCCTGTCACACACAACCATCCTGTTCGGACAGCGGGCGGCAAACGGGCAGCCCGGCGGAGGCGAAAATAAATCCGGCGGCGTTCCGTCGATTGGGATCAGCTCAGCGCCATCTAAATCCAGCCGCGGGACAGAAGCCAGCAGTCCTTTTGTATAAGGGTGCTGCGGCTGATAAAAAATATCTTTTCTCGTGCCGATTTCCGCGATTTTCCCGGCATACATGACTGCGACTCTGTCAGCTACCTGGGCAACGACCCCTAAATCATGTGTAATCAGGATGACAGACACATTCGTTTTTCTCTGAATCTCTTTAAACAGCTCTAAAATCTGTGCCTGAATGGTTACATCCAGGGCGGTGGTCGGTTCATCCGCAATTAAGATGTCAGGCTCGCAAATCAGCGCCATCGCAATGACAATCCGCTGTCTCATGCCGCCGCTGAATTGGTGGGGATATTGCTTTAGGCGCTCTTCGGGATCTGGAATACCAACCAATGACAGCATGGAAAGCACCTCTTTCCGTGCCGCTTTTTTGCTCATTTTTTTGTGGCGCAATAGCGCTTCCCCCAGCTGGTCGCCGACAGTCAGCGTAGGGTTTAACGCCGTCATCGGGTCTTGAAAAATCATAGAAATGTCGGCTCCCCTTATACCTCTCATTTCTTTATCAGAGAGACGGCAAAGGTCTTTGTTTTTAAATAGAATGCTGCCGTCTGTCACCTTCGCCGAATAAGGCGGAAGCAGGCCCATGATGCTTTGGGAGGTAACGCTTTTGCCGCAGCCGGATTCGCCGACGATCGCAAAGGTTTCTCCTTTATACAAATCAAAGCTCACCCCTCTGACCGCCTGAACCGTCCCGCCGTAAGTCGTAAAAGACACGTGCAGATTTTGGACTGACAGAACTTTTTCCATACAGCTACCTCCTCAGCTTAGGGTCAAGCGCATCCTGCAATCCGTCCCCCAGCACATTAAACGCGTACATCGTCAGAGATATGAAAAAGGCCGGAAAAAACAGGCGCCACCAATGCCCAGATAAAATCGTGGGCAGGCCGTCATTCGCCATCACGCCCCAACTTGCAAACGGAGCCTGTATGCCGAGGCCGAGAAAGCTTAAAAATGATTCTGCGAATATGGCGGCAGGTACGGTTAATGTCATTTGTACGATGATCGCTCCCATAGTATTCGGCAGCAAATTCTTCCGGATGATGCGAAAGGTTTTCGCGCCAAAGGTTTTCGAGGCGAGTACATATTCATAATTTTTAATCTGAAGCACCTGGCCTCTTACAATTCTCGCCATGCCGACCCACCCGGTCACAGTCAGCGCCACAATAATCGTGCCCAGTCCCGGCCCCATGAGCACCATCAGCAAAATGACAACAAGCAGGTACGGCAGTCCGTACAGCACTTCGATAATCCGCATCATAATGCTGTCAATCCTGCCGCCTTTATAGCCGGCAACGCCTCCGTAAATGACACCGATCAAAAAATCAATCAGTGCTGCCATCACGCCGACAAACAACGAGATTCTCGCGCCATACCATGTCCGGGTAAACACATCCCGGCCGAGTTCATCGGTGCCGAACCAATGATCGGCTGAGGGCGGAAGATTTTGTTCTGTCAGCGATTGGCGTACGACACTATGGGTCGATAAAAAGGGCCCGATAACTGCCATGACAAAAAGAAATAAAAGAATAAAGAGTCCGGCCATCGCTAATTTATTTTTTTTCAGCCTCCTCCAGGCATCCTGCGTGTATGACAAACTCGGCCGCTTGACCGAATCGGCTTCCCGATTTTTTTCCTGATTCGAGACAAACCACTCATCAGGCACCTGATTGTGCTGTTCTGGCTGGCGTTCATCCGTTTGTACAGGGAGATTCACACGCTTCACCCTTTCTTATGCAGTTTAATGCGCGGGTCTAAGAGACCGTAGGCCAAATCGACCAAAAACAGCATGATAATCAGAATGACGCTGTAAAAAACGGTCGTTCCCATAATCACGGGATAGTCACGCTGATTAATGCTTTCAACAAAATATTTTCCCATTCCCGGAATGGCAAAGATTTTTTCAATGACAAAGCTTCCTGTTAAGATGCTGGCGACGAGTGTGCCCAGGACGGTAATGACGGGCATGAGTGCATTTCTGAGTGCGTGTTTTACGATAATTTTGAATGGAGAAAGCCCTTTTGCTTTTGCTGTGCGGATATAATCCTGTGTCAGAACTTCGACCATGCTCGAGCGTGTCAGCCTGGCAATGATCGCCATTGGCCCTACAGCAAGCGCTGCGGTCGGAAGCACCATATGAATCGGGCTCGTCCATGTCGCAGCAGGAAATAGTTTGAGATTGACAGCAAATTGCTGAATGAGCAATGTTGCCAGAATAAAATTCGGGATGGAGATGCCGAGTACTGCAAGACTCATCGCGGCGTAGTCCAAAAAGCCATTGCGGCGGAGTGCAGCGATTACGCCCAGCACCAGCCCAGAAATCACAGCAATGACAATCGCTGTCATCCCAAGCTCAAAGGAAACGGGAAATCCGCGTTCCAGCATATCATTTACGCTGTCCGACGGTTTTTTAATTGAAGGTCCGAAATCGAATGTAATGATGGATTTTAAGTAGAAAATGTATTGGAAAATGAGAGGATCGTCTAAGTGATAGTAGGCTTCGAGATTTTTTTGAACGGCTTCATTTGTGCCTCTCTCCTCGTTAAAAGGAGATCCGGGAATGACCTTCATGAGAACAAAAGTCAGGGTGGTAATCACCAAAATCGTAGCTGCCATTGCCCAAAAACGCTTTATCATGTATCGCGCCAAAGCCTAAAACACCCCTTTAGCAGAATGATGTCCGCATCGCAAGCTCAGTCATGACAAGCATCGCCTGATAGGCTTCAAGCATGTCCTTCGCCTGAAATTGAACGGTTGTAGTTCCCGTCTTGATTTCCGTTCCCGGCATCAGATTCGCCCATTCTGCTTGGCCATAATTGGCGAATTCAATGCTCAGAACTGGCCTGTCAGGCGGTGTGAGCGGCTTGACTTTGTCCTTGTTTTGCAGGGCAAACGCAGTTTTTTCTGTCAACAGCCGTCCGGCTTTCGCAGGGGACAAGCACTTCACTGCGGATCTTGAAATGGTTTGTTTGACTGCGGCTGTCGTCACGTTCGGGATAAGCTCTTCCGCTTCCTTCGCCGCCCGGTCATCCCCGGCTACCAGTAATACCGGGACATCATAATAACCGGCAACGTATGCATTTAATCCAAGCTCACCGACAGGCCGATCGTTTATGTAAAAATGACGGACGCCGAAAATCATGCTGTGTGACATGACACCGGGAGTCGAGGCTCTCGCATGATAACCGAGAAACAAAGCGCCTGTAAACTTATCATCCAGTCCCTCCACCATTGAAAATGGTTTGACGTCACCAGAAATCAAGTCTGCTTCAGGGTGAAGCTTTTCAACCATCAGATTATTCATCTTCGAATGACTGTCATTGACCAGCACCTCGGTACACCCGCTGTTAAACGCTTCAGCAATACAGTAGTTTGCTTCTTCAGTCATGATAAGCCGTCCGCGTTCATAATTCCGCTTGCCGGAATCCACAAAGGTATCGTCCGGAAGACCCGAAATACCTTCCATATCTACTGACATGTACAATTTCATAACGCTCCTCCTTTTTTACTAAATTATGAATATTCTAACAGATTATATTAAAAAAAGAGGGAAAATGCAATATAACTGGGGAAAATCTCAACCATTCAGTAATAAAAAAAGAATCCTCTTTCAAGGATTCATGTCTGTTTACCAACCTGTTCTGTAAGCAGTTCATATTTTTTCAGGGTTCTTTCAAACACCTCATCAAAAACGTCTGGCACAGAGGCGCGTATCACCTCAGCTCCCTCTCCCGTTATTCCGCCTTTGGTTGCGACACGTTCCAGCGTCTCCTCGAAAGACATATTTTTTTCGATCAGCATCTTGCCAGTTCCGTATAGCGAATGAATCAGAAAATCAAAGGCTTCTTCTTTGGACAGGCTGCTGTTTCTGACGGCAGACAGTGCCAGTTCTTCAAAGATTGCGGCTATGAATCCCGGTGCCGAGCTCGTTAAATTGCTGGCCGCATCTAAATTCGATTCTTTGATTTCTCGTACACGGCTGAAAACCGATAACAATTCATTCAGACGTTCTTTTTTCTCTGCAGCCAGTGCTTCACTGTGAACGACAAGTGAGATGCCAGCTTCTGCTTCGGACGTAATGGCAGGAATAACACGTGAGATACCCGCCTCTGTTTCTGCCTCCAAAAGACGCAGCGGCACACCGGCAGCTATGGATACGATGTGAGTATTTCTGTTCACATACGGGTGCAGACGGCGCATTGTTTCGATGACATGGAGTGGCGGGACGCATATCAAAATCAATTGGCACGTATTTGCCCAATTCTCCAACGGATCAGCCGATACGTTTGGATAATCTGACATGAGTGCCCGCAGCCGCTCCCCCTTCGTTCTCGTCTCAATAAATAGCTCATTCTCTTTTATTTGTTCATGTTTCAACAGCTGTCTAGCGATCATATCCGCCATGCTGCCATATCCAATCAATCCAATCTGTTCCATCGACTCAGTCCTTTCATATACAATATGAAGTGTACCGTTTTCCGCACTTTTTCACAATTTCCCATAATCTTTTCATTTTTATCCCACAGTTTTTGTTTATGATAAACTCAAGTCATAAACCTATCAATATAAATAGACATGTGAAAATAGAGAAACGGAGTGAACATGATGGATAACTATCGTGATGAAAACAGAACGAAAGGTAATGAGAATGAGGTCTTTTTAACGAAAGAGAACGATCAGAGCGCCTCCTACTCGGCCCGCAATGTCATTCATGATCAGGAGAAGAAAAAACGAGGATTCGGATGGTTCAGACCGTTGCTTGGCGGAGTGATCGGCGGCAGTCTTGCTCTTGGCATTTACACGTTTACACCGCTTGGTGACCATGATTCTCAGGACACTGCAAAACAATCATCCAGCCAGCAGCAAACGCAATCTGTTACAGCAACAAGCACCTCCTCTGAATCTAAAAAAAGCTCAAGCAGCTCATCTGCATTCAAGAGCGAGGACTCTTCTAAAATCTCAGATATGGTAGAAGACCTTTCACCAGCGATTGTCGGTATTACAAATCTTCAGGCACAATCAAACAGCTCTTTGTTCGGCTCTAGTTCTTCTGATTCCAGCGAAGATACAGAAAGCGGTTCAGGGTCAGGTGTCATTTTCAAAAAAGAGAATGGCAAGGCTTATATCATTACAAATAACCACGTCGTAGAAGGGGCATCATCACTGAAGGTATCTTTATATGACGGCACTGAGGTTACTGCAAAGCTGGTAGGCAGTGACTCGTTAACTGATTTAGCCGTCCTCCAAATCAGTGATGACCACGTCACAAAAGTGGCAAACTTCGGTGATTCATCTGATCTTAGAACAGGCGAGACCGTTATTGCGATTGGGGATCCGCTTGGAAAAGACCTGTCCCGCACAGTAACACAAGGAATTGTAAGCGGCGTGGACAGAACGGTTTCAATGTCTACATCAGCCGGCGAAACGAGCATTAACGTCATTCAGACAGACGCAGCAATTAATCCAGGTAACAGCGGCGGTCCTTTGTTAAATACAGACGGCAAAATTGTCGGCATTAACAGTATGAAAATCAGTGAGGATGATGTTGAGGGTATCGGATTCGCCATTCCAAGCAATGACGTAAAACCGATTGCTGAAGAATTGCTGTCTAAAGGACAAATTGAACGTCCATATATCGGTGTCAGCATGCTTGATCTAGAGCAAGTGCCGCAAAATTACCAAGAAGGCACACTCGGCCTGTTCGGCAGCCAGCTGAATAAAGGCGTTTACATCCGTGAGGTCGCTTCAGGCTCTCCTGCTGAAAAGGCCGGATTAAAAGCGGAGGATATTATCATCGGCCTAAAAGGTAAAGAAATTGATACAGGCAGTGAATTGCGCAATATCTTATATAAAGACGCAAAGATCGGTGATACCGTTGAAGTGAAAATTCTCCGAAACGGCAAAGAAATGACGAAAAAAATTAAACTGGATCAAAAAGAAGAGAAAACTTCGTAAGACATAATGCCTCAGGCCGTAAAAGCGGTCTGAGGCTTTTTATTAGATAAAAGACCTAATTGTTCTATGAAACTTTCTGACGAGATATCCGTATATCATACAGATTGACATCATTCACATCAGATGCTAGAAACATCGTTTGCTAGGAGGCATGAACATGAAAACCGTGGGACTGGGTATGATCTGCGCAGGATTGGCTTTTCTTTTGCTGAGCTTTCTTCTCTCTGAATCGACGTTGACGTGGGGAATTGTATTGGGTACGAGTATTCTATTAAACATAACTGGTACGGCTCTAATCATGCGTTTCTTAAAAGCCCCCCAATATAACAGCTGACATGCAGCAAAGCCGAGGACGAAATCTTTAAGTTTTGCTGTTTTTATTTCAGCATGACTGAACCGCAGTACAAGCTCACAATCTCTTCTTTACCCAATTTCCATATATCTATCAGCATCTTTTGCTTTAGATCGTGCTCAGAGCATAAAAACCCCCTGTCCATTACGGACAGGGGGTTTGAGGTTATGACATATGCTGGTCTCTATAGAGTCTTTTATTTTCAATTCCATACGATTTTTGGACGATGTAAAGCGGCCTGTCTTTGGCTTCATCGTAGATTCTGCCGATATATTCGCCAATCACGCCCAAAATCAGAAGGACAATGCCGCTGAACAGGAGCTGGATCACAATAAGTGATGACCAGCCGGTAATCGTGCTGTCTGTGAATAGCTTCAGATACAGCACGATAAACATATACAGAAATCCAGTACCTGACATTAAAATCCCCGCATAGCTTGCCAGCTTCAGCGGTTTATGTGAAAATGTCGTGATGCCGTCCATTGACAGCTTCAGCATTTTCTTGAGCGGGTACTTTGTTTCTCCGGCGAGCCTTTCATCACGTACATACTCGACCGCTGTCTGTTTGAAACCCACCCAGCTGACTAGCCCTCTTACAAATGGATTTTTTTCTTTTAATCTCTTCATTTCATCACAGACTTTTCTGTCCATGAGGCGAAAATCCCCCGTATCAATCGGGATATCAATATCTGTCATACCGCTGAGAAGCCGGTAAAACATAGCCGCGGTTTGTTTTTTGAAAAAGGTTTCCCCTTTTCGTTTAGTCCGTACGGCGTACACGACTTCATAGCCTTCCTTCCACTTTTCAATCATTTCTAAAATCAGTTCAGGAGGGTCCTGCAAATCGGCGTCAATGACGACGATTGCATTCCCCTGTGCATAATCCATACCTGCCGTAATGGCGATCTGATGTCCAAAATTCCTTGAAAAATCAATAATTTTCACTCTCGGATCGATCAGGCTGTGCTCTCTTAAAATCTCAATACTGCGGTCTTTGCTGCCATCGTTGACAAAAAGCAGCTCGTAGTTTTCCTTCGTTTGATCCATGACCTCTTTTAAGCGCTGATAGGTTTCATGAATGACAAGCTCTTCATTATACACAGGTACAACAATTGAATATTGAATATGTCTGCTCATGTTTTTGCCTCCTATTCATCAGCATGTAGTTCGTATAATGTTGCTGACTGATTCATTCCGCCAGGTCCGCCCATTTTGCCGTTTTCACCTGAAGCCTTGCTGCTTGATGTATCAGCTGAATCAGTATTTTCTGTTTTTTGATCAGAACTTGATTGCCATTTTTCTGATGCTACTTCTTTTCCATTTTTCTCAACCCATTCAACAATGTCATTGTTTCCGCCTCTTCCCATTCCAGAAGCCAAGAAGTATTTCACTTTTCCTTCTTTTACAAGTTTTTTGAATTGAGTCAGTGTGATTGCCGGGTCAGAACCGCTGTATCCACCAATAGCCATGACAGCTTTTTTCGTTTTAATGATATATGGTGCCGCTGTGTTCGAATCGGTTGTGGCGAATAGGTATTCAGCTCCGGAGTTATTCTCCTCTAGATATTTGATCAGTTTTTCATTTACAGTCGCATCAGACATTCCCATGCCTTTTCCGCTCATTGATGCGAGTTGAGGGCCTGTTTCAGGCAGTGAGCTGTTGCCTCCGTACAGAAGCGGTGTACTTGCCCAATACATCGGCATCACCAGAAATGCGAGGAGAGCTGCAAGTGAAACATAATAACTGAACGGTTTTTGGCGCTGTTTAAACAGCAGCAAAGCAATCGCTGACAACACGCCGATAACACCTACCCCGATACTCCATCCAACACCGATTTGATCGTTGTAGTTTCTGAGAATAAACAATTCAAATCCAGTTGTCGCAATAATTGCTCCCGGCAAAAGCCATGCTTTCCAGCCTGTCTGATTGCGGTACAGATGAACAAGAGCGACCCACCCCGCACCGACAAGAGCCGCAATCGGCGGTGCCAGCATGATGAGATAATAATGATGGAAAAATTCTGCGACACTGAAGAATCCGGCAATCGGTACAAGCCACGCAACCCAGAACACCGTTTCCTTCTGCTCTACAGATAATCTTCTTCTTTCTCTTGCGCCAGCGATCAGTAAGCCTGCGATTCCAAATATCGCAAATGGCAGAAGCCAGCTGATTTGATCAGATAACTCTTGTTGGAAAAGCCGCAGTGGACCAGGTGTTCCCGTTCCAAACATCCCTGAACCTGATTGCATTTTCGAACCGGTTCCTGTACCGCCTTTCCCTCCGTCTCCGCCGGGTCCGCCTTGGCCGCCATCTCCGCCGCTTGGAGGGCCTCCTTGACCGCCGCTTGGCATTTGGCCATTGGATGGAGGCGCCGCCATATTGCCATTTGAGGATTTACCATCGCTTGATGAGCTGTTGCTTGATGACTGATTAGGCGGTGCTTGAGTGTTATCAGAAGAAGACATTTCTTTTGAAGCGTCTTTGTTTGGCGCACCCTGGCCGCCGCCTGAATTTTGGCCTGTCAGCCGCTGGATTCCGTTATAGCCGAAAGCCAATTCCAAAACAGAGTTGGTTTGGCTGCTTCCGATATAAGGCCGCTTGCTTGCAGGGATATTGTCAACAATGAGCGGCCACGATAACGAAACGGCTGCTAATACGGCTAACGCACTTACCAATGAAACGATTTTTTTCTTGATTGTGGCGTTTGCCGCAATCAGATAGAACAATAAGAAAGCCGGTAAAATCATGTAAGCCTGCAGCATTTTTGTATTAAAACCTACTCCAACAACGAAAAATGCTGCTAACAGCCAGATCAGCTTTCCTTTTCTGATCGCTTTAAAGAGAAGCCATGTAGCAAGCAATAAGAAAAATACCAGTAATGCATCAACATTGTTTGTACGTGCTACAGCTACAGCTATCGGCGTACATGCCATAACAAATGAGGCAATACGCGCCGCCGTTTTTCCAAATGTCGGCTTTATCAGCAAGTACATAAGAAGGACAGAACCTACACCAGCAAGTGCCTGAGGCAGGATGACGCTCCAGCCGTGCATACCGAATATCAGTGCGCTGATCGTTTGGATTTGGTATGTAACAGGCGGTTTATCTACTGTTATAAAGCCGGCAGCATCGAACGAAGCATAAAAGAAATTATGAAAGCTTTGCATCATACTTGTAACTGCCGCGGTGTAATAAGGATTCACCGTGTCGTCCTTCCAAATGTTATAGATATTTAAGAATGCAGATGCGAGCAAAATGAGGAGGAGGACGATATCCAGCTCGCGTTTTTTCTTTTCCACTTATTTTTCACTCCTTTTTGTCTAACTTTGAAATAGTGTAACAAGCAAATATGAATAAACTATTAATAAACAAAGACAATATTTTTGCCGAGGCCATTCCATACCAATCACCCATATTTGCAAAGGGTTTTAAGCCATTTCTCCCAATCAGCATCTGATATTTCCTCCCTAATAAGGCATGCTGTTTAGGTCAAAATTAATTATGGTAATAAAAAAAGCCCTCCGGCGGCGCCGGAAGGCAAAAGAATCACAATTTATTGGATCGGTTTCAATTTTGCTTCAATTTCTGCTCTTCGATGCTCTAGATATGGCGGAAGAGCAATCGTTTGGCCAAGCTCATCAAGATTTTCATCTACCATAAAGCCCGGTCCGTCTGTTGATAACTCGAACAAAATGCCGTTCGGTTCTCTGAAATACAGCGCCTTGAAATAGTAGCGCTCAACTATGCCTGAATTGCTAAAGCCTTCGCGGCTGATGATCCGGTGCCACCCGGCAAGTTCTTCTTCATCTCTTACCCGAAATGCGACGTGGTGAACACTCCCTTTGCCTTGACGCTCTCGCGGAAGATCGTTTCTTTCTATTAAATGGATTTCCGTTGCAGCACCGCCTTCTCCTGATTCCAGAATAACGGCGGTTCCTTGCCCTTCGACTGGTTCACGGCTGATTTCTGTAAATCCAAGAATATTCGTCAATACGTGTAAAGTTGGTTCAGCATATGGCACAGTCAGTTCAACCGGCCCTAACCCGCGAAACGAAAATTCTTCCGGAATGCCGCTCTGTTTAACAGGCAGGCCATATCCTTTTCCTTCCTCATCAGCAGTCAGCACAAGTCGCTGCCCCTCATGATCTTGAAATGCCAATATGTCACGTCCGGCTCTTTTGGAGATGCCGCTGTGCGTTACTTGCTGCTCTTCAAAACGTTCTTTCCAGTAATGCAGGGCTTCTGTGCCTGGAACGCGCAATCCAATAGAAGAAATACTGTTTGTTCCCGCATGAAACGGTGCAATGCGGGGAATCTCGAAAAACGTCAGCTCAGTTCCCGGGTTTGCCACTTCATCTCCGTAGAACAGATGGTACATTGTCGGTTCATCCTGATTGACGGATTTTTTGACGAGCTTTAATCCTAATACTTTCTTATAGAAATCCAAGTTTTTTTGTGCGTCGGCCGTTAATGCCGATACGTGGTGAATGCCGTTAACTTTCATATGCTGTCCCTCCAGGTTATTTTATCTCGATTTCGAGATATCATATCATAATTGTATATTTATTGTTCTAATAACAAAGTATTTTATTCGCATGAGAAAGTCAACATATCAGCTTCACCGAAGGTTCGTTCATTTTCTGAATTCTCATCTCCCCTCTGTACCGGCTAAAATCCTAATACATAAAACACGAACTTTGTAAATAAAAATTATGAATTTTATTCGTTTATAGACCATTAAAACAGGTATTTCTACAGTTTTATCTGCTGTACACAAAGCAAATTTCGAAAATCAGAAAATTTATTTTATTTCACTTTTCTAAAATAGGGTTTACAATATGAAAAAATAGATTCTTCAACATGAAGCTTCAACATCATAGGAGGTTAAGGACATGCATACTGAAGACAACGGTTTGAAAAAAGAGATAGGCCTCTTGTTTGCCCTTACTCTTGTCATCGGAACCATTATCGGTTCTGGTGTTTTTATGAAGCCCGGCGCTGTGCTTGCTTATTCAGGTGATTCAAAAATGGCGCTTTTCGCCTGGCTGTTAGGCGGTATTTTAACACTGGCGGGCGGTTTGACAATCGCGGAAATCGGAACGCAGATTCCAAAAACCGGCGGGCTTTATACGTACCTTGAAGAAGTGTACGGCGAGTTTTGGGGATTTTTGTGCGGCTGGGTGCAGATTATCATTTACGGCCCGGCGATTATTGGCGCGCTGGGTTTATATTTTGGATCTTTAATGGCGAATCTTTTCGGCTGGGGATCTGGACTATCAAAAGTCATTGGAATTATAGCAGTTCTCTTTTTATGCGTCATTAATATTATCGGTACAAAATACGGCGGTTTTGTCCAAACGCTGACAACGATCGGAAAACTGATTCCGATTGCCTGCATCATCGTCTTTGGCCTTTGGAAAGGCGATCAGCACATCTTCACAGCAGTAAACGAAAGCATTTCTGATATGAACTTCGGGGCGGCTATTTTAGCTACGTTGTTTGCTTATGACGGATGGATTCTCCTTGCCGCTCTCGGCGGAGAAATGAAAAATCCCGAAAAGCTGCTGCCACGCGCTATGACGGGCGGATTATTAATTGTAACGGCGATCTATATTTTCATTAATTTTGCATTGCTTCACATCCTGTCAGCGAACGAAATTGTCACGCTTGGTGAAAATGCGACAAGCACCGCTGCAACCATGCTGTTCGGTTCAATTGGCGGAAAGCTGATCAGTGTAGGGATTATCGTCAGCATCTTTGGGTGCTTAAATGGAAAGGTGCTTTCTTTCCCGCGTGTTTCATTTGCAATGGCGGAACGCAAACAGCTTCCATTTGCTGAAAAACTGTCACATGTACACCCGTCGTTCCGCACACCATGGATTGCGATTTCTTTTCAAATTGCTTTGGCTTTGATTATGATGCTGATCAGCAACCCTGATAAGCTCTCAGAAATCTCCATTTTCATGATCTACATTTTTTATGTGATGGCCTTTTTTGCAGTGTTTATTCTCCGCAAGCGAGCAAAGGGAGAAAAGCGCGCCTACAGTGTTCCGCTTTATCCATTTATGCCAATTCTGGCAATCGCGGGCTCCTTCTTTGTGTTAGGCAGCACACTCATTACAGATACAATGAGCTGCGGATTATCCATCCTCATCGGCCTTGCCGGACTGCCTGTTTATTACGGGATGAAAAAACGAAAAGCAAGCTGATAAAACGGTTCCCTTGTTTAGGGAACCGTTTTTTGGTGAAACAGAAGATAAAAGTTGACAGGAAAAACACAACTTTTGATATACTTTTTACGTTAAGCAGAAAGTTTTTGCAAACTTGGGTCGTTTTTTTAAAGCGAAGTAGGTCAAAATAAGGAGACACGATTTATCAAAAAAGTCAAGATACGTTTTTTTCGACTTTACCTGTTTTTTTTCGACAAAAGGCTATATAATAATTTGATGTGTGCATTGTTCATTCAAACTATGGAGGGTTTTTAATGATAAGAAGAAAAAAAGATAAGTTCTCACTCCTTTTAACAGAAATTGCAAAGAACATAGACGAAACTGCAGAATATTTTGTGAATTTTAAGGTCACTAACCAAACGACTCTTAAAGAATTTGCAGATACGTTAAAGGAATATGAAACAAAAGGTGACAATCATGTTCATGTCATGATTAAAGAGCTTAACAAAGCGTTCATCACTCCTATTGAGCGCGAAGATATCCTTCAGCTGACAAACAGCTTGGATGATGTGCTTGACGGAATCGAACATTTCTCTGCCATGATGGAGATTTTCTCAATTACTTCATCAGACGAGCATATTGATAAATTCAGCGGATATATCAGAGAATGTGCGAAAGAGATTTTGATTACGATCGAGCTGCTGGCAGAAAATCGCTTAAAGGATATTCAGCCTCACGCAATCAAAATTAAAGAGTATGAGCACAGTTGTGACAACTTGCACAGAAAATCATTAAAGAATCTTTTCGGAAATGAAACAGATCCAATCAAAGTCATTCAATATCGTGAAATATACGAAACGCTTGAAGAAATCGCCGACTCTTGTCAAAGTGTTGCCAATAATCTTGAAACCATCATTATGAAAAACGCGTAACGAGGGGTAAAAATGGATATTCTATTAATATTAACGATACTAATAGTCATTTGTGCTCTGGCGTTTGATTTCATCAACGGGTTTCATGATACGGCAAACGCAATTGCGACTTCGGTATCAACAAAAGCGTTAAAACCGCGCCATGCCATTATATTGGCTGCTGTGATGAACTTTGTCGGAGCAATGACGTTTACAGGTGTTGCCAAAACCATTACGAAAGACATCGTAGATCCTTATACGCTGGAAAATGGCTCTGTTGTCATTTTGGCTGCGCTACTCGCTGCAATTGCCTGGAACCTTATCACATGGTACTACGGTATCCCAAGCAGCTCATCCCATGCCATCATCGGCGCTATTGCCGGTGCAGCCATTGCGGCAGCCGGATTTGCAGCGTTAAACTATAAGGGCTTCATTAAAATCATTGAAGCACTGATTCTATCACCAATTATTGCCTTTGTCCTTGGTTTTATTCTTTATAGCATCGTTAAGCTGATTTTCAAAGACAGCAACTTGGCGAAAACGAATAAGCAATTCCGCAGAGTGCAGATTGTAACAGCTGCCCTGCAATCGTATACACACGGAACAAACGATGCGCAAAAAGCAATGGGAATTATCACAATGGCTCTCATCACAGCGAATTTACATACTTCTGCTAATGATATTCCTACCTGGGTGCAATTCGCCTGCGCGACAGCCATGGGTCTCGGAACATCAATCGGCGGCTGGAAAATCATCAAAACCGTTGGCGGAAAGATCATGAAAATCCGTCCGGTAAACGGTGTTTCCGCTGACTTAACCGGAGCAGCCATTATTTTCGGCGCCACGTTTATTCATTTGCCGGTCAGTACAACCCACGTCATTTCTTCATCAATTCTTGGCGTCGGTGCGTCCCACCGCGTAAAAGGCGTAAACTGGGGTACGGCCAAGCGAATGCTCATTACATGGGTCATCACGCTTCCGATTTCAGCGACACTTGGTGCCATCGCCTACTTTATTTTAAATATGATATTTTAATGTCACACCGCTTCTGTCAAAGGAGCGGTTTTTTTGATGGAACAGGAAAACCATCCGGATCTCTCGAATACAATAAGCAGAACCTATTTCAGATGTGAGGGATTCGAATATGGTTTTATTCTTTCAGATCATGGTCTGGTGCATCGTGGCCGGACTGGGGTTATACGTGTATGCCACGTGGCGTTTCGAAGCGAAGGTCAAAGAAAAAATGTCCGCCATTCGGAAAACTTGGTATTTGCTGTTTGTTCTGGGCGCTATGGTATACTGGACATATGAGCCCACTTCCCTATTTACCCACTGGGAACGGTATCTCATTGTCGCAGTCAGTTTTGCTTTGATTGATGCTTTTATCTTCTTAAGTGCATATGTCAAAAAACTGGCCGGCAGCGAGCTTGAAACAGACACAAGAGAAATTCTTGAAGAAAACAACGAAATGCTCCACATGTATCTCAATCGGCTGAAAACATACCAATACCTATTGAAAAACGAACCGATCCATGTTTATTATGGAAGTATAGATGCTTATGCTGAAGGTATTGATAAGCTGCTGAAAACCTATGCTGATAAAATGAACTTAACGGCTTCTCTTTGCCACTATTCGACACAGGCTGATAAAGACCGGTTAACCGAGCATATGGATGATCCGGCAGATGTACAAACACGGCTCGATCGAAAGGATGTTTATTACGACCAATACGGAAAAGTGGTTCTCATCCCTTTTACCATCGAGACACAGAACTATGTCATCAAGCTGACGTCTGACAGCATTGTCACGGAATTTGATTATTTGCTATTTACGTCATTAACGAGCATATATGATTTGGTGCTGCCAATTGAGGAGGAAGGTGAAGGATAATGGAACGTGCGTTTCAAAACAGATGCGAGCCCAGAGCGGCGAAGCCGTTTAAAATCCTGAAAAAACGTTCAACCACCAGTGTCGCAAGCTATCAAGTCAGTCCGCATACAGCAAGAATCTTCAAAGAAAACGAACGGCTGATTGACGAGTATAAACGAAAAAAAGCATGATCACACTAAAAGGACAAGGGAAAACAGCTCTTGTCCTTATTCCTTTTCTTAAAGGGTGACATATAATAAATACAAACAGAGGATAATGTCAGGTGATACAGTGAAAAAATTGGTGAGGCGTGTGAAGTTTGTTGATTACGGAAGGTTTGGGCTTTCCGGGTACTCGCTTCGGGTGAGGGAGCGCAGTGCTGGAATTATAAAAAAGTTGAAGAAGAAAAAATAAATCCCGGAGCGGCTCCGGGATTTTTATGGTCTTTGATCAGCTTAATTGCGCTGCGATCTTCTCTTTCGTCGCAGGCCCGTAGATACCGTCAGCAGTTAGACCGTTAACAGACTGAAAACGGGCAACTGCGTCAGCTGTTTTCGGTCCGTAAACGCCGTCAATTCCGTTGTTAACAGCGCCTTTATCAGGGTAAAAATACAGAGCCGCAAGTGCTCGTTGCACCTGAAAGACGTGTTCTCCTGATGTATAAGGTGTTGTCAATTGAATGATACCATCAGGGAGCGGATAGAGCTCGGGTTTTTCAGCAGCCGATGGAGCACTTACAATTAATACTTGACCAACGCGAATAAGATTCGGGTCTTCGATATTGTTCCACTCTTGCAGCTGAGCAACCGTAACACCAAATGCTCTCGCTATAGATGTAAGTGTGTCGCCCTGTTTCACGACGTAAGTTTGGCTGCCGCCTCCCCCAATTCCTGCTTTGAACGAATCCCACGTATCTAACAATTTTCGCGGACATTCCTTCCCTGACCAATACTTATGAGGGACGACATTGGCGAGACTGATATTATGTTCAGCCATTAATGTTTTGATGAGCCACTGGGCATTTGCTGTTGCTTTTGCAAAATCGCCATCGGCATTTTCGCAAATTTCAATTCCAATAGAAGCCCGGTTGCCGCTGCCATTTCCGTCTCCCGCATGCCAGCCGTTTTCATTTAAAGGCAGATGCTGATAAATTTCTGTATCATCAACTGTAAAATGCCAGCTTGTCGTCGTATCAGGATTTTTCAAATAGCGGGCATGCGCTGCAGCATCTGCTCCTACTGCGGTATTCGCTGTGTTGTGCACCGTAATGTAAAGCGGCGTCATTGCGTAGCCTGGACGGTTATTTGCGCCAACCGGAATAAAGTCTTGAATAATGTTAACCATTTTCATCTCTCCTTATTTCGTCAGATTATTGTCCCTTAACAAGTCGCGCTGTTTTTTCCCTTTTTCTGTTACATAGTTGTTTTTAAACCAAGCGGCAAGTGTCGTTCCAATTGTAAATGCGATGGAACCGGCTGAATAAAGAGCGTCAGCGAGCTGATTGACCTGCTCCTCCTGAATGTCCAATGGTGATTTGCCGAGCATCAGCATGGTCTGGTTGATTAAAGCAATTAAAAGAAGCACCGTCCTGATGACCGTGCCCTTGTCAAACGTGTTCATAAAAATCCCCCTTTAATGCTGCAGCAGGCTGTACATAATGGCGATGGCTCCGCCAATGATGCCTGTAGACACTGCTGTAATGATGGCACCTGTGATGGTGCGTTTAATCCACGTGGTGTTTTCTTCAATTTTGTTTAATTTTTCGTTCAGCGTCATGATTTGCTGGTCTTGCCGGTCAGACACGCGTTCTAATGCGGAAACCCTCTGCTCAAGTGCTTTGTGCTCGCCTTTCATGTCTGCTAAATCCTGCTGAAACACATTCACGTCTGCCTCTTGCTGCATCTCTCACTCCTCCTTCACATGCAGATCACCTCCCTTCCGAGGGCCGAGACTATTATGAAACCGCGGTCCCTTTTACCGAAAGAGTACCGCCGGTGATACTGATAATCTCCATGATGATCTCCTTAAACCCTTTAATATCAAAGGCCCATGCCTCAGCTTTTCCTAATGTACTGGAGGCAGTGGTAGCATCATCAGTTTTCACGCCTCTGATCGGCAGTTTCTGTCCTGACACCGATTTGCCCCAAAATTTGACTTCGCTCATTTCTGCTGTGCCGTAGACTTCAACGAGTAAATGCGCGGCACCGTCAACAGGTAAAGCAGCCCCCTCGCTGGCGGACTCTGCATTTTCATGAAAGACAAAGTCAAATGTTTTGCGAGCCTCGACTTTCAGCCGTCCATCGTGTGTTTGATTCTCCGCAAAGTCAATCTGTAAAGGCGTTTTTTCATTGACACGCACATCCATCTCACCCGCACCGACTGATTGGTATAATACAAACTCAGATTGCTGAAGATTCCCGTTCACATAGCGGAAACGGTAATAGCGTTTAGAAAGATATACCCAGTCCGTCGCTGTCAGGACGCCTGCTGCGACATTAACTGCTGCTGTCGTTGTCCAAACATTGTTGTTGTCGCTTTCTTCTATAAAGAGCGTACCTTCACGATCTGCATACGCCCAGCCCTTCACTTTCGAAATCAGAACTGCGCCAAGCCTGTCCTGCCCGAGCTGACTGTATGCCTCAGTCGCCTTTAAAGCAGCATTTGTTAAAATCTCCGCTACGCCTGACATATTCGAAACAGGTGTCACAAAATCATTTTTTCCTCCTCGATAGGGCTTTACAGCGCCGGCTTTTCCAGCCTTATCGAGAGGAAATTCATATTGATACTTCACCATCTTCATCCTCCTTTGATCTAAAAACAGGCAAAATAAAAAAGCCTTACATGGCTTTACCGGTAATTTCTTTATACTGGTCAGCTGTGATCAGCTTTTTGTTCACACCCTCTGCCAGATCCTGAATTGAACAGTCTTCATATGCTAAAGCCTGTTTCACCATATCCGTTGTCGCCCACTCATAATAGAGGGCAAGCACCCAATAATTCATTCAGCATAATCTCCTTTCAAGGAAAGTAATGATAGCTTTATATCTGACAACTCGTTCCCTAATGTTTTGTTCAGCTCTTCAAGCTGCTTGCGTGCCAGCTTTTCCTGTGACAATTCTTGAGCGAGAAGCTCCACCTGATCAGGCGGCTCGTACGGCGGATTTTTTTGCAGCTCTTCCCACCAGGTTTCGAGTTCTGCCTGAGTCGGCAACGGCGCCCGGAGATTCCATTTCTCAATGTATGAACCGTTCCCGTCATTACGCAATTCAAAATCCTTTCTCGATACTGCGTTTGGATACTTGTACATAATGGCATCATATAAGATCATAAAGGTACCTCCTAAACTCTCGGGTAATTTCTTCCGCCAAGCTCCAGAACATCAAAATAATTGAGAGCTCCATTCGAATCTGTAACATATCGTGTTACATCCCCGGAATAACCAACATAAACATAAATTTCAACATAATCTCCTGCATCAAGCGGAACTGTAACAGATCCAGTAACAGTTGCATTAAACTCATTATCACTGTTATTGGAAGGGGTAGGCATTCTAAATTGATTCATTAATTTATACTTTGTGCCGTTTACATAAACATATAATTCAAAATTGGAGTATCGCTCAGTATTTTCTATATATAAACTAGCACTGACTAAATGCATTCCTGCATGACTGGCTACAAACCTATTGTTTTTTGTATCAAACAATTTATGGCTATCTTTTATAATACGGTTATATTTAATTTTGTTATTTTCTCCTTTAATAAGGGCTTGACGCCCAGTAGTCCCAATATTAGCGTGAGCAAACCCTGATATCTTTTGCCACGCAGTCCAGCCTGAATCTGCCCACCAATGGCGGATCCAAGTCCCTACATGATCATAACTTCCACTAGTTGTGTCTGCATTTCCATAGAAATACTGAGTAAAGCGATAATTACTATGCTTTTCATTTTTTACAAATCCATAAGTGAGCGGGTATCCTGTAGTGTTATTGGCCCCTATGTCCATAAAAGTGATTCCGTATTTGTAATCATTTCCGCTTATTCTCGCATCTTGGATTGCATTTGATCCTGTTAGAACAGTTAACTTTTGATTTGTATAATTTGTTTCAACATAGTTTTTAGCATCAGCTAAAGCTTTATCCGCTTTATTTTGTGAACCTTCCGAATTCTCTAATATATACCACCCTGAATAATCAGTACCATTAACTGCTACCCTTGTATAAAGTGTTTTCGTAGAGATGCTAAACCAATCTTGACGTGTAGCCCATTTATTTGCAGAGGGGTAGATAATTAATAAACCTGTTCTGTTATCATTTAATGGAAATTGATTTTGCAAAACTGGATTTGCATTCATGTAATTAGTGTCTAAACGATAAGTGCCAGGCGGAAGATTTAAATCATTTGCATCGGTTATTGAATTTAATGGTCTAGTAATAAAGGCCGTGCTGTTAGTATAATCTTTTGATTGGTTTAAAGCAGTATCAGCTTTTTTTTGCGCACCATCAGGTGTCTCCTGCTTAACATTCTCAACATTTCCGAGACCCACTTGTTGTTTAGTAACTGAATGAGGATTAGTTTTATCATTTTCATGAAGATCTAATTCTGTTTGAACTCTATCTATAAAATCTGTTGTTGCAATTTGTTTCCATCCTCTAAATTCTCCATCAGTGTGAACCATTCCAATCCACATCATACTTCCCCAACTTTGGTAAGCTACTATTGTTTTCCTTCCTGAACCGCCTTCTACAATATCGTAGTTATACCAAGCTGCATCGCCTTCCACCGGGTTGTTTACAACTGACTGACCAACTGCACAATAAAATCCAGAAGATAATGTAAGAATATCTGTACCGTCTTGGAGTTGTATTCTTTTACCGTCGTCTCCAGTAAGTTTAATTAGTTGGGCAGCATTCCATTTGTTTCTTTCCCCTTCAGATACATGAACTTTAGAATTGCTTAAATGAGCATCAAAATCTGCTAGTGAGGCTTGTTTCACATTTTCGACATTCCCAAGTCCAACCTGTGCTTTTGTTACTTGGTTAGGATTATCTCTTCGTGCAGCAAAATTGTCTGTATATGCTTTGGCGTTTGCTTCAGCTTGATCTGCCTTATACTGGGCTCCGGCAGGTGTTTCCTTCGCATTCCATTCATCACGTTCTACTGATGTAATATGCCGGGTTGAATCATGATTATGTTCATTAAATTCCGTCTTTGAAGCCTGCTGCACATTATCCACATTCCCCAGCCCGATTTGCGCCTTTGTTGTGTTGTGGGGGTTGTTCATGTCGTTTTTGTGGGCAGCCAGGTCGGTGTGGGCGTCTTTTATTCCTTTTTCCCAGCGGTTGACGTCATCTTCGTTGATTGGGTCGTCCGGAAGCCAGTCTGTTTTTTCTTCGTATGCCATGTTTACACCACCTCAAAAGTAAATCTGAAATCGAGTGTTCTGTTTTCGCTGACGTCCAGGTCAGTCTTTCTCTCTGTGATCACATTGCCCAGCTCGTCAAAAATTTGTACCGTTTCAATATGCTTGATGTCTTCCTCACGTTTTGTCAGAACGGTGACTGTCGCACCGTCAATGGCGAGCTCTACTATTTCTGTTTTTTGGCCGTTGAGCAGCACGTGATCGATTCTGCTTTTTAGATCAGCCGCTGTGCGTTCTCTGTATATGGTTGAAATCAAGTTAAAACCACCTCATTGTTGTTAAGAGTGACAGAATAACCGACCTTGAGCTCACTGGCTGTTCGGTATCTGCGGTGATTCAGGATGACTGTATCTTTGATTCGCAGCGTCTCATTCAATCCGCCTCTGAGCGTATACGCCAAATGAGCGGGTTTCATGTTTTCTATCGCTTCGATCAGCTCATTCATGTGCTGGAGGTCATCAACATTGATATCGACGTTAAATCGGTATTCGCCGGGAAGCAGGCGGACCTGTGCAGACGGGTTTTTCAAGAAACGGTTTACCGCCTGCTCAATGGCCCTGTATGTGATTGGCGGGATGTTCGACATTTTGGAAATGAGCCGCAATCGTCTGATCTCATCAGTGTCGCCTGATTCCCGCGGGACGTTTAAAATTTTTTCCCAGCGGCTGAGCCCCCAAGTCGCCGTCGGTACGAATAACTGATCCGTCAGATCAAATATGCTGTCATTTTGTTTATCAAACTCAGGCGCTTCCGCTTTCAGCAGCTCGGCCATTTCTTTAAGGCTGGTGAGAAACGGCGGCAGATAAGCTCGCATGTCATCTTGTTTGCTCAATGATCTTCACCTGCCCAAGCTTAGGAATTTCCACGTCGCTCAGCACCAGATTTTCAGACGTGCCGTTGATTTGAATATTGGAGTAGTCACTGACTGATGGTGAATTATAGACGATATTGTTAATTTGAGAAAGGCGGATAACGTTGTCTTCAAACGCCATTTTTTTAAAGAGGTTTAAAACGCCTTCCTCAATTTCCGACTTCACTTCATCAATTGAGTGATTGATCTCAGGCAGCACTTCGGCAGAAATCTCAACTTCCTTCCAGACCGCGCTTTCCACCGTGACAACGGCTCCGATTGGCGCCTGTCCCTCTCCCTGTCCTGGTTCAGGGTCGATATAATCTTTCACTTTTTGAATTAAAATAGGAGAAGCGGGCTCAAGATTCGCATTGGTGACGACAATTTTGACCGTGCCTTCACCGTTCCAAAGCGGGAAGATCTTTGCCTTTCCCACACCGTCCACTTCCTCAGCCCACTCTTTATAATGCATTTTATTGGCACTGACGGCCTCACGCCGAACCCTTGTAAAATACCGTTCTCGCAAGCTGTCATCTCCCTCTTCCTCGCGCCCCGGAATCAGGATTTCTTTGACAATGGCCGTTTCTAAACCGGGAATGGTATCCAATGACAGTAAATTGCGTCCGGTCAGATTGGCGTTTCCCGCTTCACCAGGTGTTTCACAGATGAGCGTCCCGTCTGCCGTATATTGAAAATAAAGATTATCCACGTAAAAGCGGGAGCCGACAGGAATAGTAACTCCAGATGTAAACTCTCCCGCTCTGACCGCCTTTGTCGCGGCTGTCCGTTCAATTCCCGCTTCCGCTGCACGCCTGTCTAAAAATTCGCCTTGTGCGGTATCAGAAAAAACTAGCTCAAGCACAGTATCCAGCCATATATAAGACTTCGCAAGCTCGGCCGCCGCCGGGGCTAACGCATTATAAATGACGCTGCCTTCTCTTGTGTCAATATCTGCGGAAATGCTGTTCAGCATACGCTCCATAATCGCTTCAAAAGTCTGATCTTCAAACATCTTCGCCAATCACCTCCTCAATCTCAAGCGTTCCTTCATCCGTCTCCACCACGAAGGACACATGAAACGCGTCGCCTTGTTTTTCAATCTCAAAATCTGTTACAGCAGATATCCGGTCATCATAAACCAGCGCCTCTTCTATCAGTCTCGGAATCTCCATCTTTTTATACGCATCAGTCGTCTCATGATCTGTCAGCACGTCCTGAAGCTCGTTTCCGACATTATGGCTGTATATGGAATATGCATAGCGTTCTGTCTGTAAGGCGATATACACGAACTGCCTGATCGCTTCAAGCCCGGTAATCAGCTCATTCGTAATTCTTCCGTTTTCAAAATCTATTTTGTACGTTTGCGAGGTTTCAATGACTTCGCTCTCAACTTCAATATCTTCAAACTCCACTTCTGGTGTCAGGGCCATGTTGCCCACTCCTTTTACATGCTAAATAAAAACCCCTTCGTACTGAAGCGGTTTGTCTATACCTTATCTAAAATAAAAAACGATTGCCCGCCAGTCAGAGCCGCGGTCATGAGGCGATCCCCCGGCTCGAGTGCATCGTCTCCTCCGGACTGCATTCGTTTTGGGATAATGATGGCGTCTTCCGGTATGATCAGTTTGCTGTTTTCTTTTAATTTGATTTCCACAGGAGAAACCGAAACGACTTCAGCCGGGAGCAGTTCTACCGGAGACTCAGCGTCAACTGCGCCGACTGCCAAATGTTTTATAGCCTCACTTAATCTCATCAGGAAACTCCTTCCGGCATCGTATTCTTTTCGACAACATCGATCGTCATCGTATGTTTCGTTCCTTTAAATTCATGCCGGTCCGTATCTACCCAATAGGTTTTCTTGATGCCGGCCTCCGGAATCGAAATATAGACAGGCAAGCCGCTCTGCACTTCTGGGATGCCCACTGCCTGAATATTTTTCAGTTCTTTTTTCACGCCCTTTTTTTCAGCAAGGCGTACATCTGCCCGCTGCTGAAGCTGTGCCTGGTTGATGTCATCTGTGACCGTTTCCGTATATTGAAGCACACCGTATTTATTTAAGCCTGAACTGTCCTTGGCAGAGGCTTTATATGTCTTATTGTCCTTCTGCCGGCGAAGCACCACCCGAGTAGCAGTGTCGTTTATAGAAGTGCTGTATTGGTAGCCCGTGATATTGACGCCCGTTTCAAGCACCCATACCTCTGACGGATCTGGCCAAGCGCGCAGGCCGAGCTTTCCTTTTTCCGAATACAGCTGGTAATGTCGTCCTGTCTGGCTTTTCGTCTGTTTCAGCGCTTTTAATATGATGTCATACAATGTCGTATCATTTTTAATGACAAGACTTTTGATCGTATGGCCTGTGTTTGCGATCGAGGTTGTCGGTATCTGGAAGTCACTCGCAATCCTTCTGATGATCTGGTCGGCCCGCTGATTGGAAAACACGTACATATCCTGGTTTTTGACCAGGTACTGCAGCATGTCATAAGCGCTGAAGGCAAGCGTATGCTCGTCCGGGGTTCTTGCAAAAACAATGCCCCGAAACAGCTCTTTTCCCTTCCATTTAAACAAGACCGTATCTCCTTCTGAGACACTGTAATACGTCTGGTCGCCCTGCTTGGTGACGATGGTTGCTTCAATGGAACGCGGCGCCTGATAACGATGGCCTTCAAGCGATACGCTTTCTGCAACCAGCTCAAGCCACTCTGTGTCTTTAATGACGAACAGTTCTATCATCATACATCACCTGTTTCATTGCGGTATCTTTAATTTTTGGCCGGGAAAAATCCAGTGGCCCGGCTGCCTGATGTTCCGTTTGCTTCGTTTGATCATTGCTGTTTTATTGGCATTCCAAATTTTGCGCCATTGGGTGCTGTTCCCGTAAAATCTGCCTGCAATGTCCCATAGCGTGTCTCCCTTTTTCACTGTGTACGTCTTCGGCGCAGCCTTCGACGGACGTTTTGCCTTTGTTTTTTTCTTCTGCTTGATTTTCCGCGGGGAAGCGGTTTTGTATTCTTTTAATTGAATATCAAAGGAACGATCACCTATATCCTGCTGGCCTTCGCTATAGGAAAAACCTTCAATACTGCATGTTAAATTCACTTTAGTTCCCGTAATCAAAAACTGAACCGGTTTTTTGGCCTTCATCCATTTTTCAATTTTTGTTATCGCATTTTCCGGCGACGGGAAGTTTTGATATTCTGCTATCGGACTGTATTTCTTCGGAAAAAAAGAAGAGAACGAAATTTCTTTCGCTCCCTGCTCGTCAATAAATGTAAGGTCACCGAACTTGGCTACTTTAACCGTCTCATTCTGAACTGTATTTGAAATACTCAGCTGGTCGGGAAGAACGGGGAGCCGCAGCTTGTCCTTCCCTTGTGAAATCCAAAATTCATATACGGATTTAGTCAAATGCAACGACTCCCTTCGTTCCAATATTGATATCCTTTTGCAGTTCATCTATAAGCGCCTGCTTGATCTTCGCCGCTAGGCTTTCGGCGTCTTGTCCATTATGGAAGTGCTGGTCACCGTTAAATTGAATATAAATCTCTTTTGATCCAGAAACCGCTGCAGTCGGCCGGCTAGCCGAGGTAACAGCTGAAACTTGTCCTGAAGAAAGCTCAGACTGCTGGGATTGAGACGGATCTGTCACTTCCATACCAAGAGCCTGTGCCGCTCTCTGAAGAAGGTAGCGACCGCGGATGCCCCGTTCCTCTGGGATGATCCATTCCCGCTTGTTTCCTTCACCGACACGGGCAATTTGTTCTTTCGTGATCAGCCCGCCGTTTGCATAACCGACATAAGGACCGCCACGTTTCAGGCTTTTAATGCCAGGTACATTATCAATTGAGCCGTATCTGCTTTTGATATAGCCGATCGCGGCAGCAGCGTTGTGAATCGGATTTCTAATGTTACCCATGCCCGGTGCTTTATGAGCATTAAATGTGGTTGGAACTGTCTGCATGAGTCCTTGTGATGGATTTCCCGCCTTCGCGTTGCTATCCCACAGGTTAATAGAGTTCGGGTTGCCCCCTGATTCATACTGTGCAATCGTCATTAATCCCGAGAGCCAGCTCAATGGTGTCTTTGTGGCCATTATTGCTGCCATAAGCCACTGTTTCACATTTCCCCCTACTGCACCCATTCCGGAATAAGCAGCTGCCAATGAACCGGCTTGTTTTTCTGCGTATTTTTTCACATCGACAGAATCCAGTCCTTTTACAACACCGACAGAGGCAAAACGCCCCAAGCTCATCATGACTCGAGAAGGTGAATGGATATCTAATTCTTCACGGAAAGCCTGCTCCACTCTCTTGGCCATATCCTTTGCTGCTTGTTTTACTTCACTGGATTTAGAATTCATGCCTGTCACAAAGTTTCCAATCAAACCGGAGCCCCAGCTGTTCGATGTGTCTTTTGAACGCAGGAACGGTTTGTCAACATGTGTACTCACATACTGTGCAGTCCCTGTTTGGGTTGAATTTTGTCCTTGCGCAAAGCCTTTGACCGTTCCTGTGCCCCATGAAGACGATTTGCTCACAGTGGCTTGGAACGGCGTTTTAACTTTTGATTGCAAAAAGCCGTCTGTTCCGGTTGCAGTGCCGCTTTGGCCCTTGGCATACCCACTTACCATTTGTTTACCGTAATTTGGTGAAGCAGAAATCATTTGTGTAAATGGTGTATTGATGTTTTTCTTTTTCCAGTCTTCCATTTTGACCGGCTGATCGCTGATGCCTTTACCAAAGCCTTCTGAAAATTGCTGTCCGAGTGTGGACGCTTGGCCTGTAAGATTTGCAGTGTTCATTACTGGGGAGGCTGTGCCTGATAGAGGACTGACAGCTGCTCCTCCTGAAACAGATGCTGGACTTCCGCCAGAAGACGAAGCTGCGCCCATGTCGTCTACAACTTGCATACCCAGCTTAGACGCCGCTTGTGAAAGAAGCATCTTCCCCCGGCCTCGGTTGTTATCAACCGGGATAACGAATTCCTTGCCGGCTTCACCGATCCACGAGATGGTTGGTTTGGTGATGTAGCCGCCTGTGGCGTTCTGATCTAGTGCTTGTTGAAAAACAGTCATATTATTATTTGATGGAGATTGAGCAAAAATGTTATTAGTAGTTGGTTTGGAACTAGTTTTTTTCTCTTTCGAATCCTTTTTGATTGGTTTTTTCTTGAGGTGAGTAACTTCTTCCCCCCTGTGTATTACTTTTGCAACGAAACCACCAACTGAATCTTTTAAATCGAATAGCCATTGAAATTTCTCAGCAATTTTCTCTGATACTTTAACCAATGGATCTTTCACATGTTCATTAAACCAAGTTTCAATTCCATCCCATGCATCCTCAAAAAATTTCCTTGCATCATCGAATTTTTCTTTTATTGAAGTTTTAATATCTTCTACTTTTTTGACGATCGGGTTCCATACATTATCATAAAACCAATTCGATACTCCTGTCCAAATATTGGAAATTATTGTCCATGCATCATTGATCTTACTCCAAATCCATGTTGCCGCAGTGGTTACGGCTTCACTTACAGGATTCCACACATTGTCCATAAACCATGTTGAAACAGTAGACCATATGCCTGAAATAACCGTCCAGGCGTTGCACAATCCAGTCCATATCGTTGTAGCAACATTAGTAACTGCTCCGCTTATTGGATCCCACACGTTATCCTTAAACCACGGGTAGACAATGTTCCATACTGCCAATATGCCATCCCAGGCATAGGCAAACAATCCTACTATAAAATTAATTACAGGTACAGCAACATTATATATAGGTGTAAACACATACTGGTCAAACCAAGTTGAAACTTTACTCCATGTATCTTCAATCCAAGTAATAGCCCCATTGGCAGTATCAGAAATGGAGTTCCATTTTCCACTCCACCACTCTTTGTTAAATAGTGAATTGCTTATGCTCTCCTTTAACTTAGAAGTATCAAACATCTTACCAATGTTCTTACCTGCTTCTTCGCCGCCGATTCCGCCTACTAACCCGCCGCCAATTCCGCCGATTGCGCCGCCGATTGCTGTACCTTCCGGACCAACGAAAGATCCAATCGTTGCACCAGCTTCCGCTCCGGCTGTTGCACCAGCTTCCGCTCCGGCAATACGTCCTCCAATTGAACCAACCTTTTCGCCAGCATTATCTTTATTGATTCCAGCTAAATCAAACACTGCTAAAGCAGATCCTACGTATGGAACAGCCTTTCCCATTCCTCTGAACGCTTTACCTAGTTTAGATGAATCCTTCCCTAGCGATTTTAAGCCTCCAAGCCAGTTCTTTAACTTGGAACCCGAGGTCCTAGGTGCACTTTCAGCAGGTGTGCCGCTCTGGCGTCTTCTTATCACCTCTCCAGGAACCTTGAGTGTTCTGTTTGGAGCCTTTGTGGGACTTTTCTTTTTTCTATAGGTTTTTTTATTTTTAGTGCCCGGGCTGATACCGCCTTCACAGCAGTCACAGCAACAATTTCCTCCTGTATTACGGTTAAGGACTTTTTTATCTGTGTCAGAATTTTCACCAGAATCGTCCTTTTTTTGTGGTCCTAGAATTTTATCAATGATCTTATCAAACACATCATTTTTCAGCTTTTCTATCAATCTCTCTTTGAAACGATCCAAAAAAGCTTTGCCTATTTCATTGAGCGTATCTTTGATCCAAGGCCAAGCTGATTTTGTCCACCAATCCTTCAGCCAGCCTTTTATTTTTCCGACCCATCCAGGTTTTTGATCTGAGTTTTTATCAGAGCCTTTATCTGAGGATTTGTCTGATTCTTTCTTAGAAGTTTCTTTGTTAATCAGGCTTTCTTTTTTATTGATTTTGTCTGATATTTTTGTCTTAACAACCACTTTTACATAATAGGTTTTTTCAAATTTCCTTAGAAGGGCTGTTAATCGATTAACTGTTTTGGTGATTTCATCGATGACCTTTAGTTTTACTGTGTATCCGTTTTTCAAATTTTTCTTAATATAACCGATAATCCTTTTAACTGTAGAAGTAACCTTGTCATCTGGAATCAAAAGGAATGATAGCTTTTGATTAGAAAGCATCTTCTTTATTTTTTTATACGCAGCTGCTGTCCGATCTACCAAAGAGACAGTCAGCTTCGTTTCTTTCGGCAGCCGTTTAAGTTTTCTTTCAATTGCATCAAGCTTTGAAGTGACTTGGTCATCAAGTACAACTTTAATTTCAAGCGATTTCGCGAATTTCAAAATGATATAGTCGTTTATTTTTCTCAGCCGGTAAAATGCCTGATCTTCCGCTCTGATACTGATTTTGATTTGCCGATTAATGGTTTTGACTTTTTTTTCGACCTCTTGGAATCCTTTATGTATCCGTTTTAGTTTTTTAGATACCTTGTCTTCGAGATCAAAACGGGCTGTTAATTTTGCGATATTAGTTCCCTCCTCTCCTTGATTCTTTTTCTAATAGATCTAGCTTATAACCTATCAACCCAAATAAAAGAGCTTTAAAATGTTTTGGTGCTTCATATAATTCAAGAAGTTGGGATGGCGAGTAATGAAGCTCATGCATTGCATAGTACAAATACACAGCTTCCTTATCGCCATCCTTTACTAGTTTTTTGCTTCTTCTTCTAGATCTTCAAGATCATCTTCAAAACCATTGATTTCAATTGCTTTATTCAGCCAGTTCGCATACTCTCCCCCAACAGATAATACACGTTTGGCAACTTCTACCGGATCCGCAGTTTTGTATGCTTCCCTTAAATCTTTTGAACGAAAATCAGGATAAATAGTAGATTCGATGGCAATTCTCGCATAAAAGCGCTGGGAGTCTAAATCTTTGACACGGCCGCGGCCTTTCACATTTTTAAATGTGGTGTTTTCTTTCTCTAATTCATCAATCCGTTCAGTAGTAATTGGTTTTAAAATAAACGGAATGACATTCCCTTTTTTATCAACAAAACGCTTTGAGATCGGCACTTTGATTTCCTCAGCTTCAATTGTTTTTCCCGGCATAAAAAAGGAAAGATCATATACGTTTTCGTTCTTCTCGCTCATGTAAAAAAACTCCCTTGTCTATTGTTTGGTTTCATCTTTAAAAAACAGACCTTTCTGAGAAAGGTCTGCGTATGGGCTGATTCAGCTTTGATTAAAACGTGTCAGATAGCTTTTCAGGGACGTCGAAGTCTTCGAATGTAAATGGAACTTCTTCCTCTAACGCTTCTGAATCGACATCAAGGCTTGCGATTTTGGCAGAGTCAAAGTTGACGTCGTACAGCGTGACTCGCTCTGTGCCCCGGCCGGAGGATTGATCATCCAGCACAGCTTGGAGCGTGAAATAAGGGTCGCTGCCTTTTTTGACATAGTCCATCATCAATAGCACGAATTTTGATGTGACTTTGTAGAACGTCGCGGTCCCTGTTCCATTTGCCCCTGTTGTTTTATGGCCTGTCATGCGGCGGCCCATAATGTTGACTTCGGATTTGTTTTTCTCGACGTTTGCTTCAAAAGTTTTGATGTGTGCCATTTCCTCACCATCGAGGAATAAACGGCCTTCTTTTCCTGAGATTGTGTTTTGTGCTTTTAATGCCATATTAGTTTACCTCCACATTAAAGTAGAATTTTTCTGCTGCGTCGACAGGCTGTACAGCCAGGTCAATCAAGAAGCCGTCACGATCTTCATTCATTGAAATTGTGATATCTTCATCGGAATCAAAGCCAGTGATGCCGCCTGCGTCCTGAAGCGTTGTCATGTATTGTGTGATCATCGTTTTTACATACTGCAGTCCGTCTTCAGATGCCGGGATATCGCTTCCGCTGCCTTTTCTTGATTTAATTAAGGCTTTCAGCTCGCGTGTTAAATCATTATTCACAGCATCCAGGACACGAACGATTTTGTTCTTCGCAAATTTCTTGTTTTTCTCAGCTGTGAACGTCACGAGTGAGTTAATGTCCTTTTCTACGCTGACGGATTTATCACGGGCGTCGAATGTGAATAAAAATTCACCTTTACCCAGACGTTCAACAATCGTATCGTGGTCAAGGCGGTGTAACACATCAACTGCGCCTTCGTACTCTACAAATGTAAGTGATTGGTTAAAGGTTGCTCCTGCACTCGCTCCAGCTACCCAAGCTGTTGCTTTGTCCGGTGTAACTTCCGTGCCATCTTCAAGCAGCACACCCTCGGTTACGTTGATGATGCCTTCATAATCACCGGCATAATTGGCTGTGACGCCTTGCACTTTTTGTCCTTGGCCGTCGCGCAGGCGTTTAATGAAAGCAGCAAACGTCGCTTTCAACTGGTCACCTTCTGCAACAGGCAGCGCAATCACATCAAAGCTCTCCGTTTCAGCCGCGGCTAAGAAATCTGTATAGTCGGAGTTGACAGGGGCTTTATCCGTACCGCCGGATAAACGGATGCCCGCGGATGCATTCAGCGTCTCAGCTGCAGTGTCTCCTTCTGATCCAGTGAGAGGAATCGTTGAAGAAAGATCGCCTGTTCCGGTAAAAGTGACATAGCCGTTAGCTGTTAATTCTTCAGCCTTTTTGACAGTCTGTTTATCAACCTCTGATTCGTCCATATATGTTGTCACATCGAAAGAATTAGCATCCAGCACATTTTGATTGATGCGGATGATAATGTCATTTCCTTTTGTTCCGCCATATACTGCAGTTGCTTTGACGCCTTCAGCAATATCAGCAGACGCTCGGACACCTTCGGTTAGACGGTACATCAATACCGTTTTCGCATTTTTCTTCGCTTCACGCAGCAGCAATAAAGACGGGTCATCAATGCTGAGGCCCACTTTTTTGTTTAGGTCTTCAACGCTGGAAATGGAGACGAACGTTTTCGCTTCGCCCCAGCTTGAGGCGACCGGAAGTGCGACTGTTCCCCGTTCACTGAGTGATACCCGCTCCTGTGCCGTCGTTTTAAAGTTAAAATAAATGCCTGCACGTTCTTTTTCTTTGCCTGTTGTAAATGTTCCGCCATTCATGATGACATGACCTCCTTGGTTAGAAATGTTTGAATCAATTGGTTGGCTTCTGATTTCGTCATACGTGGTTGATCCACGCCAAATAAAGCCCCCTGAAGAATATCCGGCTTAACGCCGAACAGTTCCTTCGCGTGCTTAATCAAATCCGCTGTATCAAATAGAGCTTCCCGGCTCTTTGTATGTACAGCCTTCTTCTGTTGTTTGTCCTTTGACACCGTTTATTTCACCCCGCTGTTCATGTCGATATCCTGTAAGACAGGCTGTTCTGTTTTGTGATAATAATATCTGCTGCTCCACCTGATCACCATGGCCGCCTCGCCCCTGTCCCCTACCCTTGTCTCGATTTGGGAGATGCGAACCATATCCCCCGTCTTCTCGCCGGATTCACTCAGCAGCGGAATCATATTTCTCGCTTCTCTGATGGCATCCGTGAGCCTGTCCGCTTCATCCAGCGCCTGAACGGAGTCCAGATGAAACAGTTTCACATTGAGACTGTAGGTTTTTTTAAATGTGGAGACCGTATCTGTTTCCTCGAAAACAGATGGTGGCGGGACATATAACGACGGCACCTGAAAGTGATCAGGAAGCTCGCGTTCATAAATGGGAACAGACCACCGGCTGTACAAAAACGCCATGATCGATCCTGTTTCACTGTTCATCCTGCTCCTCCTTTACAGCTTCTTCAGCCACTGGCGCAGTTTGCTTTCCAGCGATTTTTCAAACAGCTGTTCATATAAAAGCAGTGCATGATCCCAGTAGCCCGTGCCCGGTATCCATTTTCTCTTGAGCGCCATTCCCGTTGAAGCCGCTGGATCATAAATAAACCGTGAGCCTTGAAAACGCCCCGGCACCCATCTCACATCTTGTTTTGACGTCCAATGGCCGTCATTAAGAAATGAGGCGTAATCAAGCTGTGTCCCCACCTCAAGCGAAAGCCCGCCGCTTTGCACAATCCAGAGATTGTCCTCTGCGCCTTTCTCAAAGGAACTGAGCAGTTTTTCTGTATCAATCGTTTGTGTGCTGATGAGTTCAGATTGGACGATCTCTAGAAAATCTTGCCCGCACTCCTCAAGCCACCGGGACGCCTGTCTGGAAAAACCGCCTGAAGCCGCTTCTTTTAATGCCGTGTTCAGCTGTTTCAATCCCGCTATTTTCATAGGCTTTCATCCCTGACTGCGACGACCTCCCAATGATGATGTCTGATCCTTTTCGGCAGCTTTAGTATATATTTATGATTCTCCCAAATGATTTTATCGTTCACGCGGATGTCCGCTGACAACGGAAAATGGACGAGAAAGCTATGATATACAGTTTGATCCGGCTCCTCCTGAATCAGCTGCTGTGTTTTTTCGGTAAAATAACAAGGGACATCTTGTTCATCGGGTGTATCCGGATATGAAATCACCGGCTGCAGCCTGTCTGCCGGAATCCCAAATCGGCCTGCAGACGGCGCTTGCGCTGCTTCATGATAAATATCGCAGCGGTGAATGAGCATCTGCCTGTAGCTCATAAAGATCTCACCTTCAGTCTGGAGGATTCAGGGACGTAGCCCGGCTTAATAAACTCTTCGAGCAAATGATACACCTCAGGCCGCTGAATCCTGCCTTCTCCGGAAACCGTGTAGGAATAATCCCCCATTTTCTCATACTGATAGCTTGATGAGGCAGATTCATCGCTGTTGACAAGCGCAAAATACTGGGCAAGCTTTACTAAAGCCAACTTCACCTTGCCGGGCAGCGGATCATACAAGCTGTCTTCAAAGCGGTGGCCCGTGATGAGAGCCGCTTCTGCTTCCGCCTCGATGATATCCTGCGCCAGCAGCTCTTCCGGCCTGTTTTTCACCCGATCATAGACCGAATAGGAAGCTACGTCAGTCGGTTCAATGAGCATGAGCTGACCACCTCGTTTCTATTATTCTTTTACGTTAATTAATTTCGCGCAGGCATCCTCTTCCTCGAACTTGCTGTCCAGCTTGGCCGTTAAGACAATAATGAATTTACGGGAGCGGATGTCTTTGTCGACTTCAATTCGGATATTGCGGGAGAAGCCGAGAATGATATTTTTCGGATGTGTGAGAATGATATCAGAAGCGTCATATTGCGCGTCTCCCTCACCGACTGTGTACGGCTGAATATTGGATACCCCTTTGACCGGTACGCCGAATGCTGTTGACAAGCCGCCCTGAACAGCTTGGTCCCCAAGGTTTGTCTGGCGGTCTGCCACGCGGTCCTTCCATTCAACTTCTAAGCCGTGAGACGTATAGAATCTGAATTCCTGAGGGATGCGCAAATATTTCGGCGGAACTGCCTTTAAGCCCTTCTTGAATGTCGCTCTGGACAGTTCTTCACCGTTCATGTCAACGATATGGGAAACCGCCTGTTTACGGATGCCGTCCAGCTGTGCCAGATACGGATCAGCTGATGCTGTATCACCGTTAACGATCAGCTCTTCAATATCAACTGCTGCGCGCTCTGCTAAAATTTGCATGATTGTCTGCTGCAGGCCGTCTTTTTCAATATTGTTTTCAAATGTGTCATACGTAATGTTAATTTCCGCAATGACTTCCTTCGTGTTCAGCTGGACAGTGCTTGTCGTTGGAACTGTCAGCTCGTCGTTTGACAGTGCTTTTCCTTCTTGCGCAGCCCGCAGAATACGCTGGCCGAAGCCGATTTTCTCAAATTTTTGCGAGTCATTTTCCATTTGAATCACGCGGGATTCACTGAAAATGGTCGGCGTGTTTTGCACCATGCGGATAAAAGCCGATGCTTGCGCAGGGTTCATAAGCCCGCCGCTTTTTAAAGCAGAAAGCGACATTTCCGCTTTCCGAATGATCTCTTGATTTCTCAATTGATTTCCTCCTCCTTGACTGGTTTTACAGCAGTCCGCTCCAGATTGATTTTTTGACTTGCTCTGTATTGCCGCCCGTATCGTCCGCTGTCTGCTTAGACGCGCCTCGCGCTTTTTCCAAAGCCTCGATGCGTTCGATCAGCGGGGCAAGCATGTCTTCAACGAGCTTTTTCAGACGCTCGTCATCACCCGTCTGCTCCGGCTTTTCCTCCGTGTCTGTGTTTTTTTCAATCCGCTCAAGCCGTTTGAGCAGAGGGTAAAGCGCATGCTCGAATGATTCTTTCATGTCTTCTTTTCTCATTTCTTCAGTCTCCTTCCCTGTTTTGTCAGCAAGCATTTGCTTGAATACACTGAAGAACCCTGCTTTTTCGACCGGTTCTTCTTCATACACATCTGCAGTGCCAGCCATGCTGTAGCCGGTGATAATTCCAGCCTTAATCTGTTCCCACACCTCGTCAGACGCTCTTGTCACGAGTACCCATGAGCCCTTTGTAATCCGCTTTGATCCAATCATAAAATCATCGGGCGCCACATAGGACTCGACCACGACGCCGGTTCCGCCCTCAAAGCTGTGATTGATATCAATCTCCCGTGCCTCCGCGAGAAAACCGTGCGCCGCTTTTTCAATTTCCTCGGCGGTCATAAAATCGCCGTGGGCATCAGGAACATCAGGCTCATACACGATTCCGTACACGAGCTTTTGTTCATCCTGCTCACTTTTTGTAAACAGCCGAACCTTTTTTTCAAATGACGGAGGTTTGGCTGACTTCGTAAAGAAAAATTCTGTCTGGTTAGCCGCCTTGTCCACATAACTGACAAAGCTGATTTTGGCATTTCTTAATTCTCGCGCCACCTGCTTGATTCACCTCCCTTCAGGACGTTTTGATATCTTCGATGCTTTCTTTCAACTCCTGCATGAGCGCAGTCAGGTTTGTCTTTTCCGCATCCTGTCCTGCAGGCCGTTTATAAATGTCCTCAGGCCACTCCTCCAGTGTTTTGCCAAGCACCCGTCCGGCAAGGTCGCGTAAATCATTCGGCGAGACCGCTCCTGCTGTAATAAAAGGACCGAGCACCTTCGCAATCTCAAGCGGATCACGAAAGTCTGGTCCTTTTAATGTCAGCCTGACGTCATGGATATTCAGCTCCGGCAAAAGCAGCGTATTCAGTTTATTCACGAGCGTTTTTCGCTCCGGCTGAAAAACCTGCTCCTCCGTAATTTTTCTAGCCGTATCAGCTGTCGCCCGGTTGTATTCCTGGGCCTCGCCTGTATACAGCGGCGGGAGGCGGAACGCTGAACGCAGCTTATTTCTGCTTTTTTCATCGTATTCAAGAAACAAGGCGTCGTTTTGGAGAATTTCAGCCAAGGATTTGATTTCCACGGAAACCGGCGTAATATCCTCGCCTCCGTGGAGATCCTTTTCTTTTGCGATTCCTTCCGCTTCGATCAGGAGAAATTTATGGGCGTTTTCCACGCCTTCAAGATCATTCATGTATTCCTGCAGCTCCCGGTAAGAAGCTTCAGACAGCATCCCGTTTTCCACTGTAATCGCAGCGGGGACGTGACGTCCCTGCTTAAAATACATAAAATTGAGCTCTTCTGCTTTTCGGGCTCCGTATAAATTGACAATATTGCCGATCCAGCGGGGTACACCGTATACGCCGCTTCCGATTTTGAGGTGAATGGCTTCATTTGCTTGATACTTCTCTGCCAATGTGTTTACATATTCACCTGTGCGAATATCCATTTTTCGCGGATCGCCGTATTCTTTAAAAAATACTTTCTTTCCATTGATCATCTGCACATATTTTCGGAAGCGTTTTTGCCTTTTGATCCTTTTCATTTTCCCGTTTTCTTCATATACGAATGAAACCTCTACAGGCTCGCCTGCTCCGCATACACGCATATATTTCACATCTAAATATTCGATGCCGGCAGGTTTTCCCGCCCCGTCGCGAAGCACTTCCATAAACCCGTTGCCTGTTTTTTCTCTGTCTTCGATGGCATAGCCTAAAATCATTTCAGCTGATTCATCAAAGTGAAGACATTTATAAAAGGCTTCGAGTCTGGCCCAGTCTTTTTCCGCTCTTTTCTTTTTTGCCTGATCGACATCACTTGCGTTGACATCAAATGTGTACTCAACATCGAATCCAAAGCCTGTAATATTCACTCTGTACGCATCAATGCATTGCTGAAGAATGGTCGAGTATTCGGCAATGGTTTTGAGCTCGGTGATATTGTAGGGCGGAGCGATAATGTCCTCTCCGTACAGCTCAGAAAAGTCATCTTCATAGATTTGCTTTGTCTGAGGAGCCGCGGCATTGGCTTTAAATACAGTTGCTCTGACTGTTTGATTGTGCATGATTTATGACCTCCTCCTTTCTCGGTTCGGCCGGATTCGTTTGTGTGCTGTCTCTTTCATATCAGCAACCTCATAATCATCAAGCGCATACCAAATGGCAGAAAGCGTATGCGGGTCAATTGTGAATTCATCCTCAATCAGAGCTCCGTTTTTATCTTTGGCATACGTAAGTGTCTTGAGCTCATAGATGACATTTTCACAGCGGTCCGAACAGAAGATTTTTTTGAACCGTTTTACCTTTTTGGTATATTGAAGCCTGGAGCCGGGAAACTTTCTGGCTCCAACCATCCGAAAGCCCTGCTGGCGGAAATATTGGATGCTTTTCGGCTCAGCCGAGTCGGCTTTGATCAATTCCTGTGTCTCAATAAACTCACGCAGCTCCTCAGCCGTCCTATCATCTGTCATTTTATTTTGATAATACTCCCAATAAATGTAGAGGTATTTTTTTTCAGGATCTACAGCAAGCCGGACGACGGCATTATAGGATTCCTCGAATCCAAAATCCATGCCTGTACGAAAGATTGGCTTGCTGATGGCTGCGATACATTTTTTCACTTGATCATGCGGGAGTACCTCGAACTGCGGCAGCACCCTGATCCCGTTGACGCCGAATCGTCCTTTGCGGGCAATCCGGTACAGGTCGGGATCATACTCTTTGAGTCCGTCAAGCTGTTTCAGATAGCTTTCCGGGAGAAAAAGATTGTCGTTAGCGGTGGAATGATGGTAATACGTATCTCCCTTTACAATCGTCCGCTTTTCGTAAAGTTCGCTGTCATCCAGCACAAACCGTTTCTTGCGTTCATCCCGAAAAAAATGCCTATACGTCCAATTGGAGGTGCCGACGGGATTGGTGGTACAGATCATATGAAGCTTCAGCTCAGGATGGCGAAGACGTCCGATTAACTCCTTGAACCCCTCATACTTCACCTCTGAGCACTCTTCAATCCATATTAATGAAATGTTATGAACCGATTTTAATTTTGCCGGATTGTCCATTCCTTTGAACATGATCCGGCTGCCATTGTGAAATCGCAGCTGCAGCGGGGAAGAAAGAGATGCCACGGCCTTTGTGAGACCGAGCTCTTCGATCACCTCTTGAAACAAGGCGAAGGTCGAATCCCGATGGGTATCGAACACCTCCCGGATCACAAGGGCCGTCCGTTTTTCCTTCAGCAGCTTTAGCACGATTTTCAATGCGGTATGATAGCTTTTGGATGAGCCGTAGCCACCGACAAGAAACTGGTACGTCTGCTCCCAATTGAACACGTAATCTTCGAAATGAGGGTTGATTTCTTTTACAATCATGACTTGCGCTCTTTTCGTTTGATCATAATTTCAATCGGCTCTTGGCTGTCATCTGTTTTCTCCGCTTTTTGTTTGGCAAGCTTCAATTTCTCATTTTCTATTTTTTGTTTAAATTGATCTGGAAACAAATCAAAATATAAGGATAGCTTCTCAAGCGCCTTCATTTTATCTGCAAGCTTGATGGCAATGCCTTCTTTGCCAAGCTTTGCTTCCGTTACAATGGTGCCATCAACGAGCCCGGAGTCTTTAACATCGACAAAGCTGATTTCCTTCATAATCGGGTTATCATCTTCATCAAACAGCGGACCCGATTTCCCGACAGCCTGGACCTCTTTTTTTCCAAAGGTCACATAGTCCGTAATATCCGCAAACGCGATCTTGATATAAACCTGCAGCACATCCATCGCTTCAATAAACATCTCATTGACCATTTCTTTTTTTATGCGTCTGATTTCAGCAGCGACCTTTTCGTTTTTTAAGAGCCGGCTGCCCGTCACATGAGCGCTGTCCGGAGAATAGCCCGCTTTGATTGCTGACTGTGTGGCATTGAAGCTTTTGACGTAATACAGGCAAAACAGCCGCTGGCGTTCATTTAATTCATCGTTGTCTATAGGGCGCTGTTTTTGTTCGTTTTTGGACGCAGAAAACAGGGCCTCTTTCCATTTGTCTTGTTTTTTCCAGATGCCGATTGTTTTCGCGGAAACACCGATTGTGTCCGCAATCGCCCGATTTGTGATCTTTCCTTGATGTTGTTGATAGATTGCTAATGCTTGTTCGCGAAGTTGTGTTTTCATGCTACGGCATCACCGCCACCTCCAGCATGGTTGTCTATTCATAAAAGCGGCTGATCAGCCAGCCGCTTATGTGTCATGCTATTCACTTATAGGTGGCAAACGTATGACAAGCTTTCATGCAAGTGATCGATTCATTTCTTCCTGCTGTCTTTGCACCTTTACGATTGCCCGTTTGATCGTCGTTTGCACTGTCGATTTTTTCACGCCGAGAAGATCGGCGATCCGTTCATAAGAAAAACATTCTACCTTATGCAGCAAAAACATTTCCTTTTCTCTGTCCGTTAACAGGGCTAATGCTTCTCGAATTCTCTCTCTGTCTTCTTCTGATACC
The DNA here is from genome assembly GCF_045040725.1 of Bacillus sp. FSL K6-0255. Lineage (NCBI taxonomy): Bacteria > Bacillati > Bacillota > Bacilli > Caryophanales > Bacillaceae > Bacillus > Bacillus sp. FSL K6-0255. Next base: position 1,288,952 of record NZ_CP150278.1, on the reverse strand, counting down.
TGTCCGTCCGGCTCAAACATCATAGCGCTGGAAAATGATTCGATGATCCTCGGGTCCTTGATCATCAGCCGCTGGTAGGCATCACGCCGGTCAATCGCCCGTCTGATGCCGGGCTGCCTTCCTTTTTCAAGCCACTCTGTTACATATTCAAGATCAGTAATCATATTTCTAATGATTTTTTTATCCTTCAGCTCTTCAGCTGAGAGCACGGATTCATCTGCCTCAGCGAGCGGTTTATATTGGTTTCTTGTTTGTTTGAGCGTTCGTTTATATTCAAATAGTAAGTCTTGCACTCTATGATCCTCCTCATTTTTGGCAAATAAAAAACGGACACCAATCAACGCACAAATGCTGTGCAGTTGATCAGTGTCCGCAGGCTTTCCGTCTTGGACGTATTCTGTTTTCGCTTTAATTTAATTTGTAGCCGATTTCAAATTCCACTCGGGCAAGGTCGCCCTTTCTTGTTTCGACGAGCGTTTTTCCATGCTCGGGCGCTTCTGTGATCCATGCTTCTTGCTTGATGCCATCCACAACAATGACACGGATTTTCCCTTCCTCCAGCTGGCTCTTAAGCGTGATGGAATCGATATGCAGCAGTTTTTTAGGATGAATCATGTTTTATTTCCTCCCCTTTTCGGTGCAGCGCTTGCTTCAGCTTTTTCTAATAGCTGAATGATGCGCTCCTTTGAATGAACAGAATTCCCTTTCAGAAAATCAAGCGCTGCTTTAGACGCTTCCAGCAATTCAGGCGCAGCGGCCATCAAAGCGGCATTGCTTTTTTGCGAATAAGAGCTAAGGTCAAATACAGCGGCAATCAGCCGTCCGTTTGAATATGGGAATCTTTCTTTTTCTTCTTCACTGTAAGCTGAATAAATATAGATCGGTTTCGTATCCCCGCACGGGACAGCACGCCACGGCGCAGGGCTTTTCTCTGCCTGTTTTGTCTTTGCCAACACTTTCACTTCCCGTCGTCCTTATACCATTGTTCAATGTTTTTTTCTGTTCGCTTTGCCCGAAACAGCAAAGTGATTAGAGCAGTCAGCTGTTTAATCATAGATATTCAGCCTCGCTTTTCCCGCTGTCAGCATTTGCTCCAGCTTTTGAATGACAGGCGTTAAGTCAGTGCCGGACCGGCAGTTCGGACATGGATGAAAAACGACTCCAATACCGGTATGTTCCACAATGACTTTCTTTGTTTGACAAAGCTTGCACATTATCTGACGCCCTCCAATCTATGGTTAAGCTCGTAGGCTGCTCCTTTGATAATCACTAGATAGTCACTGCACATCTCATAGATTCTCGTGCCGAGCGCTTCATCAACCCGTACAAGTGCTTCAATTGTCAGCTCGCTCGAAAGCAAAATCGGTTTATGATTTAAGTAGCGATAATTGAGTACCGAATACATTTGCTCTAATTGCCAATCTGTAGCGCGGGGTTTGCCGTTAACCGGTTTAAACAGATCATCAATGAACAGCACATCCGCCTGCTTCATCCGGTTCAGCTTCGCTTCTAATAGGGCAAAATCATTTTTCAGATCAGTAAAGCCTTCCACGAACGGAAAATAAATGACAGGCACATAGCATGTTCTCATTAATTCGTTGGCAGCGGCAGTCAAAAGGTGTGTTTTCCCTGATCCAGGCTGTCCTAAAAGGGCAATGCTGTTTTTTCGGCAATCCTTGATTTGTTCATAATCGGCAACATACTCTTTTGTACACTCAAATGCGTCTTTTATGGCCTGCGGCTTTCCCTCCGTGCGGAATTCCTTGAAGCCGAGCTGTCTGAAAGCGTGGGTAATCTCACTTGCACCCAGCAGCCGCTTCACTTTCCGTTCTGCTATGCAGCTGCACATCGTCCAGACTTCCAGGCCATTCTGCCTGACGAGATAACCTCCCTGATCCTTGCAGCGCAGGCAATCATACCTGCTTGCGTCTGATTCGGCCGGTTTGTCCGCCAGTAATGGACGTCTCCCTCTTCTCAGCTCGTCCAAAATCTGTTCGATTGTTCGTTTTGTCATGTTTTTTCATCCTCTCATGCTGAATTGCGGCATTCTTTTTGGCTTGCTGCGCGAAAAATCGGTCTTCAATGAATTTCGAGCAGTAGCGAAAGGCCTTGATTGTTTCTGAAGCGGCGGTCCGCCGGTTTTCAAAAGCCTGAAAGCATTCTTCAAGCCATTTGATTGTTTGCGTGACAGGAACGCCGATGGCAACAATGCGGGCGATGGCTTGATAATCTCTTGAGGAAGGATACACGGTGCGTCCTTCTTGAGCCGACCGTAATTGTGTAAACCGCTTCGCAATGTGATCCACTGCATCATCAGCAGCAGTATATTTGTTTGTTTTATCTATATCTGTACGGTCGTTTGTGTCCGGTGTCTGCGGCGAAAATGGCCGTTCTTTTAGACTCCCGTGTACAGTATTGTCCGATCTGAAGCTGAATTTTTTGGAATGCTTGACCGAAATCATCAGTCCGTATGGCGCACGGACGGCCTTTATGTAATCATGGTTTTCGAGAAGCTCCAGCCATCTTCTGACGGTTTTTTCACTTACGCCGAAGACTGCCGCCATTTCTCTCGCTTTTAACGGCTTATGGCCGAGTACGATGCCCCAGCTTACGCCGTCTTTTTCGATTTCTTTTGTTGTTGAGCTGATAAACCAGAGAAACAGCCATAGCGCCGGGCTAATTTTGTCATAATGTTCTGAATTCAATAACCCTGAATACGTCGGAAAAGGATAGCTTTTATCGTTTTTCATTGGACGCCGCTTCTCCTTTTAACATCATGTATGCTTGAAACTGTTCCTGCGTTTCAAAGTGAAACACCGGAAGGCCGCATGCGGTAAACGAAATGGTGCCGCCGGATTGTCCGAGATGGCGCTGATCTATGGGACTTTCACTAAAAACGATTTGGATCGGATACATGTGATCACTCTCCTGATCTTTTTTTGATACATTTTGTATCAGCTGTTACCAAGTATAAACGATACGTTCTGTATCATCAAGTTATTTTTGATACTTTTTTTATCATAACTTTATTTTGATACATATTGTATCTATAATCATAAGTAACTTAGGGAGTTTAAAAAAGAGAGGTCATAGTATGATAGGCGGCAGATTGAAGAGTCTCAGAGGGAAAAGGACACAGGAAGAAATCGCATCACACATCGGTGTGTCACGGGCACGATATTCCCACTATGAAAATGGGCGAAGCGAACCTGATTACGACACACTCCAAAAGCTGGCTGATTACTTTCAAGTAACGACTGATTACTTATTAACGGGAAAAGACAAAAAATCCGATGACGATATGTTCTCAGATCCGGACCTGCAGCTTGCATACCGCGATATGCAGGATTTTTCCCCAGAAAGCAAACAGCAGGCCATCGAATTTATCAACTATTTAAAAGAAAAAGAGAAAAACCGCAAACCGAAAAATAAATAAATCGTTCTCTGTTCTCTAAAACATATAAAAAGTAGACCGATATAAAGAAAAAAGTGTTTATTTTTTAAAGAAAAGGGAAAGATTTCTACACTACTTTCCAGTCCTATACGGGCTTTTCTTTCTCGCTAAAAACAGAACAAATGTTCGAAAGGGAGTATTCAATTGGGCGATTACTTATCACATCTGGAGGAATACGTTAAAAATTTATACGGCCGGCTGGGCATCACATCCCCTCATCACATTGACATGCTGAAAATCGCAAAGGATCTGGATATTTGGGTGCATTTTGAGGATATGGGGAGCATGATGGTGAAATACGACGGCATGTACAGTATCGTATTAAACCAAAAAAAGTCACGGGAAGAGCAATGGGAAGATTTTGGCCATGAGCTGTGCCACGTGTTAAAGCATGCAGGCAATCATTTTCAGATGAACAAACTCTTCAGAGAGCTTCAGGAATTCCAGGCAAATCAATTTATGTACCACTTCTGTGTGCCAACCTTTATGCTGTTGCAGATGGAACTGCCGCAATGGAGAAGCCAGGCACTCGCCACAATTTCGGCGGTATTCCGGGTAACAAAGGAATTTGCTGATAAAAGGCTTGACATGTTTGAACGGCGTAAAGCAGGTATTCAATTTCAGAAGCGGCTCGCTTATTTATTATCTCACAAGCGGCCACATGCGTACGAGGAAGGCGATCAGCAGCACTTGCAGGTCGCTGAGGAAAAAGCGTTATATCATATTGGCAAAATCAAATAAGGGCTAAGGATATATTCCTCAGCCCAGAAGAGAACCTAACATTTCGACATTGGGGGAACTGTATTATGCAGCCACATGGGCGCCGGTTTAAGATGAGGCGCAGATGCGAACGCAATCGGAGCCGGGATATACCTGAATTCACCCCGGCCGTCAAAGGCTTCCCCATGTGCCCATCTTCCTTGTGAGCTTTCATCCCCCCTGGAAAAGTTAAACAGGTCATAGGAGACTTCCTGCTTTTCGAGCTCACGCGGAAACGTCGTCGGGACGACAATATCCCGTTCTCTTTCCTCCAGCTCTTTAATGGCCGCGTACCACATATTTTGATGATAGGTATCCCTTGCAATCAAAAATGACAGCATATCTCTTACCCCTGGATCATCGGTCATGGCATAAAGCCGTGTCACCTGAAGGCGTCCTTGGGCCTCCGCATTTAAGTTGGCGCGAAAATCGGCCAGCAGGTTTCCGCTTGAGATAATGTATTTTGCATTCCACGGATAGCCCTCACTATCTGATGCCATCGCCCCCAATCCGGACACAATCGCGTGCTGAGGGTTCATCCCTGACATGACTGCTGCAATAGCGGGATTGCTTTTATAAGCATCCTCCTGTACATCCGCGGGTGCATTGTCCAGAAGTCTGGAAATCATCGTTGCCAGCATTTCTACGTGCCCAATCTCTTCGGTCCCCACATCATATAACAAATCTTTATACTTAGCATCCGCCCTGCAGTTAAACCCTTGAAACAAATACTGCATCATGACGCTAATTTCACCGAATTGGCCGCCTAGCACCTCTTGAAGTTTTTTCGCATAAACCGGATCGGGATGAGCTGGCTTTGCTTGATATTGAAGCTCTTTTATATGATAAAACATGAATCATTCCTCCCCACACTTTCGCACAACCCCAGCGTATGAAGGAATAGGCCAACCGTGCAGGTCCCGTCTAGTTTTATTTATAAAAGCCAAGCTTGACGGCTTCCACATATCGATCAAACAAATCGTTTTGTATGTAGCTTTTATCACGGCACCCAAAATTGCGGAATAGCGCATTTCGCTGTGCCGTGCTTACCTCCAATTGCAGTCCCATTTCTCTTTTCGTCCGATTGACAATATTGTTTGGGTGTACACCTGCCAGGCGGTCTTTCTCATTAGTGAGCTCGGCGCTAAAACCTGCTTCATTCAGACGCTCACAAATGAGCTTGGCTTTTTTACGATCCGCCCCCCCGACCAATGTATGCGGGATTTTCGGATCATAATACCCGTGAAACGCTAATGCGTAATGGTGGTCATTCACTTTTTCTAAAGCCAGCGGCTCATCAAAACGAATGCTAGTGAGATGCAAGGAACGGTTGTTTCGCTGCTTTAGACCCTCAAACAAATAGATGGAACATCGATCCGAAAATGCCCGCACCAGTTCACTGACGCCAGGCTCAATTCTGCCGCCGTGAGGACCGAGGACGATAAGCTCACTTCCGTTTTTCTCCTCATAAATAATCCGGTACTCCGACTCAGAAGCAGAAAGGGCTGCAAAGCTGTCATACATATCTTCCATTTTGAACGCCCCCTTTACCAGTCAGCACCAGTTTACTCTACTCATCTATGAATGAAAACCTTTTTTATAGTATGATTTGATAGAATACGCAGAGGAGGTATATGATGGGGTTTATTGATGGATTACTCGGCAATGCGTCAACACTGTCAACGGCTGCTGTGAAAGAAGAGCTTGCCCATATTTTACTTGAGGGTGAGAATGTTGAAGCCGCGTTTAAGCTGGTTCGCGATTTGATTGTCTTTACTGACAAGCGGCTTATCCTTGTAGATAAACAGGGAATCACAGGCAAGAAAACGGAATTTCAATCGATTCCGTACAAAAGCATTTCCAGATTCAGCGTGGAAACTGCCGGCCGCTTTGACCTTGATTCAGAGCTGAAAATTTGGATCTCTGGCGCGGAACTTCCCGCTGTCTCAAAGCAGTTTAAAAAAGATGAGAGCATTTATGATATTCAAAAGGTGCTTGCCGCAGTTTGTATGTAAGGCGAAAAGACGGAAGCTTCACAGCTTCCGTCTTTTCATTTACAGCTTTTCCTCCATCTTCGCTTTCGTTTTCGGACCGTAAATCCCATCAGCCGTTAAACCGCTGACAGACTGAAAACGTTTCACTGCATTTGCTGTTTTCGGGCCATAAACGCCGTCAACGCCGTGATTTTTCGCTCCTTTATCAGGATAAAAATAAAGAGCGGCTAAAGCAGTCTGCACCTGCTTTACTTTTGTCCCTTTCGTCAGCGGGCTTGTCACTTTGATCACGCCGGATGGGAGCGGATATGAGGATGCGGCATGGCTTTTAGAAGCAGATGCCGTCTGAGGCAGTTTGATCACCTGTCCGATTTTGATGTGGTTCGGGTCAGTGATATGATTTATGCTTTGCAGCGTTTTCACACTGGCCCCGTGTGATGCGGCAATCCCTGACAGTGTGTCGCCTTTTTTTACATGATATTCAGACGCCGAAGAAGAGACTGCAGCTTTTTTCGCTGATACGCCCCCGTTTAATTCCTTTTCAATCGCCGCCTTCACTTGATCCCAGCGCCCCTCTGATAAAATGCGGTGCGGGCAATACTTTCCGCTCCAGTCCTGATGCTTTCTCACCCGATCGATGCCCCAGCCGCGCTCCTTCAACAGCTGTGCAACAAATGAAATCGCCAAGGCTTCAGCTGCCTCATACCTCGGGCCTCCCGATTTGCTGTAGCAAATCTCAACGCCGATTGATTTGCGGTTTCCCGGACCGTTTGTGCCGTCACCTGTGTGCCAGGCGTTTCGGTTAAGCGGCAGACCTTGAATCACCTCTTTATCATCGACTGCAAAATGAAAGCTTGTCGAGCTTGTGTTCCCGATCATATAGCTGATTTCATTGGCCGCTGACGCATCGTTTGCCGTGTTGTGAATGGTAATGTATTCAGCGGACATTGCATTAGGACACTTCAACGCGTATTTCGCCTCAGAAACCAAATTTTGCTTTACTGGAATGCTCACCTATCATCTCTCCTTTTCTTTTTTCATAAATAGGTGGCATTCGTAGGACGAAAAACTCATATCATCTACACTGTAATATGGATAAATATGTTAAACTGAAGTTCACGGAGGGTCTGAATATGTATACATATTTAATGCTGACAATGAGAACGGAGAAATTTAATCAGGAGCATGTTGCTGGGCACTATGAATTTCTGGATCGTTTACAGGCAGAAAAGCGTTTAAAAATGTTTGGGCCATTCAGCGACGCCACAGGCGGAGCGTATGTCATCGAAGCAGATTCACTGGAAGAGGCAGCGGAAATCGGGCATGCGGATCCGCTGGTGGCAAGCGGATCTTCTGAGCTGACAATAAAAGAATGGAAGCTGAAGAAATAAAAAAGACCCCTAAGGGTCTTTTTTTATGCATCATGTTTGATTGCGTGCCGCAATATGAAATGTTTTCCCTTCTGTGTTTGCTGTTTCACCTGCATGAACCATCACCTGAGTAAAGCTGAACCCGACCGCAACGAGCAACAAACCTGACATCCATTTAGATTTCATATAAACAATCTCCTCTCTGGATTTGTTTTTGTGCGTGCACCATTTTCTCATAAAATGAAAGTGCTTTTTCGGGCTGTCCGTTTTCTATATAGAATTGGGCAGCATCATGCGCCAGCTCTTCAATATAAGGATACAGCATATGTTCTTCAAGAAATTGAAAGGTGTGTGAGACCGATTCTGTGTCAATGTTTTTTCCGTATAACGCATGTAAAAATTGAAAAAGCTCCACAAATAATTCATCACTGTATTGACGGGCGATTTCCAATCCTTCACGATACTTTTTTTGCGCTTCGGCGTCATTTTTTTGTTTATACAGAACTTGTGTTAAAGAGTAGATAGAATGCGGAAGATTATCGAACTTTTCCGACTTGCAAATAGAAACAGATTTCTCAAAGTATTCGGCTGCCTTTTGCAGTTCACCCATTTTCTCATAGCAGTTTCCGAGATTATACAGGGCGGAACTGATCAGGCGGGGATTGCCTTCTTTCTTTGCAAGATCTAAAGCCAGTTCTAAGTGGGGCAATGCTCTTTCTGGATACTGCATATCATCATAATTACCTGCAATAACGAATTCACATTGGATTCTGCGGACGGTGTACGTTTCATACATTTGGTATGTTTCTAATGCCTGAACGGCGTAGCTCATCGAAACATAGGTTTGTTTTAAATTGTAAAAAATCTCAGCCATTTTAAAAGCAAACTCGGCTTTCTCAATATCATCCGAGACGAGAGCAAGATTCTTTTCTGCCCGTTTATAGTACATCATGGCACTGACAAACATCTTCTGCTTAAATTCATACATTCCTCGAAAAAAATTAAAGTAATATTCGAGAAGCCCTGTCAGCTTGTACTGATTCCCTTCGATGTCTTCTAATAATTCTGAAAACTCCAGCTGCGACGTGTCCTCTCCAAAAGGCTTAATGTAATCCAGCATGACACGATGCCTGAACTCCATTAAAGAATAATACAGCAGCAAATCTTGGTCTTCTTCCATATCCTCAATTTCTCTTTCTACTTCGAGCTTGACCCGTTCGGCTTCAGCGACGTGGAACTGCCGGATATGAGTATACCATTCATTAATTTTAAGCCCGACATATGAGGACGGAATCGTCTGCTTCATCCTCAATTAATCCCCCCTTTTGAATTACCCGAGATATGTCATATTTTATCATATTTACAAGAAAAAGAAGAACGCAAAATAACCGCAATTGTCGAATTTCGGCTAACCGCAACAAAAAAGCACGGGGTTTTCAAACACCCGTGCTTTCTTTTAGTGAAAACCGACTTTGTTTCTTTCCATCCAGCTTCCCCGCTGGCTTTTTCTTTGCTCTCCTGTCATGTCTTTCACCATGGTTTCAATATGATGATTCCCTTCTTGGTGCCATTGAAGGGCTGAAGATACATATAATTCTCCCAGCTGTGCAAAGGAAAAGCCTTCTGTAAGTTTTGCGGCGTTTTTTATTTCTCCTTCACTCAAAAAGATGCCAAAGCCTCTCATTTTCATATATTCCAGCCGCAGCTCTTCATCCGGAAGCCCGATTTCATAGGCACGATCAAATCGCCCTGCACGATTCATCAAACCTGGATCGATCTCTTCGGGATAGTTTGTCGTACCGATGAGAAATAGCCCCTCTTTTGATGTCGCGCCGTCCAGCGTATTGAGAAAAAAGGACCGCACATCTTCCGGCATCGAATCTATATCCTCGATGACCAGAACTGCAGGAGCGAGGCGTCTCGCTGCCTGAAAGACTTCTTCTATTGTCTCGCTCGACGTAAATTCAGTAATTTGCCAATAAGCAACAGGTGCATCGATACTGCCTGCGATCGACTTCACTAACGTCGTCTTTCCGTTTCCAGGAGGTCCATATAACAGAATGCCGCGCTTGTAAGGGATGTCATATGTTTGATAAAACGATTTATCACTATGAAAAAACTGATCAATTGATCTGTATATCTCTTTTTTCAATAGCGGATTCATGATGACTTGACTCCGCTGAACCTCTCTGACAATGGCTTCCTGCTCTCTTGAAGTCCCTCCATCTCCATCCGTAAACACGGTCACTTTCCGCTTGCTTTTTTCCCAAAGACGCGGTCTGACTCCCTCCAGAAATGCACGCATCTTTTCATCGTTAACCGCAAACAGACAATCAAAACTCATAATGCTCCCATCTTGAAAATATGGAATTCTGGCAAAAGCAACTCCCTTTTCAGGATACGCGTATACACTGTTTCTTATAGACTTATGGACGGTATAATCCGGTTCTTTCTCATCTTCATCGTAAGCAAAGGTTTTCTTTTCAAGCTTTTCAAATATATATGCCACATGCTCAGGCTCCAATGAACCGCTGCGGACATCTTCTACAAGAAGCTCCCAGTATTCCGTATTTGGATCATCACTGGCATAGAGCTCATAGAATACACCGTATTGATCATAAAGCGTTTCTTCAATCCGTGTGATAAGGTAACCGAAAGTGCCGTAGCCCGCCGCAGCTCTTTCATTCTCTTTTTCTTCGTACTGATAAATGAAAGGTATGTTAGTCATGTTTATACTCCATTTCATGTTTTGTGAACGTTATATATACGATTGACATAGCATTTTGTTTCATCCCACAGCATATTACTTGTGAATTCATAACCGTTGATATAGGATTTCATTGCACCATTTATTTTTACATATGGAGGAGATCATAATGAGCCAATCCAATCAAATTGTCAGCCATTTTTTATCCCATCGAAACGTGACCAATGAGCTTGCCGAAAAAATCAGCAAAGACCATTACAGCTACAAACCGGCAGAAACATCAATGTCAGCAGAAGAGCTGGTCAAACACATTCTTACGTCTTTCCACTTGTTCGCAAATGTCATTAAGGAAGGCAATGCCTCACCATTTCAAAACAAGCAGGAAGAAACAGAAACAGATCTCAATGTTCTGGCAAAAACATATACAGAAAAAACGGCCGCTATCCTTGAACAGCTGACTGAAGAGCAGCTGGACAGAGAAATTGATCTGACATCCGCTTTCGGCAGAAAAGTCACAGGCCGCGCGCTGCTTCAGCTTGCAATGGAGCATGAAATTCACCATAAAGGCAACCTGTTCGTGTATGTGCGGGAAATGGGCCACACTGAGCTTCCTTTCTATCAGCAGCGCATGTAGCGTAAACAAGAAAAAAGATACCTGTTAAGAGGTATCTTTTTTTGCGCCTTTAGTACTTCTCGATTTCGTCCAGACACTCATTATAGGGCAAATGAATAGAGATATTGAGCATACCAAAATTTCAAGCAGCTAACGTGCAAAAATTCAAAAAATTTAATTGATTAACGCGTCCTAATCATATATAATCTGATAAAAATAGTCGGGTTTTCAGGAGGCCTTTATCATGAGTGTAAGCATCATATTGATGGGTTTGTTTGTCGGAGCCTTAGTCGGATTGACGGGAGTGGGTGGAGCGGCCTTATTAACTCCCCTTTTAATTGTGCTTGGAATTAATCCTTCCATCGCGGTCGGTACAGATCTTGTATATAACTCGATCACAAAGCTCTTTGGCGTTGCCTCCCATTGGCGGCAGAAAACGATTAACTTTAAATTGGTAAAATACTTAGCCATCGGCAGTATTCCGAGTGCTTCGCTAGCCATTGGCATCTTGCATTTGTTCCCCGCCTTTCACCAGCATCAGGAAGAAATTATTAAGCACGCTCTAGGATATGTGTTAACGCTGGTTGCCATTTCAATCATCGTTCGTTTGTTTTTGGATAGAAAACTTCGTCCCAACCGCTGGCAGCTGATGCCGCTTGAAAATAAGCGGGCGCTGACGATTCTTATTGGTGTTGTGTTTGGGTTTATCGTCGGCTTAACATCAATCGGTTCCGGCTCATTATTTGCAATCGCCATGATTTACTTATTTAACATGAAAGCGTCACAGATTGTCGGAACAGATATCGCGCATGCATTTCTTCTTGTTACGGCAGCAGGCATTTTGAACGCTAGCTTCGGAAGCGTGGATTACATGCTGGCAGCTAATCTGCTCATTGGTTCAATTCCCGGCGTGCTGATCGGAAGCCATCTTTCGCCTCGATTCTCCCCGCGTCCACTGCAATTTATTATGGCGTCCATTATTTTAGTCAGCGGTTTAAAATTGATTTAATGAAGAAGGCTATCCGCTTGAAGGATAGCCTTTTCTTATTATAGCGTCACACCCGATTTAAAAATGGCGAGTTCTCTGAAATCATTTTTTTCATGGTTCACAAGCTGGCCGCTTGCCACCTCAACCATATAGTGGATAAACTCACGCAGCACATATTCCTCATGAACATCATCCTCTGCTAAAAGGCCTGCGTTAAAATCAATCCAATGCGGCTTCGCTTCATACAGCTCGGTGTTTGTCGCTACTTTCACCGTCGGGACAAAGGTGCCAAACGGCGTGCCTCTCCCCGTTGTAAAGAGGACAATTTGGCAGCCGGCCGCCGCCAATGCGGAGGAGGCGATCAAATCATTGCCTGGCGCGCTCAAAAGCGTCAGCCCTCTTGTCTTGAGCACTTCCCCGTATTTCAAGACATCCGTGACAGGAGAAATCCCCGCTTTTTGCGTACAGCCCAGCGATTTATCCTCAAGTGTAGAAATGCCGCCCGCTTTGTTGCCCGGTGAGGGATTTTCGTACACCGGCTGATCATGTTTAATAAAGTATTGTTTGAAATCATTGATTAAATCGACTATCTTATGAAACACTTCTTCATTGGCAGCCCGCTGCATCAGGATGGTTTCTGCGCCGAACATTTCCGGTACTTCCGTCAGCACCGTGCTCCCTCCCTGTGCAATGAGATAATCTGAAAAACGTCCAAGCAGCGGGTTTGCGGTTATGCCGGAAAAACCGTCCGAACCTCCGCATTTCAGCCCGATCTTCAGTTCAGACAGCGGAATGTCTTCTCTCTTATCTCCTTTGGCCGCTTCATGAATTTCCTTCAGCAAAGCAACACCTGCCTCCATTTCGTCGGTCACCGACTGGGATTCCAGAAACTTCACCCGCTCCAGGTTCACATCTTGCAGTGCTTCCTTCATTCTTGCCAGCTCATTGTTTTCACAGCCAAGCCCTAACACCAAGACGCCGCCGGCATTTGGATGGCGAATGGCATTCAGCAGGATTTGCTTCGTATTTTCGTGATCATCGCCAAGCTGCGAGCATCCGTATTGATGCTTTAACACCAGTACGTTATCAAATGGAGCGATATCCCCTGTTTCTCTGACAAAACGCTGCAGCATTTTTTCTGCTATTCCATTGACACAGCCGACAGTTGGGACAATCCACAATTCATTCCGTACACCCGCATCTCCGTTTTCTCTTCTAAAACCTTTAAACGTCCGGTTCTCATTAGTATACGGATTTTCATCAAATCTCGGTGTATAGCTGTATGATTGGATATCAGACAGGTTTGTTTTCGTATTATGGACATGAATATGCTCTCCGATCGAGATATCTTGTGATGCATGCCCAATTGGAAACCCGTACTTGATGATGCTGTCATTTTCTTTAATAAGCTGCAATGCAATCTTGTGGCCTCTTTTTATATCATCCTTTACTTCAAGCGACACGCCGTAAGCATGCAGCCTCTCTCCCTTTTGAATATCCCGCAGAGCAAGAAGGACATTATCTTGCTTATGAATCTTTATAAACGACTTCAACGTACCTCTCCCCCTTGTATGCAGTATTGTTCAAGAGCCCTCTGCATGCCCAGCTCATGAATATGATTCAAGTAAACAGCGACTCTATCAGTCAGCTTCGGTATCTCATTGAGATCTGCCCCCCACAGCCGCTGTTCGCCTAACACTCTTGATGCAATCCGAAGCATGTCGCCATCCTCCTGACACCAAACCTCTTTGAAAAATTGAAGAACTGCCGGATCATCCTGCAATGTCTCGTTATCATGATAAAAATACAGAAGAGCGCTGAAAGAAAACACCAAGCGTTCAGGAAGCTGTCCCTTTTGTTCAGCATATTCCTTAAGAGTCGGCAGGTTTCTCGTTTTGAATTTGGAAATGGCGTTCAATGCAATGCTTTCCAGGTAATGCTTAATATACGGGTTTTTAAAACGGTTCAGCACATCGTCAGCATACTGAGAAAGACCTTCCATTTTTAAAACAGGAAGAATTTCGTCATCAATCAGCTCTCTTATAAATCGCCCCACTTCCGGATGCTCGACTGCATCCCTAACAGTCTTCAAGCCGTATAATAAAGCCACTGGCGTCATTGCTGTATGAGCGCCATTTAAAATTCTTACTTTTTTAGTCCGGTATGGGGTGAGGTCGCTGACGATCTTTGTATGCAGCCCTGCAGCCGCAAAGGGAAGTTCTTTTCCAATCCAATCAGGCCCCTCGATAACCCACAAATAATATTGCTCTCCCACAACTATCAAATCATCCTGATAGCCAAGATCTGCCGTGATCTCATCAATGCTGTCGACGGGAAAACCCGGAACAATCCGGTCTACTAAACTATTACAAAATGTATTGGCCTCATGAATCCACTGTGTAAATCCTTCCTCCAGCTTCCACAGATGTGCATAATGAAGAACCGTTTCCCTCAGCTTTTCACCGTTATTCTCGATCAGTTCACATGGGATCAGGACACACCCTTTTGTCTGATCTCCTTTAAAAGCCTGATAGCGAAAGTAAAGAAATGCAGTTAATTTCCCAGGGAATGTTTTTTGCGGCCTATCCTCTAAACGATCTTTTTCATCACATACAATCCCAGCCTCAGTGGTGTTGGAGATAATAAACCGAAGCCTTTCGCTTGATGCCAATTCTTTGTATGCTTCATAATCAGAAAACAGGTCAATTCCCCGGCTGATTGAGTTGATAATCATATGCTCGTTTACCGCTTCTCCGTCTTTCATTCCTTGTAAAAAAAGTGTATATAATCCATCTTGCTCATTTAATCGTTTGATTTTTTCTGAGCCTCTTGGCTGGACAACTGCCACGCTCCCATTAAAATCAGTGTGTTGATTCAATTGATCAATCTGCCAATCGATAAATCCCCGAAGAAAGTTTCCTTCTCCGAATTGGAGAATTTTTTCTGGATACTGAGTATAGTGATCGTACACATTTTTATTCAGCTTCTGCACCCTTATTGCCTCCCTCTCACTTTATGCACACGTTAACATTTTTCTGTATAAAGAATGCCCGCTGAAAAACGGGACATCACGTCGTCAATCGTCTGACTGAATCACGCACCATAAATTCTGTGTTTTCCAAGATTTTTTCTGCTTTTGTTTCGGGCTCGCTGATCAGCGACAAGAGTTTTTGCGCACCGAGCACGCTTATTTTCTCCACTGGGCGCTTTACTGTTGAAAGCCTTGGCGTGATGTACTGTGAAAACCCAATATCATCAAACCCGATCACCGAAATATCATCAGGAACGCGCAGGCCCTTTGCGAATATCGCATTCATCGCTCCGATTGCCATGTCATCATTCGAACAAAAAACAGCGGTTGGAGGATTCGGCAGTGCCAGCAGCCGCTCCATCGCTTGAAAGCCGCTTTCCATATCGTACTGTCCTTTGACACTGTATTCATGCTTGATCGGAATATGATGTTGAATCAGTGCGGATAAGTACCCTTCCTTTCGCTGCTGGGAGGATTTAAAGCCTTCGATCCCCTCGATGATGGCGATGTCTTGATGTCCGGACTGAATGAAGTATTCTACAGCTTCTTGAGAGCCTTCCTTGTCATTGGACAAAATATTCGTGATGGTACGATCATCAATATCACGATTCAGCACGACAAGCGGAATGTTTTTTTCGCGAATATGGTAAATAAAAGAATTATCAATGTCACTTTGGCTCATTAAAATGATGCCGTCATATCTCATCGGTGTAACGGAGTCATAGTTTTTCAGATCATCAATGCCGCGCACATACAGATTGTAATCCTCACTTATGGCTTGATTGACGCCTTTGATAGTGTCTGCAAAGAAGCTGTGTGAGGTTCCGTTTGTAATGCTTGTAAAGAATAGCCCGATCGTATGCGACTTTTGCATCGCCAGACTTTTCGCATTTACATTTGGTGTATAGTTGAGCTGCTCTGCTAGCTCTAATATTTTTTTCTTCGTATGTTCTTTGATGTAAGGGCTGTTGTTGAGTGCTCTGGAAACAGTAGTGTGGGATACGTTTGCGAGTTTTGCGATATCTTTTATGGTTACCATCTAATTCCCTTCCTTATCATACCGGCTGCGATTATTTACTGTATATTGTATCATCAAACATACCGCCTCTCCCACTATATTTCCAGATTAATAAGACACAGGATTCTCAGCTTCTGTTCCCGCTGGCTTACCAATGATTGGACGGACAAAACGAATCACAGCAAGTGAAGCGAAGACAGCCAGCCCACCGGCAAGCAAAAATGCTCCAGAAAACGTGCCTGTTTGGTCAACAATAAATCCGGTTAAAGCCGGGCCGATAATTCCTGCCGTGTTGGCGAGGAAATGCATGAAGCCGCCAACAGAACCGACATTGTTTTGATCAACCACATCTTGAATGACAGCCCAATAGATAGCACCGGTCAAATAAAGAAAGAACACTGACAGAGCGACAAGAGTGACAGCCCCCGCAGTCGTTGCCACAAGCCCGGCAAAACCAATCAGGACAGCTGATGAAAACAAACACGTGACAAGCACAACCTTGCGCGAGAACAGCACACCTTTTCGGGCCGTTTTTTTGTACACATAGTCAGAAACAAATCCCCCCGCAGCCAGCCCGATAAATCCTAAAATCCACGGTATGACCGTGATGACACTCATCGATTCAACACTTAATCCCCGCTCGTCGACAAGATAGCTCGGAAACCATGTCAAAAAGAAGAAGAGGATGTAGTTGTAAGCGAAAAAAGCGAACGCCGTGAACAGGACTGTTTTTTGCTTCAGGTAAAAGGTGAGCGGAATTTTTTCTCCGGGAGACGTTTCTGCTTTTATTGCCGGTGCTTCCTTGATCGTCTCTTGCGGCTTTTCTTTGACAAACTTGAACCAGAGCACTGCCCATATCAATCCAATAATCATAATGAGAACGAAGGATACCTTCCAGCTGAACGCCACTGCGATCATGCCGACTATCGGGCCGGAAATGGCTCCCCCGAGGGGCGTGCCGCTGTTGGTTACACCGATAACGGACGCCCGCTGGGTCGGCGGGAACCAGTTGTTCACCATCTTGTTGATGGTCGCCGAAAGCGGGCCTTCTCCCATTCCGAAGAGAATGCGTATAATCAGCAGGCTGACAAAGCCAAAAGCGAGGGCGACTGCTCCGCTAAACAGCGACCAAACAACCATCGCGACAAACAAGGTCAGCTTTGCCCCATAGCGGTCGGATGCCACGCCCCCAAGAAAATTAAAAATGGCATAACCTATCGAAAAACTGCTGAAAATCAAGCCCATTTGTGTGGCAGACAATGTGAGATCATCCTGAATAAAAGGAGCTGCAATGGAAAGCGCCGAGCGATCCAGGTAATTAATCACCCCTGCCAGGAACAAAAAAAGGATAACGGGAAGCTTATCTTTTGAAAACATCTCAACCTCACCCCTATGTTGGTTCAGTTTCTGTTGCACCGCTTTCGTTACACACCTGAATAAGCCATAAATCCTCCATCGACAGGAACGGTGATCCCAGTGACAAAACCGGAATAGGATTCATCCGCCAGCCAAAGGAGCGTACCGAGCAAATCCTCCGGTTTTCCGAAGCGCTTCATCGGTGTTCCCGCAATAATTTTGTGAGATCGGCTGGTGAACGTTCCGTCTTGGTTGATCAGCAGATCATGATTTTGTTTTGTCAGAAAGAAGCCTGGGGCAATCGCATTGACCCGCAGCCCGGTTTCGGCAAAATGAACAGCCATCCACATCGTAAAATTATTGATGGATGCTTTCGCAGCACTGTATGCCGGAACCTTCGTCATAGGTGAATAAGCACTCATGGAAGAAAGGTTGATGATCGCGGGTGAATCCGCCTTCAGCAGTTCTTTACCAAACACTTGCGAGGCCAGAAACGCACCGGTGAAGTTGGTGGAGAATACAGTTAGAAAGCCCCTCTCATCCATATCAAAAAAGGATTGGCCTTCTCCCGCTTCTTCATATGTCTCCACATCGGTTATCGCGTCAGGATGATTGCCGCCAGCCCCGTTAATTAACAGATCAACAGCGCCAAATTGGCCAAGGATGTCTTCCTTTGCCCGCTCCAGTGACATCCTGTCCAGCACATCCGCAGCAACAGCGCACGCTGTGCCGCCAGCCGCCGTTATCTCCTTCACGACCGCTTGGCCTTTTTCAGCCGTCCGATTCAAAATCGCCACCTTCATGCCATGACGGGCTAGCTCCCGGGCCATCGCAGAGCAAAGCACGCCGCTGCCGCCAGTGATGACAGCCGTTTTACCAGCCAGGTTCTCATGCAGCGGGATCATATGCCCACCTCTTTTTTTGCCATTGCTTCATAAGCGTCCCACAGCCCGTTCAAATACATGATGCCAAGTGCCCGATCGTATAAGCCATATCCCGGGCGGCATTGCTCGCCCCAAAGATGGCGCCCATGATCCGGTCTGACATATCCTTCGTAATCCTGCTTATGCAGTTCTTCCATCACGCCTTGAATGTTGATCGAACCATCCTTTGTTAAATGAGATGTTTCAATAAAATCGCCATTCTCATAAATTTTCACATTGCGAATATGTGAAAATGGAGCGATGCCGGCATACGTTTTAGCGATCTCCACCATGTCGTTAGCGGGATTGGCTCCCATTGAACCTGTACAAAGGGTGATACAATTAGACGGTGAATCTGATATCGCCCGCAGTTTCTTATAGCTTGCCTCTCCTGTGATAATGCGCGGCAGTCCGAAAATCGGCCACGGCGGGTCATCCGGATGAATGGCCATTTGAACACCATAGGCCTCAGCAACAGGAAGAATTTCCTGCAAAAAGAATGATAAATTGTCCCATAGCTTTTCTTCATCGACCGTTCTGTAGGCAGCAAAAAGCTCTTTGATCCGAGCCAATTTTTCGGGCTCCCACCCCGGCAGTGTCATGTCGGATGCTTCCTCCACCGTCCGAATCAGCTCTTGAGGATCAAGGCTTTCCACCTTGGCCTTTTCAAAAAACAGAGCGGTCGATCCATCTTCTAGCGGCCGGAACATGTCCGTGCGTGTCCAATCAAAAACCGGCATAAAATTATAGCAGATCACTTTCACGCCAAATCCGGCAAGGTTGCGGATCGTTTGCTTGTAGTTTTCAATATACCGGCCGCGTTCTTCGTTCCCAAGTTTAATCGCTTCGTGAACATTCACGCTTTCTACAACTTCAGCATGAAAACCATAGGATTGAATATATTCAGTTTCGGCTCTGATTTCTTCTTTTTCCCACACGTCGCCGACGGGCTTTTGATGGAGAGCCCAAACGATGCCTTTGACACCGGGAATTTGCTTCACGTATTCAAGTGTGACTGTATCGTTGCCTCGTCCATACCATCGGAATGTCATATTCATGCTCGCACCTCCGGATTCAGTCATTTAATCAAACGTGATGACGGCTTTCCGCACCTGATCTGGATGCTCCTTAATAAACTGAAATGCATGATGAACGTCATCAACTGAAAATGTATGGGTCACCAGCCCGTTATGCATTAACCGGCCTCCATTCAAAAGCTCTACCACTTTTGGAAACTGATTGGTCTGCAATCGGGATCCGGTTATCGTGACTTCTTTTTTTGTAATTGGCAGCTGAGAAATCTGAGCCGCTCTTTCATCAAATCCAAGCACAACCACATGTCCCGCCGGTGACACAGCCTCAATTGAAAGTGCAAAAGTCTCCGGCAGGCAAACAGCATCAATGACCACGTTTGCTCCTTCATTCCCAGTCCATTCAAGGACCCGCTCGGCAACATGTTCTGCTTGGACATTTACAACAGCATCGGCGCCGTTTTCTTTCGCAAATGCCAGCCGCTCGTTGTTCAAGTCAGTCATCATGACAGCAGCGCCCGCCAGTTTTGCCATTTTTAACACACAGATCCCGATGGGCCCCGCTCCCTGGATCAGGACGGTATCACCTTTTTCCACCTGGCCTCTCCACACTGCCTGGGCGCCTATCGTATAAGGCTCGGCCATGACTGCTTCCTCCCAAGGCAAGTCCTTTGAGACCGCGTGAAGCTGTCTTTCCGGAAGCACAATATATTCCCGCATGCCTCCGTCCTCATGTACGCCAAATACAGAAAGCTTGGCGCAAACATTCGGCCGCCCTTTGCGGCAGGCATAGCACGATCCGCAATAAGAAATCGGCTCAATCACCACATGATCACCGGGTTTTAGGCTCTGTACATTCGCACCAACTGCCTCCACTTGTCCCGTTACCTCGTGTCCGATGACTCTCGGGAGGGTAGCGAGCGGATTCGTTCCATGATAAATGTGCATGTCTGAACCGCAAATGCCGACTCGCTTGACTTTCACGAGCACTTCATCATCCTTTGAAAGAACTGGCTTCTTCACCTCCGCTGTCACCAGATCATACGCTTTTCGCACTTGAACCGCTTTCATTTTACTCACCTGCTTTTTAAGAATTCATACACGCTCCGGGCGATAGAAATTCCGTTTTTCTTATTTCTTTCTTCATGCAGCTGCTCGATCTCGCCGGGCACATACACTCTTTCGAATCCAACAGCCGGCGGTGATTGCTGCAGTTCATCAATCATGGCATCCATCTGCTCTAAAAACGTATCCCAGTCAGTAAAAAAGGATGGATTGATCGCGCAAACGTAATGCCCCAGCTTTCTTTTTTGATCAAGGCCGTTGTACATTTTGGCAATATGAGGGCCAAAAGCCGCGCCCGCCAGCAATCCGGAAAACACATCCACTACAATCGATAGTCCATAGCCTTTCGGGCCCCCGAATGTTGAAAGTGAGACGACCTTGTCAGGATCAGTTACTGCTTCTCCGTTTTCATCGACTCCCCATCCTTCAGGAATTTCTTTGCCCTCTTCACGGGCCTGCAGAATCTTCCCAAAAGCCACTTTGGATGTCGCCATATCTAGGATAAACGGTTTTTTATGCTTAGCCGGAACACCGTAAGCAATCGGATTTGTCCCTAAAAAAGGAGTCCTCCCCCCAAACGGAACAACGATACTGTCTGTATGCGTCATTGCCATTCCGATCAGCTTTTCGTCAGCCGCTTTTTGCACAAAATAGCTTAGCGCTCCGCAATGGCTGCTGTTTACGGCCGTGACCATGCCTACTCCTTTTTTCTTCGCCATGTCAATTGCATGGTCCATCGCCATGTCGCAATTCACATGACCGAAACCATCGTCTCCGTCAAGCACCCCGGTCACAGGCCCCGTTTCTTTAAAAACAGGCTGTGCCCCAGGATTGATCCCTCCCGCTAAAAGCCTGTTCACATAGTGTTCTGTGCGCAGCACGCCATGCGAATGTACATTGCGCAAATCAGCGTGCACGAGAACATCTGCTACTTTTTCAGCATCTCGTTCATTCAAACCGGCACCGGCCAGCTTTTGCCGAACGAGTCCCTTTGCTTCTTCAGCTGCAATTGTTATCGTTTTCAAACAAGTGCCTCCTTCCTTTTCAGTTTTTTGGGCACTCTCCTAGCGAAACCCCTACAAACACATTTTATTTACAAATTATTTTAAATATTCTCTATATTATATTGTCAGCTCTTTTGATGAAGATCCTGAACGATCTGAGCATGCTGCTGGTCTGTGAGTTTATAAAGAAAGCCGATAATGATCATCGCTAATGCCAAAGCAATTGCCGGATACAGAAGAAGCAGCGCTTTGATGCCAATCAGCGCCTGTGCTGTCTGGACTGCATTCGGCACATAGCCGATAATCCCCAAACCGATCCCCGAGAGAAAGCCAGACAAAGATTGAGCAAGCTTTCTTGAGAAATTGAAAAGTGAATATGTCGTTGCTTCCTTCCGTTCACCGGATTTCCATTCGCCATAGTCGATAATATCGGAGACAAGAGCCCACGTGATGCCATTTGGGATACTGATTCCGATAAAGGCGATACTGGCGAGAATTGTAAACACATAAACGTTAGATGGAAGCATAAAGTTGATCAGATCCGCGGCCACACTGATGCCGAAGCCGATCATTGCCGTTCGTTTCTTTCCAAACATCTTGACGAGCTTTGGTAGGAATACGACGCCCAAAAAGGAAGAACCAATAATGATGAAGTTCATATAAGCCATTAATTCAACATTGCCCAAGTTATATTGTGCGAAATAGACGAGCATGGCGGATTTAATGTTGTATGCGGAAATTGAAAAAATCGTCATCAGGACAAGGGTTAACAGCGGTTTATTTGTAATAAATGTTTTGACGACAGATGAGAGTGTTAATTTTTCTTTGGGTGCTTCCGATATGACAATGCGCTCTTTGCAGTTGCGGTAGCAAATATAAAACCAAAACACACCGAGCGCGGCGAACAAGCCCATGACCACCGGGTAGCCGACCTTCGGATTATCAAACTTGACGAGCAGCGGCATCACGGCCACACTCGTGATAAACAAGGCGCCAAGTGATCCGATTTGGCGGAACGTTGAAATGGAGGTCCGGTCCTCAGAATTTTGAGTCATCGCTGCCCCTAATGAGCCGTACGGAATATTCACAAACGAATAGCCGATGCCCCAAATCATATAGGATGCATATGCATAAATCAGTTTTCCGGTCGTTGATACATTGGGAGACAGAAAAATAAGAACAGTAAGCACCGCAAGCACGAGGCTGCCGATTAATAGATAAGGCCTGAATTTCCCCCGTTTGCCGATGTTTTTGCGATAATCGATTGATGAGCCGACAATTGGATCTGTTATCGCCGCAAACAGCTTACTGACTAAAAAAATGCCGCCGGCCATCGCAGCGGGGATTCCCGCTACATCAGTGAAATACTTCAATAAATAAATCTGGCCGAGATCAAACATAAAACCATTGCCAAAATCACCAAAACCATAGGACATTTTCTCTTTCAATGAAAGCCTTTTTTCCGTTTCGACCGACACAACCTTATTTGCCAGTTCAGTTCGCATGTTCCACCTCTGTGTCTTAAGAATTTTCGGATAGTGATCCGCTCAGCGATACTGAGCGGATACTTTGTTACACGTTTGCTTTCTCTTCTTGAAATTGAAAGTAGTGTTTCGCATTGTCATAGCAAATCCCCTGAACGATGCTTCCCAGAAGCTCCGTATCGCGCGGCACTTCGCCGTTTTCCACCCATTCTCCAATCAAATTGCAGACGATCCGCCTGAAATATTCGTGGCGCGTATACGAAAGAAAGCTTCTGGAATCGGTGAGCATACCGATAAAACGGCTGAAAAGGCCAACATTTGATAACGCTTTCATTTGGTCGAGCATTCCGTCTTTAGTATCGTTAAACCACCAGGCTGTGCCGAATTGTATTTTTCCCGGGGTAATACCGTCCTGAAAACTGTTGATCATGCTGGCGATGACATAGTTATCATTTGGATTCAGTGAATATAAAATCGTTTTCGGCAGCTGGTTCTTCATCTCAACTGAGTTCAGCAGCTTGTATAAAGGCTTAGCAATTTCTTCATCGTTCATTGAATCATACCCTGTATCAGGTCCGAGCCTTTTCATCATTTTTGTATTCGTGTTTCTTAAAGCGTTGATATGAAACTGCATCGCCCAATCGAGCTCCGCATACAAACCGCAAAGAAACTGAAGCGTATATGTCTTAAATTTCTTCTCATCTTCACAAGAAACCTCTGTTCCTTGTAATCTGTCAGAAAAAATCCGTCCAGCTTCTTCTTTTGTTGTTTCGGCAAATACCATTGAATCTATCGCGTGATCAGAAACTCTGCCGCCGGCTGAGTGGAAGAATCGCACTCGTTTTTCCAACGCCTTTAAAAACGCATCATAGGTTGTAATCGATATGGCGGCGGCATCTTCAAGCGCCTGCACCCACTCAGGAAAGCCTTCACGATTGATCTCAAGCCCTTTATCCGGCCGAAATCCGGGCAGCACGCTGACAGGAAAGTCTTTGTCTTCTTTTAATAATAAATGGTATTCAAGAGAATCGACAGGGTCATCCGTGGTGCACACGACCTTTACATTTGATTTCACGATTAAATCCCTTGCCCCGAAGCCTTCCCCTTTGAGCAGTTCATTTGTCCGTTTCCATATAGCCGGCCCGGACTTCTCGTTTAAAATCTCATAAATGCCAAAAAAACGCTGCAATTCTAAGTGAGTCCAGTTGTAGAGCGGATTGCCAATCGCCATCGGCACGGTTTTCGCCCAAGCCATAAATTTCTCTTCATCAAGCGCATCTCCGGTGATGTATGTCTCCTCAATTCCATTGGCTCTCATGATGCGCCATTTATAATGGTCACCATACAGCCAGGCTTCCGTGATGTTTTGAAATGTCTTATTTTCATAGATTTCTTTCGGACTTAAGTGGCAGTGGTAATCAATAATTGGCATGTCTTTCGCATAATTGTGATAGAGGCTGACAGCGGTTTCATTTTTCAATAAAAAGTTTTCGCCCATGAAGGGTTCCATGTCCTCACCGTCTTTCATTCTATTTCAAAATGTTAACGTTAACATTTTGATTTGTTTTTATTTTACCTTTATATTCCTTTGGGATCAATCTCTTTTTTGAAAATGAAATGTTAACGCTGTCATAAACATAAAAAAAGACATTGCCAGAAAGCACTCGGAAAGGAATGCTTTTGGCAATGCCAGATTCATTAAAAGGATTAGTAAGCCAGGCTGAAAAGTCCTTTAATATGTGTCAAATATCGTACATTACTTGCTTCTTTCATCAAGGAAGCAGGAAGACCTTTAAGCGGTGTAGAATTAGCACCAATGATGGCAACCGCGTCTTTGCGTCCAAGGCTTGCAAGTGTACCAGAGTTTACTGGCTTGAATGTTTCAAGCGTTTTGCCTTCCAGGTAAGCGAATAGGTTGTAACCGATCAGCTCACCCATTTGCCATGCGATTTGTGCAGTTGGCGGGTATGGACGGCCGTCTGGACCGAAGTAAACTGCGCTGTCTCCAGCAACGAATACATCTTCATGAGATGTAGATTGCAGGAAGTCATTTACAGTCGCGCGTCCGCGGTTCACTTCTAGGCCTGATTCACCGACTAATGGGTTACCTTGTACGCCGCCAGTCCAAACAAATGTGTTGGCAACAACTTTAGATCCGTCTTTCAGATCGATTACGTTTCCTTCTACATTTGTAACAGGAAGACCTGTTAAGAACTCAACGCCGCGTTTTTCAAGGCTTGCAGTCGCACGCTCGATAAGATCATCCGGAAGAACAGGAAGGATCTTCGGACCTGCTTCAACAAGTTTCAATTTGATTTCTTTATGGTCTACGCCGTATTTTTTCGCAAGGTTCGGCATGATGTCAGCAAGCTCACCAACAAGCTCAACACCTGTTAAGCCGCCTCCGCCGATAAGGATTGTTGCATCTGCTTCGTTTTTCGTTTTAGAGTACTCTCGCACACGATCTTCAACATGCTGGAAGACTTTGTTCGCATCAGCAGCAGATTTCAATACCATGCTGTTTTCTTCAAGACCTGGGATGCCGAAGTAAGCCGTTACAGAACCAAGACCTACAACAAGCGCATCGTAAGTTAATGTAGAACCGTCAGCAAGCGCAACTTCTTTTTTATCAACAGAGAAAGAGCTTACTTCCGCAATTTTAAGATCAATGTCTTTGCCTTTGAAAAGTTTTTCTAATGGCATTGCAACCGCTTTTTCAGACACGTTGCCTGCAGCAAGGCGGTGTAATTCCGTAATGATTTGGTGAGTTGGGTATTTGTTTACCACTGTCACGCGTGCTTGTTCTTTTGTGTAATGTTTGCGAACTGTTAGAGCAGAAAGAACTCCGCCATAACCAGCGCCTAGAATGACAATATGTTTTGACATCGTATATCCTCCGTCCTTTATATCAATTTGAATCTGAGATTATTTTTGGTTTTCGCGTTCGTTCATGACTTCAAGGTAGCTGTTAGCAAAACGGAACAGCTTTTGAGCTTGAGGATCTTTCAGCATGCGAAGAAGGCCGAAAAGTCCAATTGTTTCGTTGCTTGCTTCCGCGCGGTCTTTTGCTTCGATCGCAGTCGCAGCTACTTCTTTCGCTGTTTCTTTTACAGGCTCGAGAATTTCAGTGATCGCACCGACTGTGTCGCTCTTTAACACTTCGTCAGTCGCTACAGACTGAGCGAAATCATAAGACTTCGTTAAAATATTCACTAACTCAGTCAGCTTCGGAAGCTGGTCAACTAAAACAGTCAATGATTCTTGAACTTCTGGCTTTAATAGCTGATCAATAAGATCTTGCTGGCTTTGGCTGACAGACGCATTTGTTTGATCGATTGTTTCTGGCATATCCAATTCTCCTTTACTATAAGCAGTTTGCTGATTTTTTTGGAAAGGGTAGTGCCTCTCCCTGTCTCACGCTTTTAAGGCATAAGAATAAGGATTGTGAATTCGTGCACAATCATTTACAAAAATAAATGTTTACTACCCAGTTTTTCATCTTGCCATATTCAGTATTATTTTTATCTAAAAATAAACAATTGAATAAGTCAAAATCCTTTACTCTCTCTGAAAATAGCAAACACAAAAAACTCCAATTCGATTACCTTCTATATGATAACACTTTTTGAACAAAATTTGAACGTGAATTGCTTCGATTATGAAATTAATTTATATGGAGCTCATGTCATAACGTTTCTGCGGCACTAGTTATTGACAATCCAACAATTTCTCCCCTTCACTTTACCCATATTTCCAATAGAGGCTCTCTTTTTCCTGTGATCGGATCATTCGCCGGCAACGCCGCCTGCTTAATCTGTTTGACCGCTTCCTCTCGCTCATTGGGCTTCCCCGTCTTCATATCATACTGAACGCCACCGGGATAGGCGCCAAGGACAGTAAAATCGGGGCTTGAGCTGAGCTTTTTATGTCCGACTCCGGCTGGAATCACGACTGCGTCGCCTGATTTGAAAGGGATGGCAGCCCCTTTTTCTCCCCCAAACTGAATCACAGCCTCTCCCCTAAGGGCAATCAGGACTTCATGCGTATTGCTGTGATAATGATGGTATGGAAAAACACTCCCTGACCAGCTGTTTGACCAGCCATGCCGGGTGACGATCCGCTCTGCCAGTCCGGTGTCCTTAAGCGCGTTTTGATACACCACGAGCGGAAAATCAGGGTGATTCGGAATCCTGCCGTCATCCGGAAAGAAGTATGTCTGTGTCTCTTTTTCCATCAATTTCACCTCCCTTTTTTGTCTTCCACACATAGCGGTTCGCCAAACATGATGTTTTTCTCATGATTCCATTGATCTGCATGATACCGAATAGTATAGTATAAAAAAATAATGCCAGAATGAGGGATATCATGAAAGCTATCGTTATCGGAATATTGGCTTCACTCTTTTTCGCCGTTACCTTTATATTAAACAGAGCGATGGAGTTATCAGGAGGCAGCTGGCTTTGGAGCTCTTCGCTGCGCTTTATTTTTATGGTGCCGTTTTTATGTTTGATTGTCATCATGAGAGGGACATTCACGCCTCTCTTACTAGAGATGAGGAAAAAGCCGTTTTATTGGATCAAATGGAGCTTCGTCGGCTTCGTGCTTTTTTACGCGCCGATTACATTTGCGGCTGCATACGGTCCGGGGTGGCTCATAGCCGGAACCTGGCAAATTACAATTGTAGCCGGGGTGCTCTTATCTCCTTTGTTTTATGTCAAACAAGATATGCCGGGCGGTCCGCAGCTCGTTCGCCAAAAGATTCCCCTGGTTTCACTTGGCACTTCCATGATCATCCTGATTGGAGCGGCTCTGATTCAGCTTCAGCATGCAGAATCGCTTTCTGGGAGGATGCTGCTTTTCAGTGTGCTGCCGGTTGTCATTGCGGCTTTTGCCTATCCGTTAGGAAACAGGAGAATGCTCGAAGAATACGGAGGCCGGCTTGATACATTTCAGCGCGTGCTTGGAATGACATTGGCAAGCCTTCCATTCTGGCTTATATTAGCAGCTTACGGCTGGTGGTCAGATGGCCTTCCAACAGCAAGTCAAACCGTTCAATCCTTTATCGTTGCCGTCAGCTCAGGCATCATTGCGACGGTTTTATTTTTCTGGGCCACTGATATGGTAAGAGACAATCCGCAAAAACTCGCAGCTGTTGAAGCCACTCAATCCGGTGAAGTGATTTTCGCGCTGCTTGGTGAAATTGTTCTGCTGTCAGGCGTTTTCCCATCTCTATTATCATTTGCCGGTTTGTTCATTATAATAGCGGGGATGATGTTACATACCTTCGCTTCACAGCCGAGAAAACCGAAAAAGAAAGCACAGTCAAATCTGACTGCGTAGCATCTGCAGGAGAATGGGTGAAAGCCTGTTCTCCTTTATTTGTGCTACCAAAAGGAATCTGTTTCACGTTATAGTTAAATATAATGTCAGCCTACTTATATTGAAAGGTGATTATTGTAATGGAAGCAAACGATCAAACACAAAACATACCAGCCATCTCCTTCAGATCAGTCAGAAAAAGCTATAAACAAGATGGACAAACCTATGATGTGCTGCAGGATGTCACCGGAGACATTCAACAGGGTGCAATCGTAGCCGTTTTAGGCCCTTCCGGCTCAGGCAAAAGCACCCTCCTTTCTATGTGTAATTTAATGAGAACGCCTGACAGCGGCGAAATCAACATATATGGAAAGGAAGTCAGAGAATGGAATGTCAATGAGCTGAGGAGAACGGCAGCCCTCGCGTTTCAATCGGCTCCCGTGCTCGACGGGACAGTGCGTGACAATTTAAGTCTTGTACAAAGGCTGCATCAATCCCAGCTGTACTCTCCTGAAAAGCTGGCTTCTCTTGCAGGGCTGCCGCCAGAGCTGTTAGACAGAAGCGCCAGAGACTTATCGGGCGGGCAGCGGCAAAGACTGTCACTGGCCAGAACGCTCTCAAAT
The DNA here is from genome assembly GCF_045040725.1 of Bacillus sp. FSL K6-0255. Lineage (NCBI taxonomy): Bacteria > Bacillati > Bacillota > Bacilli > Caryophanales > Bacillaceae > Bacillus > Bacillus sp. FSL K6-0255. Next base: position 1,260,213 of record NZ_CP150278.1, on the reverse strand, counting down.
CCTTCCTCCATTCTATTGTTGGACGAAATCACGTCGGCCTTGGACCCGGTTTCTGTTCTTGAGATTGAAGAACTGATCAAACGTCAGCATCAAGAGAAAAAATGGACAGTCATGTGGGTCACTCATAATATGGAGCAGGCAAAACGAGTAGCCGATGCCATTTGGTTTATGGCAGATGGCCGGCTGCTTGAAATCGCTGAAACCGAAACATTTTTCTCCGCTCCGCAGCATGAAGCAGCGAAAGAATTTTTGAAGGGTGGGACCCGGTAATGGATTACCTTTCTCTCTCTTTAACGATGATCTTTGTTTTGATCGCCTTGTTTTTATCAAAATCCTTTAAAGCCGGTGTAGAAAAAGACATGATCATCGCCACCATCCGGGCCGCGGTGCAGCTGCTTATCATCGGTTATGTTTTGTCGCTGATTTTTCGCGGAGACCACCCTGTTTTTATCCTGCTGATGGTGCTGTTAATGCTCGCGGTGGCGGCGCAAAATGTCATCAAGCGAAAGAAAAATACTATCGGTTCGTTTTGGAGGGTGTTTGCCGCGTTAGCAATCGTAGAAATTGTGACGCAGGGAATTCTGCTGTCTCTTCATATCATTCCGCTTACGGCACGATATGTCATTCCGATCAGCGGGATGGTCATCGGAAATTCGATGGTGCTCTCAAGTTTGTTTCTAAACCGGCTTAACTCAGAAGTCGGCGTTCGCAAAGAAGAAATTCAATTAATATTGTCACTTGGCGGCACACCGAAGCAATCCATACAGCGCATTCTTACCTCAGCGATGAAAATGAGTATGATCCCGACGCTCGAAAGCCAGAAAACACTGGGTCTTGTCCAGCTTCCCGGCATGATGACTGGCCAGATTCTAGCCGGCGCTGACCCGATTCAGGCAGTACGCTTTCAGCTCTTAATCGTGTTTACAACGATGGCCTCAGCCGCGCTGACTTGTGTAATCTTAAGCGTGCTGACATACCCATCATTATTCACCGTTCATCAGCAGCTGAAGCAGAATGAATGACAGACAAAAGCCGCTTTCCGAGGGAAAAGCGGCTTTTTGTACTTGTTATTCCTTTTCTTCATAATACTTGGCCAGCTCAACAATCATTGCACCCATCCGCTCAATCTCTGGCGTAAGCAGTCTCGTAATGCCCTCTTCCCGCAGTGCTTCAGCAGTCACTTTTCCGACAGCAGCTGCGATGGCGCGTTCTTTGAATACCTTCTTCACTTCATTGACATAACCTCGCCCCTTGGCAAAATCAAACAGGGAACGAACCTGAATGGCAGTTGTAAAACAAATGGCATCGATCTCACCGTTCATCAGCTCTCGGCATAACCGCTCCACCGTTTCCTCCTCCGGCGGGATGTGCTGATAAGGCAGAATCGGCAGGACAGACGCGCCTTTTTCTTCAAGAAATGCCATGAGAGCCGGCGCTTTTTCGCCATGAAGCTGCACCATGACTGTTTTTCCTGAAAAGTCGTGAGGCTCCAAAGAACGGATTAAGCCTCTTGTTGTCCCGTCTTCATCCGAAGCTTCCGGTGTGATTCCAAGCTTTTTCAGCGCAGACAGCGTTTTGTATCCCCGGCATGCCGCTTTCGCTTGGCGAATGGCCTGCAGAAACTCATCTTTCAGTCCAATTTTCTCTGCCATATCGACAAGAGTCTCCAACCCGATGCCTGTCGTGAAAATGACCCAGTCAGCTTTTTTTCCCTCCACAAACGTCCGCAAATCCGGCTCCACCTGCTTCTCTGCTAAGTAAACTGTACCTTGGAGAGGCCGGATGACAGGTATTCCGCCCTGTTTTTCAATGATTGTACTGATTTCTTCCGTTTTTCGTGAGCCACCGATTGCCACACGTTTTCCAAGTAACCCTTTTCCCATACCCGTTTCCTCTCCTCTTTGCATAGGCTTTTTATGTATACAAGCTTATTAAAGCTATTTTGGCGCAAACCAAGGGAGAAATCAAGATAAACCCAGACTCCTAAAATCCATTGAATACGCCGGAAGCTTGCTGTAAGATAAACAGCAGACACGTCTTGTAACGGAGGATCGACATGGAAACAAAAAAAGAAGAATATGAAACAAAAGGCTACGATACATCGATTGTTTACGAATTCAATGAATATCCGGATGCCCGCAGCGGGCGCTGCGACAACTGTGATTACACACTGTTCAAAAGCTCTGTAAAAGGCGGAAAATTTCTTAGAGAATGCCGGAGATGCGGGATGAAAAAAAATATTTAAACAGAAAACCGAAATCAAATTGATTTCGGTTTTTATGTTTTTACTGCGGGACAGCGGATTTTTTCATAAACGCTTCAATCTCAGCTGCCGCACGCTCCGCTCCGCCAGCTTCTTTTACATCCTTTTGCATATTCTTGACGCGGCTGAGCAGCTCTTGATCACTGGATACAGCCTGAACCGCTTCCTGCAGGCTGGAAACAGTCACTTCCTCTTTCGGCAAATAAACGCCAAGGCCTAATTCATCAACCCGATTTGCAGTGAGCTCCTGCTCATACATTTGCGGAATGACGACAAGCGGCACACCTGCGTTCATCGCTTCCATCGTACTGTTCATCCCGCCATGAGAGATGAACAAATCAGCTTTCTCTAACACCTCAAGCTGCGGCACACTTTGGCGAATGGTAAAGTTAGCAGGAATATCCTCCAAGCTTTCTGGATCAATCGTTTTCCCAACCGACATGATTACTTGCCATGAAGAATCCCGAAATGCCTTGATGCACATCTTGTAAAATTCCGGCCATGCGTTAAACGCCGTACCCAAAGAAATCAGCATAAGCGGGCGATCATCCTTGTCAATCAACAGGCTTTCTTTTTCCTTCCGTTCTCCGAGAGAGGGGCCGACAAAACAGAAACGGTCATCGAACGTCTCATGCTGAATCTGAAAAGACTTCGGCATAAAGACAATATTTAATGCTTCCGGCACAGCTAACTGTTCAAATGAAACAGCCGGCAACTTCTCTTGCTCCAAGTAGGCTTTAAATTCAGCCTCTGCTTCTCTTATTTTTTTCAGCATGTCTTCATTTCCTAACTGAAAGGATTCATTTTGGGCATATGACGAACAGAGCTTAATGACCGGAACATTAAGCTTTTCAGCAAACAATTTACCAGCCAGCGCAACAAAGTCATAGATGATCAGATCAGGCTGATCATCCTTATATAACTCCTCAAGCTGCGGCAGAATGCTGAGTGATTCTTTCAAAAGACTGAGGGGCGCGTCATTCTTTTCCATCATCTCCCTGATTTGCTTAGGATCAATATTCAAGGATGTATGATAGATCAATGCTTCTCCACCGGCTTGCTGAACAGCGGGCGCAAACTCCTCAGTCGTCGCGTACGTGACACGGTGCCCTTTCTCACAAAGCTTCTCTACTAAAGCAAGCGTAGGATTGACATGTCCGTACGCCGGGATATTGATCATCGAAATATGGTACTTTTTCATGAATCTCCAGTCTCCTTATCTATTACATTTTTACACGGAAGCTCTTTAATCCGTATATCACACTGTTTTCAATCGGAGTGATACTGACGTACTCCATATGAGGAATAGCAGAAATCAAAGACGTTAACGCGATATTTGCTTCAAGACGGGCAAGCGGGGCCCCAAGGCAAAAATGGATGCCGTGGCCAAACGCAATATGCGGATTGGGATGGCGGCGGATATCAAACATGTGCGGCCTGTCAAACTTTGCTTCATCACGATTTGCCGATGCCACAAACGCCAAAACCATATCACCTTCTTTAATCAGGTGCCCCCCGATCTCCGTATCCCGCTTGGCAATGCGCCTCAAAACCGGGGCGGGCGCTCTGAAACGCAGGGCTTCCTCCACTGCCTGAGGCATCAGTTCAGGATGGCTGCGCAGTTCCTCGTAAACGCCTGGCGTTTCTAATATGCTGTACATCGCATTTGAAATCAGGTTTGTAGTGGTTTCATTTCCGGCCACCAGCAGCAGCGTGCAAAACGGAATCAGCTCTTCACCGGACAGCTTCTCGCCTGTTTCTTCCGCTTCCACTAAAATAGAAATAATATCCTGCGCCGGTTTGTTTCGCTTTTCTTCTATGATGCCGGCAAAAAACGCAGCCAGTTCTTCCTCACACTTATCTCGTTCTTCCAAAAAGGCTTTTTCAGCTTCTTCACTTTTATCCCTCGGTGTACTGACCAGAAGATCAGACCATGCTTTAAACTGATCCATATGCGCTGAAGGCACTCCCAGTAGCTCAGATATCACAATAACCGGAAGCGGGTATGAAAAATCGTGAACAAGGTCAAACTCACTGCGCCCCTGAAATTTTTGAATCAGTTCATCTGTGATTTCTTGAATTCTCGGTTCCCATTGCTTCATCACGCGCGGAGTAAAGGCTTTATTCACGACTGAACGGATTTTTGTATGCTTCGGCGGGTCCATGTTAATGATGGAATTTCCAATAGAGCTTGTCTGCTGCGGCATGTAACTGGAAAACAGCTCTTTATCCCCAACAACTTTTTTGACATCATCATAAAGAAAAACGCTCCACACTTGGTTTTCTTCATCAAAGGAAACAGGCGCATCCTTTCTCATCGATTCGTACCATGGAAACGGATGATACGCATCCTGTTTGTTTTTCCCATTGAGCAGCGCTCGCTGCAAGGCTTGCCGGCGGTTTAACACACTCATTATGGTCACTCCCTTGAAAAAATTAAGCAATGAATGTTCCACTTCACCTCCCGCTTTCGAAAAAGAGAGGGACTACCACAAATAATTAAATTGATAACAGCAGGCAGGCGATCACGATGTTCGATGCAGGCATCATATATTCCCCCTCGAATTTCGTTCATCTTACCATAATCTTTCAATTTTTTTCTATTCTGCACTGCTGTTTTGGCTCACAACGTGACCTTAGGCATAAGCACGCAAATCCAATATGGATTCAATTGCACCGCTCCGCTCAAAAAACGTCACTGTTTTCAACCAAATGCACTAACTCCAAAAATGACTTTCCCATTATGTAAAATAATTTGGTTCTATGATTAAATAGAAGGTAAAAGGTGAAGGAGAGAACAACGTGGCAGCACAGACTGATTACAAAAAACAAGTTGTCGGAATCCTACTTTCACTTGCATTCGTACTCTTTGTGTTCTCTTTTTCTGAGAGACATGAAAAACCGCTTGTTGAGGGAAAAAAACAGGAAAACTGGCATACTGTCGTCGACAAAGCCTCCGTCAAAATTTATGGCAGCCGATTAGTTGAAGAAAACAAATTAAAGCAAAAACTCGGCCATAAACAAGCCGATTCTATTTTGACCCTTCTGAAACTCGCCAACGAAAAACACATTACATTATAAAAAAGAAAGAGCCCACAGGCTCTTTCTTTTTAAGTCAAATATCGTTTTCTTGTCCGGATGGCGCAAAAAGTCAAACAGCATGCTAAGCTGTGAGGGTGTGTTTCGTTTAGGAGAAAGCGGCGGGAGTCTGTCTTCCGGAAAAAAAGCGGCATGATTCGTCTCGATCCCTGTTTCCCCCTGCCCGTCCGTCATGCTGCATGCGATGAAGATTTTATAATAGTGATAAGGCTGAGGGGGATGAGAGTGTTTATGGCTGTCTAGCACGGCCAGCAATCGAGACGGCTCTGTATCGTACCCCGACTCTTCTTTGATTTCCTTGACAACGTTTTCAGCCGGCGATAAACCAATCTCGCAAAATCCGCCCGGCAGCGACCACAGCTCATCATGCTTCTCCCGGACAAGCAAAATCTGATTCTCTCTGAATACAGCGCCGCGAACATCCGCTTTCGGTGTTGGATAGCCCTTCTCGCCTTGCCATAAATCAGTGATAACTTCAATGTCCTTCTCCGAGTAATCCGCCATCATTTCCGCGCTAAGCTTCATTAGCTCTTCGTACCTCTCCCTGTCGTACACATCCTTGGAAAAAGCAAGCCCCGCTTGGGCGATCGCCCGAATCCGCTGTGCCCGTTCCAGCCATTTGGTTTGCACTTTTATCACTCATCCTTTCAAGTCAAGTTTCGCTATAAAAAATGCACGTTTTCCACAGATGAAAAACGTGCAACTGTAAATTAGCATCTAATCTAACTTCACCAAGTAATCAATATCGTCCTTTACTCTCTCTTCTGTATTACTGCTATTTGTATCAGCTAAAAACGGATTATATACCAGTGTGTAATGTTTCTGTTCTCCTTTAGGGATGACATAACTGAGTACACCTGTAACCTTTTTCCCCGATACTAGTGTTCCTCCCATAAGGATTCTGCCCTTCTCTTCTATAGAAAAAACAGGCCGCACTGATTGATCATTCTTATCTCTTAAATCAAACCCGATAAAATTGTAGCTTATTGAATCTTCCCCTATATTTTCCATCGTAACTTCTATAATAAGCCGTTCCTCATCATCTTTTATTGTTTTTGTCTCCTCATTTACAGCTCCGCCAACATTCATATATTCACCTTTTTGCACTCTATCAACTTTATTCACTGTAAAATTCGTATGTCCTGCTTTAAATGTTTCTCCTATTTTATGTATTTGATCATCTTTTTTGGTCTTCGGCTCACCGCCTTTTTTCAATTCCTTATCAAGTTCCTTTTCAAGCTCTTCTTGCGATTTTTTCTCTTTCGGTTTTTCCTTCTCTGACGCATCGCTCGATTGGCTGCACGCAGAAAGCGCTAACCCGATCGTCAAGACAAATAATAGTAATAAGACTTTTTTCATGATTGTTCCCCCATCTAAAGTAATCGATTTCTATTATAATCAGATTTTTCCTTTTCTTAACAGGTAAGAAAGTAACGATTATTTCTATCTCATTCATCACAATCTTACTTCTTCCTAGTATTTGAATATTTTTTACTAGTCCATTAGACCTTTTCATCAAAAAACCCGAGCTGGCTGAAGCCGCTCGGGTGGGAGGTCAATCTCGCTTATTCATTCCTCTTTTCTCTCGGGGTTCCTGATGATGTTTTTGGTGTTCCGGAGGCTGCGTCGTGCGTTCCAGCTCCTTTGTATCTTGTCCCATTCCTTTTAAAAAGGAAAAGAGCAGTGTAATTGATTTGTTGATTTCCGGGTCTTTTAGCGAGCGGATAATATCAAAATAACCTGTCTTTTCTTCACTGTTTTTCTGCTCTACAGCGCTTGCCACACCCGCATTCACTTTCAAAATGAGAGGCTCCAGCTGCTTCACGTCCAGCATGCCGAGTGTTCCAAACAGAAGAAGCAGATTTTTCAGCGTATTGGCTGTTTCCTCTGTATCTGCCTTTTTCACCAGGATATCAAGAACTTTATCCCCTTGACCAAAAAGGCCGCGGAGCAACGGCAGGACCCCGCGCTCGTTCATATGGCCCAGCATATGCAATGTTTCGAGAATCGCTTCTTTGTGGTCAATTAGAGCATCTTCAATTTCCCGCAAATCACGCTTTCGCTGATCCTCTTCTGTTACCTCGATTTTTTGGATTCGTTTAATCGCTTTAGCCATTATGGCCCATCCCCCTTTTCACAGCGTCACCAGGGAAAATATAATCCTTCCGCGCCCATTTCTTATGAACCTGCACACCGATTTGCGGCTGCGGATTGCCGTTGCGGTGGTTGATCTTAGGCAGCGGGCTGATTCCGTCGTGCTTCAAAATTTCCATCTTGGCCGATGTTTCTTTGTAAGCAGGCGTATCGGTATCCTTATCGGCATGGCTGCCTGTTAACAGGTTGATCGCCGCTTCCCCTGAATCGTTCATTGGCAGATATACTTCCTTCCCTTTGACTCGATCAGTAATCAGGCACTTCACTTTGACATTTCCGAAAGGCGATGTGAGTCTGACGAGGGTTCCGTCCTGAATCCCTCGTTCTGCCGCAAGCTCAGGAGAAATTTCTAAGAACACTTCCGGTGTTTTCTCCGAAATCCCTTTTGATTTGTAAGTCAGGTTCCCTTCGTGGAAGTGCTCCAAGAGCCGCCCATTGTTGACATGGATATCATATTCCTCACCGAATTCCTTAGGCTCTGTCCACTGGACAGGGTAGAGAATGGCCTTGCCGTCTGGGAAAGGGAAGCGCTCTGTAAAGAGTAAAGGCGAATCCTTTCCATCAGCGTTTACAGGCCATTGCAGGGAATTATAGCCCTCAAGACGTTCATAGGTGACACCGGCATAAATCGGCGACAGCTTGGCTGCTTCCTCCATAATGTCTGCAGGATGCTCATAGAGCCAGCCGGCGCCAAGCTTATTGGCAACCTCCATAATAATCTGCCAATCCGGCTTTGATTCACCCAGCGGTTCAAATACCTGATACAAACGCTGAATCCGGCGTTCTGTGTTTGTAAACGTTCCTTCTTTTTCAAGGCTCGGGCTCGCAGGAAGAACCACATCAGCAAACTCCGCTGTACGTGAAAGGAAAATGTCCTGCACCACAAAGAAATCAAGCTTTTCATATGCAGCGTGTACATGATTGATATTGGAGTCGACAAGGCCCATTTCTTCACCTTTTACATACATCGCTTTCAACTGTCCGGAATGGATTTTTTCAATCATTTCGTGGTTGGTCATACCCGGCTCCTTCGGCAGCGGCACACCCCACACACGCTCGTATTTTTGGCGGACTTGTTCGTCCGTCACTTTTTCATAGCCCGGTAGTCTGTCAGGCATACTCCCAAAGTCACTTGCTCCCTGCACGTTGTTATGGCCGCGCAATGGGTAAGAACCTGCTCCCGGTTTTCCGTAGTTTCCTGTCACAAGCAGCAGATTAGAGATCGCCGTGCTCGTGTCGCTTCCTCCAATATGCTGTGTCACGCCCATCGCCCACAATGCGCACACACTGTCAGCTTGCCCGATCATCTCTGCCATTTGGATAAGGGTTTCTTGATCAATCCCGGTTTTCTCCTCAGCATATTCAAGTGTGTACGGCGCGAGGCTTTTTACATATTCATCCCGTCCGTTCACTCTTTCTCTCAAAAATCGTTCATCGGCCTTGCCGTTTTCTATTAAATATTTGGCGATCGCATTCAGCCAGACGATATCCGATCCGGCACGCGGCTGGACAAATAAATCTGAGCGCTCTGCCATTTCGTGCTTTCTGATATCCGCGACGATCACTTTCTGCCCTCTCAGCTTATGAGCCCGTTTAATCCGAGTGGATAAGACTGGATGCGACTCAGACGTGTTCGAACCGATAATCAAAACAAGGTCCGCTTGCGCGATATCTGTAATTGATCCTGAATCACCGCCATAGCCGACTGTCCGGAACAGGCCGGCAGTCGCAGGAGATTGGCAATAGCGAGAGCAGTTGTCCACATTATTTGTGCCAATGACCCCTCTGGCCAGCTTTTGCATAAGATAGGATTCTTCATTTGTACATTTAGAAGATGTAATAAAAGCGAGAGAATCCGGGCCAAACGCCTCTTTTAATTCAGTGAACTTGCTGGCGATCAGCAATAACGCCTCCTCCCACTCTGCTTCACGGAAATGATCGCCTTCACGGATCAGCGGCTTTGTCAGGCGTTCTTCGCTGTTAACGAAATCCCAGCCGAACTTGCCTTTCACACAAGTAGAAATGCCGTTGGCAGGCGCTTCCTCCTGCGGCTCTACTTTCAGAATGTCTCTGCCCTTTGTCCAGACATCAAAGCTGCAGCCGACGCCGCAATACGTGCAGACGGTTTTCGTTTTTTTGATTCGTTCATCACGCATGGCCGATTCCATATCAGAAATCGCGAGAATCGAGCCGTAGCCTGTCTCTACGCCTTTCGTGATCTCGATCATCGGTCGCAGCGTTTCGTTATTGATGCCTGTTAAATATCCGGCTTCCCCTTCCATTCCTTTTTCCATCATCGCGTTGCACGGACAGACCGTTGAACAATGGCCGCATGACACACATGACGACTCATTGATCGGCACGTCGTTATCCCAAATGACGCGCGGGCGTTTCCGCTCCCAGTCAATGGTCAGCGTTTCAGTTACCTGAACGTCTTGGCATGCCTCAACACAGCGTCCGCACAATATACATTGATCTGGATCATACCGATAAAACGGATGGGATTCATCCTTATGGTATGGCTTGTGATCAAACGGAATGCTTTGGTGATTGATTTTCATTTCCTTCACCGTATTATGTATTTCGCATCCCCCATTGTTGTAATCGCAAACTGTACAATAAAGCTCATGATTATATAAAATCTTGTCCATCCCGATGACCTGCGCTTTTTTCACGTCAGGTGAGAGCGTATCAATGACATCCCCATCCTTTAATTCAGCGGAGCACGACCTCTTCAGCTCACCATTGATGCTGACGATGCACGTATCACATGTCTCAATCGGCCCTAAGCTTGGATGATAGCAAACTTGCGGCACTTCAATCGAGCTGTTATTCAAAAGCTGCAGCACCGTCTGTTCCTCGGACGCTTCCATTTCAACGCCGTTTATTGTGATTGTTTTCTTGCCAGCCATCTCCATTCCCCTTTCTTGCTTTATATACCGAATTACCTATTTCAGTTCCCTTACAACAACTCAATAAAACATACAAAGCGCACTCACATGTTTCGTTGCAAAAACACGGGGAAACGGAATGGTAGATCAATTAGGAGGGATTAACATGAAAAAGACAATGTCTGCTATAACCGCGGCAGCAGCAGTAACAAGCTGTTTTACCGGCTTTGGGGCTGCGTCCTTTTCAGCACCGGCAAAGGCCGCAGCTCAAACAAACACACTCTCAGAAAACACGAATCAATCAGCCGCTGAGCTTGTCAAAAACCTCTATAACACCGCCTATAAAGGGGAAATGCCTCAGCAGGCGCAAGGCCTTACCATTAACAAAAGCACAAAAGGGGATGTCCACGCTGCGTTTGGGGAACCGGAAAGACCAGTCGGGGGAGACAATCGATTTGATTTATATCACTGGAATATGGGACAGCCGGGCTACGGATTTTCCTATCATAAAGACATGACAATTTCAGAAATCCGCTACTTTGGAACCGGTGTGGAACGGCAGCTGAATTTAGGCGGAGTTACGCCGGAAGTGCTGCAGAAGCAATTAGGACCAGTAAATCGGGTGTTAACCGTCCCGTTTACCGATGAAATCGATTATGTATATGATACAGGCCGCTATGAACTCCATTTTGTAATAGGCACGGATCAGACAGCCGACCATGTAAACCTAAAAGCAAAATAAACACCCTACGCGGCTATTCAGCCGCTTTTTTAGTGGACAAATAAAAGCTATATTCCTTACAATACAGGGAGATGAAGCAGAGACGGGGTATCAATTCGCAATGAAGCGAAATCGTTGGATATATGCAGTTTTCACCATACTGATCATTGGGCTGGGGCTTGGATCCAGAGCATTCTCCAGTGTTCTTCCTGATACCCTCAATACTTATCTGGGAGACTCGTTGTGGGCCGCCATGATCTTCACGGGATGCGGATTTCTATTTCGGAAGCTGAAGACAATGATAACGGGCATTATCAGTCTTTCTTTCTGTTTTGTCATTGAATTCAGCCAGCTCTATCATGCCGAATGGATCGACCAGATTAGAGATACTTCTCTTGGCGGGCTTGTACTAGGGTACGGTTTTTTATGGAGCGATATCGAAGCATATACAATCGGAATTGCCGCCTGTGCCGCCATAGAACTGCTGGTTTTGGGAATCAAAAAGCGCCGCTGTATGTGACGCTTTTTTCATGTAGAAAACAGACCGCATTGAGAAATAATGGTCTTCGCATCCAAACGTGTGGCCTCGCTTATCGTGATATGATGTTGATTCATAAATGACTGAACGGCATGATAGCCAACTGCATAACCCGCAAAAGCCGATAAACCTGCAGGCTTAAAGCCTTGGTCGTTAGCAATTGGATCACCAAACATATAACGGCTGACTTCCGAAAATCCTTTCACATCCAGCACCTCATTAATCACATCAATGGAATATTGCAAGTCTTCATGATCAAAACGAGTTACCCAAGGGCCCAATCGTTCCGTACCAAACAGCTCTCTGGCGAATGATTCCGCCAATCCTTCAATCACAAGATAATCCCCGACACTTACAGAGCCATGATGAAAATCTATATACGAAAACCGCACATTATGATGAAACTCATGAGCAATAATGGAAGGAATCCTTGGCAGGTTATAACTGTTCGGATTAATCCATACATGAATAAAGCCCGGTATCCCGCCAAACCCGCAGTAGCCTTTTTGCAGCTGAAGCTTATTTGGATCAGCGATATAAAGGCCGAATTTGATCTCCTTTGCATTCACCCGCAGCTGTTCGCGCTCAGCAAAAAATATGCATTGCCGAAGTGCAGATTCAGCTGTCTCTGAAACATGTGATTCTTTCAGTATTTGTAGTGCTTTCTGGCCGCTTTCAGCATCACGGACATCCAAATAGCCCAGCATTTTCGCAGCCATGATCACATCATAGCCGTTTGGCTCCTTCGCTTTCAGCGGAACTTGGATGGCGGTCCACATCTTTTCAAACGGCCTCATCATCGTATACCGAAATACATCTTCTCTTTTCTGTTCTTCCATTGAAAACAGCTTTTCGTATTGCTCAAAGGTCTTTTCCATTACTAGATTCATCCTGATTCCCTCCTTGTCAAAAACATACGATATGCCGCAGCGTAAGGGTCAACAAGAGAAATTAAGCCATTTTTCACTGTAAAATCATACAAACCCGCCGATAGGTAAGGCATAGGAGGTGGAACCATGGATATTCCTGCTTTATCGGTTGCGATGCATCAAGCATCCCTTGCCCAGAATGTAAATATTGCTTTAACGAAAAAAATGCTGGACACCGCCCAGCAAAATGCCGATCAAACCTTAAAGATGATTCAACATCCAACTCTCGGACAAACCATTGATGTAAAAGCATAACCTCATACCAGAGGCGGCCAAGAACTCCATCCTCCCGGCCGCCTTTATTGTTCACAAAAAAGCATGCATGTTTTGATTGTTCCTCCATATGATTTATTGTTTGCCATATTAAGGAGGTCATAAATTGAAAAGACTGTTTATGAAGGCTTCATTGGTGTTATTCGCAGTAGTATTTGTTTTTGCCGTCAAAGGTGCACCCGCCAAGGCGGAAACCCATGCCTACGATGGAAAAAGCCCTTATTACAATGATTGTGCGTCCAGCGGCTCTACAAAAAAATCCTCAAACTTAGTGAATGCCAGCAATCAAGTCATCGGAGTAGTCGAGCTTAAATTCAGCAGTACATGTAAAACGGCTTGGGCAAAAATCACGATGAATAATACATTGACGTCTGGCTATGAAGCAAATGCGGAGATTACCCGGAACACAGACGGAAAAAGATATAATTGTGATTCTGCAGGCGGCAATGGAAAAGCGGTGGCCGGCCAAAAGTCTTGCTATACACCGATGGTATATGATTTAGATCCAAGGACTTCTTACGCTTTCGGCAAGTATTCAGGACCAAACTTAAATGTTTGGGCCACCACAGGCTCTTATTAAATAGAAAAAAGGCTGTCCGTACGGACAGCCTTTTCTAATTTATTTCGCTTCTCTTTGTTTTTTAACCTCTTCAAGCTGAGAAACTGTCACCAATTGATAGCCTTGATCGGTGAGCTTTTTTATAATTTCATCGGCCGCATCAGCAGAGGTGCGGTAAATATCGTGAATCAAAATGGTTCTTCCATCTCCCGCCTGATTCATGACACGGTCAACAATTGTTTTTTTGTTACGGTCTTTCCAATCTTCCGGGTCAACATCCCATAACGCAACATCCATTTTCATTTGACTCCGCAGTTCATCATTAATGCCGCCGTATGGGGGTCTTACAAGCGTCGGACGATATCCGCTTATTTTTTCAATGATGTCTTGCGTATCATTGATCTGCTTTAACGCTTCTTTCACTGAAAGCCTTGTGAGAAGCGGATGGCTCCATGAATGGTTCCCAACCTCATTTCCTTCTTTCAGCATTCTTATTAGCGTTTCCGGATAATATTGAACTCTGCTCCCCAAAACAAAAAACGTGGCATGACCCTTATATTTCTTCAAGGAGTCTAGAATCTGATTTGTTGTCGCAGGATTCGGGCCGTCGTCGAAAGTAAGCGCAATGACTTTTTGATTTGGATCAACTGTTTCCTCTTTGGGTAAAGAAATCACTTCATGCTTCGGCTTTTGTTCTTTGATTTTATTTTTATTTTTTGCTTTATCAATATATTGTTCTTTCAGAATGTCTTTCAAAAGACTTTTCTTAATGGCAATCGATTGCTCTCCAAGATAGCCTGCTGCAACCTGATATGTGTCAAAGTAAAGTTCGATATAATCCTCCTTGATGGCAAAGCGGCTGAAATTTTCTTTTTTCGGAGCCGTCCCTTCCTTTAACAGTGCATCGTCCGCGGCAATGTCCTTATTCTTTTTCAGCTCGTGATAAGCGATTAACGAAAGCTTATGTAAGTAGTCAGCGTCCTCTTTGAAAATATCATCAATGGAAAGAAACGCTTGTTTACTAAAATCATAGTTAAACGTTTTTTTCACGGTTTGCCCGTGTGCCCCGCCGATGTATTTATATTCATTAAATACAATCGCCACTGTCTGTTTGGCATAATGGACAATTTTATAATCAACATTTAATTCGTTGCGTTTTGTCGTATGCTCTTGGTCAACGTCCTTTGTTTCCTTTTGAAATTGACGAACCTCTTTTTCTGCGAATCTTTTTAATGCCGAATCCATTTTTTCATTTTTGAAAACAGGATAGTTTACCGCGTAATTAAAAGTTTTCCCGTCATTCACAAGCGTTGCGATCTCAACATTCCCATATTGAGAATCAGTTCTTACTTTATTCATGACCGTTTCTTTTTTCAATGAATGATTATGGAAAAAGCCGATAAGGCCCACCACACATACAACTGCTATTAATACATGAAACCATTTGATTCTTTTTGCCAACAACAAAAACTCCTTCTTTCGTAGCCATTTCGATTTACTCTTCATCAGTTGGAACTGTATCTATAGAAATGTTTTTGTAACATTGTAGTAACATTTATTTCACATTTGTAATACTATGAGATTTAGAAGTTCATGTCAATCCTTTTTAAGGAATTTCATCATAAAAAAAACCGAATTTCATGAATGTACATACACCCAACTTAAGCATCAGGAATATGGTAAAAGGAATAAAAAAAGCTAGGGAGGTTTTCCTCTTGGATTACCCTTTGAATGAACAGTCATTTGAACAAATTACCCCTTATGATGAAAGACAGCCTTATTATTATCCGCGTCCGAGACCGCCATTTTATCCGCCTTATTATTATCCAAGACCGTATTATCCGTTCTACCCGTTTTATCCGCGCCCGCCTTATTACTACCCGCGCCCGCGACCGCCTTACTACCCTTGGTACGGTTACGGCGGAGGTTATGGCGGAGGATATGGGGGAGGTTACGGTTACTAGTCGCCACATATCAAAATGGGGGCAGTCCAGCTCCCCATTTTTTTGTTTTAAAAATGACAATATCATGACAAATATGGGAAATAATTGTGATTCTGTCCCCCTCTTGTTACGATAACAAAAGCATGCAGTTTTGGGGGAGGCGTCTATTTTTGGAGAATACAAGAGATTCTGCAGCCATATCTGAAACAAAATACATAAAAGCTTCGAACCGGGTAACCATTTACGATTTTATCAAACTTGCAAAGCCGGGCATTATCATATCAAACTCGATAGCAGCCTTCGGCGGGTTTTGGATCGCGTTTGCAAGCGCAGAAAAAACGTTAACCGGCTTGGCTTTTTTGATGACAATGGTAACAGCAATGTTGGGAACCGCGTTTGTGATGGCTTCCGGCACTGTCTATAACAACTATTTTGATCGGCATATGGACGCAAAAATGGCACGAACTCGCAGCAGGGCCTCGGTCACAGGGAAAATGCCGCCAGCCATGATCTTAACATATGGCTCTGTTTTAGGAATCGCAGGTCTTGCCATGCTTTATTCCCTCAATCCATTAACGGCCTTTCTCGGACTGGCCGCCTTTATTTTTTATGCGATCATCTATACGGTATGGGTGAAACGAACGTCTGTGTGGAGCACATTTGTCGGGAGCTTCCCAGGAGCTGCGCCGCCATTGATGGGGTATTGTGCCGTAACCGGTGACTTCAGTATGACAGCAGTGCTGTTGTACACGATTATGTTTCTGTGGCAGCCGCCGCATTTTTGGGCGATTGGGATAAGACGCAAAGAGGAATATCGCGCTGCTGGCGTTCCGCTCTTGCCAGTAGTCAAAGGCAATCATGTAACAAAAATAAAAATGATGCAATATATTGCCGTCCTGGTGCCGGTCACGCTATTATTTCCTTTCTCTCTCGGCACCGGCCATATAAGCCCATTTTATTTCTTAGCCGCCTTGGTTCTCGGAGGCATATGGATCAAAAAAAGCATCAAAGGATTCAAAACAGACGATGACGTGAAGTGGGCAAAGGATATGTTTGTCTACTCGCTTATTTATTTTTGCTTGCTGTTCTTCATCATGATGATCGATTCATTTATGATGTTTCTGATCAGATGATGCAAAAAGAGCCACACATTAATGTGACTCTTTTTTGTTTGGAAAAACAGCATCTAATAGAAATGTCATGGCAAAAAACACAACCATGCAAATCAAAAATCGTATAATCTCACTCAAAATCCAGCTATCAGCTATGCGCATACCATCGGTTTCTCGGAGTGTTGCGCATATTGAAAAAATCATGAGTATGTTTTTTAGGGTTTCTTTGTTCATAAAATACCATCGCTTTCTCGATAGGATGACTTAAAGGCAATGAAATAAGTCATCAAGATATAAAATGTGTCGCATCGTTGCATGTTTTGATTGAAAGAAATCATTGTTTTTTTGCCAGCCAATTGTAAAGCTCAGGCAAACAGATGAAAACCGTTTCTGTGAAAAAGCAGATCTAATCGAATGCTTCTATACTCTCTCCACAAATAAAAAATGCTAAGAAATACATTTGTTTCTCTAATCTATAAACCCGCACTCTTTTTCCATCATCAGGTATTATAAGCCAAAAACAAACAAAAAAATAGACTTGCGTTTGAGTTGTATGGAAGTGAAATTGCAAGAATAACCCATACGGTGGTAATATATTGTTTGATTTTCCCATATTCATAGATTTGGAGGTCATACAAAAGTGAAGGGAATATTTTTAGTTGTTCAGCTTGGATTTTCTATTATGGTATTTCTGTTTTTAGCTGCTGTTAATTGGTATCAAGGAAGCGAGCTTGTTTCAGATCGATTTGATTGGAACTATACTGCTAAACTCTCAAAACTGCTTAATGGAATTGATGCCGTCAGCAGCCCCAAACAAATTTCACAGCTTGATTTTTTCATCTACTCCGCTAAACACTACCCTGTTATGAGTGCGTTAATGATCATCTCCTTCTTATATGTTCTGGCCGCTCTTTTTTTACTTATATACTCAGTCAAATGCAATAAGCAAGAGATTCATTTGGACTGCTGACCCGGTAAAATTCGTTTTTATAGCCCCTTAACTCTTCCCAGATGCATGCAGGCATCAGGCATAAATGGATTTGTTTAGTGAGTGAAATATACTTTCCGACCTTAACCTAGGTTTTCGGAACTTCTCGCTCCATTTTACGTATACCTTAATAGGAGGGATCAAACGATGAAAGAATATGAATTCGTAAGAGTTGAGCTGAGTACGATGAGAAGAAGGCCTAAAGAAGACTACCAGCAAATCATCCATGATTATGCGAAAAGAGGCTGGAGATTCGTTCAGATTTTCGCTCCCAGTATAGATGGGTATGGGGCAGCTGCTTATTTTGAAATCATATTTGAAAGGGATGCGGAAAAAGCTTAATCGATATGACTAAGCTTTTTCGTTCCCCTATATCTGCATCTATACAATTTCTGCAAATGCGGCATCACATGATCTGGCTAAATCTTGTGGCGCCAACTTTAGCTGCATACCGATTTTCCCTGCACTGACAATAATAAAATCAAGCGTTTCTGCAGATGCATCAATATAGGTCGGGAACAATTTTTTCATGCCAATTGGCGAGCAGCCGCCGCGAAGATAGCCAGTTACCGCTAACAGCTCCTTCATTGCAATCATTTCTATTTTCTTTTCCCCTGTCACCTTTGCTGCCTTTTTTACATCTAACTCTTCTGCAACGGGTACAACAAAGACATAATAATGATTTGTTCCTGCTGCTGCAACCAACGTTTTATATACATATTTCAAAGAATAACCGATTTTTTCCGCAACAGAGATGCCATCTACCGGCTGGCCGTCTGTTTTATACCCTAATACCTCATAAGAGATGTTCTGCTGTTCTATCAGACGAACCGCATTTGTTTTTGCCATTTTTTTCGCCATTGTTTTCACCCACTATCAAAATGATGTATGTCTAACTTCTTGCAGTAATATGTAAATTCTATCATCCTAACCTGCATTTTCAAGGTTACTAGCATTGAATCAACGGAAGGACAAATTGATTTCCTTGGACGCCTATAGCCCATTATTAGTCTACATGGAACAAAACAGGAATGAACAAATAACTCCCACATACAATTTGTATGAATGGAAAATAAAGGAGTGGTTGCTTTGTATCATTACTTTTATGGCCCTGCGTTAATTCCTTACTTTTCACATACTCATAACCCTCAAAGAAGTCCAGACTTTTCAGAAAGACAGCGAAGAAGAGAAATCACATTGACTGTAGATGGCTTTGTCCCCCCATCTTCCACCGAAGATCTTGGAGACGGCTTTTATTCTTACGCATGGACGAACCAACAGGTCATCAACCCAGGTGAATACTTAGTTTGTCATCTTGAAGGAAGAGATATCAACGTGATAAATGGTGGGTTCACTCCGCGCGATACTGCTCCATTGTATGCGGTAGCAAGCTTTCCAAGACGAAGAAACCAATGGGTCATTATCATTCATAATCCTGTTCAAACCCAAAGAGCCATATCGCTTTATTTGATTGCGAAAAGGTAGCACAACATGTTATCAGAAACCCTGCATTTAGGAACAGAAAAACGGGTAGGGTCACATTAACATCAGCATTTTCCTACCCGTTTTTGGGCTGGGCAAACTCTCACCTGTCACTCTTTCTATCCCCCTCAATTTTTTCATCTTTCTCTACTGCCAAGGTATCAGAGAAAATTGTTATATGTTATCATTATTCGCAGTAAAAAGAAAAGAGGATTAGATATATGGTTCTCCTTGAAACGAATCGATTACGTTTAAAAACGATTGATATTCCCCTTCTTGACGCTGCGTCTAAACAAGATCATCAGGCTATCAAAAACTTAGGTTATGAAACAAATGGTGAATGGCCAAATTCTGATTTTTTTGAAGCAATACCTTATTTCCGCGAGATTTTAGTCAAAAACAATGGAACAAAAGGATTTGATTCATGGATTATTGTAAAGAAGGACAATTATGAAATTGTTGGGGGAACTGGATTTTTAGGTGATCCAGACGAGAATGGCATGATTGAAATCGGTTTTGCAACAAATAAAAGTCATCGCCGCAAAGGTTATTGTGTGGAAGCCGCCCAAAAACTAATAAACTGGGCATTAAACCAAGAAACAGTAAACCGGATCACCGCAAGATGCGAACATGATAATCTAGGCTCACAAAAAACCTTGGAGAAGTTAGGGTTTATATTGAATCATAAATCAGCGGATTATAAACATTGGCTATATGTTACAAAGTAGAGTCCTTAATTACAAAAGCAGGCACTGCGCCTGCTTTTGTTTGGATTATTTACCTCTGTGCTTCTTTTTCGCTTTTTGCTTTTTGAGCATATACCTTTGCTCTTTTACATGTTCTCGCTGTTCTTTCATTATTTGTTTTTTCTTTTGCTTTCTTGCTTCAAGCTCTAGCTTTATCGCCTCTTGAGCTTTAGAAGCTACTCCGGCGTTTTTCAACTCTTTTGAAACCTGGCGCTGCAATCTTTTTGGATTGATCTTTTTTTGACGTCTGCCTTGTAAACGAACTCCTTCCTGCTCAGCTTGGGCCAACATATTCAGGAGTTGGTTATGAACAAACTCTAATACTTCAGAATCCCTCGGCTCTTTGCCAAAAAGATGACGAAAGGCTCTTAGCTTTCCATTGTCCACAACTTCAACAACGCCTACCCAAAACTGACCATCGTAGTAAATCGTTAATTTCATAACGATTCCCTCCTCATAAAAGATATTAAAGAATGATGGACATCCCGAGGAGGGGAAGGTTACTGACATTCTCAATCATGCATCCGGACTACCAACCGAATCGTGTTTTTTCATTCTTTACCATATACAGAAAAGAGTGTAACATTTCTTCTCCAACTATTAAACTCTTATTTTATTTAGATCATTGCTGGAGAATAGGCGTCTTCACTCGCAAATTTATTTCTCAAGCCCTGCATGTTACAGATGGGAGACGATACATTCTGCATATCCTTCGAGTTTAAATTCTCCAAGACCGTAAGGCAGCAACATATGATCTCCTTTTTTGAAAGGATAGACATACTCACCAGAGATCATACGGCCCTCCCCTTCAATCACACTGATAAGAAGGAATGGTTTTTGCTGCTTTAAGCTTGCTGATCCTGATAAGTTCCATTTCCCCACCGAAAAGTAAGCGCATTTAATCAATGTCGTTGTAAGCAAATCCTCAATTTGTTTATTGTGAACTGTATGCCGTTCTGGAATAGACGGGACCTCTATCACTTCGATGCTCTTTTTCAGATGAAGCTCGCGCAGCTTGCCTTCTGCATCTTTTCGGTCATAATCATATAATCTGTAGGTTGTGTCAGAGTTCTGCTGCGTCTCCAAAGCAAGAATTCCTTTTCCAATCGCATGAACAGTACCGCTTGGCACATAGAAAAAATCCCCCGGCTTTACCTTTACACGGCGCAAGAGCTCATCCCATTCTCCACGCTCTATCATGGTAGTTAGTTCTTCCTTTGTTGTTGCATTGTGGCCATAAATAATCTCGGCATCTTTTTGGCAATCAATAATGTACCAGCATTCTGTTTTTCCAAGCTCACCGTTTTCATGTATGTTGGCATATTCATCATTCGGATGCACTTGAACAGATAAGTCCTGGTCAGCATCTAATATTTTTGTAAGCAGAGGGAAACGATCCCCTTCAAGCTGTCCGAATAAATGTCTGTGATGTTCCCATAATTCGCTGAGCGTGAACCCCTTATACATTCCGTTTTGAACAACGCTTTGACCATTTTGATGCGCGGCAAAAGCCCAGCACTCCCCTGTTCGTTGTGACGGAATGGTATAGCCAAAATCAGCTAAAGCGGTCCCGCCCCAAATTCTTTCTTTGAAAACAGGCTTGAAAAATAACGGTTCAGTCGTCATGAAAATCCCCCGCTTTATTCGATTTCTTCTAGCAGCTTGTATGCTTCTTCTGTTGTTTGCACGGAGAGCAGCCGCTCCCTATAATTGTCATCCATTAGCTTTCGAGATAGCATCTGCAGTATTTTGAGATGCTGGTTTCCCCTGCTCTCTTTCGGTACAGCAATCATAAAGATTAATTTAGCTTCTGATCCATCCAGGCTATTCCAATCAACGCCTGATCGTTTGATCCCAAAGGCAACACTCGGCTCCCTGACCGTCTCAGACTTTCCGTGCGGAATCGCGATATTCATGCCAATCGCCGTTGTTCCCTGTTGTTCACGATTCA
Source organism: Bacillus sp. FSL K6-0255 (assembly GCF_045040725.1). Classification (NCBI taxonomy): domain Bacteria; kingdom Bacillati; phylum Bacillota; class Bacilli; order Caryophanales; family Bacillaceae; genus Bacillus; species Bacillus sp. FSL K6-0255. Next base: position 1,238,564 of record NZ_CP150278.1, on the reverse strand, counting down.
AAATGGCTTGTTTAAACCCGCTCTCTGAAAGCAGCGCACCTCTTCGGGACAATTTCTGAATCAATTCATCTATGATGTCATCCCTCGTTTCCCCCGATAAATTTGGTTCAATTAATTCCGGGCTGATAATGTCTGTCAGTTTTTTAAATTCCGACATCTCAGCTTTTTGGCTTTGAATTGGCTGCTTTATTTCATTTGCTGCCGCAGCTTCACTTGGCGCGGAGGGCGGTGCAGTTTCACTGAGCACAGGAGACGCCGTAATATCCTTTTTTAGTACATTGACGAACAGAGCAGTGACAAGAGATCCTGCAATCACAGCAATAAAAAACATCAAGACATGATCAACTGCGCCAAGCACTGCAACGATAGGTCCGCCGTGCGCCACTCTGTCTCCCACATTGCCAATCATGGCTATCACAGAACCTGTCATTGAGCCTGCCATAATACTTGGAATAACGCGCAGAGGGTCCTGCGCCGCAAATGGAATCGCTCCTTCAGTAATGCCGAAGAGACCCATCGTAAATGCCGCTTTCCCCATTTCTCTTTGAGATGCCTCGAATTTTCTTTTTCCTAAAAACGTCGCAATGCCAAGGCCAATCGGGGGGATACAAATGGCGACAGCAATTGGTCCCATAATTTCATAATTTCCTTCTCCAATCATTGCCGATCCAAACAGAAACGCCACCTTATTTACAGGACCGCCCATATCAAATGAGATCATCGCCCCTAAAATCAATGCCAGTAGGATCGAGCTCGACCCTTTCATCCCCGCCAGCCAAACTGTTAAAGAGGCGAAAATTTGAGCTACAGGCGCGCCGATCAAAAACACAAACGCTAAACCTACAATCAGTGATGCAAACACCGGAATAATAATAATCGGCATAATCGGCTGGATTGCTTTTGGAACTTTTAATTTTTTGATCCAAAGTGCCGCGTATCCAGCCAAAAATCCGGCAATAATCCCCCCGAGGAATCCGGCGCCGCTTGCGCTGTCATAAAAACTTCCAGTCGCCGCAATATAACCGCCGATCATCCCTGGCACAAGTCCCGGTTTATCAGCGATGCTATAGGCGATATAGCCGGCTAAAATCGGAATCATAAATGAAAATGAAGCACTGCCGATCTGTTCAATCGTTTTCCAGAAGGAATCATCCGGAATAACTAAGCCTTTAGGTGTTTTCTCCCCTCCAAGCGTTAATGCAACCGCTATCAATAATCCGCCGACAACAATGAAAGGAACCATAAATGAAACACCGTTCATTAAATGACGGTAAATTGGATTTTGTTTCTTCTCCTGATGATTACCGGATTCCGATTTTGTAGCGGAACGATAGACCGGTATATCCCCGTTAAGAGCTTTTTGAATCAATTCTTCCGGTTTGCGGATGCCGTCCTGTACCCCCACAGACAGCAGTTTTTTGCCTATAAACCGGTCTTTGTTTACCGAGCGGTCTGCAGCAATAATGATTGCGTCCGCTTCGCGAATTTCCTCTTCGGTTAGCTTATTTTCAACACCAATCCCTCCCTGGGTCTCAACTTTGATGCTAACGCCCAGTCTGTCAGCAGCTTTTTGCAGATTTTCCGCTGCCATATACGTATGGGCGATTCCATTCGGACAAGATGTAATCGCTAACAGTTTCATAGGAAACCTCCTTTAAAGTGTGAATAATAAGATCTTGTCTCAACTGTATACCGAAATCAGCTCATTAAAATCGCTTTTTTTACCATAGGTTCCGGTAATAAAGGCATTTTTCCCTATAACAAAAAAAAAGCAAGGAATAATCCCTGCTTTTAATAATCCAAATGAGATAAAAATGTCATGACATTGGCTTCTTTCGTCAGCTTCTGGACGAAGGCCGGCTGCTCGCTAAGATATGAAAGCTCGCTAAACAGCTGCTTTGTCATGGTTTGATCCTCGTGTTTGACAGCCAGCATAAAAACGAGCGAAACTTTTTCATTTCCCCATTCAAGCGGCTCCTTTAATGTGGCAATCGCGATTGCTGATTGTTTAATAAATTTAGCGTTTGCATGAGGAATGGCAATGCCTGACCCAATATTTGTCGCCGACATTTTTTCCCTCATCACCGCATGAACCGCATAGTCCTTATCAACATAGCCTTTCTCAAACAAAGCTGTCGCCAGCTGTTCGATTAACTTGTAGCGATGCTCCGCCTCCTGCTGCAAAAAAACCAAAAAAGGAGTCGTATTGTTCAGCATCTGAAACGTTTTTTGTTTTTGGCGGTGTGATTCGCCCAGCTGACGTATAAACGCACTTAATTTCTTCTCTTCGCCAGGCTCTAAAAGCGGAGATACAACAATATGGGGAACCGTTATATTCTCCAGCGCAATGGTGGATATGACAAGATCAATATCCTCATGCTTTTTGATATAATCCTTTAAATCGGCCTTTGCAATACAAGCCATTACAGCGATTTGATGACATTTCCGTTCAATTTTTGTCCTCAGCAATTGTGACATCCCAATCCCCATGTGGCAGACGATAACCGCCTTTTTATGTGTCTCGCTGCTGCCCTGCATCCGTTCGATCGCTGCCTGAAAATGCAATGTCAAATATGCTGCCTCTTCCTCAGGAATATGAAGATCAAAAGTTTGATTGATGTCTTCCAAAACATCAATGATGAGGTGGAACAAATAAGGGTACATCTTTTTGATGTCATTGAGCATAGGATTTGCTACAGAAAGATCGTAGCTCAGCCGTTGTAGCACAGTATTGAGATGAATGTTCAAACCATTGATCAAATCCTGATCCTTGTGAAAATCCATCATTTTCAGCTCTGAAACACGATTGATTAAATGCCCTACAACCTTAGGAAGCACAGCATTTTCAAGGTTCTCTTCTGTCTGCAATGGATAACGAACCTTACCGCCCAATATATGTAATGTTAAGTACACGGCTTCTTCTTCAGGGAAGCGAATTGCAAAAACCGGTTCAAGCCGCTGTAAACAAGCAAATGTCCATTGATATTCTTTCTTCTTTTTTACTGCCGCCATTTCTTTTGGGGACAATGAAATCGGCTGCTTCATTTTGATGCGGCGGACCATTAACAATGTATGCAGCAACAAACTTTCAAACGTTTCGTCTGTGAAATAGAGGGAATGCTTTTTTTGTAGTGATTTGATTTCTTTCGTCACAAAGTCTACTTCATAATGTAAAAACTTACTTTTAATAAATTGGCTGGTAAACGCTGTATTGTGAATCAAATCAGATATTCTTGCCAATGCCTTTCTTTTATTTCTTTCGTTCCCTTCAACCTTTAATCCAAGCCGCTGCCTAGAAACCAGTGTGAGATCAAAACGCTTCAGCCACTCTTCTACTGCGTATAAATCCTTTTTAATGGAAGATCGATTGACAAAATGCCGAGCGGCAATGTCTTTTGCGGAAACAGGCTTCGGATTCATTAATAAGTCATAAGCAATGTGCAGCATTCTTTCCTTATCGCTCCGCTGCCTAGAAGAAAAATGTTCAGTATGTAATTGTTGGCTTAGCCAGGTCCTTTCCTGTTCTTCTATATGTAAATAAACGCCCAACCCTGGTTTTCGAATAAGCTGTGCATGAGAATGCTCATTGAGATAATCCTCGATCACTTTCAAATCATTCCGGATTGTTTTTTCAGAACACTGTACCCTATCTGCGAAATCTTGCACAACTAAATAGTCATCAGGTTCAGATAACAACAGATACAAAATCTCTTTTTGTCTTGTATTTATGTATTCCATCTGTTTTTCTATCCTTCCTGTCAGTATCTACTTGAGCAAATTGATAGTATAAGTATACTATATAAGAAACCGTTTACATTATAAAACAAAATCATAGAGACAAAAGTTTCGTTTTTTACCGAAGCTTCCGGAAAAAAGCGATTTTTATACTCTTTGAGTTTGCTATGTAATGTATATTCAGCAGAAATTCATAAAAATACTCCAATTCTTCACCTATTTAGAACGAAGATTTTCTAATGTATGAGTACGAAAGTAAGAACATGATGAAGAAAAGTGATTTGGTATCTTCGGGGATAAAGTGCAGGTAACAAAATTTCCACACGCTCAACAAACTAATACCCATCAAATGTGTGCTATTAACATTTTAAGGATGGCCATTCTCTCTCAGCAATTTTCCATCATAAATACAAACTCTGTGCAGGGCACACAATATTCTTAGCTCAAATCAATTGATCGTTCACATATTATTAACATTTATTTACAAGGAAAATAATTACTTTTATTGAATTGTTATAGTGCAAGACAAAAAACTTTAAAGGAGTGTTTCAAAATGAATTTCAAAAAAACGGTTGTTTCTGCTTTATCGATTTCTGCGTTAGCTCTGTCGGTCAGCGGGGTAGCTTCAGCTCATGAAATAAACTCCACACCTACTGAAGTAAAGAACATTTCTATTTCACCTACACATGTTATCAAGATTCAAGACTATAATTTACCTCTAAAAGTTGGAGAAACCTATTCTGTTAAAAATAATTCAGCTACTCGTTATTGGACTGATAACCAAAAAGTTGCTGAAGTCGATCAAAATGGTTTAGTGACGGCTAAATCAAAAGGGAAAGCCACGATTACTTTGTTTAAAGGTACTGCAGTATTCGGAAAAGTATATGTAACGGTTTATTAATCTTTATCCGCCAGATTTTCTGGATGCAAAACATGCATGAATAAAATAAGGTCCCCCTCTAAAAAGAGAAGGGACCTTATTTTCGCTTCAAGTTTAGATTTAGTTTTGGGAATACATCATACATTGGTGTATACCGTGTTTCATTAGCTTAGCCCCGAATAAATCCACCTTCTGAATGAATAATTTGTCCAGTTATCCATTCAGCCTCATCACTTGCAAGAAAGGCAATCATTCGTGCTGCATCATCTGGTGTGCCAATACGCCCCATTGGAAATTTAGGTGAAAGAAAATTTCTTATTTCATCTGTCATCCATGTAGAATCTGTTGGACCTGGGTTTACGGCGTTAACAGTGATGCCCAATGGTGCAAGTTCTTGTGATAACGACCTAGTAAATGCAGAAATAGCTCCTTTAGTTGCTGCATACGCTAACTCCCCAGGCAAAGGACCTAAATCCTGCCCTGATGTCATATTGATGATTCTTCCTGATATTAAATTAGATTTTTTAAACCGACGGGCGAATTCAACACAAAGAAGAAAATTCGATCTCATATTAACCGCATAATGCTCATCAAGTGATTTAGCATCTAACGATACATAATTATCACTTGCGGAATGAGCTGCATTATTAATAAGGATGGAAGGATATCCTAATTTATCTGAAATTTTTTCATGTATTGTGAATGCAGCATGTGCATCTGATAAATCAATTTTCATTGCCTCACAGCGGACACCCATACGTAAAATTTCTTGTTGAAATTCTTCTATCCAGGCCGTATCAGAATTCCAGTGAGTAAAGAAGATATGTATACCCTGTGAGGCTAACTTACGACAAATAGCCGTACCAATATCCCCTTGACTGCTTGCTCCTGTAATTAGTGCAATTTTTTCTTGAGAATGACTCATTATTTTAACCTCCAATTTATAAGGAGTATCTCCATTATGATGGTAACAAGCTATCCAAAGAATATAATCCATTAAATCAAACAGAGCTGACTTTGAATACATTTTAAAATCAGCTTAAAAAAACATTTTCGTCTCAAAAAATATTAAATAGAAAAAATAAGAGTTGGACAACAATTTACTACTTAGTCACAAGTGGCTGATACTAAGTCATTGAATGTCTCTTTTTAAAGAGCCTTTCAATCATTCACATTGCTTTTCATTAACCATTCTACTTCCGTTAATTCTTGTTTTTGAACGTCTATTGTGTGTTTTTTTGTGAAATGGATTTTCACAGCTTCTTCGTTTTCCCAAATCTCCCAAAGCATTATTTTACGTTCTGATGGCTCAAGCGGATAAGCATGGAATGTAATACAACCCTCTTCTTTGTTCGTTTCTTCCTCAAGTTTTTTGAATTCCTTCATTATCTCATTAAGGTCTTTATCACTGATGATTTTTAAACATGCCGTTATGTAATGCATCGAAATTCCCCCTCCTATCATTTTATGGCTTTTCATTATAACATTTTCTTGAAAAATAAAAACAACCCCCGACATTAAGGCAGCGATTTAAGGGGTAATAGTAGAGTAATGAATGCGATTGACGGTACTATATTTGGTGTTAAAGACTTAGTCGTGGGGGTATGGGAACCGACGAAGAACTGATTCAAAGACTAGCTAAAAGCAAAATGAGTAACAAGAAGATTTCCAGTTCATCATCATTTAAAAATAAAGCACTACAGAAAGAGCTGTTAATAGTACTCTTAATTTACAGTTAGATAGAAAAATGGTTAAATTGTGATAAGAACAAGCCTTTATACTCCTATAAAGGAAATGAAGATTTAAGAAGAGAAATAGCCAAGGGAGAAGATACAATTACTGTTTTAACAATTGCTAAAATTTATTGAAAAGGTATCTTTATATTAACTGGTTAGCCAACGAGATGATATCATGATAGATACAAACTTATCTGAACCTGTATTTCATTTTCTAGGAGGTATATTTCATCAAGATATAGAAACTCCAGAGTCAGCACTGGACGAATACTTAGAAGAGATTCCAAAAGAAGAGCAAAAAACTGATATAGTAGCATTAAAAGATTTTACAGTGATTATTTGGATGAAGACAAGAATGATTTTATAGATGAAGCTGCTGACGGAGTGGACATTCTTAGTTACGGAGTATCTCCATTAGTATGGCTCGAACAAGTTATTCAAATAATAGAAAAGAATATTGAAACCTTATAATCCATTAAACCTAGCATAAAAATAGGGCTGATTTTGAATTCACTTCTTAATCAGCAAAAAAATTTTCGTCCTCAATTCGTCCCTATGTAGACACAAAGCTAACAAATATAACTAAATAAAAAACCCTTGTTACGCAAGGGTTTAAGCTATGATTTCGACTGGTCTCAAACCAGGGGCCTCTCCCCCTGTCACAAGGTAGCGATTATATTCTAACATTAAGCTGGCTTGCACATGCCCGCTTAACCCCGAGTAACGCTGCTACCACTATACACTTATGGTCTGCTGGATAAGGGAAACATCATTTCATATACCATTAGACATATTACGGATTGCTCAATTTTTATATAACTGTTGGAAACGGTTTTTCCGTCTGCGATAATTAAATAAGAGGTGAAATCAATGAATGGTATAGAGTTTTTAGAGTCCGTGTCTCAACTGGGACAAATAATTTTATTATTCTCCGGCTATGCCCTTTACTGGAGATTAGGTAAAACAAAAAAAGAACGAAAACTTACAAAATACGAAACTTTTCTTAGATTCTTTGTAATGTTCGGGATATTTGCATGGGCACTTTCGTTTCTTGCTTTGCACTTGTGGTAACAATCTTCTGTCGATATTTGACTTATTATGTCTAATTTGTTTAATTCTAAATAAAACTCCCTTTTTCTTGAAAAAATGTATGTTACTATTGAATTGCTTTACCATTTCAAAAAAGGGGGAGTTCACACATGTTGAAAAGATTGTTTTTTCTGGCGTCGATTTTCTTTCTTGCTATTGCCACAATTGCACCAGCAGCTTCAGCAACACAATTGAATCCGGAGGACGGTTTAGATGGCTTAACTGAAGAACAAATTGAAAAATCTGTTGCAGAAGTTGAGTACATCTTTACTAAAATTTTAGTTTTTGACAAAGAGACGGGATATACAGTCAATGAGGACGAGCTTGAAAAAGCTCCTTATCCTCCAGCTCAAAAAGAGGGCATGATTGCTTTCGCTAATTATATGAATAAGGAATATAATTATACCGATGTCAAAATCAATAGTGTTCAAGGATGTTTAGAAGATGCACTTAACTTAAGTAAAGGTGCTTTAAATCAAGTTCAAAAAGCCATTCAAAACGGAGATTGGTTGACTGTTGTAGGATTTCTAGGAACTATAGGTTTAGCAGTTTCCCCACCAGCAGTATTTGCATTCTTCCTACTCTGTGGTGCTCCAGTGGCAAAGATTGCTCCACAAGAAAATTGATAAATGAATTTTAAACCCCTTCTACAACAGAAGGGGTTTAATTTTTTATAATTTCGCTTCAAGTTTCGCTTTAGTCTTAGGTCCATAAATACCGTTAGCTTTTAACCATTCATCAGTTGGAACCGTTTAACCGCGTTTGCGATTTTTGATCCGTAGAATATGAGATTCAATTAAACACCACCATTGCATATATAAAAAAAGATAAAACGGTCGTAGAACATCTTTATACAGAAAGTGTAAATGACAAAAGTTCCATGGAAACAGAAAATTTTAAAAACCTTATGTTTGTTTGGAGAGAAAAGTTCGCCAACAACTCGCGAATTTGATAAACCTGCTTTATTAAAGCAAAGTAAAAAACCCTTGCTGCACAAGGGTTTAAGCTATAATTCCGACTGGGCTCGAACCAGCGATCGCTACCCTGTCAAGGTAGCGATTATGTTCTGATACGAACGTATGTTTCATTTCGAAACCTTATTTTATAGGGTTTTCTGACAAATGTTTCTGATAAAAAATCTTCTGTTTTGACTAAAAATGAACAAGTTGGTCCCCAATTCGTCCCCATCTGTCCCCAAATAGCATTATAACTTACCGATTCTTTTTCTAATTAGGATTACACTACAGTCTTGATATTCCATTATTTTCTCCGTTAATTAAGGAACGTTTGTTCGCATATAATTTATCCAAGGAGATGATCAGAATGAGTCAAGGAATTTACGACAAGAGATGGGAACAAAAATTCATATTGCCTGAGCAAAGGGCTGCCCTTTTAAACAGAAAGAGAGAGAAGTTAAGAAAATCGAAAAACCCATTCTCGATGAATACCTGCTCGAGGAAATGGCACGCACTATTTGCGAAGCCATGGAATTTAACTCGCTTCTGGTCATCACTGTATACAGAGATGGCTTTATAGAAGAAATAACAGGACATGTCCATTTCATAAACGAAGTGAAACAGAAGTTTCATGTGAAGGATTTAAAAGGTGATACAAATTTAATTAAATTGTCTGATATTACAAACGTAAAGAATCTTTACTAACAGAATACATCTTGATAATAATCACATCCTATGGAATAATTATCATTATTTAGAAAACAATTAATATTTTATAAAACCTTTGGGGGCAATTATGAAAGAATATGAAGAGAAGTATCAAGAAACAAAAGCAAAACACTTAGTTTTATGGAAAGACCTTATCTCTAAAATATTTGATGGTGTGCCTACTTCTCAAATGACAATTACTGACCGAAGTCATATAGTTCGAATATTACATAAGATAGGGAGTAGTGAAGCTGATAATCATACTTTTATGCCAGCAGGTGGCGGGGATGATCTAACAGATTCTGTTTTTTCTTCTGAAGATGGACGTATAGAATTAAACTTTAGCGGTAATGTTTTAATAGTAAATCCTACAAAATTATCTTTCCATCCAATTGGAGAAAATCCTGAATGGTGGTATTTTAGACTAGATACTAGCTCGTTTAACCGTAGTAAAGTATATGAAGATCAGCAAGATGAAGAAACTAATACTCATCAGCTTATCGATGAGAGCGAACTTCATTGGTCTGTGCATTTCAACGGAGAAGAAGTTCTTGAATTAACCTCTGGAGAATATGAAGACCGCTCATTATGGGAAGAAGGTTTTTTAGGATATGATGAAGATGGCCGAGAAATAAAAATGCCAGATACCACTCGTATTGTGACAAGAATGATTAACGGTGGTTCGTTTGTAATTTTCCCGAAATATTCTCTATATAACAGAAACTCAGCAACTTATGATGGCCGCCATAATAAGGTAACTAACGAAGAGTTTGCTAGCTATATTAAAGATGTAGTTGCAAGTTTAGATAAAAAATAGGCATGTATAAAAAATAAAACCCTGCTCTTATAGAGAAGGGTTTTTCTATTAAGATGTACCTTCCAAAAGTTCAGTTCACTCATCATACAGTCGATACTTCTTCCGGCCTGCTTCTAATTAATGGTAAAATCACTTCCAAGAAAATTGCAAACATTGATAAAACGGCTAAGGATGCAATCGCCAATTCTGATTACACGTTTGTAAAGTATGGAGGTAACCGCCACGGCCATATGGAATTACGATTCACTGCAACCGGAAACTGGTACACACATCACGTTTCTATTAAATAAGAGAAAAAGCCCTCCCAATCGGGAAGGGCTTTTTATTTAAGAAGGGATTCGAGCTTCGCTTTAGTTTTCGGGCCATAAATGCCATTAGGATTTAAACCATTCATCAGCTGGAATCGTCTTACTGCGTCATTAGTTTCCAAACAAATAATCCGAATAGGTAAATTGACACAGATCAAATTATTCATTTCACACTTTTGAATTACATCGCTGTCTATTTCTTCATTTTCCCATGGTAAAATCTTGTTGGAGCTATTCAAACGAAAGGATATGATCATGAAAGTATTTGAAGCCAAATCACTGCTTTCAGAAGCAGATAGACGTGCAAAGGAATACAAAGAATTAAGAAGTCAGATGGTCAATCTAAAAAAGGCTTTTAAAGCTGTAGCTGATTTAGATGACAGTGAGTTTTCTGGAAAAGGTGCCGACAACATCAAAGTATTTTACCAAGATCATGCCGGTGTAGCTGACAATTGGATTGACTTACTTGATATGAAAATTGCTTTCTTAACAAGCATTTCAGGCACTTTAGAGGACGCCAGCTTGTCTGATGCATACATAGAAGAATCCTTCTTAGAACACGAGCTGGCTAACGCCTACACAAAATCAAAATCCATAATGTCTGAACAAAAGAAAATGATGAAAGATATCTTACATGATATCGACGATATTCTTCCGCTTGATTTGTTCTCGACAGAAACCTTTAAAGACGAACTTGCCGATGCGGAGAACCAACGCAAAAAAACAGTCAATAAAGTAGGCAGTGTTGATGAAGCACTTGTTTCTGAATATGCTCAGTCAGAGCCAAACGAGCAATTCATCAAGAAGGACTTTCAAAAGCTTGAGGAATCCACAGGAAAAGGGAAAAACGCCACACCGATTCACTATAACGCCAAAGCGTACAGAGAGAGTGACATACATAAGAAAAAAGGCGATATTGAAAAACAGACTGAAGCTTATTTGAAGATCAAGAAAGATGAAGCGAAAGAACGAGAAATCAAAGAGCTGAAAAAGAAGCTAGCTGACGGAGTGACGGATCCAGATGAATACTTAGACATTGCCAAGAAGGTCGGCTATGAGAACCTTACCCCTGAACAGCTTGAATTTGTTTCATTTCTTGAACAGCGTAAAGCTTTCATGGATAACGGAAAAGAAGTGTTGCAAATCATAGGTGATGGCGCCAAGGGTGCGATTGTTGGTATATACGATCTTGCCAAGGATACCGGTGAAGGAGCCATTCAATTCGGATGGAATATCGGTTGGACAATTGACAACTTAAACAAGGAGCCTCAAAAAGTGCTGGATACCGTTTTGGAATACGACTATCAAGCTGCCTTTCAAAGTATGGTTGACACATTGAAGGATAATTGGGATAAAAAAATGATTCACGGGGATGCATATACACGGATGCACTATGTTACTTATTTGGGCGGAAGTCTTCTGTTATTGAAAGGTGGAAAGTCATCTGTCTCAACAGGCTCGAAGGATCTTGCTAAAGTTGGGAAAGCAGCTAGTGAAAAGATTAAGAATGGCAATCCATCTGTCAAACCTTATGTTAATCGATATACTCCTGCATTAGAAGGGATTCTACAAGACGCCGGGAATACTATTAACGTTAAAAATACGCCGCTCCTAAAAAGAATAGCCGATTCCACTAAAGATAGTGTATTCTTTAAATCAATCAATGGTAAGTCATCAAACAACAAGACAGTTAAAAAAGGCCTTTCCAAAAAATCAAGAGAAGTCGCGCTTCCAAAGGTAGATACATATGAACAAGCTAGAAATGAGGCGCTAAATCTAATTGGTGATTTAGGAATAGATTCAAAACCTTTTATAGGTACTTTATCTAAAAGCGCAGGCTTTGGTAAAGTTACTGGCCGAATGTCTGGAGATAATAAAGTCCTTTGGAGATTAGATTATGACCCCGAAAAGGGACCTCATATAAATGTTGAGGATTATAGAAATGGAAAAGGAGATAAGGCAAAGAAATATTATATACCTTTTAACGGAAACGAAGATACTTATAAATCCCTTTTAAAACATTTAAATAAATAGGAAGTGTTAATATGACTTTATACGAAGAATGTCTAGAAGCTCTTGGAGATAACAAAGAAGTCCTCACTATTTCTGAGACACGCAAATATCATGAACAACTTGGCGAAAGCTTCCCCTTCACATCATGGGGAAGAATTAAATGGGATGAAGTAACTACTCACAGATCTATTGATTATGCTGAAGATATCGACGAATGGTTAATTGAGAATAAAATAGATGACAAAAATGTTATTCTCCTCTGGGCTTATGGTGATTATCCAGCTGTAAAAACCAGCTTAGACAACGCTTTAAACGTAATTGATGATGTAACTGCTGTAGGTTCAGATACTTTCATGTTCAGCGAATCTGGTTATGTTATTGAATTTTTCCATGATGGAGATGTAACAATAGGAAAAGCAAGCTGAAAATAATAGCCCTTCTTAGTTAAGAGGACCAATATGAACTTAGAGAAAAAAATGGAAGCTATATTAATTAAAAGAAAAGAACTTAATCTTAATGATGACTATGAAATTCAAAAGAGTTGGGATGAAATAATTGAAGTACTCTCAGAAAATGAGGAAAATTCAATTAGCTATCTAGAAAATTGTAATAAAGAAGATTTATATTGGATCAGTGAAGTATTTGAAGATTTAGCTGAAAGTTTGCAAAGTAAAGAACTTATTAATTGTTTAAGAAAATTAGATGAAAAGTACCCTGATTTAGAAATGACAAATGATATTGATATAGCAGAAAGTTATATAGAATAAGATACGTACCATCTCTCAGATTTAAAGTTACCAGTTTCTTGGTGGTGATAAGTAATGATAGAAATCGAAGTTTCTGATTCTGTATTTGGATTCCTTGGCGGTTATTTTCATCAGGATATTGATTCTCCAGAATCAGCACTGGACGAATACTAGAAGAGATTCCAAAAGAAGAGCAAGAAACTGATATAGTTGCATTGAAAGATTTTATTAACAGCGATTATTCGGATGAAGAAAAGAATGATTTTATCGATGAAGCTGCTGACGGAGTGGACGTTCTTAGTTACGGCGTATCTCCAATCATATGGCTCGAACAAGTTATTCAAAAAATCGAAAAGAATATTGAAACTTTAACCTAGCATAGAAACAGAGCTGATTTTGAATTCACTTCAAAATCAGCTTAAAAAAACTTCCGTCCCCAACTCGATGAATGATGACAAAATCAATAAATAGGCAAAGTAAAAAACCCTTGCTACGCAAGGGTTTAAGCTATGATTCCGACTGGGCTCGAACCAGCGACCTCTACCCTGTCAAGGTAGCGCTCTCCCAGCTGAGCTACGGAATCATGATATGTATGTGTTGCTGGGTATGTTATTGTCTTTCTGACAAGTTCTATTATATAACCTTCCCTTCTATTCGTCAACTGCTTTTTTAGAAAAACTTTTTTTGGACTTGCTGTTCCGTTCCCCGGCTATTATAATATGTCTTAATTTTCCAACAATAGAGGTGATGGGGTTTTGCATTCTTTGATCTCTTCCGATGATGTTTGGGTATTATGGGGGTTTATTGCGGTGTGGGCGGCAGTGAGTATCGGGCTGGAGCAGCGCTTTAAGTGGGCTTCTGCTGTGTCGGGCGCTATTATTGCCCTTGCAGGTGCTATGGTGTTTACAAATGTAGGAGTGCTTCCTGTTGAGTCGCCTGTGTATGACACTGTGTGGTCTTATGTGGTACCACTGGCGATACCACTTTTATTGTTTCAGATCAATGTTAGGCAAATTTTTAAGGAAAGCAGGCGTTTGCTGTTTATTTTTCTGATTAGCTCCGTTGGAACAGTGCTTGGCAGTATCCTGGCTTTTTTTCTACTCAAACAGCATATTCCCTATCTCGATAAAATCGGCGGGATGATCAGCGCCTCTTATATCGGCGGCGGGGTCAACTTTGCGGCGATGGCGGCAAAATTTGAGACGCCTGGTGAATATGTGTCGGCTACCGTTGTGGCTGATAATTTTATGATGGCGCTTTTGTTTTTTATTTTAATCAGCATTCCTGCACTCAAATGGTTTCAGCGGCATTATGCCATGCCGTTTGAAGAGAAGGTAAAAGCCGATGGAAACAGCGGAAACAGTGCTGAAAGCTATTGGAAACGGAAGGATATTTCCTTAAAGGATATCGCATTTAATGCCGGTGCCGCTTTCGCACTTGTTGCGGTTAGTATGAAGGTTTCCGGTTATTTTAAAAGCATTTTTTCTCATCCCCTGCTGACCGGTACGCTTGGCGATCAGTACCTGGTGCTTACGTCTTTAACTGTTCTTATCATTTTTCTTTTCCCGCGTTTTTTTGAAAGGCTCAATGGATCTCAGGAACTTGGAACCTTTTTGATTTATTTGTTTTTTGTGGTGATCGGCATTCCTGCAGATCTCCGCTTAATCGTCACGAATGCGCCTCTTATTCTATTATTCGTGTTTATCATTGCGATCAGCAATTTAGCAGTTTCCTTAGCTGCCGGAAAATTGTTCCGCGTGCGGCTTGAAGAAATTCTGCTCGCCGTCAACGCTACTGTCGGGGGACCGACGACTGCGGCTGCGATGGCAATTGCCAAGGGATGGCGGGAGCTTGTCGCCCCGATCATGCTTGTCGGTACGCTCGGCTACTTAATCGGCAACTATGTTGGCACTTTTATTGGAAATTGGTTTTCTTCCTTCTTATAAAAAGGATATTTGCATTTCCCTGAGAATAATGTAAGAGGAAAGCTGACACGAGAACGGAGAGATCACTGTATGTTAAAAGGAAAAACCATTTATGTTAGACCTTTAGAAGTAACGGATGCCGAAGAAAATCTGCGGCTGCAAAGCGAAAATCGGGATTTTTTCGAACAGTTTTCTATGATACGCGCAGACGATTACTATACGGTTGAGGGGCAAAGAAAACGGATAACCGAGTATCAGGAAAGACTTGAGAAAGATGAAGAATATCATTTTGGCATCTTTACAGCGTCAGACGATAGATTAATCGGGACGGTTTCGCTCTTTCAAATCATCCGTGGCGCGTTGCAAACTGCGTTCATCGGGTATTTTTTAGACAAAGCCCATAATGGAAAGGGCATTATGACAGAGGCAGTCAGATTGGTTGTTGATTATGCGTTCCACGAATTGAAACTGCATCGGATTGAAGCCGGTGTGATGCCCCGTAATCTCGGGTCCATGCGTGTTTTAGAAAAAGCGGGATTTCATAAAGAAGGCATCGCCCGAAAAAATGTAAAAATTAATGGCGTTTGGGAGGATCATCAAGTCCTCGCGATTCTGAATCCTGATGACGAACAATAATAAAAGAAGCCGGGCCATCCCCGGCTTCTTTTTTAACGAACCGCAACTGGAGCAATTTCTTTCAGCGCTTGTTCGAAATCGTGTTCTAAATCGTCTGCATGTTCGACGCCCACACTCAGACGGAGCAGGCCATCAGTGATACCGCGTTTTTCACGCTCTTCCTTAGGCATTGCCGCGTGAGACATCGTTGCCGGATAGGACAAAATCGATTCCACGGCACCAAGGCTGACAGCGAAGACCGGCAGTGACACATTCTCGACTAACTTCTTAACGGCCTCTTTGCTTTCAAGCTCAAAAGATAGTACGGCGCCCGCTCCCGTTGACTGGCTTTTATGGGTTTCAGCGCCGGGATGATCAGCCAGTCCCGGATAATACACGCGCTTCACCGCCGGATGCTTCTGGAAAAATTCCGCAAGCCGCTGGGCTGTTTGACTCGCTTTCTCTAAACGGACCTGCAATGTTTTTAATCCGCGCAGGACAAGCCAGCAATCCTGTACGCCAAGGACGGCGCCGAACGCGTTTTGCAGCTTATACAGCTGCTTCCCAAGCTCTTTATCTTTGACAGCAGCCAAACCTGAGAGCACATCGCTGTGTCCGCTTAAGAATTTTGTCGCGCTGTGAAGTACAATATCCACGCCGAGGTCAAGCGGTCGCTGCAGTGCCGGTGTCATGAATGTATTGTCCAGAAAGGTCAGACAGCCGTTTTCTTTTGCAAGCTGAACAACCGCTTTAATATCCGTAATCCCAAGTGTCGGATTTGACGGTGTCTCCATATAAATGACCTTTGTGTTCGGCTTGATGCTCCGCGCCACTTCATTACGATCCGTCATGTCGACAAACGTATGCTCAATGCCAAACCGGGTCAGCACCTCTGTCACCATACGGAAGGTTCCGCCGTATACATCTTCTGTCACAAGAACGTGATCACCCTGTGACAGCAGTAAAAATGCTGTTGAGATGGCAGCCATGCCTGAACTGAAAGCAAATCCTCTTGTTCCGCCTTCCAATGCGGCAATTGTTTCTTCGAGAGCTGTTCTTGTCGGCGTGCCAGAGCGGCTGTAATCATATGCCCCGAACTCTTCAAATGAAGATTGGTGAAAAGTCGAGGCGTGCTGAATCGGTACACTGACCGCCCCGGTTCCGCCGTCTGTTTTAAATGGATTGTGCACGAGCTGGGTTTCCAGCGTCCAATTGTGTTTACTCAAATGAAACAGCTCCCTCTTTGACCTGACATAATGCCTGTTTTAGATCCTCTTTTAAATCTTCCGCATGTTCAATACCGACAGAAAAGCGCAGCAACCGATTGCACACCCCGTTTGCGATGCGGATCTCTTCAGGAATATCCATGTGCGTCTGGGTCGCAGGGTATGTAATAAAGCTTTCCACCCCGCCGAGGCTTTCTGCAAAACAAATGGTCTTCAGTGCTTTTAAAAACGGATTGACCCATTCTTCTTTTTGCAGACGAAAGGACAGCATGCCGCCTTTTCCGGGATACAGCACATCCGAAATTTCTTCCTGCTCTTCTAAAAACGCCGCAAGCTCCTGCGCGTTTGCCTGATGCTGACGCATTCTGAGGCTCAGCGTCTTCATTCCTCTCATCAGAAGCCACGAATCAAATGGCGGCAGGACGGCACCGATCGCATTTTGATGCTGAAACATTTCCTCTCCGAGCCGCTCATCCTTCACCACGACAAGTCCAGCAAGCAGATCGTTATGCCCGCCTAAATACTTGGTTGCGCTGTGAATGACAATGTCAGCTCCCAGCTCAAGCGGCCGCTGCAAGACCGGTGTATAAAATGTATTATCTACGATCAGCAGAAGACCGTGCTCCTTTGTAATCCGGGCAATATGTTCAATGTCCGCCTCCTGCATGAGGGGGTTTGTCGGCGTTTCCACAAACACCGCTTTTGTATTCGGCGTAATCTTAGAGCGTAAACAGTCCTCATCGCTGAAATCATCATAATGAAAAGTCAATCCGTATTTTTTCCATTCATTTTCAAATAAACGGTACGTGCCGCCATATAGGTCCGATGAAACGATCAGTTCATCTCCGCTTTTAAACAGCGCCATAATCGTTTGGATAGCAGCCATTCCCGAACTAAAAGCAAGCCCTCTCGCGCCGTTTTCTAAGTTAGCGATGGCGTCCTCAACAAGCTGGCGTGTCGGATTTTTTGTGCGGACATAATCAAATCCGGTAGATTCTCCGATCCCTCTGTGGCGGTATGCTGTTGATAAATAGATAGGAGCACTCACTGTTCCCGTGACTTCATCGCTACGGTTCCCAATTTGAGCTAATTTCGTTTCAACGTGCTGTGACATATAGCTGACACCTTCCCTTTTCAAAATAAAAACCCCTTCTTCATAAGAAGAAGGGGTTTAACGCTTCTTCTTATCTTCCAAGCATAAAAAACGCTTGCTGGATTTAGCACCTTGGCGCTTTGCACATGCAAAACAAGCCGGTTGCTGAGGTTTCTAAGGGCCAGTCCCTCCACCTCTCACGATAAGAAATATCGATTTCAATTTTCTGATTGTTTTATATTAGCGCAATTCACAGTTTATTTCAACACTTTTTTCTTCGTGTGCCGAACCGTTTAAAGAGAGAAATTTCTAATAATTCATGGTACAATAATTGAAAATGCAAGAAAGTATAGTGATGTCCTGGAGGAATGTTTTTATGGCACCGAAAAACGGCACAGTGCAAGAAAAGAAATTCTTTTCAAAAGAGCTTAACGAGGAAATGACCTTGCTTGTTTATCTGCCGTCCAACTACTCCCCGCTTTATAAATACCATGTCATTATCGCGCAGGACGGCCACGATTATTTCAGGCTGGGGAGAATCGGCAGACAGGTTGAGGAATTGCTGTCGAAACGCGAAATAGACCGGAGCATTATTATCGGTGTTCCTTATAAGGATGTAAAAGAGCGCAGAAACACCTATCATCCGGAGGGTTCAAAATTTTCGGCTTATAAACGGTTCATCGCCCATGAGCTCGTTCCTTTTGCAGATGATGAGTATCCAACCTATCAGATCGGTTACGGCCGAACGCTGATCGGTGATTCGCTCGGAGCGACCGTGTCACTTATGACAGCGCTTGATTATCCGAATATGTTTGGCAACATCATCATGCAGTCTCCCTATGTTGACAAACACGTACTAGAAGCCGTGAAACAGTCAGGCGATATCAAACACCTCTCTATTTATCACCAAATCGGAACAAAAGAAACTGACGTCCACACGACAGACGGGAACATTCTGGACTTTACAGAACCGAACCAGGAGCTGAAGCAGCTGCTGGAGAAGAAGCTTTCCGATTATGATTTCGAGCCATTTGACGGAGACCACAAATGGACATACTGGCAGCCGCTCATCACCCCGGCGCTGAAAAAAATGCTTTAACACTCTATCATACTTTATTTCCAGGAGGGACATAATATGAAATACGGAATCGTTTTATTTCCATCAAAAAAGCTCCAAGACCTTGCAAACTCTTACAGAAAGCGCTATGACCCAAGCTACTCTCTGATCCCGCCTCATTTGACGCTGAGAGCATCCTTTGAATGCGCGGAGGAGAAAGCGGATCAGCTCGTATCACATTTAAGAAACATCGCAAAAGAGTCCCACCCACTCGTTCTCAAAATGACAAAATACAGCTCATTTGCGCCTGTCAATAATGTCATTTACATCAAAGCAGAACCGACGGAAGAGTTAAAAACACTCAATGAAAAGCTATACACCGGTGTGTTGGCAGGAGAACAGGAATATAATTTCGTTCCGCATGTGACGGTCGGCCAAAACCTTTCCGACGATGAGCATTCAGATGTGCTGGGACAATTAAAAATGCAGGAAGTGTCGCATGAAGAAATCGTTGACCGTTTCCACTTGCTTTACCAGTTGGAAAACGGATCGTGGACAGTATATGAAACCTTCTTGCTAGGCAGAGGAGAATAATGTTTGAAAGCAGTTATCGCAAAAAATGAAGAACAACTGAAAGATGCATTCTATGTAAGAGAAGAAGTCTTTGTCAAAGAACAAAACGTGCCTGCTGAAGAAGAAATTGACGAACTTGAAAATGAGTCAGAGCATATCGTCGTGTATGACGGTGAAAAGCCTGTCGGTGCCGGAAGATGGCGCATGAAGGACGGCTACGGCAAGTTAGAGCGGATTTGCGTACTGAAAAGCCACCGCTCAGCCGGTGTCGGCGGCATCATTATGAAAGCGCTCGAAAAAGCCGCGGCAGACGGAGGCGCTTCCGGTTTCATTTTAAACGCGCAAACACAGGCTGTGCCGTTTTACAAGAAACACGGGTATCGCGTGCTTTCTGAAAAAGAATTCCTCGATGCCGGCATTCCGCACTTACAAATGTTGAAGGACTGAACGCATCCGGATCTTTTGAGATCCGGATTTTTACTGCATATAAAAAAACCGTTCTCTCGTATGAACGGTTTTTTATACATATCGATTAATATATGTGCCCATTCCTTTTTCTCGCAACCTCTTATAAAGAGAGCGCTTACGTTTCATCTCGTTTACTTTTCTTTCAGCTGCCGTTTGATTCTCCTGCTGCTTTTCCAGTTCTTTGTATACCCGCTGAAACGGGACATAGCTGATTTTTTCGGTTCCGGCATAATCCTGCTTATGTCCAATCGTTCTATTAGCATATTGAGCGTATTGCTGGTTCTGAATTTGACCTGCATATATCATACAATACCCACCCCTCTGCTGTCTCTTTTCCCTTAAACTTACTTTTTGAAACACATTTCTTTTGATATGATAGTCATTGTCTGTAATGAACACCTTTTGATTGGGAGGACCCCTTTTTGAAATGCGCCCGACTGAATGATAGAATCATACATTTACATACATATTCGAGAGAACATTATCAATTCCTCTTTGAAGAGGGAATAAAAGGACATTTATTTTGTTCTCATTGCGGAAAGCCCGTTTTGTTACGGCTTAACATCGCCGATCCGCCAGAGTTTATCCATCGCCAGCCAGGCGATTTTCCGGCATGTGAGGAGGCGTGCGAACCGAAGCCCTCTAAAGAGGGGAAAAAAGAAGATGATCAGGAATCTGGTGTCATTCGTTTACCCAAGGGAAAAGCGATCGCCGCTGACCCGTCCCCAGCTGTTACAGAATGGCACCGTCCTAGAAGCATTAAACCAGGAACACCATTTGTGCCAAAAACAATAGAACCCGATACGAGCCTTTTTCCGTCTGTCGGTTTAAACACGGATCAGCTGAAAGCTGTCACGGAAACAGAGGGCCCGCTGCTCGTGCTTGCAGGTGCGGGGAGCGGAAAAACACGGGTGCTGACAGCCCGTGCCGCCCACATGATCGAACACTTAGGCATACCGCCTGAAAATATGCTGCTTGTCACCTTTACAACAAAAGCTGTCGCTGAAATGAAAGAGCGTATGGCGAACCAGTACGGATTACAGCCGGCAAAAGTCAGAAGACTTGTGACAGGAACATTCCACAGTCTGTTTTATAAGATCTTGTATCACTCTAATTCTGCTAAATGGAACGGTGAGCATCTGCTGAAAATGGAGTGGCAGCGGGAACAATATATCAAAAAAGCACTCTATGAAGAAGGCATCGATGAGAAAGAATTCCCAGTTGACCAAGCTCTGCAGCAGATCGGTTTTTGGAAAAACACTTATGTCCCAAATGAACGCATCCCTCTAAAAGATGAGTGGGAAAAACAAGTTTATCGTTTATATGAACATTATGAACGCCAGAAAAAAGAACACAGCCAATTTGATTTTGATGACATGGCTTCAGCCTGCTATGAATTGTTTATCGAGCGGCCTGACCTTCTGGAACAATATCAATCTCGGTTTACGTATATCTTAATTGATGAGTTTCAGGACATTAATCCGGTTCAATACAAAATCATGCAAATGCTCGCCAGTCCGGAGCAAAACCTGTGCTGTGTCGGAGACGATGACCAGTCCATCTACGCGTTTCGCGGAAGCAATCCGTCTTTCATTCTTGATTTTCAAAAGGATTATCCGGGAGCGAAGACGATCTATTTAACTGCGAACTACAGGTCTACGCACCCGATCGTCTCTAGTGCTGATATCGTTGTGAAAAAGAACAAAAACAGATATGCCAAAACGCTTGAAGCGGCCCGCGATGACATTCAGGTCCCTGTGCTGTTTTATCCTTATGATGAAGAGGAAGAAGCCACAATGGTCGTTTCCGATATCAAAGAAAAAATTCAAAATGGAGCCATTCCAGAAGACTTTGCGGTTCTTTACCGCACAAACAGCGGAGGCCGTGCTATTTATGAAAGGCTTCATCAATCGTCAATTCCGTATACAGCTGACCGCGGCGTCCAATCGTTTTACAGCAGACGGATCGTCCGCCAGATTCTCGCCTACTTGTATGCCAGCCAAAATGAGGATGACACCGAGGCGATTAAACACTTGCTTCCCGCCTTGTTTTTAAAACAGTCCGCTTTGAATACGCTGAAGGCCCTCTCGATTACAGAGGACTGTACCATGATCAAAGCGCTGGCCAAATTGCCTGATCTGAAGCCATTCCAGCTGGACAAAATCAAGAAAATCGTACCGTTTTTCGCAAGCCTCCGCACAATGAAACCCGTAGAAGCCATCACCTTTGCAGAAGGAAAAATGGGCTTCTCCGAGTATTTAAAAAAGCGGGGCAATGAGGGCAACAAGCTGGAAAAAGGTTCCGATGACCTGCGCGACATCAAGGTTGTCGCCAAGAAGTTCAAAACGATTCCTGACTTTCTTGCCCACGTAGACCATATGAGGGCCGCTGAGAAAAACAGAACGGATGAACATGGCGTTCAGCTGATGACCATTCACCGGTCAAAAGGCCTTGAATTCAAAACAGTCTACGTGTTAGGCACTGTAGACGGCTCGATTCCGCACGATTTCTCATTAGAAACGGCAAGAAAAGGAGACGAGGCCGCTCTTGAGGAGGAAAGACGCCTTTTATATGTAGCCATGACCCGGGCGAAACAGCATTTATATTTGTCTTGCCCCGCTAACAGGCGCGGCAAAACAGCCAACCGCTCAAGATTTTTGTATCCCCTGCTACAAAAAGCAAGACAGCCCTTGCATCATTAACAGCCCGGCAGATTACTGCCGGGTTTTTACTGTAAAAAAAGGCCCGCTGCAGTGAGTCAGCCAGGCCATCCACTTATTTATTATCCATCATTTTAGAAATCGTGCCAAAATCAAGCTTTTCTTTTCCGCTTGTAATAGATTCCACAATTTTATCTTCTAATTCTTTTGGCACGCGTCTGTTTGCCATCTGCGCTACGCGGTTAATCACACTGCGAACTGTATTTTCATCTTTAAAATTAGCGTTTTGGAGTGATCCGGCAAGATTCATTACATCCTGCATCTTCACACCTGTTTTCTTTTCGATGTTCTTAAAAAATTGATTATCCATAATGCGCCTCCTTTTGGCGGAGTAATACGGTATTGTATGAATGCACATAATACAATGTGCTTTTCCAACATTTTTAAAAATAAACACAAGGCAAGGAAGCACGGGTTATAACCCGTACTTCCTCAATACATCTTAAAAGAAAGATGCACCTACGATGATGAGGAGAATGAATAATACGACCAACAAAACAAATGTTGAACCATAGCCGCCGCCGTAACCGCCAGCATAACCGCCATAACAGCCGCCGTAGCCGCCGCCGAATCCGTATCCAAAGCCCATAGATAAGCACCTCCTTTACTCTCTATACACTATGTGAGCTGCTTGGATCGGCTTGGATATTCGCATAGGGCGTTTGCGGATTTATGATTGATCATATTGAGCTTGATGTTTCTTAAGTAAGGCCTCCGTTTTTTCAGCCAGCTCTTCAATCTCATCTTCAAATTCCAGACCGGCTTTATCAAATGCATCCAAGTCTTTTCTGATACGGCCCATCGTGTCTTCATACTCTTTTTGCTTTTGTTCGTGTGGTTCATATCTTCCTTCTATCCATTTTTCAAACTCATTCACTTTTATCCCCCCGCTTATGATATATGCTGAGCGAGGCCGCCCCGTTAAAAAAACAAAAAACCGGAGTTCTCCGGTTTCTTTGCCAGGCTATTGAGGCTTTTTCTTTTTATTTCCGCACCCGCAGCCTTTCTTTTTTATCTTTTTTGATTGATACGATGAATCTGTATATGGAGATTTTTGGGAAGGTTTATGATGTTGGCTCATTTTTGTCCCCTTCCTTTCCTTATGTCATATATGCTACTTTATGCTGATGCTAGTGAAAAGTTGCTGGTGGTAACGCCTCATTCTTGCAGCCATTTTGATACGAGCGTTTCTATGATGCCGGCAAGGCCGGCGATCGCCAAAAGTAAAATCAGCCACTGCGCCGCTTGCGGGATCAACGCCTGGCATAAAATCAAAAAGCCGGCGCACCACACGCCTGTGCACCAATAGCAGCTCAGCAATTCACCAATAAACGCCCTGACACCGGTTCCTTTAATCACGATATAGGTTTGAATATTCCCGTCCGCATCCTTTTCTTCCTTCTCTTCATGAAACAGACTGCGAAGCGGCGCCATAATCGTGTCAAACACCAGCAGGCGGGCGAGCCGAAAGACCGCAAGCGATAGAAGAACAATTGTCAGCCCATTTATAACCACTCGTTCACTCCTTTGCCAATCATGATCCCTTCACATATATGCGAAAACCCTATTCTTCATGAATTGTATCTTGTCCGGCAGAAAATTGGTTATTTTTATTATTCCGCTCTGCACCCCATTTGCATTATATAGAGTATGGATAAGAAAGGAGTGAAGGTTATGTCATTTGAAACAAAAATTGAATCCCTGCATCCTGACATATTTGAGCAATTATCAAGCGAATTCGAGCAGCAGATCGAAGTGATTGATTGCGAAAATATCACAATAGATACGTCACATATAACATCTGCCCTTTCTATACAAGCCTTGGTTACAACATTGATTATCCTGCTGACACAGCTCGTTATTGCCGACGAGGACTTGGCCGACACAGTAGCAAGCGAAATACTCATTCTCGATAACTCTCAAATCAAAAAAAGAACCATCATTAAAATTATCAACAGCCGAAACATCAAGATTACTTTGTCTGCAGACGAAATAATAACCTTTGTACAAATCTTGCTTCAGGTGTTAAACAGTATGCTACTTGAATTCGACATCCTTTAACCCTTTCTTTTCACAAACTAAAAGTTGAGGTGAGAACAAATGTCAGATAACGATAAAATCAAAGAAGAGCTTGAAAAGCTCCCAGAAGTTGATCCAATGATGAAAATGCTGGTCCAAAACATATTTGTAAAACACGGCATCACAAAAGACAAAATGAAAAAAGTATCAGATGAAGAAAAAGAAATGCTTTTGAATATGGTAAAAGACCTGCAAGCGAAATCAGCGGAGCTAGCTGAAAAACACAAGAAGAAAAAAGAAGAAGAAGCCGTACAAGAGCAAAAGAGCGATAAACCGCTTAGCCGCAGAGAGCAGCTCATTGAACAGCTCAGACAAAGACGGCAAAACAATAACAATTCAAATTAATCATAAAAAATAGGGCACATCATCAAGATAAATGCCTCAGTCAAAGTAAGAGGCTCGCTCATTTAATAACAGTAAAAGAAAAGGAGGAATAGATATGGAAAGCAGACCATACTCTTGGGTTGCACTTGATCCTGACTGTGACCATCCGTTAGAGCACAAAGAGAAAGAAAAAGAAGAAAGAAAATGCAATTGCGATATTTGCTGCAATAACAATGGGTTTGGCAATGACAACAACGCCTTTATCGACCAAGATCTAGCTCAGGCAAATCTCAACAAACAAGTCTCAGATGAGACGATTATTATTAGAGACTCTTGTGACATCAACGTTTCATCTACAGACGTTCAAGCCGTAACATCTATTGTAACAGCGCTTAATGCAGCTGTCTTGACAGTAGCTCTCACCTCCATTGCAGATGGCGTTATTGCTGAATTAGTCGCACAAGATTTATTGCAGCTTACAGCTAACAAGCAAGTAAACCGCCAGAAACTTCTTATCGAATGCTCCCGCGGCGTAAACGTCACAACAGTAGATGCCGATATCGCAACCCTTGTCTCTACAGCTACAAACGTTCTGATCGCTGTCCTAGTCATCACTCTTGTCCTCTAGAACCTAAAAGCAGAGCTAAAAACGCTCTGCTTTTTCTTATTTTCCAAGCATATGATGAATATATAGACGTTCACCCACACCAAGTGGGGCACGGGTACATATGTTGTTAAGGACTAAAGTCAAATACCCTATAAAGAAGGAGCTGAAATCAATGAGCTGCGGAAAAACCCATGGCCGGCATGAGAACTGTGTATGCGATGCAGTGGAAAAGATTTTAGCAGAGCAGGAGGCAGTTGAGGAACAGTGTCCGACTGGCTGCTATACAAACCTTTTGAATCCGACAATTGCAGGTAAAGACACAATTCCGTTTCTCTTGTTTGATAAAAAAGGCGGATTGTTCTCCACATTCGGAAACGTGGGGGGATTTGTGGATGATATGCAATGCTTTGAATCCATTTTCTTCCGCGTTGAAAAATTATGTGATTGCTGCGCAACACTGTCTATTTTACGCCCTGTCGATGTTAAAGGCGATACCTTAAGTGTTTGCCATCCTTGCGACCCGGATTTCTTCGGGCTAGAAAAAACAGATTTCTGCATTGAAGTGGATCTCGGATGCTTCTGCGCGATTCAGTGCCTGTCACCAGAGCTAGTTGACAGAACATCGCCTCATAAAGATAAAAAGCATCATCACAATGGATAAACACTTGTAAAGAGGAATCCCCTTCCAAACTCTATTACAGGTGCAAATCATTCAGCTGCTTCCTGCGTGAGGCAGCTGACTCTCCATCATTTCGCCAGTCTCAAATTTATAAGGCAGGAGGGATAATATGAGCCAGAAAACATCAAGCTGCGTGCGTGAAGCTGTAGAAAATATTGAAGATCTGCAAAACGCTGTTGAAGAAGACTGCCCGACCGGCTGCCACTCTAAGCTTTTATCTGTAAGCCATTCGTTAGGCGACACAGTGCCTTTTGCAATATTTACATCAAAATCAACGCCATTAGTCGCCTTCGGAAATGTCGGCGAACTCGATAACGGCCCTTGCTTTAATACAGTATTTTTCAGGGTCGAAAGAGTGCATGGAAGCTGCGCAACACTGTCATTATTAATCGCATTTGACGAACACAAACACATTTTGGACTTCACCGATAAAGATACGGTGTGTGAAGTGTTCCGACTCGAAAAAACGAACTACTGTATTGAAGTTGACTTAGACTGCTTCTGCGCAATCAACTGCTTAAATCCTCGATTAATCAATCGTACACATCATCATCATTAATCATAAGCTGGAAAAGCTTGCAGGCCTGCAGGCTTTTCTCTATGTAAAAAAGCTGTCCGGCAACATCAGCCGGGCAGCTTTTTTCTTTTTCGTTAAAAACCGAGCGGGTGCAAAGAGGTAATATCATCGATTGCCAGTTCGGTTGGGGCTCCGTTTCCGGTTGTTCGAAGCAGGACGGAATCATTTCTTCTTCCGACAATCACGCCCCTGTACGTTCTTCCATTGGCTTCAATCAAACAAAGCGCTCTCGGCATGTTATGAGGCAGCTTTGTTAAAAAATCAATTTTTTCGTGGATCGTCATCTTGCTCATCGGTTTTTTCACTTTTCGTGCCGGCGGTGCTTTTTCCTCCGCTTTATCAGCACTATGGACAGCTTCCGGTTCTTTCTCAGGCTTCCGGGCCTCAAGTGCAGGCTCTTCCTTTTTTTCTGCTTTCGGGGGCTCGTGTTCGACGGTTTCTTCTACGGCCTGCGGCTCTGCTTTCTGTTCCTCTTGGCTTTTTATGTTCTCTGGCTCTCTCACCTCTTGTATTTGCTGACTCACTGGTTCGGCTGCAGGCTTTTGGTCTTCTTGCAGGACATCCTGTGCCACAGCTTCCTCCTGCTGCTTCTCATGGTAAGCCGGCTTTTCCTCAGCTTTTGGCGGAGCGGGTTTGTCGGCCTTTCTTTTGATGACAATCTCCTGCATGGATGACCTTGTAGTTTCTGCATAATCCGGCTGAACAATATACATGAGCGGTTTTTTATCCGCGTTTCTTTTCTTATTAGACATCTTCATCCCTCCGATTGTGTCATATTCTATCTATATGACAGAAAGCTGAAAATCAGAAGAAATAAAAAAGCAATCCCTATTCGGGATTGCTTGAAATAGATCCTGCTTAGCGGGCAGTGATATGGAAACCTGAATCAACGTGAAGATTTTCACCTGTAATCCCGCGGGACATATCGCTGAACAAGAACGCAGCTGTATCGCCCACTTCTTCAGGTGTTGTCGTGCGGCGAAGCGGTGCACGCTCTTCGATGTCTTTTAAGATAGAGTTGAAATCGCTGATGCCTTTAGCAGATAATGTTCTGATCGGGCCGGCAGAAATGCTGTTAACGCGGATATTTTCTTTTCCTAAGTCAGCAGCTAAATATTTCACACTTGCATCAAGAGAAGCTTTTGCTACACCCATGACGTTGTAGTTTGGCATCACAAGCTCTCCGCCAAGGTACGTCAAAGTGACAATGCTTCCGCCTTCAGTCATCATCGGACGTGCCGCTTTGACAACAGCAGTCAGAGAATATGAGCTGATGTTATGAGCCAAAAGGAAGCCGTCACGATTTGTGTTTAAGTATTCGCCGACAAGCTCTTCCTTGTTGGCAAACGCGATACAATGCGCGATACCGTGGATTACACCGACCTGCTCCTTAATGCTTGCGAAGCAAGTTTCGATTTCTGCGTCGTTTGTAACATCGCAAGGAAGGATGATGGAATCGTTGCGGTCTAATGTTCCAGCAAGCTCGTGAACGGATTTCTCCAGGCGTTCACCAGCGTATGTG
This sequence comes from Bacillus sp. FSL K6-0255, assembly GCF_045040725.1. Classification (NCBI taxonomy): domain Bacteria; kingdom Bacillati; phylum Bacillota; class Bacilli; order Caryophanales; family Bacillaceae; genus Bacillus; species Bacillus sp. FSL K6-0255. The sequence goes on along the minus strand of NZ_CP150278.1, from coordinate 1,210,111 downwards.
AAAATCAAACGTGCACCCGCTTCATGTAAAGAACGCGCAATGCCCCAGGCGATGCTGCGTTTGTTGGCTACCCCCATCACAACAATGTTGCGGCCTTCAAGTGAAAAATTCATATGTATAAAGCCTCCTATATTTAATAAAGACATAGTATTAGTACCTGATCTTAATTCCTATCATATCATAACCTTGTCCAGATGAAAAGCGCATACCGTAGCAAACGCAAAAGAGATCACCATCAGCTGGTGATCTCATCGGCTTGTATTTAAGCTGTTTCGTTTAAAAGCGAAATGGTTTGTCGGCCCGTGTCCCGACCCGATGCCGAGCGTATTTTCCACCGCTTCACGGACAAAGTTGGCCGCAACCTCAAATGCCTGATGGATGCTGTCTCCTTTAGCCGTTTGGGCCGTTAAAGCCGCAGCAAAGGTGCAGCCTGTGCCATGCGTATGCTTCGTATTGATATAAGGATGGGTGATTTGCATAAACATGCTGCCATCAAAAAGAAGGTCAGTAATGTGATTGTCCTCAGGCTGGTGCCCGCCTTTGATAATGACATGCTGCGCACCCATCTTGACGAGCTGCTCCGCTGCTTTTTTCCGGTCATCCAGCGAGCTGATTGTCATTCCTGTCAGCGTTTCTGCTTCCGGGACATTCGGCGTAATCGCGTAGCTTCTTGGAATGAGCAACTCCTTTAAGGTGGCAACTGACTCATCACGCAGCAAGGATGCCCCGCCCTTTGCGATCATAACCGGATCAACAATTACACGATTGAATCCGTACTCGTCAATTTTTCTTGCCACTTCTTCAATCATGTCGGCATTCCAGAGCATTCCCGTTTTGACTGCATCCGGTCTCAAATCCTCAGCAACAGCGTCAATTTGCTGTCTCAACGCCTCTACAGTCAGCGGATGCACCCCATGAACGCCAAGCGTATTTTGAGCGGTTACCGCTGTAATCGCAGACATTCCGAATACATCAAGCTCCTGCAAGGTTTTAATATCAGCCTGTATCCCTGCGCCGCCGCCTGAATCTGATCCGGCGATTGTCAATGCTTTATATATACTCATTACACTACACTCCTTTTATTACCCGATCCATTTATGATAAATGGATTTTGCCCGGGCAATATCATTTGTTCCATGGATCAAAGCTCTGCCGTCCCGGAACAGCACCATTTTCATATCATCCGAGCGGCAGGAAATTAAATACGGGTTCGCAGCTACTTCAAGCCCGGCCTGCCTCAGCTGACCGGCAAGCGCTTCAAGATCCGCTTCTTTCGTAATAGATGATCTGATCTGCACCGTGTTCCTGCCGCACAATACAGCCGCTTTTGTTTGATTTTCATATGACAAAAACGGAAAATCCTTTGTGCCGCAGCTTGGGCATGCGTCATGTTTGAGACTGGCCGCTCTCACTTCTGACCGCTCATTTTTCCACAAATCAAAGGAGCGCAGCACCGGCTCGCACTCCTCTCCCGTCAGCAGCTTCAGTGCATCTGTTACCTGAAAGACTGCTACCTGCAAAACAGCCGGACTGATGATGCCGGCTGTGTCACATGTTGCTCCGCCAATCGGAAGTGTATCGAGCAAGCAATGCAGGCAAGGGGTAGATCCCGGCACCACGGTAAAGGTGAGGCCGTAGCTCCCTACACAGGCACCGTAAAGAAAAGGAATCCCTTCCTTTACCGCAGCATCATTTACGATCAGGCGGGTTTCAAAATTATCAGCCGCATCCACAATAATCGATGCATCCCTAATCAGCTCGAAGATATTTTCTGCTGTCACATCCATGACAAGTCCGGTCACATCAACATCGCTGTTAATCGAACGGAGACGGCGCTCCGCAGCGGCTGCTTTCGGCATTTCTTTTTTGACATCATCTTCTGTATAAAGCTGCTGGCGCTGGAGGTTGCTCCATTCAACATAATCTCTGTCGGCAATTTTCACAGAGCCGACTCCCGCTCTCACCAGCATTTCTGCACTGGCTGTTCCGAGCGCGCCGGCGCCGATAATCACGGCGCGCGCTTCTTTCAATTTTTTCTGGCCGAATGGGCCGATCGGAGCAAACAGCTCCTGCCTTGAATACCTGCCTGTCATACAGGAAGACCTTCTCCCGGACTGCTTGCCGTTCCGTATTGCTTAAGCGGGATGCGGCCCGCCTCATAAGAAAGGCGTCCTGCTTCCACTGCGAGCTTCATGGCACGAGCCATTTTCACAGGATCGTCAGCGCCCGATACAGCCGTATTGAGCAGTACGCCATCCGCTCCAAGCTCCATTGCGTATGCCGCATCTTTAGGCGAGCCGATTCCCGCATCCACGATGACCGGCACTTTCGCCTGTTCAATAATAAATGACAGATTCAAAGGATTTAAGATTCCTTGTCCTGATCCAATCGGAGATGCACCCGGCATGATGGCATGAACGCCGAGCTCTTCCAGCTTTCTCGCCAGCACAACGTCATCCGACGTGTACGGGAGCACAATAAAGCCTTCTTCAAGAAGCTGTTCAGACGCTTTTAATGTCTCAACAGGGTCAGGCAGCAAGGAACGGCTGCATCCGATGACTTCAACTTTAATCATGTCACAAAGGCCTGACGCTTTTGCCAGCCTTGCAATCCGAACCGCTTCTTCAGCACTGCTGGCGCCCGCTGTATTCGGCAAAAGCGTATATTTGGATAAATCAAGCTGTTCCAGAAAATTCGGCTGAGATGCTTCAAAGATGTTCATTCTCCGCACAGCAAAGGTTAAAATATCAGACTCGGAAACAGCTACTGCTTCCTTTTGAATGTCAAACGATGGGTATTTCCCCGTGCCCAGCAGCAATCTTGATTGAAATGATTTTCCGCCAATTGTTAACATGCTCATCCGCCTCCTACAAAATGGACAATTTCAATGACATCACGATCACAAAGCTCAACCTCGTGATAGCGTTCTTTCCCGATTATTTCTTTATTTCTTTCCACGATAACAATTTTATTTTCAAGCTGATAAGACGCCAGCAGGTCTTGAATTGTACCTGTGTCTTTTTCCCACTTCACGTCTTTACCGTTCAGCTGTAGCATCATATCTGAACCGCCTCCTTGCGATCAATTCGGAATGCGTGCAGCCAGTCTTGGTTGACCTCTTTATTCATGATGAGATCACTGATCAAAGCGCCCGTTGCGGGAGCAAGCAGGATCCCATTTCTGAAATGGCCCGCCGCAAATAAAATACGGCTGTCCTCAGGATGTCTGCCGATGTACGGTTTTCCATCCTTTGTTCCCGGCCGGAGTCCCGCCCAAAAACGATCCACCTTCATATTCTGTATAGCCGGCAGCATCGTTTTTGCTTTTTTCATAACCGATTCCAATCCGCCAAGATCCGGTGTTTCACTCCAGTCCCCCGGCTTCATTGTCGCGCCGACAACCAGTTTGCCGCTTTTTCTCGGTACGATATAGCAGTGATCATGGTAAAGCGTTTTTGTCAGCGGGATATCATCATTCCAAACGGACAGGCACTCCCCTTTTACAGGGAGAAAAGCATTGTTCAGTCCAAGCTGTTTAAAAAACATTCCGCTCCACACCCCGCTGGCAACGACAACATGATTAGCCCATACGTCTCCGCTAGGGGTCTTGATGGACAGGGCTTCACCGTCACGTTCGACATGCAGGACGGGCGTATGCTCAAAAATCTCCGCCCCAAGCATTTTTGCTGCTTTCACATATGCCTTGCAAACAAAATAAGGCTCCACATGCACATCATCCTGAATAAAAGATGCACCAAAGATGTCACCAGACGCATACGGCTCTTTTTCTAACACCTCTTCTTTTGAATACCAGCTGACAGAGTCCAAATCGTCCATCTGTCTCAGCTGCAGCACATCTTCTTCAGAAAATGCAAGTTTAAACATACCGCCGTTATGCTGCCTGATATCCACACCGGATAATGCATAAAGCTCTTCTCCAAGACCTTTGTACAGACGCTGGCTGTGCATGGCGAAATCAAAAAACGCGTCACGTTCCTCGCATTCGGCATGGGCGCCCAGCATTCCGGCAGCGGCACTTGTCGTTCTGCCGCCCATTGTTCCGCTTTCAAACAATGCGGTGTTTTTGTTTTCCTTTGCCAAATAATAAGCAATTGCGGAACCGATAATTCCGCCTCCAATCACCACTGCTTCATAATGCCTTTTCATAGCGCATCTCCTTTAGCTTGCGGGAATATCGTCTGGCTGCTTCCAAAGGTTCAGCGGAAGAGAAAATTCCTGACATAACAGCAATGCCGTCTGCCCCTGCTTGTTTTACGTCTCTTAACCTGTCCGGCATCATCCCCCCGATGGCTATAACCGGGATGGAAATCCGCTGTTTGATATCTGACAGCAAAGATACTCCTCTGCCTTCAAGACCCTTTTTGCAATCCGTTTCAAACACATGGCCGAACAGCACGTAGTCCGCGTCTTCCTTTTCTGCTTGAACCGCTTCCTCCAGTGAATGCACCGACCTCCCGATATGAAGGTGTGGAAATCTGGCTCTGATCTGCTTCGGTGAAAAGCTGCCGCTTGGCAGCTGCACGCGGTGAATAGTAGAGAAAAGTGCAATATCCACGCGCCCGTTCATCACCAATTTTCGTTTATCTATACCGCCTTCAAAAATAAGATCGAGCAGTTTCAAAATATCCGCCGCCGATTTTGAGCGTTCCCGAATGTGAATAAAATCAACTTCATTCTGAATCGTAATGATGATTCTCGCTAGCTCTTCTACCGGCTTGCTGTCATCCGTTATGGCGTGAAGCTCCACATTCCTCCACCTCTTTTATGGCGCTGTCAGACCAGCCTTCTTTTCGATAGGCCATTCCCCAAAATTGATATTCATAGTAGCTGGAGATGACAAAATTCTCTTTCATCTTGGCACGCACTTCCTCCGTGCTGTTTTCCGCCAGCTCATCAAAGCGGTTGATTTGCTCCTCGACCTGTTGTCTAAACCAATCACCGCCATATGTGCCAATCCACTTCTGATAAATTGGATGCCCCGGATCACAATGCAGCAATTTCTCACCAACCTCGTAATAGAGCCAATAGCATGGCAGCAGGGCCGCTAAGATTTCTGCGAAATTCCCGCTCAAAACCGAACGGTACATATGGGATGTATAAGAGTACGCCGTAGGAGACGGCTTAAACGCCTTACGCTCTTCCTCGCTGATTTCCAACAGCTCGGCAAACTCGCGATGAAGCGCCATTTCCGCCTCATATGTACCTTGGGCATGGCTTGCCATCCGCCCCGTTGTATAAAGATCCTTCGCATAAGCGGCACCAAATGACTGCACCTTTGCAAAATGCGTTAAATAATAGGAATCCTGAAGTACGTAGTATTTAAAACGGTCAATCGGAAGCGTTCCGTCACCGATTCCTTGAACGAACGGATGGACAAAGCTCCCCTCCCACCATTCTGCGGCTGCACTGCGGCATTCTTCTGAAAACTTCACAAATCATTCCCCCTCTGAAAATAAAAAAACCACTTTCCCGCAAGGAAAAGTGGTTTGGAATTGGCATAGTAAAATAACACAAATACCGCTCCACTTCCCTACGCAGGTCTGAACCTGTTCAAGTTATGAGGGTCTAAAAGTCACACTTTTATCTCAGCCCTTATGAAGGACACCCCTAGTGGTTAAACGAATACATATTGAATTGTTCTGCACCTCTATATTAACACGAATCCTTATTTGGTCAAGATTTATCCTTCCAATGTTTTCTTAAGATCCGTTACGTACCCCCGAGATCCGGTGACAATTAAACGGTCTCCAAGTTTCAGCCTCGTATCCCCATGAGGAACGATGCTGTCCACACCTCTGAAGATCCTGACAAAGATGACGTCACCTGTTAAAGGGAATTCCCGTAAAATGACACCATCATATTTACTGTTCTCCATATTAATTTGATACAGCGAAGACTCTTGGTTCGTGAGCAGCTTCATGACGCCAGGCGCTTCAATCAGTGCGCGAAGCAGCGTTTTTGTCGACAGCAGAATAGAAAAGATGCTGATTCCCTGCTCCTTCAGAGCTGCTTCATGCTCCGGTGATCCTACGCTTGCAATGACTCTTTCTGTGCCTTTATCTTTTGCAAGTAATGCAATGTCTGCATTCATATCTTCATTTCCTGTCGCCACAACGAGGATATCCGTTTCAAAAATGCCGAGTGATTCAAGCGTCTCGTGTTCATAGTCAGAAATTGTTTCAACAGCAAACACTGATTCTGACAGCTTTTCCTCCGCATTCTCTTGGTAGACGTGTACAACACGCACGTCATACTCTTCCTCTGGCAATTCGAGTGTGACAGGCAAAGTCATTTGATTGGCGCCAATGAACGTAATCGTCTTTTTCTCCTCCGGCTGCTCTTCCCGTTTGTATAATTTTTTAAAACAGATCGGCGTAAAAATACTTGCAATGACGGCTACTAAAATTAGCGCTCCTGACATATTTGTACTGATCACGTGAAGCTGCTGGCCGATTGTTGCAGCAGCAATCACGAGCGAAAGCGTTGATGTCAGCAGGAAACCAGACGCGAAAATGGTTCGGTTATCATACCACTTCTTTAAGTACATGACAGGAATGATTTTGCTGACTAACAGCGCAAGCAGCAGGAGCGGAATCATGATTAAAATTGTTTTATCCTGGAAAAGAGTCCAAATATCAAGCTTCACACCGACCATCACGAAGAAAATCGGTATTAAGAACCCATAACCGAATGAGTCCAGCTGCTGAACAAGTTCTTTGTTTGGCGAAAGCAGGGAAACAAGAACCCCCGCTAAGAAAGCGCCGAGAATATTTTCCGCCCCAAGTGATTCAGACAGGGCAACGAGTACAATGATTAACGTAAAAATGGCACGCGTCCCGATCTGGATCGTCCCTTTTGACATGGATTGAACAAAAGAGCGATGTTTGAAGACCCGGCCGAAAAAGTAAAGCACCACTCCGGCCGCAAACAGAATCATCAGGAGCCACATGTTTCCGCTGTCCTCTCCGTATAAAGAAGAAAAAACAGCAAGAAGAATCATCGTGGCCAAATCAGCAATAACAGCAACAAGCAAAATAATCTGCCCGATATTCGAATTCATGATCCGTTCTTCTTTTAATGTTGGAACGACAACGCCTAATGAAATCGTTGAAATAATCAGGGTCATCAAAAATGCATTTTGGATAAATCCGGCCAAGACGAACCCATAGGACAAGAGCAATGATAAAATAAAAATACCGACGAAAATAACAGATGCCGCAGCAAACGTATTCGGCGCTTCCTTGCCATTCGGCAGGAACTGCTTTTTCTTTCCTTTCTCAAACGACGAAAAATCAATTTCAAGCCCGCTTAAAAACATTAAAAAGATAAATCCGAGCATAGAGAGTGTCTGGAGCCAGGTGTCACCCTCCACAACTAAATTAAGGCCGCTTTTCCCAATTATCAGCCCCATAATGATTTCAGCAACAACAACCGGGATGCTGAGTTTAAACCGATGCAAAAGGATGGGTGTCAAAAATGCAACGATAAGTACAACAACTAAAGATGCGACAGATGTATGCGCCATAATCAGAACCTCCTTTTTAAGTCAGGGTTATGCTAGTTCTCACTCAGAGAACAAAACCTCATTTTTAAAAAACATAACGCGATTTTAACAAGGGTGATGATGAAAAATAAAGTGATAAGGTCTTAATCCTGTTTAGAAAATGATTCTTCTTCTATAATTTGCACATAAAAGCTTGTGATGACTCACAACACTTTGCTTCATAATAAATAAAACAATCGGTAAGGAGGAGACCGCATGGCTTACGATATCATCAGCGATATTCATGGCTGCTATGACGAAATGACTGCATTAATCCAAAAGCTTGGCTATACAATCAAAAATGGAGTACCTGTCCATGAAGAAGGCAGGGTGCTTGTTTTTGCCGGAGATTTAACTGACAGAGGGCCCAAATCGATAGAGGTCATCCGATTTGTAGCCGGCGCTTACGAAAAAGGCGCTGTGCGTTATGTCCCGGGAAACCATTGCAATAAATTATATCGTTACTTAAAAGGAAATCCGGTAAAAGTGATGCATGGTCTCGAAACAACAGCGGCAGAGCTTGAGGAACTTTCCAAAGATGAGAAAAAATCAGTCAGCGAACAGTTTATGAAGCTGTACGAAACAGCGCCGCTTTACGACATCTTACATAATGGAGAATTAGTTGTCGCCCATGCTGGCATAAGAGCTGACGATATCGGCAAATATACCCGCAGAGTGAAGGACTTTGTGCTTTACGGTGACGTGACGGGTGAAACATATCCGGACGGCAGACCCGTCAGACGTGATTGGGCGGCAGCCTATAACGGAAAGGCTTGGGTGGTATACGGTCATACACCTGTGAAAGAGCCTCGAAAGGTCAATCGCACCATCAACATTGATACAGGCTGCGTGTTCGGAAATCAACTGACAGGCTTTCGCTTTCCAGAAATAGAAACCGTCTCTGTTCCAAGCTCCTTGCCTTACGACGAATCAAGATTTCGCCCCATATAAAAAAGGAGAGAATCAATGATTCTCTCCTTTTATCAGTTTTCTCATGTCCTGAGGCAGTGGAGCATGAAACGTCATGTTCTTCTGTGTCAGCGGATGGATAAAAGAAAGATGCTCGCTGTGCAGAGCCTGCCGGCCAATTTCCTGTCTCGTACCGCCGTACAGTGTATCGCCGCACAACGGGTGCCCGAGATAACTCATATGAACACGAATTTGATGGGTTCGTCCAGTCTCAAGCTGCAATGCCACCGAGGTCATGTCGTCATTTGCACATGTGACGTAAAAATGAGTAACAGCCTTCTGGCCGTCTGGCGTTACCGTCCGTTCAATAATACTGTCAGGATGTCTGCCAATCGGAGCATCGACTGTTCCCTCCATCTGTGCCATCCGCCCGTGAACCACTGCTGCATACCGGCGTTTCACAAGGCCGTTTTTTTGCGCAGACGATAAAATGGAGTGGGCAAATCGATGCTTGGCAACAAGCATGACACCTGATGTATCCCGGTCTAGCCGGGTGACAAGATGTACTGTCGCCCTCACTCCGGTTGTTTGATAATGATCAATAATTCCATTGGCAATGCTGCCGGAGGGGTGCTCTCTCGAAGGGATTGATGACACATACGGCTGCTTGTTTATCACAAGCACATGTTCATCCTCATAAAGGATATCGAGCGGAACAGGCTCTGCCAGCAGCGTCTCGCTCACCTGTTCCTCAGGAAACTTCACGATAAGAAGATCTCCCTCTTTCAAAACGTATTTGACCGTCACATGCTCACCGTTAATCTGCAGGTCTCCCCCGCCAAACTTAATATCGGTCAGCAGACGTTTCGAAATTCCCATTTCACCGGCATATTCTTTTACAGTCATCCCGTCCTCAGCGGAAGTAATGTTCTTTCTGATAAAAAAATGCTCCACGATATGTCCTCTTTCTATTCACCTTTTCCAATAAACGAATCCTGGACTCTTTTCCAAAATGGAAACGGACGGAATCTCGCAAACCGCACTTTTTCGGATGCAACTTGGCAGCGGATCGACTTTACATCCTTATGGAGAAGGGTTAAATGGTCAATCGTCACTTGAAAGTCAACTTCGTTTCTCGGCTTAATCATGCAATCATGATGGGATGGGAGAAGCAGAGGTGACCCGACCGTACGGAACACGCGGTTATTAATTGAAGCCATTTCCGCAAGCTGGATCGCCCTGATAGACGGATGGATAATCGCTCCGCCCAGCGCCTTATTGTAGGCTGTGCTGCCTGATGGAGTTGACAGGCAGAGGCCGTCGCCCCGGAAGGTTTCAAAGAGCTGCCCTTTGATTTCCACATCAGCAACAAGGCTTCCTTCGATGCTTTTAATCGTACATTCATTCAAAGCTAAGTATCTTTCTTCCCGCTCGTTTTCGTGATAGGTCACAATGACTTCGAGAAGCGGGTATTCGACTGTATGATACGGCGTTTTCGCGATGGCAAGAACAAGTTTTTCAATTTCATGAGGAACCCAGTCGGCATAAAAACCCAGATGACCTGTGTGAACGCCGACAAATGCTGTTTTGTCCAAGCGGTCGCTGTATCTGTGAAAAGCATACAAAAGCGTTCCGTCGCCTCCGACTGAAATAACGATTTCCGGTTCATTTTCATCCAGTTCCATATCAAAATCCAATAAATACGCCTGTATTTTGCTTTTCAGCGTATCAGAAACTTGATCTCCTTTTGATGATACGGCAAATTTCATGCTCTTCTTCCCCTTTACCTATTGTTGCTCGCTTCCTTTTTTCTTTCTTGAAAAGGCAGCTTGAGCTTCCTGTACTTCACCCCTGATCTCCGACATCTCTTCATCAAGCCGGGAAGCCGCTTCAGAAGCGCGCTGAAGCCTTAGTTTTACTTTTTCAGGAATGTTTCCGCTGTATTTATAATTCAATGAATGTTCAATGGTCGCCCAAAAATTCATCGCCAGTGTACGGATCTGTATTTCTACGAGAACATGCTTTTCTCCGGATACCGTCTGCAAAGGGTACAGCACAACAAGATGGTATGATCGGTATCCGCTCTCTTTATGTTCCGCAATATAATCCCTCTGATCCACAACGGTGAAATCTTTTCTGGCAAAAAGCATCTCTTTTACGATTTGGATGTCATCGACAAATTGGCACATGATTCTAAGGCCAGCAATGTCCTGCATGGTTTCAATTTCATGCAGCGGTATGCTTTTCCGTCTCGCTTTTTCAAGTATGCTCGCCACAGGCTTGACGCGTCCGGTCACAAATTCGATCGGTGAATGGTCGTCCTCGTATTCATATAGTGTGCGGATCCCCTTGAGCTTCACTTTCAACTCTTCGACAGCCTGGCGGTACGGCACTAAAAAACGCTCCCATTGTTTGTCATCCATCATACATCCCCCAATTCCGAACCAGTTTCTATAAAAACACGCGTTTCACTTTTTCTTCCATTTCTTCTCCATAGTTTGCATTATCTTTTATATTTTCTAAAAGATATTCCAGCTCCTCATGCAGGCCTGCCAGTTCAATTGTTTGGTCTCCTGCCTCTAAAACAACCGGTATTTTTTGTGCATGGGCCTGCTTCAGTTCCGGCCATACATGTTCCTTTATAATGACATATTCAAAAGAATCAGCTAATTCAAGTATGTATACAAAAGCAAAGTGGTCAGAATCAACAAGCATTTGACCTGACGGCTTGCGTTCCGCTTCGTTTCCTTCTGTCTGACAGGCAAGGCGAAGCTGATCATCCGATAATGTTGCATTCAAAATTTCGATTCTGTTTTGCATAATGCTCTCCTTTTTTAAACAAAGTACAGATTCATTTTATCATATCGAGCTCGATATTGATAAACCTAACATCTAAAGAGATAATAGTAAAAATAAGATTTACAGGGCGGAAAGGAAGAGCATCATGAGCCAAGAGATTGAAATCGAATTTAAAAACATGCTGACCAAACAAGAATTCAAAAACATAGCATCGGCACTCCAGCTGACAGAAAAAGATTTTACAGATCAAAAGAATCATTATTTTGATACAGACAGCTTCGCGCTGAAACAAAAACATGCTGCGCTTCGTATCCGCAGAAAAAACGGAAAGTATGTCCTTACATTAAAGGAGCCGGCTGATGTGGGGCTTCTGGAAACGCACCAGCAGCTTTCAGAGGTATCAGATCTCGCTGGATTTTCAGTTCCCGAGGGCCCTGTGAAGGACCAGCTGCACAAGCTTCAGATCGATACGGATGCCATACAATACTTTGGATCTTTAGCAACAAACCGTGCGGAAAAAGAAACAGAAAAAGGCTTAATAGTTTTAGACCACAGCCGATATTTAAATAAAGAGGACTATGAAATTGAATTTGAGGCGGCGGATTGGCATGAGGGCAGACAAGCCTTCGAAAAGCTGCTTCAGCAATTCAGCATTCCTCAGCGCGAAACCAAAAATAAAATTCTGCGTTTTTATGAAGAAAAACGAAAGTCTATATAAGGTGGAATGACATCGTGAATGTAACGAATTGGGCAGCATTACTTCAGCTTCAGGCATTACAGTCCATATCTAATGCACGCAGCAGCTCGGACACTCAGAATACGGAAAGCCCGCTTTCAAGTTTCAGTTCTTTGCTCAGCCAATATACAAACGGTCTGACATCTCAGCAATCAGCACCTTCTTCATCGCCAAGCCCGCTCAGCATGCTGAACAGCGCGAATACAACAGCGCCGTCACTGCTTTCAGCGTATGGGCTTAACTCATATACGAGCAGCAATTCAGGTTCAGTCACAAAAGCGGCAGAAAGCACTGAAACAGCTGTTGCAGATTCAGCTTCAAACAAACATGAAGCAAATCAGATCCGTTCGGGAGACTTCTCTATTGACAGTGCGATTAAAAAAGCCGCTGATAAATATGGCGTTGATGAAAAACTGATCCGCGCCGTCATCAAACAGGAATCAGGCTTTAATGCAAAAGCGGTCAGCGGAGCAGGTGCGATGGGCCTCATGCAGCTGATGCCGTCAACAGCAAGCTCACTTGGCGTTTCCAATCCGCTTGATCCGCAGCAAAATGTGGAGGGCGGAACGAAATATTTAAAACAAATGCTGGATAAATACGACGGCAATGTGTCTATGGCATTAGCGGCTTACAACGCCGGACCGGGGAATGTTGACCGATACGGAGGCATTCCTCCTTTCCAAGAAACGCAAAACTATGTAAAAAAAATAACTTCAGTTTATTACGCGTAACCAGAGGTGCTCTTTCCCTCTGGTTTTTTTGCGAAGTGAAATCTTACGCATTCCTGATTTTTATGTGATATGATATGAAATACAAACCCCGGCTGTCAGCCGAAATGAGTCATCAAACGCATAAAAGGCAGTTTGTTTGTAGAAATGATGCCTTGTTGCTAAAATAAATCTAGATGAAACAATGAAATACAGAAAATTACTTTTTGCAATAGGATTTATGATTCCTATTAGCCATATTTAAAGGAGTAGTCAACATGGGACAATCGTTTAACGCACCTTATGAAGCGATTGGAGAGGAACTTCTATCGCAACTTGTTGATACTTTTTATGAGCGTGTCGCGTCTCATCCTTTGCTGAAGCCGATTTTTCCAAGCGATTTGACAGAAACCGCCAGGAAACAGAAGCAATTCTTAACTCAGTATTTAGGCGGGCCTCCTCTTTATACTGAGGAACACGGCCATCCTATGCTCAGAGCAAGGCATCTTCCCTTTCCAATTACAAACGAGAGAGCTGATGCGTGGCTCAGCTGTATGAAGGACGCAATGGACCATGTAGGGCTGGAGGGCGAAATTCGTGAGTTTTTGTTTGGCCGGCTGGAGTTGACAGCAAGGCATATGGTGAATCAAACGGAAGCGGAGGATCGATCATCTTGACAAACTATCAGCATGAGCTATACTTCGCCCATTGCCACGGTCATCCAAAAAAACCGCTTGAAATTTATATGTTTGTAGACCCTTTATGTCCTGAATGCTGGTCCTTAGAGCCCGTCATCAAAAAGCTGAAAATCAGATACGGACGTTTTTTCACCTTACGCATTATCGCTTCCGCAAGCCTTACCGCTTTAAATAAAAAGCGAAAAAAGCATCTTCTCGCAGAAGCATGGGAAAAGATCGCGAGCCGCTCTGGCATGTCATGTGACGGCAATGTCTGGTTCGAACAGGATCAGCCGCTTTCATCGCCTTATATGGCTGCTCTCGCTTTTAAAGCAGCCGAACTGCAAGGACGAAAAGCCGGCATGCAATTTCTCAGAAATATGCAGGAGAGCCTATTTGTTTCAAAGAAAAATATTACGGATGAAAACGTGCTTTTGGAGATTGCTGAAAATACAAGTCTCGATCTTGAAGAATTCAAAAAAGATCTGCATTCTCAAAGCGCGGTCAAGGCGCTTCAATGTGACATGAAAATTGCTGCCGAGATGGATGTTTCTGTTAATCCGACACTGACGTTTTTTAATACGCAGCATGAGGATGAAGGGCTTAAAGTTCCTGGCAGCTACTCATATGATGTATATGAAGAAATTTTATTTGAGATGCTTGGCGACGAGCCGAAGCCGTCGGAAACACCGCCTTTAGAATGTTTTATTGAATATTTCCGCTTCGTTGCCTCGAAGGAAATTGCTCTTGTATATGACCTGAGCCTTGAAGAGGTAGAAAAAGAAATGAAAAAACTGGCGTTTGCTAAAAAGGTTGCCAAAGTGGAAGCCAAACACGGAATGTTTTGGAAGTCTCTCAGCACTTATTCTGATGAATATCAATCATGTGAAAAATAGCCGCAGGCGTGCATATGCTTGAGGCTGTTTTTTTATGCCATAACCAAACGTACGTTCCATTTTTAGCACTAAAGAAACCGCGCCGGGATAAGCGCGGTTTCATATGTCTTAACGACAACAAAGGGGATGGGAGAAATTTTTCACGGTCAAACAAAGGGGTAATGTTTGTTTGTGATCAATTTCACATCCTTATGATAACAAAAGATGTCGACTTTTGACAACCTCTATGCTTAATGTTCATATTTTTGTCACAAAACATAACGAAGTGCATTCACTCATATCCTTATAAGGAAAAAGGACGAGGAGGACCGCCATGATGTCTACTTTGATCTCAATTGTGTGCATTGCTGTTTTTTTCTGCTTGAATATCTTAGGCATGATGCATATGCTGCCGCTTTATATTACCTCTCCTCTGCTGTTTCTGTCTATTTTGTTTACCCTCTACCGCTTGAATCACCGGAAAACCTTTAAAGGGTTTTAAAAAAGCCTGTGCGTCATTTCCGCACAGGCTTACTTTTTTAAGACTGCTTGACTTTCATCAGCAGCTCTTCCATTTCATCAAGTTTTTCTTCAAACATTTTGCACGCGGCTTCGATTGGCTCTGGAGACGTCATATCAACACCCGCTTTTTTCAGGACATCAATCGGGTATTGTGAGCTTCCCGCTTTCAGGAAGTCAATATAACGGTCAACCGCCGGCTTTCCTTCCTTCAAAATCTGGCTGCTTAATGCTTGGGCAGCGCTGTAACCTGTCGCATACTGATACACATAGTAATTGTAATAGAAGTGCGGAATACGCGACCATTCAAGGCCGATTTCCTTATCAATCACCATGCCGTCTCCAAAATACTTTTTATTCAGGTCGTAATAGACATTTGTCAGAAGCTCAGGTGTAAGCGGCTCGCCTTCTTGCGCCTTTGTATGAATCAGATGTTCAAATTCAGCGAACATCGTTTGTCTGAAGACCGTTCCCCTGAAGCCCTCAAGCATATGGTTGAGAATATATAAGCGCTGTTTTTCATCCTCTAAATTGTTCAGCAAATATTCGCCAAGGAGCGCTTCATTTGTCGTAGAGGCAACTTCCGCGACAAAGATGCTGTAATTGCCGTATGGATAAGGCTGGTGCTTTCTCGTATAGTAGCTGTGTACGGAATGTCCAAACTCGTGCACGAGCGTAAAGAGATTATTGACGTTATTATGCCAGTTCATCAAAATATACGGATTCGTGCCGTAAGCTCCTGATGAATAAGCCCCATTGCGTTTGCCTTTATTTTCGTAAACGTCCACCCAGCGGTTTTCCAGTCCTTCTTTTAGGATAGAGGCATATTCTTCCCCTAAAGGTGCGAGGCCTTTCAGCATGTAATCTTTGGCTTCCTCGTATGTCACCTTCATCCCAGCATCTTTCACAAGCGGTGTATACAGGTCATAGATATGCACTTCATCAAGCTCAAGCACTTTCTTTCTTAGCGCAATATAGCGGTGCAGGAGCGGCAAATGCTTATTAATCGTCTTAACAAGGTTATCGTATACTTCCTCAGGAATACTGTTGTTAGAAAGCGCAGCCTCACGCGCGGACTTGTACTTTTTCACTCTCGCGTAGAAGTTGTCCTTTTTCACAGTGCCGCTTAGCGTCGTGGCCATTGTGTTTTTATATTGTCCGTACGTTTTATACACTGCGTCAAACGCATTTTTGCGGACTTCACGGTTTTCACTTTCCAAGAAATTAATAAAGTTGCCGTGAGTGATCTGTTTTTCATTCCCATCTTCGTCTTTAATGGATGGAAACGTTATATCTGCGTTATTTAACACGCTGAATGTATTTGAAGATGACCCCAGTACCTCGGAGGCTTCAGCAAGCAGCGCCTCTTCCTTCTCGCTCAGCACATGCGGACGTTCCTTTGTAATCTCCTCAATCGCATGAGAGTACAGCTTCAATTCTTCTTTTTCAAGAATGAACTGCTGCAGTTTGTCTTCTTCTATGGATAAAATCTCCGGAACCAAATAAGCTGTCGCGCTTGCGGCCTGTGTATACAGGTTTCCCGCCTTGTCATTCAGCCCCTGGTAAAAGGAGTTCCCAGTATCCTGGTCAGAGCGCATATGCGCATATGTGTACAGCCTACCTAGCCGCTCCATCACTTTATCTTGATACGTAAGAGCCTCGTATAAATGATCAGCTGAATCTGCCAGCTTTCCTTTATACTTAGATAAATTCGGAATTAATTCTTTTACAGCTTGAAATTCTTTATTCCAGGCCTCATCACTAGGAAAAATATCCTCAAGTCTCCATGTGTCTTCTGCCTTTACCTCACTTCTGTCAGGCAGTTGGTTTGCTTTTTTTTCCTCAGCCATGGTGATCCCCCTCGTCTTCTTTGATTCAAGCCAATTGAAAAAACAGCTGTTTCTCAATAAACTTGTGTTGTGAATATCTTCCGGTTTTTCACTGCCTTTTGTCAAATCATATGCAGTAATGAAGAGAACGAATGCCAAAAAAGCAGTAAAAACACGAAAAACCTTTCCTTTTGTGCCTTTCACAGCCTGCCCACCACCTTTGTCTTAGGGTGAGCCAAATAAGACAAACTCATTCTATAAAACAGCTGCGGTCTCTTTCTATGAGATCCTGCATGGAGTGTATGCCTCCTGCAGGCTGATTCAGCACATATACTTCTTTCTGAGTCTCCCTTAAAAATCCCTTCTTGCACAAAAAATCAATATACTGTTTAACCGCTTCTGAAAGACACTCTTCGCTGCATTCGGACCTGAGTGCAATGTTCTTATTATGAATGTGCAGTTTGCACTGCTGCAAAACGGCTGAAAAACGAATTGGCGCACGTTTACCTCCAAGATCCGTCATAAACAAATAAAGAAACCCCTGCCACACAAAAACCGGACTCTTAAAAACTGCCCCTTTTCTAACAGGAACAAACACTTCAGTCGGCAGAAAAGAAAAAGGCGTCTGTCGTTTCTCATAAAACAGCAGCCTAAGGCGATTTGTTTCCTTTGAGTTAAACCGATGGGGTTTATGGCGAAAACGGTGAATCGCTTTCGTCCAGCCTGAATATTGAATTGAGGGTTTCGGTTCAGTGAAAAAAAGATCGCCTGCACCTGCCCGATGGATAGGGATCGTTTGGACTGAGGAATAAGAATGGTTTGTGTAGAATGGAATGATGTGGCTGAGCCGGAGAAAAGAACGCCTTTCAGGACAATAACATATCAGTTCTCTGTATGGACTTGCATTGATAAACTGCCAATGAAAAGTTGAAAGCTGATAAAAGGACGAAGCAGTCCGTTTTAAGCGGCTGTATCCCATAATCCACTGCGGGATGATTCCTTCTTGTTTGAAGCCCTCTGTCCGCTTTTGAAAGACATCTGGAGCGATAGTGGCGCATTGATATTCAACAGCAAGCATATGCTCCTTGATTCTTGCCATGACGTCCGGTCTTTGGTTGATTGTCCTTATATACGGCTCCAATATTGGTGAAGCCCGTTGCGTTTTCAGCCATACATACAGCTGTCTTTTTCCTTCTAAGTGGTAGGCGCTTTCCGGCTCGATGTCTATGGCGCAGGACTTGTTCTGTTTATGGGCAAAATGCGGCGCTTTTTGAAGTCCGAGCTTCACAGCTAGCTCTCCCCCGCATACCGGACAGAAGAACCGTCTCCGCTTTAATTTCTGGTTTTGCTGAGCGCCTAGAAGGTGAAACATTTGGCCGTCTTCAGTCACAGCACTAAACAATTGTCATCTCTCCTTTCCAGATGAAGTATACTTTCTGGAAAAGATGATCAACTCCTGTTCGCTGTATTTTCTGCTTGTCTATATGTTTTTGATTTTTCACATCTCTAAAATGGCATTTTCGTGCATAAAAAAAACCGATTTCCGGAAGGAAATCGGTTTGCTATGATGCAAAGTGTTTTTTTATCGTTTCTAGAGCATGCTCTGAAATAATCAGCTTGCCGTACTCTTCAAGACGGTGTATGCTGATTGAGGATTCAGTTGCGTACTCCAGCAGGATGCTTAGCTGATTTTCAACCTCTTCATCAGTCATATTGCAAAAATCTACATATAAATAATATCGGTTCTCAAACGAATATAAAGTCGTTTTGCTTCCGTTAACGTTCAATTTAGATAGAGAAATAACATCCTCAAAATCGCCAAATCGCAAGACAAATTGAAGCTTTTGCTCCTTCTCTTCCTGATTGACGGCTTGCTCTTCTTTCTGGAAATCATCCAGCAAGGCGTCAAGATCCTCAGATGCTGGTTCTTGCTTTTTATCCTCAGGAATCGGCAGTTCGAGCTTTTGTCCGTCTTTGGAAAGCTGGGCTTTTGTGACGATGATTTCTAATCCTTTGTCCAGTGCCTGAACTTGAATCCAAAGTGGGCCTTCCACAGCGAATTCCTCTTCTTCATGAACTTCATCCATGACTTCCCAGAAAAGTTCTTCACTGCGCTCACGGTTATACCAAATTTCTTCTCTGTCAAAACCGCGATCTTCAATATCTCCGTAAGACATATAAAATTTTACTGTATGCTCGTTAATTCTTTCAATTTCCATTTGCCAACCTTCCCTTCTATATAAGATGTTGAAGGGACATCTAAGCTCCCGATTAATTGTACTTTACTACACTTTACCCATTCCGTCCACATCTTAACCTTAACCAAGGCCAGTGTGAATTCCTTTGTATTTCTATTTTATGATAAAACAGTCACAAAAGAAATAAAAATGCACCTTTGCCTAAAAAACGGCAGATCAGGCGGCTGATATCATAAAATATGACCTGTCTCATATAGTAGTAGTACAAGCGAAGGACTGAAAGCGAGGTGCCGCTTCATGGAGCATGACTATCTGATTTCTCTGCTCGTCATTGTTGGGATTGACCTGATCCTCGGCGGAGATAACGCGGTTGTTATTGCCATGGCCAGCAGACATTTGCCGGACAAGCAAAGACAGCAAGCCATTATTCTCGGAACATTTATTGCCGTTGCCATGAGAATCGGATTAACAAGTGCAGCAGTATATCTTTTGAACATTCCGTTCTTGCAGTGCGCCGGCGGAATTTTCCTGCTGTATTTAGGATATCAGCTGCTGATTGAAAAAAAAGACACGAAACACATTAAAAGCAGCACCTCCCTGTGGAGAGCGATACGAACGATTGTGCTTGCAGATCTCTTTATGTCGCTGGACAACGTCATCGCAGTTGCGGGAGCTTCACACGGTGAGTTTTCTCTCGTTGTTATAGGATTGTGTGTATCGGTTCCGGTTATTATTTGGGGCAGCAAACTCATCCATATTGCACTAGAGAAAATACCGCTTCTGATTTACGCGGGAAGCGGGCTGCTTGCTTATACTGGCGGAGAAATGATTGTCAGAGACAAAAAGCTGTCTCTTTTTATGGCGCAGCACGGCACAGTTGAAACGCTCCTCCCCATTTTGACGGTTGCGTTTGTCATCCTTGCGAGCATTTATTACCAGCAGGTTGAAAAATAAAAGAAGGCTGATGACTCAGCCTTCTTTTGATGATACGATCTATTAGTTTGCCAAACGCTGTGCTTCTCTTAATTGGAAAGAGCGAACTTTTCTTGGCAGGAAACGTCTGATTTCGTCTTCGTTATATCCGACCTGCAAACGTTTTTCGTCAATGATGATCGGACGGCGAAGCAACCCTGGATGCTCGTTGATCAAGCGGTACAAATCTTGCAGCGGCATAGATTCAACGTTCACATTCAGTTTTTGGAATACTTTTGAACGGGTTGAGATGATTTCATCTGTACCATCCTCAGTCATTCGAAGAATTTGTTTTATTTCATCAATTGATAAAGGTTCAGAGAAAATATTTCTTTCTACAAATGGAATATCGTGCTCCTCGAGCCACGCTCTCGCCTTTCTGCATGAAGTACAGCTTGGTGATGTGTATAGTGTAACCATTTATCTTCACTCCTCTAATTAGTAGGATGAACATCTATTTTATTCTTAAATTGAAATTACTCTAAAAAAGGAATCTTTACAGGTATTATACTATAAAAAAGTAAGTGTGAACAGTATCCTAAGAAAAAAATGTGTCAATCCAGCAAATTTTTAATGTTCATGATATGTTCTAATTCTCAATTAGCTTAACTGATCGAAAATATTTTTTTGTTTTTCTTCATCAATGAGTTTCAGGACTTCATCCGTTTTTTCGTACGATTCCCCGTACCATTTCTCGTCTTTATAAGTATGAATGTTTTCATATGTTTGTTTCATGGCTTCAAGAATTTCTTCTTCTGATTCTGTTTTTGGTGACCAGTACAGAATCTCCATCTTGTTTACTTCATTCGTAGCCAATGACCGGCGCCGGTACCCAATTGACTGAGCATGCTTGAAATGCTCTCTTTGATAAAACCTCAGGCGTTTTTCTGTATCAGTATCATCTTCATCCACAGGTTCCACCTCGAGCAATATGGGCTTATTTTTCTTTTTCAGCTTCGCGATCAATTTGCCGCCAAGCCCCTGCCCTCTTGCATCCTTAGACACATACAGATAATCAACGAAGATAAAAGAATCGAACTCCGCAAACATTAAAATATGATGTTTGCCTTCATCTTTATGATAAATATCGCTTCGCTCTTTCAGAAGAGCTTCCATATGCGCTTTTGATTTCATTTCTTCAATTGGAAAGTACTCGCTAAGCTTTTCATACCAGTTCATTGATTTGCTCCTTATGAGTTCGTTGTCTTCATACTTTTAGATATACCCCATTTCTTCTTGTTTAAACAGCCTTACATCTATAAAGACGTGCGAACTTCCGCCATGGTTTCATTTTTTTTTCAGCAAAAACCGAGCCAGCTGCTCCGTTCATTTTGAAGTGTATCTCATTGAACTCGATTTTCTCGCCTGTAATGAACCAGGCGGGGCTGCGCCAGTGCAATCAGAAATGTCATGATATATAATGCAGCAGCCGCGATAAAAGCTATTTTCGCACCAGCAGCATCAGCCACTAGCCCCATAATGGAGTAGGTGACGCCTGACCAAAGAGTCAAAATCGCATTTTTTGCAGCCATGATTCCGATTCGTTTCTGCTCGGGAATAACCTCCTGCAGCATGGTTTCCTGGCAAATATCACGCACCTGATAAAAAGGCCCCATTGCAGCACAAGCCAGAGCGCATAAAAATGGGACTGGAGAAAATGAAAACAAAAGGGTCAGCGCCGACATTACAAGCGAGCTGAACATAATGGCATAGCCCATATTCCGCTCAAAAAAAGAAGAAAAACGAATGGCAATCACACTGCCGACAATTGCGCCTATAAAATAGGAAGCGTTAAACATCCCCCACCACACCTCTGTTTCATGCAAAACAGCCGCAGTAAATGCGAGGAGAATAGCAGATGACCATACGGAACCCGCCAAAGCTTCTATCATGTCCATTACAGTAATGTCTCTTACAATAGGGATGATCATTAAATCCTTCCATATACTTCTGGCAGATGCTGTTTCAGCAGTTCCTACAGCCTCTTCTTCATTTACATGCAGCACACTGATGGAAGCTCCCGATAGAACAAACAGGCAAATAGCAGCGCCGACAATGAGTTCAAAAGGGACGGCGTACGTCAGAAGGCCTCCAAGGCCCCAGCCTGCTGTTAAGAATAATTGATTCGAGAGAGAGATCACACCATTCGCTTTTACATATTGCTTCTTTGGAACAATAATCGGCAGCAGCGCAAATCTTGCCGGCTGAAAAAAAGCGCCCGCGAAGGAAAAACAAAACACAAACAGCAGCGAAATCCAAAAGAATGCCTGTCCGTGATGAGTGACGCTGTATGCCATCAGGATTGTAAAGACCGCTCTCAGCAGATTCGCTCCCACAAGCACCTTTTTAAAACCGAGAATGCGAAGCACCGGAGAGACGCAAAAGCTTGCTGCTATACTCGCAAACGACATGAACGATAAAATAAGGCCCGCCAAAAAAACAGAGTCAGTCATTTGATAGACCCGGACCATTAAAACGATTGTGACGAGGACTCCTGCTAAAGATTGAAAAGATTGAGACAGCAATAGTGCAAAAACATTTTTGTTATGCAGAAATTGAATCGTATTTCGCCTCCGTTTTTTTCCTCTAATTGTAAATGTTATCATTCTCACTTTCTATGAGGACGCAAAAAAACCCTTCAAGAGAAATCTCTTGAAGGATTGATGAATCATGAAAAAGCTTTAAATTCGGCTTCCGTGCACATCACAAAATGTCCCGGTTTGACTTCACGGAATTCCATCGTTTCCCCATCCTTTAATTGATGGACGGACGGATCATATTTCTGGCGAACGCGATTTCTCTCATAGTCTGGATCTGGAAGCGGAATCGCAGAAAGCAATGATTTTGTATATGGGTGAAGCGGATTTTCATAAAGCTCATCTGCCGGCGCAAGCTCAACCAGTTTCCCGAAATACATGACGCCAATGCGGTCACTGATGTATTTGACCATCGATAAATCGTGGGCAATAAACAGGTATGTGAGCCCTTTTTCTTTTTGCAGTTCTTTCATTAAATTCACGACCTGCGCTTGAATGGATACATCCAAAGCGGAAATCGGCTCATCCGCGATAATGAATTCCGGATCAACAGCAAGAGCTCTGGCAATCCCGATTCTTTGGCGCTGGCCGCCGGAAAATTCATGCGGATAGCGGTTCGCGTGTTCCTTGTTTAAACCAACTGTTTCCAATAGTTCATGAACCCTCTGCATCCGCTCTTTTTTCGTTTTTGCCAGCTTATGAATATCAAGACCTTCAGCAATAATATCAGCAACTGTCATTCTCGGATTCAGGGATGCATAGGGGTCTTGGAAAATCATCTGCATTTTGCGGTTGAATTCCAGCAGCTTTTTCCGCGATTTTCTCCCGTGCACATTTTCACCGTTAAACAGCACCTCACCATCGGTTGCTTCGTACAGCCGGATAATGCTTCGGCCTGTTGTCGATTTACCGCAGCCAGATTCACCAACCAGCCCTAATGTTTCACCTTTATAGATATCAAATGATAAATCATCTACAGCCTTAACCGTTCCCCTCGGCGTGACAAAGTGCTGTTTTAAATGTTTGATTTCTAATAGTTTTTCAGTCAATTCATTCACCTTCTCTCACTAAGACAGGTTTTTCAAACGTGTTTGCCAGTTTACGCATTTTCGCTTTTACCGCTTCTGGCGGCTCTACCTTTGGCGCGTCGGGATGAAGCAGCCACGATTTGACATAATGAGTATCAGATACCTTAAACATTGGCGGCTCCTGTTCAAAATCGATTTTCATCGCATAAGGGCTCCGCAGGGCAAAAGCATCTCCTTTTGGCGGGTTTGTCAAATCAGGCGGTGTGCCCGGAATGGCAGTCAGCTCTTCCTCTCCTGAACTTTCCAGTGTCGGCATGGATGCAAGAAGCCCCCAAGTGTACGGATGTCTCGGATCGTAGAAGATTTCGTCTACCGTACCGGTTTCTACAATCTGTCCCGCGTACATGACAGCGACCCGGTCAGCAACGTTAGCCACAACACCAAGATCGTGTGTGATAAAGATGATGGACGTGTCAATTTTCTTTTGCAAATCCTTCATTAATTCCAAAATTTGCGCTTGAATCGTTACATCAAGAGCAGTTGTCGGCTCATCGGCGATCAGAAGCTTCGGATTCGCTGCAAGCGCCATGGCAATGACAACCCTCTGTCTCATCCCGCCTGAAAATTCATGCGGAAATTGGTTCACCCGCTTTTCCGGCATTGGGATACCGACTAATTCCAGCAGTTCAACCGCGCGTTTTTTAGCCGCTTCATTCGAGATCTTTTCGTGTTTAAAAAGCACTTCCGTAATTTGTTTACCGACCTTCATCGTTGGATTTAAAGAGGTCATCGGATCTTGGAATATCATGCCGATCTCTTTTCCCCGGACATTTTGCATTTCTTTTTCGGACAGCGGCACCAGATCCTTTCCTTCAAACAGGATCTCACCGCGTTTGAAATAACCCGGAGGCATTGGAATCAGCTTCATAATCGCTTGAGAGGTTACACTTTTTCCGGAACCTGATTCTCCAACAATGGCCAGCGTCTCCCCTTTATCCAGATGGAAATTCACTCCGCGGATCGCCTGGACCTCTCCGCCATATGTTTTAAATGAAATTGCTAAATCTTTTACTTCTAATAGGCGTGTCACCCGTATCACTCCCTTATTTACGTAACTTAGGATCCAATGCATCTCTTAATCCGTCGCCGACAACGTTAAAGCCAAACATTGTAACGCAGATAAATCCGGCAGGGAAGAATAAACGCCACGGATAATAGGTCAATGCAGGCAATCCGTCAGAAGCCATCGTTCCCCAGCTTGCCAGCGGAGCCGGAACACCGAGTCCCAAATAGCTTAAAAAGGCTTCTGTGAAAATCGCAGTAGGAACTGTCAATGTCATCGTGACCAAAATGGAACCCATTGCGTTTGGCACGATATGTTTAAAAAGCAGACGGGATGTTTTTGCACCCAGTGTCTGTGAAGCAAGCACATACTCTTGATTCTTCAGCTGCAGCACTTGTCCACGCACGATTCTGGCCATGTTAATCCAGCCCGTAATCGTCATGGCAATAATAATCGTAAATAGCCCTTTCGGAAGAACAACCATCAGTAAGATAACCATTAATAATGAAGGAACTGCCCAAAGGATGTCAGCGATACGCATCATGATTTCATCTGTTCTTCCTCCGCGGAAGCCTGAAATGCTCCCCCAAATGACACCGATCAGCAAATCAAGAACAGCGGCTGCAACACCGATAAAGATTGAGATTCGCGCCCCTACCCATGTACGGACGAAAATGTCCCGTCCAAGATCATCTGTTCCGAACCAGTGATCTTTTGAAGGCGGCTTATCCGCATTTAAGAGATTAGTAGTTGAATAATCATACCTTGAGAACATCGGCGCAAAAATTGCCATAAGGATAATAAGTACGATAATGATAAGCCCGACCATTGCAAGCTTATTGCTGCGGAAGCGAAGCATCGCATCTTTCCAGAGGGAAAGGCTCTTTTTACTTATTTTTTCTGCATCGCCGGCATTCGCTGCGGCTGGTTCAAACATGTTTTTTGGAATGTTCTGCATGGCCTAGGCTCCTTTCTTTGCTTTGGAAAGCTTGATTCTTGGATCAATAATGCCGTATAACACATCTACGATTAATACACACAATAGCAGGATGACACTGAAGAACACCGTTACACCCATAATGACCGTATAATCACGGTTTGTAATACTGTTGACGAAGTGTGCACCAAGCCCCGGGATCCCAAAAATGGTTTCAATAATGAAGCTCCCCGTTAAGACCTGTGCGGCCATCGGGCCCATATATGTAACAACCGGCAAAAGTGCGTTTCGAATGGCGTGCCGCACTGTAACCGCTGGGCGGGACAGCCCTTTCGCTTTCGCTGTGCGGATATAATCACTGTTTAACACTTCGATCATGCTTGAACGGGAAAGTCTGGCAATAAACGCCATCGGCATGGAAGCAAGTGCGATTGAAGGCAAAAAGGTGTATGCCCAGGAATCCCACCCCGCGACCGGAAACAGCCCAAGCTTCATGGAGAACACATATTGCAGAACAGCCGCCATGATAAAGCTCGGAACCGAAATACCAAATATCGTTAAAATCGCGACGGTATAATCCTGCCACTTATTATGGTAAAGGGCTGCAATGACCCCAAACAATACACCTAACGCTAAAGCGAGGAGAATAGCTTCTGCTCCAAGAGTAAATGAAACGGGGAAACCTGAACTGATCAGGTCGTTAACACTCTGACCTTTATATTTAAATGACGGTCCGAAATCCCACATTGCAACTGATTTCAAATAACTGACATATTGTACAAACAGCGGCTTGTCCAAGCCATAATGCGCATTTAAATTTGCTTCAATTTCAGGCGGAAGCTTTTTCTCACCTGAAAATGGCCCGCCCGGTGCTGCTTGCATTAAGAAGAATGTCACAGTTACAATCACAAATAGTGTGATAATCATATAGACTAAGCGTCTTCCGATATATTTTAGCAAGGGGGAACACCTCCATGGTTTTTACATTTTTATACTCCATCAGTAAGAAAGGTATATGGGGCTTTTCTCCCCATATACCTTGAGGTCTTTTATTTTCAGACGTAGCCTTATTTAAAATATGCGTTTCTGAAATAAACCTCACCAGTACCTGGCATGATAACACCTTTTAGGTTTTCATCCTGTACCCAAGTATCAGTATAGAAATAGATTGGGGCAACCGGCATTTCATCAATGAAAATACCTTCTGCTTTTTTCAGCAGCTCTGCACGTTTTGTTTTATCTGTTTCAGTTTGTGACTGATTCAGAAGCTTTTTGAATTCTGGATTTTCCCAGCCTGTATCGTTATTTCCTCCGTTTTTGTCACGGAACAATTCAAGGAAGTTGATAGGATCATTGAAGTCGCCGAGCCAGCCCATACGGCCGATTTGATAATCTTGGCTATGGAGCTTATCAATATAGACATTCCACTCTGAGTTATCAAGCTCAACATCAACGCCTAAATTTTTCTTCCACATTTCTTGTACTGCTTGAGCGATTTTCGCGTGTGCGTCATCAGTGTTGTAAGACAATTTGATTTTCGGCAAATCAGATGCCTTGCTTAAGCCCATTTCTTTTAGGCCTTTTTCAAGGTATTCTTTTGCTGTTTTGACATCATTGTCTTTGAAGTATCCTTCTTTGTTATCCTCAAATCCCTTCATTGTAGGCGGCACTGCAGCCATTGCCGGGATTTGCTCTCCTTGCGTAACGTTTTTAACAATCGACTGACGGTCAAGCGAATATGTTAAAGCTTTACGGATATTGACGTTGTCTAATGGCTTAGCTTCAGTGTTGAATTTGTACCAATACACTCCTGCAATCGGCTCAACATGTAAAGAACCGTCTTTTTTCAGGGTCGGCAGGGATTCTGTCGGAAGCTGTCCGAGCGGCATACCGGCCCAATCAAGTTCGCCAGCTTGGAATTTTTTTAGTTCCGTATTGTTATTGTTGATCATAACCATATCGATTTTCTTCAGTTTGACTTTGTCTTTATCCCAATACTGGTCATTTTTTTCGAGAGTAATAGAGCCGCTGTGTTTCCATGCCGTCATTTTGAACGGCCCGTTTGATACATAATCATCTCCGGCATTTGTATTCCACTTTTTATTTTTCTCTGCAATTTTCTTATTGATCGGCATATACGTATAGAACGCAGTTAATTCAGTGAAATATGGAGTCGGGTTATTTAATTCAACCTTCAGCGTTTTGTCATTCACAGCTTTTACTGCCACATCGTCTAGGCTGCCTTTTCCGGTATTCGCCGCTTCAGCACCTTTTATGTAGTAGAGCTGGTAAGCGTATTGTGATTCGTTATTAGGGTCAAGCGCCCATTTCCAAGCATATTCAAAATCTTGTGCAGTTACAGGGTCTCCATTAGACCATTTCACACCATCACGAATGGTAAATGTATATGTCTTTCCGTCCTTGCTCGTTTCAATCTTAGAAGCCATGCCTTCTTCAGGCTCACCATCTGCATTGATACGTGTCAATCCTTCAAAAGTCTGACGGATAACACCGCCTGATACTGAATCATTTGCCAATCCCGGATGTAAGGAGAACGGCTCAGTTTTAATATTAATGTTAAGTGTCGTCTTTCCTTTACTGTCCTTTTTCCCTTCACCGTTTGATCCGCTGCCGCCAAAGCCGCACGCGCTCAGCACGAGAGTGAAAATGAGCATCAACGTGACAATCGACCAACGTTTTTTCATATTCGCAAACCCCCTAATAATAATTTTTCAGCTCCTTACGGCTAAATCCTCAGAAATATCAGACAAATGAACCTGAGTTTCCACAACTTTTATTCTGTTCCGTCTTTTCTGATTATTTTTGTAAAAAAGCTGTAACAATAGAGTGAACAAGTTCATTATAATGAAACAAATAATTTATTGCAATATTATTTTATCAATTTAAAATATTTAAACTTCGTTAGTTTTTCTTCCATGAACATAATATCCTTCTACCATTTAAAGCATAAATTGATTAAAAACTTTTTCATGTGTTTTCTGCCCATATTGCTTTTTACATATAATATCTGCCTGTTTTTACGCTGATAGCAGTTATCATTTAAGGATTTTACAGCACTCGTGTTATTTATATTATTACAATTTTACTGGAAAAAAGAATGTTTTTTCATGATGACAATTGGTTATAATTGATTTATAATGAAGCAATCAAAAGAAAAGCTTGCTATGAAAAAGAGTAGTACACGTTTCACCTGTTTGAAGAGAGTCTGCGGTGCTGGGAGCAGATAACGGGCAATGTGGAATGGACTTTGGAGCAGCTGACCGAACTGGAAAAAAGTAGGCTCAGCCGGAGCAGTCTCCGTTACAAACGTCAGAGTGATTTCATTTTAATGGAATAATCAGGGTGGTACCACGGTTCATTCGTCCCTTTTTTACAGGGGAAGAATGAGCCTTTTTTATTATGTTTTAAGAAATGAGGTTGATGTTTTCATGAAACAAACGATTTTTTCAGGCATTCAGCCAAGCGGCTCAGTGACGCTCGGCAACTATATCGGTGCAATGAAGCAGTTTGTCGAACTGCAGCATGATTATAACAGCTATTTTTGCATCGTGGACCAGCATGCGATAACTGTTCCTCAAGACCGGCTTGAGCTTAGAAAGAATATCCGCAATCTCGCGGCGCTTTACTTAGCTGTCGGACTTGATCCAGAAAAAGCAACATTGTTTATTCAGTCAGAGGTCCCCGCGCATGCGCAGGCCGGATGGATGATGCAGTGTGTCGCCTATATCGGCGAGCTTGAGCGGATGACTCAATTTAAGGACAAATCCAAAGGCAATGAAGCTGTCGTCTCCGGCCTGTTAACGTATCCGCCGCTGATGGCCGCTGATATTCTGCTGTACGGAACGGATCTTGTACCTGTCGGCGAGGATCAAAAGCAGCACCTTGAACTGACGCGGAATCTTGCAGAACGCTTCAACAAAAAATACAACGACATCTTTACGATTCCGGAAGTGAAAATTCCAAAAGTCGGTGCACGCATCATGTCTCTGAATGATCCGCTGAAGAAAATGAGCAAATCTGATCCAAATCAGAAAGCTTATATTACCCTGCTGGATGAACCGAAGCTTCTTGAAAAGAAAATCAAAAGCGCTGTGACAGATTCTGAAGGCATTGTGAAATTTGACAAAGAAAACAAACCGGGCGTTTCCAACCTTCTTACAATTTATTCAATCCTCGGCAATACGACAATTGAAGAGCTTGAAGCAAAGTACGAAGGAAAAGGCTACGGCGAGTTTAAAGGTGATTTGGCAGAAGTCGTGGTGAACGCATTAAAACCGATCCAGGACCGCTATTATGAGCTGATAGAATCTGAAGAATTAGACCGGATTCTTGATGAAGGCGCGGAACGGGCGAACCGGACAGCAAACAAAATGCTGAAAAAAATGGAGAATGCCATGGGTCTTGGAAGAAAAAGACGCTGATCAAAAAACCGCTCTTTGCAAAGAGCGGTTTTTTTCAGTTGACCTTTGATTCGTTTTCCATTTCCCAAAGCTTTTCGAAAAAAGGCTGTCCTTTTATTAGGTTTTCGCAAAAAGCTAGGTGTTTGTCCGACCAGCCTTCAATTGTTTCGTTATACAGCATGTCCCAAATCTCTTCAAAGCTCATCCTTTTGATTTGTTCATACATATGCGGATTCCACTCTGTGTACCAGTAGCCGATTTCAGCCCGGTTTTTCAGCCCTTTTAATTGGTCAAGCGCCATAAACATCAGCTGCTTAATTTGCCGTTCTTTTCTAGTCAGTCCTCTGACATGTTCTGGTGCTAATGATAAGATGTGATATTCCTTAGAGGATTCCAGCTTCTTTGGCTCAAATTCATATGTTTCAGGCTCTACATCTTTTACCATTTCATAAACGAGCTGCTCCTGTCTTGGGATCAGACGGCTTTTTCTGACAGGGATCGTGTAGCCGATCGTGTCGACAGCTAAAATGCCGATTCCGTCTGTTACGACAAAACAATACTCAAGCTTTGTCCGCTCATGATTTTTCCGAATGTACGATTTCTGATGTACGTCTTCAAGCAAACCTTTCGGAAGCTCTGACAAATCGTTTTCTATGTAATGAAACAGTACTGACGGCACCCTTAACAGCGGCACCTGATCCAAAAGCTCAACCGTATCTTCCTTGCGCCATTCGTGAAAGTGGCATACATTGTAGCCATTTTCTTCCCCTTCAAACCAATTGACCCACACATCATGAAGAAATAACATCTCTAACCCCTCACTTTTATAAAAACTGTTGTCCACAGTATAGGCAAGGGATAGAGAAATTATTCCAAAGAGATTGAGGAAATCTGGAATCACTGGATTTATGTAAGAATCACAAAAAGCAGATCTCTTTGTATATTTTCTGACAAAAGGAGACCTGCTTTTTTTCTGATTTGGTGATATTTTATTACAGATATTATATTCATTTTTATTTAATATTTTTCGGGTCAAGCGCATCCCGCAGGCCATCACCGACAAAGTTGAAGCATAAAACGGTCATTAAAATAAATAGCCCGGGAAATAACGGGTACCACCATGCTTGAATCATTACTGTGAAATTCTGTGCGTCTTGAAGCATGTTCCCCCAGCTAGCGATTGGCGGCTGGATTCCAAAGCCCAAGTAGCTTAGCGCCGATTCAGCTAGAATAACAGACCCTACTTTCAGCGTAGCTGACACGATAATCGGCCCTAACGCATTGGGCAGGATATGAGAAAAAATAATTTTGTGCGTTTTTGTTCCAATTGTTTTAGCAGCAAGAACATATTCCCTTGAACGGAGCGACAAGAATTCTCCCCTTACTAATCGTGCTGTTGTGGTCCATCCTGTGAGACAGAAAATTAAAATCAGTTTGTCCACACCCGGCTTGAAGATGGTGACCAGCGTGATCAACAAGAAAATATCAGGAATGGATAACACAATGTCAACTACACGCATAATGACAGCATCCACTATTCCTCTGAAATATCCGGCTAATGCTCCTAAAACCGTTCCGATCAAAATTGAACCGACTACGGACGCAAATCCAACCAATAAAGAGACACGCGCTCCATATAGGATCCGGCTGAAAATATCACGTCCAAATTTATCCGTTCCCATCAGATGTTCAAGGCCCGGCGCCTTATATTTATCAAGCAGGCTTTGCTGCTCTTGGGGATAAGGTGCAATTAAAGGGGCGAAAACAGCCGACATAATAATGATAAAAAGAATAACGGCACCTAAAATGGCCAGTTTGTTTTTCGAGAATTTTTCCCAGAAAATCTTTGTCATTGTTTCTGGCTTTTTCGAAATATTTTCTTTCAGCCTGATCTCCGGCGAGGGAGTTGTTTGCAGCTCTGACATCTCTGTTTCCCTCCTTTTAATATTCGATCCGCGGATCAACAATCGCGTAAAGGATGTCTGCAATGAGGTTTCCGACAACGACAAGAACCGCCGAGATCACAGTCATTGCCATGATAACCGGATAATCGCGCTGGAATGCTGAATCGACAAACAGCTTTCCTAATCCCGGCCAAGTGAAAATTTGTTCGACAACGACAGATCCGCCGATAAATGAAGGAATCATCAAACCGAAAATTGTAATGACGGGTAATAATGCATTCCTCAATCCATGTTTAAATAGCACTCTGTTCTCTTTAAATCCTTTTGCTCTCGCTGTGCGAATATAATCTTGATTTAATACATCAAGCATATTGGATCTCGTGTATCTCGTCAGTCCGGCCATGTCAGCTGTAGCTAGAACGAATGCAGGCAGAATTAAATGATGAATCCGGTCAAATATATTGAATTCGGTATTCAGTGTCTCGACACCCCCAGTTGGAAACCAGCCGAGATTTACCGATAACACCATAATCAAAATTAATCCAAACCAAAAGTTTGGAATAGCCAGGCCTATAAACGAGGTAAATGTAATGCCATAGTCGATTTTTGAATACGGCCGCTTTGCCGACAGGACACCGAACGGAATAGAAATCATAAGAGCCAAAATCGTTGAAACCAGCATCAGCAGGAGCGTATTGGGTAGTCTTGCCATAATCAATTCTGAAACAGGCGTTCCTTTTCTGACAATAGACGTTCCGAAATCACCCTGCACCATGTTGCCTAGCCACTTTAAATATTGAACGTACTGAGGATCATTCAGACCGTATTTTTCAATAAACTGCTCTCTGTCAGCCTGGCTGATTTTCGGGTCCATCATTAATGTCATCGGATCTCCGGGCGCGGCTTTCATGATAACAAATGATAAAATCGTAATTCCCAATAAAATCGGGATAGACATTAAGGTTCTTCTGATAATATATGCAGCCATATACTTGTCCCCCTTTACTTTCCTTATTAAAAACAGAAGAGGGAGAAAACGCTCTCCCTCCCCTTTAAGGGAAATTTATTTTGCAAGCCACCATTTTTCAATATTATACAAATCACGTTTCGGATGATATTTGTATCCTTCAAGATTTTCCGGCATTGCCATATGGTTGTTAGGATAATACAAGAACGTATACGGCTGATCTTCCGCAATTTTTTGATAGATTTGCTCATATTCTTTTGAATACTGCTTTCTGTCACTGATTGATTTTGCATCTTTCATGAGTTTATCCGCTTCGGCATTTTTATACCAAACGTAGTTCAAACCCTTTTTAATCTGGCTTGAATGGAAAATATCATATTGATCCGGGAATGTGGATAAACTCCATCCCATGACCATTGCATCAAAATCCCAATTCGGAGGATTCATTTGTTCAACGAGAGCGCTCCATTCAACGATCTGGGTTTTCACTTCAATGCCGATTTTTTTCAGCTGTTCCTGAACGACGACAGCGATGTCTTCACGGACTTTGTTTCCTTGGTTCGTTTTAAGGGTAAACGAGAATTTCTTTCCGTCTTTATCCAGAATGCCGTCACCGTTCGTATCTTTCCAGCCGGCTTCTGCAAGCATCTGTTTCGCTTTTTTCTCGTTGTACTCAAATTTCGGAACATCTATATCTTTAGGATAGTTCCAAGATAAAGGGCTTTCCGGAATGTAAGCTACCTCGCCGTCTCCATCTAATACTTGGCTGACGATTGACTCGCGGTCAAGAGCGGTTGTTAGCGCTTGACGAACCTTTTTATCCTTGAATAATTCATTTTTTTCATTCCACCCGATGTACACATAACTTAATGCCAAATCAGTAACGATTTTTAGGTTGTTGAATTTTTCAGCCGTTTTGTAGTCAGTGGCGGGCACATTAAAGAAATTAATATCGCCTGCCTGCAGCTGAGCAACGGCAGCATTTGCGTCAGGAATGACTTTATACGTCACAGTATCTAAATACGGTCTTCCTTCAAAGTAATCATCATTCGCTTCGAGCTTAATATATTGGCCCTGCTTCCATTCCTTAAACTTAAATGGTCCTGAACCGATTGGTTTCTTTCTGTTAAACTCATTTTCTTCTAAATCAGCAATCGGAACATTACCGAGAATATGTTTCGGCAGAATAGCTGTGCTGTCTAACGCATTGTTGTAGAAATTACCGTCTTTATATTTCAGCTTAAACAAGACTTCGTAATCGCCTTTTTTTTCTACGGATTTCAGCATTTCATATGTTGAACCGCGTTCTCCCTTGTAATCTTTGCTTAAAGGGACACTGTACGTAAATACGACGTCGTCTGCAGTCAGTTCTTTTCCGTCATGAAACTTAACGCCTTTTTTAATTTTCACATCATATGCAAGGCCGCCGTCTAATTCTTTAATGCTTTCAGCGAGTGACAATTTCACATTTAGTTTTTCATCCGTTTTCGTTAAAAAGCTGTACAGCATATTTTCAATATCCGTACTTGCGTCATCGGTAGAATACAGAGAGTTAAAAAGTGTGGGTTCTCCGATTGAACCAACAACCAAATCCCCGCCTTGCTGCGGTTTGCCTGCTGATTTTTTCGCGCTGCTGTTGCTTGATTTTGATCCCGAGCAGGCTGATAAAAAGATGGCCAGAACCATCAATACACTTAGCATCATCAGTGCGGTTTTCCGTCTTTTCATTAGATATTCCCCCTCTTGAAATGTTCGTTCTTCTCAGCTGTTGTTTATGTAGTGTGCATACCCCCTCTCAAAGCTGTGCGGGCAACATTAGCTATAAAGGTGACAAGCCACAAAGTGGCTGGGAGCAGCTTCTTTAAATTCTGGTATTTGTTCCTTGCATATCGGTTTTGCAACAGGACATCTTGTGTGGAATACGCAGCCTTTTGGCGGGTTGGCCGGACTAGGCAGTTCTCCCTTCAGGACAATGCGTTCACGTTTGACAGATCCTCTTTTTCTTGTAACCGGAACGGAGGATAAAAGCGCTTGGGTATATGGGTGAAGCGGGTTGTCATAAAGCTCATGCTTGCCGGTCAGTTCCATCATTTTGCCAAGATACATTACTCCGACTCTGTCGCTGATATGGCGTACGACACTCAGATCATGAGAGATAAATAGATACGTAAGATTAAATTCTTCCTGTAATTCCTCCATCAAGTTAATCACTTGGGCCTGAATGGATACATCAAGTGCGGAAACCGGCTCATCTGCAATGATCAGCTCTGGATTCAAAGTGAGTGCTCTGGCAATGCCGATCCGCTGGCGCTGGCCGCCTGAAAACTCATGGGGATAACGGCCGGCAAACGACGGGTGAAGCCCTACTCTTGCAAGCAGCTCTTCAACTTTTTCGTTTCGTTCACGCATGGTATACATGTTGTGCGTATTAAACGGCTCCTTTATGATGGAACGCAGGGTCTTTCTCGGGTTTAACGAAGCAAATGGATCTTGGAAAACCATTTGAATATTTTTGCGGACACTCTTCCGCAGCTTCTCCTCTGACAGATTTGAAATATCCTGCCCTTTAAAAAGAATTTGGCCCTCTGTCGGTTTGTACAGTCTGATCATCGTTCTGCCGGCAGTCGATTTTCCGCAGCCCGACTCTCCAACGATTCCGAGTGTTTCTCCTTTTTTTAACGAAAATGAAACACTATCCACCGCTTTTACATCACCGACTTTTCTTTGAAAAAGGCCTGACCGGATCGGAAAGTATTTTTTTACGTCACAAAGCTCTAAGATTGTTTCTTGATTAGCTGCTGTCATGATTGTTCGGCACCCTCTTCCTCATATAAAAAGCATCTCACCGTTCTTCCGCTTTTGTGTGTCAAAAGCGAAGGCTGATTTGTCCAGCACTTATCCATAGCTTTCGGGCACCTTGGGGCAAAACGGCACCCCGGCGGCAGATTATCCGGTGTAGGCACACTGCCTTTAATCGCATTTAATTTATCAATCTCTCCATCTATAACAGGAATTGACGTAAGCAGGCCTTCTGTATACGGATGAAGCGGTTCTAAAAATAAGTCATCAACAGTGGCGTTTTCTACGACTTGTCCGCAGTACATGACAATCACTCTATCGGCAGCCTCAGACACGACACCTAAATCGTGTGTGATGAGAAGAATTGATGTATTGAACTTCTGACAGAGATCTTTCATGAGCTCCAGCACCTGGGCTTGTATTGTCACGTCCAGCGCTGTCGTTGGTTCATCGGCAATGAGCAGTTTAGGATTACAGCTCAGTGCGATGGCAATCATCACCCTCTGTCTCATACCGCCGGACAGCCGATGCGGGTACTCCTTCATAATTTGCTCCGCCCGGGAGAAACCGACCATCTGCAAGAGTTCAACAGCTCGTTGACGGGCTTCTTTTTTCTTCATGTTTTTATGGTAAATCAGCACTTCGGTAATTTGTTCTCCGATTGTTAACACCGGATTAAGGGAGGTCATTGGTTCCTGAAAGATCATGGATACTTCGTTACCGCGGATTTTGCAATAATCGTTTTCAGTGAATGAGGTGAGGTCTTTGTCTTCGAGTTTAATAGAGCCGTCCATGATTTTTCCGCCTGAGCTTTGGACGAGGCCCATAATTGATAAAGAAGTAATGCTTTTTCCGGAGCCCGATTCACCTACAAGCGCGACGGTTTCGCCTTTGCTGATGTGAAAATCGACTCCGTCAACCGCAGGGATCGGCTCCTTTTTCCTGAAAAAATATGTCTTTAAATTATTCACTTCTAAAAGTGTGCTCATGCTAGCTCCCCTTTCCCCCCTCTTGTTGTCAAACGTTTTCAAGAGAAAGCAATCCCCTTATTCAGAAATAATAAATAATATTGAATTATCGAAAAATTTTATAGTTGTATATTATTACAATCATTTTGCAAAATCAAGAATTTTTTAGGATAAATGTAATATTATTAATGAAATTCCATTATTTTATCCTTTTAAAGCATTGCATCCAAAAAGGTCTCAGCAGGAATGGACAGCCCGTCTGCGGCGCTTACCTTGCTGGCAGTTAAATATTTTTTTACAATATTGAATCCAACTGCGTATCCAAGCATTTTTGGCTGATATCCTTTGCCGAATAACAGCTGGGGAAATAATCGATTATCCCGTTTGATATCCCGATGGGGCGCAATCTTTTTTTCATATAAAGCCTGAAGCTGCTCCGGTGTATACCAAGTCGTCCACTCAGCCGTTTGACTTCGGCCAAACCTCTCATAAACAGCATATTCCGCCAGCCCTTCCATGATGATTGTATCAAGTAATGTGACATCCTTTTCCTCTTTTGTCAGATGACCTAACCGGCAAACGTGATGATACTCATGCGTCATAAGGGCAGATACTGACCCAAAATCTAAATCTGACGAAAGAAAAAGGAACATTTTGTCTTGAAAGGCGAGTCCTGATTTTGATCCGAACTCTAAACGGATTCTCCTGTTTCGTTCATCAACCGGCAGCGTAACAATTGGTACATCAGGACCTTGCCATTTGTTTTTGAGGTACTGTTCTTCCTTTTGAATATGTCCGTAAAAACCTTTTTCCTTCAGCTTGGAAACCGTCTGAATACCCTCTTTTATGTTTTTAAACATCCCATGATGCTGAAGGTGTCCCAGAATGCCCTTCCAGTTCTTTTTCTCCGCACCTGAAAAAAGCGGGATAATGTAGTGCGCCAAATCATCTATTGAACCGGCCTTCCTGAGCCAGCTATATGTTTGTTCTACACTCATGTGATCGCCTCCTCTTTTAATCCTATGCACACAAAAAAAACCGGCTACCCTTTAAGGGCAGCCGGTTTGGCTTGATTATGATTGATATTTCTTAAAGATTAATGTTGCGTTGTGTCCGCCGAATCCTAATGAGTTGCTGAGAACATAATTAAGTTCCTGTCTGCGGGCTTCATCAGGCACATAATCCAAATCACATTCTTCGTCAGGTGTTTGAATATTGATTGTCGGCGGAATCACGCCTTCTTTAATGGCAAGGATAGAGAAAATGGCTTCAATACCGCCGGCTGCTCCTAAGAGGTGGCCTGTCATCGATTTTGTAGAGCTTACCGCAAGTTTATGCGCATGCTCGCCAAAAACGGTCTTAATCGCCATTGTTTCGTATTTGTCGTTGTAATACGTGCTTGTCCCGTGAGCATTGATGTAATCAATTTCCTCAGGTGCAATGCCTGCATCTTTAATGGCTTCTTGCATCGCTCTCGCTCCGCCTTCACCGTCTTGGGCCGGCGCTGTGATATGATAAGCGTCTCCGGTTGAGCCGTAGCCGACAATTTCTCCGTAAATTTTAGCGCCGCGGGCCAGGGCATGCTCAAGTTCTTCAAGAACGATAATCCCTGCACCTTCCCCCATGACAAAGCCATCACGGTTTTTATCAAACGGGCGGCTCGCTGTTTTCGGATCTGGATTAGTAGACAGCGCTTTGTTGGCACTAAAGCCGGCGAATGACATTCTTGTCAGCGGCGCTTCTGTTCCGCCTGTGACCATCACGTCTGCATCACCGCGCTGAATAACCTTAAACGCGTCACCGATGGAGTTCGTTCCTGTAGCACATGCTGTAACCGTACAAGAGTTCACCCCTTTTGCTCCTAATGCAATAGAAATCTGGCCTGTCGCCATGTCAGGAATCATCATTGGCACGAAAAACGGGCTTACCCGTCTTGGGCCTTTTGTTAAGAAGATTTCAAATTGAGACTCTAGTGTTTCAAGTCCTCCGATACCGGAGCCTACCCAAACACCGACTCTCGGCGCGATCTCATCGGTAATGTTAAGATCTGCATCTTCAACCGCCATTTTCGCAGCCACAACCGCATATTGTGTAAAGCGGTCCATTTTTCTGGCTTCTTTTTTATCCATATAATCTTCAACATTAAAATCTTTTAATTCAGCGGCAACTTTTGCCGGATATTCTTCAGCGTCAACACGAGTGATCGGACCGATTCCGGACACACCGTTGATTGCGTTATTCCAACTTGTATCGACGTCGTTGCCAAGTGGAGATAATGCTCCAAGTCCTGTAACAACTACTCTTTTTTTAGTCATCTTGTGTGCACCTCACCTTTTTTTATCGGCCCCAGCGGATTGCAATGGCGCCCCATGTTAGTCCTCCGCCGAACCCTACCATAACGACCACATCGCCGTCTTTGATTTTACCGGCTTCCAATTCTTCTACAAGAGAGATCGGAATGGATGCGGCAGAAGTATTTCCATATTTATGAACAGTTTTAGACATCTTTTCGACAGGAAGCTCTAAACGCTCGCGAGCAGCTTCCATGATGCGGATGTTCGCCTGATGCGGAATCAAAAAGTCGACATCCTCTTTTGAAAGTCCGGCTTTTTCAATGACATTTACGCATGATTCTCCCATTTGGCGGACTGCAAATTTGAAAACTTCTCGTCCATTCATGATTGTATGTCGTTTTTCATTCAGATACAAGTGCTGACCGCCTGTGCCGTCGGCTCCTAGTTCAAATGAAAGGATTCCTCTGTCATCACTGACTGGCCCGACTACCGCAGCGCCTGCTCCGTCTCCAAACAGAACGGCTGTATTGCGGTCTTCCCAGTCGGTAATGCTTGAGAGCTTCTCTACACCGACAACTAGAACATGCTTGTAGGTTCCGGATTCAATAAATTGTTTACCGGTTACAACCCCGTACATGAAGCCCGCACAAGCCGCGCTGATATCCATAGCACACGCTTTCTTCGCGCCGAGCTGTTCTTGAATCATACAAGAGACCGTAGGAAATGACTGATCAGGTGTAACAGTTGCAACCAAGATCATATCCAGATCCTCAGCAGCCACTTCAGCTTGTTCCAGCGCATTTTTCGCTGCTGCAACAGCCATATGTGATGAAAACACATCATCTGCTGCGATTCTTCTTTCTTCTATTCCTGTTCTTGTACGAATCCACTCGTCAGAAGTTTCAACCATTTTTTCAAGATCATGATTTGTTAAAACCTTCTCAGGAATGTAACGTCCAACACCAAGTATTCCAGCTTTCATAAGGGAAGACTCCTTTATATCTTAAATTTAGAAGATCAATCAGGTTGTGATCAATTATTAGTATCAGGTACTAATTCTATCCTATTTTTTTTCACATGGCAATATATTCGTCTAAACTATCAGTTCATCTTACTCATAGAGTATGGTATATGGAAAGGAGGCGTATGCAGTTGGATGTGTTTTCAAGAATGATGTTCGGCGATGCAGCAAAACCAACAGAAGAGAAGGAGGAGGAACAGCAAGAGGAAGTTTCTCAGGTTTCTCAGACAAACGACGAAGAGACGATTAATTACATGCATATTATGGACCAAATCGGTTCAATTATGAACTCTCTTGATCAAATCAAGCCTGCTTTAAAGGAGCTTGCGCCCATGCTCTCCGCTATTAAAAAGAAAATCATGTGAAAAGCCACTTTCAAAAAAGTGGCTTCTTCTTATTCTGTTTCAGATTTAGCGTCAGACTTGCCAAGCTCATAAGCTTCCGCCATTACCGTTGTAAATAGATTCATAAACGGCTGGATGGCCTCCATTGAGAGCTCAATGCCTGATTTCTCAAGCTGTTCTTTCGCTTCAGGGAGATATTTCATGGCAATTTGCAAGAATTCAAGTGATTTTTCGTGCTGCATGTGACGTCACTCCATTACTCGTTTTTTGGCAGCTCGCCTGTTTTGTTGTATGTTTTGATCAGCTTGGCGATTCTTTGCTGAAAGTCTTTGTCGACGAGCGGGCTGAATGTTCCCATCTCAACGACTCCCGTATTCAGGTCGTAGTAATGATCGCCGCCCTCAAGGTTGCCTTTATTAAATTGTTCAGCAATGATTTCATAGGCCTTGTCCACATTTTGCACCGTGCTGGTTAATACGGTATTCTCGCCCAGATCCGATTGATCTGTGACGTAGCCAATGGCATAAAGACCGTCTTTTTTGATTTGCTGAATAACAGGAACATTATACCCGTCTCCGGCGGGATACACAACATCCGCGCCTTCGTTCTTCATTTTCTGATAAAGCTTTACTGCTGTTGTATCATCATCCCAATGATCCGTATATTTCGTATTTACCTCTATATCCGGATTTTCATACTTGGCCCCTTTGATAAAACCGTCAACCTCAGGCTGCCACGTAAAGGAAGCAATTACACCGACCTGATTCGTTTTCGACATATGGGCAGCAGTCATTCCTCCAAAAAAGCCCATTGCTTCCCCGCTAAAATGGACACTCGTTACATTATCAGCTTTCGCTTTCGCATTGGAAATGACGAATTCCATATCTGGATAATCTTCGCCGACCAAGTTAAACACCTCAGCATATTCACTCCCATGGCCGTAGAGCAGATTGACGCCCCTCTTATGAAAATCCTCAATCGCATTTATGATATCTTCTTCTGTTTTAACGCCTTCTTTATAATAGACGTCCACATTGTATTTGGATTGTATATTCAGTAATCCTTTATACCCTTTTGTGCCCCATACGAGGTCATTAATCGTATCAGGAAAGAGCATGCCGACCTTCTCAATTTTTCCTTTGAACGGAGTTTGTCCACATCCACTCAATAAAAGGAGGACAGAAAAGATCATGACAAGCCTTGTGATCAAGTCATGTTCAACTCCTTTTGACAAGCTATAACATGTTTATTTTTATACGTTTATTGTATCTAGAAAACTCGAAACATGGAAGGTTTTTCTTAATATTTGTCGAAAATTGATGAAAATTGTCTTTTCCACTCGATAATTTTTGTTTTTGCTTCTTCTTTTGAGATTTTCTCTGTGACTTGCAATTCAAAAAGCTGATCTTTGCTATGACGGCTTGGTTCTAACAGGAATCTCAGCAACTCGTCAGCGACGTCGTTTGTGTAATAGCCGTCTTCCTCTGTTTCTTCTTTCCATGGCCCATACATTTTCGGCAGGATCACGGTTTTTTCCGAGCCTGTTTTTTCACGTTTTTCCCATTCTTTGCGGTCTTCTTCATATACTAAAATATAAGGAGAATCACATTGGTCTAAAGGCAAAAAACTTCCGAACTGGATACAAATTGTATCATACTTTTGATCTCCAATGTGTTCAAGCTGGCGAAAGAGTTCATTTCTCCCAAGCCACATGAGTCTTTCTTCTAAGTACATTTGTCTCATTTTATCTTCTGTTTCCGCCAGAACAACGTCAACATGTATGCCTTCATCCATCATTCGCTCACATAATGAAAGGCCGAAAAATTCGTCCGCACCTACAATCAGCGTTGATTCCATTGCATCTGCCGCCCTTCCGGTTTTTCATTTCCCAAAACAAAACAGCCTCCGCAAAAGAGAAGGCTGTTGTCATTATATTCTCTATAATTCTTTTTCATGACTGTGAAAGAATTTGCAAATTGATGCATAAATTCTGCTTGGATGCTCAAATAAATGAAATGTCATGTCGACCGGTGAGCCTTGCTTTTGCTGTTTTTCCTTGAAAACTTCTGCATGTACACTGTAGGGATATGGAGCTCCGGTCATACGCTGCCATATATGAACCGGTACGCCGCTCGGGTAGCTTTGAATTGTTTTATAACGAAGCGCTTCCGCTTCTTTTTCAGAAATTCCGTAGCTTTTCGAAACTTCTTTCAAAAATTGCTTATAGAAAAATTTATTTTCTTTTTCCGATTCATAATGTGCCTGAAGATCGAGACAAGGATTCAACATTGCGGCTGAGCGGATATGATCCGGGGAAAAACGAAGCAGTTCATCGGCCACGAGAGCACCCATGCCTTCTGCTAAAATATGAATCTTCGGATTGAGGATTTCCTGCTTCAGCACAGAATGTATCAGCTGTTTGGCATAGGTGACTGCTTTTTC
Source organism: Bacillus sp. FSL K6-0255 (assembly GCF_045040725.1). NCBI lineage: Bacteria > Bacillati > Bacillota > Bacilli > Caryophanales > Bacillaceae > Bacillus > Bacillus sp. FSL K6-0255. The sequence continues at coordinate 1,167,602 of NZ_CP150278.1, read as the reverse complement.
CGCCCCCCAATGCCTTCCGAACAGATTGCTGTTAAAAAGAGTATATCCTTCATTCATCAACATGCTCAGAAGCTGATTTCTGCCATAATGCTGCTGCCAAAAGCTTGAATCATGTCCGACAAAGTGGGTTCTGTCCCCCAAGATAAAGATGCCGAAGCCGTTCGGGCGATAGGGCAGATGAATGACATTATGCTCCGTTCCCAGTTGAAAGTATCTTTCCGTTATTCCCATCGCTTGCCCGCCTCCTTTCACACTTCATCTCACGCTATCTTATGTAAACAGAAAAGAAACGAATAAGGTAAAGTCCTAGCCTTTTACATTTTTGGCTATTATACTGATTGACGTTTTATATTTTACCATTAAAGTGTGACGAATCAGACTCTTTTGTCACCTCACTTTCTGCTAAAATTGGATTCCCCCTTCGCTTTTTGTATGGTATGATAACTTTTAGAATAGAATGAGAAGGACGAGGTGGAAACGTGCGATATATTATTGCCTTTATTTGGACGTTCCTTTTATCACATATGGCATGCTACTTGGTTGCAAGCATGAACAGCGTTACGTATAATTTCAAAACATCATCTGTCATTGCTGTTGTACTGTATGTCTTAATCATTGTTTTAGCAGAAATCATGCCTATGAACAAAAATGCAAGCCAGCATTAAAAAGCCAAAAACCCAAAACATTTATTGTTTTGGGTTTTTTAGTGGTCACGGCTTTCTTTTGTAGGTCCACAGCCGGTTGTGGTTTGATGTTTCGGGGAACATTTCCCCTGCTGACAGATGGACCTTTTGAGGGTTTTTAACCATGCTCCCTGTCTCGCCGATTTCTACGTAGACACCGTTATTAGGCGCTTTCTGTCCGGGCCGGAATTGGTGCTGCTGTCCCACTGTTTTTCCTCCTTTTCCTTTTTGCTGTAGTATGCGCCTAAGCGGCTGTGAATATGTTCCCATCAAAAAAACTGCTGAGTTTGGCTCAGCAGTTTTTTGATGATTCCCCTTTGTATAAAATGGCCTTCAGCAATGCTTTTTGCACATGAAGACGGTTTTCCGCCTGCTGGAACACTGCAGAGTTCGGCCCGTCAATAATCTCCGCAGTCACTTCTTCCTCGCGATGCGCAGGGAGACAATGTAAAAATGTATAGTCAGGCTTGGCATGGCTGACCAGCGCCGCATTCACCTGATAAGGCGCAAAGACAGCAAGACGTTCTTGCTCTTCCGCTTCCTGCCCCATGCTTGTAAACACATCAGAATAAATTACGTCCGCGTCTTTTACAGCTTCAATCGGATCATCTGTCAGCGTGATAGAAGATCCGGATTGAAGTGCATATGTTTTTGCCGCTTCAGCTGCTTCATCTAACACTTCATATCCCTTTGGCGAAGCGATCGAGATATCACAGCCCATTTTCGCGCAGCCGATCATCAAGGAGTGCGCCACGTTATTTCCGTCACCGATGTATGCGACTTTTACGCCTTTAAGCTTCCCTTTTATCTCCTTAATCGTCAAGAGATCCGCCAGCGCCTGGCATGGGTGGTATTTATCGGTAAGTCCATTGATCACCGGAATGTCAGCTTCTTTGGCAAGTTCCTCCACCTTTTCATGTTCAAAGGTCCGGATCATGATGGCATCCACATAGCCTGACAGCACTTTTGCCGTATCAGCGACAGTCTCACCGCGCCCCAGCTGCAGATCTTTCTGGCTTAGAAAGAGGGCGTTCCCGCCGAGCTGCGCCATGCCCGCTTCAAATGAAACACGGGTCCGCGTTGATGATTTTTCAAAAATCATCGCCAAGGTTTTGCCATGGAATATAGGCTGAATTTTGTTTTGTTTCAGCTCACCGGCTTCTGCGAGCAAGGCGTTTATATCCTCTTCACTAAGGTCCTTTAACGTTAATAAATCTTTTCCGTATAAACTGGTTTGCGTCACTGTGTGCATGTTGCCACTTCCTTTTTATAGAGGTCTTTGAGAGATACAGGCTGCGGATGGCCTGAACCGCTTTGTAAAAACGCCCGCACAGTTTCTTCTTCTGTAAAGACGGGGATGCCGTGCGTCATGGCTTCCAAACGTTCTTTGCGTGCTTCTTCAGAACCGCTCAGATTGATGTGGAGCGATTTCCCTTCCTGTTCCATCCAAGAGGCAAATGCCCCTTCATGAACGGTAAAACCTGCGTTTTCTGCTAACTCCTGCACATCTTCCGGAACGTTTTGCAAATAAATGCTTCCTTTTTGACTCCAGACTCTTGTATAGATTTTTTTCAAGGCGCTGTTAGAATCATATGCGACACACATGCCTTCTCCCGTTGATTTCATTTCCGGCCCAAGCTTGATATCCACATCCTGGATCGCATGAGAAGAAAAAACAGGGAACTTCACGGCAACTCCATGATGATTTTGAACTGCCGGATTTAGATCTTTTAAGGACGCTCCCGCCAGCAGTCGTGTGGCGAGCGGAATCATCGGAACGCCCATTACTTTGCTGACGACAGGAACCGTGCGGCTCGCTCTCGGATTCACTTCAAGAACGAGTATGTTTCCATTGTCGATCACAAATTGAATGTTCATGATGCCTTTAAATGAAAGTTTTCGGGCAATTTTTTGTGCCGCATCTTTCATGCCCTGCTGCAGCCCGCTCGTGATGGACGGCCCGGGAAGAATGGCAAAGCTGTCCCCTGAATGGACACCTGCCCGTTCAATATGCTCGGTATATGTCGGGATAAAGACATCCTCGCCGTCGGAAATCAAATCAATTTCGACTTCCTTTCCAGACACATACTGATCAATCAAAATCGGATATGGCATGCTGTCCTCATCATTCAGCAGCTGAGAAAGCTGGGCTTGCGAGTCAACAATGATCATGCCCATTCCGCCGATAACGTAAGATGGGCGGATTAACACCGGATAGCCGATCTCACTCGCTTTTGAAGCGGCTTCTTCTTTTGTATAAGCAATTTCTCCTTTTGCGTGCTTCAATCCCAGCTCGTCAAGAAGCTGATAGAATTGATCCCGATCCTCTAACACGTCGAGCGTTTGAAATGATGTGCCAAGAAGAGTAATGCCGGCTTTTTCGAGCGCTTCAGCAGCATTGATTGCAGTTTGGCCGCCGAATTGCACAATTGCAAAATCAATATTTTCCTGCTCCGCCACGTTTACAATATGCTCCGTTGTCATTGGTTCAAAATACAGGCGGTCCGCAATTTCATAATCGGTGCTGACCGTTTCCGGGTTATTGTTAATCATGATGGTTTCGAATCCAAGCTCTTGCAGTGTCAGCACACCGTGAACAGCACTGTAATCAAATTCAACGCCTTGGCCGATCCGAATCGGGCCTGATCCGATAATGAGCGCGCGTTTTTTCTCTTTGCGGCTGATGTCTCCATCGGTTTCTCCGAAATATGTGGAGTAAAAATAGTTTGTTTTCGCATCAAACTCTGCCGCGCATGTATCTACGATTTTAAAGGAAGGCGTAATGCCCATCTCCTTGCGAAGCGCGCGCACCTCTTCCTCTGTTTTGCCGATCAGTGAGGCAATCGTTGCGTCTGAGAATCCCTTTTCCTTTGCTTTCTTCAATAATTCAAAAGAGAGATCGCTCCCTGCTTCCATCAGGCGGTTTTCCAATTTGATGATGTTGTCAAAGGTATGAAGGAAAAACGGATCAATTTTTGTTTTTTCATGGATGTCATCAATCGAGACGCTGCGGCTCAACAGCTCCATGACAACGAAAAATCTGCGGTCATCCGGAGTGATTGCCAAATCCCATAGCGTACCAATTGACAACCCGCTGAGCTCTGGAAGGTGTGTCCCGATATTTTTTAATTCAAGCGACGCGGCTGCCTTTTGTATCGCTGCTTCTAAATTCCGTTCAATCGCCATCACTTCACCGGTGGCTTTCATTTTTGTGCCAAGCTTGCGGTCTGCGTTTTTGAATTTATCAAACGGCCAGCGCGGAAATTTGACGATCACATAGTCCAGTGCCGGTTCAAAGCTTGCGTAAGTCGACCCTGTGAGCGGATTTTTCAGCTCGTCAAGGGTGTATCCGACTGCCAGTTTCGCGGCCATCTTCGCAATCGGATAACCGGTCGCTTTAGACGCGAGAGCCGATGACCGGCTTACACGCGGATTCACTTCAATGACGTAATATTGCTTGCTGAATGGATCAAGCGCGAATTGAATGTTGCAGCCGCCTACAACATCAAGTGCTGAGATGATCGTCAGACTTGCTGTCCGCAGCATTTGATAGTCTTCGTCTGTCAATGTTTGTGACGGCGCCACAACAATAGAGTCACCTGTATGCACGCCGACCGGATCGATATTTTCCATATTGCAGACGGTAATGCATGTGTTATTGCTGTCACGCATGACTTCATATTCAATTTCTTTAAAGCCGGCAATGCTTTTTTCGACAAGGCATTGATTGATCGGGCTTGCTAATAGCGCCTGCTTAATCATAGCTGTAAAGGCTTCTTTATCAGGGGCGATTCCTCCGCCCTTTCCGCCTAATGTGTAAGCCGGTCTGATAATAACAGGAAAACCGATGGATTCCGCAAAATGGAGGGCATCGGCCTCGTTATCAACAATTTCACTCTCCGGCACGGGCTGTTTTAATTCATTCATTAACGAACGGAATTTTTCCCGGTCTTCTCCTTTTTGTATCGTTTCAACGGATGTGCCGAGGAGTTTGACGCCGTGCTCTTTTAAAACACCCGTTTCTTCAAGCTCCACCGCTAAATTCAATGCGGTCTGACCGCCTAAATTGGCAAGAAGCCCATCAGGCCGTTCTTTCTTAATGATGGCTGTCAGGCTTTCTGCTGTCAGAGGTTCAAAATAAATTTCATCAGCGAAGGCTTCATCGGTCATAATTGTCGCCGGATTGCTGTTGACGAGAATCACCCGGTAGCCCTCCTCCTTCAGCGCGATGCACCCTTGAGTGCCTGAATAATCAAATTCTGCCGCCTGCCCGATAATGATCGGGCCTGAGCCGATTACTAATATGCTTGAAATACTGGTGTCTTTAGGCATGCGCGATTTCTCTCCTTGCTGGTATCACATTCTTTAAATAATCATCAAAAATCCATTCGCTTTCCGCAGGTCCGGGATGGGCTTCCGGGTGGAATTGAACACTCATGACAGGCAGTTTTTTATGGGCAAGCCCTTCAACTGACGTATCATTGACATGATGAAACCTGATCGTGAGCTCTTCTTCATTAATCGACTGTTCATCAACCACATAGCTGTGGTTTTGGCTTGTCATAAAGACCCGTTTCGTCTCACGGTCGATGACCGGATGATTAGCTCCCCTGTGTCCGAATGGCAGCTTAAAAGTATTCCCTCCGAACGCGAGCGCGATCAGCTGATGTCCGAGACAAATGCCGAGAGTCGGAAAGCGGCTGATGATGCTTTTGATCTTTCCTAAATATGGCTGGATTGCTTTCGGATCTCCAGGTCCGTTCGATAGCACAATGCCATCGGGTTTGATGTTGTATACGGCCTCCATTTGCTGGTATGGCACCACGGTAACCTTGCAGCCTCGTTTGACAAGTGATGATGCGATTGACTTTTTATAGCCAAAATCAATGAGAGCGATATGTTTATTCCCGTCGCCGAATGTGCTGATTTCCTGGGCGGAAGCCTGCTCTGCCACATTCTCTGGTTGAAGAGCAATCTCAGCTCCTTCTTTAGAGGCTGTGACTGTCGCACCCATCGTCCCGTTTGCCCGGATTTTCTTCACGACAGCCCTCGTATCAACATGGGTTAACAGCGGAATATTCCATTTCTGTAGATACTCCTTGAGGCTGTATACCGCTTCATAATGAGAAAAGTGATCACACGCCTCATAGACAACCGCGGCTTTTACTTGCGGTTTCTTGCTTTCAAAATCCTTTTCATTTATGCCGTAGTTGCCAATCAGCGGGTAGGTAAATACAATAATCTGTCCCTTATATGATGGATCTGTCAGCACTTCCTGGTAGCCTGTCATTCCTGTGAAAAAAACAGCTTCTCCCGTGCAGTTTTCATGACCGTCCAGCTCGCCGCTGAACGATGTCCCATCTTCTAACACTAAATAACCTTCCATCTAACAGCCCACCTCTTGATGAATAATTAATTATAAAAATGAATTTTTATGCCTTTATATCGAAAAAAAATCACTGGTTTACAGCGGAATGATGAGCGATTGCCTGTTTCAGCTTGCTGACGGCTTCTGCTATTTCATCCTTAGTCACGGTGAGCGGCGGCAGCAGCCGAATCACGTTCGGGCCGGCCGGCAATACAAGCAAGCCTAATGTCTGCAATTCAGCAATAATGTCAGCAACCGGGCCATCACACTCAATTCCAAGCATTAATCCTTTACCTCGGATTTGTTTAACAAAAGGGCTCTTTAGCTCTGCCTCAAGCTGTTCTTTTAAAAACGCCCCTTTGTCAGCAGCCTCTTGCAAAAAGTCAGGCTGGAATACAATTTGCAATGTGGCATTCACAGCAGCCATCGCCAGCATGTTTCCTCCGAAAGTCGTTCCGTGAGAACCAGGGTTAAACGCTTCTCCAAGCTGTTTCTTTCCGATGACAGCGCCGACCGGAAAGCCGTTTCCCAATCCTTTGGCGACTGTGATGATATCCGGTGAGAGTCCGAAGTGCTCATATGCGAAGCCTTTTCCCGTCCGTCCGATGCCGGTCTGGATTTCATCAATGATGAGAAGGGCTTGCTTTTCCTTGCAAAACGACTGTACGGCTGATAAAAATTCAGCACTCGCCGGATTGACTCCTCCTTCTCCCTGCACTGTTTCAAGCATCACCGCGGCAATATCGCCTTCCTCCCCAAGAGCTTTAAAAGCAGAAGGATCATTGTATGGCAGGTAGTGAAAGCCTTCAAGCATCGGGCCGAAGCCTGTTTTGATTTTATCCTGTCCGGTCGCAGCCATCCCTGCATACGTGCGGCCATGGAACGACTGAAGAAAAGTGATGATTTTTGTTTTTCCAGTTGCTTTTCGGGCAAGCTTTATCGCACCTTCATTCGCCTCCGCGCCGCTGTTGCAGAAAAAGACAAGATCTCCTGCACTATGCGCTGCCAGCTTCTGCGCCGCTTGCTCTTGGAGACTGTTTTGAAACAGGTTTGATACGTGCCATACGCTGTCAAGCTGTTTTTTGACTGCCTCTGTCACCGCTTCATGGCAGTGTCCTAGATTTGATACCGCAATCCCCTGAATGAAATCAAGGTACGTTTTGCCGTTTTTATCCTCAACGTACGTTCCTTTTGCTTTTTTGAGGTCAATATCCCAACGGCCGTAGGTTTGAAACAAGCTGCTCATGAAACAGCCTCCTTTGCTTTGACGATTTTTGTCCCTTGAAAGGTTTGTTCTGCGAAGAATGATCCTTTTCCGTTTACGATCATGACTTCAGACACCTGATCTGATAAAGCTGACAAGGCTGAATTGACCTTCGGGATCATCCCTCCTGTGATCACTTCCTGCTTGATCAGCATCTGAATCTCCTTAGGGGTCAGGACGTTCAGACGCTGCTTTTCCTTCATGATTCCATCGACATCCGTGACGAACATAAGCTTATCGGCTTCAAGCGCTCCGGCGACTGCTGAAGCAGCCAGATCAGCATTTACATTCAGCGTTTTACAGTCGCTTGTCATAGACAGCGGCGCAATAACGGGGATGATGCCATTTTCCATCAGCGCGTTCACCATGGACGCATCGACTTTTTTGATTTCTCCCACTTCTCCGTATGTTTCCGGATCTAGATAATCAGCCTCCAAAAGACCGCCATCCTTACCAGAAATGCCCGCGGCTCGCAGTCCGTGTTTGGCAAGCTCAGCAACGAAAAATTTATTGACAGAACCGGATAAAACCATTTCCGCTACTTCCAGCACCGGCTTCGTTGTTTTCCTCTGTCCGCCCGAAAACTCTGTCTTGATATTTAACCGTTTCAGCATATTTGTGATTTCCGGTCCCCCGCCATGTACGATCGCCAGCTTCCAGCCTGACGCCATCAGCTCTTTCAGATTTTGAAAAAATTCTTCCGACAGCTCACGGATTACACTTCCCCCGCATTTAAAAACGATTGTCTTCTTCATTTCGCTCCCCTTATTACGTGCGATAGCTCGCGTTAATTTTGATATAGTCATAGGTCAGGTCACAGCCCCACGCTCTCCCGTTTCCGTCCCCTTCATCCATCTTGATGACAATGGTGATTTCATCTCCTTCAAGGTATTCCTTAGCGAGAGATTCAGAGAATGGCTGAGGTTCGTTATTCTTAAACAGGCATTGGCCGCCAAGATAAACCTCTACTTCTTCTGCCGTCACCTGTGCTGCGGAGTGTCCGATGGCTCCGATGATCCGCCCCCAGTTGGCATCTGTTCCGTATACTGCCGTTTTTACAAGATTTGAGCCGACAATCTTTTTGGCAATGACGTTTGCATCAAGATTGTTTTTCGCTCCCTGTACTTGGGCTTCAATTAGTTTTGTCGCGCCTTCTCCGTCTCTGGCAATCTCTTTAGCCAGATCCTCACAAGTGAGCAAGAGCGCTTTTTTAAAGACCGGCCAGTCTGGATGGTCTTCTGTCAGGCACTCGTTTTCGGCGCAGCCATTCGCCATAACTAATACCATATCGTTCGTGGATGTTTCTCCGTCAACTGTGATTTGGTTAAATGAAACGTCAGTGATTTCCCGAAGCGCCTTTTGCAGCGCTTTTTCTTCGATTGCCGCGTCAGTTGTCACAAATCCCAGCATCGTGGCCATGTTCGGGTGTATCATCCCAGAGCCTTTGGCCGCTCCGCCGATCGTGACTGTTTTGCCGCCGATTGCCAGCTCATAGCACGTCTGCTTAATCACCGTATCAGTTGTTAAAATCGCTTCCTCAAAATCGCCTGATCCCGCAGGTGTTTCTTTCAGAAACTCGATCCCCGCGTGGATTTTTTCCATGTCTAAATGCTCGCCGATGACACCCGTTGATGAAACAGCGACAAGCTCCGGCTCAATGCCAAGCTGTGAAGCAAAGCTCTCCCGCATTGTGTATGCGTCCTTTAAGCCCTGTTCTCCCGTGCAGGCGTTGGCAATGGCGCTGTTGACGATGACGGCTATCAGTGTCGGTCCGTGCTTTAAGCTGTCTTGTGTCACTTTGATCGGAGCAGCCTGAAAGTGGCTTTGGGTATAAACCGCTGCGCTCACGGCCGGTGTCTCGCTGATAATGACGCCGAGGTCTTTTTTTGAGTAACGCAGCCCGCAATGCACACCCTTTGCCTGAAATCCTTTTGGCGAGGATACATCACCTGTTACTTTTACAATTTGATCTTCACTTAACTGAATCATGGTTCGATTCTCTCCCGTTCTATGGATAAATTGGCGTGATGGTGAGTCCAGTTTCTTCATTCCAGCCATTCATCAAATTAAAGTTTTGCACTGCCTGACCGGCGGCACCCTTCATTAAATTATCGATTACCGAGACGATCGTGACTCTGTTCGTTCTCTCATCGAGGGTCACGGCGATATCACAGAAATTGCTGCCGTACACTTCTTTCGTTTGCGGGTACTGACCTTTTGGCCTCACTCTCACAAAATATGAATCTTGGTAAAATTCCGAATATAAATCATGCAGGTCATCTGCGGATAGATCACAGGTTAATCTGGTATACATCGTCGCCATGATGCCCCTTGTCATCGGAACCAAGTGAGCCGAAAATGTAATGGGCTCGAGGCCTGGCTGCCATTCATTCAGCGCCTGCTCAATTTCCGGCGTGTGCTGATGTTCATTGACTTTGTAAATTTTAAAATTGCCGTTCAGCTCAGAAAAATGGGTTCCCATGGATGCTTTTCTTCCCGCTCCGGAAACACCCGTCTTCGCGTCAACGATAACGAAAGATTCATCGAGCAGTTTCTTTTGAGCCAATGGCGCGAGGCCAAGCAAAACAGCTGTTGGAAAACAGCCTGGATTGGCAATGAGTTTCGCCTGTTGAATTTGCAGTTGATTCAGTTCTGCCAGACCGTATACCGCCTCTTGAATCACCGCCTTCGGTGCCGCTGTCCGTTTATACCATTTTTCATATTCAGCCGATTCTTGTATCCTCAGATCACCTGACAGATCAATAACCGGAATTCCCGCGTCTGCCAGCTTTGGAGTCAATTCACTTGATACTCCGGGCGGCGCAGCGAGAAACATGATATCTATTTCGTGTTTGATCGTATTCATATCAATCGGCTTCAGCTGCTGATCCGCTAAGCCGGTAAGATGAGGATAACCCTCGCTATAGACATTCCCTTCTCCGCTGGATGAATAAAGTATGCATTCCTCTGCATGAGGATGATGCGAAAGAATCCTGACAAGTTCGGTGCCTCCATATCCTGTAGCACCTACAATTCCTATTTTCAAAACAAGTTCACCCTCTTGGTCTTTGTGAAATTATTTAACATTATAACATGAATAAAAATTAATTCAATCGTATATTTAATATTTTTATTCATTTATAAATTTTCTGTTCAATGGAAATTCCGCTCAAAAAAATCAGCACGACTCCAGCACAAAAACGTTGATGCGGTGCCGCATTTCAGCCGCATAAAAAAACAGGCTGACCGCGTCAGCCTGTTTTCATCATCATCAATCCACTCAAAAAATATAGAATAGAGCTTGCATAAAAAATCATTTGCACTGTGAAAAAGTCAGCGAGAAAGCCCCCGAGCATAATGGCTGCTGCTGAAAAGACAGCTGTCCAAAAATGGTAATTCCCAATCTTCTTTCCACGCTCTCCGCTGTCTGTAAAATTAGCGATCAGCACTTTTTCTCCATGCTTTTGCATCGCTCCAAAGAGCCCTAACAGCACTTGGACGATATACACTTGAACGACGCTTCCGATATGCGGGACATATAAAAGCAGAACAGCCATCCCCCACGAGTTCAGAAGCAGAAAATAACGGCTGTCAAACCTTTCAGACAGCCGTCCGAGGAGCGGGTAAATGAGCGCTCCGCTCAACCCAAACAATCCGTAGGAAAAACCGAACTGTGTGTAGCTTGAGCCTATATTTTTCACAAACAGAATATAAAACGGAAAGATTAAGCTGCTTGCGAAAAACACGCTGCTTTGTGATAATGTCAGCCATTTTAATTTGTTTTTCCCCATTATTTATACCTCTGATAAAAGTAATTCATAAAGCGCTCATCCGGGTCATAGGTTCGTTTTTTCTGAAAAAACGCTTCACTTTTCGGATATGCCTGTCTCATTTGCTCTTTTGTCTGGTAGGTCATATAAGGCAGATAATAGCTGCCGCCGTGCTTGATGGCAACGTCTGTCATGCGCCTGATGATTCGGGCAGTATCTGCCTGGTCTTCTTTTGAAAAGCCCTCGTTTATTAATAGCACGAGCGAAAACATATCGTCCTTCGCATAGGAAAGGTCGGCCTTTTCATTTTTCTGCACGTAGCGGATCGTAATGTTCAGCAGGTTCAGATCTTCGTCCGACAGCGTTTGTCTCAGGTCATCAATATAGGACCCATACTCCTTCACGGGCACAAAGTATTCTTGCAAAACATCTGTGTTGTCATTGTTTTCATACTCAAGAAACTTTGATTCGGACCGCATGACGTTATTGCGTGAAATCTCTGTGCCGTTTTGGCTCAGGAAATAGGATTGCTGTGTGTCCCACAGCCAATTCCTGCCCCATTCATACCGTCTTGACAAACCGAGTGCAAACTTTGTGGCTCCCGTATACTCATCTTCTTTGAGATCGCTGTATGATGGCAGCTGATCCTGATGATCAGCCAATACGTAATTTGTGACATACATGTCTTTCAGAAATCCTTTTTTCGCTGTTGAAATTCGCGCCAGATGCATTCGGACATCTGGATTTCCTTTTACATGCTTTGAAAAATAGTCTGAGTATGTGCTGTAATTCATTTTTTCTGTCTTCATGACATACAGCTCATCATCTGTCAGCTCAAGCGTTACATCAAGAATCACGCCAAAAAGGCCGTACCCTCCGATGACCGCCGTAAACAAATCATCTTTTGGAGTGACAGTGATAATCGTCCCGTCAGCTTTTAAAAGCCGGAATGATTTGACTGTATCAATCAGCGAGCCGTAGCGAATATCACGTCCGTGTGCATTTGCGCTGAGAGATCCGCCGATTGTAAAAATGTTTTGTGACTGCATGACTTTTACCGCGAGTCCGTATGGATTCACGTATTTCTGGATATCATTCCACGTTGCACCGCTTTGCACCCTGATGGTTTTCTTCTCTTGATCGAGTGACAGGATTTTGTTGTAGCCCGTCATGTCGAGAACGATGCCGTCCTCATAATATGTATGGCCGCCCATGGAGTGCTGGGCCCCGGCGATTGAAATTTTTATGTTTTTTCGATTTGCCTCTTTGACTGTGTCAATGAGCGTTTCCTCTTCCTGCCCTTTCACTGTCTGCTTTATTTTTACAGGCATCAGGCGGCTGACATCCGTCATCTCGCTTGTGTCTGTTTTTTGCTCTGAGTGCACAGAGTACGCAAACAGGGCCGCATACGCGCCAGTACAAAGCGCGAATGCAAGCAATTTCTTTTTCATAGTGCTCTCCCTGCTGTTTTTATGACCATTATACCATGACTGCGTCCTCATTTTTCCAAATTATCTTCTTGCCCGTTTTTCGGCACGGCGGTCTGCGACGATAAAGCAGGCGTGAATCGCGCCCGGCAGCCAAAAGATACAGGTCAATATGAGATTCAGCAAGGCCTGAAACGGTTTTCCCGAAAACAAAACAGCAAGCGGCGGGCATAAAACTGCCAGCAGGTACATCATTCCCTTTCACTCCTTTCAGCTGTAAAAAAGGACAGCCTCACATATCAGGCTGTCCTCTTTTGTTTTATTGAATGCCAAGCGCAATTTTTGCGTATCTGGACATTTTATCCCTAGTCCAAGGCGGATTCCATACAATGTGAACCTCTGTGTCTTTCACTTCAGGAAGGTCCGCTAATGCTTTTTTCACCTCATCCACGATAATCGGCGCTAAAGGGCATCCCATTGATGTTAGCGTCATGGTGATGTGCGTCAAGCCATCTTCATCCATATCAACGTCATATACCAAGCCGAGGTTCACGATATCAACGCCAAGCTCAGGATCGACAACCTGTTCCAGGGCGCCCATGATGTTTTCTTTTAATGCTTCTTCCACGTTCCCTCACTCCTTTTTTCTACAGTATAACGTAAATTCAGCTCTTGTTAATAACTTAGTGCTTTATAAGTACGTTTCAAACCATTCAATCGTTTTTAACACAGCTGCCCGCGGGACTTTATGGTCAGCGTTTTCATCTCCGATAAATTGCAGGCGTTCCGGCTGCTCGCTGTAATGGGATTTGATCGTGTCATAAAATTTCCGGGTCGGCGCGTAAGGCACAACCTTATCTTTTGCGCCGTGCCAAAATAAAAGCGGGCGCTGTTGCAGTTTCTCCGGCTGAAGGCTGAGATCCCGCAATTCGAGACGTTTCATCAGCTGCTGCACCTTCTCTTCCGGCACATCGATTTCAATGCCCTGAGATTGAATATGGTCAATCTGCTGCTGAAACAGCTCCACGTAATTCGGGCTTCCCATCAGGCTGACGCCGGCTTTTATCCAATCATATGCAGTCAAAGCGCCAAGCGTTGTGATGCCGCCCATTGACGTGCCTGCGAGACCGATGCGGCCGCCGTCTATCAGGCCCTCTTTTTCAAAATGGTTTTTAAGTACGCCGATCTCTTCAATCTCGTTTAGGACGATATCCCAAAAATGCCCCGCCAGCTCTTCGACAGCCATTTCTTCTCCCCGTACCCCATGGTGCAAAGCATCCGGCAGAACGGCTCTAAAACCCTTCTCCGCAAGCAGATAAGCAATATGAAGGTTGTGTTCCTTCGCGCTTGTAAAACCATGTATAAAGATCACGAGAGGAACAGCGCGGTGCCTGTTCTCTTCCTTTACAATATGTAAAAACGGAATACCGGAAACGGTTTGATTCTCAATTTGTATCACAATGTGCCCCTCCTTAGGATAACCATAATCATAAGTGTAACATGTAGACAATAAAGATGGTAAAAAGCTACACTGTAAGTAAGGAAAAACAAGCAAAATCTAAGGTTAAAGGAGCTTTTCATGGAGACAAAACCCTATTTAATCGCATTAGATTTAGATGGAACATTATTAAAGGATGATAAAACCATATCTGAAAACACCCTTCAGACGATACAGCGCCTAAAAGATGACGGGCATTATGTCTGCATCTCAACAGGCCGTCCGTATCGTTCAAGTTCCATGTACTACCAGCAGATGGAGCTGACAACGCCAATTGTCAATTTTAACGGAGCATTTGTCCATCACCCGCAAGACGACAGCTGGGGACGGTATCATACGTCACTGCCGCTTGATGTTGTCAAACAGCTCGTGGATATCAGCGAAAGTTACAACGTACATAACGTGCTTGCTGAAGTGATTGACGACGTATACTTTCATTACCATGATGAGCACCTGATAGATGCCTTTAATATGAACACAACAAATGTAACGGTCGGAGACTTGCGGGAAAATCTTGGTGAAGATGTGACGTCTGTACTCATACATGCAAAAGAAGAGGATGTGCCGGCAATACGCTCATATTTATCGGATGTGCATGCCGAGGTAATCGACCATAGAAGATGGGCCGCACCGTGGCATGTCATTGAAATTATCAAAAGCGGCATGAATAAAGCGGTCGGCCTGCAGAAAATCAGCGATTATTACGGCGTGCCGAGGGAGCGGATCATTGCTTTCGGGGATGAGGATAACGATTTGGAAATGCTTGAATTTGCAGGCTGCGGCGTTGCAATGGGAAATGGAATTGACGCGGTCAAGCAGATTGCCAACCGAACAACGGCTACAAATGAAGAGGACGGCGTTGCAAGATTTTTGAAAGAATATTTCTCATTTTAAAGAAGGTCCGTATTAATTTTTCCCACTCATAAACCTTACTTTGCCCCACCATACTATTGAAGACGACTCATCTCGTCAAAGTATGGAAGGGGGCAGTCTCAAAATGGGTAAACGAAGCAAATCCAGAAGGTTTATTCAGCAGGGTAAAGACTCCATCGGGCTACACGCCGCAAGATTTCCATATCGGTCTACTTTAGAAGAAGCTCACCAGCATGCCGCGGCACGAGACTCGGCCGAAAGCCAGGTTGAATATTAAATGAGAAATGAACTGTTTCAGCAGGCAAAATCATTTGTTCAACAGGCGGTCATGGTGACAAACGGCTTTGAGGAAGGCGATCAGGAGCAAGCGATTCTGAGAGCCAAAAATGCTGTATCTTCTGCGTATGCCAATTCGACAGATGCGGAACGTCAACAGCTGCATCAATTTCAAAATCAGCTGGACAAACTCCAATAAAAAAAGGCTATGGCGACTCGCCATAGCCTCTTATTTGACTTCAAACTGCTGAACAGCCTGAACCTGCTTGAGATTTTCCGCCCTGCCCTTAAATGTCACCTTTACCTCATAGGTTCCGGGCTCCGGGACTTCCTTCCACACATCAGAGAAATCATATGTTTCTCCAGATTCAAGCGTCAGGTTTTGAAAAGCCTGCGTAAACATTTTGTCTTTCGAATAACGGTATCTTTCTTTGTGCTCAGAATCATACACGACAAGTTCAAATTTTTGCCCTGTGCTGAATTGAAACTCAATAGCACGTTCGCTTTGGTTCTTCAGCGACATGTTAAACTTGATTTGTTCAGGCTCCTGAATTGCGTCAATAGATAAAACAACCTCTTGATTCTCCATTCCGCCTGATACCTCCTTATCGGGTTCTGTCTGCTCATCTTTCCCGCAGCCTATCAAAAGCAGCACGGGGAGGAGCATCACAAGCAGCCGTTTCACGACTTCCACCTGCTTTCGTCAGTCTTTTCTAAAGAAACCAAAAATCCCTGTCGTTTGAACGATGTTCGTAAATGCTTTCGGATCAACTTCTTTGACGATCTTTTCTAAATCGTACAGTTCATACCTCGTGATGACGATAATCATCATTTCTTTCTGTTCGTTCGTAAAAGCTCCTTTTGCCGGAACAGTTGTGATGCCGCGCACCATTTTTCCGTAAATGGCTTCCTTGATTTCGTCCGCTTTTTTCGTCACAATCATTGCCGTAAGCTTCATGTGGCGAGTGTGAATGGCGTCGATCACCCTCGTTGTCACATATAGTGTAACCAGGGTATATAATGCTTTCTCCCAACCTTGCAATAATCCTGCCGTCAAGATGATAATCCCGTTCAGAATGAAGAAATACGTGCCGACGGGTTTATCCTTCCACTTTGCAAGCACCATGGCGACGATATCAAGCCCGCCTGTCGAAGCTCCGTATTTTAATGTTAAGCCGATACCGACTGCGGAAATGACGCCGCCGAACACCGCGTTCAGCAAAATGTCATGTGACAGGCTTGTTTCCGGCAGGATCCCCATAAACAGAGTAGTGAGTGCGACACTTAAAATGCTGTACACTGTAAACGATTTGCCGACCTTCAGCCATCCTAAAATACCGACTGGAATGTTTAAGAGGAACAAGAGCGTTCCCGTCGATATGTAAAAGGGGGCATATTGATCAACGACGCTTGATAAAAGCTGGGCAACACCTGTAAATCCGCTGGCATATACATCTGCAGGTATCAAAAATAAGTTCAGCCCGGCAGCATTGAGTAAAGCGCCGATGATGACGATGAGTAATTTTTTTGTTTGATCTAGTACCATGGCATGTTCCTCCGCTCTTTCTTCTTTATTATGTTTTCCCTTAAAACAAATATTTGAACACGATTTTGGCAAATTAATATGATATAGTTGGCTTAACTCTCATGATAACGAGCGATAACGGAAAGAAGGGAAGCAATATGACAGTTCATCTCATCGCTGACAGCGCCACTGATTTGCCTCGTTCTTATTTTGAAGAAAAAGGCATTGGCTTTATTCCGCTCAGGGTTTCTCTCGGCGATAAAGAATTCGAAGATGCAGTCACAATTCATGCGGATCAAATATTTGAAGCGATGCAAAATGGAGAAACGCCTAAGACATCCCAAGCCTCACCGCAAACAATTAAAAATGTGTTTTTGCAATATGCCGAAACAGGTGATCCCGCTCTTTACATTGCCTTTTCCTCAGGTCTCTCCGGCACGTATCAGACAGCTGTAATGATCGCCAATGAAGTGAAGGAGGAATTCCCCGATTTCGATTTGCGGGTCATTGATTCCAAATGCGCTTCATTAGGATACGGTCTGGCTGTCCGGCATGCTGCCGATCTCTGTATCAACGGGAATACAATACAAGAAATTGAAACGTCTGTAAAGAACTTTTGCAGCCAGCTTGAACACATTTTTACCGTTGATGATTTAACATATCTCGCGAGGGGCGGCCGGATATCCAAAACGTCCGCTTTTGTCGGCGGCCTGTTGAATATTAAACCGCTGCTTCAGATGGAGGACGGCAAGCTTGTGCCTCTGGAAAAAATCCGCGGACAGAAGAAACTTTTCAAACGGATCATCGAGCTTATGAAAGAGCGCGGGGATGATTGGAGCAATCAAACCGTCGGGATTAGCTACGCCGCGAACAAAGAAAAAGCCACGGACATGAAACACCTGATTGAGGAAGCGTTCAAGCCGAAAGAAATCATTATGCATCCAATCAGTTCAGCAATCGGCTCGCATGCCGGCCCAGGTACATTGGCGATATTCTTTTTAAGAAAATGAGCAAACAAAAACAGTCAGACTCTGTGTCCTGACTGTTTTTGTTTGCTCATAGAATGCCGACAGCCTCATACGCCTTTTCGACTGAAACTGATTGCTTTGAGCCTTCACCGTATAAATCATTGGCAGCTTCAATCGCCGCTTGCTTCATCATGCTGAAATCTGTAGATGCCGTTACATAATATGTTAAAGCCCGATAGTAAATTTGTTCACTTGCTTCACGCCCAATCCCTTCAACCTGTACACCGTGGTGCACGCCTCCTTCTGCAAGAAGATAAGCTGCTTTATTGTGAATGGACGAATTGATATGGACTCCGCCATAATCCTCTGTTCCTGTGTAGCGGTTCGAGTAATGATCTGGATTTCCCTGCTTAGATGGGTCCTCCAATGACCGCAATGAATCTCCTGCAATACCAGGAGTATAGACATCTTCGCCGATCTCCCAATCATCACGGTCAGCCATCGCGCCCATAATGTCAGAAATGGACTCATTTAATGCACCGGGTTCTCCTTGATATAAAAGACCGGCGGAATACTGTGTGACTGCGTGTGTGATTTCATGCGCGACAATGTCGAGCGATCCAGACAGCGGCTTAAATTTCGAACCGTCTCCATCCCCGTATACCATCTGGACACCGTTCCACGCAGCATTGTTCCATTGTTTGCCGACATGCACGGTAGACGTAATCCTTGCTCCGTTTTGATCAAAAGAATCACGGCCAAATGTCTTGCTGTAATAATCGTAAACGGCTTGCGCATTTGCGTGTGCGTCTACAGCCGCAGGTTCATTAAATACGGACGTGCTGCTGACTATTTCTTTGCCCGTATACCCGATCAGTTGAGACAAAAGCGTAAACAAGGTTTCGTTCAGGTTCTTCGCATCAAATGTATTGATCCCTTTTCCCCTTGTTTCGTCAGCCAAATAAAAGCGCCCATTTTGTTCTCTGACGTCAAAGCTTTTTTCATCACCTGATACGCCGATTCCTGTACCTGCCGTTTCATGAATGGCATTAAAGGACTCAATGACCTTTCCGTTTTTGGCATCGATGAAATAATGCCAATAGCCAGGCTCAGGTTCAGATGTCGAGAGTCTCACAAGGTAGGCGAGATCATATTCACCGTCGTGTGGATAGATATATAATTCGCCTTTTGGTTCCCCATCAAGATATTCGATTTTTCCAATGGAAGCCTCGAGCTCACGCCTTGCTGCATGTATTGCTTTTTTCTCAGAAATA
This sequence comes from Bacillus sp. FSL K6-0255, assembly GCF_045040725.1. Classification (NCBI taxonomy): domain Bacteria; kingdom Bacillati; phylum Bacillota; class Bacilli; order Caryophanales; family Bacillaceae; genus Bacillus; species Bacillus sp. FSL K6-0255. The sequence goes on along the minus strand of NZ_CP150278.1, from coordinate 1,148,676 downwards.
GACGGTGTGATGGAGACGTCCTTGATTTGCGGATGCACCTTTCCAAAGAAACTTTTCACTTGTTTGTTTTCCTTCATCGCGACCGCTTGTTCAAAGCCGTAAATCGGAATTCCTTTGTAAACCTCCGTTAATTTAAAAAACGTTTGTTTTGTCTTTGGATCCTTTATGGTTTTCGAAACACGAAAATGGCTGTTCGCATTCCCTTTGAGCTTAAACTGCGTTTGATGCTTGTCAAGATAGGAAAATAGCGATTCTTTCTGGGTTGTGTTTTGTACCGGCTTCTGCGGTGACTTTTCGATGATGTATGAAGGGGTTTGATACGTATGGTCGTATTTGATGCTTTGATCAGCTGAGGCATGTGTTACAAAAACCATTTGGGCCGCCGTGCATAAGCCGGCCAGTAATAGAGATGTCTTGGTCAGGTTGCGCAAAACACCACATCCTTCCTATTTTGGAATCTACCATTTTTCTTCATCCTATCAAAAATACAAAAACTTGTATGTGGTGCTTCGTTCTTATTTTCCCAAAAAAGAAGGGCAGAGATATTTCGCTCTGCCCTTCTTTTTCTACTCTACTAATTTTTTATTGACATAAATAATAACCCCTGCTCCATATGCCAGTATAAGCGGAGGTATGAGCTGCTCCTGACCTTGAAATGAGATAAAACTATTCAGCAAAATGAACAAACCGGAATTCAAGAAAAAGTAGCCTGCTATTCTGGCCAGCCGGTCTTTATCCCGTATACGCGCCTCGTTAAACCCAGCCAGCATCCAGGTTTGTTTTTTGATTCCGACAAAATAGGCAACCACAAAGAATAAAAGCGCGATGACAATTAATAGATAATTGATGCTGATTTCCATCTTACAGCCTCCTACAAGATTACTTGATGTTAAGAAAAAGAAAAAAAGCGGCGCAGCTTACTGCAATCAGCAGCAGGACGACAAGCGCATTGAGGAACGGGCTCAAAAGAAGCACCACTGCTAAAAACAGCAGATAAACCGCACCGACTCGCGAAATCGTAACAATCTCCTTTTGAGAGCGCATTTTGTTTTTTCTGACACCTGCAAACATCATCAATTTTTTCCGCTTCCATACATATCCGGCGAGCACCATTAAATAAACAGCCAGCGGCAGATGTCTGAAGTCGGACGGCAGCAGCGGCAGGGCGATAATCGTGACAATGAGAAGGACCGAAAGCCAGCTTTTGCCCAATAAAGACCTCCTCCTTTTCGTCTCTCCCCCATCACCCATCATCAATTCGGCAAGCTCCTTCGGATGAGAAAATTCAGATTCAACAGCTTCCTGCAGTTCCTCTTCACTAAGGCCGGCTTTGATTCTGTCTTGAACGAAAGCGGTGATATGCCCCTTTAATTCGTCGATAGCGTTTTCTCTCTCTACATCAGGCATATTCGCCAGCTCTGCATTTAGTTCCTCCATGTATCGGTCAATGATAAGCTGTCCATTCATAGCAAATCCCCCGATAAAGACAGTAAGGCTTGATGGGTTTCCAGGTATTTCTCCAGCCGTTCTTTTAACATTTCTTCTCCTTTTTGCGTCATTTTGTAATACTTTCTTTTCGGGCCGTCCAGTGAATCTTCCCAAAAAAATTCGATCCATCCCTTCTCGGTCATACGTTTCAGAATCGGATAAATCGCTCCCTCTGAAATAGCCAGCGCCGAGGTGGTTTTTAAGGATGACGTCAGCTCATAACCGTACATCGGTTTAGAACGCAGTAGGGATAGGATGGCCAGCTCGAAAATCCCTTTTCGAAATTGAACAATCCAGCGGTCATTAACTTGATTCGTTTTCATGGTTTAAATATATCGAAAAAAACACTATATATCAATCACATATAGCAGTGTAAAATGTCCTGTTTTTCCTTTTAACAAAAATGGAATTTCTCATACTTTTTAACCTTTTTATTACATAAATGTTTTTATATTATGAAAAGTGTAAAAACGATTCTTCAGGTTAAAAGGAGCAGTCGAATGCAGAAATCGATATCATTTTTTGTCATTTTTTCAATCCTTTGGGGTTCGCTATTTCTGTTTTCTATTATTGGCAGCTTAGGGACAACCCCGATTCCGCTGACAAAGGACTCCAAATTTCTCATGTCCAGCATCCTCCCTCAGGGCTGGGGCTTTTTCAGCAAAAATCCGCGTGATACTGCAATCGGCTTATATGAGGCTGAAAATGCCAGCGCCAAGGTCAGATGGCCCAATATGAGGGCTGACAACCTATTCGGCCTATATCGGTATGGGCGGTCACAAGGCGTTGAAATGGGCGTGATCTACAGCCAAGTCGGCAAGGAACAGTGGACAGCATGTAAAGAAAAGGACCTCGGCGCATGCAAAAGCAAAGCCAAAACCGTGCAATTAAAAACACCCGCTCCCCGCCCGCTGCTTTGTGGCAGCTACTATTTGACGAAAGAGGATATTGTTCCTTGGAGCTATTCTAAATACACCCCTTCGTCTTATCAGGTAAAAAGCATAGTCAAGGTTGTGATCTCATGCTCGAAAACATAAAACAGACCATCACCAGATGGGACGAAAGAAACCCGTGGACAAATGTATACGGCCTCGCGCGAAGCATCATTGCGCTATCCAGCCTGCTGACGCTGCTCATCAATCACCCGAGCCTCATTATGAAGCCAGCCAGCGGGATCAGCAGCTATCCAGCTTGTAAAATGAATCTCAGTCTCTTTTGCCTCGGCGAAAATAACTATATGATGTTAAATCTTTTCAGATGGGTCTGCATTGCCATTCTGGTGCTTGTTGTCATTGGCTGGCGCCCCAGAATCACCGGGGTTCTGCATTGGTATGTCAGTTACAGCCTGCAGTCATCGCTGATCGTCATCGACGGAGGCGAGCAGGCAGCAGCCGTCATGACCTTTTTATTGCTTCCCATCACGCTGACCGATCCGAGAAAATGGCATTGGAGCACGAGACCTGTAGAGGGCAAAAGAACACTTGGAAAAATAACAGCTTTTATTTCTTATTTTGTGATCAGAATCCAAGTGGCGGTGCTTTATTTTCACTCTACCGTCGCTAAGCTGTCTCAGCAGGAATGGGTGGACGGAACGGCCGTCTATTATTTCGCCCAGGAAAAAACCATTGGCTTTAACGGCTTTTTTCAGGCGTTAACGAAGCCAATTGTAACAAGTCCGTTCGTGGTGATTCCGACATGGGGGACGCTGCTGGTTCAAATTGTCATTTTCGCGGCGCTGTTTGCGCCGAAGAAGCATTGGAGATTGATTTTGATCATCGCTGTTTTTATGCATGAGATTTTTGCAGTCATGCTGGGCCTCATCAGTTTTTCGATTATCATGGCCGGCATTTTGATATTGTATCTCACTCCTATCGATTCCACGATTCAATTTACATATATTCGCAGACTGTTGTGGAATAAAAAACACAAGAAGGGAGAGGTTTCAGTTTGAAGAAGGCGTTTCTAGTATTTTTGTCGGTTGTATTGGTGACGACTGTGTTTTTGGTAAAGCAGCAAGAAAGTGTGGCACAGGCAAAGCAGCTTGAGTATTCAGGTGAGGAAATTTTTAAAGGCTTTGTGTTTGCCCAAGGGGAAGTTGGCAAACAGCTTCCAGAGGTCTTTAATAAAGCGATGACAGACAAACTCAACACAAAACAGGCAAAGGCTTTTGCCAATCAGGTTGTCGCTGATATTAAAAAAGAGGATGCTGACTTTTTTGATAACCTGAAGAAAGCTGTTTACAGCAAAGATGCATTGAAAGTGGATGAACTGCTGAAAAAAGCAGGTCAAATCGTTGAAGAAAAAGTAGAAGCTGCAAAGGAAATCGCCGCTTCTAAGGATGATACATCCAGAGTTCAGGCCGAGCTTGTCAACACTGTTGATACCGCTAACTATTTCTATTATGTTTCTTATGTTGCTGCAGCAGGTGCCCTGATTCTGATCATTCTCGCCATTGATATTACGCCGATTGCGATTTCAGACAATGTGGATCGCGAAATGGCAATCAGAACGCTGGTTGATGAATTAAACTAGACATAAAAAAACGGCTCGCTCCGCAGTCTGCTGCAGGCGAGCCGTTTTCATGCTATTTTTTCTCGTATGTCCATCCATTTTCCTGATACACTTTTCCGTTTTTCATCAAATGGCCCAGCGCGCGTTTAAAGGCGGCTTTGCTCATATTAAAACGTTCTCTGATATCGTCAGGCTGGCTTTTGTCACTGTATGGCATGGCACCGTTTCTCATTCTCATATACGTTAGAATGCACTCAGCATCAACTGACATTGCATCCTGTTTTCTTGGAAGCAGCGACAAGTTGACTGAACCGTCTTCTTTCACTTGAATCACCCGGCCTGTGACTCTTGAACCGAGTCTTGGCTCCTCTTTTCTTTCTGACGGGTGAATAAAACAGCGGATACCGTCATCCGTGATCACGAATGAACCCGATGCGATCAGCCTGTACACCGTACCTGTCAGCTCTTTATTCATCAGATCTTCTGAAGCGTCGGTAAACAGTTCGCTGATGATATCTTCCGGCGCTGGTTTCGCAAACATGCGCCCCCGGTTCGTCACCTTCAGCATACAGTAAAGTTTGTCCCCTTTTTGCGGCCAGACATCTTCGTACGGCGGCAAATGCTCAGTTGCGACTAGTGCGTCCTTCGATAAACCGACATCAACGAAAACGCCCATATCTTCCACTTTATCCACCACTTCAACCCAGCCATATTCATCCGCGCTGATGATCGGAATTTTCATCGTGGCCGCAAGCCTTTCCTGCTGGTCTACGTATATAAAGACTTCTACTTCGTCTCTGTCCTCGATATCCTCAGTCATTTCACTGTTATGTAAGAGAATCGTATCTTCCCCATCGGTTAAAAAGTAACCGAAGTCGGTTTGGTGATCTATACTCAAGGTTAATTGCTGCCCTGGTCTCATGCTATCGTCCTTCCTGTTCCGCTTATTCTCTGCGGATTTTGTTAACATTTTTTCCAATCATCACAAATTGATTCTTTGTTCTGTTGGAAGTTTCTCTTTATTCTACTATAATCAACACATAAGTTAAATGTTATGGAGGTTTTCATATGGCAAAAGAAAGCTCATTTGATATTGTATCCAAGGTAGAATTGCCTGAAGTGCAAAACGCAATCCAAATCGCACTGAAGGAAATCAGTACCCGATATGACTTTAAAGGCAGCAAAAGCGACATTTCTTTAGATAAAGAGGAGCTGGTCCTCGTTTCCGATGACGAATTCAAATTAAGCCAGCTGAAAGATGTGCTGGTCAGCAAATTGATTAAACGAAACGTACCGACAAAAAACATTGAGTACGGCAAGGTTGAAAACGCGTCAGGCGGAACGGTACGCCAGCGTGCAAAGCTTGTTCAAGGCATTGACAAGGACAACGCAAAAAAAATCAATACGATCATCAAAAACTCCGGACTGAAAGTAAAGTCTCAGGTGCAGGATGATCAAGTGCGTGTCACCGGAAAAAACAAAGATGACCTGCAGCAGATTATCTCAGCTGTGCGGGGAGCAGACCTGCCAATTGACGTTCAATTTATAAATTTCAGATAAATTTTCTGATTCCTATTGATTATTGTCTTTATTTTCGGTAAATTTGGAGAAAGGGAAAAACGCCAGGTATCTTTTGGCACTTCCTGACACGAAAATTTCATATCCGTTCTTATCAAGAGAAGCAGAGGGACTGGCCCGACGAAGCTTCAGCAACCGGTGTAATGGCGATCAGCCATGACCAAGGTGCTAAATCCAGCAAGCTCGAACAGCTTGGAAGATAAGAAGAGACAAAATCACTGACAAAGTCTTCTTCTTAAGAGGACTTTTTTTATTTCTCTTTTTTCCTTGCTGATGTGAATAAAGGAGGCAGACAATGGGACTTTTAGAAGATTTGCAAAGACAGGTGTTAATCGGTGACGGCGCCATGGGGACGCTCCTCTACTCCTATGGCATTGACAGGTGTTTTGAGGAGCTCAATATTTCAAAGCCGGAGGAAATTCAGCGCATACATAAAGCGTACGTTGAAGCGGGAGCCAACATTATTCAAACGAATACGTACGGGGCCAACTATATTAAATTATCCAGACACGGTCTTGAGGATGACATCAAAAAAATGAATCAGGAGGCCGTAAAGATCGCGCGGGCTTCAGCAGGCGATGCATACGTGCTTGGAACGATGGGCGGCATACGGACATTTAATAAAAATGCGTACAGTCTTGACGAAATTAAGCGCAGCTTCCGCGAGCAGTTGTATCTGCTGCTGCATGAAGAGCCGGATGGCTTACTGTTAGAAACATATTATGATTTGGAAGAAGCCCGTGAAGTGCTGAAAATCGCGCGCAAAGAGACTGATCTTCCGATTATGCTCAATGTCTCCATGCACGAGCAAGGCGTATTGCAGGACGGAACGCCGCTTTCTGACGCATTGCGCTCGATTGCGGATCTCGGAGCTGATATTGTCGGCATTAACTGCCGCCTCGGCCCTTATCACATGATTGAAGCGCTCAGCGAAGTGCCGATTTTTGATGACGTATTCTTATCCGTTTATCCGAACAGCAGCCTTCCTTCGCTTGAAGAGGGACGGCTCGTCTATGAAACAGACGACACGTATTTTCAAAACAGCGCGTCAGAATTCCGTAAGCAAGGCGCGCGGATTATCGGCGGCTGCTGCGGCACAACGCCGAATCACATCAGGGCGATGGCGGAAGCGGTTGGCGGGCTGGCTCCGATTACGGAAAAAGAAGTCAAAACCCGGGCAAAAGAATTCATTTCTGTTCATCACGAGCGAACCGAGCCCGGCCTGGATGAGATCGCGGCGAAAAAACGCTCTATTATCGTAGAACTGGACCCGCCGAAAAAACTAAGCTTTGACAAATTTCTATCGGCGGCTGCTGAATTAAAAGAAGCGGGAATCGATGCCCTGACACTCGCCGACAATTCTCTGGCGACCCCGCGGATCAGCAATGTTGCCTGCGGCGCTCTTGTCAAGCAGCAGCTCGATATGCGTTCCCTTGTCCATATTACGTGCCGTGACCGTAACATTATCGGCTTACAGTCACATTTAATGGGCCTTGATACGTTAGGGCTGAATGACGTGCTTGCGATTACAGGCGACCCTTCTAAAATCGGGGATTTTCCTGGTGCGACGTCTGTATATGATTTAACATCTTTTGATTTAATCAGGCTGATCAAACAATTCAATGAAGGTCTGTCTCTATCTGGAAAACCGCTCGGCAAGAAAACGAATTTCTCAGTTGCCGCCGCATTTAATCCTAACGTCCGCCATCTGGATAAAGCGGTAAAACGGCTTGAGAAAAAAATAGATTGCGGCGCAGATTATTTTGTTTCTCAGCCTGTCTATTCCGAGCAGCAGCTTGTCGATATCCATAACGAAACAAAACATCTGAAGACGCCGGTCTATATCGGCATCATGCCGCTGACAAGCAGCCGGAATGCCGAATTCATCCATAATGAAATTCCCGGCATTAAGCTGTCTGATACGATTCGCGAAAAAATGGCCCGTGCCGGTGAAGATAAAGAAAAGCAAAAGGCGGAAGGCCTTGCGATTGCCCGCTCCCTGCTGGATACGGCATGCGAGCTGTTTAACGGCATCTACTTGATAACGCCTTTCCTCAGATCTGACTTAACCGCTGAGCTTACTTCATATATTCAGCAAAAAGATGAGCAGCGCCAAAATATCTTTTTGCATTAATCCCTTAAAAGACTGTCTGATCCAATCGGGCGGTCTTTTTCAACGGGATTCGTGTTACGATATAGAAAAACAGTCATGAGGAGGAACATTATGCTCGAAGTCAAAACCATTTCCGCGGAAGATACATATGAAATCCGGCACCGCATTCTGCGTCCCCATCAATCCATTGAAGAATGCAAATATGAAGAGGATCATGCAAAAGGCTCCTTTCATCTCGGCGCATTTTTTGAAGGGAAGCTGATCAGCATCGCTTCTTTTTCCCCGCAAAATCAGCCATTAATAACAGAATCCCCAGCATATCGGCTGAGAGGCATGGCAACGCTTGAAGGGTATCGCGATCAAAAAGGCGGTAGCACGCTGATCAAACACGCGGAGCAGAAACTGGCAAAGAACGGCGTTCAGGCAGTCTGGTGCAATGCCAGAAGCCATGTGAAAGGCTACTATTCAAAGCTTGGCTGGGAAGAACTCGGCGAACCGTTTGAGATTCCCGGCATAGGCACACATATCATCATGTATAAAAAACTCGAAACAAGCAGGTGATCTGTATGAGGGTAATCGATGAGCTGATTAAGCTTCATGAAGAACATATCCCTAGTCTATTGCGGCTTTGCAGGCAAGCCGGGTGGCCGGATTACGGCGAACAAGAGCTGGCACTGCTTGTCCAGCAAGGACACTTTTTCGGCTATCAAAATGTCAGCGGTGATATTATTTCCTGCATCGGCTTGTTTTTGTTTGGCCGTCTTGCTTCTATCGGCCTCGTGATCGTGGACAAAGAATATCAACGGCTCGGTCTCGGCCGGCGTATGGTAAACGCCTGTATCACCCAAACAGATGAAAACACCGCCATCAGACTTTGCGCCACAAAAGAAGGTTTGCCGCTTTATGAAAAAGCAGGTTTTCATACGGCAGGTTCAGTGCGAAAGTACAGCTGTCACAGTTTTCAACCTTATACAAAAAAGCTTGATGCTGAACTGACATCCTTTAGAGAACAAGACTTTCACGACTTAACCGCGGCGGATCTGGCTGCCTTTGGCGGAGATCGATCAAACCTTTTGCAGCAGCTTATTTCTGCTTCATGCGAATGTATCATCGCCCGAAATCAGGACGGACAGCTCATTGGCTACGGACTTTCTGTACAGACACCGGCCAATTTGAAATTCGGCCCCATCATCGCTCCATCATCAGATGTTGCAGCACAGATAATTAACAGGCTGGCGGCCGGCAAACAAGGGCCGATGCGAATCGATATACCGAGTGAACACACGTCTCTGCATGACAGCCTGATAGAAATGGGATTTCGTAAAGATGATGAACCTCCGCTTTTGTTCTATCAGAAAAAAGCGCCTATTCAAAATGGACACATATATGCTTTGATTTCACAGGCTCTCGGTTAACCCTCTTTTTTCCCGAACAGGTATCTTCTGTTCGGTTTTTTGCTGTCTGATCGCTGAATAAACGAAGCCATCAGGGACATTCTAAGCAGAAGAAAAGGAGTGTGCTCTGAGATGGAATCATCAAAACAAAATAACGGAATGACGATTGTAGCAATCGGTTCAATCCCTTTAATATTAACCCTAGGAAACTCGATGCTTATTCCGATTTTGCCAAAAATGAAATCTGAACTTCATTTATCACAATTTCAAGTCAGTCTCGTGATCACAGTATTTTCCTTGATTGCAGCATTTGCGATTCCGATTGTCGGTTATCTCGCAGACCGATTCTCAAGGAAAGTCATCATTATTCCCTGCTTAATTTTGTATGGTGCCGGCGGTTTGTTAGCCGGGTTTGCGGCAGGTTTTTTTGACAATGCCTACCCTTGGGTCATGGCAGGACGAGCGTTACAGGGAATCGGGGCAGCCGGAACCGGCCCAATTGCCATGGCACTGACGGGAGATCTGTTTAAAGGCGCCCAGGAGAGCAAGGTGCTCGGCCTTGTTGAAGCTTCAAACGGCATGGGGAAAGTGCTATCGCCGATCATTGGCTCGCTGATCGCCCTGCTTGTCTGGTATGGCGCGTTTTTTGCCTTTCCTGTGTTTTGTATCATTTCGATCGTACTGACTTGGATTTTTATTAAAGAAAAGAAAAAGGAAAAAGAACCGCCACCAATCGGAAAATATGCAAAAGGGCTGTTAAGTGTCTTTAAACATGAAGGCAGATGGCTGTTTACCGCTTATTTAGCCGGTGCGACCTGTTTGTTTACTTTATTCGGCATCCTGTTTTATCTCTCAGATGTTCTTGAAAAAACATACGACACCGACGGCGTGAAAAAAGGCTTAATTTTAGCGATCCCGCTTTTGGTTATGTGTGTGACGTCCTACACAACAGGAAGCAAAATCGGGCAAAAGCAATCGTTAATGAAAAAGCTGATCGTACTTGGATTGGCGTTCATGACCGTATCCTACGCGGCACTGTCATTCATTGAAAATCTTGTCCTTTTTATCAGTGTTCTTGTACTGAGCAGTATAGGCTCAGGTCTTGTCCTTCCTTGTGTGAACAGTTTCATTACCGGGGCTGTCGGCAAAGAAAGACGGGGATTTGTCACCTCGCTGTACGGCTCTGTACGTTTCTTAGGGGTAGCGATCGGTCCTCCGATTTTCGGCCGCCTGATGCAATGGTCCAGACCCGGCATGTTTTTAAGCATCGCGGGATTGACTCTCGTTGTCGGGATTCTTGTGATGATGCTCATCCATGTGAAGCAAAACAATGAAGAAACAAAAGAAAAAGAAGACCCTAAAATGGCTGGCAATCGGCTCCAGCCCGCTGAGGAAAGGTAGCACCCAGTGTGAAAATTGTACGGATTGAAACCTTTCCGCTATTTCACCGATTAGATAATCCATACGGAGATGCCAATGGGTTTAAACGATATCGGACTTGTTATCTCATCAGGATTATCACCGAAAGCGGGATAGACGGCTGGGGAGAATGCGTTGATTGGCTCCCTGCTCTCCATGTCGGTTTTACGAAGCGGATCATCCCATTTCTATTAGGAAAACAGGCTGGCAGCCGCCTGTCATTAGTGCGCACGATTCAAAAATGGCACCAGCGGGCGGCCTCCGCTGTAAGCATGGCGCTGACAGAGATTGCAGCCAAAGCTGCGGATTGTTCGGTTTGCGAATTATGGGGCGGGCGATACAGAGAGGAGATTCCTGTGTACGCGTCTTTTCAATCGTACTCAGACTCCCCGCAATGGATCAGCCGCTCAGTCTCCAATGTTGAAGCCCAGTTGAAAAAAGGTTTTGAGCAAATCAAAGTCAAAATTGGCGGGACTTCATTCAAGGAGGATGTCCGGCACATCAATGCGCTGCAGCATACAGCAGGCAGCTCCATTACGATGATTCTGGACGCAAACCAAAGCTACGATGCCGCTGCGGCTTTTAAATGGGAGCGCTATTTCTCCGAATGGACGAACATTGGCTGGCTTGAGGAGCCTTTGCCCTTTGATCAGCCGCAGGATTACGCTATGATTCGAAGCCGTTTGTCTGTTCCTGTTGCCGGCGGAGAAAACATGAAAGGCCCGGCGCAATATGTGCCTCTCCTTTCACAGCGCTGTTTGGATATCATTCAGCCCGATGTCATGCATGTCAACGGAATTGATGAGTTTCGGGACTGCCTCCAGCTCGCGCGTTATTTCGGCGTCAGAGCATCCGCCCATGCATATGACGGATCGCTCTCACGGCTCTATGCTTTATTTGCACAAGCCTGTCTGCCCCCATGGTCTAAAATGAAGAACGATCACATTGAACCGATCGAGTGGGACGTCATGGAGAATCCTTTTACAGATCTCGTCAGCCTGCAGCCTTCAAAAGGAATGGTCCACATCCCGAAAGGAAAAGGCATTGGCACAGAGATCAATATGGAGATCGTCAATCGCTACAAGTGGGATGGCTCAGCCTATTAAGCTGGGCCATTTCTTTATTTTGAGACATAAATAATGGACAGCCTCATAAAATGAAAACAGCGGACAAGTCTTTTCATAAAGGAGCAAATGACTTAATGGCTGAACTGCTGATGAAAGCAAAACTTACGTTTATGATTGTCGTAGGCGGCGTACTACAGGGACTCGGCATGTCCTTGTTTTTATTTCCGCATGATATTCCGACAGGCGGTGCAGCAGGTATTGCGGTGCTATTGCATTATCTGTTTCAAATCCCCCACGGATTTTCAGTGTGGGCTGTGAATGTATCAATGCTTTTTACCGCTTTAAAATGGCTGGAGATGAGAACATTCACCGGCACCCTCGCTTCTATCACCGTCACCTCTGTCTCGGTATTGATCTTTGATGCAGTTTTTCCTGATATCACATCTAACCTGTGGCTTGATCTGGCAAGCGGCGCAGTGTTATTGGGACTCGGAATCGGACTTTTATACAAATATAAAATTTCGAACGGAGGATTCGGAGCCCTTGCTCTGATGATTTCTATCTACCGCGGCGGGAATCCTGGAACGATCCTGCTCATCATGAATTGCATCATTTTTATGGTCACCGCGTCTATTATTGACTGGGGCATCGTCATTCAAGCCCTCATATGCCAGGTGATATCGACAAGAGTCATCGACTTCATCTACAACATCCGCCTGACCTCACTTCCCTATCTCACGCCTATGTACCGCCATAAAAAATAATAGGCAGAGGCTCTCTTCACGACGAGAGCCCCGCAGCCGCTATTTTACAGAAAAAAGGTATCGGATCTTAGCCCTAAACGCAGCGTTTCCAACGCGATGGCATCATGAAATGGAATATTGGCCAGATTCACATTCGGCCCGATTTTTTGAATAAACCCTTGCTGAAGCGTTTTGTTAGGCGCTTCAAAAATCAGCCTGTTGATATCAATATCCGAGGAAATGATGTCGTCAACAATTTGAAACCTGACATCGCCGCTGCTGGAACAGATCCCTCCCGTTCCGCTTTCTCTGGCTTCTGTAATCACTTTTTCCGCGCCCGCTTCCATATCCTCAACGATATATTCAAGCCATTCCTCAGAGCTTTGCCGGCTTGCTAATTCCGCATCCTTGCTGCCCACCTCACTGAGCACAAGAAATTCATCAGAAAAATCGGCAATGTAAGCCGCTTTCTCTTTATTTGTCATCGGGAGCGTACCGTTTGAAATCTCAATATATTCACAGCCGAAATAGGTGCAGTACCGATGAAATTCATTCACTTTTTTCTGGCTTACGTACTTTTCAAACAGTGTGCCGCCAAAGAAAAATGTAATGTCATGTTCTTTCAGTGTGCTGATTTTTTCTTCAAGATCTTTCGTAAGTAATGATGTGCCCCAGCCGAATTTCACAAAATCAATATAGTCGGACGCTCCGGCTATCGCATCTTTGAAAAATTGCAAGGGATAGCCGTTATCAATTAAAATGGACTGCCCGGTTTCTCTCGGCTTGTTTGTTCTCACTGGCAATTCTAGTGAAAAATCATTCATATTATGACCCTCTCTATCGTTGGAACTTCTCCATCTTGTTTCACTTTCATCACGAAATCGCCCGTCAGTTCTTTTGTACAGTAAACGATGTCTTCCGGATCAAACAATGGCTGGCGGCTGTCAAAAAACTTCTCCGCAACAGAAGAGCGTTTTATTCTTTCAATCGCCTCCGCAGCCGTTACCGCATTTGTCCCTTCAATGATGCCTTTGATATACTCCGCACACGCCATATCGTCATCACCGGATGGATGGGAAGCCACAATGTTTATGACACAATCGTTTGCGGCGAGCTTTTTCACATGCTGTGCCGTTGTTTTGGCATTGGAAAATCCAGTTACGAACAGATGCTTTGCGTTCAGCGCCCCCAATGCTGCTGTGACGCCGTTTGTTGTTTTCTGGATCAGGCTTTTATCCGCCATATTCTGCACAGCCATGCGCTTTGGAGAATTATCTAAATCAAATCCGCTGATACCGACCCCCTTTTCCTCTCCCGTCAATACATAATCCGGATAGGTGTCTTTCAGCGCAAAGGCTTCATCAGCTGTCCGGACCAACAAAATCTCTTTCGCCCCGCCGATAAACGCATAATGGGCGACCGTAAATGCTCTGATGACATCAATGACGATGTTAATATCAGCCGGGGCAAGCGAATGATGATGCCCCTGATAAATGGCAATCGGCATACTACCTCTCCTTGGGCATAAAACCATTTTGCTAAAAAGCATATTCAGCCGGGCTCTTAATGGTTCCGCACCTCATTTTAGGCGGGCGCAGCCCCTAAAAACCCTGAACCTTTATGCAAAAAATGAATAGTCTGCCTATAACTCGATCAATAGATAAAAAAAGCAGATGCAAACGGGGGGAAAACATTGAACGAAACCATCACATATGACACATGGAACGACATGCTGTCCAAACGGATAACGGATCAATTGATCGATGAGCTCGATGTGTTGAAATGGGCTTACCGAACGTACGGAGAAAAGATTGTGTACGCCTGCAGCTTTGGCGCAGAAGGAATGGTGCTTCTCGACTTAATATCAAAAATCAACAAAAATGCACACATCATCTTTTTGGATACCGGGCTTCATTTTCAGGAAACATATGAGCTGATCGAGACCGTCAAAGAACGATATCCGGGATTTGCAATCCAGATGCTCGAACCCGAGCTGAGCTTAACAGAACAGGGGACGAAGTACGGCGGAGAGCTGTGGAAGCATAACCCGAACCTCTGCTGCCAATTGCGGAAAATCGAACCGCTCAAAAAGCACCTGTCCGGCATGACAGCTTGGATTTCAGGACTGCGCCGGGATCAGTCACCAACGAGAAAGCATATTCAATACGTAAACCTGGACCAGAAGTTTGAGCTCATCAAAATTTGCCCGCTCATCCACTGGACATGGGATGACGTTTGGACGTACATCCGCCTGCACAATTTGCCTTATAACAAACTGCACGATCAACATTACCCGAGCATAGGCTGTGAAATGTGTACATTGCCTTCCCCGGACCCGAACGATGAGAGGGCTGGAAGATGGGCCGGACGGGAGAAAACAGAATGCGGCCTGCATCAGGAATAGCGGACGGCAGGTTCTGGCTATGAGAGTCGAAATGATGTTGAGGCGCTGATGTCAAACTTTCATTAACTGCAGCAAAGAAAACAAGGAAACGTATAAATGGAGGTTGAACACGTTGAATGGAAACGAACCCCACGGAGGGGTATTAATCAACCGTTGTGATCACGCATGCCATTTTGAAGGGTGCACGTGCGAAGCGGAGCTGGATCAGCTTGCACTGAGCGACCTGGAGCTTATTGCGATCGGAGGCTACAGCCCGTTAACAGGTTTTTTGGGAGAAAAAGATTATCATTCCGTTGTGAAAGAGATGAGGCTGGCAAACGGCTTGCCGTGGAGCCTGCCGATTACGCTGCCTGTCGGAGAAAAAACAGCAAGACAGCTGTCTGCCGGAGATCACGTCAAGCTTGTGAAAGACGGTGTTACCTACGGCATGATCACAGTCACCGATATATACCATCCTGATAAAACACAAGAAGCACTTTCTGTTTTTAAAACAAACGATCCTGCCCACCCAGGCGTAAAAAAATTGCTGGCGCGCCCGGATTACTATATCGGAGGGCCTATCACGGTCAGCCGCCTGCCTGACAAATCTTTCGAACAGTTTTATGCAACGCCCGCTGAAACAAGAGCCGCCTTTAAAAAACTCGGCTGGAAGACGATTGTCGGCTTTCAAACCAGGAACCCTGTTCACAGAGCGCATGAATACATTCAAAAAACAGCGTTAGAAACGGTCGACGGTCTGCTGCTTCACCCGCTTGTCGGAGAAACAAAGTCAGACGATATCCCCAGCGATATCAGAATGGAGAGCTATCAGGCTTTGCTTAATCACTATTATCCAAAGGATCGTGTCATGTTATCGGTTTTCCCTGCCGCCATGCGTTATGCAGGTCCGCGGGAAGCGATTTTCCATGCGCTCGTCCGAAAAAATTACGGCTGCACCCATTTTATTGTAGGCCGTGATCACGCGGGTGTCGGCAGCTACTATGGAACATACGACGCCCAAAATATTTTTCAATCATTCACAGAGGAAGAGCTGGGCATCAAGCCGCTGTTTTTTGAGCACAGCTTTTATTGCCGAAAATGCGGAAACATGGGCACCTCCAAAACATGTCCGCACAGCCCGAGAGACCACATCCACTTATCAGGCACAAAAGTGAGAGAGCTTCTCCGCCAAGGCAAAAAGCCGCCTAAAGAATTCAGCCGGCCTGAGGTCGCAGCCGTGCTGATCAAGGGACTTCACCAACAGCCTGTTGCCATCAAGCAAAACAGCGGGGAATTGCAATGACACACAATCCGAACATCATTTGGCATCCCGCTGCCATCTCAAAGTCTGACAGACAGTCCTTAAACGGACACAAAAGCTGCGTCCTCTGGTTTACAGGTTTGTCCGGCTCCGGAAAATCGGTGCTGGCCAATGCAGTCGATGAAAAGCTTTACCGCAAGGGCATTCAGAGCTACGTGCTTGACGGTGATAATATCCGCCACGGCTTAAACAAAGATCTTGGATTTCAGACTGGTGACAGGATTGAAAACATCCGCCGGATCGGGGAAGTGGCGAAGCTGTTTGTCGACAGCGGGCAAATGATTTTAACGGCTTTTATTTCTCCATTCAGAGAGGATCGGGACATGGTTAGAGCGCTCTTTCCTAAAGGTGAGTTCTTCGAAATTTATGTGAAGTGCCCGCTGCATGTTTGTGAACAGCGCGATCCAAAAGGGCTTTATAAAAAAGCGCGAAACGGAGAGATCAAACATTTCACCGGGATCGATTCTCCGTATGAAGCGCCGCTTTCACCCGATTTCATCATTGAGTCTGACCAGACCTCTATTTCCGATGGAGCTGATTTCATCATTAACGCACTGCAAAACAGAGGAATTATATAAAAAACCCGATCAATGTCGGGTTTTTTCTTATGAGTTGGAGAACTGCGCAATCAAACTGTTGATCTTCTCTTTTTCCTCATAAAATGCTCCGTGCCCGCTGTTTGCAAACGGAACCAATTCCGACTGTTTGATGCCGCGCTTCAATTCTTTCGCAAAATCAAACGGCGCAATTCTATCCTTTCTCCCGTGCAGAATCAGCGTCGGCACCTTGATTGCAGCAAGTTCCTTTCTGAGATCTTCGTCTCTTAATGCGATGCCCGAGTGGATCGTCCCGTAGGAGGAGGCCTCCAGCATCAGATTGAGAAACCACTGTCTAAGCTCTGGAGACACTTTTTTCTCAAAAAACTGTTTCCCTAAATCAGCCAGTGTTTTGGGCCGATCAGCTTTGAACAATTCAATCATATCGTCAATATCCTGCTTCCTCATCCCGTACGGATAACCCGGGCGTTTTGTAAACGCGGGGGCCGCTGCAGACAGTAAAATCAGCTTATCAACATCGGCTCCTTCATGCCTTGCCATATAACGGATTGCAATTGCGCCGCCCATTGAAAAACCGGCAAGAATCGCATTCTCAAGCTGCAGCGTATAAATGACTGCTTTCACATCATCGGCCATCGTGTCATAATCGTAGCCTTCCCAAGGGCGGTCAGATTGCCCATATCCCCGTAAATCAACGCCGATAAAACGAAATCCCCTTTTCGGAAGCTCATTCATTTGATATTCAAACATCTTATGATTCAACGGCCACCCGTGCAAAAAGATGATCGGCCTTCCATGTCCGATATCCTCTACAAACAGTGTCACATGCTCCTCGGTTTTGATGTAATGCCCCATTCCGCATTCCTCCTGTTCCCTTTGGCTTTTTCGGCCTGTAAACGCCTTGACGTATAGGAAGCTTTCCATTTATGCTTACAAAACAAGCGGGCTGCTGTACCAAGAAAAGGCTCTTCACGATTTACTATATGTATCAATTTCCTTAACGATCTATTAAATTGAACCCGGAAGCCTCTGTTTTTCGGGCAGCAAAGGATGTCATGACATGAATAAAATCGCAATTCAAAAACCGAACATACCGGAAAACCTGCAAACCGCAGATTTTCATGATGCCGTGACGCAGGATGATGTAATCAGCATGCATTTGTTTGAAGATTGTACAATCTGCGGCGAAGATATCGAAAGACTCTGTGTGGAAAAAACGGTATTCAGAAATGTCGTCTTTATCGATGTGTCTTTTCGGCATATTGAACTGACCGATGTGATCTTTGAAAAATGCGATTTATCAAACGCCGATTTCAGCGGGGCTGTCATTCACAGAACTTCAGTTAAGCAGTCAAAAATGGTTGGAATGAATGTGGCGGAAGCAACGCTCCGGAATGTTTCATTCGAGGAATGCCACGGACATTTCAGCTCATTTTCGTATTCAAATATGAAACAAGTTCGATTTGATCACTGTGCTCTTATGCAAAGTGAATGCAGCGATACGGTGCTCCAGCAGACACACTTTGACGGATGCGAATTGGAAGGCGCCAGCTTTACCGGCACGTCCCTTCAAAACATGGACATCAGCACGTGCCGTTTTGAACAGCTTCATGTCTCCCTCGACAAATTGAAAGGCTGCAAAATCGCACCTGAGCACGCGATTGCCTTCGCCAGGTCACTGGGAGCTGTCATCGTATAACCAAAGCTTAGGACATCATCAGGCGGCGTGCTGTTTCAGCTGCCGCTTTAATGCCAGTTTCCAAATCTCCAAGAGATGCATAGGAATATGACAGCCTGATGCTGTTTCGGTCTTCACCGTCATAAATGCAGCCGGGATTCACAAGCACCTGCCGTTTCAGCAATCCATAAAAGAAACGGCTGACAGGCAGGTTTTTGTGAAATGTCACCCAAATATAAAAGCCGCCTGCGGGAATCCGCCACGTGGCAATGTCCCCGGCATACCGCTCGAGAAAATGAACGGCGGCGTCTCTCCTTTCTTTAAGCTTCCTGCGTACCCAAGTCAGATGCTCTTCATAATACCCCTGTGACAGCCACTCGGCAGCCGCCCACTGGGACAGGCCGCTTGATCCGTAGTCTGTCTGCATTTTAATGTCCGCCAGCCTTTCAATAACCGGCTCCGGACCGGCAAGCCAGCCGATTCGCAGACCAGGGCTAACCGTTTTTGAAAACGTGCCCAGATACAGAATATTGCCCTCATGATCCATTGCTTTCAACGGCTGCGGAGGTTTTTCTTCAAACCATAAATCACCGTACGCATCATCCTCAATGATGGGCAGCTGCTCTTTTTTTGACAGGCTGATGATCTCTTTCCTTCGCTGCTCTGACATGACTGTGCCTGTCGGATTATGAAACGACGGAATCGTGTAAAGCAGCTGTCCTCCATATTGTTTTCGATTAGAAGAAACAAGCCCCGCTTTGACCCCTTCATCATCCATCGGCAAGCCGCGAAGCCGCATCCCAGCTGATTGAAATACATGCAAGGATTGAAGGTAGGACGGCTTCTCCGTCAAAATGACAGAATCTCGTTTTAAAAGTCCAATTGAGATGAGCTGAAGTGCCTGAAGTGCACCGGACACAATTAAAATTGCAGACGGTGACACATGGATCTTCTTTCCTTTTAAATGGTCGGCCACTGCCTCCCGCAGCTGACGGTTTCCTTTCGGCTGCTCATATCCTAAAGACAGGACGCCCGGATTGATTTGCTGAAACATCCGTCCAATTGTGTCAGCAGGCACAAGATCCGGTGAAAGTTCTCCAGTTCCTAATCTGATGATATCCGCTCTTGGTTCGTTCTGATTAATAGCTTGAATGATGGAAGAATTGGCGCGATGAATGCCCGAACGGACGTAATCGCTCCAATCAAGCGGAGGCTCAGCCGCCAGCACGCTCCAAGTACTGTTTACAACCTTTGTACCGCCGCCTCTTCTTCCCTCTAACAAGCCTTGAGACGTGAGTTCATCTATGGCTGCTGTGACTGTGCTGCGGTTGACCTGAAACATGCCGGCCAGCGTTCTCTGTGAAGGGATTTTCGTCCCTACAGCCCACTCTCCGTGAAGAATCTTGTCTTTCATATATTGTTCGATCTGCCGATGCAGCGGAACATCTGACTTTCGGCTTGGCTTCCATTGCGACAAGGTCATGCCCCCCTTTTTTCACATTATACATTTGGCTGGCTCCATACCCAACCAAATGGCTGGAGACTTTGGTAAACTTCTCTTTTATGATTGAAAAAAAGATGTGAAAGGAGCTTTTTTCAGCATGAATGCAATCATTCACGGAATTGTGCTCGCGTTTGGCTTAATTTTGCCGCTGGGTGTGCAGAATGTGTTTATTTTTCAGCAAGGCGCGTGGCAAAAGCAAGTTTGGCGAGCACTCCCCGCCGTCATCAGTGCTTCAGTCTGCGACACCCTGCTCATTGTATTAGCCATTGCAGGCGTATCTGTCATTGTGCAGCAGCTGCCCATGTTTAAGGCAGCAATGATGGCTGGCGGATTTTTATTTTTGCTTTATATGGGATGGGTGACTTGGAACAGCCGTCCAAAGACAAGCCAAGATGAGAAACATGCGTTTACAGCAAAAAAACAAGCCGTGTTTGCGGCCGCTGTTTCTCTTTTAAACCCGCATGCCATTCTGGACACGATCGGCGTCATTGGCACGAGCTCTCTTCAATATTCGGGGCTTGAGAAATGGCTCTTTATGGCCGCCTGCATCGCTGTGTCTTGGATTTGGTTTATCAGCCTTGCGATAGCGGGCCGGCTGTTTCAGACGATAGATACGAGCGGCAGGCTAATGGTGATCGTAAACAAATGCTCTGCAGCGGTAATGTGGGCAGCGGCAGGATATTTTGGGGTGTCACTCTTTTGCAATTGAAGGAGAAACAAATGAAAAAAACGAATTTCTTAGAAAAGGGGGCATACTGATGACTGATGCAAAACAGTTTTATGACTATCATTCTTGGGCAAACAAGAAAATATTTACCCATATCGAAAACCTGCCGGAGGAAACTGCCTATCAAGAAGTAAAGAGCGTATTTCCTTCTGTCAGCGACGTGCTGCTTCATATGTGCAGGGCTGACTACATTTGGCTGAATGTTCTTTCGGGAGTGGCCTACCAAGAGATTATAGACAGCGCAGGCAAATTAGAGTCCGCGCAAGGTAATATGGCAGCGATTAAACAGCACGCTGCCGAGCTGGAGTCACAGTATCATGATTTCTTCAGCCGCCAGACGGACTTAGAACAGACCTTCACAATGCAGCATCCGAAACTAGGTACACTGGAATCAACCTATGCAGACACCATCCTGCATGTCGTCAATCACGGCACTTACCACAGAGGAAACGTAACCGCCATGCTGAGACAGCTGGGCCATTCTGGCGCACCTACTGATTATATGTACTATTTATATGAGAAAAGAGAAAGCAAGGGCTAAAAATGTCCTTGCTTTTTTTTGCGGAAAGCCTAAAATGCAACATATTAGCTTTTACATACCTGTATAAGCGCGCTTCACATCTAGCTGTACCGGCCTGCCGCTTCGAAAGGAATTGGTTGCGGCGATACCCACTTCTAAATTGATCGTCGCATCAATATCTGTCACAATCGGTGTTTTTCCATTCCGGACACACTCGGTGAAATGCTGAAGCTCCAAGCAGTAGGCTTCATGAAAACGAGTTTGAAAGTCTGGAATGATATCAAAACTGCTCCCTTTAGCCGATAGGATGGTCACATGTTGATGTCTCAATGTCCCTATGAAAATACTGCCCTCTGTCCCGATAACCTCCGCCCGGATGTCATGTCCGTATGGAGAG
This sequence comes from Bacillus sp. FSL K6-0255, assembly GCF_045040725.1. Taxonomy (NCBI): domain Bacteria; kingdom Bacillati; phylum Bacillota; class Bacilli; order Caryophanales; family Bacillaceae; genus Bacillus; species Bacillus sp. FSL K6-0255. The sequence continues at coordinate 1,127,276 of NZ_CP150278.1, read as the reverse complement.
GTTCTGCTTGCCTCGACGTCCCCCGCTGCGCCGGAGTCAAATTCAATATACGTCAGCGCCTGATCCACATCGCCATACTGCTCCATAAACGGATTGTTCAGAATCCTGCCGTGTCCTGAAACAGAAGTAATTTCCGCCCCTAGCAAATAACGGGCAATATCATAGTCATGGATGGAACAGTCAATAAAAATCCCACCGCTGTGTTTGATAAATTCTGCGGGAGGCGCGCCTTGGTCGCGCGTAAAGCCTTTATAATAGATAGGTTTGCCGATTTCTCCAGCGTCGATCCGCCGTTTGGCATCTGCGTATGCTGGATCGAACCGTCTCATAAAGCCGACTTGGCAGATGACACCTGTCTCCTGCACTTTTTCAGAAACTGCTCTAGATTCCTCAAGGCTTAATGTCAGCGGTTTTTCAACAAAGATCTGTTTGCCGTTCTCGGCAGCTTTGATGATCATATCACCATGTGTGCTTGTCGGCGTTACGATAATGACAGCGTCAATGCCGGTATCTTCTAACACTTCATACGGGTCCTCTGACCATTTTTCGATACCGAGTTCTCTGGCAACCTGCTCCGCTCTCCCTTTTAACGGATCACCGACACAAACCAGCTTTGCCCCCGGCACACTGGTGACGAGATTTTTCGCATGATAATAACCGAGCCTTCCTAATCCCAATACTGCGCACCTTACTTGATGTTCCACGTCCCATCCTCTCCTTTATCTCATTTCGGGCTCGCTTCGGGAAAGCGCTTTCTCTTAACAGCTAAAAAAACAGCGGTTCTATCCGCTCTGCCATTTTGCGCAAGCGCTTTCTCAAAAGATGGTTTCATTTTACACTGCCTTTGGTTTACACGCAATATGTTTTTTTGGCTTCAACTGTCATAATGAAAAAACCCGCTCATTAGCGGGCTCATGTGTTGAGCGGTGATGTAGAATGTCTGACTACAAGCTCAGGCGGGAGCACTATTTTTTGTTTCGCCTTTCGTTTTCCCTCTATTGCTTCTGCCAGCAGTTCGATGACGCTCCGCCCCATCTCTTTTATCGGCTGGGCTACGGTTGTCAGGGGCGGAGCCGCCATTTCTGCGAGTATCGTATTATCAAAACCAATGATAGAAAGATCATCCGGCACTTTTATGCCTCTTATTCTCGCAGCTTGTATGGCGGCACAAGCCAATACGTCGTTGAAGGCAAAAATAGCAGTCGGAGCGTTTCTGTCGAGCAATTTTCCCGCTTCTTCCTTGCCGCTTTCCAAGGAAAACCGCGTCTGGATGATAAGTGATTCATCAATGGGCACGCCCGCTTCCTCCATCGCCTGACGGAAGCCTTTGATTCTATTTTTTTCGCCTGTCGTTGACCCGTCTCCAATAATGCAGGCGATGTTCGTGTGGCCGAGTGACAGAAGATGCTTGGCAGCCTCATATCCGCCACGAACGTCATCTATCACAACAATATCCATCGGAAGAAGCGGCTTATCCTGAGAAATCATGGCAATCGGAATGTGTTCACTGGCGATTTCCTCCAAAGCAGACATACTGTCATGGCTTTCAATCCCTGTTGCAAAAATAATGCCATCCACCTTTTTCTGTTTCAGCACAGAAAAATACTTTGTTTCTTTTTTCGGATCGTAATCGGTGCTGCAAATCAACATTTGAAAACCGAGCTCATCCGCTCTTTCCTCAATGCTTTTGGCCAGTTCGCCGTAAAACGGATTTGAAATATCAGGCGCCACGAGAGCAATCATATTCGTTCGTTTTCCCGTTAACGCCGCGGCGTGAACATTGGGCGTGTATGCCATTTCATTCATGACATTCATGACCTTCTGCCGTGTTTTATCGCTGATTCTCCCCGTATTGTTAATCACACGCGACACAGTTGTGATAGAGACACCCGCCGCCTTTGCCACATCGTAAATTGTTGTTTTCATGTTCATCCCTCGTCTGGTTATTGAACTTTCCGGCTGACAATTTTCCGGTATTCAATTGGTGAAATGCCTTCTATCTGCTTAAAGAGTTTTGAAAAGTATGTCGGATCTTCCATTCCGACCGTTTCCGCAATAACGCCCATTTTATCATTTGTAGAGGATAAAAGACGCTTCGCTTCCGTCATTCTCACCCGGTTCGTGTATTGTGCCGGAGTTACGCCGAGCACCTGCTGCATGCAGCGGCTCACATAATCCTGATGATAGTGAAGGGCGAGCGACAGATCCTTGATTGTCGTCTTTTCCTTATAGTGCTCCTGTAAGTACCGGGCCGCCTCCCAGGCTACCCGCTCTTTCGCAGACGGTATTTGGAACGCTTCTTTTTGAAGATGCAGCATTAGCTCCTCAAATAAGATTTGCTTTCTGAGGGGCAAATCAGAGTTTTCCGCGGAGTAATCGATCAGCTTTTCAAACTGCTGCGCCATAAACTGCGGGCGCTGCACCTTGCCTTTTCTCGGCAAAGCCAATCCGTAGCGGGCCGGCTCTTCGAAGCTCCCTTTTTCCTGCTGAAGCTCAGACCAGTTGCTGCCTCCCTTTGCCGTAAATTCATATCGATGTTCATCGAAGTGAAGCCAATAGTAGGAGGTTGCTTCATCACTGCCCTTCGTCCCGTAGTGTTCAAGACCGGGAGAAAGCAAGATGTACTCGCCGCCTTCAACAGAAAACGATGTTTCATTTTCCGTTATATATAACGTTCCCTGTTTGACATATATCAGATCAAACACGGAGAATACACGTTTCACATGGGTTTCTCCTTTTTTAAAAACCCCTTCCCCAGCTGCGATAAATACCGGAAAAGGCGGGACTGTAAACAGGATGCGAGGCATTTGAATCATCCTCCTTTTTAAGTCGGATTTTTACAAGAAGTATCGTTTCTATCCCTTTTTATTATAAGGAAATGGAGGTACACTTTAAAACGTTGATTTTATTTACGAAAGGGGTTAGACACTATGAAACAAGCTGTCTTCAAATCAACTGCTTTGAAAAAACCCGCTGACAAAACGTTCTCATTATTTTCGCTTACTTGGCCGATCTTTATTGAGGTCTCATTATATATGTTTATGGGTAATGCCGATACACTGATGCTCAGCCAATACTCGGATAACAGCGTGGCAGCAGTCGGCGTCAGCAACCAGATTTTAAATTTAATTATCGTGATGTTCAGCTTTATCGCAACAGGAACGACCGTTATCATTTCACAATTTCTAGGCTCACGGCAAAAGAAAGAAGCCATGGAAGTCGCTTATGTGTCAATCGGCGCCAACTTCTTCATCAGCCTGGCCATCAGCGCCGTCGTCTTTTTCGCAGCTGTACCTCTGCTTCATATGATGGGATTATCAAACGCACTGATGCCTGATGCGAAAGTCTTTTTACAAGTTGTCGGAGGTCTGTCCTTTATTCAGGCTTTAATCATGACATTCAGCGCGATCTTAAAAAGCTACGGCTATACAAAAGATACAATGTTTGTCACTATCGGCATGAACATTTTAAACATTGCCGGAAACTTTGTTGTGATTTTCGGTTTGTTCGGCTTTCCTGTTCTCGGCGTTGCCGGTGTGGCCATGTCCACATCTATCGCCCGCGTCATCGGATTAATCGCGATGATTGTGATTGTCAACAAACGCATCCAGCTGAAGATGTCGCTGAAAAAAGTCTTTCATATGCATAAAGAGCATTTGCGCAAGCTGCTGAAAATCGGCATTCCTTCTGCTGGAGAGCAGCTTTCATACAACCTTTCGCAAATGATTGTCACGTATTTTATCGCCATCATGGGTGCACAGGCGTTGACAACAAAAGTGTATACGCAAAATATTACGATGTTTATTTTGCTGTTCGGCACTGCGATCAGCCAGGGTACACAAATCTTAATCGGCCGTTATATCGGCGGCAAACAATTTGATGCCGCTTATGAGCGCTGCATGAAGAGCTTATATTGGGCACTCGGAATTGCTGCGGCTACCTCTGTTTTGATGACGATCTTTTCAAAAGACCTGATCGGACTCTTCACACAAAGCCCTGACATTATAGCAACTGCAAGCCTATTGATTGCCATGACCATTATCCTTGAACCAGGCCGCTCGTTTAATGTCATTATCATTAACTCTCTGCGGGCCGCGGGGGATGCGAAATTCCCGGTTTACATGGCAATGATTTCAATGTGGGGCATCGGCCTCCCGCTTGCTTATCTTTTCGGCATCCACCTCGGTTTCGGTCTTGCCGGCATTTGGATTTCTTTTATCGCGGATGAATGGGTCCGGGGAATCTTAATGTACAGAAGATGGCGCTCACGTATCTGGATACAAAAAGGTATGGCGTAACACCCGGCTCAATCAAGGCCGGGTGTTTTTTAGATATCAGACAGAATCTGCTTCACTTCGGTCTCTGTGAAAGCGAAGTGATGTTGAAATACATCGTGCTGCTTCGCCCGAATTTTTTCTAAAACAGCCCGGTGCAAATGAAGAGCGGCTTTCACCGTTTTTTGAGAATACTGCGGAAATAGCGGCAAGGCATCCTGACACTCTTCAAGGTAGGCTTCTGTTTCAAAAGCGATATACTCCCACGTCATTGTGAACGCTTTATTTACGGTGCCTTTTTGGAGATCAGCCTCTGTATAGCCGAATTGCTGCATTACCTGACGGGGAATGCGGTTTTTTTGCTGATCTGTGCCAAGATCACTTAAGAAGCGAACCAGCTGTATGGCCAAGCCGAGAGAGACGGCTGCTTGTTTGAGCTGATCTTGTTTTCGGCGTGTCAGTATCGGCAGCAGCATCAATCCGGCAGCACCGCCCGTCCGATATGCGTACATGAGCAGTTCATCAAGGTCATCATACGGCTTGGCGTCTTCTTTTTGTGCGGCAATAAACTCCCGAAAAGGTTCGCTTTCCAATGTAAAGGTCCGATACGCATGATCAAAAGCCTTCCATAGATGTTGATTACCGTTATTTGTCCTTTGGTAAACATGATCAGCTTTAGCTTCAAATGCGGGCAATACCTTTTCGTCTGCACTGGCCGCCGTGTGGCAAAACGACAATACTGCCCAAGAGGCTTGTCTTTGCTTTAGTGGGAGATATGATAATGCTTTGAAACAGGCTGGCGCGTATTCGCCAACAATCTGTCCGCATTGCTGGTAAGCTTCTTTTATCTCTTTCATTTTCTCACTCCTATGTATCACTGCTTCTTCAAGTCTAGTATGTTTTTTCCTAATTGTATATGAAGAAAATGCCGATTCTTACTTTGTAAAAGTAACAAGACGCACAGCATCATCGACGAGATATGCATTATTATTTTTAATGCCATACAACAGGTAGAATGTAAACATTTCTCAATCATCACTTCAATAATAGAGGAATCACGGAAAAAAGGGCTAATTGTTATGATACATGATAGTATTGGAGTGAGTTCAGTGATAAAATTTTTTGAATATAACTGGCAGGTTAGAGATCAATGGTTTACTTGGTGTCATCAACTAACCACTGAAGAATTACTTAAAAACCGTCTTGGCGGAGTAGAGAATATTTTATATACCCTTTTTCATATTATTGATGTGGAATATAGTTGGATTCGTGCTATCCAAGGAAAAGAAGATATCGCTGTTCAGTTCGCTGATTATCAAACACTCAATAAAGTGAAATCTCTCTCAAATACATTCCGAACTGAAATAATTGATGTTTTACAAACACATTCAGATCAAATAAAAGATGAACTTGTAAGCGTTCCTTGGGAGACAGGTGTTTTATATACGCGAGATGAAATATTACACCATATCATTGCTCACGAAATTCACCATATTGGTCAACTTTCTGTATGGGCTAGGGAATTAAAGTTAAGCCCGGTATCAGCTAGTTTTATCGGCAGAACATTAAAACCTATTCATTCTTATTGAAGGAATGCGGGCGCAATTCGATAGTGCGTTGTACAAAAAAGGATAGATAGAGCATATATTTCCCTGCTCATCTATCCTTCTTATTTAAATCTATACATCTCTGGCTTTTAATCACATTTGTATTGAACCTACCTCTCGTCAATATCAATGCGATACGCTTCAAACCATGTATGAATTTGAGCAAGATGGGCGATCAGCTGAGGCCCCTTCATGAGCTGCCCGAACCACGGCACCTTGAAGGAGGAGCCTTCCGTTTCTAAAAGCTGATCTAATTGTTTTCTGTCCAGTAAGGTATGGAGCACGGAGTCCTTTTGGCTTCTGATCGTTTTCAGCCATTCGCTGACGCCTTTTGTATATTCCGGATGATGTGTTTTCGGATACGGGCTTTTTTTGCGATACAGAATGTCATCAGGCAAAATACCTTCAAGCGCTTTGCGTAAAATGCCTTTTTCCCGATTATCATGCATTTTCATTTCCCACGGAATATTCCAAACATATTCCACAAGCCGGTGATCGGCGAACGGCACCCGCACTTCCAGGCTCGCCCCCATGCTCATGCGATCCTTCCGATCCAAAAGGTTCGTCATAAACCAAAGCATATTTAAATAGAACAGCTGTCTTCTTGCTTTATCCACACCCGTTTCACCATCTAATAATGGCGTTTCTGCCAAGGTTTCTTCATATTTGGCATTTACGTATTCTTTCAGATTCAATTTTTTCTGCCATGAGTCAGAAAGCAGCTTGATCCGCTCCTCCGTTGATCTCATCCATGGAAAGCCAGACTCAACATCTGCCGTATGGAACCACGGGTACCCGCCGAAAATCTCATCCGCGCACTCTCCCGATAGGCTGACGACAAAGTCCTTTTTGATTTCCCGGCAAAACCACAGCAGGGATGAGTCGACATCCGCCATTCCCGGCAAGTCTTTGGCCAGTACAGCTTCCTCCAAATGATCAACGAGGTCTTTTTGGCTGATGACGCATTTGTGGTGCGTTGTGCCGAAAGCCTCTGTCATTTTTTCAATCCATGGTCCGTCATCATTCGGCTGAAAAGCGCTTGCTTGAAAATATTTATCGTTCTCTTCGTAATCAATCGAATAAGTATGAAGCGGTGCTTTTCCTTCCTTTTCAAAATGGCCCGCCGCAATCGCTGTAATCGCGCTTGAGTCCAGACCGCCTGATAGGAATGTGCAAACAGGCACATCCGACACAAGCTGCCGCGTCACCGCGTCCTGAAATAACGATCTGACATTGGCAACCGTGTCATCAAAACTGTCCGTATGTTTTTCGCTTTCAACATTCCAATAACGCCAAATATTAAGTCCGTCTTTGGAAAATGTCAGCGCGTGAGCCGGGCGGATTTCTTTTATACCTTTAAATATGCCAGTGCCCGGGGTTCTGGACGGTCCAAGACCGAAAATTTCAGAAAGTCCCGTTCTGTCCACTCGCGCTTTTATATCAGGGTGCGCGAGGATTGCTTTGATTTCCGACCCGAAGAGAAATGAAGAGCCTTCCTTCGTGTAAAAAAACGGCTTTACACCGAGACGGTCTCTCGCGGCAAACAGCAGATTACGCTTTTCATCCCACACAGCGAAAGCGAATATGCCATTGAGATGGTCGACACAGTCTTCCTGCCACTCGATGTAGCTGTGCAGAAGCACCTCGGTATCTGACGTACGCTCGAATTGATGGCCCCGCGCCCGCAATTCTTTGCGCAAATCTTCCGTGTTATAAAGCTCGCCATTGTAAATAATGGTGTACGTATCCCCTTTATAGGTACACGCCATCGGCTGGCGTCCGCCTTCAATATCAACAACCGCAAGTCTTTTATGTCCGAATAAAACATGGTGCTCTCCCCAAACGTTTGAATCATCAGGCCCTCGTTTGGAAAGAGTGTCTGTCATTCTGTCCATCGTTTGTTTTTCCTGGACGAGCTGCTTTTTAAAATCGACCCAACCCGTAATTCCACACATGTGACATCAGCTCCAATCCCGTTTCTTTCGTAACAATTTCGTTTCTTTCAGCACCTTAGTAAGTTTATGCATCTATAGGCAGATAGTTGATTTGTCCATAAAAGAGTTGTATGGGACAGGCTTGAATTGGAAAGAAAAGAGAGGAATGAAGAAAAAGGAGACAGCATGGATGAAACGGAAACAATTGTTATATACAGAGGAACGAAAGTGGGAATACGGCACCATCCTCATTGAAGACGGCATCTGCTTAATCGAAAACGGTGAAGGCGATATACTGCTGGCGGACAGTCTCCAACACAGCCCAATCTGGATCCATCATAAAGGAAAGTGGGAGCAAGCCGGCTTTCAGGACAAGTTGGTTTTGGCATGCGGTGCAGAAAACATCTCCCTTTCCGGCGGAGAACGCATCCGCTATGAGAAATCAGTCAAGCGGCCGCTCATGGCGCTTTTGGATTCGCTTGACGACGAAACCTTTCTCGCATTTCTGCAGCACTTGCACAGCTTTGGCTTATCGGTATTCGATTGCGTCTTTTCTTATAATAAAGGAGTCTTTTCGAATACTTCGGCGGGGCAGGGTGTGTCCTTTTATCACTTTTCAAATGACACCGCACAATGCGCGATGCAGCATCACTACAGCAGCGAAGGGACAGGAGACCGTTTTGAATGGACGGCTTCAAACGGAAAGCGATCCATTATGTATTCAGCAGTCCAACGGGGGCGCAAATAAAAAAGCGGTGCATCGAGCACCGCTTTTTGGTTACTTTTCAACAACAACTTTTGCTTCCTTGCTTTCTTTTTTATCTGTATCCACAGCCGTGACGTACAGCACCGTTCCGGCTTTTTGTTTTTTGATTTTCACCGAAAACGTTCCTTTTGCGTCAGCTTTGGCAGAAGCAATGACTTTCTTTGATTTGTTTTTCACTCTGATCATCGCTTTGCTGTTTGCCTTCCCTTTTACTGCCGTATCCTTCGTTTTCACAGCGTTTACTTTCGGTGTGCCGGAAGGTTTTCCTTTGACGACGACAACTTTATACGATGTTTTCGCATCGCCTTTTGTTGCTTTCACATACAGTACTTGATCCTGTTTTTGAGTCGCGATATTCACCTTGAACGCATTGTCTTTTCCGGCTTTGGCGCTGCCGAGTTTCTTTTTGCCGTTCATCACCTCGATAAGTGTGCCTTCCTTCGCGTTTCCTCTGACAGCTGTTTGAGTGCTTTCCAGCTTGTTGACCTTAAGCTGTAAATCAGCTGCGCTGACAGCCTTCATGACGTTCAGCCGCCCGTAGCCTGAATGCCAGTCTACACCAGGTGTCTTCGGAATTTCAATCGGATCGCCATAATCGTCATACAACTCTTCTTCTCCGCCATCGACACTTTCAAAGGAAATATCATCTGCCGTCTTTTTCAACATATCCTCAACTTCTGTTCTTTTCAGCTTAGGATTTTGAGCAAACAGCAATCCTGCAGCAGCGGCAGCATACGGCGTCGCCATAGACGTTCCGCTCATGTACGTGACATTTCCGTTCGGCACTAAGCTCGGGATATCAGACCCTGGAGCAGAGATGTCCAGACCTTTTCCATAGTTAGAGAAATCAGCGGTCATATCCATGCGGTTCGTTGCGCCGACTGACATCACATATTTAGAAGATGCAGGATAAGATAAGGCATTTTCTCCATCATTCCCGCTGGCTGCGGCAATCAAGACATTTTTGTCAGCTGCGTACTTCAAAGCAAATTCAAGCACGCGGCTGTAGCCTCCGCCTAAACTTAAATTAATCACCTTTGCTCCTTTGTCAGCAGCATATTTGATGCCGAGAGCAATTTGTTCAGTATCTCCGGAACCTGCGGAATCAAGCACTTTTACAGGGATGATTTTTGCTTTGGCATTCAATCCAGTCATTGAATAGCCGTTATCGCTTTGGGCTGCAATAATGCCTGCGACATGCGTCCCATGCCCCTGATCATCCATTGCATTGTTATTTCGTCCGACAAAATTGTGTCCGAGATCTGTTCTTACTTTTCCTTTTAAATCGGCAAGCGTACTGTCTACGCCTGTGTCTACTACTGCAATGAGTGTATCGTTAAGCTTGCGTTTGGACAGCAATGTGTTGGCAGGCTCATATTTCACATCCGCATTTTTGACACCGCCGTTTTCACCGTTGTTTTTAAGCGGCCATTGATAAGGGTACTGAATATCGTTTGCCAGGCTTTTGTATTCCTGGACGGGTTCCGCAAACTCTACATTGGACATCTTGGATAGTGTCGCAGCAGCGCTTTTGACCCTTTTGGCGCTTGCCGTATATGCGCCGTTCTGTTTCTCATCTTTCGGAAGTTCAAATGAATACAGATTGTCAAACAGTTTCTTTGCCTTTTTCACATTGGATATGTCTTTTTTCGATTGCGCGCTTGCAGAAAAGCCCTTCATTTCATTATGTACGGATGAGAGGCTTTTATTGTCCTTCACCTTGAAAATAACCTTTGTTGTCTGAACTTCACTTTTTGCTGCAATATTGTTTTCTGTTAAAATGGTTCCGGCTGTTTTGCCTTGCAGCTGCTTCATATTTAGTCGGTCCGCTTGTTTCTTTATCTCCTCTTTAAGGAATGACGGGACTGATTGTAAAGCTTTATCATATAGCCGGTTGATTGCTTTTTGATCCTTTTCAGTGACCTTATACGAAGATGATGCTCCGTTTTCTGACACATCGTCAAATAACGGCTTTAATGTCACAAGATCCTGATAGATTTCATTTCTTGCTGTTTTATTGAGTGCGAGTTTTGCAACGATAAACGGTGCTGCTTTGTAATAAAGGCTTGTCAGTTCTTTGCCTTCTGCTGTTTGGCTCAGCTGCTCATCACGAATCGATCTCAACTTATCCAGGATGCCTTTTCCTGATTTCTTCTGATCGACACTCATTTCAACCGGACAAGCTTCTTCCTCTTCTAAATCTGACGGCTGTTTTTTGGTGCCTTTATACCCAATCGTATACTTGGCTTCTGCAGCTGCTTCTGCCGTTCCGCCGTCCTCTGGCTCTTCTTCTCCGAGGTATTCAACTTTTACATAGTAAGGGCCGCTCCACGCGTATGGAAAAATGACTTCGCTTTTTCCATCCTCCGCTGTGAAAGAACGGTACATCTCAAACGTCTCATCTTTAAGCGCTTTTTCCTTACTTGGATATACAGATACATTCAGTACTGAATCACTCTTTACGGTCAGTGCCATATGTGAGTTTTTCTGAATATCCGTTGCTCCCGGGGTCACTTTGTACCATTTCACCTGTTCCGGCTCCTTCATGGCGCCTGTCTGCTCTTTGCCGTTTTCCAGAGCAGCCGCCTGATCGATCGCGCCGGCCGCTGCAGCTTTGGTTCCCGGAGAAAAAAGGCTGAAAATCAGTGCAAAAATAAGCACTGCCGCCACAACCGAGCTGAATTTTCTGCGTTTCATGTTATCCCTCCTGCAAAATAATGAATCTCCTTGAAGGTATCATAATTTCATAGGACGAGATACCGCTTACAGGGAATTTTAAGGTTATTTTAAATGATTTGGAATATAAGGGGATAAATATAAAAAAACCCAACTCTATCAAAGAGCCGGGTTCATAGGTTTTTCTATTAAAACAATTGAAAACCGATTGGCAAATGCAGACCGAGCAGCACTGTCAGCAAAAGGACAACGACGAAGCCGATCCACAGGCCTCCTGTTGATTTTTCTTTTTTCTTGCGGATGAGGAGCATTTCCATCAGGCCGATGGTGATAATGCCCAGAATCATTTTGCCGGCGTATTCTCCGTTCCAGTTGGCGAAACGGACAAACAGCTCAGCTCCTGTCAAAATAATAAGGATATAGAATAACCGCAGAATCATATGAGTGATTTTTGCGCCCTTTGCACTTCCTGACGAATACAGCGAGTAGCTGACGAAAAGCAGAATCAGCGCTACCACCCATGTCGTAATATGTAGGTGTGTCATATATGTTCCCCCTATCAGATAAATTACCCCACTTATAGTACCATGAACTTGTCCTCTGCCACAAAGATGATTATCAGAAAAAACGGGCGGGTCCGGGTCCGCCCTCCAGTTTTATTCAGCCAATTTGGTTTGACAGCGTTCCGATCGGGTCAATTGTAATATCAATTTTGTCACCTGACCGCAAGAATTTTGGAGGCGTAAACCCCTTGCCGACACCAGACGGCGTACCGGTGGCAATGATGTCGCCCGCTTCAAGCGTCATCCCCTTTGAGAGGGTTTCAATTAATTCCGGAATGGAAAAGATCATATCGCTTGCCGAACCGGATTGGCGCAGCTCGCCGTTGACTCTTGTTTCAACCTTGAGGCGCTCTGGCTCCTGAATCGTTGATTTATGTACAAGCACGGGCCCCATCGGACATGTCGTATCCAAGCTTTTTCCGATAAAAAACTGCTTATGCCTTTTTTGCAGATCACGCGCCGTGATATCATTCACAATCGTATATCCGAAAACATGGTCATATGCATCTTCTTTTGAAATGCGGGTCCCGCTTTTTCCGATCACGACAGCAAGTTCTCCTTCATAATCAAGCTGAGAGGTAACCTCTTCATGGCTCTTTACGATATCACCATGCCCCGTAACCGTTACCGGCGATTTTGTAAATACCATCGGATGCTCCGGAATATCAGCCTCGCTTCCCATTTCAATCGCGTGATCCCGGTAGTTTTTGCCGATGCAGATGATATTTTTTGATGGCTTCGGAATGGGTGCATGGAGCTTCACCTCAGATAATGAATACATAAATGATCCCAGCTCATCATTCGGTTTCTTTGCCCACTCGGCCAGCTGCCTTGCATGCGCAACGAATTTATCCCCTTCTGCGATACATTCAATCAGCGATCCCGGAATCGTCTCAAGTTCAAACAGTTTTTTTTCAGCCTTCTGCAAATCCATAATTTTCTCATCGTCAATGATCAGGCCGACAAACATTCGGTTGTAAAGTTCCCCTGTCGCAAATTTCATGTTATTCCTCCATCATCTTTTAAATCAGAATGCTCCTTCATGTATTCTCTGTCGAATGCTGAAATCCCTTTTTCTCCTTTCCGTTTTCATTTCGTTTCAGGACGGGCTTGCTCTACATATCATACAAATGTCGTTTTGAGAAGGAGGAAAGAATATGGAGCGCGTGCATTTATTTTTTCATCGGGAGCAGCTAAAAAGGAAAGGTACTGCCAAGGGGCTTTTCGTAACAGATCGATCTGTTTCTCCCATTCTTCTCACACAGCGTGACAGAGCGGAAAAGGCATCCTATGAAATCAGCTGGGAAAAGTCTCTGCTTGGTGAAAGGACACTTTTTTTGAATGCAGAACAGGATGATCCGTCCCTGATGCGGCGCAGACTCGCCTATTGTTTTTTTGACAAGATCGGCGTACCTGCTCCCGCTGCCTCGTACAGCTTTCTGACCATCAATGGCCAGCCTGAAGGCATTTATTTGAACATCAAGAACCATCAGCCAGCCAGTAAAACGAGTTACGGAGTGAAGACGGCCGATCCAAGGGTTCCGTTGTCCCTTTTTAACAATGATTCCTCGGCATTCTTACATGAATTTTTCATACTGATCCGCACAGCCGGAGATGACGAATTGGCTGAAAGGATTAAATTGTATCTGAATGTCAAGCTGTTTTTTTTGTGGCTGATCGGCAACGCCTGCACCAATCAATGCTTTTACTACACATTTTGTTTAAACGAATCCGGCCGGCTTTACGTTTCCCCGATGGAGACAAGATCGCTTGCCGTACAAGAATGGTATGAAGAAGACCCGCTTCTGACAAAAGGAAAGACGCTTTCGTCAAGGCTTCTATCCATTCCCGCCTTCAGGTCGCAATATCACACCTTAATGAAAAACGTGCTGAAGCGGTCGTTTACTATTGAACGATTATCTCCTCTCATCAACGAATGGCACCTTGACATTTGTCAAAGTGCTGCTGATGATCCTTTTATCAAAAAAAGCCCCTTTCAGATCGAAAAGGAGCAGACAAACATACTTAGAGAAATTGAGGAACGGCAGGACTTTTTGCAAGCACACTTAGCAAGACTTTAGTCCTTTCTCCATTAAAAAGGCCGCAGCAAAAATTGTCGCTTTTTTAGTCAAATTGACGAAAGGCAACCTTTTGAGCCAAAATAGGTTATACTAACGATATCCTGTATTTATATCAAAATAAAATCTAGAATTGGAGATAGCGTAATGAACAGTAAAATTGAAGAAATGAGGATCACACTAATTGAAACCGCACAAAAATACGGCATGAATTCAAAAGAAACGATTCAATGCAGCCAAGAGCTGGATATCCTGCTGAATACCCGGATTAAAGAAGAAATGATTTTTGGGAGATATCTTGAAAACTCCCGTATGTAAATCATTTTCTATAACAATTAGAATACACCACATGTAACTCCGCTTTTTGCTCAGCACTTCTGGGATATACCTCAGGGCGAGAATGTGCCCGCCCAAAAATCGAATACCGCAGCACGACATACTCCAAAAAGCATTCTACACGCAAAAACATCAAAGAAATAAACAAAAATCACCATAGGCGGATAGCGGCATCCTTCGCCGCATTTCCGCTCAATTTATACCCAACATCCTCTTTTGCCATGTTTAAACATAACGGCCCGAAAAAATAAAACGCTTTCATCAAGAGCCGATATGTCCCCTTTAAATTTCTCTCACACATATGTGCGTTTGTCATAAGCTATCGTGAATAGCCCAATTGAAATCAGAATTGTCATTTCACTTTACCTGTCTTTTTTTAATTTTTCAACAAAGGATGTGCTCGTATGCCGGCCATTGTCGGAGCGTTTAAAATTAATGCGATTGGTACGAGCGGAGTCGTTCACATCGGGGACTGCATTACGATTTCTCCTCAGGCTCAGGTCAGAACGTTTGCCGGTGCTGGCAGCTTTAATACCGGCGACAGCCTCAAGGTGATGAATTATCAAAACGCTACGAATGTGTATGACAATGATGCGGTTGATCAGCCGATCGTGGCCAATGCGTAAAAGGAGTGAGGCTCATGAACTTCTATATTAATCAAACCATTCAAATCAACTATCTCCGGCTGGAATCAATCAGCAACTCCTCCATTCTGCAAATCGGGAGCGCCGGATCAATCAAGTCACTGTCAAATTTGTATAATACAGGAAGCTATGTAGAACCGGCACCAGAAGTTTCTGGCTCAGGGCAACCGCTCCAGCTGCAGGAGCCCGACACAGGTTCATTGGTCCCGCTCCAGCCTCCTGGCCGTTAATCATATGAAAGAGGTGAAGAACATGTATGATCAATCTGTTTCCTCTTACCTGCAAAACTTGAATTCCTTCGTTCAGCAGCAGGCGATTCACATTCAGCAGCTCGAACGTCAGCTGAAAGAGATTCAAACTGAAATGAATACGATGAAACAGCGGCCGGCCACTACCATTGAGCGTGTGGAGTATAAATTTGATCAGTTGAAAATCGAAAGGCTCGACGGGACTTTGAACATCGGTTTAAATCCGACTGACCCGAACAGCGTCCAAAACTTTGAAGTCAGCCAGTCGACACCGCAAATCGGGATGATGCAGCAGGAAGAGAGCGCTCAGCTCATGCAGCAGATCCGCCAGAATGTCGACATGTACTTAACCGAGGAAATCCCAGATATTTTGGAACAGCTTGAAAACCAATATGACAGCAGACTTGACGATACAAACAGACATCATGTTATTGAAGACATCAGAAAACAAATGGACAGCCGAATCCATTATTATATGTCCCATATCAAAAAAGAAGAACATACACCGCCTGCACAATATGCAGAACATATCGCTGAGCATGTGAAGCGTGATGTCATCCGCGCTGTAGAACACTTTCTGGAGCATATTCCATCAGAAATGAAAGGAGATGAGCAAGCATGATCTTTACAGTCATCAACCGCAGCTTGGAAGTCGGGGACATCCGGATGAACGGTGTGTCCAGTTCCTCCGTTTTCCACATCGGAGACACTGAATCCATTTACCTGTCTTCTATTTTTGATACACCGCCTGAATCTCTTATTATTGGGCCGTTTGCTCCGCTTGCGCCAGAATAATGCTTAAACGCATATCGCGCATCAGACTAGTTAAGTTTAATTCCCTCGGGATCGCAAGTGTGTTTCAAGTTGGCGACACAAATGAAATCGATATGAGTGTAAAAGTATTTGCTGTGCAGCGTTCTCTGTCCACGTTTTACCATAATGAAGGCTCATTTAACAAAAAGGAGTATCAGATCTTTCAGCAGCAGGCCGTGAAGCCGCTCCCCGAAACAGGTGTACAAAGCGCTTTTTGCCACGAGGTGCCGGCTATTTATGTTCGCAGCATCAAAATTCAAGGGGTCTCAGCCTCTTCTGTTTTACATGCCGGATCAGCTTCGCTTATTCGCGGTGATGCGAGACTCAAACATATCAGACAGATTCAGTCTCCGCGCTCACAATCGCCCGCCAAGAACATATAATAAACAGAGACTTCGATAAAGGGTGTCGTTTATGCCAGCAATTGTCGGGCCTATAGCTATCAATTCCATATCGGGCGGAGTCGTAAACTTTGGTGATTCCTTTTACCTTTCTCCGAAAAGCTCTTCAAAATCTGCGCTCGGTTCGGGAGCAGGAAACACGGGAGATTTCCTTCTATTAAATAACGCAGTCAACGCGACAAATTATATAGACCCCGATGTCAACGATCAGGATATGGTTGGAAACGGATAAAAGCAGCCGCTCTGCAAAGAGAGGGCTGCTTTTTAGTCATTTTTTCTTTTTTCGTTCATTTGATTTCTTTGTTTTGATCAGCTTCTCAGGCGGCTGTTTTCTGATCCATTTGACAAACCGGGCAAGCTCTGGATCGCTTCTGAGTTCAGCCATTCCGTTTAAACGTACGGCGAGCTCTTGATTGGTATATAAGGCATGAATCTGTTTATGGCAAGGAATACAGAGCATCGCTGTCGGCAAAAACGTTCCGCCTTCCTCTTTCGGTGTGAGATGATGCTCTGTCAGCTGGACATTGCTCCGGCCACACAGCTCACATATTCCGGCAGTCTGCTTTGCCATATCCGCTCCTCCCTTACATCAACTCAAGTGATACCCGCGTACCGCGGCCGCTCGGTTCAGCCGGATGGACGATCAGCTTTTTCGGAAGCCGTGCACGCAGTTCCTGCACATGGCTGATGACACCGACAGCCAGATTGTCTGACTGAAGTTTTTCCAAGGCCGTTACAACCGTATCAAGCAGATCTTGATCCAGTGTGCCGAAGCCTTCATCTAAGAAAAAGAACTGAAGCGGGTATTCCCCGCGAAGCTGAATCTGCGCAGACAGCGCAAGAGCAAGTGAAAGCGAGGTGAGGAAGGTCTCTCCTCCAGACAAACTGGAAACCGGGCGTCGTACGCCTCCATTCGCATCATCCCGCATCACGAAGCCGCCTTCTGAATCTACTTCGATGGCATAGCGCTGTCTTGTCAGCATACTGAGTCTTGCTGAAGCGTCCCTCGCAACGCTTTCAAGCTGCTCCTCAGCTAAAAATTCGACGAAGGTATTGCCTTTAAACACAGCTTGCAGCTTGTCCAGCCTGTCGATATGCGTCTGCCATTTTTTCAGTTCAGCTTCAATTTCATTAAACCGTTTATGATGGTCGCGAATGACAGCCAGTGCTTTTGCTGCCGCGCCTTTTTCCTCTATAGCAGCGCCAAATGCGTCCTCAGCTTTTTGTAATGCTGCAACGGTTTCGTTCCATTCGCTCTCTGATAATGCTCTGCCGGCAAGTATCTCTGCTACTCGTTTTAAGTTTGCAGCATTTTGCTTCAGTTTATCCATAAACTGGTCTATGCCGGTTTTCATCTTTTCAAGTTCATCAGCTGGGATGAGACTTTGTTCAACCTCCTCAGTCCGGGTAATGGAGGTGTTTTTTGTATGCTCAAGCCAAGCAGCTTTTGCTTTTTCGAATCTGCCCTTCGCCTCTTGAAGAGTGAGCTCGCTTGCCGAAGCGCGGCTTTTCGCCTGGTTGAGCTTCATTTGGGCGCTTTGCAGTTCTTCATATAAAGATTGTTCTTTTTCCTTTAACAGCTTTAGATCCTGCTGGACAGAGCGGAGTTTGATTTGAATCGAATCTCCTTTTGCATAATCTCCGAGTTCGTGCTCATAATCAGCTATCACGCTCTTGATGCGTTCAGCCGCATAATGAAGCTCCAGCTTTTCCCGCTCAAGCCGGTGTCCCGATTCCCGCAGTTTTTCCTTTTGTGCTTCATGCTCAGCAAGAAACGTGATACTCTTCTCAATTCGTTTTTCACATTCTTCTGCAGCCCGGTCCTTTTCTTCAATGGCTTGCTGCCATTTTTCTGCTTCGTCCACAGATTGATTCTGAAATGCTTCTTTAAACATGTTCAGACTGCCGTCCATTGAGGATTGAAGCTCGCTGATGATGCTTTCAATACGGTCAGCTTCTCTTTTTTCAAAACCGATTTTTTCATTAAGCTGCTCGGCCTTTTTTAAAGATTCCTGATAGGCGCCGATCATTTGTGCCATTCGTGTCTTAACAGAAAGAATGTCCTGCTTGATTCGTTTCCATTCGAATTTGGCAGTTTCAAATGCTTCATACACCGGCTGATGTTCGAAGGAAGCTGCCGCTTCAAGGTTCTGTGCTTGAATTGTCTGCAAAAACGGACACTGTTCAATAAAGCGCGCGGACTGTTCTTCAAGCGTAATTTTGGCTGAAAGAATCTCCTGGCTGAGAGCTGCAGCTTCCGTCAATAACACATCTGTCCGTTTGATGTCCTCTTCAAGATGGCTGTCGGCTTCATACGTTTCATGTACTGAGGCAGATGGATCATGATCGGTTGAACCGCATACCGGGCAAGGCTTTCCGGCAGTCAGCTTTTGGGCTAACTCTTTTGTCAGCAGTGCCACCCTTGCTTTTTCACGCTGTAAGTGAAGCGTGTGTTGACTCTTTCTAGCCTCTTCCGTCATATGTGTTAATGAGCGTTCCGTTTCGCACACCAAATGGTACACAGTTTGTACAGCCTCATATGCCTGAATGATGTTGTTTTCTTCCGCTTCCGTCTTTTGAACGAGTGTATTCTTCTCTTCATTCATCTTCTGCAGCACGAGGTTCAATTCTTCACTTCGTTTTTTCTCTTTTTTGATTTGCTCCTCGGTTTGTCTGATGCGCAATGCCATTTCTGCAGCCTGATGGCAGCTTTTTCGCTCATTGGATGTCACCTGCAGGGATTTGAGCTGCTGTTTCAATTCTGTCTGTCTGTTTTGCCCTCGTGTCAGGCGGTCTGTTACGGTCTCCAATTCATTCATGACAGATTGAAGAGCCTCTTCTTTCTGCCGAAGGTCAGCCTTTTTGCGCTCTTCCTCTTGCTTGGCCTCACTCAGTTTGATTTCGATTTCCTGCAAGCGTGAAAGCTGTTCCTGTTTGGCTAAAAGCTCAGGCTCTTTCTCGCTTTTATGCTGGCGCCACGCTTCATACTCTTCATGTTTTTGCTGAAAGAAAGCTGTCCGGTCTGCTAAATCCTTTTGGGCTAGCGTTTGTTCCTTTTCAGCTTGCTCCTCATGCTGGATCGCTTCTGCGTACCGGTCCGCATAGGGCTTAAGGGCTGCTGCTGTTTCTGCTTCCAGCAGGCGTTTTTGCATGCTGTCTATATGCGGCTGTTCTTCTGCGAGACGTTTTTCCTCTTCTTCATAAGCGGATTTTTCCTTTTGGACATTCCATATCTCCTGATGCTCTGTAAACCGCTCCTTCGCCTGATCACGGTTCTTCCTCATCGCTTCCAGCCGGGCTTCAGCTTGTTCGAGAGCCTTTTCAGCCTGCTCCACTGCCTCTGAGCTCGCCTCACCGAGACCGGACTGTTCAGCAAGCATTTCATTTTTTCTCGCATTGGCTTCCTGCGCCTGCCGTCTCAGCTTTTTCACAAGCCTGTCTCCATATTGCTCCAAATTAAATAAACGCTGAAGCATATGCCTGCGCTCTGCCCCTTTTAAAGACAGAAATTCAGCAAATTTCCCTTGGGGCAGCACCACCGCTCTCGTAAAATCGTCGATCGTCAGCCCTAAGAGCTCCTCAACTCTTTTATTCACTTCGCTGGCTTTATCAGCCAGCACCGTATGCTCGTCCTTGATTTCGATGAAGCGGCAAAGTGCCGTTTTTACCTTCATTTCATCCGTTCTCTTAAACACACGCTCGACTTTGTATGAGATTTGGTGATTCGTCTGAAGCGCAAAGGTAAAGGAAACAGACAGCGTATCTTCCGCCTGGTTTAAGATACCGTGCGTATTATTCGCCGCCCGTTCCACCTTTCCGTATAAAGCAAGCGTCATTGCGTCGAGAATAGAGGATTTACCGCTTCCTGTCGGGCCGAAAATGCCGAAAACACCGGCACCGGAAAGGCCTTCAAAATCTATCGTCTGCTCCTCTCTAAAGCTGTGGAGCCCCTTAATGCTTAAGGCGATCGGCTTCATTTCGCATCCTCCTCTTCAACGCCTGATGCAAGCTCTAAAAACAGCTTCACCATTTCTTCATCCGGCACCGCACCGCCAGTTTGTTTTTCATAAAATTTCTTAAAGCGGTCCTCGATTGAGACATGTTTAACCTCGATCCGTTTCCGGTCTTTGTTCTGTTCTTCAAAAACCGGCCTGATATGGATAAAGCCCGGGTGCGCCTTCCGCAGCCTGTGAATCTCTTCAAGTGACAGCTGGTCCGCGACACGGATTTCCAAGTCAATCCAAGCATTCTGATCTCTGCCTTCATCCAGCCAGCTGTACACCTCACTTAATCCATTTGCCGCTTTCCACTTCACAAGTGGCTTGCCGCTTGATAATAACACCTCTTGCCAACTGGCCTCTTCCCCAGGCTTTGCGTCCACAATCGTCACTGATTTAGCGTAGCCCGCTTCAGAAAAGCTGTAGGCGAGCGGAGATCCTGAATAACGCGCAAGCGTCCTCGCCCGCTTGATCGTTTGCGGGCGATGCAAATGGCCGAGCGCAACGTAAGCGGCATCTGCCGGCAGGCTTTCAGCAGCCACCGTGTATGCACCGCCGACTTCAATCGGCCGCTCTGAATCGGTTTGGTTTCCGCCTGCCACATAAATATGGCTGGCGGCAATCTTCACTGCATCGGTCCGGAACCGGCTTGTCATATGCTCAAACGCCTGCCTGATTTTCACATCATAGTGATCACGGAGCAGCTTTTCATCAAACGTATCGGATAGCACTTCATTTAACCGCGCTTCAGATGGGTACGCCAGCGCTCCAACCGCCAAAAGCTCTCCTGCTGAAGGCACTTCAATATGAATCGGCTCTGTTGTCGGATAACCGATTAAATGAATGCCGTTTTCATGTGTCAGCGGTGAAGCGGCGGACAAACGGTCAGGATTATCGTGGTTTCCGGCAATGACGACGATCGGGCGCTTTCCTCTGTCGCTAAGCGCAGACAGGCTTTCATAAAACAGCTGCTCGGCTAAAGCTGGCGGGTTTACGGTGTCAAATGCATCCCCCGCCATTACAATGGCATCGATCTGCTCATCCTTTACAATCGTATTTATTTCATCCAGCACATCGGCCTGTTCACTCAGCCTGCTTCTTCCTTCAAGCGTTTTTCCAAGATGCCAGTCAGCCGTATGTAAAATCCGCAAATGCTTTCACCTCTCTTTTATATAGAAAACGAGACCCGCTCCGCCTGAAATTCCGGAGCTTTTGGATCTCGCTATAATGTCAGAATGTGCCCTCCGTCAAAGAAATAAAGCGCACATCCCTTTACCTTTGTTTTTGCAATTTGCTCCACTGCCTTCGTGTACAGCTGAATTTGCGTTTCATATCGTTTCTTCAAGATCGGGGCCGCTCCTTCAAATCCATGCTGGAATTTGCCCTCAATCCGGTCCGACTTATAATCCAATAGATATAATCCGTCCTCAGTTTCATAGAGACAGTCAATGATACCCTGCACTAAAAGCGGCTCATCTGCCTCCTGTGCATCAGGATAGATCTCCTTGGCCGGAAGCGCTAAGCTGAATGGTATTTCCCTGTCCTTCCACTTTGCGCCGATCAGCTGTCCGCCGATTTCTGTATGGAAAAATTGCACGATTTCTTCTATATCAATTGCGTCTTTTTGTTCTTCAGTGAGAAGCTCTTTTTCATAAAGCCTGTGAACCGTCTGCTCAGCTTCTTCTATCGACGGCACATGTGACAGCGGGATATGCTGCATAACCGTATGCATGGCAGTCCCTTTCTCTGCCGCTGTCAGGCCTTTTTTCATCATAAAAGCGGGACGTCTGTACAGAATGCTTCCATCAGCCGGTTTTACAGGGGCCCTGCCGCTGTATTCATCCTCGTACTCTCTTTTTCTTTTGATCTCAGAAACCGATTGCTTTGTCCGAATTTGCGTCACCTCGTGATGCGGGTATGTCCAGCTCAGCTGCTCGCGGACTTTTTCATCAAACGCAAACGAGCCGGGAACTGATTCACCTCGGCGGATCGCTTCTAGGCGCTCGCTTTTTTCTTCCATTCTTTCTTCCAGATCATCATCAAGCAAATCATAGGAATGGATCATTTGAACGGCAAAACGAGCCGGGTGATCTGAGATGTCAGCGTGTGCTGGCACACCAGCCAAATCCTCCAAGTCTCTGTGCCTGGCAAGAGCCGGCCCGATGAAATCTAGATACGTTTTCGCCTGATAGCGGTCAAATTCTGGCAGAAGCCAATCCGTTTGGGACGCGGATGCCTGCCATTTTGCAAGCTGTTTCTGATGATCCTTACATGAGCCAATCAGAAACAGCTTTTCCTTCGCTCTCGTTAATGCAACATAGAGAACACGCAATTCCTCTGACAGCAGCTCCCTGCGCATTTTTTTCTTCATCGCAATGAGCGGAAGTGTCGGATAGCTGATGCGTAATTGCGGATGAATATACTTCGTGCCAAATCCGAGCTCCTTATCCAGCAGGTACGATTTGTTCAAATCCATCATGTTGAAATTCCGGCCGAGACCTGCTGCAAACACGACTGGAAATTCGAGCCCTTTGCTGCTGTGAATCGTCATTAAGCGGACAACATCCTCCTGCTCGCTGAGCGCTCTCGCCGTACCAAGATCATCGCCCCGCTCCTGCATGCGTTCGATAAACCGCAGGAAACGGAACAAGCCGCGAAATGCCGTTGATTCATATTGACGCGCCCTGTCATAAAGAACACGCAAATTGGCCTGGCGCTGTTTTCCGCCCGGCATCCCGCCGACATAATCCATATATTTGGTGTCGCGGTACACTTCCCAAATCAGCTCAGATACTGAGTGGTTTTTCGAAAACGCGCGCCATTTTTGCAGATGTCCGTAAAACGTATTTAGCTTTTGATAAAGCTCATCGTTCCGGTCACCAGCAGCCAGGTAGTCTTTCATCGCCTCATAGTACGGCGCTTTTTTATTTTCAAGCCGGATCAAAGACAGCTCGTTTTCATCTGCTCCGACAATCGGTGAGCGCAGCACAGAGGCAAGCGGTATATCCTGATACGGATTATCAATCACCTTCAGCACAGAAAGCGCGACGGCGACTTCGACCGCTTCAAAATAGCCTGACGTTAAATTGGCGTAAACCGGTATGCCCTGTGCTCTCAGCTCCTCCATGATTTGCGGAGCCCACGGCATCGAACGGAGCAAAATCACGATATCTCGGTATTGAATATTGCGATGTGTTTTCTTTTTTCCGTCATACACCTTAAATGGCGATGAAATCAGCTTGCGAATTTCCTTAGCGATGGCTTTTGCCTCAAACTGCACCGTTTCAAGCTCTTCTGCTTCCTCGCTTGCATCCGTATCTTCTGCGTTGTCGATCAGCAGCAGCTCTGTTTCCGTCTCGTCATTGTCCGGATACGCTGCACCAAGCTTCAGCTCAGCCTGCTCGTCATAATCGACCTCACCGATTTTGCCGCCCATCAGCTGTTTAAATAAAAAGTTTGTGCTGTCTAAAATATCAGCCCGGCTTCGGAAATTTTTATTTAAATCGATTTTCCGCCCCGTGCCTTCTCCGCTCTCTGTAAACCGTTTGTATTTAGAGAGGAAAAGAAGCGGCTCCGCAAGCCTGAATCGATAAATCGACTGTTTGACATCTCCTACCATAAACAGGTTACCAGTCTCCTCCGGACCGCTTGTGACGAGCTGCAGAATCGATTCCTGCACGAGGTTGGTATCCTGATATTCGTCAACGAGCACCTCATGAAACTGTTTCTGATAAAACCTTGCAGCCTCGCTCGGCTCACGTTCACCTTTGTCATTCTCAGCTGTCAAAATCGCTAAACAGTAATGCTCCAAATCCGAAAAATCGATGATTGATTTTTCCTGTTTCGCAGCTTCGAATCGTTTTCCATAGCTGATGACAAGCTGTACGAGCGTTTCAATGACAGGCTTCATCTCGGCTAGGCTTTTCAAGTGCTGTTCAGGACTTCGCGTGAAGTAGTCGGTTTTGAGCTTTTCAAGCAGTTTTTTTGCGCCGTTCCTCAAATCTGTCGCCTCATCAAGGAGCGCTGGATCGAACTCATCCCCTTTTACTGCTTTGGCACGCTTAAAAGAGACGGCGGGCACCCGCTTATATAGTTCACTGAAATCGTCCTGATGCTGAATCAGTTCATCAATCTGAGCAAGATCATCAAGAAAATTGTCAGCACGCGGCGCCGGGCCGCCCGGCGCTTTCGTCAGCTCAAGCGCGCGCAAGAGCTTTTCCTTCGCCCCGTTAAGCACCATTGCAATATCTTCTTTGACATATTGATAAAACGGCAGCTCCTCGATGGCGCTCTTTTCTGATACATCATACAAATGAACAAAGCTTTCCAGCCACGCCTCCGGGTTGGGATGGGATCGGGAATACTCGTACACCTGTTTAACGAGAAATTGCAGATCCAGATCATGCCGGTCTGTCGTATAGCGGTCAACAAGCTCAAAAAACGCCTTTTCACCCTTTGCGTATTCGTCTTCAAACAGCTCGTCAAGCACTTCATCCCCGAGCAGCTCGCCTTCCGTCTGATCAGCTATCCGAAAGCCCGGATCAAGATCGATCAAGTAGTAATATTTCTTCAGCACTTGCAGGCAAAAGGAATGGAGCGTCGAAATGCTGGCCCGGTTTAAAAGAGACAGCTGGCGTCTAATATGCAGCGAGCCGGGGCGCTGTACAAGCTCTTTTTCCAAGGCTTCCGCGATTCGGTGCTTCATCTCTGCCGCTGAGGCGTTTGTAAATGTCACAACGAGAAGACGGTCTACATCTATTGGGTTTTCCTCCGCGGTGATTTTCCGAATCATTCGTTCAACGAGCACAGCGGTTTTACCAGAGCCCGCAGCCGCTGCCACAAGAATATCCTGGCCGGTTGAAACAATGGCATTCCATTGGTCATCTGTCCATGTGCTGTCTGCCGGTTTAGGAATGTTCATTGCCATCCGCCTCCTTTTTTATCCACTCAAGTATTGTCTTGTCCTTTTCAGCCTTTAATGGGCGATACTCGTTTTCTTCCAGTGATTCATCAAATTGGCATACTGATTTGAACGCACAGTATGTGCACGGCGTCTTGTTCTTCATTTTGTACGGCTCAATGGATACGCGCCCGTCGGTGATTTGTTCGCCCGCTTCCTGGAAGGTGCGGCGCACATGCTTTGTCAAAAGATCAAATTCCTTTTCACCGACTGCTGCCGAGTCTGATCTAAGAGATCCGTCTTTTTTCAAGCCGGCGTTTATGATATTTGAACGTCCCTCTTGAAGGGTTGTATCCATGAGGCGAACCACTTCCTGATCACCGAGGAGCAAGCCCTTCATTTTAAATTTCTTAAAAATCTCCTGTTCAATCTCGTCAAGCCCAAGCGGGAGATTAGATTGAATCATCGGGTCATGAATATGGAAATACAGCACTCCGGCAGGCGTCGCCCTCATCCCGAGCCAGTCAGCTGAATGTGTGATCGATAAATCAAGGTACGTCAGCATTTGCAGTGCCAATCCGTAATATACTTCCGCTAAGTCAAGGCCTTTGTCGCTTGATTTATAATCGACAATCCTGAGGAGCAGGCCTTTTGAGCTTTCAGCCTTATCAACACGGTCAATTCGCCCGACGAGTTCCATCGTACAGCCGTTTTTCAGTTGAAAGGTCAGCGGCGGAAGCGGCCCTTTTCCTCCAAAGCCCAGTTCAAGCCCGATCGGTACGAATCCGCTCGCTTTCGCATGCTCGCTTAAAATGCCGGACACACGTGTCACAATTTTTTGCAGTTTTTCCTTCACATAATAATGCCGGTTTGAGCTGAGCAGAATTTCCTTTTGCAGTTTCGGTGCCAGCCGCTCTACCGCATCATAGGAAAACAGCTCGCACTGCTCCTTCGTTAAATCGCGCCAATCCAGCTTTTGCTCACGCAGCCTGTCAGAAATCAGCTTTAAGCTGGAATGAAACAGCTGGCCGATATCCGGTGCTTCAAGCTTGAAGAATTGCCGTTCCTTCAAATGCAGCCCGTGTGACGCAAAATGGGAAAACGGGCATGCGTTAAAGGTTTCCATTCTCGATACACTGCCCTGAATGCGTTCACCATAGAGCTGTCTCGACACGCTGCGTTCAAGCTGCTTCACTTCATTCCGGAAAAACAGGCTTGAGAACAGCTTTTTCGATTGCAGCCTGTCCGGCTCACTCATCAGCACGTTGTACGTGCTCCACCAGACGTCGCTGATGTCGTATTCCCGAGTCCATAACCTGAGCTGGCTCGCGGTAAAGGACTGTGCCACGCTTTTATTCACAACATACATCAGCTGTTCCTCATCGCTGACCTGTTCAGGTTCATTTGTTAACAGGCGCTCCTTATGATGCGGAAACAGTTCTTCCAGCCGCTTAACGATCATCGACGGCAAAAGCGTTTTTCCTTCCGCATCAGCAATCGGATACGATACGTAAAGCCGGTCAGACGGACTTGAAAACGCCATGTAGATGAGGAAATGCTCATCAAGCAAACGCTCCCGTCCGCCTGAGGATAGCTCAACCCCAATCGTTTTCAGCCATTCCCGGTCATCATCCGACAGGACCCCGTTTTCATCAGGGCGTGCCGGCAGAACGCCGTCGTTTGCCCCGAGCACAAAGGTGCAGGAGGTGCCATACATTCTGGACAAATCCATATTGCCGACAAACACCTGGTCAAGCGCAGGCGGAATTAGAGAAAATGTAAGCGACTCCGCGCCGGTTTCTATCATTTGCTGAAACAAATCAAGAGAAATCTCATCATCTCCCATCATTTCAACAAACTCCTCAAGCAGCTGAATGACTGCGTCCCACGCCTGCTGATGCTGCTGCGCTTCAATGATTCTGCCGTCTTCCTCAGCACGCTGCCTTTCCTGATCCAGCTTCAGCGGCACATCCGTCTCTTCTAAATAACGATAGAGCGCCTCCGCCTTCTCTTGAACCGTCTTCGCTTTTTTCATGCGTTTTTGAAGCTGAAAAAGCGGCGGAACAATCCAATCGCGGGTGTCATTCAACATGTTTTCCATTTCGATTTCCTGATCAGTCTGCGCAAAATCATCATCCAATGACACAAAACGCCTGTATTGGAACCGATCGCCCTTTGTCCAGCGGTCGCCTTTAATACCATAGGCGATACAGTAATTTTCGAGCTGATCGACCTGTTCTCTCACTTTGGCCTTCGGTTCATTGAGCGGGAATAGCAGTTCGGTTTTCACGCAGCGAAACACCGCTTCATAACGCCAATTCCCTTTCAGAACATCAAGGCTTGACCGGATAAATTCAATTAACGGATGGTTCAGCATGGATGCTTTTCCGTCAATGAAATAAGGAATCTCGTAATCTGCGAAAACTTCCTTCACCATATCCTTGTAGTCTTCCGGCTGGCGCGCAAGAATGGCTACATCCTTATAGCGATATCCCTTCTCTCTGACTAGGGCGTGAATTTCCCGGGCAATGCCTTCCAGCTCAGCTCGTCTGTTTGCGGCCTGCATCACAGTAAGGGCTTCTTGTTTTTCTGCGTATGGAACGGCCGGACGCGCTTCATACTGTGCCTCTAGATGCGCC
This sequence comes from Bacillus sp. FSL K6-0255, assembly GCF_045040725.1. Taxonomy (NCBI): domain Bacteria; kingdom Bacillati; phylum Bacillota; class Bacilli; order Caryophanales; family Bacillaceae; genus Bacillus; species Bacillus sp. FSL K6-0255. The sequence goes on along the minus strand of NZ_CP150278.1, from coordinate 1,099,399 downwards.
AATTCCGGCGTCTTTGTATGCCGCTCAGTCCCGCTCAGCTCTTTATACGTAATGTCCAAATTCAGTTCCTTCGCCTTCTGATGCAGGCGGTAATAGGTTTTCCCCGTCATTCTGAACAATTCCAGTTCATGCGGCTCCCGCTCATATGACGGCTTGTCCGCTGTGAGCGAAAACGTGATATGCTCCGCATGAACCATAAGCTGCTCCAACACCCTGAATTCCTGCGGTGTAAACTGATAAAAGCCATCCACATAGATATGGGCGCCTTTTATATCTTCCGCAAGCGGGATATGCTCTGCCAGCAATGTCAAATAATCCTCAGAGTGAAGATATTGATCTGCGAGGCTTTTTTCCATTTGCTGATACAGAATTGATAAGTCATGGAGCTTTTCAGATAAAACACGTTCTCCACGATACTCGGAAGCCGTTCCGCTTTCCGCCATCCGGCGGATATCCTCCGGTTCCAGACAATAGCGCTTAAACTCTGTCAGCATCCGCTCAACCTGTGCGGTAAACCCGCTTTTGTCACTCGCTTTTTGATAGACTTTGAACTCCTGTTTATGCTCCTCAATGAGCTTCCGCAGGAGCATTTGTACGCCGGTGCTCGTCAGAAACGGCCTGCTCATTCCTCCCGTATGCTGGAGGACGCGCCAGGCCAATCGTGAAAAACTGAACACTTGAGCGCGTATCATCCCGCCCATATCTGGCGTTTTAGCAAGCTCGTATTCCATTAAAAACGTCATTTGATCCGGGACTAGAAAAATGATCGGCTTCCCGAATGGAGCCCGGCGCAATTCATCCTGAATGCTGTTGATGATCAGCTTCGTTTTTCCACTCCCGGACCTGCCTACTAAAAACTCTGCTCCCAAATTAGAATACCCCTCTCTTTTTATCTCTATATATTTTATCGAATGTTGACCAAAATGACCAATCTGATCTATTGGTAAAAACGGCCTTTTCACATATAAAAAGCTGATTACCTCCGCACATCTCTCCCTGCCCAACATATACTTTTACAGAAGCCCAATTCCTAAGAATGGAGTTGAATCCCCTTGCATTACAGCTACTATCCCTATCCGGTGCCATACAGGGAAGATCCTGGTTTGATTCGGAATTTGCAGAAGGCCATCAACGGAGAATTCAGTGCCATTCAATGCTACCGCAAGCTCGCCGAACTCGCCCACAGCGATGAAGTCAGAAAACAGATTGAAGAAATCAGGCGTGACGAGATTCGCCACCTCCGTGAATTTTCCACACTGTATGGTTCAATTACCGGCAAACACATCATGCCGAAACAAACGGAAGAATGCCCGGACAATTTCACAAGAGGACTGGACGCCGCTTTTAAAGATGAACAAGAAACCGTCGACTTTTACTTGCGTGCGGCCGAGGAAACGTCAAACTTAAAAGCGAAAGGCGTCTTTACGCGCGCAGCACGTGATGAACAAAATCACGCTGTCTGGTTCCTATACTATCTGATGGAACGTTAGATATACCCGTTCAGGGTATATGTACATATCCCCTTAGCTAAAAACACACTCCCCTGTTTTTTTCAAATGCAGCCGGGAAACATAAAACCATATACTGTCATACAGGGGGAATCAACCATGGAGCAATATTCTGAAGCTTGTATTGAGGCTTGCATCGATTGCATGAAGGCTTGCAATCATTGTTTCACTAAATGCTTGGAAGAAAGCGTGCAGCATCATCTCAGCGGCTGCATCCGGCTTGACAGGGAATGCGCGGATATTTGCGCGCTGGCGGTCAAAGCCATGCAAACGGACAGCCCGTTTATGAAAGAAATTTGTGCACTTTGCGCCGATATTTGTGAAGCATGCGGCACTGAATGCGGAAAGCACGATCATGATCATTGCCAAGCATGTGCGAAAGCCTGCTTCACCTGTGCTGAACAATGTCGCAGCATGGCAGCGTAAAAAAGAGGGTTCAAAAAAGAACCCTCTTTTTATTTGGACAGCCATACGGAGTACAAATCAATCCATCCCTCTTCATCAAGCACCAGGCCTTTTACATTTTTACTTGATGTCACCTGGAGCACATTTTGATACAGCGGGATCGCATTCAGCTCCTGTATCATCTGCCGGTCAATGTCACGCAGGATGTTGATTCTCGAACAACGGTCAGGCATGGAAAACATCTGCTCTGTCATTCCTGAGCATATCTGTGTCAGCTTTTCAGATAGATGCTGATACAAGAAACTGTTCTCCGACAGCAGCAAATGCAGAAAACCAAACTCGCTGTCTTGATAAAACGTCGCACTGTCATGAATGATATCCGCCATCTGCACGATTTCCGGCCGTCGCAGATCAGCAGCATCACAGAATTGAAGTGTAAGCCTGATACCGTGCTGGGCGCAAATATTTTGAATCCATTCGGCGTCCTCACGATGATCCGTTTCCGAAAAGGTATAAAGCACGATTGTTTCGCCCTCGTATCCGCTTTTCTTCAACAATTCAGATGGTGAAACGCCCTCACACTCAAAAGAACTCGGTTGCAAAAAGGACGTAACCGGGATTCTTCGGTGCCCTCCCGCTTCACGAACGAGCCGTTCAGAGGAAATCAGCAGCCGGAGCGCTTTTCTAAAGCTTCGGTGCTGAAGAGGCCCCTTCTTTTTTAGATTAAGCGACAAATACTGAACATGCCGCTCATCAAAAACAGTTTGCTGCTCAGGGCATGTTTGTTTTTCTTGAATGGTAAAACCGTTCATCTCTCCGGCTTGCTCAGAAAAAACAAACTCAACGCGATCCAAATAGGGGCGTCCCTTGAAGTAGCGCTCATTGGCTTCAAGCACAAGCATCCCGCTGTGTTGCTGATTCACCTGAAAAGGCCCTGTTCCATTTTTCCCGCCGCCCTGTTCTGCCGGCAGTATGGACAGCCGTTCATCACAAAGAGCATACGGCAAAAGCGCATTCGGCTTATCGAGTATGAGTTCCACACAATAAGGGCCCTTTTCTAAGACTTGTTTCACTCCGTGCAGAAGCCATTTATACGGGTTGTCACCCAGTTCCAAAAAGCGCTGAAACGTAAACGCAACGTCCCGCGATGTCAGCTGCTGTCCATTATGAAATGACACACCTTTTCGAAGAAAAAATCTCCATTGTTTTTTTCCGACCTCTTCCCATCCATGAACCAAATGAGGCTTCGGCTCCTGCATATCCGAATCAAACGTGAAGAGTGTATCAAATATCTGTTTGACGAAATGGCCCTCAGACCGCAAAAATATTTGGCATGGATCCAAACTGCTGACAGATTCAGGCGCGATGAACAGCCGCAGAACATCCTTCGTCCCATTCTCGCCCGTCTCCGTCACAAATCCGAACACCTCTGAAAGCCACATGTTATATTCGTTTTGAAGCCCCGGAAATGCGGACTGATACTGCTGAAGCAGCTCCTTTGCCTTTTTAAGCTTTCCTGACATGGTATATTCCTTGGCAGTTTGAAGAAGCAATTCCTCAGGCCTCCGAAGAAACGCGATTTTAGATTTACGGCCGCGCCCCGCCCCGCTTTCCCGGATAATCCAATTGCTGTTCTCCAGCTTATGTAAAATGAGCTTTGCATTTCTTTCTGTACAAAATAAACAGTCGGCAATCTCAGTAAGCGTCATTTCGTTCATTTGCCCATACTCGGCGCAGCCTGTTTTTACAAGCGCCACGTAGTGCTCTATCAGCTTCAATCCCCGCACCTCCCGACAAAAGGGGAACTTTTATCTCTTCTTTTCTTCACTTTTTGGGCCGCCGCCCCTTCTATACACTACTACTATATCAAACAGCGAAAGGCGGCGATCACATGTTGACCAGTTTTCACTCTATAAAATCGAGATATACCGCTCCCGTTCGGCTCCGCTTTTTCGGCGAATTGCTGACAAGCCTGACAGGTGCAATGATGGGACCTTTTATGGTGCTGTATCTGCATGAACAATTAAACGGCAGTATCATGATACCAATGCTGATCATCAGCCTTCAGCCATTTGCTGATATTTTCCTGACGCTCGCTGCAGGAAAGGCGGCGGACCGGATTGGGCGGCGCACAGCGATTTTGACCGCATTGCTTCTTCAATCAGCGGCAATGACAGGGTTTGTATTTGCTGAGCATGCGTATGTTTTCGCTATTCTCTATGTCATGAATGGCATCGGAAGATCGTTGTACATTCCCGCTTCCCGCGCCCAAATCGCCGAAAGCACGCCGGAAAGCAGACGTTCGGAAGTGTTTGCGGTCATCAATGCGATCTATTCGGCGGGACTGACGGCAGGGCCGCTAGTGGGGATGCTGCTGTACAATCATAACCCCGTGTGGATATTCGCATTAGATGCCGCAGCATTGTTTATCTACTTTCTGATCGCTGCACTGAAACTGCCTGAGACAAAGCCGCTACACCCAGCTGTTACCCCGAAAATGTCCGCGAGCTTTACGATATACAGGCCTGTCCTGCTTCTTTTGCTGCTTTCTCTCCCCATCAGCATGTTATATGCACAAACAGAAACAACATACAGGCTGTTCAGCAAAAACATGTTTTCTGATTATCTGTCCATGCTGACCATCTATTCAGCAGCAAAAGCTTTATTCAGCTGTGTTCTCCAAGTACCTCTTGTCAAAGGGACCGAAAAGCTTTCAATGAAAACAATCCTCTTCATTACTTATATTTGCTACTCCCTTGCGGCTGCCGGTTTTGCATGCTCAACCTCCCTGACAATGCTTTTAGTGACGGCAGCGGTGATGACGGTTGGCGAAAGCATCGGGCTAACCCACATCCAGACCTTCATATCGAAATTGGCGCCGCCTCATTTGCTGGGCCAGTTTTATGCTGTCTATGGTCTGCATTGGGATATATCCCGCTCAATCGGACCGCTGGCAGGCGGGCTGATCCTGACATCATTTGGCGGAGAAGTGATTTTTTACGCTCTTGCCGTGTGTCTGCTGACAGCGGGTTTATCTCTGACTTACACAATAGAAAAGCTCGAACACAAGGTCATAAGAAAAGTGAATCGCTTATAGAAAATAATTCATAATTTCTTTATCAACAAAAATATACTATAGTAATAAATACATTCACTACGTGAACAATTGGAGTGTTACGTGAAAAAGGAAGAAGGGTTTTACATTGAAGAAAGACGAAAATCTCCTCAAAGATCTATGGTTTATCGCAATCAGTGCAGCCGGGGGGTTTATTCTTTCATTAACCGGAATATCAATTGGATGGATGATCGGAACACTGATTGTCGCCTGCTGCCTCGCCATGATACGGCCGGCATGGCTGATGATGGCACCAGACCAAAAAGGAATTAACCGACGATGGCTCGCCCTCGGGCAGATGATCCTCGGCATCGAATTGGGCCAAAAGCTGAATTTATCCGTTCTCTCTGTTCTCAAAGACCATTGGTTTTCAGTCGGCGTTATGCTGATATTGTCTATCCTGCTGGCCATGCTGTCAGGATATGTGCTTTGGCGTTTCAGCAAAACGGATATGATGACTAGCTTTGTCGGCACCGCTCCCGGCGGGCTTTCCGCCATGCCGAGCATCGCACAGGAAGTAGGCGCCAATACCGCTATAGTCAGCCTCGTTCAAATGATGCGTGTGCTGCTCGTGGTGCTTTCCATTCCGTTTTTAGTCATTCTGATCTATACAAAACAAGATCGTACCGCAAGTGCCGCAGCAGAGACGATTTCTTCTGCAACGACAGATTTTAGGCTCGCTCCCGTTTTGTGGACCGTCATTCTTATTCTCGCTGCCTGGGGAGCTTGCAAAGCTGCGAAATTTTTAAAATTTCCAGCTCCATGGCTGCTCGGCAGCATGCTCGGTGTAGCAATTGTACATGTTGGCGGAGCTGCGGTGACAGGGCACGACATGACGGCATGGTGGCCGTCACAAGCTAACCATGTATCACAAGTATTTCTCGGGGCAACGATCGGCTCTAAGATGTACAAAAGCATGTTTGCCGGCGTCACCCGTATTATCATCGTCGGGTTTGTCTCGTCCGTCGGTTTAATCGCAGCAATGTTTTTGAGCGCCGTGATCGTTTCCGAGCTGACAGGAATTTCGCTCATCACTTCTGTTCTGGCATTTGCGCCCGGCGGGATTGCAGAGATGGCGACGACGTCAGTTACCTTACACGCTGATTCCACCTTTGTCGTTGCGGTTCAGGTCATTCGCGTCATTCTGGTTATTGCCCTGCTGCCGCCGTTTTATCGTCTGCTTCACCATCTTCATGGTGAAAAAAAAGACAAAAAGAGCTCAATCAGCGGCAGTAGTGCCTAGTTGAAAAAAAGGTTCAAGAACTTTTAATTCGCAAACCATCGAGATGGGGAAATATAAGCGGATATTTCGTTGTTAATGGATCAGATTTGAAGTGAGTGCTGCCAGAGGGTGAAATGAAAGAAATAATTGACGACTTACGATTGAAAAAGAGGTTAAAATGAATAACCTCTTTTTCTTATATAAAGATATAAAATGTTAAAGGGAAATCTATCGTTACGTTGATTCTCTTATAATAAGCTTTGTTGGCAGTTTAATAATTCTTCTGTTTAAAGAGGCATTACCCGAAATGGACTCGATGATTTTCAACACAGCCTGTTGGCCTAATTCTATTACGGGGATATCAATTGTTGTTATGGTCGGAGTAACGACTTGGCAAATCAATTGGTTGTCAAAACCAATTACAGCTAAGTCTTCTGGAACTTTAAAGCCATTTTTCATCGCCTGTTTAATAATCCCTGCGGCGACTTGATCATTTCCTGTAAATATTGCTGAGGGTCTGTCCTTTAGATCCTTTATCTTATGAAAAACACGAAAGCCATCCTCGATATTAAACATTTCGCCGAATATCCATTCGCTTCTATGATGTAAATTGTAATCTTGTAAAGCTTTCAAATAACCCTCTTTCCTCTGACATTGAGCTTCGCTATATGGAGTATCAAAACAAAACCCAATTTTTTTATGCCCTCTTTCAATTAAATGTACTACCCCCATGTATGCGGCTTCAAATTCATCATACCCAATTATCGTGATGTCCGCTGAGTGATGATATTCATTACATAATAAGATAGGACCATACTTTAAGAAAGGGGATATCTGATCCCATTCATTTTCTAAAGTCCCAAGAATAATGCCATCCACTTCTTTATGCTTCAATAACTCTAGTAATTCTAGCTCCGTCTGTTTGTCATAAAAGGTCTGAAATACAATTACCTTGTAATTCTTAAACAGTGCTTCATGAGAGACCCCTTTTATTAATTGAGCAAAAAATGGATGGTCGATACTCGGAACTGATAAAGCTATCGTTTGTGTCTTATTTCTCCTAAAATTCCGAGCTAAATAATTGGGAGTGTAGTCAAGTTCGTTAATAGCCTTTAAGATCATATCTCTTTTTTCTTTCGACACATAAGGATGATTATTCAATACTCTTGACACTGTGGTTTTAGACACATTGCATAATTTTGCTATTTCATCAATTGTAGGCATATTTTCCCTTCCTTAAAAAAGTTGTTGACATGTTACCGATTTCAGAAATTAGGATAAATTTGTAATAAATTTTTAGATTATAAAATCATTGGAGGTACTGTTCATGCAAAAACAGGTTAAGATTTCAGGTAAAAGCAAAGAAAACATGTCACTACTAAAACACTTAAAAGGTGACGTACAAGGAAAAGAACTTGTTATTGAAGACAGTATTGTAAACGAGCGGTGGAAACAAGTATTAAAAGAAAAGATAGATATTGAACATGATCTTTTCAACTATCAAAAAAATCGTGAAATCAGTAAAGTCCCTTTTTTGCCTGTAGACAGATTAATAACCAATGATGAAGTGGAAGATATCTTAAATACATTAACTGAAGTTTTGCCAACTGGAAAATTTACGAGTGGTCCCTATTTAGAGCAATTCGAAAAAGTTTTATCTACATATTTACATAAAAGGTATGTAATTGCAACCAGCAGTGGAACCGATGCTATTATGATAGGTTTATTGGCTTTAGGGTTAAACCCAGGGGATGAAGTTATCATGCCGGCTAATAGCTTTTCAGCTACTGAAAATGCTGTGTTAGCTTTGGGAGGCGTTCCTATCTATGTAGATATTAACCCACAAACATTCTGCATCGATCCTGACAAAATTGAAGAAGCAATAACTCCTTATACAAAGTTTATTCTACCTGTGCATTTATACGGAAAACATTCAGACATGCAGCATATCCGTCAAATCGCAAATCGTCATAAATTGAAAGTAATTGAAGATGCCTGCCAAGGAATTGGACTGACAGACTTAGGAAAGTATGCAGACATCACTACATTAAGTTTTAATCCCTATAAGAATTTTGGTGTATGTGGCAAGGCTGGAGCAATAGCAACTGATAATGAAGAACTCGCTAAAAAATGCATTCAATTTAGTTATCATGGTTTTGAAGTAAATGTGAAAAATAAGAAAGTCATCAATTTTGGATTTAATTCAAAAATGGACAATTTACAGGCAGCAATTGGTTTAGAGAGAATGAAGTACCTTTCATTAAACAACTTCAAAAGACTGTTCTTGGCGGATAGATATATTACCCAATTAGCAGAGTTGCAGAATAAAGGCTATATTGAATTACCAGAATTAAGTGAAGATCATGTATGGCATCTATTTCCTATTAAGGTAAGAACAGAAGATAGGGCAGATATCATGACTAAATTAAATGAAGATTTTGGTGTTCAAACAGATGTATATTATCCAATACTGTCTCATATGCAAAAAACTCCTTTAGTACAGGACAAGTATGCAGGACTCCAATTGGTTCATACGGAAAAGGCTCATAGTCAGGTACTGCATTTGCCTTTATATCCGTCATTTACTTTAGAAGAACAAGACAGAGTAATGGAGGGACTGTTTCATGTTATTAAGCAAGAAATCGGAGTATAAAACGTTATCCACGGTTGAACATCCTCAGTATATTGTTTTTTGTGATTTTGATGAAACGTATTTTCCGCATACAATCGACGAACAAAAACAACAAGACATCTATGAACTCGAAGACTATCTAGAACAAAAAAGTAAAGATGGGGAGCTAATAATCGGATGGGTTACTGGAAGCAGTATAGAATCTATTCTCGATAAAATGGGACGAGGAAAATTTAGATATTTTCCTCATTTTATAGCTAGTGATCTTGGAACTGAAATTACGTACTTTTCTGAGCATAACTTCGGACAGCAAGATAATAAGTGGAACAGTCGCATAAATGAAGGGTTTAGTAAAGAAAAGGTTGAAAAACTTGTGAAACAGCTACATGAAAATCATAACATTCTTTTGAATCCTCAAACTCAATTAGGAAAGTCACGGTATAAGCATAACTTCTACTATCAGGAACAAGATGAAATAAACGACAAGAAAAACCTATTAGCAATTGAAAAAATCTGCGAGGAATACGGCGTTTCAGTAAATATAAATCGGTGTAATCCCTTAGCAGGCGATCCAGAAGACAGCTATGATGTAGATTTTATCCCCACAGGGACAGGAAAGAATGAAATTGTAACGTTTATGTTAGAGAAATACAACCTAAATACCGAAAGAGCTATCGCATTTGGGGATAGTGGAAATGATGTTCGTATGCTACAGACAGTAGGGAATGGATATCTGCTCAAAAATGCAACACAGGAAGCCAAAAACTTGCACCACCTTATAACTGATAGTGAGTACTCAAAAGGAATTACTAATACCTTAAAAAAATTAATTGGATCATGAGGAGGAAATAAAAATGAAGAAGATCGGCATCATAGGTGCAGGTGGTATTGCAAGAGCGCATGCAACTGCTTTATCTACAATAAAAAATGCAGAGTTAGTAGGGGTATATGACATAAATCAACAAAATGCGGAAAGCTTTGTGAAAACTTTCGGCGGGAAGTCATTTGAAAACGTAGATGAACTAATTGATGCCTCAGAAGGTTTAATTGTAGCATCACCAAACTTTTGCCATAAAGAACATGCTTTGCAAGCATTAGCAAAACATAAGCATGTATTGTGTGAAAAGCCTATGGCTATTTCTCTTGAAGAAGCAAGCATAATGAAAGATACTGCTGAAAGGTTGAGCGTAAGAGCCAGTATGGGATTTAATTATAGATATTTATCTTACGTAAATATCTTAAAAAGCTTAATTATCAATAATGAACTAGGTAACATACTGTCCATAAAAGTACACTTCAAGAAAAATAGTGCACTTAGGCGTAAGAAGTTTACTTGGAGAGATGACGCTAACAGTAAGAAGACGAGTGGATCATTGGGGGATCTGGGTATTCACCTTATTGACATGGTATGGTATTTGTTTGAGAGTGATTTCATCACAGAATCAGTAAGGGCAAAAATGAACACAAATGTAAAAACAAAAGAGGATAAACAGGTACTCGTAGATGACTATGCAGAAATTTATGGCCAGCTGAAGAACAAGGTATTTGTAAATATCATCACATCAAAATGTTCTGTACCTGAAGACTGTGGTTTTAGCATTGAGGTAGTTGGACACAAAAAAGAGTTTAAATACCACACAGGTAATCCTCACGTTTACAAGCTCATAGATGGCTTGAACGTGGTAGACTGCCCAGTACCGCAAAGCCTATTAAACGATCCGCCAAACGAGTTTTATGGATGGGCTGATTCTTTTAGAAGCGAGTTAATCAATTGGATTGCATCAACTCAGAATGATTGGGTTGAGATCCCTTCTTTTAGTGATGGTTTTAGATCTCAGGAAGTATTAGAAATGTTCTTTGAGAAAGACAGCAACTCTCAACCAATGTCTGTTTCAGCAGTCAACTAGTATTTCAAAGAGAGAAGTTACTAAAAAAGCAGGAATTTATTTTCCTGCTTTTTCATATAGGGGTGTAATGAATGTTAAGAGGGACATATTTATTTGGATATGCTTTCTTTTTTACAGTAGGTATTATCCATATATCAACAGGGAGTTTGACACCATTTCTATTAGAGGCTTTTAACAAGACAACAGATGATATTTCGGTCATAATCTTTTTTCAGTTTACCGGATTTCTAAGCGGAGTATTAATCGCACCGTTAATGATTAAGAAATACAGTCATTTTAGGACACTTACTTTAGCTTTGACAATAATGCTTGCAGCGTTAAGCATCTTTTTTCTAACTAAGGATTGGTATTATATTATTGTAATGGCTTTTCTCTTAGGATATGGAGCAGGCACATTAGAAACGACAGTTGGTTCATTTGTTATTGCTAATTTCGAAAGTAATGCAGAAAAAATGAGTAAGCTGGAAGTTCTCTTTGGATTAGGCGCTTTATCTTTCCCATTATTAATTAATTCCTTCATAGATATCAATAACTGGTTTTTACCGTATTACTGTATATTCACCTTTTTATTCGTCCTATTCGTAGGGTGGTTAATTTTCTTGTCCAAGAACCGAAAGTACGCTAAGAATGCCAACCAACAAGTGACCTTTCCAGATGGAGGAGCATTTCAATACTTTATAGGAGATAGAAAAAAATCAAAGCAATTAGGCTTTTTTGTATTTTTTGCTTTCCTATATGCTGGAATTGAAACAAATTTTGCCAACTTTTTACCTTCAATCATGATAAACCAAGACAATGAACAAATTAGTCTTATAAGTGTCTCCTTTTTCTGGGTAGGGATCATCATAGGAAGAATATTGATTGGTTTCGTAAGTAGAAGGCTTGATTTTTCCAAATACCTCCTTTTTAGCTGTAGTTGTTTAATTGTTTTGTTGATTGCCTTCTCTTATATAAGTAACCCAATACTTCAATTGGGTGGTACATTTTTGATTGGCCTAAGTATAGCGGGCATATTTCCCATTGCTTTAACACTAGCATCAATCATTATTCAGAAGTACGTTGACGAAGTTACAAGTTTATTTATTGCCTCGGCAAGTTTCGGAGGAGCGATCATCTCTTTCTTAATTGGATGGAGTTTAAATCAGGATACGATCTTATTAACCATGGGAATATTTACAACTATGGCGGTCATTCTAGTAGGTATTTCTGTAAAGATTAGGGGAACTAAAACAGAAGACCCTATTTCACTTGAAAACAAAGCATCAAAAACACAGTAGAAAACGTATAAAATAAAGATACTAATAGACATATCGTATAAGCAGTGCAAATTCCTGAACATCTTGAATTTCATTCTTCAAGAGGAAATCTGATTTACGTTACAGCCTTGAAAAAGATAGAAAAAAGCGAAAAACACGCACCGCAGTGCGTGTTTTTTATTTAAAAATGCTCGGGAGACCCCCTTCAATTTCTTCTGACGACGGATACCATTTTGTCACCAGATCCCGAAACAGCCGTTCCGCAAAAAGAATCTCTTCCTCGGTATAGCGGTCAAAAAATGACAGAAAACGCTGTTCAGCCTTCTGATGATAATATTTGTGCAAACTGTGCAGCTTTTTTCCAGCAGGCGTCAATCGGAAGTAGACCTCCTTTTTATTATCGCTGAGCTGTGTTCTGTGAAGGAAGCCTGCGCCGAGCAATTTTGTGCTGATGCGTGATACAGTCGCTTTTGTCGTATTCATTTTTTCTGCTATCGACGTGACATTAATTGGTTCATTGTCCCCGACACAAGATAGAACATGAATTTCTGTCATCGTCAATTGAGATTTACTCCCGTGCTCTACATCCAGCTTCCTCAATTCGTCAGATAAAAAGGCTTTAATAAGCCCCTCCCATTTCTCCTGCTGATGAATGAGCTCCGCATACAATTCAAAAAGATTGCGTTTCGTATGATCTGTGTTCATCGGGTTTTCCATCCTTTTTCATTCGATTGTTTCTTCTATCATACCGTTTTGTTACAGATGAAACAATTGAATTGAATTATACTCGGCTGGTGACGGAAAACCAGCGGCTGATTCCTTTTTGAATCACCTCGGCACAATCGGGCGCTGATGCATCCACCGCCCAGGCTACATGTCCATCGGGACGAATCAATATGGTATGCACATCCCGCAACTTTTCATTCGGTTCTGCAAGCGAGGCGGTTACCGTACGTAAGCCTTTCACTTCGATATGATCATCAGCTTCCTGCCTCAATGACAGCAAAACGAATGTCCCGTTTTGGAGAAAGCTGTACAGCCGTTCCGAATTGCCGTCGGAAAGAATCAGTTCCATGTCAGGGAGCCTTGCCCCGTTCAAACGATTCGGCGGCATGGTACGATCAGCTTCATATCTGACATCGAGCGCAGAAATTTGCCCTGCTACATATCGATTGACATCAGGGAAGGCCAGCAGCTCCGACATCATGCTTCGCAAATGGAGGCCTGCTTGAGTGAAATCGATCAGCTTTGTCTGTGCCTCCGTGTTTCTGAGGAGCCCTTCCGCTGCCGGATGCCGCTCGTCATGGTAGCTGTCCAAAAGCCACGAAGGCGCAGAGCCTTTGATGGCCGCCGCCAGTTTCCACCCGAGGTTCATTGCATCCTGAAGGCCGACATTCAGTCCTTGCCCGCCCGCCGGAAAATGAATATGCGCGGCATCACCCGCAAGAAAGATTCTGCCGTCCCGATACCGTTTCGCTTGGCGCGCGGCGTTCCCGAACCGCGACATCCACGAAGGGTCGCTTAAACCAAAGTCAGTTCCGCAAATTCGCAGGAGGTCAGCTTTCAGCTCTTCCTCAGTCACAGGCACATCTTTCGGCGTTTGCGTGCGATAAGGGCTGATCACAACGACACGATATCGGTCTGAAGATAACGGAACAATCATAACACCGCCCTCTTTTGTGCAAAGGGACAGCACGCCTGACGGCGGCGGAGAAAGGAGCGCCACATCCCCAAGCGCAGCGGTGACAGTGCTGTCTGTTCCCGGAAACTCAATTTTTGCCTGTTTCCGGACGGTACTTCCGGCGCCATCTGCCCCAACGGCAAACTTGCTTGTGATCGTCCGTACACTGCCGTCCCGATCCTTAAAAATCGTTTGGACCGCTTCCCCGTTTTGCGTAACCGCCAGCGCCTCTGCACCCCGAAACACCTCTGTTCCCAGGCTTCGTGCATGATCTTCAAGAAGCTTTTCTGTTTTGGACTGCGGAAGCAAAAGCGTGTAAGGACAGCTCGTATCCAAGCCTGAAAAATCCAGACGGGTACCCAGCATTGAAAAATGTCCGGAGGGTATCTTGCTTCCCTTGGATACGAACCGCTCTAAAATCCCTCTCATCTCAAGGAGCTCCAGCGTTCGGGGATGCAACGTCAATGCCTTGGAATGCGGAACAGGTTTTTCAAGCCGTTCAATCACACATGTTCCCACTCCGGCCATCGCAAGCTCAGAAGCCAGCATAAATCCAACCGGCCCTCCTCCTATAATCACTGCTTCATATTTCATCATCATTCACCACTCCTTTTGTTTCATGAAAAACGAACAAAAACCAATAAAAACGGCCCTCTAATCAAAAAATATATAAATTTTGTTACATAGGTAACAATTTTGATTATAGCTCCTTACAAATTTTTCTTCAACACATTTTTCCAAACGGCATACAAAAAGACGCCTCTTCAATTAGCGTCTTTTTATTCGGCATCAGAAATCACACCGACAATATTTTTTTCTCTTATCGGACCAAAATGCCGGCTGTCGAAGCTGTATATGCGATTATCTCCAACGACAAAATATTTTCCTTTCGGCACCTTGCTTGTTCCCGTCACATCTTTCAAAGAAAAATCACCCGTTACATGGCTGCCGGCAGAAACAGATTTCAAATGCTTCAAAAATGGCTCAGCAACCTGCTTTCCGTTCACATACAGCTGATCATCTTTATATTTGATCGTTTCACCGGGCAAGCCGATTACCCGTTTAATCAGCACTTTATGATCAGGGCCTTTAAAAAGGACGATGTCAAAACGATGGATGGTTTTAAATCGATGCGAAAATTTATTGACCAACAATTCGTTTCCTTCCTGGAAGGTCGGGTTCATACTGACGCCTTCTACCTTGTAATCAATAAAGACAGCATTTTTAACCTGAATGGCGAGAACAACGGACACTACACTGGCAAGAAACCAAAACCGTTTTTTCATGTTACTGTCTCCCTCCATCATGCTCACGCTGACTGGCTCTTACATGCAGATACCGCTCCACCTTTTTGCCGACATACCATAAGACAGTGATCACCAATACGGCGATGACCGTTCGAATCGGCTGTGTAATCAGCGCGTGCAGATCATATCCGATGAAGCTGATCATAAAAATCATGACAAGCTTCCCCGAGGCTGCCGCCAAAATAAACGGCCGCGTTCCGATCCTTGACAAACCGGCAACAACATTCACCGCGGCTGACGGTGTAAATGGAAAACAAAGCAGAAGAAACATGGGACCGAAGCCGTGTCTTTCCACCCATAACATCAGCTTTCTGACAGACGGATGACTGCGGATAAATCCAAGCAATTTTCTCTGTCCGTATTGACGGACAATCAAAAAGACGAGAATGGAACCAGCAGTTGATCCCGCCCAGGACAGGATGAATCCTTCCCACAAGCCAAACGAGTTCGTATTCGCCACCACAAACACGATCAGCGGCAAAAACGGGAGAAATGCTTCAATTAAAGGCAGCAGCACAGCAATGAGCGGACCGAAAGCCCTATAGCTTTGAAATAATTCAGTTAAATGTTCTTGTGTCAAATAGGATAAAAAATGCTCCAACATTTATACTCCTTACCGGGTTTGTCTATCCTTATTCTACACATTATCAGCAGAAAACTAAAAAGTTTTGGTGATTTTTTCTGTCTTGAAACATTTCACCAGCCGATATAGAATACAAATAGAACAAACGTTCCCTTAGAAAGAAGGAGTCAACATGCCAAATCTGCAGGAGGAAATATACGATTTAATTGAACGGGCTCTCTTTTTGCCCATGGCCATTACGATTTTTAACCGTGATCTCGCCGGAATTGAAGAAAGCACATTAAAATTGAAGCATCCTTATAAACAGCTTATCAGCGAATCATTAAAAATAGCACAAAAGGATTTGATGGAGGTCAGAAAAGAACTGAGGAAAAGAAAAATTGCAATCCGCGAGACGGAACGCGATGAGGCCTTTACACTCTATACATTTGTCATCGACGGTTATGAAGAAAACCATCGCTATTTTAATCCGCGAATCCGTGAGCAGGTCAGCGAATTATTAACATACTATCTATTTGCCCCAAACAGACTCTGAGCCTTTTGAATCATACTGCCCGTTCCCTCTTCGGGCGATTCAGAGCATTAATTTCAGACAATTCACACTATACAAACAAAATAAATTTATTTATAATTCGAACCACAGCCTTTCACCCTAAAAAGTGACATGTGCTTCCATATCTGCGACATCATTTTCAGTACGCTTAGGCTTGTACACCCCAATCCTAAATAGAAGGAGGATTCTATGAAACTGATTCACGTTCTTGCCGCTTTGCCCTTTATCGGAATCTTACTCGGCATCCCTTTTGCAAATAAGGTGACCCCCTATGTGTTCGGCATGCCGTTTATTCTTGCCTATATTGTGATGTGGGCTCTTTTGACCTCTGCGCTGATGGCGATTGTGTATGTCCTCGACAAGGAAAATAAAAAGGAGGAAGCAGAATGAATGCAGCTCTCATCATCATCTTCGGTGTCCTGCTCTTGAGTATTTTTCTCGGTATACGCGCCCAAAAAGGAAAAGACATGAACCTGGAGCAGTGGACGGTCGGAGGGCGCGGCTTCGGAACTGTTTTCGTCTTCCTTTTGATGGCAGGCGAAATTTATACTACTTTTACGTTTCTCGGCGGCAGCGGCTGGGCCTACGGAAAAGGCGGTCCAGCCTTTTATATCATCGCCTACGGATGTCTGGCCTACATCCTTTCTTACTGGCTTCTTCCAGCAGTTTGGACGTACGCGAAACAGCATAAACTGATGTCGCAGTCTGATTTTTTCACAAAAAAATACAACAGTCCGCTGCTTGGCATTCTCGTTTCACTGGTCGGCATCGCCGCACTCATTCCCTATCTTGTACTGCAGCTGAAAGGCCTCGGGCTGATTGTATCGGAAACCTCGTACGGCAAAATCACCCCGACCGCCGCCATCTGGATCGGCGCCGTTTCCATCACGGTTTATGTTATGGTTTCAGGCATTCACGGGTCTGCCTGGATATCGGTTGTGAAGGACATCATGATTCTGGTAGTCGTTCTGTTTTTAGGTGTGTATTTGCCAATTCATTACTACGGCGGATTTCAAGACATGTTTCAGCAGATTGAAACGGCAAAGCCTGGCTTTCTTACGCTCCCCGAATCGGGACAAAGTGTGGCCTGGTTCAGTTCAACCGTACTCTTGACAGCGCTCGGGTTTTACATGTGGCCTCACACGTTTTCCGCTTCGTATTCAGCCGAAAACCCAAAAGTGTTTCGTAAAAACGCCATCATCATGCCTTTGTACCAGCTGGTCCTGCTCTTCGTCCTTTTCGTTGGCTTTGCGGCTATCCTGCAAGTTCCAGATCTGAATGGCGCAGACGGGGATTTGTCGCTTTTGAGACTGTCTCTGCAAGCATTTGACCCTTGGTTTGTCGGAATTATCGGTGCTGCCGGACTGCTGACAGCACTTGTGCCAGGGTCTATGATCTTAATGTCCGCCTCCACACTGTTTGCAAAAAATGTGTACAAGGTAATCGCGCCCCGCACGACAGAACAACAGGTATCGGCGCTTGCTAAGTTTTTAGTGCCGGTGATTGCGTTGATTTCGGTGTATTTTACCTTCAAAGGCGGGAATACCATCGTTACGTTGCTTTTGATGGGCTACAGCCTTGTCACACAGCTATTCCCCGCCCTTTTGTTCAGCCTGTTCAAGCATAATATGGTGACAAAGCAAGGAGCCTTCGCCGGCATTATTGCAGGTGTCGGAGCAGTTACTTATATTACAATGACGGAAACGACGATCGGCACTTTATTTCCGGCGCTGCCGCAAGCCGCAAAAGACCTGAATGTCGGCATCGTTGCCCTGCTTTTGAATATCTCGGCCATGATGGCAGTCAGCCTTATGACAAGAAAGGCGAAAAGCGCTGCGGCCGATCAGGCTGCATAAGCATAAAAAAAGCAATCTGGACACCAGATTGCTTTTTCTTATTTACCGTTCACAGGCGATAAGATCTTTATCGCGGTCTTTGTTTTTATTGGCATCGTAAAGCGCCTTAGAAACGTAAGGCTTGTACTTCGTTTTTCCGCCTTTGTTTTTCACCTTCGATGTGCGGGCCACTCCGCCTTTGTATACTTTGTTTAACTCCTTGCAGTTCTTATAGACCTTCACCTTTGTTTTGGCTTCCGCCACATGGTCAGCTCCGTATGAAAAACCGAAAACGAGACCGAGTGACAGCAAAACCGCCACCGCTTTTTTCATGACGATTCACTCCCTCAACACCCAATATTTAGTTGATTTATAGCTCGAATTTATCATAATTCATATAGTCTTATTTGACAAGATAAATATGGAAGAAGGCTTTGTTTTTTCTTGTTTTCTTTTTCCTTCACTATTCAAACTGCCAAAACATGTTTTTCTGCTTATGCTCAGGGGTACACATACGAATGTACACCAAACAGAAAAGGAGCGTTGCTGATGTCTGATTCAAATCTTACGAATCCTATAAAAGCATTTTTTCATGATGAATTTCCCGAACAATATCAAGAACCGCCAGGCCTGCAAAAGAACATGAAGCCTGTCCCTGATTGCGGAGAAAAAAGCTACAAAGGATCAGGTAAACTAACGGGTCGAAAAGCGCTTGTCACGGGCGGCGATTCCGGTATCGGCCGCGCTGCCGCGATTGCTTACGCCAGAGAAGGTGCCGATGTGGCCATTAACTACTTGCCCGAGGAACAGCCAGATGCTGAAGAGGTAAAAGAGCTGATTGAAGCAGAAGGCCGAAAAGCAGTGCTGATCCCCGGAGATTTGAGCGACGAATCCTTTTGCCAAGATCTAGTCAAACAGTCGCATCACGAACTCGGCGGACTTGATGTGCTAGCGCTCGTTGCAGGCAAACAGCAAGCGGTCGAAAACATCGAAGATCTGCCTACTGAACAAATTTATAAAACCTTTGAAGTGAACGTCTTTTCCCTTTACTGGGTTGTAAAAGCAGCGCTTCCGTATTTGCCGGAGGGAGCTTCAATTATCACAACTACCTCAGTTGAAGGCTATAATCCAAGCCCGATGCTGTTAGATTACGCAGCAACGAAAAACGCCATTATCGGCTTTACCGTCGGACTGGGAAAACAGCTGGCTTCCAAAGGCATCAGAGTAAATTCAGTTGCGCCCGGACCAATTTGGACACCGCTGCAAATTTCCGGCGGACAGCCGACGGAAAACATCCCGAAATTCGGACAAGGCACGCCGCCAGCTCCATTAAATCGCGCTGGGCAGCCAGCGGAATTGGCCGATGTTTATGTATTTCTAGCTTCAGAGAATTCAAGCTATGTGACATCTCAGGTATATGGCATCACCGGAGGAATTCCGACGGCATAGCTTTATGAAAGGAGCTGCCCTGTTCGGTCAGCTCCTTCCTATTTTTCTAATACCGTTCCCCGAGCTCACGCAAAATAAAATCATAAATCATCTTCGTCCGCTCTTCTTTCGGGTACAGCATAAATTCCTGTCTTTTCGGCACGCGGTGGTCGATTCTGTCTTGGAATTTGGTTCTGAGCCACGCTGTTCGGTATACCTGGTTCTCGAACGAATTATAAGAGATCGGCAGCTCCATCGTTTTCCCATTTGAAAACGTCACTTCCGTATCGTCAAATTCAGTCGCTTTGAATTCTTTTACATGCACATGGGAAATCCAGCCGCATTGGGGTCTTGTCGAAGAAAGTGTAGGGAATAAAAAGATTTGGTTCGAAGGGTCCACCATGATCGGCGGCTTGTGTGAAATTTTTGTCACTTCATAAGTTCCTGCTTTTCTTCCCGCATAGCTTGATCCAAAAAATCGGCAGCTTCTGTCGACAATTTGCAGCGGCTTCATGTTTACATAAAACACGCAATCTTTTTCAATAATTCTGGAACAGATTTTGCCGTCTATTTCTTCTGGCAGCACGGCAATTGTTGCGCCGTTCACTTCATACGATTCTAAAGGTGCGTCTGTTTTCTGACTCATATTATGGCCTCCATCCTTTTTCTGCAAAATTTATACTAATAATCTATCATCTGTTTTTGTAAAACGACAGGTTTTTTTAACATTTAAGATAAAATCATCTTTTAATGATATTTAATGGTACTAAATAACTAGTAATAAACCGATTTTACTTTCATAAGACTTGCCGGTTTACGGCATTTTGCAGGATATGTCGATAGATTGCCAAGTATTAGTTGTCTAAAAATTATAAAAATTTATTGATTTTTTCGACCGTTATCCATATACTATAAAAAAGGCATTGGGGGGATTCTTTATGAAAGAGAAAAAATCGTACACTGAGCTCATGAAGTCCCGCAACACGCAAAAAACAAAAGAATTCGATGTCACAATGACGGATATTTACATTCAAATGGTGCTCGATGAATCCTTGTATAACCGTCGGCTTGCCATGCTGACGGACCAAATTAACAAAGCCTTGGACGAAAAAGATAAAGATGCGTTTCTTACGCTCTCTAAAGAATATGCAGCGCTCAAGCAGAGCGAATAAGCCAATCCTTCAAGGATTGGCTTTTTATTATCCGTTCACAATTGTTCCGCCATTGACGTGAATCGTCTGCCCTGTGACGTATGTGGAATCGTCGCTGGCAAGGTATAGATAGCTTGGCGCCACTTCGACCGGCTGTCCCGGGCGTTCCATCGGCACGTCTGAACCAAACACTTCCACGTCTTTTGCGGCAAAGCTGGCCGGGATAAGCGGTGTCCAAATGGGACCCGGTGCCACTGCATTGACCCGTATGCCCTGCTGAACAAGCGACTGGGAAAGGGACCTTGTAAACGTAACGATCGCGCCTTTTGTCGCTGAATAATCGATCAGCGTTTTATTGCCTTTATAGGCGGTAATTGAAGCGGTATTAATAATAGAGCTCCCTTTTTTTAAATGAGGCAGCACTGCCTTTGTTAAGTAAAACATGGAAAAAATGTTTGTTTGGAAGGTTCTGATCAGCTGGTGGCTGGTGATTTTTTCAATGCTGGGCTGGACATGCTGCTCAGCTGCATTGTTAACCAATATATCAATGGATGGAAACACTTGGCTTGCCTGCCCGACCACATCATTGCAAAACGCTTCATCCCCAACATCTCCTGCAATCAGCAGGCATTTTACCCCTTCCTTTTCTACATACTGCTTTGTTTCCTCGGCGTCCTGATGTTCATTCAAATACACAATGACCACATTAGCTCCTTCTTTTGCGAATAACACCGAGACAGCGCGTCCAATCCCGCTGTCTCCTCCAGTAATAATAGCGGTTTTGCCCTCTAATTTTTTCGCTTTCTTCGGCTTATCAAAAACCGGACGCGGGTCCATCAGATATTCAAAACCAGGCTGCTGGTTCTGGTGCTGAGGCGGTAATGTTTTCTTTTTTTGATTCGCCAATGAAATCACTCCTTTTCAACCTTATTATGTTATGAACAATGCCTGCTTCCTATGTATGAAAAGATAGAATATGGAAAAATTAAGAATAAATCTGATTGGAGGTATAACGGCTTGGCTAATCAACATTTTGCAAAGGAAGCACCTGAAACATACTGGAAAACATCAACTGACCTGCCTTCTTTTCCTGCGCTTCAAGAGGACACTGAATGTGACGTCACCATTATCGGAGGCGGGATTACAGGAATCACAACGGCATATGAACTTACGAAGAGAGGCTTCCGTGTCGTTTTGATTGAAGCAAATCAGGTTCTTAACGGAACCACTGCGCATACAACTGCTAAAGTTACCGCACAGCATGACATGATATACGACGAATTTATCCGCCATTTCGGATTAAACCATGCGAGGCTTTATTATGAAGCAAACCAAAACGCAATTGATTACATAAAAGGCATTGTGGATGAACATCAAATTGATTGTGAATGGATCGAGCAAGACGCATATCTTTATACGGCAAATGAAAACGCTGTTCAAAAAATCCGCACCGAGCATGAGGCATACACAAAGCTCGGAATTGAAAGAGACCTTATCAAGGATCTTCCAATTCCCTTAGGTTCTAAGCTGGCGCTTGTCATGAAGAATCAAGCTCAATTTCATCCGCTTCAATACTTAAAAGCGCTTCTGGAGCAAATTGTTCAAAAAGGCAGCCGAATTTATGAAGAGACCGTTGCGCTTGATATCAAAAAAGGCGAAAGGCCCGAAGTGGTAACAAAAAGCCGGCACGCCATTAAGAGCCGCTTTATCATATGCTGTTCCCACTTCCCTTTTTATGACGGAGGCGGATTATATGCTGCGAGAATGTACTCCGACAGATCTTATGTCCTTGCCATCAAGCCGAAGATCGAGTATCCCGAGGGCATGTATTTGAGTATCGATCAGCCGTCAGTGGCGCTCCGCTATACGGTTGTAAACGGTGAAAAGCTGATTCTCTTCAGCGGAGTAAGCCATAAAACAGGCCAGGGAAAAGCCATGTCTACACATTATGAAACACTGAGACAACTGGCCGAAAGCACCATCGGCATCGAAAGCATTCCATATTATTGGTCCACACAAGATCTAGTGACGATCGACAAAATCCCGTTTATCGGACCGATGTCGGAAAATGAGGACAATATTCTAGTAGCGACCGGGTTCAAAAAATGGGGCATGACGTCCTCAGCAGTCGCAGCCACTCTATTGTCAGACCTTGTGGAGAAAAAAGACAATCCATACGAAAGCATTTTCACTCCGTCCCGTTTCCATCTGAATCCCGGGTTGCAGAAAGTGATTTCCTACAATGCCGATGTCGCCAAGCATTTGATTAAAGGAAAGCTTGAAAAGCCTGATGTCCAATTTGAAGACATTTCGCCAGGAGAAGGGAAAGCCGTCACCATAAACGGCAGGCGAGCGGGAGCATTTCGGGATGAGACAGGCTGCCTCCATCTCGTTGATACGACTTGTACCCATTTAGGCTGCGAGGTCGAGTGGAACGACAGTGAGCATACGTGGGATTGTCCGTGCCACGGATCACGCTTTAAGCCATCTGGCGAAGTTGTAGAGGGTCCGGCCATTAAACCATTAAAACAAATAGATCTCGATTAAACCGTTCATTTTAATGAACGGTTTTTCAAATATTTTTCATCTGCAGCTTCATTCATGTTTCTCTTGGCCGATAAAAAAGAAAAAGGCTTAAAAAGCCAAAAAGTAAAAATTATATTTTTCCCAAGGGGGATCATTGTATTGTTATTTAAAAAAGACAGAAAACAAGAAACAGCTTACTTTTCAGATTCAAACGGACAGCAAAAAAACCGCATTCAGCTCACAAACAAACATGCAGATGTCAAAAAACAGCTCAAAATGGTCAGGTTGGGAGATGCTGAGCTTTACGTGTTAGAGCAGCTTCAGCCACTCATTCAAGAAAATATCGTAAATATCGTTGATGCGTTTTATAAAAACCTTGACCATGAAAGCTCATTGATGGATATCATTAATGATCACAGCTCAGTTGACCGCTTAAAACAAACGTTAAAACGGCATATTCAGGAAATGTTTGCAGGCGTTATCGATGATGAATTTATTGAAAAGCGTAACCGAATCGCCTCCATCCATTTAAGAATCGGCCTTTTGCCAAAATGGTATATGGGTGCGTTTCAAGAGCTCCTTTTGTCAATGATTGACATTTATGAAGCGTCCATTACAAATCTGCAAGAACTGCTAAAAGCCATTAAAGCAACAACAAAAATCTTGAACTTAGAACA
The DNA here is from genome assembly GCF_045040725.1 of Bacillus sp. FSL K6-0255. Lineage (NCBI taxonomy): Bacteria > Bacillati > Bacillota > Bacilli > Caryophanales > Bacillaceae > Bacillus > Bacillus sp. FSL K6-0255. The sequence goes on along the minus strand of NZ_CP150278.1, from coordinate 1,075,613 downwards.
GCAGCTTGTCCTTGAAGCGTTTCAAAGCGAGTACAACCAGACCCGTGATGAACAAGAAGAAAAGAAAAACCTTCTTCATCAGAAAATTCAAGAAACCTCTGGATCGATTGCCAATCTGTTTTCAGAAACAAGCAGATCAGTTCAAGAGCTTGTGGACAAATCTGAAGGCATTTCTCAAGCATCCAAAGCCGGCACTGTAACATCCAGCACTGTTGAAGAAAAGTCGATCGGCGGAAAAAAAGAGCTAGAAGTCCAGCAAAAACAGATGAACAAAATTGACACAAGCCTTGTCCAAATCGAAAAAGAAATGGTCAAGCTGGATGAAATCGCGCAGCAAATTGAAAAAATCTTCGGCATCGTCACAGGCATAGCTGAACAAACAAACCTTCTCTCGCTCAATGCATCTATTGAATCCGCCCGCGCCGGAGAACACGGCAAAGGCTTTGCTGTCGTGGCAAATGAAGTGCGGAAGCTTTCTGAGGATACGAAAAAAACCGTCTCTACTGTTTCTGAGCTTGTGAACAATACGAATACACAAATCAACATTGTATCCAAGCATATCAAAGACGTGAATGAGCTAGTCAGCGAAAGTAAAGAAAAAATGACGCAAATTAACCGCTTATTCGATGAAATCGTCCACAGCATGAAAATCAGCAAAGAGCAATCAGGCAAAATCGACGTCGATCTGCAAGCCTTTCTTGGAGGGCTTCAGGAAGTCAGCCGCGCCGTTTCCCATGTGGCCGCTTCCGTTGATTCGCTTGTCATCCTGACAGAAGAATAACCATCAAAAACCGGTCTGCCATACGGCCGGTTTTTTTGCGTCTATTATGTAAACTTAAATTAAAAATCAGTTGACATAATAATTGCCTGCATTTATTGTATAACCATATTTGATTACTGTTTGGAGGATTTCACATGCTGAAATTAATCGACATGATGCATATTGCGATTTTCACCGCACTGATGGCAGTGCTCGGCTTTATGCCCCCTCTCTTCTTATCCTTTACACCCGTTCCGATTACATTGCAAACGCTTGGTGTCATGTTGGCAGGCAGCATCCTCAGGCCAAAGTCTGCTTTCTTAAGCCAGCTTGTCTTTTTGCTGCTCGTCGCCTTCGGAGCGCCGCTGTTGCCCGGCGGACGAGGCGGTTTTGGTGTGTTTTTCGGACCGAGCGCAGGCTTTTTGATTGCTTATCCCCTCGCTTCATGGCTGATCAGTTTAGCCGCTAACAGGCTGCGGAAGGTGACAGTATCGCGTCTCTTTTTCACTCATATCGTATTCGGCATCATCTTTATTTATCTGCTTGGTATACCGGTACAAGCTTTTATCATGCATATTGATTTGTCACAGGCCGCCTTCATGAGCCTTGCATATGTGCCTGGTGATTTGATAAAAGCGGCTGTATCTGCATTTCTGGCGATAAAAATCACTCAAGCCTTGTCTCTTTCTGATACGATGTTTACAAAAGGAGGATGACACTACATGACAATTACCCATACCTATTCATCTACCGCCGAAACATCGCCCGGCCGTGTAGCGATCCAGACTGAATCGGAGCAAATCACGTACCAAGATTGGGATCGGCTTGTCTTTCAAACCGCAAATTGGCTGCGGTCACAGCCGAGCATGCCGAATCGTGTGGCGATCCTGCTCCCAAATAGTCTGGCGTTTTTACAGCTGTTTGCCGGAGCCGCAGCGGCTGGATGTACGGCAATTCCCATCGACACACGCTGGAGCGCGGCAGAATGTAAGGAGCGGCTGTCCATAAGCAATGCGGATCTTGTGGTTACTTTAGCCTTTTTTAAAAACAAACTGACAGATAGCCAGACACCTGTTGTTTTGCTGGATAACTGTATGGCAGATATTTCTGAGGCAGCCGCTGATCCCTTGCCTACCATTGATCCGGAGCACCCTTTTTATATGGGATTTACGTCGGGCTCGACAGGAAAACCGAAGGCCTTTACGCGATCTCACCGCTCATGGATAGAGAGCTTTACCTGTACAGAAACAGATTTTTCAATTTCATCAAATGACACGGTATTGATTCCCGGGACGTTAATGTCCTCTCACTTCTTATACGGGGCAGTCAGCACTTTGTTTCTCGGAGGAACCGTTTGTTTGCTGAAAAAGTTTTCTCCTGCCAAAGCGAAGGAATGGCTGTGCCGTGAATCCATCAGTGTTCTCTATACCGTACCGACGATGACAGACGCCCTCACAAGGATTGAGGGTTTTCCCGACAGTCCCGTCAAAATCATTTCATCCGGCGCAGACTGGCCGGCAGAATCCAAGGAGAAGCTTGCCGCTGCATGGCCTCATCTCAAGCTGTACGATTTTTACGGCACATCAGAGCTTAGTTTTGTGACGTTTTCTTCACCGGAAGACAGCAAACGGAAACCGCATTCAGCGGGCCGCCCTTTTCATAATGTCCGGATCGAAATCCGCAACGCTGGAGGAGAACGCTGCCAGCCAGGGGAAATCGGAAAAATATTTGTCAAAAGCCCGATGCGGTTTTCCGGCTATGTGAACGGCAGCACACCAGATGAATGGATGACAGTGGATGATATGGGCTATGTTGATGAAGAGGGCTTTCTATACATATCAGGAAGAGAAAACGGGATGATCGTGTACGGAGGATTAAATATTTTCCCAGAAGAAATTGAACGTGTGCTTCTCGCCTGCCCAGAGGTTGAAAGCGCGGCTGTCGTTGGCATTCCCGACGAGTATTGGGGAGAAATCGCTGTAGCTGTCATTCATGGAAACGCTAATGCCAGAACACTGAAAGCCTTGTGTAAACAGAAATTAGCCTCCTATAAAATTCCGAAAAAATGGGTGTTTGCAGACAGCTTGCCGGAAACGAGCAGCGGAAAAATTGCCCGTTCCAGCGTGAAAAAATGGCTGGAAGAGAGTATACAGTATAAATGAATGCGGTTATTGTTGATGCAAAACGAACGATCTTTGGAAATCAAAACGGACTGCTGAAGCCCTTCCTGCCGGAGGATTTGTCAGCTCCCATCATCCGCTGTCTCAGCCGAAAGCTAGAGGATCAAATTGACGAGGTCATTCTCGGAAACGCTACCGGCAGAGGCGGCAACCTCGCCAGACTGTCAGCCCTTCAAGCCGGACTGCCTTTATCGGTTCCCGGAATGACAATTGACAGACAGTGCGGCTCCGGCCTTGAAGCTGTGCGCTATGCCTGCAGCCTTATTCAAGCGGGAGCCGGCACGATGTATATCGCGGGCGGCTCAGAAAGCAGCAGCCAATCCCCTTTTTCAGAACGGGCCCGCTTTTCTCCAGATGCCATCGGCGATCCAGACATGGGCATTGCGGCAGAATATACGGCTGCACGCTATTCCATCAGCAGAAGCATGCAGGATGAGTACGCGCTTCTCAGCCATCAACGCAGCAGGAACGCGCATGATGAAGGATTTTACCGTGAAGAAATTGTTGCTCTTGGGGAATTGGAGATGGACGAAGCATTTTTGAAAACGCGGCCGATAGAAGCGATTATTCCCCGTGCAAAGCCGGTTTTCGACACCAGCTCCGGAACAGTCACAGCAGCCAACAGCAGCGGCATAGCAGACGGAGCAGCCGCTCTTTTGGTAATGGAAGAAGAAAAAGCGGCAGCCCTCGGACTTAAGCCTGTGCTTCGGTTTATCGGCAGCGCTGTCAGCGGCATTCACCCCAACTATCCGCCCGCGGCACCGGTTGATGCGATCCGTAACCTCTTACATACACACGATGTAACACCTGAGGATATCGGTTTATTTGAAATCAATGAAGCCTTTGCCGTCAAAATTTGTGTCTGCTCGCAAGAACTCGGCATTCCCTTTTCAAAAATCAATGTGCGCGGCGGCGCCTTAGCTCTTGGCCATCCGTACGGTGCATCAGGTGCAGCTCTGGTAACCAGATTGTTTTATGAAGCGAAAAGACGGACAGACTGTCAATATGTGGTTGCAGCCATCGGAAGCGGCGGCGGAATTGGACTTGCTTTATTATTTGAAGTTCTTGCATAGGCTTTTTCATAGGACACACGCTTTCGATTTAGTATAATAGCGATATGAATAAAGTCAGGAAGGGGATTTTATGACAGCCGTTTGTTTAGTAAGACATGGAGAAACCGATTGGAACCTGCAGCAAAAATGCCAAGGCAAAACCGATATTCCGCTAAACGCAACAGGTGAACGCCAAGCAAGAGAAACCGGAGAATATGTAAAGGACTTTTCTTGGGATATTATTGTGACGAGCCCGCTGAAAAGAGCGAAAAGAACCGCGGAAATTATTAATGAATATCTGCATCTTCCGATAGTCGAGATGGATGATTTTAAGGAACGCGATTACGGCGACGCGGAGGGCATGCCGCTGGAGGAACGGACAAAGCGCTATCCAGATAACATCTATCCGAATATGGAAACGTTAGAAGAACTCACTGACAGGCTGATGGGCGGTTTGGCAAAAGTGAACCAGGCGTATCCAAACAAGAAGGTGCTGATCGTGGCGCACGGTGCGGCAATTCACGCCCTGCTGACGGAAATATCCGGCGGTGACCCGGAGCTTCAAAGCACCCGCCTCGTCAACGCCTGCCTCAGCAACATTGAATTTGCAGAAGAAAAATGGCGGATAAAAGACTATAATATCAACAGCCACTTATCCGGCTTTATCAAATAAGAAAAAGACAGGCGTTTGCCTGTCTTTTCTTTTATTTCTTAGCAGCCGTCATCTCTTTTTGAAGCTCGTCCAAAATGGCATTCGCCCCGTCTACACTGCGGCGCAGAGACCACACCGCACGATCCACGTGGTATACATGCCCGTTTTTCACTGCCTTCAGTTTTTTCCAAAGGACATTCTTTTCGATCGGGCGTTTACCGTCGGCGTCGAGGTCATCTGTTTTTCCTGTCATCAGGATGATCACATCCGGATCTGTTTTCAGCAGCTGCTCCAGTGTCATTTTCATATTCACAGAGTCGCCGCCATTGCTTGAATCGCTATTGCCTGACGTACTGATTGCATATCGATAGCCGACCTGTGTTAAAAGTCTCGATGTAAAGAAGTTTTCATCCCTGGCCATAATCGTATCATTTGTATTTCCGATCAAAAGCACGGACTGGCTGTTCGCGCTGATTTTCTGCTTTGTCTCGCTAAGCTTTTCTTCATGCGCCGTCAGCTTTTTCTCCATTTCCTTCTCCTTGCCGACTGCTTTTGCAATCGTAAGCGAAGCGTCAATTGTATCCTGATAATCAGCATTTAAATTATTAAGCGCAATCGTCGGCGCTATTTTTTTCAGCTGATCGTACACCTTCTTATGCCGGGTCGTGTCAGCAATAATTAAATCGGGTTTTAATGAAGCGATTTTTTCCATGCTTGGCTGTGAGCGAGTGCCGACAGATGTGTAGCCGTCAATTTTCTTCAGCACATCCTTGTTGATCAGCTGCTTCGCTTTGTTGTCATCGGCAACCCCGACAGGCGTAATGCCGAGATCAAGCAGTGTATCAATAAAACCTAGCTCAAGAACAACAACCCGCTTCGGATGCTCAGGCACATTTGTCTTCCCTAAATCATGTGTTACCGCCACTTTATGTTCTTTACTGTTTTGATTGCCGCTTGAAGACGAGCAAGCAGCCGTTAAGACAGAAAGAAGTAAAACTGTAAGAATAATCAGTGTTTTTTTCATATGTTCCAGTCTCTCCTGTTGGTAGTTTCTATGGTTAAGATGTCCAAGAGTAGTATAACACGGAATGAGAATCATTATCACCAATTATTTTTAAAATGAGAAGAGAAAGTTCGGCTTACAGGAAAATCTTGTTTCGCGACACAGCAGTTCAGCAGCTGATCATCCTGTCCACAAAAAAGCTTGCAGAAAAATAACATTCTCTGCAAGCTGATCCTGTTAAAGCTTCACAATCACTCTTCCTTGAATGCGATTTTGCAAAATATCTTTTAACGCACCCGGCGTTTCTTCCAATGATACTTCCCTGTCCACGATGGTCAGCAGCTGATCAGGCTTGAGATCAGAAGACATGCGCTCCCAAACAGCGGCTCTGACGTCCATCGGACAATATACTGAATCGATTCCGAGCAGGCTTACTCCGCGAAGAATAAAAGGATACACGGTTGCCGGAACTTCTCCTCCGCCGGTTAAGCCGCTCACTGCGACAGATCCGCCGTATTGAATTTTGCTTAAAAGCGAGGCAAGCTGTTTTCCGCCGACTGGATCAACCGCTCCCTGCCATTGCTGCTTGGACAGCGCCTTAAGCGTTCCGTCATAGACATCTTCCCTGCTGATTACTTCGCTTGCACCAAGCTGTTTCAAATAATCAGCCGCCTCCCGGTTTCCGGTACTTGCCACCACATCATAGCCCCGCTTGTTCAGCATCGATACCGCAATTCCGCCGACACCGCCAGTTGCTCCTGTGACTAGCACGCTGCCTTTTTCCGGAGACAGACCGTTCTGTTCAAGCCGATGCACTGATAACGCCGCAGTAAATCCCGCCGTTCCGTACACCATCGCTTCTTTTAACGAAAGATTCTGTGGCAAAGGCACCAGCCAGTCACCAGGCACCGAAGCGTATTCACTTAATCCGCCATCACGGGAGACACCGAGCTCATAGCTTGTCGCGATCACCTCATCCCCCTCCGCAAAACGCGGATCATTGGAAGAGACGACCGTACCCGCAGCATCAATGCCTAAAATAAGCGGATACTCTCTGACGATATTGCCTCCTGCTTTTCCGGCCAGACCATCTTTGTAATTGATGCCGGAATAAGCAACTTTAATCAGGACACCATCCTTCGGCAAATCCTCTGTTGATATGGTTTTCACATGGACTGAAACATCATAGGCATTTTTTTCTGCCTGCAATGCTTGAAATAACGTTGACATTCGGCACACTCCTTTTCATTTATATCGTAACCGAAGAACGTTCAAAAAACCAAATCATCAAGCCGCCATTTTCACTTCGCCGGCACATTGAGACGATAATGGACAAATCCGGTATCCTCTTCATAGCCGTTTTGCTCATACAAGCTTCTTGCCTTCCGGTTGTGGTGCTCAGTCTGAAGTGTTAAACATTTTGCCCCGTTTTCCTCTGCATAATCCTTTGCGGCAGAAAGAAGCCGGCCGCCGGCTCCCTTTGTACGCGCATGAGGAACGACAAATAAGTCATTTAATATGTAGATCCTTTTCATTGACACAGAAGAAAACGTTGGATAGAGCTGGGTAAAGCCTATGAATTCTCCATTTTCTTCTGCTATCAAAATAACAGACTCGTGATTTTCCAAACGAGCTTTCAAAAAAGCCTCTGCCCCTTGCAAATCGGATGCCTGTCTATAAAATTCCCGATATTGGTTAAACAGCGGCGCAATGGCGGCCGCATCTGATGTCTTTGCTTGGCGAATGTTCATCTTATTTCTTCCTCCCTCTCAATAATTTTTTCATTCTATCCCTTTTCTGTAAAGTTTATTTTTCAGAATACTTTTATCATCATGCTTTGAAAAAATATCACGATAATATCCATTGTTCTCACGGAAGCACACGCAGGTCATTTGAACGAATTTTTTCGACAGGAATTTGCCGGGACTCAGGAGCATTTAACCTAAAAAAGCATGACATTTCAGCATAATGAATATTTACTCATGTCTATTTTCGTTCTTTTCTGTATGAAAATAGTTATTTCGAGTCTCTACGGAAATAGCGAGAGATGATATACCTAAATAGAGATAAAACCATCTCAAAAAAATGGGTCTACTAAAATATTATTCCATCTATTACAATAAATTCACAGAATAGTCTTTTAAGTAAGTCTACTCTGAATTTTTTAAAAGGAGAGGGTAAAGAGTGAGAAGCAAAAAATTGTGGATCAGCTTGTTGTTTGCGTTAACGTTAATCTTTACGATGGCGTTCAGCAACATGTCTGCGCAGGCTGCCGGAAAAAGCAGTACAGAAAAGAAATACATTGTCGGATTTAAGCAGACAATGAGTGCCATGAGTTCCGCCAAGAAAAAGGATGTTATTTCTGAAAAAGGCGGAAAGGTTCAAAAGCAATTTAAGTATGTTAACGCGGCCGCAGCAACATTGGATGAAAAAGCTGTAAAAGAATTGAAAAAAGATCCGAGCGTTGCATATGTGGAAGAAGATCATATTGCACATGAATATGCGCAATCTGTTCCTTATGGCATTTCTCAAATTAAAGCGCCGGCTCTTCACTCTCAAGGCTACACAGGCTCTAACGTAAAAGTAGCTGTTATCGACAGCGGAATTGACTCTTCTCATCCTGACTTAAACGTCAGAGGCGGAGCAAGCTTCGTACCTTCTGAAACAAACCCATACCAGGACGGCAGTTCTCACGGTACGCATGTAGCCGGTACGATTGCCGCTCTTAATAACTCAATCGGTGTTCTGGGCGTAGCGCCAAGCGCATCATTATATGCAGTAAAAGTGCTTGATTCAACAGGAAGCGGCCAATATAGCTGGATTATTAACGGCATTGAATGGGCCATTTCCAACAATATGGATGTTATTAACATGAGCCTCGGCGGACCTTCTGGTTCTACAGCGCTGAAAACAGTCGTTGATAAAGCCGTTTCCAGCGGTATCGTCGTTGCTGCCGCTGCAGGAAACGAAGGTTCGTCCGGAAGCTCAAGCACAGTCGGCTACCCTGCAAAATATCCTTCTACTATTGCGGTAGGTGCGGTAAACAGCAGCAACCAAAGAGCTTCATTCTCAAGCGCAGGTTCTGAGCTTGATGTGATGGCTCCTGGCGTATCCATCCAAAGCACACTTCCTGGAGGCACTTACGGTGCTTACAACGGCACGTCCATGGCGACTCCTCACGTTGCCGGAGCAGCAGCGCTAATTCTTTCTAAGCATCCGACTTGGACTAACGCACAAGTCCGTGATCGTTTAGAAAGCACTGCAACATATCTTGGAAACTCTTTCTACTATGGAAAAGGGTTAATCAACGTACAAGCAGCTGCACAATAATAGTAAAAAGAAGCAGGTTCCTCCATACCTGCTTCTTTTTATTTGTCAGCATCCTGATGTTCCGGCGCATTCTCTTCTTTCTCTGCATGTTGAATCCGTTCCATGATCGACGGATGGCTGCCTCTGAAAATCTTCACAAGCACCGGAGGATCAACCTGGCTCAGCCCCGTCACGGCCAAATCCTGGAACGTTTTAACAGCGGCTTCTCTGTTCTCTGTCAACTCGATCCCATACTGGTCAGCCTTATTCTCCTGATAACGCGAGACAGCATTAGAAAAAGGCGTAACCGCAAAGCTCAAAACAGAAAACAAAAGCAATAACAGCGGAAGTGCCGCAAGATCATGCCGCCCTTCTATATGAAACATGCTGCGGGTTAGGCGAACCGTCCGCTTGTAAAGCTTATCAATGACATAAAATCCGGCGAGCGACACGAGCAAATAACCAGCCAGACCGATGTAAACGTGCTTCATGACATAATGGCCCATTTCGTGGCCCATAATAAACAGAATTTCTGAATCGTCAAGTTTGTTCAGTGTCGTATCCCACAATACAATCCGTTTATTGGCCCCAATACCTGTAACATAGGCATTCAGCGCATTTGTTTTTTCTGACATGTTCACTTCATATACATGGTCAGCCGGAATATTGGCTTCATCTGCCAGCTCTAAAATTTTGCTTTCAAGCTCTTTGTTTTTCAGCGGATAAAATTCATTGTATAAAGGATCGATAATGACCGGCTGAATAAAAAACAGAAAAAGCGAAAACGGCACTGTTAACAGCCAGGCGTATAACCACCATTTTTTTTCATGCCTTTTGATCAGCCAATAAAAAACGAGAACGCAAAGCGCAAAGATTGGGAAACTGATCCAAAAGCTGATAACCTGATCCTTAGCCCAGCTGGCCGTTGTCTGTGTGGAAATGTTATAGTCAAGCGATACTTGATAGCCTATCCAATCTAAAGGCAGCGTCACCAATGTTGTAATCAGCGAAAGCACAAACACAAAACCTACAGTCTGCAAAAACCGAAAAGGCACGGCCGCTTCCATCCATTTCTTGATTTTCTTTGAAACACCGCTGACCAGCAGAACAAAAAACAGAAACCAATCAAGTGGTACCCCGATAAAAAATAAAAAATTCTTGACATTCGAATACTGCTCGGCCACTGCCAACTCAGACGGCTTCATGAAAGAAGCCGGATCAGCCTGCGTCCCTTTTACGGTTTCCGGTATTGCAGAATCACCCGACAGGAAAAAATACCAATAAAAAAACAGCCCGTACAGCACGTAAGCAAGTCCTGCTGCCGCAATCCACTTGCGCATAACGCCTCACTCCTCACATCAACCCGTTACTTCTATTGTAATCATAAATTCAAATTCTTAGAACCAAGCTGTGTTCCGCACTTTTCCACCCTTTTAAGCATGGAAAGCCCGATCGCTGGGAAAACTAACAATGTTTGGAGTGATGCAAATGAAAAAAATAGTGGCAGCCATCGTGGTAATCGGTCTTGTGTTTATCGCATTTTTTTATCTTTACAGCCGATCAGGCGATGTGTATCAATCGGTAGACGCAGATTTGATCACACTGTCTTCAAGCGGCCAGGAAGATATCGAGATTGAAAAAAGACAGCACGTCAAAGATATGCTGGATATTATGAATCAGGGAAAACAGGTGAAGACAGAAAAAACATCAGCCCCTGATTACGAAGGGACAATCAAGTTTCATAAAGACCGGTATGACTCATTCAGACTATGGATTGACGGCAGCCAGCAAGCCGTTTTTTTGAAGGATGGCACATACTACAAATTAAGCAAAAATGATACAAAGGCGCTGCTAAATATTATTAAAAAAGAAGCAAAGGATTGAAAATGAAAAAGCGAAGCTAACCGCTTCGCTTTTTCATTTTATTGGGGCAAAATATCTCTCAGTGCCCGTCTGAGCATTTTCCCCGTCGCATTTTTCGGAATATCGTCAAGAAACGTAATGGCGGCAGGCCGCTTGTATTTTGCCAGATGCTTTTCACAGTGCTGCATGATGTCCTCCTCTGTTACCCCAGAGCGTTTCGGCACCACAAATCCCTTTACCGCTTCCCCGCTTTGGGGGTCCGGCACGCCGATGACAACCGCCTCCTTGACGTCCGGATGGCTGTACAGCACCTCCTCCACCTCCCGCGGATACACATTGTATCCTCCTACAATGATCATGTCTTTTTTCCGATCAACAATGTAAAAATAGCCGTCCTCATCCCGTCTTGCCAAGTCCCCCGTATAAAGCCACCCGTCTTTTAATGCATGCTCTGTTTCCATCGGCATTTTATAATAGCCCTTCATCACATTGGGGCCTGTCACGATCAATTCGCCGACCTGGTGAGCGGGCAGCTCGCGTCCGAGCGGATCTACGACCTTGTTTTCGACATGTAAGATACTTGTCCCGATGGAGCCCGGCTTTCTGCCCCTGTCAAATGGGTTAAAGCACGTGACGGGTGATGCTTCCGAGAGCCCGTAGCCTTCCAAAATGGTAACACCGAATTTTTCTTCAAACGCCGTCAGCAACGCGACTGGCATGGCCGCGCCTCCCGAAATGCACAGCTGGATCGAAGAAAAATCATCTTTCTTTCCGTTTTCATGCTGAAACAAGTAGTTATACATTGTAGGCACACCGGCAAAAATGGTCGCCTGCTGCTGCTTAACAAGCTTAAAAACAGATGCCGGACTGAATTGAGGCTCAATCAAGACAGTTGCGCCGCTCATCAGCGGTGCATTCATACAGACGGTTAAACAAAACACGTGAAACATGGGAAGAGCGCAGACCACATTGTCCCTCTCATCCATTCCCAAATAGCCTGCGACATCGTTGGCATTGCTGTACAAATTCTGATGTGTCAGCATCGCGCCTTTCGGTTTTCCAGTCGTTCCTGACGTATATAAAATAACCGCGGTATCATCAGGTACAGGTTCTTGGTTTTGTTTAGCGGCAGATGTCGGCCGCAATATTTTTGCAAACGTTGTCATTTTCATCCTGACCTCTGGGTCCGCAGCTTCCGGCTCCTCCTCCCCCGTCTGGCATAAAATGACGAGCTCAACCTTTGGCAGCGACTCATGCATGCTCTCATAAAGCGGCAAAAGCTGGCTAACGCCCACTATTGCCTTTACATCGCCATTTGTCAGCATATAACCAATTTCTGTCGGCGTGTACAACGGATTGATGGGAACAACCACGATCCCAGCTTTTAAAGCGCCAAAAAACGCGATGATAAAATCAGGCGAATTGCCAAGCAGCAAAGCTAGATGGTCCCCTTTCTCCATACCGGCTTCCTGAAGGCCGTCCGCAAATCGCTGAATATGTTCATTCAGCTCTTGATACGTCATCATGTGATCTTTAAACCTGCATGCGATGCTGTCGGGCTTCTCAGATGCTGTTTCTTCCAATTTTGAAACAAGATTCATTCTCCCACCCCTTAAAGTGAATGAATAGTCATTCATTATTGAAGCCAAGCTTTCTCCTCCATTATAGAGAAACAGAAAAAAACACTCAAGAGCAAAAAGCCCTGAGTGTCAGTACTGTCATAGTTTCTTCAATGCTTCGGCAATCGGCGTATCTCCTTCTGCCAGATCAAAGGCCCGATTTTCCGTATTCTTCTCATCTAAAGAGGCAATGACCGTTTTTGCAACGTCATCACGGGAAATAAATCCCCGCTCCAGATCCTTCGCTGCTGAAACAGTTCCCGTTCCAGGCTCATTGCGAAGGCCTCCCGGACGGATAATCGTATAGGTTAAACCGCTCTCTTCCAGAATTTTATCAGCATAATGCTTGGCCACATAATAAGGCTTGAGTGCCTCATTCCAATTTTCACGGTGATGGGCTTGCAGGGCGCTGACCATAATAAACCGTTTGATTCCGGCAATGTCCGCAGCTTCAATGGCTTTTGCCGCTCCATCGAGATCCACCAGCAGCGTTTTATCATAGCCTGTGCTGCCGCCGGAACCGGCTGTGAAAATGATCGCGTCACAACCTTTTGCCGCAGCGGCGATTTCTTCCGGGCTGCCCTCCAGATTCGCAAGCACAGCTTCTGCACCGGCAGCTTCAAGAGACGCTTTCTGTTCTTCTTTTCTGACCATCGCTCTGATGGAATGATCAGGATTATCTTGGAATAAAGAGACGAGTCTTTGCCCGATTTGTCCGTTCGCTCCGATTAAAAACACTTTCATGTGAATCCCTCCTGCCTCCATTATTTCAAAAACACAACCGCTCTTTCAAACGTTGTGTTTTGCCTTAATAAATCAGATCAAGGAAATCCTCTTTCGTAATGTTCCCGAAGTAATGCTTGAGATTCACACCTTCGAGCACATCAGCGATGACGCTGCGTTCGTATTGTTTTCCGACCAGCAGGTTTTCAATTTCAGATACATCACCGACACCGAAGAAATCTCCGAAGATTTTGCAGTCCTCGATTTTGCCTTTCTTGACCTCTAGGCGCAAATCGATCGATCCAACCGGATAACGTTTCGAATGATTAAGGTTAAATTTCGGCGAGCGGCCGTAGTTCCAATCCCAATTCTGATAGCGCTCTTTCGAAATTTGATGAATGGTCTCCCAATCTTTTTCCGTTAGCTTATACTCCGGCACGTTTCCAATGTCGTTTGTGTTAAAAATATGGCGAAGCAAATGGCTGCGGAATTCTTCGGTGGTCATTTTATCATCGAGAAACTCACTGATGTTTGCTACTCGGCTTCTGATCGATTTGATGCCTTTTGATTCAATTTTATCCTTTTTCACCTTTAATGCTGATACAACATGATCAATGGCTGAATCAAACATGAGGGTGCCGTGGCTGAAAATACGGCCTTTCGTTGCAAACTGAGCGTTTCCGGATATTTTCCGGCCATCCACTACAATGTCGTTCCGGCCGCTTAATTCGGCTTCAACCCCAAGCTGATGTAACGCCTGAATCACCGGCTCAGTGAATTTTTTAAAGTTATGAAAGCTGTCCCCGTCATCCTTGGTAATAAAGCTGAAGTTCAAGTTCCCCAGATCATGGTACACAGCGCCCCCGCCTGATAAACGGCGGACGACGATAATCCCGTTTTCCTCTACATATTTTGTATTGATTTCTTCTATTGTATTTTGGTTTTTCCCAATGATAATAGACGGTTGATTCACATAAAAGAGCAAATATTGCTGTTCAGGGTCTAAATGCTTTACACAGTACTCCTCGATAGCAAGATTGATCCGCGGATCATTGATATTTTGATTGTCTATAAATAACATGGTGCTCCTCCTTTATCCTTCCCACACAAAACCTGATTTCGCAATATTCACTTCTCCGTTAAAAACGGTTTTCGCTTCTTTGCGAAGGTTGTCATGCACGCCAAAATGCGGCAAATGAGTCAGCAGCAGTTCTCCCGCTCCCGCTTCTTTTGCAATGCGCCCCGCTTCCAGGCTGTTCATATGGCCTGCACTTGTTCCGTCTTGATCGGCATAAAAATTGCATTCCGAGATCAATAAATCAGCATCTTTCGAAAACGGTATAAATGAATCCTGATAGCTGGAATCAGCAGTATAAACGACAGTGTGGCTGCCGTCAGTAATCCGCATGGCATAGCACGTCACCGGGTGAATCGTTTTTAAAAAGGTGATCGTAAACGGACCGGCAGTCAGCGGCTGATCCGGCTGATAGGCGATCCCTTTTGTATGTGTTTTATATGTAAGCTTTTGAAACTGTTCTATATCAGCATCATGTCCGTAAATCGGAAGCGTATGCTCTCCTTTACCGAGAAACGAACCGACTTGCTTGGCAAATTGCAGCGGCCCGATATCAGCGATATGGTCATGGTGATAATGAGACAGAACGACCGCATCCAGCTTTTCCGCCGGCACATATCCGAACAGCTTAGACAAAACGGCACTGCCGCAATCAACAAGCAGAGAGTAATCACCTGACTGAAACAAATAGCCTGACGTCGCTTCATTTGCGGCCGGAAAACCGCCATAGCATCCGATAACTGTAACTTTCATAATGTCCTCCTATCTTTTCAAAAAAATTGATCCTCCTTCAATATACCCATTTTTCTTGAAAAAAGCATGTTTTAAACATTGTATCAAAACAGTTATTGATTTTTGTAATCTGTTATATTACAATGAAATCACTACAAAGGGGAAAGAGGGATTGGTTATGCTGGGGAAAATCACAGAATTTTTTAGAAACCTGCCTTCGAAAAAGTGTGCGGAATGCGGAAAAAAGATAGAAGAGCAGCATGAGTGCTATGGTAATATCTGCAATGACTGTATAAAAGTAAACGATTTGTAATGAGCGAAAATCCCGCGCCTTACGCGTGGGATTTTCTTATTTTTTCACATATCTCTTAATTTTGAAATAATAGTCAGGTTAGGTCAAAGCTCACCTGTTTTTAGATAATTCTGGTGATTATCATAATGTCATTGAATATTCTTTATTTTCGAAATATAATTTACTATAGACGAATTGATTTCTTATCTATTATAATTTGATCTAATAGTGAGATTAAATATATGTCTATTCATGATATATGTTGATACTTTGTTTTTTGGGAGGTAATCTATGAAAAGAATTAAGTTTGGATTAGCCACACAAATATTCGTTGGACTTATTCTAGGTGTCATTGTTGGCGTCATTTGGTATGGCAACCCAGCATTGCCTACTTACCTGCAGCCAATCGGGGATCTCTTTTTACGCTTAATCAAAATGATAGTGATTCCTATTGTTGTCTCCAGCTTAATCATCGGTGTAGCCGGTGCAGGAAATGGAAAGCAAGTCGGTAAATTAGGCTTCAGAACGATTCTGTACTTCGAGATCATCACGACTTTTGCCATTATTCTCGGACTAGCCCTTGCAAACATCTTCCATCCGGGTACAGGAGTTAATATACACGAAGCTCAAAAATCGGACATCAGTCAATATGTTGAAACTGAAAAAGAACAAAGTAATAAATCAGTGGCAGAAACGTTCCTCCATATTGTGCCGACAAACTTCTTCCAGTCATTGGTCGAAGGGGATCTTCTAGCCATCATTTGCTTTACAGTACTATTTGCATTGGGTATTTCCGCAATCGGTGAAAGAGGCAAGCCTGTATTAGCCTTTTTTGAAGGTGTATCCCATGCCATGTTCCACGTTGTAAACCTTGTGATGAAAGTGGCGCCATTCGGCGTTTTCGCTCTTATCGGAGTGACTGTGTCTAAATTCGGACTCGGTTCTCTTATCTCTCTCGGAAAGCTCGTCGGATTGGTTTATGTCGCGCTTGCTTTCTTCTTAATTGTTATTTTCGGGATTGTCGCAAAAATTGCCGGCATCAGCATCTTCAAGTTCCTTGCTTACATGAAGGACGAAATCTTACTGGCGTTCAGTACGTCCAGCTCTGAAACGGTTCTTCCGCGCATCATGGAAAAAATGGAGAAAATCGGATGTCCGAAAGGCATTGTTTCATTTGTCATTCCGATCGGTTACACGTTTAACTTAGACGGTTCCGTTCTCTATCAATCGATTGCCGCACTCTTTTTAGCACAGGTATATGGCATTGATTTGACGATTTGGCACCAGATTACGCTTGTGCTCGTCTTAATGGTGACATCTAAAGGGATGGCTGCCGTGCCTGGTACTTCTTTTGTTGTCTTGCTTGCAACGCTTGGCACCATCGGCGTTCCGGCTGAAGGACTTGCCTTTATTGCCGGCGTAGACCGCATCATGGATATGGCACGAACAGTTGTCAACCTGACTGGTAACGCGCTTGCTGCCGTTGTGATGTCTAAATGGGAAGGCATGTTTAATCCTGCGAAAGCAGAAACTGTTATGTCCCAATCGAAAACAGAACAAAACGCAACCATTTCTGGTTAATGAAAAGCCTGCGGGGTTCTTGCCCCGCAGGCTTTTTTAATCTTTAACAAGCACAAACAGTTCTGTAATCAAAACAGTATCCTCATTCAGCTCCAGTTCACCGCTTTTGATCAGTTCCGCCCATGCCATCCGATGATCCTCTTGAAACTCCTCAATTCGGTCTCCATTGCCCTCTCCTTTGACTAACCTCATATCAGGCGCACCAAAGGTGGTTTCAAAGACATCTGTCACTTTTATATTGCATCTTGGATTGTCATGTTTATCATAAACGGTAACAAGCTGACCCGCTGTTTGATAAACGTCCCTCAATTCATCTTTTGAATACAATGATTTCGGCGCGCACGTGGCGGTTTTTTCTCCGGCAAGGATCTGCTGAATCAGCTGTTCTCCCAACCCGTCATCACCTTCCCAACCGAATGTGCTTTTCAGCTTATAAATCTTCATTGGTCCCCCCCTTATACCATTGGTGACTGTACATAGTAATACAGAAGCTTAGCGGTATGGCGAAGAGATGATTTATGGGTGCGTTCAAATGCATGGGAAGCGTCAATTCCCGGCCCTATGAGGCCATGCACAATATCATGCCCGGATTTGATCGCTGCTGACGCATCAGACCCGTAGTACGGATATATATCAAGCTTATAGTCGATATGATGCTTCTCGGCTAATTGAACTAAATGCTTTCTGAGCTGATAATGATACGGCCCGCTCGCATCCTTCACACAGATTGATACTGAATATTCATCTGTCGCCTGCCCGTCACCGATAGCGCCCATATCAACCGCCAAATATTCAACTGTTTCAGGAGGAATATTCGAATTCCCGCCGTAACCGATTTCTTCATTATTGGAAATAAGAAAATGGGTTGTATACGGCAGCTCAATGTCTTCTGTTTGAATTTCATGAATTAAGCGGAGCAATAAGGCGACGCTTGCTTTGTCATCCAAATGGCGCGATTTAATAAATCCGCTTGATGTGATCTCAACACGTGGATCAAACGACACAAAGTCTCCGACGCCAATGCCAAGCTCCTCCGTATCTTTCCGGCAGTGAACAGGTTCATCTAGGCGGATCTCCATATTCTCTTGATTCCGCTCAGCCTTTCCCGCGTCTTTGTATACGTGCACAGACGTTTGATGCATTAAAATGGTGCCTGTGTACGTTTTTCCCGATGCGGTTTCAATTTGGCAATACTCCCCCTCAATCGAGTTGTAGCGGAACCCGCCGATTAAGTCGATTTTCAGCCGGCCGTCCGCTTTAATTTCCTTCACCATAGCGCCGAGGGTGTCAACGTGCGCTGTCAGCATGCGATGCCGGGATGTGTCGCGTCCTGGAAGCGTTGCAATTAAGCCGCCCTTGTGGTTCCGAACCGTTTCTACCTTCCATTCTTTTAAAAGGCTTTCAATATAATTGATCACCTCATATGTATTTCCTGTCGGGCTTGGGATCGATACAAGTTCTTTAATGAGCTCCATCGTTTTACGTACGGACGTCATAGGGCATTCCTCCTTTTATTTTCTACTTAAAATATACTCTTTTCCCGAGGGACCCGTCCAATCTTTTCCTATCAATCTCTCATATGCTGTAGAGAGCATGGGAAGAGGAGGGATTTCTATGTGCTGTCGTCATTCACATGAACAGAAATGTCGTTGTCACGATTGGTTCGATGATTTTTGGTTCTTTGACGAGTGGTTCGATAAAGATTTCCACGACCATTGCAAGAAAAAGAAAGAATGCCATGACCCTTGCGAGAAGAAGAAAAAGAAACACCATTGTTTCTCTTGTAAAAAACACAGACATTCTTGCTGTCATTGCTAAAGACTGAATCAGAAATATTCTGATGACCCATGCTTAATGAATATTTCCATTCACATTTTTCCAAGCGGGCATTGCTGCTGCTTGGACCTTTTATTGAAACACCCTTTTTGCTTTTACAATCCAATAAACTGATAAAGCCGCTATAAGAGCAACAATGATTTCAACAGCTGCAGCATGCTCTATGATTCCTCTTTGATATAAAACCGCCGGGACATTAAACAGTGCATGTAAAAGAATAGAATACAGCAAAAACAGCGGCCGGCGGTTTTTAACCGCGTACAAAACAAGCAGAGACAGACCAATCTGGACGGCAATGGCACTGATTCTTTCTATTCCGCCCAGCATCCATTCATACGAAGGAGTATGCAGCAGCTGCTCCTGTATCGGCAAAAGCGCCTGTTTGACGTCGCCATTGACCAAAAGCTGTTCAAACGTCCCGCTATTGATTGCAAATGCGTATACAATAAGTGAGATAGAGGACAAGCCTGTAATCAGGATGGCTTCAAGCCCGCCATGGCCTGCCCCGAAAGCCAGACCATCTGCCCAAGTATGATGGCGCTTCATAAAAAATCGCATCATCAAATACCTTCCGCACTCCTCAAAAATGCCGGCCATCAAGCAGCCGTAAATGCCATACCATAATGGATGCTGCATCGCTTCTTTCGTCATTTCATTCACTTGCAGTACATAAACATGAACGCCGCCTTCCAGCAGCTGAGCGAAGACAAAAAACGTGAGAGCGCCAATAAAAAACACTTTAAGCGAGGCACCATACTTTCGCTTAAACCATACAATCAGCCCGATTGGCAACAGAAACGCAATAGCCCCGGATAATGCCAAAAAGACTACTGCTTCTTGACTGACCATTTTTCAGCCTCCTTTTTCTTTTTCATAGATTCCTATCTACACTTCTCTTTTTTTGTAAAAAAACCTTCTTTTTAGTACCAGATACTAATATCTAGTGTTATAATCTGACCATAAGGAGTGATTCATATGTCAAAAGCAAAAATTACAGCTATCGGCACCTATGCGCCGAGCAGACGTTTAACCAATGCAGATTTAGAAAAGATCGTTGATACCTCTGATGAATGGATCGTTCAGCGCACAGGAATGAGAGAACGCCGGATTGCGGATGAACATCAATTTACCTCTGATTTATGCATAGAAGCGGTGAAGAATCTCAAGAGCCGTTATAAAGGAACGCTTGATGATGTCGATATGATCCTCGTTGCCACAACCACATCCGATTACGCCTTTCCGAGTACGGCATGCCGCGTACAGGAATATTTCGGCTGGGAAAGCACCGGCGCGCTGGATATTAATGCGACATGCGCCGGGCTGACATACGGCCTCCATTTGGCAAATGGATTGATCACATCTGGCCTTCATCAAAAAATTCTCGTCATCGCCGGAGAGACGTTATCAAAGGTAACCGATTATACCGATCGAACGACATGCGTACTGTTCGGCGATGCCGCGGGTGCGCTGTTAGTAGAACGAGATGAAGAGACGCCGGGATTTCTTGCGTCTGTACAAGGAACAAGCGGGAACGGCGGCGATATTTTGTATCGTGCCGGACTGCGAAATGAAATAAACGGTGTGCAGCTTGTCGGTTCCGGAAAAATGGTGCAAAACGGACGCGAGGTATATAAATGGGCCGCAAGAACCGTCCCTGGCGAATTTGAACGGCTTTTACATAAAGCAGGACTCAGCTCCGATGATCTCGATTGGTTTGTTCCTCACAGCGCCAACTTGCGCATGATCGAGTCAATTTGTGAAAAAACACCGTTCCCGATTGAAAAAACGCTCACTAGTGTTGAGCACTACGGAAACACGTCTTCGGTTTCAATTGTTTTGGCGCTCGATCTCGCAGTGAAAGCCGGGAAGCTGAAAAAAGATCAAATCGTTTTGCTTTTCGGGTTTGGCGGCGGATTAACCTATACAGGATTGCTTATTAAATGGGGAATGTAACAAAAAAAGAACTTGTTTCCAAGGAAACAAGTTCTTTTTCTTTATGAAGCCGGCTGTTCTTCTGATGTTTCTTCCTTCCGGCTTAACATTGTAAAGTAAGTAATGCTTAGTGCAATCATGACGAGGGCAATGCCGATTAAGACGCCGGCCATCTGCCACATGTAGCCAAAGTCACCGTTTGAAATGACTGCTCTGAATCCGTTAATGCTGTAGGTCATCGGCAATGCGCCGTGGATGACCTGATAGAAATTCGGAAGCAATTCCAGCGGGAAGGTTCCTCCGCTCGCTCCCAGCTGCAGCACTAAAATAATGACTGCGATAAATCGCCCCGGGTTGCCCATCGTTGTAGCCAAAAATTGAATTATCGCCAGGAAAGCGAGACTCGTAATGATCGTAAACACGTAAAATCTCCACGTGCTCTCTACCTCAAGACCAATTCCCAATAGAAGAACCGTCGCCACAATCAATGATTGAATGATTCCTACAAGCATCATGACATTGAATTTGCTGAAGAACCACTCAAAACCGTTTCTCGGACGTCCTGACGCTTCCTTCAGCGGGAAGACAACCGTCAGCATGATGCCGCCGACATACAAGCCCATTGACAGGATATAAGGTGTCAGCCCTGTTCCATAGTTAGGAACGGAATGAATGGCATCATCTTTGGTTTTAACCGGATCCGCAAACATGCCGTATGTTTGATCATCAGCATCGATATCTCCTGTTTGGTCAGCCGCATCCTTCAGCTTACTAGACAGCTCTCCTGTGCCGTCCAATAGCTTGCCTAAACCTGTATCAAGTGATGCAGATCCGTCTGCAAGTTTTGATGATCCGCTTTGGACCTGTTTAGACCCGTCTAACAGCTTAAACAATCCGCCGGATACTTGGCTGCTTCCTGTCACCAATTGCTCTGAGCCCGCTTTTGCTTTTGCGAACTGCTTATTATATTCACCGATGCCCGCTGTCAGTTTAGTTTGGCCATCTGTCAGCTTCTGAGAACCGTTGTATATCTTATCAGCTCCCTCAGTTAATCTGTCAATCGCATCTTGGATTGTTTTTGCGCCGTTATAAAGCTTAGATGTAGCTTCCGGCATGGCTTTCACCTGCGCCACCTGCGCTTTCACGTCTTCAAGAGAGCTTTTTATCGTTGCGATGTCAGGCAGCTGATCAGCTGTAGGTAGCTGGCTTAATATTTGATCAAAATCAGGCGCATCAACTTGCGGAAGCTTTTTCTCAACAGAATTAATCAGCTGGCTTTTTTGCTCCGCTGTTAAGAAGTCACTCGAATTGATGACATTTTTAAATGCCTGATCACGGTTTTTCAAACTGTTTTCAAAGTCAGTCAGCTGTTTTTTGAATTCCTTCATCGCAGTTTCTGACTTTTCCAGATTGTTTACAGCAGTTTCAAGCTTCGTTAAATCGAGCGCATTAATGATCTTTTCCGCTTTTGCCGCTTTCTCAGAACCTTCTTGGACTTTACTGTTGAGCTGATCCAACCCGTTAGTAAGATTAGGCGTACCCTTCTGCACATTTTGAAGTCCGGCAAGAAGTTCATTCATCTTGCTTGTCAGCTCGCCTGATCCTGCTGCAAGCTGACTAGATTTATCATAAATCTGGTTGCTGCTGTCCTGGAATTTACCGAGCGAGCTGTCAAGTGATTGGATGCCGCTCGTCACCTGAGCCGCTCCATCTGCAAGCTGCGCTGTTTTGTCACTGATGGTAGCGGTGCTTTCCTTCAGCTTCGCCAGATTTTCTTTCAGCTGGGCGCTTCCGTTTTTCGCATCCTTTGTGCCGTCATCAATTTTTTTCGCGCCGCTGCTCGCGTCGCTCAAACCTTTTGCGATATCTTTAAAGTTATCAAAAATAACTTTCGTATATTGCTCGGTCACTTCTTTTGAAACAGAGGCTTTCAGTTTATCAATCGCTTTTTCGCCGATCGTTGCCCCTACATAGTTAGAACCTGCATTTGTATGGTATTTCAGATCCAATTTTTTCGGATTTTTGTCTAATACAGTGCTGGCATTCTTAGAAAAATCCTCAGGAATCTCGACAACTAAATAATATTTTTGATTCAATAAGTCCTTTAACGATTGGTCGAGATCATTGGAAAAATGCCAATCAAAGTTGTTATTATCCTTTAATTCTTTGACCAGATCATCACCGATTTGAAGTTTTTCTCCTTCATACGTTGCTCCCTTGTCTTGGTTGACGACAACGACAGGCAGCTGGTCAACTGTGCCGTACGGGTCCCAATAAGCCTTTAAGAATACGCCGCTGTAAATAAGCGGGACAAACAAAATGGCGATGATGGGAATCAATAATTTTTTACTTGTTACGATGTCTTTCCACTGACTTCGTATTGTGTTCATCCTGATGCCTCCATTCTAAAACTGACTCATCATAAAAAATGGTCATTTTCTTGCAAAGAGAAAGGATTATCTAGTTCGCTGACAATCCTTTGACAACATACAATTCAAGCAGTCCCGCAATTGTCTCTTTATCAAGCGGGGGGTGTTGTTTTTCCCAGTCAAAAATGAGCGCGATATAAAGCTTCAGCATCACAAAGGCTGTCAGCTCAGGGTCGCACGGCTTGATTGCGCCGCTTTTGATCCCGTCTTCAATCTTGCTTTTGATATAAGACAGGATGGATCGCTCCATTTTCTGGATCACTTCCTGAACTGCCATTGTACCAATCTCGGCATTCTCTTGGAAAATTTTAATCGTCAGCTGATGTGTTTTCCTGAACTCCAGAATGGCAAACAGCGCTCTGTGCACATTTTCATGGAACGGAAGGCTCGGCTCCATCGCTTCATCCGCTTTTTGCTTCATTTCCTTTAATAAAGTAGTGAAAATCTCGTCAAACAGCTCTTCTTTGTTTTTGAAAAAAGTATAAATGGTTCCCTTCCCCACGTTCGCAAGTTTTGCGACAAGATCCATTGTCGTCGCTTTATACCCGAACTGCGTGAAAGACTTTGTAGCCGCCTCCAAAATGAGCTTTTTTCGATCTATTGACATTGTATTCACCTCGAAACTGACCGTTTGAACATTTTAGTCATTAAGTACATATGCAAATGTATCATAACCTGCTGTTCAATTCAATCATTTTTTACACAATATTGCCATTGCACATCAAAAAAACCTCCGCGATAAAGCGGAGGTTTTAGCTGAATAAATAGGTAAGCGCGTCAGACACGGCAGCTTTTCCTTGATCAATGCAGTCGGGAATGCCGACACCTTCGAAAGAAGCGCCTGTCATATAAACACCCGGATACGCAGATGCAAGTGCTTCACGCAGCTCCTTGATACGCTGCTTATGGCCGACATGGTACTGCGGCATGCTTTCATGCCATCGGGTTACACATGTCATTTCCGGCTCGCCGTTTATGTTCATGACTTTCTTTAAGTCTTCTAACACAATGTTGATAATGTCATTATCTGATAGATCGACAATGGATTCGTCTCCGGCTTTTCCGACATATGCCCGATGCAGCGTTTTGCCTTCCGGCGCTGCGTGCGGCCATTTTTTATTCGTCCACGTACAGGCTGTGATCGCAAAGTCACTGTTTCTTGAAATGACAAAACCCGTGCCCTCATGCTCCATTTGGACGGAGCCTTCAGGGAAACCTAAAGCGACGTTTGCCACGGATGTGGAGTGCATATTTTTCAAATGAGAAATGGCAGGAAGCTCAGAAAGCATTCCCGCAGCCGCTTTATGCGGAGCAGTCACAATTACTGAATCAGCATCAAGTGTGACGCCGTTATCCAGTTCGAGCGAATAGCAAGAGCCGCTATGGCTAAGTTTGGTCACTTTTGTGCCTTTATACACCTTCGTCAGCTTTAACTGCTTTTCGATCTCTTCTACAAGGGTCTGCAAACCGGTTGACAGAGTTTGGAACTGCCCTTGTTTTTTTGCCGTCAGCTGCTGGCCTGAGCCTTGAGGCCTTGTTTTTTTCATGCCGAGAATCAGGCTTCTATGCTTTTGTTCCGTCTGATAAAATTGCGGAAATGTCGACATCAGGCTGAGCTTGTCAATGTCGCCTGCGTAGATCCCTGATAGTAGCGGCTCGATTAAGTTCTCGACCACTTCATCTCCGACACGTCTGCGGAAGAATTCTCCCAATGACTGATCATCCTTTGTTTTGCTTGCAGGCAGGATGAAATCCATAGCAGCTCTCGCCTTCCCGGACAAGGAAAACAGACCCGTAGAAACAAACGGCGCAATTTTTGTCGGTATCCCCATTACAGCGCCCTTCGGCATTGGATGCAGGGTGCGGTTTACAAGCACATAGGATTGCCCGGTCGCATTGTTGACAAGCAAATGCTCAAGACCTAAGTCTTTAACAAGCTGCGGGGCGCTTTTCTTTCGTTCCAGAAATGAGTCTGGCCCTCTTTCGATGATATAGCCGTCTTTCTTGACAGTCTGGATTTTCCCGCCGACTCTCGGACTTGCCTCAACAAGTGTCAGCTCAAGCGGCAGATTCTTTTCTTTGATTTCTTTTTCCATATAGAAGGCGGCGGCTAAACCGGTAATGCCGCCGCCGATGATGACTACATGTTTTTTGCCGTCACTCATGTTCATCGCCTTCTTTAACGTCCTAATTTTTTTAATACGACTGTTGCCAAAGCATCAATAAATTCAGGCTTGGCATTTGGCATTTCCGGCCGGTAATAGCTTGCGCCGATATCGTCAGTAACCACTTTGCATTCATAATCATTATCATAAAGCACTTCTAAGTGATCCGCGACAAACCCAACAGGAACATATACAAATGCTTGATAGCCTTTTTGTTCGAATAAATCACGTGTTAAATCCTGAACATCGGGTCCGAGCCAAGGATCAGGCGTGTTCCCTTCACTTTGCCAGCCGACAGCATATTCGGAAACGCCTGCGCCTTCAGCAATTAATTTCGCCGATTCATGAAGCTGGTCCGGGTACGGGTCTCCAAATTCTTTGATTTTTTCCGGCAGGCTGTGTGCGGATACGATGAGCATTGCGTTTTCTCTTTCATCCTCAGGCATTGACGCATATGTTTCCTTCACTCGGTCAACCCAATATGTCACGAACTTCGGTTCATCGTACCAGCTTTCAACTGACGTAATCGTTAAGCCGCCGAGTTTTTCAGCCTCTTCTTTGGCGCGTTTGTTGTAGGACTGAACGCTGAACGTGGAGAAATGCGGCGCCAGCACGATGCTGACTGCTTCTGTAATGCCATCCTTATGCATCTCTGCTACGGCGTCTTCAATAAACGGCTCGATATGCTTCAGTCCGATATACGCTTTAAACGTAATCTCATCCTGAATTTCATTCAAGTGCTGTTCCAGATTATGCGCCTGCTGTTCTGTGATTTGGGCAAGCGGTGAAATGCCGCCAATCGCTTCGTATCTGTCTTTCAAATCTTGAAGCATTTCAGGTTCAGGCTTTCTGCCTCTTCTGATATGTGTATAATAACGTTCAATATCTTCTTCCTTATAAGGCGTGCCGTACGCCATCACGAGAAGCCCCATTTTCTTTCTACTCACTGTTTACACCCTCTTTAATGATCTGATACAAACATTTTGACAGGATATCATTAAGATACCAAAAGATATGCTTAGGAATATTGACCCATTTTTTTGTTTTGTGAATATTCATGGACAAATGCTGTCAGTTTTTTCAAAACCTCGGGACTGACATCAGGAAATACCCCATGGCCAAGATTGAAAATGAAGCCGTCTGACTCCATACCCTGATCAAGTATTTCCTTCGTTTTCTGCTCAATGACTTCCCATGGCGCAAGCAAAATGGACGGGTCCAGGTTGCCCTGCACTGTTTTAGTAATTCCTTTTGATCTGGCTTCATCAATGCCGAGTCTCCAGTCAAGCCCGACAACATCGAGAGGAAGGTCATGCCAATCACCTGCAAGATGGCTTGCGCCAACGCCAAACATGATCAGCGGCACATTCTCCTTTGCGAGCTCTGAAAAGATCCGGTTCATCACGGGTTTGATGTATGTTCTGTAATCTGCCTGATTCAATGCGCCGACCCACGAATCAAAGATTTGAATCGCTTTTGCGCCTGCCTCAATCTGCGCTTTCACGTACACGATGATCATGTCGGCAAGCTTGGACATCAGCAGATTCCATGCATCTGGCATGCTGTACATGAAGGCTTTTGTTTTATTGTAGTTTTTCGACGGGCCGCCTTCGATCATATAGCTTGCAAGCGTAAAAGGCGCACCTGAGAAACCGATGAGCGGGACGTTCAGCTGCTCATTGACAAGCAGTTTAATCGTCTCAAGCACGTACGGCACGTCCTGTTCCGGATCAATCTGGCCGAGTTTTTCAATGTCCGCCAGAGACCGGATTGGCTGATCAATCACAGGACCGATCCCGTTTTTGATTTCAACATCCACACCGATTGACGGCAGCGGCGTCATGATATCTTTATAAAGGATTGCAGCATCGACTCCGTATTGCTCAACCGGCAGTCTTGTGACATACGCACAAAGTTCGGGCTGATGTGTGATCTCAAACAATCCGTACTTTTCCTTCAGCTTGCGGTATTCCGGCTGTGAGCGCCCTGCTTGCCTCATATACCACACAGGCGTGTGATCCGCTTTTTCTCCCCGCGCAGCTTTTAAAAACGTCTCGTTAAACGTTTCTCGTTTACTCATCTGATTTCCACCTTTCATACGGCAACCATACGTTCGTATTTCTTGACTTATTACACTATACCTTGTTTTAGGCAAATGGTATAGAAATGTAGCTCAAAGTTCAAAAAATCGCCGAATTCCATTAAGAGGAAAACAATTTTGGCTGAACGTAATCGGTTCCTTCCCCTTCTCTTTTTGTCTGTGTATTATAAGGCACAATTTTATAAGACGCGCCCGAAAATAAGTTGGCATAAGGAATTTCATAGCTTCCCTTCCCTTCAACCGAATCAAGAAGCGTCTCCTCGCCGTCCTTGTTTACATAAATTCTGTATACGGCCCGATCATCCTCTTGAGCGTCCCACTTTAATTCAATAGTAAAGAGCCCCGCTGCTTTAAATGTGTAATCGGCTGTGAGTGTTTTGACCGGCTTCAGCTCAATCGGGCTTTCCAGTTCTTTAACGTTTTTAGGCTTTGTGAACACATGACCGGTTTCTCCTGCCTGTGTCAAAATATCCTTAAACAGCCGCGTCGGGTATGAGCTCCCGGCTTTCAAATAATGGTTTTGATCCGTTTTGTCATAGCCCATCCAGACTGCCCCGGTTATTTTCGGCGTATAGCCTGCAAACCAGGCGTCCTTTGTCGCGCCGGAGACGCCTGTATAAGATGTTGAACCTGTTTTTCCCGCCAGGTCGCCGTGATAGGTGCCGGACGTGGCCGTTCCCTTTTTGACTACCTGCTGCAGCATTCTCGTCATATTCCAAGACGTCTGCTTGCTGAATACCCGCTTTCCTTCTTCTTTATGATCGGCTATTGTTTCTCCGTCTTCATCTATTATGCTCGAGATAAAGAAGGGTTCAGTATACGTTCCATTCGCGGCAAATGTATGAAACGCGCCGGCAAGCTGGAGCGGTGAAACGCCTTTTTCCAAGCCGCCTAGAGCAAGAGCAAGGCCTTCATCAGGGATATCAATGCCGTTTGCTTTCAAATAAGATTTCCCTGTTTCGACGCCGATCTCATTCAGCGTCCAGACAGCCGGCGCGTTTTTGCTGTACGTAATGGCGTCAGACATAGTGACTTCGCCCTCATACCGGCTGTCGTAGTTTTTCGGCGTATAATCTCCGTAGGACTGCAACTCATCCTTCAATAGAGAATATGGCTTAAATTTCTTTTCCTGCATCGCCGGTCCGTATACAGCAAGCGGCTTAAATGTGGAACCCGGCTGGCGGACAGCTGTGACACGGTTATATCCTTTGGATGTGTAATCCCTTCCGCCGATGGCCGCTTCTACACCGCCTGTCTTGTTATTAATAAAGACCGCGCTTCCCTCGGCATTCTGATCTGTTCCGGGATAATAGCTTCCCTCTTTCATCACCTGGTAAGCCGTCTTCTGCAGCTTCGAATCGAGCGGCACCTTGATCGTGTATCCGCCTTGAAGAAGCTGCTCTCCGGAAATGGAATACTTGTCTTCCGCCTCTTTGATCACAAGGTCAATGTAGCTGTCAAACCAAGGTGTTTCCGACTGTTTCTTCACATGCAGTCCAAGCGTCCGGCCCTGTGCGGTGACAGCCTCTTTCGCACTGATATAGCCTTGGTCATTCATCATACCTAGAATTGTATCACGCCGCTCCTTATTTTTATCAGGGTGCAAAATTGGAGAGTACGTAGAAGGCGCCTTCGGAATAGCGGCCAAAACAGCGCCTTCAGATACAGTCAAATCTTTTACTTCTTTATTAAAATAATAGTGGGACGCCGCTTGTATGCCGTAAACCCCGTGTCCGAAGTAAAGCTGGTTTAAATACATTTCAAGCAGCTTGTCCTTGCTGTAATCCCGTTCAAGATTAATCGCAATGATCACTTCTTTTGTTTTTCTTAGAAATGTTTTGTCATGTGTCAGAAAAATATTTTTGGCAAGCTGCTGGGTGATCGTGCTTCCGCCTTCCACCTTTCCGCCTGCTAATATATCGCGGTACACTGCCCTTCCGACGGATTTTGCATCAATGCCGTGATGCTCATAGAACCTTTTATCCTC
This sequence comes from Bacillus sp. FSL K6-0255, assembly GCF_045040725.1. NCBI lineage: Bacteria > Bacillati > Bacillota > Bacilli > Caryophanales > Bacillaceae > Bacillus > Bacillus sp. FSL K6-0255. Next base: position 1,046,322 of record NZ_CP150278.1, on the reverse strand, counting down.
AACAGCGATAAACGCTTCTCTGACCTGCTTTGGAATCTCATTGATCGAGACCGGTTCGCGATTTTCTGTATACAGGCTTGCAACCTCATCTCCGTTTTGATCAACAATTTTTGAAGAAGCATGAAGTATCAGCTTTTTTTCATCTATGACATAATGGCCGAGAAAAATAATTGAAATATATCCTATTAAAGCGAGAAAAGCAGTTAACACTAAAATAATGATAGGTATAAAAAGTTTCTTTTTCTTTATCTTAAACATGAACTCACCTCGCCTTTCTAAAGGTAGTATGGGAAAAATTGTTTGGAATTATGTTCGAAGCACTCGCCAATAGAAACTTATACCATTGTTTTGATATACTAGCAAGCAGGAGGTGGCTGATATGAAGGTTTATATTACATATGGGACAGCCGATTTTTTAAAAACGATCGTACAGAAGCATCCCTCAGAAAATATTCTTTTGATGCAGGGGCAGGAAAACGCCATTTTGATTCATGAAACAAACGGAGATACCGTTTTCCAGGCACCACACGCTTATGAAGTCATTGACCAAGTCGGAGAGATCAAACATCCCGGTTTTGCAGTATTGAACAATATTGCCGTCACTCAGGAAGGGCGTCCGCTGTTTGAAAACAGATTTAAAAACAGAGCGGGAAAAGTCGAAAACGAGCCTGGCTTTGAAGCAATTCGAGTGCTCCGTCCGATCGACAGTGACACCTATGTCATTCTGACCTTGTGGGAAACGGAAAGCGCCTTTCAAGACTGGCAGCAGTCCGGTTCTTACAAAGAAGCCCACAAAAAACGCGATACATCTGCCGGAATTGACACAACGTCGATCTTCTCCCGGCCTTCCTATGTCACCACATATTTCGCTGTCGAATAGCTGCCGGCATGTCCGGCAGCTTATTTTATTGGGAGGAAAGCAAAATGAAGCATACTTGCCCAGTCTGCGGGTTTAAGGGATTGGCTGAACCGCCATATGATCATGAAGGCAATCATTCTCATGAAATCTGCCCGTGCTGCGGTTTTCAGTTCGGATTTGATGATTACGAGATGCAGTACGAGGATGATTCATATTTAGAGCCATCGGAAAGCATCATCGCCTATAGAAAAAACTGGCTTGCTGAAGGGTGCGTCATTTTTTCTCCTGAATGCTTCCCAAAACATCTGCAAAAAGCGAATAGAGTATTAAGGCATCATCTGATTGAGCAGCTGAAACAGATCAATGTTCATCTTCCATCATAACCCTCCCCTCTGTCCCGGCACCTTCCGCCCGCCTATGAATAATCTGTAAGCGGAAGGAGTGATCGATGATGGAAGTCGGGATTTTGTCTGTCCATGTTCTGTATGTGTTTTTTATTGGTGCAATTATCCTATTTATGCTGCTGAGAAAAGACACGACATTTATTTCTCTATTCGGCATTTTTATCATATCGCTATGGGCCAGCCATTCACTTTCAGCTTCTGTCAGCAGTTTATTCCACAGCTTTATCTATGCGGCCGGCGAACTGCTGCCCACGATTTTCATCATTTGCTTTATCGTTTCAATGAGTGATTTGTTAACAAAAACAGGGATAAATGAAGCGATGATTTCTCCCTTTGCAAGCCTTGTGAGAGGGCCTGTGACTGCCTATTGGCTGATTGGAGGCCTGATGTTCGCCATTTCTCTCTTCTTCTGGCCTTCTCCAGGTGTCGCTTTGATCGGCGCCGTCCTGCTCCCCGCAGCCGCACGTGCCGGTTTGACGCCTCTTGCCGCGGCCATGGCCATGAACTTATTCGGACACGGTTTTGCCCTGTCAGGAGACTTTGTCATTCAGGCGGCGCCAAAGCTGACTGCGGATGCAGCAGGCATTCCAGTCGGTGATGTCGTCTCGGCCAGCATTCCGCTTGTGCTGATTATGGGTGTGACAACAACAACCGCTGCCTTTATCATGATTCAGCGCGAACGCAAAAAACAGGAGCATCCCGCTTCTTTTTCCCCCGTTCTTTCCGGCGAACAAGACAACTCGCTGTACTTACCAAAACGCCTGCGGTCCATACTGGCTTTTTTGATTCCGCTTGCCTTTCTTGCAGATATCGCCTGTATGCTCTTGTTTAACCTACAAGGAAATGATGCCACCGCGTTAATTGGCGGGTCTGCAATCTGTATCCTCCTTACCGTTCATTTTTTCGTGTATAAGCATAAAGGGCTTGAAAAAATCACCGGCTATTTTATTGACGGATTTAAGTTCGGTTTTAAGGTTTTCGGCCCCGTCATCCCGATTGCCGCTTTCTTTTATCTTGGCGACTCAGGCTATGAGAGCATACTGGGCACTTCACTCCCTAAAGGTTCCCACGGCATTGTCAACGATCTTGGCATTGCTTTATCCCATATGATGCCTATGTCAAAGGAGCTTGCCGCCGCTGCAATAACTGCCGCTGGAGCCATAACAGGCCTTGACGGCTCAGGATTTTCTGGCATTTCTCTCGCCGGCTCCATCGCAAAGCTCTTTTCGTCCGCTCTCCATGCCGATCCCGCCGTTCTGACCGCGCTCGGACAAATCTCTGCCATCTGGGTGGGCGGAGGAACACTGGTCCCATGGGCGTTGATTCCCGCCGCGGCCATTTGCAAAGTTGATCCTTTTGAGCTTGCCAGAAAAAACTTCATTCCCGTCGCGATTGGCCTTTTGGTGACAACCCTCGCAGCTGTGATGATGCTTTAAAACAGCATGAGTTGAAATATTCAGACTTTTTCTATACAATCATGGAAAACATAGAAAAGGGGGAAGCGGCTTTGTCCATATCCACACTGCAGAAAGAGATAAACAAACAGCTCGACGGCTGTTTTGAAGAAATGGTTGAGATCAGGCGCCATTTTCATATGTATCCTGAGCTTTCATTTCAAGAAGAAAAAACCGCCGCATTTATTGCTTCCTATTATGAATCGTTAGGAGTCCCAATCCGCACAAACGTTGGCGGCAGAGGGGTTTTAGCATATATAGAAGGAAGCGAACCCGGCCCTACAGTCGCTTTGAGGGCCGACTTTGACGCTCTCCCCATTCAAGATGAAAAAGATGTCCCTTACGCCTCCAAAGTGCCTGGTGTCATGCATGCATGCGGCCACGACGGCCACACCGCAGCTCTTCTCGCAGTGGCCAAGGTCCTTCACCAAAACAGACATGAACTGAAGGGAACATTTGTGATGATCCACCAGCATGCAGAAGAATATTATCCGGGAGGCGCAAAGCCAATGATTGATGACGGCTGTCTCGAAAACGCGGATGTGATATTCGGCACTCATCTTTGGGCAACTGAGCCGCTCGGAACTATTCTCTGCCGCCCCGGCGCCGTAATGGCGGCGGCGGACCGATTTACGATTAAAGTTTTCGGAAAGGGCGGCCACGGCGCTCATCCGCATGATACAAAAGACGCCGTCCTGATCGGTTCGCAAATCGTTTCCTCTTTGCAGCACATTGTCAGCCGCAAAGTCAATCCGATTCAATCCGCCGTCATTTCGACAGGCTCCTTCATCGCCGACAATCCGTTTAATGTCATCGCAGACCAAGCAGTACTCATCGGCACAGCGCGTTCTTTTGATGAAAATGTCCGGGACATTCTGGAGAAAGAAATTGAAGCGGTTGTAAAAGGAATATGCAGCATGCACGGCGCGTCCTATGAGTACACCTATGAACAGGGTTATCCGGCGGTTGTGAACCATCCTGCAGAAACGAGCCACTTGGTGAGCACCGCAAAGAATACCGAGGGCGTTCAGCAGGTCATTGACGGTGAACCGCAAATGGGCGGCGAGGATTTTGCTTATTACCTACAAAACGTGAAAGGCACTTTTTTCTTTACAGGTGCCGCTCCCGAACAGCCAGACCGAGTTTATTCCCACCACCATCCGAAATTTGATATCAACGAAAAAGCCATGCTGACAGCGGCCAAGGTCCTTGCCGGCGCTGCGATCACCTATCATCAGCTATAAAAAAACAGCCGGAGTGTTTATTCTCCGGCTGTTTCCTTTAATATCCTCAGATGAAAAACATGTCTTGCCGTTTCTCCAAGCTGAGCAAGCAGCTTATAATTGGCAATTCCGCCGACTGCCGCTCCTACGCCCGGCAAAAGCTGAAAAAGCTTCACGACGTCGATATAATCTCGATATTCCTGCTGGAACACTCTCCAGTCGATGCTCTTTTTCTCCGTCTCCCAATTTTCGATGACAGAAAAAAGCGATTTACGGCCATCATCACTCGAAAACGCAAGCTGAAACACGAGGAGCAAAAACATCCTTTCTTGTGCATCCTTGACATCAAAGCCGTAAATGGAAGACAAGGTAAATAAACACTTCATCTTAATTGAAAGCAGCAGCGGAAAATCAGCAATGCCTAAAAAAATGCCGCCCGCTCCGGTGCCGACTCCCTCAGCAGCTGCCACTTTCTGATAAGAAACAATCGTTTTTTTCGCCAATTCGTTTTTTTCACTGAGCGACAGTGCACTTGTATCCTTTTTATAAGTAATGATATTGGAGCCGGCCATTGTCGCTTCTACCATTTTTTTCACACTCTCGGTGACGACCGTATGGATTTTCTCAGGAATCCGTTCATTCACCTTCGTCTGGACACGCTTCGAAAAGCGTTCAAACATGGAATCCTTTCGCAAAAAATGCATTTTCCAGTCCAAAGCTTCCTGCATCAGCAGCTGATTATCTGTCATTTGATTACCTCTTTTCAGTTCACAGCTTTCCGTGCTTTTTCAGCCTGGTTGTCATATAAGCAGGCAAAACAACAAAAATCAGAACGGCAGAACCGATCAGCGCGTACAGAAAACCGGTCAAGCCGGCTGCATAGGCAGATGCAACAGACATCAGCAGCGCTTGAATACTAAGTGCAGTTTTTAATAGAGAGAAATAGCTTTTCAGCTTTGTTTCTTTTTTCACAGGGTACAGCTCTTGAAGCGCCAGATGGTCAAAGTGGCCGAAGAGCGGCAGAAGCTGAATGCCCGTAATGAAAATGGCAAACACAGTCAAAACCGCTGCAATCAGCGGGCTAGCTGAGACATACATAATGATCAGCGCGAAAACGATCGTTAATCTGACAAGAATGCCCAAATAATCGCTCGAACGCAAAAAGGCGCGGGTGAACATATAGGCAAATGTTTTGCGCTGTTCAAACGGCACAAGCCGCAGCAAAAAGTCGAGATAAGCTCTGCGTTTGGCTTGCTTTCGCAAATGCGGCACATCAGTAAACAGGTTGGCAATCCGATAGAAACGCTGCTTTCGTCTCAATTCGGACTCAATATGGCTTTCCCATTTAAATGTTTTCCGTTTTGCTGCGGAAGACATATACAGATAAAGAACAGCCATAATGACATAGACGAGAAGCGCATACATATAAACAGATTGGAAAACAAAATAAAGAACGAGTGTATTCGCCGCAAAGCGAATGATGACGTCCATCCGTTTCATGCTGCGGTCGTTTTGGAAAGTCGTTCGCCATTCCATTACCTGATTCCACGCTTTCAGCAGCAACAGTTGGACAAAGACCGCGGCATACGATACGAGCGAAGCCCCCGGTGTGACTGCGAAATAAAGCGGCATCGCAACGATGCTCAGCGCAATAAGCGGAAACAGCTGAGACACATAGCTGTAGACAAACGCCTGCTTCAAGTAAGGCTCCATTTTTGCTTCAAGAGGCAATAAGAAAACAAGGTCAGCCTCCTTCAAAAGCGTTCGCACATAAGAGCTTGTCAACACGAGCGAAAACAGCACGGCCATCACCCAAAAGGATGGAAAGTGAGCGGGAATGTCCCGTATCCATTTGCTGTACCAGCTTGCAGCGCCCGCTAGAAAAAAAATCAAAACAATGACGAGGTGATCATTGAGCATATATTTCATGTATGTTCTTGTTTCTTTGATATGCTCCTGCAGCCGCGACTGCCAAATATCAAGCATATTATTCATGGCCAGCGTCTTCCTTTGTAAGCTCAAGATACAAATCGTCCAGCGCCGCGTCCTTCATTCCAAACTGCTCTCTGAGCTCTGACAGCGTGCCGCGCGCCCGCACCTCGCCGTTATGTAAAATAATAAACGAATCGCAATAGCGTTCTGCCGTTGCCAAAATGTGTGTTGACATCAGCACGCTCGCCCCGCCTTTTTTCGCTTCATTCATCCGTTCAAGCAGCGCGTTAATGGCAAGCGGATCAAGCCCTAGAAAAGGCTCATCAATAATGTAGAGCGCAGGCTCTGCCAAAAATGCGCACATAATCATAACTTTCTGCTTCATTCCTTTAGAAAAATGGGCCGGGAACCACTTCAGCCTCTTTTCCATTCGGAATTCCTTTAGTAGCGGAGGCAGCCTTTTCTCCATTGTTTCTTTTGACAGTCCATATGCCATGGCTGTTAGTTCAAGATGCTCCATCAGCGTCAATTCTTCGTATAAAACAGGTGTTTCAGGTATATAGGTAAATTGTGAACGGTAGCCTTCCGGATCCTCAGCAAACGTTTTACCGTTTAATTCGATTGAACCTTTATGCGGGTCCATCAGCCCGATGATGTGTCTGATTGTTGTACTTTTACCAGCACCATTCAGCCCGATTAATCCGACAATTTGATTCGGTTCAAGGGTGAATGATACGTTTTTTAAAACCGGATTCCTTGTATATCCGCCGGTCAAGTCTTTTACCGATAGCAGAGACATAGTTTCTCCCCTTATAGTGTTTTTCTTCATAGTACCAAAAACAAGGCCTGATTTGAAACAATTCCCTTTTAACAAATGATGAATTTGCTGTCATAAAGAGACAGGGTTCTGGACATCATAATAGTTGTAGAGGAAAAGCATATCAACTGAAAAATGAGGTGTTTGTCAAAGACGTCTTAGAAACAGTTGGATAGAAAATAAACATGTCCAATGCTCAAACCATTTCTCTTCACTGAATTGATGAATTCTTCATGTATGAAGCAAATTGTCAAATGAGGTGTTTATCGCAGGAATCGTTAGGCATTAAACAAGTCTTCATTTTATTGACAAATGAGGTGCTTACCAAAGGCATAACACATTTTCTTCATATAAGCTCTTCCTCTGCATTCAGGGTGAACGCTCGCCGTTCATCCTGTTTTCTATTTTCTGCATTTCTGTGGTACGATGAGTGTATACATACTAAACAATTTCATAAGGAGGAACCCTCATGCATTGTGCAGAAAATTGTATCTTTTGTAAAATTATCGCCGGCGACATTCCATCCGCGAAGGTGTATGAAGATGAACATGTACTTGCCTTTCTTGATATCAGCCAAGTGACAAAAGGCCATACGCTTGTCATTCCGAAAACACATATTGAGAATGTATATGAATTTACAGATGAATTAGCAAAACAATATTTCCATGCTGTTCCAAAAATCGCCCGCGCTATCCGGGATGAATTTGAACCGATCGGCTTAAATACGCTGAACAATAACGGCGAAAAAGCTGGACAATCTGTGTTCCACTACCATATGCATATTATCCCTCGCTACGGAAAAGGAGATGGATTCGGAGCGGTTTGGAAAACGCATGCTGATGATTATAAACCGGAGGATCTGCAGAACATCTCTTCCTCTATCGCAAAACGCCTGGCCTCATCATAAGATGAGGTTATTTTATTTTGTGAACATTTCGCAAACATCCGTCAATTTCTTTTGATAATTCTAATTTTTTATCAAAAAACTGAATTTTTGTGATAGGATAATTGTATTATTTTATACATTAACGTGGAAAACAGGGAGAGATCATAATGGAACGTACAACGAATTTTAACGCAGGTCCTGCAGCGCTGCCACTGGAAGTTCTGCAAAAAGCACAGAAAGAATTTATTGATTTTAACGAATCCGGCATGTCTGTTATGGAGCTTTCCCACCGCAGCAAAGAGTATGAAGCGGTGCACCAAAAAGCGAAAAGCCTCTTAATCGAACTGATGGGCATTCCGGAAGATTACGATATCTTGTTTCTTCAAGGCGGGGCAAGCCTTCAATTCTCAATGCTTCCGATGAACTTTTTAACACCTGAAAAAACCGCACATTTTGTGATGACAGGCGCTTGGTCTGAAAAAGCACTGGCAGAAACGAAACTGTTCGGGAACACGTCTATCACCGCTACTAGTGAAACAGACAATTACAGCTATATTCCAGAGGTTGACCTTACGGATGTAAAAGACGGCGCATATTTACATATCACATCCAACAATACAATTTTCGGCACTCAGTGGCAGGAGTTTCCGAATTCTCCTATTCCGCTCGTAGCCGACATGTCCAGCGATATTTTAAGCAGAAAAATCGATGTGTCCAAATTTGATGTGATCTACGGAGGCGCCCAAAAGAACCTCGGCCCTTCCGGCGTGACTGTAGTCATTATGAAAAAAAGCTGGCTGAAAAATGAAAATGCGAACGTCCCAAAAATCCTGAAATATTCCACACATGTCAAAGCGGATTCACTCTACAACACTCCGCCGACATTTGCGATTTATATGCTGAGCCTCGTTCTGGAATGGCTCAAGGAAAACGGCGGTGTGGAAGCTGTTGAACAGCGCAATGAACAAAAAGCGCAGGTTCTCTACAGCTGTATTGATGAAAGCAACGGCTTCTATAAAGGTCATGCCAGAAAGGACAGCCGCTCACGCATGAATGTCACCTTCACGCTTCGGGATGACGAATTAACGAAAACATTCGTCCAGAAAGCAAAAGATGCGAAGATGATCGGCCTTGGCGGACACCGTTCGGTGGGAGGCTGCCGCGCTTCTATTTATAACGCGGTCTCTCTCGAAGACTGTGAAAAATTAGCTGCGTTCATGAAGAAATTCCAGCAGGAAAATGAGTAAAAAGTCTGGCTATGCAAACCGTCCGTTTGGTATACTGTTTGCATAACACATTCTGTAAAGCCTTCGCAATAAATGATGAGCATATTATTGGAGGGCAAAAAGCTTAGCAGAGGAGAGCATAGTTATGAAAACAAAAGAGTTAGTCATTATGGCTCTGTTTGCCGCAATCGGCGCAGCGCTTCATTCCATTATTCCGCCCTTTTTAGGCGGCATGAAACCAGATATGATGCTGATCATGATGTTCATGGGCATTCTGCTGTTCCCGCGGGTGCAAAATGTACTCGTCATCGGGATCGTGACCGGAATCATTTCCGCGCTTACAACCGCGTTTCCAGCCGGACAGATCCCCAACATCATTGATAAACCCGTATCAGCGTTTCTGTTCTTCTCCCTGTTTCTCTTGTTCAGAAAGAGCCGAAAAACAGGTGCAGCCGCTGTGCTGACAGTGATCGGGACCATCTTATCAGGAATTGTGTTTCTATCGTCAGCTTTATTGATCGTCGGTTTACCGGGCGGTTTCGCCGCATTGTTCGCTGCTGTTGTTCTGCCGGCCGCTGTGCTGAATACAATCTCAATGATCATTATTTATCCGATTGTGCAAACCATTTTAAGGCGTTCAAGCTTTATGGAAGCTGCTAAATAATTGTCACACAAAACCTCTTCCGCTTCCGGGAGAGGTTTTTTTGAACAGAGCGCCCGCAGCATGTCAGCATGTTTTAAGCGAGGAGTTTTGTGAAAAAGATAAGACATAGTGTAAAGGCGGTTCCGGTTGAACAAACAAGCGCTTTCTGCCGGATAACCCTCTTGGGCGGATAAGAAGCAGCCTGGCTGAGAAGTTTGATATAGTAAACAGCGCCTGAAGCGAAGGCAAGTGTGATGCAGGATAATACAATCAAAAAGACAGACAACCTTCTCCCTCCTTTTCACTTAAAAAATATGCTAAAATAAAGCAAGCTATGTATAGAAGTTCAGGCTTTCAACAAAAATGAAAAATGCTGAATGAATCCTATTTTGAAGAAAAAGACGGGGTGATTGTAATGGCGAGCGGACGTTCTCTATTAACAGGACTATTCGTAGGCGGCATCATCGGAGGAGCAGCGGTTCTTCTTACTGCACCTTCCTCAGGAAAGCAGCTGCGTGAAAAAATGAAAACCAATTATGATTCTTTTGAAGAAACAATCAAACGCTTAAAGTCAGACGGGCTTGCATTAAAAGACCAGCTGATCAAAGCGGCAAAAGAAAGCACGGATGTTATTAAAGACGTGGGCGGCGAGCTCCAAACGTCAATTAAAAAATGGCAGGAAGAGATCAAGCCTCACCAGCAGGATCTGCAAAAAGAAATTGCCGATATCGAAGAGAAAATCAGACAGCTGGAGAAAACCTTACAAAACTAATATCCTATTCAAAAGAAAAAAATGCGGGCCAAAATTGGACCCGTATTTTTTTTGGCCGAAAAACCCTTCCGCCGCAATGGTTTGTGAATTTATTAAAAAATTCTTACATTTTCATCTTTATTAATCTTTATTTTATTGGCATAATAGAGAAAAAGAAAAAGAGAAGCAGGTGACGTAATGAATCGAGTGGAACCGCCCTATGATGTGAAAGAAGCTCTGGTCTTCACCCAGAAAATGGCTCAGCTTAGCAAGGCGCTTTGGAAATCAATCGAGAAGGATTGGCAGCAATGGCTCAAACCGTATGACCTGAATATTAATGAGCATCATATTTTATGGATTGCGTATCAATTGAATGGAGCTTCCATTTCTGAAATCGCGAAGTTCGGGGTCATGCACGTATCAACCGCATTCAACTTTTCAAAAAAGCTGGAAGAACGGGGATATTTAAGGTTCTCCAAACGGCTGAATGATAAACGGAACACATATGTCCAATTGACTGAGGAAGGTACCGAGGTATTCTGGAGCTTGCTTGAGGAATTTGATCCGACACGCAACGCTGTTTTTAAAGGGTCACAGCCTTTGTATCATTTATTCGGAAAATTTCCTGAAGTGGCAGAAATGATGTGTATGATACGCCATATCTACGGCGATGATTTTATGGAAATTTTCGAAACGTCACTCACCAATATTGACAATGACTTTGAAAGCGTAAACGGAAAACTGAAGAAAAAAGCAAAGGACAGTGCGGCGGATGAACCGGCTGAAGAGCTCGAACCTGTAAACAGTTAATCAAAATGCTTCATGATGTCGATAAAGACTTCCATCAGCTCTTGATAAAGCCCCTGCTCATACAGGGCAAAAATTGTTTCATGAACATCTAATTTTTCATTCAGCTGTCCGGCAAAAAGCGCAAGGAGCTTATCAAAGGTTACAAATCCTTGCGCTTTTTGTGTTGCCAGCTCTTCCGACAATTCGTCGCATATCCTCATAACCGCTTCCCCTTCTTCCTTGCTCAGCCCTTTATCAATGAGAAGCGCATAGAAGGGGTACCTGTCCATATCTACTGTTTTCACTAATAATTGTATGTAATATTCTAATCGCTCAATGCGATGATCCATCGAATCCATCCACACCACTTCTTTCTATCTTTAATCTTATTTTAGCTGATAATTCACTGAGAAGAAAGTTCTAACCCCATATTTCGCAGTTTGTTTGCTTGTTTCAAAAAAATACCTGCAGGATGATATTTTTTCTTAAAAAAGCATTGATTTTTTCTCTTGGGAGGAGTAAATTATTTTGAGATTCTATTCAAGATGTATGGAAGGATGACTTTGATGAATTGCTGGAAGACCATAAATCTCATGAAGGATTATGGCGCCGTTCGCATAATATTAACTGCTGTATGTTTTATGATTTTGGTTTTTATATCTACCTTTTTAGCTTTTGAGCTGCTGCGGCCTGGCACAAGCTTAAGCGATGAATATGTATCTTTATTCGGCGGTTTGCTCGTCGTTATTTTATTTGTACATAAAGTCATCCATGTCCTGCCAATCATCTGCAAAAAAAGAAAAATAGAAAAAAAGTTTTACATATTGCGCATGCGCACATGGAAACGTATACCAAAAACAACAATGCTGATTTCACTCGTCAGCCCGTTCTTGCTGATTACACCGGTATTGTTTTACGCAGCACTGGCATTTCCGAATCACGCTCATTATTTTTGCATGATCTCGGGCATTCACGCCGGCTACTGTCTGCCTGATTTCCTGCTGGCTCTCAAGCTGATAAAAGCACCGAAAACCGCTTTTATTGATCAGGAAGCTGACGGCTTGGATATTCTTGTTGAAAAGTAGTCAAACCCTGGTGCTGGTGGCGATTTTTCAATTTGCATTCTATCTTTTTTAATAAATATTTGGTAATGTAATATGGGACAGTTCAGAGAGAGGGGGAATCTCCCATCATTTTATTCTATTTTATCGTGGCTGCCGTGTTTATTTTATATTTCATAAACAGGCTCACCAATACATTATGCCTTGTCAGAGAGATTCCTGAAGAGCGGCAAGATAAGGTATTCCGATTTATTAATGTATCTATATTAATTTTACTGATCTCTTCGTTTGTGGAGATCTCCTTTACAGTGTAAATACGAAAGAAAGCATAGCTGCTGATTAAGCAGCTATGCTTTTTTATGTTGATTAGTACAGCCAAGAAGCGCCGATGATAATCAATAAAATAAATAACACAACCAATAAAGCGAATCCGCCTGCAAATACTTCACCCATCTTAAATAGCACCTCCTGTAATAAGCTTTATTTACCAATTACATGTTATGCAATTCATGTTTGAAACGATTAGGCGCTAGTGAAAATAAAGGATCGCTTATGTTGCAAGCGATCCTCGGGCTGCTTAGTAGATGTAAGCTGCACCTACGATGATAAGCAAAATGAACAGTACTACGAGCAACGCGAATCCGTTAGAGTATCCTCCGCTCATGTTACATACCTCCTTTTCTTGATCAATATATAAGTATGTCATCAGCAAAAGTTTGACTAGACGAATGCCCTTTATTTAAAATCTTTTTACAGAAAGCCACAATATGTTATGATACGCATAGGTAATTTAATTTGGAATGATTAGGAGTGTTTGAAAACAATGAAGAAAATCGCAATAGCAGCTATCACTGCTACAAGCATCCTCGCTCTCAGTGCTTGCAGCAGCGGCGACAAAGAAGTCATCGCAAAAACAGACGCAGGCGATGTAACAAAAGGCGAGCTTTACACAAACATGAAGAAAACAGCTGGCGCAAGCGTACTGACACAGCTAGTGCAAGAAAAAGTATTGGACAAGAAGTATAAAGTTTCGGATAAAGAAATTGACAACAAGCTGAAAGAATATAAAACGCAGCTTGGCGATCAATATACTGCCCTCGAAAAGCAATATGGCAAAGATTACCTGAAAGAACAAGTAAAATATGAATTGCTGACACAAAAAGCGGCTAAAGATAACATCAAAGTAACAGACGCCGATATCAAAGAGTACTGGGAAGGCTTAAAAGGCAAAATCCGTGCAAGCCACATCCTTGTTGCTGATAAAAAGACAGCTGAAGAAGTAGAGAAAAAGCTGAAAAAAGGCGAGAAGTTTGAAGACCTTGCGAAAGAATACTCAACAGACAGCTCTGCTTCAAAAGGCGGGGATCTTGGCTGGTTCGCAAAAGAAGGCCAAATGGACGAAACATTCAGCAAAGCTGCATTCAAATTAAAAACAGGTGAAGTCAGTGATCCTGTCAAAACGCAATACGGCTACCATATCATTAAAAAGACAGAAGAACGCGGCAAATATGATGATATGAAAAAAGAACTGAAATCTGAAGTGCTTGAACAAAAATTAAATGACAACGCAGCTGTTCAGGAAGCTGTTCAAAAAGTCATGAAGAAGGCTGACATCGAAGTAAAAGATAAAGATCTGAAAGACACATTTAATACATCTTCAACAAGCAACAGCACTTCTTCATCTTCAAGCAATTCTAAATAATAAAAAAAGCTGTGCGGCTCATTGAGCCGCACAGCTTTTTTTATGCGATGGAATGGTTTTGATTTTCTTCTTCATGCTGCTGAGAACTGCGGCGTTCTCGCTCCTTTTCCATCCTCTCCATATAAATCTGCCCTTCTTTTTCAATAAAAGCCTGGTCTACTTTTTCTTCCTCTTTGGCTGCCGCCACAAGTTTATATGCGCTGAAAATAATGCCTACAATACAAAGATACACCCACCACGGAAAAAATAACACGGGCTCCTCCCCCTTTGCATAGATTCTTTATTCTTAACCATATGCGGGAATGAGACGAGTTATGTGCGGGAAAGACGCATCAAAAAGGACTGAGCTGAATATGTCAGCATCAGTCCTTTTTAAGTTATTTATGAAATGTCGGTTTATAAAAGGAACGGTTTTCCAGTGCAAATACACGTTCAGTATACTCGCCAGGCTTCACGCGCTCAAGCGCTCTGTCCATCATATTCATTTTTGCATCCAGATTGTCTATATAGTGAAGAATTTCCGCTTCTTTCACCATCGGCGGTTTCGGGCTGCCCCATTCTGCTTTGCCATGGTGACTCAAAATCAAATGCTGAAGAATTAACACCTCTTCAGAATCGATTTGAAGCTCCTCAGCCGCTTTTGAAAGCTCTGTCACCATGATTGAAATATGACCGAGCAAATTACCTTCAACCGTGTACGAAGTGGAAACAGGGCCGGACAGCTCCTTCACTTTTCCAAGATCATGCAGGATGACACCGGCATAAAGCAGATCACGATCAAGAGACGGATATAAATCTGCTATTGCTTTCGCCAGGTTCAGCATAGAGACAACATGATACGCCAAACCTGAGACAAACTCATGGTGGTTTTTCGTAGCCGCCGGATAATCCATAAACTCAGCTTCGTGTTTTTTAACCAAAAACCTTGTGATTCGCTGGATATTCGGATTTTTCATTTCAAATATATATTGAGTGATTGTGTCCATCATTTCATTTTTCGGAATCGGCGCGGTTTCTAAAAAATCATCAATATTGACGTTTTCTTGCTCGCTTACCGGTCTGATATTTCTCAGCTTCAGCTGGGTGCGTCCGCGATAATGGTGAACATCGCCGACGACCTTGACAATCGTCTGCGGCGCATAGGTCACTTCATCACTTTGCTTGGCATCCCACAGCTTCGCTTCAATATCGCCTGACTGGTCTTGCAGCATCAGCGTCAAAAACGGTTTTCCATTGCTTGCAATCCCTTTCGTCGAGGATTTAATCAATAGATACTGGTCCACCTGTTCGCCAACCTCATGTAGCATAATCCCTTTAGCCATTCTATTAAAGCTCCCTCCGTATCTTACATAATACCAGTATATCACATACCGATTTTCAGCTATAGAACCTCTTTTATGACACCAAATGGATGATTTGGCTGCTATGAAATGCATCTTTTACGTGCTCATGGCATGTAAAATACAAAATCTGCCTACCGCCTTCAGATAAATCATACAGAACATGTAATACACGTTTCAGCCTTTCCTGATCAAAATGAACAAAACTGTCGTCAAGCTGGAACGGAAGCTTTGACCCATCCTGGCGCGTAACGGCCAAAGCAAAGCGGATCGCTGTATACAGCTGTTCACACGTCCCTTGTGACAGCTCTTCCGCATGATAGACAGTGCCATCGCGATGCATAACCATGATCGAATCATCCGTTTCGGAAAAATAAATGGTTTGGTAGTTTCCGTCAGTCAGAGGACGGAAAAATTCTCCTGCCGTCTCCAGAAGGCGCGGAAGCTCGATTTTTTTATGCCGCTCCAATTTGTTTCTGATCACCTGTTTGACCATTTGTATGGAGGCCCATTTTTTAGCCGTTTCTTTCACACGTTCTTTTTGCATTTCGGTTTGAAGCTTGAGGTCTGAGACCATTCCCGAAGCCTCTAATTGTTCCTGTTTGACTGAGAGCAGTGCGATTTGGCTGCGGAGCTGCTCGATCTCCTCAGTCAGCCGCTCTTTTCTTTCATTCTCAACAAATTGCTTATCTTTCAATTCAGAAAGCGTATTGGAATCCGCCAGTTCAAGTTCCTCCGGGTACCCGCCTTGAAGCTGTGCGTTTACGTGATGAAGCTTGTTCTCCGTATCCTTCAATTGCCTGCTGATGGCGGCTATGGCAAAAAACGCATCTCTGTCTTTTGCAGCAGCCGCGGCAAATAACTGTTCAATCTGTGCGTGGAAATACTGTATTTCTTGCTCAAGTTCAAGCATCTGTTCCTTTGTATAATGAATATCTGTTTCAATTTCCTTTTTTTGCTTCTCAATTTCTTTTTCACGTTCAATGTTTTTCCGCAATGTGTGAAGGGCGTCCGAAATGGAGATATCCTGACTCTGATTCACGGGAAGAAGCATACTGACGCGTTCTTCGAATGTTCTCCGGTGCTTTTTCAGCCTGCCTGCTTCTATGGTCAGCTCATGCTTTTTCTTCACTTCTTTTTTAACATCCTTCATTAAGCTGTATGCATCAAGCAAAAATGATGGATCTTCCTTAAATCCGAGCTCATTCATAAAACGCTCAACCTGTGTAAAGGACGGCGCCATTTCGGCTTCCCACTGTTCAAACTGCTGGATGACCCTTTCATACGCCGCCTCTTTTTGCTGGAGCGCTGCACGCTGTGTGAGAAGGTGCTGCTTATTGCGGTCATCCTCCCATAACGCTTCTCTAAGCATTTCAGCTTCTGCTGGTGAAATATCCGTCATGGGCTGTCTTGTCTCTCGGCTGTTTCGAGAAGACGACTTTCCTGAAACAAGCCAATACACAATAAGTGCAGCGCCGAAACTTATGGCGGGAATCCATTGCTGCAGCAGAGAAAAGAGAACGATGAACAACATACCAGCTGCAATGACAGTCTTTTTCTGTTTAGCCTGCTGTCTTTCAAAAAACGTTAGCTGTTCTCTGAGCTTCGCTTGCTCTTGGTGCTGCCCCTGTGTTTCATCATATGCTCTAAGAGCTGCTTCTTTATCTTTTCTTTGGCTGTTTTCAAGAATCGCGGACGAAGCGGCACGAACGGCCTTTTCCGCGTCTTCCAGCTCTTGCCGGGCAAGTTCAAACGTCTCGTCAAGCTGCCGTTTTCTGTCTCTTGCCTGTACATATTGCTGCACCGCTTGCTGAAGCTGCCATTCATAATCATATGAGGTGTTCATATTCAGGAGCTCATTTTCATCCGTTTTATTGAGCTGTTCCAGCCCTGCCGCTGTCTGCGCAGACGTCTGGCGCAGCTGTGCCTGAATGGCTGCCAGCTGTTCTCCCCAGGATTGGTACATATGAAACGCTGCCGAAAGCTCTTGTATCAGCGTTTCTTTCGCCAATAGTTCTTTATCGGGGATAAGCTTTTGCCTCTGTTTGTCCAACTCCGCCATCTTCACCCGAAGCGCCTCAAGCTGTGCTGATTTCGGGTGAAGATGGGATTCATATTTTTCCAGCTGATGCAGTCCGTCAGCAGGAAATTGTCCTGCGTGTTCCGGAAATTCTGCAATCACCTGTTCGAGTGTCGCTTTTTCATTTAGCAGCGGCTTTCGCTCAATCGCTCCCTCAATCATTCGGATATGTCCCGCCGTCTCTTTCAATTCGGTTTCCGCGGCTGCAAGGCGGGCTTCAAGCGTTCGTTTTTCCTCGAGAAGCTGATGATAGCCCGCTTCCTCTGCTTCAGCCTGTTTTAGCTTAACTGCCAGCTGCTTAAGCGTTTCCAGCTCCTGATTCAATTGAGGGTTTCGCCCATTTGGTTTATAGAGCCTTTCGCTTTCCTTCGTCAGCCTTGAATCAAGCTTTGATACGGCTTCAGCACCAAACAAGCTGGAAAAGAGCAAAAATTCCCCTATCTTGTCCCGATTAAAGGCGTGAATTTCCTGCAGCCCGAATACGTCGAACGAATATATGGCTTTGTACAACGACCTGTCTGTGCCCTGGAACAGCTGCTTTAAAACATCTCCCTGCTTTACTTCGCCCTTTTCTGTGTACACGCTTAGTTTTTCGGCAGTCCCTTTCGTCCGTTCGATCTTCAGCACCCCATACTCAGGATGTTCAGCTTCAAGAACACCGCCGTAGACACCGCCTGTTTTCGGTTCATACTTTTTCGTTTTCGGAAAACCGAACAGCATGCTTTCAATGAATGACATCATCGTCGTTTTTCCTGCCTCATTTAATCCGTAGATGACTTGGACAGGAGAGGCGGAAAAGTCAAAGGTCCGATTGGAAAATTTTCCGTATTGGTAGATATGTAAAGATATAATTCGCAAAGCTGTCACCGCCTCATGTATCAAGCACCTTAAGCTGTCTTTTCAATATTATCTGTGCCTGCTCTTTTATTTCCTTTACCTCCTCTTGGCTAAACCGGTCCGCGTGCCTTCTATACACTGGATGCCGCTCAAGCCCTTCCAGCACGTCTGACAGATCGCTGCGATCAATGTCTTCAAATAAACCGCCAAAAAAAGGATCAAGGTTTGTTAGGTTTGCTTCGTTTTCTGTCTCATCGTCCAATCTAAGAGGCCAAACGAAATGTTCCTCTTCCGCTTCTTGTTCCTGAAGAGCTTCAAGAAACTCATCCAAGGTGCCTTTTGGCGCCTCCAGCAGCCATTCCGGCGCCGTCCCTTGTAAAACAAGCCTTACACAAACAGGGCTCCCCTTTTTCCGCAGCTTCGAAAACGTGTCCTCCACCATTTGGAAGAGGGCTGTCATATTCTTTGCCTCCGTCACATCAACCGCCGCTTTTTCCCACAGGACATCATGCGCTCTCTGAAATTCATAAGATATATCTCCGTTTGTCACATGAACGAGATAATAGCCTTTATCTCCCGTCTCCTTTATATGGCGTGCTTGCGTGTTTCCCGGGTAAATGACTGCCGGATGCTCGGCAGATAGAACCTGGCGTTTATGTATATGGCCAAGCGCCCAATAATCCATCCCGCTTTTCACGAGGTCGTCATGTGTAAACGGGCAATACGGATCGTGTCCTTCAGATCCTGACAGCGTGCCATGGAGCATGCCGATATGAAACGGTGCGTCAGTTGATCTCCGATAGCGGGCGGCTTGGTTTTCCGTCACTGCTCTGGCTTGATAGCTGAAGCCGTAAATGCTTGCTATGCGCCTGCCTTCTTTAAAAAACGATTTTTCTTCTGGAACAGCGGACGAAAAAATATGGACATTCTCAGGCCATTCAATCGGCGTCCACTCCCCGCCAAGATGATCGTGATTCCCAAAGATGACGTATACCGAAATCCCGCACTCTCTGAGTCTTTCAAACTGTTTTTTCAAAAAGAGCTGAGCCTTTAAGCTTCGATTGGCTTCATCAAACAGATCTCCCGCAAGTAAAATGAAATCAACGTGCTCTCTCACTGCGACGTCTATCATATGTCTCACGCTTGCAAACGTGCTTTCTTTAATCCGGGCAAAAATCGGCTCCGGCAGATGCGATATCCCGTAAAACGGGCTGTCAAGATGAAGATCTGCCGCATGAATAAAGGTTAGATCAGTCAA
Source organism: Bacillus sp. FSL K6-0255 (assembly GCF_045040725.1). NCBI lineage: Bacteria > Bacillati > Bacillota > Bacilli > Caryophanales > Bacillaceae > Bacillus > Bacillus sp. FSL K6-0255. Next base: position 1,027,060 of record NZ_CP150278.1, on the reverse strand, counting down.
CATTCTGCTCCTTTCCAGGATGAAGTACCCTTATTTTAGCACCGAATTCTTGCGAATGCACGTTCTGTCAATAAAGAAACAGCCTGAGAATCCCCAGGCTGTTTTCCAATCAGTTTTTCGCTAAACGAAGCGCTTGTTTGATCGCTTTGAACGCGCTTGAATTGCCGTAAATTAATACACCGCCTTTATAAATTCTGGCGCCGATAACGGCCAGTATGACAATGGTGAGCAGTGTGATTCCGATTCCGACAGCCGCCTGCCAGAATGGAATATCAAGCATGCCGACGCGCAGGAACATAATCATTGGCGTAAAGAACGGAATAAATGAAGTTACCGTAATAAATCCTGCGTCAGGCGCATTCAAACCGAACATCGCGATCATAAAACCGGCGACAACCAAAAGCGTCATCGGCGTGATCGTTTGCTGCACGTCCTCTATTCTGCTGACGACACTGCCGAGAAACGCGGCAAGTGTCGCGTACAAAAAGTATCCGAGCAAAAAGAAAATGACAGCATAGATGACAGTGGTTGCAGATACGTCGGTCAAATTAAGGAATCCGCCGACAGATGAAGCCGTTTCGCTCTTTTGGTTCAGCTTAAGCGACAGAGAGCCGGCTCCTATAATAATAGCAAGCTGTGTGATCCCGACAAGCCCGATACCAAGCAGCTTTGCAAACATTTGCTGGATCGGCGGCATACTTGAGATCAGGATTTCCATAACTCGCGAAGATTTTTCGGTAGCGACCTCCATCGCAATCATGCTGGCATACATAATCACCGAGAAATAAATGACGAACAGCATAATGTAAACAAGCCCTACCGTCTGGCCAAGCTCTTCTTCAGACTTCGCCCCTTCTTTCAGCGCCTTCTGCCCCACAGTAACGGGCGCATAAAGGCTGCTGATCGTTTCCTGCGACACGCCGAGCTCCGCTGTTCCGACAGCTGTTTTGGTTTGCGTCAGCGCCTGCTGCAGTGTTTGATACGTGCTTTCATCAGAAATCGTTAACGCTTTATATGTTCCTGAAATGGTCCCTTTTTCATCTCGTTTGATGATGAGCATGCCATCAAGTGATTCATCTTTGACTTGCTTTGTGACCTCATCCTCCGATTGCTTCGACAGCTTCACATCAAGATCGCCGTCTGTATCCACCGCTTTCATCTGCTTAGAAAAAACCGGATATAATTCGTTTGTTTCATCAACAACGGCGATTTTTTCTTTCGCATCGTCACCTTGAAACAAAGAAATGATCGACTCCAAATTCGTTACAACTAAAACAAGCAGCACCGTGATGACAGTCGAAATAATAAAGGATTTTGCCATAATCTTATTTTTGTATGTATGAGAAAGCATGATCCAAAATTTATTCATAGACGGCCCCCACCTTTTCTATAAAAATATCATGCAGTGACGGCTCTTCAAGCTCAAACTTTCTGATAAACCCTTTTCCTTGGAGCATCGCAAAAATCTCTTGAGAAATGTCTTCATTGGCAATCTGCAGCTTGACGCCGTCTGCCGTTTCCTTCCATTGAAGAATGCCTTCATGGGACTGCAAAAAGCGCAGATCGTCATCGGAGTGAATGGTAACATTCTTTTTACCGAAAGAACGCTTGATCTCCTTCAGCTTGCCTTGTACAACCGGTTTTCCTTTCTGCAATATGCAAAGGTTCTCACAAAGCTCCTCCACATGTTCCATCCGATGGCTTGAAAATAAAATAGAAACACCGCTGTTTTTCAGCGAGATCACGGCCTCTTTTAGCAGCTCAACATTGACAGGGTCCAAGCCGCTGAATGGTTCATCAAGAATCAGGAGCTCTGGCTTATGCAAAACTGCCGAAATGAATTGGATTTTCTGCTGATTCCCCTTCGAAAGCTCTTCCACCTTCTTATTCTCGTAATCTGTAATATTGAAGCGTTCAAGCCATGTCCCGAGCTCTTTTACAGCCTCTCGCTTCTCCATCCCTTTTAATCTGGCAAGATAGACGAGCTGATCCCTTACCTTCATTTTCGGATAAAGGCCCCGCTCTTCCGGCAAATAACCGATTTTGTTGCTGATATGATAATTCACAGGACGGCCCTTCCAGCTGATTGAGCCCTCCGTAATGCTTAATAATCCTAGGATCATGCGAAACGTTGTTGTTTTTCCCGCTCCGTTTGCGCCTAATAGACCGAACATTTGCTGTTCCGGAATATCTAAGTCCAATCCGTCAACGGCTTTATAATCTCCAAATGTCTTCGTTACGTGATCAATTGTAAGCACTGAATCTCCTCCTTCCCTGACCCATTATATACTAATTTTGGATAAAGCATAATAAAGGATTTTGATTTCCTTTTTAGAATATAAATGAAGAAAGACTGATAAACCTTAAAATGGAGGAGAAACCTGATGGCTGATTATTTCCTTACCGTATTTGATCCTTCGGGGAACACGCTGGTAAACGAGCGATTCGAGGCAGAACATGAAGAAGCGGCAAAAACGCATGGTGAAGCCCTCTTAAAAGAAAAAGAGCTTCATAGTCATACTCATCGTTTAGTCAATGCAGCCGGAAAGCTGATTTTGTTTCACAGATGATCAGCTTTCCGGCTGATCTGTTACGCTTGAAACTTCGGCTCCCGTTTTTCTAAAAAGGCACGGATTCCTTCTTGGTGATCCTTGGTCCTTCTCATTCTCTCTTGGGCGCTGCGCTCAAGGGATAGCACTTTTTTCAGTTCTTCAATTTGGAGGCTTTGAAAAATACCTTTCGTTTCGATCATCGCCAAAAGAGGGGAGGCCAACAGGGTTTCGATAATGGGTCTTGCGCCTTCGGCAGGGTCTCCGGCAAATGTCCCATCAAGAAGCCCCATATCGGCAGCTTCCGAGGCAGATAGTTTTTTTCCGCTCCAAATCAGTTTTTTCGCTTTTGCTTCACCGATTCTTTTCTTCAGCAAATAATGTCCTCCGCCGTCCGGAACAAGCCCAATGCCGATAAAATTCATCGCGAGAACGGCGTTTTTTTCAGCGAGCACAATGTCCGCACAAAGCGCCAAACTCAGGCCCAGTCCCGCAGCAGCACCATGAATGGCTGCAATTGTCACTTTCTTCATCTGATATAAATTCAGGGTGACAGCCTCAATCGTATCCATCAGCCGTTTAAATTGGTCAGGGTCATGCTCTGACGTCATCATCCTGATATCACCGCCGGCCGAAAAGCCTTTCCCGCTTCCTCTCAGGAGAACGATGAGCGCCTCGCTTGCAGCCGCCATTTCGACTGCCTCCTTCAATTCAGACAGCATCTGTTCATTCAGGGCGTGATGGGCATCAGGCCGATTCAGGATAATCTCTGCAACGGCCCCATTACATGCATATTGAACAAACTCCATTAAAAGCACCTCCATGTATGCGCTTACTTTTTTCTTTCTCCTATACATTCCCCGCCATCCCCAAATAAACCTTTTTATTTTTCAAGGTCAATAGATACTGAAAAATGCATATTGTTTGAATGGAAACATAAAGTTTTATATAGTGAAAAAGAAGGGATATCTTGATGAGAAGGGAGGAAAGGACATGGATAAATTGCTGATCAGTTTTCTGTTAAGTTTATTTATGGTGTACTTTCCCCCTTCGGACGTGGTTCTGCCTTCCCAGTTTGAAGCAAGCACTGACAGCTATGTGCCTATGTCCTCATATCCGCAGGAAACACAATCGGCAAAAACGCCGTCGCCGGGCAGCATTCACCCGGCTGAGCTGATCAAAGAGTACAGCCCGCTGGCACAGTCTGTCAGGCATCTCTCTGTCAAACCACTTGACGAACCGCTGATAAACAGGCTGGAAAAGGCTTGTGCCGTCCCTGTCAAATACCAGTCTAATTACCTCCGAATATAATTTGCTCAAGTTTTATTTGTAACTCACCCCATACTGCCAACACTACATTCGGAGGGATTTTCATTGAATATTAAAGAAAACGATCTGCCGGGCATCGGCAAAAAGTTTGAAATCGAAACAAGAAGCCACGAAAAAATGACGATTATCATTCATGATGACGGAAGAAGGGAAATTTACCGGTTTAATGACCGGGACCCGGATGAGCTTCTTTCAAATATTTCATTGGATGATTCTGAAGCAAGGCAAATTGCAGCTATTCTCGGAGGCATGGTCTATAAACCGCAAGCTCTGGAGTCCATCGAAATGGCCTTCAGCGATCTTATTATTGAATGGTTTAAGGTCGAAAAAGGCGCCAAATCGATCGGGCGCACACTCGGAGAGCTTGATGTTCGCCAGAATTACGATGTCACTGTGATTGCCATTATCAAACACAACCAGGAAAAACTCCTAAATCCCGGAGCCGATTCGATTATTGAAGAAAATGACACCCTTGTCCTCTCAGGTGAGAGAAAGCATCTGAAGAAACTGATTCACGATTTTCTTTCTGGAGAGGGCGTGTGAGCCCCGATGGACCATCTTGTATTTGAAGTCGGAACTGCACTTGTCCTTGTGGCAATCGCCAGTGTGATCGCCAATAAAATTAAATTTTCGATTATTCCGTTTCTGATTGTGCTGGGAATGCTTGTTGGACCGCACGCGCCGAAAATGGGGATTATTGATCTAACATTTATTCAAAGCAGTGAAATCATCGAGTTTTTCGGGCGAATGGGCGTACTGTTCCTTCTCTTCTATCTCGGACTCGAATTCTCTGTCGGGAAGTTAATCAAATCAGGAAAATCAATCGCGGTCGGCGGGACGATTTATATTTTGATTAACTTCAGCCTCGGACTGCTTTACGGGTTTATCACCGGATTTTCCTTTCTGGAAGTCCTCATCCTCGCAGGCGTCATCACAATCTCGTCAAGTGCGATTGTCGCAAAAGTGCTCGTTGATTTAAAAAGAACCGCCAATCCGGAAACCGAATTGATTCTCGGCATCATCATGTTTGAAGATATTTTCCTTGCCGTATATCTGTCCGTTGTTTCCGGCCTTATACTAGGTGATGCGACATCCGTAGGGAGTGCACTCTTGTCCATTTTGATCGCCTTCGGTTATATGCTGCTGTTTTTTATCGCAGCAAGAAAACTCCCGCCGCTGTTGAACAAACTGTTGGACATTCGCTCAAACGAAGTGTTTATTATCGTCATTTTCGCAGCACTCTTTTTTATCGCCGGGTTTTCAGAGACGATTCATGTAGCAGAAGCAATCGGCGCGCTGCTGCTCGGTTTGGTCTTTTCAGAAACAGAGCATTCCGATAGGATTGAACACCTCGTTGTTCCGTTTCGCGACTTCTTCGGTGCGATGTTCTTTTTCAGCTTCGGCCTCAGTATCGATCCGTTTTCGCTTGGTGAAGCGGTTTGGCTTGCGTTGGGTGCAGTGATTTTGACCATTCTGGGAAATTTTATCGCCGGAATGGTGGCAGGACGACGCGCAGGGCTTTCTCATAAGGCTTCATCGAATATCGGGCTGACGATCGTATCGCGGGGAGAATTTTCGATTATCGTTGCGAATCTCGGAATAGCCGGCGGACTGTCAGCCACATTAAAGCCGTTTGCCGCATTATATGTCCTCATTCTGGCGATTTTGGGACCGCTTGTCACAAAGGAATCAAAACGAATTTACCGCTTGCTGAACAAGGTATTTAAATGGAAGCCTGAGGTTCAGCCCGCAAAAAAACAGGGATAAAAAAAGCAGCACTGTAATCAGTGCTGCTTTGTCGTTTTTTCAAAAATCTGCTCTAAATATTTGATTTTTTCGTCCGTGTAGTGCTCGAAGCGCTCATTGTACGATTTCGGATCTTTCGGATTCGCAAAATGCGTGATTTTCCCTGTATCCCGATCAATAAATTTACTAGCAGCGCCGCAGCCGATTCCGATAATCGTCTGGACCTCTTCCATAATCATAATGTTGTAGATGCTTTCTTGTCCCGGCAAAGAGTATCCGACGTTTTCAAGGTTTCCAAGAATGTTTTTCTGGCGGTATAAATAATAAGGCACGTACCCATGCTCTTTCGTCCAGGCTACCGCGTCTTCCATCATTTGAGAAACCTCTTCCCTGCCGGCAACTTTGTACTTATGCTTGTTTCTCGTCATTTCTGACGCCCGTTTAAATGAAAGAGTATGAACGGTAAGGGATTCCGGCATCAGTTTTTCTGTTTCTGAAAGACTGTGCCTGAACTCCTTCACGCCTTCCCCAGGCAAACCAATAATCAAGTCCATGTTGATATTATTCATGCCATGCTGGCGTGACAGATGATATTTCTCAATGGTCTCTTCAACCGTATGGTGCCGCCCGATCGCCTTTAGCGTTTCGTTTTCGTAGGATTGCGGATTGATGCTGATCCGATCAATGTCATATTTGTTTAAAACGGCGAGTTTTTCTTCTGTAATCGTGTCAGGACGACCGGCCTCCACCGTAATCTCACGAATGTTTTTCACATCCGGGAAGGAGCGGACCATTTCTTCATACAGCAGATCCATCTCCTCCGCTGTAATGCTTGTCGGCGTCCCGCCGCCAAAGTAAATGGTTGTAACCTTAACATCATGCTCCTTCAGCCATTCACCGATTTTCTGCATTTCGTAATGCAGTCCCCATAGGAATGAGCCGACTCTGCCCGCCTGTCCTTGGATAGCGTACGCAGGGAATGTGCAATACGCGCATTTTGTCGGGCAGAACGGAATGCCGATATAAATGCTGACTTCATCCTTTACTCGGTACAAATCCGGCACTGCCGCCAGCTGACGGTCAACAATTTCCTGCATTAGCATGATTTTTTCATCATGAATTAAATAGTCTTTTTTCAACTCAGCATGCGCTTGCTCCTTGGACATTCCGCTTTGCAGTTTTTTATGAAGCAGCTTTGTGGGCCGGATTCCTGTGAGGATTCCCCACTTCTGCGTAATGCCCGTATGCGCCTGAAGAAGATTGAGATACACATAAGAAATTGTGTTTTTCACTTGCTTAAAAGCTTCTTTTTCAGTCATGTCTGGAGAAAAGAATTTTGTATGCTGTTCCTTTATGCCAGTACCCTTCACTTCTCCAGAAACCGTCACATGCTCATCCGTTTGTGACAACGCTAAAGAAATGACAAAATCTGCGGGCTCCTCTCCGCCATACGCAAGCTCGCACTCTTCATAAAACAAATTTGCAATATTTTGCAGAGGCCGATGCAGGCGGTCATCATGTATGCCTTCTATTTTAATTTGCAACTTCATCACCTAATTTATCAGATTCAAAACTTTCTTTAGTGTACAGAAATAAACTGCTAAAATCAATCCGGCAAAAAAGCCGCCGCACCTGTCAGGGCGCGAGCGGCTTTTTTACACACGTTTCATGTGGAACTTATCAAGAAATCCTTTTCGCTGCTGCATTCGGAAATATTCCTTCATCATATAAGCGACACCTTGCTCGTCATTGGACCTTGTAACCCAATCTGCCTTTCTCTTAATTTCCGGAACGGCATTCCCCATCGCTACCCCAAGACCGGCAAGTTCGATCATCGGCAGATCGTCATACTGATGCCCAATGGCCACGACATCATCCATACTCAGGCCCAGCTCTGAAGCGACGAGGGCCAAACCCGCTTCCTTCGAGACACCTTTCGGGACGATATTCAGCTTCTCATCGTTTACGCGAATCACATCCACTGCAGGGAAGGCTTTTGTAATCGTTTCTGTAATGTCATGCTGAATGTCGTGCTCCGTGTACACCTCGATGACGGGTGCACTCACCGGCTCATCCATGAGGAGATCGCTTAATGATTCAACGAACTGGACTGGATAAAAGATCGGGTCAGACGGATGAATGAGTGCTTTCCCCAATAAATTCGAATTCACCTTTTTCTTGTTTCCGATGGAATACTTTTCGTGAAGAAGCCGAATATTACATTGATAGCTCTCCAGCACTTGAACAATGTTAAAGGTATGATCATCAGAAATTCTTTTTTCAAAAAACGGGGCGTCAATTTTCTCAGCGATATATGCCCCGCTATGGGTGATCAGCTTGGCATCAAGCTTTAGCGATTTCGCTATTTTCTGTGCTGAGCGAAAATGACGGTTGGTCACAAGTGTGACGTAAATCCCTTTTTTCTTTACATATTCAATCGCGTCTTTCGTTGCCTGATGAATCTTCCCGTTCGACCGAAGCAGCGCTCCATCTATATTTAAGGCAAGCAATTGTTTTGACACAGAGATGTCCCCCTCCTTGATGACTGTACTTGTGTATAGGATATGACCCTGTCTCTGTGTTTAGAACAACCTTTTCTTAAAGCAAAAAAAGCCTGGCTCAGCAGACTTTATGTATGGCTTGTTGATAGGATACGATCGAAGCAGCCATTCTCCCTAATATCGTTATTTCGATTTACGAAAAATCATGTATCAGGAACCCCTTGTTTGACCAATGATGCGCTCCGAACACTTACTCTCTGTTGCTTATCCCCTCTATATAACGGCATGATATGCGACCGTATCCATTTGAAATAGGTAAGTGTAGGCGCTTTCAATGTTATTATCTCAGTTTTCTTTTCCGATGACAAGGGTTTTTTTAACTAAAAAAAGTAACCAACTTTTGTATATCCGTGGTAGGATCAGTTGTTAATTTTTAGGACTATACACTTGATCCAGAACGTACATTCCCATACAATATAAATAATAAACGAAAAAGCGGTGTTTATATGGCTGATTTAAAAGAAATATATAATGAAGAACTGATATCTCAGTTGATCCATCATGTAAGGTCATCCTATCCTGATTTTAACAAAAACAGATTCTTGGATACATTACGGCTGGAGGACTGGCCTGAACTCACTTTAAAAGAGCGGATGCGCCGCGTGACAGTTTCTTTATACGAAACTTTGCCAAAACAATACGTTGAAGCGCTCACAATTTTACGGGATACAGCCCCTCATTTTAAAGGACTCAGCGGAATTTTATTTCCAGATTATGTGGAACAGTACGGGTTAGCGCATTGGGAAGAATCAATAAAGGCATTGGAATACTTTACGCAATATTCGACCTCAGAATTTGCTGTAAGGCCTTTTTTGCTGTTAGATCAAGAAAAGATGATTGCACAATTGCTTGCATGGTCTGAGCATAAAAATGAACACGTGAGAAGACTTGCGAGCGAAGGCAGCAGGCCCCGCCTGCCATGGGGAAAATCGATACCGGCTTTGAAATCGGACCCTTCCCCCGTATTGCCGATCCTTGAAAAGCTGATGCAGGACGAGTCCTTATATGTAAGAAAAAGCGTGGCCAACAACCTTAATGATATATCAAAAACGCATCCTCATTTACTGAGAAAAGTCGCAGATCAATGGTACGGAACACATCCCCATACAGACTGGATTATCAAACACGCCTATCGGACCTTATTAAAAAAGGGTGATAAACAGGCCTTAGCGCTTTTTGGTTATGAAAATGCTGATTCGATACAACTACATGATTTAACATGCCAGCCCAAACGTATAGTTATTGGCGAAAGCCTTGAATTTTCTTTCTATATTCATTCAGACAGGGATCAAAAAGTAAGAATTGAGTACGCAATTGATTTTGTAAAAGCAAGAGGCCAGCGTCATCAGAAAGTATTTAAAATAACAGAAACAAATATACGAAAAAACGAAACGAAATCATACACAAGAATCCAATCCTTTAAGGATTTAACCACCAGAAAGCATTACAAAGGAATTCATACATTATCAGTGATCATCAATGGAGAGGTAAAAGATTCATTGGATTTCCAAGTTTGCTGAATGAATAAAAAATCCCTTCTTATCCAAGAAGGGATTTTGCTTATTAGCCTTCAACACTGCCGTAAAGCTCTTCTAAAGGCTTCATAATGATTTTGTTCAATTCACCAATCAGCATGCTCATGCGCTGCTCCGCTTCCATCAGCTGAGAAATTTTTTCGTGCTGCTGTACAAGCGCAACTGTTTTTTGAGCCTGCGTCACTTCTTCTTGTGTAATCTCTTCTCCTGCCATTTGTTTTTGCTGGAGTCTAAGCTGTACATCACGGAAGTTTTCGAACATGCGCTTCGCTGATTCATCTGCGTTAACTTCGTCGTAAAGGTTTTTTAAACGGGTGAACTCTTCGCTCCCTCGTAATGCATTTTCCAGATCATACGCTACATCATAAAAATTAACAGCCATTGTAAATAGCTCCTTTCATCATTGCCGTTTGACATACCACTCCACTATAACAGACTATGGAGATCCTTTCATTAATCAAAAACCATTTCTTCTTAAAAAAGGATGACAAACAATGCTTGAATCGCGCCTATAATTCCGCCGAGAAGGCCCCCCAAATAGGTAATCATTTTAAATTCTTTTTTTGAAATGGACAGCACCATTTCTTCAAGACGCTCCACCGGGAACTGATCCACCTGCTCCTTGACGATTTCCTCAAGACGCAACCGTTTTAAGACACTTTCAAGGTTGGACGAAATCCCTTCAAGCAATTTGTCTAACAGTGCCGGCAGCATTTGCTGGGTCAGCTCAGATTCATAGCGGACGGTAAGCGTGCCAATCGTATTGTCGAAGAAAGGGGCAGTCGAAAATGCTTGCAGCATTCTTCGTTTCAAACTGAAAATGAGCGCCTTTGCATTCCATTTTTCGTCTGCTTCATTAAACGTATACTCCCTCAGCTTGCCCCATTCGTTTTTTAAGAGATCAGAAAGCAATTTATTTGTTTCCTCATTGCGCAAGAATTTCAGCAGCTCCGGCAGCACGCGATCCGCAAGGCTTGAATTGCCAAGAAACATTTGCACCATGCTTCCAAGCATGCCGCGCTCTTTTAAAAAGTCATCAATCATATTGCCAAGACGGATTTTTCCTTCATCACTTTCAAAATAACGGACACTCCGTGACAATATATATCCTGAAATCATCGGAATTTTATCCTCAAGCTTTTCCTGCACCTCTATAGGCACCAGCTCTTTTAACGATTGGTCCCCGTATTGGCGGAAAAGCTCATTCAGCTTATCATCGGTCCAGCTGCTGATCCATGCATCAGCAGCTTTTTCGGGGCGCTTTATCCCGGCTTTTTCAAGCGCTTCTTTTACTGTCACTTCAGAAAGTGACAGCCTTTGAATCAGCTGTTCCCCCACTCGAAGAGCCTGCGTTTTGGCTGCATCAGAGACGAGCCGCTTTTTAATGCCTTCAGGGGTTAAGAGATGATTGACTACCATCAGTCCCATTTGTTTTGCAAGTTCATCTCGCCGTCTTGGAATCAGCCCGGGCGTAAAAGGAACTCGTTTCCCAAACAAATAGTACGCTTTATACGGCCTAAACAGCATTTGAATTGCTAAATGATTGGTCACCGCTCCAATGGCAGCGCCGATCACGATCATAAAAATAAAGGTTCCTGCAATACCCATTCCTATTCATCTTCCTCCATCTGTGCTTCAGCTTTTTTCATATAGATTATGTACCTATACGTATTATAGAGGCTCATGCAATCACTTAGCAAACGAGGAGACAAATTCCTGTTCTTAGAAAATCAGCTTGTTCTTTTGGAATAGGGCAAGGTGGAGAATCGTATTCTGTAAAGTAGAATACCGTCAGCTGCGTTCGTCTTACATGTATTTAGTGTAAAGCTGCGGACACCCGCCGGCAGCTTTTGAATAAAAGGGGGAGTCTCACCATGATAACACTCGGTTTTATGTCCTTATCCCGCCAGCATGAAGCGGATTATTCCGCAGAACTGGCCAAAAGAGCACCCGAATTCGGCATACGTTTCATCCGGTTTACACCATTTGATATTTCACCTGACACTTTGCGTGTCAAAGCATCGGTCTATCATTCGGCCAGCAGCACATGGAACGAAACTGAAATGGCGATTCCAGATTATATTTATGATCGCTGTTTTTACGGCAAGGATTCACATTCCCAAAAAGCAAAACCAATCGTTGAGTGGCTCAAAAAATATCCGAAAACGGAATTTATCGGGCGGGGTCTTCCCGATAAGTGGACCGTCCTTCACGATTTGCAGCAGCACTCTGTAATCAATCCCTATATTCCCGAAACAATAAAGGTGAACCGCTACGAACAAATTCACTCCTTTTTATCCAAAGAAAAAGCCTGCATCCTTAAACCGGCATTCGGCGCGGGAGGCAGAGGCGTGATTCTTTTGAAGCTGGGCAAGAAAAACATCACTGCTACTTATCACATCGGAAAGGATAAGCAGACAAAAACGTTTTCCAACCAGACTTCTTTTAAGACATGGTGCAAAAAAGTGCTTCAGCATCAATATTTGCTTCAGCCTTACTTAAACATTCAAGATAAGGAACAATACCCTTGTGATATTCGCCTGTTTATGGAAAAAAACGAAGCAGGTGAATGGAATACAGTCGGAAAGGCAGTAAGACGCGGATACAAACACGGGCTGCTCGCCAATTTGTCAGGCGGATCTGATGCGCTGACATTTGACTCCTGGTTTGAAGATATACCGAAAAAACAGCAAGTGGTTTTACTAGATGATGTGTTTTCGATTACCCAATCAGTTCCGTATTATCTTGACGAGCGCTACGGGCCGTTGTTTGAACTCGGTCTTGATATATGTCTTGCTAAGGACGGGAGAATTTGGATTTTAGATATCAATTCTAAACCAGGCAGAAAGTCAATCCTGCGTGTCTCTCCCGAGCAAAAAGAACAGCTGTACACTTGTCCCCTAAAGCGCTGCCAATATCTGTTTTCTGAGCAAAGCCAGAAAGGAGTTCTTCCGCGTGAATCCTAAACGGTTTTTGATCGGCATAGACAAAACCAGTGAAAACACCCTGTTTCTGCCCTCTTCGCTGAAGCAAGACGGACTTTTGCATGCGGCATTCGGAACGAAGGTTGTCAGATGCCACGTTGCTTACAGACGGTATCTGGAACAAACCGTGCTTCTCTCTGAAAATCTGTTTCATGAGCTTTTGCTTCCCCACCGAAGCAGGGCAGATATACTGATTCATGATCATACAGTGCATATCGGGCCGTTAGTCGGCATCTTTACGGCAGGGTTTACTGTATCTCTTGAACGCCCATTTAAGGATCGTTCCCTCTTTTTTTCTAAGCTTGTCACGTTACACGAGCAAGCCGGAGGCTACTGCTTCGTTTTTGGCGCGCACCAAATCAATTGGGAGGAAGGCACGATTGAAGGCCTCCTTTACAGGGAAAACGGCTGGGAGAAAAAAATCGTTCCATTGCCGAACGTCGTTTATGACCGTTTGCCGAACCGAAAAATTGAAGATTCACTTCTCTTGCAACATACAAAAAAGAGGCTGATCGATGAATATCAGATCCCATGGTTTAATAAAACGTTTTTCAATAAATGGAACGTTCATCAATTGCTCGAAAAAGATCCGAGAACGGCACCCTTTTTGCCTAGATCCGAGCTGACACCGTCTGTGGAGCTGATTGATGAGCTCTGTGGCGCATACAAAAAAGTCTATATCAAACCGGCAAATGGAGCACTCGGCACCGGCATTTATCAGCTGACAAGAACAGATGACGGCCTGACGGTAAAGCATACGAATGACGCCAAAACTTTTACTTCGATTGATTATTCCGATGCCGCCTCATTCCTTGCAGAATTTCAAAAACATCACAACCCGTCCGACTTTCTCATTCAGCAAGGTGTTGATCTCATCGAATTTCAAGGCAAACCAGCGGATTTCCGTGTCCATACCAATAAAAACAGAAAAGGAAAATGGACAGTGACAGCAATCGCCGTAAAAATTTCCGGAAAGAACAGCATTACAACACATCTTTCTAACGGCGGCACTGTAAAGACACTTGCGGAAGTATACGATGATCCCGCTGAAAGAGTTGAGGTCATTAAAAAGCTTTCTGCAGCGGCACTGACTGCAAGCCATGTCCTTCATGATCATATCGAGGGGTTTATCGGGGAGATTGGTTTCGATTTTGGCATTGATCAGAACGGTAAAGTATGGATGTTTGAAGCGAATTCGCGCCCGGGCCGAAGCATTTTTTCTCATCCAAATTTGCATCATGTTGATTCTCTTACAAAACGAAGAAGTTTTGAATACGCGTCATATTTATCTGAGAAGGCAATCACATCTCCTGAAGCATTGTGGCCTTCGTAACCTGTCCGCTTTTTTAATAAAGTGGGCTTATCTTTATCCAAAGCTGGGACAAACTGCATATTTAGGCCTCTTCAATGATGTTCTGAAACAATGATACAATGAACATAAGCCGTTTTTATTTAGGTCAATTGATACCAAATGTAAGGAGCGTGGCCGTAATGATTTCTCATTTCAGCTGGAAACCTTTGTTCCCAAAAGAAAAGCTGCCCGGATGGAAAATTTCATTTTATTATAAAGGGACCCATTATGAAGGCATCTATCATAAGAGCGGTGAAATTGAATGGGGAGACTTGTTTCCCGCCCGCGCTGACGAGCCTGCTCTTACAAACGAGATACATGAACTGATGCTTTTTCATATTTATGACTAGCTTAGCCTAAACGGCTAAGCTTTTTTTCTTTCTCAAGATTTACCACACAATTCTCCGCATGAGTTTCCGGCAATTTTAACATAATACGTAGTAACAAGCCGGCAAAGCATTGGGTTACGCCGAGGCGGCAGTGACACCCGAGAAGGGTTCACAGATTGGTGCAACTCCAGTTAACCCAACCATACTAAATAAAAAGGAGATTTTACACATGGCTAACCAAAACTCATCAAATGACTTACTAGTTCCTGGCGCAGCTCAGGCTATCGATCAAATGAAACTTGAAATCGCTTCTGAATTCGGCGTTAACCTTGGAGCGGACACAACTTCTCGCGCTAACGGTTCTGTCGGAGGAGAAATCACAAAACGTTTAGTATCTTTCGCTCAGCAGCAAATGGGCGGCAGAGTTCAATAACAATTCAATATATGGCTATAGAGGGCGCGGTTTCCGCGCTCTCTTTATTTTGTCACCCTTTTTTCCTGCTCCACATATCCTAGAAAAAAAGGGAGGGAATCGGGGTGTCATTCATCACCATTGTGAATTGGGAGCTGGTTCAGTTCGTAAGTGTATCCATGATTCATGAATATGTTTCCCATCGTTCTGTTTATTTGTACAGGTATTCTTTCCCGCGCTGTTCAAACTGAGAACATCCTTTTATAATGAAAGGCGAGGAGGTTTTTTGATGAAAATCGCTTTATTAGGAGCCAGCGGCCGCGTCGGACAAGCCTTTTTAACACAAGCCTCAGCAGATGAAAGATTTGATATTTTCGCTCTGATCAGATCTCAACATGCTGATCTTCCCCTTTCAAAAGACAGAACCGTTATGGGGAACGCCCGCCGCTTAGAAGATGTGAAAAAAATAATGGAGAATGCTGAAATCGTGATCAGCTGTCTAGGCACAGATGGTGATGATACCTTGTCAACTGCTATGGCACACATTCTCTCCGCTATGGAGGAACAGCATATCAAACGGCTTATTACGATCGGCACCGCAGGGATCCTAGATTCTCGACATGAACCGGGAAAATACCGGTTTGAAACAAATGAATCGAAACGAAAGCAGACCCGCGCAGCCAAGGAGCATGCAAAAGTATACGAAATGCTTAAACAATCATCATTAGACTGGACAATCATCTGCCCCACTTACCTCCCGGACGGAACAGCAACCGGCGTTTATCGTACGGAGCGTAACGTTTTGCCTGAGGGCGGCACAAGCATTTCGGTCGGCGATACTGCGGACTTTTTATATCGTGAGCTTGTTACAGGTAAGTATGTCGGATACCGTGTCGGACTGGCTTATTGACTACATAAACCAAAAACCCAAAACACGATTGTTTTGGGTTTTTTGAGCATTATGCAATGGAATGTTTCTGTCCCTTTTGCAGTTCATACATTTGATAATATTGGCCTTCTAATGCCATCAATTCCTCGTGGTTCCCTCTCTCAACAATTTCTCCTTTATCAAGAACCAAAATCTGATCAGCATTTCTGATTGTTGAAAGCCGGTGAGCGATGACGAAGGTGGTGCGTCCTTGTTTGACGACATCAAGCGCCTTCTGGATTACGGCCTCTGTCTCTGTATCAATATGCGCCGTTGCCTCATCTAAAATCAAGATCGCGGGATCAAACGCCAAAGCTCTAGCGAAAGAAATTAACTGCCGCTCTCCAGAGGATAGCGTGCTGCCTTTTTCAATCACGGGCTCATTAATGCCCTTCGGAAGCTTCTTAAGAAGAGGCTCAGCACCGACTTGCCGCAGTGCATTTTTTATTTCTTCTTCAGTCATTCTTTCGTCATCCAGACTTACGTTAGATCCGATTGTGCCCGAGAATAAGTACGGGTCCTGAAGCACAATACCCATATGGGATCTGAGTTCCTGTCTTGACATGTTGTAAATGCTTTTTCCATCAATTAAGACATCACCTTTTTGCGCATCATAAAAACGAAACAGAAGATTCAAAATCGAGCTTTTTCCTGATCCGGTATGGCCGACGAGCGCTACGGTTTCGCCTTTTTGCGCAGTAAAGGAAATATGCTTTAATACCTCTTCACCTTCTTGATACGCAAATGACACATCACGAAATTCAACCCGTCCCAGCGCGCGCTCCTTCGCCGGTTCACCCGCTTCTTCCGTATTCTTTTCTTCAAGCAGTTCAAAAACACGCCCGGCGGAGACCCTTGCAAGCTCCAGCTTTGAAAACTGATTGACGATGCCTGTGATCGGCTGAAATAACCGGTTCAAATAATCGACAAACGCGTACAGTACACCGATAGAAACAATCCCGGCCGCATTCAGGCTCGCACCGCCAAAATGCCAGATCAGACAGACGAACGCAAGATTGCGGATGACATTGACCAAATTATGGGACATTAAGGAGTTTAAATTCAGCATCCTGTTTTGGAAATAAAAATGTGATTCATTTAATTCCTCAAATTCTCTCATTGTTTCCTTTTGATGGCGGAAAGCCTGAATAATGGTCATGCCTTGAATTGACTCATTCATTTTTGCGTTAATGTCACTGTTGATCGAGCGGATTTTTTGGTTGTAATATGACGCATATCTCCGGTATATGACTGACCACAGCCAGATAATCGGCACAATTGCCAGACATACAAACGCAAGCTTCACATCAAGCAGAAACAAAGCCGTGAATATCCCGAACATATAGATTCCGCTTGTCACAAATGTGGAAAGCACTGTGACATATAAATCCCTGATAGCCTCCGTATCATTGGTAATCCGCGCAACGACTTTTCCGGCCGGAAGGTTGTCAAAATAGCGAATCGGCATTCTCTGTATGTGCGAAAACACGTCCTGCCTCATCTTTTGAATAATCCGATTGGCGCTCATCTGCAGCAGATAATGCTGTCCGTATTGAAAGAATACTGAAAACACAAGCAAGCCCCCATACAGGCAGATCAGTAACACCATTCCCTTTATTTCCGGCTGATAGAACTGGAAAAGTTCCTGCTTAGTCAGCTTTTCGGCAGCATATGTCCGGCTCTTGTCTCCGTTTGTGATCGTCAGCTTCCCGTCAGAAACTGTTCTATTCCCGTCGAAGCTGACAGCCTGATCAACAAAATAGAACGCCATTCCCACTTGATAAATATGTGCTTCTTTTGCTTTTGAAACAGGCTCCTGCAATCGGTCCTCTCTGACATATGAGACGCCGTGAAACTGAACGGCATTTTTATCTTTTTCCGCAGCTTCATACCATGTTTTCTCAATGCCGAGGATATGGTCGTCTATCATTTTCTTGCCGATAAACGGCCCGGTCAGTTCTGCACCGACGGCGACAGCTAGCAATAGGACGGCCGTGATCAGCAATTTTCGATAAAGGAGTGCGTATCTCCATAACGTTTTTCCTATTTTCATGCCCCTGCTCCCCCTTCTTCGGCCGTGAACAGCTGCTGTCTTTCATATTGTTCCCGGTACCACCCATTATTGGCCAGCAGTTCTTGATGCGTGCCTCTCTCAACAATGACGCCGCCGTCCATCACAAGGATCAGGTCAGCGTGCTCAACCGCGGATAATCGGTGCGTCAAAATAAATGTCGTTTTTCCTTTGCGGTTTTCTCTGATGTTCTTGATAATTGCAGCCTCTGTTTTGGCATCTACAGCGGAAAGTGAATCATCCAGAATCAAGATTTCCGGATTCGCCATGAGTGCTCTCGCAATCGAAATTCTTTGTTTCTGCCCGCCTGACAGTGCCACGCCTTTTTCACCGACCATTGTCTCCAGACCGGACGGAAGCATGTGCAAATCTTTTTCAAAATGTGCTTCGGCAATGGCTTGCTGAACCTCTTTATCAGTTGCATCCTGTTTTCCGTATAAAATATTTTCTTTTACAGTCCGTGAAAACAGTAAATGATCCTGCGGCACATATCCGATCCATCCGCGGAGCTGGTCAAGAGGGATTTGCTGAATCGGTACGCCTGAAAATGTAATGCTCCCTTCACCTGGAGGGTACTGGCGCAAAAGCTGCTTAATAATTGTCGTTTTTCCGCTCCCGGTTTTACCGGCAATCCCGACAGTCTGCCCTTTTCGCACCGTAAATGAAATATCCTGAAGATTGTCACTTGTTGAGCTTGGATATGTAAAGCTGACATGACTGAAAACGATATCTCCAGGCTCTTTAAGATCAGCGGGCTGTTTTGGATCTGTCACATCCGTTTCATAAGAAAGAGTTTCATTTACCCGATCTAATGACGCATTGCCGCGCTGCATCACATTAATGAGTTCACCGATTGCAAACATCGGCCAAATCATCATGCCGAGATAAACGTTAAAGGACACTAACTCTCCAAGCGTCAGCTCGTTCCGGAATACAAGAAACGCTCCGTAGCCGAGCCCAATCAGATAGCTTGCGCCGACAAGCAGTTTTACCGTCGGCTCAAACAGTGAATCAATAAAAGCCACTTTCATATTTTTCTGATAAACATCAGCGGTCATTTCATTAAACCGGCGAACATCGTTTGTTTCCTGAACATACGCGCGAATCACCCGCACGCCTGAAACAGATTCCAGCACTCTGTCATTCAGCGCCCCGAACGCGTTTTGGGCCTCAGTAAACCGCTCATGAATTTTACTTCCATATAGACTGATTGCAATCGCCATGACTGGAAGCGGGATAATGGCGGCAAAGGTCAGCTTCCAGCTGATCAAAAACCCCATTGTCAAAAAGATCGTCATCATAAACATCGTAGAATCAACTAACGTCAAGATGCCAAACCCTGTGGTTAAACTGACGGCCTGAAGATCATTTGTCCCTCGTGCCATTAAATCGCCTGTTCGGTTTTTTTCATAAAACGGCGGCGACATAGTCAGCAAATGCCCCATCAGCTTCGTACGAAGAATTTTCTCCATCAGATTCGCTCCGCCAAACAGCTGATGCATCCAAAAATAAGACATGATATACACGGCCGCCGTCAGCACAAAAAAGATACCGATATAAAACAGCAGCCCTTCCGCAGTAAATGCCCCTGCTTTCATATCATCTATGGCGTTCCCCAAGAGCTTAGGCGGAAACATTTCAATGACATTGACTGCTAATAAAAGGACAATCGCAATCGTATAGCGCAGCCAGTACGCCTTAAAAAACCAGCCAAGCTTTTTCAAAACTGAAAACATCTATCCCCATCTCCTCATCAGCCGCCTTCTATTTTTTCCTTGCAGCTTTTTTCATCCAGTTTGGCACGAACTGCCCTCGCCTCTGTATTTGTCTTCACATCCCATACACCTGTCTTTCCTTAGATTTTGTATATAAAAAAGGCATGAAGCGTCAGCTCCATGCCTTTTTTAACCGATATGTTACGCACAGCGCTTTTCAGCGCGCGGTCCGACCTAAAAAACCGTTCACGAAAACAGAACAAAAGGTTTGCCGCGCCAATATGAAACTGTTTGATAAACACGCAAATTCCTTGGCATAGCAAACCCTCCTTCCATTCTGATTTCATCTTTTTATCATCATATAAACAAAACCTTTTATTGTCAATCATTACTTGAATAGGAAAAGGTTAATTGTGCTCAAATTCGGGTAGTAGTGTTGTAAGACGCTTTGAAAGGGTGAGAAGGATGTTCCATGCTGACCGTATCATTGTTGCGTTTGACGGAAGTGAAAATAGTAAGAAAGCGCTTCTGACAGCCATTGATCTTGCTAAAACCGTAAATGCCGCTATTACCGTCGCCCATTCACATGATATGAAAGACAATCAGACCGTCATCGACCCGCCCAGACCCGCAGCTGAGGCAAGCTATATCAGCGGAGGCATGACAAGTGTTCCTGATCCGCTGATATCGGATGTAACATCACCTGAGCCAATGATCTATGAAGACCGTACGGAAGAAGTCATCGCCGAAGCCAGAATGATGCTGAATGAACAGCAGGCAGATGGAGATATCGATATATTAGAAGGCGATCCGGCTGAATCAATTATCGAGCATGCAAACCGCATTTCTGCCGATATGATCGTAACCGGAAGCAGAGACCAAAACAGGCTGAAAAAGCTAATATTCGGAAGTGTAAGTGAAAAGCTTTCAGCGAAATCGGATATACCCGTCCTGATTGTAAAGTGAGCACGCCCTGTGCTCACTTCTTTTATATTCATAATTGTGAAAAAACATAGATTTTCGTTTTTTTCTGTTATAATGCTTTCGTGCCCAAAAGCACAAAAGCATTAAAGATAAATATGGGGTGTTATTTTGGATTCTCAAAAAAAGCTGACGTTTCCGTTAGCCGTCGGTTTATTTATATTCATGTTGTGCATTATTATTTCTTGCTTATTCTTGCTTCATGTAGAACCTCATATCCCGCTGTTTTTAAGTGTTGTCATGCTTTCAGCAGCAGCTTTATGGTTTGGATTTCCCTGGAAGAGCATTGAAAAAGGGATTGTAGACGGGATCAAAAACGGCGTACAGCCGATTATTGTTCTAGCGCTGATCGGCATCTTAATCGGCGCCTGGATGTACAGCGGCGCAATACCGACTATGACAGTTTATGCCCTATCCTTTATTGAACCAAGCCACCTTCTGTTGACTGCTTTGTTTTCATGTATGATCATCAGCACACTTGTTGGCTCAAGTCTGACAACTGTAAGCACAATCGGAGTAGCGCTGATCGGCGTGGCGAGCGCGGCTGGCGTTCCGCTTGAATGGACAGCAGGCGCAGTCATATGCGGCGCTTGTTTTGGGGATAAAATGTCGCCGATGTCGGACACAACCAACTTTGCAGCCGGAATAGGCGAAATACCAATCTTTGAACACATTCGCCATATGATGGGCACAACCATTCCAGCTTTGCTCATCACTGTCGTTCTGTTTTACTTTCTCGGTTCATCAGTGTCAGCGGACGCTGCTTCAACCGATAATATTCAGCAGGTCATAACCGGAATAAAAGATGCTGCAAACGTGACACCGTGGGCCCTTCTTTCTCCGCTCTTAGTCGTTTTGCTGGCAATGAAACGGGTATCAGTAATCCCCGTTCTGACTGCCGGAATTATTTCCTCGGGAATTTTGACTGCTATTTTTGTACCCGACAGCAGCCTGCAGGCGTTTATGACAGCTTTACAAAATGGCACAACTTTCGAAACTGACAATGAGGCAGCCGCTAAAATTATTAACAGAGGCGGACTGCAATCCATGATGGGCTCTGTCTCTCTCATTATGATTGCTTTTGCACTCGGCGGATTGATGGAGAAAATCGGATTGATTTCTGCACTATTGGAAGGCGTCATGAAAGGCATCCGCTCAAAAGGCCGTCTTGTTGCAGCAACTGTCTGCTCAAGCATCGGCGTCAACTTGGCAACGGGCGAACAGTATTTATCGATATTAATACCGGGACAATCATTTAAATCTTTATATGACAAACGAAACATCCAGCGAAAATTTCTGACAAGATCATTAGAGGACGGCGGAACATTAATTAACCCATTGATTCCTTGGGGCGTCAGCGGCGCATTTATGGCGAGCGCACTTGGTGTTCCAGTCATAGACTACATCCCATTTACGTTCTTCCTCTATATATCGCCAATGATCTCCATTTTGATTGGATTTGTTAAAAAATAAAAAGAGCCCCGCTGTAAAAAGCGGGCTCTTTTCTTCGTTCATTTATGAAATGCTAGCAGCCTGTTGAATGCTTTCTTGAAAAGCAGCCTGAAGCTGTTTGGTCACCGGTCCGGGTTTCCCGCTTCCGATCGATTGTCCATCGAGCGTCACGACCGGAATAATTTCTGCCGTCGTTGACGAAATAAAGATCTCTTCCGCCTGTTTCAACTCTTCTTCACTGACAGGAGTCTCATCCAGTTTGATCCCATTCTTCTCAATCAGTCCTAAAATATTCATCCGTGTAATTCCATTGAGAATGAGCCGATTAGCCGGATGTGTTCGCACTGTGCCGTTGATAACGGCATAAACGTTAGAGGATGTACCCTCCGTAACAACGCCGTCCCTAAGTAAAATGGCTTCAAATGCTCCGGCTTCATAGGCCCTTTGCTTCGTCATGACATTATACAGTAAATTCAGACTTTTGATATCACATCTTAACCAGCGAAGATCCTCATCTGTAATGGCCGCCACTCCGTATGCCTGCTCTTGCTCCGGTTTTTTCACCGTAAACGTATAGGCAGTAGTCTGCGGCTCGAGGCCGGCTTCATACTGGTGTTTTCGCGGGGCCACACCTCTTGTTGTCTGAATGTATACCGCTCCCTCACTGACCGCATTTTCCTGTACAAGCTTTTGCAGGTCCCACTCGAGATCTTCTATACTGAATGGCAGTGAAATTCCGATTTCAGCAGCACTTCTGAAAAAACGCTCTGCATGCTCACGTAAGCCGAACAATACTCCTTTGTACACCCTGATCACTTCATAGATGCCGTCACCAAACTGATAACCGCGATCTTCCAAATCGATTGATGCTTCACTGCGCCCAATCAGCCGGCCATTGACTAAAACCTTCATAAAAGCCCTCCCTTTTCGAGATGTCCCTGATGTCATTCAAGCTGTCATTATCACTAATTCTACCATATTGGACAAGCTGAAAAACAGAAAGATCAAGAGATCTATAGCGGAAAGGAGTTTATTTTTTCCTTAAAATCTGACATTTCGACAAATTTTCTATGTGCTTTCCAGTTTTATTCCTGTATACTTGACTGGTAATACATAGGTTGTAAACATAAGGCATCTTCATAAGCTGCCTGCTGTACAGCATTATGTAGAGATTTTATGCCAATGGAGAGATTGTTATGCGACAAACGAGAGGAGAGGCTTCTCCTTCTGCAGTTTCGCTTGCTTTTAAATTTGCAAGTTTAGCAGTTTTATGTGTGCTGCTTTTGCTTATGGTGATTTTGGGTTATTCCAACAGTTCAACGAAAGCAAAGGAAGTCACTGTCACAACAAACGGCCAGCTTCGAGATGAGAAGGAAAGCCTTAAGCTGAAAAACGACTCCCCCGATCTCCTGATAAAACATCTGCAGACAAAGCAGAACATGGGAGATAAAACGGTTTACTTAACCTTCGACGACGGCCCTTCAGCCGTTACAACCCGCTTGCTCGACGTACTGAAAAGCGCTGATGTAAAAGCGACGTTTTTTATGCTGTCACCGCGGATGAACGAATTCAAGCAGGCTGTGAAAAGAGCAGAAAAGGAAGGCCACGCACTCGGTTTACATGGCGTTACCCACAATAACAGATTGTTCTATCAAACACCGACATCTCCGCTAAAAGAAATGCAGGAGGCGCGTGACACGCTGCAGGACATTACAGGATATAAAACCGATCTTGTCAGAACGCCATACGGAAGCAAGCCGTCACTAACCGCCTCACAAATTCGCAATCTGGAGAAAGATGGGTTTGTGTACTGGGATTGGACGATCGACAGCATGGACTGGAAATACCGGAATTCACAGTATGTGACCGCCGTATTACAGCAGCTTGAGAATATGGAACACAGCTCTTCAAGCCGCCCAAATGTAATTCTCATGCATGATCTTCCTGCTACTGTAAATGCGCTGCCGGTACTAATCAATAAATTAAAAGAAAAAGGCTATTCCTTCGGAGTGTTAGAGGACACAATGGTTCCTGTTCATGAATAAAAAAGTGAGGCGCATAAAGCGGCTCACTTTTTCATGCCCAAACTTCGGGCAAACTCGCCGATTTTTTGATGGATGACCATGTCAAACAAGCTGTCGCAATACGTTGGTTCAAGGTTTATGATGACTTTCTTCATGCCGGGAATCAGGCTTGAATCCTCAGGCACAAATCTAGCCGGAGCCACTTCGAGAGACGTGCCGATAACCAATAAAAGATCTGCTTGATCCAGCTTTTCATAAAGGGTGTCAAAGTGCATGACGGCATCGCCAAAGAGAACAACATCGGTTTTTAATACCGTTCCGCAAATGTCCCCATTGTTTCCGGCCGCCGTGCACTCCGGCACCTCCCGCTCCAGCAAATGGGGAAGATCATATCGGGCGCCGCATGCCGGACAAGCTGCTGTCTGGATAGAACCATGCAGTTCGTACACATGCCTGCTCCCCGCTTTTTTATGAAGACCGTCAATGTTTTGCGTGAAAATATCGACCTGCTTCCCTTGCTTCTCCAGCTCAGCTAAAAGCAAATGGCCTTCATTCGGTTCAAAGCTGCCGCTCATTTTCATCTGGAACAATTCTTTGAATTTGGGCCAAAACAGACGCGGATAACTTAAAAAATAATCAAGGCTCATCGCTTCCATTCTTGAGGCATCCTCCGTCCAAATGCCCCCTGCTGAACGAAAGTCGGGGATCCCTGATTCTGTGCTCATTCCCGCTCCGGTCAGCACAACAATTCTCTGTGCTTCATGTAGAATACTTTTGAATGTTTCCAACTCAACACCGCCTTTTTCTCTTATTTTACCATGAAAAAGACTCCGCCTCTGTCAGACGAAGTCTCTCTTTTAAGCCCGTTCCTTTTCCTCTTTATTTAGATTCACCTGGAATTGGTCGCTTTCGTGCTTTTGCTTGACAACAACCATTTGGCCGGGATATGCAAACTGAACGCCTTCTGCACCTAAAATCTCAATAATTTTATAGTTGATATCCTCTCTAATATTAAGGTTTTCAGCCCAAACCGTCGTTTTTGTATAGAAGTTAAAAAATAAATTGTAGTAGCTGTCGGCAAACGTATCAAAGTTGACCATGATTATTTCATTATCAACGCCCTCATGCTCTAAGAGCATTGTTCTGAGAGAATGAATGGAGCGTTCAAGGTTCTCAATCGGCGTAGCGTAGGACACATGGATGGAAAACGTAATCTGGCGTTTGGTCATTCTTGTCCAGTTCGTGATCGCTTCCATCGACAGCGTAGAGTTCGGCACCGTTACAAGCGCCCCCTGTGCTGTTCTGAATCTCGTGCTCCTAAAGGTAATATCCTCGACTGATCCTGTTACTGTCGACGTCTCCACCCAGTCACCAATTGTAAACGGCTTTTCAGTAATAATGATAATACCGCCGAAGAAGTTGCTGATGGTATCCTTCGCGGCAAGCGCAAAAGCCAGTCCGCCAAGACCAAGGCCCGCTACAAATCCGTTGACATCATAATTGAATTCCTGAGCGATCACACTGACACTGAGCGCAATGATCACAAAACGGAGCAATTTGGATAAAAACGGGGCCAGAATGTCATCCATGTCAAGCTCGAAGCGCTGGTTCACCTTATGGAAGATAAACGACGATGTTGCGGTCAAATTACAAAGACCCCAACACAAGAGCGCCACAATCAGTGAGCGGTATATTTTGCTGATGACCGGCATTTGCTCATCTAAAAACGGTGAATACCGGATCGCTAAAAACAGCCCAAGGGCAACAAAAAACCATCTGGCCGGCTTATCAAACGCCAGAACCACCTGTTTAAAAATTTCTGTTTTCGGCCGGTTTGTCAAATTAAAAAGCAGGTTAAAAAAATATCTTGTGAATAATTTTCTAAGTATAAGAAACACCAGCAAAATCGCCAAGCTGATGCCGATTTGTATGATGTTATCAAGCGTAAAATACTGCTGCAGATAATCCGGCATGACTGTCTCCCCTCTATCCCAATCAATTGTTTATTATACTAAAATATTCGTAAGGATGTTCATTTAAATGTCTTATGCAGCACAAAACCCCGGCGAAACGCCGGGGTCATTTCTCAATTCATCTATCAGCCAGATTCAATAGGGACAGTCACTTACCTTTTTTCGTTTGTGTCTGATCAAGGAGAGTTGCTTTTTGCATTTCAGCATCCGTTTCGGCTTTAATTCTTTCCTCCACTCTGATTCTCCCTTTTCCCATGATCTCGCCTCCTTTTTTGCTATTATAAAGGATCATATTTTGTTGTGAACATGTCGAAAGACCTAATTTTCTGACGAAATGTGTTCTGATACGCTGAGTGTCTTTTTTTAGTTATACGCATTCCTCAGCCCGGACCATTCCGATATGGCAGAAAAAATTCACCAGTTTGTATCGCGGTGCATATATGGATTTGATACAATAACAGAAATGCCCATACGAGGAGCTGACTTAGCTTGTACATCATTGCCCATCGCGGAGCATCCGGCTACGCTCCGGAAAATACGATTGCCGCATTTGACCTTGCGGTGAAAATGAATGCAGATATGATCGAACTGGATGTCCAGCTTACAAAAGACAGGCAGATTGTTGTGATACACGATGACAGGGTTGACCGAACAACAAACGGATCGGGCTTTGTTAAGGATTTTACCTTGGAGGAATTGCAAAAACTCGATGCAGGAAGCTGGTACGGTCCCGCTTTTCAAGGAGAGCGTATTCCAACCCTGGAAGCGGTGCTCAAGCGCTACCACAAAAAAATCGGCCTTTTAATTGAACTAAAAGGCCATCCGTCTCAAGTCGGAATTGAAGAAGAGGTGGGACAGCTATTAGGGCAATTTTCTTTTTCTATCAATAATATTGTTCAATCCTTTCAGTTCCGCTCCGTCCAAAGGTTCCGCGAGCTTTATCCTTCGATTCCGACAGCGGTCATTACAAGGCCCAACTTTAGCATGCTGTCCAGAAATCAGATGAAGGCCTTCCGCTCTTTTGCAAACTATGTCAATATAAAACACACACGGCTTAACCGTCTGATGATCGGCTCCATCAATAAAAATGGCTTAAACATATTTGCATGGACTGTCAACAATCAAAAGACAGCGGCAAAATTACAAGCCATGGGCGTGGACGGCATCGTTACAGATTACCCGGATTTCATCATAAAGGATGGCAAACATGAAAATATATAGCGCGGTTTTTATCGGAGGCGCGCTTGGCGCCTGCCTCCGATACGGATTAAACTTATGGATACACACCGGTCAGTTCCCGGCGGCAACCTGGCTGGAAAATGCGGCAGGCAGCCTTCTATTAGGCATTTTGACCGGATTTTTTATGATCGGGGCAAAACGGCCTCTGCTGTCGGCTTTTTTAGGCACCGGCTTTTGCGGAGGCTTCACAACAATGTCCACGTTTTCTAAGGAAACGGTGATGCTTTTGCAAGGACAACCCTCATTGGCTCTTTTATATGTGGCAGCCTCATTGATATCAGGGATCATATTTGCACTGATTGGTGTTTTTGCGGGACGGCGCATAGCAGGCATTCAGCAAAGAAAGGGGCTGCAGGAAAGATGACACTAGCGGGTATTTTCATAGGGGGCGGACTTGGCGCAATGCTTCGGTTCTGGCTTGGCAATGTCATAACCGCCAAAACCAAAGGTCTGAGCCTGCCCATTGGCATACTGACAGTCAATATTCTCGGAGCTCTCGGGCTCGGAATATTTACAGGACTTCACGTTGCAAATGCTTCGGTCTCGCTTATCATCGGCACGGGGTTTTTTGGCGCCTTTACGACCTTTTCCACCTTCAGCGTTGAAAGTATTCAACTCCTTATGGCCAAACGTGTAATAGAAAGCATCTTGTACATCGCCCTGACACTTTGTGGGTCGCTTTTGGCATTTTGGTGCGGCTGGACAATCACAATATAAAAAAACCTTGAGCTTATTTCTCGCTCAAGGTTGCACTGTTCAGCATCACAGGCTCAGGCAGCGGCAGCTTGTGGTGCGCCATAATCCCGGTTGTGTTGCCGGCTTCTTCTTTTATATCGATTTGCTTGATTAATCGGCCGTCCATCTTCAGCACCTTTATCGTATATGAACCGATGCGAATGGATTCACCAGCCTCAATATCGATGTTTTCTTTTAATATCAGCCCGCCGATCGTATCGACGTCTTCTTGAATCGATGCGCCAAGAAGGCTGTTCACCTGATCGATCCGAACCTTTCCATCCATCACATAATGGCCGTCGCCAAGCTTTTGGATCAGCGGCTGTTCATCTTCATCAAATTCATCTCTGATCTCTCCGACAATTTCCTCAAGAATATCCTCTGTCGTCACAAGTCCCGAGGTTCCTCCGTATTCATCCGACAATATAGCCATATGAATGCGCTCGCGCTGCATTTTAATCAGCAAGTCATGAACCGGGATCGTTTCAATCACTTCGATGACCGGCCTCACATACGGATGGATCGTCATCTTCATTCGTTCTTCTTCTGTCATAAACAGCAAATCAGAAAACAAATGCTTCGTATTGACCAAACCGATCACACTGTCTTTGTCTCCATCTGTGACTGGCCAGCGCGTGTATTTTTCCTTCAGCATGACTTCAAGCATCTCGGCCATCGTCATCTCAGTTGACACAGCAGCCATTTCCTTCCGCGGTATCATAATCTCTTTGGCGATCCGATTATCAAATTCAAAAATCTTATTCACATATTTATATTCAGACGGATTAATCTCTCCGTTTTTTAAACTCTCAGATAACAGCATCCTGAGTTCTTCCTCAGAATGGGAACCATCATGTTCTGACGCAGGCTTCAAACCGAACATCCCGCATAAAAGCCGCGCCGATCCATTGAGGATCCAAATAAACGGAAACAGGAGCAAATAGAATAAACGCAAAGGGCCCGCTATCAGTAAAGTCAGCTGTTCTGCCTTTTGAATCGCGACCGTTTTCGGGGCCAGTTCACCTACAACAACGTGCAGGAACGTGATCAAGCCGTACGCGACTGCAAAAGAGGCTGCATGTGAAACCGAGTCCGGCAAGCCGAGCGGTTCAAACAGTGGATGCAGCAGCCGTTCAAAGGCCGGCTCACCCAGTACGCCAAGCCCGATTGATGTCAATGTAATGCCTAGCTGGGATGCGGATAAATATTCATCCAAATCTGTAATGACACGCCTTGCGAGTATCGCCCGTTTGTTTCCTTCTGTGATAAGCTGATCTATTCTGGATCTCCTCACTCTAACAATCGCAAACTCGCTTGCAACGAAAAACGCGGTTAAAGCAATGAGCACGCCAATTAAAATCAGACTGTCAATATCGTCCATTTAACCCTATCCTCTCAACAAAGGATAAGGAGTCACCTCCTGATATAATCATTTTTCCTTAACATTGAGGTACGCGGTGTATTGTTGCCTAAGCAGATGGCCCCATCATACCACCTCCAAAAGTCAAAGTTTGATTATAAATTGTATATTTTATTGTAACACAACTCATTCCAAAAATGATTTTTAATTTTTAGACTTTTATCATGAAGAAAACCTTAACTGCATGCCTGCTTGTCAATTCTGCGCCTGTCTGGATTGGAAGAGGAAGGATTTTGCGGATATAAAAAGAAAACAGCCTTGAAAACTGTTTTCTTTTCTTTGCCTTCTTAAGCAAAATCTTTATATAAAGAAATGAAAATGTCCCGTGAGTTTTTAATCTGCTCGATCGGCACACTGAAGGATAATCGGAAATGCCCGCTCATACCAAAACCGCTGCTCGGCACAATTAATAATTTGTATTTTTGGGCGGCATGCACGCAAAATGCAACTTCATCTTCAATCGGCGATTTCGGAAAAACAAAGAAACCTCCCTTTGGCATTTCAAATTCAAAACCGGCTTCTTTTAAAATGTCTACCATTAAATCCCGGCGCTCTTTATAAGCGCTCGCGTCTACTCTTAAATCATCCATTCGTGCCACAGCCCGCTGCATCATGACAGGGGCATTCACAAATCCAAGCGTTCGATTACAATACACAAAAGCGTTGATCAAAAGGTCCGCATCCGGCATTCGGCTGTCCAATCCGATATATCCGAGCCGCTCCCCGGCTATGCCGAGATCTTTACTGAATGAGCTGGCCAATATCACACGATGGTACGATTGAAACGGATTTGCCAGCTCTTCATCATAGATTAATTGACTGTACGGTTCATCAAACAGCACATAAATCCTCTGGCCGCTCTTCTCTTCTATTTCTTTTAATAAAGCGCCTAAATCGTCTATATTTTTCTGGCTGAGAACCGTGCCTGTGGGGTTATGCGGTGTATTGAGGATCAGCCCTTTCGTCTGTGGAGTGATCGATTGCCTTACCGCATCAATGTCGATCTCAAACCGGCCTGTCAACGGGCAGCTGACGGCCTTTCCCCCGTAGTTCTCAATATACAACTTATATTCAGCAAAATAAGGTGCGAGAATAATGACCTCTTCCCCAGGGTTTACGATGCTTTTTAACGCAACATTCAAAGCGCCTCCCGCGCCCACCGTCATGACGATACGCTCCGCTGAGAAATCAGCTTCAAAACGCGACCCCAGAAATTGCGCGACTTTTTCTCTCGCTGCAGGAAGCCCTTGGTTTTGTATGTATCCGTGGCTGCCTTTTTCAGCTTCCTCTATTAACGCTCTCTTAAAAGCTTCAGGCGGTTCAACAATCGGGTTGCCGAGTGAAAAATCAAATACCTGGTCTTCCCCGAACTCCTTCTTCAGCCTTGCACCTTCATCAAACAGCTTGCGAATCCATGATCCTTTATTTAAGTTTTCTTCAACTTCCCGGGATAACCCAGCCAATTTCATCTGTCCCTTCCGCATATAAAAAATTTGAAAATTCTATCTTCCTATGTTACTTCAATCAGATGATGAATTCCACAACTTCCAATTCCGGTCTAAAAAAAACAATAAACTTGTGCAAGACACCATTCATATATTAAACTATTCTCATAACTATAACGTGATGGTTGGGAGGGATATAGATGGGGCTGAGACTTATCGCATCAGTGAACTAGCGGCACTCGCCGGAGTAACGAAACGGACAGTTGATTATTATACGAATCTCGGTCTGCTTACGCCGGCCAGATCCTGTTCAAATTACCGTTACTACGACGAAAATGCACTCAAACGACTTATATTTATTGTAGATTGCAAGAAGCAGCGATTGGCCCTGTCCGATATTAAAGATCGACTGGAGAACCAGTTTCCCTCTTCAGCTAAACTTGATGATGAAATTGGAAATCTGGCATTAGAAATTGATCATATGAATCAAAACATCTCCGGAATCTTGCATCGGTTTGAACGGCTGAAGCCCGAGGATCGTGACAAGCTGAAAAGCAAACTCCCGCCTGAAAAGCTCGCCGTGTTCCAATCATTTATGCTGCTGTTAAGTTAAAACCATTTTATCTAACAGGAGGTGTTACCTTCATTCTCATTGCTAGAGTGAAGGTTCTAATTGGACATAGTGAATTTGATTTTAGTTGCTGTTTTAATCGCCCTGACGGCATTTTTCGTGGCATCTGAGTTTGCCATTATCAGAATCAGAGGCTCACGGATCGATCAGCTGATCGCGGAAGGAAATAAAGCAGCAATAGCCGTAAAAAAAGTGACCACGCATCTTGATGAATATTTATCTGCGTGTCAGCTCGGAATTACATTGACTTCCATCGGATTAGGGGTTTTAGGTGAATCAACGATCGAAAGGCTGCTTCACCCGCTTTTCGTCCAAATGAATGTTCCAGGTTCCCTTTCACATGTCATATCGTTTATTTTTGCGTATGCCATTATCACGTTCTTACACGTTGTTGTCGGAGAACTTGCACCTAAAACAGTCGCTATCCAAAAGGCGGAAGCAGTGTCTATGCTGTTTGCGAAACCGCTGATTTGGTTTTACCGCATCGCGTTCCCATTCATTTGGCTTTTGAACAATTCCGCACGGTTATTGACCAAAGCATTTGGCCTGGAGACCGTTTCAGAAAACGAACTGGCACACTCAGAAGAAGAGCTGCGAATCATTTTGTCTGAAAGCTATAAAAGCGGTGAAATCAACCAATCAGAGTTTAAATATGTGAATAAAATCTTTGAATTTGACGACAGGCTCGCGAAAGAAATTATGATTCCGCGGACTGAAATTGTCAGCCTTCCGCATGATATCAAGATTTCTGAAATGATGGACATCATTCAGATTGAAAAATATACCCGCTACCCTGTGGAAGAGGGCGATAAAGATAACATTATCGGGGTTATTAACATTAAAGAAGTGCTGACCGCCTGCATCAGCGGTGAGGTATCTGTTGATTCCACCATTTCTCAATTCGTCAACCCGATCATTCATGTCATTGAATCTGCGCCAATCCAAGACCTGCTTGTCAAAATGCAAAAAGAGAGGGTCCACATGGCCATATTGTCTGATGAATACGGCGGTACTGCCGGGCTTGTGACGGTTGAGGACATCATTGAGGAAATTGTCGGTGAAATCCGCGACGAATTTGATATTGATGAAATTAGCGAAATCCGCAAAATCGGCGAAGGCCATTATATTCTTGACGGAAAAGTGTTAATTGACCAAGTAAACGACCTGCTAGGCATTCATTTAGAGAACGAAGAAGTCGACACAATCGGCGGCTGGTTCCTTACTCAAAAATACGATGTTGAAAAAGATGATTCCATCATCGAAGAGGGCTGCGAATTCATCATTAATGAAATTGACGGCCACCACGTCGCATATATTGAAGTGAAAAAGCTTCAAGAAGAAGAACTTCTGGAGACAGCTAACCAGCAGGAAGCATAATAAAAAGCACCTTGTATAAGGTGCTTTTCTTATTTTCACAGTTCAAGGCAATCTCTCAGAACGCCTTATAGCTGATCAAGTTTATTCTCTAGTTCTTTAATCCGCTGATTCAAAGCCTCTGTCATTGCTGCAAGTCTTTCCTTTGAAGGCAGGTGGGCAAAATCAGCCTGGTGAAGAGGCTCACCGATAATCAGCTTCATTTTTCCTTTTTTGAATAATTCTTTTCCGCTTGAAGGGCCCTGATATGCAGCGGGGACAAGCGGCGCTTTCCCCATTTGCGCAATCGTCACCGCACCTCTTTTCAAAGGCACATCCTCAGAGGTTCTTGTTCCGCTTGGGAAGATACCGACGATCTCTCCTTCTTTCAGCAGCTTAATCGGCGTTTTAATACTGCTTGGCCCGGGATTTTCCCGATCTACCGGAAAGGCATGAATTTTCTTCAGAAACGAACCGATCCATTTATTTTGAAAAAGCTCTTTTTTCGCCATGTAGTGTATTTGATAAGGAAGAATCCCGACTCCGAGTGTAATCACATCAACCCAGCCGGAATGTGTACACGCGATGACAAAACCTGAATCGGCCGGAAGGTTTTCTTTGTTATACACCTTCACTCCTCCGCGAAGAGAAAGAATAACTTTTAAAGCATTTGCACAAAACTTATACATATCGCACTTCCTTTGTCGTAATCAATGATTCTTTCTGTCATCTATTATAACAACATTTTTTATTACCTGGTACTAATTTTTAAGATTTCTCCCGTTAAAACGCCAAAAAGCTGAGGATTCGCCCTCAGCTTTTGTTACATTTCCTCTCTGGTCGGCGGGGCCATAAACTCCGGTCCGACAGGGTCTGATATCGTATTTTCCAATATAGTATTGATATCTTTCTGATCTTCACTGTTCAACGTCCAGCCTGTAATCTCAGATAGGGCCTCAAGCTGCCCAGGCTTTCTTGCTCCCCAAAGAGCGATATCCGCTCCCGGCTGATCTAAGATCCATCTGACAGCCAAGTGAATCACTGATTTTCCATAACGTGTCTTCGCCAGCTTATCCAATTGATTCACAGCAGAAAGATACTCTTTAAAGCGGGGCTTCTGGAATTTTGGATCGTGATTACGCAGATCATCGCCCTCAAATGTATATTCTTCAGTCATTTTGCCTGTTAACAGCCCTCTGCATAAACTGCCGTATAATAATGTTGTTATCTTGTTATCTTTCGCATAAGGAAGGACACTCTCTTCCATCTCTCTTTCAAACAGATTATATGGAGGCTGAATCGTATGGAGAGGTGCGACGGCGCGAAATGTATCCATTTGCTCAATTGAAAAATTGCTGACGCCAATCGCCCGGATTTTTCCCGCATCATATAATTCCTTCATGACTTCAGCCGTTTCTTCAATTGGCACAAGCGGATCGGGCCAATGCACCTGATAAAGATCAATATAGTCTGTTTGAAGCCGCTTCAAAGAATTCTCAACTTCCTCTACAATTCTCGCTCTGTTCGCATGGCGGAACAGCTGGTTGTTCTTCCAGTCCAGAGCCGTTTTCGTTGCGAGAATCACCTGGTCTCTTTTGCCGTACTCTTTGATTGCCTTTCCGACGATTTCCTCGGACTGCCCGAAGCCGTAAGCCGGCGCGGTGTCAATCAGTGTAATCCCCTGATCAAGAGCGGCGCGGATTGTTTCAATCGATGTTTTTTCGTCAGTGCCTCCCCACATCGTTCCGCCAATGGCCCATGTGCCGAGGCCGATTCTGGAGGCTTCTATTCCTGTATCTGCTATACTGGTATATTCCATTGTGCCACTCCTTCACTTTTTCACTATCTTTTCCCCTCTGGAAAAAATGTTAAACATTTCTCCGCACTATCTTTTGCGGCCATTTTTGGGTACTATATAGTAATGGTGTTTGATTAGGTATAAAAAAGCCGTTTGCATGTAATGTGCAACTTTAAACCTTTCTTATGCGTGTATAACATAGAGGGGAGAAAAGGCAGTGACGATCGATGAAATTTACCAAATGTACATGAATGATGTTTACAGGTTCCTGCTCTCCATGACAAAAGACAAGCATCTTGCTGAAGACTTGCTGCAGGAAACCTTTATGCGGGCATACATACACATTCACTCCTATGATCACAGCAAAGTAAAGCCCTGGCTTTTTCAAGTGGCGCGAAACGCCTTCATTGATTACGTCAGAAAGCATAAGAAAGAAGTAACCATTTCTGATGACTTAATCGGAAGCCTCTTTCAAAATGCTGTTCAAAGTCCTGCCCATCAGGTAGAGATAAAGGAAGTGCTGACTGGTTATATGTCCGAGCTCCCCGATAATTATCGGGAGGCCTTAACGCTATATTATTTAAAAGAGTTAAACTACAAAGAAGCATCCCATATTATGAATATTTCAGAGGCGAATTTTAAAAGTGTTTTATTTCGTGCCAGACAGCGGCTGAAAGCACTTTATAATAGAGGTGTTAATGATGAATGAAGAATTTAAAAAGCGTTTTGATCAATATAAAAATGGGGAAATGAGCGACCAGGAAATGACTGCATTTGAGGAAGAACTTGAGAAGCTCGAAGTATATCAGGAACTGATTGACAGCGAACTAGAGGACGATAACGATTGGGATCTCAGCATCAGTCCTGAAAAACAAAAAGCGATTTTAGCCTACGGCAAACGCAAGTCTTATTTGCGAATTTCTGTGCTTGCCGTCATTTCGACATTGATGATTTTGCCGCTTTGTACGCTGGGAAGCTACCTCTATTACGGAATGGGTGGGAAACACAGCACCGGCAATGAGTTTATGGAAACTGCCGCAGTCACTGTAGCCCTGACCATGCCGAATGTTCTTGTTGATACTTCCGGACTGAAAAGCCAAGTGAAGCTATTTGGAATGAATACGGAATTCCCGCTGCAAAAGCAGATTGGCACGAAGACGGCTGCCGTAGGGAATGAACGGGTTGAAATGTTTTATAACAAAGTAAAAGCGCCGGCAGTAAACTACTATGACTTAGAAGTGAATAAAACCGGACATTACTTTACACATCCTTCAAACAAGTCTGAACAAACGACCGCAAAAGCAGAAAAAACGTTAAGCACATTGCCTGAAGGAACGGTATCAGAGGTCTACCTTTCATATGACCGTGCATATCCGACAAAAGACGTGTATAACAAATTCAAAGGCTATGATGTGAGCTTTTTGTGGAACGCAATCGAAACAGAGAAAAACACAAATAAGACAGCTTCCACAGAACCTCTTGGCTATCCTGGAAAGGATTCAAAGTTCTTGGCCGCCCTTAATACAAAAGGCAAGTCGAATGGCGATCAGTTTATCAACGCCCTAAAATTCATGTCCAAACACGAAAAATGGGCTCAGGTCATTTCAAAACGGAAAGACCTGAATGTAGATAACCGATTAGATTATGTAGAGAAAAACGGTGTCAATGTATACGGTTCGGTCGTTACAGGGCCAACCAAGGAAATCCAGCGCATGCTGAAAAATAAATCTGTAAAATCAGCGAATGTCGGCGAGGTGGAATTATGGAACTGGTAAGAATTTTTAAAGAACACAATGTATTCGGCTGGATCTCTGTCGGGACAGCGGTTCTGTCCCTGCTGTTGCTGA
Organism: Bacillus sp. FSL K6-0255; assembly: GCF_045040725.1. NCBI lineage: Bacteria > Bacillati > Bacillota > Bacilli > Caryophanales > Bacillaceae > Bacillus > Bacillus sp. FSL K6-0255. Next base: position 990,652 of record NZ_CP150278.1, on the reverse strand, counting down.
ATTTGGCCATTATCAGCAACGTCACGTTTTATTCCTATCAAATGCTTCCGTTCGCCATGGCTGCCGTTCCGTTCGGCGTTGTTGAACTCTTCATCAAGAGAGGGCGCACAGGTCCAGGCCTGCTCGGCGTCATCCTTAATCTCTTTGTAATTATTTGTGTGTATACCATTGTATCTGTAGATACGAATTTACAGTTTGGCTTTTAAAAAAGACGCCTTTTCAGGCGTCTTTTTTTCATTACACCGGTTTTTGGAACAAATAACTTTCTATAGTAAAACCCATTTTATCTGTATAAAATCGATGTGCGTCTTTACGCTGAAGGCCAGATGAAAGACTGACAAAACCAAGTCCGGCTTTTCTCGCCCAGTCTGAGGCATAATCCAAAAGCATTTTGCCGTATCCCTTTGATCGGCAAGGTGCCGTTGTAACAAGATCCGCAATCCACAAGTGCTCTCCTTTATGAATGGAAACTCTCGGCAGAGCCCCGCACAGCGCTCTGATTGCTGTATCTTCATATAAGGCAAACAGCATATACGATTCTTTCTGCACACAGGCTTCAAGCCTTTGTAAATACGTCTCTATATCCAGTTCTGTTCTCAATTCACTCATAATCGGATACGACTCAGCCCATTCTTCTTTCGAGGTTAATTGTTTCATATGGATCATCTTCTCAATCCCCTTTCCTTTCGTTACAATGATCATAGCTAATAAATGGCATTTGCCAAATAGCCAATATAAGAAAAAATAACCATGCCAGATAAAAAGGAGACACGAGATGGATATCACGCCGTTTCTTGATAAAAAGAGCAAAACACCGCTGTATGAACAGCTTTATACCTTTTTTAAACAAGAAATTTCACATGCGCGAATCACAAAGGGAACAAGACTTCCGTCAAAACGCAGGCTCTCCAGCTTGCTCGATGTCAGCACGGCAACTATAGAACGAGCTTACGAGCAATTAACTGCTGAGGGCTATGTCAAAAGCAAGCCAAAAATCGGCTGGTTCGCGGCGGAAGTAGAACCAGGCTTCCCGACAGCTCCTGACCATTTTCAGCAGTCTGTACAGCCGGGATTACATGAAAAGAACGCACCTGCTATTGACTTCCATCAAGGCAACGTTGATCCGACCCTCTTTCCCTTTAACGCATGGAGAAAAAGCATAGTAAAAAGTCTTGATCGCTATTCCGGATCGTTTCACACCTCTGGCGACCCTCAAGGAGAATACGAACTCAGGCACATGATTGCCCGATTCGTCAGGCTGTCTCGGGGAGTAAATTGCGAGCCCGGCCAGATTATCATCGGCGCAGGAACCACCGTGCTTCTGCAAATTCTTTGCCTTTCGCTAAAGCCAGGTACAAAAATCGGCTTTGAAGAACCGGGCTTTCACCGTTCAAGAAGGATGTTTGAAGCAAATCACATGGATGTCACTCCGATTTGTTCTGATGCAGAAGGCGTCCTGCCGGATGAGCTCTACCGTCAGAATCCTTATCTCATGTATACGACTCCTTCGCATCAGTTTCCGATTGGGACCATTATGACGATTACCCGCAGACAGGAGCTGCTGGCATGGGCGGCAGAAACAAATTCATTCATTATAGAAGATGATTACGATGGAGAATTTCGCTACAGCGGCCATCCCATTCCGTCTTTACAGGGGCTTGATCCGAATGGCAGAGTCATATATCTGGGCACTTTTTCAAAGTCACTTCTGCCTTCCTTGCGGCTCAGCTTCATGATTGTGCCCCCTGAACTCATGGAACCGATCAAAAACAGTGCTCAGTTAATGAAGCAGACCGTCTCTGTCCACTCGCAATTGACACTGGCAGACTTCATCGAAACCGGAGAGTGGCAAAAACACATAAATAGAATGAGAAGCTTATACCGAAAAAAACACGCTATCCTGTTAGAAACCATCCGCTCTGAACTGGGAAACACCGTTGAGATTCTCGGTAAGAACTCGGGGCTTCACATCCTGCTGCGCCTTTTGTTTCCAGCAAGTGAGGAAGAAGCAATACAAGCAGCTGCAGACCACGGTGTAACCATCTATCCCGTGTCTCCCTTATATATAGAACAGACGGCTTTTACTTCTGTCTTAATCGGTTATGGCGGTTTGTTAGAAGAGGACATCAGGCTCGGCATCCAAAAACTGAAAACGGCATGGGCACCGTTGATATCATCTTATTAAATAAAAAACAGGCCCCGGAAACGGAGCCTGTTTTTTTAAAATGATAAAATTCCGATTAAATTTAAGAACACGATAATAATGGCAAGCGGCACGATAAAACGAAGCAAATAAAACCACGTGTAAAAGAATGCTTTACCTGCATTTGATCCATTTCGCATTTCAGCCAAGAGTTCGCTTTTCGAAATTTTCAGCGGGATAAATAGAGAAATTAACAGAGCGCCTGAAGGCATCAAAACATTGCTGACGGTAAAGTCGGCAATATCAAAAAATGTTTTGCCAAATAGGTGCACATCACTCAAAACGCCATAAGACAAGCAGCATGGGATTCCGACCAAAAAGATCAAAAGCCCGCTCGTCCATGACAGTTTTTTTCTCTTCTTTTCGTCCCCTTTTCCGATTGTGGCAACGATAATTTCAACCATAGAAAATGCTGAGGTTAAGGCTGCAAATAAAAATGCAACGAGAAAGCCGATAAAAAACAACGTGCCGAACGGAAGCTGTTCAAAAACGGCCGGAAGCACTGTAAACAGCAATGTCGGTCCTTCATTTGGCTGAAAACCGAATGAGAAAACCGCCGGAAAAATAGCCAAACCTGCCAAGAGTGTCACAATGATATTCATCAAGACAATGGAGGCTGCCGAACGAGGGATATTTTGTGTTTTCGGCAAATAGGAGCTGTAGGTCACCATCACCGAAACCCCCAGTGTTAACGTAAAGAAGGCCTGTCCCAGCGCGAATAATATGGATTCCGGAGTCAGATCGCCGAAATGAGGCACAAGCAGAAACTTTACGCCTTCCATTGCACCATTAAGCGTAAGAGACCGAAGAACGAGCAGAATAAACAATAAAAACAAAATCGGCATCATCACCGCGCTTACCCGTTCAATCCCTTTTTGAACCCCTCTTGCGACAACGATGACAGTAAGTACCATAAAGACAAGCTGAGCCGCGAGCGTCTGCACCGGATTTTGGATAATAGAAGCAAAAAGAGCGCCATACTGTGCTTGAGAAAGCCCGGACAGTGAGCCTGACGCCGTTTTTACGATATACAGCAAAATCCATCCCCCAATTACACTGTAAAACGACAGCACTAAGAAACACGCGGCTACGCCGATCCACCCCGTAAGAAACCAAGCTGATCGCGGCGCTTCTTTTTTATATGCATCAATGGCATTCGTCTGGTTCCGTCTTCCAAAAATAAATTCCCCCACCAAAAGCGGATAGCCTAAGAGGATGGTAAATAACACGAAGATAAGAAAAAAGGCTCCTCCCCCATTGGTCCCCGCTACGTAAGGGAACTTCCAAATCGCGCCCAAGCCGATAGCCGAGCCGGCCGCTGCCATGACGAAACCGATTTTCGAAGCCCATTGGACTGGTTTTTGCTCAGACAATAAACGTCACTTCCTTTCCAGCCTATATTATCTCTTATTTTTGTCTTCATTTCTATAGATTCATTTGCCAAGAACAGAAAAGAGAGCGGCCTGTATGGACGCTCTCTTTATCAAAAGGTTATTGATTTAATTTTGAATGCTTTCTTGAATACAGAAAATAGATTACCAAGCCGATTAACAGCCACACTAGGAAGCGGACAATCGTCACCCATCCCAGATTTAAAATCAAGAACAGGCAGAACAGAATCGCCAGGCCTGGGATCACGGGAACTCCCGGGCATTTAAAAGCTCTCGGAAGATCAGGCTGTTTCTTTCTCAAAACGATAACTGCCACAGAAATCAGGACAAATGCCGACAACGTTCCGATGTTTACCAGCTTTGCAAGTTCATCCAGCGGAACAAGTGAGCCGAGAAGCGCCGACATCGTTCCGAAAAACCAAGTGGCTACATAAGGTGTTTTGTGCTTTGGATGCACTTTAGAAAGTGAGCCCGGCACAAGTCCGTCACGCGACATGGCAAACATGACGCGTGTCTGCCCGTAAAGCATCACGAGCATAACTGTTGTCATTCCCAACACGGCGCCAATATCAATGATGCCTGCCACCCAATTTTGCCCTGCGCTTTGAAGAACTAGAGAAACCGGATGATCTACACCCGCAAATTGAGCAAACGGGATAACCCCAGTCATGATCGCTGATACGGTGACATATAAAATCGTGCAAACCAATAAAGAGAAAATAATGCCTTTAGGCAGATCCTTCGCGGGATTTTTCGTTTCTTCCGCAGCAGAGGATACAGCGTCAAATCCGATAAAAGCAAAGAATACGAGCGCCGCTGCACTGAACACGCCGCCAAAGCCCATTGGCATAAACGGCTGCCAGTTGTGCGGCTTCACGTAAACGGCTGCCACCGCGATAAACAGCAGAACAACCAGTATCTTCAAGATAACCATGATATTGTTGACTCTTTTTGATTCTTTGATGCCTAAATAAAGCAAATATGTTATCGCCATTACAATGACGAATGCAGGAAGATTAAACAGGGTAAAGGTGCCTTTCACTGCGCCCGGTGCCGCTGTTAAAGCAACCGGAATATGAATGCCGAGCCCTGATAAAAACGATTGGAAATAACCAGACCAGCCGACCGACACTGCACTTACCGCCAGCATGTATTCTAAAATTAAATCCCACCCGATAATAAAGGCCATAAGCTCTCCCAATGTCGCATAAGTGAATGTATACACCGAACCTGAAACAGGCACACTTGACGCAAATTCCGCGTAAGACAGGGCGGCGAATAAACAAGCCAGCGCCGCCACAACAAATGAAATCGTCAGCCCGGGACCGGCCGTGACTGCACCTGTTCCCGTCAGAACAAAAATCCCTGTGCCAATAATGGCGCCGATTCCAAGCAACGTTAAATCAAATGCCCCTAATTCTCTTTTTAAAGACTTTTCACCGCTCGTCGCAGCGATTAAATCCTGAATGCTTTTCTTCCTAAAAACGCTCCCTTTCATTCCCCTTCAACTCCCGATCATCTATTTTTATATATTTTATTTGAATTTTCTGAATTCATGAGCAACAATGGTCATTTTTCTTTTTTTCTACTATATTTGTACTGGTCGCGAATCATTCCTTTCTCCTACTCAATATTATATATAAAATTGCAAAAATGAAAACAAAATTGTTAGAAAAATCGACAAATTTTTTATTTTTAATTTTTTACCGCACAAAAAAACCAGCTCTAGAGCTGGTTTTTCGTTGATTACGTTGAAATAAAACGGCCGCCATTCACATGAATGGTCTGCCCTGTCATATAGGAAGATTCGTCAGACGCCAGCAGAACATAGGCGCCTGCATGCTCAACCGGCTGTCCCGGTCTTCCCATTGGGGTATCCAAGCCGTGCTGTTTCACTTTTTCCTCAGGGAATGTCGCCGGAATAAGCGGTGTCCAAATCGGACCGGGCGCCACCGCATTCACTCTGATGCCTTTATCTGCAAGCGACTTCGCCATGGAACGCGTAAAGGAGACAATCGCACCCTTTGTGCTGGAATAATCAATTAACGCCGTATCCCCTTCATAAGCGGTAATCGATGTCGTATTAATAATGGCACTCCCCTCTTCCAGGTGAGGCAAAGCTTTCTTCGTCATATGAAACATGGAAAAAATATTTGTGCGAAAGGTTTTTTCCAGCTGTTCTGTTGAAATTTTGAGAATGCTGTCCTGCGGATGCTGTTCAGCGGCGTTATTCACTAAGATATCAAGTTTACCAAAATGGTCCACTGTTTGCTGCACAGCTTGTTCACAATGGTTCTCGTCCCCGACATCTCCCGGGATAAGCAGGCAGCGGACATTCTCCTTTTCGATCCGTTTACGTGTTTCCTCTGCGTCCGAATGCTCGTCTAAGTATAGAATGGAGATATCAGCCCCCTCTTTAGCAAAGGCAATAGCTGCTGCTCTCCCTATTCCGCTGTCGCCTCCAGTAATGATCGCGACTTTTCCTTTCAGTTTTCCGCTTCCTCGATAATCCTCGTCCTCTGACAGCGGCAGCGGGTTCATTTTTGATTCAATGCCCGGCTGTCTGTCCTGATGCTGCGGTTCTTGTCCTTCTGTTTGTCTGTCCATTGGGTTCACATTCATCACTCCTAGACATGTGGTTGATACTGAACGTTACCACACGACAGAAATGAATAAACGCCAAAATATGTTATGAAAGAACTTCCTCGGGAATGGCACCAGTATATTTCGCTGACGGGCGGAAAATCATGTTGTTTTCTGCCTGTTCCAGCACATGGGCGCACCACCCTACCATTCGGCTTGCTGAAAAGGTCGGAGTAAACAATTCATCGTCAAAATCGATGGCCTTCATCACTGCAGCTGCGTAAAATTCAACATTTGTGTACAGCTTTCGTCCCGGTTTGTAGATTTCAAGCAAACGAATCGCTTCTGCTTCTACATGCAGCGCAAGATCAAGATCACGGTCATTGCCGGCCACCTCTTCTGCTTTCTGTCTTAAAGCTTCTGCCCGCGGGTCTTTTGTTTTGTACACCCTGTGGCCGAATCCCATCAAGCGCTCTCCTTTTTCGAGTTTTTCTTTCAGATATGCTTCAGCATGTTCTTTTTCTCCAATGTCTTCAAGCATTTTTGTCACCGCAGAAGGAGCGCCTCCGTGCAGCGGACCTTTCATCGTGCCGAGAGCAGACGTGACGGCTGACACTAAATCACTCTCTGTTGATAACGTGACTCGTGCCGAAAAAGTGGATGCGTTCATGCCGTGTTCCATGGCCAGAATCATATAGGTTTCAAGCGCTTTCTTTTTTGCCTCTGAAGGTTGTTCACCTGTGAGCATATAATAGTAGTTTTCGACATGTCCGTACTGGGAAGAAGGTGCAATTGCTTGTTCACCGCGCGTCCATCTTTTTCTGTATGCGATGATGGAAGGCGTGATTGCAATCAGCCGGATTGCTTCCTCTGTTTTCGGATGGAATATGTACGTATTTACCCCCAATGCTGAAACAACCGTTCTCAGCACCGACATATCGTCCATGTTGTTTGGCAGTGATTGAATCAAGCGCTCAATGTGTTCCGGAAGATTCCGTTCCGCAGCCAGCTTATCTTTAAATACCTGCAATTCTTCAGTTGAAGGCAGTTTTCCAAATAAAATCAAATAAGCCGCTTCTTCAAAGCTATGATTCAGTGCGATGTCTTTTGCATGATGTCCTCTGTAAATCAGACGCCCTTTTTCACCATCAATATGGCTGATGGATGTTTCTACACATGTAATTCCCTTTAATCCGTAATGTACCATTTGTATTCCCCCTATCCTTTTCTGTTATTATAGTAAATATAATATTTAAAAAATAATGAATATTTTAAAGGGAATTAATTAAAAATATTAATCAGAGGGAGAATAGAAATGGATTTCAAATGGCTTCACACCTTTGTGACCGCTGCAAAATATGAGAACTTCCGAAAAACGGCGGAAACGCTTTTCTTATCTCAGCCTACTGTGACCGTACATATCAAGCAATTAGAAAAAGAAATCAGCTGCAAGCTGTTCGAGCGTAAAGGCAGGCAAATCCAGCTGACTGATGAAGGCAGGGCGTATTTGCCGTATGCGCTCAGGCTTCTTGATGATTATGAAAACAGCATGGCAGAGCTTCACAGAGTGAGACAAGGCTACTCTCAAACCTTACAGCTCGCGGTTTCTCCGCTTATTGCAGATACTGTGCTTCCTTCTGTCATGAAACGGTACACAGCAATGAATACGGAAACAGAAATGGCGGTTACAATTTTCGAATCAGCGGAAATCGCGTCACTGATTAAAGCCGGGGAAGCAGATATCGGACTAAGCGGTTTAAAGGTACAGTCTTCATCTTTAAGCTGCCACTGCCTATACAAAGACCCTGTCGTCCTTGTTGCCCCGCCCGATAAGCGTTTCATAGAAGACAACGAAATTGATGCCAAAGAGGTGCTCGAACAATACCTGCTTTTGACCCACAATCACCCTGATTACTGGGACGACTTGCTCCGTCAAGTCAGAATGACTTTTCCATTTGTGAGAACAATGAAGGTCACTCAAACACATATAACGAAACGGTTTATCAAGGAAGGACTCGGAGTTTCATTTCTGCCTTTATCTACAGTAAAGCGTGAGTTAGCAGAGAAACAGATGATCAGAATTCCTTATCAGTCTGTACAGCTGCCCTATGCCGGCGCTTACGCGATTGCCCTTTATGAAAATAAGAAAGAAAAAAAGTTCTTGGATTTTTTATCACATTTTCATTTTTAGGAGCAACCAAAACGCCTGTGCTCCGTCTAATGAAAAAAACCCGTTCCAATGAACGGGTTTTCTCTAAAAATTAGAATCTTTTCGCACCGAGGTAACGAGGCTTCCAGTAGCTGTTGTTCAGGCTGCTGATTTGTACGCCGTCAGATCCTGCATGAATGAAACTGTTGTTTCCAATGTAAATCCCCATGTGAGAAGGGCCGGATTTATATGTTGTGAAGAAGACGAAATCACCAACAGACGGGCTGGCAATGCTCTTCATAGAACTCCAGTATCCTGCAGTGCTTGTTCTGCCCACACTTGTTTGTTTATTCAGTACGTACCAAATGAATCCGCTGCAGTCAAAGCCTGAAGTTGTCGTTCCGCCCCATTTATATGGCGTTCCGACTAACGCTTTTGCATCAGAAACCAGCTTGCTCACATTAAGTGATGTAGATGACGTTTTGCTGCTTGAAGACGATGAAGATGAAGCAGGTTTTGAGCTGCTTGTGCTTGTTCCTTTCACCTTCAATACTTGGTTGACATAGATTACATCTGATTTTAAGCCGTTTAAGCTTTTTAATTTGCTAACCGTAGTGCCGTATTTGCTCGCAATTTTAGAAAGGCTGTCTCCGCTCTTCACTTTATAAGTAGAAGTTGAAGACGATGACACTTTTGATGAGCTGGAGCTGCTTGAACTAGTTGAACCTTTCAGTTTCAGGACTTGTCCAACACGAAGCAAATCTGATTTTAAGCCATTCAGCTTCTTCAGTTCATTGATTGTCATGCCGTATTTTTTTGAAATTTTCCAAAGGCTGTCCCCGCTCTTTACTTTGTATGTAGAAGAAGAGGAAGAAGAACTGCTGCTTTTTGAACTTGTAGATTTGCCGTTAATCGATAAAGTTTGTCCCACATAAATAATGTCTGAACGAAGGTGGTTCTCTGATTTAATTTTACTGATCGTTGTGTCGTATTTTCTTGAAAGATCCCATAACGTGTCGCCTTTTTTCACCTTAATGCTTTGTGCAGATGCCGCTCCTGCAAATAACGTCGATCCTAAAACAACTGCTGTCGTAGCTGTAATGATTTGCTTTTTCATATTTTCCTCCCCAAATGTTAACTCTCTATATATGTATCTCTTTTTTTAAATTAATCTTATTGATTTCTATTATAAGGATAGATTCCCATCAGAAATAGTCTTGACTTCATGTGACAAATTTCTTAATTATTCGTTCTAAAAAAAAGTTTTTAAGGGTATTAAATATTTCATTTTCATTGCAAAGGTGACAAAAAACGAGTGCTTTTGTCATGTTTTATGGGATGTTTTTCAACATAAAGGAAATAAATGAAAAACTTTCGGGGTCGGCTCATATATCGGAAAAATGAGTGATAAAGTATATTCGAGGAGAGCTGTGGTTATCCGCAGTTTTTTTATTTAAACAAACATATCATGCAAAGACAGAGAGGTAAAGATTTTTCTGAAAAATGAATGCTTTACATCAAATAAGGCAAGATAACGAAAAGCGTTTTTTCATTTCCTTACAAGGCTTTACTTATTGTTTACATGATCAACAGCCGCATTTAACAAAGTTTCCCTAACATGATAAACGGAATACATTAAAGGAGGCATGAAAAAAATGAGTTTGTTTCAAAATATGAAATCAAAACTTCTGCCAATCGCCGCTGTTTCTGTCCTTACAGCTGGAATCTTTGCCGGAGCTGAGCTTCAGCAAACAGAAAAGGCCAGCGCCAAAAAACAAGACAAAGCTGAGATCAGAAATGTCATTGTGATGATAGGCGACGGCATGGGGACGCCTTACATAAGAGCCTACCGTTCCATGAAAAATAACGGTGACACACCGAATAACCCGAAGTTAACAGAATTTGACCGGAACCTGACAGGCATGATGATGACGCATCCGGATGACCCTGACTATAATATTACAGATTCAGCAGCAGCCGGAACAGCATTAGCGACAGGCGTTAAGACATATAACAATGCAATTGGCGTCGATAAAAACGGAAAAAAAGTGAAATCTGTACTTGAAGAGGCCAAACAGCAAGGCAAGTCAACAGGGCTTGTCGCCACGTCTGAAATTAACCACGCCACTCCAGCCGCATATGGCGCCCACAATGAATCACGGAAAAACATGGACCAAATCGCCAACAGCTATATGGATGACAAGATAAAAGGCAAACATAAAATAGACGTGCTGCTCGGCGGCGGAAAATCTTATTTTAACCGCAAGGACAGAAACTTGACAAAGGAATTCAAACAAGCCGGCTACAGCTATGTGACAACTAAACAAGCATTGAAAAAAAATAAAGATCAGCAGGTGCTCGGGCTTTTCGCAGATGGAGGGCTTGCTAAAGCGCTCGACCGTGACAGTAAAACACCGTCTCTCAAAGACATGACGGTTTCAGCAATTGATCGCCTGAACCAAAATAAAAAAGGATTTTTCTTGATGGTCGAAGGGAGCCAGATTGACTGGGCGGCCCATGACAATGATACAGTAGGAGCCATGAGCGAGGTTAAAGATTTTGAACAGGCCTATAAAGCCGCGATTGAATTTGCGAAAAAAGACAAACATACACTTGTGATTGCAACTGCTGACCATACAACCGGCGGCTTTACCATTGGCGCAAACGGGGAAAAGAATTGGCACGCAGAACCGATTCTCTCCGCTAAGAAAACACCTGAATTCATGGCCAAAAAAATCAGTGAAGGCAAGCCGGTTAAAGATGTGCTCGCCCGCTATGCCAATCTGAAAGTCACATCTGAAGAAATCAAAAGCGTTGAAGCAGCTGCACAGGCTGACAAAAGCAAAGGGGCCTCCAAAGCCATCATCAAGATTTTTAATACCCGCTCCAACAGCGGATGGACGAGTACCGATCATACCGGCGAAGAAGTACCGGTATACGCGTACGGCCCCGGAAAAGAAAAATTCCGCGGATTGATTAACAATACGGACCAGGCAAACATCATATTTAAGATTTTAAAAACTGGAAAATAAAAAGGATGCAGAACGCTGCATCCTCTTTTTTATAAATATCTGCGGTGAACACCTTTTCCGTCGTACGAAAACATGACTTCCTTATCCTCAAGCACAGACTCAATGTGCACGCTTCTTCCCCAAAGCTGGAATAAATAAGGAAGCACTTTCTCCAAATATTTCAAATCCAACTCTATGCCCTCATACCAATGCTTAATATAGAGTTCGTTATTTTTCATATAATCGCCGTCGTTTACTGTCAAATATGGAAAACCGCCATTTACCCGCATGCTTACGAGCTGGTCGCGCACCGACTTCCACTGTTTATCGATGATTTTATAATCTCGGCCCTGTTTTTGAAATAAATAAAGATCCTCGCGCATGACTAATTCTTTGGTTAAATAATTGCGGATGAAAGAGATATCGGATTCAATCTCCCTGACCTCAAACATTTTCTCCCGGCCGGAGTCAGGCTGCACGCCCATTTTCTTCATTTCCTCCGTCGGGTTGTTGTACCTCTTTTCAATGTCTTCAAATATTTTCAGCCCTAAATAATAAGGATTAATGCCTGTTTTGGACGGCTGAACGACACCTGCATTCAGCTTGGCGAACTCGATCGCTTCATCAGAGGTTAAATCAAGCTCACGTATAATTCTCTGGTGCCAATAGGAAGCCCAGCCCTCATTCATAATCTTGGTTTCCAGCTGAGGCCAGAAATAAAGCATTTCCTCTCTCATCATCGTTAATATATCACGCTGCCATGGCTCCAGCTCCCGGGAATGCTCCTCGATAAAAAGCAGGATATCTTTTTCAGGCCGCGGCGGGAACGGTTTTTTCGATTTTTTCACTTGTTTTTTCGGTTTCTTTTCATCTAAAGACCATAGATCATCGTAAGGCGTGGCTGCCTCTTCAATCTCCTCTTCCTCATCATCCACACTCCATTGGAGCTTTGGTCGGACCAACGACGGATCGATATGCTCCTGAATCGAAAGGATTGCATCTAAAAAAGATTCGACTTCTTTTATCCCGTGAACCTGTTCATAGTGTTTTATCCGTTCAGCTGTTGCCGCCATGCTTTCCACCATATCGCGCTTCGTGTTTTGGAAACGGCAGTTGTTTTTGAAGAAATCGCAATGAGCAAGAACGTGTGCGACAATCAATTTATTTTGGATCAGTGAGTTGCTGTCCAGCAAAAAAGCGTAGCATGGATCTGAGTTAATGACCAGCTCATAGATCTTACTTAACCCTAGATCATAGTGCAGCTTCATCTTGTGAAACTGCTTGCCGAAGCTCCAGTGGCTGAATCTTGTCGGCATCCCGTACGCGCCAAATGTATAAATAATTTCAGCCGGGCAGATTTCATATCTCATCGGGTAGAAATCAAGGCCGAATCCTTTTGCAATTTCGGTAATTTCCTCAATTGCCCGCTGTAATCCCTTCTTCTCCTCCGCGTTCAACCGAATCCCCCCTACTTGGACTTATCTATAATGTATGAGCCCGCCAGACAAAAGATGATAGTCTCACTCGGGCAAGAAAAAATTCCCCCGGCACATTCATCTGTTTGCTTATTGGATAAGTGGGTAAACACACACCATACTACGAAAAAGGAGCGATACCAATTGAATGTAGCAGACGTGTTTTCTTCTTATCTCAGTAAGCTGCCAAACGTAATCATTGCTTTACTCGTCTTATTAATCGGCTGGGCTATTGCTAAAATCATTGAAAAAGCGGTATACAAAGGACTCAGCAAAACAAAAATCGACGACAAGCTCTTTGCTGGGAAAAAGCCTTCACGCTATTCCTCGGAAAAAGTCATAAGCAAGGTCGTTTATTTTATCGCACTGATCATCGTCTTTATTTTATTCTTTAACATTTTGCACCTGACAACAGTGGCATCGCCGTTTGTCAGTATGCTTTCGGCGATTGCAGCTGCGATCCCAAGCGTGCTGAAAGCCGGACTCATTCTGCTGTTAGGATGGGCTGCAGCTTCTGTTTTGAGCTTCCTTGTCAAAAAAATCGGGATGAAGCTGAACACGAGTGACAAACTGCGCAAGTGGAATTTGGTGTCTGAAGGAAAAGATATTCACCAGGCTGTCAATACCGCTTCACAAATTGTCTTTTATCTCGTGCTGCTTGTTTTTCTGCCAGGGGTCTTATCTTCTTTGAAAATCAGCGGCATTTCAGGTCCTTTTACAAATATGATGGAAAGCGTGCTCGCTTTTCTGCCGAAATTATTTGCAGCGGCGCTTATCGTATTAATCGGATGGCTTGTTGCCCGCCTTGTCCGTGATATCATTACGAATTTCCTTGCAAGCATCGGCACCGAAAGATTCGCGGCACGTATGGGTTTATCAATTTACTTAAAAGACACAAGCCTTTCAGCAGTCATCGGAACAATCGCTTATGTGCTCATTATGATTCCGGTGGTCATTTCAGCGCTTGATCAGCTGGATGTCGCCGGCATTTCAAAACCAGCTGTCTCTATGCTGAATACGATTTTAAACATGCTTCCGAACATCATGATTGCCATCGTGCTTGTATTAGCGGGTATCTGGGCAGGAAAATGGGTGAAATCCATGGTGTCCGGACTGCTCCATCGCGCAGGCTTTGATTCTGTCTTAGGGAAAATGGGCATGGAAGCCGGAACGCCTGCAAAGCTGTCCTTGTCTCAAGTTGTCGGTATGATTGCGCAAATCATTGTCATTCTGCTCTTTACAGCTGAGGCGCTTCAAATTGTTCGGCTGCACTTCCTCGTAGAAATTGCCACCGGCATCATCGCGTATCTGCCGAATGTCCTTGTCGCAGTATTCATTCTCGGACTCGGCCTTTACGCAGGAGAATTGGTGAGAAAAGTGCTCGCAAGCATGATAAAAGGTCAGGAATTCAAGTCTTTAGCGCCTATTGCTAAATATACGATTATCGCACTTGCTTTCTTTATGGCCCTGGATCAGCTGGGTGTCGCTGCGACAATCGTCAATTCCGCGTTCATCATCGTTCTTAGCGGCTTCGCACTTGCTTTTGGTTTATCCTTCGGCCTTGGCGGTAAGGATTTTGCATCACGTTATCTGTCTACATTTGAACGCAAAATGCAAAACACAGAAATCGAAAAAAACCGTAAAAACCAAAATCCGCCGAATGACATGTAAGCAAAAAACATGCACCCAGCTGGGTGCATGTTTTTTAATTCCTTTTTTTTCATTTTTCAATCGATTATGATAAGATATAGAAAATGTCTTATTCTGAGGTCTTATTATGAAGTTAACCAATTATACAGATTATTCATTAAGAGTGTTGATTTTTCTGGCTGCAGAGCGTCCCGGAGAACTTTCAAATATAAAACAGATTGCCGAAACGTATTCTATTTCAAAAAATCATCTCATGAAAGTCATATACAGGCTCGGCCAGCTCGGCTACGTAGAAACGATACGCGGACGGGGCGGCGGCATACGATTAGGCATGGACCCTGAAGACATCAACATCGGTGAGGTTGTCAGAAAAACGGAGGACGATTTTAATATTGTTGAATGTTTTGATGCGAACAAGAATCTCTGTGTTATTTCCCCGGTTTGCGGCTTAAAACATGTGCTGAATGAAGCGCTTTTAGCCTACCTCGCAGTTTTAGACAAATACACACTGCGCGACCTCGTCAAAAACAAAGAAGATATCATGAAGCTTTTAAAAATGAAGGAATAGATTAAGATTCCTTCTTTTTTTATGCCCTTTTTCCCCCTTATTGTTAAGATAATTTGGCTATTTTTATAAAAAGGCAAAACGATGAGACAAATGTGCCGATATAAAAAAGAAACAGCAAATGCAAAATCATTGGGGGAAAAAGGAGAGCTAAGATGAAAAAGAAATTAGCAGCAGGGCTGACAGCATCTGCGATTGTCGGCACAACTTTAGTAGTGACACCAGCTGAAGCAGCAACGATTAAGGTCAAAAGCGGAGATTCTTTATGGAAACTGGCCCAAACCTATAACACAAGTGTGGCGGCCCTCACATCCGCCAATCATCTTTCGACTACTGTTCTGTCGATCGGCCAGACGCTTACTATTCCAGGCAGCAAATCCAGCACTTCTTCATCTACTTCAAGCTCAACAACCAAGAAGAGCGGAAGTTCTGTTTACACAGTGAAAAGCGGAGATTCACTTTGGCTGATCGCAAATGAGTTTAAAATGACGGTGCAGGAACTGAAAAAATTAAACGGACTAAGCAGCGATTTAATTCGTGCTGGGCAGAAATTAAAGGTGTCCGGTACTGTTTCTTCAAGCTCTAGTTCCAGTAAAAAAAGCAACTCTAATAAGAGTTCAAGCTCCAGTTCAAAAAGCAGTTCTAATAAGAGTTCAAGTTCTTCATCTTCTACGGGAACATATAAGGTGCAGCTTGGAGATTCACTTTGGAAAATTGCAAACAAAGTCAATATGTCCATCGCTGAATTGAAGGTCTTGAACAACTTAAAATCAGACACCATTTACGTGAATCAGGTGTTGAAAACAAAATCAAGCGGCTCTGATACGTCTTCTAAAGACAATTCATCCAAATCGAACCAAACTTCAGCAACAACTAAATATACCGTTAAAAGCGGTGATTCCCTTTGGAAAATCGCAAACAACTATAACCTGACTGTACAGCAAATCCGAAATATCAACAATCTGAAATCAGATGTGCTGTACGTTGGACAAGTATTGAAGCTGACAGGTAAAGCATCTTCAGGCTCTTCATCATCGTCGTCTTCTTCGTCAAATGCAAGCTCCGGCACGACGACTACATACACGGTGAAAAGCGGTGATTCCTTATGGGTGATTGCTCAAAAATTTAATGTAACAGCTCAGCAGATTCGTGAGAAAAACAATTTAAAAACGGATGTCTTGCAGGTTGGCCAAAAGCTGGTCATTTCCGGAAAAGCTTCATCATCGTCTTCATCCGGTTCTTCAAACACCACCAGCTCAACGAGTGCGAAGATTAACACAATGATTTCGGCAGCTAAAGCGCAGCTTGGGGTTCCGTATCGCTGGGGAGGCACGACACCGTCCGGGTTTGACTGCAGCGGATTCATTTACTATGTACTGAACAAAGTCACATCCGTATCTAGATTAACGGCAGCGGGATATTGGAACACAATGAAATCAGTTAGCCAGCCTGCTGTCGGAGATTTTGTTTTCTTTACAACATATAAAGCCGGCCCTTCCCACGTCGGAATTTACCTAGGCAACGGGGAATTCATAAATGCCAACGATTCCGGAGTTGTCATTTCCAATATGAACAACTCTTACTGGAAACAGCGCTATCTCGGTGCAAAACGATATTTCTAAAAATAGAAACTGTGCGGCCTTAACGGCTGTACAGTTTTTTATTAGAGCCTAAAGACGTTGATGCTGATCATATGATTTGTCACCGGATGAAAATAGACTTCGGCCCGAACAGAAAAAGTGTCATCTTTCTGTCTGACTGTCACCCGAAAGACATCTTTCGTCTGCTGATCATTCACCTCTGTACGCCCCATATAAGCATAATCAGAAAATGAAGCGCCCTTATATTCATCCTGAATTTTGCTCCAGGCAAGCTGTTCCCACTTTTGAACGGACTCGTCTGTGTCCGTTGAATGACCTTTTGCAGCCATTGACACGATAATCAATCCGCAAAAAAGAAGCGCGATGGTATACGGCAGGGATTTCATTTTTTCAGTCTCCTGTACCCAGAATATGTTCCCTCATAGGTTTACCAAAAGCGATATCTTCATTCAGGCATTTTGATTTTATGTCTCCCTCATATTGCTACCCCTTTACTGCCGCAGACGCCAAGTTTTGCCCCGTCAATAACAGAGGATGCGGCATAAACTAATCATGAACTTCTCACCCAAGAAAGGAGAAGCGATTCATGGATTATGCCGATTACGATAAAGCGCTTTATTACACCCATCGTTCTCAATGGGATAATTTATTAATTTTAATGGTGCGTACAGAGGACGATTTGTTATCAAAACGAATTGAGCATTTTCTGCATGCGTATCATTTTGAACAGGATTACGCCGTTTTAGAAAAGATGCTGTATTCCCTTCTCCGATATATTGATCATGCCACAGAGCTGACTTATGAAGATCAAATAGCCCTTCTCACATAAACAAATCCCGGCGTTTAGACGCCGGGATTTCCTGCTTTTGCGAACATGCTGAGTTCTTCGACAAGCTCTTTTATGCTTTCCTTAATGTTTTCAGCTACCGTAGCATTTTCAACATCAATATGCACCGGATCAAGCACCAGCTGCTTCGGAATGACATTGGCGTAGACACCCCGCATCACAGTTCTCATATTGTTCAGCGCATTGATGCCGCCTTTTCCGCCTCCCGCTACTGCCAATAATGCAACGGGCTTATATTTGAATTGTTCGCTGCTTAGAAAATCCAAGGCATTTTTTAAAGCGCCGCTCATGCCGCTGTGATATTCAGGCGATAATAATACAATCGCATCCGCTTTCGTAACGCGTTGCTTAAGCTCCTGTACCTTCAACAGTTCAGATTGATCCGCTTCACCGTTAAAAACCGGCAATACAAACTCGCTTAGATCAATCAAATCCATGTGATACAGAGCTGCAATATAGGATGCTGCAATTCTTGTTCTGCCATGTTTTCTAGGCGTGCCATTTATGACTAACATGTTCATTTTGAGATCTCTCCATTCAGGTTATATTTCACTGCGAAAAGCGCTGCTTGCGTGCGATCGGCCACTTCAAGTTTTGCTAAAAGATTCGATACATGGGTTTTTACTGTTTTTTCTGAAATAAACAAGGCTGCTGCGATTTCTTTATTGCTTTTCCCGTTCGCTATTTCAGTCAGGACGTCTTTTTCCCTTCTTGTTAATTGATAGTATTTTTCTTTTTCCGGGTCGTGCTGATTTTTCATATGTGTTAGCAAATGGGGCATAATAGCTGTAGAAAGCTTGTATTCGCCACCATGCACTTGTCTTAGTGTTTTCACCAATTCCTCGGGCTCCGTATCCTTTAATTGATACGCCTTCGCGCCTGCCTGAAGCGCGGGGATGACGTGCTCCTGATCAGAGTAGCTCGTCAGCACAATGATATTCGTCTCCGGAAATTGCTGTATTGCTTTTTTAATGGCTTGAATGCCGTCCATTTCGGGCATAGACAGATCCATTAGCACAAGATCCGGCTTTGTCTCTTCGATGACACGGAGAGCTTCTATTCCGGTTGCAGCTTCTCCGACGACTTCAATATCATCCTGGGTGGCAAAGAAAAAACGCAGACCCTTTCTGACAACATGATGATCATCAGCAATGACAATTTTCATACCGCCCCTCCTTTTCGGCTTGTTAGCGGAAGCCTGATGGACAGCTTTGTTCCTGTTCCAAGCGCTGACTCAATCCAAAACTTAGCTCCGGCTTTTTCCGCTCGCTCTTTCATACCCTTGATGCCAAGTGAAGGCAGATCGGCATGCGCTTCATAGCGAAATCCCGCCCCATGATCGATGATATCCAGCTCCGCATGGCACAAAGAAGCAGTCAGACTAACATATGCCGTATCCGTTCCGGCATGCTTTTTGCAGTTATTTAAAGCTTCCTGTACGACACGCCATAGCATATGCTCCTGCTCATCAGTCAGAACAGGACAGCCTTTTTGTGTAAAAATGATCTTCAATCCAATGAGCGCACCATAGCTTTTAATGGCTTCAGCCAGCCCTTTTTCCAATCCTCCGGGGCGAAGCTGCCAAATTAACGCTTTCATTTCTGCGAGCGCGTCCTGTGATAGGTTTTGAATGAAATCAATCATCTGCTGTAAATTTTCATCTTTTGTTAGTGTCTTCGCAGCTTTGGCAGTTAAACTGACGGAAAACAGCATTTGATTGACTGAATCGTGAAGCTCCTGAGCGAGGCGGTTACGCTCCATTAAAAGAGCATTTTTTTGTTGATATTCAGAAAGCCTCATACGCTGGATTGCCGTTCCGATCTGAAAGGCGACAGACTCGAGTAAATGCAGCTCTTCCTCATCAAACATGGTTTTTCCGGCCGCCGCTACATTTAACAATCCGAATCTTCTGTCCCCGTCTTCTAAAGGCACAGTTGCATGATGCGTAATCCCTTCTGTGTCAAAACAATGCAGGTTTTCTGCTGATTCGATGCGTTTGCAGTTCATGATATTTGCAGCCTTTCTAAGCCCTCCGTTATTGAATTTCGTCAGGCAGTAACACTCCCCTTCGCACATCAGCACTTTTTCCTTGCGGCTTAAAGCCGGGGGCAGATAAGCGTCGGCCGCTAACGTATAAGACCCATCTTCTTCGATCAGAAAAATCCATCCGGATTGAAGGTTTGTCAGACTCAGCAACTCTTTTAAAACCTCATCCAGTGTTGCTTTGATATCGTGCCCTTGATTTAAGGTTTCCGCAATCGTTTTCAGTGTTTTTAATTTTTCCATCCTCGTTTTGCTCACGTTTCTCACTCCGGCATTGATCTTGTATTTAAGATTATACCAGTTTTTTGTATTTCATTACTTCACTGATGGGATGATTTTCTTTCAGACTTTTGGATGAGAAAAAGAAAAAGCTGGATCATTTACAATGACCCAGCTCATACTTGAATTATTTTGCCGTCGACTCAACAATTTCATCAACCGTCTTCATTACATCTTCAGAAAGGACGGCAAGTCGCTTTTCACTGTCTTCCAAAGATGACCCTTTTACGGCGAAATAAAATTTCACCTTCGGCTCAGTTCCAGAAGGACGAAGACAGAACCAAGACCCGTCTTCCAGGAAGTATTTCAGTACATTTGATTTTGGCAAGTCGATAGCTTCTTCTTTGTTTTCAGTCAGAAGCGTCCGTTTGCTTACAGCGTAATCTTCTGCTGTGACAACCTGTTTGCCCGCCATTTTCTGCGGCGGATTTTGTCTGAAGGAAGCAAGAATCGCTTCAATTTGCTCTGCTCCTTGTTTGCCTTTCAGCGTCAGGGATTTCAGCCCTTCACGATAAAAACCATACTCGTTAAAGAGATTGATGAGCGCCTCATACAAAGACATTCCCAGTTTTTTATAGAACGCGCAAACTTCAACTGCCAAAAGCGCAGCCTGAATGGCGTCCTTATCGCGGGCAAAATCCCCGATTAAATAACCGTAGCTCTCTTCATAACCGAATTGGAAGGTATACTGGCCTGATGCTTCGTATTCCTTAATCTTTTCACCGATAAACTTAAAGCCTGTCAGCGTATCAATCGTATCAAGGCCGAATGAAGAAGCTACAGCACGGCCGATTTCGCTTGTGACGATCGTTTTGAGAACAACACCGTTATCAGGCAGGATGCCTTGTTTTTTCTTTTCAGAAAGCAGGTAATGAAGCAGCAGCGCTCCGGTTTGGTTTCCTGTCAGCACTGTATATTTGCCTTGATCGTTTTTCACCGCGATGCCGAGGCGGTCAGCATCAGGATCTGTCGCGATGAGAATATCTGCATTCTGCTCCTCCCCAAGCTTAATGGCATATTCGAATGCCGCATGCTCTTCCGGGTTCGGCGATGTAACAGTGGAGAAGTTTGAATCCGGCAGTTCCTGTTCTTTGACAACCGTTACATTTTTGTAGCCGAGTGCTTCAAGACCGCGTCTGACCGGTTTATTTGCAGTTCCATGCAGCGGTGTGAAAACAACCTTTACATCTACTTCTTCCGATAATTCAGGATGTACAGAAATGGACGTCAGTTTTTCTGTATAAACTTTATCAATATCTTCACCGATGATTTTGATTAAGCCTTTTTCTTTTAACTTATTTTCTTCGTCCACTGTGATCGTCAGCTCATTTTCAATCGCGTTTACCTGCTCAATGACGATGTCCGCTTCCTTTGGAGGCAGCTGACCGCCATCATCCCCGTATACTTTGTAGCCGTTATATTCAGGCGGGTTATGGCTTGCCGTTACCACAATTCCACCATAAGCGTTCAGCTGTCTGACAGCGAATGACAGCTCTGGCGTCGGGCGAAGCTCATCAAACACGTATGTTTGGATGCCTTGTGTCGCAAGTGTTTTTGCCGCTTCCATCGCGAACTCCGGAGATTTATGGCGGGAATCATAAGCAATGACAACGCCCCGTTTTTTCGCTTCCTCACCTTGCTTCGAGATGTATGCCGCAAACCCGGCCGATGCTTTGCGCACAGTGTAAATATTCATCCGATTTGTCCCGGCGCCGATTTCTCCGCGCATTCCGCCGGTACCGAATTCAAGGTCTTTATAGAAACAGTCCTCAAGGGCCTGTTCATCTCCCTCTAATTCAATAAGGCGCTCTTTTAATTCCGGATCTAAATGTTCTGTCTGTTTCCAGCGTTCATAGCTCTTTCTCCAAGTCATATTCGTCCTCCTATGTATCAGCTTATGCCATTATTTTATATGAAGCGGGTGCCTCTGTCACTTGATAACCTGAGATCTGGCCCTTTCCACGTAAAAAGAAATAACGGGCTGCAGACAGCCCGTTATGATTTATTGCTCAAGCGGTACGACCGCATCGTGTAAAAGCTTGTTGAGGTTTTCTGTATGTTTGTTTTTCGCCTGCTCATCCCATTGGAATCGCTCGCTCATAAAATCAATAACGGCATCTTTATATGTTCTTACCCAATTGATATCAAAAAATAAACGTCCCGTTCTGCGGACAAAGAAGTCAGCAGGGGTTGCAGTCATCTCTTCTTCTATACTGTATTCTGCCTCAGCAAGAATATGAACCGGAATGTTGCGTTTCGCGGCCTCATCTTTCAGCGCTTCTACCCGGTCAAAGACGCGATCTACGTTAGAGCCGTATCTGATCGCAAGCTGTTTTGAGTCTTTTTCTGATAAACCGGCTGCAATTCCTTCTTTTGTTTTCGCGGTAACGAAGGACATAAGATTTTTCGAACCGCCGACGTGCCCGCCAGAGATTGGCATGTTTTTCGTTTTACATGGTCCAAAATCCTTTTCGCCTTCTTCTTTTAAGCGATCACGGACAAGATCAACGATGTGCTCCGCCATTTTTCTGTATCCAGTCAGTTTTCCGCCGGCAATGGTGATCAGGCCTGAGTCAGATGTCCAAATCTCGTCTTTCCGTGAAATTTCAGAAGGATCTTTGCCTTCTTCATGAATCAGCGGACGCAGCCCCGCCCAGCTGGATTCGATGTCATTCGCAGTGATATTCAGTTCCGGGAACATGTAATTGATTGAATTGATGACATAATCACGATCCTCCGTTGTCATCCGCGGATGCTCCAGCGCCTCTTTGTAAACAGTGTCTGTTGTTCCCACGTATGTTTTGCCTTCACGAGGAATCGCAAATACCATCCGTCCATCAGGTGTATCGAAATATACAGCCTGTTTCAGCGGAAAGACAGACTGGTCAAATACAAGGTGAATGCCTTTTGTATGCTGCAAATGCTTTCCGTTTTTCGAATGGTCTTTTTCTCTGAGCTGATCGACCCACGGGCCTGTAGCATTGACAATTTTTTTCGCATACACTTTATATTCTTTCTTTGTCAGCACATCTTGAATTAATACGCCGACGGCTTTGCCTTTTTCGTAAAGAAGCTCCTTCACTTTGGAGTAATTCACAGGCTCTGCCCCGAATTTCACCGCTTCCTTCATGACTTCGATGGTCAGTCTCGCATCGTCAGTGCGGTATTCCACATAGTACCCGCCGCCTTTTAAGCCGTCTTTTTTCACCAAAGGCTCTTTTTGCAGCGTTTCTTTTGCTGAAAGCATGCTTCTTCGTTCTGACTTTTTCACACCTGCAAGGAAGTCATAAACCCTTAACCCGATAGATGTTGTAAATGAACCGAATGTGCCGCCTTTATGAAACGGAAGCAGCATCCATTCCGGTGTAGTGACATGCGGGCCGTTTTCATACACAATCGCCCGCTCTTTTCCTACCTCAGCGACCATTTTCACTTCAAATTGTTTTAAATAGCGCAAGCCGCCATGTACCAGCTTCGTTGATCGGCTTGATGTTCCCGCCGCAAAGTCCTGCATTTCGCTTAGTGCGACCTTCATTCCCCTTGATGCCGCGTCAAGAGCTGTTCCGGCTCCTGTAATTCCTCCTCCGATAATAAATAGGTCATATGTTTTTTTCGTCATGTCTGTCAGCATGCGATCTCTTTCAAGACTTGAAAATTGATGTTTCATCATTACGTTTCCTCCTTGTTGTCACGGTAAATAGAAAAAGAGACCACAACAGCCAAAGTGCATGCTTACACTTTGGTGCTGTGGTCTCTCCTCATCTCAGGACCGTTCTTATTAACTTGTAACCATTATACCATAGTATTACTTTATTTAAAAGCCATAGCTGCTTTCACGGCTTTTTGCCAGCCTTTATACAGCTCATTTCGTTTTTCTTCTTCCAATTCAGGCTCAAACCGTTTATCCAGATTCCACTGGTTCGCGATTTCAGAACGGTCCTTCCAGAATCCCACAGCGATACCCGCCAAATAAGCCGCGCCAAGTGCAGTCGTTTCATTAATTTCCGGGCGCTCCACAGGAACATTCAGCAGATCTCCCTGGAACTGCATCAGGAAATTGTTTTTCACAGCTCCTCCGTCTACACGAAGCGTCTTTAATGAAATGTTTGAATCTGCTTCCATTGCGTCAAGCACATCTTTTGTCTGATAAGCCAATGACTCCAGTGTCGCACGGATAAAGTGCTCTTTTGTTGTCCCTCTTGTCAGGCCGAAAACCGAACCGCGCACATCGCTGTCCCAGTAAGGCGTTCCCAGTCCGACAAAGGCCGGAACGACATATACGCCGTCAGTTGAATCCACTTTCTCTGCATAAGATTCGCTAAGCGAAGAGTCCTGAAACATTCTCAATCCGTCTCTAAGCCACTGGATGGCAGAGCCAGCGACAAAAATGCTTCCTTCTAACGCATAGTTCACTTTTCCGTCAATGCCCCAAGCGATTGTTGTCAAAAGCCCATGTTCGGACTTAATTGCTTTTTCCCCGGTATTCATCAGCATGAAACATCCTGTGCCGTAAGTGTTTTTCCCCATGCCTTCTTCAAAGCATGCCTGGCCGAACAGCGCGGACTGCTGGTCGCCTGCCGCTCCCGCAATCGGGATATTTTTTCCGAAGAAGTGATAATCAACAGTCTCCGCATACACATGGGAGGATGGCTTCACTTCAGGGAGCATGGATTTCGGTACACCTAGAATGTCGAGCAGTTCATCGTCCCATTTTAAATCGTAAATATTAAACATCAGTGTTCTTGAGGCATTGGAGTAATCGGTCACATGCGCTTTTCCGCCTGACATTTTCCAAATGAGCCACGTATCAATCGTTCCAAACAGCAGCTCGCCTTTTTCCGCTTTTTCTCTTGCGCCTTCCACATTGTCTAAAATCCACTTCACCTTCGTGCCGGAGAAGTATGGATCGATTAAAAGCCCGGTTTTTTCTCTGAATTTATCATTATATCCTTTTTCACGAAGTTCCTCACAAATGCCGGACGTCTGTCTGGACTGCCAAACGATTGCATTATAGACGGGACTTCCTGTATCTTTATCCCACACAACCGTCGTCTCGCGCTGGTTCGTGATGCCGATGCCGGCAATTTGAGAAGCGCTGATACCTGATTCAGAGATGACTGAGGCGATAACCGCGAGGACAGAGCCCCAAATTTCATTGGCATTATGCTCAACCCAGCCAGGATGCGGGAAGTATTGTGTAAATTCCTTTTGAGCAGAGTGGACAATTTTGCCTTCTTTATTAAACAGAATCGCTCTTGAACTTGTCGTCCCCTGATCTAAGGATAAAATGTACGTTTCCATAAGATGTCTCCCCTTTGATTAAATATATTTTGAATTTGATAATGTTTTAGCAGAATGTGATTTCGTATAAACATAGAGTCCTAACAATACCACAACCAATATAACGCTTACAATCCAGAAGCTGCTTGTGATGTGCCCTTTAAATGCAGCGTTGTAAAATACGCCGCCGAATGATCCGCCTAAAATCGGGCCGACTACCGGAACCCATGCGTATTTCCAGTTTGATGAGCCCTTCCCCGGAATCGGAAGAAAAGCGTGGGCTATCCGCGGACCTAAGTCACGTGCAGGATTGATAGCATAGCCGGTGGTGCCTCCCAGAGAAATACCGATTGCTACAATGAGGAAACCGACGATTAAAGGATTAAGTCCTTCTGTAAATTGATTTGCACCTATGGCCAAGATTCCAAGTACAAGGACAAATGTCCCAATCACTTCGCTTAAAACGTTTGCAAATGTATGCGGAATGCTGGGCCCTGTTGAGAAAACACCCAGCTTGGCAGCGGGATCATCCGTTGACTTCCAGTGCGGGAGGTAGTGCAGATAGATAATCACCGCTCCGATGATCGCTCCGATCATTTGCGCCGCAATATAAACCGGAACCTCTTTCCAAGGAAAATCTCCTACAAATGCAAGCGCTATCGTTAGCGCCGGATTCAAATGGGCACCGCTGATGCCGCCAACCGCGTATGCCGCCATCGCAACACCCAATCCCCATCCAAATACAACAACAATCCAGCCAGACTGGAATGAAAGCGATTTCTTTAAATTGACACCTGCACAAACACCTGCACCAAAAATGATAAGCAGCATCGTACCGATGACTTCTCCCCAAAATGCTGTCATAGCACATTCCTCCTAAAGTCACGATTAAAAAGCATGATAGAGAAGAAGAGAATAAAAAAACCACAACAAACCGCTTTACGGGTGCATAAACATTTGCCGTAAAGAGCTGCTGTGGTCTCCGAGTTCTCCATCACAATGTATTAACCTAGTGCAATTGTATCAGTGCATGAAAGCGGTGTCAATCACTTTCTGTCAAAAAGTTTTCATATTTTTTCCACAATTTGGTATTAGATGTTGTGACAGCTACAGCCCCCGCTTTCAATGCCTGCTCTACATCCTCTTCCGTACGGATGAAACCCCCGGCAAAGATGGGAATCCCTGTTTTCTCTTTTATTTCCTGAATGAGTGACGGAACGATGCCGGGAAGCACTTCGATGAAGTCAGGCTTATGCTTGCCGATAAACTCCATGCTTTTCTCCATCGCGCTTGTATCAAGCAAAAACAGGCGCTGAATGGCATAAATTTTCTTCTGCTTCGCTTTGGCAATCACATTCGATCTTGTGGAAATAATCCCAGCGGGCTTGATATCCTGACATATAAATTCCGCACCGTATTCGTCATGCTTAATCCCTTGAATGAGATCGACGTGCACCATCATGTTCTTTCCGTGCTTTTGCGCTTCTTTGATCACGCCCTTCAGCTGGCCGAGATGAATATCAAGAATAACACCGTAAGAGAACGAACTGTTCAAAAACTCATCAAATTGTTTCATATTGCGAATAGCCGGTAAGATCGGCTGGTTGTGAAAACTCATCATGTGCTCCTTTAATAAATCACTTTTATATTATATCGTTTGAAAACTTTCTTTCACCGTTTTCACGATAAAGGAAAGGTCCTCTTCTGTCAGGCAAAATGGCGGCGCAAGCTGGATGACATTGTTGTAGCCGGCGACTGTATCGCCGTTTTTGCCGATGATCAGCCCTTTTTCTTTGCACGCCGCAACCACTTGGTTTACTTTGGCGGCATCAGCCGGCTCTTTAGTCAATTTGTCTTTGACGAGTTCGATTCCGATCAGCAGCCCTTTTCCTCTAACATCTCCGACTGCCGGATGTTCTCTCAGAGGTTGAAGCTCACCTAAAAGCTTTGCTCCAAGATCGCGGGATCGCTGAATCAGCTGTTCGTCCTCCATAATTTGCAGGTTTTTCAACGCCAAGGCACAGGCAGCCGGGCTTCCGCCGAACGTGTTCACGTGGCGGAAACGGTCATAAGGAGCTTCCCCCTGATACGCTTCGAAAATGTCCCGTTTCACAGCAGTCGCTGACAATGGCAGATACGCGCTTGTGATTCCCTTTGCCATCGTAATGATATCAGGCTTCACACCGTAGTGCATAAACCCGAACGGCTCACCTGTCCGTCCAAACCCGCAGATCACTTCATCGCAAATCAAAAGGGCTCCGTGGCGCCGGCAAATGTCCTCCACCTTTTTCATATATCCGTCCGGCGGCATTAATATGCCTCCGCCTGTAATGATGGGCTCCATAATGACCCCGGCAATCGTTTCGCTTAATTCCCATGTCATGATGCGGTCGATTTCATTTGCGCTTTCAAGCGTGTCTGCATCATCAGGATTCCGGTATATATCTGGCGGAGCTGCATGCAGGAACCCTTGGCTCAAAGGCTCGTATTTATATTTCCGCTGCGCCTGTCCGGTAGCTGAGAGCGCTCCCAATGTATTGCCGTGGTATGCCCGATATCTTGAGATGAATTTATAACGGCTGTGGTCGCCGTTTTGCAGATGGTACTGGCGGGCAATTTTAAAAGCAGTTTCGTTTGCTTCCGATCCGCTGTTGGAAAAAAAGATAACATAATCGCCGCCAAGCCATTCATTCAGCTTTTCCGCCAGTTGAATTGCGGGTGCGTGACTTTGCGTTAACGGGTAGTAAGGCAGCTCCTTTAGTTGCTCATAGGCAGCCTCCGCAAGCTCCTTTCTGCCGTAACCAATGTTGACGCACCACAAACCGGACATCGCATCCAAATAGCGGCGTCCGTCTATGTCGGTTACCCAGGCCCCATCGGCCTTCTGGGCTATCAGGCTGTCCGCTTGATGCGCTCCCTTCATGGCATGCCACACAAATTGCTCATCTTTTTGCTTTAATCCCTGATTTTGCTGAATGTTTTCCATCCCCATCATCTCCATTTCATTAGCGTTCCCTATAATGCCAATTCAATTGAAACAGACCTTCTCTTTATGTGATGTCTTGGTGATGATTTCCCTGCCTTCAATATAAAGCCAGACCGGGTCAGAGTCAATAAACCGCGTAAATAATAAAATATCCTCTTTCTCAAGAAGAAAGAGGATGCAGCATCCAAAGCAAAACAGGCAAGGTCACAATGCTCAGCATCGTACTGATAAAGGTCACACTCGAAACAACTTGGACAGCCATTGCAATAGCAATGTGAAGCCTAGCCGTTTTCTGTATGATATAGGAAATGGCGAAAATACAGAAACTCCATAATGCACCTCCACTATACCTACTTTTATTTTAAAGATAGCACCTAAACAATTCCGCTTTTGTTTTAAAAAACCCGCCAATTCAGGCGGGTTATTTTGGGAATTATTTTTTATATTGAATATGATAAATATCACGCCGTCTGTCTTTTAGCTGGCGCACTGTACCGTTTTGGCGCTGTCTTCTGAGAATTTCCAGGTCAACATCGCCGATGACGACCATTTCAATATTCGGGTTTGTTTCGCCGACAATGCCGTCACGAGCGAATTCAAAATCAGACGGGGCAAAGATGCCTGACTGGGCGTATTGGATATCCATGTTTTCCGTTTGCGGAAGGTTTCCGACCGTTCCAGAGATAACCGTATAAATTTGATTTTCAACCGCTCTAGCCTGCGAACAGTATCTGACACGCAGATAGCCTTGACGGTCTTCTGTACAAAATGGCGTAAAGATGATTTTGGCTCCTTTATCAGCCGCAATCCGGGCAAGCTCAGGAAATTCAATGTCATAACAGATCTGGATCGCGATTTTCCCGCAGTCCGTATCAAACACGCGAACTTGGTCTCCTGCGCTGATCCCCCACCATTTGCGTTCATTCGGCGTAATATGGAGTTTGTATTGCTTCTCGATCGTTCCGTCCCGTCTGAACAGGTAAGCGATATTATAGATCTTGCCTTCCTCTTCGACGAAATGAGATCCGCCGATAATGTTGACGTTATACTTCACAGCCAAGTCAGTAAACAGGCTGATGTAATCTTCTGTATACTCGGTAATTCTCTGCACCGCCAAGCTCGGTGACCGTTCCTCAAGGAAGGACATCAGCTGGGTTGTGAAAATTTCCGGGAACACCGCAAAATCAGATCTTGCGTCGGAAGCAACATCGACATAGTATTCTACTTGATTCGCAAATTCCTCAAAGGAATAAATTTTCTTCATTTCGTATTGGATCACACAAATTCTAACAGGGAACGCCGATTTATAATAGCGTTTTGTCTGCTGCGGTAGATAATCGACATTATTCCATTCCATCAGCGTCGCATACTTGATCGAAGCTGTATCATCCGGGAGATAGTTCGGGTTAATTCGCATAAGGGTAAAGCCGTTCATCAGCTGAAAAGAAAGAACCGGATCGTATATTTGGTGGCGTGTCACCTGTTCAACATACTCTCTCGCTGTCATTTCCTCTGCATATTTATGATAGTTTGGAATCCGACCGCCTATGATGATGCTTTTCAGGTTTAAGCGTCTAGCTAAGTCCTTTCTCGCCTCGTACAAACGGTGGCCGATTTTCATTCGTCTGTATTTCGGGTGCACCATGACTTCAATTCCATACATATTCAAGCCGTCAGGATTATGGTTGGTGATATAACCGTCATCTGTAATGTCCTGCCACGTATGGCGGTCATCATATTCATCAAAGTTAATCAGGAGACTTGAGCACGAACCGATAATTTCACCCTCGAATTCTGCACAAAACTGTCCTTCTGGAAAATGCTCCAAATGGCTGATTAAATGCTCCCGCTTCCAAGGCTCCATTCCTGGAAAGCAGTCCTTTTGAAGATCGATAATCTTGTCGATGTCTTTCTCTTCGATATTGCGGATAACCATTTTCTTTTCAAACCGGGTCAAATCTAATTTCTCAGACAACCTACTCGCTCCTTTCTAGTTTTGTGAGTTCAGATGATCAAGCAATAGGGCGAGCTCCATTTCCGCCATTGATTCAAGCCTGTGATCATAGTCTTCAAACATCAAGGTACCCGTTACTTTATTCGGGACAATGACACACTTCATGCCTGCACGTTTCGCAGCAATCGAACCATTGACAGAATCCTCAAACGCGAGACATTCCGCTGGCGATACCCCGAGGTTCTTTGCCGCCAATAAATAGAGTTCAGGATTCGGCTTTACCTCTTCCACATCATCAGCAGTTTGAATAACTTCAAAATCATCAAACAGGCCGATTTGCTTCAAATGGCCGGACACCCATTTATAATCAGAGCTGGAGGCAAGGCCTATTTTTAAACCTAAATCCTTTGCCGCATTCAAATACGCTTCGACACCAGGTCTCGCTTTTTCTGTTTCCATGCGTTTGGCGAACCGCTCTCTTCTCAATTGTGTGAGCTCTTCATGGTTCAGCTTTTTCCCGATCTGCTCTTCTAAATAGTCAAAAGGCCGGAAACCCGCAGCAGTTCCGATGACCTTTCCCCAGACAGATAACGGCAGCACTGAGCCGTGCTCTTCAAATATTTCCTGAAGAACCTCATATTCGTGTGTTTCTGTATCTAGAATAAGCCCGTCAAAATCAAAAATTAACGCTTTAATCACTGGGTACAACTCCTTTAGTCCGAATTGAGACATATGTATACACTCAACTATACCCCGAAACAAGTCTGCTTTCAAAAAGTAAAGCTTTATGTGAAGAAAGAGCCTGCACACTGCAAGCTCTTTCTTATTAATGAATGTTTTGGTGAGAAATGTTTGTCAGCGCTGATCCCGCAGACTCGTTCGACATCTGATTGACTGCCAGGTCTCCAAGCGCAACGATCCCGACTAGATTGTTTTGATCTACAATAGGAAGGCGGCGGATTTGGTGCTGGGCCATCAGCTGCGACGCGTCTTCCAGACTCATATTAGGGTTTCCTGATACGAGTTCTGTTGACATCACTTCTGAAACGGGTGTCTGGCCATCACGGCCCTGAGCTGTAGTTCTTAATGCAATGTCACGGTCAGTCAGCATTCCTTTTAAAACACCTTGCTCTACAACGGGGATCGCCCCGACGTTATGCTGTTTCATTAGAGAAGCCGCTTCCTGAATCGTTTGATTCGGAGAAACGGTTGCCACCTGCGTTGTCATTGTATCTTTAACTGAACTCATTGTCAGCACCCCTTTCAATCATTAGTATGTTCAGACACGAGCCGTTTAAAAAGGGAGTTAGAGGAAAGGTTTTATGATATGATTTCTCTGATACAAAAAGAGCTTTTCTAAAAATAGAAAAGCCCTTGCCGCATGATTATATCAGCCTTCTTTGACCGAAAAAGGCTTTGTTAGTCTTCTTTTGAAAGTCAGAAAAAGCAAACGGAAAATAAATCCCAAAATCATTCAGCATCTTGCTGTTTTTTTCAAAAATCGCCTGATCACTCAAATCAGAGTGCGGTGAAGGCTTGGTCAGGATAATATGTATCATTTGCAGACAAGCCATAATTTGAAATGCTTCTTTTAATGTTCCTTGGTAATAATGGTTATTTAAAGACAGAACGCCTTTCTTTTTAAAGCGCTGAATGTCCAGTTCGGAGAAATAAAGAGGAAATACATCATGGATCAGCTCCATAGACAGCTCCTTGATAAAGCTCTCCTGTTCTGCAGTTGCTGCGTTCACAATTCTCACGTCAATCACCTTTCTTGCCATCGAATATCCTAAGTCTTACTCAAGAATAGCACAGAAAAAAACGCGAAAGCTAAGGTAAGTGTTTCCTATGAGAAACAGCAGCCTTCCGCTTCGAAAAGGAGCCATTTAACATGAACCAAAAAGGCAGAGGGCTTGAGATCCTCATCAATGAAAAACAGGACGGCCAATGGCTGTTTTCCGTACTCAAAACAGCGCTCAAAGCTTCTAAACCAGTGATACAAGACTGGATGTCCCATCAACAGATAAAGGTCAATCACGAATCCGTCTTAAACAATATGATTGTAAAAAAGGGAGACCGTGTCTTCATTGATCTTCAGGAAATTGAAGCATCTTCGGTCATTCCGGAGTATGGCGAGCTTGATATTTTATATGAGGACAATCATATGCTCATCGTCAATAAACCCGCTGGCATCGCGACGCATCCGAATGAGGATGGGCAAACCGGCACACTGGCTAATTTGATCGCTTATCATTATCAGATAAATGGCGAAACATGTAAGGTGCGCCACGTCCATCGTCTTGATCAGGATACATCTGGCGCTATCGTTTTTGCCAAGCATCGTTTGGCACACGCCATCTTAGACCAGCAGTTAGAGAAAAAGACGCTGAAGCGTACGTATACCGCCATCGCTGAAGGTAAGCTACGGACGAAAAAAGGGACAATTAATTCACCAATCGGCAGAGACCGGTCACACCCGACAAGACGCCGGGTTTCACCAGGCGGGCAAACAGCCGTCACTCATTTCAAGGTAATGGCCAGCAATGTGAAAGAACGGCTGTCGCTCGTTGAATTAGAGCTGGAAACAGGCAGAACACACCAAATCCGTGTTCATATGGCGAGCATCGGACATCCGTTGACAGGAGACTCGCTTTACGGAGGCGGGAGCAAGCTGCTAAACAGGCAGGCACTGCACGCCAATAAAGTACAAGCGGTTCACCCGATAACAGACGAGCTCATAGTTGCTGAAGCCCCTTTCCCGGCTGATATGAAAAACCTTTGCCGCACATATTTTTCATGAAGAAAAGCCGCAGGCACTGCCTCGGCTTTTTAAGTCACTCGTTTTCCATATATAATATAGCGTTTCGGGGCATTTCCGACGTATGAAAACGGATAGCAGGTCGTCAGAATAAGCTCTTCCTTTTCATGCTGAAGCGTGATAATAGATGTGTCATCCTTATCGACAATTTTTGTTTTTACAATTTCATATCTGAATTCTCCATATGACAGGAGAAGACGGAGCTGATCCCCCTTTTCCAGCTCTCCCGTCCGGCGAAACACGGTATCCCGATGCCCTGACAGCACAATTTGTCCGTTTTCATCAGGATAATAGCTGTCCTTGTAATGCCCGACACCTTTTTCTAAATCATCAGCATCGGTGCCCTCCACGATCGGAAGCTCTGCATTGATTTTCGGTATTTCTAAAATGCCGCTCGCTTGGCCGGTCTCAGGCTTAAATGATGCTTTGTTCTTTGCTTGATCTGTGCTATTTTTCGTCCCCAAAGGTTCCTGCGGCGGCTTTTTAGCCGCCAGTTTTGCTTCTTTTAGTGTCTGTTCCGTTTTCATATTCGTATCGATCAATTTAAAGCCTCCATAGCCTGCGATCACTAGGCCGGCAGCAATGATAAATAGTGGAATAATTTTTTTCACGTTCTGGAGGCGCTCCTTTTTCTTCTGACATATAGATAAGTTCCTGACAATGTCACCGCCGCACCGATTATCATAAAGTTATAGTAGTTTGCTGATGTATCTGGAAGCGGATGCTCAGACCCGCTTTCCCCGCCCTCGTTTCGTAACGGCAATGTGCTGATGCTATTAGCAGTATCAGCGGTTTTTGTGTTGTTGATTGGTATTTCATTGAATCTCGAAATGGCTGAAGGCGGCAGCTGATGAACCGGTGCTGTTCCCGGAGTTTCTTTTATATCAGGCAAATCTTCACCTGGCCTTGGATCCTCTTTAATCGGATCCTCCGTCACCGGATCATCTCCAGGCTCTTCCGTAATCGGGTCTTCTGTTACAGGGTCTTCAATATCACTGGCTTCAGCAAGCTTAATTCTTCCCTCTTTTGTATACGCAATTGGCTCATCAAAACTCTTCACGTACTCAACTGTCGCTTCCAAATCCTCAGGCCCTGTCACCGGATTTTTTCCCAGCAGTCCGATTGGCTGATATTTGGTCCCTGTCGCCGTCGCCATAAAGTTGTTGACAGTCAATGTATATGTGGCATCGGGCTGGATCTCGGTGCCATCTGCCATTTTCATATCAACTGCTTTTCCGGTTTCTTTATCCCACGTATACGTAAACCCGCTGATGCTGTAGTCAGGCCCAAAAACCGGCGAGATTTGAGCATTGATAATCTCTCTTAAATCTTTTCCTTTAATCTCAAGCTTCGTTAACACATTTCCAAATGGCTGAATATTGTAAAGATCTCCCCACGTAATTGGACCCTTCTTCAGCGCTTCACGTATGCCGCCGCCATTCATAAGGGCAAAATCCGTTTTCATGGCAGCTCTCATACCATCCGCAATCAGGTTTCCAAGAGGTGTATCGCCGTCATTTGAATACCCGCCTTCCATATCAACAGCGGCTTCGCCGACTACCTCGCTGATAATCGGTTCCGCAATTGTTTCGTATTTCTTTAAAATGGCTGACGCGCTGACATCCGGTTCGATTTTACTTTGATCAACATATACGATTTCCGCGGACTTTTTGACAATGTCTTTTGTCGTTTTATCGATCTCTACATCAACGACACCTATCGCTTTTCCATATTCAAACGCTTGAACAATCAGTTTTCCATTCACTTCACCGTTAACAACCTGATGATTATGCGCGGCAAAAATCACGTCAATTTCAGAATCTGTTTTGTTTGCAAGATCAGCAGACTCACCGGTAATGGCGTTGCCGTTTTGTTCAGCTGACATATGTGCGAGAACCGCGATGGCCTTCACGCCTTTTTTCTTGAGCTCTTCGGCCGCCTTATTCACCGCTGTTGCTTCATCTGTAAACTCGATATTTTTTATTCCTTCAGGCATAACCATGCCAGCTGCCGACTGTGTGACAACTCCGATAAAAGCAACGGGTACGCCCTCCACATTTATGATGTCATAAGCCGGCAAAAAGGGCTCTCCAGTTGATTTCATTTTACAATTGGCACATACAAGGGGAAAGTTCTGTCCATCATATCCGCTTGTGCCTTTCGGATGATCACCTCCATTTAAGATCCTCAGAAGTTCATCCGTGCCTTCATCAAATTCGTGGTTTCCCACGGTTCCGACATCAAATCCGATGTCCTCCATCAGTTCTACAGTCGGTTCATCCTGAAGAAGAGAGGAAACTGGAGAGCTTCCGCCGATCATATCTCCCGCGTGCACAATCAGCGAGTTTTTCTTTTCAGCCTTTTTTTCTTTTAAATATGCGGCGGCATAATCCATGCGTCCAAACGTGCCGTCTACAGTTCCATTTCCATCAAGATCAAGCTCATATTGCTGATCGATTTTGCCATGCAAATCATTCATGCTGAGAATTCTAAGCGGCACATGTTCTTGAGGTGCCGTTTGCCTTTTTTTATATCCCGCGCTCTCCGCTTCACTTGCTGAGGCGAAGAAAATTCTGTTTTCCACAGCTATCTTCTTCCAGTCAGCTGGCTGCACATATGTTTTATTCGACGAGTCCCCAACATATCTTGTCAGGCCTTTCCCTTGCTCTCTGGCTCTGAATTCAAACGGCATTTCCATGAGGGGATCGTTTTCATTCCAAATTCCTTTTTGGTCTTTTTTTGCAGCGGCTACTGCGGCCTGAAATTGCTGATAATCCTCTTCATTGTCAACCGGCCAAATAAAATACGTCGGAGCATAGCCGTTTTTTACAAGCTCTAAGTTTACGTTGGAACCTGATTCGGTTATGACTTGTCCGAGCAATCTGCCATAGCTGTCCTTGGCTTCACTCCCGACCTTGACAGTAATTTTATCACCCGGGGACAGAACCGTTTTTAGATAGTCAGATGCTTTTTTGCCAAATCTTAATTGATTTTCATCTGCGTCGTTTTTTGGTGTGTGATATGTTTCGGGTGTATCTACATTTACAAACCGGATTTTTGTCGTTCCAAGCACCGGAGATTTGAGATGAATGGTATCGCCGTCAACTACCCGGTCAACAATCCCTTCATATTCTCCCTGCGCAGACGGAGGTGCGGGCTGCTCTTCAAGCAGCTTCAGGTCAGCCGATTTTCGCGGAAGCAGTTGGAAGGTTTGGTATCTGCTTAACACACCGGTAAATTCATACCATTTGCCCTCATCAAGCTCGTTTATCACCCCTGTTTCATTTATAACCCGGAGCGTCATTGCATGATGGTCGTCATCAATCATTGTTACATTGTAACCGCCGCCGGCAGGAGAACTTGGAATTGAGGAAACAAAAGCGGTTAGTTTCACAAGGCTTCCTTCATACTGATCACCTAGGCTGCCGTTAATAAGTTCATTGATTGTTAAGTGTTTGGGGGCGGGGAGGGATTGATTTGACTGGTTGATTTTGATGCCTGATGAGCTTGGAACGATTTCTTTCAGCCCCTGGTAAGACGTGATTTTCCCTGTCACCGTGACATCCATACCCTCTTTTAATTCGGGAAATTGTTCAGGGGATGGCGAATAAATGTTAATGCCTCCGGTTTCATCTTGCAAAAAGGTCGACAGCTTCCCGCCTCCGATTGCGTTTTGATCAGCTGTAATGATCCCTTTTATCGTTACTTCTTCATTCAGCCTTCCCCGTGCTTCATTTATGGTCACTTGCTGTTCAGCCGGCGGAGTTTTCGTGTCATCGGTTACGTTCATCGACTGAACGTTTTTAAGTCCTGTCGTGTTAAAGTAATTTTCAAGCTTTCCTTGAACCGTTATCTTTTTCCCAAGAAGAAGCGGATTAGTTTGCAGCCCAAATTGGCTTCTGAAGGCGGAGGGGATTTGCACAGGAAGGATGTGTTCGGGCGATGTCTCGTTTTTACGGTCTGCCAGCGCAACATTATAATCATTTGAAAAAGGGCTTGTCAGCTTATAATGCTGCGGGGAAACAGCCTGGCCGACTGCATATCCTTCGACAAGCGCCTGTCCTTCTTTTTGCTGTATTGCCTTCTCAATCGATATAGGCTGTTGCGGTTCAGCTGCAGCTGCCTTTACAGCTTCGCACGTGTACATTACATTTAAGAACATCAATGCCGTGATCAACACAATATGCAGAATACGCCTCATCATATTTCCTCCCTTAATATACACATAATGACAACGATTTTGTCTGCTTATCATTTCGACAGACAGCATATAATTCCTTTCAGGCTTCTGCATAATACACGGCAGACTGACACAAAATACAGCTGATCTGAAAAAAAAGGAGGAATTCGGTTTGGATCAGTTCAATCAGCAGCAGCAATCCCAAATGAACAAAGGTATTCCTGGCAAACCGCATAAAAACCACGGCGGACATGAAATGTTTGATATGCATGAGGTGCTTTCCGGAACACTTACTGTGCTAGATCAGTTTATGATGCTGAGACAATTCTGTAAGGATCAAGAATTATTAAACATCCTTGATCGTCAACATCAATTCATTACATCTCAATACAATATAACTGCAGAATGCTTCAAAACAGGCAGCGAACCTTCACAAAAAACAGCAACTTATATGATGAAGGAGGACAACCAGGCTGTTTACGGCATGCAGCCGTCACAGCCTAAAAAACCTGTTCAATCCATGAATGATATTGATGACAGCATCATCAGCCGACAAATGCTTTGCGCGATTAAAGCACAAGCTTCTATGCTGACGATGGCTTCTCTGGAAATGACAAATCCGGCCGTAAGACGCGTACTGTCTGCGCAAATTCAGGAGTATGTTGAAATGGCATTTGAAATTTTCCTATACCAAAACAAACACGGCTATTACCAGGTTCCTCAGCTTGATGCGCAGGATATGGAACAGCTGAGAAATTCATTCGCCCCTGCCCAAGGACAAATGCCTCCAACACAAGGCGGAATGGGTCAGCAAGGACTTCACTAATAACAAAGGCATTGGATAGATACTATCCAATGCCGCACTGTTTTTTTCAAATTTTTTCTTGAAATCTTTTTCAAATTGATCAAGACTTTCCTTTGTTGCTGATTTAAACCCTTTTTCAAAGTCCCCTTTTTTTGCTGTTTCCTTAATCATTTCTGAAATAATGTCTTTCCCATATTTGTCCGTCAGCTCATCGATCATATAAAAGCTTTGCAAATAGACATCAGTGTCATATTCGGCTCTGGCTTCCTGCCAGTCTCGATCAGTCTGCAAACGGTCAAAGGGCACGACAGAAAACGTGATCGGATCTATGAGCAATTCATAGTTTGCAATCCACTCGCTTAACCCTTCATGAAACCATAACGGAAACTCATCGGGATCCGTCTCAAGCTCCTTCAATTTCTGGTGAAACGCATGGTGCGAGTATTCATGAATCAACAATCTCTGGTACAAATAAACCGCTACCTCGTCCCCTTCTAACAGTTTCTTTTTCTCTTCAGGCAACAATCCGATCAGCTGCTCCCGTTCAGAATAAAAACCAACTACATCCAATAAACCGGAGTAAGCCTCCATCTGTTTTTCATTAGGAAAAAAAATAATGTCAATAGGCTTTTGATTCGAATATCCAATCATAATCTGATTAATACTGACCGCATATTCAAGCGTTTCTTTCGTTAATGGCAGTAAGGACTTTTCCTTAGAAGTGTAATAAATATCGGCCTGTTTGAATGACTCTTTCTTCATGTGCTTCGTCACTTGTTCTTTTGTTATTCCAGATGCCTGACCTGGAAAAGACAGGATATACATCGCGCTTGATACGATGGCTGAGCTCACAGCCAGCATCACAAGGACTCCGCACAGGAATAGAGCGGATGCCGCACGCTTTCCTATGCCATCCCGCAAACGTCTCCCTCCCTGAGCCGGTCCGTCTTGTACCTTTTTATTTTTACTCTATGCAGCCTGAGTTCGCAGTGTGTCATTAACGCAAAGAAAAAGCCGCACAAATTGTGCGGCTTTTTTTATTTATTCAGCGTTAGGGAATACGCGCTGTACAGTTTGTGTAAATTCATCAAATAATCCGGCGATTGGGTCACCATTTTGAATACGTTTTCCATATCCTTGCATACGCTCTACAAAATCAGGGTTAGCTGAAACGTAAACATTATCAATGTTTTTGTCAGTAGATCTTACCTTTTTGGCTATTTTTTTCTTCAGATTGTTTTCTACTGCACCTTTATTTCCATTGGTTAAAACGACTGCAACGTAGGCTTGATTTCCAGCCACAATGATATCGGCATGCTTTACTTCTTTTAGGTCTGTTACTTTATCAGCTGCTTCATCAGCAACCTCAAGTTTTCGGTCGTTGTTATTATCGTCATTTACACGATTGTTATTGACATTATCATTAACATTATTGTCAACGTTATCCCGATTGTTTACATTCCGCATATCGTCATTGGCCGGATTTCGATAATTTACGTTTCTTACATCATTATTATCACGTCTGCCCTCACCTTGGTCGGCCACACCGCAGCCAGTCATAAGCAAAGGGATAAGAAGCACAGACGCAAGGACTTGTTTTTTTCCAAACATGTGAATTCCTCCTTTATCACTTTACTTATAGGTTTTTCTAACTGGCTTTAATTATGCATGCAAATCTGGAGGAAATGCTTTCCCGGGAAATATAACGGTTAATTTGTCTAACGAGGGGGAAAATATGAATACACTGCAAAGGAGGGATCATGTTGTTCAACCAGCGAAGAGGAATCAGCCCCGCAGCATTGATCATAGGATCAACTATGCTTATTGCTGCATTATCACCTCAGATCCGCCACAGAATCAGCGGGTTTATCACAGGACAAATGAATAGACGAAATTCAGAAAATAACACGTTTGATGCTTCTACTGTAGGAAACATGGTCAAACAAGCATTTAGCGGAAGCAGCGGTGATAACCAGGACCGTTCGCAGCATCAAAGCCAGCGGCAAAATGGCCGTCAGCACCAGCACGCCGGACAGCAGCAACCACAGCATCAGCATACACAGTCTCAAACTAGGCAAACTGAGACACCCGCGAAAAAAAGACAGCCGCATTATGCTGAACCCATTCATTTTGAACAAAGCGCAATGAATGTCATGGACGACAACACGATGATGGAAATGCTGGAGGACTTAGAACCCGGCCGTTAAAAAAACGTGTAATCCTTGTTTGGATTACACGTTTTCATATGTTACGCTTCTTCAGCTTCAATCACTCTGGATTGATCATGAAATGCCCCTTGATCAATTTCCTTTGTGACCTTACTTGTAATAAGACCGGATGTCATGCTTCCGCTGACATTCAAAGCAGTACGCCCCATGTCGATTAACGGTTCAATTGAGATTAACAAACCGGCGAGCGCGACAGGCATGTTTAATGATGATAAAACAAGAAGCGCCGCGAATGTCGCTCCGCCGCCGACTCCGGCAACCCCGAAGGAGCTGATGGCAACGACTGCGATAACAGTGATAATAAACACCGGGTCAAATGGATTTTGGCCGACAGTCGGAGCAATCATCATCGCCAGCATCGCAGGATAAATGCCGGCACATCCATTTTGGCCGATCGAAAGACCGAACGAACCGGCAAAGTTTGCGATTCCCTCCGGTACACCCATGCTTCTCTGTGTTTTAATATTCAGCGGTAAAGCACCTGCGCTAGACCTTGACGTAAATGCAAATACAAGTACAGGCACCGCTTTTTTCAAATAAATCACCGGATTCAAGCCGCTGAACGTCAGCAGCAGCAAATGAATGATAAACATAGTGATTAACGCGGCATATGATGCAATCACGAACATGCCCAGTTTTAGAATGCTGTCAAGATCACTCGTTGCAATTGTTTTTGTCATGATGGCCAGCACCCCATAAGGCGTCAGTCTCAAAATGAGTGTGACAACACGCATGACAATGGCATAAACGGCATCAACCAGTTTTTTAAATGTTTCTGCCTGTTCCGGCTGTTTGTGTTTTACGCCGAGGAATGCCACTCCAAGGAAAGCGGCAAAAATAA
Organism: Bacillus sp. FSL K6-0255; assembly: GCF_045040725.1. Lineage (NCBI taxonomy): Bacteria > Bacillati > Bacillota > Bacilli > Caryophanales > Bacillaceae > Bacillus > Bacillus sp. FSL K6-0255. The sequence goes on along the minus strand of NZ_CP150278.1, from coordinate 949,763 downwards.
CGACAGCGATCGTTGAAGTCGGTCTAGCTCCCGTAAAATCTAAAAACGGGTTTCCAGGCAGCAGTTCAACAATCTGCTGCGGCAGCGTTTTCGCTGTCATATCCTCTGATTTCTGCTGAAGCTCCTGTCCCCGTGAAAGCTCTGTACTTCCTTGGTCAACCTGAATCGCCTGCAGATCAAATGAAAGCGCGGACGCGATACCGACAGCTGCAGCAACTGCTGTTGTTGCTACTAAAATCCCGATAATCAAACCGCTGATTTTCCCAAGATTTTTTGTCAGCTTCAGCTTTGTAAATGCGCCGAGAATCGAAATAAAGACGAGCGGCATGACAACCATCTGAAGCAATTTGACATATCCGCCCCCGGCAATATTAAACCAGTCGGCTGTTTGAATGACTATATTTGAAGTCGGGCCGTAAATCAGCTGAAGCGCAAATCCGAATACAATTCCCAGCCCCAGCGCAGTAAATACACGTTTAGAGAAGGAAACATGTTTTTTCTGCATAACAAAGAGCCCTAAGATAAGTAAAAATAAAATAAATACATGTAATACAACCAGTAAAGTCTCCAAAGCAGGTAAACTCTCCCTTCAAATTTTCTCATTTACTATATTACACTAATTCCGATGGGTCAAGTGCGAATTATTTTAACTTATCAATTCAAGTAAAAAAACCTTATATAATGCCTTTTTTGTTCTTTTCTTTCCCTTCCATCTTTAGTACCTTATATAAGGGTGATAATATTTGCTGAAAGAACTGTTTGTAAATTTGACCATTTTAATCACATTTAATTATCTCTTCACCCACCTGTTTAAAGAAAGGCTAGTACATAAAAAAGACAGCATATCTTTTCAAGCTGTTAAAGGACTGGCCTGCGGTTTGCTCGGGGTTATTCTGATGGTTTTTGGATTTACCTATCAGCATTCAATTATTGATCTTCGAAATATCCCTATTATGATTGCCGCTCTTTATGGAGGCTGGGTTTCAACGGCAACGGCCCTAGCCATGATCACTGCAGGCCGCTTGCTGATTACGATGAACACATCTGCACTATACTCGGTTATTATCATTTGTATCGCTGCCATTCCGTCACTCATTGTTTCTAGAAGAAAAAAAGTTCAACTAAAACATGCTTTCTATCTTTTAATAATCACAAATAGCTTGATCTCCTTTTCCTTTTATTTTCTTATAGATTTACATTCATACGAACTTCATTTGTATTTTTGGATCATATCAATAGCGGGCGGCATGCTCAGTTTATATATTATTGATCATGAAACAAATGCACATCTTCTTTTTAAACAATATAAGTTTCAGGCGCACTTTGACTTTTTAACAGGCGTGTATAACCGAAGAAAGTTTGAAGAAACCACGAAAGCTCTGTATCAGCAGGCGGCCGATACCCCGCATTTTCAATTTGCACTGATTTATATGGATATCGATCATTTTAAGACCATCAATGACCAATATGGCCATCATGAAGGAGATCAGGTGCTCAAAGAGCTGGGGTTACGTCTGAAGCAGAGCATCCGAAATACAGATCCTGCCGCTCGGATCGGCGGTGAAGAATTTGCCGTGCTCCTGCCGAACTGTTCTCTTGATAAAGCAGCCCGGATCGCTGAACGGATCAGGAGAACTGTAAGTGATGCACCGATTGTATTAACAAACGGTGAAGAGCTTTCAGTTACGATATCACTAGGGGCCGCTCATTACCCCAATAATACGGAACAGCCAGGATCCTTGCCCATTCTTGCCGATCAAATGCTTTACAAAGCGAAAGAAACGGGACGGAACAGAGTGTGTTTTTCAGAAAAAAAAGAATGAATTCAATGTTCGAATTCATTCTTCCAATCTGAAAGACGTTTCAAAGGCAGAAAAGCCGGGACAAGATCTCCCTGGTATTCTTTTTCTATAAATGCCGCTGTATCATCAGCTTGATAAAGCTCAAGAATGGTTTGCAGCGCTTCCCGATCTTGATCCTCCGCTCTGACAACAATCAAATTCATCTCTTCCCCAGACATGGGTCCGCCGCTCTTTAGCGTATGCTTTTTCGGGTTCAAGCCCGCTTTTTTTGCTTCTGATGGTTTCATGACAAACACGTCGGCACCGCTCACTGCATCCTGTTGCCGGACAGCTTTTAATTTCAGGTGTCTCGGATTATCTTTAATCATATCAACTGAACCTGTTCCGTTAAATCCGTTTTTCAGCGTTAGCAAACCCGCTTCCTGGAGCACCGTAAGCGCCCTGCCAAAATCGAACGCTTTATCCGGAACAGAAACGACAGCTCCCCGCGGTATATCTTGGATTCGGTCATATCGTTTTGAATAAATGCCCATGGGCGTTATGTATGTCGTCCCGAGCGGTGCCAAATTAAGTTTGTATTTTTCAGTGAACGACTGAAAATATGAAATGGTTTGAAAGGCGTTTGCATCAATTTCTTTGTTAGCAAGTGCGATATCAGACTCCGCATAATCAGAAAAAGGGATCAGCTGAATATCCAGCCCTGCCTCTTCAGCCTTTTGAGCAATATAGTTCCATATTGCCCCGTCAGACTCAGCAATCCCGATTTTTATCGATTCATGTTCTGCAGACGGTGAACATGCAGTAAATGAAACGAGAAGAACAAGGACAAAACTGCATATAAGCCACTTTTTCATTGTGACCATACTCCTATCTATGTATTAGAGCATGCAAGCAATATCAGACATAAAAATCATACGCTCTCTTAGTTGATAAACGTTGTCATTTGTAATATTGATTAACTTTTACCTTACTCATATCCAATAAGGTTGTCAATTCCTATTACTTATCTTCCCAAAATGAAGAAATACTAAGGCAAACGTATGATCACATATCGAGAAAGCAGATGAATTTCCGCAAATAAATATCAAATTGAAAAATAAATATGGTATTTTCCGAAAAAAGTTTCAATAAGCAGTTGTTTTTTCCGAAGATTACTGGTAGAGTAAAGGTAATTATTTTTGTTCGAACTATCTTTAAGAAGAAAGTTTTGTAAGAGTTTTCGTCTTGAAAGTTTGTTAAGAGCAAGAATAGTGAATTTAAGCGTTATGATCGCTTTAGGAGGAAATTTCATGTTAGAAGGTAAAGTAAAATGGTTCAACTCTGAAAAAGGTTTCGGATTCATCGAAGTAGAAGGTCAAGACGATGTATTCGTTCATTTCTCTGCTATTCAAGGCGAAGGCTTCAAAACTTTAGAAGAAGGCCAAGCTGTTTCTTTTGAAATCGTTGAAGGAAACCGCGGACCACAAGCTGCTAACGTTACTAAAGAAGCGTAAGCATAAATTGATATGAAAAACTGCAGGTGCAAACCTGCAGTTTTTATTTTGACAATAAAGCTGTTTTGCTTATGCAAAACAGCTTTATTTATTAGTTTGCAATATCCCGCTTCATGAAGATTCCGAAAGCAAGCAACAGGAAGATGATAAAGTAGATCGCCAGCATGACGAGAGAAAACGTCATAGTCATCCCTTTTATTAACGGTGTGCCATCCACATACTGAGTCAAGTCGACATTAGCAAACAATATATACTTTGCCCAGTCAAACTTCGCTGCAATAAATGCAGTTGCAGTCGTACCGGCAACCAACAAGAAGATGGAAAAACCAACCGCAAGAGAGCTGTTTCTGAATACCGCAGACAGCATAAACGCCATCGTCGCCACCATTAAAGCCGAGACGGATTCAGAAAGATACGTTGTGGCCAAATGCCCCATCATGTTTTGCTCAATGACATGGCCATCCTTATAGATTAAATGAATATTCGCGGCGGTTTCACCACCCGTCCCGAAGAAGATCAACCCTAATAAAGTAGAACCGATAAATAAAATCAACAGCAACAGGAGCCCAAACAGGAGAACTGTAATATATTTGGACATCAAAATTTGAAAACGACTGAGCGGCCGAATCATTAATAGCTTAATCGTTCCCCAATTAAATTCGTTCGCGACAATTCCGGCCGCGATGATAATAGTAAACAGACCGGTAAGGATGGTAAAGTTTGCTGAATCCGTTACATAAGACCATACCGTATAGCCCGTGTCACTAGGGATATTATGCTCGATGCGATAGTCGTTGAGTGTGATTGTTTCTTTATACCCATCTTTCAGTGAAGGATCTTCTTTGATTTCTTTCTTTAATTCGGCGTTTTGTGCTTGAAGTTCTTGTTTCCAATGGGAATTTGATTCACCAGCAGAAAAATGATTCGCCAAAAATGCAAATCCAACCATTGTCAGCCCCAGAATTCCGATCATCACCCATGTTCCGGCTCGGCTGAAAATTTTGAGCCACTCATTATAAATCAAATTAAGCATGCTGAACCTCCTCTTTTGTTTCACCTGTCATTTCTAAGAAACGGTCCTCTAATGATTTTGTTATGACCTTGACCTCATAAATACGGATTTGCTGCATCACCAGCAATTCAATAACCGCAGGGACTTCCTCTTTAGCCAGTTTGATTTCTACACCATTTGTCTTACTCAGCAAATCGTACTGATTTAAAACAGTAGCGGCTTCACTCGGCTGCTCAACCTGGAAGAAATATGTATCATTCTCATCAATGTTTTCATCTTTTACATTTTGAATATCGATCAGCTTTCCTTTTTGCAGAATCGCAATTCGATCACACATCAGTTCCATTTCTGACAGCAGGTGGCTTGAAACGATGACAGCCATTCCTCTTTCTCGGGTCAGCTTCTTTAAATGATCTCTGATTTCTCTGATCCCCGCCGGATCAAGGCCGTTTGTCGGTTCATCCAAAATCAGCACTTTCGGATCGTGCAGAAGGCATTGTGCCAAGCCAAGACGCTGTCTCATCCCTAGAGAATATGTTTTCACCTTGTCGTGGATTCTGTCTGTTAAACCGACCAGCTCAACAACTTCATCAATTTTTTCCTTCGTGACACCCTTGACCATCCTTGCGTATTGCTGGAGATTTTTATATCCGCTCAAAAATTTATACAGCTCGGGATTCTCAACGATCGCTCCAATATGCTTAATCGCCTTGGCATATTCTTTCGTAATTGATTGGCCGCAAATGAGGACATCACCTTTCGACAGCTTCATTAACCCCACCATCATCCGGATGGTTGTCGTTTTCCCCGCTCCGTTTGGTCCCAAAAAACCGAATACCTCGCCTTCACGAATCGTAAAACTGAGATTATCAATGATCGTTCGGCCTCTGATGTTTTTAGTCACGTTTTTCAATTCCAACACTGTTTTCATCATATTCCTCCTCTTTCTAGCAAACTTCCATTTTTGATTTAAACCATTGCAAAACAGACATGCCTTCCTGTTCACGAATATCTTCTACTTCACGCTGCGCAACTTTTTCTCCATTGGCGAGGATGATTACTTCATCTAACAAAGTCTCAATTTCATCAATTTCATGTGTCGCGATCACGACAATCTGCTGCTCAAAATCAATGTACGACACAAGGCTGTTTACGATGGAATCCCTGACCATCGGATCAAGCCCGGAAAAAGGTTCATCAAGCAAGATGACGTCTGCCCGTCTCGCTAAAGCAAGAACGATTTTCAGCCGGCCCCGATTTCCTTTTGATAGCTTTTTGATCTTTTTTTCCGGATTCAGCTGCATCTCATTCAATAGCTTATAAGCCTGTTCTGTTTGAAAATCAGGAAACTGCGACTGATAAAAATTCACCATATCTTTAACAGTGAAATGCGGATAAAACATATCAAGCTCAGTAAGATAAGCCGTTTGACGCACCATTTCTCTCGTAACCTGCTCTTCATCAACTTTCACAAATCCTGAAGTCGGAAACAGAAGGCCAGCCATCATTTTCAGGGTCGTTGACTTGCCGCTGCCGTTCGGTCCGATCAGGCCATAAATCCGTCCGGATGATAGGGTGATTGACACATCATTGACGGCCGTATGGCGGCCATATTTTTTTGATACATGTTCTAGCTTGATTTCCATTTTAGCCTCCCTCTGTGAATGTTTTAATCCCTTCTACCATTTCCTCTTTCGTTAGCCCCAGCTCTTTCATTTGCTTGACAAAGCCTTCCAGCACCTCTCGTGTCAGCTTGTCTTTCAGCTCGTCTACGATTTCTGCTTTTTCCGCAATAAACGTCCCTTGACCTCTTCTTGTCTCCACAATACCCAGCCTTTCCATCTCACTGTAAGTTCTTTGAATTGTATTGGGATTTACCTTAGTTTGAATCGCCATTTCTCTTACTGAAGGAAGCTTGTCTCCTGGGAGCAGCTCCTTCCTGACCAGCCTATAAAAGATCTGATCAGCGATCTGCAGATAAATCGGTTTCGAGGATTGGAATTGATTGTCCATATTTACACCTCTACTTTACGATCAAGCAGTTTTGAAGCCATAATAAGCAGCAAGAATGTGATGACTAAAGTAATAGGCAACCCTAGCACAGACAGATGGATAGGTTTTAATTCCAATCTCCAAACATTGTGGAAGTGGAAATCAAAATTGCAATAGACTGTTACAGGCCAGAAATGCTTTTGAGATTCAACCAAAGGGCTTATGATGTATTCATCGAAGAATAACCACACTGCAACCAACAGAACCATCGCAGCCCACCGCATTCCGCGCCAATTTCTGAGAGAGTGAAAAACAGTCCAAAACACAATGACTGTTACTGACATATCTAACGAAGAAATAAGCCCATACATATTCAGCAAAGCCACTGTACTCGTTATATCAACTTGATGCTCCAGCAGATTTTTTACAGAGAGCATATGATACATCCATATGCCATAGGCTGTTAATGCCAACTGAATCACAAATTGATAGAGCAAAGATGCTGCCAATTTAGAAGAAAACAACCATAAGCCGCCATTTGGATTGTACAGCCAAAGCTGTGATTTCCCTTCCTTGCGAAGGTGATAAAACACAAAAACAGGAGATAAGAAAAGCAGAAAAAAAGCAACTGCAACAAAAAAACCAAAAATGACTAGAGGTTCTTTCGTGCGAGAAGCTATAATATGGCCTGTTCCCAATAAGAAAATGATTCCGCATATCCATACTAGCAGCCACATTCTTGAAAGCTTGATATCTTTCTTTAATAAACCTAAAAAAGAATTCATGTCTTTACCTCCCGGAAAAAATCCTCGGTGTATGAGTAACATAGTACACTAGATCAAGATGGAATACAACATATTCCATGGATTTATTTGATAAAAACATAATTGATGGAAACAGCAAAAAAGGCAAACCCGCATGAGTAAACGGATTTGCCTTTTTCATTACTTTTTCTTATTTTTCATAGAGAGCAGCGCATCACGATAGCTGCGGTCCTGCATTTTGTCACTTTCCTCAGTGACCTCTTCTTCTGCATGAACTTCATCAGAATGCTTAAACTTTTGCAGCGCCTGCCTGTAAATATCATCACCCATTGTGTCACGCTTCTCTTTTGGAGAATCGTTTTTGACAACGGATGGCGTATGCTCGGCAGCCCTTGCTTCAGCAGGGTAATGCGCTTCGTTTTTTTCCTCTTCTGGAGGTGCAATTCTATCAGTTGCTTCTTGCTTCTCAGGTCCAGGTGAGGCGTTGCGGACGTTAAATGTAATAAGGGCCGCAATGACAATGACAGCAGCAATTATTGCTATAATAATGGCCATTTCAACCTCTCCTTACTGTCCTGCTGTTAGGTTTCCTGTAACTTGGCTGACACGTCTTCCCAACGCGCGTCCAAGCTGAATACCTTCCTCAGACATTAACTCATCACTGTCTACCGGACAAGTGACACCTGCTCCGTAATAAGAGCCATAAAGTGCGTTTTCAGGCACGTTGCCAGGCAGTCCGACAACAATCATGCCTTGGTGGAACATCGGCGTGATTAAATTGTGCATTGTCATTTCCAAGCCGCCGTGTGTTGTTGCCGTTGTGCAGAAGACAGCACCGACTTTGTTGATCAGCTCGCCTTCAGCCCACAAGTAGCCAAGTCTGTCGATCCAAGTTTTAAGACCGGAGCTGATTGTTCCGAAATGCCCTGGGCATCCCCAAATAATCGCATCCATATCTTTAAGCTTGCGGATATCAGCCTGATCTACATGGTCGATGAACACTTCAGCCGCGTCGTTTTCTCTCGCGCCTTCAGCAATCGCTTCTGCAAGCACTTTAGTATGTTCGCCTTCACTATCATACACTACATAAATTTTCATTCAGGAAACCTCCCTGTACAGATTAAGATTCCTTAGCTTCTTTTGGAGCAGGAAGTAATGAAAGCTCCTCTTTTTTCTTCTTACGCAATTTATCTTTTCTGACGTCACGCAGGAAGATACTTAAAATCAAACCTGCTACACAGAATAAGGTTGCCCACATAAAGGCATCATTTATCCCCATGACATTGGAATCGAGTGACGCGTGTTTATAAATATGTGAGTACACATATGTTTTCGCCGTATCATAAGACACATTCATATTCACCATTAAATTCGAAACTGCATTTTGGAACGCATGGAGGAAGTTCGGGTCCGCCGTGCTTGTTTTATCTGCAATTTGTGAATAATGGAATGTCGTCCGGTTTGTATAAATCGTCGTAATTAAACTTGTTCCGATTGATCCGCTGATTTGGCGAAGCGTGTTGCTCATCGCCGTTCCGTGGCTGTTCAGACGGGCAGGAAGCTGGTTCATCCCGGCTGTCATGACTGGCATCATTAAGAGAGACATACCAAATGCACGAATTGAATAGATCAGCATGATGTGTGTATATGGTGTATCAATTGTCAATTGCGTGTATTGATATGTTGTTACCACTGTCACGAGAAGCCCGATAATCGCAAGCGGTCTCGGTCCGAATTTATCGAACAAAATACCTGAGATCGGTGACATAATCAGCATAACGATCGCACCCGGAAGCAGAAGCAGACCGGATTGAAGCGCCGTAAAGCCGACCAGGTTTTGCAGATAGATCGGTAAAAGGAACATACCAGTGTAAAGTGCCACTGTTATAATGATATTAATGACACTCGAGAGTGAGAAAATGTCATATTTAAACACTCTGAAATCAAGCATCGGATCATCATGACGCAATTGCTGAACAACAAAAGCAACAATTGCAATGGCTCCGATAATAACTGTAGACAATACAATCGGGTCGGTCCAGCCGTCAGACCCGGCTTCACTGACTCCGTATAATAAGGAGGCGAATCCGACAATCGATAGGATTGCGCCAAGAGTATCGAGTTTGATTTTTTGCGGCTCCACCATATTTTTAAAGATGAAGAAAGCCACAATGATAACAATTGCGCCGATCGGCACAAGACCGTAAAACATAATGCGCCATGTATAATGCTCAATAATCCACCCGGAAAGAGTCGGGCCGACCGCTGGAGCAAACATCATCGCTAGCCCGAAAATCCCCATTCCTTTCCCCCTGCTTTCAGGCGGGAAAATTAACAGAATGGTTGTCATAACGAGCGGCTGCAAGATACCTCCGCCCACGGCCTGAATCAAACGGCCGATCAGCATTGTAGAGAAGTTAGGTGCGATACCGCAGACTAACGTACCGAGCGTAAAACAAAACATCGCGACGAGAAAGAGACTCCGTTGGCCAAATCGTGTAATCAGGAAAGCAGATAACGGAATCAATACACCGTTAACAAGCATGTAACCTGTTGTCAGCCACTGAATCGTCGTTGCACTTACGCCAAATTCAGTCATTAAGTGTGGCATTGCAACATTAAGCAGTGTTTGGTTTAGGATTGCCAAAAATAAACCCGCCATTAGCACAATCAGCAATGACATAGGGTTTTTTGCATTTTTTTCTTTGCCTGTAGCCATCTAAGACAACCTCCTTTCATGGTTTGATGACTGATCTGTTTTACTCAGAAATTTTAACAGATGCATTCATTCCAGGAAGCACCTTATCAGATGGGTTTTTGATTGAAATTTTCACAGGAATTTTTTGTGTTACTTTTGTGTAGTTTCCGCTTGAATTTGTAGATGGAAGCATATCAAAAGTTGAGTTAGTCGCATAGCCAATTTCTTCTACAGTACCGTCAAATGTTGTATCAGGGTCTCCGTCAACTACTACGTCTACACTATTTCCTACTTCAATATCCGCAATATCTGTTTCTTTAATATTTGCTGTGATGTATAGGTTGTCCATGTCAATCGTTTGTGCAATTGTTGTACCAGCTTGTACGGTTTGTCCGTTTTTCACTTCGTTTTTCACAATTGTTCCATCCATAATGGATTTTACGTCAACAGTTTGTTCGCCTTTGATTTTTGCAACTGTGTCGCCTTTTTTCACTGTTTTTCCTTCGTCCAGATCCCAGTCAGATACTTTACCTGCCGCTGGAGCAGTAATAGCAGCCATATCGCCCGCTACTTTTGCTTCATCTGTTTTTACGTAGTTTGTGCTTTGATAATAGTAGTAAGCACCTCCAGCTATAATTGCAAGAACAACAATCAAACCGATAATGTTGGTCAGAATTAAACGTCCTCTGTTCATTTTGTTTTCTCCTTTCGTTTCATCCTCTATCATTTTGCGGAAAGCTGGTGAAAATATGTGAGAAGTTTTTAATTACCGCTTTTTTCTGAACAGCCTTCAGCAAGCTTCGTTAAACTTCCGGCTAGTTTGCGCAAATACTGCAGCTGGGAGGTATCAAGCTTTTGGTACAAGCCAGCACCCATTTTTGCATATTGCACAGCGGCTTTTTCTATCAGTTCTTCCCCCTCTTCGGTTAACTGAATCATGACGATACGGCGGTCATCCGGACTGTCATATCGATTCATCAATTGGCGCTTATACAGAATATCTGTCATCCGCGTCACAGAAGCAGGCTTAAGATCAAGCGACATTGCCAGCTTGCTTAGCGGGGTGCTTCCGCTTTGATGAATTTTAAACATCAGCAAATATTGAAGGACTGTAATATCAAAAGGCTCAAGCACAATCTCCAATATCTTCTTCTGTTTTTTATATATCGCCCGAGACGTATCGAAGAGCTGTTCAAAAGTGAGCAAAGCACGTTCTGATTCAGTCAACTCCTTTTCACCTCATTCCTCAATAATAGTTCACAAGATAAAATATTAATAAATGAAAGAAGATTTGTCAAAGGAAAAATTTCTTTTTCTCTCGTATTTTTTTCGCAAGCGTTTTCTTGCTTTTATTAAATAAAAAAAAGCCCTGAAATGGGCTTTTTATTACGAAAATTGATGGCTTACACCAGACTCTTCATTTCTGAAAAAGTTCTTTAGAGCCTGAAAAACATCAGATTTCTGTTTTAAAATATAGTACTTAAATTTCTCATCTTTTACATTTTTATATGCAGACATTAACGTTGAATGCCTGTTGTACTGATTGACCTCGCCGTAGCAAAACAGATTGGCCTTCTTCATAATATCATTGACCAGCTTCACACAGCGCGCGTTATCAGATGTCAGGTTGTCACCGTCAGAAAAATGAAACGGGTAAATGTTATAGCGGGCGGGATTGTACTTTTCATCAATAAGCTCAAGCGACTTCCGATATACGGAAGAACAAATGGTTCCGCCGCTTTCTCCCTTTGAGAAAAAATCCTCCTCCGAGACCACTCTTGCTTCTGTATGATGGGCAATAAATTCAATTTCCACAGTCTCGTATTTTGTCCGCAAAAAACGGGTCATCCAGAAAAAGAAGCTTCTGGCCATGTATTTTTCCCAAACCCCCATACTGCCGCTTGTATCCATCATGGCTAAAACGACGGCTTTTGATTCGGGCTTTGTGATGTCATTCCACGTCTTATATTTCAGGTCCTCCGGATAAATTGGGTAGAACGACGGTTTTCCTGACATTGCGTTTCGTTTAAAGGCTGACATCATCGTTCTTTTCTTATCAATATTACCGGTTAACCCTGTTTTACGGATATCATTAAACTCGATATCTGTATGAATGATATTGTCCCGCTCTTTTTGCTGGAGATTCGGAAGCTCTAATTCTTTAAAAAGCGCTTCTTCTAAATCCATTAATGAAACTTCCGCTTCATAATAATCCTCGCCTGCCTGATCACCGGCACCCTGCCCTTTTCCAGGCCCTTGTTTTTTGTCTGATCCATCCCGGGCCACAACATCTCCAACCTGGCTCTCGCCGTCTCCTTGCCCTACATGTTTATTTTTATCATAGTTATAACGGATTTTATACTCATCAAGTGAACGGATTGGGATCTTCACTACATCTTTTCCATTAGACATAATAATGCTTTCCTCAGTTACGAGGTCCGGAAGATTGTTTTTGATCGCTTCCTGCACTTTTTTCTGGTGGCGCTGCTGGTCATCGAAGCCTTTGCGATGGAGGGACCAGTTTTCCTCAGAAATCAAAAAATGGCCGCTGTCATTTTGGGACATGAATTCCCCTCCTTAACCATTTGTGGTCGTGATACATACGTATTCCGGCTTGTGCCAGATTATGAAACAAGTCTTTCGAAAAGATTTATATTCATCATATGCACATATGCACGTTTAATTGACAAACTATTTAGAAAATGGGACAAAATAACCCGCCCTATTCGGACGGGTCACGTTGCTTATCGGTTCAGCAGGCTGCCGACATATTTCAGCAGCTCATTGGCGCTCGTCGAGTTGTAGCCGTGCTCATCAATTAAACGGGCCACGACTTCATTTACCTTTTTCAGCTGCTGCTCATCCGGCGTTTTTGTTGAGGTCGTAATTTTAACGACATCCTTCAGATCAGCAAACAGCTTTTTCTGAATAGCTTCACGCAGTCTTTCATGGGAATTGTAATCAAACCGCTTGCCTTTTCTCGCATAGGCTGAGATGCGGATTAAAATTTCTTCGCGGAACGCTTTTTTGGCGTTTTCCGAAATGCCGATCTGCTCTTCGATGGATCTCATCAGCTTTTCGTCAGGGTTCATTTCCTCTCCTGTCAAAGGATCACGAAGCTTGTTTTTATTGCAATAAGCCTCTACGTTATCGAGGTAATTGTCCATAAGTGTTTTTGCTGATTCTTCATACGAATACACAAACGCTTTTTGAACTTCCTTTTTCGCAATGTCGTCATATTCCTTGCGGGCGGCAGAAATAAAATTCAAATACCGCTCCCTGTCCTCGTTTGAAATTGATGGGTGCTGATCAAGACCTTCTTTTAAGGAGCGAAGGACATCGAGAGAATTAATCGATTCCATATTTTTTCTGATAATCGTTGAAGAAATCCGGTTGATGACGTACCGCGGATCAATGCCGCTCATGCCTTCATCATTATATTCTTTTTTCATATCCTCAACGTCGACAGAATTATATCCTTCCACACTTTCTCCATCATACAGTCTCATTTTCTTGACCAGATCAATATCCGACCGCTTCGGCTCTTTTAACCGGGTAAGGATTGAGAACATCGCGGCGACCTTCAACGTATGCGGGGCAATATGAACATCCGCCACATCGCTTTCTGCGATCATTTTTTCATAAATTCTCTCTTCCTCAGACACTTTTAAATTATAAGGAACTGGCATCACGATGATTCTTGAGTGCAGGGCTTCATTCTTTTTATTAGAAATAAATGAGCGATACTCTGTTTCATTCGTGTGAGCCACGATCAGCTCATCAGCAGAAATTAACGCAAACCGCCCAGCTTTAAAATTCCCTTCCTGTGTCAAGGAAAGCAAATGCCAGAGAAATTTCTCATCACATTTCAGCATCTCCTGAAACTCCATCATCCCGCGGTTCGCTTTATTCAGCTCTCCGTCAAACCGATAAGCGCGCGGATCTGATTCTGAACCGTACTCGGCGATTGTTGAGAAATCAATACTCCCCGTCAAATCGGCAATATCCTGAGATTTCGGATCAGAGGGACTGAATGTTCCAATTCCCGTACGCTTATCTTCTGAAAAGAAGATGCGCTCCACCTTCACATCCTCAATTCTTCCTCCGTACTCTTCCTCCAGCCTCATGACATTTAAAGGAGAAAGACTTCCTTCTATTCTAATGCCGTATTCTCTGTAAAAGTCATCGCGTAAATGATGGGGGATTAAATGTAGAGGGTCCTCGTGCATCGGGCAGCCTTTAATCGCATATACAGCGCCATTATCTGTCAGCGTGTATGCTTCGAGACCTTTTTTAAGCATTGTGACCAGCGTGGATTTACCGCCGCTCACAGGCCCCATCAGCAATAGAATCCGCTTTCTGACATCTAGACGTTTGGCAGCCGGATGAAAATACTCTTCCACAAGACGCTCCAGAGATTCTTCAAGCCCGAACAGCTCGCGGTCAAAAAAACTGTACTTCTTGCGCCCGTCAATCTCCTCTATCCCGCTGTCTTTTATCATATTAAAAACTCGAGAATGAGCAGATTGCGCGACCATCGGATTTTCTTTAATAATCTCCAAATAATCGGCGAAAGTTCCTTCCCATTTCAGCCGCTGCTCTTCCTCTCTGTACTGTTCAATTTTCTTTAATATATCCATAAGGACCTCCTCTATCATGTTTGATACACTATGCAAATAAGGTACTTTGATACAATCTATGCCGCCATCTCGTGATACATGCTTTGGTTTCTTAAAAATAAAGATACTTATACATCGTTGACAAGGCAGACCGCGACCGTTCATAATAAAGAAAAATACAGAATCATCCAGACTCGGACAGCACGGAAAAATTGAAGAGGGGGAGAGACGGTGAAAACAATCATCATGATGGGTGTCATTGTCACTTTTTTAGTATCAATTTTTACCGCAGGATACGATAGCAAGCCTGGAAAAGAATAAAAAAGGGTGCTCCTGAAAGAGCACCTTTTTGTATAACAGAACAATGTTTTACAGTTTTGTTTTTTCTTTAATCTGTGAATGCGGATCGCATTCACATTTGTTTTCGTACTCAATCGTTCCGATGCTGCATCCCGGCCCGATGATCACTTCTTTTCCCCTGACAACTGCCGCTTCGGTATTATCCAAATAAACCCGATCGCCTTCTATGACATCGGCGATCAGCTTCCCTTTCTTCCGGCTAAAAAAACTCGCGCGTCTTTTCACTGTAATTGTTGTTCCGCCGATTTCCTGCACATGGCTTATATCATGGCTCAATCTCAGCTTGATCTCACCCGAATTTAATAACCCCGATACATCAACACAGCCTGTGACATGGAACATTTCTGTTTCACAATCACCTATTACGCTAAGCTTCCCTTTCACATCGCAGGATTCTCCAGTCATATTCCCGCCAATTTCAGTCTGGCCTTTCAGATTGAATCGATCAAATTGAAGTGAGCCGCTGACTTTCATTGTCCCATATATATTGATTTTGCCGGCTGTCAGATCGCCTTTACATTCACTTTCTCCGAGCACACGCAGCCGCTCAGTCTCTGCTTTTCCGAGAAAAAGGCCCGTTCCGTATATGCGGCAGCCTACAGCAGACAGCCCGTCTCCAACTACACCTTCTCCTTTGATGCTGACATTGTGATACGCGCCTCCTGCAGCATGCCCAGCGCCATATAATTTTAAATTTCCCAGTTTTGTTGTCTCCATTACGATCCTCCTTACAACTTTGTGGATGTTTCAACCGATGCGCTTGGATCACAGGTATAGTCCCCGCTGTATTCGACGGTTTCAATCTGGCAATCCGGGCCGATGACCACTTTATTTCCGCGCACGGTTTTCGCCTTTGTATTTGTCAATTCAATCACGTCACCTTCGATCAGCTCTGCTGTTAGAACAGGCTGCGGCATCAATCTGAGCAATGACAGCATTCCTTTTCTGCAGGTCACTTGAAGATGGCGGCAGCCGATCTCCCGCGCATAGCTTTCCCCTGCAGAAAGCTTAATGATCACCTGGTCTGCATTTAAAAGCCCGCTGATTTGGCATTTCCCTTCTGATTGAAAGGTTTCCGTTTCACAATCTGCTTCCATGACAGCTTTTCCGCTAATGTCAATGCCATCAGCCTTGACAGTGCCGCCAAATGTTGATGATCCAGCGATTTTCAATTGTTTTGCAGATACCTCTCCTTGGATAAAACCAGTGCCATTCATCCGGATAGATTCTGCTTCAACGTCTCCATGTATCTTTCCTGAACCGCTGATGGTTACCGCTTTCGCTTTGACGCTGCCGTCAGCTTTTCCGTTTCCATTAAAAGAAAAAGTGTCACACTCCACATCCCCGGCCACTGTCCCGCTGCCATTAATCTCAACAGATTGAAATGTTCCTCCCTTTGAACTTCCTGATCCGTTTATCACCAGCTTTTCCACTACATCCATCGATGGCCCTCCTGCATAAATGTTGTTTTTAATTCCTCTGAAGCTTTTAATAAATCTACCCGTTCCACAACCTTTACGGATGATTCAAACAAAATGCTGTCCGCCGCAGCCGCTATAAAACAAGTTGTGACACCGAGCTTGCGGAGCACAATCAGCTCCGTCTGTTTTTCAATCTCTTCAGTATCATGCTTCTTTAATACCTCTGCAGCCATTTTTGCTTCTGCAAGGCTGACATTTCCAGACTGCAGCAGTCCCTCAAGCACATACAGCGAAAGCAAATCCCTGGATGAGAAAACCGGACTTCCTCCGTCTTCTGAATAGGCTTCAAGAGCAGGCCTTGAAACCAAACCTTTATGAAGCAATTCATCAGCGGTCATGCTGACATCCTTCATTTTCGGCGACAGCATTTCCCTCATTTCATCCAAAGACAAATTTTCTTTCATCTTTTGAATCATTGATATACGCTTTAAAATCTCCTCTCTCGGAAAAAACGTCTCTTGCCCTGTAAATGTGGATTTACGAATAAACCATTCCTCAGGTATTAAGTTTTTCCGCTTCCATCGATACAGCTGACCGTATGAAATCGATGTTCTTTCAAGTAATTCTTTTTTAGAGATTAATTGTTCTTCCATAAGTCCAGCTCCTTTGATGGGTACATTGTAACATAACACTGTTACGTTGTTAAGCCCAAAAACGAAACAAAGCATTTCAACATCCGCAAAAAAACCCGCCCATCATCGATGAGCGGGTTTTTTCACTATTTTAAATCACGGTAATTTTGCTGGCGCAGCGCTTCATAAACAAGAATCGCGGCAGTATTGGACAGGTTTAACGATCTGACGTGCTCTGTCATCGGAAGACGCAGGCAGCGGTCCATATTATTTTGAATTAAATCCTTTGGCAAACCGCTTGTTTCTCTTCCAAACACGAAGAAATAATCCTCGTCAAGATCAGTGTAATCAAATGATGTATGAGGCTGCTGGCCAAATTTTGTAATAAAGAAAAACTTGCCTTTTTTATATGCCTCAAACAATTCTTCTAACGAATCATGATACACAACGTTAACAAACTCCCAATAATCGAGTCCGGCACGCTTCAGCATTTTATCATCCGTTGAAAAGCCGAGCGGACGAATCAGGTGTAGCGTTGTATTGGTTGCTGCACAAGTACGTGCAATATTCCCTGTGTTAGCGGGAATTTCTGGTTGATATAAAACGACATGTAATGCCACAATGTTCACCTCTGTTTTTCTTATCCGCCCATCATTATAACATTAATTACTCTTTTGTCGTATCATCAACGATATGAAAAAAGGCATATCGTATTGACGGCGTGTATGCCGTAGAATCCTCATATGACCAATACCTCATCCTGCTGTCATAAGTCTGGGCGTTGACAAGCGGCATATTGCCTTTGTCCTTTGCCACGACAATCGTTGTATGATTAAACCGGCCGTCTCCTTCGAAGTCATAGCAAATCACATCGCCCGGCATCAGTTCTTCCGCTGATTTCACCCGCACCGCACGCAGTCCGGCCTTTGAATTCGACAAATACATTTTCATAGAGTGAGCCACCGTCCAGCTGTAGCTCCATGAGCTTTGTTTCATCCACCAGCCTGATCCCCTGTTCGGATGACCGCGCATCGGCGCGCCTCCTGCATGAAGACACTGAGAAATAAAATTTGTACAGTTATCGCTGAAATTTTTATAAGCAGGATTGCGCTTGTTCCAAAATTTCTCGGCATATTGGACAGCGCCGAGACGATCGTATTGAAAAGCCCTGCCAAACGCTTCTCTTTCCTCTTCAGCTTCAGAATAGTCAATAATACTGGTCCCTTCATGAAATCCAGCCGGCTTTTTCGCAATTTCCTGATCACTAATCAAAATGTGATCATACAGGAAAGCCATTCGCTCCTCTATGTGCTCTTCTATATACAAGCTGTCATCTTGTTCCTTACACACGTATTCGTAATGAATGGTATACGAAAGGCAGGTCGTTCCGTCATCCTCAACCCGCACATGATTAATCACGGCCTTTGCTTTCGCTTTTATGATGTCAACTTTACGTTTTTCCAGAAGCTTTTTCTTACGCTCCATGACTTTAAGGTCTCCGACTTGAGACTCCTGTCTCATAGCATGCCCGTTAACCAGAAAGCCCAGCCGCTCCTCCGCTAATTGTTCTAAAATGTACTTCAAGCTCACCCCACCCGCCATACTTTTTTATAGAGAAAAAACACTTGGATGATCTCAAGTGTTTTTTCCTTCTGCTCTATACGTATGTCAGGACAGGCCTTGTTTAGTCATGCCTGAAGCTTTTAGCAACTCAATTCCTTTTTCAATTTCCAGCTTTGCCTCTTCATCCTTCTCTTTTTCCAGCGCTTTTTCAAGCTCTTCCGCGTAGGCGGGGTCTCCGATTTTTCCGATTGCCCATGCGGCTGTCCCCCTGATGACAGGACGCGGATCCTTGTGCATCAGTTCCGTCAATTCAGGCAGTGCGGAAGCATCCTTAAAATGCGCAAGCGCGAGAATGGCGTTTCGCTGAATCGGTTTTTTCCCGCGCCAAGAACCTGAGACATGCCCGAATTTCTCCTTAAATTCCCGATTGCTGATGGTCAAAAGCGGCTTCAATAACGGTTTGGCAATCTCAGGATCAGGCTCCATTTCCGGATGAAGATGAAAATCCTTCCCTTTATTGAGAGGGCATACCGTTTGGCACGTATCGCACCCGTACAGGCGATTTCCGATTTTTGTCCGGAATTCATCAGGCAAAAATCCTTTTGTCTGGGTCAGAAAAGAGATGCAGCGCTGCGCATTAAGCTGCCCGGGATTAACCAGTGCTCCCGTCGGACAGGCGTCCAAACATTTCGTGCAGGACCCGCACATATCTTCAATCGGCACATCAGGCTCAAAAGGGATATTTGTGATCATTTCCGCCAAATACACATAAGAGCCATACTCGGGTGTTGTGATCATACAGTTTTTCGCACTGAATCCGATTCCGGCACGTTCCGCAACGGCGCGATCAGACGATTCACCTGTATCAACCATTGACTTCGTTCTGATATCCTCATGCTTGCTTTTTAGAAAATCCTCCAGCAGATCAAGCTTTTCCCTCAGCACATCATGATAGTCTTTTCCCCAGGAAGCTCTGCAAAAAATGCCCCTGCGCTCAGTTCTCGTGCTTCTCGGCGCATCCTTCATTCTGGAAGGATATGCGAGAGCAATTGCCACTATTGATTTCGCTTTCGGCAAAAGAAGCTTCGGCGTCACCCTTTTTTCGATATCTGGCTCTTCAAAGCCGGAGAGATAGCCGAGTGATTCTTGAAGAATCAAACGGTCTTTTAAACTGTCAAAAGTATCAGCGGTCGTAAAACCAATCTTGTCTACGCCAATGCTTTTCGCGTATTCAATTAATTCTTCTTTGAGCTGATAAACGTTCATGTTTTGCACAGCCTCCTTTCTTTGTGATAAAACGACACAGCGTTTATAATAGGTTGATATCACGTAACTGGAGTGAATGCTAGTGAATATCAAACTTGATTCTGTTATTACTGAACGTGCGGCCGGCTTACATGCAGCTGCTGTCATTTATGAGAATATCGAAGTCGGCTCCTCACCGCAAATGCTGAAAGGCAGACTCCGCCTGTTTCAAGAATCCTTGTTTTTCGACTATGCGGACGGCGGTATATCCGATGAATCCTTCGTCAAGGAATGGCAGAAACTCTTTAAACAGCTTAACCCTTCATTTGAGGGAGAAACAACCCCAATGGAGGACATGCTGGTCCCGATATCCAAGGAACAATTCATGGAAAGTAAAGACTCGGCCCATGACACAATCGATTTTTTCGCATTAAAATATTCTCTGCCTATTATGATTTATGATGCCGGAAAGCTTCATGAGCCGGTCCGGATCTCATTGGGAGAAAAAGAAAACATACTGCTTTTCTCTGATGAAAACGGCATTTTTGGCGATTTCAAAAACAGCGTCAACCACTATCCCGTTTCAAACGAGACTAAGAATATGCTGCAAATCATTTTTTTCCCGCCATCGATTGAGAAAAGCAGCGCTGTTAACCTCTTATCATCATTAACGAAAATGTTTGAACAAATTCACGGCGGCACCCATACAGTACATTGGCTTACGTAAAAGAACACGAATACCGTGTTCTTTTTCACATAAAAAAACGCAATACTTCGTTTATCTGAGAAACGAAACACTGCGTTAATAACGTATGTATGGAGCGGGTGATGAGAATCGAACTCACGACATCAGCTTGGAAGGCTGAGGTTTTACCACTAAACTACACCCGCATTTGTGATTGTCAGCAACAGTACCGCTCTGACTTTTTTTATATTACATGTTTATTTATTTTTCGTCAAGGGAATATAAAAATTTTGTCGAAAAAAAGTTATCTTTTTGTAAAGTTGTTAAGTTCCATTTACATAATGTTAAGTATACTATACAATATAATCAATCGAGATTGTGAAGGGGACAGACGTCATGATGAAAAATAAAGTAAAAGAGCTGAGGGCACGCTTCGGCTATTCTCAGGAAAAACTCGGAGAAACGGTCGGCGTCACAAGACAGACTGTGGCAGCGATTGAAAAAGGCGATTATGTTCCCTCACTGCTGTTAGCACTGAAAATCTGCAAAGCCTTCTCCATGAAAATGGAGGATGTCTTTTGGTTAGAGGAGGAAAACTAAGATGAGCATGAAAACAAAAGCAGCTTTTCACCTTGTTTTATTTGGCCTTGCATGCTGGGCGCTGATTTCATACTTTGAAGCCTCAGAAGGCATAGCATCTTTTTTCGGCACAAAGAGCGGCGGGATGGTATTTGATTTAAACCTCACTCCCTTTATTCTGTTTGTTGCGGCGTCTGCGGTTTATTTGTACTTACAGAAAAAAAGCCGCCCTGCCAGAAAGCAGCTACTTCTGCCTGATGAGTTTGAAGAGCAGGATGAAAGAGAGCAGATGATGACGGCAAAAGCATGTCGCGCGTCATATATCGCTGTCTACTTCTCGCTGCCTGCCGCAGCGGTTCTTCTCATTTTTTATCCGCTATTTCAATCGCGCATTCCGTTTTTCCCTATTATTATTGTGTTTATCATCATGATCATCCAGCACCTTTCCTACGTCATCTCTTTCAAGAAAAACGAAAAAAACTCCGGCGCGCTGTAATCGGCCGGAGTTTTTTCTTACCAGCTTGCTTTTTTCACACCGGGAATCTGGCCTTTATGGGCCAGCTCCCTGAAAGCGATTCTGGACATTTTAAACTTCCTCATATATGCTCTCGGGCGCCCCGTTACCATGCAGCGGTTGTGAAGCCTTCCCGGTGCTGAATCTCTTGGCAGCTTGCTGAGTGCCTCGTAATCTCCTTTTTCCTTCAACTCGCGTCTAATACCAGCGTATTGCTCAACAAGCTGTTGGCGTTTTAACTCTTTTGCCACTTTTGATTTTTTAGCCAAGTCACATAGCCTCCCTTTAAATCGAAATTGTTACGATTTAAAATGTATCATGCACCATTCAAAAAAGCAAGCATACCGCTTTGTAAAACAGACGGCCTGAAGCCGCCCATTCTAATGATGCAATTCCACATAATACAGTAACGCATCTTGATGCTTAATGAGCTCTTTTTTATGTTCAGAGGTGTGCATTGTCTCGTCAGTCCCTCTAATACTGCTGCCGATCAAAGCAGGCTTCTCGAAAGTAATCGGTTCCGGCGATGAAATATTCTGAGTCATTTCCTGTGTTGTGCTATCGTCGCGTTTCACCGATGAATCAGCCGCTATAGTTCCCTGTTTATCCACAATGCCAAAATGAATGGTGGTATGTTTATTCTTTCCTTCCCCCTCTTCATTCTCAAAATAAACAAATTGTATGGTATCAGTTTTTTCCTCTGAATAATCTGCACGAACCGGTCCAAACCTCTCAACAAGCTTTCCCTTTTGATAATGTTCGATGTACATGTCAGCTGAAGAAATACCTTCACCGATATTGACGGCTTCGGCAGTGAATGCCTGTGAAGCTGCGACATCCATTCTGTTTTTTTCAAGATCTGATATGTCCGCCGCTTTGATTTCCATCTGTTTTGAATGTCCGCATGCTGACAGCATAGCTATGAGGCAAATGACTGCCGCGCTTCTCAATGTTTTCAGAAAAAAAGCCCCCTTTTTTTGAATATCATACCATGTTCGGGGGGCTGTATTTTAGTTAAACTCATGCATTTTTCTCTTTGACAAAATAAGTGTTTCCTACCGCTTCTCCCCTTTTGTTCTGAAGCTTTCTCGTCCGATCATTTTCAAACGGCAAAAGCGGAAATACAAGCTCTGCAAAATAATACGCTTCTTCTAAATGCGGATAGCCGGAGAATATAAACGATTCTATGCCGAGTGCCTGGTACTCCGCTATCCGGTCGGCAATCGTCTGCGGATCACCGACAAGAGCTGTTCCTGCCCCTCCTCTGACCAGGCCGATCCCCGCCCACAGATTCGGGCTGATTTCAAGCTTCGTCCGATCGCCTTGATGAAGGACGGCCATCCGCTGCTGGCCTGAAGAGTCGTAACGGCTCAAAGCTGCCTGCGCTTTGGCAATGGTGTCATCATCCAAGTGGCTGATCAAGCGCTCTGCCGCTTCCCATGCCTCTTGTTCAGTTTCACGGGCAATGACATGCAGCCTAATGCCAAATCGAACGGATCTCCCTTCTTTTGCCGCTTGCTTTTTGACTCTTTCTATCTTTTCTTTTACTTGTTCAGGCGGCTCACCCCATGTCAAGTACACGTCTGTATGCTTTGCGGCAGCTTCAATTCCAGCCTGTGACGAACCACCGAAATAGATGGGCGGATGCGGCTCTTGCTGCGGCGGGAAAAGCAGATTGCTGTTTTCCACTTTTATATGCTTTCCTTCATAGGAAACCGTTTCTCCCTGCAAAAGTCTCCGCCAAACGGTTAAAAATTCGTCTGTTGCCTCGTAGCGCTCATCATGGCTGATAAACAGGCCATCGCCTGCCAGCTCATACGGATCGCCCCCTGCCACAACGTTGATCAGCAGCCGGCCGTCTGAAATGCGGTCTAGGGTGGATGTCATTCTGGCTGCCAGAGAAGGCTGCATTAAACCAGGTCTTACCGCGACTAAAAACTTTAAGTCCTTTGTTTCTCCTGCCAGTGCCGACGCTGTAAGCCACGGGTCCTCGCACGATCTTCCCGTTGGCAGAAGAACTCCTGTATATCCCAGCCTGTCTGCCGCCTGCGCGACTTGTTTAAAGTAAAGATGATCCGCAGTCCGTCCATCACTTTCAGATCCTAAATATCTCGCGTCTCCATGAGTCGGTATAAACCAAAGAATTTCCATATTCATCTCCCCTTTATATCTTTTATCCTTCGTAGCTGTTTCTCCACTTTAACAGCTTTCGTTCAAGCAGCCTGACGAAGGAATCCGTCAGCTTTCCAACCACTGCAAAAATGATAATCCCTGCAAAGACTTTATTCGTTTGTGAAAACTGTCTCGCATCCATGATCATATAGCCGACTCCCGAGCTTGAGCCCATCAGCTCTGCCACAACGAGCCCGAGCCATGCAATGCCGAGCGATAAGCGAATGCCTAGCAATATATTGGGCAGGGCTGCCGGCAATATCACTTTGGATATCTGCTGATGCCATTTAAATTCAAGCACCCGGGCGACTTCAAACAGCTTCGCGTCAACCCCGCGGATGCCGTTAAACGTATTGATATAGACAGGAAAGAAGGCACCGAGCGCAATCAGCAAAATTTTAGATACTTCGTCAAATCCGAACCATAAAATAAACAGCGGCGTGACGGCCAGATGAGGTACGGTTCTAAGCATTTGCAACGACGGATCAAGATACAGCTCCGTCCGTTTGGAAAATCCGGCCAAAATCCCGATCATCAATCCAAGCCCCGCGCCAAGCAAAAAACCAAGCGCCGCCCGATAAATGCTGATTTGCAGATGGCCGAACAGTTCGCCGGACAAAATAAGCTCCTTAAAGGTCAGAACAATCGTAACAGGTGTAGGCAGCACTGTAGCAGACACAACCCCCAGCCCGCCGATGACCTGCCAGATGGCAATGATGACAGCGGGCAGTAAAAGCCCCTTCATCCAGCCGTATCTCTTCCTTCCGGGCTTTTTTCGCACCGCTTCCGCATTCGTTTTGAGCAGCGAGCCCGCAGCCTCTGCTTTCATCATTGATCACCTCCTGAGGAATGTTCCTTTAATGCTTTTTTGATAAAAGTGTTATCGACAACATCCTTCACATCAATCTTCTTATCTATCGCCTTTGTTCGAAATTGAAAATCTGCTGTTTCCTGCTGCGCTTTCACAATGTCGTCACTGATGACCTCATTCAGAGGTTCAGTATTTTTCAGCACATTTTCGACGACCTTTTTATCGAGATCTTTAATGTCAGAATACAAGTCCGCTGCTTCATCCAGATGTTCCTTTTGCCATACAACGGCTTTATTAAACACCTTCAGAAAACGGGCCACTTCGTCTGGATGCTCTTCTGAAAACTTTGTTCTTACTAAAGTAAAACCCGGTGAATATAAATCTGTGCTTTCTCCGTTCACAAGGATTTTTGCTCCGTGTTTCATTGTTTCTAAGGACAAGTACGGCTCCCAAATGGACCAGGCATCAACAGATCCGTTTTCAAATGCGGAAGCTGCTTCATCAGGCTGAAGCTGAATAATTGTCACATCGTTAGCTGACAACCCCACTTGATCAAGCGCTTTATACAAAAAATCAAACCCGCTGCTGCCTTTGGCGACTGCAATTTTCTTCCCCTTTAAGTCCTTAACGTCTTGAATGCCGCTGTTTCGATTGACAAGGATGCCGTTTGCTTTCAAGCCGTCCTGAGACAAACCGATTTCTTTAAAGTCAATGCCTGCCGCCTGTCCAGCGATCACAGGCGAATTACCGACTTGAGAAAAATCAAGTTTGTCTGCCGCAAGGCCTTCAAATTGGGGCGGACCGCTTTGAAACTCCACCCATTTCACTTTGATGCCTTCTTTTTCAAATGCATCTTCGAACCAGCCTTTTTCCTTTGCGATCAAAAGCGGGCTTAAGCTTTGCTGAATACCAATACGAATTTCCTTCAATTGTTTGTGGTCACCGCTGGCTCCATTCGCTCCACAGCCTGCGAGCAGAAAAATAACGGCTACCAATACAATGAGTCCTTTTTTCATTTCCGCTTCCGCCCTTTCTATATCCCTGATCCATCTGCGTACTCCAAATCTTCTGTTTTCTCGAATTCCGACAGCACTCTCTGTCTGATCGCCTGGAAATCCGCAGTCGTCCGGTTTCGCGGATACGCCAGCTGAATGGGCATCAGCTTATGGATTTTCCCCGGTTTGGCCTTAAGGATCGCAAGCTCATTTCCTAAATAAACAGATTCATCTATATCATGAGTCACGAGAATCATCGTTGTTTTTTTCCTCCTCCAAATATCCAGCAGCACGTCCTGCAGGTGTTTTCTTGTAAAAGCGTCGAGTGCACCAAACGGTTCATCTAAAAGCAGCACCTCAGGCTCCCGCAGAAGGGCCCGGGCGATGGCTACTCTTTGTGACATGCCGCCTGACAGCTCGCGCGGATATGCTTTTTCCGATCCTTTCAATCTGACAATCTCGATCAGTTCATTCACCTTTTGTTTGACTTTTGGGTCCTTCAAATTCAAGTCGGTGGCAATATTCTGCTCAACAGTCAGCCAAGGAAAGAGGCGGTGTTCCTGAAAAATAAATCCTTGCTGAATACCCGGAGCTGTTACGCTGCGGCCGTTAATTTCAACACTCCCGTCATATTCAGAATCAAGCCCTGCAATAATCTTTAACAGGGTGCTTTTTCCGCACCCGCTCGGTCCGATAAGCGTTAGAAATTCGCCTGGTGCGATTGATAATTCTATGTTCTCTAAGACCGTGTTTTTGCGGCCCTCTTGAACAAATGCCTTTTCTTTGATGCTGATGGTCACAGCCACTTTTATCCCTCTCTTTCTGCCAACCCCGCCTTCAAAAAAACAAAAAGGCCCCCATCTCTGTTCTTGTAGAGATGAGAGCCTTCGGCGGTCCGATCAGCTGCCCAATTGTTTTTTTGTTTGAATAACATGTTAATTCAAATTATTCCGATATGTCAACTCTTTTTTAAATACGATTTTTGATATCCTTGTTTATCACTTACTCTGCTTGTTTCGCAAATAGAGAAGGAAAAATTATTTCTCCAAAAATTATTAAGTGTCATAAAAAGCTGTTACAACAAGGTTTTTCAACAATTTCGATACTATATATCGATTAATAGAGATAACTATTTTATAATAATTATAAAATAATATTGACTTTTTACTTAGAGATGATATTATGTTCTTATAAATTCCAAGAGGTGATAACATGAGTTCAAATAAACTGACAACTAGCTGGGGCGCTCCGGTTGGAGATAATCAAAACTCAATGACTGCCGGTTCTCGCGGACCAACTTTAATTCAAGATGTACATTTACTCGAAAAATTGGCCCATTTCAACCGAGAACGTGTTCCTGAACGTGTTGTTCACGCCAAAGGAGCAGGCGCACACGGATATTTTGAAGTGACAAACGACGTAACAAAATACACGAAAGCCGCTTTCCTTTCTGAAGTCGGCAAACGCACACCGTTGTTCATCCGTTTCTCAACAGTTGCCGGTGAACTTGGCTCTGCT
This sequence comes from Bacillus sp. FSL K6-0255, assembly GCF_045040725.1. NCBI lineage: Bacteria > Bacillati > Bacillota > Bacilli > Caryophanales > Bacillaceae > Bacillus > Bacillus sp. FSL K6-0255. The sequence goes on along the minus strand of NZ_CP150278.1, from coordinate 922,888 downwards.
GACACAGTTCGCGACCCGCGCGGATTTGCTGTTAAATTTTATACTGAAGAAGGAAACTACGACATCGTCGGCAACAATACGCCTGTATTCTTTATCCGCGATGCGATTAAGTTCCCTGATTTCATCCATACACAAAAAAGAGATCCAAAAACACACCTGAAAAACCCAACGGCTGTATGGGATTTCTGGTCACTTTCACCAGAGTCACTTCACCAAGTGACAATCCTGATGTCTGACCGCGGAATTCCTGCAACACTTCGCCACATGCACGGCTTCGGAAGCCATACATTCAAATGGACAAATGCCGAAGGCGAAGGCGTATGGATTAAATATCACTTTAAAACGGAACAAGGCGTGAAAAACCTTGATGTCAATACGGCAGCAAAAATTGCCGGTGAAAACCCTGATTACCATACAGAAGACCTTTTCAATGCAATCGAAAACGGTGATTATCCTGCATGGAAACTATATGTGCAAATCATGCCTTTAGAAGATGCAAACACGTACCGTTTCGATCCGTTTGATGTCACAAAAGTTTGGTCTCAAAAAGACTACCCGTTAATCGAGGTCGGACGCATGGTTCTAGACAGAAATCCGGAAAACTACTTTGCAGAGGTAGAACAAGCGACATTTTCACCTGGAACACTCGTGCCTGGTATTGATGTTTCACCGGATAAAATGCTTCAAGGCCGACTGTTTGCTTATCATGATGCACACCGCTACCGTGTCGGTGCAAACCATCAAGCGCTGCCAATCAACCGCGCACGCAACAAAGTAAACAATTATCAGCGTGATGGACAAATGCGCTTTGATGATAACGGCGGCGGATCTGTGTATTACGAGCCTAACAGCTTCGGCGGTCCAAAAGAGTCACCTGAGGATAAGCAAGCAGCATATCCGGTACAAGGCATCGCTGACAGCGTAAGCTACGATCACAACGATCACTACACTCAAGCCGGTGATCTGTATCGTTTAATGAGTGAAGATGAACGTACCCGCCTTGTTGAAAATATCGTTAATGCTATGAAGCCGGTAGAAAAAGAAGAAATCAAGCTGCGCCAAATCGAGCACTTCTACAAAGCGGATCCTGAATACGGAAAACGCGTGGCAGAAGGCCTTGGATTGCCGATTAAAAAAGATGCTTAATGTAGAAATGCAAAAACCCGCTGTAATCAGCGGGTTTTTTTCTATTTAGTTACACATTGCGTATGCTTCTCATCAATCTTCATATAAATTTCTTCCATGAGCTCCGCGCTGTTTATAATCTCTCGTTTGTTTTTTTCAATCAGCAGCTCAAGCGGCAAAATCTGATTCCCGTAGGTTTTTCGCTTCCTGAATCGTTTTCTCCCCTTTTCTTTTTTGACTCCCATCAATAATCCCTCCTTTTTCATACAAAAAAGGCCCTTATCTAAACGATAAGAGCCTTCGGTGTTCCGATCAGCGCGATAAATTTGAAAAATTTGTACTGACCATGTTAATTCATACAATACCGACCTGTCAACTATTTTTTAAGGGAGTTGACACTGTATCAGATTGCATCCCCGCTTTTTCCTTATACACTCTTTTCCCCTGACGCATAAGCTAGAGAAACTAGAATACGAGAGAAAGAGATGTGGGAGTGTGGAAAAGACAAAATTGACCGGACGTATCGTGACACGGGATGATCCGGACTATAACGAAGCAAGAACCAATATTAACCTAAGCTTAGAAAGGTATCCTGACATCATTGTGTTTTGCCAAAACAAACAGGATGCACTCAATGCGCTGAAATGGGCGCGTGAAAACCGTGTGCCTTTCCGTATTAGAGGCGGCAGACACAGCTATGAGAACTTTTCCCTTTTAAATAACGGTCTTGTTATTGATTTAAGCGAAATGAAAAAAATAACTGTGAATCAGGATAAAAAGCTGGCCTATATTGAAGCGGGGGCTGAATTGGGAGAAGTCTATCGGACACTCTGGCAATACGGCCTGACGCTTCCCGCAGGCACCATTGCTAATGTAGGGCTCACAGGTTTAACTCTCGGAGGGGGAATTGGACTTTTAACAAGGGCTGCCGGCCTTACTTGCGACAGCCTCGTGCAGCTTGAGATGATCGTAGCAGACGAAAAAGAGGGCGCTGATCTGATTACAGTCAGCTGTTCAAATCATCCAGACTTATTTTGGGCGTCTCAGGGAGGCGGAGGAGGCAATTTCGGCATAGTCACCTCCATGACATTTAAAGCAGTGCCCATCTCTCAAGTGTCGATTTTTTCTATAACATGGGGATGGGATGATTTTGAGGAAGTATTTAACACGTGGCAGCACTGGGCCCCGTATACAGATGACCGGCTTACATCATCAATAGAGTTTTGGCCTAAAGAAGTAAACCGCATAGAAGCCCTCGGCCAATTTGTCGGGCCAAAAACAGAGTTAAAAAAACTGTTAAAGCCTTTATTGAAAGCAGGAAGCCCAACAAGCGGAATTTTAAAAACAATGCCGTTCATCGAAGCGGTAACCTTTTTTAACAGCCCGGGAGGCAATCAGCCTCAAAAAATGAAACGCTCCGGCTCTTTCATTGAAAAGCCATTATCAGAACGTGCGATTTCAACAATAAAACACTTTTTAGAGCACGCTCCGAATCAAAACGCCAGTGTCTGGCAGCAAGCACTCGGCGGGGCAGCCGGACGGATCGCTCCCGACCAAACGGCATTTTATTATCGTGATGCAATCATCGCCCAGGAATACTTAACAAACTGGACATCTCCTGAAGAAAAAAGACAAAATGTCCGCTGGATTGAGGGGCTGAGAACGTCCCTTTCGAGAGAAACGATGGGAGACTACGTAAATTGGCCAGATATCGAAATCAGAAACTGGCCAAGAACATATTACGGCGAAAACGTTGAACGACTCCGCCGTGTCAAAACGAAATATGATCCCGAAAATGTTTTCCGCTTTGAACAGAGTATTCCTCCGCTTCGACGCTCTCTGTTTTTCTAAAAAAATGAAGATGGAGCATTCTCCATCTTCATCTTTTTTATTGATATAAATTGCTTCCCGTATCGACAAACTCTTTTGCTTTTTCTTTTAATCCTTTATTTATGGCTTCTGCTTCACTGAGATCGTTTTTCTTCGCATAATCCCGAATATCCTGTGAAATTCTCATGCTGCAAAATTTCGGACCGCACATGGAACAAAAGTGAGCGGTTTTTGCTCCTTCAGCAGGCAGAGTTTCATCATGGTATTCAAGGGCTCTCTCCGGATCAAGAGATAAATTAAACTGATCCCGCCAGCGGAATTCAAAACGGGCTTTCGATAACGCATCATCCCGGGTTTGTGCTCCGGGATGCCCTTTTGCAAGATCCGCAGCGTGCGCAGCGATCTTATATGTAATGACTCCTTCACGAACATCATCACGATTTGGCAGCCCCAAATGCTCCTTCGGCGTTACATAACAAAGCATTGCTGTCCCGTACCAACCGATCATCGCCGCTCCGATCGCTGAAGTAATATGGTCATATCCCGGAGCAATATCCGTTGTCAACGGCCCCAATGTGTAAAAAGGCGCTTCTTTACAAATGTCCATTTGTTTATCGACATTCTCTTTGATTTTATGCATCGGAACATGGCCAGGACCCTCAATCATCACCTGAACATCATGCTTCCAGGCAATTTGCGTCAGCTCTCCAAGCGTCTCTAATTCAGCAAACTGCGCTTCGTCATTGGCATCAGCAATTGATCCGGGACGCAAACCATCCCCAAGAGAGAAAGCAATATCATACATTTTCATAATCTCACATATTTCTTCAAAATGTGTGTATAAAAAGCTTTCTTGATGATGAGCCAGACACCACTGCGCCATAATCGCTCCCCCGCGTGACACGATACCAGTTGTCCGTTTGGCAGTCAGCGGTACATACCTAAGCAAAACACCCGCGTGAATCGTAAAATAATCCACTCCCTGCTCTGCCTGCTCGATTAGCGTATCACGATAAATCTCCCACGTTAAATCCTCAGCTACGCCGTTTACTTTTTCAAGCGCCTGATAAATCGGAACAGTTCCCACAGGCACGGGGCAATTGCGGATAATCCATTCACGCGTCGTATGAATATCTTTTCCGGTAGAGAGATCCATCATCGTATCCGCTCCCCAGCGGATGGCCCACGTCATTTTTTCCACTTCTTCTTCAATGGATGACGTAACCGCTGAATTCCCGATATTTGCATTAATCTTCACATGAAAATTCCGGCCGATAATCATTGGCTCACTTTCAGGGTGATTAATGTTTGAAGGAATAATCGCCCGGCCGCTGGCTACCTCGTCTCTGACGAATTCAGGAGACACATGCTCACGAATGGCGATAAATTCCATCTCAGGTGTAATGATCCCCTTTTTTGCATAGTGCATTTGTGTGACATTTTGACCTGCCTTCGCCCTCAGCGGTTTCCGCTTTAATCCTGGGTAGCTTACGTTTGGATTTGCTTTTTTATAACCGTTATCTTCTGGTTTTATAGCCCGACCTTTATACTCTTCCACGTCACCGCGCTCTGTGATCCATTTTTGGCGGAGCGGCTTTAATCCTTCTTGAATATTAATGGTTACTTCAGGGTCCGTATACGGTCCGCTTGTATCATAGACACGCACAGGCGCGTTTTCCTCTTCGCCGAACGATCCCGTCGTCGGACTCAATAGGATCTCCCTCATCGGTACTTGGATGTCCGAAGAAGATCCCTCCACGTATACCTTCTTGCTGCCTGAAAAACTTGACATAATGGAAATGTTGGCTTGCTGCACTGAATTGTTTTGCATTACTTTTCCTTCCCCTCTCTACGTTTGAAAGGACAAAATCAAGCCCATAACCAGCACAAAAAACCGGATTCATATAAATGAACCCGGTTACAGTCAGAAAGAAACATATTATTGCCCAGCACGACAATAACAAAAACAATTCCTCTACTTCCCCACGCTGGTACGAACCAGATCAGGTCCAAAGGGTTAAGAAGCTTACCTTCTCTCTCAGCCCGAAAGCGGGCACCCCCAGTAACTATTGATTTCGCACTCATCTTATCATAAAATCAATCTGAAAAAAAGAGGAATATAGATAATATTCAGCCAATTTCACCCTAAATATTTGACCGGCAACGGGATTTCAGCTATTTCATGTTCAGCCATCATCACCCGATATGCCTTTGCACCCGACCTTGAACTCACAGTCTGAAACAGCTGATCATTTATGAAATGGAGAGCAGCCCCATCATCCGCTGCATAGCCACTGCATAAGAACTTGTTAGATATCAGCTGGTGGTATGCCGGTCTCCGATCCTTTTCCCCGTCATAATGGGGACAAAAGCTCCCTTGCAAAAACCTAAACTTTTCAAACTTGTCAGCGGTCCGGCTGAATCTGTCACCCCTTCTTCAAACCAGCAGATCGCACCGGCACTTATTCCAGCTAAAACCACACCGTTCTTCCATGCTTCCCTGAGAATATGGTCAAGCCCCCACTCTTTCCATAACACAAGTAAATTCCGCGTATTTCCCCCGCCAACATAAATCACGTCCATTTCCATAACAAAAGAAGCTAAATCTGATGATGGCGGTTTAAACAAAGATAAATGAGACGGCACGCAATCCAATGTTTGAAATGCATGATAAAACCGCTGAATATAGTTTTGGGAATCTCCGCTCGCCGTCGGCAAAAAACAAATACGAGGCTGCTCTCGTTTTGATTGATTGAGGATATATTGATCGAGGGACAAATTATCCGGCTCCATCGAAAAACCCCCGCCTCCCATCGCAATAATCTGCTTCATCATCACACCCCCCAACAAAATTTGTTGCTTATTATAGCATTTTGTATAGAAGCAAGAAACAAAGCCAAATACTTTCTTATCAGGAGCTGCTAAAAAAACAAAGGAGGTGGTTTCCCATTGAACAAAGTCTTTGTCCCAAAGATATTCTTGATTTGTTAACAACAATAAAAACCAGCATTAACAAATACACTGTCGCAATAACAGAAGCCGAAAATCCCCACATCAGAAGAGCATTGCATGATCAATTAGATACAACTGTTTATCTCCATGATGAACTGTCAGATCTTCTGTTAGAAAAGGGGTGGCTCGGGTGAGCAATTACGCTTTTATCTTGCAGTAAAGACCACAAAAAGAGACGGGATCTCAAAGATGAGATGCCGTCTCTTTTTTATTGCTCCACTCTTCTTAAAGCCTCATTTACCGTTTCTTTTATAAACGCGTCTTCACCGCTTAATCGGTCTAAACTGAGATCGCCGTTTCTCAGCCTTTCGGAAATATTGTTTATATCCTCCTCTACTGTGATTTGCAGCTCACCAGCCAAAAACATTCTGTGTAATTCATCTGCAACCAAACTTTCTTTATTCACTTCCATCCACTCCTTTATTTTCAATATTATTCTTAGTCTGTCCCTAGGCCGAGACGAATAATAGGAAAAAAGTATGAATCAAACGAATCTTTTTTCCTCCTTCTTACGTATATCTGTTGAGAAAAAAGAAAAAGGGGAAGATCTAACATGTCATTTTTTAAGAAGCTTGCGGCAAGTGCCGGAATTGGAGCTGCAAAAGTAGATACAATTTTAGAAAAAGACGCATATTTTCCAGGAGAAGAAGTACAGGGAACGGTACATGTCAAAGGCGGAAAAATCGCTCAGGACATCCGTTATATCGATTTACAGCTTAGCACACGGTATGTCATTGTAAAAGACGATGAAGAGCACCGGAAATACGCTACAATTCATTCTTTCCGGGTCACTGGTTCATTTACCATACAGCCTGGTGAAGAGCATCAATTTCCGTTCACATTCACTCTGCCTCTAGATACGCCGATCACTGTAGGGAAAGTAGAGGTTGCCGTGGTGACAGACCTTGACATTCAAGGCGGTATCGATAAATCCGATCATGACCGCATTTTCGTTGAAGCGCACCCTTGGATTGAAAATGTGCTTGAAGCAATCGAAAACCTGGGCTTCCGTCTTAACGAAGCAGACTGCGAACAAGCGCCCTACTTCCAGCGTCGTCTTCCGTTCGTTCAAGAATTCGAATTCGTTCCGACTTCCGGATATTATCGTCAGATGCTTGATGAATTAGAGCTCATTTTCCTTTTAGACGAAGACGGTTTGGAAATCATTTTCGAAGTCGACCGCAGAGCAAGAGGACTCCGAGGGTGGTTGGAAGAGATGTATAATGACGGAGAACAGCTTGTACGCGTCCGTTTCAGCCAATCAGAGCTTGAAGATACAGAAGAGCTAGAAGAGGTGCTAGAAGAGATCCTAGACCAATACGCTGAGTAAGTATAAAAAGGAGCCTCGGCTCCTTTTCTTTAATAAAAAATAAAAACCCGTTTCTGTTAAGAAACGGGTTTTTCAGTATACCGGTGGTCGGGGTCGAACCGACACTCCAGAAGGAACACGATTTTGAGTCGTGCGCGTCTGCCAATTCCGCCACACCGGCAAGTTTTACATCGTATCTAACCGACGAATATAAATATATCATGGATCTCATAAAGTGTCAACGTATTTCAAAAAAGTTTTTATGGAAATATAAAATAAAAGTGTTGAAAGACTAGCTATACAGCCGCTTTATAATAGGCCTCGGAACTTAACTTGTTATGATAAATCAAAGCATTAAAAAAATGATCTACTTATGTAGATCATTAATATGATTAGTTATAATGATAAAACACAAACACCAATTCAACTTACCATGTAAGTAAAATTGGTGCCGAGGGCCGGACTTGAACCGGCACGGTAGTCACCTACCGCAGGATTTTAAGTCCTGTGTGTCTGCCAATTCCACCACCCCGGCAATAAGAAGGCGACACCCGGATTCGAACCGGGGATAAAGGTTTTGCAGACCTCTGCCTTACCACTTGGCTATGCCGCCGTAATTGGAGCGGAAGACGGGATTCGAACCCGCGACCCCCACCTTGGCAAGGTGGTGTTCTACCACTGAACTACTTCCGCATTTTTAATGGACTTAATACATTATATGCAGTTGATATAAAAAGTGAGACTGGGCTAGCTGGATTCGAACCAACGCATGACGGAGTCAAAGTCCGTTGCCTTACCGCTTGGCTATAGCCCAATGATAATATGGGGCGATTGATGGGAATCGAACCCACGAGTGCCAGAGCCACAATCTGGTGCGTTAACCACTTCGCCACAACCGCCATAATCTCAAGATGTCATAAATTTGGCAGGGGCAGTAGGAATCGAACCCACACCGGAGGTTTTGGAGACCTCTGTTCTACCGTTAAACTATGCCCCTATAAATGGTGGAGGGGGGCAGATTCGAACTGCCGAACCCTGAGGGAGCGGATTTACAGTCCGCCGCGTTTAGCCACTTCGCTACCCCTCCACATTAAATTTTGAAAAAACAGTGCCGGCAAGAGGACTTGAACCCCCAACCTACTGATTACAAGTCAGTTGCTCTACCAATTGAGCTACACCGGCATAGGTGGTGGCTCGGGACGGAATCGAACCGCCGACACACGGATTTTCAGTCCGTTGCTCTACCAACTGAGCTACCGAGCCTAAGTATTCAAATGGCGGTCCGGACGGGACTCGAACCCGCGACCTCCTGCGTGACAGGCAGGCATTCTAACCAACTGAACTACCGGACCATTTTAAAATTTGGTTGCGGGGGCAGGATTTGAACCTGCGACCTTCGGGTTATGAGCCCGACGAGCTACCGAACTGCTCCACCCCGCGATGATATAATGGTGGAGGATGACGGGCTCGAACCGCCGACCCTCTGCTTGTAAGGCAGATGCTCTCCCAGCTGAGCTAATCCTCCATCATATAATGACCCGTACGGGATTCGAACCCGTGTTACCGCCGTGAAAGGGCGGTGTCTTAACCGCTTGACCAACGGGCCCAGACTTTCAATTGTAATTATGTATAAGTATCAGTGGCGGAGAGCAAGGGATTCGAACCCTTGAGACGGAGTTGACCGCCTACACGATTTCCAATCGTGCTCCTTCGACCACTCGGACAGCTCTCCAATAATGGCTCCGCAGGTAGGATTCGAACCTACGACCGATCGGTTAACAGCCGATAGCTCTACCACTGAGCTACTGCGGAATGAAGTCTGCCTGGCGATGTCCTACTCTCACAGGGGGAAACCCCCGACTACCATCGGCGCTGAAGAGCTTAACTTCCGTGTTCGGCATGGGAACGGGTGTGACCTCTTCGCCATCATCACCAGACAATTTCAGTGACATTTAACATTATACTATGTATTCTTGAGAAAATCAAGTGTTTTTTTGAAAAACTTATTCTCTCAAAACTAGATAACAGGTGTGACATCATTCAAAAATATGGTTAAGCCCTCGATCGATTAGTATCTGTCAGCTCCATGTGTCGCCACACTTCCACCTCAGACCTATCAACCTGATCATCTTTCAGGGATCTTACTTCCTTGCGGAATGGGAAATCTCATCTTGAGGGGGGCTTCATGCTTAGATGCTTTCAGCACTTATCCCGTCCGCACATAGCTACCCAGCGATGCCCTTGGCAGAACAACTGGTACACCAGCGGTGCGTCCATCCCGGTCCTCTCGTACTAAGGACAGCTCCTCTCAAATTTCCTGCGCCCGCGACGGATAGGGACCGAACTGTCTCACGACGTTCTGAACCCAGCTCGCGTACCGCTTTAATGGGCGAACAGCCCAACCCTTGGGACCGACTACAGCCCCAGGATGCGATGAGCCGACATCGAGGTGCCAAACCTCCCCGTCGATGTGGACTCTTGGGGGAGATAAGCCTGTTATCCCCGGGGTAGCTTTTATCCGTTGAGCGATGGCCCTTCCATGCGGAACCACCGGATCACTAAGCCCGACTTTCGTCCCTGCTCGACTTGTAGGTCTCGCAGTCAAGCTCCCTTGTGCCTTTACACTCTGCGAATGATTTCCAACCATTCTGAGGGAACCTTTGGGCGCCTCCGTTACCTTTTAGGAGGCGACCGCCCCAGTCAAACTGCCCACCTGACACTGTCTCCCCGCCCGATAAGGGCGGCGGGTTAGAAGGTCAATACAGCCAGGGTAGTATCCCACCGATGCCTCCACCGAAGCTGGCGCTCCGGTTTCCAAGGCTCCTACCTATCCTGTACAAGCTGTACCAACATTCAATATCAGGCTGCAGTAAAGCTCCACGGGGTCTTTCCGTCCTGTCGCGGGTAACCTGCATCTTCACAGGTACTATAATTTCACCGAGTCTCTCGTTGAGACAGTGCCCAGATCGTTGCGCCTTTCGTGCGGGTCGGAACTTACCCGACAAGGAATTTCGCTACCTTAGGACCGTTATAGTTACGGCCGCCGTTTACTGGGGCTTCAATTCGCACCTTCGCTTACGCTAAGCGCTCCTCTTAACCTTCCAGCACCGGGCAGGCGTCAGCCCCTATACTTCGCCTTACGGCTTCGCAGAGACCTGTGTTTTTGCTAAACAGTCGCCTGGGCCTATTCACTGCGGCTCTCTCGGGCTTGCACCCTAACAGAGCACCCCTTCTCCCGAAGTTACGGGGTCATTTTGCCGAGTTCCTTAACGAGAGTTCTCTCGATCACCTTAGGATTCTCTCCTCGCCTACCTGTGTCGGTTTGCGGTACGGGCACCTCTCACCTCGCTAGAGGCTTTTCTTGGCAGTGTGGAATCAGGAACTTCGCTACTATATTTCGCTCGCCATCACAGCTCAGCCTTATGGGAAACGGATTTGCCTATTTCCCAGCCTAACTGCTTGGACGCGGATATCCAATACCGCGCTTACCCTATCCTCCTGCGTCCCCCCATTGCTCAAATGGTGAGGAGGTGGTACAGGAATATCAACCTGTTGTCCATCGCCTACGCCTTTCGGCCTCGGCTTAGGTCCCGACTAACCCTGAGCGGACGAGCCTTCCTCAGGAAACCTTAGGCATTCGGTGGAGGGGATTCTCACCCCTCTTTCGCTACTCATACCGGCATTCTCACTTCTAAGCGCTCCACCAGTCCTTCCGGTCTGGCTTCACAGCCCTTAGAACGCTCTCCTACCACTGTTCGAAGAACAGTCCGCAGCTTCGGTGATACGTTTAGCCCCGGTACATTTTCGGCGCAGAGTCACTCGACCAGTGAGCTATTACGCACTCTTTAAATGGTGGCTGCTTCTAAGCCAACATCCTGGTTGTCTAAGCAACTCCACATCCTTTTCCACTTAACGTATACTTTGGGACCTTAGCTGGCGGTCTGGGCTGTTTCCCTTTCGACTACGGATCTTATCACTCGCAGTCTGACTCCCAAGGATAAGTCATTGGCATTCGGAGTTTGACTGAATTCGGTAACCCGGTAGGGGCCCCTAGTCCAATCAGTGCTCTACCTCCAAGACTCTTACCTTGAGGCTAGCCCTAAAGCTATTTCGGAGAGAACCAGCTATCTCCAGGTTCGATTGGCATTTCACCCCTACCCACACCTCATCCCCGCACTTTTCAACGTGCGTGGGTTCGGGCCTCCATTCAGTGTTACCTGAACTTCACCCTGGACATGGGTAGATCACCTGGTTTCGGGTCTACGACCACGTACTCATGCGCCCTATTCAGACTCGCTTTCGCTGCGGCTCCGCATCTTCTGCTTAACCTTGCACGGGATCGTAACTCGCCGGTTCATTCTACAAAAGGCACGCCATCACCCGTTAACGGGCTCTGACTACTTGTAGGCACACGGTTTCAGGATCTCTTTCACTCCCCTTCCGGGGTGCTTTTCACCTTTCCCTCACGGTACTGGTTCACTATCGGTCACTAGGGAGTATTTAGCCTTGGGAGATGGTCCTCCCGGATTCCGACGGAATTTCACGTGTTCCGCCGTACTCAGGATCCACTCAGGAGAGAACGAAGTTTTGACTACAGGGCTGTTACCTCCTATGGCGGGCCTTTCCAGACCTCTTCATCTACCTCGTTCTTTTGTAACTCCGTATAGAGTGTCCTACAACCCCAAGAGGCAAGCCTCTTGGTTTGGGCTAATCCCGTTTCGCTCGCCGCTACTCAGGGAATCGCATTTGCTTTCTCTTCCTCCGGGTACTTAGATGTTTCAGTTCCCCGGGTCTGCCTTCTCATATCCTATGAATTCAGATATGGATACCACTCCATTACGAGTGGTGGGTTTCCCCATTCGGAAATCTCCGGATCAAAGCTTGCTTACAGCTCCCCGAAGCATATCGGTGTTCGTCCCGTCCTTCATCGGCTCCTAGTGCCAAGGCATCCACCGTGCGCCCTTTCTAACTTAACCGTTAAAAAGAATCACTATGTGATATCTTGTGTTACTAATTGAATGTGATGTCTACTGTTATCTAGTTTTCAAAGAACACGTTTCGAAGGAATGATCCTTCAAAACTAAACAAGACAGGGAACGTTCTGTTTATAAGACCCAAGGTCTTATATTCCGTATAATATCCTTAGAAAGGAGGTGATCCAGCCGCACCTTCCGATACGGCTACCTTGTTACGACTTCACCCCAATCATCTGTCCCACCTTCGGCGGCTGGCTCCTAAAAGGTTACCTCACCGACTTCGGGTGTTACAAACTCTCGTGGTGTGACGGGCGGTGTGTACAAGGCCCGGGAACGTATTCACCGCGGCATGCTGATCCGCGATTACTAGCGATTCCAGCTTCACGCAGTCGAGTTGCAGACTGCGATCCGAACTGAGAACAGATTTGTGGGATTGGCTTAACCTCGCGGTTTCGCTGCCCTTTGTTCTGTCCATTGTAGCACGTGTGTAGCCCAGGTCATAAGGGGCATGATGATTTGACGTCATCCCCACCTTCCTCCGGTTTGTCACCGGCAGTCACCTTAGAGTGCCCAACTGAATGCTGGCAACTAAGATCAAGGGTTGCGCTCGTTGCGGGACTTAACCCAACATCTCACGACACGAGCTGACGACAACCATGCACCACCTGTCACTCTGCCCCCGAAGGGGACGTCCTATCTCTAGGATTGTCAGAGGATGTCAAGACCTGGTAAGGTTCTTCGCGTTGCTTCGAATTAAACCACATGCTCCACCGCTTGTGCGGGCCCCCGTCAATTCCTTTGAGTTTCAGTCTTGCGACCGTACTCCCCAGGCGGAGTGCTTAATGCGTTAGCTGCAGCACTAAGGGGCGGAAACCCCCTAACACTTAGCACTCATCGTTTACGGCGTGGACTACCAGGGTATCTAATCCTGTTCGCTCCCCACGCTTTCGCTCCTCAGCGTCAGTTACAGACCAGAGAGTCGCCTTCGCCACTGGTGTTCCTCCACATCTCTACGCATTTCACCGCTACACGTGGAATTCCACTCTCCTCTTCTGCACTCAAGTTCCCCAGTTTCCAATGACCCTCCCCGGTTGAGCCGGGGGCTTTCACATCAGACTTAAGAAACCGCCTGCGAGCCCTTTACGCCCAATAATTCCGGACAACGCTTGCCACCTACGTATTACCGCGGCTGCTGGCACGTAGTTAGCCGTGGCTTTCTGGTTAGGTACCGTCAAGGTACCGCCCTATTCGAACGGTACTTGTTCTTCCCTAACAACAGAGCTTTACGATCCGAAAACCTTCATCACTCACGCGGCGTTGCTCCGTCAGACTTTCGTCCATTGCGGAAGATTCCCTACTGCTGCCTCCCGTAGGAGTCTGGGCCGTGTCTCAGTCCCAGTGTGGCCGATCACCCTCTCAGGTCGGCTACGCATCGTTGCCTTGGTGAGCCATTACCTCACCAACTAGCTAATGCGCCGCGGGTCCATCTGTAAGTGGTAGCCGAAGCCACCTTTTATGTTTGAACCATGCGGTTCAAACAACCATCCGGTATTAGCCCCGGTTTCCCGGAGTTATCCCAGTCTTACAGGCAGGTTACCCACGTGTTACTCACCCGTCCGCCGCTAACATCAGGGAGCAAGCTCCCATCTGTCCGCTCGACTTGCATGTATTAGGCACGCCGCCAGCGTTCGTCCTGAGCCAGGATCAAACTCTCCGATAAATGGATCACAGGTTAAGTTCACCGCATCCTGCGGCGACACCTGTGTGACCTGCGTCGTGCAGGCCCTAGTTTGACTGACTACGCACATCGCTGTGCGATTTTTTAAAAACTGAATTAACAGGTACGTTTTGTCTTGTTTAGTTTTCAAAGATCATTTTCACTTCTTATTGAAGCGACTTTATTAATATAACATTTTGACTTTCTTTTGTCAAATGTTTTTTTGATTTATTTTCCCGCCGCTGTGAGCTTGTTTTCTCAGAAGCGCATCAGCGACGTTTAATAATATAACACGGTCAAGAATCAGAGTCAACACCTTTTTTAAAAGAATATCCTCGGTGATAGACAGCCTGTCCTTTCGTTTCTATCTGGCAGACGTTGATAAGTCCCTTTTCCGTCAAGTAATCAAGCATAACGCCAAGATCTTGGGTAAAGTGCTTTAGGTCATGATGTTGAAGAAGCTCACCGAATTGCCAAATGTCTTTTTCTTTCATTACTTCGAAAAGATGCGCCGAACCGATCTCGGCTTTGGAATGGATGAGAAAATCATTTGCTAAGAATAATAATTCAAGTCTTTTTTCCAGGCTCTCATGACTTTCAATCAGCTCGGAATATAATTTGTACACTTGGGGCTCCATCTGGCGCACTTGGCTCCACACCGTGGTTTCGGGATGGAATCCTCTGTCGATTACTTCAATACGTGCTAAATGATGCAGCGCATGAACAACGGCATTGTAGGCATCTAAAAATTGATTGGCTTCAAAAAAAGCTTTCCCTTCAACATACCTTCTGATTAATTTGCCGTATTCGAGTCCGATCTTCAGTTTACGTTCGGCAAACGGAAATGTATTCAGCCTGTCAATCAGTTCAACTACGTATTCATTACGGTCAAACAAGACTCTGCCATTTACAATCCAATCTATGATTCTTCTATTTGTTCCAAGCAAAATCCATTCTTGAATCTGAGAATCTGTTACCACATGCAAAGAAGCTGTTTGATGATCAAATTCATAATGCTTTATAAAAACTGGCTCATCAGCATCCTTTACAATCACCAGCAAAGCTGCATCAAAGTTATCTGTTAAGGAAGATGTTTTGTTTCTTCTCTCAATCATAATGACAGCCAATGTATTGGGGTGACTTGCTCTTTCTTGGTAAATTGGACGGAGAAGATTTTCCATCACTATTCCTCCAATGCAATTGTTCAAATTTTTTTATTCTCTATTTGATTCAATTCTATGGTTAAAACGAAATTCCTTTTTTCTAAACACATTGAACTATTATAAACAATTTCACAGTAACTCTCCATATGTAAATTCCAGTTCAACCGAAAACATGAAGAAAATCCCATCGGGTTTGTGCTATAGTTAAAACAGAGGGGGATGGACATGGCGAAATACTCCAGCAAAATTAATAAAATCAGAACATTTGCGTTAAGTTTGGTTTTCGTTGGGTTTATCATTATGTACATCGGGATCTTTTTCAAAGAGTCAGTTTTGCTTTCTAGTTTGTTTATGATACTTGGGCTTTTATCCATCGGTCTCAGCACGGTAGTTTACTTTTGGATCGGAATGCTTTCGACTAAAGCGGTTCGCGTCATTTGTCCAGGCTGTGATAAAGAGACAAAGGTTTTAGGAAGAGTCGATATGTGCATGCATTGCCGAGAGCCGCTGACTTTAGATAAGGGATTAGAAGGAAAAGAATTTGATGAGTCTTATAATAAAAAGAAAATGTCGAAATAAAATAAGCTGACCGTTTCGTGCGGTCAGCTTATTTTTAATGATTTTCTTTTTTCGAACACTCTTGGCAGACGCCGTAAATTTCTAAACGGTGGTGGCTTACCTTGAAGCCCGTGACGTGGGCAGCGAGCTGCTCCACTTCATCAAGGCCCGGGTAGTGGAAGTCCACAATTTTACCGCAGTTTTCGCAAATCGCGTGATAGTGATCGGATGTGACAAAATCGAATCTGCTGGAAGCATCACCGTATGTGAGCTCTTTTACCAAACCTGATTCCCGGAACACACGCAAATTGTTATATACCGTCGCTACGCTCATGTTAGGAAATTTCCCTTCCAGAGCTTTATATATATCGTCCGCTGTTGGATGAGCCATAGAGTTAACGAGATATTCCAGAATCGCATGACGTTGAGGAGTGATGCGAACTCCGGTTTCCTTCAACGTTTCTAAGGCTTCTTTTAGTTCATGTGCAGCCATCCGTCATGCACCTCTCTTCTAAAAAAAATTCTTACATTGTAATGTTTATAATTAGTGTAACTCTTTCTACGATAATTTGTCAATTGATATCAGGGTAAAAGTAAGCATAGGCTCATAGAGATTTACTTTTCCGACATATCTTTGAGGGTTTGAAGCGCTTCGGCTACATGGTCCTTTACTTTTACTTTTCTCCATTCTTTAATGAGCCGGCCTTCTTTATCAATTAAAAAAGTGGAACGCTCGATTCCCATATACTCTTTTCCGAAATTTTTCTTCAGCTTCCACACATCAAATGCTTCCGCCAGCTTATGCTCGTCATCAACAAGAAGCAGAAATGGAAGGTTATGCTTCTCTTTAAATTTTCCGTGTTTTTCCTGGCTGTCCGGGCTGACGCCGATAATGACGGCATCCAGTTCAGCGAAGCTTTCGCGACTGTCCCGAAAATCGCATGCTTCAGTTGTACACCCCGGTGTCATGTCCTTTGGATAAAAATAAAGCACGATGTACTTTCCTTTATAATCCGATAATTTTACTGTTTCCCCATGATCACCTTTTAACTCAAGATCAGGCGCTTTATGTCCGATTTCTATAGTCATTACGTTACCTCCGGATGTTTTTTATTAAGCGTATCCAATTCTTGTCCAGATTACAACCATCTCAGCTGAATCTGAAGCCCGAAGCCATTGTTCTTGTTCGGAAGCATGCTACAATAGAAAGGACGCATGGAGATATAGGAGGTTTTTATTCTTGCATACAAAATCAATTGAACTTCACAATGAGGCATTACAGCACATTGTCGGCGGTGTAAACAGCCCGTCTAGATCATATAAAGCAGTCGGCGGCGGTTCTCCTGTTGCAATGGAGAAAGCAAGCGGCGCTTATTTTTGGGATGTGGACGGCAACAAATACATCGATTATTTAGCGGCGTACGGTCCGATTATTACAGGACATGCCCACCCGCATATTACAGAAGCGATTAAAAAAGCGGCAGAGAACGGTGTATTGTATGGAACACCAACGAAACACGAGGTTACATTTGCAAAGATGCTCAAAGAAGCCATTCCCGCTATGGACAAAGTAAGATTCGTCAATTCGGGTACAGAAGCCGTTATGACGACCATCCGCGTGGCTCGCGCATATACAGGCCGGACAAAAATCATTAAATTTGCGGGCTGCTATCACGGGCATTCGGACCTTGTGCTTGTCGCCGCAGGCTCCGGCCCGTCTACTCTTGGCACACCAGACTCAGCCGGTGTACCGAAAAGCATTGCAAACGAAGTGATCACAGTACCATTTAATGATATCGATAGCTATAAAGCGGCTCTTGATAAATGGGGCAGTGAAATCGCGGCGGTTCTCGTTGAACCGATTGTCGGCAACTTCGGTATCGTGGAGCCGAAAGAGGGCTTCTTAGAAAAAGTAAATGAATTGACACATAATGCAGGCGCTCTCGTTATTTACGATGAAGTCATTACGGCTTTCCGCTTTATGTATGGCGGCGCGCAGGATCTCTTACAGGTGAAACCAGATTTAACAGCACTCGGGAAAATTATCGGCGGCGGACTTCCGATTGGCGCCTATGGCGGCAAACAAGAAATCATGGAGCAGGTAGCTCCGCTAGGACCTGCTTATCAGGCAGGAACAATGGCAGGGAACCCCGCTTCCATCCTATCAGGCATCGCTTGTCTGGAAGTGCTCAAAGAAAAAGGCGTGTATGAAAAGCTTGATCACCTTGGCGCTATGCTTGAGGAAGGTATTTTGAAGCACGCAGAAACACACGGCATCACCATTACGGTCAACCGGTTAAAAGGTGCGCTCACGGTATACTTCTCTGATGAGAAAGTCGAAAATTACGAGCAGGCTGAACGGAGTGACGGAGAAACATTCGCTACGTTTTTCAAGCTGATGCTGGAACGCGGAATTAATTTAGCACCTTCTAAGTATGAAGCTTGGTTTATTACCACAGCACATACAGAGCAGGATATTAAAGACACGCTTGCAGCGGTCGAGGATGCTTTTAAACATCTTAAAAACTAGAATCAGATACCTTGAACAGGAGCTTTGAGCTCCTGTTTTTTTTATGGAATAAAACAACGTGTAAGATTTTGGTCTTTTTCTAGAAAAATAGCTTGAATATTTGTATCGATCCCTGTATATTACTTAATTGTTTAGCAAATAAACTAACCGGGAATTTTAAGGATTAGCCCATTTGCTATGTCACACAATTTACTATAGAAAGGAATGCACGCACAAACCAATGAAACTTGGTGCCCGCATTTTCAAAACCGGGATTGCGATTACACTTGCCCTTTATTTGGCTTCGTGGATCGGGCTTCCCGCACCGATTTTCGCTGGAATTGCAGCGATATTTGCGATCCAGCCGTCGATTTACCGCTCTTTTCTCATTATTATTGACCAGGTTCAAGCAAATATCATCGGAGCTGTGATTGCCACAGTGTTCGGCCTTATTTTCGGACCCAGCCCGATTATGATCGGGTTAACAGCAGTTATTGTCATTACAATTATGCTGAAACTTAAAATTGAACATACAATTTCAATTGCTCTTGTAACAGTCATTGCGATATTAGAATCTGCCGGTGACGACTTTTTAATGTTCGCGCTGATCAGAACAAGCACAGTCATCTTAGGGGTGCTTTCTTCCTTTATCGTCAACCTTGTGTTTTTGCCTCCTAAGTACGAAACAAAGCTGATTCATAATACCGTCGAAAACACCGAAGAAATTATGAAGTGGATCAGATTGTCCATGCGGCAGTCGACAGAGCATTCGATTTTGAAAGAGGATATTGAAAAACTGAAAGAAAAAATGATCAAGCTTGATCAGACATATCTTCTATATAAAGAAGAAAGAAGTTACTTTAAGAAAACCACTTATGTGAAATCAAGAAAGCTTGTCCTGTTCAGACAGGCCATTATTACTGCAAATCGGGCGCTTGATACATTGAAGAAGCTGCATCGTCTGGAAAACGAGATCTATCATATGCCGGAAGAGTTTCAGGAAACATTGACTGAAGAACTTGATTACCTGCTTTACTGGCACGAACGGATTTTGATGAGGTTTGTCGGAAAAATCAAGCCGCATGATGACGCGGTTGAAGAAGGCATCCGGTATAAGCAGCTTTTAACAAAGTCATTTTTAAAAAATCAGCAGAATACGGATGAGGAGCTTATTGATTACAACATGCTCAATATTATGGCAAGCGCCGTGGAATATCGCGAGCAGCTTGAACATTTAGAAACACTTATCACAAGTTTTCAAACGTATCATCCGAAAGACTGCGAAATAGAAACAGAAGAGTAACCCGGTTAAACAGCCGGGTTTTTTTATATACAAAAAAATCTTATATCCTTCGTTAAAAGGATATAAGATTGATGTTTTAGTTCAAATTTTGAATGGTAAATAAGTGCTTGTATTGGCTCTCATAGTTCATGAGTTCATCATGGGTTCCGATTTCAATGATTGTCCCGTTTTCCATGACAACAATCTTATCCGCATGGGTGATTGTCGATAAACGGTGGGCGACAACAAAAGTTGTTCTATCCTTCGCCAGTTTGTCCATCGCTTCTTGAATGTAATGCTCACTTTCCAAATCCAGAGCTGATGTAGCTTCATCTAAAATGAGGAGCGGCGGATTTTTCAGGAATACCCGCGCAATTGAGATCCGCTGCTTTTGTCCGCCTGAAAGCTTAACGCCTCGTTCTCCCACCCGGGTCTCATATCCTTCTGGAAAACTCATGATAAATTCATGGGCATTTGCAGCTTTGGCGGCTTCGATTATCTCTTCAAGTGTGGCATCAGGCTTGCCGATCGCGATATTTTCCCGAATCGTTTCACTAAATAAAAAGGTATCTTGAAGCACCATACCAACCTGGTTGCGAAGGCTTCTTGCTTCATAATCGCGAATATCCGTCCCATCAATCAGCAGTCTGCCGCTTGTTACATCATAAAATCTTGGGATCAGGCTGACGAGCGTTGATTTTCCTCCTCCGCTCATGCCGACGAGAGCTACAGTTTCTCCTCTATTTACTTTTAAGGATACATCATGAAGAATATTTTCTTTGTCCTTCTCATATTGAAACGAAACGTTTTGAAACTCCACTCCTCCGCGAATCTGATCGGCCTTTATCGCATTTGGTTTGTCAGTGAGTTCATAGGGCTCGTCAATAAATTCAAACACCCTGTCCATTGATGCGATTGACTGTGTCAAAGTTGTAGAGGAATTGATCAGCCTTCTAACAGGGTTGTACATTCTGTCAATATATCCGACAAACGCGACCATTGTTCCGACTGTCAGCGGTCCATTAATGACAAAATACCCGGCGCACGCTATGACGATGAGCGGCGCCAAATCTGTAATGGTATTAACGACCGCAAAGGTTTTCGCGTTCCAATTCGTGTGGCGGATGGCTTTATCTAAGAAATGACCGTTTTTCTCATTAAATTGAGCCTGTTCATGATCTTCTATCGCAAAGCTTCTGATGACAGGCATGCCTTGAATGCGTTCATGCAAATGCCCCTGCACTTGAGCAAGAGCCTGTGAGCGCTCCCTTGTCAGCTTTCGTAAACGGCCGTAAAAATACTTCACTGATATTCCGTATAATGGGAATAAAACGATAGAGATCAGCGTTAATTTAACGTCCAGTGTGAGCATGATAGAGATTACAATCAAAATCGTCAGCATATCGAGCCATATATTCATCAGCCCTGTGATGACGAAATCCTTTGTTTGTTCTACATCATTAATCACTCGGGAAATGACTTCCCCTGTTCTTGTATTCGCGTAAAAACGAAGGCTCAGTTTTTGTATATGGTCAAACAGCTTAGCTCTTATATCATAAAGCACCTTGCTGGCAGTCCACTGGGCAAAATATTGCCGGTAATATTCAACAGGCGGGCGCAAAATTAAAAATAAGGCGAACATGATCGCCATAATCGTGAACAATGACGTGGTTTTGTCACTGGCCGTGCCGCCTCCTTGAATAATGTCGTCAACTACGTACTTCAGAAGCAATGGGAGAGCAAGCGGAATGGAGAATTTTACGATCCCGATTAACACTGTAACGAAAATTTGCTTCTTATAAGGTTTGACGAATTGCATGTAGCGTTTCATAACCCCCACGGTTGATTCCCCCTCTCTCTTTATCATGATGTGTGTGAGCCCATGTGAAAAACCTGTTGTACCCCGCAACAGGTTTTTACGTAACCATTATTTTGTATAGCGCAAATACCGTTCATACCACATATCGACAAACTCGGGCGCAAACGGTCCCTGACGCTGGTGAATCCAATGGAGCAGCGTATTTAAGTAGTCTCTTAAAATACTGTCGATTTCTTTTGGATAATTCATGGCTTTCCGATGATCATCATATTCGTCTTCATCGAGAATATTGTAGGTCATGTCAGGAAAAACCTTAACATCTAAGTCATAATCAATATATTTAATTGCTTCGCCATCATAGGCAAACGGAGAACTGATGTTGCAATAATAATGAACCCCGTCTTCCCTCAGCATCCCGATGACATTAAACCATTGTCTTGCGTGAAAATAACAGATTGCGGGCTCTCTGGTTATCCATGTCCGGCCGTCTGATTCGGTTACCATCGTCCGGTCATTGGCTCCGATGACACACATTTCTGTACTTTTTAAGATTGTTGTCTCATTCCAAATTCTATGAATCAGCCCGTTGTGCTTATAGCTGTGAATTTGAATGGTTTCTCCTTCCTTGGGATAGCCCATATTTCTCCCCTACTTTCTATAAAGCCCTACAGTTAGTATGTCCAAATTTGCTTACCGACAACGTCTTTTACCTATTATAACGTTACAAATTGAAAAATGAAAATAAAAGAGCCATTCCGGCCGGGGAATGGCACATTCCTGCACTACACAAAGGAAGACGGCTTTTCTGAGCTGCGATATGAACGAATGACCTGCTCTGTCTGCTTTTGAAACATATCCTGTATATCGGCAAGGTGTTTCCGTTTTACCGCAATTTCAGCCTGAATCCCACGCAGCCTTGCATCCCTTTCCAAATGCCGGAGTTCCGCCTCAATTTGTTTGCAGCGGTCGAGCTCTGATTGGAGATCGAGAAGCTTATCCATCGTTTTCATCTGTTCACTTACCAGCTTTTCAAATTCGGTCATCGGTTCCTCCTTCAGCCTGATGAAAGTATAAACATTTCCTCCTTTAATCATTTCGATCTCCATAAAGCAAACCCTTTGACTCATTCTGTAGACCTTCCACAAGTTTTGTCGTTTTTCAAACAGAAAAAAGCACTTCCACCCGAAGATGAAGTGCTTTTTTCTGTTTCAGTGATTAGCTGTTTTGTTGTTTGTTTTGTTCAGCAGATTGGTTTTGCTGTCTTACCTGCTGTGCGTCAGTTTCACTAGCGAATTCAGTGCCGAATTGACCTTGTTGTCCAGCTGATTGCTGGTTTTGTTTTCTGACTTGCTGAGCGTTTGTTTCGCTAGCAAATTCAGTGCCAAATTGACCTTGACCAGCAGCTGATTGTTGGTTTTGTTTTCTAACTTGTTGAGCGTTTGTTTTGCTGAAGTTATTTGAGTTAGCCATTGTTATCACCTCCACGGTCATTAGAATGTGCAGGTGATCGTATAGCTATTCCTCTTTTTTAAAAATTTTTAAACGAGCAGTGAGCGTCCGCCGTCAACGATAATTGTCTGTCCGCGGATCATGTCAGCCTTGGAAGACACTAGAAACTCCACAGTATCAACCATGTCTTTAATTTCGACCATGCGTCCCGCCGGCGTATTTTGGCGCGCATCCTCAAGCAGATCTTCTCTATTCGGGAAGTGCTTCAGCGCATCTGTGTCGATCGCTCCGCCTGAAACAGCATTGACGATAATTTGTTTTGGTGAAAGCTCAACGGCAAGATAACGGGTTAAAGCCTCTAACGCTGCTTTTGATACACCGACCGTGGTGTAGTTTTCAAGATAGCGGATAGAGCCTAATGAACTAATGCTGACAATATGCCCGCCACCGTTCTTCTCCATTAGCTTGGCAGCTTCCTGAGCGCAGAAAAGCAATGCTTTCGCATTAATGTTCATCGTCCAGTCCCAGTGTGTTTCTTCTAATTCCATGACAGGTCTTAGTACTCCTGAAGCGGCATTATTGACAAAAACATCAAGTCTGCCGAACGTTTCATCAATTTGCTGAAACATTTCTTTGATTTTTGCAGGCTGTCCTACGTTTGCTTTTACGACAAGCACTTTAACGCCAAGCTTTTCGATTTCTTCCGCTGTTTCTAATGCTGCTTTTTTGCTGCGTGCATAGTTAATGACGATGTTATAGCCGTTCTCAGCAAGTCTGATCGCGGCCGCTTTTCCGACACCGCGGCTGCTTCCTGTTACGAGTGCACATTTATTTTGTTCCATTTTTCCTCATCTCCTTGTAGCGTATAGTTCTTTTATTTCCACAAACAATAATGGCAAGAACTTTAAAGGGGGTCTTCTGTTATGTATGTCGGACGTGATATGAGCGAATTGAACATGGTTTCCAAAAAAGATTGGAAGAACAGTGAACTCGCTTATTTTCATCATGCCTTTCAGCAAATTATGCCTTATTTGAACGAAGAAGGCCAATCAAAATACCGGGAATTAACGCAAGAAATTGAAGCGCGCGGCGGAATGAAGCGCAATGAAGCGGACTACAGCCACGGCACGCGCGTCTCTTACGATTAAGAATGGTTTACGGAGCAGCCGAGATGGCGGCTGCTTCTCCTGCCATCTTCCAGATTTTTTGATGTGACACCGGGAACGCAAATTGTTCGAGCTCTTCTTTCGTTACTTTTTTCAGCTTGCTGGTATCCGACACTTGTTTTACTTTACCGAAAAACACTGAAATATTCCATACCAGGTGGGTGAAAACATGCTCGACTACACCTTGCAGATCACTGATATCAGCTTGTATGCCATATTCGTTTTCTAAGAAAGCAATGAGCTGTTCACGCTCAGTTTTGATCCCTTTTTGTGTTTCAAGATTCGGGAATTCCCACAGGTTGGCGAGCAAACCTTTAGACGGCCGTTTGTGGATATACACTTGTCCGTCTTCATCAGTCAGTACGATCGCGGCCATGGTTTTGATCCCGGGCTTTTTCTTTTTGCTTTTTACCGGAAGCTCCCGTTCAGTGCCTTCTTCAAATGCTGAGCAATGCTGCTGAACCGGGCAAAGCAGGCATGAGGGTGATTTTGGCGTACAGATCAAGGCTCCAAGCTCCATCAAGCCCTGATTAAATTCAGATGGTTTTTCTTTGGAAATAAAAGCTCGTATGGCGTCTTCAAAGATCGTTCTTGTTTTTGGTTTGGCAATATCATCCCAAATAGATAGAATCCTGGACATGACACGCATCACATTTCCGTCAACCGCGGGAATGGGTTTATTGTAGGCAATGCTGAGCACCGCTCCCTTTGTATAAGGGCCGACGCCTTTTAACCCGCCAAAATCTTTCTCGTCTGGAGGAACAATGCCGCCGTATTCCTGTTTCACTTCTTTTACCGCGCTTTGCAGGTTTCTGACTCGCGAATAATAGCCGAGCCCTTCCCATGCTTTCAGCACCTTTTCTTCATCAGCATCAGCGAGCGCTTCCACTGTCGGGAATTGTTCTACAAACCGGAGAAAGTAAGGAATCACTGTCTCTACTCTCGTTTGCTGCAGCATCACTTCAGATACCCACACCTTATATGGATCTTGGTCCTCTCTCCACGGCAAAACGCGCTGCTCTCGTTCAAACCATGAGATTAAATCATCGCGAAATTGCTGTATGTCTTTTTGTTTTAATTTGTCTTCAAGTACGTTCATATGTGTTTCTCCCCAGTCTTTCGCGCCCCGCTTTTCTTTAGACTGTTTTTTGTTGTACACTAAGGGCACAGTACGATAATATGTTACATTAAATAGTAATAAAGAAAAAGCGGAAACATATGAGAACGATTGAATCAGTTTAAAAATTGGGTATATGAAAATGGGGAATTTCTTACAAAGTGAATGTGCAGGATCACCCTGCAAGGAGGTCACCTATGGATACGGGCACACATGTCGTTATGGGCATCGCACTGGGCGGTATTGCGACGCTTGATCCTGTTGTCGGATCAGATCCGGCAATGGCTCACGCTGTTATGATCGCAACGCTTGCGGGCTCTCAGGCTCCGGATATTGATACTGTGTTAAAGCTTAAAAACAATGCTGTTTATATAAGGAATCACAGAGGATTTACCCATTCAATTCCCGCCGTTTTGTTTTGGTCTGTCATCATCCCGGCGATTCTGTATTTATTTTATCCTCAGGCCGATTTTCTGCACCTGTGGCTGTGGACACTGCTGGCAGTCGTTCTGCATGTCTTTGTTGATATATTCAACGCCTATGGAACACAAGCCATTCGTCCGTTTTCGAAAAAATGGGTTGCGCTCGGGCTGATTAATACGTTTGATCCGTTTATTTTTATCAGCCATCTGGCAGCTATCGCGATTTGGTATGCAGGCGGGAGTCCCGGCATCACGTTTCTCAGCTTATATATCATATTGGTAGGCTACTACTTGGTGCGCCTGATCATGCAGCTGAGAATTAAACGGAAGCTTCATGAGATGATTCATGATGAGATCGAAAGCATTATTATTTCTCCAACGATGAAATTCAGGCAATGGCGAATCGCAGTGACGACAGCACATGCTTTCTATGTAGGAAGAAGCATGGAAGGACATGTCGTGATTCTGGATACATTTAATCGGGTGCCTGTTCCTGAAACCGATGTAATGCATGCGGCAAAGCAGGATGATAACATCGCGGCGTTTCTGTCCTTTTCTCCGGTATACCGGTGGGAAGTGGATACGTTTAAAGATCATTATGAGGTGAGATTTATCGACCTGCGTTATCGGAGCAAAGGCCATTATCCGTTTGTCGCAATTGTTCATATCGGCCATGATCTCACGATTCGTTCATCCTATACGGGATGGATATTCAGCGAAGAAAAACTTCAGAAAAAATTAAAGCTCGGCTCTATATAGAGCCGGGCTTTTTACGTCTTATATAAAAAACAGCAAGCAGCAGACTGACGAGAGATATGATCGCCGATATTTTGAAGTATGGCGGATAGTAAGTCAGCTCAATGTGATTGTCTCCCTTTTGCGCCTTGAAGCCTATAAAAGCATAATCCGCTTTTTCGATCTTCTGTGTTTTTCCGTTGATCTTCAGCTCCCAGCCTTTTTCATATGGGATCGGAAGCATGATGTACTGGTCTTTTGACAGATGATAGGCAAAGGTCAGTCGATTTTTGTTCCAATTCAGTTTGTCTGCTTTCTCTGTTTTATTTTGCATTACAGCGTTTTTCAGCGTTTGGTAATTTTCTTCATAGAGCGCTATGTTTCTCAGCTCATAGGTTCCTTTCGGAAGATTGATTGAGATATGGCCTGATTTAGGCACTCTTACCGTTATATTATTTACTCCGGTTTTATAGATCGATTTGTTCGATTTCCTTGTTGTGACATAATCATTTACCTTTAACGTAAATCCTTTGTCTTTTGCTTTGTTTTTCAAATAAAAGCTGACATAGTAGTCTCCCGGAGCGGATGATGGCTG
Organism: Bacillus sp. FSL K6-0255; assembly: GCF_045040725.1. Taxonomy (NCBI): domain Bacteria; kingdom Bacillati; phylum Bacillota; class Bacilli; order Caryophanales; family Bacillaceae; genus Bacillus; species Bacillus sp. FSL K6-0255. The sequence continues at coordinate 896,104 of NZ_CP150278.1, read as the reverse complement.
TTTCGGGGTGATGATCAGCTCTCCTCCGTTTTCTCCAGTTACGGTTAGCAGCCCGTTTTGATACTGGGCTTGTTTTGCGGTGATGTCCGACTTGGTGATCAAATTGGACGGTTTTGGTGTCTGCTCCGTTTTTCCTGATGGATCTTTTAATATAATTCCTTTCAGCATCGCCTGTTCTTTCGCAAGAGCGGGCAATCGATCCAGCTCACTTTCGCTGTATATGGCATCCGCTGTTTTAACGAATGGAAGCATGTACTGATTCTCATAAACTGCATAATGCTCTGTTTCTAAATGCTTTTTGAAGCCGTACGGGACGCTGGCTTCGTTTGTTTTTTCGGTCATATAATATTTGCCGTAAAGCAGGCTGTATAAATTCGCCCTGTCTCCCAATGACGCGTAACGGCTGACGCTTTCCCTGCCCATATCGATGCTTAAATCATTCCAATAGAAGGCCAGCAGATCTTTGTTTAAAATGCTGGAATACGCGCTGAAGCCATTAAATCCGTAAATGATTGGCGTATTATTGCGGACCCCGTTCATCCAGTCGATTCTCATGAGCGGATCATCGTCTTCCTTCTGTAAACGTCTGATGAGCTCAGATGATTCCCGCCCTCTGTATTCCTCACTTGTAAGATATTCTTTTGTCACACTATCCAAATCGCCGCCTTCTGAGAGCGCGTATTTTTGATAGGAGTTGGCGACAAACAGCGAAGAAAGAATGATTATACCGTACACAGCCATTTTTGCCCGTTTTTTCGCAAAAGCTGCAGCAAACAAGGCTGCGATTGTCATGAGTAAGAGCAATAGAATACTTTCATTCGCAGGCTTCCATATATCGAGCTTATACCTTTGAATATGATACAAGTAAAGAAGCAGGACGACAGCTGCGGCCGGGAGCAGTTCTTTCCGTTTCAATTCAGACAGCTGTGACAAACCAGCCGCAGCTGCTCCCGCAATGGTAAAGGCCAGAACATATTCAAACCGGTTTTGCGGGGCGGAAAAACCGTTAAAGACGCTTGCCGCATACGGACTGAAATGAAACAGAATGAACAGCAGGCTCAACCCGGCAAAGAGACGAAACACACGGTTTTTGTAAAAAGAAATAATAAACAAAAACAGCAGAAAAGCGGCCGGCACAATGATGATCCGGCTCGAAAATAAGATATTATCATCGAAATTGAGCCACTCTATTTTCTGGCTGTATGGAGGGCGCAGGTTGTTTAAAAAACCGTATACTACCGGCACAAACGCCGCCGCACTGATGCCAAAAGAAATGAAGCCTGAAACGAGAAATAATCTGATTTGAATCCATCTTTTCTCTTCATGTGGTTCCAAACGGATCAGCCATCTGAACAGCACATAGATTCCGATGAATATAAGGTTTATGTATGCAAAGTAAAAATTGTTGATTAACGTCAGCGAACACGCAACGATAAACCACGCCGGACGCCGCTCTCTAATAATTTTTTCTGCACCAAGCACAAGCAGCGGAAGCCAAACCATTGTATCGGTGAAAAATTCCCAATACGCTTCGTGACGGAAATAAATAATTGAGACGCCGTATAACACGGCTCCCGTGAACGATGCCGCCCTGTGCTTAAGAAGATAATGAAAAACAGAAGCGGACGTAAAGATGATCAAGCTCAATTTAAAAATACTGATGAAAACAGCTGACTCTGCCCAAAAAAGCGTATCCGCTTCTCCGATCAGCTGGACGGCTTGAAGCAGCCAAACAGCGGCGGACACAGCAAGAAAAAGAAAAGACGCGGAAAAATAATAGCCGAGCTGACTGAATGTGCCGCCGCCAAGTCCGAATGAATAATTGTAGAAAAAATTCCCGTGTGTATATTGGTCAAATAATAATTTTTTAAATACGATCATTTGCGCAAGCCCGTCACCCGGACCTGTCATATACCTGCCTTCCGCCCATTCTTTCACAAAAAAAGCGTGTGCCAGAACGGACACCAGCAAACTGGCCGCATAGATCATGATATGTTTTCTTTTCATATAAATTCTCCAGTCTTGCTTTTAAGATAATAGACACGCAAAAAAAGCACTGCCAATGGCGCTTGGTATTTTCAGTGCATTTTTGTCAGACGCCGCATGCTTTTTAATTCGTTCGTTTCAGGCAGGTCTTTGTTCGGGATATTCGCCTCTTTGATCAAATAATGCGGGCGTTTTTTTGTTTCATAATAGATTCGGCCGATATATTCACCTATAATTCCAAGGCTTAACAGCTGTACTCCGCCGAGAAATAACACTGCTGAGATAATGGTGAAATACCCAGGCACAGAAATACCGTTAGTCAGAATTTTAACGAATGTGGCAATGATATAAATGATGGAAAGCAGCAGGATGAAAATGCCTGTATAAAAACATAATCTCAGCGGCTTATGATTAAATGAAACGACGCCGTCCATTCCGTAGTTAAACAGACTGCTGAACGACCATTTGGAGGTGCCGTTTTTTCGTTCGACATTTTCATAAAATACAATTTTCTGATCAAAGCCAATCCAGCAAAAAAGGCCTTTTGAAAAGCGGTTTCCTTCGCTCAGCTTCAAAAGTGCATTCACAGCTTGGCGGCTTAACAATCTGAAGTCACCGACACCGTCACGCAAATCGACTTCCACCGCTTTATTAATGAACTTGTAATACATAGATGATAAGAGTGAGCGGACAAAGCTGTCCCCTTTTCTGTTCCTTTGGGCAATGACTTGGTCATACCCTTCTTCGTAGCCTTTGATAAATTCCTTCAGCAAATATGTCGGATGCTGCAGATCGGCATCCATTACAATAACCGCCTCGCCCTGAACATGCTCAAAGCCCGCCAAAATTGCGGCTTCTTTTCCAAAGTTTCGAGAAAAAGATATATATTTTACCCGGCTGCACGTCGCTGCCAAGTCTTTGATCTGCTGAAGCGTGTCATCAACACTTCCGTCGTTTATGAAGAATATTTCATAGTCATAATAAATGTTTTTAAATTCCTTTTTTAAAGATTCATGAATGAGTTTGACATTATACCCTTCATTGTAAGACGGGATAATAATCGAGATTAATCCTTGCTTCATTAAGGCACCTTCTTTTTATTATTCTTTTTAAGTATTGCCTTAGGGGAGTTTTACACAAATCTTCAGTAAGGCTATTCCTTTTTTTAAAGTCGTTTAAACCTGTTTTTTGTTACAATTTTATGGTGACATTCATGATTTTTAATGTTATTTTGTCATGTTTAAAACAGACTATGAAAAAAACGCACAGAAAAAGTCTGCCATTATGACAGACGGATGGAGAGAAATTTTAGCTTATTGATTCTTAAGATATTCCAAAATCAGCTGATTGACGATGGCTGGCTTTTCGTGGTTAATCCAATGGGAAGCTTCATCAACAAAGATGAGATGTCCATTCGGGCAATGCCTTTCCGTCTCTTTCGCAAGCTTCCTGCTCAAAAAGCGGTCTTCCATTCCCCAGATCATTCGGTAAGGTACTGTTTCGTAAGAGGGTTTCTCTGCCAAGCTTCCTTTTCTGAGGGCTCTGTACCAGTTCAGCATAGCTGTCAGTGCGCCCGGCTGTTTCCACGCTTCTTTGTACCTGCTGACATCCTCGGATGTAAAAAGCGCGGGACGGTCGGATAATCCAATCGCTTTGTCTAATGTTTCATAATCATTTTCCTTTAGTGATGCCTCCGGTATATCGGGGAGCTGGAAGTATGCGATATACGAGCTTTTCAGCCATTGCGGCGGATAAAGCGGCGTTACGGTTTTCATGACGTGCGGGTGCGGAATATTGATCGCGATCAGTTTTTCAAGATATTCCGGGCGTGTGGAAGCCAAATGCCATGCAACAGCCCCTCCCCAGTCATGCCCGATGACAATTGCTTTTTCATCAGTGAATTGCGTAATAAGCCCGATGATATCATCTCTTAATGTATCAATCCGATACGAATCAATTCCTTCCGGTTTGTCACTGAGATTGTAGCCCCGCTGATCAGGAGCAATGACCCGGTAACCCGCATCAACAAGCGGTTTGATTTGATTTTTCCAGCCGTACCAAAACTCAGGAAATCCATGGAGCAGGACAATTAACGGGCCGTCTTCCGGTCCTGCGGCTGCAACGTGGAGCGTGATTCCGTTCGTATTGACAAACTGGCATTTAACTCCGTCCACTTCTATCTCCTCCTTGACTGTGCGTCATGATTTTCAGCCTTTTCTCCGTTAGCATAAATGTTATGACACTGGCGGCAATCAGCAGGATAAGCTGAAGAATAAACAAGTTTGATCCCAGCAGCAAACCCATTCCCGCAATCACCAAGCCTGACAGGATCATTAATGATGCACTGTAACGGTTCGCTTCATTCCATAATCTTTGATCTGACATTGAGCGTCTCGTTCTGTATCCGTACACACTGTTGATCGATTTGGGAGGAAACAGTTTGATCAGTATGCCCGCAATGATCATAAGCCCTCCGCCGACTAAACCCGTCATATCATCATCTCCTTTCTCATTGTTACGTGCAGAAAGAAGAAATGTTTCATGCATAGGCAAAAAGACAAGCCTCGGCCTGCCTTTTTATCGCATTTGTAAATCCTTTGTGTGAATATAGCCTTTAACTCCGCCATAATCCACGAACCCCCAAGTGAAGTCAAATCCGCCGTTTTCACTGAATCCCCACCCAAGTATTGTCACCTCTGTTCCAGATGAGAGCTGTTTAGCTTTTCCATTTTCGGGCGTCGGTGCATAGAAGGCTGTCTGTTTCGTTGTTTTCGCTTGGCTTGCGGTTTTCATTAAAAAGTGAGTTGAAATATATGCTTTCTTTCCTTTGAAATGAATTTGAGCCCAATCGGCATTTACGAACCTATCGACTTTTACCTTTTGTTCTGATGATACAGTGCCGAGAATATCACCTTCATGATTTGGCTCAGTCCGGACATTCAGTTTTCCTGCTTTTATGATGTAAGTATCGGATGATGGCATGCTGACAGATATGTCGTGAAGGGGCGCAGCTTTTGCTGCGGGAGCGGAATGAAGTGCTGTCAAACCCAGTCCTGCGGCAGCTGTTAAAGCGAGCATTACTTGTTTCTTTTTCATATAAAGCTCCTCCTCGCATTTTGACAAGATATAAGTGGTATTCCCTGATTGACAGGCTGGTGAAACATGTTTTGTTTATGATTTCTTCCTGTTAAGGTAATTTTAAGAAAATGAAAAAACCTGCCGGTCGTTAACGGCAGGTTTTTAGTGCAAAAGGCCTCTGCTTTGATTTAAGTAATCATTCACGTCGTTACGGGAGCTTTGAAAAAGGTGGAGCTGGCCGCCATAGTTTTCAATCCATTGTGTGACGATTTTTTCAGTCATTTTTTCACCTTGATAGGCGTGTCCGGCTTTTGCATAGGTTGCTTCGAAATCGCTCCATAACAATTCCACCCACGTTTTTGCCTGTATATAGCTGATCATCTCGTTCTTTTCCAGAAGCAGATTAGTCAGTTTCTCAATGTACATATTCATGTGTGCAGTCTCCTTTCTTCAGGAAAAAAATAACGCTTTATTACGTGGTGTTCTCCATATACTAACCTTACGTCTTCATCTGGAAAGACGCAACTTTTTGATCTCGAATCTAGGGGGATATGACATGGTCCGAAATAAAGAAAAAGGATTTCCTTACGAAAACGAAAACAAATTTCAGGGTGAACCGAGAGCAAAGGACGACTATGCTTCAAAGCGTGCTGACGGATCTATCAATCAGCATCCTCAAGAAAGAATGAGAGCCTCAGGCAAACGGTAAAGAAGAACAGCTGCATACACTGCAGCTGTTTTTACCCTTTATTGACTTGATATTCGTAGACGCTCTTCTTTTCTGATAAGTGTGCGAAGGTAGAAAGCACAAGTCCGCATGCAGTCATAAGCGCACCTCCTGCAAACAGCCAGGAATAAGAGCCTGTTCCGTTTAAAATCATTCCGCCGATCCATGCACCAAGGGCATTGGCAAGGTTAAATGCTGATACGCTGACAGCTGCGGCAATGGTTGTGCCGCCCTCAGATGAGGAAATGACCTTTGTTTGCAGAAGAGGCGGCGTGCCGAATGCGCATGCCCCGAATAGGAACGTTGCCACAATGGCTGCAGCCGGGTAAATGGCGATGTAAGGAAATACAGCCAGAACACCGATTAAACCGATCATTACGCCGATCATCGTCCGAGTCAGCAAAGGCAGCGGTACTTTTCCAGCAAAGAAATTCCCGGCAACGCCTCCCAATCCATACGCAAAGAGAGCACCTGTAATGCCAACCGTGCTGAATCCGGCTGAATGCCTCAAAATGGGTTCGATAAAGGTGTAGGCGATAAAGACACCGGAATAGCCTAAAATGGTAATCGCGAAGGAAAACAGCACTTGTTTGTGTTTAAAAACCCCCCACTCATTCATAAGCATTGGGATCACTTTTGGTTTTCTGTTCGGCACGGCAGCCATAAGGCCTAAAAATCCGATGACACCAAGTGCCGTAATGATGGAAAACACCGCTCTCCAATTCAGGACATCTCCGAGATAAGAGCCGAATGGAACACCAAGCATTAGAGCCACTGTCAGTCCGCCGTTCATTGAAGCAGCAGCTGCAGCACGCTTTTCCGGCGGAACCATTTCACTTGCGAATACCATGGCAATCGCGAAGAAAGCGCCGTGAATGGACGCAGATAAAATTCTTGAAATGGCCAATACCGCAAAATTCGGCGCCAGTGCGCTCATCAGGTTGGAAAGGATAAAAACCGTCATCAGCCCAAGAAGCACAGGCTTTCTCGGAAGCTTGACGGAAATGATGGTGACGAGCGGCCCTGTCAAACAAACGCTTGCCGCATAAGCCGTGACAAGAAGCCCTGCGGATGAAACCTGTATATGAAAGTCATTGGCAATCGACGTCAAAATACCCATCACCGCGTATTCTGTATAGCCGATTGAAAATGTACAAATCATAAGAACAAATATAATAAATTTTACAGATGGGTTTTTGATACTCAACGTCATCGCCTCCTTTGATTTTAAAAAACAACGAGTTTCATCTTAAAAGATTTTTCAAGTGAATTCAATGATTTTTTCTTTAAGAATTCGTGTAAATGTGCTGCAAACAAAAAGAGGCTGATCATCAGCCTCCCCGTTACGCTTTATTCTTTTTCTTTCAATACTGAGATTGGCAGCGCTTCCTCTTGCTGAGGGGAAGAGGTTCTGTATCCCCATGCGAAAACGCCATTTAAATAACTAATGGTAAACTCGTCCTCAGTGTTTTCCACACGATATGTTTCTCCCGGTGAGTAATCTTCCGGGTTCAGCAAATATGCTTTTGCCATCGTAATTTTCCGTTCGAGCACTGCCAGTTCGTTTATGATTCCATGCTGTTCGGCTTTTCTTGCTTTTTCAGAAAGTAATGCGATTTCGGTATTGAGTTCGTGAGGTGTCATTTGACTGTATCGTTTCTCCATTTCAGTACTCCTCTTCCTGCAGTAATTGCTCGATTAAATCGAGTGAGAATCCTTTGCGGAATAAAAATTGTTTGACCTTCATGGCGCTTTCATATGAGCCGTCATAGCGGTATTTTCTAAACGCTTTTTCCGCGTGAAGGCGCAGCGCTTCTTTCTCTGTGTCTTCATCATTTTCATATTCAATCTGATCCATCGCCGCGCTGATAACATCAAATGAGAAGCCCTTGCGCTGAAGCTGCAGCTGGGCGCGCTGTTTGAGTTCTTTCGTCGAAAGCTTTTTATCTTTTTTGAGAAGCTTTTCAACATGCTTGACCGCTTCCTTTGTCTGATCTTCAAAGGAAAAGGAACTTAGCGCCTCCTTAATTGTATCGTCATCAATTCCCTTCGCTCTTAGCTCTCTGAACAAAACATCAGGGCCTTTTCCGTTTGTTTTTTTGTGAGTGCTGACATAGGCTGAGGCAAATTCCTGGTCGTTTAAGTACTTGTAATCGTTAAGCCGATGGATGACTTCCGCAATGACGGGGGGCGAGGTTTCTTTTTTCTTTAAGTGGTCCTCGACCTCTTTCGTCGACCGCATTCGATAGGATAAAAAGTCAAGCGCACGGTTGAAGCCTTTCTTCACTTCATCGCCGTATTGAATTTCAATGATGTCAAGATCATCGAGTTCTTTTCCCTTCTTGAGCTCAAATTTCACGAGCACATCCGCGTCCACGCTGAAGGCGTATTTATCATCCAGAAAAATATTGAAGCGTTCCGTATTCTTTTTTTGCGTTGATATTTTTGTAATAAACGGCATCTTAATCTCCCTTCTCAGGCCTGAAACGCGTTTTCTTTTATTACAATGAGGTAAAGTATATTTATTAGAACGATGAGGAGAGATGTTCATGAATATCGCAATGACGGGCGGAACCGGTTTTCTCGGCCAGCATCTGACAGGCGTTCTTACCCGCCAGGGACACCATGTTTATATTTTATCAAGAAACGCAAGGGAAACTGAACAAAAAAATATGACATATGTCCAATGGCTGTCGGAAGGAGCCGCACCGGAGCAGGAACTTCCTCATATTGATGTCTGGATAAATCTTGCGGGAAAATCGATTTTTGGCCGCTGGACAGAAAAAACGAAGCAGCACATTCTCTCCAGCCGTATCAATGCGACGCGTGAAGTGCAGCGGCTTATTCAGAAACAGAAGGAGAAGCCGAAGACATTGATCCAAGCCAGTGCCGTGGGCATTTACGGCACAAGCCTTGAGAAAACTTTCACAGAGGATTCTGCAACGTCAGATGAGGATTTTCTCAGCCATACTGCACACCTGTGGGAAAAGGAAGGACAGCATATTGAGGCGATGGGCATCAGGACGGTTTATGCGAGATTTGGCGTGATGCTTGGAGAAAAAGGCGCTCTCCCGCTCATGATTCTCCCCTATAAGTTTCTGGCCGGCGGAACGATCGGAACGGGAAGGCAGTGGCTGTCATGGATTCATGTCGAGGATGCGGCCCAGATGATCCGATATGCGGTGGAAAACGCCGGCATCTCAGGCCCAATGAATGTCACCGCGCCCAATCCTGTGGACATGAAGCAATTCGGAAAAACGATTGCACGGGTGAAGCACCGCCCGCACTGGCTCCCCGTCCCGGAATTCTTTTTATCAAAAGCATTGGGTGAAATGAGTCTTTTGATTGTGAAAGGACAGCGCGCTCTTCCGAAAAAAGCGATAACCTCTGGATTTCGTTTTACATATTCGGATCTTGAATTTGCACTCTCACAGCTCATAGCGGACCGAAAGACTGTATAAAAACAGCAGGATGCGTCAACCTTAAGAATAACATGGTTGAAGGAGGTCCTTTTTATGGAAAAAAAGAGGGAGAAGCACCAGCAAGGCGCCAACCTGAAGAAAATGCAGGAAGTTCTTTATTCAGGCGAATTTAAAAAAGCGGAAAAAGCTGCTAAGCGGAAGTAGGAATACATAGCCCCTTAAAACCAAATACTATATTTGTTTGATATCACTTTTTAGGGGGAATTTGATATGGGCAGAAATCATATCCACAAAAACCGTGATAAAAACAAACAAAAGCTTCCACAAGTTCCCGATGCATTAAAAAGGGAAACTGACGGCGTTTACGAAGAATATTCAACCGAGCTTGCTGATGCAGATGACCGCGAAGCGCAAGAGCGTGCGAAAGCAGCCGACAACAGAGCGAAAAAGAAATCTCGTTAATGAAAAACCCCTTGTCTCCGTTTGAGACAAGGGGCTTTTTACATTTCAGTAAACCGGTCGCGGATCGGTGTGCGTTTTTTCACTTCCGGCGCCTCGTCAGGATAACCTGTTTGTATGATGGCGGCGAAACGCTCATTATCCTGCAAACCAAAGGCCTGATGGACTTCTTTGTCATAAAGGATTTTTCCGCTTTTCCAAACCATGCCGATTCCTTTTTCCCAAGCAAGAAGCTGAAGATTTTGAATTAACGAGCTTGTTGCCGCAAAATCGTCGTCCCGCGCTCTTTCGTTTTCATCTTCCTGAAACACGACGAGGAGAAATCCCGGAACGCGCCCAAGTGTGTTTTTGAAATTTTGAAGCTTTTCCTCTGTCATATCCGGCTTGGATTTCATAGAGAACGCTGCAAATGTATTGATGAGGTTCGCTTTACCTGTCTCACTGGAAACGTAAATAAATCTCCATGGCTCTGTCACTCTGTGATTTGGCGCATATTTTGCCGTTTCAAGCATGTCAAGAATGACTGCTGAAGGTACTGGCTCTTGTTTAAACTTTCGAATCGATCTTCTGCTGCGTATGATGTCCCGCAGTACTGAATGCTGATGTATTTGTTCGGTTTGAGGCATACCGTCTCACCTTCCTATGCAATTGAAAATGATTATCATTTCATAATAATAACGGAAAGTGCATCTTTTTGTAAACCATCATCCGTATTAGAATTTAAGAATACGGGTTTCTGAGTAAACGGCTGTTCCTGTCATGTTCACTTTCACATGGCCGCCGGCTTCGTTCATTTCGATCTCCACTTTTCCATCTTTTCCAATTTCCTGCCCTTGTTCAATGATAAATTTATGCTGCTCGGCATTTCCATAATGTTTCATATAAGCCCCCATCACGCCGGATGCTGTGCCGGTCACGGGGTCTTCAATCGTTCCCGAATACGGGGATGAAAAGTGGCGTCCGTGCAGGTCGCTGTCGGGATGAACGGTTTCAAAGGTAAACGGATGGACTGAAGCTTTTGGCAGATCAATTAACACTTCCGGAAATTGTTTGTTATCTGGCACCATTTTTTTGGAAGCCTCCAATGATTTAAGTGGAACGATGGCTGTCCATATGCCAGTGCTGCCAAACACAATCGGAAGGTCTTCATGAAAATCCTCTTCGGTGATACCCAGTGCGTCCGCAAGTTTTTTCCGATCGCCTGTAAATGGTTTGAATTGCGGAGAGGCCTGTTCAAGCGTGATATGAATACGGCCATCTTTTTCAGAAATCTTCACAGGCAGGATACCCGCTTTCGTTTGGATGCTGTACGTTTTACCGCTCTCCAGCATTCTTTTCTCACATAATGCGTAAAGAGAAGCAACTGTCGCATGACCGCACAAATTCATTTCGTGTCCAGGTGTAAAGTAACGGAGTTCAAGATCGGCCGACTCGCTTTTTCGGATAAAGGAGGTTTCTGAATACCCGGCACGCTCAGCTATGATCTGCATCTCGTCTTCCGTATAATCGTCTCCCTGCAAAACGACGCCTGCGGGGTTTCCTTTGCCGGGACTGCTTGTAAATGCTTCATATTTTAATACCTCTGCTTCTTTCATTCATCTGCCGCCCTTTCTTTATCAATGTCTCTGTCAGTATAGCAAAAATAATTACGAATCTTCAGTCATTATCAAAAAAACCCATTTTCTTTTTTAAGAAAATGGGTGTAACGATTAAGAATTTCTTGTTTTATAGAGCAAATAAATAAAATAAGGTGCGCCGATAGCCGCTGTAAAGACGCCGGCCGGCACTTCCACCGGAGCAAATAAGGTTCTGCCGACGATATCAGCTGTTAAAACGAGCAGAGCTCCAATAAGTGCCGACGCTGGGAGCAGCGCGCCATAAGATGAGCCGACAAGCCGTCTTGCAATATGGGGCGCCATCAGCCCGACAAAACCGATTGTGCCGGCAACTGAAACTGCACAACCAGTAAGAGCCGTACTCAAAAGTAGCAAGAAAAAACGATTTCGCTGCACAGCGCTTCCTGCACCCGCCGCAATATCTTCACCCAGCACCTGTATATTCATATTTTTTAGCGCGACAAAACAAATGAATAAGAGAATGACAGATAAGATAATAGCTATTTTTACATGCTGCCAGTTTGACCCATAAACTGACCCAGTGATATACACATTGGCTTGTGATGCTCGGTAAATCGGGCCTTTGATCATCAACAGGGTAGTCATCGCCTGCGCCGACATTGAAAATCCGATTCCGATAAGCACCAGCCGAAATGTGGAGGCGCCATTTTTGTATGCCAGTAAATAGACGATGAGCCCGACAGCCGATGCGCCGATAAATGCGGCTGCTGGAAGCCATGACAGACTGATCGTAAGTGAACTGCTGCGGTCTGAGAAGAACATCATTAAAAGCACGACCGCTACCGCCGCTCCTCCTGTTATTCCGATAATATCCGGAGATGCGAGAGGGTTTCTGACGAGCCCCTGCAATATCGCGCCTGCCGCTGCCAAGCAGACACCGGCGCATAAAGCCGTCAAAATTCTTGGCATGCGGAACGACATGATCATCAGTTCATCCAGCTTGGAACCTGCACCAAAGAATGTTTTTGCTACATCCCAGGGAGGAATAAACCTTTGTCCGAGACCTGCGCTTATGATGAGTACAGCAGCTGTTAACCCCAGTAAAATTAAAAAGACGATCCATGCTTTCTTTTCAGCCGCAGTAACGCCAAAACGAAGTTTCATAGCTTCGCCCCCCTTCTTGCGATGTACACAAACACAGGCATTCCGATGATGGCGGTCATGACCCCGACAGGAACTTCCTGAGGCATAATGATATATCGTGCACCGATATCCGCGCAAACAAGCAAAATGGCACCCAAAACAGCGGAAAATGGCAGAACCCAGCGATAATCATTACCAACGACAAAGCGGGCAAAATGCGGAATAATGATGCCGATAAAAGAAATCGGCCCGGCAATGGCGACAGCGGACCCTGCAAGCATGACAACACAAAGCGCCATCACAAATTTCAGCAGGCCTGTTTTTTGGCCGAGTCCTTTTGCCACATCTTCTCCCATAACGAGGAGATTAATTTTTTGGCCGAGAAAGAAGCAGATTACCAGCGCTGCCGCTGCATATGGAAACATCGTCATCAACAGATCCAGACTCCGGCCCTGCACAGAGCCAGTCAGCCAAAAAAGCACCTGGGCAAGCTCGAGTTCGTTGACAGACAGCAAGCCCTGTGTCAGAGAAGAAAACATGGCTGCCATGGCAGCTCCCGCCAGCGTCAGTTTGATTGGCGTCAGCCCTTCTCTTCCAAGCGAGCCTGCTGCATAGACGATCGCAGCGGTAAATGCTGCCCCCAGAAACGAGCTCCATACTAATGCCTGAGGTGACTGAATATGCAGAAAAAACGATCCGGCAACAATAAAAAAACCTGCACCGGCGTTAATCCCGAAAATCCCCGGTGACGCAAGCGGATTTTTTGTGAGCGCCTGCATGAGAGCGCCCGCGGCTGCAAGCGAGGCGCCGACGACTGTCGCAACCAAAGCGCGCGGAAGCCTGACATCCTTGATGATGACATGCTCATTTGTTCCATTGAAGGAAGTAAACGCCTGATAGACCTGTCTCCATGACGTACCTGTATAGCCATACACGACGCTTGCGCAGACAGCCGTCAGTAAAATGAAAATCAGACATACTAACACAATCCATTTTGAAGATGCCTTTTTGCAGATCATGATCTAATTCTCCTAGTTATTTACTATGTAATGTTTGTTTTTGAGAATAATCCTCAATTAGGGATTGACACTCTTAACACTGCTTATTATGATCTAAATGATAATGAATTTCAATATTGGGAGGAAAAAGATGAAAAAGCATATCAGCATGCTATTCGTATTTTTAATGGCCGTTATGGTACTTTCTGCCTGTAATAGTTCAGAAAGTTCAAGCAACAGCGAGGTGTCAAGCAGCAAAACAAGAACGGTCAAACATGCAATGGGGACATCAGACAACATCCCCGCCAATCCAAAACGGATTGTTGTTTTAACTAATGAAGGAACAGAGGCGCTCTTAGCGCTTGGCATTAAGCCGGTCGGAGCCGTAAAGTCATGGAAGGGCGACCCGTGGTATGACTATCTGAAAGATGACATGAAAGGTGTTAAAAACGTCGGTCTTGAAACGGAACCGAATGTGGAAGCCATCGCAGAATTAAAGCCTGATTTGATTATTGGAAACAAAGTGCGCCAGGAAAAAATTTATGATCAGTTAAATGCGATTGCGCCGACTGTTTTTGCTGAATCTTTGGCCGGGAACTGGAAGGATAACCTGACTCTATACGCCAACGCGGTGAATAAGGCGGACAAAGGCAAGGAAGTCATTGCCGATTTTGATAAACGTGTTTCTGATTTAAAAAACAAGCTGGGCGACCAGACAAACAAAACCGTTTCAGTCGTACGCTTTTTATCCGGTGAATCAAGAATCTATTATACCGATTCATTTCCTGGGATTATTTTAGACCAGCTTGGCTTCAAACGCCCTGAAAAACAAGTGGAACTGTTTAAGAAACAAAAGGACCAATTTACGTTCTCAACCGACAGTAAAGAATCTATTCCTGATATGGATGCTGATGTGCTGTTTTATTTCACTTATAAAGCCGATAATGCAAAAGAAAATGAAAAATGGGCCAATCAGTGGACAAGCAGTTCACTATGGAAAAACCTGAAGGCCGTGAAGTCAGGTAATGCACATGAAGTCGATGACGTCGTATGGACAACCGCAGGCGGAATTAAAGCCGCAAACTACCTGCTTGATGATATTGAAACCTACTTCTTAAAAACGAAATAAAAAAAGACTCCGTCTTATTAGACGGAGTCTTTTTTGCTTTTGCCAATCAGACGTGTAACGAGGAACATGGTGACAGAAAGAGATCTGTTTTTCCGATACGCTAAGTATTTCCCTCGCCACTCCGGTTTATATTTTTCTTTAAAGGCTCTTAGGCCGCTGAAACTGTACATGTATCTGACATTATTAAAAATGACAGCGGCAAACCTTTCGGACCAGAAGGATGTAAAGGCAGTGCCGACATTGGCCAAGGGTGCCATCCCCATATTAAATGACGTACAGCCCTCTTCCTTTGCCCATAAAAACATACGGATAAACAATGCGTCCATAATGCCATTTGGAGCGTCGCCGCGATAGCGCATCAGATCGACCGATATCTCTCCTTCCTGGTACATCGGCATGACATTTGCGAATGCAACGATCTCTCCTTCTGCATTTTTCATATAGGCGATCGGCGCTTTCTGTAAATAGGAAGGATCAAAAAATCCGAGCGAGAATCCCTTCTCTTTTTTCGAGCCGAGCCATTCGTCTGAGATTTGCTTCAGCTCCTCCAAAAACGCATCAGAAAATGGGGGATGATCCACATGGAAAGTATACTCCTCCCGCTCAAAGCGGTTATTGATTGCCCGAAGGCCGGCTTTTTTCTTCCCAGTCAAGGTAAATGTATTTAAATCTACATATGCTTCCTCACCCAATTTAAAGAAGTTGTAGCCAAAATCGTGATACAGCGCCATGTCCTCTCGTTCAATTTGATAGAACAAAACACTGAATCCCTTCTGATGCGCTTCGTTCAGAAATTCTTCCAGCACGAGCGGGAATGATTCTCTTTGGCCAGATGGATCGCCGAGCACGACCAGCCTTCTGGCGATTTTCCCAAACAGAAGCAGTGCATTTCCATCGCTAGAAAAATAAAACCGCTTATCTCCAAGAAAACCAAGATGGCTCAGCGCGTTGCCGCCTTTTTCATTGAGAAACGCAGCAAGACGCTCAGGGTCAGCTTTCTCTCCGATCGGTTTCGTTCTCTTATGATAGACCACTGTAAATATCAAGAAGAACAGCGGCACAATGATGATCGCCATGATGGTTGCATGTGTAATATGCGAGGTGCTGTGGACGAAATATTCGTGACGCAGCACCTTCTTCATCCGGTCCCAAATAAAGCCCGCGATCAGATTGTAGTTAAAGAGCGCCACAGTAAACAGCGCCACAGCGAATATCAATTGTCCCAGTGTATAGGATGCCTGTTCGCGGACAAATTGTTTTTTCAATAGCACAAGCAATACGATAATCATCGGCAGTACGAATATCGCGCTGATGTTAAGCCCTTTTAAAAAGCTGAACACAAAGCCGCCGACAAGCGCTGTAATGGCCATCGTGTAGGAACGTTTTGTCCGTTTATAAAGCTCGATCGGCAAAATGAGCAGAATGAGCGCTGAGCTTAAGGACAGGCCGTTGAACAGCAAAAGCGCCGGGCGCGGAATGTGCGGTATAACCGTCAGCCTGTCAATCGGCAAGGAAACTGAGGCCAAGACAATCAGACCTGCTACGAACACAATAAGGGAAAGCGAGCCTTGCAAAATTCTCACTAATACCGCACGCTGAACAACAAGCAGAACGTTTGTCGTCTCAATTGCCGGTGCGATGCGCGGGTTCGTTTCGAGCCGCTTCATTGTATTTTCCGTCAGGTCGCCGGCGGCAAAGAACAGTCCCAAGATAAATGGGATAAATGAGTAGGCGAGCCTGTACAACACAATAGAAGTAACGATGGCCTCTTGATGATAGCCAAGCTGCTCCATCCCCAGCAAAAATAAAAGGTCAAACGAGCCGAAGCCGCCCGGCACGAGGCTGATCATTCCTCCGATCGCCGCAATGACGAACACCCCGAACACATACCTGATATCTGCATGAATGCCCATAGCGAACAAAGCAAAATAGATGACGGTCCCGGCCATGAGCCATTCAACAACTGAAGCTCCAATATATGCGAAAATCGGATTTTTCACTTTATCCGCATTCTCTTCGTCCCCAGCTTTGCGGTCTTTTATTTTGGACACCGCTAAAGATAACGGCAATATCAGTGCAAAACCGATAACGACCGCCCACAGCCAAGGCTTCTCATGAATCACTTCATCAACTGGCAGCACTCTCGCAGCAACGAAAATGCTGAAAACAGATAATCCGAGCAGCATAGATGATGTGAGCCAGGCGATTCCTTTCACGAGTGCCTTATGGTCTTTCGTATGCTCCTTATAGAACATCATTCTTAACCCGACTCCGGCTAAACCGCCGAATCCCAACACATTATTAAATGAATTGGCGATCCAGGAAACCCTGAAAACTTTTCCGTTTGTGATCGATAGGCGCAGTGAGTACTTCAGGACGTAATCATACAGCGACATAGCCGCAACAGCCAGCAAGCCGATCAACACAAGCATGAATAAATCCGTTCGTTCCAGTCCGTTGATGACCATGAGCGTACGTTTGAATGACAGATTTGTCAGTTCTTTTTTCGATTGATAAATAACAAATAGCAAAACAGCAATAGGAAAAACGATTTTTAATATTGATAAAGCATTCTTTTTAATCAGCAATGGTCTCTCCAATCATATTCTAGTTCGATCCTCTCCCCCAATAATCTCCAACTCATTATACACTACCGTTATTTTACGGACAAAGTCCCGCATGCGGTTTCTGCTCACTTTCTTTCAGGAGTGAAAATCGAGTAATATGGTAAGAGGAGTGAATGATGAGGAAGTGATGAAATGGAATATAATTTACACGATACAACAGTCTTAAACGAAAACATTCTTTCATCGGAGGAACGGGAAATATGGGTGCTCTATATGAAAGTCTTAACGTCCGCCGGGCTCGGTGATGTGTCCGAGTGGATGAAACTGGATATGAGCATGCCGCAAATGAAGGTGCTGATGCTATTAAACAACCATGGAACATTGAAAGTGAGCGACATTGCTGAAAAAATGGGGGCTTCCCTGTCCAATACAACTGGGCTGCTTGACCGGCTTGAAAAATCAGGATTTGTCAAACGCTCACATTCTGAAGAGGACCGCCGCTCTGTAGTTGTTCAGTTGACAGAGAATGCGAAAAAGATTTTCCGGGGTTTGTATGAAAAGGGCCACCTGAAATTGAAGCGTTCATTAGAGCTGCTGTCCCCTGAAGAAAAGCAGGCTGTTTACGAAGGGCTGTCTATCCTTTCAAGAGCATTAGAGAATGCGAAAAAAGAATAAATCAGTAAGTCTGTCATCCGCAAACTGCGGGAGCAGGCTTTTTTTATTTGACATTTAGTTCATTTAAAATGAATAATATATTTCAAGTGAACTAAAAGGAGTTGACGAAAATGTCTGAAGCATTAACAGAGCAGAAAAGCCAAAAGTGGGCAATCAGCCTGTTTACGATTGGCGTGTTTATGGCTGCTTTAGATAACGGAATTATTTCGGCTGCTTTAACAACGATAAACGAGTCGTTTTCCGTTTCCCCTTCCTGGGGATCATGGGGCATTACCCTTTATACGCTCGGTCTTAGCGTCAGTGTGCCAATCGTCGGAAAACTTTCCGACCGCTACGGCAGAAAAAAACTCTTTCTCATTGAGGTTTGCCTGTTCGGACTTGGTTCTTTGCTTGTTGCTTTGAGCCAAAGCTTCCCGCTCTTTCTGATATCGCGGCTGATTCAGGCGCTTGGAGGCGGCGGGATTTTCATCATCGGCAGCTCTCACATTCTCGCGACCCTTCCAAAGGAAAAACAGGGGAAGGCGCTTGGGCTGCTTGGCGCAATGAACGGGATGGCCGCTGTGCTCGGGCCAAATATCGGAAGCTTTCTGCTTGATTGGACCGGGTCTTGGCATTGGCTATTTTTGATTAATTTGCCGATTGCCGTGCTATTGGTTGTTTTCGGCGCATGTTTTATCGCGGAAACAAAAGCACCTGAGGCTAAGCGCCTCGATGCGGCCGGAATCTTCCTTTTGTCCCTGTCGATTTTAGCTGTGATGTACGGCATGACCAATCTTGACGGGGCAAATCTCTTACACAGCTTGGGGAATCCGGAGGTTTATGGATGTATTATTTTTGGCATACTCTGTTTTGCAGCGCTTATCTCGTATGAAAAGAGAGTTGAAATGCGAGGAGGCGATCCCATTTTGGCGTATTCTCTGCTGCGAAACCATATGTTTCAGCGCACGCTTATCATCGGTTTGTTATCCGGGGGGCTCTTGGCGGCAGTCATTTTTATCCCGTCATATGTCGAACAGTATTTGGGTGTCCCTGCCGCAAAAGCAGGCTATTGGATGACACCGCTTGCGTTGGCTTCCGGAATCGGCGCTTGGCTTGGCGGAGCACTTACCGACAAAAAAGGTCCTGTAAAAACCGTTATTCTTTCGGGAATCATCTCATGTGCGGGGTTTGCTTTATTTCCGCTCTGGGTCACGGAAAAATGGGAGTTTGTGATCGCAAGTGTGGCAGCTGGGATCGGTTTTGGCTTTCTGTTAGGCGCTCCGCTGAACGTCCTTGTATCAGAAGCGGCAAAAACAAATAAGGGTACAGCTCTTGGCACGCTTTCATTAGTAAGGCAAATTGGACTGACCTTGGCGCCTACTCTTTATGCAGGTTTTATCACAGCCGGGTTTGACCAAATAGGTGATGAGATCAACAGCCGCTTATCGGACAGCGGATATTCAGAAAAGGCGATGCAGATGATTCCGGAGATCGACAGTTCTGAAGTTTCTTCTTTACAAGAACAAATCGAACGCATTCCCGTTCCTGAAGTCAAAACCGCGATAAGCGACGCCATTCATGCGAGTGTCGCCAGCGGCTATGATCATTTATATGCAGCGGCTGCTGTGGTCTCACTTCTGGTGATTGCTGCTATCAGTATTCCGGCTTTCCGCCGGCAAAAGCGTTAAGACCACCCCATCCGTCTGGAAAGCTCCGTAATATGAGCGATATGGTGATGTGAGTGCCAGACATACAGGCCGAGCGCGTTCTCCAGGGTAATGATCTCCTTTGTATCAGGGTGATAAAATCCGCGCTTAAATTGCTGATCCGTCAGGGTGCGGAGCAGAGCCGTCCATCTTCCGTGTAGCTCCTGCAAAAGCGAAAGTGAGCCGCTCGGATCTGCCGTTTTCGAGTCTTTTAGCTCCGACCATGCTTTTTCATCATACGGACGGATAGCCGGTGTCTCCTCCGTCAAGCTCAATTTAAAACGAATATAGCTGTTCATATGACTGTCAGCCAGATGATGAATAACTTGCCGAACGGTCCATCCACCGTCCCGGTACGGTGTGTCAAGCTGGCTGTCCGTCATGACCTCTACAGCTTGCTTCAATTTTGCCGGCACTTCTTCAAGTACTTGAATCCATTTATCTTTTTGCTCCTTCGATATGGATTCCCTCGGCTTGTATTCTCCTATTGGGTAGCTTAGATTGACTGATGTCATGAATGTTCTCCCTTCTATTCAATCTTCTCCTTTATTTTACAAGAAAAAGATTGTATATTGTGTCTTTTTCCCATACAATTAAAAACGACACTAGTGTCATTTTAATAATCAGGAGGATGAATCATGGAAAAACCGTTGTTTCGCAATCAAAAAGGACTGATGACACTGTTAGCCTCGCAAACCATTTCTTCACTTGGAGACTGGCTTCACATTTTGGCCGTGCTAACATTAGCCGCTTTTCAGCTTCATGCTTCTCCATTAGATATGTCGCTTTTAATGATGTCGTTTGCTTTGCCTGTCATTGTACTCGGACCTGTATCGGGTCTGCTTGCCGACCGTTTTGACAGAAAAACGATCATGTTTCTATCTGAAATCGGCCGTGCCCTCACTGTTATCAGCTGCGTTTATGTCAGTGAGCTTTGGCAGCTTTACGTATTGCTATCCGTTCAGAGCTGTTTTTCTTCACTTTTTTTACCTGCTAAAAACGGAAAGCTTAAGGAATTGGCTCCGGAAGCACACATTCAGCAGGCCGTTTCCGTCAGCAGCATCATTGATAACAGCTCAAAAATCTTCGGCCCTGCCCTTGGCGGCACGCTGATCGCTGCTTTCTCGATACACTCTGTTTTTTATATAAACGCCGGCGCCTTCTTTCTTTCCGCTGTCATTTTGTTTTTCCTTCCCAGAGATGCTTTTTTACAAAAAGCCAATACACCTCAAGAAAAAACAGCAGCACTTACTTCTATCAAGGAAGGCCTTCAGTTTTTGAAACGGATGCCGCTTCTATTAACAGGCTTACTAACAGCTTGTGTCGTTCTCTTTGTTTTGCAGATTGGTGATTCCCAAGCGATTATTCTTATCCGCTCCTTTTCAGGAGCTCCGCCCGAGCTGGCAGGCTGGTGCATGGCCGTAAGCGGAGCCGGGATGCTCCTTACAGCGGCCATTACCGGCAGACGGCGAATCACTTCTTATTTGCTTTATTTCTCAGCTGGAACCCTTCTTCTTGGACTAGCAACTGGAGGTGCGCCATTCCTAAGCGGTATGGGAATTGCCGGCATCACTCTCTTTATATTTGCTTTTTTCATCATGGGGGCGGCTTTCGGCCTCGTCCATATTCCATTTCAGATTCTCGTGCAAACAACAGTGCCTGTCGATTACAGCGGTAGGGTGTTCGGCGCTATTCAGAGTGCGACAACCCTCGCCTCTATCCTCGGCATGGCGGGCGGGGGCGTGCTGGCGGAATGGATCGGTGTATCACTTGCTTTTCTTGTCTGTGGCTGCTTGCTGATCATGATTGGGTTGATTACACTTATAGGTAAGAAAATTGCAGAAAGCAGGCGATATCTTGTCACCAAAAGTAACAAAGGAGCACAAGGATAAACGGCAGGCAGAGATTTTAGAGGCTGCCAAAACGGTTTTTAAACGAAAAGGATTCGAATTAACGACGATGAAGGATGTTGTAGAAGAGTCAGGTTTCAGCCGGGGCGGTGTCTATCTTTATTTTTCAAGCACTGAGGAGATGTTTCGCCGCATTATTGAAACAGGGCTGGATGAAGGACTCCGAAAGCTTGATAAATCAGCTGAACACCAAAGTGTTTGGGCCTCCATTTCCAGCTATTTGGATGAACTGACTGAGGGCCTGCGAGATGTAGCAGATACGCTGGCGCCGGTGCAATTTGAATATTTAGTGACAGCTTGGCGCAATGAAGAACGGCGGCAGTATTTGGAGAAAAGGTATGATCTTTTTGTGGAAAGGTTTTCAAGGCTATTGCAAAAAGGGATCGATCAGGGAGAGTTTCAGCCGGTTCAGCCTCTTGCGACTATCGCCAAGTTTTTCCTCAATATGAATGACGGCATCATTCAAAACGCCCTGTATTTCGATGAAGAAAAGGCTGATGTATCTGGACTTGCTGAGTCTGCAAAACTATATTTAAAAACAGTTCTGCAAGCGGATGAGAAGTAAAGAAACGCGGCAGGAGCCCCCCTGCCGCTTGTTTTTCACCCTGCGTGATCACGCACTTCGACTGTTACCTTCTTCTGTTTTGGCTGATAAATTTTCCCCACAAATAAATACCCGTATTTGAATTTATTCAGTGCCCACGAGGTCAGAATCGGGCCGGCTGTACACACGGCAAACAGCAGGAGAACAGCCGGTACGGCAGGAATTTCGGGCATATTCAAAAGCAACACGTAGCCTATAATCATAAAATAGGCATGAAGCAGATAAATCGAAAAGGAATAGTTGCTGATAAACATCATGATTTTCGGCACATGCTTCATTTTGGAAAACAAGTGAAAACACAGGAAAATCATGCTTGTTGAATACAGCATGATATCAGGCCGCTTCGAGCTGATCATGCCGATTTCACCGACATAAGAAACAGTGACAACCAGCGCCCCAGAAGCAATTGCAGCGCCGTACACCACCCAGCGGTATTGGTTCAGCAGCGCTAAAAAACGCTTGTATTCTTTTCCGCAATAGTAGGCTAGACAAAAGTAGAAAAGCCAGCCTGCGAACGGAACCCAGAAGAACGGAAATGCCCCGCCCTCTTCAGAAGCAGGAGCCAGGCTGGCTGCGGAGAAATAGCCTAAATAAGCGGCTGTCACCACAAATGAGATAGACAGCACCCATTTCGGCGATGCTTTTTTCAAGTACTCATGAAACATCATATGCAGCATGTAAAATTGAAAGATGACGAGAATGAAGTATCCGATAAAGTTTCCTAAGAATACGTTCGACAGATATTTTTGCACAAACGCGAGAAAGGTTACCTCTCCCCCCATCGCACTGGTCATCAGCAGCGCATCGATGGCCGCGATAAATAAAAAAGGAACAAAAATCACTTTTCCCCGCTTCTTTAAAAAACCGTCAGGCACCCCATCAGGATAAGAACGGGCCAGTAAAAATTCAGAGATGAAAATAAAAGCGGGCGTGCTGAACATCAGGAGTGTTCGGAAAGAATCAACAGTGTGAGAAATATCTGCAAGAGCTTCTGCCTGAAGCATCAGGACCATTGAAATGATATGGAGCAAGACGACACTTAAGCACGAAATGCAGCGGATCATAAAAATTTCTTTAATTTGCATAACAGCGCTCCTTTTATTTCAAATTGATAGAAATCGATGGTTGTACCTTAACATGTCCGCTCTATTTGAAAAAGTGCCTGATGTCATAAATTGACGTATGCATGATAGACTAAGGTCATAAGACCCTATGGCTTTCTCAGACGAAAAAACCCACTGTAACGGAGACAGCAGGTTGTTTTTTGAAGATATTAATTTGTATTGAGGCCTCCGCCATTCAGCCCTTCTTTGATATAGCCGTTCACTTGGCTATTAGAGAGCAAGCCAATATGACCGATGCCATAAAGCTGGATGTTTCGCGCTCCTTGTAACCGAGACAAGCTATTGATGACAATTTGATCATTGAGACTGTAAATAGATGTATAGAGGATCTTTTGATCAGGATCTGTACCCGGCAGCGCGGTTGATGATACTAAACCATTAGCCCCTCCAAGCGTTACGACATTTTGAATCTTATTGCCCCCGCCTAAATATTTAATATAGTACAGCGTATTGGCGCCTCCCATACTATGAGCCACAATATCTACTTTTTTTGCCCCCGTCTCTTTTAAAACACGGTCAACATATGAAGCAAGCTGCGGGCCGTTATTTAGGTTATTTCCTGTTTTATCATAAAAATCAATTGCGTATAGTTTGTTGCTTTGCCAGCCTTGAGAAATTAAGTAGTTTTTAATAGCGAAAAAGTTGTATGATGCACCACTTATTCCATGAACAAGAACGACAGGATTATGTACTGATTCAGCTTTTGCGCCAGACGGCGGAGCGGCTAAAACAGATAGAATCAGCGATAAACAAATAATGAATGCCATAAGTACTTTTTTCACGTTTATTCCCCCTTAACATGTTCATACCACCAATTTCCTATTATACATAAAAAATCAATATGGTTACTATTTTTTCTGAAAATTAAATTTAAATCTCTTTTATATTGACGGAGATAAATCGGATACCTTCTGACAAACCTTTTATCTTCATTTCCAAAGAGCCCGGTTGTGTTCCCTTCCTCCCTTTTCTATAATAAGGGGAATAGGCAGTTAGAATCACAGTTGAGCACCGGCTCATCTGTTTTGCGAAACAGCCAGACACGGAGGATAGCATGAGAGTATTAAAATACGCCATATTAGGGCTTTTGCGAAAAGGCGAATTGAGTGGATACGATATTACGAGTTATTTTAAAGAGGAGCTCGGCCAGTTTTGGAGCGCCAAGCACAGCCAGATTTACCCTGAGCTCAAAAAGCTGACGGATGAAGGATTTATCACGTTTCGGACAACGATTCAGGGCACAAAGCTGGAGAAAAAGATGTACACCCTGACAGACAGCGGAAAGCAGGAGCTGCATGACTGGCTGATCCGCCACCAGCCGATACCCGAGACGGTGAAGGATGAATTTATGCTGAAGGCTTATTTCATTTCTTGTCTATCGCGCCAGGAGGCTTCTGATTTGTTCAAAGACCAGCTGCAAAAACGCCAGGCCAAGCTTTCTGACTTACAGGGAAGCTATGAAAAGCTTATGGCTTCAGCAGAGCCGATGTCATTTTCTTCACCGGACTTCGGCCACTATCTTGTGCTGACGAAAGCGCTGGAGCGGGAGAAAAATTACGTTTCTTGGCTGGAATCAATTTTAGCTATGATAGATAAGGATTAACCGCAGTTCAGGCTACACCCATACGGATGTACCCACATGCAAAAAAACATCTGCCTAAACGGCAGATGTTTTTTAGGCTCGGAGCGCTTTCAGCCCCGCTGCGAAAGTGATCGCAGCAAATGCAAGCAAAATGCCGCAGATCCCGAGAATATCTGTGACGTGGGCACCGTTAGAGATAATCTCCGTCAGCCCGCTCATCGCCCACTTTTGCGGAAGAAATTCAGCGATGGATTGCATAAATTTCGGTTCAATGTCGATCGGCCAATACATCCCGCTCACCATACATGTTGCGATGACAAACAAGTTGCCGAACGCAAGCTGCTGTTCTGGCGTTCTGACGTTGGCCGCAATCATCAATCCAATGCCGACAACGGTCAATAGAAAAAGTGACACTAATACAATAACTGCAGCCGGATTCCCCCAGTTGATGCCAAACAGCCAATGGGTGGAAAGAAGCAATATGCCAAATTGAATCCAGCCAATGACAAAGAAGGACAGCACATACCCAGCACCGATTTCAGCTCGGCTGACAGAGGCTGTAAGCAATCTGGACCAGACGCCGTTTTTTCTTGCTTCTAAAATGGTTCCAGCCGCTCCCATCATGGTCAGCATGACAAACAGGATGGAAAAACCTGCTGCTCTGGAGGCTGTGTCACTTGCTTCCGCACCCTCTTTTTTATCACTGAGCATCTGTCGTTTTACAGCCGGAACCGTATCTTCATGTTTTTTGGCGAAAACGGTTTTATACGCCGCCTTCCAGTTTTCTCCCGCAGTCTGAGATGCCGTTTTCGCCGCGGTCACCTGAATATTGAGCGTTGCCAATGTGCTTTCTGCATATTGTTTGACCATCGGCGCTTCCGCCAGCTCAGGGCCGTGACGGAAAATCAGCTCAGGATGTTTGCCTTTTTCCAGCTGTGTCTGGAACGAGCGGGAAATGACGATGATCCCGGCAATTTTCTTTTGTTTCAGCTTTTCTGACGCTTTGTTTTCAGGCACGTTTTCGAATGTATACATATCATCGTGTGCCTTCAGCTGCCGAATATAATGCTGTGAGAGAATCGTATCGTCCTGATCAACGATTGCAAGCCGCACCTTATCATCATTGCCGCCGAGCATACTCCCAAATACAAAGGTAAGCAAAAGCGGGGCAGCAAACATGATCAAATAGTTCTGTGGCTTCTTAAAAATGAGAGAAAGCTCAATGCCGCAAATGGCTATGATTTTTTTCACCTTTTGTACCTCCTTATCTTGTATGAAGCCGTCTGATACCAATTACAAGTGAACAAAGACCGATCGCCGCAAAAAGAAGCACAGGCTTTTGAAGGTCAGCCCAGCCTCCCCCTTCCATTAAAGAAAGAAAGCCGTCAAGCGCCCAGCGATTTGGCACCGCTTTGGATACAGACTGCAAGACGTCCAGAAATTGGTACAGCGGCAGCATGGACCCGCCGAGAACCGCAAGCAATTGAATGCCGAAGCCGCCTATCGAGTCTGCAGATTTCATATCGCTGATGCACGACGCAAGCAGCATTGAAATACCAGATACAGCTGCGGCGTAAGAAAGCCCGAGTACACTCACAAACAGCAGATTACCGCCCCAGTCCACACCAAATACATTGATTGTGACGATCAGAAATATGAAAAATTGTATGATGGCAAACAGATACGTCCCAAGCCATTTTCCGAAGAGAATGACGGATTTTTGCGCAGGCGTCATCAGCATTCTGGCAAGCGTCTCCGTATCCTTTTCCTGTAAAAACGATTTCGCCCCGACTGTGATATGAAACAGCATAAACATGCAAAGCATTGCCGCCGAATAGTATTGAAAACTGGTAACGGCTTTGCTGCCGACAGATTTTTCCGCAATAGTCAGCTTGTCACCTGTTTCTTTTTCTAACGTCTTTGCCAGCTTTTCTGCAAACTGTGCAGGGTCAAGTTTTCCTTGCTGTACAGCTTCCGTTTTGCTGATGTAGTCCATTGAGGCTGACGCGGCTTCCTTTACCGCTTTATATTGCTCTATAAAAGAGCTGGCAGCTGTTTCGATGATGGAACTTTTCAATGTTTGATCAGGTGCGGCATAAACAACAGCTGAGGTTTTGCCGGCTTCCCAATGGTTCGGGATGACGATGCCTACATCGATTTTCTTTTCATCAATCAGCTTCTTCATCTTGTCTTCGCTGCCGGCTTTTGTGGCCTTTATCGACTTCATTTTTTTGAGAACATCTTTTGTAAACATGTTCGTTGCATCTGACTGGTCTGATTGAATGTAGCCGACTTTGATGTCATCAATCCGGCTGCCTCCGTCAACAACTGATCCGAGCGCCGCCCCTAAAATACATGTTAGGATGAGCGGCATTAGGATAAGCAGCATAAACCCTTTTCTGTCCGTGATTCTGATTTTGACATCTTTCCAGGCGATCCATATACTTTTTTTCATAGCCGTCCCTCCTAATCCCGCAACGTGCGGCCGGTCAGATTCAGAAACAGGCGCTCCAGATTCGGTTCCTGCACCTGAAGGGACAGCAGGTTTATATGATGAGCAGCAGCTTCAGCAAGCAGGCTGGTGACGACTTTCTCATGATGAGCCGCAGAAATATCAATTTTGAGCTCTAATTCATGTACTGTTACATCATTCACATGGGCCAAAGCTCGGATCGCCACAAGAAACGCTTCATTGATCCCGCTGACCGTGAGCTGAATGATGGTATCGCCCCCAAGGCGGCTGCACAAATCAGTTTTTGTGCCAATCGCAATCATTTCCCCCTGATCAATTATCCCGATCCGGTCGCATAAAAACTCAACTTCTTCCATGTAATGACTCGTATAGATCACCGTCATGCCCGTTTCGTTGAGCTGTTTGACTGTTTCTAAAATGTGATTTCTCGATTGAGGGTCAATACCGACAGTCGGTTCATCCATAATCAGCAGCTCGGGCTTATGCATTAAAGCCGCACCGATGTTGATTCTTCGTTTCATCCCCCCGGAAAATGTTTCAATCTTATCTTTAGCCCGCTCAGTCAGACCGACATATTCAAGGACCTCAGCCGCTCTTTTTTTGGCCTCACCGTGCGTAAGTCCGTACATTTTCCCCCAAAACATAAGATTCTCATGAGCCGTCAGCGTCGGATATAATGCAATTTCCTGCGGAACAATGCCGATTTTTTGTTTCGCTTTGGCCGTTTCTTTTCCGATAACATAGCCGCCCACCGTGATGTTCCCGCTGTCATGCGGCACAAGGCCGGAAATCATCGAGATGGTTGTGGATTTCCCCGCACCGTTAGGCCCGAGCAGACCGAACGACTCCCCCTTTTTGAGGGAAAAAGAAATGCCTTTCACGATTGTTTTTTTTCCGTATGCCTTTTTGATGTTTTCTGCTTGCAGCACGTCGTCTCACTCCTTTTTTTGATCCATTGCCATTGTAGAAGAAAGAAAGGCGTGCGGCATGTAGCGGCAGATAGAACATAGGGCATGAAAAAAAGGCCTGTAAAAGGCCTTTTCAGAGAAGCGTATATGCAAAACGTCATATGTCAAAAGACAGATACACCATATCTGACCGAGTAAATGGCGGCTTGGGTTCTGTCCCTGACAGCCAGCTTGCTGATAATATTTGAAACGTGGTTTTTGACTGTGCCTTCTGTAATGTAAAGCTTTTCGGCAATTTCTTTGTTATTCAGCCCGTATCCCAGCTCAGCCAGAACTTCGATTTCGCGCTCGGTCAGGTCGAGCAGCTCGTTAGGTTTTTCTATCTCATTTATTCCTTTCAGCTGTTTTTCACGCTTCCATTCATTCAGCATTTGGGCAGTCAATTCCGGCGGAAGCACCATTCCGCCAGAATGAACAGTCATCACTGCTTTTACAATCGTATCTGCAGACATATCCTTCAGCAGATACCCGCTTGCTCCCTCTTCAAGCGCTTCAGCAATCAGCGCTGAATCCTTAAAGGTTGTCAGCATCAAAACCTTTACGCTTGGCAGCGAGCTTGTGATTAATTTTGTTCCCTCCACCCCGTTGGAAACCGGCATGCGGATGTCCATTAACACGATATCCGGCTCCAGCTCTTTCGCCTTTTCGAAGGCTTCCTGTCCGTTTCGCGCCGTTGCGATCACATCGAGCTCTTCTCGGAGCTGGAGCAGGGATGCCAGCCCTTCTCTGACGATATCCTGATCGTCGGTAATGATGATCTTAATCATGATAAACTCTCCTTTTGCTGCACGGGCCCGAAGCTCCATTTTTTATTGGCAAGTGAAAATTCTGCATTTACAGTAAATCCTTGATCCCGTTCGCTTTCAAAGCGGATCATTCCGCCATGCTCCGCTGCCCGCTTTTTCATATTCAAGAGACCAAAACCAAGTGCTGCCTCAGGATTGCCTTTGCCGTCATCCTTAATGACAAGGCTGATGCTGTCCGTTGTGCAGGCAAGCTGTATCGAACAGGCTGCGGCGCCGCCGTGCCGTTTGGCATTGGTCAGTGCTTCCTGCACCGTTCTGATCAGGGTCGGATGGAGAGACAGCGGGATGATTGCAGGATCACCGCTGACCGCAAATTCTGTTGTGACTCCTGCATTTTTGCAAAAGTCCTCTGTCAGCTGTTTCAGCGATTCGATTAGCGAAGGATCGTTTTCAGTTTGCAGAGTGCGTACTGATAAGCGGACATCATCAAGCGCTTCACGGGCAAGTGTTTCACAGACACCTACTGTCTCATCCGCTTTTTGGCTGTCTCTTTTTTGCCATTCACGCAAAAGCTGCAGCTGGACGAGAAGGGCCGTCATTTTATGCCCCACTGTATCATGGATTTCACGCGCCATTCTGTTCCGCTCGTAAATGGCAGTCAGCTCTTCAACCTGCTTCGCATATAAATGGAGCTCCTGATGTGCAGCAGACAGCGCCAGATGGGACTCCGTCAGTTCCTGAAACTGCTGTTTTGCCGTATCCTGCGCATCCAACAGCTTGCGGATTAATTTGCCCACGACACCGCAGAAGACAACGAATGTCATGCTAGTCAAATGATCAATGACAAATTCATTGCCGAACATCGCATATGTACGGATGAGGACGGTCAAAAATAAAATAGAGGAAAGACATAAGACAGACCATGCTGTTCTTTTAGGAAACCCCCGCAGAAAAAAGGCGACCGCAACCGGACAAAGCATAATAATGAACAAACCTGTGCCGGGAAAGATAAATCCGAACGAAAAGCCGATTGCAATATCAATCAGGCAGAACCAGATGGCATTTGTCTCTTTTGTCAGCAAAACATGATTGGCTGCATACATGGCAGCACCTGCTGCTATAAATACATATCCAAACCAGTTATCCTCTTTCACAATGGACAGATACATTAAACAGCTCACCATCAAGGTGAACATTCTCGTAAAAAAAAGAGCTTTCACGCTCATCACTCCCGATACCCAATTCCCTTCTTATCATACCTGCCTCAGGGCATTTTTGACAGGAGTTTCTGGAAAATAAAAACCGCATATGAACTTTATGTCATATGCGGCGCATTCCCTCATTTATTTAAATTCAACCCAAACTGACCCTTGGTTTGCCGAGCGCACGCAGTTCTCAATCCAGCGAATGCCCTCGATCCCTGCATCAATGTCAGGATAAACCAAGTTGTTCAAGATTTCTTCATCTTCACGGTTTTTGGCGTCTATCGCAATGGCAAATTTAAGATAAATATTGGCCCATGCTTCGGACAGCCCTTCGCTGTGTAAGGCGCCCAGTCGTTCATCGGCGTTGCAAACATCATCTAAATACGGCATGCCGCGAACGAGTGTCTGGCCCGGCTCTCCCTGCACTTCATACGTCAGTTCATTTGGCTTGCTGTCCCACCACTCAATGCTTGCCTTTGAGCCGACAATCCGGATTCTATGGCCATCCATACATCCGGCATTGATTGACGATGTCCACATCGTTCCGACCGCTCCATTTTCATAATGCATCAGCACATGGGCATTATCCTCTAGCGGTGCGCGGCTGCCGACGAAGCTCTGTCGGTCACACAGCAGCTCCTTAATTTTCATCTTTGGCATAATAAGCTGTGACATATAATACGTGTGGGTAGATAAATCGCCCAGCACAAAGCTTGGCCCGGCGATCGCAGGGTCGACACGCCATTTCTGTGCAGCGCTTATCTTTTCACCTTCATCTGTTGCACAAAAACCGTGTGTGTACTGCAAGTCAACCACGCGAATATCGCCGATCATTCCTTGTTCAATCATCGCACGCATTTGAAGAAGCATTTGATTGCCTGAAAAACCGTACGTCACGCCGACAATTTTCCCTTTTTTCTCTGCGAGCGCTTTGATTTCCTGCCCCTCTGCTGAAGTGAAGAACAGCGGTTTTTCACAGATGACATGCACTCCTGCTTCAAGCGCCGCCTTACAAATCTCATAATGAGTGCCGTTCGGAGTGGCAATCGATACTACCTCTATGCCATCCTGTCTTTTCGCTTCCTCGGCAAACATGGTTTGATAGTTGGGATAACAGCGTTCCGCATCCACTCCAAGGTTCACCCCGAAATCTTTTCCTCTTTCGGCATCGATATCAAAAGCGCCAGCAGTTAATTGAAAAGCAGTATTGTCTCTCAGCGCTCCAATACGATGTTTATATCCAACCTGGCTGAGCCGCCCGCCGCCTACCATTGCCCAGCGAAGCGGCTTAGAGATGATTCTTTCTCCATTTAGCATCATGAAAACCTCCTATTGGCTGATGGTTTGTTTTAAAGCTTCTACAGAAGTACGGATGCCCGCTTCAGGTGACATCGTCAGATCCTCCATTTCTAAAGAAACCTCACCTTCATATCCCATCATTTTTACAACTGAAAAAAATTCCTTCCACCACTGTAAATCCTGTCCACAGCCGACAGCTACGTAATTCCACGCCCGGTTTGCAGGATCTGTCACTTCTTTTGTTTCTAAAAGTCCGTTGACCGCCGATAAATATCTTTCAATTCTGACATCTTTCCCATGGACATGGTGAATGGCTGAGCCGAGCTCCCTTGCTGCGATGATCGGGTCTGCGCCCATCCATAACAAATGGCTCGGGTCAAGATTCAAACCGACCATCGGGCCGACTGCATTTCTGAGCCGAAAGAGAGTCTCAGGATTATAGACTAATTGAGAGCTGAAGTTCTCAAGCGCTATTTTCCCCACGCCGCAGGCCTCCGCTTTTTTGACAAGCTTCTTCCAATATGGGATCGCAACGTCTTCCCATTGATAGTTGAGGATATCTTTTAAAACGGGAGGCCAGCTTACTGTGTATGTGATCCAGTTCGGCACTTTGTCGTCCGGGCCGCCGGCTGGCAAACCGCTCATCATGATCACTTTTTTGACGCCTAATAATCCAGCCAGCTCCATCGTTTTGTCAGTTATGTCTCTGTGCGATTTGCCCAATTCACCCGGATCTAAAGGGTTCCCCGAGCAGTTTAATGCGCAAAGTGTCATGTTCCGCTTTTCCAGCGCTTGTGAAAATTCTTTTCTTTTTTCGCTGCTTTGCAGCAATTCATCAAGATTCAAGTGAGGTGCCGGCGACCAGCCCCCGGTTGTCATTTCAAGTGTATCGATCCCAAGCTTTGCGGCAAAATTGAGCATGTCTTCAAAAGGCAAATGCCCTAGGCTGTCTGTTACATAAGATAGTTTCATTGATAGATTCCTCCTGGTATCTCAGGTTACGATAAGTGAGTTGTTTGATTTTGGATTTCCTGATCAGCGCGGCGGCCATACTGGCGAAAGGAATGCTTAAGCTGTTCAAGTGACCGCCCTTTTGTCTCAGGCACATATTTTTTCACAAATAGAATCGCTAGGATATTCATAGCGACAAAGATAAAAAATGTCGCCGACATCCCAATATGATTGAGCAAAATGGGAAAGGTGAATCCAATGAGAAAGTTAGCTGTCCACAAGCAGAAGGTGCTGATCCCCATGCCAAGCCCCCGCACATGCATAGGAAAGATTTCCGAGAGCATCAGCCACGTCACCGTAGAAATGGCAGTCTGCTGAAACGCAAGAAACAAAATGGTCAAACTCAGCACAACATACGGCAGGGCGGGTGTTCCTTCAAGGACAATGGATAAAATCCCGATCAGCAGAAGGGCTGTCATCGTGCCAATCTGTCCGATGATCAGCATGGGCCGGCGACGGACTTTGCCGAGAAGCCATATCCCAAAAATGACCGCAATAACTGAAATAACACCGTTTGCAATATTGCCGATTAATGCAGCTTCTGTTTGAAAACCGGCTTCTCTCAGAATTTCTGTCCCATAGTACATAATCGAATTGACACCGGTAATTTGCTGTACGATGGCGATTCCAATCCCAATGAATAGAATGCGCCTTATCCACGGCTCTTGAAAATCATGAAAGCCGGCCTTTTTTGCTGTGCCCTCAATCGCATGTTTGATTTCTTTTATTTCCTGCTGTGCCTGACTGTCTTCACGGATTTGCCGAAGCACCCGCAGGGCGTCACCCATTCTGCCTTTAGCTGCCAGCCAGCGCGGGCTTTCAGGCACGATGAGCATTCCGAACCATAACACAACAGCCGGAAGTGTCGCGATGACCAGCATATACCGCCATACATTTGCGCTCTCCCCCATTGTGCTGCCAATAATGGCGTTAAAGGTGTATGCCAGAAGCTGGCCAATTACGATCATCAGTTCATTTTGTGTCACGATTCGTCCCCTGCGTTCTGCCGGCGAAATTTCCGCTAAAAAGGTTGGAACCGTTACAGAAGCGCAGCCAACCGCCAGTCCAAGCAGAAAACGAAAGGCAATCATCACGGACGCGTTTGGTGAAAAGGTACAGCCAAGTGTGGCTGCGATGAAGAGTAAGGCTAAATAAAGGATCGTTTTTCGGCGGCCGTGCCGATCGGACAGACGTCCTCCAAACATCGCCCCGAAGGCTGCCCCGAGAAGCAGGGAACTCGCAACCAGTCCTTCTGTAACAGGTGTAAGATTCAGCTGACCTGCAGTTGCCATAAAAGGAAGTGCCCCATTAATGACACCCGTATCATAACCGAACAACAGGCCGCCGAATGTAGATACCAATGTAATCGTTCGTAAAAGCCCTTTATGAGCTAAGCTTTCTTTTCCTATTACAGCCTCTTTCTTTTTTGTACTCACGGCTTTCTTCCCCTTCTTTCAAGAATGGCAGAGCACCCGACACCAAGCATAAGCCAATGCATCCCTCCTTCAGCAATACCCCTTGTTGTAACCGCTTTCTAAAAAGATTATAAGACAACGAGATTTCTCGCGTCTTTATCATATGAAGACATTGTTTTGTCATTTCAGGACATCTTATTCGTGCGGCTTGGCCTGTTCGATTTTTTGAAAAGGTTTATTGATTTGAAATGCGGTCATTTTTGAGTCTTTATAAAGGGAGCGGAAAAGCCCTGGAGAGCTGCCGATTTTAGCGGAAAAGACGCGAGTGAAATAATGTACTGAGAAACCGATTTCTTCCGCTATTTCTTTAATCGACAAATTCGTTGATTTCAGCAGTTCGGCAGCTTTGTTTATTTTTTCATTTTGGACAAATTCTGAGTAGCTGACGCCCAGTTCTGCTGCAAATAAACGTGATAAATGCCTCCCTGAGATATGAAAGTGGCTAGCGACATCCGTCAGCTTTAACGGCTGTGACAGATTGTCTTTTATGTGCAGTTTCACCTCTGTCAGCAAAGCAGAAGATGTGTGAATGGGCTGCTTTTGTTTCGGGCGTTGGGCGTACGGGAGAAAGGTTTGGATTAATGACAGGATCAATGCATGCGACAAATGAGATAGGATCTCTTTGTCAAAAGCATTGACAGGTTGCGCTGCTTGCAGCATTAACGTTTTCCAAAGCAGGCCCGGCGGTTCGCCATCTTTCAATTGCATTGTGATAAAGGGGCTTTGTTTCACTTCTTCCATCACTTTGATCCATTCGGCGCTTGACTGATCCTCGCTCAGCTCGAAAGCGACGTAAAAAAGGAACAGCCCTGTTTCACTTTTGATTTGGTGCAAATGCTCCGGCTTTGACAAAAAAATCGTCTGTTCACGAAGCGGATATGTACGATCGCCTTCAAGGTAATATCCTTCACCTCTTACCACGTAACAAATTTCATAAAAGGAATGCTTATGAAGCAGTGTGTTATAGTGGTTCGTCATCGCTCCCCAGTAGTGGACGTAAAATGAAACATCCTTTTGCTCTAAGCGATGCACATATTGATTTAATGCTATTTTGCCCGTCACAAGGTGGTTGAGTTCCATGTAAACGCCTCCTAACAAGTTGGTTCTCTCATCATAACAAGGCGGACAAAAATAAAAAATCCCCCTGCCGTTATTTCGGCAAGGGGATTGCAGTTAAATCACAAATGTAATATAGGCGCCGGAAACAGGGTCTTTCACACGAAAGCTGTTTTCCGTCTCTTCAATCGAATACCCGGCATGTTTGACTCGGTTTGCCACCAAATCCAGCTCCTCTTGGTGGGGCAGGACAACAGTATAATAATCTAGTCCGCTGGCATTTGTCGGTTTAGGCGGCGCATTTCTTCCCGCCCAAATGTTTAAGCCGATATGATGGTGGTACCCCCCGGCTGAAACGAAGAGGGCGGACATGCCCGCATAGTTTCCGACAATGTCAAAGCCCAGTACATCTGTATAAAACGCCTTTGCTTCTTTCAAATCACTGACATGCAGATGAATGTGTCCGATGATTGTATCGTTCGGAAGCGATGTTTTCCGCTCATCTCCTGCCTCTTCCAGAAGGCCCTCAATGTCAACAGCGGTTGTCGTCATGACGTAGTTTCCTTCCCGATCACGCTGCCACGTGCTGCGGGGGCGGTCAGCGTACATTTCAATGCCGTTTCCGTCAGGATCAGACAGGTAGAGCGCTTCGCTGACAGCATGGTCTCCATGTCCGATAGCAATGCCGTGTTCAATCAGGCGGGCGAGCGCGATCCCAAGTTCTTTCCTGTCCGGAAGAAGAATCGCAAAGTGATAAAGGCCTGTCACAGACCGTTCAGGCAAGACGACAGCGCTCGGATTTTCTTCAAGAATAAGCAGTACGCGTTTCCCGTCAGCCGTTAATTCCGCTTGGCGGTCCGTCTTTTTTAAGACTTGAAAACCGATGACGTTACAGTAGAACTGAAGCGAACGCTCCAGACTGCGAATTGTGAGTTTGGCATAGCCAATGTGTGTATCCTCATGAATGCTGGTCATGCTGCATGCCTCTTTTCTTATGCTGAAACGTTTCCGTTCTTTTTTCCTTTAAACACAAATGGGTCCAGCGCCAGGAATCGACTTCCAGTAAGCGCCAGGTGAATGGATGTCAAAAGCAGAAGGTAATCAAATTCTGCATTGCCCATGAATGGCGCTTTCAGCTTAACAGTGATGATGGCGCCGATCAGTGTAAGAGCGAACAGTACACCGACAATACGTGTAGCCAATCCGAAGAAGACAAGCACTCCGCCAATCAGTTCAATCGCTGCGATGACATACGCCATAAAGCTTGGAAGGCCTATGCTGCCGAAAAATTGGATGGTGCCCTCCATTCCCTGAAACTTTGATAAACCGTGAACAAAAAAGATAATACCTGTAATAACTCTTAAAAGTAATGTGCCAATTTCAAATGATTTATTCATTTTATCCTCCTTGATAAATGTTATCACTTACTTAATGTAAGCTAGTATATATACATAACTTGTTTACGTCAAGTAATTTTGTTACATTTTACGAAAATGAAATAAAAGTACTATAAAACTGTAACAAAAAAAGACCTCTGTGCAGGACAAAGGTCTATTTCTCAAATTGGCTTTCATATAAGTCACTGTAAAATCCTTTTTGCCGAATCAGCTCGTCATGGCTGCCTTTTTCAATCATTTCACCGTTTTTTAGCACCACAATCTGGTCCGCTCTTTGAATAGTGTTCAGCCTGTGGGCAATGATGACGCTTGTTCTTCCTTCCATTAAACGGGCGAGCGCTTCTTGAATGTTGACTTCTGTAACGGTATCAATGTTGCTTGTCGCTTCATCCAAAATGAGAAGAACCGGATCGGCAAGCACCGCCCTCGCTATAGAAATCAACTGCTTCTGCCCTTGACTGATGCCCGAACCGTTTTGCGTCAGTACGGTGTCATACCCTTTTGGCAGCCTTTCAATAAAACTATGGGCATTCGCTGTTTTTGCAGCGGCTTCGACTTCCTGATCAGAAGCATCAAGCCTGCCGTAGCGAATGTTTTCTCTGATCGTTCCCTGAAATAAGAAAGAATCCTGAAGAACAAACCCCATGTTTTTTCTTAGGCTTGCTCTAGTAAGGGTTTTAATATCTGTACCATCGATTAAAATTTTTCCATCGTTAGGCTCGTAAAAACGGGCGAGAAGGTTAGTGACGGTTGTCTTCCCCGCCCCCGTCGGTCCTACAAACGCGATGGACTGCCCCGCAGGCACGGTAAACTGTAAATGCTTCAGTGTCTGCTGCCCTTTATCGTAACCGAAGGACACATCCCGGAATTCAATGCTGCCTGTTTGGATGGGCTGATGCACGGCGTTCTTTTCATCCTCGCGCTCTTCTTTTTCATCAAGCACGTCAAACACCCGTTCAGCGCCGGCGATTGCGGACAGCATCGTATTAAACTGGTTGGCCAGATCGTTTAAAGGGCGTGTAAATTGTCTTGAATACTCGGCAAAGACAACGATGGAGCCGATCGAGATCCAGCCTTTCAGCGCAAACAAACCGCCGATTGCCGCAATCATTGTAAAGCTTAAGTTATTCAAAGAGTTCATGACCTTCGGAATAAACCCGGAAATCGTCTGCGCCCAAAAGCCCGACGTCTTGAGTGCAGCGTTTTTTTCGAGGAATTCAGCAGTAATCTGCTTCTCACGTGAATATGCTTTGATGACCTTTGCGCCTGAAACAGATTCCTCAATATACCCATTCAGATCACCAAGGTTTTTCTGCTGTTCTTTAAACAGCTTTCCCGTTCGGTTGGTGATCCATTTCAGGCTCGCTGCCATCACCGGAATAATGGTCAGCGTAATCAAAGTAAGGAGCGGGCTCATGTACAGCATCACCGCAATCGTCCCGACAAAGGTGATCACACTTGACAAAATTTGAATGACTGACGTGTTTAAGGTAGAACTGACATTTTCGATGTCATTCGTCACCCGGCTCATCAGCTCGCCGTGCCGCTGTTTATCAAAAAATGGAATCGGCAGCTCATGCAGATGGGTGAACAATTCGCTTCTCATTCTGAAAACCGTGCCCTGCGAGATCGTAATCATCCAATAGTTTTGAAACCAAAGCGACAGGGACTGAATGATATAGATAGCGAGCAGAAGAAGCAAAACAGGAATCAAGCCGCTGACCGTTTTCCCGACGATAAAATGGTCGATGGCCTTTCCGATCACAAAGGGACCAAGGAGTCCGAATATGGCGCTGATGACAACCATTAGCATGACAAGTATGAGCAGTCCTTTTCTTTCAGCCAAGTAAGACCAGATTCGTCTCAGTGTGCCCTTTGTATCCTTTGCTTTCGCCCGCTTTTTCGCGCCTTCTTTTTTGTCAATTGGCAGTTTGGGATATTGGAAAGGCTTGCGGATGTCTTTTAGCATGACTCGCTCCCCTCCCTTCCGAATTGTGACTCGTAAATGCGCTTGTATAACTGAGATTCAGAAAGCAGCTCACTGTGAGTGCCTTTTTCAATCAGTTCGCCGTCCTCAAGCAGCAAAATCTGATCAGCTTTCATCGCCGTGGTTATTTTTTGTGTAATGATCAAAGTTGTGCAATGGTATGTGCTGATTGCTTCAAGCAGCTTCGCCTCCGTTTGCAGATCAAGCGCGCTTGTGCTGTCATCTAATAGAAGGATAGCCGGTTTTCGAATCAGCGCCCGCGCAATGGAAATCCGCTGCTTTTGGCCGCCGGACAGGTTGACGCCTCTTTGCCCCAAAACAGTGTCATATCCATTTGGGAGCTTTAAAATCGTTTCATGAATTTGCGCAAGTTTTGCCGCATCCATTATTTCATCTAGTGAAGCATTTTCTTTGCCCCAAGCGATGTTTTCTTTGATTGTGCCGGAAAACAAGAGGACTTCCTGCGGTACATATCCAATTTGCCTGCGCAGCCCTTCAGCCGGAATATCTTGAACCGGCTTTTCATCTATGTAAATGCGGCCTGAATCCGGCTGATAAAGCCGCGGAATGAGCTGAAAAAGCGTGGACTTGCCCGAGCCCGTCGCACCGAGAATCGCGATCGTTTCTCTTGGCTTTGCGGAAAATGAGACATTCCTGAGCGCTTCTCTGTCCATTTCAGGATAGCGAAAGGATACATGCTGAAACTCAATCCGTCCTGACAAACGATCAGATATGGTGCCTTCCTCCCGCTCGTCGCCTTCTGTTTCAAGCACCTCACCGATTCTATCCCCTGAAGCCTTCGCCCGGGTGAAAATCATAATCAAAAACGGAAACATCGAAAGCGCGCCTGTAATTCGTGTTGCGTAGTTAATTATCGCAACAACATCGCCAACCTGAGTGCTTCCGCTCGTAATACTGTAGGACCCCGCCCACAAAATCAAAAGGATGCAGAGATTCATCAGCAGCATCAGTACAGGCATCGTGAATTCCACAAGCTGAAAGGCCGAAACCGTTTTTTCCATCAGCCTTGTGTTGGCTTTGATAAATCGTTTGACTTCGTGGCTGCCGCGAAGCAGCGCTTTGATCAGCTTGATTGCAATTAAATTTTCCTGCATGATGGTGTTCACTTGATCCAGCCTTTTCTGCACTGAGCGGAACAGTGCCCCGCCTTTCCTTAATACCCATAGCAAAAACAAGATCAGGATCGGAATGGTCACAAGCAGAAAAAACCCGAGTTTCACATTAACGGCAAGCGACAGCACAATGCCGCCTGCAATCATTAAGGGAGCCCGCAGCATAAACCGCAAACTCATAAAAATCATATTTTGAACCTGTGTGACGTCGTTTGTCAGCCTTGTAATATAAGAAGAGGACGAAAACTGTCCAAATGTGGAATAGGAGAAGGACTGGATTTTTTGAAAAAGCCCTTTTCTCGTATCATAGGAAAAGCTTTGGCTGACATGGGCGGCATAAAAGGAATTCAGCATCCCCGCCGCAAAGGATAACACGGTCAGCCCGATCATGACCGTGCCCCATATCCATACATGCCGCAGATCTTGCTTCAATATCCCATCGTCGATGATTTTTGCAATCAATAAAGGCTGCATCAGTTCAACTGCAAGCTCCGTCAGCATAAGAATCAGAGCAATTCCCGCCAGCAATGAATATGGTTTTAAAAACGACAAAGCCTTTTGCATGTAAAAGCCTCCAAACCCCTTTTTACTCGATTGTCTCTTTCTTTACTTTACTATGGCGGTCTTTTTGACGGCAAACGAAAACCCTCCCGAAAAGGAGGGCAGTCTTTATTGATTCAATATTTTTTCCACACGCTCCCGCATCTGCGGCACGCTTAATCCGATAATTACCTGAAACGCCTTCCCGTTCCTGACAACGCCGTGTGCGCCAAGCGCGCGGAATACGCTGTCGGGTTCAACCTTTGTTTCATCCTTGACACTGACTCTGAGGCGGGTGGCGCAGTTTGTGACTTCAGTGATGTTGTCTTTTCCGCCCAGCGCTTCAATATACAGAAAAGCGGTGTCATCAGCCGTTTCAGCAGCGGAGGCCGTTTCATCCTTGTTTTTTCGTTCTCTGTATTCCTTTTTCGAATATAGCTTTGTTTCCTGCTGTTCATCCTTTTCCCGTCCTGGTGTAGCGATATTGAATTTGAGGATTAAAAATCTGAAGACGAAAAAATAAATTGCTGTAAACGAGAGCCCGATCAAAATTTGATACACATATGTCATACCGTGGCTGCCAAAGAGCGGAATCCAGTTCAAGGTTACCGCCTCAATCAGTCCGCCTCCCATATTTCCGACGACGCCGGCCATATACATAACTGTCGACATTGTGGCGGCAAGCACGGCGTGAACCGCAAATAAGAAAGGTGAAATGAATAAGAACGTAAACTCAATCGGCTCTGTAATACCGGCGACAATCGCTGTCAGTGTGACAGGAATCAGCAGCCCTGCGACGAGTTTTTTCTTTTCCTTTTTGGCTGTCACATAAAAAGCCAGGGCGATACCCGGAATACCGAAGATTTTCGAGTTGCCGTGAAGCGCGAATCCGCCTTGCGGAAAGAGCTCCTTCAGCGGTTTGGCGCTTTGCGAATATTCGCCGAGATGCTGTGCCCAATACGTGACGATCCCGCCTTCCGCTACAGCCGGGCCATAAATAAACGGCGTGTAAATAAAGTGATGAAGGCCGGTCGGAATTAAAATCCGTTCCAAAAACGTGTATATCCAAACGCCCACCGCCCCAGAAGCAACCAGGAAGCTTTGAAGCGAGCCGATTCCCGATTGAACCATCGGCCAAATATAAGACACAGCCAACGCA
The DNA here is from genome assembly GCF_045040725.1 of Bacillus sp. FSL K6-0255. Classification (NCBI taxonomy): domain Bacteria; kingdom Bacillati; phylum Bacillota; class Bacilli; order Caryophanales; family Bacillaceae; genus Bacillus; species Bacillus sp. FSL K6-0255. Next base: position 854,989 of record NZ_CP150278.1, on the reverse strand, counting down.
ATTGGGATCATAATAAAGAAGGAAATCATCACGATATATGTTGAGCCTTGAAAGATGCCGAGAAAATCGGGCAGTTTTTTATCAAAATAGCGATTATGCAAAAAGACGACAATCGAAGAAATAAAGATGGCTCCGATGATGTTGGTATCGAGCGTTTTTATGCCCGCAATCATCGTTAACCCGCTCGTTCCGCCGACCTCTTGATTCATGTCGACGCCAAATGCTCCTCCCCATACCGTCAATATCGCGCTGACAAAATAGTTGAATGTCAGGTAGACAGTAAGCGCTTCCAAACAGGCGCGTGCCTGAGCTTTCTTCGCCAAAGCAACCGGGATGCCAATGGCGAATAAGAGCGGCATTTGGTTAAAAACAGTCCAGCCGCCCTGCTCAATGATATACCAGCACTGATACCAAAAACCGTCAGGATCGGCGAGCGGTCCCATGAGGGTTTTATTTTTAAAGAGCGTGCTGATACCGACGATAATGCCGGCGAACGCGAATAATAAAACAGGCACAAACATCGCGCTTCCAAAGCGCTGAATTTTTTGCATCATACCAGAACCCCCTGCTACTCATTGTCATTTTTTTCTGCCTCTTTGTAATCAACATATGCGCGGAACAATGCTTCGCCAACGAGAAAAAACGGTGCAAAAGCGACAATTTCCGTTCTATCGCTTAATGTCACAGGTTTGCTTGTCGCATAAAGATTATGCGGAGTCAGCTGGGCGAGGACATTGTTTTTTAAATTCGTAATGGAAATAAAGGGAATACCCTTTGCAGAAAGCATTCTTGCCTGAGGAATCAGCTCCGGTGTTTCTCCGGAAAGAGAAATGATGATAAACAGATCGTTCACTTTAAAATCATCGCGCATCAAATTAAATTCATTTGTGTCTTCAATCAAAATAAGATAGCGATGGCGCGGAATAAACATTCTTTGCAGGTCGCGGGCGCATATCTTTTGCGCATTTCCAGAACCGTAGACGAAAATGCGGTCAGCTGCATCAATCAGCTGGCACATGTCCGTCATGTCCTTTGTCCGTAAAAACTTCAAATTTGCTTCAATATCATCAAGCAGCTTTTCAAAACTCATACTCTCGCCTTCTTCCGGCTGATCTTCCCACTTTAAAAAGACGCGAAATTCACTGTAACCGCTGAAACCGAGCTTTTGGGCAAGCCGTAAAATTGAGGAACGCGATACACTGCAAGCTTTGGCCAGCGCGTCGATTCCAAGGTGATAGCATGTGTGCTTATGATTCAATATATATTTTAAAATATGAAAATCGTTGTCATTCAATTTGCTGTAGTGCTGATTGATCAGTTCTTCGAGCTGCATATCAGATCCCCCCATTTTCTTTCTATTATATACAATTACAGATTCGAAAATGGGGGAATTTCATTTATGATATGCGGGTTGGGCTTTGATCAAGCTCAGGCCAGAAGTCTTTGTTGGCCTCCACTAAATCCTCAAGAATGAGTCTTGCCACACGCGCGTTCGGCACTGTTTTTGACAGGATCAGCGCCTGCCACAGCTTTTGGAACGATTTCTCTGCCCACGCTTCAACAGTCAGCTTCTCAACGGATACCTGCTGCTCCATGAGCCCTTTCTGGAATTGCGGAATGGTGCCAACGGTAATCGGTTCAGGTCCATTTGAGCCGACGATGCATGGCACCTCAACCATCGCAGTCGGGTCAAAGTTCGCAATTGCACCGTTATTTTCAACAATCAACAGCATTCTTTCACCTGTGTTGTAGGCAATCGCCCGGGCAAGATCAACGATATACGATGCGTGGTCATCGATTTTAATTTCGCTGTTTTCCGAGGACTGTTCACGTGTGATCATGTCACATTGGCTGAAAATAAAAGCTTCGCGCCCTTCCATGACTTCATTCGCCCGCGTATGATTCGGATTTGATTTTTTCACCATATCATCTGGGAACAAATAATATTGCAAATACGTATTCGGCAGTGTGTCAGGATCTGCAGCCTGCACGTCACGCGCTTTGGCGAACGTGTCATTCCAGCTTGCCTCCACAGCTTCAGCCTCTGTTTTCGGAATATAACCGTATTGGGATACATGTTCCTTCAGCTTCGGCATTAAATCGTTGCCCTCTTGATCCTGAATCGATGTCCACCAGCCGAAATGATTCAATCCGTAATAGCGGACCTTCATTTCTTTTCTTGAGGATAAGCCAAGAATTTGCGCCATCCGGTCTTCGATCCCAACCGGCATATCACAGATATTGAGAATTTTAGAATTCGGTCTAAGGCGTCTCGTAGCTTCAGCCACAATTGCCGCCGGATTGGAATAATTGAGCATCCACGCATCAGGCGAGTATTTTTCCATGTAATCTAATATTTCAAGCACACCGCCGATCGAACGCATACCGTATGCGATCCCGCCCGGCCCGCACGTCTCCTGGCCGACAACTCCGTACTTTAACGGAATTTGCTCATCAAGCGCGCGCATCGCGTATTTCCCTACTCTGATGTGCGCCATAACAAAATCGACATCTGTAAAAGCTTCTTCCGGGTCAGTCGTCGCTGCAAATTCAATATCCGGCGCTTTTTCTCTGATAAAAACGTCACAGGCGCCTGCAATTCGATCCTGTCTCTCCTTATCATTATCATACAGCTTCAGCTTTCTGATCGGAAACTCCTCCAAATGGTCCAAGAGCATGAGTACGATCCCTGGAGTGAAAGTGCTCCCTCCGCCCGCTATTACGATTGAGAATGATTTTTTCTTCATATGACGACCTCCTTGATAACGTTTACAATTCCATTTATACCATGAGATAGCTCGTCCCGTAACACGTTTGGCGCACTTAGGTCATTTGATCAACTTTAGTGTTTTTTCCCATAGAGCGGGAAATTTCTCATTTGCCTTATGTCTGAGAGATTTGGTTTTTTTACCTTTTTTGTAATCTTAAAGTCTCACCAACTGTGAATTTTAAGTGAATATACGCCCTTCCAATTCTTATGAAAAGGTTCTTTTGTACGATTCGGATACATGCCGAATTATTTATAATCATTTATATAAAACATCCAATTGTGCGTGAATTTAGAAAAGGCAGGGGACAAAAGTTGGACTCATATAAAGTCATTGAGCTGGCAAACAAGTATAGTGCGGCCGCAGAAGAGGTCAGAAGCTCCAAAATGCTGCTTGAATCCCGGTTATCTGCATTGGGAGATGCTTGGCAGGGCAAAGCAAGAGATTCGTTTGACCAGGATTTCGAGGAAACGAAAGCCGCCTACGATCAATTCGAACAGGAGCTGCTTGAAACAAGCCAAGAGCTGAAGGCTGCCGCTGTCAAAATAGAAGAACGAAAAGCTGAAATTGCCAGAATGGAAGAACTGGAGCGTAAAGCAAGAGAGGAAAGACATAAACTCGGGAGGTGAACGGTGTGTCAGGAAACATTGCAGTTGATCCGGATAAGCTCGAACAGCTTGCAAATGATGTAGTCACTGAATTAACTGATATGGAAAACAAATATAAGGACCTGCATGTGGAGCTGGGGCAGATGATTTTGCAATGCGATCCCCGCTACAGCAGCTGTTTTTCTGGAGTGGGCGATGCGTGGAGCTCAGGAAAGGCGCTCGTCACTAAGCTGAGTGACAATGAGATTTTCATCAGAAAAACAGGCGATAAATTTGTGGAACAAGATGATATTTTGCGAAAGCTCTACAATGCCTACGACAAATACGGTACGATGACAAGCTTAACCGCTCTTATGCTGACGCAGGGAAAATATTACGGATTAGGGCTTACGAAATTTGTGAAACAACCAAGCGGCTTGCATACAGCCCAGCACTCAAAACTGCTCTTGGATATTTCCAGGGCCGTTGACAGCTCACGTTATCAAAAAGCGGCAAGAGTGCTTTTGAATCCTAAATATTTGTTGAAAAAGACAAACCGTCCATTTTCAGATTTGGTACATAAAAAGTTTACAAAATACTTTCCTCAGGACACGGTGGATTTTTCAAACAGCGTCAGAAGCTACACAAAAGGATTTCTTAATGAAGCCGGCGTACGCTCCACTTTGAAGGATGTGGGAAAAACGGGCTTGAGATTCGCGAAAGGAAATGCCATTACCGCCACACTGATTACCGGAGCGACCGAAACATTCGGAGCAGGCGTGAAAATTGCTGAAAATTATGCAAAATACCAGGACAAACCCGAAGTTCTCAAGCGTGAAAACGCCAAGGCCGTCGGGAATGCTGTGAATAATACGATTTTTGTTGCCGGCGGTGCCACAGCTGGTGCTGTTGTGGGCGGTGCAATTGGAAGCTTTGCAGGACCTGTGGGTACTGTCCTTCTTGGGGCAGCAGGTTCATACATTGGCGGAGTCGTCGGAGAACAAATCGCCAAATATACAGCCGGTTTTGCCGAAAAAGCAGCCTTAAAGCTGAAAGAACCGATCCATGCTGTCGTTGATACAGCCAAAAAAGGACTGGAATCAGCCGGCAAAGTCGTCAAATCAGTGAATGACGGCATAGATGCGGCGAATAAAACGATACATAAAGGGATAGACAGTGCGAAAAAAGGAATGGAAAAAGCAAAGAAAACAGCGGATTCGCTCATACACGGCGCAACCCATTTCCTTAAAGGGAAATTTTCATTTGGATAGGAGAATAAACAATGAAGCAGTTTACAATCAGTATAGAAGAACTCTTGTTTTGTTTTTACAGCGAAGGGTTTTTCGAACAGGGAATGGCCTTAAAACAAGCCTATTTTCCCGAAATAGAAGATGAACAGCTCGGCGCTTTGTTCGAAGCAGCTTGCCGCTCACTCTTAGCTAAGGATGCAGCGGAATATCGGAACCATCAATATCGGTTAAAGGACGAGTACTGTCCGTTTATCCATGTATTAAACGACGCTGACTATACAGTGAAGCTTTCTAAATTTAACGGGCAAGGCGCCGAACAGAATGTGTCCTGCCATGTATCAAAATTCGGCACCTACTCTCACGAACTCCTTTTTGATGAACAAGTCCATCGCATTACAAAAATGGAATCAAGTGAAGGGTTACTTGCTAAGACAGATGAGTTTTTACATATAATAGATACAGAGGATAAAAGAGAATCGATTGTGACATTGACATCAAATGAATTTGAAAAACTCTTGGAGGGCGCTTCAGACAACCCTTCATATCTAAAAGAGTTCCTTGAAAAACATGACCACCAAGAGGACGTTACCCGATTTGCAAATGATCTGGCTTTGCGGAAAGGGAAAATGGATACACTTATGCGTCTGGCATATGGCAAAGATAACACTCCTGAAGTGGCTGACATGGCATTCGTCCTGCCGGGGGCCCACCATACTTGGCTTGTCACAGGCATCACCCAGAATGAATTTTCTATCCTCCCTGCTCATAAGGATGTTGTAAATCAAATCATTTCAAAATGATAAGAATTGAATTAACAAAAGGAGAAAAGCATTGAAAAACCAAGAAATCATTGAAGTCAAAAGCAAAATGTTCCTGAGAATATGGGCTTTTGTCGGATCTGCCGGTATAGGATTAGCATGTTTGTGGCTCTTTTATATGGGTATTACGTTTCAAACGAAATATTACCTATTAGCCATTCCTGCTGGCTTTCTGTTCACCTTGTTTTGTTTATATTTATTTATCATCTTCTTTCCGGCTTTCACCCCGCGGGGAAATACCATTTTCCGCATCAAGACAGGAAAAAATGGAGAAGTGTTCACTGACAAAGTGTCTGTTACGTTTACTGATATCAAGAAAATTGAGATGAGCCGCCATAAATTTAGTCTAAAAGGAATTTTCCAAGAAGATATATTGATCCAAACTGTTGATCAGAAGACCATTCGCATTCCCACTTGGAACATCATTCCGAATCCGTTGTTTTTCGAAGCGGTTGAACGCTATATCCTTCCACATCTGAATGAAGAGGCGAAAAGCAATTGGATCGGACAGTTTACAGACATCCAACGCAGTGCGTATTTGAAGGAATTTGAGAATCATCCGAAGCTTTAGGGGCAGCACATGATTGAAGTAAAAAGCATGATGTTTCTAAGGGCTTGGCTGTTCCTCGCTACAGGGGGCGCCTTTATTGTGGGAGTCTGGCTGGTGGCTGAAGCTCTCACGTTTGAATCTAAATATGCCCTGCTTTATTTGGGCGGCGGATTACTGGCGATAATTTATGGATTGATCACATTCTTTATGGCTTTTCCTGCGTTCACAAGCCGTGGAAATGTCATTTTCAGCATAAAGACCGGACCTAGTGGCGAGATCTTCTCGAGAAAGCGCAGCGTGCTGTTTTCCGAGGTGAAGCGGCTTTATATGGGACGCCATCAATACAGTTTGAAAGGGATCTTTTTTGAGGATATTATCATAGAGAAAACAGACGGCAAAATCGTTCGAATCCCGACCTGGAACATCATCGCGAATCCGCTGTTTTTCGAAGCGGTTGAACGCTATATCCTTCCCCATTTGAATGAAGAGGCTCAAAACAATTGGATCAGCCAATTTACAGAGGTTCAGCGAAAAGCGTATTTGAAGGAATTTGAGAATCATCCGAAGCTTTAAAAGCTCCCCTCCTCTATAATGAAAGATAAATGCAAATTGAGGAGTGCTCATGATGCTGATTACCATTCTTTTATTTCTCGCGGCAGGGCTTGCCGAAATTGGCGGCGGATATCTGGTTTGGCTATGGCTGAGAGAGGCAAAGCCAGCCGGCTACGGAATCGCCGGGGCGCTGATCCTCATTGTATACGGCATTCTTCCGACGTTTCAGTCCTTCCCATCTTTCGGCCGTGTATACGCCGCTTATGGCGGAGTATTCATCGTGCTTGCGGTCCTGTGGGGATGGCTTGTTGACCGAAAAACACCTGATCTGTATGACTGGATCGGCGCATTCATTTGTCTCATCGGTGTCTGTGTCATTTTATTTGCGCCGCGCGGATAACAAAATGGCCTGCTTATGAAGCGGGCCATTTTTGTTTAATCCTCTTTTAAGCTGTTCAGCTGCACTTCATGCTCCTCTTGCGGTTCGTCAAGCGGATAAATTCTTGCTGTTCCAGTTTCTTCATTTACGTGCTGAATGTAAATAGGAACGCCGTTATATGTTACTTTCTTCATGTCGGGAGATTCTACAATTTCTTTCGCCCTTTGAATATTCATCGTAACACCCTCCTTCAATACATAACGTTTCCATTTCCTGAAGGAAGTATGCTTTATGATTCAGCGGACAAGTTGAATTTTTTCAGGCGTTTGTAGAAAGTGCTTCGGGGGATCCCGCTGATTTTTGCGGCTTGAGAGACGTTTCCTTTTGCAGATTCAAGCGCTTTGATCATCATATCCTTTTGGATTTGCTCACGAAAAGTAAGCACGCCGGCAGCAGCCGGCTTTTTTTCTGCAGAGCTGGCCGGCAATCCAGCGGCTTCCAGTAAAGCGGGAAGCGATTCATCTCTCAGCCGGCCGTCCGGAAATCTGATAGAAAGACGTTCAAACACATTAAACAGCTCGCGGATATTCCCCGGCCACTTCCATTGCTTCAGCACATTACAAAAATCAGAAGGAAGATCGCCTGGCCAATGATTCTTCTGTTTGTAGTACTCAAAGAGATCCGGGATATCCTCGGTGCGATCGCGTAATGGAGGGAGTTCAATTGGATAGACATGAAGACGGTAAAACAAGTCCTCTCTGATTTTTCCGTTTTCGGCAAGCTCGCGTAAATCACAATGTGTGGCGGCAATAACTCTGATATCAACCGGAATTTCTTTCGTCCCGCCGATTGGCGTTATCTTGCGTTCCTGAAGCACCCGTAAAAGTGCAACCTGCATCGAGTGGGAAATTTCTCCGATTTCATCTAAAAATAATGTGCCTTGATTCGCTTTTTGAAAGGCGCCTTTATAGCCATTTCGTTTCGCTCCCGTAAAAGCGCCCTCTGCATATCCGAACAGTTCGCTTTCAATCAAATCAGACGGAATCGCTCCGCAATTGACAGCAACAAACGGACCGTGCCGTCTCTCACTGTTCTCATGAAGCGCGCGAGCCGCGACCTCCTTCCCCGTACCCGTTTCACCCGACAAACAGACCGATGCATCCGTCGCAGCTGCTCGTTCAAGGTGCATCAGCATCGCTTGCGATCGGCCGCTTTGCCCGATCACTCCATTGAATCGAAACGCCTTCTTTTTCTTTTGTTCCGAAAGATAAAAACAAGTGCCGCCATCTCCTATGGTGACAGCATTTTCGATTGAATAGCCCCGTTCCTTCAACTCGTACAGGTGCCGGCCCTGCCAATCCGGCATTGAGGTTCGAATCGGCATGCTCGCACTGATGATGTGCTGCTTGGTATTACAGAGCACCATCGGCACACTGGATGCAGCTCTCTCCCCAAAACGGCTGATCAGCTCCAGCTCTTTCTCACGGCTTTTAGCTGCGAGTTCCCGTTCAGCGGCATAGGCAATCGCCGTGGCAATACCAAGCATATGAGGATGCGCGCCTGCCGCCGGGCATGATATGTCAATTACACCCGCAAGGCTGCCATCCTCATGGTGAATCGGAGCAGCTGAACAGTTCCAAAGATGGGAAGCGATAGAGTAATGCTCTGATCCTTGTATTGCAACCGGCTCGCTGATGTGGAGCGCCGTGCCAATCGCATTTGTTCCGACAGCCGTTTCTGTCCAGCATGCCCCTTCGACGAAATTGATGCGTTTGGCTTCATAGAGCGCGCGCGGATGGCCGTCCAATGCCAGAACAACACCGTCTGAATCAATTAACAGCGCCATCATTTCCATTTCTTTTATGGCAGGCAGCAGTTTTTCGAGGTAAGGCTTTGCGGTCGTCAAGAAGAATGAATGTTTTTTTGACTGCTGATCCAGCTCCGTTTGCTGTAAAACCTTCGGGCCTTTTTCTAAATAAGGATTGACCTCAGCTTTTTTGCAGCGATGCCATGACTCTGCAATCCGTTTTCTTAATCGGGCTTCGTCAAGCACACCGTCTTTCACAAAACGTTTCCAGGTTTGCAAATCGTTTGGGACCGAATTCATTTCCTTGATCGCTCCTCCCTTACACGCCGTTTTCATCTATTGTAGGGGAAAAATAAAGCGCTTTCAACAATAAAAAAGCAGGCGCCTTATATCCATGCGCCTGCTTTTTCCTTTATTATGCATGTACCGCAAGGCCGATCGTGCTTAACAGCGCCTCATGCAATGTTTCCGATAAAGTCGGATGGGCGGCGATAAAATGCTCCGCCATATCTGCCGTCATCTCACCATTCATGATCGCTGCCGCTTGGCCGATGAGCTCGGTTACATCCGGGCCAATCATCGAGACACCCACGATTTCGCCGAATTCCGGTTCAGCCATGATTTTGACCTTTCCTTCCGCTTGCTGTTTAATGAGCGCCTTGCCGTTTGCGGAAAATGAAAATTCGCCGATCTTCACATCCCCGTATATGCTTCTTGCCTGTCGTTCTGTCATTCCGATACACGCGATTTCCGGGGACGTATAGATGCAGCGCGGCACATGTTTCTCATTGATTTTGACATCCCTTCCGGAAGCATGAGAAGCAGCGATGATGCCCTCATGGAAAGCGGCATGCGCGAGCTGAATGCCCCCTATAGCATCTCCGCACGCGTAAATATGAGGCACGTTCGTCTGCATGTGCCCATTCACCGGAATGCCCTTTGGAGAAAAATCAACTCCGGCCTGTTCCAGCTGCAATCCGTCAAGACGGGGTTTTCTGCCGATCGCCACCAGCACATAATCGGCCTTCGTTTTAAACTCTCGCTGACCGCTTTTCCATATTGCCGTTTTGGCCGTTTGATCCACCCGCCCTAATCTGGATGAAGTATGCACTTCGACACCGTCTTCCTCAAGTTTCTCCTGAAAGAGACGGGCAATATCTTCATCTTCAGCCGGGATCAGCTGGTCCGCTGTTTCAATGATGGTCACCTGCGATCCCAATCTGGCGAACAGCCCTGCATACTCACACCCGATGACACCGCCGCCGACAATGACTAGTGAAGACGGAATCTCGGAAAGAGAAAGCGCGTCTTTGCTGTCGAGGATCCATTCGCCGTCAAATGGGGCAAAAGGCAGCTCGATTGGCTCTGACCCGGAGGCAATCAATACTTGGTCCGCCTCTCTGATTTCTTTTCCGTTTTCTCCTTCGATCAAGAGCTTTCTTTCAGAAAGAAAGGAGGCTGTTCCCTTTACAACCTGTATTTGATTTTTCTTCATTAGGTACTGAACGCCTTGGACAAGCTGACTGACAACCTGTTGTTTTCGGCTTTGCATTTTACTCCAATCGACTGATATCGCACCTGCCGGAAGTTCGATTCCAAAGCTGTCGGCATGCTTGATTTTATCAAGAACGTTTGCGCTTTCTAACAAAGACTTTGTCGGGATGCAGCCTTCATTCAGGCAGGTCCCCCCAAGCTTGCCTTTGTCAATGAGCAGCACGTTTCTGCCCTGCTGTGCCGCGGAAACCGCAGCCGCATAGCCTGCAGGTCCGCCGCCGATAATGGCTAATGTCATGTCGTTTTCACCTGCTTTTCCTATAAAATTAATGCTGCGGGTTCTTCCAAATATGTTTTCATCGCCTTCAGGAATGCAGCGGCAGGGGCGCCGTCACACGCTCTGTGATCAAATGTCAGGCTGAGTGGCAGGATCGTGCTTCTGACGATCTCCTCCCCTTGATACACCGGTGTGTCATAGCTTGCTCCGATGCCGAGAATGCCTGTTTCCGGCGGATTTAGTATCGGTGTGAAATGCTCAACTCCAAACGCGCCAAGGTTTGTAATGGAGAAAGTAGATCCTTGCAGTTCTTCGCTTCCCGCACGTCCCTCGCGTGCTTTTTTGGCATTTTCTGAGATGGATTGAGCCAGTTCAATCAGCGATAGCTTTTCAGCATGGCGGATGACAGGCACCACTAAGCCATTTTCCAAGGCTACAGCCATACCAAGGTGCACATGGGGATGTGTGATGATGCGCTCATTTTGATAAAAGCTGTTCAGCACAGGGTGAGCTTGCAGAGCGAGAACGGCGGCTCTTGAGACAAAATGAGTGATCGTCAGTTTTGTGCCGTATCTCTCTTCCGCAGTTGGTGAAAGCTGTTTTTGAAGAGTGGCAAGCTTGGTGATATCAGCTTTCATCGTGATCGTCAGCTGCGCGCTGTTTGCCAGGCTTTCCTGCATTCGGGCAGCGATGACCTTTCTCATGCCTGTCACCGGGATTTCCTGCGCTTTCTGCTCCGAAACAGGCTTTGCTTGATCTTTTTTCTGTTCAGCAAGAGCCTTTGTTACGTCATCCTTCACGATTCGTCCGCCTGGTCCAGTTCCTTTCAGTTGTTTTAGGTCTAATCCTGCTTTTTCTGCTATTTTCCTGGCGACTGGAGATATTTTCATTCGATCTTTTTTGGAGGCTGCGGGTTTGTTTTCTTGTTTGACGGGCTGGACGGCTTGCGGCATATTGTCTTCAGCAACAGGCGCCCCCGCCTCTTCCTGCACCGACTCATTGGCGTCCCCGATATAGCAGATAGCTGTGCCGGGCGGAACCTCTTCTCCCTCTTTCACTTTGATATCGATCAGCGTTCCTTTTTCAGGCGCTTCGATCTCCATTTCAATTTTCTCCGATTGAATGCTGGCAATGCTTTCTCCCTTTTCAACCGGGTCGCCTACTTTTTTATTCCATATCGATACTTCCCCTTGTTTCATGGCCATTCCCAATTTTGGCATCACTACTTTTACCGCCATTTGTGTCCCCCCTTTAATTCAATGCCGGCTCGCCAAGCAATTCAAGCGTGACGCTGACAATTTTATCTGGTGTCGGCAAATATTGATCTTCAAGCACTGGTGAAAACGGAACCGGTGTATGCGGCGCTGTAATCCGTTTAATCGGCGCATCAAGCAAATCAAAGCCCTTGTCAGCGACAAGCGCAGCAATATCCGTGGCAATGCTGCATCGCGGATTGGCTTCATCAATGATGATCAGCCGGTTTGTTTTTTCTAACGATGTGAAAATCGCATCCTCATCCAGAGGAGACAGACTGCGGGGATCAAGGACCTCGGCTTCGATGCCCCTCTCTGAAAGCTGTGCAGCCGCTTCAAGCGCAGTATTGACCTGCTTGCCGACTGCAAAGAGCGTAACATCATTGCCTTCGCGTTTGATATCCGCTTTTCCGAGGGGAATTGTATAATAATCTTCCGGCACCTCGCCCTTCATGTTGTAGGACGTTTTGTCTTCAAAGAAAAACACCGGATCATTATCTTCTATTGCTGCAAGCAAAAGACCTTTGGCATCATACGGATTGGATGGAACAACTGTCTTCAGTCCAGGGATGCTCGTGAAAAGGCCATACAGCGATTGTGAATGCTGGGCAGCGGCCCGGAACCCTGCTCCGTATGTGGTGCGGACGGTAATCGGCACTTGCGCTTTTCCGCCGAACATATAACGGAATTTCGCCCCTTGGTTGATCACCTGATCAAAGCACGTGCCGATAAAATCGTTAAACATCAGCTCGGCAATCGGTCTCAAACCGGTTGATGCCGCAGCCATAGCCGCTCCCATATAGCCTGCCTCAGAAATCGGAGTGTCCAGCACTCTTGTACGCCCGAATTCCTGTACGAGTCCCTTTGTGACCCCTAATACACCGCCCCATGCTTCATCATCCTGCAAATGATCGACCGCCGCTCCCCCGGCGACATCCTCACCGATCAAAAGCACATTTTCGTCTTTTCTCATCGCAAGCTTCATTGCTTCATTGATCGCGTCTGACATGCTTATGACTCTCGCCATCTCTTACATTCCTCCTTTTTCATATGACACATACACATCTGTCAGCAGCTCCGAATCTTTTGGATATGGGCTGTCTTCGCTGAACGAGACGGCTTTTTCAATCGATTCGCTGACACGCTGTTCAATGTCTGACAGCTTATTAGCATCTGTTTCTTTTAAAAGGTAGTTTTTAAAACCTTGAATGGCATCTTTTTCTTCAAGGTGCTCAACTCTTTCATCCTTCGTTTTATAGGTTTGGGCATCTCCTTCGAAATGGCCGTAGTTTCTGTAGGTCATACATTCAATCAAAGACGGGCCGCCGCCGTTTCTTGCTCTTTCTATCGCTTCCTCGGCTGCCTGGTAAACTGCTAAAATATCTTTGCCGTCAACTGTAACCCCCGGCATGTTATAAGCAGCCGCCCGATCGGCGATTGAATCACAGGCTGATGCGTACTCAAATGGGGTAGCTTCGCCATAGCCGTTGTTTTCAGCAACAAATACGACAGGAAGGTTCCATACAGCCGCTAAATTCAGCCCTTCGTGGAAGGTACCTTGGTTATTTGCCCCGTCCCCGAAAAAGCAAACGCTTACATTTTTAGTCTGTTTATATTTAGCCGTGAGCGCTGATCCGCATGCGAGCGTAAAGCCGCCCCCGACGATTCCATTTGCGCCTAACATGCCTTTATCAAGATCCGCAATGTGCATAGAACCGCCCTTGCCTTTGCACAATCCGGTCGCTTTCCCGAAAATTTCCGCCATCATGCCGTCCAGGTCACAGCCTTTGGCGATACAATGTCCATGTCCCCTGTGGGTGCTTGTAATGCTGTCGCCATCATGTAAATGAGCGCACACCCCTACAGCCACGGCTTCCTCACCGGCATATAAATGAACGAATCCGGGAAGCACTCCCTGGGCGAACAGTTCATGCACTTTGTCTTCAAAGCCCCTGATCTCCAGCATCTTTTGGTACATCCACAGCGCTTTTTCCTCAGTTAATGACAAGCCTTCTCGTTTTAACAATTTCATTTTGTGCGCCTCCTTCTATTTAGGGTTCACCATTATAAATGCAAGAAGTGTGCCAGTCTTTTGAGCCCGTAAAATCAGTCTTCTCATCTTCACTTTGGAGACAGTTTGAGACGTGTGTCTCGTTTTGTCTCAAACTGATTCATTTGTCTCGTTTTACAGCATGCAAAAAAAAGACCGGATATCACCCGGCCTTTGACAATGATCGACGTATTTATTTCCTTGGAAATCTTTTTAACTTCCTAGTTCCTCTGCATCGTTTGACTGAATAGCTGCTTTTGAAAGAAAATCAATTGAATATTTGACATATCCAATACCGCCGTCCCCGTCCTTCTGCATACAGTCTATCGTGCCGTTTGAGTATGTATATCCCTTTTCATTAAGCGTTTTTCTGACCGTTTCCGCCATCTTTGCGGCATCTGTTTTTGATAACCCGCTGGCGTCTAACTGAATCGTCATGCTCATAGGCGCTTTTTCAGCCAGCTTTTTGTTCCATTTTGTATCTAACGTGAACTGTCCGTTTTCGATACTCAAAGCAGCATCAGCTTTTATAAATCGAGGAACCGCTTTTTTCAGATCTGCTTCGATTGCCTTCGTTGCTTCTTCATTTACATGTTTTGCTACTGATTCGGTATACGCTTCTTCAATTCCATCGCACGTTACTTTAGGATGCAGAAATCCCTTCGTACACATTGGGTAGCGATGAGATTGGGAGGTTGCTTCAAATACATATTCAGACGTTTTAGCGTTATATACCCCATTCGTGATCTTGATTTCTTTCTTAGGATAGGTTTGTTTCACATAAGACACTAGCTTCTGTTCTGCAGCATTTTTCGAAAATGGATCACCGAACCATACATGATAGATATATAGTCCGCATCCGAATAACACAATGGCAAGCAAGCCAAACACAAGTTTTTTCATGTTCCCACTCTTTTCCTCATATGTACGTGCTACAGTTCATGCTTTTCTTCAACAGCCCGGTTCAGCGCTTGGAGCATGTAGCCTATGCCTTTGTATGATGATAGCGGCCAGCTGATATGCTGGTGTTCTCCGATGACGGCGTTTAGAATGCTTCGATATTTTTTTCCGCCAAGCATGACTAGCTCTTCGATATCAGAAAAGCCTTTTTCGTGAAATTGACGGCCTAGCTCGTCCGCTGTCATGATTTCCGGATGACCGGTGCCAAAAGTGACATCGTAATTTCCCGAAACGAGATCACTAGGGCGAAGAAAGCCATGCTTCGCCGACAAAATCACCCACTCATCGAAAAATGCTTTCGCATACCGCTCGCACGCCTGATGAAACGGGCTGAGATAAGCGTCCTCTGCTCTTACCGGCCCGGCATCAGGCTGGACGTCCCAGATTTTTTTCTTGCCGCAGGGGATGATGCATAGCCGTTTCATTTTTCTCTCCCCCTTTATAAGATATCTCCACTAAATATACCATTATTTTCTTACAATAAATTAGAGAAAAGACAGGCTGAGTAAAGCTGCGTACAAAAAAGACCCGGATTTACCGAAAATCCAGGTATTTTAGTCAAGAATTGTGTAAAAATCCCTTTATTTTGTTAGCCTTTTTTGAATCAAGCACTGCAGTTACTCTATCCCATCAAGATACTTTCTCTCAAAGTCGTCGAGCAATGCACGCACTTCATCTGTTGACTTTGTGTTCATGCATTGATTTCTTAATTCACTTGCCCCTCGGAACCCGCGGAGATAAATTTTGAAAAAGCGAGGAAGAGGCTTGTACGGACGGGCTTCTAATGCTGAATATTTATCATGAAGATCCAGATGCAGCCTTAAGAGATCAAGCAATTCCTTGCTGCTATGCTCTTTCGGCTCCTTTTCAAAGGCAAATGGATTTGTAAAAATACCACGCCCAATCATAATTCCATCAACACCGTATTGTTCAGCAAGTTTCAAGCCAGTTTGGCGGTCAGGGATATCCCCGTTTATTGTTAACAATGTATCTGGTGCCACCTCGTCACGAAGTTTCTTAATCTCCGGGATGAGTTCCCAATGCGCATCTACTTTGCTCATTTCTGCTCTTGTGCGCAGATGAATAGAAAGATTGGCAATATCCTGTTTCAGTATGTGTGTCAGCCACTCGCGCCATTCGTCTACATCCGTGAAACCAAGTCTTGTTTTTACGCTTACGGGCAATCCCCCTGCTTTTGCTGCTTGTATTAACTCTGCTGCAACTTCCGGCCGGCGGATAAGACCGCTTCCCTTACCGTTCTGTGTCACATTAGGCACAGGACAGCCCATATTGATATCTAGTCCTTTAAATCCTAACTCTGCCATGCCAATACTCATTTTACGGAAGTTTTCAGGCTTATCTCCCCATATATGGGCCACAATTGGCTGTTCATCCTCTGTAAAAGTCAAACGGCCGCGCACGCTATCCTTCCCATCCGGGTGGCAATAGCTCTCTGAGTTTGTGAACTCTGTAAAAAACACATCCGGTCTGCCTGCTTCACTTACTACATGCCGGAAAACAACATCTGTCACATCTTCCATTGGTGCCAGTACAAAAAATGGCCGTGGCAATTCACGCCAGAAATTTTCTGTCATAACAAAAATCAAATCCTTTCATTAGAGGATACAGCTAGACCTGTATCTCAATATTAAAAAACTGACCATGCTTCTTTTTACACTTATCGCATGCGAAAGCATTTCTTATCAATCTATAGTAAATTTTGAACATTTCACGTGGGATAATTATCTACCCTATTTTTTATATTGTGGTTAACTCGCGCTGACCTTCGTCTTTCTTAGTGGCCTTACTTTTGAACTTTTGGATAAAAAGGATTCCAACCTAAATAGAATATCATATGAGTTCTCCATATTACCAACGCAAAATAATTGCCCTGTTATTGAAGATAAGATATTTAACACTACACCATATCCGTATCTCTATATCATATTTGCGGAAAAACTAATAGAGATAAAGCAAATTGAGTTGGGGGTGGTATAACTGAGTACTCAAGAGAATAAAAAAAACTCTACTTAAGCTGCTACCACTTGTGAATCACATGGAGTAAAGAGGATGAGAAGAGAAAATAAATCCTTATTTAAAAGAATTCAAGAACTTCAATCTGAATCATTTGGGATTTGCTCATGATTTAGAAAATAACCAACGCAGCAAGTGGCAACCTACTATATATTTGTATAGGGTTATAATTCGGTAATCCTGATCCAGAACCATAAAATAGACTGCTGACTAAGTGTCGCAGTCTTCACTCATAAGATAATTAAGAAAGTGTTCATTTTCTTTCATCATTAAATAAGGCATCAAAAGTTATTGCTTTAATTTCGAATATCCTTTGTTACCCCTGTAATTATTTGTATAATAGTGAAAACTCCCAAGAAAACAGTAATAATATTAAACCATGGATTATCATAGAATGAAAGATATGTTTGAAAGAAATCTAGTTCAACTATGTTTGCTGGGAATCCATTCATTTCTCTATACTTAGGACCCCATCCCGTTAATTCTACAAAATTAAAATAAAGCTGAGATACTAAAAATGCCAAAAATGTTTGAAACCAACTTCTTTTATATAACGGTCGTTTTTTATATACTTTATCCATTTAGTTATCCATTTCCTTCTCTGCAATACTTTTTAGCCAAGTGTCAATCTAAATTATTATGAAGCATGATTGTCGCAAGGATATAACCATTGTAGGTATTACTGTAATAGTTGTTATCGTCGGCACTATTATTTAATTGTTGTAGTGCTCATACGTTATTCATTTTAAAATGGGGTTGGCCATCATTTTCACCTCTTTCATTTAATTACAATGTTTCAACTTTTTACATCGAATGACTCTTGAAATGATATACGCCATACTTTCCTTATATTCCTATCATCAATATTTCACACATAATAACTGCAAGTCAATATATAATTTTACAAATTATGAAAATACATCTATGATTTTACATCATTCTACTCATGTATTTTAAACATACTGGGAGGATATTTTTCCGGTTAAATAACGCTTTTTTTCACCTGCTTTTCAACACGTTTTTTCAATTCTTTTCGCCAGTTAAAATAAAGATCTCCGAGAATGAGAAGGAAGATAAAATTGAGAAAAGACAGTTAGGACAAGGGCTGCACATGAAAAAGACCTGGAAATCGGAATTGTTTATTTTACCGAAATCCAGGTCTGATTAGGTATTGTTTATTTTAGTTGGACGATTTTAATACAAGCCTCGCCACTGCTTCAACATGCGCCGTCTGCGGAAACATATCGACAGGCTGAATATAGTCCACGCGATAGTCCTTCGAAAGCGTCTGCAAATCTTTCGCAAGCGTGGATGGATTGCAGGAAACGTAGACAAAGCGTTTCGGTTTGACTTTTTTGATCGTGTCCAAGAACGTGCTGTCACAGCCCGTTCTTGGCGGGTCTACAATGACGACGTCCGGGCGGAAGCCTTCTTTCGTCCATTTCGGGAGCCAGTGCTCGGCTGTTCCTGTTACGTATGTGGCATTTGCCATGCCGTGTTTTTTGGCGTTTTTCTTAGCATCGTCAATTGATTCCTTGATGACGTCCATGCCGCGGACTTCCTTTGCTCCGTCCGCCACCCACATGCCGATAGTGCCGACGCCGCAATACGCATCAACGACTTTTTCTTTTCCGGTCAGCTGCGCCGCTTTTTTCACTTCATCATACAGCTTGACGGTCTGTTCCGGATTGAGCTGGAAGAAAGCGCGGGCGCTCAATTCAAAAGATACGTCGCCCAGCACTTCTTGAATTACTGTTTTTCCGGCGAGCTGTTTTGTTTTCTCGCCAAAAATCACTGAAGTTTTCGCCCCGTTTACATTCTGAATAATGGATTTGACCTCTGGCAATCGCTTTTGAATCGCTTTGACGATTTCTTCCTTGTGCGGAAGCGTTTCTTTTGCGGTTACAAGCACGACCTGCACTTCGCCTGTTTCAAAGCCGACTCTCGTCACGATCGTGCGAACGTCGCCTTTTCGTTTTCTTTCATTATAAACAGACACATTGAAGTCCTCTAAAATGCGGCGGACGATGCCTGTTGTTTTGTTCGTTGCCGGATGCTGAACGATACAGTCTTTAATCGGAACGATGTCATGAGAATCAAGGCCGTATAAGCCGGCGATGATGCTGCCGCTTTGCGAGCGCCCGATCTGGAATTGGCTTTTATTGCGGTAATTCCACGGGTTGTCCATGCCGATCGTTTCTTTGATTTCCATGTTTTCAACTTTAAACTTCGTATGGCGTTCAAGAGACTGAATGACGATATCGCGTTTTTCCCGAAGCTGCTGGCTGTATGCAAGGTGCTGAAGCTGACAGCCGCCGCATTGTTCATAAACAGGGCAAGGCGGTGCCACCCGGTGCTCAGATGCCTTGCGGATTTTCTTAATGCGGCCCTCCGAAAACTTCGGCTGGACCTTTGTGGCCTGCACAACAACTTCTTCGCCAGGAAGCGCGCCGGGCACGAAGACGACTTTTTTCTTAAAATAGCCAACACCTTCTCCGTTAATGCCGAGACGCTTAATCGTCAGCGGAAAAGTTTGTCCGACCTTCAGTTCGACGGGCGCCTGTTTCTTTTGTTGGTTCACGTTGTTCTCTCCGTTTCTATATGAAGCTTTCTGCGGATGGCAGAAAGTGAAATGGTTTTTTCACATCTTTCTAGTATAACACGTTTGCAGGATTTCCTTCATTGTCAGACGAATTATTCTATACTCCTCCACAAATACAAAGACGCATAGCTTAAATAAGGCTCCCACTCCTTGCTCATCGCCAGCATGACATCCTTTGCCGGCTTATCGTCCAGCTGAAAGTGGCGTTTGATGGCATTCTGGAGGCCGATATCGGCAAGCGGGAATAAATTGGGACGGCCAAGTCCGAACATGAGGACGTTTTGCACGGTCCACGGGCCGATACCCCTGATTTTGATCAGTTTCTTCATAATGTCTTCATCCGCCATATGCGGCAGCTCTGACAAGCTGAGTGTGCCTTCTGCGATCATCCTTGATGTATCAATGGTGTATTCCGCTTTTCTCATGCTGAATTGCAGATCACGCAGATCCTGATAATCGAGTTCCGCAATCGTTTCCGGCTTTGGATAGCACCACACGCCATCCTTCTGCTCGCCAAACGCATGAACAAACCGTTCTGTTAGCGTGTAAGCGAAGGAAAGATTAAGCTGCTGGTGGATAATGCATTTCATCATGCAGTTGTACACGCTGTAGTCCAGAACAAGCGGCGTCCCGGCATGCTCTTCAAAAATGGCGGACAGGCTCGTTTTTGAAAAATGATCCAGAACGTGCTGCAAATGATTTTCCCATTGAAAAATCCGCTTGATTTCCTTCATCATTTCTCCCTGATCCGTTTCCCCGCTGACGAGGAACTCAGGCTCGCCCGCATGGCCTAACGCCTGTACCTTTACAATACATACGTCCCCCGCTTGATTTCTGATTGGCACACGGACTTCCCTCGCCTCTCGATCAACAGCATTGAGGGGGTCTAAAGACAGCCTGTCCAGCACGCGGTCAAAATGATACGGAGGCGTGACAGATACTTTTTCCTTCCACATGAGATCCACCCTTTTTTCCGTTTTTGTTCAGTATAACATGCCGCTTGAATTAGGCAGAGAGTACCGTATACTTTTCTCATAAAGACCGCATGATATAATGGCAGGTGGAGGGTTGTTTATGATCAACATTACCGCAATCACAACAGAGCATCAGCTGCTGAAAAATATACCGATCGAACGAGTGGAACAGCCTGATATTGCATGGTACTGGGTTGATTTTTACGGCCCGGAGGATACGGAAACGGCGTTATTGAGAGATTTTTTTCATTTTCACCCGCTTGCCATTGAGGATTGCTTCCAGCATATGCAGCGGCCGAAGCTTGACCATTATGACGGCTATCGTTTTTACGTGATTCATGCGCTGAATAAGGAAACACTTGAGACGGAGGAAGTCGATATCTTTCAAGGCGAAAAATTTGTCGTCACCTTTCATTTACACGAAACGCCCGGTATCGCTAAAGTCCGGGAGCGTTTGTATGCTTCACCGGACATATTGAAAAAAGGACCCGGGCATATTTCTTATATGATCATGGATCAGCTTGTTGATGAATATTTTCCTCTCGTGTATAAAATCGAAGACCGGCTGAATGAAATTGAAGAAAGCCGTCCCCACAAAACGTATGGAACGCTGATGAATGAGGTGTTTGATCTCAGAACAGACCTATTGCATTTGAGACGGACGATTATCCCGATGCGTGATTTGCTCTATCGGATTTTAAGCCTTGACCATGTGAAAGAGCAGCGGGAAACGAAAGCCTACTTCAGCGACATATATGATCATTTGTTAAAGTTGTCTGAAATTGTGGAATCCAACCGTGACATGACGTCCGACTTGCGTGACAGCTACGTGACGCTAAACTCAAACCGGATGAATGCGATTATGATGACACTGACGATCGTATCAACCATTTTCATCCCGCTCACCTTTATTGCCGGTGTATACGGTATGAACTTCGACTTTATGCCGGAACTGCATTGGAAATACGGATATTTCGCTGTACTTGGCCTGATGGCCGCGCTTGTGATTGGAATGCTGATTTGGTTTGTACATAAAGGATGGTTCAATATTTTTAAATGAGGACAGCGAGCAGCTGTTCTTTTTTGTTGTAAGCCGATCGCTATGCATATTCTGTTCATATTGTTTATAATGGAAAAAATATTCAGGGAGTGATTAGATTGAAAATTGCTGTCATCGGACTCGGCAATATGGGACAGCCCATTGCCCGAAATGTTCTTCAAGCAGGCTACGAATTGACTGTCTATAACCGGACGAAACAAAAGACAGAAGACCTTGTCACAGAAGGCGCACAGGCAGCTGATACGCCGCGGCTGGCGGCAAAATCCGCTGATATTGTCATCACAATGCTTGCAGATGATGATTCTGTCAGCACCGTGACATTCGGAGAAGACGGGCTGCTTGAAGGATTAGCAGAGAACGGCATTCACATCTCGATGAGCACAATCAGTGTTGAGTTCTCAGAAAAGCTCGCAGCGGCTCATGCAGAGAAAGGACAATTTTTTCTCGCCGCTCCTGTCCTTGGCAGACCGGATGCCGCAGCCAAAGCCGCGCTCCGTATCATAACAGCCGGACCGGCGGAAGCAAAGCAAGCTGCCAAGCCTCTGCTCGACAGCCTGAGCCAGCAGATATTTGACGTCGGCGAAGAAAGCAAGATAGCAAATGCAGCGAAAATCAGCATCAATTTCTTACTCGTGTCTATGCTGGAGGCGTTATCTGAATCTTTCTTAATGATGGAGAAATACGGCTTAGAACAAAAACAATTTTTAGAAATTGCCAGCGCGCTTTTCGGCTCCCCTGTCTACCAAAATTACGGAACCATCATGGCCGAGCAGAAATTTGAGCCGGCCGGTTTCAAAATGTCATTAGGGCTGAAGGATACCAACCTGGCACTCGCCGCCGCAAAACAGGTTTCTGCAAATCTTCCTCTTGCCGAGCTGGCCAAGAGCCATTTTGAAAGCGGGATTGAACAAGGCTTCGGAGATCTGGATTGGGCCGCACTGATTAAATGTATAAAATAAAGAAAAGCCTCTCCGTTTCAGGAGAGGCTTTTCTCATTACAAGGACGGCATCTTCATTTCTTTCTCAAACATCAGATCATCAATGCTTTTAAAAGTGTAGCCTTGTTTTTTCAGGTCTGTGATCGCATCATCCAGTGCTTCAGCATTGTCCCTTGATACAGTGTGAAGCAGGTAAATAGCTCCCGGGTGCGCCTGCTTGATCATATGATCGTAGGCATATTTCTTCCCCTTCTGGTTATTGATTTTCCAATCAACAAAAGCGACTGACCAGAAAACGGTTTGATAGCCGAGGCGTTTCGTTTCTTTCAGTACGTACTCACTAAACACGCCGCGCGGCGGGCGCAAGTACAGGTTGTCCTGCTTTCCCGTAATTTTATAAACCTCTTCGTTGACTGAATCAAGCTCATCCTGAATCTGATCAGCTGTTTTTGTCGTTAAATCCGGATGGTGAAAGGAATGGTTGCCGATAATATGGCCCTCATCTGACATTCGTTTAATCAGCTGAGGCTGGTCCTTTACGAAATGCCCGGTGACAAAAAACGTTCCTGTTACGCGATGTTTTTTTAAGACATCAAGCACTTTTGGCGTATAGCCATTTTCATATCCGTTATCAAACGTTAAGTAAATCGTTTTTTCCTTTGTATTCCCTAAATAAAACGCGTCATATTTTTCAATCAAACTGTTCAGCTGCTTCCCGGCATCTGGCGGCTGATGATTGACACTTCGTTTAAAGCCCCAATTAATCGGCTCATTCGGCACCGCTTCCGCCTGTGCTGCACCTCCGGCAAGCAATACGGCGGCGCAGCATATTGAACACATCCACTTCATGGCCAGCGCTCCTTCTGCATTTTTTCTTATTTTACAGATAGGGGCTTTGTTTTATACTGTTGCTTTATGCCAATAAAAAAACCGCGGCGGGCACGCGGTTTTATTCCCAATCTTTTTTAAAACGTTCGTATTTGGCTTCCAGGTCATCAAGCATACTGATAAGCCTGTCTATATCTTCAACGTCGGTTGCTTCAGGGTCTAATGAATCGATGACGTTCATAAACATGTCAAGTCTGTTCTTTAAATAATCAATCTGCTGATCTTTATTGTTTACGGCGTTCCCCATTCTGTTCCTCCATTCATTTTTTATTATGGTAGCTCATTTTTTGCCGTTTTTCAATCGCCGCGCTACTTGCGATCTTGGCAAATCAGGTCTAAAATTAACTGTTGGCAGCGTTAGTATGCCCATTTATAAAGGAGTTAGATAGTCATGACACAAAACACGAAGCTGCGTCCGATTACGCCCGAGTTTGACCCTTGGGAAGCCTATATGGATGTTGACCAATACGGAGACATGCAGCTGACAAACGTTGAATTCACAACGACGACACTGTGCAATATGAGATGCGAGCATTGTGCTGTAGGCTATACATTGCAGCCTAAAGACCCGAATGCTCTGCCAATAGATCTTCTGTTAAAACGGCTGGAGGAAATCCCGCGCCTCAGATCCATCAGCATCACAGGCGGAGAGCCGATGCTTTCGTTGAAATCAGTAAAAGAATATGTTGTTCCTTTATTGAAATATGCCCATGAACGGGGTGTGCGGACACAAATTAATTCAAATCTGACCCTCGACATCGAGCGGTACGAATGGATCATTCCGTATCTCGATGTACTACATATTTCTCATAACTGGGGTACAGTTGAAGATTTTGCTGAAATCGGCTTTGCCATGATGGACAGAAAACCGACCTTCGAACAGCGCGCGCGCTATTTTGAAAAAATGATCGAAAACAGCCGCACGCTCGTGGATGCCGGAGTAATGGTATCTGCGGAAACGATGCTGAACAAACGAACTCTTCCGCATATTGAGCATATTCACCGCCAAATCACAGAAGATATGAAATGTCAGCGTCACGAGGTCCACCCAATGTACCCAAGCGATTTCGCAAGCGCTCTTGAATCCCTCAGCCTGAAAGAGATGAGACAGGCCATTCACCGCTTGCTGGATATTCGTGATGAAAATACGTGGATGCTGTTCGGAACGCTGCCGTTTTATGCCTGCAGTCCGGACGAAGACGACCAAAAGCTGCTTCGCCGGCTTCGCGCGGCGAAAAACGTCACAGTGCGAAATGACCCTGACGGCCGATCCCGCCTGAATGTGAACATTTTCGACGGAAACATTATCGTGACCGATTTCGGTGATACCCCGCCGCTTGGCAACATTCAGACGGACAGCCTCCCTTCTGCCTATGAAAAGTGGAGAGAGACCAAGCTTGCGAAAGAACTAAGTTGCCACTGCCCGAATGTCCGGTGCCTCGGACCGAATGTTCTTGTCAAAAACAGTTATTATCAGGATACAGACTTCACAAAACGTCAAGCCAGGAGTTAGATGCGGATGAAAGAAACACTTACGGAGGTTTTTCAAAATAAAATCGTCGATATTCTCCTCGTTGCCGTTATCCTTTGGATCAGTGTCTTTATCATCAACCGGCTGGTACAGCTATTTTTTAAACGGACGGATTTTATTGAAGAAAAAAAGGAAAAAACGATTGAAAGCCTTGTCCGTTCTGTCACCCAGTATACGGCGACAATTGGTTTTATCTTTTACGTTATTTCTTTATTTGTGCATGATTTCGGCAAGATATTGGCCGGGGCGGGCGTAGCAGGTATCGTGATCGGTTTTGGCGCCCAATCGCTGATCAAAGATGTGCTGGCTGGTGTGTTCTTAATATATGAACGCCAGCTGCACAAAGGCGATTATGTCACCGTCAACAACTTGTTCAACGGGACAGTGGAGGAAATCGGCCTCCGCTCGCTGCAAATCCGGGAATGGAGCGGGAAGCTGCTCACCATCAGCAACGGCGAGGTCAGACAAATAGAGAACTATAATATTGATTTTATGCGGATTACCGAATCCTTTCTTATCAGCTTTAAAGAAGATCCGGACCGCGTGTACAGCGTGTTGGAAGAGGCATGTGACATGCTGAATGAAGAGCTTCGTGATTCATTGAAGCGGGATGAATTCGGCAATCCGACAGAACCGTTTCAAATCCACGGCATCACCGCATTGAATAAAATCAATCGCGGCGTCGAATTTACGGTTAAAGGCATGGTGAAAGATGATGATTATTTCAGTGCCAGCCTTGCAGTCAGACGGGTTCTCGTTCGCCAGCTCTACCAAAACAATGTGCAAATGCTTGAGGAAGCGGTCCGAATCGAGAGAACCCAATAAACAAAAAAACTGATTCCGAGTTGGAATCAGTTTTTTATTTATCTTGGCAGTGAGGAAAGCTGAAAGCCAAATGTGACATGATCTTGAACCGGAATCCACGCGCCGATGCCCTGTGACGTGACATTTTTCACGACGAGTTTTCGTTTATTTCCTTTCAGCACTAAGTACACTTCTCCGTAAGTCACTTTTCCTTTTTCATTCACAGCCGGTGCATATGCATGTAAATAACCGATTTTTTTAGGAGCGACTTTATAAATCTGATCCCGTTTTGTGCCAGCCCCGATGACCGTCTCAAATGCAAGCGGAAGGTTCGTTTTCTTCATTGCTTTTTGCATCATCATGCTTTTGACATCTTCAGCATTTGGAACTTTAGCTGTGAGGCCGCCCTTCACTCTGTACTGCTGTTCCTGGGCATAATGCATTTCAGCCGTTTCTTTCCCGCCGCGGTTATCCGCACGGTTTGTATTGATTTTTTTATATTCCCAGTTTGCGACTGTTTCATTTGATTCATAGCCGAGCGCCCATTTCCCGAGAAATATTGTCGCCCGGTACCCTACTGCAAGCGGTGTGCCGGATATGTTGGATTCATTCAGCATTTTGATGAGATGCGGATTTTCAATCTTCACCTCAGAATGATCGAGCAATTCCTTTGCCAGCTTGCTCGGCTGAAGCATTGGCTGATCCTGTGAAGCATTCGGATACGTGTTTTCCTTTGAAATGCTTGCGACAGAATTAGGAACCTTAAACTGCTTTTTCGCGTGGATGGGCTGAACACCGAAAAAACTAAAGAATAACAACACGATAAGTGTGGAATGAAATAGCTTTTTCATCATATCACTCTTTCTATGGCATTTTCCCTTAGTCTTTTCATCCCGCTTTGTTGTTATCCATCATTTTTTCAGGTTAAAGAAGGAAAAAGCCGATCGCCATAATGACATATGCAGCAAGCAGTGTCGCCCCTTCAAACCAGTTGGAATCCCCGTCATTCGAAATCGCGATCATCAAGAGAACCGCTGATACCATCGCGACGAGCTCCGGCAATGTAAATACAAGCGGCATGCTTGTCGGAAAAAAGATAGAACAGATGACGAGAACCGGTGCGACAAACATAGCGATCTGCAGCGTAGAGCCGACTGCAATTTCAACCGCAATGTCCATTTTATTTTTGAAGGCCATAATAATCGCTGACGCGTGCTCCGCCGCATTTCCTACAATCGCCACGATGATGACCCCGATAAACAGCTCGCTCCACCCGAACTGTTCAGCAACCGAGTGAAAGGTATGGACCAGGTTTTCGGATATGTATGCAACCACAATCGTTGCCGCAAACAAGACAATCGTCGCAACCTTCCCTGACCATTCCGGCTCTTCCTCTTCTTCAGACTGAGCGGCATTATTCGGCTGATAAACGCCCCGATGCGTGACAAGTTTAAAGTACAGCGCCGCCACATACAACAGAATCATAATGATGCTGATGCCGATGCTTAAATTGAGCTTGCTGGCGTTTCCCATACCAACAGAGAATACCTCCGGAATCACAAAGGCGACAATGATGGCAAAAATCAGAAGCCCGGAGTTATGGCGGGCATCATGGATATTAAATTCCTGCCGCTTATATTTTAAACCGCCGACAAAAAACGATAGGCCCGCTACCAGCAGCAGGTTCCCCAGCACTGAACCGGTTAAAGAGGCAAGCACGATTCCTGTCAGGCCTTCTTTTAATGCAAAAAGGGAAATAATCAGCTCCACCGCATTCCCGAAGGTTGCATTCAACAAACCGCCGATACGCGGTCCTGCAATGATGGACAGTGATTCTGTCGCCCTCCCCATATAGCTTGCAAGCGCGATAATCGTCACGCAATAAACTGCAAATAGAACCGCGGAAGGCCAATGCATCAAACTGCCAATCACAGAAAGCGGAACACCGGCCGCCACTAAAATAAAAAAGATACGATTCATGGTGAAATAGCTCCTTTTTTATGACTTGTTTTATTTTTATTCTTCACAAAAACCTTCATGATTACACGAGGGCAAATGTATAGCGTGATATAGGCTTTTTTCAGGTTGCCTGCTTTTGGAAAACATTGTACGATCAACATAGATTCCACATAAGGAGAACTGACACGATGTCACGATTTCATTTCTTTATCCTTGTCTTGCTCGTATCCATTTCCGGGTTTTCACAAGGCATGCTACTGCCTGTCATTTCAATCATTTTTGAAACAAATGGAGAATCCGCTGCTATCAACGGCCTGCACGCGACCGGGCTGTATATCGGTGTGCTTTTGGCTTCGCCGTTTATGGAAGCGCCGCTCAGAAAGCTCGGGTTCAAGCCACTGATCGTCATGGGCGGAAGCATTGTCATTTTAAGCTTATTCGGATTTATTTGGCTTCAGTCAGTTTGGGTTTGGTTCCTGCTTCGCCTGTTCATTGGAATCGGCGACCACATGCTTCACTTTTCTACGCAAACGTGGGTGACCTCCATGTCATCAAAACAAAATCGCGGAAGAAACCTGTCTATTTATGGGCTTTCCTTTGGCCTTGGCTTTGCCGCAGGCCCGTTCATGGTGCCGCTTGTCAAACTGAGTCCGTCGCTTCCTTTTATCGTGTCCGGCTGCATCAGTCTGTTTGCGTGGCTTTTTGTTTTCTTTCTACAAAATGCATACCCGGAAACCAGTCCTCATGAAACCAAATCAGACAATAGTTTCAGGCGATTTTATCAGGCCATGTTGTTTGGGTGGGTTGCCTTTATGCCTACATTTGGCTATGGCTTTCTGGAAACGGCGCTGAACGGAAGCTTTCCGGTGTACGCGCTCCGTTTGGGGATATCAGTAGACGCAGTAGCGATCATCCTTCCCGCATTTGCGATTGGAAGCATTATCTTTCAGTTTCCGCTCGGCATCCTCAGCGATAGATACGGCAGGCGGAATGTGCTGCTGGTGATTTTGCTGACTGGGGCTCTTTGCTTTTTCATCGCCGGTGTATTTCCTTCGCCTTACGTGATCGGCGGCTGCTTTTTTATTGCAGGAATGGCAGTCGGATCAACCTTTACACTTGGCATCAGCTATATGACAGATCTTCTCCCGCCTCACCTCCTGCCGGCGGGAAACCTGCTTTGCGGCATTACATTCAGTCTCGGCAGCATCCTCGGCCCGGTTGCCGGCGGCTGGTATATGCAGACATTTGAAAGCGCAAACTTGTTCTACTTCATTACTCTCACGCTTAGCGCTGTGTGGCTGGCCCTTGTGCTGGGCAAACCGAAAAGCTGGTCACCGGCTGAAACCTATTCTTCATCTTCTTAATCAAAAAGCCTCCCGACATCATGTCAGGAGGCTTTTATGCTAATGGTAGCCGTTTTGTCCGTTGGCGCTTCCGCTTGTTTTATGGCTCGATTTGCTTTTCGAATTTTGTTTGTTATGGCTTCCGCCTTTTTTCGTATGCTTGGTCATCACGATATCCCCCCGACTTCTTTTTGAACCGAAGTTCGTTTATAGGGTGCGCTATTGGTAGGGATTTTCATCAGGAAGCTTTTTACGTTTATGTAAAAGAGCGTTGATTTCTCCGCCTAGGATAATTAAAATGCCGCTCAAGTAAAACCAAATCATCAGAACGATGATTCCCCCGATGCTCCCGTAAGTGGCGCTATAGTTCGCAAACGTGCTGACGTAAAATGAAAACAATGTGCTGACAATGATCCAGCCGATAGTCGCAAAGACCGCACCCGGCATGACAAACCGGAGAGACAGCTTTTTGTTCGGCGCAATCACATACAGCGCGGAAAAAACAATCAAAAGCACAAGCGGGCTGACACCCCAGCGAATGGCGGCCCAGACGGATAAAAACAGATCCGACGCACCGACAAAGTCAGAAGCGAGCCTTCCAATCTCCCGGCCAAATACCGGCAGAAGCAAAGCCACTAAAATCGTAAATACCATGGCAATCGTCAAAAAAATCGAGGTTAGACGAACAATGATAAAAGAGCGGTTTTCTTCCACATCATACGCGTGGTTTAGCGACCGGACGATCGCGTTCATTCCATTAGACGCAGACCATAATGCGGCGATAATCCCGAATGACAGCAAACCGCCATTTCGATTATTTAAGGTTTGATGGGTAATGGATTCAACGAGAGACATCGCACTGGCGGGAGCATATTGTTCTATGACTCCTAAAACATCATCGGTAGAAAGCGGAAGATACGCGGTGAGCGTCAGCATAAAAATCAAAAACGGAAACAGTGACAATAGAAAAAAATACGCCAGCTCCGCTGATTTACTTTGTCCTTCATGAAGGGTGTATCTGCTGAAAAGCTCTTTCAAAAAACTCATGTCGTCTCACCTCGCATGTTTGATCATTTTTTTGAAAAATGCTCTTTCGTTTCTTGCACGAGTTCCATCACTTGCGGCGTTGTTTTCTTCAGCTCTTTCACCTGCTGGTTCACAAAGTCGACTTCCTTTGAAAGCGTTTGGGCGAGCTTTTTGGCCTCATCCACTTTTGTGATAACAGTGTTTTTTAACAGCTCCGGATTGCTTTTATACAGTGAAAGTTTATGCTTGCATGTCAGCCATCTCATGCCGCACGCCTGTCTTGTCGGCTTATGGAGCAGTGATAACGCCGCACCTGCCGCAGCTCCGAGAAATATCCCTTTCAGCATTAAACGTTCGTTGTTCATGCAAATTCTCCTTTCACTCACAATTGTTTTTCTTTTTGAATAGACGCAAGCAGATGCTCACAGCCCGATTTGATTAATTGGCAGACTTCTTCAAAATTCCCTGTGTAGTAAGGATCGGGAACGTCGGCAAGATCTGAATCTTCAACATAGTCCAAAAGCCTTTTGATATGTGAGGTGTTTTTAAATCCCGCCATGCTTCTGAGACTTCCGATATTTTCTGCATCCATTGCAATGATGTAATCAAAATCGGCAAGATCCTGTTCGCTGACTTGACGCGCCAGCATGCCATCAAAACTGATTCCTTCTCTGCGCAATATCTCCTGCGTTCCCTCATGCGGCGGATTGCCGATGTGCCAGCCGCCGATTCCCGCTGAGTCCGCCTTGATTTTCTCCTCTAATCCTTTTTTGGCTGCAAGGTCCCGAAAAATCGCTTCCGCCATCGGAGACCGGCAAATGTTTCCTAAACAAACAAATAACACGCTTATCATGTTGTCCAACCTCCCTATTCTTTGCCCCTATTTCTCTAAAAAGAAACCTTCATGAATATCTTAGTAGGATGTTCATTTTCTTTTCAACTGATGTCTTCACTTTTTTGGAATGAACAGCCTGCTTTTAGAATAGGGTTTTTTTCTGATGGAATTCTGTTAGAATAAAACATACCTATATTGCGCATAGAAAGGATGGAACCCTTTGTCCAGCCCAAATACAGAAACATTAACTCAAATGATTGAAGAGATTTCCCAAAAGCTGAACATGCTGAACGTCGGCGTAATCAAAGCGGAGGATTTCAGTGATGAGAAGATTGAAGACCTCACGTACCTTCACAGAATGGTGATGAGAAAAGAATCATTCAGCCCAAGTGAAATGCAGGCGATTGCTCAAGAATTAGCCTCGCTTCGTAAATAATGGAGACTGGCCGGAAACTCGGCGAGTCTTTTTTATCATTTCCCCAAACCAAAACAGCAAAGTGTTCGAATAAGATTTGAAGGAGTACAAGCATGCAAACGACATCTATCAAAACAGCATCCGGAATGTATATCAACTACTTCTTTCTGGGGATGGTCAACATCATTCTCGCATCCAATATGTCTTCATTAACAAAACAGTGGAATACCGATCCGACCGGCATCAGTTATGTCATTGCCGCTATCGGGTTTGGCAAACTGCTGACATACGGCATTTCCGGCGTTCTATCAGATAAAATCGGCAGAAAGCCGCTTGTTGTCGCTTCTGCGGGAATTATGGCCGTCTTTTTAGTCGGTATTCCTTTATCACCGAGCTATGAGCTGGCGTTTGTGTTCGCCTTATTAGCCGGAGTCGCAAATTCAGCGATGGATGCCGGAACATATCCGGCCCTAACCGAGCTCTTTCCGTCTGCTTCCGGTTCGGCGAATGTCTTGGTCAAAGCCTTTATGTCTGTCGGGGCCGCACTTTTGCCGCTTTTGATCACATTTTTAGCAGACCACAGCATGTTTTACGGATTTGCTTTTTATCTGCCGGCAACGGTCTATCTCCTGAATATTATTTATTTATCAACACTTTCGTTTCCTAAAAAACATAAGAAACCAACTAATAGCGGCCAACAGGAATCTCCCGTTTTCTTGTCTGAACCCGTTTTTCAGAAAGAAGGCACTGCACTGATTATCATCGGTTTTACATCCACGGCTTTATTTACGGTTTCTCAAATCTGGCTCCCGAGCTACGCGCAAAAGGCAGCCGGTTTAGCTGAATCAGCATCTGTACAATTGCTGAGCTATTATAGTATAGGATCTCTGGCATCTGTTTTATTATTAGCCGTTTTGCTGAACAGATGGGTCAAACCTGTCTTCATAACGCTCTTATATCCTATTATTACTTTATGTACGCTCGCAGTCATGCTAACCGTTCATATCCCAGTTGTGCTGAACATCACTGCCTTTTTCTTAGGCTTTTCAACTGCGGGTGTGTTTCAAATTACCATTACGTTAATGACAGAGCTTTTCTGGAAGCGAAAAGGAACCGTTACCGGAATTGTAGCGACCGCTTCAAGCCTTGCATCGATTCTGCTGCCGATTGCAACAGGGCTTATCGCAAAAGCGGGGGGCATCGCCCATATTTTCATATTCGACTTCGGCATTGCGGTCATCGGAACGGCTGCAGCTGCTTTCTTGTATTACAGGTACAAGAAACTGACAGGTGCTCAAGCCTAAGCAACAAAAAAACGGACGCCCAAGAGCGTCCGTTTTTTCTTATTTCTCAAGCAATGCCAATGACTCGCGGTTAAATGCCGGTATATCGTCCGGTGTGCGGCTAGTGACCAATTGATCCTGGCAAACAACCACTTCCTTGTCCACAACGTCGGCACCGGCGTTTTCCATGTCAACACGAATGGACGTATAGCCCGTCGCTTTTCGGCCGTCGAGCGCTTTCGCATTGATTAAAAGCTGCGGGCCGTGGCAAATGGCGAATACCGGCTTTTTGTCAGTCATAAACGCTTTTGTAAATTGGACGAAACGATCGTCAGCGCGAAGCTGGTCTGGTGAAAATCCTCCGGGAATCAAAAGCGCATCAAAGTCTGAAGGATTTACGTCGTCAATGGACGCGTCAACCGTCACTTCCGCTTTTCCCTGCTTGCCTTTTACTGTTTTTCCTTTTTCATTTTCGATGACAGTCAGTTCATGTCCCGCTTCTTTAAAGGCTTTCGCAGGCTCAGTGTACTCGCTGTCCTCAAAATAATCTGTTAAAACAACTGCAATTTTTTTCCCCATGATTCATAACCTCCCGCTTTAGATGTCTACATAAAACACTCTACCCCAGCCA
Organism: Bacillus sp. FSL K6-0255; assembly: GCF_045040725.1. NCBI lineage: Bacteria > Bacillati > Bacillota > Bacilli > Caryophanales > Bacillaceae > Bacillus > Bacillus sp. FSL K6-0255. The sequence goes on along the minus strand of NZ_CP150278.1, from coordinate 821,921 downwards.
CACTAAAATAAACATTCCGCGATTGTGACAAACGATAAGCATAAATGCCCAGTATTTGTCGTTTGATACTGCTACATAATACTCATTTTTCTCCCTTTTACAATAATCATAAAGAAACACCTACAAATAGTTACAAAATATTCTTACAATAGGAGCTGTAACACAAATTTCGTTGAAAGGTGGAGAACTGGTGAGAATACAGAAAAGACGAACACACGTCGAAAACATTCTCCGTATTCTTTTGCCCCCAATTATGATACTTAGCCTAATCCTCCCAACACCACCCATTCATGCAGAAGAAAGCGCGGCTCCTCAGGTGCATCTGAGTATTTTGGCTACGACTGATATTCATGCCAACATGATGGATTACGATTACTACAGCGACAAAGAAACGGCGGATTTCGGTCTGGCGAGAACAGCGCAATTGATCCAAAAGCACCGCGAGCAAAACCCTAACACCCTGCTTGTGGATAACGGCGACTTGATTCAAGGGAATCCGCTGGGTGAATACGCGGTGAAATATCAAAAAGACGACATTATCTCCGGCACGAAAACCCATCCGATTATCAGCGTCATGAATGCGCTGAAATACGACGCCGGAACGCTTGGCAATCATGAATTCAACTACGGGCTCGACTTTCTCGACGGCACAATCAAAGGAGCCGATTTCCCGATTGTAAATGCCAACGTCAAAACAACTAGCGGCGAAAACCGTTATACGCCGTATGTGATTAATGAAAAAACCCTCATTGATGAAAACGGTAATGAGCAGAAAGTAAAAGTCGGCTACATAGGCTTTGTCCCGCCGCAAATCATGACATGGGACAAAAAGAATCTCGAGGGGCAAGTTCAGGTGCAGGATATCGTAGAATCCGCCAATGAAACGATCCCGAAAATGAAGGCGGAAGGCACAGATGTCATTATTGCCCTCGCCCACACCGGCATTGAAAAGCAGTCACAATCATCAGGTGCAGAAAACGCCGTGTTTGACCTTGCCACTAAAACGAAAGGCATTGACGCGATTATCTCGGGCCATCAGCACGGACTCTTTCCTTCCGCGGAGTATGCGGGTGTTGCTCAATTCGACGTGGAAAAGGGAACAATTAACGGCATTCCTGTCGTCATGCCAAGCAGCTGGGGCAAATATTTAGGCGTGATTGACCTCAAGCTTGAAAAGGCGGACGGCTCATGGAAGGTAGCAGATTCCAAAGGAAGTATTGAATCTATTGCTGGCAACGTCACATCAAGAAACGAAACCGTTACAAACACCATTCAGCAAACACACCAAAACACACTGGAGTATGTCCGAAAGCCAGTCGGCAAAACCGAAGCAGATATTAACAGCTTCTTTGCACAGGTCAAAGATGATCCTTCCATTCAGATCGTGACTGACGCGCAAAAATGGTATGCCGAAAAAGAAATGAAGGATACCGAGTACAAGAACCTGCCGATTTTATCCGCTGGAGCGCCGTTTAAAGCAGGCGGCAGAAACGGAGCCAATTACTATACAAACATTCCAGCCGGAGGTCTTGCGATTAAAAATGTCGGTGACTTGTATCTTTACGATAATACTGTTCAAATCGTCAAGCTGACAGGCAGCGAGGTCAAGGACTGGCTGGAGATGTCAGCAGGCCAATTCAATCAAATTGATCCAGCCAAAGGCAGCGATCAGGCCTTGCTGAACGAGAATTTCCGCTCCTATAATTTTGATGTGATTGACGGTGTCACATATCAGGTCGATGTGACAAAACCGGCTAAATACAATGAGAACGGAAAAGTGATCAATGCGGATTCATCCCGTATCATCAATCTTTCCTATGAAGGCAAGCCGATCAGCCCAAGCCAGGAATTTCTCGTAGTCACCAATAACTATCGTGCGTCCGGAGGCGGCGGGTTCCCTCATCTGACGAGCGATAAAATTGTCCACGGCTCTGCAGTTGAAAATAGGCAGGTGCTGATGGATTACATTATTGAACAAAAAACAGTCAATCCAAAAGCAGACAACAACTGGTCAATCGCGCCTGTTTCCGGCACGAATCTGACGTTTGAATCCTCGCTTTTGGCCAAGCCATTTGCCGATAAAGCAGACGACGTCGCTTATGTAGGCAAGTCTGCGAATGAAGGCTATGGTGTGTATAAGCTGCAATTCGATGATGATTCAAATCCAGATCCTCCTAAAGACGGACTGTGGGACCTGACCGTCATGCACACCAATGATACGCACGCACATCTCGATGATGCAGCAAGACGAATGACGAAAATCAACGAAGTACGCAGCGAAACAAATCACAACATTCTCCTTGATGCGGGAGATGTGTTTTCCGGCGATCTGTATTTTACAAAATGGAACGGTTTGGCCGATCTGAAAATGATGAACATGATGGGCTATGACGCCATGACCTTCGGAAATCATGAATTTGACAAAGGCCCGACAGTGCTTTCTGATTTTCTAAGCGGAAACAGCGCAACCGTTGATCCGGCGAACCGCTATCACTTTGAAGCGCCGGAATTTCCGATTGTCAGTGCAAACGTAGATGTGTCAAATGAGCCCAAGCTGAAATCATTTGTCAAAAAGCCGCAAACCTTTACGGCAGGTGAAAAGAAAGAGGCCGGCATTCACCCTTACATTCTGTTAGACGTTGACGGGGAGAAAGTCGCCGTATTCGGCCTGACAACAGAAGATACAGCCACCACATCAAGCCCGGGCAAAAGCATCGTATTCAATGATGCCTTTGAAACAGCACAAAACACCGTCAAAGCGATTCAAGAAGAAGAACAGGTAAATAAAATTATTGCTTTAACCCACATCGGGCATAACCGGGATCTTGAGCTAGCCAAAAAAGTAAAAGGCATTGATTTGATCATCGGCGGACACACTCACACCCTCGTAGACAAAATGGAGGTCGTGAACAACGAAGAACCGACGATCGTGGCACAGGCAAAAGAATACGGCCAATTCTTGGGGCGCGTTGATGTCGCGTTTGATGAAAATGGCGTTGTGCAAACAGACAAATCAAATCTGAGCGTGCTGCCAATTGATGAGCATACAGAAGAAAACGCAGAAGCAAAACAAGAGCTTGATCAGTTCAAAAGTGAATTAGAAGACGTAAAAAATGAAAAAGTCGGCTATACGGATGTGGCGCTTGACGGCCAGCGTGAGCATGTGCGCACGAAAGAAACGAATCTCGGAAACTTCATCGCGGACGGTATGCTGGCAAAAGCGAAAGAAGCAGCCGGCGCCAGAATAGCGATAACAAATGGCGGCGGCATCAGAGCAGGCATTGACAAAGGTGATATCACACTCGGCGAGGTGCTCAACGTGATGCCGTTCGGCAATACGCTTTACGTGGCCGATTTAACCGGAAAACAAATTAAAGAAGCCCTTGAACAAGGCCTAAGCAATGTGGAAAATGGCGGCGGCGCTTTCCCTCAGGTGGCCGGAATCGAATATACCTTTACATTAAACAACGAACCTGGACACCGTGTGTTAGAAGTGAAAATTGAATCGCCTAACGGAGACAAAGTTGCTATAAATACGGATGATACCTACCGCGTGGCAACAAATAATTTTGTCGGTGCCGGAGGAGACGGATATTCTGTCTTTACAGAAGCCTCCCATGGTGAAGACCTTGGCTACGTTGATTATGAGATTTTCACCGAACAGCTGAAAAAACTAGGAAACAAGGTCTCTCCTAAGCTTGAAGGACGGATCAAAGAAGTATTCCTGCCGACAAAGCAGGAGGACGGCAGCTGGACACTTGATGAAGACAAATTTGCGATTTACGCTAAAAATGCCAACACGCCGTTTGTCTATTATGGAACACATGAAGGATCTCAAGAGAAGCCTATCAATCTTAAAATGAAAAAAGATCAGGTCAAACTTTTGAAAGAAAGAGAATCAGATCCTTCATTGACTGTGTTCAACTACTGGTACAGCATGAAAATGCCAATGGCGAACCTTAAAAACGCAGACACTGCAATCGGAATCAAGTCGACGGGAGAATTGGATGTGTCACTGGCAGATGTATATGACTTTACAGTGAAGCAAAAAGGAAAGGAAATAAAATCATTCAAGGAGCCCGTTCAGCTTTCGCTTCGCATGTTTGATATTGAAGAAGCCCATAACCCTGCCATTTACCACGTCGACAGGAAAAAGAAAGCTTTCACAAAGACAGATAACGGATCAGTTGACGATGATATGGTGACAGGATATACAAACCACTTCAGCGAATACACGATCTTAAATTCCGGTTCGAACAACAAACCGCCGGCATTCCCGTCCGACCAACCGACAGGCGGTGATGACGGCAATCATGGCGGAGGCTCCGACAAACCAGGCGGAAAACAGCCAACTGACGGAAACGGAGGAAATGATACGCCTCCTGGCACTCAACCGACTAACGGCTCTGGAGGAAACGGTTCGGGCGGATCAGGAACAGACGGTCCGGCTGGCGGCCTGCTTCCGGACACAGCCACATCCATGTACTCGATCCTATTGGCCGGATTTCTTATCAGCGCCCTCGGAACGGCAATGTACTTACATCAGAGGAGAAAACAGAATAGAGCGAATCAGGCATAAAAAAAGAGCTGCTCGCTAAGCGAGCAGCTTTCTTTATTTAAACCCACTTCACAACATCTTCAACAGCAGATCTTGTTTTCGGACGAGGGTCTCTCACTCTGTAGCCAAATGCCACCATCACAGAAATATCGAAGCTTCCGTTTTCCAGAAGGCCTTCTTCTTCAAGAATACGGTGAATGTGATCGTACTGGAAGCCTTCTATCGGGCAGGAATCAACACCGATTTGCGCAGCGGCAGTCATCATGTTGCCAAGCGCGATATAGGTTTGTTTTGATGCCCAGTCAAACAATGTTCTGTCACTTTCAAGCAAATGCAAATCGTTTTTCTGGAATTCTTCTGTTTTGCTTAAATAGCCTTCGTACACGTCTTGCGGCATTTGTTTTACTTCTTTTAAATGACGTTTGATGTAGTCCGCATTATATTTGATATCCTTCGCTGTACGCGCAAGAATCAGGACGAAATGGCTTGCGGTCGGCAGCTGCTTTTGCGCGCCCCATGTGTATTCACGAAGCTTCTCGCGGAACTCCGGATTTTGGACGACGACAAATTTCCAAGGCTCAAGGCCGAGTGAGCTCGGAGACAGTCTTCCTGTTTCTAAAATAAATTCAAAATCGCTGTCTGACACTTTTTTATTCGGGTCAAATTCCTTAGTCGCATGCCTGAAATTGTATGCATCCAGAATTTGTTTCTTTAGATCTGCCATGTAAAACACCTCTCCTTTAGGTTACTCTCATCTCTATTGTAGCCATTATGATAAAAAGTAAAAGTACGCACATTTTTGTTGGATAGTATCAATTTTGATACCAAACAAAAAAGCGCGCTGCCGCAGGCAGGCGCCTCTCTCATTTCCCCCGCCGCGCAAAATCAACAAACCGGAATTTGTCGAGACGGTGTCTGCTTTCCGTATATTGAAACAAACTGGTATCCTCCAAAAAGACGTAGTTTCTCACCACGACCATATGGTCATAGCCGCGTAAATCGAGCAGCTCTCTGTCCTCGTCCGTACACGGCTCGGCGACAATTTCTTTTTGGGCGTAACTGATCGAAAGACCGAGCTCTCCTTCTATATATTCATATATGGAGTTTTCACAAATTTCTTTCGTCAGGTGAGGGACATGCTTTCTGAAAAAATAATCCTTGTCCAAAATCACATGTTCCCCGTCAATCTTTCTAGACCTGATGACTTCCCACATGTCGTCATCCAGATTGGCCCGGAGCTGTTTTTGGATCAGCTCTGACGGAGGCTCCAGCCCGAATTTGTGTACAGTTGTTTTCGTTTCTTTGCCAAGCGTTTGCGCGAGCTCCTTGAAGCTGACAAGGCCCGAAACGGGAAACTGCATTTTTTCACGATTGAGCACGACGGAGCCTTTTCCCCTGATTTTCTGGATATAACCGTTTTGCGCGAGCATATGAAGCGCCTTTCGGACCGTTTCTCTTGATGTACCGTACTGTGCGGTCAACTCATGTTCAGACGGAAGAATCTCCTCCGCTTTCCATCGGCCGCCTTCAATTTGCTGTGCGATGTCTTTATAAATTGTGATGAATTTATTCACCTTCATTATGGACCACCCAGCTTAGTTTAACACGGTTTCGTTAAACGATAAACAATGGACTCATACGGGCGAAGCGTCATGTTCTGAAGCCCTTCCCTTGCTTCATCGTTCGTCAACAGCACCTCTGCCTTCCATTCGTCAGGCGCTAAAGAGTCCGGCAGTGTAAAGGCCGCCTCTGTCCCGTAAAAATTATTGATCACGAGCAGCTTTTCATTGCTGCCGTGTCTGAGATACGCAAAAATGTTCGGGTCATCCTTTGCAATTATCTCATACGTACCCTCTGTCACAATGTCATACATTTTGCGAATCTGAATCAATTTTTGATAATGGTAAAACACCGAATTCTGATCCCTCAGCGCCGCTTCAGCATTGATTTCCCGGTAATTTCCTGCAACCGGTATCCATGGTGTGCCCGTTGTAAAACCACCATTTTCCGTAGCATCCCACTGAACGGGGGTTCTGGAATTGTCACGGGATTTCGCCTGTAAAATGGCTGTAATATCTTGATCAGCCATTCCTTTTTCCTTAAAGGCGTGATACATGTTCAGCGATTCGACATCCCGATAGGAGCTTATGTCAGTGAACTTCGGATTCGTCATCCCCAGCTCCTCGCCCTGATAAATATAAGGCGTGCCCTGCATCATATGAATGGCCGTAGCAAGCATTTTCGCCGATTTCACCCTATATGCGCCATCGTCTCCATATCTTGATACAACGCGCGGCTGATCATGATTGCACCAGAACAGAGCGTTCCATCCTCCTCCTGCGTGCATCCCCGTTTGCCAGTCAGATAGGATCTCCTTCAGCTTCAAAAAATCAAACGGCGCCAAGGCCCATTTTTCGCCGTTAGGATAGTCAACCTTGAGATGATGGAAGCTGAATGTCATATCAAGTTCTTTATTGTCAGGATTCGTATACCGGATGCAGTGGTCTACGGTTGTTGAAGACATCTCACCGACCGTCATGCTGTCATAATGTGAAAACACCTTTTCGTTCATTTCATGCAGAAATTCGTGCACCCGCGGCCCGTCAGTGTAAAAAGAGCGGCCGTCGCCTTCCTCCGCATTCGGAAAGCGCTGATCTTTAGAAATCAGGTTGATGACATCAAGCCTGAAGCCATCTATTCCCTTTTCAAACCAAAAATGCATCATGTCATAGACATGCTTTCTGACCTCTTCATTTTCCCAATTCAAATCAGCCTGCGTCACATCAAACAGATGCAAATAGTATTGGCCCGACGCTTCGTCAAGCTCCCATGCCGAGCCGCCGAATTTCGATTCCCAGTTCGTCGGAACAGAACCGTTTTCCTGCGGGTTTTTCCATATATAAAAATCACGGTACGGACTGTCTATTGAAGAGATCGCCTCGCGAAACCATTTGTGCTCTGTTGACGTATGATTGACAACAAGATCCATGACGACTTTCAGGTCTCTTTTATGTGCTTCGGACACTAGCCGCTCAAAATCCTCCATCGTTCCGTATTTAGGATAAATCGAGTAATAATCACGAATATCGTACCCATTATCATGCTGGGGAGAATCATAAATCGGCGTCAGCCAAAGCACATCCACCTGTAGCGTTTTTAAGTAATCCAGCTTTTCAATAATGCCGTTCAGATCGCCAACACCATTTCCCGTCGTATCATTAAAGCTTTTCGGATAAATTTGATAAACCACAGCTTTTTTCCACCATGGCGTTTGTTCTGTTTTCATCTGTCTCCACCACCATATTTAAATTGAAAACGGGAAAAGGGAACGTTCAACACGTCCCGCTCCCCACTTGTTATTTATGTTTGAATCTCGCATACGCGTATGTTCCGGCAAACGGCACGATCAATACAATAGCCATCCCGATTGCAAACGCGCCCCAGTACTGGCTCATGATTGAGAAAATCCCCGGCACGCCGCCGACACCGACGGAGCTTGCCAGCACACCTTGAGAAGAAATATACATTCCGGCCAGGCCAGAGCTGACCATTGCAATGATAAACGGGAATCTGTATCGCAGATTCACCCCAAAGATGGCAGGCTCTGTAATGCCAAGATAAGCAGAAATCCCTGATGTGAGGGAGAGGCCTTTTTGTTTCTCATCCTTCACGATAAACATCATGGCCAGAGCCGCCGAACCTTGTGCGATATTAGAAAGCGCCAGCATCGGCCATAAAAAGGTGCCGCCGAGCTTTGAACCGATGAGCTGCAGGTCGACTGCAAGAAACGTGTGATGCATACCGGTAATCACGAGCGCTGAGTAGAAACCGCCATATAACAGACCGCCCAGTGCGGCAAAAGAACCAAACACCGAGATAAGCCCTGAAGTCAGTACATTACCGATCGCAAATGTAATCGGGCCGATAATGATAAAAGAGGCAAATCCTGTTAAGAGAAGCGTAATTGGTGCGACAACGAGCAGCTGTATGCCCTCAGGTGTGCGTTTTGTTAAAAATACCTCAATCTTCGCCAGCATATAAGAAGCAAGCAAAATTGGGAGCACCTGGCCCTGATAGCCGACTTTCTGCACCTCTAGGCCGAATAGATTCCATACCGGGATCTCTCCGCTTTGTTCTGCCGCGCCATATCCCCACGCATTCAGCAAATCAGGATGCACGAGCATAACTCCGAGCACAATGCCGAGAAGCGGATTGCCGCCGAACCGCTTGACGGCAGACCATCCGATTAACGCAGGCAAAAACGTAAAGGCCGTGCCTGCAATCAGGTTAATCATATTAGCAAGATCCGCCCACTGCGGATAAACCTGCACAATCGATTTTGTGCTGAAGAAAATGCCTTCCGCCGTTAAAATGTTATTGATCCCCATTAAAAGACCCGCCGTGACAATCGCAGGCAATATTGGAATAAAAATATCTGCAAGCGTTTTCACAGCACGCTGCAAAGGATTCATATTTTTTTCTGAGGCCTTCTTCACTTCATCCTTTGTTGACTCGCCAATCCCCGTTTCCTTAACCAGTTCAGCATATACTTTATTGACAGTTCCCTGGCCGATTACGACCTGAAACTGTCCGTTTGTCGAGAATGATCCCTTTACCACATCAATTTGATCAAGCATCTCTTGGTCAACCTTGCTTTTATCTATTAAAGCAAAACGCAAACGTGTAACACAATGAGTTGCCGCTGCAATATTTTCTGCACCGCCGACTGCTTCGACAATCTGACGTGCCGATTTGTTCAGTTCCCCCATGCCAACCCCTCCGTATCCGTTTTTATAACTTGTATATACAACTTATAATCATATTGTATTCCTGTATATACAGGTAGTCAACACTTTTTTATAGCGCTTTCATCCTAGTCTGAATTATATGAAACAGACAAGGTTACCCTAAAAGTCACAAGCACTTATTGAATATGACATTAAAAAGCAGGGTGAGCCTCTATGAATAAACGCGACAAAGCGCTTCAGCTCATCAAAGAGCTTGAAGACAATCAGGACAGACCGATCTCTCCCGATTTGAAGGAAAACCTCGATAATCTGACCTTATTAACAGAAGGCTGCTCAGACATCGTATTTAGACAATTTGACTTTGGAAACGGGCTGTGCGGATTTATTGTTTATATCGAATGAATTGTAAAATCTGAACATATTCAGGATCACGCCCTCCGCCCTTTCTTAATGCATTTGACGGAACAAATAAATGAACATGAAGAGGCGCTGCAAAATACTCTATCAATTTCAAGTGTTGCAATAGAAACGAGTATGAGCAAAGTGGCTGCATCCATCATTGAGGGGAACGCGGTTTTATTTGCCGACGGGCACTCAAAAGGGCTGATCTTAAATATAAAAGGCGGACAAAGAAGAAGCATTGAAGAGCCGATAACAGAATCGACCATCAGAGGGTCAAGAGAGGGCTTCACTGAAAGCCTCAGGGTCAATACCGCTCTTGTGCGCTTTCGCGTCAAAACGTTTCAGCTTAAAATGATCTCGTTTAAAATCGGCACGAAAACCAAAACCGATGTTGTCTTGGCCTATATTGACGGGCTTGCCGATCCAAAGGTCATTGACAAAGCAAAAAAAAGAATCAAAAAGATAAAGATTGATGCTGTCTTAGAAAGCGGATATATTGAAGAATTTATCGAAGACGACACGTACTCGCCATTCCCCCAGCTGCAATACACAGAAAGGCCGGACACCGTCGCCGCCCAGCTTCTCGAAGGCCGATTTGCCATTTTCACAGATAATACGCCCTTTGTCTTAACAGGCCCGATTACGTTTTGGCAGCTTATGCAGGCCAGTGAAGATTACTATGAGCGTTATTTGATGTCTAACTTAATCCGCTGGCTTCGCTATATGTTTTTATTCGTTGCTTTATATTTGCCGGCTATTTATGTTGCCGTTATTACATACCATCAGGACTTAATGCCGACAAACTTAATGTTCAGTGTGGCCTCTGCGCGTGAACCGATTCCTTTCCCCGCCATCATAGAAGCATTGATTATGGAAATTTCTTTTGAGGCTCTCCGTGAGGCGGGAGTGCGCCTGCCGAAAACCATCGGCCAGACCGTCAGTATTCTCGGGGCCCTAGTCATTGGGACAGCAGCTGTTGAAGCGGGAATTGTGTCTGCCCCCATGGTGATCATCGTATCGTTAACAGGGATCGCGTCTTTTACAATTCCGCGGTTTAACTTAGCTATCTCCATCAGGATGCTTCGTTTCCCGCTTATGTTTTTGGCGAGTATTTTTGGGATATTCGGCATTATGCTCGGCACGATTATCTTAGTGCTTCATTTATGCAAGCTGCAATCTTTCGGCATTCCTTATTTATCCGGGATTTCTCCGTTTAAACGAGATGAAGTAAAAGATATTTTTGTCAGGGCGCCTTGGTGGACGATGACCAGAAGGCCGGGCACGTATTCGCGCGGCAACGGACAGAAGGGAGCGAAAAGAGAGGACCCAAAAGATGAAGAAAACAATATATAAGTGTGTTTTGCCGCTTCTCATTTGTATCCTTCTAACGGGGTGCTGGGACCGGACAGAAATCAATGACATTGCATTTGTTGTCAGCTCAGCCATTGATAAGAAAAAAGATCAGTATCGAGTGGCCATGCAGATTCCCTTGGTCGGCCAATTAGGCGGACAAACAGGGGGCGGCGGCGGAACTGCCGGTTCAAAAACATGGTATGTTGATTCAGCTTCCGGCACTACGATCAGAGAAGCGAACAACAAGCTGCAAACCTCCTTGTCACGGACAATCAATACGTCCCACAGACGTACAGTCATTATTGGAGAGGATATGGCGAGAGACGGCGTTGCCCCAGTCTTTGATATTTTAACGCGAAATCCGCAGAACAGATTAACGGCGCTCATTTTAGTCAGCCGGGGAGAAGCGCGGGACATTTTAAATACCGATGTTCAGCTTGAACAGTTTCCGGCGGAAATGATTCGGGAGCTGGCCATTATCGCAACGAGCCGCCCCGTTTTCTTAAGCAGATTCATGTCTGATCTAGTAGAAATAGGCAGTGATCCGTATGCACCGGTCATCTCTGCATCTAAAACAAAACCTGGAGGGAAAGGCAAATCTAATTTGAAAATTGACGGGCTTGCGATCTTTAAAAAGGACAGATTGATGGATATTTTCAAAGATGAACACATGACAGCAGCCCTGATGTTGCTGAATCAAGCCCGCCAGCCAGAATTCATAGTAGACCTGCCGAATCAAATGGGGCAAGCATCCATTCAGCTTCAAAAGTCCAATGCATCCTTTCATGCCGCTGAAAAAAACGGAAAGCTGTCAATGACAATCGAGATCAGAGCCAAAGGAATTATTATGGAAAACCAATCAACCTATGAGACGAGAGAAAATGACCAGTATTACATCATTCAAAAAGCACTAAACAGAACCATAAAGAAGGACGTGATCAGCACCGTTCATCGTTTGCAAAAGCTAAAGGCGGACCCGGCCGGCTTTCAAGACAGGACCATCAGAAGCACGGCAACCACGAAGAATCTGCTGAAAAAGGAATGGGAAGAGGTATATAAGGATATGGAGGTTCACGTCGTCCCAATTGTGACGATTGAGCAGGGCGGTGTCCTATACAAAACGATCAGCCATTAATGGAGGTGCGTCAGCATGATCAGCTATATCGTACAGACATTGATTGTGTGCATTGCCATATACGCATATGAATGGAAGAATTTTCGTTCCGCTAACAATCTAACAAAATGGGCCTTCAGCCTGCTAATTGCAGGAAGTGCTTTTCTATGGATTTATATGAGAGTGAATCCCCTGCTTCCGCGGCTGGGGCACCTGTTTAAATATATTCCGTTTTGAACATGACAGAAAGGATGTGCTTTATGGACAAGACCTCTGCATACCAAGGATTATTTTTCGGAGCTCTGTATACGTTAGCAGTCGGATTAAAGCATGCTCCGATTCTCATGATCGAATCAGCAAAACAAAATGCCTGGCACAGCTACATCCTCGGCGTTGTCATCGTGATTCCGGCACTCTGGCTCATGCATAGGCTGATGAAAAAGCATCAGGATAAAAATATCTATGAGCTGCTGAGCGATTCCTCACCAATCGCAGGCCGGATTATCATTTTACTGTTTTCTTTGTATTTCCTGTTAATCAATGCTCATGATATACGTTTTTTCATCAATTTGATTAACATTTTATTTCTCCCGAGAACACCAATGGCTGTTCTTGGCGGTGTTATTATCTTTGTGGCGATCTGTATTGCCAGAGAGGGAAAAGAAACATTGACCAGAATGGCGCAGATATTCCTATTTCCATTCGGCATCCTGGTCTTATTCCTTCCATTTACGCTGGCCACACAAATTGAGCTTCAAAACTTGACACCTGTTTTTGAAGGTCTAATCCCATACCTTCAATCAGGCTATTACGCGTTTGGGACAATGGGGGAATTGATTATCCTTCCGCTTCTCTTCTCAAACCGGAGCGTCCCGCTAAAATACACCATTTTCGCGATACTGCTGGGCGCTTTATTGCTGGCCGTGATGTTATTTTCTTCAATTTCTGTCTTTGGTCCCAACCTGACATCTACTTTCTTTGATCCTGCTTATATGGTCATCAGGCAGATCCGCATTACGGATTTTCTGGATCGCTCAGACCTGATCATCGCGGCTTTTTGGATTCCGGTCATTATGGTGAAGATAGCAGGTTCCCTATATATCGTGGTATACGGCCTTTCGTTTTTACACTCAAAAATCGACCCGAAAGCCATGTATACACCAACCGGCATGTTCTCAGTCGTATGCGGCTTTTGGTTCTTTTTAAATACAAATCAGCTAATCGACTTTAACAGAATCAAACCAATCATTAATGTAGTGATTTCTCTTTTGCTGCCTTTACTCATTTATTTGATCATAAAAAGCAAAGCGTTGTTCAGCGCCAAAGCAAAGCACTAGGAATTTTTAGCTTCTTTTGTTTGATAAACAGGATTCTGTTTTGTTTTTCTTATATCTTTCAGGTAGTACTGTTCAGATGTAAAGAATTCGGTGTACAGCGCTTTTACCTTTCTGCTCAATAACAACAGCGCAATCACATTTGGAACGAGAATAAAAGCCAATGCTAAGTCCAAAAAGCCCCAAATGGCTTTTGCTCCGCCTGCGGCACCTATGATAATAGCCGCTAAATAAACGAATTTGATCACGTGTCCTGCCAGCCGCCCGAACAGAAATTCAGCTTGCTTTACGCCGTAAAAAATGACAACCATAATGGTTGATACGACAAAGAAGACTAGGGAAACCGAAACGAAGTACCCTCCGCCAGAACCGAAATAATGCTGAAATGCAGCCGTCGTCAGTGCTGCCGGGTCAATTGAGGCGTTCTTCCCTGTCCAGACACCAGATGCAAGAACGACAAAAGCGGTGGTCGTGCAGATGATCAAGGTGTCAATGACAATGCCGATCACAGACCAAAACCCTTGCCGCACAGGATGATCAGTCATTGCTGCCGCATGTGCAATCGAGGCTGTTCCCATTCCGGCTTCATTAGAATACAGCCCGCGGGCAAATCCCCAGCGAACGGTTTCCGCCAACGCAGCACCTGCGAACCCTCCAACTGCTGAAGAAGAGGTAAACGCATTTGAAAAGACGAGAGAGAAAAACGCCGGCACTGATGATAGATTCATGAGAACAATCAGGAGACCGGCACCTGCGTATGCCCCTGCCATAAGAGGCACGACAAACTCTGTTACTTTTCCGATCCGCTTTACCCCTCCTATCACCACTAACCCAATCAAAAATGCAATTCCGATTCCTGCGTATATTTTATTGAAAGAAAACGTCTCGGCAAGCGAGACTGAAACCGAATTTCCCTGAACCATAATGCTGGGAATCAGCTCCACAATCAGCGCAACAGAGAAGAATACGCCGAGCCATTTCATGCGCAGCCCTTTTGTTATGTAATACATCGGTCCCCCGACGTATTCACCCTGCTCATTTTTTTCTCTGTAATGAACAGCAAGAACACTTTCAGAAAACTTAATCGCCATGGCAAATAAGGCAATAAGCCACATCCAAAAAACCGCTCCTGGTCCCCCAAACATAATAGCGGCGGGCACACCGACAATGTTCGCTGCACCGATCGTTGAACTGAGGGCTGAGGTCAATGCCTGAAGCGGTGTGACTGTGCCTTCTCCCTTCGGCTTTTTTCCTACACTGCCGATTGTCTGTTTGAAAATGTATAAAGGATAGCGAAATTGAAAACCTTTCAGCAAAATAGTGAAATACAAGCCCGTCCCCGTCAGCAGGATGATTAGCGGCGGACCCCACAGCCAATCAGATATATGCTCTATCCATACTAATAGTCGTTCCATCCCATCACCCTTTTTTCGTTTATGAATCATTTCCCATAGATGGAAAAACATAAACCTTTTGACATAGAACTTGGAACATAAAAAGGATGGCTTTTATCAATCGCCATCCTGCAGACAAGACAAATCAGCTGGAAGAAGGTCTGTTTCGTCCAAGCCGGTCATATACTTTATTCTTATAAAAAGCGGATGCTGGCTTTGAAAACATGCCTTTTTTGTCGACAAGCTTATCAAGCAGCAATTGCTTTTCAGATTTTTTTCTGATTAATTGCTCGCGTTCTTTTTCGTCATAGCACTTTTCGATTAAATGGTCGATGGTCATAAGCTCTTTTTTGAGCGCGCCCTCGTCCTCTGCCATTCCCGCGTTTTTCAAAATACGATAGCCCATGCGCAGCGATTCCGGCAAGTGTGCCGCGTCATCCTTCGGCAGCGGCTTCCCCATTCCCGGGAGGTTTTGAAAGTCCCCGTCTTTGATGGCGCGCTTAATTTTATCTTCAGACACAATATGGGAAAAATCCATCATTTCACCTCTTTTTATCTATACCTTATATTTTATCATACAATTCTCAATGTACCATTTTATTCCTTTATTTCTAGAAAGATACCTTGTTTTACATTTGGTAATATCAAAGCGAAACGTTGATTCGACGGCGTTTTTCGCCACTTTCTCCCTCATACGATTTTCACTTTTCTAATCTGCTGATTCGTGTTATATTGGATACGTTCGTTTTTTCTATCGTTTCGCTCGAACTGGATCGGAAAAAAGGAGTGTAACAATGAAAACATTTATAAAAGAAAGAGGACTGGCCTTCTTCTTAATTGCGGTCGTCCTGTTATGGATCAAAACGTATGTCGGTTATGTCCTGAACTTCAACTTAGGAATAGACAACACGATACAAAAAATATTGCTTTTTGTGAATCCTCTTAGCTCAAGCTTGTTCTTTCTTGGCTTTGGACTCTTGTTCAAGAAAAAATTACAGCAGACAGCCATTATAGTGATTCATTTTTTAATGTCTTTTTTACTGTACGCCAACATTGTGTACTACAGATTTTTCAATGATTTTATTACAATTCCGGTCATTATGCAGGCTAAAACAAACGGCGGCCAACTCGGTGACAGCGCATTTTCGCTGATGAGACCGACTGACGCCTTTTACTTTATCGATACGATCATCCTGATCATCTTGGCGATCAAAGTAAACAAGCCTGCCGAAACGTCAAGCAAAAAATCGTTCCGAATTATTTTTGCGTCTTCAATTCTTGTGTTCTTGATCAACCTGGCAGTTGCGGAATCAGACCGTCCTGAATTGCTGACAAGATCATTCGACCGGAACTATCTTGTGAAATACTTGGGAACATACAATTTCACGATTTATGACGCTGTACAGAATATCAAGTCCAACAGCCAGCGCGCGCTTGCCGATTCCAGCGACGTAACGGAAGTAGAAAACTACATGAAAGCCAATTACGATGTGCCGAATAACGTGTATTTCGGCAAAGCGGAAGGAAAAAACGTCATTTACGTTTCACTTGAATCTTTGCAGTCATTTATCATCGACTATAAAATTGACGGCAAAGAAGTGACACCGTTCTTAAATAAACTGGCACATGATAACGAAACGTTCTACTTTGATAACTTTTTCCACCAAACGGGACAAGGTAAAACATCTGATGCTGAATTTATGATGGAAAACTCTCTGTACCCGCTGGCTCAAGGTTCAGTTTTCGTAAACAAAGCGCAAAACACGCTGCAATCCGTTCCGGCGATTCTGAAGTCTAAGAATTACACATCTGCTACTTTCCACGGGAACACGCAGACGTTCTGGAACCGTAACGAAATGTACAAGGCGGAAGGCATTGATAAATTCTTTGATTCTGCTTACTATGACATGAACGAAGAAAACACGAAAAACTACGGCATGAAAGACAAACCGTTCTTCAAAGAATCAATGCCGCTGCTGGAAAGCCTGCCGCAGCCGTTCTATACGAAGTTCATTACCCTGTCTA
Organism: Bacillus sp. FSL K6-0255; assembly: GCF_045040725.1. Taxonomy (NCBI): domain Bacteria; kingdom Bacillati; phylum Bacillota; class Bacilli; order Caryophanales; family Bacillaceae; genus Bacillus; species Bacillus sp. FSL K6-0255. Next base: position 804,993 of record NZ_CP150278.1, on the reverse strand, counting down.
ACCACTTCCCATTCGGAATGGATGAGGGGGATACAGACTTCCCGGCTGGAAACTTTGGTGACTCTGTCGTCGATAACTACTTCCAGTCAGCCCATTACCTTGATCAGTCCATTGAACAATTCTTCAATGACCTGAAAAAAGACGGGTTATATGATAAATCGATTATTGTGATGTACGGAGACCACTACGGCATCTCTGAAAACCACAATAAAGCGATGGCGAAAGTGCTTGGCAAAGATGAAATCACTGATTACGACAACGCCCAGCTTCAACGGGTGCCGCTCTTTATCCACGCTGCCGGCGTGAAGGGCGAGAAAGTTCATAAATATGCCGGAGACGTTGATGTGGCTCCTACCATTCTGCATCTGCTCGGAGTGGATACGAAGGACTATCTGATGTCCGGTTCTGATATTTTATCGAAAGAACACCGTGAAGTGATTCCGTTCCGAAACGGAGACTTTATTTCACCGAAGTACACGAAAATATCCGGTAAGTATTACGACACGAAAACCGGAAAAGAACTCGATGAATCCGAAGTCGACAAGTCAGAAGACTCGCTCGTCAAGAAGGAACTTGAAATGTCCGATAAAATCATAAACGGAGACCTGCTGCGGTTCTACGAGCCGAAAGGTTTTAAGAAGGTGAATCCTTCTGATTATGATTACACAAAACATGACGAAGATTCTTCCGAAACGTCAAAGGATAACGAAGATAAATAAGAAAAAGCGGAGAGGTTGCCCTCTCCGCTTTTTTTATTTGACAGCAGCTCTCAATTCTTCCGCCGCAAATTCCACATTCGGGCCAATAATGACTTGAACCGATTGCCCGCCCGATTTGACAACCCCTTTTGCGCCTGCTTTCTTTAGCAGCGCTTCATCCACCAAAGCGGTATCCTTCACAGTCAGTCGCAGCCTTGTGGCGCAATGATCAATGGTTTGAAGGTTTTCTTTTCCGCCGAGCCCTTTCAGCATGATGTTTTCATTTACATCCTGAACAGTATTTTCATCCAGCACTTCATCTACATCATCGTCTTCCCGTCCAGGCGTTTTTAAATTCAAAGCCTTAATCAGTACATAAAACACGATAAAGTATACTGCCGCATAGCATATACCTACCAAAAGCAGAAGCAGCGGTTTTTCTGCGATTCCATAGCTGAGCACATAATCGATAGCTCCGGCTGAAAAAGAGAAGCCTGAGCGGATGCCGAGCCAGTTGACGATAAATAAAGATAACCCGGTTAAGACCGCGTGAACAGCGTATAAAAGCGGAGATAAAAACATAAATGCAAACTCAATCGGCTCCGTAATCCCTGTGATAAACGCCGTTAAAGCAAATCCAATCATCATTCCAGCCGTCGCTTTCCGTTTAGACGGCTTCGCAGTCACAACCATAGCCAGACACGCCGCCGGAAGACCGAACATCATGATTGGGAAAAATCCGGTCATATATGTGCCCGCAGTCGGATCTTTCGCGAAAAAGCGCGCCAAATCCCCTGTCACTCCGTTATATTCTCCGAATTGGAACCAGAAAATATTGTTCAGCACATGGTGAAGGCCAAGCGGAATTAACAGCCTGTTGAATAGGCCGAATATGCCTGCCCCGATGCCACCGAGCCCGAGCATCCACTCTCCAAACGAGTTGATACACGATTGAATCGGCGGCCAGACCACTCCGAATATGCCCGCTAAAATGATCGTAATAATGGCTGTTAAAATCGGCACAAGCCGTCTGCCACTGAAGAACCCGAGATATTCAGGCAGCTTGGTATCCTTGAAGCGGTTATAGGTGTAACCGGCAATTAAACCGGCAATAATTCCCCCAAACACCGCCATGTTATTTGTTTTATCAATTGTCTTTGTTGCCGCGTCAAGCATCAGATACGATATCGCCCCTGATAAACCCGCTGCCCCATTGCTGTCTTTTGAAATGCCGATGGCAATACCGATCGCAAAAATAAGCGGCAGATGATCAAAAACCGCCGTCCCCGCCTGATAAACAAACGGGATATTAAATACATCCTCTCTGCCAAGCGCAAGGATAATTCCAACCGCAGGCAGAACCGCAATCGGGAGCATAAATGACTTCCCGAGTTTTTGTAAAAATGAAAGCATACCCATCCCCCTCATACCCTTTTTTTTCAAATATACCATATAAGATATCTAGTGATCTATACCAATTTTCCCGGGGTATTTCTTTTTTCCCAGGTCCGTGTGTTTCCTATTTTTAAGACAGTTGTGGTAAGCTTAATCTAGATTATTTAAAAAGAAAGCGGGAATGACAGATGATTGTAACAAACGATCAAGAATTAGAAGGCCTGAAAAAAATCGGAAGAATCGTCGCGCTTGCGCGTGAAGAAATGAAGCGGAAGGCAGAGCCCGGCATGAGCACAAAAGACCTTGACCTTATCGGAAAAGCTGTGCTTGATGAGCATGGCGCCGTTTCAGCTCCTGAGAAGGAATACGATTTTCCAGGCGTGACATGCATCAGCGTAAATGATGAAGTGGCTCACGGCATACCAAGCACATCCAAAATTTTAAAAGCAGGGGACCTTGTCAACATCGACATCTCCGCTGAATTTGGCGGCTTCTATTCCGACACAGGCATCTCATTTGTGCTCGGTGAAGGAGAAGAACGCCTTCATAAGCTTTGCCAATGCGCGGAAAACGCTTTTCAAAAGGGGCTTCAGCAGGCAAAAGCGGGCAAGCGCCAAAACCAGATCGGAAGAGCCGTTTATCATGAAGCACGCTCTCAAGGCTTTACCGTCATCAAAACCCTGACCGGCCACGGAATCGGCCGAAGCCTGCATGAAGCGCCGAATCACATCATGAACTATTATGATCCGTTTGATAACGCACTGTTCAAAAATGGCACAGTCATCGCGCTTGAACCGTTTATTTCAACGAAAGCAGAAACGATTGTTGAAGCTGGAGACGGCTGGACGTTCAAGACGCCGGATAAAAGCATGGTTGCCCAAGTTGAACACACGATCGTCATCACAAAAGATGAACCGATTATCCTGACGAAACTGTAAAACACATTCCGGGCTTCCGGCAGGTTTAACCTCCTCCAGTAGCAGGTAAAACATCATTATTCTGCACGAGGAGGTCTTGCAATGAACAGAGATCAAGAAAAAATCCAAATTGAAAACGAAATGAACGCGATGCATGGCACAATAAAAGAAGACATTTTAAAAGACTTTGAGGAATTTAAAGGCTACCTGAAAAAACAAGTCAACCGAGGCAAAAAGCTGGGATTGGATGACGGCAAGCTTGTGAAAAGCGCTGCGATCCTGGGAGACTACCTCGCAAAGCATGAAGAGCCGCAAAACGGTGAAGAAATGCTGCTGCAAGAGCTTTGGAGCGTTGCAGACGAAGATGAGAAAGAACATTTGGCACAGCTTCTGGTCAAATTGGTTGATAAACAATAAAACATGAGCCGGGCGATATGCGCCCGGCTTTCTTGATATTGTCACAGCCCGGCTCTTTCAGATATGCTACACTACTATTATGTCTGTGAAAGGAGCCTTTATCTGCATGTGGTTTATTATTTTCGGCATCATTTTTTTCATTGAAGGCATCATTATAACCGTTTACGGCGTTAAGAAAAAAAACGGGATGCTCACATATATCGGCATTGTTTTCGCCATTATGACATTTGGCGTTGTCATGATCAAACTAACCGGCCATTAAATCATATTCGGCTTTTGCTCCGCATATACATACAGAAGAACATTCGTACATCTAGTTCGAAAGGCTCAGTTTTCCCCGCATCTCTTTTCAGCATCTTTTTATAGATGTTACAATGCCAATCGTTTCGAAATCAGATAGGGAAAGGAGTTTTCTGACATGCATTACGGCAGTAAAGGCTGGTATGTGGCAGAACTAAAAAAGCAGGGGATCACGCACCATGAAGGAAGAAAGCTTCAAAGCTATAAAACCTATTTTCTTGCCAACCTGCTTGAATCAAAGAAAAAACAATCTTAAATATGGCAAAGCCGCGCACGTTGATATGCGCGGCTTTTTTCTATTCAACCGGCAGCAGCCTGTCCTTTTTTTTCATAAAGGACGCTCTCCAGCTTTCCGATAGTGCAGCCTCACTTAAAATCCGTTCAATGGCGGTGAGATTTTTTGCATCATGGTAGTTGATGCGGTTCGCGAACTGGACGGATATGCCTTTCTCTCCTCTGGACAGCAATTCAAGGTTCGCGCCGGGAGACACCCTGCCCTCCTCCAGCACGCGAAAATAAAACCCTGTATAGCCGGTTTGCTGGACCTTCAGCACCATTTCTTTTACACCAAACTTTTTCGCCAGCTTTACACACGGCTGGCGCGGCTGGCTGACCTGAACAACAGCTTCATCAAGTCTGAACACATCCCCGATGCAAACATTCTCCTCAGTCAGGCCCGCGACCGTCAGATTTTCTCCAAATGCGGCATTTGACAGCGGTCTTGAGAGGAACTCTTCCCAAAACGGATAATGCTCCGCCGGGTAGACACAGACAGCCTTATCAGGTCCGCCGTGGTTGACGAGGTCCGCCTGTCCGTCTCCTTCAAAATTCTCCCGATACAGCATGACGGCTGATTCAGCCGGCCGCTTCATGATGCCGGTTTCGATTTTCTTTCCGTCATATTCAAGCGTCTGCGGTTTTCCCAGATTAAGAGAAAGAACTGAATAGCGCTCTGGTTTCATACAAACACATCCCCTTTACAGGTTGTAAAATGATTGATTATCATAAAAAGAAAAGGTGGTTTTTACATGCTTCAATACCGAATCATTGTAAACGGCCGGGTTCAAGGTGTGGGCTTTCGCTATTTTGTTCAAATGGAAGCTGATAAGCGAAAACTGGCCGGCTGGGTCAAAAACCGTGATGACGGGCGTGTCGAGATTTTGGCAGAGGGTCCGGAAAACGCCCTGCAATCGTTTGTTGAGGCTGTAAAGAACGGAAGCCCTTTCTCAAAGGTTACCGACATCTCTGTGACTGAATCCCGCAGCCTTGAAGGCCATCATCGATTTTCTATTGTTTACTCATAAGGCTTATCTTGATAAAAGTAATTCGGCTTAACGATTGAGTTATCATAGGATCGGTGGAAGATATGAGTGGCAGCGGGTGAAATTGGCGGAATCAGCCACGTCCAGTCCCCCGTCAGCTTTCTGCCCGCTTCTTCCTCCTGTTCTTCAAACCGTTTAAACTGGCTTGCCGCTGTATGATGGTCAACGATGCTGACACCCTGCTTTTTATACGAGTGCAGCACTGCTTTATTCAATTCCACTAGCGCTTGATCCTTCCATAAATCCGTATTGTAATCAGCGGCGATGCCGATCACGGACGCTACTTTTTTCAGCTTGTCGTACCGCTTTTCATCTGCGAGGTTTCTCGCTCCGATCTCCGTGCCCATATACCAGCCGTTAAATGGCGCGGCATTATAATGAATGCCCCCGACCTCAAGCTTCATATCAGAAATAATAGGCACGCCGTACCACTTCAGCTCCAAATCAGAAAACGCCTCGATGTCGGGATGTGTGATTGGAACCTCGATCACAAGTGAACGCGGCAGCTCATACCAGACAGGCTGTTCGTCCCCTTTCATGCGAAAAATGAGCGGCAGCAGGTCAAAATCCGTTCGCTCTCCCCGCCAGCCGAGCTCTTCGCAGGCTGCTGTCAGGGAACAGGAAGCCGGGTCGCCGATTCTTTCTCCGTCTGACTCATATCCAGCGTACCGGATCAGCTGATGATTCCAGATCTCGACTTGCTTTTCACCCTTCTCTTCCGGAGGGAAAATCGTAATGGTCGGTCTGATTTTCCCGTTATTGGTGGCGGTTTCAATATGGTGAAAGAGGGCGTCACGCACTTCCTCCTTCGTCCGGACGTCTCGTCTGTCGATAACATTCAGCGAATTCCAGAACAATCTGCCGATGCAGCGGTTGCTGTTTCTCCAAGCCATTTTCGCTCCGTGCTCCAGCTCTTCCTTCGTATGTACATAGCTTCCGGTCAGGTCAATTTCGCTTTTAATGTCCTCGAGACGGTCTTTCACTTCCTCCTCCTTTCCCAATTCCTGATAGCATGCGGCAATAAACGCTTTCGCTTCGTTCCAGAGTATTTCTTTTTCTTCCAACAAACTCTCCCCTTCACATCACTTCATGCTTTTCATTGTATCGTTTTTAAGCGGCAAGACAAATGATTTTTCTGCAACTTCCTGGAAAACAATAAAAAACACCCGCGTGGTGCGGGTGTCAAATAGACGATAACCGATTTGCCAATTCAGTTAAGTCACTTCGAAAGTTTTTGCCGGTCATCGGTATGCCGTGCCCGGTCAATAACGCTTCCGGTTCAAGACCGGCCAGCTTTAGAATGGACTCAGCGGCCGTCTCTGTGTCAGGCGTGAAATAAGCCGGCGGCCCGTGAAGCTCCTGTTTTTGTATCAAGACGTCAGCCATTTTCTCCTGTTCCACTGTAATAACAGCATCACCTGCCACAAGCACGCGGCCGTCATCGCGGAATAACGAAATATGGCCCGGCGTGTGTCCTGGTGTCGCGATCCACATCCACTCGTCAAGAAAAGGAACTGAACCGTCTTCCGGCAGTGCCTGGACATGTGAGGAAATATCGATAGAGTGCCGCGGAAACAGCGGCGACAGCTTAGCGACCAGCCCGCTCTTGCTGTCAGGACGAGCCGGAGGATAATCCTCTTTACCTGTTACATAAGGCATTTCCCGAGAATGGATATAAACAGGCACATCCCAATGCTCAAGGATCTCTTCGATTGCCCCAATATGGTCAAAGTGCCCGTGTGTGAGGATAATCGCCTTCAGCTGAAACCCTTCACCGAATCTTTGTTTGGCTTCATTGACAATCACGCCGGCTGATTGGGGCATGCCGGCATCAATTAAAACAAATGAGTGAGGTTCAGAAGGCAGCTGAATAAAATAGACATTCGCAATTTGCACAGTCAGGCCGTGCACCCCTTTTGCCGCTTCGAACCCCGCTCCGCTTCTGACTGAAGTCAGCGGCATATAAGGATCACTCATAATGACACCTCCGGAATGTTGTATGCCGTTAGTGTGTGTCATTACGCCTGAATTATCATACGGAAATAGAGATCGCACCGATCAATAGAGCGATAGCCGTCATGACGATCACTGCGAGAACCGCCCATTTCAATGCGAATTTTTGATGGTCATCAATAGAAACTCCGACGAGTCCGACAAGCAAATGAGTGGATGGCACAAGCGGACTCAGCATATGAATCGGCTGGCCGATAATAGAGGCTCTGGCAATTTCCACTTTATCCACACCGTATGCGACAGCTGTTTCTGATAAAATCGGCAGCACCCCGTAGAAATACGCGTCATTCGGCATCAAAAATGTGAAAATGCCGCTTGTTAAGGCAACAATCGCCGGGATCAATCCGCCCATTTGTTCCGGTATCATTGACACGAGCGAGATCGCCATTTCATCAACCATTTTCGTGCCTGTCAAAATCCCCGTGAACACCCCCGCAGCAAAAATCATTGAACCGATAGCCAGCACGTTGCTGGAATGCGCCGCGATGCGCTGTCTCTGATGCTCGAGATTGGGATAATTCACAATCAGCGCAATACAAAACGCAATGACAAACAGTACGGTTAAACTGACTTTACCCGATACTAAACATCCTATTAAAGAAAGCGTTAACAATAAATTGAACCACCAAAGCTTCGGCCGCTTCCACTCATCTTCAACCGCAGCCGCCGGTTCATTGGCATTGGCTGGCTGTTTCAGTTCAATCACACCAAGGCGCCTTCGTTCCGCTTTTCCAAGCACATACGCAACCGCCACCATACAAAGCATCCCGCTTGCAATAACAGGAATCATCGGACCTGTAAGCTCAGCTGGATCAACCCCCAGCGCACTCGCCGCCCTCGGCGTCGCACCGCCCCATGGAATCGTGTTCATGATTCCCATGCCGACTCCCGCGATTCCTGCCAAGATAATTGGCCGGATGCCTAGCAGCAAATAGAGCGGAAGCATGGCGCTTGTCGTAATCATGTACGTTGTCGAGCCATCTCCGTCCAAGGCGACGAGCATTGTAAGAACCGCTGTCCCGACAACAATTTTTAAAGGGTCTCCTTTGACCATGCTTAAAATTTTGCCAACCATTGGATCAAACAGGCCTGTATCAATCATAATTCCAAAATATAAGATCGCAAACATAATCATGACCGCAGTCGGCGCGACTTGCTGAATCCCCGAAATCATCATGTCCCCAACTTCAGTAAATCCAAATCCGGCGATAAGCGCAAACACAATCGGCGTCAAAACTAATGCTGTTAAAACAGAAAGCCGTTTTGTCATGATCAATGCCATAAACACAAGCATCATGAGAAAGCCTAAGATTGCTAACACATCCATTCCCCCTTAAATGAATCCGCTTACATTTTTTTCTCCCTTACTCCCCTTTTTGTCTTGCCTTTTTGCCATCGTATGGGAAAACCAACCGCAAGTAAATAATTTGGTTTTTTTGTATTTTTAATTTTTTAAAACCGTTTTGTTCTTTTTGATCAATTTTCGGCATGAAAAAAATCCCGGGATGCCGGGATCTTAATTTCCTGTCATGATGCTTTGATAAAAAGCAGATTGCTCTTCTAAAAACCGTTTCGTTTCCCTGCTGTTTAAATAAAAGCTTTCCCAGTCCTGTTCGTTTATTTTCCGCTTCCATTCAGGTGAAGAGGTGACCTTCTTTAGCGCTTGATCCCAGTAAGAAATCTCTTCCTCAGACATATTTTTCGGGCCCAAAATCCCTCTCCAATGAGAAAAAACAAACGGGATTCCCTGCTCCTTCCACGTCGGTACATTTGGAAAACCGGGAAGTCTTTTATCAGATGTTACAGCGGCTAACGTGATATCGCCGTTTCGTTCATATGGTTTCGCTTCAGAAAGTGTCATGGAAGCCGCTTCTATCTCATGTCTGATCAGTGCCTGAATGAGCTGTTCGCTGCTGTCATACTGTGAGAATTGAATGTCAAACGGGTCAATGCCGTACATATCTGCCGCTCTGACGAACGAGAGCTGATCATCATTGCCAAACCCCGGGGCAAAGCCGATTCTCACCTTGCCGGGATGCATGTTGATCTCATTCAGCACATCTTTGCCATTTGTTAACGCTGATCCTTTTGGCAATGCAACCGTCTGCCATTCCTTGGAGAGAATGGCGAGCGGCGTAAAATCGGCCATTTTTAATTTGCTTTGCCCGAGAAGATCATTGCTCAATATTAAGCTGGACGTCATGCTGATGGTTTGTTTGCTGCTTTTGTTGACATATTTCCAGCCTTTCTCTCCCCCGCCGCCGGATTTATAGACGATATGAACATCATCCTTCACGATCTGCTTCTGTCTCAAAACTGATTGGATCGCCTGCGCTGTGACATCCCAACCGCCAGAAGGTTCGGCAGGGACGACAATTTCTATCGGCCCGTCCGGCAGGCGCGGCGCAGCCGCCTGCCTGATATCACCCTGCATAAAGATCAATAGAAAAATCAATAATATTATAGATTTTTTCATATCTAATCCGCCGCCAAATAATATTTTCTCTCCGGCCTGCCGATAATCCCGTATTCAAGCTCGGCTCTTGCTTCTTCCTTTGACACAAGGTACTCGGCATAACGGCGGGCAGTTGTTCGTGACGCCCCCATTTTTTCCCCAAGTTCCTCCGCTGTCAATCCTTCTGACGCAGTCTGAAGCGCTTCCTTAATTTTTCGCAGTGTAATCGAATTAATGCCAGTCGGCAAATCCTCTGCCGGCAAAGCTGTCTTCACACCGTTCCCAAAAATATGGTCGATCATGGATTGGCTGACCTCCGGCTGAGACATGAGCAGCTTCCTTTTTTCTTTATACTGAAGCAGCACCTGCCTGAACTTGTCAGCCGTTACGGGTTTGATCAAATAGTGGGCAATCCCTGCCCTTAGCGCTTCCTGCAAATGCCGGGTTTCTGTTGCCGCTGTGATAATCATAATGTCCACTTCAGGAAATCGGCTTCGTATATCAGGAATCAACGCGGTCCCAAGCTCGTCCGGCATATAAATATCCAGCAGAAGCAAATCAGCCTTGTGTTCCTTCAAAAGCGCCAATGTCTCTTTTGCGTTAGCCGCCTTGCCGATAATCTTGAATCCATCAAGCTGTTTAATCAATCTCTCATGGATTTGCGCAACTCGAAAATCATCCTCCGCAATCGCGATGTGAATCAAATGGATTCCCCCTTTGTTTCTCCTTCGGTATAAATACAGTGAATACCGCCCCGCCAGTTTTTTGATTCGCCAGTTCGATCCAGCCGCCCAGTTCACGCACTGAGTCTTTCACATTGGCCAGACCGTAGCCTCTCCTCATCCCCTTTGAAGAATAGCCTCTCTCAAACACAGCTTCTATTTTCTCTGGCGGCACACCGGGCCCTGTGTCTGATACTTCAATGACAATGTCATGGCCCATATCCGTGATAAAAAACAAAACTTCCTTCACGCTTTGCTCCGCTACAGCTTCGAAAGCGTTATCAATTAAATTGCCAATAATCGTAATAAGATGGGACAAGCCGATATGCGCAGGAAGAGGCGCGAGTGAGCTGTTCTCATCAATCACCAGCTTGACCTTCTTTTCCGATGCCTTGCTTATTTTCCCTAACAAAATGGCCTGCACCTGCTGCGAATGGATGTTATGGAATAAAAGATCATGCTGTTCATTTTGCATCGCATATTCCTCTTTAATCAGATCAATGGCTTCATCATACTCCCCAAGCTCAAGCAGCCCTAAAATCGCATAAAGCTTATTTGAAAATTCATGAGTCTGCGCCCTGAGATCCTCTGAATATTTGCGAACCTCTGTCAATGTGTCGATCAGCTTCTTCAGCTCTGTTTTCTCCCTGAAGCTGACGACAATCCCATACGCCTGCCCGCCTTGATTCATCACTTTCGTATTGATAATAAACACTTGATCGTTGACGCTTACTTCCTGGTTCGGCAGCATTTCTCCTTTTTCAAGCACAGACATCAGCCCTGCTCCCGGCATGACGTCATCTATAGGAAGATGGATCACAGGCTCGGGCAGCTTCAGCATCTCGGCCGCCGATACGTTCATCATGGTGACGACGCCTTCACGATTGGTGGCAATAATCCCTTCTCGAATCGCGAAAAGCATTGCGTTCCTCTCACGATATAGAGCCGCGATCTCATGCGGTTCAAGCCCGAGCGTATCCTTTCTGATGCTTTTCGCCAGCACGGCGGCGCCAATAAATCCGAGCAGCAGTACAAGCACAGCAATCACACTCAAATTTCTCAAATGCTTTTTGATGCTTTGCTCTGTCTCCGTTTGCAGAAAATCAACAGATACGCTGCCGATCACTTGGCTGTATCCCTTCTGTTCTTTTATAATCGGCGCGCTCCCTCTGATCACTCTTCGTCCATCCGCTTTTGTTTCAGAAACATACGAACCGCCAAACAAAATTTCTCTGCTGCGCTCCAGTTTCTTTAATCCGCTTTTTCCAGAGGCGCTGCGAATGTCTCCTTTTTCGTCCAAAACATAAATGGCAAACGCGCCAGTCTGTTCTTTCATTTGTTCAATGACCTCTTGCGTCTGAGCCGCATGTCCGCCTTTTCTCTCAATGAGCTCTTTAACCGGCGGCATATAGGAAATGGTTCTCGCCGTTTGAACCGCCAGCTGCTCTGCCTGTCTCCGTTCTCCCTGTGTATGCTGAACGGCTAACGTAATGGTCAGCACACCAATGACAAAGACCAGCAGAGCCGCAATCAGCCCCATTATTTTTGTTTGCAGGGAAAAATGGAACCGCTTTTTCACCACAGCACCAGCCGTCCTTTCTACCTAGATCATACCATTTTTCACAGGCAATTTTCTCATTTTTCAAAATCCATTTTCTTACGAAGGAGTGAAAATAAAAAAAGGCAGACCGCGTCTGCCTTTTTCTTTCTACCATATTCCTAGTACTTTCCACCATAATCCGCCGATCACAAGCCATACGATGATATGAACAATCGACAGAATAAATCCGATGGACCACCATTTGCCTTGTGGGATGTAGCCTGCTCCGAAGAAGACCGGAGCCGCTCCAGAACCGTAGTGAGTCGTTGACCCGAACAGGTTACTGATGAACGCGAGGCTCAGCGCTGCTAAAAGCGGCGGTGCGCCCGCTGCCACGACGACAGCCAAAAATGCTGAATACATCGCACTGATGTGGGCTGTCGCACTTGCAAAGAAATAGTGAGAGTAATAATACACAACAATTAAAATGATGAATGCCACAATCCAAGAGAACCCTGATACGGATGATTTCATGGCATTACTGAACCAAGACACCATGCCTAATTCATTCAAGAAGTTGGCGAGCATGACAAGCGCCGCAAACCAAGTGAGCGTATCCCAAGCGCCCTGTTCTTTCTTGATATCATCCCAAGTCAGAACTTGTGATAATAAGAGAACGGCCAAACCGATCAATGCGGTTGTGGTTGCGTCGATGTTGAAGCTGCCGCCAAAAATCCACAGCACAAGCACCAAAAGAAACACGATAACCATGGAAAGCTCCGATTTTTTGAACGGTCCCATTTCTTTCAGTTTTTCTGTTGCGATTTTCGCCGCATCCGGTGTTTCTTTGATTTCCGGCGGATACAGCTTGTAAATCACAAGCGGCGTGATGATTAAACTTACAAGTCCCGGCACAATCGCGGCAATTGCCCAGCTTGTCCATGTTAAGTCCACCCCTGCGACATCATGGGCCAGCTTGGCAATCAGCGGGTTCGCCGCCATCGCTGTCAGGAACATAGCAGATGTGATCAGATTCCCCTGAAAACCGGTTTTTAATAAGAATGCACCGATTTTTCTCTCTGTTCCATTTGCCGGGCTTGATCCGAATGTTTCGGATAATGATCTGATAATAGGAAATATAATGCCTCCTGCACGCGCCGTATTACTTGGAATAGCAGGTGAAAGTATTAAATCACTGAATAGCAGTGAATAAGAAAGTCCAAGGGTTTTTTTCCCGAATTTCTGAACGAATACATACGAAATTCTCGCACCGAGCCCGGTTTTGATAAATCCCCGGGAAATAAAGAATGCGATAACGATAAGCCAAATGGTCTTATTCCCGAATCCGCTTAATGTATCCTCAATTGATAGTGTTCCAGTTAGTGCAGTAACCGCCAATGCAAAAATTGCAATTGCACCCATTGGCAAGGGCTTGGAGATAAAGCCGATAATTGTTGCGACAAAAATCGCAAACAAATGCCAAGCTTTAGGTTCAAGTCCGGACGGAGCGGGAATAAACCAGATGATTAGTCCCACAGCGACAGTAATAAGCAATGGAACAAGCTTTACTGCTGACTGTTTTCCTGCGTCTTTTTCTGAAGCCATAAATAGGTCTCCTCCTATATACTTGTTTTCCGATCCCTTTTCCATTCTACTCCTTAACTAAGTTAATAAACATTTTAATTAATTAAAAAACACAAAGGTTAGCACCCTTTGTGTTTTTCACTTTCTTAATTTAATTTACCCGCACCCGCTTGATTTATGACATTTGATTTCACATTAGCAGAAGCATCAATCGACCCATGCAGAGACGGCGTCCAGCCGACAGAAGAGCTCAGCCCGTTTGCAGCCGATGCGTTGATCTGTGTGCCGTTCAGCAACGTGCCGGAGTCATATAAAGCCGTTCCCCCGCTGAATACGCTGATCGTTTTAGCAGCTGACAGTCCCGGTACGTCAATGACATTGTTTTGGGCATAGATTTTAGATGACTTTCCGATTCCCCATGCATAGCTAAAAGGATAACTTGAAGAGCTTGTGCTTCCTTCATAATAGTTGTTGTATACGTGCACTTGCCCGAAGCGGACTCTCGGCGCGCGCTGGACAATATTTTGATAGCGGTTATGATGCAGCGTAATTTTTAATTTGCCGTCATCGGAGGTTTTGCTGTCACTTGATCCGAAAATGGAGCTTTTATCATGATCGTGATAATAGTTATAGGACATCGTGATATAGTTAGCACCGTTGGAAGCATCCGTTTGGCCGTCATGGTGCTGATATTTTCTTCCATAATATTTCGGTGATGTGCTGTCCGGACGCGAACCGTCATTAAATGTACAGTGATCAATCCAGATGTGTGTGCCGCCGTTTATCGTGATGTTGTCGTATTGTGAGTTCCAGTTCCCTGAGCTTCCGTCAGTCGGATCCCATTGCGGAAAATAGTCATAGGCATCCTGGAATTCAATGTTGCGAATAATGACGTTATCACTCTTGATTTGGAAGTTTCCTCCCACGACTTTAGCGTTAGTCCCTGAACCGACGATCGTCGTGTTTGCAGGGATATCCACCATGACCCGTGCTTTTTGGTTTTTCTGAGAGCGTGCTCTCGCTTCTTCTTGTGTTCCCGACGGCTCTTTTTTGCCCCATGTGCTAGGATCATAGGCTTTCAAATATTTGTCCAAATCATACTCCGGATCTTTATAGTCATTTAGGCCAAGCGGCTTCAGATTGTCATCCACGTTCATGTCAATCGTTCCCTTGATATAAATGATTTTTGGCGTTGTGTTCGTTTCCTTCCCTAATGCCGAGACAAGCTGGTTTCTGTTGCTGACGGTATACACATTTGAGGAGGATGCTTTTGATCCGCCTGTCGTGCCGGTCGAGTACGCGCCCCAGCCATCATTGGATCCCAACGTCTGGTGGCCTAAATCAGCTGCGTTCGCGCCAGCTGGAGTCAATCCTAAAAACAAAGCCGTAGCTAACATCACTTTTTTCATCCACTATGTACCCCCATTTTCTATTTTGTGAGATTTTATTCCAATTTATCACAAAAATATAATAGCAAATTGAGGGACATTCAGAACCGAAAATGTTCCGCTATCCTATTGCGGCATTCTGCAAAATCCCACCGCAAAGACCGCAAAAAAACCAAAAGGCCGACATTGGCCTTTTGGTTTTTTCCTTGCTTTATGCCCAAGCTTTCACTTTTTCGTTATCTGTCACAAAGAGAAGCACTTTTCCTTCATCTAAGCGTTTTTCAAATTGAGCGGCTTCATCTTCAGAAAAACCGATTTCGTGAATTTTATTGCGGAGCTCGTCTCCTTTTTTATTGAAGATATTTCCCACCGCGTGCTTGAAACCTGTTTCTTTGGCTCCGATCGTATTGGCGTTCGTGTTGTCTGCCAGGCGTTCAGTTCTGTCATCGTCGTGAGCTAAGACGTATACATCCTCTTTCGCAACACCCATTTTCTGCAATTCCTCTACATCCTTCATGAGCTGTTCGTCATTTGTATACTCTTTTACAACTGGTTTCATGTCGATATTCCTCCTTCATGTTTTCTATATTTCTTTCATACCCGATCGTCTGTACCTGAAACAGATTCCAGAACATTAAAGAGAAAAACAGGAGGAATGGTAGTAGCTATTTGTTTTCCGTCCATGGTAAAGTGATAGGAACGGGACCTATTTTCAGAAAAATCAAAATTAAGGAGAAGCCGCTGCACGGAGCACACGACCATGAAACGCTGCCTTTATCCGTACGAGCAGGAGGTATGTCTAATGCAATACTTTTCACCAGAACAGAAATACAATGCTTGGATTGTGAGTGATTTAGTCAAACAGATTTTTCATAAGCGTGCCGGATGTTCACCAGGAATTCACGAACTTGCGGTTTTTGCCGAGGAACATTTTCATATCGATATCGACTTTGTTTTCTCGATTATCATGAATATCGGCGACATTGAATTTGCACTAACAGATGAAATAGAAAAGAAATTGTCCGGTTATCTCAGCACTCTCCTTCCTTATGTCACTGCTGATATGTTCGAAACCTCTAAAGCCAACGCCCATGCGTTTTTGTCTCGAAGACACGGTAACGCTGCATACCACTTATTTGTGTCTGATGATGCTTTCATGAGAAAGCAGTAAAAACGCAGCTTTCTTTACTAAAAAAATATTGACATGATAAGCCATGCTATTATAGTGTTACATGTGATAATGATTCTCATTACTAAATCTGAAAAAAGGAAGAATGACATGCGCACCTATTCTAACAAGTTGATTGCCATCATGAGTGTTTTATTGCTCGCCTGCCTCATTGTATCCGGCTGTTCATCAAGCCAGAATAACAACGGAAGCGGCGAAAGCAAGTCTAAGGATTCCAGAGTGATCCATGACGAAGAAGGAAAAACGACAGTAAGCGGCACACCTAAGCGGGTGGTTGTGCTTGAGCTTTCATTCTTGGATGCCGTTCACAATCTCGGCATTACGCCGGTGGGCATCGCAGATGACAACAAAAAAGATATGATTAAAAAGCTTGTCGGCAGCTCCATTGATTACACATCTGTAGGCACACGCAGCGAACCCAATCTTGAGGTCATCAGTTCCTTGAAGCCTGATTTAATCATCGCTGACGCTGAGCGCCATAAAAACATTTATAAACAGCTGAAACAAATCGCTCCGACGATTGAATTAAAAAGCCGTGAAGCGACATATGACGAAACGATCGACAGCTTTACGACCATTGCTAAAGCATTAAATAAAGAAGATGAAGGAAAAGAAAAGCTTGCCGATCACAAAAAAGTCATCAACGATCTAAAAGCCGAACTTCCGAAAGATGAAAACCGCAACATCGTTCTCGGCGTTGCAAGGGCGGATTCCTTCCAGCTTCATACATCATCATCCTATGACGGAGAAATCTTTAAAATGCTAGGCTTTACACACGCTGTGAAGTCAGATAACGCCTATCAAGAGGTCAGCCTAGAGCAATTGAGCAAAATCGATCCTGATATTTTGTTCATCTCAGCCAACGAAGGCAAAACCATTGTAGACGAGTGGAAAACGAACCCGCTCTGGAAAAATCTCAAAGCGGTGAAAAATGGACAAGTCTATGATGCGGACCGTGACACTTGGACAAGATTCAGAGGCATCAAGTCTAGTGAAACAAGCGCCAAAGATGTGCTTAAAAAAGTGTATAATAAATAGGACAAATGAGAAGCGAGGGGAAATCCTTGCTTCTTCGTTTTTGCAACCAGACGCAGTAAGGAAGTGAGACTGTTGTATCATTCAGCCAAACGGCGCTCATCATCAAGACTGATGATGTTCATCATTGCACTGATTATTTTTATATTTGGGCTTGGGCTGAATCTTTCAGTAGGAGCCTCAGACATCGGCATCATAGATTCATTGAAATATCTTTTTGTATGGGACGGTTCAAAGGAACAGCTCATCATCTCTACTCTTCGCCTTCCCCGCACATTAATCGGCGTTTTTGTCGGCGCCAGCCTAGCTGTAGCAGGGGCGCTGATGCAGGCTATGACCAGAAATCCTCTGGCTTCACCCCAAATTTTCGGTGTGAATGCGGGTGCATCGCTTTTTGTCGTTGCTTCTCTCGTCATTCTGCCGGCATCGCCCTATTCATCTGTTATATTCGCTTTTGCGGGTGCGGCAGCAGGCGGCGCGATTGTATATATGATTGCCTCATCCGGCGGAATGACACCTGTCAAGCTGGCGCTGTCGGGAATGGCCGTGCACTTGTTCCTCTCCTCTATGACACAGGCCATCATTATTTTAAATGAGTCAGGTGAGGATGTTCTGTACTGGATGACAGGCGCAATCGACGGCAGCAACTGGCAGGACGTCATAACCATCGCTCCGTTTTCTGTCATTGGCATCGGGCTTGCCCTCGTATTTTCCGGTTCTGTTTCTGTTCTCGGTCTCGGAGACGAAACAGCAAAAGGGCTTGGACAAAATATGAACGGCATCCGGATTCTGATCAGTTTGATTATTTTAATCCTTTCCGGCGCTTCCGTAGCCGTCGCCGGGCCGATTGGCTTTGTCGGGCTGCTCGTCCCGCATATTGTCCGCAAGCTGATCGGAGAACATTATCAATACGTGCTTCCGTTTTCGGCACTGTTCGGTGCCATTTTGCTGGTGTACGCAGATGTTCTGGCCAGATGGATTGCATTTCCTTATGAATCACCGGTCGGCATTGTCACCGCGATTATCGGAACGCCGTTTTTCTTATATTTGGCAAGGAAAGGGCGGCATCTGAAATGAAGAAAACAATTAGAAAACAAAAACGCCCCTTGCTGGCGATACTCATATTGGCCGTGATTTTAATCGTTCTGTCCGTCATCAGCATTGGAATCGGTGCATTATACATTTCACCTGATGCGGTAGTGACGAATCTGCTGGGACTGGATCATTCCTTTGAATTTATCATCCAGCAATATCGTCTGCCCCGCATTATATTAGCGATTTTGGCCGGTGCTGGGCTTGCCGCTGCCGGAGCGATTTTACAGGGTGTGATCCGAAATCCGCTCGCTTCCCCGGACGTTGTCGGCATTTCAAAAGGCTCCGGACTTGCAGCGATGGCTGTGATTCTCATCTTTCCTGAGTCGCCGGTATACGTGCTTCCGTTCTCCGCATTTGCCGGAGCCGCCATTATTGCTGTACTATTATTAATGATAGCCCGAAAAAAGAGCATTCAGCCCTCTTCACTGGCTTTATCAGGCATTGCTTTAGGCGCGGTCTGCCACGCCGGAATGCAATATATGATGGTCAAGTTTCCGGGCGACGTGAATGCTGCACTCATTTGGCTGACAGGAAGCCTTTGGGGAAGAAACTGGGAAGAAGTCAACCTGCTTGCGCCATGGCTTTTGATTCTTTTTCCGATCGTCTGCATTCTCATACCGAAGCTGGATCTTATGTCACTCGGGGATGAGCTTGCACAGGGTCTCGGAGAAAACGCAAACCGGCTGAGATTCATCCTGATTTTCACCGCGGTGGCGTTGGCGGGAAGCTGTGTAGCCGTCGTCGGCTCAATCGGTTTTATCGGCTTGCTTGCTCCGCATATCGCCAGACGGCTTGCCGGAGAAAAAGCTAAATATTTACTGCCTGCATCGGCATTGATTGGTGCTATTATATTATTAATTGCAGATACGTTAGGGCGCGGCATCATGCCTCCGGTTGAAATACCTGCCGGAATACTGACAGCCGTGATCGGCGCGCCTTATTTCTTATATTTATTGAAATTCGAAGCGAGGAAACAGTAGGGAGAGGATACCATGGGAAAACTGGCTGCAGACCAGCTCACTCTTTCATATGACAGTACAGTGATTATTGACGGAGTCGACTTAAAGATAGAAGAAGGAAAAATCACTGCGCTCATCGGCGCTAATGGCTGCGGTAAATCAACAATCCTCAAATCGCTCGCCAGGCTGATGGCCCCGAAAAGCGGTACAGTGCTACTAGAAGGAAAAGACATCCACCGCCAGCCATCAAAAGAAGTCGCAAAAAAACTGGCCATTCTTCCACAATCTCCTCAGGCTCCTGAAGGATTGACGGTAGAGGAATTATGCTATTTTGGCAGACATCCTCACAAAAAGCTGTTATCCAAGCATACCCAAGAGGATCATGACATGGTAGAGTGGGCGCTGGAAGCAACGGGCATGATTGAACTGAAGGATCGGACGCTGGATGCCCTTTCAGGCGGCCAAAGACAAAGAGCCTGGATTTCCATGGCACTTGCGCAAGGCACTGATTTGCTTTTGCTTGATGAGCCGACCACGTATTTAGACATCTCACACCAGATTGAAGTACTTGAACTGCTGAAAAAGCTGAACCGCGACCATGGCCGCACCGTTGTCATGGTGCTCCATGATTTAAACCAGGCCGCTCAATATGCTGACTATCTGATCAGTGTGCTGGACGGAAAAATATACAATGCCGGAACACCGGAAGATGTGTTCACCCAGCCATTTTTCCGTGAAGTCTTCGGCTTGGAATGCTGCATCATGAGAAGCCCGATCGACCAGAAGCCAATGTGCCTGCCGACGGGACTGTGCCCGAAATTACGGGCGAAATGAAAAGGAGAGGAAATCCCTAGGGCTGTCGAGAAACGTGACAGCCTTCATTTTCCCTTATAATATTTTATTCTCACATAATTGATGATAATCTTAAAAAACTCGTCATTCTTCTTATGTTCTATACGAGATACTCTTTTAACATAAAGTTAAATCTGTTCTTATTGACCAACTTGTTAAAGTTATTTCATCTATTCGAATCTTAACACATAGAAAAGCTGAAAGAATTATAGTAAGTCATCCTCGAAATGCGTGAAAAGACAAAAAAGAAAAGCGACAAAATTAGCTTATGTATCAGAAAAAGAATAATCAAAACAGATGCTTTGCTATTGCAGGCTCAGCTTAAAATCGAAATGCTAACTAACTGAATCTTCTATATTTCTCACAATAATATACAGAAGATCGTAATACCTAGCTAAGATCGAGCTTAATGGCTCTTTTTCTGATTCTCAATCCCTGATAATTATGAAAAGCATTTAAAATAAAATCTTGTAGAAAAAACATTGTTTTTTCTACAAGATGAACATTATTACACAATGCTAGTATACTTTTATCAAGTCTCTAACCTAGAATGATTAATAAATTGCTTTATTAGTAATTGGCCCATTAATTGATTCTCTAATTTTATATACTGGAATATTCTTTACGCATCTAATCCCCATTTCATTGTGTCGACAGAAAGGAATATCTTTTGCTCTAAAAGAAGGGAACATTAAGCCTGGATGAGAGAAGAATGATCCTCCTTTAAGAACGGCAAATGAGTTAACACTATTAAATGGTACATTCTCAAAAATAGGGTGGAAAGCTCTCTTTGTTTTAAGCTCACTTCTAGTCCACTCCCATGTTCCGCCGATCATACCGCATACTCCATAGGGACTTTCACCATTTTGTTCAAAAATATCACTTGTTAAATGATTTAATTCTTTATCAGCATGAGCTTTTAATAAATTTTCTCTCCAGGACTTTAAAGAAGTAATGGGTTCATTATAAAGACTTCCAGCATATTGAACCTTTGCAGGATCAAATTTATCTCCCCAAGGCCAGACATTACCCTTTTCGCCTCGAGCAGCTTTTTCCCATTGAAACTCGGTTGGCAATTCTTTCCCCTTATATCTTGCGTAAGCAAATGCATCATAAAAATCTATACCTGTAACGGGATGATTATCTAAATACCTATCATCCCAATATGTATTTCTTCTATGTTGTTTATTCTGCGGTTCATTAGGATGACAGAATATATGCCCATTTTCCTCTATGAACTCGGTAAAGATATCATAATCT
Source organism: Bacillus sp. FSL K6-0255 (assembly GCF_045040725.1). Taxonomy (NCBI): domain Bacteria; kingdom Bacillati; phylum Bacillota; class Bacilli; order Caryophanales; family Bacillaceae; genus Bacillus; species Bacillus sp. FSL K6-0255. The sequence continues at coordinate 783,852 of NZ_CP150278.1, read as the reverse complement.
TTATTTGTAACAGGATACTTATCGATAAAAAATGGAGGTAACCATACTTTTTGTCTAGGAACAGCATCTTTCCAATTAAATGTTTTGTCAGGAATTTCATTTTCATTTAAACCGAATTCAAAAAAGCCACCCGGAATTAAAATCATCCCATCTTCTTCTGTTTTTTCGAATTCCTCTATTAGACTTTGAGGAATTTTTTCTTCAAAGTCAAAGTTATTAGGAAGTATACCATTTTGATCAAAATAATTTTTTAGCATTACTAGCTCTTCATGTTTTTCAACACCGAATATATCTAATAATGTACTTAATACTTTTTGGGCCCCTAATCCCACAGGTTTTTTAGGGTAGCTTATACTCTCCCGGACATCATCAATAATCGAAGACAAATATGCTACAGATTCTTCAATTTTATGATTTGCACAGACATCCATAGCTTTAAAAGAAACTAAATCATCCGGATCCTGGGTTAGATTGATTATAGTTTCTACAGCAGAGAAATAAGGTACCCATTTTTCAACGAAATCAATTAATCTATACCTTATGTAAGTATTCGGATAAGCAATACACATCCCAAACACATTTTCCGCTGCTACAGGGTGTTGAATTTTATTTAGTAGAGTCATAATTCTATTATCGATTAAACTCTTAAAATCATTTTTTTTATTTTCTGGAACAGAAGTAATAAGTTCTTCAACTTCAATTAATATTTCTATATCTTTATTGTAAATTGATTTATGATCTTGCATTAATAGAGTCAAATTACGATAACCTCCCGATTTGTTTGTTGAAATAAGGAATAGCATTAAATGCTATTCCCTAAGTGTTTACCATTTTTCATTAGTATAAAGAACCGGGCTAACAATCGATTTTCTCCAGTTTTTTCTTAATTTTCTCATGGTTTTCCCCCCTTTAATAAGATATGTGGTTCCCTGAATATTGATAGAATAGTCAGAGAACTTAAATAAACAATAACAATAAATAGAATAAAAGTAAATAGTTTACAAGGAAATTTTTTCTTTACTTTTGTTGTTTTAAGGTGTTTAAATATGTTTAAGCTCTTTACCGAGAAAAATTATTCCAAGGGAGGATACATATGAGTAAAGGTTATTATTCTATTTTATTTAGCCAGACCACTACAAATTTAGGTTTTTCTCTATATACTATGGTAGTGATTTCGTTTTTGTTTAAAATGACCAATTCGACAACCATCGCCTCTATGGTGACATTAATAAGTATTATTTTTCGTATTTTTGGAAGTGCTATATTACCGTTAATAACAATTCGATTAAAACTGCCTCTTACAATAATTATTTCTCAATTGATACAAATGCTGTTATTAATATGTTTGTTCTATGCTTTATTAAGAACTTACTCTAATCAAACTCTCATTTTAGTCTTTATTATTATTAGCTGTATTTCCTTTTTTAATGGATGGTTCTCACCTTTAAAAAGTGCAATTATAGGGGAAATAATCTCTCCTGATAGAAGAGTAAAAGCAAATGGATTATTATCTACAGTGGACCAAACTTTTCAATTTGTAGGCTGGTCTTTAGGTGGTCTCATAATTGCATTTTTAGGTGAGGGATATACCATTATACTTACTATCTTTTTGTTGTTTACATCTCTTCTTTCTCTTTTATTTTGTCTACCACATGGCCACGCTAATTCTGTCATACGTGAAAAAAATTCTCCCAATAAGAGTATAGTAAGTGGTTGGCGGTATTTATTTAGCCAAAAGAAACTTAGAACAATTATTATTATGGATTTAATTGAGTCATGGGCAGGAATGATTTGGATAGGATCTGTCTCTTTAGCTTTCGTTAACGAAGTCTTGCATAAAGGAGAATCATGGTGGGGATTTATTAATGGAGCATATTATTTAGGTTCGATGATAGGGGGATTTATAATATATAAGCTGTCGGAGAGATTTCAAAATAAGTTAATTAATTTTATGTTAATTGGCGCTGTCTCATATGGAAGTTTAACTTTAATATATGGTTTTATAAGTAATTCATACTTAGCTCTAATTTTGGTTCTCTTTATGGGGCCGGCTTATATATTAAGAGATCTTACACAAGAAACACTTATTCAGAACATAACAACCGAGCAAACTCGAATTAATATAATGTCTGCAAGGTCTTCTTTAGTACAGTTCATTTTTATGTTTTCAATTCTGGCTATAGGGGCTATTTCAGATTTCCTTGGAGTTCGTTTAGTTTATGTTTCAGCAGGTATTCTTTTATTAGTGTCCGCAATATATGGATTTTCTCAATTACAATTCAAAAAAAAGGTAAATAAACATATAAGCTTTTAATAAATATATAAAATTTAATTATGTTTTCGTTTGCTTTTTCGCGTGTTTAATTAATAAGTAAACATTACTTTATTGACCAAAAGAAAATGGTTGAGTACCATCAATTATCTGTTTCAGAAAAACTCGGCATAAAAGGAAAAAATTGAACAAATCTTTGCTGATGTAAAAAAATCGCATAGACTTTGCTATTGCAGATTGATGCGAAAGCAAAATGTGAACGACTAAGCTCCCCCTCGCAGATGCTTGCAAGAATATGAAAAAGAATCGACATACACACTAGCCAATCTTAGCTAGGTGTACAGGAGCTCTTTTTCTGTTCTGTTTTCTAATAATGATAAATGACTAAAGAGAACTTTTAAAACAAAAGAGCTTGTAGAAAGCATAAGCTCATCTATAACCTTTTTTGTATGCCAGCTTACCTTTTGTATTTCCTCTCCTGTCCATGTTACAGTGGTGTCAACCAAGTGATAGGAGGATGAAAATGACAGCATCTCAGCAGCAAATTCAATTAGCAAGACGTCCACAAGGTATTCCTGTTCATGAAGACTTTCGCTTTGAAACCATTCCGGTTCCTGAACCCAAGCAAGGGGAAGTGCTTGTCAAAACGCTTTATGTTTCGGTTGACCCTTATATGCGCGGCCGTATGCAGGATACGAAGTCATATGTTGAGCCATTCGCCTTGGATGAAGCGCTTTCTGGCGGGGTTATCGCTGAAGTTGTGTCAGACGGGAATCATCTGAAAAAAGGCGATATCGCCATCGGAAATCTCAGCTGGCAGGAATTTTCCGCTGTGAGCGAGTCTGCCTTGCGAAAAATTGATACAAGCCTTGCTCCCGCTTCGGCCTATCTCGGCATTTTGGGAATGACCGGCTTAACAGCATACTTCGGATTGCTGGACATCGGACGCCCGAAGGAAGGCGAAACCGTGGTTGTCTCAGGAGCTGCCGGAGCCGTCGGTTCAACAGTCGGGCAAATTGCCAAAATCAAAGGCGCGCGAGTCGTCGGCATCGCGGGCTCTGATGAAAAAATCGACTATTTAAAACAGGAGCTTCAGTTTGACGAAGCCATCAATTACAAAACAGCGGATGATATCCAAAAAGCGCTTCAAAACGCTTGTCCTGACGGTGTCGATGTGTATTTTGACAATGTCGGCGGACCGATTTCAGACGCGGTGATGAATCTGCTCAATGAATTTGCCCGCATTCCGGTGTGCGGCGCCATTTCTTCCTATAACGCAGAAAGCGAAGCAGATGACATGGGCCCTCGTGTCCAATCAAAACTCATTAAAACGAAGTCGCTGATGCAAGGCTTTATCGTAAGCGACTACTCCGATCGTTTTTCTGAGGGAGCAAAACAGCTGGCCGAATGGCTGAAGGCTGGTAAACTCCATTACGAGGAAACCATCACAGAAGGCTTCGAAAACATTCCTGACGCGTTTCTCGGTTTATTTAAGGGAGAAAATAAAGGGAAACAGCTGATCAAGGTCAGTGATCCGAGCTGAATGAAGATGAAAACGGGAGGGCTTTTTGCCCTCCTTTTGTGTTTCGATGAGATCAGTTGCGAAGAATCAGCGTAAGAAAACCATCTTCATCAGGTTCCGTGTCTTCTAAAGTGAATCCTGCTGCTTGAAAGCAAGCTAAACTGATTCGATTGTCTTCTTCAATGCATGCCACCCATTCTCGCACGCTAGTAAAATCAGGTTCGGTCATCAGCTTTTGCAGTATCCGTTTTCCGTACCCTTGAAGCCGGTACAAAGGATTGACGATCAATCCAATATACGTCCGCTCCTCTCCGAACTCAATAACGACCATCCCTGCCGGCAGCTGTCCATCATACGCCATGATGACAGTATCGTGTTTATCTTTATTTACTCGTGCGTACCACTCATCTAATGGCAGCATCCCATCCATTCTCCGTCTGGTATCCTCATTCTCAAACCAGTGTTCAAGTATTTTCAGCTCTGGCTCCTGCATTACTTGAAACCTGTCTATTGAAGCCATTTTCCCACCTCCGCGCAAAATCTTTTCTATTATTTTACAACAAAAAAAGGGCTTTCCGCCCTCCTTTTTATTTCGTCTTCAGTTTTCCGCCTGCATACACAGCTTCACTCAGCTCAACACCAAGCTTCTTCGCCATTTTTTTCAGCTTTGATTCCTCCAATTTTGTCACAAGGCTCAGCACGTTGCCTTCTTTTCCGGCCCGGCCTGTTCGTCCTGATCTGTGGACATAGCCATCTTCATCTGGAATATCAGCATGAATCACGTATGGCAGGTTTTCAATGTCTAAACCGCGTGCGGCAATGTCAGTCGCCAATAAAAGAGGAAACTCTCCGTCTTCGAATGCGGAAATGATTTTTGCCCGCTCCATTTTTTTCGCTTCACTGTGCAAAACGCCGAGTTCAACGTGGTGATATGCCAGCTTTTCCGCATATACACTCAGGTTGCCGATGTCTCTCACAAATACGAGTGCCTGCATGCCTTCAAGCCTTGACAGCTTTTGCAGCAGCTTCACTTTGTCGCGCTGGTCGCAAATCAGGTATTGATGTTTCACTTTCCCTGCCTCCGCCTTGCTTCGCTGTACCTTCAACACCTCAGGCTCTTGCGCCAATTCGCGGAGCACATCCTCTGTTTCCTTTTTGAGTGTCGCGGAAAAACATAGAAGCTGGCGGTCTCTTAATGTCGTTTTAATAATTTGTTTGATCGTTTCGCGATGCTCCGGCAGGATAAGCTGATCCGCTTCATCAAGTACAATCGTTTTCACTTCATGCATTTTGAGTTTCTTTGCTTTAATCAGTTCAAATACCCTGCCTGGCGTGCCGACGATGATATGCGGATGTTTCTTCAGCTTTTCGACCTGCTTCTTCACATTCGCCCCGCCGATTAAGGAAGCCGCGCGCAGCTCTGAGCCCGCTTTCCAATCCTGAATCACCTGAAAAATCTGCATGACCAGCTCACGGGAAGGCGCTAAAATCACAGCCTGCGGATGCTTTTGCTCTGGTTTGATCCGCTCCAAGACCGGCAGCGCATACGCCAGCGTCTTCCCTGTACCTGTCGGCGATTCTGCAATGACGTCCTTTCCGTCCATGATCAGCTGGGCTGCCTGCTCTTGAACAGGGGTTGGCGTTTGAAAGCCGGAAGCATTCCAATTCTCTTGTATAAATGATTGTGCATTATGTAAAAATGGCCAAGTTTGCGTCATTTTGTTCTCCTCAATTCCTGAAATCTATTCCATAGTATCTCAAAACCTCGCCCGGAACGCAATTTTTCTTTTTCTTTCCTATACCTTTCAACATTCCGAATCCTCCTTTATAATCAAAAGAGTGAATATTACACGCCGATTGTGCGTGTTTGATAACGATAGAGGTGTAAACATGAGTATTTTATCTGTAAAGGATTTAAGCCACGGTTTCGGGGACCGGGCCATTTTTAATAACGTTTCCTTCCGCCTGTTAAAAGGCGAGCACGTCGGTTTGATCGGCGCAAACGGTGAAGGAAAATCAACCTTCATGAATATTATTACCGGAAAGCTTGAACCTGATGAGGGAAAAGTCGAGTGGTCAAAAAACGTCCGTGTCGGATACCTTGATCAGCATACCGTGCTGGAAAAAGGAAAATCCATTCGAGACGTCCTGAAAGACGCATTCCATTATTTATTTGCGATGGAAGAGGAAATGAACGAGATATACAACAAAATGGGCGAGGCTGATCCCGACGAGCTCGAAAAGCTGCTTGAAGAAGTCGGCGTCATTCAAGACGCGCTGACAAACAATGATTTTTATGTCATTGATTCCAAGGTGGAAGAAATCGCCCGCGGTCTCGGTTTGAGCGATATCGGTTTAGAGCGAGATGTCACCGATTTGAGCGGCGGACAGCGCACAAAGGTCCTTCTCGCTAAGCTTCTCCTTGAAAAGCCGGAAATTCTGCTTCTCGATGAGCCGACCAACTATCTTGATGAACAGCATATTGAATGGCTGAAACGCTACCTGCAGGAATACGAGAACGCGTTCATCCTGATTTCCCACGATATTCCGTTCTTGAATAGTGTCATCAACCTGATTTATCACGTTGAAAATCAAGAGCTGACACGTTATGTCGGCGACTACCATCAGTTTATGGAAGTCTACGAGGTGAAAAAACAGCAGCTTGAAGCGGCCTACAAAAAGCAGCAGCAGGAAGTCGCGGAGCTGAAGGATTTCGTCGCCCGCAACAAAGCGCGTGTCAGCACGAGAAACATGGCGATGTCCCGCCAAAAGAAACTCGATAAGATGGATATGATCGAGCTTGCGGCAGAAAAGCCAAAGCCGGAATTCCACTTTAAGCCGGCGAGAACGTCAGGCAAGCTGATTTTTGAAACGAAGGATCTCGTGATCGGTTACGATTCCCCGCTGTCCCGTCCGCTCAACCTCCGCATGGAGCGCGGCCAAAAAATCGCCCTTTACGGCGCGAATGGGATCGGAAAAACGACATTGCTGAAAAGTTTGCTTGGTGAAATCCAGCCGCTCGAAGGCTCTGTTGAACGCGGTGAGCACATCTATACCGGCTATTTCGAGCAAGAGGTCAAGGAAACAAACAACAATACGTGCATCGAAGAAGTATGGAGCGAATTCCCTTCTTATACGCAGTATGAAATCCGTGCCGCTCTGGCAAAATGCGGGCTGACGACAAAGCATATCGAAAGCCGCGTCTCCGTATTAAGCGGAGGCGAAAAAGCGAAAGTCAGATTGTGCAAGCTAATCAACTCAGAAACAAACCTGCTGGTGCTCGATGAGCCGACAAACCACTTGGATGCCGATGCCAAGGAAGAGCTCAAGCGCGCCCTGAAAGAATATAAAGGCTCCATTCTGCTCATTTCCCACGAGCCAGACTTTTATATGGATATTGCGACAGAAACGTGGAACTGCGAGTCTTGGACGACGAAAGTGCTTTAATTTATAAAAAAACCCGCCTGCTAAAGGGCGGGTTTTTTACTGCCATTTTTTCTGAACGATTCTCAAAAGCTCTCTGTCTTTTAAAATGAGCTGCAATGGAGATGTGAATTCATCAAGTGTCAGCTCTCTTTTGGCAGACAGCTCAAAATCCTCCTCATCTTCCCAAGCGGTAAACCACTCGACCGAGAAAAGCTGTTTTTCATGACGCTGTGTATGTATTGATAGAGCGTTTCTAAACATTTCTGATCATATTCGTCAGGTTTTGCCTTATCCATGGCAAACGTCCCCTCTACAGCATGAACCATCACTGAAATGGCAATCGTAAATGAACGGACACATTCTCAGCTTCTGCAAGATAAATCCCAGCCGCATCAATGCCTGACCGAAGCGGATGCCCTTTCCGCGAACGCCGTTCTTGCTGACCGAAAAAACCGGTTTCTAAAGGGAGTTTTCAGCCGGAAAATAGTAAAATTGTGTCATAAAGGTTGTCCTTTCCTGCACCAATTCGATTATGATGCATTATAACGAATAAAAAGACACTGCATATGCGCAGTGTCTTTCGTTATTAATGCCCCGCCTTAATTCCAGCAAGATGTTTACGTCCCATGAGAAGGACAAGCATGCCGACAAAAACGACGATTCCGCCTACTGTATATGGTGTGCTTGCAGTAAAGTGTTCTGACAGCATTCCTGCAATCCACGGGGCGAGCGCGCCGCCGATGAAGCGGACTGAGCTGTAGGCTGAAGACGCGATTGAACGTTCAACCGGCGCAGAACCCATCACAGCGGTTGTCATGATCGTATTCACCATACCGAGGACAGCACCAGCGACAACGATACATGTAATAATCAAAGTCTGATGGTCTGTCCAGATCCCCATAATAACGAGAATGGCCGCAAAGGCGATAAAGAGAACGACTAGCGAACGCACTGTGCCCAGCGCTTTGTGCACGAGCGGCGCCGTAAAGACTGACGTAATCGCCAGCAGAAGGCCCCAGCCGAAGAAGACATATCCAAGACCGTGTTCATCTAAATCCAGTACGAACGGAGAATAAGCTAGCAAAATAAAAAATCCAAAGTTGTATAGGAATGCCGATACCGCCATTGTCAGCAGGCCTTTATATTTGAGTGCCTTCATCGCATCAAACACACCGACGCGTTTCGCCGGTTTCGGCAGCTTCGGAAGCATGAAAGAAATCGCGATTAACGCAATAAACATCAGGACAGATACTCCAAAAAACGGTGCGCGCCATGAAATGCTTCCGAGCTCTCCGCCTGCAAGCGGCCCGACAGAAATCCCGAGACCGAGCGCGGCCTCATACAAAATAATCGCTTGGGCGCTTCCTCCGACTGATACACCGACGATGACCGCAAGCGCTGTTGAAATAAACAAAGCATTCCCTAATCCCCAGCCGCCGCGATAGCCGACTAACTGAGCGATTGAGCTTGAGCTGCCGCCAAACCCCGCAAACACAATAATAAAAATAAGTCCGAGAATTAATGTCCATTTCGCGCCGATGCGGCTGGAAATGGCTCCTGAGAAAAACATCATAAATCCGGTTACAAGCAAATAACTTGTAAACAAGAGTGATACTTCACTAGGTGAAGCATGTAATTGTGCGGCAATGGCCGGAAGAATTGGATCAACCAGCCCGATTCCCATAAAGGAAATCACACAGGCAAACGCGACAGCCCATACCGCTTTCGGCTGGCTGAGCAAGCCTGTTTTCTGATTCACTTGTGTTGTCTTATCCATTTGACCTGACCTCCATCTTTATTCCATTAAAAGAAACGCTACAAAAATAGCGTTTAACAAACTTTTCATTCGATTGATTGAATGGCGCGTTCCGCTTTGCCTTTCATGCCCTGCAGGCGTTCTTTAAAGCTTTGGAATGTGCGGATTTTCTCATCAATCAAATCCAGCTGGTGATTCAGGGTTTCCTGAATTTCCTCCAGTTTTTCTTTCCGTTCCTTAGGATCCAGTGACAACAAATACCCCTCTTTGTTTAACTCTAGCTGGCGGCTGGTTTCCATGAAATGCTGAAGCTCCTGAAGGGAAAAACCGAGCACCTCTTTTGTGCTGATGACTTTCTCAAGCTCCTCCATATCATCCTCTGAATAAAGCCTTACACCGCCGTCTGTCCGTTTCGGCGCCGGAATCAAGCCGATTTCTTCATAAAACCGGATGGTCCGCTTTGTCAGCCCGCTTCTTTTGGCCACTTGATCAATCTTCATCCATTCCAAGGTAAATCCCCCTTCGCCGTTTCTGTTACCATTATACACCTTTTGAACCTTAACGTAAACGTTAAGTTTTAAAAAACAATAAAAAAGACGAGCAGCATACAGCACCCGTCTTTCACTTTCCTGTTTAAGCTAAACTTCCCGCCACTGACAGAGACTCTTTTTGAAGGCTTTCAGAAAGCACTCGATACGCGATCACTTTCTTCTTGTACTGTTTCACGACGTCGATATGGTCGTCGTAGCGGTACACGAACAGCTTCACGTCTTTTTTTCCTTTTTTTGTATCTATCACCAGAGGCGTGCCGCCGTTTTCCGGATGTAAATAACGCTCTTCATCACCTGGATAGATATAATATTTTTCCAGGAAGATAGCTTCGTTAAATTGATCAATCACTTTCTGCTTCTCTGCACCCTCGAGGCGTTTTCCATCTAGAGAGAGACTCGCATTTTCGTCACTCAGCTTGGCGTGCACTTCAAATTTGCCGAGCAGCCATTCTATGACGCCTGTAGGAAGACAGGTTAATACGATTTTCACCAGACTCATGAGAATTAACATCACGATCGCCCATGTCATACTTCATCATCTCCGTTAGTTTTCCATGTGCCGCTGACACACAACTTTATCCTAACATAAGCAGGCCGGTTCGTTTTTGTCCATTATGTGAAAAAAAGCGCGGCCTGCTGCGGCCACGCTTTTTAGCTTTCCAGTTCTTCGATCATGAGGGACAATTCTGTCCAGCGGTCCATCGCAGCCTCAAGCTCTTCCGCCGTTTTCGCCTGCTCGGCCATCAGCTCTTGGATTTTGCCAAAATCACTGCCTGCTGCGGCGATGTCAGCTTCAAGCTGTTCATGCTTTTCTTCCAGCTGGGCAATTTTATCTTCGATGCCGTCCCATTCCAACTGGTCTTTGTAAGAAAGCTTTTTCCGTTTTTTCTTCGGCTCGGCTTCAGCCGTTTTTTCCTCAGCTGCCGGTTTTGGGGCCGCTTTTTTCGCTTTTGACTCCTCCATATAGTCGCTATAGGAGCCTTGAAAGCGGGAAATGACACCATTTCCTTCAAATACAATCAAACGGTCGACGACGCGGTCAAGGAAATAGCGGTCATGGGATACGGTGATGACGACGCCTGGGAACTGGTCAATATAATCCTCAAGAACGCTTAATGTTTCAGTATCCAAATCGTTCGTCGGCTCATCGAGAAACAGGACATTCGGCTCCTGCATGAGAACCTGAAGCAAGTATAAACGGCGTTTTTCCCCGCCGGACAGCTTGCGGATATACGTCTGCTGCATCGAACGCGGGAAGAGGAAACGCTCGAGCATTTGTTCAGCTGTAATCATATCGCCATCTGCCGTTTTTACGACCTCCGCCGTTTCTTTTATATAGTCAATGACTTTTAACTCACCGTTCATTTCACTATGATCCTGAGTATAGTAGCCGATTCTGACCGTCTGTCCGATCGTAATATCGCCTCCGTCCGGCGTATGACGGCCGGCAAGGGCATTTAACAGCGTTGTTTTCCCGATGCCGTTTGGCCCGATGATCCCGATCCGTTCACCTGGTATGACAAGTTCATTAAAACGGTCGACGAGCATGCGGCCGTCATAAGCGATCATGACGTTCTCCGCTTCAATAACCTGTTTTCCGAGACGGTGCGAGCCAATGGCAAAATCGAGTGAACCTGATGACTGAGGGCCTGTCTGCTCTTTAAGCGTCTCTACCCGGTCAATTCTCGCTTTTTGTTTTGTGGAGCGGGCTTTCGCTCCTCGTCTGAGCCAAGCCAGTTCGCGGCGCAGCAGGTTTTGCCGCTTCGTTTCCTTTTGCTCAGCCTGCGCTTCCCGTTCCGCGCGTTTTTCTAAAAACACTTCATAGTTGCCTTTGTAAGTGTAGAGGCTGCCTCTTTCAAGCTCATAAATGCGGTTGGTGACACGGTTTAAGAAATATCTATCGTGCGTCACCAGCATGACGGCGCCGGGATATTGGCTTAAATACCCTTCAAGCCACTCAATCGTTTCATTATCCAAATGGTTTGTCGGCTCGTCCAAAATGAGCAAATCAGCGGGCTGAATTAAGTTTTTGGCAATGGCCACCCGTTTTTTCTGGCCGCCTGAGAGCTCATTGACCGGTTTTGTTACGTCGTTGACGCCCAGCTTAGACAATACGGTTTTTGCCAAGGTGTTTGCATCCCATGCATTGTTCGCGTCCATTTTCGCTTGTGCTGCCAGCAGGTGTTTCTGGCGCTGTTCATTTTCGGGATCTTTCCCCAGTTCATACAGCGCTTTTTCATATTCACGCAAGGTTTTCATCACAGCCGATTCACCGGAATAGATATGCTCCAGCACTGTTTGCCCCGCAGGCAGCTCCGGGTCTTGATGAAGAAATTCGACCTGCACGCTTCCGGATTTCGTGATTTCTCCTTCTTCGATAGATTCCAAGCCGGCAATCACTTTCAACAGCGTTGATTTTCCTGTTCCGTTCGGCCCGATTAATCCGATTCTCTCATTCTCTTCAATATGAAAGGAGATATGGTCAAATAATGTTTTATCTCCGTATGTTTTATAAAGATTTTCCGCTTTTAATATGCTCATGGTTCCTATCAATCCTCACGTAAGTTCATGTGTACATTTTAAATCAGCCGCTGGAATAAAACTAGTAAAACGTCAGACGAATTTCATGGAAATGCAGGATAAGAAAAAGACCGGGGATGTTTGTCCCCGGTCTCTTACTCTTCCTCAAGCGCTTTTTCGGCCATTTTCGCAAGATGCTGCGCGCTTCCTGAAATCTCCTGCATCGTGGCGGAAATTTGTTCAACAGCAGCGGCTTGTCCGTCTGTATGCTGGTTAATCGACTCAATGGATTCCTCCAGCCCTTTCAGCAGGCTGTGGATTTTTTTCGTAATCTGGTCAATTTGGCCGACATTTTCTTTTGAATGCGTCGCTAGCTTTCTGATCTCATCTGCGACGACAGAGAATCCTTTTCCGGACTCCCCTGCTCTTGCCGCTTCGATCGCGGCGTTCAAGCCGAGCAGATTGCTTTGGTCCGAGATGCCTTTAACAGTTACTGAAATATCGGCGATTTCACCGGCGCTTTCGCTTACTTTTTTCGCCTGAGAGGAAATGCCCGACATTTGAGTTGAAAACCCGTTAATTGATTCAGAAATGTCGGAAATAGCCGCGGCTGTTTGTTCAACAACAGCTGATAAGCTTTCCGCGACATCATGCAGCTTTGACGACTCCTCAAGGCTCGTTCCGAGGCCGACGCCTCCAATGACTCTTCCATTCTCGTCGTGCAGCGGGATGGCACGCGCGATCAATGGGAAGCCGAACAATTCTTTCGGAACCATGCTCGTCTTCTTCTGATTGCTGCGGATGGCATCTGTGATGATATCCCCTTCCTGCAGCGGATCGCCGGCTTTTACGTTCAGCGAAAAGGTTTTGGCCGGTATATTCACGAGCAGTTTTTCCGTATCATAAATGCCGATTGTAATATCATCCTGAACCAGGCTGTTTAAATAAGGGGCTACTTTGATAAATGCGTCCAGAATATCTGCGGTTTCTTTTTCCGTATTTATGGTCAATTCCATTCACTCCTTTTCATTAATAAGGGAAGCTGCGTTTTTCGTGCTGGACCGAGATCCATTTCAGCGTTGTAAATTCTTCGAGGCTCCACTCACCGTTTAAACGGCCGAGGCCTGATTGCTTTTCACCGCCGAAGGCTACATTCGGTTCATCATTGATGGTCGTGTCATTGACGTGAATCATGCCTGTTTCAATGCGTTTCGCAAAAGCCACGCCGCGCTCAAGATTTGACGTATGTACGGCACCGCTCAAGCCAAACGGGGTTTCGTTTGCGATATCCACCGCTTCGTCTTCTGAATCAAACTTCATAAAGGAGACGACTGGTCCGAACAGCTCTTCCTTGGCAATGCTCATGAACGGTTTGACGTCTTTTAAGATCGTCGGTTCCACGATCGTCCCGTTAAATCCGCCAAGCTTCACTGGTACAGCGCCTTCTTCAATTGCTTGCTCTACAGTCTTCATCAGCCCGTCCGTCTGTCTGCTGTTGATTAATGGCCCGATAATCGTATCAGGGTCCATTGGGTCGCCGACTTTCAGCGATTCCACTTTTGCCTGGTACAGCTCAAGGAACTTGTCATAAATAGAAGAATGAACAAGCACGCGGTTGGCTGACATGCAAATCTGCCCTTGATGTGTAAATCGGCTGAACACCGCCGCATTGACCGCATATTCTATATCTGCATCCTCAAGTACGATGAAGGCGCTGTTCCCGCCAAGCTCAAGAAGCGGCTTTTTAAAATGCTTCATCGCAAGCTGTCCGATGTAGCTGCCGACTTTCGTAGAACCGGTAAATGAGATGATCCGCGGCACTGGATGCTCAACGAAGCTGTCGCCGATTTCAGCAATGTCTGTGACAACAACATTCAGCAGCCCCGCTGGAATTCCCGCGTTCTCAAAAATTTTCGCAATCAGCGTTCCGCCGCAAATCGGCGTTTCCTCATGCGGCTTTAGCACAACGCCATTGCCGGCTCCGAGTGCAGGCGCCACTGATTTCATAGATAAAAAGAATGGGAAGTTAAACGGACTGATGACACCGACAACGCCTGCCGGCACGCGATATAATCTGTTTTCCTTGCCATCTATTGTTGACGGAAGAATTTTCCCCTCCATGCGGATTGGGAACGTTGCCGCTTCTTTTATGATGTTTTTGACAAGACCGATTTCAAAAGCTGCTTTGAGCCTTGTACCGCCTAGCTCCTCCATAATCAAATAAATAATGGCTTCTTCATTTTCTTCAATATACGTGACGGCTTTTTCTAAAATGGTTCTTTTCTCGAACGGGTTGACCGCATCCCATTTTTTCTTTGCCAGCGCCGCTGCCCGATACGCTTCATCTACATCGTCAGCAGTCGCTTTACGGAATGTTGTGAATGTTTTTTGAGTATAAGGATTTTTGTTTTCCAATACATTTGGGCTGCTGCCCTCCTGCCATTTCCCGCCGATAAACTGTTTATTCAACTCTTCATATTGAAACATGGTCAGCATCTCCTTTATAACCGCAAATCAAAATATGGGCGAATCTATTTTTTCTATCGGTTCATCTTGCATAAAATTGAATATACGATTAGTAAAAATTACTATCCTATGATACGACAACGCTGTTTCGCTTCTATCATTTAAAGCAGAAAAATATTTTATTGACTACGTCAAATTTCGACAATATAATACAACAAGAACTGCATATAATGATTAGAATATTTTGAATATTTCTAGGAGGAACTTTTGATGAGTTCATTATTTAGAAAAAAACCGCTTGAAACATTGAGTGCGCAGAGCAAGTCAAAAAGCCTTGCCCGTACGTTAAGCGCATTTGATTTAACCTTGCTCGGTATCGGTTGTGTCATCGGTACAGGGATTTTTGTCATTACAGGAACAGTGGCAGCGACCGGTGCAGGTCCCGCCCTCATCATATCGTTTATTTTAGCGGGGCTCGCCTGTGCGCTGGCTGCTTTCTGTTATGCTGAGTTTTCGTCTTCCATTCCGATTTCGGGAAGCGTGTACTCATACTCATACGTGACACTTGGAGAGCTGCTCGCCTTTTTGATCGGATGGGATCTCATGCTTGAATATGTCATTGCACTGTCGGCGGTTGCCACCGGCTGGTCTTCATACTTTCAATCACTGCTTGCCGGCTTCAATCTTCATATTCCGGCTGCACTGACAGGAGCGCCGGGAAGCACGGCGGGCGCCGTATTTAACCTTCCGGCTGCGGTGATCATTCTCCTCATCACTGCGATTGTCAGCAGAGGCGTCAAGGAAAGCACACGCTTTAACAACGTTATTGTACTGATGAAAATCGCGATCATTTTATTGTTCATTATTGTCGGCATCGGCTATGTGAAACCGGACAACTGGTCTCCTTTTATGCCATTCGGGATGAAAGGCGTCATACTTAGCGCTGCCACTGTATTCTTCGCGTACCTTGGGTTTGACGCGGTTTCAAACGCATCAGAGGAAGTGAAAAATCCGCAAAAAAACATGCCCGTCGGCATTATTTCAGCTCTAGCCGTCTGCACGGTTCTGTACATCGCGGTATCGCTTGTGCTGACAGGCATGATGCCTTATGCCAAATTGAATGTCGGAGATCCTGTATCTTTTGCGCTGAAATTCGTCGGACAGGACGCTGTTGCCGGAATTATTTCTGTCGGTGCGATTATCGGGATTACGACGGTGATGCTCGCTTTGCTGTACGCTCAGGTTCGTTTGACATTTGCCATGAGCAGAGACGGCCTTCTGCCTGGATTGTTCGCAAAGGTTCATCCGTCATTTAAAACCCCGTTCCGCAACACATGGCTGACAGGGATCGTTGCAGCGGGAATCGCCGGCTTTATTAACCTCGGAACGCTGGCCCATCTGGTGAACATGGGAACACTTGCCGCGTTTACGGTCATTTCCGTTGCTGTCATTGTGCTAAGAAAAAAACATCCTGAAATCAAGGCGTCCTTCAGAGTGCCGTTCGTTCCGGTTGTGCCGATTATCAGCGCAGGCATCTGCCTTTGGTTCATGTACAGCCTTCCCGGCGTCACATGG
The DNA here is from genome assembly GCF_045040725.1 of Bacillus sp. FSL K6-0255. Classification (NCBI taxonomy): domain Bacteria; kingdom Bacillati; phylum Bacillota; class Bacilli; order Caryophanales; family Bacillaceae; genus Bacillus; species Bacillus sp. FSL K6-0255. Next base: position 767,764 of record NZ_CP150278.1, on the reverse strand, counting down.
CTTTCATTTGTCATCTGGATCGCTGTCGGAACGCTGGTTTACTTCCTATATTCGAGAAAACACAGCTTATTAAACAAATAATCTCTTTTCAGCCGGCGGTGCCTCACCCGCCGGCTTTTTCCTTTTTTTATGTGCTATACTTTGAATACATATGAGGAAAGGGAGACACACAGATGAAACGATACCGCACTTTATTATTTGATGTAGATGATACCATCCTTGATTTTCAAGCGGCAGAAGCTTTAGCCCTGCGTTTGCTGTTTGAAGATCAGAACATTCCTTTAACAAATGACATGAAGGCGCAGTATAAAACCATCAATCAAGGTCTCTGGAGAGCCTTTGAAGAAGGTAAGATGACACGGGATGAAGTCGTAAACACACGTTTCTCCGCTTTGCTCAAGGAGTACGGTTACGAAGCGGACGGCGCCTTGCTTGAGCAAAAATACCGCCGCTTTCTTGAAGAAGGACATCAGCTTATTGACGGTGCATTTGATCTCATCTCAAATCTGCAGCAACAGTATGATTTGTACATCGTGACAAACGGTGTGTCTCACACACAATATAAGCGTCTCCATGATTCAGGATTATTTCCATTCTTCAAGGACATTTTCGTTTCTGAAGACACAGGCTTCCAAAAGCCGATGAAGGAATATTTCGATTACGTATTTGAACGGATTCCTCAATTTTCAGCAGAGCACACATTAATCATTGGGGATTCACTGACTGCTGATATCAAAGGCGGACAGCTCGCCGGGCTTGATACTTGCTGGATGAACCCTGACATGAAGCCGAATGTGCCAGAGATCATACCAACCTATGAGATTCGTAAGCTTGAAGAGCTATATCACATTTTGAATATCGAAAATACTGTCAGCTGCTAATCAGGCTGACGGCGTTTCTTTCATAAGAGTCTTTTTTCCTCTTGATAAATTCTTCACCTTATGAATAATATGGTGGTATGCTTTGGTTATATATGTAAGGAGGAGACTCAATTGGCTATCGCCGCCCCGTTAAAAGAAAAAACAGTTCAAAAACCAGGCACCACGGTGTATCCGATTTTGATTATTATCGGAATTTGCCATATGCTCAACGATTCGCTTCAGGCTGTGATTCCGGCCATGTTCCCTATTTTGGAACGCTCCATGAGCCTGACGTTTACACAGCTCGGCATCATTGCTTTCACATTAAACATGGTGTCATCCGTCATGCAGCCTGTTGTCGGCTGGTATACCGATAAACGGCCGCGGCCGTATGCGCTGCCAGTCGGTTTGACCGCCAGCATGCTTGGCATTTTGGGCCTTGCATTTGCCCCGTCATTCATAACGATCTTATGCTGTGTGTTTTTCATTGGATTAGGCTCGGCCATTTTCCATCCGGAGGGCTCCCGTGTGGCGTATATGGCCGCCGGCACAAAACGCGGGCTCGCCCAGTCGATTTATCAGGTGGGCGGAAACTCAGGCCAGGCGATGGCGCCGCTGATCACCGCGCTGATCCTTGTGCCGCTCGGGCAATTCGGCGCTGTTTGGTTCACGCTTGTCGCCGCGCTTGCTGTTATGTTTCTCATGTATATCGCGAAATGGTACGCCTCACGTCTCGGCAGCCTTGCCCAGAAATCAGGCAAACAAAAGAAAACGGCTGAAAACACGGCCATCACCAAATCTGTTGTATCTGCTCTTATTATTATTATATTTCTCATTTTTGCTCGTTCTTGGTATACGAGTGCGATCGGTAACTTTTACACGTTTTACGCGATGGATACATATCACGTAAGCATTCAGCAGGCACAAAGCTATATTTTTGTCTTCTTGCTGTTCGGCGCAATCGGCACGTTTCTCGGCGGCCCGCTTGCAGACCGTTTTGGAAAACGCTTCGTTATCCTCGGTTCGCTGTTATGCTCGGCGCCGCTGGCGATTGTGCTGCCATTTGCCGGCCCGGTTCTCGCCTATGGCGTGCTCGCATTGATTGGCTTGGTTCTGATGTCGAGCTTTTCTGTAACGGTCGTCTACGCACAGGAGCTAGTTCCTGGAAAAATCGGCACAATGTCCGGTTTAACCGTCGGGCTTGCCTTCGGGATGGGCGCAATCGGCGCTGTGGCGCTGGGCGCTCTGATTGACGCCGCGGGCCTGACCCCGACGATGATCGCCATTGCCTTTCTCCCTGTTCTCGGCATCCTTGCCTTCCTATTGCCAAGTGACCAGAAGCTGAGAGAATGGCATAGCTGAAAAAACCCCTGCCAGGCGGCAGGGGGTTTTTTAATCCAGCTGGATAAAATGAGTGTCAGGCACTGCGTGCTTCGGGATAAAGCCATCCGCAAAGTCCGGAAACGCCGACTGTATTTCATCAATCCATCTTTTCAGATTTAATATATACGGCATATAAATCATCTCAATTGTCGCTTCGTCTTCAATCCGGTAGTACCAGCAAAGATTAAACTCTTTTTCTGTCACCAGTGTAAACCCAGAGAAATGATAGAAAATCAGCGGCGTTTCATCTATATACACGCGGCCGTCCTTTTGCCCGACCTTATAGTTTTCGATATTCCAAAGCGCTGTATTGGCTCCTATTGATTTGACAACATGAACACCTTTAAACTGCTCCGGCCATTTCTCCACATATCTTTGATCACCATATGTCTTTCGTTCCGTATCCATTTCGACCGTGCAAAATTCAATACAGTCCTGTCTCCACTGCCACACCGCTTCATATGCTTCCTTTGTATTACCGGCGCCGACAAAGCCTGTATTAAAGCGTCCGGTTCGGTCGTAGTAGGACATGAAGCGCGGCGAATTACGATGATCAGTCAAATACAGAGACGCCGTTGGGTTTTCTGCAAAAATACGTGCCGGATCAGAAAAGAAAAATAGATCCGTATCCATATGGGCAAAGTATTCAGCGTCATCCCACTTGCTCATCACATGAAACAAAAAGGCGGGCTTTAACGTCCAGCAATATTCATGAAACGTTCTGTTGCTTTTCGCTTTCAACAGCTCCGGGTCTTCCATTTCATGCAGCTGCACAAAGGTTACATGCTCCCATGGAACGTGCTGAAGCAATTCATACGCTTTCTGGTCGACACACAGCACATATAAATGAAAATCATCGCAATGCTCATGGAGAGAATGAATCATAGGCATGAGCTTAAAGATATGTGTCCTTGACACTATCGTTGAAAAATGAAATGTACTCACTTATACCACATCCAATGATCTAAGATCCACGTGCAGCAAATCGTTGACAAGCGCATACAGTGCGTTGGCAAAATCGTTCACGCCTAGCTTTTTCTTCGCCTTAGGCAGAAGCTTGCGGACAGTTTGCAAATCAAAGCTTTTCGCCGTCACCCTTGGGGATTTCTTTCGCCAATCCGGATCAATGTTGCGCTCTTTAACAACATGCAGAAGCTCAAGAAACAGATTCAGCAGCATATCATATTTCTGTGATTCCAGCAGCTTTTGAATATCAGCCATGATTCTGTTCGTCATGTCAGGCGGGAACGGCCCATTAAAAGCGAGATGAACGTCTAAGGAGCGGATGTTATTGTATTTATCGCACATATAGGCAATGTTTGCCCGAATATCGTCTACAGACTTACAATTGCTTGGATGTTCCTGATGAACACTGACAATATCACGGCGAAGCCTGAAGGTCAATCCGGCCTGATGAAGCCTGATCCCGAGGTCATAATCCTCAAACCCGTACCGCACAATGCCTTCGTCAAATAAACCGAGGTCAACCACATGCTTGCGTTTCACAGAGGAATTATTCGTGATAAAAAAGCGCCATGGCATATGATAGCCTTTCAAGTCATCGCCGTACTCATCTAAAATCTTCTTGAGCACGTCTATAAAGTCGGTATCGAGGTCAAAGCTTTTATCAAGAAAGCTTCCGTTTTTGATGTCCGCTTCCTCCAGCAGCTTTTGTTTGTCTTTCTTCGGCATTTCACCTGTGAGCTTTGCGAGCTGTTCCTTATGTTCTTCTTCAAATCGTTCATAGTAAAAACTGTAGATCCGTTTCCAAAACAACCCGCACACGACGAGATTCTCTTCGTTCTCATGGGCTTTAATATGTTTTGCCACAAGGTCCTTTGCCGCAAGCATATCGCTGTCATGGAAAATCAGGATGTCTCCTCTGGCATTGCGAAGCGCCTGATTTCGTCCGTACGCAATGCCCCTGTTTTCTTTAATCCGTGTAAAGATCAGCGGAAAATCAGCTTGAAATGACTCAAGCATCGAGAGCGTCCCGTCCTCAGAGCCATTGTCCGCTACAATGACTTCGAATTCTTCATCGCACTCCTGCTGGTTTAATGACAGAAGGCTGTTGTAAAGACGCTCCTTCGAATTATATGCAGGAATAATAACGCTTGCTTTCACTTCATTTTCACTTCCTGTATTTACTCATTTATTTGTTGTCATCTTTTGAAGCAAAACCGTTAAATTCAGGGTCTAACGTTTGCATGTGCTGAATGATATGCGGCAGTGTCTCTTGATACAGTTCATGCACAAACGGCAGATCTGTGCGGGTTGTTTCATGAATCTGTTTGATTTCATTGATGCTGACGATTCGGTATCCGCTGAAATGATAAAAGATCAGCGGACTGCCATCCTCCAGCACGATCCGGCCATCATTCCAGGAAAACGTATGCTGCCCATAATTCCAATGCCCGATGTTCACGCCGGGTGTTGTAATGTCACACACATTCGGAAACAGCTCAGACATATAATCCAAATAGCCCTGATCACCGAATTTTCCTTCACCCGGTGCATTTTTGCATTCCTCAAGACAGCGTTCCTTCCACCACCCCAAGCAATCCGTGCCTGCATCATCATGCTTGAAGCTGATAAACCCGGAATTATATCTGCCTAAAAGACGCTGCAGCATGTCAATCTGCTCTTTCTCAAAAGAAGGGATTACAATATCCCCCCGTGAAAGCAACACCGAGCAGTCCGGCTGGTTTTCAAAAATCGGCGATGGATCTGCATAGAAAAAGAGATCCCCGTCAATATACGTCACACGCTCCAGCTCAGGATTGCTGTTCAGCACAGCTTGCAGAAAGATCGGCTTCATCGTCCAGCAATACTCACTTTGATCTCTAGTTTCCTTCAGCTTCAGCAGCAATTCATTTTCAAGAGCGGCCACCGGCACAAGGTTCAGCTGCTTCATCTTCAGCTTCTGTAACACGCGGTGCGTATCTTCATCCATGCAAAGTATAAAAATGGGACTGTCTTGATCAACTTGCTCTAACGACTTAAACAAAGCGACTGCCTGATATAATCTTCCTTTTGATAAAACGGTGCAATACGCGCTGGTCACAGTCTTGTTCACCTCGTTTCACATTACTTTTTGAAGAATTCCGTATACCACTCAATCGTTTTTTCAAGTCCCTCATCAATAGTGTAGGCCGGTGTCCAATTCAGCAGCTTTCTTGCTTTTTCCGCGGATAAATATTGATGTTTGATTTCATTGCTTCCCTGATTCAGCACCTTAGGTTTCAGATTACTGTTCATTTTCTTTAATATTTTCTCTACCAGTTCAAGTACGGTCAGCTGGATCTCATTGCTGAAGTTAAAGGCCTCTCCGGCAAGATTGTTTTCTTCCATTTTTTCTGCAAGAAGCAGATAAGCCTGAACGGCGTCTTCAATATAGAAGTAGTCCCGTACAAATGTGCCGTCGCTTCGGATTTCCGGCGCTTCCCCGTTCAGCACAAGCTGAATCGTCTGAGGAATGATGCGGTTGAAGTTCAAATCTCCGCCGCCGTATAAGTTTCCGCAGCGCGTAATGCAGACCGGAAGCCCGTACGTGTGAAAATAGGTGTGGCTGATCAGATCTGCGCAGCTTTTTGAGACGTCGTACGGGTGCTTGCCTTGCAGCGGCATGTTTTCATCGTATGGAAGGTTTTCTTGATCGCCGTAAGCTTTATCACTTGAAGCGACAATGACCCGCTTAATTAACGGATGCTTGCGGCAGGCTTCGAGAATATTCCAGGTGCCGAGGATATTCGCTTCAAAGGTAGAAATCGGGTTGCGGTTTGCCACGCCGACAATCGCTTGTGCAGCAAGATGAAAGACTGTGTCGATCTCATACTCGCCAAGCGCGCGTTCAATCACAGCCAAGTCCTCAAGAGAGCCCCGCACGATGTTCATTTTCTTGATATGTTCTCCCTGATAAAGATTGGATTGAGGCACATGATCCCTGACTAGCCCCGTAACGTTTGCGCCCTGTTCGATCAGCTCTTTCACCAAATAGCTTCCTAAAAGACCTGTGCATCCCGTGACAAATACGTTTTTATTTTTCCAGAAACTCAAATCAATTCACCATACCTTCCATACTTGTTGTCCTTGATTCCACATTTTGTTGACTTCTAAGAGATTTTTATACGTATCGATGGCCGTCCAAAATCCGTAATGGCGGTACACAGCAAGCTCCCCATCTTTGGCAAGGTTCTTCAGCGGTTCATCTTCGAACATCGTGTTCCCGTCCTTCGGCAAATAATCGAAAACCTTTGGACTAAGAACGAAGAATCCGCCGTTGATGATTCCATCACTTGATGTCTTCTCAGAAAATGTTTTCGCCATGCCATCCTCAACTGTCAAGGTGCCAAACTGCGAGACTTTGTCAATGCCGGTGACAGTCGCGGCAGCACCTTTTGTCTGATGATAGCTGATGAGATGGAAAAGATTGATATTGGCCAGCCCGTCTCCATAGGTGAGCAGAAATGTTTCATCACCGATATAGTCTTTCGCCTGCAAGATTCTTCCGGCTGTCAGCGTATCTACCCCAGTCTCCAAAAACGTAATTTTCCACGTTTCAGGCTGCCCCAGCATCTGTACCTCTCCCGTAGAGCTGTCGAGTGTCAGGCTGTTGTGCTTCCATTCATAGTCGAGAAAGTATTCCTTGATTTTTTCTCCTTTATAGCCCAAAAGCAGAATAAACTCGTTTACTCCGTAGTACTGATAAATTTTCATAATATGCCATAGAATCGGTTTGCCGCCTATCATGGCGAGCGGTTTAGGAATGTCATTCGTGACTTCACTCATTCTCGTTCCTTTTCCGCCGCAGAGAATGACCGCTTTCATCTCTACCCCTCATCTCTATGAATATTGAGTTCGAAACCTGGTACATCTTCACAATCTATCAAGGCATTTCCCCGATAATTTGTCCGATTTCAATCCGGTTTCAAAATCTACTGTAATGATATGAGAGAAAGCCAGCCTTGGTGACCAAATGGAATCTATTTTTTCAAGTTGGTTGTATAACCAAAAAAAGAGCCTTGAGCGAAGGCAATGCGCCCGCTCAAGGCTCTTTTTCATCTTATTTGATTTCTTTCTCCTTGCCGTAATGATAGTCTGACGGATCAACGGCTTTGAAATCATTTAGTTTATGGAACCTCAGCAAGTCTTTGTACAGGACACTGTCTGAAAGGCTCAGCTGCTGGTTCACTCTTGTTTTCAGATTCTTCGTTTCTTCATTCGCTTTCAGTTTTTCACCTGTCTTCGTATCGTAAATGATATTGTCGACTGATGTGTACTTCGGCGTTACGAAGTCTCCGTTTCTGAATGCCACCGTATCGTCGTGGTCTTTAGAGAATAAATCAGTACCAAAGTTGATATATTTCTGAGAATCAATTCCTTCTAAGTGCAGAAGTGTCGGCATGACGTCAATTTCGCCGCCATACGTATGGTTCACTCCGCCTTTTTTGCCAGGAACGCGGATCATCAGCGGCACACGCTGGTTCTGTGCGTTTTGATAATCTGTGATCTCTTTTCCAAGAATCTCTTTCATCGCTCGGTTATGGTTTTCAGAAATACCGTTATGGTCACCGTAAATCATGATGACTGAGTTGTCATACAGGCCGGCTTCCTTCAGCTCCTTGAAGAATTGCTCAAGCGCTTCGTCAAGGTAACGCGCTGTCTGGAAGTAGCTGTCAACTGTGTTATCGCCTGTTGTCGCTTTTTTAAGAGACGCGTCTTTTTCATCAAGGTTAAACGGATAATGGTTTGTCAATGTAATCAAATGCGCATAAAATGGCTGTTTAAGAGATTCAAGCTTTGGAATCGATTCTGTAAAGAACGGCTTATCCTTAAGCCCCATATTAATCACATTTTCATCTGACATATCATACGTGCTTGCGTCGAAGAACTTGTCATATCCGATATGTTTGTAAATCTGGTCACGGTTCCAGAACGATTTGTAATCACCATGCAGGACGGCGCTTGTATAGCCTTCCTTCTGGTCTAAAATCGCAGGAAGCGACTGGTAGGTGTTTTCGCCTTTCGTCACAAACGCGGAGCCTTCAGGAAGACCGAAGATCGAGTTATCCATTGTCAGCTCGGCATCAGATGTTTTTCCCTGGCCTGTCTGATGGAAGAAGTTATCAAAATACGTCACATCTTCCCCGCCGTGCGCAAGTTTATTTAAGAAAGGCGTCACCTCTTCACCGTTTAGCTTGTAGTCAATCAGGAATGACTGGAAGCTTTCGAGGTGAATTTTAATGATATTTTTGCCTTTGGCAGAGCCGAAGTACTCGGCGTTTGGTTTCGCATAATGAGACGTCGTGTAATTCTCGACACTTGTTAAATCATCGCTGCTTGCATAGGCTCTTTGCGTCTCTGTTTGAGCCGTCTGTACACCGTCATAAATGGTGTAGTTGTATAAACCTAAATATTTCACAATATAATTGCGGTCAAACGTTCTTGTCAGCAGTTGCGGACGGTCTTTTTCCGCATAGTGCAGGTTGATGAAAAACAGTGCGATCCCAGAAAGGATCACTAAAGATGCAAAGCGTTTTTTCATTTTGTATTCTTTTAATTCAGGTCTCCAGATCAATACCGCAATCAAAATGATAATATCTAAGAAATAGAAAATATCATGACCGGCCATGATACTGAAAATCCCGTCTCCCATGTTTCCAACGTTTCCGGACTGTTTAATGTTCGGGAACGTCAAGAAATCGTCAAAGAAACGATAGAATAAAATATTTGCATATAACACAAATGTCATCAAGAAATCGATAATCAGCATAATAATGGCTGATTTACGCCCTTTCGCCAGCAAAGCCAGTCCTAAAAAGAAGACGGCGCTTGAGAATGGGTTAAATATCAGGAGGATCTCCTGAGTTGTGCCTTTTACCCCAAGATTAAACTCAGTCTTGTAGGATAAATACGTTTTTGCCCAAAACAGTATAACAGCCAGCACAAAAAAGCTAAGTTTGTAAGAAAAAAGTTTCTTCATGGCAACCTCTACTTTCTTAAACACTTTAAGTTCTTCATTCATATTTACCTGCTCTTTATATCCTGCCTTCCAATTCCTTCTTTCCAAACAAAATCAAGGCATCACACAACAATAAATACACCGCGGCAAGCCGGAATATTTATGTTTCGCACCATATCATTTTTATTACAACCATTTGGAAACCAATCACTGGACGAAAGAAACCTTCATTTCGTTTCACATTTTTTTCTCGGAAATAAAAAAAGGATTTCTTTTGTCATGTGTGCCTTTGAAAAAAGAAATAGATACCGAGTATAAGAATAACATAAACTAGCAAAAACGAAAAATAGGTTTTGCAGACAGCCCGCCCTTCCGGCGGACTGAAGTTATTGTATGCATCAATGTTTAGCGCGATCACCATTTTTTCGAAAGGACTAAAAAGACTGGATGTCTCCAGTCTTCTTTATCTATATCCCTGCCCAGACATCCTTAGCGTACATACCGGTATCCTGCAGATGTCTCAGCCAGTTTTGCGCTTCTTGTTCCCCGGTTCCATGGACAGCCTGATACGCTTTTTGAAGTGCCGCCTCCACATCCGGGGCCATTTTGCTGCCATCACCGCATACATAAAGCCTGCCACCGCGGTCAAGGATTGATATTAATGTATCTGCTTGGTCAGCCATGAGATGCTGGACATATGTTTTCGGCATGCCCTCTTTTCGGGAAAAGGCTGTGTGGACAGTGACGATTCCGTCTTTTTCAAACCGCTCAAGCTCATCTCGGTAAATAAAATCCCGATCGTTCCTGCATCCAAAATAGAGATGAGCCTCACCGAGCGTTTTGCCCTCCCGCTTTAAAACATCGCGGGCTTGAAGGAAACCGCGAAATGGCGCGACTCCCGTGCCTGGCCCGACCATAATAATTGGCGTTTCAGGGTCTTTCGGAAGCTGAAACCGGGATTCCGGTGTGCGGATAAACATCACGACATCATCACCGGCTTGACGCTCAGCTAAATCATTTGATGCCACACCCCTGTATTCGCCACGGCCGCTCCACGCCGGGCCGCGCACGACACCGACTGTGATCGATGCTTGCCGCGGATTCACTCTTGGAGAGCTTGAAATCGAATAATATCTCGGTTTTAACGGCCGTAAAAGCTCTAAAAATCGTTCAAACGGCATGTCGCACGCTTCATACTTTTCAAGCAAATCCAGCATGGAAATTCGTTTTTTCAATATTTGCTCCTGATAAACACCCTCTGCTGACAGTTCTTCTAATTCGCGCCTATGCGGCGGACACACTGTAAATGCCGCCAGTTCACGTATTTGCGCTCTTGTGGCTGCTTCCTGCACCTCGACGCTGTAGCTGAGAAGATCATGCAGGCTGACAGGACGGCCCAATGGCAGATGCCCCGCACTGCGGCCGCTTGCCGACAATGTCACTTGGTCGGTTCCCTTCAAACCGAATCTGTGAAGAATCCGGCTGACATTGGTTTGGCTGTTTTTTGGCAATACGCCAAGATGGTCGCCCTCTTGATATTCAACATCCGGCGGCAATGCGATTTCGATATGGCGGGTGCTTCGATCGCTGTCCGCAGACTGAAGTTCACGATTTTCAGCAATGGATGCGTGAGAGGCTTCGTACGATCTAGCCAGCGGAGACTCGCCCAGCCCTCTGACAAACTGAAGGCTCAGCGTGCTTCGTTCCTTATCGGCGTTTTCATTAAGCTCCAGTCCGAATGCCTTAATGGCGTCTGCCCACATGCTTTTTTTCCACTCGTCAAGCTGCCCTTCAAAATCACCGCTCACATCCCCTTCCCCGCGCGCAGAAAACCGAGTCGCGCCTTTCTCCGCAAGCTGCTCATCAATGAATCTCGGCACGTATTGATACGTGCTCGCCCAGTTGTGGTCGCCGCAGCCAAATACCGCGTAATGGACGCCCTCAAGCTCACCCGGTTTGATTTCTTGAAGCCACTGCACGAACTGTCCGGCATTGCTTGGCGGTTTTCCATTATAAGACGAGGTCACAATGACAACCGCTCCCTCTTTCGGCAGCTTTCCAATCCGGTCGTTCAGAGGTGCTGTCTCTGTCCTTACGCCGTGAAGACTGGCAGTATCAGCAAGCTCCCGGGCGACGCCTTCTGCGGTGCCGGTATCTGAGCCGTACAGCACGAGAAGCGGGCGGTTGTTAAGACCGATGACCGATGTGCCCTTTGCTTCCGTTTTCTCCTTTTGCTCATCAGACGCGGCTTTTTCAACTGCCTGAACGTCTGCATGAATGGCATCCTGATTACGGCTTTGAACCCTGATGTGAAAATCGCCCGGCTTAAGTGTTAAGGTTTGTTTGATATCAAGCTCATAATTCTCATGATCAATCAGTGTGAAATATTTTAGAATCATGCCTAACACAAGTGTGGCTTCATGAAGGGCAAACTGCATGCCGATACAGGCCCGTTGTCCATTTCCGAATGGTTTGTACGCATGATGAGGCACTTGGTCCTGATGCTCAAACCGTTCCGGCCGAAATTCTTCTGCGTCCTTTCCCCAAGCGTCTCGATCACGATGAAGCTGCGGAATCAGCACAGAAATTCTGTCATTCGTCGTGATCGGAAATTTTCCGCCAATGACTGTGTCTTCTTTTGGATAAAGGCTAAAAGCCGGAGCTGTCGGCCATAAGCGCAGTGATTCATTTAAAATCATCCGTATGTATGTAAGCTCCAGCACTTGTTTATAGGTCGGCGCTGCATCCGTCAGCACCCGATCGACCTCTTCATACGCCTTTTTCAGTTTGTCAGGATGCTTCAATAAAAAATAAGTCGCAAAGGAAAGCAGGCCGCTCGTTGTTTCATGGCCGGCAATCAAAAACGTAATGATTTGAAAGCGGATATTTTCGTCGTCGAGCTTTTCACCCGTTTCCGGATCTTCCACATTCAGCATGCGGGCGAGCAAATCTTTTTCATCCTGGTCTCCATTCGCCCTGCGCTCTGCAATAATGCTGTCGACTAACGAAAACATCGTTTGAATATCATGGCGGAATTGCCGCTTTGTTCTGACCATAAGCTTATCTTGAACATCAAGCCGCTGCATTTGATGCATCGCTTCATCAAGCGCCCGCACCATACTGTTGATAAACGGGTGGGGCGTTTCTCTGTAGTAACTGTTAAAGCGGTAGTTAAACCCGCATAGCCCAATGGTGTCGAGCGTCAGCCGGGTCATATCTCCCGGGACATCGACTGCTTCATTCGGATTGAGCCTTGCCCATTTTTGAATGAGCTGAACAGCGATATCAACCATTTTCTCATGATAGTCCTTCATGGCCCGCTGGCTGAACGTCGGCATCAGAATGTTGTGCGCTTTTCTCCAGTTAGGCTCATGCGTCCAGCTCGTAAACAATCCGTCACCGGAAAACGCGCGGACCTTTTCCAAGGCGCCTTCAATGCTTTTATCAAACCGTTCTTCATCACAAACCTCTTTCACCAATTCGTGGCCGGACACTACAATGGTCGTGCCCGCGGGTGTATGGATTTGAAAAATCGGGCCCTGTTCTTCCGCCAGTTTGATCAGCGAAAGCGTCGGCTTGTCTTTATCGATTAAAGGCAAATTGCCGAGCGGCCCAAACGTCTTCGGCTGAGGAATCGGGCTTGTTTCCTTCATCGAACCATTCCTTTCCGTATGAGATGCCTTCTATTTGACTACATTTCCCTTTCATGGTCATGATTATTCCGTTCTCCCAATTGACGCATGATCGCTGTTTTTTCTATACTTGAGAAGCTGTACAATACGCGAATAAGGTGAGTTTATATATGGATTTTGAAATTCGGTTTTTATCCTTTTATGTCATACAGGTGGAAGGCAAAGATGAGCAGGCGAACAAGCAGTTCAAGCACTTCCAGACCCTTGATACGGGCGAATTTGAAGAAAGCGAGCTGAAGGACTTTCTCGACGGGGAACTGAAAAAAATCGTCAAACGGAAAGCAGACCGCCATCCGCAGTCCGAGCAGGTGCCGACGAAAATCGGCCATTTTATCGTCGAGCCCGGCCACGAGCTCGATTCCAACCCAAACTACAACATGTTCAACCGCGCGCGTCTGGCGGAAACAAAAGAAGACTTCAATGAGCTGAGCGAGCAGTTCGTCCGCACGTACCTTGACACAAGCGCGGTTCGCGGCGGCGTGTTTCTCGTCGCTTCGGCCGTACCGAGAAAATACTTTGACGAGTCATTTGTCTTCATTATGAAATGTGATTTTGAGCCGAAGGTCGCCCGCATCTCTGACGCGTCTTCTCTCATTAAAAAAGTCGAAATGGCGATCACGACAAAAAACATGAAAAGCATCCAATACCCGTACATGCCAGAGGAAGGAATGGTCGAGGAAGGTGAACTGAAAATCCACCAGGCCTCACACGCCCGCTATTTTGAGGACTTTCTGAAATTCGTCGAGTACGGAGAATCGATGCCAGAAATCATGAAAAATCAGGTCATGAACATGGTACAAGAGCACGTCTACGAGACATTTGAAGACAACAGCGAAGAACTCAAGCAGTTCGAGCACGACATTGAGATTTGGGAAGCAAGCGAAAAACGGGAAATCCAAGAGCGCCTCGACACCCATCAAGTCATCGAAGCCTCCGCCCAAATCATCGAGCACACGCCAGAGGCCCAGCTGAAAATGAAAGTCGGAGAAACAGAGATTAAGGGATTGCTAGCGGATTTTGGCGATTCTATTCATCTCGCAAAAGTAAACGGGCGCTATGTCGCGCTGATTGAAGCCGAGACGATTTCGTTTGAGAAAGGCAGTTCACCGGTGGAGTTTTATAAGCCTGAGGGGCTGCATGAGGTGATTGAGCGGATAAGGAATAAAACAGAGCAAGACTAAAAAGTCCAGAAATCACTTTCTGGACTTTTCCTATTTAATACCCTTCCCTCAACACCGCATAGCACTCCCCAATCAGTTCTTCCGCTCCCGGCTCTCCTTTCAGCCCGCGGCGGACGATTTCCGATGATAGGTTCTGGACTTTGAGCGCTCGTGGGGCTCTTCTTTTGTAGTACGCCTGTAATGCTGTTTCGTGGTCGGCGTGGTTTTGGAGTTCTTCGGCGAGGACGATGGCATCCTCGATCGCCATTGCCGCTCCTTGCGCCAGGGTCGGCGCGCCGGCGTGGGCGGCGTCTCCTCCGATGACAACGCGGCCTTTATGCCATGGCTCCTGCACGGCGACCTGCTCCAGTTTGTTAAAGATGACAGGATGCTGTTTTGACATGTGCTTTGTGACAAAATCCAGCCCCCGAAAACCAGAAAGAATCTCTTTTACTCTATCAAACCGGGTATCTTCCTCATCCCAGTAATCGCTCGTGCAAGGCTGGAGGACGAAGACATAGCCAGCGTGTTCTGCCAACGGCACCACCCCGATTTGTGTGTCTCCGCTTCTGTACATCAATGTCGCGTCCTCAAATGTGTGATCAGGAAATTCGATATAAAAGCGCCACGCTCCCATGCCGAGATGCTCTTTTTCCGTCTCCTTTTGCAGCATTATATCGCGAACAACGGAGTGAATGCCGTCAAAGCCCGCCAGAATGTCAGCCTGCATCTTTTCTCCATCTTCACATACGGCAGTGACCGATTCAGCTGTTTCTTCATAAGCGACAACCTTTTTCCCCCACTTGATGTCTACACCCACTGCCTCGGCATGCTTCATGAGAATGTCATTTAACGTTTTGCGCAGGATATTATTGCGTCCCGGAAGTTTTTCATCTAAAAAGGATTCACTGACTTGAAACAGCAAATTCCCCTGTTTATCAAACGTTTTAAACCATTCTGTTTGAAAGCCGTGCTTACAGCAATCTTCGAATACGCCCAGTTCTTTCAACACCGCCAGTGCGTTTTGCGGCTGAAGAATCCCCGCACCTGTTTTTCGGTTTTCTGAAGCCGCTTCACATAAGGTGACGGAAAACCCTGCCTTACGGAGAGAAATGGCCGCTGATAAGCCGCCGATGCCGCCTCCTGCAATTAACATATGTTTCATATCAATAACCACCTTTTCAGCTCTATATGTATTAGTTAGGCGCCTAACTATATTACCTTACTATGTCCCAAGAAAAGCTGTCAATCATCTCCAAGCCAAGTTGCGTTATGGTTTTCCCTCCTTTATAATCGTGTCACAACGAATGTACGGGAGCTACTTGCGATGGAATTAAAACATTTACCGAAATATAAGCATATAACAGAGCACGCCGAAACGTATGCCAATATTGACGCCGGCTCTCTTGAATTGTTTTTATCTCTTTTTGATATTTCAAAAAAAATGAATCATGTGATGGAGCATTACTTTGCTGGCCGAGGGCTTTCAGAAGGAAAATTCAAAATCCTGATGCTGCTCTTTGATGCCAAGGATCATAGGTTAAGTCCGACAGAGCTTGCCAAGCGGTCAAATGTCACGAAAGCAACAATTACAGGCCTGCTAGACGGGCTGGCGAGAGACGGTTTTGTCAGCCGCAGGCATCACACAGAGGATAAACGAAAAATCAGCATTGAACTGACAACAGAAGGCAAAGCACGCCTGGAGCAATTTCTGCCCGGCCATTTCAGCAAAATATCCGCTGTCATGGAAAACTACAGCGACGAGGAAAAAGACATGTTCGTGAAGATGCTTGGTGATCTTTTTGAAAGGCTGAGCGTGTTTAAAGACTAAAAAACCCGTCCGATCCGGACAGGCTATAGCGTCTTTTCTTCTGCAGCCGGATACGCATCCGGCTGTTTTTTCTTTATGACCGTAACAAATATGCCGCCGATGACACATGCAATGCCGATGAAATGCACAAACTCAAATGGCTCCTTCAATATCACGCCTGACAAAATGACAGCTGAGACCGGAAGAACGGATGTGAAAATGCCCGATACACCCGCCGGCACCTTCGTCACCCCGCTATACCATAAGTAAAACGCCAAAACAGTGACAAAAAGCGCGTAATACAGCACATACGACCAATCCAAAACAGTCGGCACGCTGTAATCAAATGAAGAGGCCTCAAACAAAGCAAACGGGAGAAAAAACAGGAAGCCGAAGAGCGATACGAAGGTCGAAATCGCCAGTGCCGAAATATGCGGGGATAGCAGCTTGGCCATCAATGTAAACAACGCTTCGCCAATGACTGCAGCAATGATCAGCATGTTCCCGAATAAGGCGTGCGGCGTCCCGTCTTGGCTCCCGGCTCCAAACAAATTAATCGCCATTACGCCGCAAACCGCCAGCAAAATGCCGATCAGCGTCTTTTTCTCAATTTTTTCTCTCAGCAGGAAAAAGGATAAAATACCGATCAACATGGGGGTTGTGCTTGTCAAAATGCCGCTTTCCGTTCCCGTCGTATATTGAACCCCATACAGCAGGCAAATACTGAACAAAAACACGCCTGTGAATGATTGCACCAGTAATACGAACACATCTTTTTTCGTCAAAGCCGGAAACCCTTTTTCAATGCAAAACAGCAGCATGAGCAATACGACAGAAGCGATCAAAAAACGCAATCCTGAGGAAAGAAAGACCGGAATCCGTTCGACCATCAGCTTGCCGACAACGACAGAACTGCCGACGATCGCCATAGCTGCTGCCAGAGATACATATGCGCCCATTTGTTTTTTCACCAATACTCCACCTGCCTTTTTGATGTATGGCAAAAAGCGCCTATCCAATGACAGACGCTTTTTCATTAATCATCACTGCTCAAAATGCCGAAGAAGCGGAGCAGGTTGATGAACAAGTTGATAAAGTCTAGGTACAGCGATAACGCCATAACCGGAATCAAGTCTTCCGTAATGTGGCGGTGCTTGATTTGGTTCAAATCATACAAAATGTAAAGGGAAAAGACGATGGTTCCGATCACGGAATACGCCATCATCGCCGCTGAGTTTAACGGGCTGAAAATGTTGAAAATCCCTACCACTGCGAGTGCGAGCACCGCAACCAGCAGAAACGACCACAGGAAGGATAAATCCTTCTTCATTTTTGCGCCGATTGTGCCCAAGACGGCAAAAATGACAAATGTAGAGCCAAAGGCTTCGAGCACGACATAGGCGCCGGCGATGGAAGCGTAATGGCTGACGATCGGAAATAAGGTAATGCCGGAAACGAACGCGAATGTATATACAAACGCATACCCGACCGCTTTTCTTCTGCGCATCCAGAAGGCCAGAATAATCATCGCCACTTCAAGAATAGAAAGCGGCAGCATCAAAGCGACAGGAACAAATTGGCCGATAAAAAGGCCGACAGTCGCGATCAGCAATGTGAAGACAAAGACTGTCAAAATGCGTTGCATGATCGATTGCTTACTCTCGTGAACCGTAGCTTGCATGTCAAAAATCCTCCTAAAAAATGATCTTAAAGGTCTATTATATAAAAATTGGATGAAATATGTATATGTTTTAAGGAGAATTTAATGAAAACAAACGCCCTTTACATTATCATTTTGATTCTTTCCTTTTCAGCGAAAAACGGTGCTTTTCTATTTTCTCAATTTGGGTAATCTGAGAATCATGAACCGTAATCTGAACCGTGCCGAAATCGAGTGTTTCCAGCGAGCTGATGATTTTTTCAATCACTTCCGGATCAATCGTTGATTTAGAAACCAAAAGACCTTCCCCCCTGTTGAATAGGTTTTAATTCACAGTATTCTTATAAGAATTATAATATTATGTTTTTTTCGATAAATCAATGGTGATTTCTGTTCAAATCAAAAAGGCATATGATCACCCGGTGACGGACAATCATATGCCTGGAAACTTCCTATTTGTTTTCTTCCAATTCCTCAACAATACAGCGGACACCCATGTTTTCTAATGCCTGCTTCAGCGTGCCGTACGTTTCATATTCACTAAAATCAAGCCCCAATTGAATCGATGTTTGGGCCACATCCGGGCGAATTCCTGAAAATACGGCTTTGACGCCTAATAAGAAAAGTGTTTTAGACAGGTTGTACAATTGCTGAGCCACCATGGTATCCACAATCGGAACACCCGAAAGATCAACGACGAGGCTTGTGATTTTTCTCTCGACACAGCGGACCGGCACTGTTTCTAAAATGACCTGTGCCCGTTTTGTATCAATGGAGCCGATAAGCGGCAATATCCCGATTCCATCGGCAATGGAAATGACCGGGCAGCCAAGCTCTGAGATCAGTTCCTGCTGAGATGTAAGCCTCATCAGCATGAATTTTTGGTACTGCTCGGAGAATTCAATAATCAGCTTATCGAACGACTGATTCACAATGCGGTTCCATCGGTCTGCATCCTCATTTGTCACAATCTCCTGATTCTCTTTTATAAATGTGGCGACTGCGTCCCAGAATGAGATTCTTGAATTGGATATGGCTTCTACGACCTCATGCACTTGAACATCCTGCTCTACCCTGTTTTTCGCAACGTTTTGCGCCCATTTTGTCATGTTTTCTTGAAAATCGGTTTGATCCTCCAGAAATGCGCTTGCGATTGTTATATTGGTAAATGTATGCTGCTCGGTTAAAAGTGTTTTCGTTTCTTCACTTAAATGGCTGGCGGAATATAGCTCGCCTTTTAGCTGGCAACGCAAACTGAACCATTTCTCAGTAATATCCGCAGTGTTGTCTATGATATATTGATATAATAATTGATCGATATTCACGGTCTGTCTCCTTTTTCGTAATAGAAGCACTTTCATTATAAAATGATAAATCGGAATTGTGAATAAGACTAGAGAAAAATCAAATGATTCTGCTCTCTGAGAGCATTCCAGCTTCATATCCTTAGGCGAATGCACCAATAAGAGTCCGCCCGCATAAACTGCAATGTACAGTTTACAATGAGAAAGGACGTTATCACATGTATTATGTTGATCCTTATATGTTTGCGGGGCATTTTTATGAGCCTTGGCCTGCTTTTGAATATGAATACCGATATCCATGGCCTGGCATTGGCAGCGGCGCTGTTCCGGGCTCTGGCGGCGGCTCCGGCCCTGGCATTGGCGGTGGCGCTGTTCCAGGCTTTGGCGGCGGCTCCGGCCCTGGTATTGGCAGCGGTGCCAGCCCAGGCTTCGGCGGTGCGCCCCAGGGACCTCCTCCTTCCCAAATACCAGCGAAACCCCCAAAACCGCAGGGTTCTCAAGGAGCCGTTTTGTTAGTTGAACCAATCACCATTCGTCCTTGCCTTTTCCGATTTACCTATGTTTGGTTAACCAATGGCCGCTCATTTTGGTTTTACCCGATCATCCTTGGCAGAAGATCCGTCGGCGGCTTTTATTGGGATTCCTCACGGCGCCGCTGGGTTTATTTCGCCTTAGACACAAATCACATCGATGTTGTGAGCTGCTCATTTTAATAATCAGCCGGTTTCCCGGCTGATTTTTTTATGTTACTTCGGCCGTAAACAGGTTATAGTATTATTATCTTTTCAACTTGGAGGTTTCCCTATGATCAAACAAATTGGCACTGTTGCTGTATATGTCGAGGACCAGCAGAAAGCGAAGCAATTTTGGACAGAGAAGGTAGGCTTTGATATTGCAGCGGACCACCCAATGGGACCTGAAGCAAGCTGGCTGGAGGTTGCGCCAAAAGGGGCCGAGACTCGTTTAGTCATTTACCCGAAAGCCATGATGAAAGGCTCAGAGCAAATGAAGGCTTCTATTGTGTTTGAATGCGAAGACATCTTTGGTACATACGAGAAAATGAAGACAAACGGTGTAGAATTTCTCGGTGAGCCCAATCAAATGGAGTGGGGCACCTTCGTTCAATTTAAGGACGAAGACGGAAATGTGTTTTTATTAAAAGAATAAACTGTTGCGCACGGCGGTTCGATTCCGCCCTGCGCTTTCTTTGACATTGAGAATGAATTTCATTTACAATTATTCATATGTGAGAATGATTGGAGTGAGACAAATGTTTGTACAGTTGAGAAAAATGACGGTTAAAGAAGGCTTTGCAGATAAAGTCATAGAACGTTTCAGCGCTGAAGGAATCATTGAAAAACAAGAAGGTTTAATTGATGTGACAGTGCTTGAGAAAAATGTGCGCCGCGGTGATGAAGAAGTTGTTGTCATGATTCGCTGGGAATCAGAGGATCACTGGAAGCAATGGGAAAAAAGCGATGCGCATATCGCCGGCCATAAAGCAAACAAAGGCAAACCAAAGCCTGACTATCTGATCAGCACTGAAGTGAGCATGTACCATGTACGTGCTGTCAAACAAGGGACATACAATCAATAAAAAGCTTGCGCCTTGCTGCAAGCTTTTTTCTAAGAGTCATGTTGATCTGCTTTGTTCGTATGTTACGGTATACAGCGGCTTATTTTTATGCCATTCTGCAAATAACACGTCCTCCGTCTTATCAATGTTCTTCTTTTTCAATTCTTGCTTCAGCCACTGTTCATCCACACCTGCTTCCTTCAGATTATCCCGGACAAGCTCTCCATCTATGATTAACGTGATTGGCAGGGAAACAGACTTCGAAGGAACCTGCAAATCCTTATTGGTCGGTTTGTCAAAGTCGGATTTTGGAAGCACACTGACCATCCCGTTTGTTTCCAAAATCGCATATTCTACTTCTTGAATCGAAAAGCTCCCCGCTTGCCTCAATAGGCTTTGCAGCTGGTTAATGTCCATCTTATTTTTCTTCAATACTTTATATTGAAGCTCCCCTTTGCGGATGACGATATTCGGCTCGCCCTCCAAGAACTTTCGCGATGATTTCATTTTTTGCGTGATAAATTCAATAATATAAATCAGCACGCCCCACAATAGCGAAGCAAAAATAATTTCTTTGATTTTGATTTCATGATCGTAAACGGCATTTCCGACCAATTCTCCTAAAATTAAAGCAGAGATAAAGTCAAACGGCGTAATTTGAGAAAATTGGGTTTTCCCGAGAAGCTTTAAGATGATAAATAAAATGCCTAAACCGCAGACCAGTTCTACCGCAACACTTAAATAATTTCCCATATTGATAGCACCTACTTCTTGATTATACTATCAGTATGGTCAATGCTTTCCTTTCTAAACCGGAAAAGCTCCGCTCAACGTTGCATGGTGCATTGGAGCATGTCATTGAAAAGCTGCTCTGCATCACTGCGATCAATCTTGACAAGCGGGTCATTGAGGAAGGCTTGAAACGCGAGGCCAGTATCCTTTGTTAAACCTGCGTCCGCCACTGCCTCCTGATTGGATATATGCCTAGCCGCCAGCATTTCCACACCTTTCGGAAGCGCTCCGGACAAAATCGGCTGGACACGGTTCCTTGTGATGAATGCGTTTGTTTCGACAATGGCTTGTATAGGGAGGTTTGAGACCTGGCCTTGATTCGGCATATTTACATTTGTGACGAGTTCACTCAATCCGAGAAGAGCCGCTATGATGTTCACGCCTTCTTCTCCCGAAGCTTTCTCAGCAACGCCCCGTTGTTGCACGATCAACCGTTCTGTTTCTTGTCGTTTCTCAGCTCTGTCTTGTTTTCTGAATGATATAGGTGTGAGATGAAATTTCCATACTTCAGGCTGTTTGAGGTATGGGCCGGGAAGAAACTCTGCCAGATGCCTGTCTCCCGCAGCAGGGATGGAGCCATACGTTTCAAATAAATCAAACGCAACACGGTGTGCCGAACAAAAGACGCTGTCCCTCCAGCTTTCCCCCTCCAGCTCATATCCTGATTCCCCATAGTGCGCGCTGAATTCACGGAATATAGGCAGCAGGTCAATATGGCGGTAAGAGGCTTTTGTGATCCATGTAAAATGGTTAATGCCGAGCACATTAACGCGGATATCCTCACGCCGCGGCACCTCTATCCCCAGCCTTTCCGTGACCATTTCCGCCAATAGCTTTTGCGTCCCGAATACCTCGTGGCAGCAGCCAATCGCTTTGATGCCGGGAAACACTTTATACAGCACTCTTGTACAGACAGACATCGGGTTTGTATAATTAATGACCCATGATTCAGGTGCGTAGTCTCTTATTGCCCGGGCAATTTCCGCAAATATCGGCACAGCACGCAAGCCCCTGATGATCCCTCCAGGCCCGACAGTATCACCTACAGACTGATAAATACCGCAGCGCTCAGGCAAGTGGACATCGACTTCCATATCATCCAGTGATCCCGGCAAAATGGAAATAATGACGATATCCGCGGCTGATAACGCCTTTTTCAAAGTAGAAACAGCCTCATATCTCCATCTGCCGTTCCCGCTGTGATTGCCGATCACTTCATTTTTCTGAGCGGCTTCAAAATCAAGATCATAGAGCGCCACCGTGCCTGACATACGTTCATCAATCGACAAATCACTCATCAGGCTTCTGACCCAGCCTTGGGACCCCCCGCCAATATAGGCAATCTTAATCTGATCTAATGTACTGATATGAAACACTCCCTTTCTCAGCCTTTCACCGAACCGATCAGCATTCCCTTTGCAAAGTGTTTTTGTAAAAATGGATAGACCGCCAAAATCGGCAGCGTCGCTATGACAATGACAGCGAGTTTAATTCCCTGCTCCGGCGGAACGGCATTTTGCATCGTATCGCCATTGGTCGCCGTTAAATCCGATAAAATCGTGACTTGGCGAAGCACCATTTGCAGCGGCCATTTTGCACTGTCATTGATATATAAGAGAGCGTGGAAGAAATCATTCCAAATCCCGACCGCATAAAACAGCGCAAAGGTCGCTATGACCGGCTTTGACAGAGGCAGGGCGATCCGCCAGAAGACGCCGATTTCGGAACAGCCGTCAATTTTTGCTGATTCCTCCAGCTCGCGCGGCAGCTGCTGAAAGAAGTTTTTGATAATAATAAGGTTGAACGGATTAATCGCCATCGGCAGAATCAATGCCCAATACGTATCCAAAAGGCCAAGTGATTTTACGACAAGGTACGTCGGAATCATGCCGCCTGAAAACAGCATGGAGAAAATCACCAGATTCAACAGCAGATTCCGTCCCTTCACATGCCGTTTCGCCAGCGGATACGCCATCGTGAAGGTAAAAAACAGCTGTACAGCCGTCCCAACCACCGTGATGAAGATGGACACGCCCATGCTTCGAAGGAACGTCGGTGTCGAAAACACATACTTGTAAGCATCAAGTGTAAAGGTTTTCGGGAAAATAAAGAAGCTCCGCTGGGCGAGTTCCGCTTCTGTCGCAAAGGAACCGGCGATAATATATAAAAACGGCAAAATGGTAATCGCGCCGACACCGCCGAGAAACAGAATGTTGCAGACGTCAAACACCCGTCCGGCTTTGGTGTTGTGCATCGTGTGAATTTCAGCCATACCTCTCCCTCCTCTAAAACAATCCTTCCTGATCAAACTTTTTCGCAATGTAATTGGCGCCAAAAATCAAGATAATCCCGACAACTGATTTAAACAAACCGACCGCCGTGCTGTAGCTATACGCCCCTTGGGTAATCCCCATCATGTACACATACGTGTCGAAGATGTCAGCCACACTGCGGTTGAGTGAGTTCGTCATCAAATACACCTGTTCAAAGCCAAGATTCAAAAAGCTGCCGATTCTTAAAATCAACAAAACGATAATGGTGCTTCTAATCGCCGGCAGCGTAATATGCCACATTCTCCTGAACCGCCCCGCTCCGTCCATGATGGCCGCTTCATACTGCTCTTGATCAACCGTAGCAAGCGCTGCCAAAAATAGAATCGTTCCCCAGCCTGTCTCCTTCCAAATGCTTTGCATCACAATCATTGGCCGGAACCAGTCTGCATCCGACAAGAAAGAAATCTGCTCACCTGTCAGGCTCATAATCAATTTGTTGATCACACCTGTATCGACAGTAAAGAAAACGAAGGTGATGCTGACCACAATTGTCCATGATACAAAATGGGGTACGTAAATAAAGGTTTGGATACATCTTTTATACACGGCCTTTCTTACCTCATTCAAAAGCAGAGCCAAAATGAGAGGCGCGGGAAAGGCAAACAAAAGATCCAGACTCGCCAGCATGAGGGTGTTGCGCAGCAGCCGGAAAAAATCCGGATTCATAAAAAAGTCTTTGAAATAATCAAAGCCGACCCATTCGCTTTTCCAGAAGCCGAGATATGGCGAATAGTCTTTAAAAGCGATCAGCACACCCCACATCGGCAAGTATTTGAAAATCAAGAAATAAAGCAGACCGGGAATAAGAAGAAGATAAAGCCATTTGTCCCGTTTGAGCGCAGCCATCCAGCTGATGCCTTTTCCAGCGGTGAGAACAGGTGCATCTCTCTTCTTCGGCACTGTTTCCATATCTGTTCTCCTTTCGTGATACCGGGGCGCCCGCCGAAAGGCAGGCGCATCGGTTTATTTTGACGATTGGTACAATTTGTTCAAGTCCTTCATCAGTTCATTGCCGCCGCTTTTTTTCCAAAGCTCCACCGCATCATCGAACCCTTTTTCATCAATTTCTCCAATGATAAATTGTGTTCTCGCGTCGAGGATGATGTTGTCAAGCTGGGCTCCTTTTTGGGTATAGACATCAGATACAAGCGACTCAGCAGGGTTAAAGACGGCTATTTTTTCTCCTTCGGTTATGATGTCCTTGCGATGCTGGAAGAGCTTGGTTTTCTGGTCTTCGATGTAATACTCGCTTTTCGGAATCGACATGCTGAACTGTGCCAAGCCTTCATGCTCATACAGGAGAGATTTATTGTTTTTTTCAAGTGAGGTGAATACGCCGTCCTTGAGCTCGTAATTGCGGCCCTTCACTCCGTTGTTCGTGAGAATCTGCGCTTCCTTATCATTCATCTTATCGAGGAAGGACAGCACCTCTTTCAGCTCTTTTTCGGTTTTGACGCTTGATTTTGGTATCGTGATCATGCCTGAATAACCAGATGTCGGGAAGGTGCGCTTGCCATTCGGTCCCTCAAGCGAGCCGACGATATCAATGATATCCTTGTTCGACTCATCCGCCTCCTCCATCGCGCTTTGGATTTGAGACGCTCTTGAGCCTGTATCAACGATGACACCCGCTTTTCCTTTTACAACCGGATCATTCCACTTCGCAGAATCCATGACAGCAAAGTCCTTATTGATCAAGCCCTCATCATAGAGCTTTTTAAAAAACGTGAGCGCATCCATGTATTCCTTCGTTGTAAAATCTGGAATCAGCTTTCCGTTTTCAACACCGTAGCGGTTCGGAGCGCCGAACCAGATTTGCAGAACATCCCATGGGCTTCCGTTGCCGAGTCCCATCCATTTCGGCACGACCATGCCGTACGTATCATCCTTGCCGTTTCCGTCAGGATCTTTTTCCTTAAAGGCTTTCAGCACTTCATAGAAATCATCAAGCGTTTCCGGCATATCCAGACCGACATTTTTCAGCCAGTCGGTTCTGATGATCATACACGCCCTGATCAGATCCCTCGTTCTGTAGATTCCGTACACCTCGCCGTTCACCGAGCTGTTCTTCAAAATCTTTTCATCTGCCTGGCTTAAATTCTTGTAGTCTTTTAAATAAGGAGACAGCTCCCAAAACGCCCCTGCTTTGACAGATTTGATAAAGCCGGCTGACTTATCTTTAATGACAATCGCGTGAGGCATCTCTCCTGAAGCCATGACGATGTTGAATTTGTCGTTGTAGGATGAATCAGGCACCCATGTGACCTTAATCTCTTTGCCTGTGTATTTTTCGAGCGCTTTTAATGAAGGGCTCTTATCACTTGGGCTTTCCGGCGATAAGAGCGGCGCCATAATTTTGATCGTATCTTTCGAACCGCTTGCTGAATTGGATGTTTCCGAATGGCTGCATCCGGCGATCATCATGGCAGCAAGCGGCAAGGCCATCCATTTTTTTCGCATTCTTATTTTCATGTTGCGTAAGTCCCCCTTTTTTCAATTTGCATTTCCCCTTTGCCCCTCTCAATATAAAGCGCTTACATAAATTCTTGCAATCTTCATTTTTTGCACCATTTCTCCTATGAAATTCCGGCTGTTATCCTTTTTTGCCCGATGTTTCTTTTTTTGCCGGAAGGGAATCTCCGATCAGTTCCAGCGCCGCTATGACATTTAAACACCATTGAGAGACAGTGTTCGTTGTCACCCATGGAAGCTCCTCTAGCTGCGTCCATGTCTCGATGCGCTCCGGTTTGATCGGAAGCGGCGTATGGCTGAGCTTATCTTCTAGCAAAAGATTCCACGCTTTGGCGGCGAGATGAGGATCTTGTTTTTTTCTCGCGGCGTAGGCTGTCATACCGGCGGCGAACATCGGCCAGTGAAAATGCCCGTCATGAAGAGCGCCTCCGCTTTTTTTCCGTTTTTCCTCATCACTGAGTGTGTAAAATTCGCCGAATTCACTCAGCATATCCTCCCATTCCCGGTCATCAAGAAGCTCAGCCAGCTCCATCCACACTTGCGGCGCGCCGAAGGCAATGATCATATGATATCCGCCCGCAATGCCGTCTCCCATGTGATGAAGCATCGAGGTCGCCGGGTCATATTCAAATGTCGGGCCGGATAATAAGCGGAGCGGCAGCAGCTTCAGACAGTTGATTCCAGTTTCGATTTTTTTGAGATATTTCGGATTTTCGGTCCGCTCCCATTCCGCCAGCCAGTTCGAGCAAAACGCCGCCCAGTCCGGTCCCGTTCTGGCGTGAGTCGGGTGCTTGCCTTTCTCGTAAAAAGCGCGCATCGGATCGGTTTTGACGAGGGCATAATCGGCATCCTTCACTTCTGTCAAAAGATCTCCCGTCCGCTCATCACCCGTCAGATAATAATAGAATTTATAAAGCCCGGCCATGCTGATTCTCGCTTCCTTGCAGCCGCATCCCCAGTGCACAACGTTATGCCGTGAACCAAGTCCTGCGTATTCACCGAGGTGAAAGCTGTCCGTTTCGCTCGTATGGCGGGTCATGGCTTCTGCCATGCGAAAGATATCCTCTCTGCCTGAGCGGAAAAACGTCTGCCACAGCCATAGGGTCGGAACGAGCTCATTGTTTTGCCATGCGTATCCGCCGAGATCGTACCGCCACATATGCCGGATCGGGTCATACGTATGCATGACATCGCCATAATGCCAAAAACCGTACCATCTGCGTTGCTCTACTTCCTTTTTATAAAACAGAAAGGCCGCATCGAGCTGTTCTTCCAGCTCTTTTTTGAGCGGATGGGATGTGTCAATGATGCTCCAAACCCCGAGTGCTTTTGATTCGTAATAGACGTCCGGCTCGCATACAATGAGCGGCGGCGCCTGCCATTTGTCAGCGAGCGCATTGAGGACTTCGTCAGACGGCATGTGCGAAAAGCACGCCAGGCTGATTTCATTTGTGTTCGCAATGCCTGTCGGATCAGAGCGCATTTCATCAAAGCCTTCATACGCGCTGGCCACGTGGGTGTTTCCTGTATAATGCCGCAAATCCATCGCTTCGCCGTCCGGGGGCCAAAGCCAGACGGTCATTTTGGGGCGGCTGCCGGCAAGACCTGTGATTTCCAGTGCTGAAGGGTATTTCTCAAAGAAATACCGCAGGCCGAGAGCCACACCGCCATTTTCTCCGCCCGCATAGCAAAGCCCCTTCGCCCGGCAGCCATGCAGCATGCCGATCCACGCATAATCTTTTCCGGTCCGTTTTGACAGGCTGTAATGATCGCTTGAATCCTGAACAAGCTTCACATCGTCCCAAACCGCATTCTGTGTTCCGTGCGCAAACCATTCCTTATGCTCTTCATCTGGAGACAGCATTTCGCCATTGATTTGTTTTTCATAAAGCGGATATCGTTCATTGAATTTACGTGTGCCAAACAGCTGGGCGGGTTCTTTGTACATCCCTTTCTCTCCCGCAAACCGGAAATGGCGGTTGTACGGCTCCCCCTCCAAAAAAAGGGCAAATTCGATACCGAGCCCCTTAATGAATTCTTGTTTACCGCTCCTGTCAATCAGCTGCGTGTGCACAAGGCCGATCTCAGACAGCCCGGCATAAAACGTCAATCGGATGACAAACGGCAGCCATTCTTCATTCGTTTTATGGAGCACATGCACTCCCTCGATTTTGACTACTGCTTTGACAGGACCACTCTGCTCAATCGCAGCCCGTTTGATAAAGCTGACAGACCTTTCATGCAAAAGAACCGTTTCCGCCGCTGACTCCTTTCTCGTTTCTCTTATGGCAACGAGCCTCCCGCCTGCGGCGATCGGCTTTCCATTGATCTGCAATGATTGAATGAAATCAGATCCTGTTTTATGAATGGTACAAACGACTGCTCCTGTATTCACTTGGATATCATGCTCTGTCTCATGAATGCTGAGCGATTCAGTTGGCTGCGGCACTTCTCTTTTGTGCACTGTAAAACTTTGGTTTTCCTGACCGCCAAACACCGCCGCGTGCTTCGTCCACTTGATGCTCCCGTCCGGCCAATAGGCCGACGGTTCGCTTTGCACATATCGCGTTTCCGCGTTTTCATTCATAAGCGCCAGACGATCACCCTTTTTTAATTCTCCTTTTTTCCATGGCACGCCCCACGTCACACCGCTTATCACCTTTGGCTGTCCTGATAACCATTTGATCTTTTTCATCGGTCTCTCCCTCCATAGAAAAAAGCTGATTCGATGCAAAGAATCAGCTGGGATTGTCAAATTGAATCACACGGTATTCATGCGGTCCGACCGCCAGCCTCCCCGCCTTTTCCAAGCGGTGCGTCAACAGATCTGTTCCCGCTTCCGGCAGTGTCACACTTCCTCCTTTTCCATCCATATTCACGATGATCCACACAAGGCCGTTATCGCCTTTGCGCGGGGCAACGATTGTGCCGGGCGTAACATCCGACCGGCTGGAAATAACAGCTTCCTCCGCGTAATGCCTAACGAGCGCTTCCAGCATCGCATCCCCTTCTTTCCCGGATGGAAGCGAGCCCAGCATGACAATTTTCCCCTCGCCGTAATTCCGTTCCGTCAGAAATGCATGGCCCGCCCCCGGTCCTGATTCAACCGTGCCAAGGGTGTTTCCGCTCTCTGTGTCAAACACCGCGCTCCATAGTCCGAGCGGCGCCGTGATGCCAAACGCTTTTCCTGTATTCACGTTCTCATTCATCGGAAAGGTAAACAGTGTTTTGATCCCTGACGTTTTCTCAAGTTCGCCAAGTCCGCAATCGGTATGAATCGTATGCTCGCATGTGCGCCCTCCTGTCAGCGGCCCGGCGATCCAGATGCCGCCCGCTTCAGCGAATGCCGAAGCTTTTTTGATAAATTCAGCAGACAAATACGGCACAAATGGCGTAAACAGCAAGCGGTAGCCGTCCAGCGGAGCGCCTTCCGGAATAAGGTCACGGTGAATCCCCGTGTTGAGAATACGTTCATAAAAATGCGTCACAAGCGAACGATGCCGGAGTCCCCGGTGAGGCTCAGTTTTAATAAATGCTTTTGCTCTGTCAGAGTAAGTCATCGCCGCCTCGGCTTGAACGGGTTCAGTCGATAGAATAATAGGCTCGATTTCCTTTCTTGCCCGCTCAACCGCCAGCACATTTTGGTAGCCGATGGCGGGTTCGCCCCAGGCGCTGAGAACCGAACCGTGGGAAATCTCGCTGCCTGAACGCTGCTGTCGCCATAGCCAGTAGCAAAATCCCTGGCTTCCTAAGGCGTAGGACGATACGGCTTCGGCCTGCAAATACCCGTCTGCGTGCGGGTAAGCGGAGCTTTCAAGCGAGGCGGCATACGACGGACTCGTTTCCAAAATCCAAAACGGGCGCCCCTGTTTCAGATTTCTCCATAAATCACAGTTCAATAAAAAGGCAGAGGCGTTTTCCTGCGAAGCGTACGTGTCATAGGAGGCAAAATCGAGATTCTGAAACATTCGCTCATTGTCCACGCTGAACATGACTGATCCGTTATGCGTGATCGGCGCATCTGAATAGCAGCGGATGATTTTGGCCTGTTCATCCGCAAACGAAGCGATCATCTCCATCGAAAACAGCTGATACATGGTGCTTAGAGAAGCGTGATGCAGAAACGGGGCCGGTCCCGGCTGCGGGACTTGCTCAAACGTCTGATAGGTTTCGCTCCACACATCGGTTCCCCAAGCTTCATTCAAGCGCTCAATCACCCCGTAGCGATTTTTGAGCCAGTCATGCCATAAGCGCAAACATGTCTCACACATGCATTCTGCAACATGGCATTTAAACTCATTGTCTAGCTGCCATCCGATCAGCCCCGGGAGCCGGCCAAGCTCCTTGGCGATGGCTGTGGTGATGATGGCGGCTTTTTTTCGGAAATACGGGTTGTTCGTACAGGCATGCTGACGGGAGCCATGCCCCATGATCTCTCTTTTTTCATTGACATGCATGCGTTCGGGCCGGCCGTGTGAGAACCAAATTGGCGGGGTAGGCGTCGGCGTGCACATAATCGTTTCGATCCCGCTTTCATACAGCCGGGCGATGATTTCTTTGAAAAAACCGACGTCAATTTTTCCTTCTTCAGGTTCCATGACAGACCAGGCAAATTCGCCGATCCGCACAACATTTACGCCAACTTCACGCATGATGTCAATGTCCTGCTGAATCGTCTCTTCATCCCATAATTCCGGATAATAGCAAGCGCCATGATACAGTTTTCTCATCCCATTTTCACCTTTCTTTGATGATCGATTCTGTCAATGGCAGGCCGAGCTCCTTTATGCCTTTTGCCACAAGTTTCGCCATTTCATTTGCGCCTTTTTTTGTAAAATGCGTGTAATCATTAATCCCTTCTGAAATCATAAAATAGGTGTACACTTTTTCCTCGCCCTTCTCAGTAAAGAAAGCGAGACTTTTCTCCATCAGATCAATGAGCTGGACATTCTCCTCTTCAGCCGTCTGCTTCATGGCAATGCAGTAATCAGGAAAATCGTTCAAAAACACGCCGTTTTCGTAATGAAAGCGGGCTACGGGGGTAATGAGAAGCGGATGGGCGCCTTTTTCCCGCGCGCCTGCGATATACTGCTTTAAATATTGTTTATAAGTAGTATAGGGCTCGGTGTAGCGCTCCGGCTTATTTTTTGACGCGTCATTATGGCCCATCTGCACGAACAGCCAATCATCCGGCTCGATCACATCGAGGATTGCCTGAAGCCTGCCCTCCTCCACAAATGTTTTCGAGCTTCTTCCCCCGATCGCTCTGTTGATCACTTGAATATGCTCAGGCAGATGCGAGCCGAGAAACTGCCCCCAGCCCCCTTGATTTGTGCTGTCTCCATACGTTTGAACAGTCGAATCGCCGGCAAGATAAATATGATTTGCCATTTTTTCATTCCTCCTCGTTTTTTCGTTTTATATGACATCAATCATGGACAGCTCTTCCTTTAAAACAGCCGATCGTGTAGCGCCTGAATATTGGCTGGTCCCGCCCGTTGATAAAATCATCTTGTTGCCTGCTTCTTATCCTTAGTCCTCCTACAGCGGCGCCTCCGCTTTACTTCCCGCTATGTACAGGGCGGGCTTCGGCGGTTTTTTCATTCCCGTTCCGAGGTGAAAGCTCGTGTGCGGCGGCTGGTTGTAGGCGGTATTCTGCCAGGCGATCCCGAGCCTGTAAACTGGATCATGCATCAGCGTGTAAAAGCGGTGGCGGGTGAGATGTGTCGTTGTATAGATACGGAGCGCGCTGCTGTCTTCCGTTCTCCATATCACTTCTTCCCGCCAGTCTCCGAACAGGTTGGCCTGAAGAACCGGGTTTCCTTTCGTGCCGTTGTTGGACAGCACGCCGGCCGGCTGAAATATCGTCTTCAGACAGCCGTTTTCAGCATCCCATTTTTCAATCTTTGGCCTGCCGATCGTTCCGTCCCAGTCATGATCAAGCAGTTCTCTGACCAAATCACCGTCCCACCAGATGGCGAAATTGGCTGAAGGGGGCGCTTTGTCGCTGATTTTTTCGCCTTTGCTCGTGAAAAGCCCGTACGACATGCCATCATTGCCCGGCGGATCAATTCCCCAGACGAGCGACCCTTTGTAGCTTGGGTCAATATGAGCCGCCATGCCCCGGCCAACGTCAGTTCCAGCATGGACGCCCCATAATATCTCACCGGTTCCGGCATCTCGCAGTGACAGTCCGTACGGCTTCGTTGCATCCTCATGCACCTGGAACACTTCAAGCCCTTTTCGTGACGGGTCCAGATCCCCTACATGCATCGCGTCTCCGTGCCCGAGCCCCGTTGAGTACAGGCCGGTTCCGTCATGATCGACAGCCATTGCGCCGTATATGATTTCATCTTTTCCGTCTCCGTCGACGTCCGCCACGCTTAAGCTGTGGTTCCCCTGTCCTGCATAGGCTTCATGTCCCGGCTGGTTGGAGTCAAATACCCAGCGTTTTTTGAGCCTTCCGTTTCTGAAATCGTATGCCACGAGCACGGCTCTCGTATAGTAGCCGCGCGCCATTACAAGGCTCGGCCGCTCCCCATCCAAATAAGCGATCCCGGCGAGAAAACGGTCCATCCGGTTTCCATATCCGTCTCCCCAATCCTCCAGCTTGCCGCGGGGCGGTTCATATTCCACGGTCGTGAGCGCCTCACCGGTTTCTCCTTTAAACACGGTCAAATATTCCGGACCGGACAAAATTCTGCCCTGTTCGTTTCTAAAATCGGCCTGCTCATCACCGATGATATGTCCTTTCCCGTCTGTTGTGCCGTCAGCTGTTTTCATGGCGATTTCTGCTTTTCCGTCACCATCCAGGTCATACACCATAAATTGTGTGTAATGAGCACCCGCTCTGATGTTTCTGCCGAGGTTGATGCGCCACAAAAAGGTGCCGTCCAGTTTATAGGCATCTATGAGCACCTCCCCGGTATAACCGTCATGAGCGTTGTCTTTTGAATTGGATGGGTCCCACTTCAGGATCATTTCATATTCTCCATCCCCGTCTATATCCCCGACACTGGCATCATTGGCGCTGTAAGTGTACGGCTTTCCGTCCGGCGCCACACCGCCTTCCGGTTTGGCAAGCGGAACCTCCAGGACATTTTCCTGCCAAACACGAGCTTCCTTGGAAAGCTTTTCTTCCCGTCCTTTATTGACAGCCGCCACTTGATAAACAGAGTCAGCCGTTCCATTTTGATCGAGAAAATTAGTGCTTTCAGCGATTGGATCGCGGGTGATCCGCTTTCCATCTCGATAAAGGTGAAAAGCCGTCGTCTCATGATCCGTGCCGAGAAAACGCCAGCTGACAAACACGCCCTGTTCTGTCTTTACCGCAATCAAACCTCTGGTCAGGTATTCCATTTGCCTCTTTTTTGGTTTCATTTTAATGGGAACGGGCTGCGCGCAGCCCGTTCCTTCCCCCTTTCAGTTAAGGCGTATACATATTCGGTTTTGGCTGTTCCGCCATGCCGTCTCCTAAAAAGAAGCTTGTGTGCGGCGGCTGGTTATAGGCGACATTTTGCCAGGCGATGCCAAGCCGGTACACCGGATCGTGCATCAGCGTATACAGCCTGTGCTCAGTCGGAATGGTCGTCGTGTAAATGCGCAGTGCACTGCTGTCCTCCGTTCTCCACACCACTTCCTCGCGCCAGTCACCGAGCAGATCAGCCTGAAGCGCCGGTGTTGCTTTTGTGCCGTTGTTAGCCGCTGCGCCTGATGCAGTCAGCACATTTTTCGATACGCCGTTTTGATAATCCCACTTATCAATTCGGTTGCTGTCCAGCTGTTCCCGGAGCAGATCGCCGTCCCACCAGATGCCGAAGTTGGTCGAGGACGGAACCCCGCTTCCGATTTTGACCCCTTTCGCCGAGTAAAGAGAACCGTTTGCCCACACCTCCTGTCCCGGATAACGCGGGTCAATATCAGCAGCCATTCCCCGGCCTACATCCTTGCCGGCATAAACGCCCCAAAGGATTTTTCCGGTTGCAGCATCCCGGAAAGATAAGCCGTATTTTGCATTTTTGTCCTCATGTACTTGAAACACCTCAAGCCCCGGCCGTCCCGGATCAAGATCTCCTGTATGGAGGGCATCCCCATGGCCTAAGCCGGTCGAGTACATGCCTTTCCCGTCATGATCAACAGCCGTTGAGCCGAAAATAATCTCATCTTTTCCATCCCCGTCAACGTCCGCGATGCTCATGTTGTGATTCCCCTGTCCGGCAAACGCTTCATTTCCTGACTTTGAGGAGTCCAGCGTCCAAAGCTTTGACAGCTTTCCATCCCTGAAGTTATAGGCAACTAGCATGGTTTTAGCGTAATACCCTCTGGTCATGATCAGGCTCGGCCTCTGTCCATCAAGGT
Organism: Bacillus sp. FSL K6-0255; assembly: GCF_045040725.1. Classification (NCBI taxonomy): domain Bacteria; kingdom Bacillati; phylum Bacillota; class Bacilli; order Caryophanales; family Bacillaceae; genus Bacillus; species Bacillus sp. FSL K6-0255. The sequence goes on along the minus strand of NZ_CP150278.1, from coordinate 733,403 downwards.
AGGCAATGCCGGCGAGAAAACGGTCAACACGGTTGCCGTAGCTGTCTCCCCAATCCGACACATTGCCGCGCGCCGGTTCAAAATTTGCGGTGACAAGCTCTTTCCCGGTTGAACCTTGAAACACAGTGAGATATTCAGGGCCTGAAAGCACACGCCCCTGTTCATTTCTGTAATCAGCATTGGCATTTCCAATTACTTTGCCCGTGCCGTCTTTTGTCCCGTCTGCCGTTTTCATTGCCACTTCCGCTTTTCCGTCACCATCAAGGTCATACACCATAAACTGGGTGTAGTGCGCGCCCGCTCTGATGTTTTTGCCGAGATTGATCCGCCATAACTTTGTGCCATCCAGTTTATACGCGTCAATCAGCACGTCACCCGTATAGCCATCCTGTGAATTGTCTTTTGAGTTAGACGGGTCCCATTTCAGGATCAGCTCGTATTGCCCGTCACCATCCACATCGCCAACACTTGCGTCATTAGCGCTGTACGTGTAAGCTTCACCCTTTGGCGTCGTGCCGCCAGCCGGTTTATCCAGCGGGACGAAATGATACGGCTGCGCCCATACGGAGGCTTTTTCAGAAGCCGGCTGTTCGGTACCGTTTACAACAGCCCGAACCGTATACGTTGAGCCCGCCGAACCGTTTTTATCCACATAGTTCGTGGTTTTGACAGGCGCAGCATTCAGTTTTTGCCCGTCTCTGTACACATTGAACAAAACAGATGCGTTTTCAGTTCCAAGAAACCGCCAGCTGACAAAAATGCCCCCGTCCGTCTTGACCGCTACAAGCCCCCGGTTCAGCGCTTCCATCTGCCGCGCTGCCCCTTCAGCTTTCACAGGACATACAGAGGTTCCCATCACCAACAAGACCAGCAACGTAACAGCGGTAAACATGCGTTTCCTTCGTGTAATCATCAGACAGCTCCTTCTCATTTATATGTAAGCGCTTACTTAAATTGGATTTTATGCGCTTTGTGAGCTGTCTTCAATTTCACTTTTTTGCATCTGCCTATTTCGGACACTGCACTTTTTTGCGTATTTGTCATTTTTTTGTTACCCGGCTTGATGGTGCTGGGCCTCCGTCTTTTGAAATCCCCTAAGAGCAAAAAACATCAACACAAGCCCAAATAAACACGGGCCGTAAAATGGGATCAGGCCAGGAAGCGTATAAAGCAAATAAAGGACAAATCCGCACCCGATCAGCATACAGCCGGTTGTCAGCGGCCTCATGGCGCCAAACAGCAGTGCCTGCGGTATATATTTGCGAAGCGGGAGCTGGTAATGCACATAAAGGGGAAACACATACATCAGCGCGATGATATACAAAAGCCCTGCAAGCAGCGTGCAGCTTGTTACGGCAAAGGACAGCCAATCTGTACTGGCAGAAAAATAATGATAGTTGGCGGACAATATGAGCAAAAGAGCCGAAAACGCCAATCCGATCGCATTAACCTTGAGAAACTCTTTTTTATAGGTATCGAGAAATAACGGTAATACCGGGACATCCTTTTGCCCCATCAGCCATTTCCTTATAACGGCACACATCGCAGCTGTGCTCGGCGCCCATCCGAAAAGAACGCCGCCCAAAAGTGTAAACAACAGCCACAGCCCGTTGAGCCATGCTATTTTCACCACCGCTTCGCAGCCTGCATAAAGCGCATCCGTTACAGTCGTCTTCATCTTCTCACCGCTTGATGCACGGCAAAATCCCTGTAAGCTGCTTTCATGGGGGCCATCTGCCGGAACCCGATTTTTCCTTTTGTTAACACAGGCCCATATGTGCTGCCGTCGTCCATCCACTCAAGAATGGGCAGACCATTGATTGAAAAGTGCACATAGCCTTTGTCTTTGATCAGCTTCATACGATACGGAGAATCAGCGTCGTCTGGAGAAGGCAGCGGATCGGCCCCCATTGCGGCGAGGTGGAAACCGCGGCTTTTTCTTAAATTGCAGGTGCGGAATGCTCTTTCCTCCGGGTATTTTCTGCGGAAATACGACAGGTGGAGAGCGTTGATGTCCCCCGAATGATACTCGGGGTATTTTCCCGTTCTTTTCTGGAGACTTGGATCAAACAAATCCTCGCCTCCCATTCCCGCAGCAGAAAAAAACAGCATACACAATCCCGGCTGCTCGATCGGAGAGAAGTCCCATGTCACAATGATGCCGTCTGGAAAGGTTTCCGGACACCAAAAGACAAAGTGCGCTTCGTCCTGGACATGTGACAGGTGCAAGCTGTGATCGTCAAATGAGATCTGTCCGCCTCCCTCCATCCGCCAGTCCTTCACATCGCTTTTAGACCGGAGCGGATTGCGGTACAGGCACGCGCCTTCCTTATACATGTTCTTTCCCCTCTCGGCTCACAAGGTGGTCCTTAAGCGGAAGTCCGAGCTCTTCAATGCCTTCTGCCACAAGCTTCGCAACCTCCATTGCACCTTTTTCCGAAAAATGCGTATTGTCCTCAATACCGTGCGGGTAATTCGGATGTTCATTCGGCTGAAACCAAACGAACAATCGCTTCGACTCCTCCGGCCCGTATGCTTCATACAGCACCTTTGTTTTCGCAAGCAGATCAATCACAGGTACATCGAGCTCCTTCGCCAGTGCTTTCATCGCATCGGGATACTCACCGAGGGAATGCTCGATCCGTCCGTTTTCATCAAAGCGGCGGCGCTGCACCGATGTGACGAACACAGGATGCGCGCCCTTTTCGCGTGCCGTATCTGCAAACAAGGTAAGAAACTGCTGAAATGTGGAGTACGGCTTCGTCCCCCGCGGTTTTTGGTCATTGTGGCCGAATTGAATCAACAAATAATCGCCTTGTGTGATGCGTTCGACAATTGCTTGAAGCCTTCCTTCCTCCACAAAAGAATTGGTGCTCGCTCCTCCTTTGGCATGATTGTGCACCACTACCTCTTCAGAAAACAATTGCCCGAATACCTGCCCCCACCCCGCCATCGGCGCTTCATGAGGCGGGCAGTCACTCACAGTGGAATCTCCCGCTAAAAATACTTGAATTGGTTTCTTCATCACATGTTCTCTCCTTTCACGGCGTTTCCTGATACATTTGCCTGAAGACACCCGGCGGCATGCCGACCTGTTTTTTAAAAATCCGGTTGAAGTAATTGTGGCGGTAACCGACTTCTTCTGACACGTCATGAATTTTTTTATTCGTATTGACCAGCAATTCTTTCGCCTTTTCGATTCTGATCTGGGTCACATAATCGATAAAATTAATGCCGGTCACTTGCTTAAATGCCTTGCTTAACGTATAGGAATTCATGCCAAGCGCATCGGCACAGCTTTCCAATGAAATATCCGCCATATACTGTTCGTGAATCATCGCAATCACACGTTCTGCCAGCTGCTTTTGCTGTCTGTTTTTTCTGCCCTCAAGCTTGGAAAGGTAAGGCGTCACCACTACATCCATCAGCCAGGCCGCCGCTTCATTAGGTTCGCGCAATTCTGAAATATCAAGAAACGGGTTCCGATGCTGAAACAGTTCGCTAGGATTGAGCCCGGAATGCAAAATATCCTCCTGAATGCGGGAAAACAGCTGAATCAGGGCGGAATGCACATGCCTGTCTATGGCCGCTTTTTCCGACAGTTCCCTCATACATCCATCTATCAGTTCCTTGGCTTCCTGTTTTCTTTCCAGCCGGATGGCCTGAACAATTTGTTTTTCCAGCTCAAAAGGGTAATAAGGAGCGAACTGCTCATCCTGAGGGAAGTCGGCCTGCAAATCAATGACCTGATCCCGGTTAGCAAACTTCCTGCGGGATTTGCCGCTTTTCACATTCTGAAATAAAGAAGGGATTTCCGTGATACGCTCCGTTTTGCTGCTCAATGTCGAGGTCAGGCATAATCCGGTTACATCTCCAAATTGGCGTGCCAGCTCCGTTATATACACCTTGAGATCAGAGCTGTTTGTTTTCATCACAAGAACGGTGACAGAAAGCCGGTCGATATCAAGTATGGAGAGCTGAAAAACGCGTTTAGCCGCCAATTCCTCAGCGATATTAGTCAGTGTAAACACGGCAAGCTGTTCATCATCGCAACAGAAGATGCTTTTTTCACAACGGAGCCCTGTCACCTGTAGATCAAGCACATGAAACGCGTTTCCGCTGATGTTCCAGCCAGCCTCCTCCATCCGCAATCTGAGGCTTTCCTCGTTGTCATAGTAAAAATCGCCCTGTAAGAGATGCTGCAAAAAACTCTTTTTCATATGGGGCGTCTGACGCAGGAGCTGCTCTTGGAGCTTCCGGCTTTCAAGGGATAGATCCTGCCATCTCTTTTCAATCCACTTGAATTCATCCTGCCCGGACGCCTGCCATGTTTTCTTCTCTCCTCCGGTAAACAAGCCAAGCAAATGCTGAATGGGACGATAGATTTTTTTTGATGCATACCATGTCATGCATACCGCCAAACCGATGCAAATGACCAGCATCACGATGATCACTTTTGATAAAAACACCATCGGCGCTGTAATAGCTGAAAGAGGCGCCGCTGACACAAAGGTCCATTGCTGATGCATCCGGTTCATTTCTCCAAAGGAGACAGAATACACCTTGCCTTCCCATTCCATCTGAAAATGGCCGTTCTCAGCAGGCTGTTTTTTTATCTCTTGAAGTAAAGTCTTTTCAAAATCTTTTTCCCCTTCATGAAACAGCACCTCTTGATTTTGATCTAAAAGCAGCGCACTGCCATCAGGATAGGGGGACAAGCTTTGCAGGATTGATTCCATTTCTTTCGGATCAACCGCCAGCATGATCGCGCCGAACGGTTTCTCCGCCGCGCCCGGAATGAGCTGGATCAGCATCGCTTGATTTCCCGACCGTTTCCAATAAATGCTGTGGTCTGTGGCAAGCAGCGAGCGATACTTGCGAAGGCCCTCTTGTTCTGTCAAAGCGCTGTATTCAGGGCTCAGCACAAGTGGCCGGGGGCTGTTCAGAAAGATGGAAGCCTGCTCGATCAGCGGCTGCTGATCCCGCAAAAGAAACAGCTTTTTCGTTAATTGATAGGAGAACGTATAATCTTTCTCCAAATCCCTCTCGGCCAATCCGTTCATCAGTGAAGAATCGTAGGCCATCTGGGTGAGAGCCAGTTCAAGCACTCCCAGCTTCTCATCCATTCGGCTGACCTCACGCGCCACCTGTGTTTCATGCGATCTCTGCAGCTCTTTCTCCACCTTGTCGATCGAAAGAAAGTAGATTGCGCCGCCAGTCAGCAATCCGGGAATACAGGCAATCAGCAAAATGAAGACAAAGTTTCTTTTGAAATACGTTCCCTTCCAGCGAGAAACCCGTTCCTTCTGTTGAGGCTGTTTTTTCATCCCTTTCCCCCCGCCGCTGTCTTTACTGATACACGCGTTTTTTCGTTTTCAAAACATCAGCAAGAAACGTCAGCGCAAGTCCCTGCCCCCATCCTTGTATTCGTTTGTAAGGCACCTGTTTGTATCCTTCGGCATTTTTCATGACGGCTGTCCCGGCTGATACCTTGCTGACCCGTCCGTCCTCTTCCACCGCATCCAAAATGGCGGCAAGCGATTTCTGCACATATTTTGTATACAGCTTTCCGCTCGACATCAGAGCAGAAGCAATACCCGCTGATGCCGAAACCTCCAGATAAGAATCCGGATCATCCAAAATCGTATGCCACAGCCCTGATTCATCCTGAAGCCGGACAAGCGCGCTCAGCTGGTCTCTGAGCGATCCGTCGATGATCATAAAGGAAGGATGTGTCACCTCAATAAGGGGGAGCGCCTTTGCCATCGTGAGTGCCGCCCAGCCGTTCGCTCTGCCCCAATAAATCCCCGACAGATGATTTTGCGCTTTGTTGTCCCAGGCGTGGTAGTACAAATTCGTGACAGGGTCCTGAAGCACATCCTCATGTCCGTGAAACTGGCGCAGGCCGTCTTCAAAATAATCCTCACGCTCCATGATCCGCCCGATTCTCAGCATAAACAGCCCAGCCATCATCAGCGTATCCGCCCATGCCTGTTCAGGGAATACGTATTCTGCTGCATTCACCGTATGCTGAAGGATACCCTCGCCAAAGCGCGGCGCCTTATGCAGCACATATTCCGCCATTTCGGCCGCTGTTTCCAAATACACGTCATCACCCGTCACCTTGTGGAGGAACAAAAGCGTATGCCCGATGGAAACTCCGTTGATCGAAAGCGGCGGCAGCCCATCCTCCAGCTGTTCATCCACCCACGTTTTTAACAGATTGATATATTCCTCGTTTTCCGTCGCTTCATAGGCCTCCGCCACACCGTAAAACGCGACGCCGCCCGGCCAATCCCACGCAAAATCCATCTGAAATGTCCGTTTCACGATCCGGTCAATAACGGACGTCACCTTTTCATCATCAAAGATAAGCTGTGCCATCTGCAACACTCCTTTTTATTTTAATCCGGTCGTACTGATGCCCTGAACGATATATTTCTGAAACAAAAAGAAAACAAGAATCACAGGCAATAACGAGACGGCCGACATGGCAAACATCGCGCCCCAGTTCGAAGCCGACTCTGTATCGAGAAAAAGCTTCAGCGCAAGTGAAACAGGGTAAAGCTCCGGCTTATTCAAATACAAAAGCGGCTGAATCAGCTCCTCCCACTTCCAATAGAAGGAGAAAATCGCAGACGTCGCAAGCGCGGGGGCAATCAGCGGGAGAATGATCCGCCAAAAGCAGGCAAAGCGCCCGCATCCGTCGATTCGCGCGGCTTCATCCAGCTCCTCGGGAATCGTCCGGATAAACTGGATCATCAGAAAGATAAAAAACGCATGCCCGAAAAATTGCGGAACGACAATTGGTTTAAAGGAATTCAGCCAGTCTAATTTCGCAAACATAATATACTGCGGAATCATCAACACTTCATGAGGCAGCATTAACGTCCCCATCATGCACGCAAACCAAAATTTTTTTCCCTTAAACGGAATACGCGCAAATCCGTACGCAATGACAGCCGATGACAGGACGGCACCGATTGTTGACAGTCCGACAATGATCGCCGAGTTTTTAATAAACGTCAGAAACGGCTGTCCCGCGATACCCTTCCACCCTTCAGCATAGTTACTGAGAATAAAAGGGTCGGGAATGAGAGAATGTGAGGTTGTAAAAATACTGGCGCTTTCTTTAAACGAGCTGACAAACAGCCAAATGACCGGGTACAGCAGCAACACCGCCAGCGTTGCCGTAAAAACATGGAACAGTATGCGTTTGGGACTGACGCGCCCGGCTTTTTTTCTTTCTAAAACCGGGGCTTTTCTGACAGGCTCGTTGACCGGCTCCATCCGTCATTCCTCCTTTGACTCGTAATGAACCCAATATGACGATGTTTTAAACAATATGAGCGTAATCAGCCCGACAATGACAAGCATGACCCACGCCATCGCCGATGCGTAGCCCATTTGAAAATAGTTAAACGCACGCTGGAACAAATAGAGCGAATAGAGAAGTGTCCCGTCAAGCGGCCCGCCCTCGCCCTTCGAAATGATATAGGCAGGTGTAAATGTCATAAAAGCAGAAATCGTCTGCATCACTAGGTTAAAGAAAATAATCGGTGTAAGAATCGGAAGCGTGATCTTGAAGAAACGCTGCACCCGATTTGCCCCATCCACACTTGCCGCTTCCAAATACGAAGACGGAATGTTTTTCAGCCCGGCCAGAAAAATCAGCATTGACGACCCGAACTGCCAGACGGACAGCAGAATCAATGTCCACAGTGCACTTGTCGGATTCTGGTACCAAAGAATTTTTTGATCAATCCCGACAAAAAACAGCAGCGCATTGATGACCCCGTCATTGCCAAAAATATTGCGCCACATAATCGCCACGGCGACGCTCCCGCCGATGATCGAAGGCAGATAAAAGAGCGTTCTGTAAATGGCCGTTCCTTTTGCTGCATTGTTTAAAATGACAGCGATAAAAAGCGCGAAGCCGAGGCGGAGCGGAACCCCGGCAAGCACATACGTAAATGTCACCTTCAGAGACTGCCAATACTTTTCGTCACCCGTAAACATTTCCTTAAAGTTGTCGAGCCCGATCCATTTCGGCGCCGTAAACAAGTCATAGCTCGTGAAGGACAGAAACAGGGACGCCCCCATCGGGATCACCGTAAAGCATAGGAACCCGATGATAAACGGAGAAATAAAAGCATATCCCGCCAGATTGTCTTTTCTTATACTCCGGCTTTTTTTCATTGCGTCAGCCCCATTTCCCGTCAATTATTCCTCTCTAATATCTCATTGGCCTTTTTTCGGAACGTTTTGGCGGCTTTTTCCGGCGATACCTTCTGATACAGAATCTGATCTGACGTATCCTTCAGCAGCTTGATGACCTCCGCGCTTCCCACAGGCTCTGGCGGATCGGCTTTGCTGATGTTTTTTGACGCGGTTTCTACATACTCCACGATGTTGGCTTCTTCCTCATTCAGCTTCGGTTTAATCGCATCCGCCACCTTGTCGGAGACTGGAACGCCTCGCTCGCCTTTAATCAGCTGGTTCGCTTCCTCATTATTCACGAAGAAATTAATAAATTTCGCTGCCTCTTTTTTATGCTCAGAGCTTTTCGGAATGGAAAACAGCATACTCGGCTTCAATGTCAGCGCCTTTTCCTTCATTTGCTCCGGCGGCAGATAGAGAGACAGCGGCGAGTCTGTCAGCCGGGCAAAGCCCAAATATTGATTGGAGTAGTTCCATGTAATCGCTGATTTGCCTTTGACGATAAAATCGTCTTCCATCCCTTTAATCTGTGCGCTTTCATCAGGTGTTGGGGACGTTTTCGCTTTCACCAGCCTCAGCTGCCGTTCAAAGTAATCGACAAACATCTGATCATCTTGATACGCGAGGCCAGTGCCGTCTTCTTTATAAAAGCGCTCACCCTTTGTGCGCAAATAATAAGGGAAGAAAATATCAGGCGGATGCATTCCGTTGGAACCGTAGACACCGGCTTTTTCCTGAAGATCATACGCCAGCTTCTCGTAATCCTCCCACGTCCAGTTTTCCTGATTGATAGACACACCGGCTTTTTTCAGCAAATCTTCATTGGCAATCACAGACAGCACGTTGACACCTAGCGTAAATCCATAAAGCTTATTGTCGATTTTTCCGCCCGACAGCATATTCTCGTCGATTGAACTGACGTCAATCGTCCCATCCTTTGTATACGGCGTTAAATCTTCCAGCTGGTTCTTCTTTCCGTATTGGGCTAAGTAAGCGGTATCCATTTGAATGACATCAGGAAGCTGGCCGGCGGCAGACATGGGCGCAAGCTTTTTCCAGTAGTCATCCCAGTTCGCAAATTCCGCTTCAATATGGACGTGAGGATTCTTTTTCTCGTAAAGTTCAATTACCTTTGTTGTATAATCATGCCTTGGCTGCCCGCCCCACCACGCGATTCTGAGCGTAATGTCTTCTTTTTTCCCCGATGCCTCTTCGCCCACAGAACATCCGCTGAAAATAAAGACACAGACAAGCGATAACAGAACGTAACAAATCTTCTTCAAACCAATCCCCCCTTTAATGTAAGTGCTTACATTTTATTTTAAAGCGTTCGGATAAGGCGAAACACTCAAAAAACAGTGGCGAAAGTCAAAAAAACAGAGATGGCTATCCTGCGGAAGCGCCTCCCTGTTTTCTTCTGAATTCTGACGGTGTCAGACCGGTATATTTTTTAAAAACAAGACTGAAATACTTCGGATTATCGCCAAACCCGATTTCTTCAGCAATTTCTGATACACTCGCATCCCGCCTCATTTTCATCTGTTTTATCGCATGTTCAAGACGCACTCGTGTAACATATTGTGAAAATTTCTCGCCTGTTTCCTGCTTAAATAACTTCCCGAGATAATCAGGATTCATAAACAGCATATCCTTCGCCGCCCATTTTAAGGACAGATTCGGATTTCCGAGCTCGTCGGCAATAAGCCTGATCATTTTTGAAATCACTGCGCTCCCATGCAGGTCACCAGACGCTTCAGCTGTGTCACGAAACAGCTGCCCCGCGTGCCGGAGTTCTCCCGCCTGACTGATGGCCATCTTGCGGTCCGCAAAAACCTTCGCCGCCTTTTCAGCGGCGTTCTCCTCTACGGCGAGCACTGTCCATTCTCCGCTGCTGCAAACCGCTGTCAGTGCCGATCCGAGTGCCTCTCTGGCTACAGCATCAATAGATTGTTCCCCTTTTAAGATCAAGAGGCGGATCTTTTTTCCGGCAAGTGAAGGCGGCGGAGACAACTGGGCTACACCTGCGATCAAGCCTTCCAAGTATTGATCGGCTGCAAAGGAACGGATATGGTCCAGCTCGTGTTTCAGATGGGCTGTTTTCTTTTTGTGCACATCTTGCCGCTTCAGCTCAGCAATGATTTCCTCCAGCGAGCTGATAATCTGCTGTTCATTGCAGGGTTTCAGCAAATAATGCTTCACCCCATATTTCATGGCTTCCTTTGCGTACTCAAACTCTCCAAACCCGGACAGGACGATAAATTGCACCGACGGACTGATGGCTGACACCTTTTTGATCAACTCAAGCCCGTCCATGCCGGGCATTTTGACGTCTGTGATGACGATATGCGGCTGCTTATGTACAATCTTTTCATATGCTTCATGTCCGTTCTGCGCTTTACCGATCAATGAGGCGCCAAGCGACTCCCACTCAATGATTCCTGCCATTCCATCAAGGATAATCCTCTCATCATCAGCCAGCAGTATTTTATACATCACACCACCTCATTTCGGCACGGTATTGTGATCACAATCCTCGTCCCCTTTTCATGCTCACTATGAATCCGCAAGCCGTATGGCTCTCCGAATGTCAGGCTGATGCGCTCGCGAATATTCCAAAGTCCGATTCCTCTTCCGCCCGTTGATTCAAGAATCCGTCCATCCATGCCAGGGCCGTTATCTTCGACCGTAATACAGACACATTCCTTTGCCTTTTTCGCCTGAATCCGGATGGCGCATGGCCTTGTAAAGGGTTCAAGCGCGTATTGAATCGCATTTTCCGCAAGCGGCTGGAGCGTCAGTTTCGGAATGAGGCAATGCTTCACCTCATCGTCAATATCCAACGTGAAATTCAGGCGCTCTTCAAATCGAAATCGCTGAATGGTCATATAGTGACGTAAAATGTCCGCCTCCTCCTGTATGGTCACGATATCCTTTTTCATATGTATGCTGTTTCTCAGAAGAAAACCGAGCGATTCCACCATTTTTGAGATTTGCTTTTGCTGATTCGCCTTGGCCAGCCAATTGATGGACTCGAGCGTGTTATATAAAAAATGCGGATTGATCTGGGCTTGCAGTGCTTTCAATTCGGTTTCTTTAATGATGAGCTGTTTTTCCACATTTTCTTCCATCAGCTCATTAATCCGTTTCATCATGACAGTAAAATGACGGTTCAGCATGCCGGCCTCATCCTGTGTATGTTCCGGCAGAGAAAGCGACACACCTGCTTCAATGCCGCCGTGCTGTACCGATTTCATCGCGGTCACAAGCTGTTCAATCGGCTCCGTGATGCTGTTGGCGATTTTCCTTCCGAAAAGCAAAACCACACAGAAAAAGAGGAGAAAGCATGTGCCGATCACTGTTTTCATAAAGGAAATTTTCGCGAACATCTGATCAAAGGGGATAACGTTATAGTAGCTCCAATTTTGGTAGGATGATTGAAGATAAGAAATAAAGTAACGTTTGCCATTCTTTTTTATCAAGTCATAACCGGGGTGCTTCAGCGTCTCTTTTGCTGCCTCAGGAACATGCGCTGATGCATGTGCCGTATACACCAAATTCCCGCCTTGGTCAGCAATCATAATGTCTCCGACTGAATCGCCCCAATCCTTCGGCACATCACGAATCATTTGTTTTACATTGACTTGGATCAGCACCATGCCCAAGCCGTTCAGACTCAGCTGGTGATAGGACCTGATCTGCCGTGCTGAAATCAGGACAGGATCTGACCCGCCGAGCGTCATCCAAAGATTTCTTCCATTTTTCGCTTTCGCTCGCTTAAATACCTCTTCCTGCTCCTGCTGCAAAAGATCTGAAGAACTGCTTCCGGCTGAATACTCTGAGCCGCGGGCATCAATCAAATGAATGGAATCGATGTACTTTTCATCACTGGCATATCCCGCAAGCTGATCCCAAAGCTCCTGCTTCATTTGATATTGATCATACGTATCATCCCGATTTTGCATGCTCAGGATGCGCTGAATCTGTTCGTCTGTAATGATTTCATATGACACATCCTCTATCTTCTTCAGCTCGTCTTCGATCCTTTCAGAAGACATGCGAAGCACCTCCGAGGACTTGCGGTAAATCTGCTCATCATACACATGAAAGGCATACTGGACCCCGCTGTATACAAATAGAAAGGATACGGCCATAATCAACGATAGAAACACAAACAGCTTATCCTTAATCTTCATCCGCCTGTACCAGCCAGCAACTCTTTTCTTCATGCCGCCTTTTCTTTCTCCTGCCGCTGATCCATTGACCGAAACGCTTTAAAGGACAGCTTCGTTAAGATCAGGCTGAGTAAACTTCCGCTGAAAAACAATAGAAACGTGACATGAAACAGAACGAGACAAAGCACACCGACAGCGCCCGCTGCCATCAAAAGTGTCACCGCCGGACGGCTGAAAGCAATCAAAAAGCTGATGCTCAGCACCTCTCTGATTTTTACGTCAAAATGAGAAAATACCGGGAACACATACAGCACAACAAACGCGAAAATCAAACTAATGCTCAGGAATACATTGACGAGCACAGGCTGGTCCATCTGAGCCGCTATCCGCATATCCGCAAACAGAAACAGGGCAGCCGTCACAACGATAAGCCCGAGGATCTGTGATGCCCGCCATTCCTTTTTAAACGTCCGAAAAAAGACAGAAAACACCGGGGCATCTGTATTCCCCTTCGCCCATTCTCTCGCCACTGTAAACATCGCGGCAGTAGCGGGCATCAGCCCAAACACAACCAGGCCTGCAAGAGAAAACAAAATCCAAAGCACATTCAAATAGGCCAATCTCATCACCCACGTACAAAAACGATTCAGCCCATTTGTCACACTGTGTATCATCAACATCACCTTCCTGCTTCGGAAAACGCTTTCATTTTAAAGTAATATGTATTTCTCCTTTCGAAAGAAAATTCCTGCCGGTCTGTGAAAATTTCGACATGATGAGAGACGGCAGCAGCCTTATCTTTTCCTGTAACGCCGGATGGCATTATCGATCAAATATCCGGCAATGGCTCCGAAAATGACATTGAATCCAAGCATTCCGAGCGCAGCCCCTTCCCAGCCGCGTACATACACGAGGCTCTACCAGATCAGAAACACACCAAGGACGATCAGCCCGGCCAACATCCATTCCGGCCGACTTTTGTCAGGAAATCTCATCCGCATCAAAACGGATACGCCAGCAAACAGACAAGCCGTCACGATCCCTGTCACAAATAATATTGCCCACACATCGCCTGCCCTCCCTTTTAGAAAAAGACAAAAAAGCCCCCTGCAAAGGACGCTTATTCTGCCGTAATCTCTTTCTCAAACAAATGATATCCGGACGCATCAGCACCCATGAATTCATATCCCATACGCCGATAAAAGGAATGCAGGGCGTCGCTATCAGCGACACAGTCAAGCCGGATCCGCGTTTTTTCCGGAAAGTGTATGCCCGTCTCCGCCCATTGAAGGACGCGGGCTCCAAGCCCCTGTCCCGCAAACCGGCGGCTTACTGCGAGGCGATGCAAATAAATGGACTCCTCATGCCCATCGTCTCCCCAAAGCGCCCGGTCCCACTCGCTCGGTTCAGGCAGCAGCATCACGACAGCCGCAAGCTCTTCATCTTTTTTAAACACAAACACATGTCCCTTTTCAATTGACCCCGTGATATCATGTATATCTTGCCCTTTTAGAAGTCCGCTCCATTGGTTAGAACCCCGATCCCGGAGCCATTCAGCTGTTCGGACGAGCAACCCGGTAATCGATTCTGCATCCTCATAGACGGCCGGACACGCGTAAAATCCATCTGCAATCGTTTCGTTCTCAATCTTAAAAGCTGACATAAAGGCCTCCCAATCAAAAAGTAAGCTTGCACACACACCTTGATTATAATGCAGACCAAACTGCAAAAACAGACCATTTTCTCTGTATGTAAAAGGGTGTATGAAAGAGAGGCCAATCTGCCTATTAGAAAATCTTCTTTTTATCCCGTTCTTCTTTTAAAATTTCAACCGCTTCTCTGAAGCGCATAGAGTGTACGATTTCACGCTCACGCAAAAAACGCAGGGAATCGTTTAAATCAGGATCATCCGAAATATCAATCAGCCATTGATACGTCGCCCGCGCCTTTTCTTCTGCGGCAATATCTTCGTATAAATCGGCAATCGGATCGCCCTTCGCTTGGATATAGCTCGCGGTAAACGGCACGCCCGCCGCATTATGATAAAAAAGCGCGCTGTCGTGATTGACGTAATGATCGCCAAGCCCAGCTTCACGCAGCTGCTCCGGTGTGGCGTCTTTTGTTAACTTATAGACCATGGTCGCAATCATTTCCAAATGGGCAAACTCCTCCGTGCCGATATCTGTTAAAAGGCCGATGACCTTATCAGGAATCGTATAACGCTGGTTCAAATACCGGAGAGCTGCGGCCAGCTCGCCGTCCGCTCCGCCATACTGCTCAATCAAATACTTCGCCAGCGTCGGGTTGCACGTACTGACCTTGACAGGGTATTGCAGCTTCTTTTCATACACCCACATTCAGGCATTCCTCCTTATACTTGCCACGGCCATGGCCCTTTTCCCCAATCCCAATCCTTGCCCGCGGGGCTGTTGCCGAACTGCAGAAGCGGTCCGTAAGAGGATTCGAACTGTCTTTTTAAGTGCCTTGAATAGCCGGAATATTGATTGAATTGCTTCAACGCATCTTCATCATGAGGATGTGTATTTAAATAAAGACTCAGCTCAACAAGCACAAAATCAGCAGCCTGTATTTGCTCTAGCTGACGATAATATTCGGCGTCAACCTTTTTTGCCATGTGCGTCTCCCCCTCGATAAGGGTTTTCATAAAAATCATAGAGATCCTTCCAAAGGGTGCCTTTCCTCAAAGCCTCCATCGGCGAAAACTGCTCCATGTGCTCAGGCTGAAAGGTCATATAAAGGTTAGGGGGCGTTCTGTAATATTTCTTCCCTATGGGCGGACAGGGATCAAAACGGCTGTGAAAGGGCGTATATGATTTGACAGGCGTAAACGGCTGCATATCCTTCATTCCGGCTCCTCCTTTCTCAAAAACAATGACCTTAATAGGTATGAGGCAGGAGGCATGATTATGACTAAAACACGACTTAGCTTTTTCAATAAGAAGACCTTCGAAAGCGCCGAAGGTCTTCTAGACTATTCAGTCCAAAATGAGGTCAGTGTTTCCAATATGCAGCATGAGCAGCCGCAAACTCTGACAGCGAACGAGGTTCTTTTCCCGTCACACGCTTCACTGTATCCGTTACCCGATGTTCCGCACCATGGCTGATTGCCTCATCAAGCTTCGCCATAAAATGGGCATAATCCGCGGGCAAACCTCCTGCCTCCATTTTATGCTGCAGCTCGGAACGAGAAATGCTGACATGCTCCACCCGGCGTCCCGCCGCAGCTCCAATGATCTCCGCCGCTTCGGCATAGCTCAGCGCCTCGGGACCTGTCAGAATATGATGTGTTTGATGAGGAACATCATCAATCAAAGCCCTGACGGCTGTTTCTGCGATGTCATCAGCGTCAATAAACCCAAGTTTTCCTTCACCCGAAGCCGTTGTGATGCGCCCCTCCGTTTGAATAGACATGCGATGCTGGACATTGATGAAATTTTGCATAAAGTATGAGGGCCGCAGCACCGTCCATTCTGGAAACTCGCGCACTGCCTGGTGAAGCGCGCCAAACACGGGACCGTTCTCGGAGACAACAGACGCACTTTGCATCACTACCCGCTTTGCGCCGAGACGCTTTGCTTCCTTTAAAAAGGGAAGCACATAGGGAGCCGGATCAAGTACACCAACCGGAGCAACAAGATAGATGTCTTTTACCTGTTCTAGAGCAGGCGTAAAACTGGAGGCATCCTTCCAATCAAAATACACATACTCCGCACTTGCAAGCGCGCCCTTTTTTCGGCTTGCAATACGCACTCTGTATCCCAGCTTTATTAAACGGCTGGCAATTCGGCTGCCGACTGTGCCAGTCCCGCCCGTGATTAAAATCGGATTCTGTTTCATCGTTTTCCACTCTCCTCTGTTTGCAAAAATGATCCTCCAAAGGCCTCTTTTACAACAAGCGGATTCCAATAATCCTTATAACGCACAATGCGGCCATCTCTCGTTTCGATGACACTGATATAACTTTGGCGATAAGGCAGCCCAGTCTCAACCACATGGCCGTCACATTGAAACTCCGCAATCATCGTATTCGTATCTGCTGAACGGTACACTGTCGGAGCGGTAAATGAAGAAAGATGGATCTGCTTAGGATAATCCTTAATATAATCGTAAATGGCCGCTTTTCCTTCTATTCTTTTTGGTGATCCCTCCGGCGCATAAGGGAACTCAAATACAGCATTCTCATCCCAAAGCTCCGTCCAGCTCTTCATGTCCTTCTCAAGCATATAAGCCATAAACTTTCTCAATGTTTCACATGCTTTTTCAAATTCATTCATCAACATTCATCATCACCTCATTTTTATTTCTAGACTATTCAGTCCGAAAAATACATACATGGGCAAAGAATCCTTTACCACATGTTAATCAAGCACTGATAAACTCACGTCAACATGGTCCTGAAGCCGATCCATATCAGCCGTCACTTTCGCAACAAATGTCAGAGACAGCCTGCTTTGATTCAGGTACCGGGCAAGCGCAGATATATCAGTATCTTCGCCATTCAATTCTCCTTGGTCCTTCGCTCTTAAAAGCGCCTGATAAAAAGCGTCCTCAAGCTGCTTGGATTGTCTTTCAAAATACCGGGCAAGCTCAGGGTCATGCGGGATCTGTTCAATCGCGCTGTTAATAATGTAGCACGCCTTCGCCCGTTCCGGATCCCTCAGGGCATTGACACCCTCCTGAAAAATATCACGAATGGCTTCCTTTACAGATCCTGGCGCTTCAAGCCTTTCCATAACGGCAGCGTTTTTCCCTTCAAGATACGATTTCACAGCGGACAAAAACAAATCACGCTTCGTTCCATACGTATCATACAAACTTTGGCGCGCAATGCCTAAATGAGAGAGCAGATCCTGAAGAGACGTTCCTTCGTAGCCATACTCTCCAAAAACCTCTATCGCCCTGTGAAGAACAAGCGCCGTATCAAATTCTTTATTCCTCCCCAAAAAATGATCACCTCCTGAAACAAATGTTACCATTTTCCAGACTGAACAGTCAAGAAAAAAGCTAAAAAAACACTCTTGATCTGCAAGAGTGTCCTCTTTTTATCATCATCTTCTTTATTTATAACCGTCTTTTCCCCAGTGGCCCATATGGTGATGATGGTGGCCATAATGACCATCATGATGATGGTGATGATTATCCTTTCCAACATGGTGATGATGGTGATGAAGATTATCTTTTCCATCATGATGATGGTGATAATAGTGGTGATGGCCATCATTTTCATGGTGCATGTTCGGATAACTTACAGTTCCCGGAGAGCCTCCATAGCCGCCGCTTGGGTAACCGCCGGATCCTCCGTACGTTCCATATCCCGGATAGCCGCCGACTCCTCCATGTATGCCGTGATCTGGGTAGCCTTGCATGCCATAGCCCGGGTGGCCTCCATACATGCCATAGCCCGGATAGCCTGTGCTTTGCATGCCATAGCCCGGGTGGCCAATACCAAAGCCCTGATAATGACCAAAACCAGGTCCGCCATACATATGTCTTGTATCAGTCATATTCACTCTCTCCTTCACATAGGTTACAGTCCAGAGTATGAGAATATCTTATAGATCGTATAGGCGGCCGCCTACATACAGCTAAAACAATTTCCGGGACAAAAAAAGCAGGCCATAACAGCCTGCTCACTCCTTACTCACCTAAATCAACGTTATGATATACCTGCTGAACATCTTCCAAATCTTCTAATGCATCAATCAATTTTTCAAACTGTTCCTTTGCATCATCCGGAAGCGTTACTTCACTTTGCGCAAGCATTGTCAGCTCCGCTACTGTAAATTCCTCGACACCCGCGTTTTTAAACGCCTCTTGCACCGCATGGAATTGATCAGGCTCAGCATATACGATCACGCTGTCGTCCTCTTCTAAAATGTCACGTACATCAACATCCGCTTCCATCAGGATTTCAAGCGCTTCGTCAGCAGTTTTGCCTTCCACACCGATTACAGCCGTCGCGTCAAACATGTAAGCAACAGATCCGCTCACACCCATGTTTCCGCCGTTTTTCCCGAACGCCGCACGCACTTCCGGCGCCGTACGGTTTACATTATTCGTCAGCGCATCAACGATAATCATTGATCCGTTCGGCCCGAAGCCCTCATAACGAAGCTCATCGTAATTCTCTTCCGCTCCGCCCTTCGCCTTCTCGATCGCACGTTCAATGATGTTTTTCGGCACGCTGTAAGTCTTCGCACGCTCAAGCACAACCTTCAGCGCCTGGTTGGACTCCGGATCAGGCTCGCCCTGTTTCGCCGCCACATAAATCTCACGGCCAAACTTCGCATAAATCCGACTCGTATTTGCGTCCTTAGACGCCTTCTTCTCTTTAATATTGTTCCACTTACGGCCCATGATGTTCCACTCTCTTTCATATATATCAATCTAAATACTGTTATTCACTTTATCCATTATACCTCAAATGGTTTGGTTGTTTCGAGTGTCTTGCGTTAGAAATAGAAGGAATGCCGCGATGTGGAAAATGGAACGTCTTCCGTAAAGCAAGAAAAAGCCCTAGCTAAGGGCTTTCTTCTGATCACTAAGTTTGTAAGGGGAATGATCGATATACGTCGTATTTCGATCTGTTGATTCCTTAAATCCACCGGAGTTTGCTAGGAATGGAAACGACATGCTTCCGAAAACTAGAGTAACAGCCAGGCACATCATCACTTTTTTCTTAATAGGCATATAAACACTCTCCTTTTAAAATATCTTCTTGGGCTTTCAGCACTTTCCGATAAAACGCAGCGGCTTGTTCAAAGTGACAGCTGCTTTCAAAAACAGCGGCAGCACTCCGGGCACATGCTTCAATGTAAGCGTGCAGGTTCTTTTTTTCGAAGTAGCTTAAAAGATCATGAATTTTTCGTTCATCAACAGTCTCCTTGTACACGGCCTGCAAGAACAGAAACAATTCTTTATAAAATTTGTGAGAACGTGCTGTGATATGGTCTAATCCTTCCTCTATGAACTGAAACGCCTTCTGTGTTTGGCCCGCTTTACATAATGTCCAGCATAATCCAAACAAGACTTTCGGAAGCAGATCAGGCACTTTCTCTCTGCTTACTTTCGCCGCTTTTTGGAAATGTTCTACAGCCATCTGATCGTCTCCTGATCTGTCATAGCTGTTCGCGATGTTCAATAGAGAAATGGCGATAAACCTGTCATTTTGAATGTCCATTGCCAATTCCAGCGCCGTCTCTAAATGCGGGAGCGCTTTATCATAATGTTTGAAATCATCATAGTTGCCGGCGATCACAAACAAGCTTTGTATCGTTCTAATGCTGTATAGGGGATTTTTTTGATAAATGTCTAAGGCTTGAAGAATATGATGCATCGACACATGGGTTTGCTTCATGTGATAATACGCTTCGGCCACTTTAAAATGGAATTCCGCTTTCTCAATTTCATCTGACACAAACGGCAGTTCTTTCTCCGCCTCGCGATAATACCCGATCGCTTCCACATATTCTTTTTGATCAAATTCATACATGCCGCGGAAAAACAAAGAGTAGTATTTCAAAAGGCCTGTGAGTTTTTTCTGAGGGGTCTCAATCGTTTCAAGAAGCTCTGTCACTGTAGGGCGATTCCCGTATGTTTTTCCCGGCTCCAAATAATCAAGCATCAGCTGGTGACGAAAACACATCAGAGAATAATAGATCAGCAAATCCTGATCTTCTTCCATTTGCTGAATGTCCTGCTTCACCTCCGCTTTCAGAATCTCAGCATCCGGAACACTGAACTGGCGAATCATTTTATACCATTCATTAATCTTAACACCTACACGCGAAGACGGTATGGCTTGACTCAACGGCTTCCCTCCTTCTCTATGAGATATGTCATATTCTATCAATCCCAAATTTTGAAAACAATATAGAAGGAAGAAATTGTTTTTTCATCCTGTCAATTTGTTTTTCTACGCAAAAAAGACCCTTTACGCAAGGGTCTTTGTCATTCTATTTCATATACGTATTCACGAGCTCGTAACAGCGCTCTTTCGTCTGTTTGGCAAGCTCTTCCGTTTGGACGACTCGGGATAATGAACCGCCGCCCTCCTCATCATATCGTTTCTGGGCCGCAGCATCCCTATCCTTCATCCATTGGCGCTGTTTCACTTTTAATGCCGCCATGTCTGAAGCAGGAAGCTGTTTTTGCAGCACGCCGTATATCTCGTTCAGCAATCCGTCCCACATTTGATAATTGTAACCGTAATCCTCAATCATCTGATAATCACTTTGATAGTCATTGTGCTTTTCTTTCTGTTCTGTCGCTGACAATTTGGCAGCATAATCTGCTTTTGTGTTTCCCTTTTCCTGCTCACTGCTCTGTGTATCCGCGTTATCTGATGACTCGGTTTCCTCAGCCGTTTGAACTTTTTCTTGCTCCGGAGCCTCAGTCTCGTCTTCATTATTACTCACTATACTGGTATCCTTTGAGCTGATCGCCGCCTGTCTTTCCCCATTTGAACTTTTCACATTGAAAAGATAAGCTGTTCCGCCGGCAGCCTTCGATTCATAGGACTTCACAAATTCCGCCGTTTCACCGTTTCTAGACAGAATCGTTTTCGCTTCTTCTTTTGTCAGCTTGATATCATCCCCTTGAAGCGACTTGCTGTCCCATTTGTTGATCTTCCAATCGCCATCTTCCTTCACCAATTCAAACGTCCATAACGTGCCCATATTGTTTAACTCTGTTGCCGGGTCTATTGATGAAGCCTCTATCTTATTCTTGTCCTGTTCATAAGTAAAACGCACATCAAAATCAGTGCCGGGTTGAAAAGGAGCATCACACTCGCAAAAGTACTCCCCAGCCAAATCCTTTAAGGTCTGATCTGCAAACGTCTCTGTTGCATAAGGCAACAGACTAGGCCGCAGCTTGCTGAAATCAGCCTTATTCGCCGTGCTCCAGCCGTTTTCTGTTCCCGCTTTATCAAATGCATTGAAGATCGAATCTATATCGTTTTTCAAAGCTGATTTTACTTCCTGCTCCGTCAGCATCGCAACGCTCGCTTTCTTCACTGCTTGCTTTTCCTGATCCTTATCAGAAGCTCCGCTATCAGAACACGCCGATAATAGGAATAAAATAGATAAAAGCAGCGCACCCAATTTATAACTCATTGTCTCTTCTCACCCTTCTGCTCTCTCATGGTAGCTTTCTTATTTTATAGGTCTTTTGTAGGTTTGCAAATCTAAAATCAGATACCTAGACTATAGAACAATATATTTAAATAAACCTTAGCAGAGAATCAAAATCAAAATGGTAACTAAGGAATCATAATATAACAAAAAAAGCTCTCCTTCTTAAAAAGGAGAGCTTTTTCTTCATCTAGTCCATTTACTAGAATATACTGTTTGCATATAGTCTGAATGATCCCAATTATTATAAAGTTTTAGTTTCACTCTAGTCGATGCAGATTTTTTTGCAATATTTGTGAATGTAACATTTAGTTTTTTACCGTATGATGCATTTCCAGAAGCTGTATCAATTGTTTTCCAAGAACCATTTGTATAACGTTGCAAATATAATTTGCAATAAGCAGCACTTTCCCAAGTTCCTGTTCTCCCCATTTCAACTGTAGTATAAACATTCTTATAGTTTTCTGATGTGTGAATATAAGATTTTGATTCTACAGTTGCATGAAAAGTAAAACTCGTAGTTTTACTAACAGCCTTAGCCGATTGACCTGATCCAATGAATACTAGTCCAAATGCCATTACACCTGCAAGAACTAGTGTCATCAAGTGGTTTACTCTTTTCATTATCAAATACCTCCATCAATTAAAATTGTATAATACAGGACTTATATACATTATAAACCATAAAAACTAGAATTAAAATATATTTTCAAATTATATTCCTAGTAAATGCTTTCAATCTGAAGTTTTAATAAATTCTATTATTAAGCAAAAGACATTTGTAATTTACTCACCTCGTTACATATGAGTTGATTCAAGATTATAGCTATGAAGTCTAATCAACCACAACAAAATCCTGCACCTTCACCTGTTCCTCAGGCAAATCAAACTGATAAAGCATCTTCTTAGAATGGATATCAAACACACCCACATACCCGCCGATGCCCTTTTTATGCTCTTCCTGGGCAACTATATACAATAGATTCCCCTTAAACTTTGCTTCCATATAAGGGAAATTCAAACTATATGTATGAAAAGAAAATTCCTCCCCATACTCCAGCAAGTTCGCCTCACCCTCTTTGTCCTCGTACGCCACGTAAAAACTGCCGCTTTCTTTGTCATAGTATACGGTATCAGCGTATTCAAGATCATCAGGATACGGAATATATGTCGTTTTCCATGTCCCTTTTTCAATCACAGTCAATTTATGATCCGAGCTCGCGACAATAAATTCCTTCGAGTCTGCGAATTGATCAGCGTATGAGGCTAAGCTCAGGGTCTCAATCATTTCCTCTGTTTTTCTGTCAATCACGTAAATAGACATACTTTGAATGATATAAATATAGTTCTCATCACTGGCCCCAATCGTGACAAGCGAAGGCAAAGTAAGGGTATATTCCTTTTTCGTTTTTCTGTCGTTTATGTGGATCTCATTTCCCGTCGTATCAACATTATAGGCCTTAACAGAGACATCCTTCCCCTCATGCCAAAACGCAAATGGATCTGAAAGCGGATGCTCTTTGATCGCATCCTTCTCCCAGCGTGTAGTAAAAAGGCTCGTGTTCCGCCAATAATACAAGGTCTGTTGATGCATAAGATTTCGTTTGAATATAAGGCACATCCGCCACCTTAAACGTACGCCTGTTAAACCGTTCGCCTGTAGAGGTTGAAAGCAGCACGCTTTCTTTTATGAAAGGATTGGAGTAAATAAAAAAGATGCGGTCTTCTTCGGGGTGGATGGCGGAAGATTGGACAGGGATACTGTCTTTATTGCGTAACTGAACAAACAGTATGATGCATACCATTAACCCTAATAAACTGAATGTAATGCATTTTTTCTTCATCAAAATGCTCCTTTAACTGTCTACCAATAATCATTTCGACTATGTTTACACAATCCCTTCATGAATAAAGACACATGCCAAATGACTCATTTTTCCACTAAAACACGTTCTCACCCCCACCCTTATCCCACCCTGTGGTAAAATTTGTGATATTGAGCGAACAAAAGAAGGGAAATGGTCATGAAAGTATTTGAAGCGAAAACACTGCTTTCGGAAGCAACAGACCGTGCAAAAGAGTACAAAGAACTAAGAACGCAAATGGTAAATTTGAGAAAAGCATTAAAAAGCGTCGCTGATCTCAGTGACAGCGAATTCTCAGGAAAAGGCGCCAGCAACATCAAGGCATTCTATCACGACCACGTCGGCGTCACAGACCAGTGGATCGACTACATCGACATGAAAATCGCATTTTTCAACAGCATCGCCGGAGCCGCCGAAGACAAAGGCCTCTCAGACGCATACATCGAAGAATCCTTCCTGGAGCACGAACTGGCAAATGTCAATAAAAAATCAAAATCCATCATGTCCGAACAGAAAAAAGCGATGAAAGACATCTTAAACGATATCGACGACATCCTCCCGCTCGACCTGTTTTCAACCGAAACCTTCAAAGACGAGCTGGCCGATGCCAACGACAAACGCAAAAAAACACTGGAAAAATTGGACGCCTTGGACGAAGACCTGCAGACTGAATACGCCCTGTCAGAACCAAACGAACAATTCATCAAATCCGACTTCCAAAAGCTCCAAGAAGCAACGGGCAAAGGCAAAAACGCCACACCCATCCACTACAACGCCAAGGCGTATCGTGAGAGCGACATACATAAGAAAAAGGGAGACATTGAAAAGCGGACGGATGCTTACTTGAAGATTAAGAAAGAGGAAGCGAAGGAACGAGAGATTGAAGAATTGAAGAAAAAGCTTGCGGATGGTGTGTCTGATCCTGATGAATATTTAGAAATTGCGAAGAAGATTGGATATGAGAATCTTGAATCTTATCAACAACAGTATGTGATACAATTAGAAACGGCTAAGCAGGAAGCTAAAATTTTAAAAGGAATTGGTGAGGGATTATACGATTTTGGCAAAGACACTGCTCTTGGTGTGAAGGATATGATTTTAAATGCACCAGAGACAATTAACAGTGTATACAAATTTTTAAACTCCTCTCCCACACAACAACTTGCAACAGTTACATTTACGGGAGTTAATATATGGGCAGCGTTATCCGATTCATGGAAGCGTGATATGGTAAACGGAGACGCAGAGTCAAGATCACGTTGGATCACCTATTCCCTGGCCACTGTTGTAACAGCACTTATTGGAACTAAAGGTATAGATAAAGTTGGAAAGCTAGGAACACTCACAGCAAAAAAAACTATTACAAAAGGCAGCAAAGCACTTGTTACTACATCAGAAATGTTCAGTAACATGCTTTCTAATAGAACAAATCAATTTGCTTTTGCGGGTGACTTACAAAAAATACAAGATGTTCATAACGTTCTAAATACTGAACTTCTTAAAGATGTATCAAAAAAAGAAAGTGTATTATTTCAATCAAATAGTGGGAAATCACCTACGAACAGTAGTACTTTTGATGTTACATCTTTTGAAAAGAAAATGTATAGCATGAACATCAATGAAAAAATTGCTTTTATAAGAGAAACTGCCGCACCGATTGCTAAACAGAACGGCTGGAAAAAAGATTCTAAACTATCCACAATTAATAAACGAGATGTATACTACGATTCAAAAAGTAAAACATATTATGCTTTAGATACACAACATGGGCGCTTTGAAGTCCTAAATAAAAGAGGGAAACATCAAGGGGAAGTCGATTTTAACCTTAATCCTACTAAGGAAGCGGACAAATCAGGCGGACATGATTTAAGAATGAAATAGATATTTTTGGAGGTACCCTTATGGATAAATTGATTGCTGATGCCATTAATAAATTCTACAATAAAGAGTCTACACAAGAAGAGTATCTATCTTTATGTAAACAAGAAATTATCCTCCCTGACTCATTAAAAACTTATTTAAAAACAGAAAAAATAAGTTATGAAAATACAAATGAGGATGAAATTTGGCCTTCTGCTACATTTAGATTCGAATTTGAACCATTTGTAAAAAATGATTTTAATATAAGCTATAGCAGCAAATTAATGATTTCTAAGTTGGCTCCTATCTTTTACATACAACATGAATTTGAGTTAGAAAACATTGATCCAGAGAGAACAACTCCAATTCTAGATGGTTTTAGTACTCAAACGTATTCTATGTCTCAACAGAAACTAGACACAAAACTGAATCAAATCTTAAAAGAAATGGGATACAACCCTCTTGATTATCAAGAAATTAACGAAGTCATTTGTGATCTTGATATAAAAACAGCGCCTTTATTCGGTCCCCAAGTCACGGTAGAACTGGCATTATTTCATGATTTGCTAGAGCTTTGTCCAGAGTAGCAATGCTGGAGGATGAGTCTTTTTTGGAAAATGAATTAAATGCATCACATAGAAGCATAGCTGAAACCGTTAACGAAATGATACCAGAACTCTGATTCCATTTGAATTTGGTTTGATGAAAATGAATTCAAAATTTAATGTAGTAAAGATTGGTATCCTTTCACCTCTGCTTAATAAATCTAAAGCCCTCTTATTTGAGGGTTTTAAATTTATCTCATCTCACTTTATAAAAGGAGCAACATTTTGACAGTAAGAAAAGAATTAATAAAACAAATAAATTTAACAATCACAGCAATAAAAACAAACAATCAAAAGAATCCAACTCCAATGGTAAAAAACATATTAAAAGGATACAAAGAGACAAATGAATTTATCCTTCAATCATCGGATGAACAACTCGAAGAAGACCTCTCTAAAGTTAAAAATAAACTAGATATTCTGACAAGAGGATATCTAGAATTAGCTAACGACTACATGAATCCGATGCTCAGAGAAATGCATAAGACAGAAAAGCTTTTAAAAGAATATGATGAACTGGATTAAATACCCAAATCCCAAATTCATGAATAGAATTACACTACCCCTTCAAAAAAACTAACGCAAAAGCCCAAACTTCCATTTGCGGGACTTCAACAAAAATTTTTCTAAAAGAAAAAGATGGTCTCTAAACTTTTGTCTGGCTTATTTAAGCTACTTACCTCACAAAAAACTTATTGATTTTTTGTAACTAGAATTTTTTAATAATTCAAGAATGGAAATCTCTATCTAGTATTTTCAACAAAAATTTTTCGGGAGATTACAATATATTACATTTTATTGTAATCTCCTTTGTACTGTAACTAACCAATATTTATGTAGTATCAAAAAGACAGTGATTGACCGTCCCCTGCCTTAATGATTTTTCTTTTTTGGCAAAACGCACATTTACTTGGTGCTACTAAATTTTTATTTGAGCAAGTCTTTAGTGCACATCGCATAGCTATTATAAAGTAATCGTTTATGATTTGGTAAGTCCTTAGTTATTTTCTTAGGGATTCTTTTTTGACATAAATATTCTTCCTCACTCATACAGCTTGACCTACCACCGTTTATGGTTATTAATGTGTACAAAAGTGTAATAAAGAATTACCCCTTATTTTCTTTATCCCTTAGAACTAGTAGCATATGACATGCTACTTTTGTATAACTCTACTTCATTATTGTCTTTGTTGCTACTTCTTAATAAAGAACCAGGTCCCTATAAAAGATTACTTACATTTATTGTGTCTTCATTTATGTTCAAATGTCTAACAATTCTATTTTAAATCCAATTCCCAAGAAAATATAATAATCGCTCATCTTTTATATTCATCAGTCACATATCGTAACTCTATTAATCTTACCCCAATAAGCCAATTGTTGGTTCCATAAAGCTATCCAGAAACTCTTCTGTCACTCCCCGTATTTTTCTCCTTTGACACAATGAGTACAATTCTTCTACTGCTGAATAAGGGAAATATCGGACATTTAATTCGTGAAACTGTGGCCGATTCGCTTCCCTTAATACTTTGCTACGATCCTCATCAGGTGCGACGATGACATATCTTGTAGGAAATGGTGGCAGTGCCTCTTGAAGTCCTTTCATTCGGGTTAGGCCACTTGTTACACCTGTACTGTGTTCAACTTCCATGACAGCAGGCATTAATTTCCCATTTTTAAACCAAATGCAATCTATTAATTTAGCTGCATTATACGCACCATCAAATGCTGCAATTAATCTTTCATCCTGTAACGAATTTACTACTCCAGACATTTCCCCAACCCGCTTGTTGTTATACATAATTCCTTTATCATTTTGAGCTATCCATGTACGAAATCCTAATTGTTGGCCGATCATAATTAAAGCTACTTGAATCTGCGAATGACGTCTTTTAATTTCAATATCAATTTCATTATGAACAATTCCCTCTGGTAGAATCAGCGAATCGTAAAATGCATCTGCATTTGGGATTTCCGATATAACAATATCCGTTTCGATTTGTACCATTAATCCTAGTTCGTGAGGCCTTTCAGGGCACCACATAAGATGCTTGTGTCCATTCCTTATAGTAGAATTCGACATGGTACTTTCAATTCGTCCTGGATAACAATAGTAAAACTGTGGTGTGTGGGCGATAAGAGCCTCCAATACCGAGCGGGTGTTATAACTGCCACCTAAAACACGATCTAAGTTAATTGGTTGGTTCGGAAAAAAAGCGTTGGCGACTCTCCATATCATTTCAGCTGAAATAGATTCATCTTTAGCTGTAAAAGGTGTCCCTCCTTTACTTGGATCATAACGTTTAATAACAATAGGTCCTTCTGGCTTTGTAACACTCACTATTTTAATAAGACCTTTTGTTCTTGGATTGATATATGGGAATGATCTATTTTTCGGCAATTGATCAATATAAGCAACAATGTCAGCTGCGGTTAATCTCATTTCTCTTGTATCCCCCTAAAAAATCCTTAATGGTTTCTGCAATTCCCAAAGATGCTAAATATGGAACTCCATTCCCAACCGTTTTAAAGGCATCAGTTAAAGAAATATCCGTCGGAATTTCAAAATTCTTTGGTAATGACTGTATGGCTAATGCTTCTGCTACTGTCAGCCTTCTAGCTTTGTACGGATGTAAATGAACTTCGTTATTCCCGTATGCAGCCGTAGGTGAATATCTCCAGCGATGAAGGCGTTTGTAGGATTTTTTCGAGTCATCACCCTCTTCAATAACAAGAAATTTGGCTAAACCAGCCCTTGGAGTGAAAAATTGTTTGCTATTTGGATGATTGTCTACATCATTCTTACGGAACCAATGCTCAACAGTTAATTCCTCAATAATATCTTCTGGTTTTGGTATTACTGAATCCTCCTCAAATTCATTCACTATAGGCCAAGGGATATTTTCGATTTTTTCCATAGAGTATTTCAAATGATTCTCCCAAGGGAAAAGACCGTTAGGAAGAATGGCATCGATACCTTTATCTTCAATGTTGTAACCCACTTGATCTAATAGTTCACGTCGGAAACCAAGCAAGATAATCCGTTCCCTATGTTGAGCTGAGCCATACTCTAGAGAATTAATTAATCTTTCCGTTGTTACGTATCCATTTGCATGTAACTTACTTTTCATTTCTTCAAAAAACTCTCTATGTCTCTTTGTTCGCCATAATCCCTTTACATTTTCAAATAAGAAAAATGAAGGTTTATGCTGGCATATCAAATCCACATAGGTCCCTGACAGCTTTCCATTTTCTCCTTCTCTTCCTCTGTTCTTACCACCGACTGAAAAATCAGGACAAGGAGGTCCACCGATAAATCCAAAAACGCTATTTTCAGACTTAATTATGTCTATATATTCACGTAAATGCTCTTGCTCTAGTAATTCCGTTATATCACCATTGTGGTAGCCAAACCGTGGCTCTTCTATTTTAAGCATGTTTCTAGAATGTTTGTATGACTTTAAAAACGGTGTATGAATTTCATTTACATACACTACATCGAAACCGCTATTTTCAAATCCAAGATCTAAAAAACCTGAACCTGAAAAAAACGAAAATATTGGGTAACTCATTTTATTTGCAACCTCTCTGCATCTAATAATTGTGTTTTTGGCTATATCGAATTATATCATATTAGTACATTTTTTAATGTAAAAACAAAACAGGCAGTGCACTGTTTTCTTCAAGTAAACTAATGTATACATCACTATATCTTGTAAAGAAAGAAAGAAAGGAATGAAGTAGTAGAGAATCTTTAATCAATATTTGCGGACATACCATAGAGTAATAAAAGAAGGCATCAGAAACTATAGAGGATTTTTATTAAGGATTACGGATACATTAATTTCAAGTATTAAATCCTAATAATTCCACACCACATAATAGAAAGAATTGAAATAAAATAGATGGAGGCCCAGAATCGATAAAAGGTTCTCGGGCCCCTCTGCCTATTCCTTAATATTCTCTATCAACACACAGCACTCCACATGATTCGTATGCGGAAACATATCCACAGGCTGCACTTCGCGCGTCACGTACCCGCCATCCTCAAGCACCCGCAGGTCTCTCGCAAGCGTTCCAGAATTACAGGACACGTACACCACCCGCTTCGGTTTCATCTCCACAATTGTCCGCAGGAGGGCTTCGTCGCAGCCTTTTCTTGGCGGGTCGACGACTAGTGTATCGGCCGTGATGCCTTCTTCATACCACTTTGGAATCACGGTTTCCGCTTCTCCGATCGCGAACTCTGCGTTTGTGATGCCGTTTAATTCAGCGTTTCGTTTCGCATCCTCAATTGCTTCCGGCACAATTTCAACGCCGTACACTTTTTTCGCCTGCTTTGCCAGGAAGAGAGAAATCGTTCCGATGCCGCAGTAAGCGTCGATGACGGTTTCTTCCCCTTGAAGCTCCGCGTATTCCAGCGCTTTGTCGTAGAGCACTTTGGTTTGCTCCGGGTTGACCTGGTAGAACGATCTGGCGGAGATGGCGAATTTGACGTCTCCGATGAGGTCGTAGATGTATTCTTCGCCCCAGATAACGTTTGTTTCGTTCCCAAAAATGACGTTTGTTTTGTTCGGGTTGATGTTTTGCACGATGGATTTGACGTGCGGGAATTGCGCTGTGATGTCTTCGATGATCTTCGCTTTGTGCGGGAAATCGTTTGTTCTTGTGATGAAGACGATCATCATTTCGCCGGTAACCACGCCGTATCTGACCATGATATGGCGGAGCCAGCCTTTGTGGCGCTCTTCGTTGTAAGCTTTGACACCGTAGTTTGCGCAAATGTCTTTGACAGCTTGGACGGCTTCGTCGTTTTTGGATTGCTGGATCAGGCAGGCGCTCATGTCGATGATGTCATGGCTTCTTTGCTGATAAAATCCAGCGACGAGTCCGCCTTCTCGTTCTCCTACCGGCACCTGTGCTTTGTTTCTGTAGTTCCACGGGTCTTCCATGCCGAGTGTCGGGTGCACGGTCACGTTGGAAAGGTCCAGCTTGCCGATGCGTTCTAAGACGTCTTTGACTTGTTTCTGTTTAAACAAGAGCTGGCCTTCGTAGGTCATGTGCTGAAGCTGGCAGCCGCCGCATTGCTTGTAGATCGGGCATGGAGCGTCCGTTCTGTGCGGGCTTTCTTCCTTCAGCTCAATCAAGCGTCCGAAAGCAAAACCTTTTTTGACACGTGTCACTTTGATTTGCGCTTTTTCCTCGGGCAGGGCATTCGGCACAAAGATCGGGAATCCTTGAACCTTTGCGACGCCCGCTCCATCATGAGTCAAATCCTCAAATGTCACGTCGTAGTATTCGTTTTTTTCTACTGGGGTTTTCATTTTCATGTATGTTCACCTCTTGTTTTAAGCGAAAGAAAAACTTGGCTTACAAAGCCAAGTTTTTAGTCATCCAGCTGTTCCGCTTTCTCCTTCGGCATGACGACGTGAATGTGTCGGTACAGATTCACGAATTCGCCCGGCAGCATGCCGCCGTACTCGCCGTCCAGGTTCAGCTGCATCTTTTCTGATACATTGACTTTCACGCGGTTCGCTTTTGTATAAATAATGTGCTGGTCGTTGATGTGTTCGCCGCGAAGCGCCATCGTGGCAACCCTGATAAATTCAGCAAGGTTTGCTTTCTTTAGTATCATCAAATCAAACATGCCGTCATTCAGGCTGGAATCCGGCGCGAGCTTTTCGAACCCGCCGACGGAGTTTGTCAGCGTGACCAAAAACAGCATGATTTCACCTTGAAACAGCTTGCCGTCATATTCAATCTCGACTTCTGTCGGACGAAGTGAAGGCAGCATTTCCATTCCTTTTAAATAATAAGCAAGCTGGCCTAGCATTGTTTTCAGTTTGCTTGGCACGTCGTACGTCAGCTCCGTCAGACGGCCTCCTCCGGCGATATTGATAAAATACTGGCCGTTGACCTGTCCGATATCAATCGGGCGGGCGACGCCGTTAATGACCGTATCTGCCGCTTTTAAAATATCCTCGCGCGGAATGCCGAGCGCTCTGGCGAAGTCGTTTGTTGTGCCGACTGGAATCACACCGAGTGTCGGACGGTTGTCTAAAGGCGCAAGCCCGTTGACGACCTCGTTGATCGTTCCGTCTCCGCCTGCCGCAATGATCAGGTCAAACTCACGCAATGCCGCTTCCTTGGCAGCGTGTGTAGCGTCTCCTGCGCATGTCGTGGCATGGGTGGAGGTTTCATAGCCGGCTTGTTCAAATTTTTGCAGGACCTGGGCAAGATGCTTTTTAAAGATCTCCCGTCCTGAAGTCGGATTGTATATTATGCGTGCACGTTTCATTATCTCATCATCCTACTTAAGAGTATCCGATCCATTTTTACACTAACAACCTTTAATTATACTATGAGTTAAAAAAATCGCAACAAAATGTACATAATCTTACAGGTGAAAACGCACAAAAGCCTCAGCAGAGCTGAGGCTTTTTGTTTTTTTACTCTTCTTCTGTTCCAGGTTTTTTCTTGCGGAACTTCGCCAATACTTCATATACGATTGGCACGATCAGGAGTGTCAGAAGTGTTGAACTGATTAAACCGCCGATAACCGTGACGCCGAGTCCTTTTGAAATGACTTGGCTTCCGCCTTCGAAGCCGAGTGCTAATGGAATCAAGGCGCCGATTGTCGCAATGGCTGTCATCAGGATCGGACGGAGTCGTGTAGAGCCGGCTTCCAGGAGCGCTTCTCTCGTAGACAGGCCTTCCGCTTCCTTATGAATCACGCGGTCAATTAAGACAATCGCATTCGTGACAACGATACCGATCAGCATGAGCATACCGATCATTGCGTTCAGACTGATCGTTTCACCTGATACGTAAAGTCCGACCAGGGCACCGATGACTGTGAACGGCAATGAGAACAGAATCGCAAATGGCGCTAGTGCTCCGCCGAAGGTAATCACGAGCACAAGGTAAACGATCGCTATTGCTGCCAGCATCGCTAAACCGAGCTTCGTGAAGGAATCAGCGATATCCGCTGATACGCCGCCTGTGTCAATCGATACGTTATCAGGGTGGTCTAGCTTATCAATTTTCTTCTGGATAGCAGCTGATACGGCTGTGACGTTGTCAGAGGTAACCTCACCTGTGACATCTGCATAGACTTTTCCGTCACGTTTTGACACGGTATCTGATGTTGATCCTTCCTTCACTTTTGCCACATCGCCGATTTTGACTTCCTGGCCAGTCGCGGAAGTGATCTTTTTATTCTCTAAATCTTTCACACTCTTATACTCGTCTTTTTCTGTCTTAATGTTCACATCAAGCTCTTTGCCGTCTTTTTTCACTGTTGTGAGCGGTTCTTGTGATGTTTGTGACATTAAGGCCTGAGAAATTTGAGACGCAGTTAAACCGAGTTTGCTTAGTTTTTCTTGGTCAGCGACAAATGTGTACTCATCATATGTGCTGGAAAGGCCTGAGTTTACGTTTTTCAGATCCTTTTCATCTTTCATGATTTTTTCAATGTCTTTGACCGTGTCTTTAATATCGTTTTCAGAATCGCCATACACATAGTATGTTAATTCGTTGTTATTGCCTGAAGAGCTGAAGTCCTGTGACTTCCATTCTCCGCGGTCAGATTGCTTTTGGATTTCCTTCAGAACGTTATCTTTTTCTTTATCAAAGTCAGGTGTGTCGCTTTCATATTTGATATAGAATAACGCACCGTTAGAATCTCCTCCGGCAAGCGGGCTGCCAGAGCCTAATGAATACTGAACCGTATCGACATGCTTGCGGTCAAGCAGGATTTTTTCCGCTTTTTCAGCTTCATTTTCGGCTTCTTTTTTCGTTTCACCCGGTTCTGGGCTGTATGTGAGCTGCATCGTTTTTTCTTCCTCGGACGGCAGGTAGCTGGCACCGATTAGCGGTACAAGGAACAAGCTTCCAAGGAGCATCAGAACAGCGATGATAGACGTGATCCATTTGTGGCTCAGCGCCCAGTTCAATACTTTTTTATAGATGTTTGCAAGTCTGCCAGGTTTGTGTTCTTTCGCTTTAATCGGCGCGCCCGTTAATGATTTTTTGAACAGGCTGTGTGCGAGCATCGGCACAAGCGTGATTGAAATCACCAGGGATGCGGCAAGCGCAAAAACAATCGTTAAAGCAAACGGAATAAACAACTCACCGATTTGTCCGCCTACAAGTGCGAGCGGCAGGAATACCGCAATTGTCACAATCGTTGATGACATGATCGGTTTAAACATTTCCTTCGTCGCTTCACGAACCAATGCTTTTCCGCGGAGCGGCTCATCTTTGAGTCTCATTCGGCGATAAATGTTCTCGATCACAACGATGGAGTCATCGACTACACGTCCGATGGCAACGGTCATTGCGCCGAGCGTCATAATATTCAATGTGATATCAAGCTGATGCAGCACAAGGAGTGCGATCAGCAATGATAATGGAATTGAAACAACAGAAATTAATGTTGATTTGATATCTCTTAAGAATAAGAGAATAATCACAATCGCAAAAATAGCACCGAAGATGGCTTTGCTTAACATCGTGTCAACTGACTGTGTGATCGGCTCCGCCATGTCGAGAGTTGCGCTGTAATTGAAGCCTTTATGGTCTTCTTTGAACTTCTTCAGCTCAGCTTTGACATTGTCGGCAACCTCCACCGTATTCGCATCGTTTGCTTTGACGATATTGATGCCGATGCTGTCTTTGCCATTTGTGCGTGAAACAGATTCAGCTTTTTTCACATCTTTAATTGTGGCAATGTCAGAAAGCTTGACCGTCGGCACTGCTGTGCTTGCGCTTTGCTGCGCCTGTGCTGCCGCTTGTGCGCTTTGGGCTGCCTGTGCACTCTGCGCCGCCGCTTGAGATGCTGCACTGCTGCCTGCACTTGAAGCTGATGCCGTCGGGATTCTCATATTCTTCAAATCTTTAATTGTTTCAATATCGCCGCTGACGACGACAGATTTTTCTTCATTTCCGAATGTGTACAATCCAAGCGGAGTTGTCACATCTGAACCTTGAATCGCTTGCTTGACTGTATCTTCATCAAGGCCGTATTCCTTCAGTTTGTCTTCTTTGAAAGAGAATTCAACCTCTTCCACCTGCTGGCCTGATACTTGGACGGACGCAACGCCTTCTATGCCTTCAAGCTTAGAAACGAGGCTGTCCTCCACTTGTTTCGTCAGCTCTTGCAGATTATCTTTATCACTGGACACGCTCAGCGTCAGAATCGGGAATGAATTCAAGCTGTAGCGTGAAATCTCCGGATCCTTCGCGTCATCAGGCAGGTTGACGTTTTCTAACGCTTCAGCTGCTTCTGTTTTCGCTTTGTCCATATCTTTCTCATAATCATATTCAATCATGACCGACGATGCGTTTTCATAGGACGTCGAAGTCACAACACTGACACCGTCCAAGTTCTGCACGGCTTGTTCAACCGGTTTGGTCACTTCATCAGCCACTTGGCTTGGTGTCGCACCCGGATATGTCGTGCTGATCGTCAAGTAAGGCATGTTCACGTCAGGAATAGACTCTTGCTTCATATTCATACCCGCATACAAGCCGGCTGCCGTTACAATAATCGTCATCAGCCATACGGCGAATTTGTTTTTCAGAACGAAATTAATAACGTGATTCATCATATCCTCCATTACATTTTTTATTGACTGACTGGTCATTCTATATAATACTAAACGTTATAACGCAACAACGTCAACTCATATACCAGAAAATTTTACTAAATTTTTCAAGGATTAAGGGGAAGCACGTCATGAATGAAAAAAAAGAGAGAATCATAAAAACCAGCATTCGTTTATTTGCGAAAAAAGGATTCGCAGCTACGACGATCCAAGAAATCGCCAGTGAATGCGGCATTTCGAAGGGCGCTTTTTATTTGCACTTCAAATCGAAAGAAGCGCTGCTGTTATCTGCCTGTGAATATTATATCGGTATGTCTATGAACAAAATGAAAAATATAGAAGAAGATCTCGCCGGAAAGCCCCCTAAGGAAGTGTTAAAAAAGCAAATTGGCGCTCAATTTGAGGATTTTCGCGATCATAAAGATTTTATCGTTCTTTTGCTTACCGAAAATATCATTCCGGAAAATCAAGAAATCAAGCAATACTTTTACAAAGTAACCATGGAGACGGATAAGCTGTACCGGAACGCCTTGCTGGTATCCTATGGCGAAGGAATCGAGCGGTATGTCGCAGATCTGTCCATCATGGCAAGAGGCATTGTGCATTCCTATATGAACGTGATGGTATTTAACGGTGAGCTTAATATCGATGCAGAAGAAATCTCAGCCTTTATTATTGAGAGACTGAATGATCTTGTACAGGGGCTGAGCCGTTCTGCACTCAATCCGATTGTATCAAAAGACATTTTCAACCCGATGCCTGCGGGAAAAGACCAGCTGCTTGAGGACATTCAGAAAGTGAAAGAAAACAGCACGCTGCCCGAGGATATCACCGTGTCACTTGATGTTATCGAGGAAGAATTGACTCAGGATAAACCGCGCAAGCCGATTATTAAAGGCATGCTGTCCAATTTGACCGGAACCAACGACAAAGAAGTTGAAAGGCTTCGGGCCCTCATCTCTGTCTTTATCTCAATTTGACCATAAAAAAAGCAGCCTCTAAGGGCTGCTTTTTTATTAGCGTTTTTTAATTTCTTCAAGCAGAATTTTGTTGACCATCGGCGGGTTGGCTTGTCCTTTGGACGCTTTCATAATCTGTCCGACTAGGAAGCCGATCGCGCGGTCTTTTCCGTTTTTAAAGTCTTCGATTGATTGAGGATTGTTGTCAAGCGCCTCAGTGACAAGCTTCAGAAGCACGCCTTCGTCAGAAATCTGAACAAGGCCTTTCTCTTTCACAATCTTCTCAGCGTCGCCGCCTTTTTCAATCAATTCTTTAAACACTTTCTTCGCGATCTTAGAAGAAATGGTTCCTTTTTCAATCAATTTGATCATGCCGGCAAGGCCTTCAGGTGTCAGGGCAACATCGGCAAGCTCTTTTTGCTCAGCGTTTAGGTAAGCTGACACTTCACCCATCAGCCAGTTAGACGCTTGTTTGGCTTCAGCGCCTTTTTGAACGGTTTCTTCGAAGAAATCAGCCATTTCTTTTGTCAGCGTCAGAACCATCGCGTCATATGCAGGCAAGCCAAGCTCTTCGATATAACGCTTGCGGCGCTCATCCGGAAGCTCAGGAATGCTTGCTTTTACGCGTTCCTTCCATTCATCATCAATGTAGAGCTCGACTAGATCCGGCTCTGGGAAGTAACGGTAGTCGTCAGATCCCTCTTTGACACGCATAAGAATGGTTTTCTTCGTTGCTTCATCATAACGGCGAGTTTCTTGCTGGATGACGCCGCCGGAAAGAAGAACCTGCTCCTGGCGTTTTTCTTCATGCTCAAGGCCTTTTTGAACAAACGCAAAGGAGTTCAAGTTTTTTAATTCTGTTTTTGTGCCGAATTCCTCTTGGCCGATCGGACGAAGAGAGATATTGGCGTCACAGCGAAGTGAGCCTTCTTCCATTTTACAGTCAGAAACGCCTGTATACTGGATGATGGATTTCAGCTTTTCAAGATACGCGTACGCTTCTTCCGGCGTGCGGATATCCGGCTCTGATACGATCTCAACAAGCGGCGTTCCTTGGCGGTTGAAGTCAACAAGAGAATAGCCGTCGCCTGTGTGTGTCAGTTTTCCGGCATCTTCTTCAAGGTGAAGGCGCGTGATGCCGATGCGTTTTGTTTTTCCGCCGACTTCAATTTCGATCCAGCCGTTTTCGCCGATTGGCTTATCAAATTGAGAAATCTGATACGCTTTCGGGTTGTCAGGATAGAAATAGTTTTTGCGGTCAAACTTCGTATCCGTTGCGATCTCACAGTTGAGCGCCATAGCGGCTTTCATTGCGAATTCAACGGCTTCTTTGTTCAGAACAGGCAGGACGCCCGGGTATCCGAGGTCAATAACGCTTGTCTGCGTATTCGCCTCCGCGCCGAATGGCGTTGGAGAGCTTGAGAAAATTTTTGATTTTGTTTTTAACTCAACGTGGACTTCAAGTCCGATTACCGTTTCAAAGTTCAATTCTTTTCACCCCTTACAGTTCAGGTTTTGCTTTATGATGGTCTGTCGCTTGTTCAAATGCATGAGCAACGCGGTATACAGTGCTTTCGTCAAAGTGTTTTCCGATGATTTGCAGGCCGAGCGGAAGTCCGTCTGCTAATCCGCATGGCACGCTGATTCCCGGTACGCCGGCAAGGTTGACCGGAATCGTTAAGATATCGTTTGCGTACATTGTGAGCGGATCCTTCGTGTTTTCACCGATTTTAAACGCAGGTGTCGGTGTAGTCGGTCCAACAATAACGTCATATTTTTCAAATACGTCTTCAAAATCCTTCTTAATCAACGTACGCACTTTTTGCGCTTTTTTGTAGTACGCATCGTAGTAGCCTGAGCTTAAAGCAAACGTTCCAAGCATGATGCGGCGTTTGACTTCATTTCCAAAACCTTCAGCGCGCGTTTGCTTGTAAAGGTCGATCAGGTTATCCGCGTTGTCTGTGCGGTAGCCGTAGCGGATGCCGTCAAAGCGTGCAAGGTTCGCTGACGCTTCAGAAGATGACAGCAGGTAATATGTCGCAAGCGCGTATTTACTGTGCGGAAGAGACACTTCTTCCCATGTAGCGCCGAGACCTTCAAGGACTTTCAGCGCTGCCAAGACAGATTCTCTCGCTTCTTTGCCGACACCTTCACCAAGGTATTCTTTCGGAACGGCGATTTTCAGTCCTTTGATGTCTCCAGTTAATGAAGAAAGAAAATCAGGCACGTCCACATTTGCACTCGTGGAGTCCATTTTGTCTACGCCGGAAATCGCTTGAAGTAAAAACGCGTTATCCTCAACCGTACGTGTAATCGGCCCGATTTGGTCTAATGAAGACGCAAATGCGACCAGACCGTAACGAGATACACGTCCGTATGTAGGTTTTAATCCGACAACGCCGCAGAAAGATGCCGGCTGACGGATGGAGCCGCCTGTGTCAGATCCAAGAGAAAACGGAACTTCTCCCGCAGCAACCGCAGCTGCAGATCCGCCGCTTGAACCGCCGGGAACTGTATCCAGGTTCCAAGGGTTTTTCGTCAGCTTGTAAGCTGAGTTTTCTGTAGATGATCCCATGGCGAATTCGTCCATGTTCAGTTTTCCGATTGTGACCGCTTCAGCGTCTTGAAGGCGCTGAACGACAGTAGCATCATAGATCGGATCAAAGTTTTCGAGAATTTTGCTGGAGCATGTTGTGCGCAGCCCTTTTGTTACGATATTATCTTTTACGCCGATCGGCATACCGAAAAGAAGACCGTGCTCAGAACGGCCGTCAACCGCCTCATCAAGCTCCTTCGCGTATGCGCGCGCTCTTTCTTCATCTAATGCCAAAAAGGCTTGTACCTTATCATCAACCGCTTGGATGCGTTTATAAGATTCATCAACCAGATCAGAAATCTTAATCTCTTTTTTATGTATGAGCTGTTTTAATTCTGTGATTTTATGATCAAATAATGACATTCTTGTGTCCCTCCTTTAGTCCAGAATTGATGGCACACGAATATAGCCGTCTTTATGGTCAGGCGCATTTTTCATGACATCCTCAACCGGAAGACCTTTACCCGCTTCATCTTCTCTCATGACATTTTTCATTTTCAGCACGTGAGTTGTAGGCTCCACATTGTCTGTGTTAACCTCATTAAGCTCCTCAGCAAATGAAATGATACTGTCGAGCTGTTCAGTGAACATTTTTGCTTCTTCTTCAGTAATCGCAAGTCTTGCAAGGTGCGCAACGTGCTTTACTTCTTCTATTGAAATTCGTGACATATGATCCACCTCCACATATTTCTCCGTTAAGTCATATAATACTGATCATATCAAAAACAAGCCCTTTAAAGCAACAAAACGCCTTGAGACAGGCCTGTGTTTTCGAAACAATACCCTATATATTTTATACTAAAATGAGGAGAAGGAGAAACGAAATATTTTTCTGAATATTTTTACTTTAATTATTTTTTGAAAGCGTTTTATTCTTTATTCCCTTCTAGGTTTGCAACGGTATTTCCAGCTTATGATCAATGTTTCATCGCTTGAATGGCCGGGAATACTTTGTTAGGTTAAGTTACCAAGTGCACCCGCAAAAGAATTTCTTTTGTTTTGCACTTACGCCAGGCTGCTTAACTGGCACCATCAATTTGAGAGGTGATGCAACATTATTAGAAATGAAGAGAGGGTAAAACGTGAGTATTGAAATTATTATATCTTTAGGAATTTACTTTATTGCCATGCTGTTAATCGGCTGGTATGCATTCAAGAAAACCACTGACATCAATGATTACATGCTTGGAGGAAGAGGCCTCGGACCATTCGTTACTGCTTTGTCTGCCGGCGCGGCCGATATGAGCGGATGGATGCTGATGGGTGTTCCCGGCGCGATGTTTGCGACAGGGCTGTCCACCTTATGGCTTGCTTTAGGTCTTACAATCGGGGCGTACTCAAATTACTTGCTGCTGGCTCCAAGACTGCGTGCTTATACGGAAGCGGCGGATGATGCGATTACGATTCCTGATTTCTTTGATAAACGATTCCAGCATTCTTCATCACTGCTGAAAATCGTATCTGCATTGATCATCATGATCTTTTTCACATTGTATACCTCTTCCGGTATGGTATCTGGCGGACGGCTGTTTGAATCTGCTTTTGGTGCGGATTACAAATTAGGCTTGTTTCTGACCACCGCAGTTGTAGTATTATACACACTGTTTGGCGGTTTCCTTGCTGTCAGTCTGACTGACTTCGTGCAGGGTGCGATCATGTTTGCAGCACTAGTGCTTGTGCCGATCGTTGCTTTTACCCATGTGGGCGGCGTTGCTCCGACTTTCCATGAAATCGACGCTGTTAATCCACATTTATTGGATATTTTTAAAGGCGCGAGCGTCATTAGCATTATTTCCTATTTAGCCTGGGGGTTAGGCTACTACGGCCAGCCTCATATCATCGTCCGATTTATGGCCATTAAAGACATTAAAGATTTAAAACCTGCACGCCGAATCGGTATGAGCTGGATGATCATTACAGTTCTAGGTTCCGTGCTGACGGGTTTAATCGGTGTTGCATACGCCCATAAATTCGGAGTTGCTGTAAAAGATCCGGAGATGATTTTCATTATCTTCTCTAAAATCTTGTTCCACCCATTAATTACAGGGTTCTTATTGTCAGCTATTTTGGCTGCAATCATGAGTTCCATCTCCTCGCAGCTCTTGGTCACAGCAAGTGCAGTGACAGAGGATTTATACCGGTCATTTTTCAGACGAAAAGCTTCTGATAAAGAATTGGTCATGATCGGGCGATTGTCCGTCTTAGTCATTGCCGTTATCGCGGTACTCTTGTCATTGAACCCGAACAGCACCATTCTTGATTTGGTCGGATACGCTTGGGCCGGCTTCGGTTCAGCTTTCGGACCTGCGATTCTGCTCAGTCTATATTGGAAGCGAATGAACGAATGGGGCGCGCTTGCTGCCATGATTGTCGGGGCTGCGACCGTGTTGATCTGGATTACAACCGGCCTGGCAAAATCAACCGGTGTGTACGAAATCATCCCTGGGTTTATTCTCAGTATGATTGCCGGCATCATTGTCAGCATGATCACAAAACGTCCTGCAAAAGCCTCTTACCGATTATTCGGTGTCATGGAAAAGCTGTTAAAACGCAAAAAGTAAGCAATAAGCCATCAAGCGCAGCTTGGTGGCTTTTGTGCTCTTGTTTTGCTATAAATACTGTGAGAAAATCATATTTATTTAAAAACACCATAGAGAAGGGTGAAGTTGCTGTTGAGCTGGTATATTGATCCTGATATTTTATTGAAATTGGGCATTGCCACATTGATTGGCATGGTCATCGGGCTTGAACGCGAATTAAAAAATAAGCCGCTCGGATTAAAAACCTGTATCGTCATCGCAGTCAGCTCATGCATGCTGACGATCGTCAGTATTAATGCGGCATATCATTTCCCTAAATACTACCGCATCATGATGGATCCGCTTCGTCTGCCGGCACAAATCATCTCCGGCGTCGGGTTTATCGGAGCCGGTGTCATCCTGCGAAAAAGCAATGATGTCATTTCCGGCCTGACGACATCGGCCATGATCTGGGGGGCAGCGGGGCTCGGGCTTGCTACGGGAGCCGGTTTTTATAAAGAAGCGTTTGCCAGTCTTCTGTTCATCCTGATCAGCGTGGAATTTCTCCCATGGGTGGTCAGAAAAATAGGCCCCGACCGCCTGCAGGAAAAAGACATCCGCATCAGAATGTCGCTTTCTGATAAAGACAAAATGACAGAGATTTTAAAAGAAATGAAAAGAAGAGATATCAAAGCACACTCCGTTCGGATCGACGACCTGGGCGAAAAGGATTTTCCAATTATGGAAGTGAAGGTCCGCGTCCATAAAAACAGATACACGACCGATGTCTACTATGACATTAAAGCCATTGAAGGCGTAGTCGGCGTGAAGTGTGATACATTATAAAAGCCAATGGGACTGGAATCCCATTGGCTTTTTCTATCTACACCAGTGCTGAAAAATCAAATGCTGTAATCGGCGTGCCATTCTCTATATCTCTTCTGAAACCGGCCAGCATTTCTTTTTCTTCTTCTCCTATTGTGTTAAGGTCAAACATCTGATGTAGCAATCCGTAAATCAGCATATGGCGAAGGCGGAGGAAATCAGGTATTATCATCAGCCATGCAGGGTCAAGCTCATTTTCCTCCCAGTACCCTTTCATAAAATGCGTCATAAATTCTTCTGTAAACGCAGCTTTATCATCATATGGCACAACAGGATACCACAGGACATTGTAGAGAAGAATGCTAATATCGTTAACAAACCAGTTGTAGCCGATATCATCAAAATCAAATGCCGTGATTTTGCCATGATCCCAGTTAAAATTGCCATGGTGCAGATCCGCATGCACCAAGCCGTAGCTGTCCTGGCTTTTCGGGAGCCTCCGCAGTTCATTCATCAAAGAATCGGCTTGCTGAAACACCTTTATCTGATCTTCAGGCACATATTTTCTCAGCTTTAATTGCTCCTCTTCATCCCATTCCTGTCTTTTGAAAGCGGGATTGCTCAATTTGTAGCTTTTTGTCAGGCTGTGCATGCTGCCTGTGTATCTGCCAAGCTCATAAAATAGCGTTTCATTCCAGTCCGATTCATCCACTTTTTGCCCCGGCGCTTTCTCATACACTCTCAATAAAAATGACCCGCCGTTTCCGTCCGGCACTGCTTCTACGTCTTTTCCGTTCAGCGACGGGAGCGGTTTGGCTACTGAAATTCCCCCTATTGCAAGGTGACGGAGCCATTCCATCTCTCCCATTATATAATCAGAAGATCTCCGAATCGTATGGGTAATCTTTAAAATATAAGGTTGATTGTCTTTCATACATTCATATACATAGTTTTCCGCATCAGCCAGAAAACGCACCTGATCTTTTGAGAAACCGTATCTCGCTGCAGCTTCTGCCAAAACCTGCTCTTCATGAAATATTTTTTTGATATCTTTATGCACGTCTAACATCCTTTCATTGCTATAGATTTGATAATGATTGTTTTCACACGATTTCCAGCATCAACATACCTCCCCTTGATTTGTGTTTCGGCAGAAGCGAAAATAATTTCCCTTTTCCTGTTAATTGTATCATAAAAACCCTTGTGCCAATATGGCACAAGGGTTTTCTATCAGTCATAAATGTGAACAGTCGGCTCTTTATCTCCGGCATTGCGGATAATGACCGCTTCCTGTCCGTCTGAGGACGTGATATTGACTTCGACATCAACTGAGCTCTTAGAGTAGTAGTCCATCACTTCACCCGTTAAGAACTGGGTAAACGCGACAACTTCACTTTTTCCATAGAATTGCATTGGTATGTCAATCTTCATTTTCTTCATTTCATCATTTTCATACAGCGCTGTACCGACAACGCCTGTATAGTTCGGGAAATATTCTTCAATTGAGTTTTTGAACCGCTTAAAGACCTCGGTGTCATCCGGGTACTTTTCTGCTGTGGTTGTATCCGCCGGATAGAATACATATTTTTCATTGATGTCATCCCAATTTGAGATATCAGTAGAGCCTGCTTTGACCTCTGTTTTG
Organism: Bacillus sp. FSL K6-0255; assembly: GCF_045040725.1. Lineage (NCBI taxonomy): Bacteria > Bacillati > Bacillota > Bacilli > Caryophanales > Bacillaceae > Bacillus > Bacillus sp. FSL K6-0255. Next base: position 689,374 of record NZ_CP150278.1, on the reverse strand, counting down.
GCGATGAAGTTCCCCGGCACAATCGATGTTTTTGACGCCTGCTTGTAGAGCGCGACGGTAATCGGCACATTCTTCAAGTTATCTTTTTTGCGGAGGCGGTTAATAACCTCCTGTGCAATTTTTTCTCCCTGCTGGCGAAGCGTGCTGTCCTTAATCTCCACTTCTTTTTGCGGGTCGCCAGTTTTTTCACGATAGTAATACACTGAGTTTAACGCAAGTCCGATCATGACGCCGCCAAGCTGGATAGAATTCTTGTCTTTTCTGACTAAATAATCGTGCTCAAGCATGGATGCTAAATAAATCGGGCTGCTTTCGTTCTTTTCTTCTGTTGAACCAGAGCTCGGGAGCGCCGGGTTCAAGCCTTCATTTTTGAAGTTTTTATCTTCTTTTTCGGCTTTTTTCAAATCAGAGCCCGTTTTTTTCCGTGCCAGCCAGCTTAATACTGTATCCTCATCTAAATATTGTCCTTCTTGGAACAGATAATCGTCAGTCGAGAAAGAATCTTGGGCAAGACGCATCAGCCCTGTTTCAAACTCGTCAATGTCCAGCCTAGTGTTCAGCTGTTCCGTTGTTAAGCCGCGCGCTTTGCCTGCCTTAAACGGCAGCACCATTTTGTAATAGGAGTCAGAGATATTATATTTCGGGACAATCGCTTTTTCTGACGATTTCGCCGTCTTTTGCGTAATCTCTTCCTCCTTCTCCCCCCCGAAACCTGACGAGCAGGCAGACAGCATTAATACTGCCGCCGTTGCCGCCAATGCCAACGTCTTTTTCAATAGAAAACACTCCTCTTATTTCTTTAGCTCTCCCATTAACTGTTCTTCATTCCACACTTCAATGTTCAGCTCTTGTGCTTTTGTCAGCTTGCTTCCCGCCGCTTCTCCGGCGATGACTAAGTCTGTGTTTTTGCTGACGCTTCCGGTCAGCTTTCCGCCCAGCGCTTCGATTTGCGCTTTGGCTTCGTTTCTTGACAGCTCTTCCAGCTTTCCTGTCAGAACAATTGTTTTACCGGCAAAGTAAGAGTCGCTGTCCTCTGCTTTTACTTTTTTCGGGCCTTTGTAGAGCGTGTTTACGCCCAGCTCCTGAAGTTCATTCAAGAGTTCAAGCATTTCTTCTTTATGAAAATAGGTGATGACCGCGTCAGCCATTTTTTCACCGATTTCATCTACCGCGAGAAGTTCCTCTTTAGAGGCTTTTTTCAGGTTCTCCAAGCTTTCAAAATGCATGGCAAGCGTCTTTGCAGCCTTTGATCCGATAAAACGGATGCCAAGCCCAAACAGCAAACGCTCCAACGAATTTTCTTTTGATTTTTGGATGGAGCTGATCAGGTTTTCAGTGGACTTTTCACCCATGCGCTCAAGCTGGATGACTCGTTCCTTCGTCAGCTTATATAAATCTGCCACATTGCGGACAAGGTTTTCCTCAAACAGCTGTGTGATCACTCGTTCGCCGAGACCGTCAATGTTCATGGCATTGCGGGAAACGAAATGGATCAGCCCTTCCCGGATTTGCGCCGGACATTCAGGGTTAATGCAGCGAAGCGCCACTTCTCCTTCGATCCGGACGAGCTCACTGCCGCATTCAGGACATTCCGTCGGCATGCTGAATTCCTTTTCTTCTCCTGTACGCTGTTCAACGAGGACATTCACGACTTCCGGGATGATATCGCCCGCTTTTTTGACAACAACCTTATCCAAAATCCGAATGTCCTTCTCTTTAATTAAATCTTCGTTATGAAGGGATGCTCTTGAGACCGTTGTGCCGGCAACTTTTACCGGCTCAAGAATCGCGGTCGGCGTGATCACACCCGTTCTGCCGACATTTAATTCGATATCGAGAAGCTTCGTCACGACCTCTTCAGCAGGAAACTTATACGCGATGGCCCAGCGCGGGCTTTTCGCCGTAAAACCGAGCTCCTCCTGTTGATCGAGAGAATCGACTTTAATGACAATGCCGTCTATTTCATACGGCAGGTCAGCGCGCTTCGCCTGAAACTCATCGACCAGCACTATGACTTCTTCTATGTCGCCGCATTTTTTTCGCTCCTGATTCGTTTTAAATCCGAGTTCGTCGAGAAAATCAAGCCCCTGGCTTTGCGTCTCCACACCCATCTCGTCAAGCTCCGCTATACTGTAGACGAAGATATCGAGGTTTCGTTTCGCTGCAATTTTCGGATCGAGCTGCCTGAGTGATCCCGCCGCGGCATTTCGCGGATTGGCGAACGGTTCTTCCTCATTTTTAATCCGTTCCTCATTGAGAGCTTCAAACGAACGCTTCGGCATATACGCCTCGCCGCGCACTTCGATTGACAGCTCACGGTTCATTTTGAGGGGGATATTGCGGATCGTCTTCAGATTCTCCGTAATATCCTCTCCCGTCGTTCCGTCACCTCTTGTGGCTCCTCTGACAAAATAGCCGTCTTCATAACGGAGAGAAACAGCAAGACCGTCTATTTTCAGCTCCACATTATACGCCACATCGTCGCCGACGGCTTGGCGCACACGGCGGTCGAAATCACGAAGATCATCAGCATTAAAGGCGTTGCCCAAACTGAGCATCGGTGTGCCGTGGGTGACTTTCTGAAACGCTTCAAGCACGGCTCCGCCGACGCGCTGCGTAGGAGAGTCAGGCGTTCTGAGGTCTGGGTGCTCATCCTCGATCGCAATCAGCTCCTGCATCAATCTGTCGTATTCGGCATCTGGGACGCTCGGTTCATCTAAGGTGTAATATTCATAGCTATACTTGTTGATGGTGCGGCGCAGTTCTTCTGCCCGCTGCTTCGCTGTTTCTTTGTCCATCTGCTTCTTCCTTTCCTCTTCAATTACTGCTTTTCAATAGGAGCAAATGCTGCTAACAGGCGTTTCACGCCGACAGGGCTCGGGAAGGCAATATCGAGCTCCGTCCCTTCTCCTTCGCCTTTTACGCTGACGACAGTTCCTGTTCCCCATTTTTTATGGCCCGCCTTATCTCCGACTGCCCAGTTCAAGGTGTCGCCGCCTGTTTTGCTGGCGTAGGATACCGGGCGTGAAACAGGGCCGCGTCTCGGCTGCATTTTTCTCGCAGACGTCGCTCTCGTTTCTTTTTTCTCATTTAGGTTTTCCAATAAATCATCCGGTATTTCAGCAATGAAGCGAGATTCCGGGTTCATATTCGTCCGGCCAAACAAGGTGCGCATTTTAGCGTTGGTCAGATAAAGCTCCTGTTCAGCCCTTGTAATCCCAACGTACGCAAGGCGGCGTTCTTCTTCCATTTCCGCTTCCTCCATGAGTGAACGGCTATGCGGGAAGACGCCTTCTTCAAGCCCCATCAAGAAAACAACCGGGAACTCCAGTCCTTTCGCGGCGTGCAGTGTCATCAGGGTGATCGCATCCTTGCCGCCTGACTCTTCCTCCTTCTGATCGAGCTGATCAATATCTGCGATCAATGCCAAGTCTGTCAGGAACGCAACGAGTGTCTTGTCTTCACTTTTCTGTTCAAAGTTTTTCGTAACAGACAGGAACTCGTCGATATTTTCTAAACGGCTTTGGGCTTCGATCGATTTCTCAGCCTTCAGCATTTCTCTGTATTCCGTCTTATCAAGAATTTCTTCTGTCAGCTCTGTAATAGATAAGTAATCCTGCATATTGGTCAGGTTTTCAATCATCTGTCTAAAGCTGTCAAGCGCGTTTGCCGCTTTGGCACTGACGCCGATAAAATCAACCTGCTGAATCGCTTGGAAAAATGACAAGCCGTTTATGGCCGCATACGAAGCGATTTTTTCAAGTGATGTCGCACCGACTCCGCGCTTCGGCACATTGACAATGCGCGTGAAACTGATATCGTCATCAGGATTGGATACGAGGCGCAGGTACGCAAGAATGTCTTTAATTTCTTTTCTGTCATAGAACTTTGTGCCGCCGACAATGTTATAGTTCAAGCCCGCTTTGAGAAGCGTTTCCTCAATCACACGGGACTGCGCGTTTGTCCGGTATAATATGGCGATATCAGACAGCTTCCGCTTGCCTGAGCTGTGAAGCTGATGAATTTTACCGGCCACAAACTGTCCTTCTCCGAATTCATTATCACCGCGATAATAGGAAATTTTGATGCCTTCATCGTTTTCCGTCCACAAATTTTTCGGTTTGCGGTTAGAGTTGTTTTTGATGACCTCGTTAGCCGCACGCAAAATCCGTTTCGTTGAACGATAGTTTTGTTCTAGCAAAATCACGCTTGCATTCGGATAATCTTTTTCAAATGAAAGGATGTTGGTGATATCCGCGCCGCGCCATCTGTAGATTGACTGATCAGAATCCCCCACAACGCAAAGGTTCTGGAAACGCTCGGCAAGCTGCTTAACAAGCATGTATTGCGCCCTGTTCGTATCCTGATACTCATCAACATGGATGTATTGGAATTTGCGCTGATAAAATTCAAGTACTTCCGGCACTCGGTCAAACAGTTTAATCGTCGTCATAATCAAATCGTCGAAATCGAGCGACTGGTTTTTCAATAGCTTCTTCTGATAATCAGCATATACATCGCTGACCACCTGATCGTAGTAGCCGCCAGCAACTTTAGAGAATTCCTCCGGTTCGGTCAATTCGTTTTTCGCACTGCTGATCGTACCGAGGATGCTTCTCGGGTCAAACTTCTTCGGATCAAGATTGCGCTCCTTCAAAATCCCCTTGATCACTGAAAGCTGGTCAGCCGTATCAAGGATGGAGAAATTTCGGTTGATCCCAATCCGGTCGATATCTCTGCGCAAGATCCGCACGCACATGCTGTGGAATGTGGAAATCCAGATATCGTCCGCGCCGGGTCCGAGGATGCTTTCCACACGTTCTTTCATTTCGCGTGCCGCTTTATTTGTAAATGTGATCGCCAGAATGTTCCACGGCGCCACATGCTTTTCTGCCATTAAATAAGCAATTCTATGGGTCAGGACACGCGTCTTTCCGCTTCCCGCTCCCGCCATCAGCAAAAGAGGCCCGTCCGTTGTTTTGACTGCTTCCTGCTGAACGGGGTTTAAACCGCTTAGTAATTGATTGCTAATATAATTCAAAATTTGTTCACCCGCCTATACAAAACATATGTTCTATCATAAACCAAATCCGTACAATTTACTACTCGCCTTTCACAGCCGCTACTGTTTTCAAAGCCCTGTCAAAATCTTCATACACAGCATTGCCTACAACGATCACATCCGCATGCTCTGCATACTGTTTGGCCGTTTCCGCATCCTTGATGCCGCCCCCATAAAACAAGGTTGACGTTTCCAATACAGCCTTCGTTTTCTTGACAGCTTCTATGTCTCCAAGCATGCCGCTGTATTCTAAATAAAAAATCGGCAGTTGCAGCAGCTCCGACACACGCGCATAGGCGACAATATCATCCATATTCAGATCGGCGTCCGCTTTAGTCAGTGCCGCGGCTTTGCAATCTGGATTTGCGATGCAGTAGCCCTCCGCCACGATTTCTTCCATAGACATCAGTTCTCCGTATTCCTTCATGGCTTTCTGGTGCATTCCGACAATCCAATCCGCGTTTTTGCTGTTTAATACACTCGGAATAAAATATAAGTCAAAGCCGGGAACGATCGCTTCAATCGCTGATACCTCTAGGACACACGGCACCAAAAACCGTCTTACCTTAGACATCATCCGCAGGACATTATCCTCTGTCACACCATCGCTTCCTCCGATAATGACCGCATCCGTTCCTGATTCGCAAAGAATCTCCAGCTGTTCGTCAGGCAAATCTTTATTTGGATCGAGTTTAAAGACATGCTTCCACTCCGTTACATCGTACACGTCATACGTTCCTCCATTCGTTTGTTACCATTTAAACATTATAACAAATTCACATAGCGCGGAAAAACGGAAAAAGCCGTTAATCTCGTTATTCACTGAAAAAGGTGTTTTGATTCTATTTTCATAAAAAAAGAGCATATGGCAGTACCTGCTCTCTGAGTCCTGTATCGGCAGAAGCACACATTTTTCACCAGATTCCTTCTGCTATTGTTTGGAAAGTGTTCAACTGTGGAAATGGTTACATAAAAAGGGAGGCTGAGAGATGGAAACCATCATAATAGCACTCATCGCATTTATCATAGGGATCATCGCTATCCCGATCGTCTTGTTTGCCTGGATCTACATAAAGGATGAAAAACAGCAGGAGCACTCAATTCTTCGCAACTATCCCGTCATCGGAAGGTTTCGGTATACCCTTGAAAAAATCGGGCCGGAGCTCAGACAGTATTTATACAGCAATGACAATGAGGAGCAGCCTTTTTCACGAAAGGAATATGAGCAAACCGTCATCTCCGGCAAATACAAAAGCAGAATGATGGGCTTTGGATCTGTAAGAGATTTTGATAAACCTGGCTATTATATCCGTAACGCTATGTTTCCAAAACAAAGGGAAGAAATGCACGTAAATCAAACGCCAAAAATTGAAACCCAAATCTATAAAATGGATGCTGACAATCTGTTCAAACGCAAGGAGCATGCCGAACATATCAAGGCAGACCCGTATTTTCTCCATCCTGATGATGTACAGGTGATTGGCGAGCATACATGCGAGAAGCCATTTTATGTGAAGGGCTTAGTCGGCCAGTCTGCCATGAGCTACGGTTCTCTTGGAGAACGGGCTGTTACGGCGCTCTCAAAAGGGCTCCATCAGGCAGGCGGCACCTGGATGAATACAGGTGAAGGGGGATTGTCTGAATATCACTTAAAGGGCGGCGCCGATATCATTTGCCAAATCGGACCGGGCCTATTCGGCGTGCGCAAAAGAAACGGGGAATTTTCGTGGGAGGAATTTAAAAGAAAAAGCAGGATTGACCAGATTAAAGCGTTTGAGCTAAAGCTGGCACAAGGAGCGAAAACCCGGGGCGGCCATGTGGACGGCGCCAAAGTATCAGAGGAAGTGGCAGACATTCGGAATGTCGAACCTGGAAAGTCGATTGACAGCCCGAACCGCTTTTATGAATTCTCAAACCCTCCTGAAATGCTCGACTTTATTGAAAAACTTAGAGATGTCGGACAAAAGCCAGTCGGCATCAAACTGGTCGCTGGGCATCCTGAAGAATTACATGAGCTTTTCTCTTATATGCAGAAAAGCGGAAAGCATCCGGATTTTATCACGATCGATGGAAGTGAAGGCGGTACCGGAGCTTCCTTTTACGAGCTCGCGGATACAGTCGGCCTTCCGATTATGACAGCGCTGCCTATTGTTGACACGCTTCTTAAACAGTACGGCTTGCGCAGCCAGCTGAAAATCTTTGCTTCCGGAAAGCTCCTGACTCCTGATAAAATCGCGGTCGCCTTAGCCCTCGGCGCTGACTTTGTCAACATCGCACGCGGCATGATGTTTTCCGTTGGCTGCATCCGCGCTCTCGTCTGCCACACCAACACCTGTCCGGCAGGTGTGGCGACGACAGATCCGAAATTGCAAAAAGCACTGAGCGTTGAGGAAAAACAGCATCGCGTCTGCAACTACGTCATTTCCCTGCGGGAGGGGCTGTTTAACCTTGCAGCCGCAGCAGGGATCAATTCGCCGATTCACTTTTCCAAGGAGCATGTTGTCTATCGCAAAGAGGATGGCAGTCTCATCGATATCGACAACCTGATCCATCAATTTGTTTCATAAAGAAACCGCCCTTGCCGAACGGCAGGGCGGTTCTATGTTATTTTGAAGAAGACTCAGTTTCCGTTTCCTTCACACGGTCAAGCGCCATTTCATAAGCGTCATTTCCGTAATTTAAGCAGCGTTTCACACGGGAAATCGTAGCCGTGGAAGCGCCTGTTTCTGTTTCAATCTTATGATACGTGTTTCCTTCGCGAAGCATGCGCGCCACTTCAAGGCGCTGAGCCAGCGATTGAATTTCGTTAATTGTGCATAGATCATCGAAGAATCGGTAACATTCCTCCAGGTCTTTCAGCGATAAGATCGAGTTAAATAACTGGTCCAGCTCTTTGCCGCGTAATTTATCGATTTGCATCGTTACACACCTTCTCCTTTACTAATGGAAGCCGCATCAAGATCAGGTACGATATTGATCCAAGTCTTTCCTGGCACAAACGGAAGCCACTTGCCGTCTTTTACCGGCACAATTCTGCCATTCACTTGTTTCCAGTCTGTTTCAATGACGTTTCCGTGCTGAAACAACAGACCTTTTCCTCCTGATTCCAAGTCGATGTCCCGCCTTCCATCTTGATCAATAATATGATGGCTGGCTTCAACAATGAAAATATTTTGCATTGCAACCGGCTTTCCGGTTTCCCGGTCTGTCGTTATGACACCATCAGAGCTTCTTGTATAAGATTCAGCTTTTTTATCATAGTTGTATTCGACAAGATTTGTAACGTTTTTTGTTCCATAATCTACCCGAACATTGTAAGATTCATTTGCAGGTTTTGCATCTGATGTTTGAAACAGCAGCGGATTTGTTTCCTGCTTCAGCTTATAACCCTTTTGTTCTGCCGCCTTTTTTATGTAATCATAAGACGTATAGGAATTGTGGGGCGGTTTGCTGAAATCAGCTCTCCAAAATAAGCTTCCGTCAAAATCCAATCCGTTCATATAATCGGCAGCTCCGGATTCCAGCTGCTTTTTGGCGCCGGGACTCCAGCCGTGATGGACAAATATGCTGTCAAAGCCATTGCTGAGAGTGACGAAATATTCCCGCGCGCTCCGCACAGGTCCGACAGTTTCAGGCATCTGGCTTTGGAAAATAGCCAGAAATCTTGTGATTTGCCCTTCGGCTAGCGCTTCTATGACAATGTCGGCTTTAGACAGACCCGACTGCGGCCTCGCCTTCGGGTGATTGTTCACCACAACAGCAACAGGCCGGCGTTCAGTCACCTTCTGTTCAGTCTTTAGCCCCGTTAAAGGAGCTTTCAGCTTCTTTGCAGTATCCGGGACAGCATCCTTCTGCTGGCAGGATACCAGCAGAAAAAACACGAAACACAGCGCGCAAACTGTCATCCATTTTTTCATATGTCGGCTCCCTGCTCTTTTATATTTTAACGCATTATCGATGGAAAGAGTACAGTTTTTTTCATGACGTCGAAGATTCCTCTTGGCGTAATGCGTATATACGGAAGGTGCGTACTTTGCAAAAAGAGCAGCGTATAGATAGGATCGCAAAACTCATAGCCTCTTTCAGTCAAAAGATCTCTCAGCTTTTGTTCCTTCTCAAGCACGTCTTCATACGCTTCCGAAGAGGCGCAGCCGCACAGCGCAAGCGGGATTTCATGCAGAATGTTTCCGTTCTCCGCTAAAACAATTCCTCCTCCGATTTCTTTCATGCGGGCGAAAGCGAGCAGCATATCCGCTTTATTTTTTCCAATCGCGACAATGTCGCCCGTCGTCGTAAAGGAGCTTACAAATCCCTGCACGCTTGAGGCAAACCCTTTTATCATCGTATTGACGCGCCATTTCCCGTGTCTGTCGAGCATCGTCAAATAACTTTCATCATGGTCAAACGAGAGCTGTTCCATCGAATTGTCGATCTCAATCATATATGGCTCCATAATAACCGCATTCCGCATTTTCACGCCCATCGGCATAGAAAACTGCAAGTCATCCATCGTCATATCATATGAAAGCTCAAGCGGGACAAGACCGCCTTTGTGCCAGTCCGTCTTTGTAAACGCCTTCAAATCACAGCCGTTTTCACGCAGAATGGTCCCTTTTGACAGAACAGTCACTGGATTCGGATTTAACGGATCTTCCAGTATGTTTAGCGATGCCAGTCTGCCCGGTCCGACAACTCCTAAATAATCATCCATTTGGTAATACTTTGCGATATTAAATGATGCCATATTGTAGGCGTCGATTGCAGGTACGCCTTCTTCTAACGCAATGCGAATCAGCTCGTTTGTCATGCCGCCTTTATAGAAATTCGGGGTTGCGCCATCTGTCGTGTAAAAGAAGTGGTCATAATAGCGGAAGCCCTTCTCATGCAGCTCTTGCAAGATTTTTCTTACATCGGGGCGAATGGAAGAGTTCCGAAGGGAAACATAATAGCCCAGTTCCAGCCTTCTCATCACTTCATCACCTGTCATCGCTTCATGATCACAATCCGCACCGAACAGCTTCATTTTTGTAAGCGTTTTATCAGAAGCGCCGGGAAAATGCCCTTCAATACGTTTTCTCTGTTTCTTTGTAGCTTGCATACAGTGGAGCATTAAATCATCACCATCTACCAGGCGAGGCCATCCGGTCATTTCTCCGCCTTGAATCACATCCGGATGTTCAATCCACTGTTTTCTGACGTCAAATGGAAGGACGTGGTCCTCGTTCAGAACCTCGGTCTGGAGGTCATAGCGTGACCACCAAAAATACTGGACAGGCTGCTTTTTGAGTTCATTCAAAATCGTAAGCGCTTTCTTTTTTCCGCTTTGCAAAAGCAAAAATAAGTTATCATTCACGAATGTCGTTGTTCCGTATTGAGACACATATTCCGCCAGTGTTTGGGGATTATATATTTGAAAAGGATGTGCGTGCGGTTCAATATAACCTGGCACAATGTATTTTCCTTCACAATCAATCGTATGAATTTCTTCGGCTCTATTCGGAAGTTCATGACCCACATAAACAATGCGGTCCTGATAAATCCAAATGTTTTTTTTCAGCCATTGTTTTACATATGGATTTAAGACGAGAGCATTCCGTAAAAGGAGCGTTGGAAGCAGCTTTGAGTCTACAACATCAACCTGTGCCCTGATGTCTTTGTTTTTCCAGTTAAAGGTGCGTTCGGACATTCACATACTCTCCTTTACATGTATTAGACTCATGGTATCACATCCTTCCTCATCACGCACGATAAAAACGTTACAAATTTTTGAAGGTTCGATTAAAAAACTTTTTTAAGTAAAAGGAGCGGATTTCCTTGAAGCCAAACATCAGTCTCATCAATGCCGTGTTCAGAATCGCCTGCGGATTGACGATTATGTCAGCCGCCAGTGCAAAGTTTACGAAAAAACCTTGGTGCAGAATGCATCTCTTTTACATCTTTATGGGGGCCATGAAAGCGGGTTCGGGAATCTTGCGCTTCTGTCCTGTGACCTACATGTTTCAACACAGCGATTCTGGAAATAACGAGCATCAAAACGGATAAATGGAAAAGCTTGATCACAAAACGTGATCAAGCTTTTTTTTATGCCCACCCTTTGTTTTCATATAGAAATATCCTGCAGCTGCCAGCACTGCCGGATAAAGCAGTGCCCAGCCGCTGAATGAATAAATCACCGCGCACGCCACAAATGCCCCGAGCGCCATCCACCAGCCTATATCTCTCCTGCCCAGCAGTTTCAGTGCTGCCGCCATTGTACATATGTAAGATGCGATAAAAGCCGCGCTCGGCCCTTTCAACAGAGTCGTCAAATCGATTTGAAACAGACCATGCGCTGCAAGCACTAAGCCAAACACTGCGGCCATCGCTGTCAAAACGCGAATAGGCGTACGTTTTGTCGCACTGAGTTTTCCAAAAAATACGGGTATGTGCCCCTCTCTCGCCAATGCGTACACCATTCTTGAAAAACCGGCAATATTGGCATGGATGGTGGCGAATGTAATAAACAGCGCTAAACATACCGTGACATATACACCGCTTTCTCCTGCTCCTTTTGAAATGAGCATGGCAAGCGATGCAATTTCTCCATTCTCTCCATATGAATGAGTCCCCACCGTCACAAATGACAGCATGATATACAGCCCTGCCACACAAGACGCTGCCAAAAACAAGCTGAGCGGGACATCTTTTTCAGGGCGATGAAATTCCTCAGCCAACGGGGTAATCATTTCCCAGCCTACAAAAGAGAAAAAAATCATAACTGAAACAGATCCAGCGGCAGACCAGCCATGCGGAAGAAACGGCTTGAATTCTGCTATCGTGACGTGTGGCAATGACACAGCAATAGAAGTGACAAGCAGAAATACGATGACACAAATAACGATTGTACTGATGTTTGCTGATAGTTGAATGCCTCTCATATGAAGCAAAATAGATATAGCCAGCATGCAACCAGCAATCAATGTAATCTGCCAATCGGCCGCCTCTGTGATGTAACTGACGTAATGCGCGCCAGTCAAAGCGATGATGGGAACGCCAATCGGAACGGAACCTAACATGATCCAGCCCAAAATAGCCCCGGCTTTTTTCTGAAAGGCCAGCTGCACATAAGCAGTGATTCCTCCCGCGCTGGGCGCAATTTTCACAAGCCGTGCCAGCGTGCCGACGAGAAGAAAAGATAAAAAAGACATGAATACCCAGACAAATAAAGAAGCCGGACCGGCCGTATCCGCAGTGACAGACGGCAGGATTAATATCCCGCATCCTAAAACCGCCCCAATCGTTAACGCCGTCCCTTGTATCCAAGTAATAGAGCGCTGTAATTCTGGCAACATGATGCCTCCTCTCTGATTGATGGCTTTATTATAGAAAAAATAAGACGGCATCCATATGCTACAATGAAGTTAAATCAACAGCATTACCTTACGATCAAAGGAATTTTCATTCATTCGCCTAAATATGTAAAGGAGCCGGACAAATGGACGATACAGACCTTCAGATTCTCTCGCATTTGCAGCGAAACGGCAGATTAACGATGGTTGAGCTGGGAAAGCTTGTCGGACTCAGTTCGCCAAGCGCGGCGGAGCGTGTCAGGAAGCTTGAAGACAAAGGAGTGATTACCGGGTACAGCGCGAATATCTGTTATGAAAAACTAAACAAGCATGTCACCGCTTTCATTCTCATGGAGCCGAAAAGCTGCAAGCACTACGCCGCCTTTGCAAAAGCGCACCCTGATGTAGCAGAAAACCACCGCATCACAGGGATGTACAGCTATGTGACAAAGGTCGTGACTGAATCGGTACATACGCTTGAGGATTTTATTGACGCCTCGATGGCCCATGGAAAACCAACCACGCTCGTTGTCCTTTCTTCTTCCGCTCACCACCCCGCTTTTACATAATAAAAAAACCCGCAGCTTCATCTGCGGGTTTTCCTCACTTATTTTTGGGCAGCCTGTAAAGCGCGTGCCCCAATGTCTTTTCTGAAAAAGAGTCCCGGTTTGAATATTTCATCAACCGCTTTGTACACTCGGTCTCTAGCCGCTTCAAACGATTCATCAAAAGCTGTCACATTGGCGACGCGCCCCCCGTTTGTAACGAACTCTCCGCCTTCTGCTTTCGTTCCGGCATGGAAGACCACAACCTGCTCAGTTTCTGCTGCAAGGCTGCCGATCGGCGTGCCTTTTGCATAGCTTTCCGGATACCCTTCTGATGCAAGCACAACACTCACTGCCGCGGTACCCTTCCATCTTAAGTCAACTTCCTTATCATCTAAAAGATCAAGAAGCACCTGTACCAGATCAGATTCCATGCGCGGAAGCACGACCTGTGTTTCCGGATCGCCGAAACGGGCATTAAATTCAATGACCTTCGAGCCGTTTTCAGTAAGCATCAATCCAGCGTACAAAACGCCAGTGAAGGAACGGCCTTCTTGTACCATTGCTTTTGCGGCCGGCTTCACGATGGTTTCTACAGCATGGCGGACCGTTTCATCCGAAATTTGCGGAACTGGAGAGTAAGCGCCCATTCCGCCTGTATTCGGGCCTTTGTCTCCGTCAAACGCACGCTTGTGATCCTGGGCAATCACCATCGGATACACCTTTTCCCCTTTGACAAAGGCCATCAGAGAAAATTCTTCACCAGAAAGATATTCTTCAATGACAACGGACGCGCTCGCATCACCGAACTTTTCATCTTCAAGAAAGTCATGCAAACATGCAATTGCTTCTTCCTCTGTCATAGCCACAGTAACGCCTTTTCCAGCTGCAAGTCCATCTGCTTTTATCACAATCGGAGCACCTTTTTCCTGCACATATGCCTTCGCCTCATCAAAGGATGTAAACGTGTCGTATTCTGCGGTCGGAATGTCGTATTTCTTCATTAAATCCTTAGCGAACTGTTTGCTTCCTTCGATGATCGCCGCGGCTTTTGACGGGCCGAACACGCGCAGACCCGCTTTTTCGAATTCATCCACCAGACCTTCAATTAAAGGAACCTCAGGGCCGACAATGGTCAGGCCGACCTGATTTTCTTTTGCAAATGAGACAAGCCCTGCGTGGTCGCTTTCCTCAATGTTTACAAGCTGTGCGGAAGCTGCCATGCCGTCATTTCCGGGAGCGGCAAATACATTCTCGACGAGGCTGCTTTGCGCTGCCTTCCACGCCAGTGTATGTTCTCTTCCGCCTTTACCGATAATTAATACATTCACGTCGTTTTCATCCCCTTAATGTTTGAAGTGTCTGATGCCGGTGAATACCATGGCAATGCCGTATTCATCCGCTTTTTTGATGGAATCCTCATCTCGGATCGATCCGCCTGGCTGAATGATGGCTGTAACGCCCGCTTTTGCCGCTTCTTCGACAGTATCTGGCATTGGGAAATATGCATCCGAACCGAGCGCGCTGCCCTTCGCTTTTTCCCCTGCTTGCTCGATTGCGATTTTTGCCGATCCAACGCGGTTCATTTGGCCTGCTCCCACGCCGACTGTCATGTTGTCCTTCGCGAGAACAATCGCATTTGATTTCACATGCTTCACGACTTTCCAAGCAAGCTTCAAGTCTTCCCACTCTTGCTCGTTCGGCTCTCTTTTTGTCGGAATGCTAATCTCAGCATCATCAAAGCCGTGCATATCTAAATCTTGAATCAGCAGCCCGCCTTGAACAGATGTCAGCTGTTTTTCCTTTTGAACAGCGGCGGATACGTCAAGCGTCAGCAGACGGAGATTTTTCTTCGCAGTCAGGACGTCGAGCGCTTCTTGGCTGAATGAAGGTGCAATGATGATTTCTAAGAAAATGTTGTGAAGCGCTTCGGCAGTTGCCTTGTCCACTTCACGGTTCAGCGCGATAATGCCGCCGAAGATAGATGTTTTATCCGCTTCAAACGCTCTGTCAAACGCTTCGGCGATCGTTTTTCCTGTTCCTACACCGCACGGGTTCATATGCTTCACAGCAACAGCAGCCGGCTCAGTGAATTCACGAACGATTTGAACTGCCGCATCCGCGTCTTTAATGTTGTTGTAAGAAAGCTCTTTTCCGTGAAGCTGTTCTGCTTGCGCAATGGAGCCTTTGACAGGAAGAGCTGTTTGATAGAAAGTTGCTTCCTGATGCGGGTTTTCTCCATAGCGAAGCGATTGTTTTTTCTCAAATGTCACAGTGAATTGCTCTGGTTCTTTTTCACCGACAACATTTGTCAGGTAGTCAGCGATCAGTGCATCATATGCCGCAGTATGACGGAATACTTTTGCCGCGAGCTCGCGTTTTTTCTGAAGAGATACGCTACCTTCTTCTTTGATTTGATTCAGCACTGGGCTGTAATCGGCCGGATCGACGATAACCGTGACATCCTGATGGTTCTTTGATGCCGCACGCAGCATGCCAGGTCCGCCGATGTCGATATTTTCGATCGCTTCTTCATACGTGACGTCTTCTTTAGAAATCGTTTCTTTAAATGGATAGAGGTTGACGACAACGAGGTCAATCGGCTGAATCCCGTGTTTATTGATCTGCGCCATATGCTCTTCATTGCCGCGAACCGCCAGAAGACCGCCGTGAATATTCGGGTGAAGGGTTTTTAACCGGCCGTCCATAATTTCAGGAAAGCCTGTCACTTCAGAAATTCCGATCACATCTACACCGTTTTCTTGAAGCAGCTTTTTCGTTCCGCCTGTGGAGATGACTTCAACGCCAAGCTCTGTCAGTTCTTTTACGAAAGGAACGAGATTTGTTTTATCTGAAACACTGATTAACGCACGTTTAATGGTCATGCCTTTTCACCTCTGTTATTTAATCCTAATAGCTGTTTAATCACACTCGGATACCATTTATGCTCAAGCTTGTGAATCCGCTGTTCGATTGTTTCCAATGTATCATGTTCATCAATTTCGATTGCCTTTTGAGCGATGATCGGACCTGTATCCATTCCTTCATCGACATAATGCACAGTGATTCCGGCCACCTTCACACCCGCCCGGTATGCCTGTCCGACTGCGTCGATTCCAGGAAACGCCGGAAGAAGCGACGGGTGAATGTTAATGATTTTTCCTCCATATGCTTGAAGGAGCGTATCACCGATCAGCCTCATATAGCCGGCAAGAACAATCAATTCAACCTCGTGAAGGCGAAGCTGTTCAATGATGGCTTGTTCAAATGCAGCCTTGTTTTCATAAGACTTCGGCTCAAATGCGAAGGATGGAATGTGGAATGCTTCCGCCCGTTCGATGACTTTCGCCTGCGGTTTGTCGCAAACGAGAAGCGCTGCTGACGCATCCCAGTTCTCCTCCTTCAAACGCGTGACGATGGCTTCGAAGTTTGAACCGTTTCCTGATGCAAATACCGCAAACTTTTTCATGAAAGTGCCGCACCGCCGAATGTGACGCCTTCACCTTTTTTCACACGCCCAATTAAATAGGCTTTTTCGCCATGGCTTTCAAGCGTTCCGATCACATCTGTCAGATGCTCTTCTTTGACTGCCAAAACAAAACCGATACCCATATTAAAGACGTTGAACATGTCTTCTTCCTTTAGCTTGCCGTACTCTTGCAAGAAAGAAAAAATTGGCGGGATCGGCCATGAGCCATGATCAATTTCCGCACTTAAGCCTTCCGGAAGCATACGCGGAATATTTTCTATAAATCCTCCGCCTGTCACGTGCGCCATGCCGTCGATTTTTCCGCTTTTGACCGCGGCAAGCACAGGCTTCACGTAAATCCTTGTCGGTTCAAGCAATTCCTCGCCAAGCGGGCGTTCAAACGGCTCATATGTTGTATCAAGGTCCAGCTCTGCATCATCCAGAAGCACTTTTCTGACAAGGGAAAATCCGTTGCTGTGAAGGCCGCTGGAGCTGAGGCCGATCAAAAGATGGCCCTCTTCGATGTTTTCTCCAGTCACGATTTCGTCCTTTTCTGCCACTCCGACTGAGAAACCGGCAATATCGTATTCATCAGCTGTATAGAGTCCCGGCATTTCAGCCGTTTCACCGCCGACTAAGGCTGAACCTGACTGCTCACAGCCTTCCGCCACACCTTGTACAATCTGTTCAATTTTCACTGGGTCCGCTTTGCCGACCGCTAAATAATCGAGGAAAAACAGCGGCTCTGCCCCTTGTGCTAGCACGTCATTGACACACATTGCAACAGCGTCCACGCCAATCGTGTCATGCTTATCCATGGAAAAAGCGAGCTTTAATTTTGTGCCGACACCGTCCGTTCCCGAAATGAGAACTGGTTTTTGATAAGAAAGCTCAGACAGGTCAAACATGCCGCCAAAACCGCCAAGGCTGCCCATAACGCCAAGCCGTTTCGTGCGCTCCACGTGTTTTTTCATTCGTTTTACAGCTTCATATCCGGCTTCGATGTCAACTCCTGCGTTTTTATATGCTTCAGACATCCTATTCACTCCTTTAAGGCGCTTTTCAAAATATCTCCCCGAAAGAGGGCAGAAAGAGAAAGGCAGCCTAACTGCGCTGCCTTTATGTCATTTTTCAAGTTTTATTTGGTTAATACTGCTTCTTTTACGTGAGGAAGCACTGTATCCTGGTAAATTTCAGTCGGATATTTTCCTGTAAAGCAAGCGAGACACTGTCCGCAATTCGAGTCATCGTATTTTCTGCCGATGCCTTTCAGCAGCCCTTCCACACTCAAAAATGAGAGGGTATCGGCTCCGATTTCCTGACGGATTTCTTCAACAGAATGCGAAGACGCGATTAATTCTTCATGTGTGGAAGTATCAATGCCATAAAAGCACGGATGAGCGATCGGCGGTGAACTGATTTTCACATGCACCTCTGTCGCACCCGCTTCTCTAAGCATCGTGACAATCCGGCGGCTAGTTGTTCCGCGTACGATAGAGTCATCCACCATCACGACGCGTTTGCCTTCTACAACCCCGCGCACCGCAGACAGCTTCATTCTAACGCCTTGCTCACGCAGAGCCTGGGACGGCTGAATAAACGTTCTGCCAACATAACGGTTTTTGATTAAGCCAAGCTCATACGGAATGCCTGTTGCCTCTGCATAGCCGATCGCCGCTGAAATACTGGAATCCGGAACCCCGGTTACGACGTCAGCTTCAACTGCGGATTCCTGAGCCAGCATTTTCCCAAGGTTTTTACGGGCACTGTGCACATTAATACCGTCAATATTGCTGTCTGGTCTGGAGAAATAAATGTACTCCATGCTGCAAATGGAACGATTGATATTCATGGAAAAACGCTCTGATTTCATGCCTTCATCATTAATGATCAGCATTTCCCCCGGCTCTACCTCGCGAAGGTACGTTGCGCCGACGACGTCAAATGCGCATGTTTCTGATGCGACCACATAAGCATCGCCCATCATGCCGATGGATAGCGGTCTCAGCCCGTTCGGATCAAGTGCGACAATCATTTCTGTTTCGGTCATGATCAGGAACGCATAGGCGCCTTTCAGCATAGAAAGCGAGTTTTTAATTTGATCCTTCAGCGTGAAGTGTCCGCTTCTTTTGATCAGGTGAGCCAAAACCTCTGTATCCGAAGAGGTTTGAAAGATGCTCCCTTGATTTTCGAGCTGCTGCTTCAGCTGAGTGGCATTGACAAGATTTCCGTTATGAGCAAGCGCCAGGCTGCCGTTGTTTTGGGAACGGAAGAGGAGCGGCTGAACATTTTCGTATCCGCCGCCTCCAGCCGTTGCGTACCGAACGTGCCCGATAGCGCCTTTTCCCTTTACTTTGCTGAGTTCGCCATTTTGAAATACTTCAGTGATCAGACCTTGGCCTTTGTGAGCCGTCAGCTTTTCACCGTCAGTCGCTACGATGCCAGCACCCTCCTGTCCTCGGTGCTGAAGGCTGTGGAGACCGTAATACGTGATCTGCGGGGCTTCTTCATGTCCCCAAATCCCAAAAACGCCGCATTCTTCATTTAAGCCTTTGATTTCAGCAAGCATGGGATAGCTCCTTTCCATACGCGTTCAAGCTCTTTCGTTTGCGCATGAATCATTTGTTGTCCGTCTTGGTTTTGAATCGCCAGAATTCCGTCAGCTGTTACTTCACCAATATGAACCGCATCTTTGACAGTTGCTTCAAACGCAGCTTGATGTTCTTTTTTCACTGAAACGACGAAGCGGGATTGAGATTCAGAGAATAATAACGCCGCTTCCCCTTCTACAGTCACATTAGCGCCAAGGTTTTCCGTCGTCATGACACTTTCCGCAATCGCTACGCCTAAGCCGCCTTCAGACACATCATGCGCAGATTGAACGAAGCCTTTTTTAATCGCGTCAAGCAGTGCTTTTTGACGAGACAGCTCTACATCAAGATCGATTTGCGGCGCTTTGCCGTAAATACGGCCTTCTGTCATTTTTTGCAGCTCGCTTCCCGCAAACTCTGGTTTTGTTTCACCGATCACATATACGAGATCTCCCGCTTGTTTGAAATGCTGCGTTGTAATGTGTGCTGTATCTTCAATTAAGCCAACCATGCCGATAACTGGTGTTGGATAGATCGCCGTGCCGTTTGATTCGTTATAAAGCGATACGTTACCGCCAATAACCGGTGTGCTGAGAACATTGCATGCTTCGCTTATGCCGTCTGCCGCTTTTTCGATCTGCCAGAAGATTTCCGGCTTCTCCGGGTTTCCGAAGTTAAGGTTATCTGTGACCGCAAGCGGTTCTGCGCCTGAACAAATGATGTTGCGTGCCGCTTCAGCAACAGCAATTTTTCCGCCGACTTCAGGATCAAGATAGAGATAACGCGCGTTACAGTCTGTCGTCATCGCCAGCGCCTTTTTCGTTCCGCGGATTCTGAGAACACCAGCATCAGACCCAGGAGCGACAACTGTATTCGTGCGCACCATGTAGTCATACTGATCATAAACCCACTCTTTACTCGCAATCGTCGGCTGCTGAAGAAGGGCCTTCAGCGTTTCATTCGCATCTTCAATTTGCGGAGCCGGAACGTCCGTTTCCAAAAACTCGCGATAGTAAGCAGGCTCTTGAGAAGGCTTATGGTAAACCGGTGCTTCTTCTGCCAAGGCATCAACAGGCAGCTCGCACACAACCTCTCCTTTGTGTGTCAGGCGAAGCATTTTATCATCTGTCACACGTCCGACAGAAACCGCTTCAAGATCGTACTTGTCAAAAATATCGATGATTTCCTGCTCACGTCCGCGCTCAATAACCAAAAGCATCCGTTCTTGTGATTCAGAAAGCATCATTTCATACGCGGTCATGCCTGTTTCGCGCTGAGGAATCAGGTCAAGGTTCATTTCAATGCCAGAACCGGCTTTACTTGCCATTTCTGCACTTGAGCTTGTTAAACCGGCAGCTCCCATATCCTGAATGCCGACTAAGGCGTCGCATTGGATGACTTCCAGACATGCTTCAAGCAAAAGCTTCTCCATAAACGGATCGCCGACTTGGACAGCAGAACGCTTTTCTTCAGACGAGTCTGACATTTCTTCAGAAGCAAACGTAGCGCCGTGGATGCCATCACGCCCTGTTTTCGCTCCTACGTACATTACTGTGTTGCCGACACCCTTCGCCTGACCTTTTTTGATGTCTTCATGGTTGATTAAACCGACGCACATGGCGTTGACGAGCGGATTTCCTTCATAGCTGCTGTCAAACTGCACCTCTCCGCCGACTGTCGGGATGCCGATACAGTTGCCGTATCCGGCGATACCCGCTACTACTTCTTCAAACAAGTACTTCACGCGGGGTGAAGTCAGTTCACCAAATCGAAGAGAGTTCAATACAGCGATTGGGCGTGCACCCATTGAGAATACATCACGGATAATTCCGCCTACGCCAGTCGCAGCGCCTTGGTAAGGCTCTAGAGCTGATGGGTGGTTATGTGATTCAATTTTGAACACAACCGCTTGGTTATCACCGATATCAACGATTCCGGCGCCTTCCCCCGGCCCCTGCAGCACACGCTCGCCGCTTGTCGGGAATTTACGCAGAATCGGCTTTGAGTTTTTATAGCTGCAATGCTCAGACCACATGACAGAAAAAATTCCGATTTCTGTGTAGTTCGGCAATCTTCCAAGAATGGATTCTATCAATGCAAACTCATCATCACTGACACCCATTTGCTGATACAGTTTCTCTTCTTTTATTTGTTCTTTACTTGGTTCAAGCAGTAGTGACATGAGTTTCCCTCCAATTTTTCACGATAGACTGGAACAATTTAAGACCGTCGGCGCTTCCAAGCAGTTCATCGACCGCGCGCTCAGGGTGAGGCATCATGCCTAATACATTGCCTTTCTCATTCACGACACCGGCAATGTCGCTGACACTTCCATTAATATTAGAGCCGTATGTGAAAGCAATTTGATTGTTTTCCTTTAATGAAGCAAGCGTCTCGTCATCACAGTAGAAATTCCCTTCACCATGGGCAACCGGGATTGTAATCGATTCTCCCTTTTCGTAGGAAGCTGTGAATAAGGTTTCGTCGTTCTGAACAATCAATTCAACCGGACGGCAAATGAACTTCAGATCTTTGTTGCGTCTCATTGCGCCTGGCAGCAGCCCAAGCTCCTGTAAAATCTGGAATCCGTTACAGACGCCAAGAACAGGTTTTCCTTCAGCCGCTGCTTGTTTGACAGCTGGCATAATATTCGCAAATCGGGCGATGGCGCCGCATCTTAAGTAATCGCCGTAAGAAAATCCTCCCGGAATTAACACGCCGTCGAAGCCGTCAAGACTTGTTTCCTCATGCCAGACGTATTCCACTTCATGGCCGAGCTCATCCTTTACAGCATGATACATATCGATATCACAGTTGGAGCCGGGTAACACAATCACCGCAAATTTCACTGTGCGACTACCTCCTCAACCTCGTATCTGTAATCTTCAATTACTGTGTTCGCAAGAAGTTTTTCGCACATTTCTTTCACTAGCACGTCAAGATCACGGTCAGATTTTTCAATGGTAAGCTCCATGTATTTCCCGATGCGCACATCTTGAACTTCGTTATAAGTCATACTGTGCAAGGCATGCTGGACAGCGCTCCCTTGTGGATCTAGTACACTTTCTTTTAAGCTGACATAAACTTTTACTTTATACATGATGAATGCCTCCCAGTCTTTTGAAAATCTCTTCGTATGCGTCGGTTAAGCTTCCCAGATTGCGTCTGAATAAATCTTTGTCCAGCTTTTCGTTCGTTTCTTTATCCCACAAGCGGCATGTGTCAGGTGAAATTTCATCCGCCAAAAGCACTTGCCCATCTGCATCTAGACCGAATTCAAGCTTGAAATCTATTAATCTGACATGACAATCGTCGAAAATGCTTTGAAGCTCTTCGTTTACTGTTTTTGTAATGGACTTAATGGTTTCTACCTGCTCAGGAGTCGCCGCCTTCAAAAGCCAAATATGATCTTCGGTGATGAGCGGATCACCCAGCGCGTCATCCTTGTAGTAAAACTCGATAATCGGCTGCTCAAGCTCCGTGCCTTCTGGAATGCCGAGACGTTTGGACATGCTTCCTGCCACAACATTTCTGACCACGACTTCAAGCGGCACAATCGTTACCTTTTTAATGAGCTGTTCCGTTTCCGAAATGCGCTCGATAAAATGATTGTTAATGCCCTTTGCATGAAGGTGTTTGAAAATTAAGCTTGAAATCTCGTTATTTAAGCGTCCTTTTCCGCTGATTTCTGCTTTTTTCTCGCCGTTAAAGGCAGTGGCGGAGTCTTTATACACGACATACAGCGTGTTTTCGTCATCGGTTTTGTAGATCTTTTTTGCTTTTCCTTCGTATAAAAGTTCATTCTTCACAATATTCACGGAAGGCCTCCTAACCCGAATGTTGGGAATTTTCAAACTGCGGCGGCATAGAAGAAGCCGCTAATAGCTTCTTCTATGCTAAACCTAAACGTTCAAAGATCAGATCAACATTTTTCAGATGGTAATTGTAATCAAAGCAGTCAGCAATTTTTTCTGGAGAAAGACGTGACGTGATTTTCTCTTCCGCTTCCACAAGCTCGCGGAACGGCACTTGTTTTTCCCACGCTTCCATTGCTTTCGGCTGAACTGTATCATAGGCTTCTTCACGAGTCAGGCCTGTGTCAATCAAAGCAAGCAGCACACGCTGAGAATAGATAAGACCGAGAGTGCGGTCCATGTTGCGCTTCATGTTTTCCGGGAAGACCGTTAAGTTCTTCACGATGTTGGAGAAGCGGTTCAGCATGTAGTTCAGCGCAATTGTCGCATCCGGAAGAATAATCCGTTCTGCTGAAGAATGAGAAATATCGCGCTCATGCCATAATGGAACATTTTCGTAAGCTGTCATCATGTAGCCGCGGATCACGCGCGCCATGCCTGTCATGTTTTCAGAGCCAATCGGATTTCGTTTATGCGGCATTGCAGATGAACCCTTTTGCCCTTTCGCGAAAAATTCCTCTACTTCACGTGTTTCACTCTTTTGCAGTCCGCGGATTTCCACAGCGAATTTCTCAATGCTTGTCGCGATCAAAGCAAGTGTTGCCATATAGTCAGCATGGCGGTCACGCTGAAGGGTTTGAGTTGAAATCGGTGCTGCTTTCAATCCGAGCTTCTCACAGACATATTGTTCAACAAATGGATCAATGTTCGCATATGTGCCGACAGCGCCAGAAATCTTTCCAACCTCGATGCCTGCTTTCGCTTGTTTGAAGCGCTCAAGATTACGTTTCATTTCTTCATGCCAAAGCGCAAGTTTTAAGCCGAAAGTTGTAGGCTCAGCATGTACGCCGTGCGTGCGCCCCATCATGACTGTGTATTTATGTTCTTTCGCTTTTTCTTTTATAATGTCAACAAATCTCTCAAGATCCTTGAGCAAAATATCGTTTGCCTGTTTTAATAAGTAGGAAAGAGCCGTATCAACAACGTCAGTTGACGTTAATCCGTAGTGCACCCACTTTCTTTCTTCGCCCAGTGATTCGGAAACAGCGCGTGTAAAAGCGACAACGTCATGGCGCGTGTCCTTTTCAATTTCTAAAATGCGGTTGATGTCAAATGACGCGTTTTCGCGCATAATCTTTACATCTTCTTTCGGAATGACGCCAAGCTCCGCCCACGCTTCACAGGCAAGAATCTCTACCTCCAGCCATGCTTGAAATCTGTTTTCATCCGTCCAAATCGCGGACATTTCAGGTCTTGAATAACGTTCGATCATTCTGCTTGTCCTCCGTCTCTATTCATCCATTTATTTGTGATCTCCTGAATCCATTCGTCTTCAGGCTGCTTCATAAATGTAATATGCCCCATTTTGCGGCCTTTTTTGATTTCATGTTTTCCGTATATATATAGCTTTGCCTCTTTTAAAAGCTCCGGGTCTTCCTCAACAAGCTTCACTTCATCGCCGAGAAGATTCACCATCATGCCCGGCTTCAGCAAATCTGTCTTCCCAAGCGGAAGCCCGCATACCGCTCTGATATGCTGCTCAAACTGGCTCGTCTCACAAAGGTCCAGCGTATAATGCCCAGAATTGTGCGGCCTTGGCGCCAGTTCATTGACCAAAAGCTCTCCGTCCTCTGTCAGGAACATCTCAACAGCAAGCGGTCCGACAAGGTTAAGCTCATCTGCAAGCTTAACTGCGAGATCAGCAGCCTTCTGCTGAATCCCTTTCTCTACCCGTGCGGGCACGATGCTTTGGAAAAGAATATTGTTGTGGTGAATGTTTTCAGCTGTCGGAAATGTTGAAATTTCACCGTTTACCGATCTGACGACGATCACCGACAGTTCCATTTCAAAAGAAACCCAGCTTTCAAGAATGCAAGTTCCGTGTTCTAACAGACCGGCTGCCTGCTCCATTTGCGCCTCTTCTTTTATCACAAATTGGCCTTTGCCGTCGTACCCGCCGCGGCATGTCTTCAGAACTGCGGGTAACCCGAGCTCCTGTACCGCCTGTTTCAATTCATTCTTTGTTTTGACGATGCTGTACGGTGCGACTTCACAGCCCGCGGCTTGAATTGCTTTTTTCTCTGTTTCACGGTTTTGGGTAATGAGCAGCAGCTCACTTCCTTGCGGGAGATACGCATGATCTTTTAGCCAATGCAGCGCATCATAGTCGATGTTTTCAAACTCATATGTGATGATATCGCTGATTTCAGCCAATTTTCGAATCGCTTCACGGTCATTATAATGAGCGGTAATTTCGACATCCGCAACCTGCCCGCACGGCGAATCTTTCATCGGATCAACGACCGCGACTTTATACCCCATTTGTTTGGCGGACACAGCCATCATTTTCCCAAGCTGGCCGCCGCCGATAATGCCGATTACAGCTCCCGGATAGATGATTTGTTTAGACAAGCTGATCACTGCTTTCTAACACTGTCTGTTTTGTATTTTCTCTTCTCTCATCCAGCTTACGGGCAAGGTCTTCGTCAAATGCTGACAAAATTTGCGCCGCTAACAGGCCTGCGTTCACAGCACCCGCTTTGCCGATGGATGTTGTCGCAACAGGCACGCCTCCAGGCATTTGGACGATGGAAAGAAGTGAATCCATTCCGTTCAGCGCCTTGGACTGAACCGGAACTCCAATGACTGGCAGTGTTGTTTTCGCAGCCGTCATCCCTGGCAGATGCGCCGCTCCTCCGGCACCGGCAATAATCACCTTGATGCCTCTTTCTCTAGCAGTTTCAGCATATTCAAACATGAAATCAGGCGTCCGGTGAGCGGAAACGACCTTTTTTTCGTACGGAACATTGAGTTCGTCAAGTATGTCGCATGCGTGTTTCATTGTCTCCCAATCGGAAGTGCTTCCCATGATGATTCCTACTAGCGGCTGCATTCTGTTCCCCACCTTCTAATGCTTTTGTTTTCAGAAAATAAAAAATACCCGCTCTGCATTGCACTTATGAGGAAGCAATACAAACCGGGCATGGTACATGTATCGTCAGTCGTTCGCTTCTGCGATATATCCATGTCAGTTTTATCGATCACTTTCCTGCATAGTCCGGCAATTTACGGTTGCCGGGTAGAAACTTATGGGCCATATTCCCAAGATTATATGAGGTCGTGTTTTGATTTCATGTTTATCTTAACAACGGACATGGATAATGTCAACGATATTATCGAACGATACAAAAATTCATTCTACTAATGTTCGTGTTTTAGATCAATTTCCCTTCAAATACGATTTTTTTCCCGCACGGAACGATCTGAATTGACCCATTTTCCTTTTTTTCCATAAAAATAGGTTCTTCCATTCGCCTTACAGGCAGATATCCTTCTTCTTTCATTTGCTGAAGCACCGCATCAATCGTTTGCTGCTCTGTCACTTCAAACTTTTTCTTCTTCGGCTTTGCCATTATTCTTTAATTCTCCTCTTCTTCACCGCTTTGACCCAGAAGCCGCCGTGGATTGTTTTTGGTTCGTACGCAATAATAAAGGCTTTTGAATCAAGTGTTTTAATCGTATCATATAGCTGGAGTTCATATTTTCTCGGCGTTAGGATCTGAAGGGCTGTGCGGTCGCCTTCAAGCCCGCCTGCCACCCAATTTGTCACGCCGTAGCCTTTTTCCCGGAGCTGCTTCGGAAGATCAAGATCGAGCTCCTTCGTAATCACATTGACCATAATATAGCCAAGCGCCAATTTTTCTTCTATTTTCATGCCGACAATTACGCCAAGACCGTAACCGAGCGCGTACGCGATCACATTTTGAATCTGATCTAAGTTATCGAGCACCAGACTCAGCCCTGTCACATAAACCAGTATTTCAATCGTACTGATGCCGGCCGCTAAATAACGCTGTCCTTTCAGCGTTAAAATCATTCTTATCGTAAAAAATGACACATAGACAATATTAATAATGAGAATTATGAGAACCATGGCTATCCCATTTGATAAGATGGTTTGCATCATTTTATTCATCCCCCTACTCTTCAGCTTGCACAAAGCATTCATATTCTACTAGAGAAATGAGCCGTTTACAATTAGCTTCGCCCGTAAGTTTAAGCAAAATATTTCGACATGCTTTTATGAGTTGAACAGTAGTAGTTTACCCTCTTTCTCGCCTTTTCAAAATCAAAACAAAAAAGCCCGCTTTTCAGCAGACTCACCTCTTTATATCTATTGTCAGATCTCTTTTTTCATTTTCTGAAGGGACTTGTATTCTTTCTCAAGCTCACTCAGCGTGTAGTCCGCAAGCTGTTCCCCTCTTCCTTGATAAAATTCCGAGAGCAGTAATTTGGTTTTTAAAAATTGCTTCTTTTGGTTAATTGCTCGGCGAAGTACATCAGCCATGTCCATCATCCTCCTTAAACATAAAGGTTTTTGCGCTGGACGTTTTCAGCATTTTCCCCATCATACACGGGTTAATCCTACAAATCAACTATGTTTTTTAGATATATTTGTAAAAAGTGTGACATAAAAAAACCGGCTAGGATTAGCCGGTTTTTTCATTAAAGCGGAATCAGCGACGCCGTAAAATATTCAGAAATAAACGGCCAAGTCACTGCCGTAAACAGCAGCGCTATCGCAACCACTGCAAATACACAATAGATATAATCAATTGGTGCATCTTGTGCCGCCTGGTACACACGCTGTACATACAGCGCGATGATAAAAAAGATGGAAAACAAGATCAGCACCGTAAACAGTACTGTCAGCATTGGAATATTTACGATCGCAAAGATCAGCCAAAGGATTGAAACAGCAATTACCGGTACAAGCAATGAACCCAATACGGCAGCCGCTTCTCTGAACGTCACCTTCTGCTTCATCATATAGCGGGAGACAGCCCATATAGCAAAGACCATTACCGCGAAAAAGATCAGCAAATACACAAGAACAACTAAAAACCCGTCATAGAAAGCATGATGGCGTTCTCCGAAACCGAGCGGCCGATTCCAGCTTGCCTTTAACTGAAACCAATTCCCAATTGAAAAAATGATACTGAATATAAGCATTGAAATCAGACCGTACTTATAATGAGAAAAACCATCCGTTACGACAGTTTTCGCCGGTGATTTTAAAATCGAGAACGCAAAACCGCAATATCTGTTGATGGCTGCCCAAACAGACACAAGCTTGTCTTTAACAGTTGATTCACCGCGTTCCTGGCGCGGTTTCTGCTTTTGTTTTTGCTTCTGCTTGCTTTGCCGGCTCGCCTTTCTGGACATTCTCGATAGCGGTTCTTCATCTGCATCTATTCTTTCACTCTGGTTAATTTCTTCTTCAAACGTTTCTTTTCTTTCTTCCGTCATGTCAGCAACTCCTATCAAAAAAATACGGCGGAATACCATTCAGCAAGAAAATAAAACACTTATATAAGGTACCGAAGCCTTCCTGAACAGTCAAGTCATTTCCATTTAAGTAAAGCATGGCGGCACATCTACATGACGGTATATCGTATGAAATGGTTTTATCTTTTGCAACAAAAAAACCAGCTGCCGGTGCAGCTGGTTTTTCAATTCTTATTTTAAGAAGATAAAGTACAGGATAAATACGATAAACAGCCCGTACATGATTGGATGAACCTCTTTGGCTTTTCCTTTGCACACCATTGTAATCGGATAGAAAATAAACCCGATGGCAATACCAGTCGCGATGCTGTACGTTAACGGCATCATGATCATGGTAAGGAAAGCAGGAACGGCCACCTCGAACTTATCCCAAGCGATTTTGCCAAGCGGCGCCACCATCAATGCACCCACAATAATAAGCGCCGGCGCTGTTACATTTGACGTAACGACTGATAGAAGCGGAGAGAAAAACGTAGCCAGTAAAAAGAGAATCCCTGTTACAATTGCGGCAAATCCTGAACGGGCACCCGCAGCGACACCTGAGCTTGATTCCACGTAAGAAGTTGTTGTAGACGTACCAAGCACGGCACCGATCACAATAGAAGATGAATCAGCTAAAAGCGCACGGCCCGCACGCGGCAATTTGTTTTCCTTCATTAAACCAGCTTGTGTTGCCACAGCAACAAGTGTACCAGCTGTATCAAAAAATCCGACAAACAAGAATGTTAAAATAACGATCAGCATTTGTACAGAGAAAATATCCGGGAGGTGAATCCACGCTTGTCCGAAAGTCGGCGCAAGGCTTGGCACACTGCCTATAATTTGAGTCGGAACCGGAACCAAACCGAAAATCATGCCGGCTACCGCTGTTAATAGCATCCCGATAAACACGCCTGCGTTCACGCGAAGCACCATTAAAATAACCGTGACAATCACACCGAAAATCGTTAACAGCACAGGTCCGCTGTGAATGTTTCCGATCGTGACGAGCGTAGAAGGATTTGCAGTAATGATTCCTGAGCCTTGTAAGCCAACGAATGTAATAAACAGGCCGATCCCCGCACCGACTGCCAATTTCAGCTCAGGCGGAATGGCGTTGATGATTTTTTCACGAAAACCTGTTAAAGAAAGAGCAACGAAAATAAGACCTGAAATAAAAACACCGGACAAAGCTGCCTGCCATGAAATACCCATACCAAGGACAACAGAAAACGCAAAAAACGCGTTCAGCCCCATACCAGGCGCAATGGCAATCGGATATCTCGCTATTAATCCCATTAAGATACAGCCTGCTGCAGACGCCAGCGCTGTCGCCGTAAAGACCGCACCCTGGTCAATTCTCAGCGCCTCCGGAAAATCTTTCACGCTCTCCAAAGCAAGCGTAATCGGATTGACGAACAAAATATATGCCATAGATAAAAAAGTCGTTAATCCGCCAATGATTTCATTGCGATAGCTGGTGCCCAGCTCATCAAACTGAAAAAACGTTTTCAAGCTATTTGACTCCCTTCACTCTTTGCTATTTATTCTGTCCTGAAAACGCCAAATAAAAAACGCCCCAATACATTTTGGGACGCTTGACTACAGACAGATTTCAGTTCGAATAAATAAACGTGTTTTATTTATATCAAACGAAAGAAATGTTTACGTAGTCAAGCCATTTACGGTAGCTTGGTAGAGACTTGCGAGCCATATTCCCGCGATTATACGAATTCATCTTATTTGATTTCTGTGTCTATTGTACCAACTTCATTTTGAAAAAACAATACAAAAAGCGAACAATAGTCACACAAAATCGGATTTTGTTCGTAATAAACAAATAAAACCATCTTCCCGGCAAAATTGCCAAAAAGATGGTTTCCATTAATTGATTCTTATTCCCACTCAATCGTCGCAGGCGGCTTACTTGTAATATCGTACACCACGCGGTTAATGTGCTTCACTTCGTTTACGATACGTGTCGAAATAACTTCAAGCACATCCCACGGGATACGCGCCCAGTCAGATGTCATGCCGTCGATTGATGTAACGGCGCGGATTCCGATTGTGTAATCATATGTTCTTGCGTCACCCATAACACCAACGCTGCGGATGTCAGGTAGAACAGTGAAGTATTGCCAGATATCACGCTCTAAGCCGTGATTTGCAATTTCCTCACGCAAGATTGCATCTGATTCACGAACGATTTCAAGTTTTTCTTCTGTTACTTCGCCAAGAACACGGATTCCGAGTCCCGGTCCTGGGAACGGCTGACGCCATACGATTTCATCCGGAATGCCGAGCTCTGTGCCAAGCGCGCGCACTTCGTCTTTGAAAAGCGTGTTTAACGGCTCGATCAGCTCAAACTGCATGTCTTCAGGAAGTCCGCCGACATTGTGGTGAGATTTGATCGTTTGTGCCGTTGCTGTACCGCTCTCGATGATATCTGTGTAAAGCGTACCTTGTGCAAGGTAGTCGATGCCTTTGAGCTTGTCCGCTTCATCATCAAACACGTAAATGAATTCATTACCGATGATTTTGCGTTTTTGCTCAGGATCAGAAACGCCTTTTAGTTTGTTTAAGAATCGATCTTTTGCGTCTACTTTAATCACGTTCATGTTAAAGCCTTCGCTGAATGTTTTCATAACACCCTCAGCTTCGCCTTTACGGAGAAGACCATGGTCTACAAAGATACAAGTCAGCTGGTCGCCGATCGCTTTATGAATCAAAACAGCAACAACAGAGGAATCAACGCCGCCGCTTAGCGCGCAAAGAACCTGTTTGTCTCCGACCGTTTCACGGATTTTTTGCATTTCGATTTCGATAAAGTTCTCCATTGACCATTCGCCTTCGCATTCGCAAACACCGAATACAAAGTTTTTCAGAAGATCATTGCCGTATTCAGAGTGGCGCACTTCCGGGTGGAACTGAACGCCATACCATTTTTTGTCCGCTTTGCTCATCGCTGAGTTCGGGCAATGATGGCTTGTCGCGTCAACAGTGAAGCCTTCAGGAACTTCTACAACCAAATCGCCGTGACTCATCCAAACCACTTGTTCGTTTGGAAGATCTTTGAACAAATCAGGTGTGCCTTCGATGCGGATGTTTGCTTTTCCGTATTCACGCTGGCTTGCCGCTTCAACTTTACCGCCAAGGTAATGAGTCATCAGCTGCATGCCGTAGCAAATTCCCAAAACAGGAATATCAAGCTCGAAGATTTTCTCGTCACAGCGGAAAGAATTTTCATCATACACACTGTTTGGACCGCCGGATAAAATAATTCCTTTTGGATTCATTTTTTTAATTTCTTCAGCCGTCAATGTATGTGGATGCAGCTCGCTGTATACACCGAATTCACGGATACGGCGTGTAATCAGCTGGTTATACTGACTGCCGAAATCAAGGACAAGAATCATTTCATTCACTAACTTTGTCATGGTTGTCACCTAATCTCCTCTAAGTTTTTTGACACAGAAAAAAACGAGGACA
Source organism: Bacillus sp. FSL K6-0255 (assembly GCF_045040725.1). Lineage (NCBI taxonomy): Bacteria > Bacillati > Bacillota > Bacilli > Caryophanales > Bacillaceae > Bacillus > Bacillus sp. FSL K6-0255. The sequence goes on along the minus strand of NZ_CP150278.1, from coordinate 657,648 downwards.
GATATGAAGCTCGCTCCGCCCTCTTTGGCAAGGCCGTTTGCCGGAGTCAGGCCAACTCGCTCCCAGACTCCGATAATATTCACTAATTCTAACAACACGTCGATAAGTGGTCAAGACCATCTTCTTTTAATTAAATTTTCCCATAACTCTCTCGAATCATTCCATAGCGCCGAAGAATCTTCATTTCTGTAAAGCGCCCTTTCATAGCTTAATGTCAGCTTTGACATGTCTTCTATGTCGTATTTTTCATCGATTCGTTTTGCATAATCACGCAGCGTTTCACTGTCTCGTTTCGGCAGTCCTTTTCTCTTCAGTTGTTTCAGCAGCGCGCCATATGCCTCAAAAAACGCGTGCTGATCGCTGCGCCGCTTCAATTTCCTCACGGCGAAAACAGGAATCCATAACGAGCGGAAAACATACAGCAATACAGCTGCCACCAGGAGGACTGCAAGAACCGCAAGCGCTGCATACAAGCCCGCACCGGCATTGGTATGTGAAGCGGACGGCTTTTTAGAAACAGCTGGCTCCCGCTTTTCCTTTTGTTTTTCCTCTTTTTGCGGCTGTTTTTTCTCTTCTTTCTGTTTCTCTTTTGCTTTCTTCGGCGAGCTGCTGTTATCGCTGCCGGAGTCTTTTGTGTCAGAAGAAGTAAATTCAGCCGGATTTGTAAACCCTTTAGTCGGCTCAAATGTAACCCAGCCCTGTTCCGGGAAATACACCTCTACCCAAGAATGGGCATTGTTATTTGTCACTTCGTAGATGCTGCCATTTTTGTTTCCTGCTTCTTTGTATTCGCCGGACGTATAACCCTTTACCCAGCGGGCCGGAATCCCGGCCGAGCGCAAGAGCACCACCATGGCGGAAGAAAAGTTATCACAATAACCCATTTTCGTTTCAAAGAGAAATTGATCGACATAATCTTCATCATTCTTAGGAATGGTCACGTTTTCTGTTTCATATGTGAACGCATTTGACCCTAAATAGTCCTCAACCGCTTTCACCTTATCAAACATATTGTCGTGATCCTGAGTCAGTTTGATCGCAAGGGTTCTCACCCGCTCTGGCAGTGAATCTGGAAGCTGCATGTAGCGATCGCTGAATGTGTACTCCTCACTGTTTTTTCTCACTTTTACCTTTCTCAGTTCATCCAGCTTATAGACCGGGGAATTGTACGTTACAGTATAATTCCCCATATTTCTGATTTCACCGGCTTGTTCACTGATCGGAGAAATTTGCTCCGTGTTGCCGTTCATTTCAAGTGAGACAGCCTGCTTTGGCTGAATGGTTTCCGCACCAATCGGATACATCAGATGGTTATACCCGTAGTGCTTATCGACTTTTACACGGACGGTGCGGCGCTCTGTCGCAACCTTATGGTCAAACCACAGATTTTCAACTTTTCCATTGCTAAGCTGATACGACATGCCTGTGTCTGTTTCAATCCAGCCTTTCCCGGTATACGTGTCCTTCGTTTCCACACGGAAATACGTACGCTCTTTTCCCTGCCATGTAAAAACAGGTGTAGCATCCTGCTGGAACGGGCCGCCGAGTGATTCATCATGATTCCCGTATCCGATTTTGCTTTCCCCTGCAGACACGCGGTCTTGATGAGTGATTTTTTTAAGAAAAGGCACCGGATCAGGCCAGGCCGGATCTGATTTTGGAGCGGCGAGTCCGAATCCCGTTGCAGCCAAAACCAATACAGATAAAGGAAGAAACCATTTCAGGACAGATGTTTTTGGCAGTGTGATTCTTTCCATCAGCTTAATGCGCTCCAAGTATAAAAGGCCCAGCATAAAGAAGCCGATCAGCACGATACGGATGACGGCAAAAGTGGCATCATATGGCGTAAAGGTATCAAGAATCGTAATATACGCTACTGTCATCAAAAAGAAAAACAAAATTCTTCTCTGGTAAATCACCCAATAATGCAGGAGATAGACCAGCAGCCACAGCAGCACAAAAAACAGCAGGGTCCGAAATGAAGGAATCATGTCATTCCATTGCCCTGATTGAATCAGCGTGATATTCAGATAGACATCCTGCAAAAAAGAGCTGATCCAGCTCAAGTCGAATATAGATCCTTGATAAAACAGGATGTGTATCGAGATCAATGTAAATATGACACAAAAAGGAACGGTGACAAACCACCTCATCCTGAAAAAAGTCAGCAGAAACGTCAAGCCGATAAAGACACTAAAAAAGCCTGTATGTTTCGTTTCAGTAAAACTGTCAAGCGGCCTAAGCCACTCCCACAGCAATAAAAAAGCCAGAAAATAAAATAACAGCAAGCTCAAACGGCTTCCCTTGTGATCATCATGCGGCATGTGAACCAGTCACCTCTCTTTCTAAACAACACGCGAAACTCGCCCGCCCCTCATGATCCGAACTCTGATTTGGCGTTTCATCATGCGTTCAATCATGGCATTTTCAGCTTGAGAGAGCTCAGCATCTTTCTCTTTTGCCAGTATCACCGTAACCCGGCCGCCTCCTATTTCTGCGAGGTGCAGCATATCTTCCGTTAACTGTCCCGTGACAACAACTTGATCAGCTTGGCGAACAGATGGCTTTCCCAGCTCTTCCCGTGCATATCGGCTTATCGGGTCTGCCGCATCACAATGAGCGATGGCTAAATGCCGAAGCATGTGCTTAAAATGCTGATCCCCTTCCTGAATAGGGAAAATGTTTTTTTCCTTTCCGATGGAAGCCAAGCCAGCACCCGCGCCGTTTTTTAAAACAGAATGAAGAATCGAAGCTGTCACTGAAACGACCTCTTCGAATGCGTCTGAGGAAAAACGGTCCATCAGCAGAAACAGATTTTTGCTGCGAGAAGGCTCAAATTCCTTCGTCATCAGCTGGCTCCGCCGTGCAGATGTCTTCCAATCTAACGCAGCAAACCGGTCTCCCGGCTGATAATTCCGCACACTTGCTGCGACTGAGGAATGGTGCTGATGAATTGGAGAAGAACCGCTTACACCGTCTTCCTGATGCCTCTCATTCACCTGATAGGAAAAACGCTGATAGAATGGATAAACAAACAGGGTATCATCCAGCTCAAAAAATGCAGTTTTTTCAATTAAGCCAAGAACATCCCCGGTTCGCACCCTGACAGAATGAAAGTGATGCTCTCCGCGCGGTACCCGAGCTAATTCATACGACATCGTCATGCTCCGTTTAAACCAAGGAAAAACGAGCCGTTTGGCCGCGGCTCCGTCTCGATTTAATGACTCGATACCTTCTGGCAGGCAATCTTCAATCACCATATACATCAGCGGAAATGGCAGCTTTCTTCTCAGCGTAACCGTTACGCCCAGCCTGTCCCCCGCATGCAATTGTGTTTTATCCATTTGCCTTGAAGCCTGAAAAGAACGGAGCGGATACAAGGCCAACAGCCCGGCATACAAGACAAAAGGGAGAAACGCGTAAAACAAAAACCAGCTGACAAAGCCGCCCTGAAACATCGCATAAGAAAAAACAGCAGCCGTCAATAAAGTTAATATAATCAGCTTCCAACCATATATGAGCCATTGCCATTTCTTATTCATCAGCGGACCGACGACCTTTGAACCGGCACCTTCACAGCTGACATGATCTCCCTTACGATCGCTTCTGCCTGAATCCCTTCAAATTTTGCCTCAGGATGAAGCATCATCCGGTGCGGCAGCGTGAAAGGAGCTAAATATTGAATATCATCCGGTATGACATAGTCGCGATGATGCAGCAGCGCGTATGCCTGTGCCGCTTTCATGAGGGCGATTGAGCCGCGCGGACTGACGCCTAATTGAACAGAAGGATGCTGTCTCGTTTTCTGCACAATTTCAACGATATATTCCTTAATGCTGTCATCAGCACGGACATTTTGCACTTCCCTCTGTAAACAGATGAAGTCTTCTTTTGCAATAACCGGCTCAAGCGTCTCAATCGGATGGCTTTTTTCCTGAAGAGATAAGACGTCAAGCTCTTCATTAAAGGACGGATAACCCATCCGAAGTTTGAATAAAAAACGGTCAAGCTGAGCTTCCGGCAAAGGATAGGTCCCTTCATATTCGACCGGGTTTTGCGTTGCCATCACAAAAAACGGATCGGCAAGCTGCATCGTATGGCCATCTACCGTGACGCTCCCCTCTTCCATCGCTTCGAGCAAAGCCGACTGTGTCTTCGGAGAGGTACGGTTGATTTCATCTGCCAGCACGATATTTCCCATAATTGGGCCGGGACGATATTCAAACTCCATCGTTTTCGCATTATAGATAGATACCCCTGTTACATCAGATGGCAGCAAATCCGGAGTGAATTGGATTCTTTTGAAATCGGCGCCGATTGACTTTGCCAGCGCGCGGACCATCATCGTTTTTCCGACTCCGGGTACATCCTCAAGCAGCACATGCCCTTTGGCAAAAAGGGCTGCTAAGCTGAGTATGGCGATGTCTCGTTTTCCAACCATTACTCTATTAATATGTTCAACTGCTTTCCCCAGCAAAGGATGCAGGTCTTCTTGATATGCCATTCTTTTCCTCCTAGTCATCTACAAAATTCATCATAATGTAACCTAACTTTACCACAAAAAGCAATCTGTATAAAAAAACGATTCTAGCAAATTGTTTCCAATAAAGCTGGCCAAAACACACAAAAAAGCTTCCTGTGACAGGAAGCTCCAGATTGTTGACAAAATCCTAAAATGGCTTTCATTTTAGGGTTTTGTCATCTTTTCAGCGTGATTGAAAACCCTTGAAGTCTAGGAAGGACGAGCATAGGAGCGGAGCGAATGTTCTAATTCGTGAGCACCGAAGCGCAGACCTGACAACGAATGCGAGGGTTTGTCGACACGCTGAAGCTTCCTGTGGCAGGAAGCTCAATTATTTGTGTTCTAAAGGCTCCATATGAACATGCGAATAATCAATCGCATGCTCCTCCTTCATTCTCCGCTCAATTTCATTGGCTATATCGTGGCTTTCCGTAATATTTAAATCTGCTGATACCTCAACCACCACATCAACATGAACCGTGCTGCCCAAGTATCTTGCTTTTATGTCTTTTAAACGGCTCACACCGGAGATTTTTTCGATTGTCTGTTTATAAGCGGAAATGTCCTTTATGTCGAATCCATCTGTCAAAGAGTGAGATGACTCTTTAAAAATATCCCATGCGGTCTTGCAAATAAGCAGACCGATCACAAACGCAGTGACCGTATCAATCCAAGCAAGATGGAATTGAGCAGCCACAATGCCGATAAATGTGCCGATACTGACGAATGCGTCTGATTTATTATCAGCAGCCGCAGCAAGGAGCGCCTGGCTCTTCACCTTTTTGGCCAGCCTTTTATTGTACCGATAAACGATCAGCATCAGGACTGCCCCGCCCGCTGCCGTCCAAGCCGCAATCATATCCGGCGTCTCTTGTTTAGCAGAAAAAATAGATTCTCCCGCGCTGAACAGCACTTGCAGTCCGACAACCATCATAATAAACGATGCGATAAGCGATGCAATCGTTTCCGCTCGAAAGTGGCCGTATGGATGATCTTCGTCAGGAGGCTTTTGAGAGATGCGCAGGCCAATCAGCACAGCAACAGAAGCAATAATGTCAGTTGTGTTATTTAACCCGTCTGCCGTAAGTGCTTCCGAGTGAAAAAGATAACCGATGATCAGTTTAATTGCGGAAAGAACTAGATACGCGGCAATGCTGACCAGCGCTCCGGATTCTCCCTTTTTCAGTTCATCATATCTCTCCATACAAAACCTCCTCCCCGCTCACATTTTCCTATTATTATCTTACAAAGCTGAACCGCAGTGGGTCTACAGAAACATGATTCACCCGCCACAGAAAAATAGTGATGATGGAACACTTTTTCTCCCATCCAATTTATTTGCTCCGCCAAAAAGCCCATCAAATCCAATGACACCAGCGCTTCTCGCATTCTATCGAATTGTAAATAGTACACAAAATTACACAGCGAATAAAAAACGAAACATTTTTTCCACACATTCGCTGAAAGCGCAAACAAAACACTACAAATTTGAAATAAGCTGGTATATTTTCTTACACGAATTTTCGACAAACTGTATATTTATGATAGAGTTTCAATTATCATAATATTCAGTAATGATTGCATTTTAAAAGGAGGTAACTTATGAACCAGTCTCAATCAGGATTAAAAAAGGAATTAAAGACCCGCCATATGACAATGATTTCGATTGCCGGTGTAATCGGAGCCGGCCTATTTGTAGGCAGCGGTTCAGTGATTCACTCGACCGGTCCGGGTGCCGTTGTTTCTTACGCGTTAGCCGGATTATTGGTGATTTTTATTATGAGAATGCTCGGTGAGATGTCTGCCGTAAACCCGACGAGCGGATCGTTTTCTCAATACGCTCACGACGCCATCGGACCGTGGGCAGGATTTACAATCGGCTGGCTGTACTGGTTTTTCTGGGTGATCGTCATAGCGATCGAAGCCATTGCCGGTGCTGGCATTATTCAATACTGGTTCCATGATATTCCGCTGTGGCTGACAAGTTTGATCTTGACCATTGTGCTCACCCTGACAAACGTCTACTCTGTTAAGTCTTTCGGTGAGTTTGAATATTGGTTCTCCCTCATTAAAGTTGTGACTATCATTGCTTTTCTAATCGTTGGTTTTGCCTTTATTTTTGGCTTTGCACCGGGCAGTGAGCCAGTCGGTTTTTCGAATCTTACAGGCAAAGGCGGATTTTTCCCGGAGGGCATCAGCTCCGTATTGCTCGGCATTGTCGTTGTCATCTTCTCTTTTATGGGAACTGAAATCGTTGCCATTGCAGCAGGGGAAACATCCAACCCGATCGAATCTGTGACAAAAGCCACCAGATCCGTTGTATGGCGCATCATCGTCTTTTACGTGGGCTCAATCGCCATTGTCGTGGCGCTGTTGCCATGGAATTCAGCAAATATTTTAGAAAGCCCTTTCGTCGCTGTACTTGAGCATATAGGAGTGCCGGCAGCCGCACAGATTATGAACTTTATCGTCCTCACAGCCGTACTCTCTTGCCTGAATTCAGGTTTGTATACCACATCCAGAATGCTGTATTCACTTGCAGAAAGAAATGAAGCGCCGCGCCGTTTTATGAAATTGAGCAAAAAAGGCGTTCCCGTACAAGCCATTGTGGCCGGGACATTTTTCTCTTATATCGCGGTCGTAATGAACTATTTTTCACCGGATACCGTCTTTTTATTCTTAGTCAACTCATCAGGCGCAATCGCTTTACTCGTCTATCTTGTCATCGCCGTTTCCCAGCTGAAAATGCGGAAAAAACTCGAAAAAACAAACCCAGAAGCATTGAAGATCAAAATGTGGCTCTTCCCTTTCCTAACCTACTTGACCATCATCGCCATTTGCGGAATTTTAGTGTCCATGGCGTTTATTGATTCCATGAGAGACGAGCTGCTGCTGACAGGCGTCATCACGGGAATCGTTTTGATTTCTTACCTTGTGTTCAGAAAACGCAAGGTGAGCGAGAAAGCGGCTGCCAACCCAGTCACACAGCAGCAGCCCGATATCCTGCCTTAATGCTGATCAAATCCTAAACGGCCTGCCGTTTAGGATTTTGTTATTTTCTTCTTCGGGCGGTCTGCAGCACGAAGATTTTTTGTAACCATCACGTCCTTATTGTCATTAACTATAGTACCAATTTGGAAAATTTAGATAAGGACAGATGAAAATGACACTTGAAAAATTTGTGGATGCTCTCCCAATCCCAGATACACTAAAGCCAGTACAGCAATCAAAAGAAAAAACATACTACGAAGTCACCATGGAGGAATGCACTCATCAGCTCCATCGCGATCTCCCTCCAACCCGCCTGTGGGGCTACAACGGCTTATTTCCGGGGCCGACCATTGAGGTTAAAAGAAATGAAAACGTATATGTAAAATGGATGAATAACCTTCCTTCCACGCATTTCCTTCCAATTGATCACACCATTCATCACAGTGACAGCCAGCATGAAGAGCCCGAGGTAAAGACTGTTGTTCATTTACACGGCGGCGTCACGCCAGATGATAGTGACGGGTATCCGGAGGCTTGGTTTTCCAAAGACTTTGAACAAACAGGACCTTATTTCAAAAGAGAGGTTTATCATTATCCAAACCAGCAGCGCGGGGCTATATTGTGGTACCACGATCACGCCATGGCGCTCACCAGGCTAAATGTCTATGCCGGACTTGTCGGTGCTTATATCATTCATGACCCAAAGGAAAAACGCTTAAAACTGCCTTCAGACGAATACGATGTGCCGCTTCTTATCACAGACCGCACGATCAATGAGGACGGTTCTTTGTTTTATCCGAGCGCACCGGAAAACCCTTCTCCGTCACTGCCTAATCCTTCAATCGTTCCGGCTTTTTGCGGAGAAACCATACTCGTCAACGGGAAGGTATGGCCATACTTGGAAGTCGAGCCGAGGAAATACCGATTCCGTGTCATCAACGCCTCCAATACAAGAACCTATAACCTGTCACTCGATAATGGCGGAGAGTTTATTCAGATTGGTTCAGATGGAGGGCTCCTGCCGCGATCTGTTAAACTGAATTCTTTCAGCCTTGCGCCTGCTGAACGTTATGATATCATCATTGACTTCACAGCATATGAAGGAGAATCGATCATTTTGGCAAACAGCGCGGGCTGCGGCGGTGACGTCAATCCTGAAACAGATGCGAATATCATGCAATTCAGAGTCACAAAACCATTGGCACAAAAAGACGAAAGCAGAAAGCCGAAGTACCTCGCCTCATACCCTTCGGTACAGCATGAAAGAATACAAAACATCAGAACGTTAAAACTGGCAGGCACCCAGGACGAATACGGCAGACCCGTCCTTCTGCTTAATAACAAACGCTGGCACGATCCCGTCACAGAAGCACCAAAAGTGGGCACAACTGAAATATGGTCCATTATCAACCCGACACGCGGAACACATCCGATTCACCTGCATCTAGTCTCCTTCCGTGTATTAGACCGGCGGCCGTTTGATATCGCCCGTTATCAAGAAAGCGGGGAATTGTCCTATACCGGTCCGGCTGTCCCGCCGCCGCCAAGTGAAAAGGGCTGGAAAGACACCATTCAAGCGCATGCAGGTGAAGTCCTGAGAATCGCGGCGACATTCGGTCCGTACAGCGGACGATACGTATGGCATTGCCATATTCTAGAGCATGAAGACTATGACATGATGAGACCGATGGATATAACAGATCCCCATAAATAACCCGACAAACTTGCCTCTAGCAGGCAAGTTTTTTCCTTATGAAACCTTTGGCCCTATTTATCGTATTACGTAAAAACAGCAAAAAGGAGCTGCTTTTTATGCTGACACACGACCTACATGAAAAAATAAAGCAATACATTTCCATTTATGCTGAATTAAAATCAAAATTAAAATGGAAAGTTTCACACGATCAGATATTAATGCTCATTTCTTCTGCATATATTGTGAATAAAAGAGAGTTTGATTTTCAGCGCTTTTATGATTTGAGCAGCTATATCAAATCAAACATCGGCAGCTTCTCAACACTCAATTCACACCACCGCTTTACTGTTGCATCTATTCTGGACATTCATTTTCAGCATGAGGCAAAACAAACATTTCATACTTTTATCGATGTATACAATGAAATGGTGAAGCTAGGATATAAGCGGGATATGTTCACATACCTTTCCACTCTGATCTTGCTCACCGGCAAATCTGAAACGACAAACCAAAAAGAACAGATGAACATGGGGCTAGCAGTTTATCAGCAGATGAAGAAAAATCATTATTTCCTCACTTCAACTCAGAATGTTCCGCTCGCCATACTGCTTGGAGAAAACGGAGAAGGTTTGCAGGCGCTACAGAAGGCGGAAACATGCTATCAACTGCTGGCAGCCAACGGCTTTAAAAAAGGACAGTACTTACATCAGGTCAGCCATATTCTGGCCTTGCAAAGTGAAAAAGAGCCCGAAATGCTTGTTTCCGCTTGCAAACAGATATATCAATCGATCACTGAATCTGTCAAAAAAACAAAGGATTATCATTATCCAGACCTTGCTCTCCTCACATTTCTGGAAGAGCCAGATATCAAAACCGTTTTGTGCATCACTGACGAATTAAACCAGGAAAAAGCTTTTAAATGGCAAAAGGAAATGAACTTTAAAATTGCTGTCAGCCTCTATCTCAGTGAGCATATGGAGAAAAATCTGCTGATGGAATCAGGACTATACACCGCTATCGAAACAGTCATTCAAGCGCAGCAGGCAGCCGCGACAGCTGCCATCATCAGCTCAACAGCAGCCAGCCATACTCATGATGGAAACTAAAGGAGGAGAAACATGCCATACATCATATTAGAAGATCAGACACGCCTTTACTATGAAACACACGGGAGCGGGACGCCGATCCTGTTTATACATGGGGTGCTGATGAGCGGACAATTTTTCCACAAACAATTTTCGGCGCTTTCTGCCAATTATCAATGTATTCGTCTTGATCTTAGAGGACACGGCGAATCTGACAAAGTGCTTCACGGCCACACCATTTCCCAATATGCCCGTGACATAAGGGAATTTCTAAATGCAATGGAGCTTGATCATGTCGTTCTTGCCGGCTGGTCAATGGGTGCTTTTGTCGTATGGGATTATCTCAATCAGTTTGGGAATGATAACATTCAAGCCGCTGTGATCATCGATCAATCCGCTTCGGACTATCAATGGGAGGGCTGGGAACATGGTCCATTTGATTTTGACGGCTTAAAAACAGCGATGCACGCCATTCAAACTGACCCGCTGCCTTTCTACGAAAGCTTCATCCAGAATATGTTCGCAGAACCGCCTGCCGAGACCGAAACAGAATGGATGCTGGCAGAAATCCTCAAACAGCCGGCTGCCATTTCTAGCACGATTTTATTTAACCAAACGGCCGCTGATTACCGGGGCACCCTCCAAAACATCAATGTGCCGGCATTGCTGTGCTTCGGGGAAGACAAGAAATTTTTCTCTACAGCAGCTGGGGAACACTTGCGCAGCAATATTCCAAACGCGACACTCGTTACCTTTCCTAAAAGCAGCCATTGCCCGTTTTTAGAAGAGCCAGATGCTTTTAACAGCACACTCCTCTCCTTTTTAGATGGGGTTATTGGAAAGTCATAAAGAAAAAGGAATTAGGAGATTAGGGAAAAGTATGAGACAATAGGAAATGTGCAGTAAAATACATGAGGGAAGAAGTGACTTTATGTCTTACTATAACAAACGAAATCAAGAACCGCTGCCAAAAGAAGATGTGAGTACTTGGGAATGCACAAAAGAAGACTGTAATGGCTGGACCCGAAAAAACTTCGCCAGCAGTGATACGCCATTGTGCCCTTTGTGCGGAAGTAAAATGGTCGACGGCATCCGTTCATTAGTGAATCTCCAAAACAACAGCCAAACGAAAACAAGCTAGTTCTTCCCTATAACAAATGCAGACTCCTGCAAGCAATAAGCAAACAAACCCCGAACGGAGACAAAATTCTATATTTCAGAATAAAAACCTCTCATTGCAAGAGGCCAAATACGAAGAAAGAAGCCCAAAACTGTAAACGTTTAGGGCTTTTTCGTCTGTTTTAATGGTGTAATATGGATATAAGAGGAGCGATAACGTGATCCCAAACCAGCAGCAAAAAGACTTGAAAAAAAGAGCTGCGTTCAAAAAGCTGGATGTTGCAATGAACTTCTATGTTGAACTTCTGTTTTTGTCGGTCCCTCTGATTCATATCTTTAAATGGCTCGGATCATTAGCCCTGCACCTCATCCATTAAAAAAACCACTCAGCCCAAGCCGAGTGGTTTTTATTAGTTAATCACAGAAAAGCTGTTGATGATGCCGTTCGGATTTTCCCATACTTTTTTGAAGGTCTTATTTTCAAGGCTATAGGAATAAATCGTCCGCACCTTAGCTTCACGCCCTGTTTCGTCCTTCAGCTTTTTAGCCCCCTTGGCTTCGGCAAGAAAATAAATGTTCTTCCCATCCTTAGAAAACTGAGGCTGTGCGTCAATTAACAGCTTAAATGATTTTTGATTTGAGATGATGCCTTCATATTTTTTCGTATCCGCATTGAGCATTTGAATAGAAGCGGTTTGCTCCGTTCCTTTTTGCGTATATGATGTGAATAAAATACGTTTATCATCATCAGAAACAGCAATATCGCTGATAAATTGGTTCAGGCTTTTCAGCTCATTAAAATTATTTTGGCGGCCTTCCGCAAAATGAATCGTTGTCGGTTCAGGGTCGATGCCCTTTTCGTTTGCTTCATCTGTTTTCTTGTAGTCTTCTTCTACAGAATAATGAAGCAATGCAAATGAATCGTTTTTTTGGTTATAAAAGAAGCTGCTGACGGTGTTATCCTGATCATTAGCGGCAGGATAAAGATTTTTGTACTTTTTCGTTTTCAGATCAAAAGCGGCGATCCGAAAATTGCTTTCGTCCGCTTTTCCTAAGCGGAAATAGATGGTTGAACGGTCCTTTGATAAAAACAAACTGTCCGCACTCTCCGCGCCTTTATAAAGCACCGTCTTTTTATTAGACTTTAGATCCAGTTTAAAAAGCCTCATTTCATTCTGTTCATTATTGCCCGTATAATAGAGCACCTGCTGTTTTTGATCCAAGGCAAATGCCGGATAGCTGGTCAGCTTCTCCTCATGGATCACCTTGTCATTTTCATAATACTTTGTCAGCAGATCCGTATCTGTAATTGAAACCAGCAGCTCATCACCGCTATCGGTATTGACTGAAACATCAGCAGCCTTCTCATGGCCTTTATCCTTTGCAACATAAAACGCAACCCCCGCGGCAGCTGCCGCTATTATCACTGCTAACAATAATATGATTCTTTTTTTCATCTTTTATCTCCACCAATAGAAAAAGCAAGAATGTCACTTCTTGCTTTCCAGATTATATATGTACACTAATAGCTGTAATGCCCCGCTACTTTACCTTTGCTTAATGGATATCCAAGCGCTTTAAACGCTTTAGGGCTAACATCCAGCACTGCATTAGGCATTCTGCCAACATCATTTTTATAAACCGTAATCACCTTTTTAGGCTTCGCTTTTGCATAAGCTCTGATTTTTGTCCCGTTTCTAGGAACATCAAATCCGATTTTGGTCGCACAATCCCAATGTCCAAGTTTCTTACCTGAAGAGCCTTTTTTCCCGACTCCATTATACCAAGTAATATTTCCGTTCACATGTTTCGCACTGGCATCTGATGAAAAACTAAAAGCTCCCAAAGTACTTCCTACTAAGATAAAAGCGGCTAAAATGACTTTCTTCAACATTTCGTCCCCCTGTTTGTTAACATCTAGGAAGATTATACACGATCAACCAGCTATTTTTTATTTCAATATCCTTACAGTAATGTTACAAAGTCAAAAAAGTTACCTCTGCTAAAATAAACCATGGAAGATTATCCTATTATAATAGCAGTATTAGCGTTATAATTATTGATAGAGTAGTTGTCGCATTCAATATGAACGAACCATTACCGTATTGTTCAAACCAAATTCATAGCTATGTAAACGATTGATACTCTCATATAAAGAAAAAAGAGTGTGCGAGACCCTTTTTTCTTCAAAGTTTCTTTTTTCAAAAAAACGTAGATTATATTATATAAAAATTTCATTTCTTTTTTGGTTTTAAAAATGGCGATTTTGTGAACAGTTCATATTGACCGGTGCGGAATTACTCACATCAAAAGTTATAGGAGTGGTAATCCATGAAGGCAGCAAGATGGCATAACCAAAAGGATATCCGTATTGAACATATCGAAGAGCCAAAAACGGAGCCGGGAAAAGTAAAGATCAAAGTCAAATGGTGCGGCATCTGCGGAAGTGATTTACACGAATATCTGGGCGGCCCGATCTTTATTCCGGTTGACAAACCGCACCCATTAACAAATGAAACGGCACCTGTCACAATGGGGCATGAATTCTCCGGTGAAGTTGTCGAAGTCGGAGAAGGCGTTGAAAATTATAAAGTTGGAGACCGCGTTGTAGTCGAGCCGATTTTTGCTACACACGGCCACCAAGGCGCCTACAACCTTGATGAACAAATGGGATTCCTCGGCTTAGCCGGCGGAGGCGGCGGTTTCTCTGAATACGTCTCTGTGGATGAAGAGCTTTTGTTCAAACTTCCTGATGAATTATCATATGAACAAGGCGCGCTCGTTGAACCTTCTGCAGTTGCTCTATACGCTGTCCGCTCAAGCAAACTCAAAGCAGGCGACAAAGCGGCTGTATTCGGCTGCGGCCCGATCGGACTTCTTGTCATTGAAGCGCTGAAGGCTGCCGGTGCAACTGATATTTACGCTGTTGAGCTTTCTCCTGAACGCCAGCAAAAAGCTGAGGAGCTTGGCGCGATCATCGTTGATCCGTCTAAAACAGACGATGTAGTCGCTGAGATTGCAGAACGTACAGGAGGCGGTGTTGACGTAGCATTCGAAGTCACTGGTGTCCCAGTGGTGTTACGACAAGCCATCCAGTCCACTACAATTGCCGGTGAAACCGTCATCGTCAGCATTTGGGAAAAAGGTGCTGAAATCCATCCGAACGATATCGTAATCAAAGAACGTACAGTAAAAGGAATTATCGGATACCGCGACATCTTCCCGGCTGTATTGTCATTAATGAAAGAAGGCTATTTCTCAGCCGACAAACTCGTAACGAAAAAAATCGTACTAGATGATTTGATCGAGGAAGGCTTCGGGGCTCTTATTAAAGAGAAAAGCCAAGTCAAAATCCTTGTTAGACCTAACTAATTTGAAACCAAAAAGAATCCGCACTCGGGTGCGGATTCTTTTTTAAATTATCCAATCACTTCAGCCCCAGAATCCTTCTTTGCCCCGCTGTGATCATAAGCGCGGAAGTTTTCCTCCAGCTGCTCAAGCGAAAGCCCTTTCGTTTCCGGCAAAAACCTCTTCACAAACAAGACAGAGCAAATTCCTAATCCAACGAAGATAAAGAACGTTGTGGACAGCCCGATAGCTGCCAGCAATATCGGAAACGTGAAACTGACTGCAAAATTCACCATCCACAGACAGAATACCGTAACACCCATTCCCAGTCCGCGAAGGCGAAGCGGGAAAATTTCAGATAGCATCAGCCAAGTCACTGGTGAAATGGCGCCCTGCTGAAAAGCAAGAAATGTGACCGTTAATGACAGGACTACATACGGAAGTGCCGGTGATCCTTCAAGTACAAGTGAGAATATCCCGATTAGCAATAATGCTGTTGTCGTACCGATCAAGCCTGTCATCAGCATCGGCCGGCGCCCCACTCTTCCCAGCAGCCAGATTCCGACGAATGTTGCCAATACCGAAATCACGCCATTCGCAATATTTCCGATTAAAGCGGCTTCCGTTTGGAAACCGGAATTTCTTAGAATTTCAGTCCCATAATACATAATCGAATTCACACCTGTAATTTGCTGTACAATCGCAATCCCTAATCCAATAAACACAATACGGCGCACCCATGGGACTGAAAGATCTTTAAATGTCGCTTTTTCAAGCTGGTCTTCTTTTTTGAAAGCGAATTCAATTTCTTGCAGCTCAGCTGCTGCCCGTTTTTCGTCCCTGATTTTTTTCAATACACGCAAAGCATCTTCTTTTCTTCCTTTAGAAACAAGCCAACGGGGACTCTCGGGCATTCTGATCATGCCGAAAAACAGGAACAAGGCTGGAAGTGACGCAATGACCAGCATAAACCTCCACACATGGGAGTTGTCTCCCATTGTTGTTCCAAGGATCGCATTAAAAACAAAGGCCAAAAGCTGTCCTGATACAATCATCAATTCGTTCTGCGTCACCATCCGTCCCCTGCTTTCCACAGGAGACATCTCTGCTAAATAGGCAGGCACCGTTACGGATGCACCCCCAACCGCAATACCGAGCACAAAACGGGAAATAATCATGACCGTAACATTTGGTGCAAACGTACACCCAATCGTTGAAATAAAAAATATAACAGCGAGGAACAAAATATTTTTGCGGCGGCCGTTAAAATCAGACATCCTGCCGCCAAACACAGCACCCAGTGCCGCTCCAAAAAGAAGTGAACTGGTGACAAGGCCTTCTGTGAAGGCATTGAGATTAAGCTGATCCGGCTCTCCCATATACGGCAAAGCTCCATTGAGCACACCGGTATCATAGCCAAAAAGAAGCCCGCCGAAAGTGGAGACTAAAATAATTGTACGTAAAAATGACATTTGATTTCCTTGTTTATTCATACTGTTTCCCCCAGTCTTTTTCAAAATGCGTATGTCAAAAACTTATTCCAGGGCTGCTGCCTTCCTCACATTTCGTAAGCAGGCTTCAGAAAATAGTTGTTCATGTTTTTATCCAATAACCTCATAACCTTCCCTTCTTCTTAGCATGTCAATCCCTATGGAAGCGATTTCATTTCTCGTTAAAAGAACAATGGTCATTTCTTTGTGCATAACCTCGTTCATTTGGTATTTATTAGTCACTTAATAGTTCAATTGTAGTGATGTTATAGTGACATTTTTGTTATATCTGATATTATCATAATTATAAAAACGCTTTCAGTCAATATAAATTTCTGAAAATTTTTTACTCTATAAAAGGAAAATCACCAATTCAAGGGGAAAATGAACGTTTTTCTTCATGAAAATGTGTGAATCAAGTCAAAAATCTTGTGATTTTCTGTTCATATCGAAAAATGAGTAAGTGTTGGGTAACTCCCACCTATTTTTCTCTGTAAAATCAAACATTCGTTCAATTGTTTCAGACTCAGGATAAAAGGAAATAGAGAAGAAAATAAAAGAAGGCTGACTTAAGGGAGGCAACCAAAATGAATGAGGGTTATATCATTGCAGGCCTTTTATTATTGACAGCGGGGATGATTGATTTTTTATGAACCACGTTATGGTTAGAGAGCGGTGCCGGCCCGATCACAAGATGCCTGTCTGCCTGGCTGTGGAAGGGCTGCCGCAAAATCAGCGGTGACCACGCAAAGGTTCTAAGTATGGCTGGTCCTCTGCTGTTATGCCTGACGTTAGTGATATGGATCAGTCTATTTTGGAGCGGGTGGGTTTTGATTTACTCGAGTGACCCTCACTCACTTATGGAAACTCAATCAAAAGAACCGGCTTCCTGGTCAGACCGAATTTATTTTTCCGGCTATGTCATGTTTACATTAGGAAATGGCGACCTCGCTCCGAACGGAGGCCTATGGAAGCTTGTCACGATTATTGAAACAGCTCAAGGACTGCTTACCATCACATTTTCTGTCACGTATTTGATTTCCGTCTTGAGTGCGGTTAATCAAAAACGCTCCTTTGCCCAAAGTGTATTAAGTCTAGGGCATGACGGAACTGAAATCGTCCATAATGCATGGAATGGCAAAGATTTTCACGATATTGATTTTCTTCTTGTCGCTGCCTCATCAGAACTGGGAAAGCTGACCGCTCAGCATAACGCCTTCCCCATCCTTCATTTTTACCACAGCACGCAGCATCAGGAATCATCCATTATAGCTGTTGCTGTATTGGATGAGGCTCTAACCATTTTCAAATACGGAATTCCTGAACAATATCAGCCGAATCAGCTTCATATCAAAGAAGCGCGCTCAAGTATCAAAAACTATCTGGATACCGTTCATACTGCCTATATCCATCCTGCAGAACAAGCGCCGCCAGAACCAGACATCTCAAAGCTTCAACAATCAGGCATACCGGCTTTATCAAAGCAAACATTTCAAATTGCCGTCAATTCAATAAAGGAACGTCGTCAATTGCTGCTGGGAATTATCCAAGCGGGGGCTCGAAAATGGCCTGTTCAGGAGCAAGCAATAGGTAATGCTTATTCTCCTAAATAAAAAAGTCCCGAGTGCTGATCACTCCGGACTTTTCACTGTATGATTCTTATACAAGCTTCTGGCCGCAATTCGGACAAAAATTGGCTTCGCCCGTTTTTGTTCCGCAGTTTGGACAGAAATTCGGTTTGCTTCCGCTGCCAGTTGACTGTGGGCCTGATGACTGTGCCTGCTGATTCTGATTCATTTGGTTCATCATCTGATTGGCCATATTCATTCCCATCATCATTCCAGCCATATCCGAAGCCGCTCCGCTTCCGCTCATCTTTCCGGATGCCATTCCATCCGTCATTGATATTTGCTGGTATCTGTTCACATCCCCAACCATACCGTAGGAAGCGTTCTTTGTAATCATATCTTGAACCTCTTGAGGATAATTAAAGCTCATGATTTGAAAACCAGTGACCGTCATCCCGTCGCTTATTAATTGCATATCTAAGTCCTCTTGAATTCCCTTGGCAATATCAAAAGCGTTTGCTTGAAGATTAAACATATCTTTCCCTTCTCTTGTGATCCACTTCATGAGAAGCTGATCCAGAATAGAAATGATACGGGTTTTAATATCCTCTACAAAATATTGATCTTTCACGCCAGCGATTTTATCAATCAGGCTGATATAGTCCTGCACCTTGAAATTAAATGTGCCGTTTGCGCGAATGGGCATCCCGCCTGGCATTCCCGCTGCCGGAATATTTATCGCCTGTTTTGTTCCCCATCTTACGGTAAATTCCTTCGTATTGACAAACAGCACCTCAGCTCGCATGCCGCTGTTAAAGCCAAACTTAAAGCCCTTTAACGTTGAAAGGAATGGAATAATTTCTGATTCAATATCATAATCGCCATCATCTTGAAAGACTCCTTCAACCCGCCCATTGTTCAAAAAGACAGCATCCTGTCCGGGACGAATGATTAAACGGCTCCCTTTTTTGATTTCACGATTGTTCCATTTATAAAAAATCATATCATCTCTAAATTCTTCCCACTCTACTACATTCGCTAATTGATTTCTGAAAAACGACATTACGCCTCTCCCTTTCTCTATTTCTTACATTTAAAAACTGCCCCGGCTCCCACTGTATGACGTGCCGCCTTTCGTAACACCGCCATCGCTGCCGCTGTCTTTATCTGATGGTTTTCTTTCTCTTGTTACAGTCGTTCTAATATAAGTGTCGTATTGATCAATCACATCAGACGTACGCTGATCCATATATGTACTTCCATTAACCGTTACTTTGCCGCCTGCATGATAAAGCATGATTGAAACCGCAATTCCCCCGACTGCGATGGCAGCAATCAGCTGAAACCACCATGTAAAGAATATGTTGTCAGGGTTTACTCCCGGTTTTATGCCCATATCTTTATAGGAAAGCTGAATATATGTCTCAAAAGCTTCAAAATAATTTTCATTGGATAAATCAGATGAAATCGTATTTCTGATGCTATTGAGCCTGCTGTTGTCCAAATACTGTTCGGCTTTTTTAAAGCCTGCGATAAACACTTCTCTGTTTGTCATATCAATCGTCAGAATGGCTGTACTGCCTTTTCCGTAACGATCATAAAAATCGCCGGTATAGTCTGCAATATCTTCACCGTTTGTGCTTTTGGTCGTAATAATGATGAAATCAGTGTCCCTCTTTGCACCCAGCTTTGCCGAGAGAGATTCAAGTTTTCCGATCTCCGCTTTTGACAATAGATGAGCGCGATCGTACACATGCTGCTGCAATTCAGAGGCTCTTACCGCTTCGATACCCAGTAAAGGCATCATGATGAAAACAGCCAGCACAACAAAGATCGCTTTCCCAAAAAATCCACGCATCAAAATCCGCCTCCCATCATCAATGAGACGAGCTTCAACGCAAGAAATGTCCCGCCTGCTATTCCGCTAAACCATGCAGCCACTTTTCCTCGACTGATCGGCGGCTTTCCAACAACCTTTCCTGTTTGCCCGTTCATCGCAAAGATATGCTCCGCTCTTTCATAATCGTAACTGACCATCCAAACAGGAAGCAAAACGTAAAAGCTGTTCACGTTTTTCGTGTGAATATGTTTGTCCCTCACATTGACTGACGTATATCCGGAAAAAGTAGAATGGATGTATGAATCTATATAACTGCTTATTTTCTCTTTTGCCCTTGGAAAAAGCTCCTCATCGGTATAATTGTACTTTTCCGCAATATAACCGGCCAAATAT
This sequence comes from Bacillus sp. FSL K6-0255, assembly GCF_045040725.1. NCBI lineage: Bacteria > Bacillati > Bacillota > Bacilli > Caryophanales > Bacillaceae > Bacillus > Bacillus sp. FSL K6-0255. The sequence continues at coordinate 637,596 of NZ_CP150278.1, read as the reverse complement.
GCCGTTTGAAAGTCCTTCAGCTCTTCGTATGAATAAGGCTCCAATTTGTCCATTAATTCGTCTTTCATTTTTTCAGAGGCATCGACAGGGATTTTCAAATAATCGAGATTGATATCACGAAACGCTTCAAAGTGCTCTGTTTCCGTGCAAATATAATCCCCTTCTTCATATTGATGGACTCTGGTACAGTTTGCTCTCACCTGTACTTCACTATTTAAATCAAACATCCAAAACGGAATATACATGCCGGTGATGCTTTTAATGCGATCGGCAGACATGAAACCTCTTGGTGTCAGAAGGCCTTTTTTGCACCACTTTCGAAATGCCTGCTCCGCTTCTTGCTTGCTGATTGTAAATGGAATGACCTTCGCCGGCGCCAAATGTCCTGATAAACGATCGGCAAGTATTGCAGCACCTCCGCAGAAGCTGCACGTCGTTGCTGTCGTTTCAGCTTCCGTGATCAAAATGGCACCGCAGTTTTCACATTGATATTCTTTTGCTTCATCATCAGAAAACCGTGCCGCAATGTTTTCTTTCGGAAGGCTTTCAATATTGTCCTGTCTTCCGCAGCTGCTGCAGGATAACGAGCCGGTTTCACTGTCAAATGCCATATCACTGCCGCAGTTCGGACACTTATAAGATATTATCATTACCGTTCCCTCTCACATCTTATGATAAAATAACGCCGCAGCCGAAAGCTGCGGCCTCCTATGTATTACTTATCGAGCATCATTTTCGCTTTTAACGCCGCAAGTTCATCATCAACCTGGCTTGAACCGCCAGTGTCATACTTTGCAGTCAGATCAGCCATATCATCCTGCGGAGCGCTGTTCAGTTCAGCCATTGCATTGGCCTGATCAAGTGCCTTATTTACTTTGTCCTCCATTCGGCCGAATGCAGACATTGATTGGCTTGTACTTGAAACAGAAGCGCCCAGTTTGTTCATTCTTTCTTGCGTTTTCGCTACTGCCCACTTCGCCTTGATCATATTTTTGCGTGCTTCCAGCTCTCCAATGTCAGATACCAATTTGTCATGCATCTTTCGCATCTGTGCGGCATTGGTTGCAGCAATTTGATTCGCCGCCTGCAGCTCAGAAAGCTTTGATTCCAAAGATGTTTTTCTTTCAAGGAACTTTCTCGCATCGCCCTCATTCCCGGCTTGCAGCGCCTTCATTGCATAGCTTTCCATCTTTTCCATATCCGCCTGGCATTCGTGATATTCTCTTTTTGCTCTCTGCTCCTCGGCCATAACAGCTGCTGTTTCTGCCTTAACCTTAGCCAAATCGCTATTCATGTTTCTTAAATATTGATCTGCCATTTTCTCCGGATTTTCAGCCTTGTCCAATAAAGCATTGATATTCGCAGACATAATATCTTTAAATCTTCCAATTATACTCATCATATCGTTCCTCCTAAAGCTATTCGGTAACCCTTGTTACATATACTATTTATTATCGTTAAAAGTTTCACTTTTTTAATAAAAAATGACATTTCAAACGAAAAATATACAACTTTTTACCTGAACAAAAATGTAAGTAATAAAAAAAGATGCCCCCAAAAGTCCAAAGACTTTCAAGAGACATCTTCAATGATTTACAAAGAAACTTCAATCTCATCCATGCTTGGCAGTGCATCAATCGCTCCAATTTTAGTGCAGACAAGAGCTCCGACCTTATTGGCAAACGCCACAATCTCACGCAGTTTCACAAAATCAGCATCTACAGATTGAATCTGATCCGTGTTTGCCAATTGATATAAAGCCGCACCGACAAAAGCATCTCCCGCCCCTGTTGAGTCAATTGATGTCACAGGAATGCTTGGAATGATTTCACGGTCTTTTCCATTGGAAAGAAGCGTTCCGCTTTTCCCAAGTGTCACAGCGACAATGTTGGCTCCGATCTCATGAAGGATCGCAACTCCCTTTTCATGATCCTTCACACCGCTTATAATCTCAAGCTCCTCGTCACTGACTTTCACAAAATCACTTACAGCGATCGCTTTTTTCGCAACACTTACAAACTCTGAGACTCTTCCCCTCCATAAATCTTCACGGTAGTTAGGGTCAAACGAAATAAACTGTCCATTGTCTTTCGCAATCGACATCAGCCGTAAATAGGCTGAGCAAAACGGATCCGATAACAGTGCCGTCGCAGAGCCGAAATGAAGAATTTTCGCTTCGTTTAGTTTTTCCTGGTCAATATCCTCCAGCGTAAACAAAGCGTCCGCGCCTCTATTAAAAACAAAGTCACGCTCTCCATTTTGTTTTAATGAAACAAAAGCAAGCGTTGTAGGCGCTTTCTCATCCATGACAAGCATTGAGGTATCCACCTGTACAGCGTCCAATGTTTGCTTGAGAAAATACCCAAACGGATCCTTGCCTACTTTTCCGCTGAAAGCGGCGTCTCCGCCCAGCTTGGCAATCGCTGCTGACACATTCGCCGGTGCACCCCCGGCACTTTTCAAGAAATGGCGCCCTTCCTTTAAATCAACGTCGACATCGGTACAAAAGAAATCAATTAACAATTCTCCAATACAAACTACAGAATGACTACGCATATTATCACACTCATTTATAAAGTCTAGATTACAGTCTCAGTATATTACTTTCTGCCATAAATACAACATTGAATATTAAAAATTTTACATATATTTATCTCGCAGACCTTTGCTCCAGCTCAGAGATGATGTGTTTATATCTTTTTTCCGTTAAAGGATAGAAGGCGATAAGAATAATAGAAAGCAAAATGAAAAATCCCGGAATCAAAGCATTCATATTTTTAATCGCATTCAATGACGCAACTGTCTGGTCTGTATTCGCCACATACCCGGCGATTCCTAAATAGATGGCCGAAAATGACCCGGCCAACGCCACACCCAGCTTATTGATAAAGCTCATGCTCGAAATCACCACACCATCCGCGCGAATTCCGGTTTTCCATTCCGCATAATCGACACAATCCGCAACCATTCCCCAAGCAAGCGTATTTAAAGGCGTTGTGAAAAATCCCGAAGCGAAAAGCCAAATGAAAATGAGTGGAATTGAAGAATACGGCGTAAAATGCAGGCCGGCATAAGAAATAAGCGATAGAGCTGCCGTGATGATCATGACTTGTTTTCTGCCCCACTTCTCAGAAAAGAAAGGAATAAACAAATTACTGATCAGCGCTGCCCCGAAAAATAAAACGGTGCCCATAAACACGAACTCTTTATGGTTGACGTTATACGTAAAATAATACACCATCGTGCTGAGCTTAATATTAAACCCGATCGCAAAAGCCAAAAATGATGAAATTAACATAAGCAAGGGTTTGTTTTTGAATAAAACGGATAACGTCTTTTTGATCCCTTGTTTTTTTCTCTTTTTAGGCTGAATTCGCTCCCGTACAGTAAAGAAACTAAATAGATTCAAAACGATGCTGACAGCCGCATAGATGAGCGCCGTCATCTGAAATCCAAACGCCTGATCCTCTCCTCCGATAGCAGTTGCAAGCGGTGTCGCACAGGAAATGGATAAAAGAATGCCGATATACACCAAAATCATCCGGGTTGTGGTTAGAACCGTCCGTTCCTCCACCGAATTCGTCATCCGCCCCGTTAAGCTGTTCACCGGGATCGTTTGCATACTAAAGGACATCCCAAGCAGAATATAAGTGACATACGCATATACCATATTTCCGGTCTCACCGAAATGAGGCGTCGTGAAACATAAGAATGTGAATAGCGCAAAAGGAAATGCCACCCACAGCAAATAGGGCCTTGCTTTTCCCCACCTTGTATTCGTTTTATCTAAAATCAATCCCATGATCGGGTCAAAAATAGCATCCAGCACACGCACAACAAGAAACAAAGTTGCGATCACCGCAGGCTGAATGCCGCCGACGTCTGTATAATAGAATAATAAGTATGCGTTTACAAACTGAAAGATAATATTATACGACATATCGCCGAATCCATAGCCGATTCGTTCAAACCAGGACAGTCCGGTACTCGATTTTGACTGATGCTTCACTTTCATTGCCGTTACTTTTTCTGTTTCAATCATCATTTCCCACCCCAAGAATCCGTTTTCATTTCCAGTAAACAAGAGGGAGAATACGAAGATCCTCCCTGTTCACTCAGCGATTTGGATACACCATCACTTTTAAACATTCATTCTTAAATTGAAGCGCCCGCTCCATCGCATCTTGCGTCTGCTCCAGCGAATATTGGTCCGTTACTAGATGCTTCGTGTCCACAATGCCTGAAGCAAGAAATTCGATTCCCTTTGGATACGTATTGGCATAACGGAAGATCCCGTAAATATCAATCTCATTATCCGCAATAAACGGCACGTTGAGCGGAATCTCGTTCTGTGAAGGCAAACCGACAATCGCCAATTTTCCGCCCCGGCGCACAGAAGCCAGTGCGGATTGCAATGCCGCTGGATTCCCTGCTGTTTCCCAAGCAACATCAACGCCTCTATCATTCGTGATCGTTTTAATCTCTTCAAGTGCATCCTGTTCACGTATATTAATAATGTGAGTCGCTCCCATTTTTTTCGCAGCTTCTAACCGCAGCGGCTCTAAGTCGGTGACAATGATTGTGCCTGCCCCAAATGCTTTAGCTGCGGCAACAGCCATTAACCCAACAGGGCCCATCCCCATAATCGCAATCGTTGATCCGGGCTGTAGCTTCGTTCTGGCCGCCGCATGGATGCCGACAGAAAACGGCTCGATCAAAGCAGCATCTTCATAAGAAAGTGAGTCTGGGATTAAAAAAACAAAGTCCTGACGCATTTTAATATATTGGACAAACGCGCCGTCTACCGGCGGTGTAGCCAAAAACTGTACATCCGGGCAAAGATTATAGCGCCCTTCTTTGCACGCTTCACAGCGTCCGCACGTAACACCCGGCTCTACAGCGACGCGGTCTCCCACCTTGAATTGATCGACAGATGATCCGACAGCGGCAATTTCACCCGCACATTCATGCCCAAGGATAAATGGTTTTTCCACAACATAGTTGCCTATTCGGCCATTTGTATAGTAATGCAGATCAGATCCGCAAATTCCGACAGCCATCACCTTAATCAACACTTCATCATGATTGATATCAGGCACAGGCAATGTTTCAATTTTGATCTCTCTTGTGTTGTGCATAACAGCCGCTTTCATGTTTTGAGGTACTGTGTGAGTCATTTGGCAAGTTCCTTTCTTTAGAAAATAAAATGTAAGTGCATACATTTTTGTTTTCTCTGTTACTGCCCCCATTTTATCTGCTTTTCAACACGTTCAACAGCCTTTCCTGCTGTATAAAAGGACAGCGGCACTGTACTTTTATTTTTTCATATACAAAAAACGCTGGATTGATAAAATAGTACTAATAGGAGGTGCAGGCTTATGGCTGAACTTGAAAACCGAAAACAATTTGCACAACTGCTGGCACCTGGCGTCAAAACGCTAAAACTTCATCCTGATTATAAAATCAGAAGGAAAAAGAATGAAAAAACAGGACAGTCTTACATAGATAAAATCGCACTCCAGCTGGGAGTCTCCCCAAACACGATCAAAAGCTGGATCGGACAGATGGGAGCAAACTACATTCCCGGAAGAATCGACGACGGAAAACTGTTCGGAATGATCTGGATCATTCTCGAAAAGACCGACTTGGATATCGAGTGGTTGACCGACTTGCTGGAAGCCACCACTATCCCAGTCATCAAACCCGCATTGCCTGTATGGGCAGCATCCTGTTTGAAAAAAGCGAAAATACTGCGAAAAGACGGATTATTCGGGGCTCCGAGTGAAGACGAAATTGAAAATGTAGTAAAACGGCTGTTTCATGACAGACCCGGCCATGAAACGAATGCGCTTACAGAACAGCCTATCACTCATAATTTACCCTCACGCTGGTCCGGACGCTTTATCGGACGCAGCTTTGATATGGAAGCGATACGGCAATGGATGCTTTCTCCGTCACCAGTCTGTTTAATCACCGGCTGGGCTGGTATGGGTAAAACCACAATCGCTCTTGAAGCAGCCTATTCCTGTGTCGACGATACTTCAGATTGGCCGGCGTTCAACAGTATCATTTGGGTCAGCGCTGATTGGAAAGGATTGAGCTTTAGCGATTTTTTAAATACGATCGCCTATCAGCTCGGACGCACAGAACAAATCGATAAATCAATCAATGAAAAACGGTTTGTCGTCCGCAATGCGTTAGCCAATTACACTAGTGAAAAACCGATCCTGCTGATCGTTGACAGCATTGATACTGCAGAACGTGACATTCATGAATTTATCACCAGCCTTCCGCAAGGCGTAAAAGTTCTCCTCACAGCGCGGGAAAACGTAAAGCAAACTTATCGGGAAAGCTTCGGAGAAATGACAGCCATTCAGCTAAGCGGTCTTGACCAAACAGATGCCCACGAATTTTTTCAACAAGAAGTGCATCACTGCTTACAAACATGCAACCTCCCACGTAAACGGGAAAAGCTGGAGCAGCTGTTACATCTATCATCTGACCTGAAAAACGAATTCATTTCAGCGACTGCCGGAAACCCGAAAGCCATGGCACTCAGCATTGCCTATATGTCAGACGATGACATCCCCGCTCAGCAGCTGATTCATGAGCTTGGAAAAGCAGGCTACTCACTGCTGGAATTGTTTGAATTCCTCTTTGGCCGCACCTGGGATAGATGCAATGAAGATACGCGAAAGCTCTGGCAGACGCTTTGCTTTTTCAGCAAGCCGCCTGATGAAAAAAGCCTGGCGGCAGCAGCCGGATTAGACGCCCGCCGTTTTCATTACGCTATGGAACAAATGCGGTCATATGCGCTGATTCAGCCGGAACGAAGCCAAGGCAGGACACAATACTTAGCGCACCAAACCGTTGTCGCTTACGGAGAACAGCACTTGTCCGAACAGCACGAATATGAAAAAGAAGCCCGCAATCGCTGGGCGCACTATTATATTGATTATGCCGAAACCCATTTAAAGCGGGAACAGCCCAACTCTATCTATTGGAGCTACCTGCTGGGACGGAACTTAGATCAAATGAAACAAGAATGGCCAAACATCTTAAAGGTCATCCAATGGGCAAGTGAAACTGAACAAAAAGAAATCCTAATCGAACTCATCACCCGCATTAGCCATTTTCTAAGCAGAATCAACCTGCCCCTGCGAATCGAATACGGACGCAAAGCGGCCGACGCCGCCCATCACTTAGGCCAACACACACGAGAAGCGTACTTCCGAATCGACACCTCAGGCTGGGCATTGATGGAAGTCAATGATTTAGACGGAGCGCTTCAGCAAATAGAAGCCGGGCTGAAGATTCTTGAACAATCAGACGCTCACGATGCCTATGATCTAAAGGTTTGGGGACATGCACTCAAAGCAAGGCTGTTTTTAAAAGACGGGCAACAGGAAAAAGCAGAGACAATTTTAAACGAAATCGAAAATCAACCGATTTCCCCTACCATTCAACACAGAGTTCTATTGGTTCGCGGTGACTTAAGCTTTGCGAGAGGTTATCATGTAGAAGCCATTCAATTATACGAAGCGGCAAATGAAATCAGCTCCACATACGGCGGCGAAAAAACGATAGAAGCCTATTTCAATCTGGGTGTCGCTTACGTGAAATGTGATCAGTTTGAAAAAGCGGAAGAAGCCTTTGAGCAAATGCTCTATGACAAACATAACGCCAATCAAGTTGAACTGATCTACTATCACTACGGAATGGCGCAGCTGTTGTATCGTAAAGGAGAGAAAACGAAAGCGGTGGAATCTAATCAGAAGGCGATTCGTTTGATTGATTCGTGGGAGCCTGCGATTGGGATTCGGGGAGAGGTTGAACGATTAGCAAGGGCAACTAAAGAAAACGAGTAGTACGTAGTTCTGTCAGCAATCTCACTCAATTTCTTTATTATAAATAGGAAAGGCCAACTGAAGTCGCAGTTGGCCTTTCGTTTCTTATTAAAGTCTACAAATGTATCAAACCAGTTTTTCTCGTATAAAGGAAAGCGTATCATTTGCCAGCTTTTTGCGACAAAGAACAATACCGGAATGACCACAATTGTAGACATATCTTGTAGGTCTCCCCCAACTTTCCCATAAATAATCTGCATCTTTCAAGTCAATATATTGATCATGTTTAGCAGAAATCAGCAGTACGTTATCTTTATTAACTTTCGGCAAGGCTTGACTAGGATCTGTGATATTCCAATATTTTGTTAAATCTTCATAGGTCACACCATTTTGTTCTAATTCTTCTCTTATGAATTTACCTGGGATCGTGTTCCATATTGAATAAGAAAGGCGATTGGCATAAAAGATTGATACCACTACATCAATTTGGGATTCTAGGGTTGCAATTAGATTAGTAACCCATCCCCCTAAGCTTACCCCCACTATGATAACAGGGCCTTTTTTATTTGCTTTTATCCAGTGAATTAATGCCCGTAAATCGACAATGGCCTGTCTTGTCGACTCAATTGTACGATCAATATTTGCACTAATCATCAACTCGCCACTATACAGTGAATTTTCCGGTTCTCTTTCAAAATGGTATGGAAGAGAATAATAATACATATTCCAGCCTAAATCGTTCATTATACGTTTATGAAATATTTTTTTGATTCTATCGAACGAATCCATGCGCCAGCCGTGTACAAAGATGACATTGGGTTGATCTATATCATTTTTATGTAAAAAAACCTCCCCTTTTAAAGTATCATTAACAGGATTCCCAGTTTGAATTAAGGATTCATAACGAAATGTTCCAACCCTATAATTTTTTTTAGATTCATTCAAGTCAATTGAAACATCAGCTATATTTGCACTGTAAAATTCCTCTCTATCATCGATATCGGCTGCAATAGCAGCAGAAAAATGTTTATCTTTGCTTCTTTTTCTGTGTAAATCATATAAAGCCAAGCGATCTATCATTTCTGAAAAATGCACTATTAAGTCCTCCTTGGTAATCATAAAAAACTAATATTAGATTTAATAATTGGAATGTCGGTCTCCATAGAGTAGGGATCAATATTATCAAGATGTTGGTGGAAGAACCTAACTACATCGCCAGTGAATTTACATACATCGTCTTAGTAGCTAAAAAGCAGCACAAATAGACATTTTAATAGGATTTCTTTTGACAACGTTTTCCTTGGGGAAACGTCTAAGAGTGTTGGTGACACTATTTATTTAGATAACTGGGGCTTTTTTATCTTATGAGAGGATACCATCTCCTGTCTGCAATAGGGAGAGAAGTAACAGAGGATTTGCACGAATAATTTTTAAACCCTTTTTATAATCATAACAGAAATGCAGTTTACTGAAGTTACAGTAAGCCGTTTGTTAAAGGTAAACAGGAATCTGAGCCTGTGGAATTTTGTATTTTGGTCAATTGAATAGTTCATATCGGGATTATCAAAACTATTGAAAATCGATATAGAACAGTGCTGAAAAAATCAAACTACGAAAGACAGAAAAAAGAAGCTTCTCACAAGTTCGGTGAACTCATGAGAAGCCTCGAAATTTACAAATGGCATCAAAAGGGCATCAAAAATGACGTCCATTGCCGACAAACCTTTGTAAATCAAGGTTTTTTTGTCGGTTTTACATCATTCCACCCATACCGCCCATGCCGCCCATGTCAGGCATTCCGCCGCCAGCGTTTTCTTCTGGCTTGTCAGCGACAACGGCTTCAGTTGTTAAGAACATTGCAGCTACAGACGCAGCGTTTTGAAGAGCTGAGCGTGTAACTTTCGTTGGGTCAACGATACCTTTTTCGATCATGTTTACCCATTCGCCAGTTGCAGCGTTGAAGCCTACGCCGATTTCTTCGTTTTTGAGGCGTTCAACGATGACAGATCCTTCAAGACCAGCATTGTGTGCGATTTGACGGATTGGCTCTTCAAGCGCGCGAAGCACGATGTTGATACCTGTTTGAGCATCGCCTTCAGCTTCAACTGCAGCGACTTTATTATATACGTTTACAAGCGCTGTACCACCACCGGATACGATGCCTTCTTCAACAGCTGCGCGAGTTGAGTTCAGGGCGTCTTCGATGCGAAGTTTACGCTCTTTCAGTTCAGTTTCAGTCGCAGCGCCGACTTTGATGACAGCTACGCCGCCAGCAAGTTTAGCAAGACGCTCTTGTAATTTTTCTCTGTCGAATTCAGAAGTTGTTTCTTCCACTTGAGCGCGGATTTGAGTCACGCGGGCAGAAATTTTGTCTGTTTCGCCAGCGCCTTCAACGATTGTTGTGTTTTCTTTAGTAACGACAACTTTAGAAGCGCGTCCCAATTGAGCGATTTGAGTAGATTTCAGGTCAAGGCCAAGATCTTCTGTGATGACTTCTCCGCCAGTAAGGACAGCGATGTCTTCAAGCATTGCTTTACGGCGGTCACCGAAGCCAGGAGCTTTAACAGCAACTGCGTTGAATGTGCCGCGAAGTTTGTTCACAACAAGTGTTGCAAGTGCTTCGCCTTCAACATCCTCAGCGATCAGAAGCAATGGTTTGCCTTGCTGAACAACCTGCTCAAGCACAGGAAGGATTTCTTGAATGTTTGTGATTTTTTTGTCTGTGATTAAGATGTAAGGATTGTCAAGAACCGCTTCCATCTTATCAGAGTCAGTTACCATGTAAGGAGACGCATATCCGCGGTCGAATTGCATACCTTCAACAACTTCAAGCTCAGTTGTGAAGCCTTTAGACTCTTCGATTGTGATAACGCCGTCGTTTCCTACGCGCTCCATTGCTTCAGCGATAAGGCTTCCGACTTCCTCATCAGCAGCAGAGATCGCAGCAACCTGAGCGATAGACTCTTTGCCTTCGATTGGCTTAGAAATTTCTTTTAAGTTTTCGATCGCAACCGCTACAGCTTGTTCCATCCCTTTACGCACGCCTACAGGGTTAGCGCCTGCTGTTACGTTTTTAAGGCCTTCACGGATCATTGCTTGCGCAAGAACTGTTGCAGTTGTTGTACCGTCACCTGCAACGTCGTTTGTTTTGCTGGCTACTTCAGCAACAAGCTTAGCACCCATGTTTTCAAACGCGTCTTCTAGCTCGATTTCTTTAGCGATTGTTACACCGTCATTTGTGATTAACGGAGAACCGAATTTTTTCTCTAGAACCACGTTGCGTCCTTTTGGTCCTAAAGTTACTTTAACAGCATCAGCAAGTGCATCGACACCGCGAAGCATTGCGCGGCGAGCTTCTTCACTAAACTTAATTTCTTTTGCCATGTTTACAAGACCTCCTCAAATGTTTTAAATATTGTTTATTTAAGAATTAGCCGATAACAGCTAAAATGTCGCTTTCACGTAAGATTAAGTATTCAGTACCTTCGTATTTCACTTCAGTACCTGCGTATTTTGAGAAGATAATGCGGTCGCCCTCTTTTACTTCTAAAGCAACGCGCTCTCCGCTTTCTAACACGCGACCTGAACCAGCTGCCACGATTTTGCCTTCTTGCGGTTTTTCTTTTGCAGAATCCGGCAACACAATTCCGCTGGCAGTTTTTTCTTCAGATTCTACGAGTTCAATGACAACGCGATCACCTAATGGCTTTAACAATGTAATAACCTCCTCAATAGTATGAATATGTAATTTTAGCACTCATCACTAAAGAGTGCTAACACAATTCTTATAATAAAGAATCTCCCTTCCAATTTCAAGTGATAAGATAAAAAATTTTTCACGCTTACATCATTCTTTTCCGTCCCTTTTCCGTTAGCTTTTTCACCCCCGTTCCGATTATGTTACAATAGCTGTAGATGAACGAAACCTACTTAACAAAGGAGTACATACCATTTGAGAAAACAGTATTGGTTTATTATTTTGACATATATCATCATGCAGTTTTCCGCATTAATCGCGATTCCCTTGTTATTTAAATTCGGTTATGCCGGAGGACAGCCTACAGATGAAAATATGCTGCATGCACAAGGATTATGGTCCGTTATCAGCTTTATCGCCTGTCTCGTTGTTGTTCTGCTCATTCTGAGAACCGTTCCGAAAGAAACGCTGCGAAACGGACAGAAGGACTCAATCGGACTTTCTATCCTTTGGGCGATAGCCGGTTTTTTCATTGCCCTTTTCTCTCAAGGAATAGCAGGCTCTATTGAATATTATGTTTTTGGCATCGGAAGAGAATCAGAAAATACACAAGCGATTCTGGATGTCATTCAGGCAGTCCCGCTCATGATTATCGTTTCTTCCATCGTCGGGCCTATATTAGAAGAAATCATCTTCAGAAAAATCATTTTCGGCGCGCTGTACGAAAAAACGAATTTCTTTTTTGCAGGACTGATCAGCTCGGTTATTTTCGGTATTGTTCACGCTGATTTGAAGCATCTTCTTCTATATACAGCAATGGGCTTTACCTTTGCCTTTTTATATGCCAGAACAAAACGGATATGGGTGCCGATTTTCGCCCATTTAATGATGAATACATTCGTCGTCATCATGCAGCTTGAGCCTGTTCGGAATTACCTTGAACAGCAGAGCACACAAATGCAATTGATTATTGGAGGATTATTTTTATGAGAAACCCGGTAGTTTGGGGAATGATCTACTTTGCCGTAGGGTGCATCTTTACTTATCTTGCCGCAAGCTCGCCAGGCAGCATGTGGTCATTTTACTCCATCCTGCTGATGGTGTTCGCCGCTTACAACATCAGCATTTCTTTTAAGATGTTCGCCTTTTCATTTAAAATCAAAAAGAACCAAAAATAAAGAAAATCCATTTCTGAATGAGAAATGGATTCAAATTAAATCCTAAAACGGCTTTCGTTTTAGGATTTTGTCATTTTCAGCGTGATTGAAAACCCTTGAAGTCTAGGAAAGGCGAGCATTGGAGCGGAGCGAATGTTTTCATTCGTGAGCACCAACGCACAGGCTTGACAACAAATGCGGGGGTTTGTCAACACGCTGAATCCATTTCCCTCATGAGAAATGGATTTTTTATTATTGCCCCGAAGACACGTCCTGATCGGCAGCACTGCTTTTCTGCGCTTTCCGATAAGCGGCCTTCGATATCAGAATACTGATTTCATATAAAATCAAAAGCGGGACTGTAACCATCATATGGGACAGAAGCTCAGGCGGTGTAATCAGGGCTGCGATCACCAGCAGCGTAAAATACGCATACTTTCTGATTTTCGCCAAGAACATCGGTGTCACAATTCCGAGCCTGGTCAAAAACATGAGGATGACCGGCATTTGGAACAGCAGTCCAAACGGAATCGTCAGCTGCAGAAGAAAATGAAAATATTCATTAATTCCGATCACCTGATTGACATTCAAGTCCTGAGAAATTCGCTTCATAAAATCAACAACAAAAGGAAATAAAATATAATATGAAAAAGATAAGCCCGCTAAAAACAGCAAAATAGAGATCGGAATGTAGCTGAGCGTTACTTTGCGCTCTTTCTCATAGAGGCCCGGGCTCACAAAAGCCCAAAGCTGATAAAGAATAACTGGCGAGGTCAAGACTATGCCGATGATAAATGCAAATTGCATAAACACATAAAGCGGGTCTGTCAGGTTAAACGCGTTAAGCGTAAGCTGCTTCGCTTCATCTGTTTCTTGGAGGTACACAATAATCGGCTTTGCTAAAAAAAATCCAGCAATAAAGAAAACGACAAACGCCAGCGCTACAATCAGCAACCGTTTTCGAAGCTCAGCAATATGCTCCAGCAGCGACATTTGATTCACTTTCATTCGTGTCATCCTAACTTACTGGTCTTCTTTCTTTTTTTCCTCTTCATCACTCGTTAATCCTTTAGTAGCGTTTTTGAATTCACGAAGTGTGTCTCCCGCTGCTTTCCCCAATTCAGGCAGCTTTTTGGGACCGAAGATAATCAGAGCAACGATTGCGATAACAGCAAGGCTTCCAGGACCGATCGGCATATTTAGGCTCCTCCTTTCCCTCTATTCGATTTCCTCTAAAACTGAATAATGCTTCAAAAAATAAACCAGTGACTGAAGCTCAACTGCTAAATCTATATGATGAATTCGAATGTGTTCCGGCACATTCAAACGGGCCGGCGTAAAATTAAGGATTCCCTTGATTCCTAATGCGACCAATCTGTCTGTAATGGATTGAGCGGCAACTGCTGGCACTGTAAGAATGGCAACTGATTCATCTTTTACGTGTTGTTCAAGGTCATCAAGGTTATAGACGGGCACGCCGCCTACCTCAGTTCCTATTTTACTCTCATTTATATCAAAAGCCATAGAAATTTTTGTGTTATTATTTTTTGTGAAATTATAGTGAAGAAATGCCGTTCCCAAGTTCCCGACACCAATCAAGATGACGTCTGTCATCTCATCCTGATCAAGCGTTTTTCGGAAAAAAGACAGCAAATAATCCACATTATATCCGTATCCTTTTTTGCCAAGAGCTCCAAAATAGGAAAAATCCCTCCGAATCGTGGCAGAATCAACCTTTACGGCATCACTGAGTTCAGCGGATGATACACGCTGTTTTCCTGACGCATGCAGATTCTTTAAAAAGCGATAGTAAAGCGGCAACCGTTTCGCCGTCGCCTGCGGAATTTTTGATTGATCCTTATTCATTTTTGGTCCTCCAAATTATACTCGGATAGTTCTCTTTTAAAGTCACCGTTTTTCCCGCCTGTTTTCTCCAGCAAGAAAGTAGGGCCGATGACCATCCCCTTATCAAGAGCCTTGCACATATCGTAAACGGTAAGAGCGCACACCGATGCAGAAGTGAGCGCTTCCATTTCCACACCTGTACTCCCTTTCGTTTTGACCTGTGCTTTTATATGAAGTATAACTTCTGCTTCTTTTATTTTCCAGTCAAACGATATATCTACCCCGCTCAGTGAAAGTGGGTGGCACATCGGAATGATATTCGACGTTTGCTTTGCGGCCATAATGCCTGCCACCTGTGCGACAGCCAGTACATCTCCTTTGCCGATATCGTGACTTTGTATTTTCTCGTACACTTCATTCTTCATGTGTACGCTTGAAACAGCCGCCGCAGTACGGACAGTCGAAGATTTTTCGCTGATATCCACCATCTGGGCTCTGCCCTGTTCATTAAAATGAGAAAATCCATTCATATTAAAACGCTCCTTAAACAGATCATACACTATTTTCTTCTCTATGTCTTATATGGCCAATGTATTGTTTGCTGACTTCTGGTTCATAAGCTACACTTAACTTATTATAGCAGAGGTGAAATAATATGATGATCTTACAAGTTAATCAGCTGTCCAAATCGTTTGGTGCTGATACTATTTTAAACAATATAAAGCTGGAAGTCAGAAATCGTGATCGCATCGCCATTGTTGGAAGAAATGGCGCCGGAAAATCCACGCTCCTTAAAATTATCGCAGGCCAGCTTTCGTATGAAAAGGGCGAAATTATTAAACCGAAAGATATTACAATGGGATATCTCGCTCAGCATACTGGCTTGGATTCTAAGCTTACCATAAAAGAAGAGCTGCTGACTGTTTTTGACCACTTAAAAGCAATGGAAAAGGAAATGCGGGCTATGGAAGAAAAAATGGCGGCAGCTGACCCGGGTGAATTAGAAAGCATCATGAAAACCTATGACCGCCTTCAGCAGGAATTCAAAGATAAAGGCGGCTATCAATATGAAGCGGATGTTAGATCTGTGCTGCATGGTCTCGGCTTCAGCCATTTTGACGATTCTACACAGGTTCAAAGCCTCAGCGGAGGCCAGAAAACAAGACTGGCTTTAGGTAAGCTTCTGTTAACACAGCCTGATTTGCTCATTCTCGATGAGCCGACAAACCATCTGGATATTGATACGCTTACCTGGCTTGAGCATTATTTGCAAGGCTATTCAGGCGCCATTCTCATCGTTTCGCATGACCGCTACTTTTTGGACAAAGTAGTAAACCAGGTATACGAGGTATCAAGAGCAGAAAGCAAAAAGTATCACGGCAACTACAGCGCTTATCTCGACCAAAAAGCCGCGCAGTATGAAAAAGATCTGAAAATGTATGAAAAGCAGCAGGACGAAATTGCAAAGCTGCAAGACTTCGTAGACCGAAATCTGGCGAGAGCCTCTACCACCAAAAGGGCGCAAAGCCGCAGAAAGCAACTTGAGCGAATGGAAGTCATGTCAAAACCGCTTGGCGATGAAAAATCCGCAAACTTTCATTTTGATATTACAAAACAGAGCGGAAATGAAGTCCTTCGTGTTCAGGATCTCACAATCAGCTATGAAAACCAGCCGCCGCTTTTAACAGAAGTGTCATTCATGCTCACAAGAGGAGAAAGCGCAGCGCTTGTCGGCCCTAACGGAATTGGTAAATCGACATTGCTGAAAACATTGATAGACACCCTAAAACCAGATCAAGGAACGATCTCATACGGCTCAAATGTCAGTGTCGGCTATTATGATCAGGAACAGGCTGAGCTGACTTCCTCTAAACGTGTCCTTGATGAGCTGTGGGACGAGTACCCCGGGCTCCCAGAAAAAGAAATCAGAACGTGTCTCGGAAATTTCTTATTCTCCGGAGATGATGTGCTGAAACCAGTTCATTCACTGAGCGGAGGCGAAAAAGCAAGATTGGCTCTAGCTAAGCTGATGCTTCAAAAAGCCAACTTTCTCATCCTTGATGAACCGACTAACCATCTGGATTTAGACAGCAAAGAAGTTCTCGAAAACGCGCTGATTGATTATCCAGGCACACTGTTATTTGTCTCACATGACAGATATTTTATTAACAGAATCGCCACAAGAGTATTGGAGCTTTCTTCAAGCCATATAGAGGAGTATCTGGGAGATTACGATTATTATACAGAGAAAAAAACAGAGCAGCTTGAATTGGAGAAAATAAATCAGCAAGAAGAAACTGAAAAAACGCCAGCTACTGTGAAGTCTGACTCCAAACGTTCCTACGAGGAAGAAAAAGAATGGAAAAAGAAAGAGCGCCAACGACTCCGTCGGATTGAAGAAATTGAAACCACCGTTCAAACCATTGAGGAGAACATCAGCCGCAATGATGAATTGCTATGTGACCCTGAAGTCTATCAGGATCATGAAAAAGTACAAGCTATCCATGCAGACAATGAGAAGCTCAATCAGGAGCTGGAATCTCTTTTGTCCGAATGGGAAGAACTATCCACAGAAGAAGATTAAAAGTCAAGCACCTCTTTTTAGAGGTGCTTTTTATCCACAGAACATACCCTAATAAGCAAAACAAAGTAAGCGCTTTATACACAATATCCACAAAATATTCTGAATTTATCCACTTTATTAACAGCGACTTCAGCCCTTTATCCATCTATATCTCTATAATTACTCACAGACATGTTGATAAGTTGTGAATTATCTGTTAATAACAAACATATAAAAAGTCTCACGCTATTATCTCGTGAGACTTTGATAAGAAGTCAATTCAAGGCCGGGCTGGCCATTCATATCATATGTACCGCGAATTCCTTTTTCAAAAGCAATTGTACCAGCAGCAGCAATCATCGCAGCATTATCCGTGCATAAAGCTAATGGAGGAATGACAAGCGTAATCCCTTCATGCTGGGCAAATTCCTTTTCTAATGCAGCTCTGAGGCTTCTGTTTGCAGCTACTCCTCCGGCTAAAAGGACCTGTTTGACATCATATTCCTTTGCCGCGCGCGCCGTTTTGGTTACCAAGACATCGATCACACTATTTTGGAAGCTGGCAGACAAATCTTCCGGAGCAATCTCTTGCCCTTTTTGGGATGCATTATGAAGCGTATTGATCACCGCAGACTTCAACCCGCTAAAGCTGAAGTTGTAAGAGCCTTCTTCAAGCCATGCGCGAGGAAGCGGAATATTGTCATTCCCTTTTTCAGCTAGCTTGTCAATTTGCGGTCCACCCGGATATGGCAATCCCATCGTCCGCGCCACTTTGTCGTAGGCTTCTCCTGCCGCATCATCAAGGGTTTCCCCAATGACTTCAAATGATCCATGTTCCTTCATATAAACCAGTTCTGTATGGCCTCCTGAAACGACCAATGCCAGTGCCGGGAACACGATGTCTTCTACAAGACGGTTCGCGTATATATGACCGGCTATATGATGAACGCCTACTAACGGAATGTTATGTGCAAAGCTCAATGCTTTAGCGGCATTCACTCCAATAAGAAGCGCCCCCACCAGTCCCGGACCTTCTGTTACTGCAATCGCATCAATATCACTATACGTCATGCCAGCTTTGCGAAACGCCTCTTCTATAACCAAAGTGATTTGTTCAACATGATGTCTTGAAGCAATTTCCGGAACAACGCCTCCGAAGCGCTTATGGCTTTCAATTTGAGAGGCTACTACGTTTGAAATGATCTCTTTCCCGTTTTTCACAATAGCTGCAGCAGTCTCATCACAGCTTGTTTCAATTCCTAATACGTACATGTCTTTTTGCTCACTCATTTATCGTCACCCACATAATTAACGCATCTTCCCCGTTATCAGTATAATAGTTCTTTCTTATTCCGCCGGGCTGCATCCCGAATTTCTTATATAAGCCTTGAGCAGGATGATTCGAAACCCTCACTTCAAGCGAAAGCCGCCTTGCGTCTTTTTCTTTGCACAGTTCAACAGCTGAGCGAAAAAGCGTTTCTCCTAAAGACTGGCCGCGATACTCTGGTTTTATCGCTATATTTGTAATTTGGGCATCGTCCATCACAATCCAAATCCCGCAATACCCAGCAAGATGGCCGTCCTTTTCAATCACGAGATAATGAGCATACGGATTTTCCAGCAGCTCATGATAAAACGAATCCTTCGTCCAAGGAGACGTAAAGGAGGATGCTTCGATTTCGTATACGTGATCTATATCTTCAAGCCGCATATTTCTAACCGCTGCTTTTGTTTTCATCCTATCACCCTACTTTTGACTTTCAATCCATTTCGCTTCAGCTTCTGCCAGCCGCAAGTAATCCGGGACAAGCCCATGAACATCAGCTGCTTCCTTTTCCTTCCCGAGAAAAGCCAATTCTGAAGGACGCGGGTTATGCTGGGCGGCAGTTCCAATGAACCCTTTTGTTCCAAGCACATCCTCGATCATCTGCTTGTGAAGAGAAGTATCATGGCCTAAAAACAAAACAGGGCGGTCCTTTTCTTTTAGCATCTCCAGCCAATCTGCCAGCATCACATTTTGATCTGGAACAACTTGCTCTAAAAGCCCATTTTTATATTGATACAGACCTGTGTACACCTGTCCCCGTCTAGCATCAAAGATTGGGCTGATCAGACCGTCAAAATGCCGGCCATTTGCCGCAAGCGTCTCAAGACTTGATACAGCACTTATTGGAATGTCTAAAGACCAGGCAAGTGTTTTGGCCAACGTCACACCTATTCTTACTCCTGTGTATGAACCAGGGCCTTTTGCAACGACAATTTTAGAAAGGTCCTGCGGTGCCATATCACAATCATTCAGCAATGAATGAACAGCAGGCATCGCTCTTACAGAGTGGTTTTTTTTCAAGTATGTAATGTATTCTGCTATAACGGTGTCTTCTCGAAGCAACGCAATGCCCAATGTATAATTTGATGTATCAATTGCTAATATTGTCATGTCTACTTAACTCCTCACAAAGCATTTCATACCGATTCCCGACAGCAGTAAAGGTAATTTCCCGCTCATCATCACCAGCTCTTTTGATGACAATTTGCAGTCGCTCCTGCGGCAGCTGTTCTTCAATTAAATGAGCCCATTCAACGAGACAGACACCTTGTCCGTGAAAATATTCATCAAGTCCCAAATCTTCACTTTCATCTTCCATTCTATACAAATCCATGTGATAAAGAGGAAGTACGCCATCGTTATATTCTTTTATAATTGTAAAAGTCGGACTGTTTACAATACGTGTAATTCCCAGCCCTTCTGCAAAACCTTTCGTAAAAGTCGTTTTTCCTGCACCTAAATCGCCCTCTAATGTCAGGACGTCTCCCGGTTTAGCAAACGCTGCCGCAAGCTTGGCAATTGCTTTTGTTTCTTCTGGATTTACAGTTCTCCATTTTAATTGCTTCACACGAGTCACCCGTCTTATTTAAAATGATTATATCCCTTTTTCTCTAAGATCATTGATGTTTGATCTGTTTTTAGGATCACTTTAGATTTTGTTTTTTTCCTGACATGACCAATCTTTGTAATGGGAAGTTGACGTGCTGCGCACTGCTGCTTCAACACTTCCCACTCCTCTTTTGAAACCGTCCCTGTCAGCTCAAAATCCTCACCGCCAAACAAAGCCCATTCTTTCCAGTTAGGATGAAGCTTAGGTAAATCAGAATGAATTGGAAGCATGCTTTCAACAATTTCAATTGAAACACAGCTGGCTTCTGCAATCTCGTTCAGTTCACTAGCCAATCCGTCACTAACATCATTTAAAGCTGCCCGTTTAAAAATCGAGCATAATCTGCCGACGCTTACTCTTGGCTCAGGCCGTTTATGCCTGTGGATAAAGTAATCCGTTTCCACAGATGAGTTTTGAGGATTAGTCTCTTCCAGCAATAAAGAAAGCCCTGCTGCAGAAGAACCGATTTCACCGGTTACAAACACAATATCATTCGGTTTTGCTAAGCTGCGCAAACAGGCCTGTCCCTTTTCAACTTCACCGATCACAGTGACTGTAACGACTAATTTGTCAGCGGTAGAAACTGTATCGCCGCCAATCAGATCCATCTGATATAGTTTCGCCAGTTCATTCATTCCTTCATACATCGCCTTGATTTCGGATGCCGTCCATTTTGAAGGTACCGCAAGTGATACCAAATAAAATTTCGGAATGCCTCCCATCGCGGCAATATCACTTATATTAACGGCTAACGCCTTATACCCGATATCTTCAGGTGAGGAATAGTGTAATTTGAAGTGCACGTCTTCTACCATAGTATCAACACAAACAATTTCCTGAACGCCGTGTTTCGCAGTGTAGAGCGCTGCATCATCACCTATTCCTACATCAACGGAAGAATGGTGAATGGTCCGCGGAGTAATGCTATGTATCAAATCAAATTCATCCATGAACCAAAATCTCCTTTCAACCCTGCTTATCCTATATGTGCTCTTCCTAGTTTATCGAATTTTGCTGAAATATCCAAGATGTTCCCGATATAAAGAAAGCTTGGCTATGACACCAAGCAGAAGATATAGTAAAAGAAAACACAAAAAAAACGAAAACATGATCGTTTCGTTTACATTAATGGCGGTCCGGACGGGACTCGAACCCGCGACCTCCTGCGTGACAGGCAGGCATTCTAACCAACTGAACTACCGGACCATATTTGTATAAGATTATTTTAGTTGTACCCTTAGGGCACTCCTTATTTAATCATATATTTGGTTGCGGGGGCAGGATTTGAACCTGCGACCTTCGGGTTATGAGCCCGACGAGCTACCGAACTGCTCCACCCCGCGATGATAAAAGTAATGCTTGGCGGCGTCCTACTCTCACAGGGGGAAACCCCCGACTACCATCGGCGCTGAAGAGCTTAACTTCCGTGTTCGGTATGGGAACGGGTGTGACCTCTTCGCTATCGCCACCAAACAAATTGAGAGTGTTCTCTCAAAACTAGATAACAGGTGTGACATCATTCAAAAATATGGTTAAGTCCTCGATCGATTAGTATCTGTCAGCTCCATGTGTCGCCACACTTCCACCTCAGACCTATCAACCTGATCATCTTTCAGGGATCTTACTTCCTTGCGGAATGGGAAATCTCATCTTGAGGGGGGCTTCATGCTTAGATGCTTTCAGCACTTATCCCGTCCGCACATAGCTACCCAGCGATGCCCTTGGCAGAACAACTGGTACACCAGCGGTGCGTCCATCCCGGTCCTCTCGTACTAAGGACAGCTCCTCTCAAATTTCCTGCGCCCGCGACGGATAGGGACCGAACTGTCTCACGACGTTCTGAACCCAGCTCGCGTACCGCTTTAATGGGCGAACAGCCCAACCCTTGGGACCGACTACAGCCCCAGGATGCGATGAGCCGACATCGAGGTGCCAAACCTCCCCGTCGATGTGGACTCTTGGGGGAGATAAGCCTGTTATCCCCGGGGTAGCTTTTATCCGTTGAGCGATGGCCCTTCCATGCGGAACCACCGGATCACTAAGCCCGACTTTCGTCCCTGCTCGACTTGTAGGTCTCGCAGTCAAGCTCCCTTGTGCCTTTACACTCTGCGAATGATTTCCAACCATTCTGAGGGAACCTTTGGGCGCCTCCGTTACCTTTTAGGAGGCGACCGCCCCAGTCAAACTGCCCACCTGACACTGTCTCCCCGCCCGATAAGGGCGGCGGGTTAGAAGGTCAATACAGCCAGGGTAGTATCCCACCGATGCCTCCACCGAAGCTGGCGCTCCGGTTTCCAAGGCTCCTACCTATCCTGTACAAGCTGTACCAACATTCAATATCAGGCTGCAGTAAAGCTCCACGGGGTCTTTCCGTCCTGTCGCGGGTAACCTGCATCTTCACAGGTACTATAATTTCACCGAGTCTCTCGTTGAGACAGTGCCCAGATCGTTGCGCCTTTCGTGCGGGTCGGAACTTACCCGACAAGGAATTTCGCTACCTTAGGACCGTTATAGTTACGGCCGCCGTTTACTGGGGCTTCAATTCGCACCTTCGCTTACGCTAAGCGCTCCTCTTAACCTTCCAGCACCGGGCAGGCGTCAGCCCCTATACTTCGCCTTACGGCTTCGCAGAGACCTGTGTTTTTGCTAAACAGTCGCCTGGGCCTATTCACTGCGGCTCTCTCGGGCTTGCACCCTAACAGAGCACCCCTTCTCCCGAAGTTACGGGGTCATTTTGCCGAGTTCCTTAACGAGAGTTCTCTCGATCACCTTAGGATTCTCTCCTCGCCTACCTGTGTCGGTTTGCGGTACGGGCACCTCTCACCTCGCTAGAGGCTTTTCTTGGCAGTGTGGAATCAGGAACTTCGCTACTATATTTCGCTCGCCATCACAGCTCAGCCTTATGGGAAACGGATTTGCCTATTTCCCAGCCTAACTGCTTGGACGCGGATATCCAATACCGCGCTTACCCTATCCTCCTGCGTCCCCCCATTGCTCAAATGGTGAGGAGGTGGTACAGGAATATCAACCTGTTGTCCATCGCCTACGCCTTTCGGCCTCGGCTTAGGTCCCGACTAACCCTGAGCGGACGAGCCTTCCTCAGGAAACCTTAGGCATTCGGTGGAGGGGATTCTCACCCCTCTTTCGCTACTCATACCGGCATTCTCACTTCTAAGCGCTCCACCAGTCCTTCCGGTCTGGCTTCACAGCCCTTAGAACGCTCTCCTACCACTGTTCGAAGAACAGTCCGCAGCTTCGGTGATACGTTTAGCCCCGGTACATTTTCGGCGCAGAGTCACTCGACCAGTGAGCTATTACGCACTCTTTAAATGGTGGCTGCTTCTAAGCCAACATCCTGGTTGTCTAAGCAACTCCACATCCTTTTCCACTTAACGTATACTTTGGGACCTTAGCTGGCGGTCTGGGCTGTTTCCCTTTCGACTACGGATCTTATCACTCGCAGTCTGACTCCCAAGGATAAGTCATTGGCATTCGGAGTTTGACTGAATTCGGTAACCCGGTAGGGGCCCCTAGTCCAATCAGTGCTCTACCTCCAAGACTCTTACCTTGAGGCTAGCCCTAAAGCTATTTCGGAGAGAACCAGCTATCTCCAGGTTCGATTGGCATTTCACCCCTACCCACACCTCATCCCCGCACTTTTCAACGTGCGTGGGTTCGGGCCTCCATTCAGTGTTACCTGAACTTCACCCTGGACATGGGTAGATCACCTGGTTTCGGGTCTACGACCACGTACTCATGCGCCCTATTCAGACTCGCTTTCGCTGCGGCTCCGCATCTTCTGCTTAACCTTGCACGGGATCGTAACTCGCCGGTTCATTCTACAAAAGGCACGCCATCACCCGTTAACGGGCTCTGACTACTTGTAGGCACACGGTTTCAGGATCTCTTTCACTCCCCTTCCGGGGTGCTTTTCACCTTTCCCTCACGGTACTGGTTCACTATCGGTCACTAGGGAGTATTTAGCCTTGGGAGATGGTCCTCCCGGATTCCGACGGAATTTCACGTGTTCCGCCGTACTCAGGATCCACTCAGGAGAGAACGAAGTTTTGACTACAGGGCTGTTACCTCCTATGGCGGGCCTTTCCAGACCTCTTCATCTACCTCGTTCTTTTGTAACTCCGTACAGAGTGTCCTACAACCCCAAGAGGCAAGCCTCTTGGTTTGGGCTGATCCCGTTTCGCTCGCCGCTACTCAGGGAATCGCATTTGCTTTCTCTTCCTCCGGGTACTTAGATGTTTCAGTTCCCCGGGTCTGCCTTCTCATATCCTATGAATTCAGATATGGATACCACTCCATTACGAGTGGTGGGTTTCCCCATTCGGAAATCTCCGGATCAAAGCTTGCTTACAGCTCCCCGAAGCATATCGGTGTTCGTCCCGTCCTTCATCGGCTCCTAGTGCCAAGGCATCCACCGTGCGCCCTTTCTAACTTAACCGTTAAAAAGAATCACTATGTGATATCTTGTGTTACTAATTGAATGTGATGTCTACTGTTATCTAGTTTTCAAAGAACACGTTTCGAAGGAATGATCCTTCAAAACTAAACAAGACAGGGAACGTTCTGTTTATAAGACCCAAGGTCTTATATTCCGTATAATATCCTTAGAAAGGAGGTGATCCAGCCGCACCTTCCGATACGGCTACCTTGTTACGACTTCACCCCAATCATCTGTCCCACCTTCGGCGGCTGGCTCCTAAAAGGTTACCTCACCGACTTCGGGTGTTACAAACTCTCGTGGTGTGACGGGCGGTGTGTACAAGGCCCGGGAACGTATTCACCGCGGCATGCTGATCCGCGATTACTAGCGATTCCAGCTTCACGCAGTCGAGTTGCAGACTGCGATCCGAACTGAGAACAGATTTGTGGGATTGGCTTAACCTCGCGGTTTCGCTGCCCTTTGTTCTGTCCATTGTAGCACGTGTGTAGCCCAGGTCATAAGGGGCATGATGATTTGACGTCATCCCCACCTTCCTCCGGTTTGTCACCGGCAGTCACCTTAGAGTGCCCAACTGAATGCTGGCAACTAAGATCAAGGGTTGCGCTCGTTGCGGGACTTAACCCAACATCTCACGACACGAGCTGACGACAACCATGCACCACCTGTCACTCTGCCCCCGAAGGGGACGTCCTATCTCTAGGATTGTCAGAGGATGTCAAGACCTGGTAAGGTTCTTCGCGTTGCTTCGAATTAAACCACATGCTCCACCGCTTGTGCGGGCCCCCGTCAATTCCTTTGAGTTTCAGTCTTGCGACCGTACTCCCCAGGCGGAGTGCTTAATGCGTTAGCTGCAGCACTAAGGGGCGGAAACCCCCTAACACTTAGCACTCATCGTTTACGGCGTGGACTACCAGGGTATCTAATCCTGTTCGCTCCCCACGCTTTCGCTCCTCAGCGTCAGTTACAGACCAGAGAGTCGCCTTCGCCACTGGTGTTCCTCCACATCTCTACGCATTTCACCGCTACACGTGGAATTCCACTCTCCTCTTCTGCACTCAAGTTCCCCAGTTTCCAATGACCCTCCCCGGTTGAGCCGGGGGCTTTCACATCAGACTTAAGAAACCGCCTGCGAGCCCTTTACGCCCAATAATTCCGGACAACGCTTGCCACCTACGTATTACCGCGGCTGCTGGCACGTAGTTAGCCGTGGCTTTCTGGTTAGGTACCGTCAAGGTACCGCCCTATTCGAACGGTACTTGTTCTTCCCTAACAACAGAGCTTTACGATCCGAAAACCTTCATCACTCACGCGGCGTTGCTCCGTCAGACTTTCGTCCATTGCGGAAGATTCCCTACTGCTGCCTCCCGTAGGAGTCTGGGCCGTGTCTCAGTCCCAGTGTGGCCGATCACCCTCTCAGGTCGGCTACGCATCGTTGCCTTGGTGAGCCATTACCTCACCAACTAGCTAATGCGCCGCGGGTCCATCTGTAAGTGGTAGCCGAAGCCACCTTTTATGTTTGAACCATGCGGTTCAAACAACCATCCGGTATTAGCCCCGGTTTCCCGGAGTTATCCCAGTCTTACAGGCAGGTTACCCACGTGTTACTCACCCGTCCGCCGCTAAC
Source organism: Bacillus sp. FSL K6-0255 (assembly GCF_045040725.1). Taxonomy (NCBI): domain Bacteria; kingdom Bacillati; phylum Bacillota; class Bacilli; order Caryophanales; family Bacillaceae; genus Bacillus; species Bacillus sp. FSL K6-0255. Next base: position 611,468 of record NZ_CP150278.1, on the reverse strand, counting down.
ATCAGGGAGCAAGCTCCCATCTGTCCGCTCGACTTGCATGTATTAGGCACGCCGCCAGCGTTCGTCCTGAGCCAGGATCAAACTCTCCGATAAATGGATCACAGGTTAAGTTCACCGCATCCTGCGGCGACACCTGTGTGACCTACGTCGTGCAGGCCCTAGTTTGACTGACTACGCACATTGCTGTGCGATTTTTAAAAACTGAATTAACAGGTACGTTTTGTCTTGTTTAGTTTTCAAAGATCATTCAATAATGGAGCGGGTGATGAGAATCGAACTCACGACATCAGCTTGGAAGGCTGAGGTTTTACCACTAAACTACACCCGCATGGTATCTTATATGGCGCGCCCGAGAGGAGTCGAACCCCTAACCTTTTGATCCGTAGTCAAACGCTCTATCCAATTGAGCTACGGGCGCTTATCAAACGACTTAACTATCATACTATCATTTGATGTTGAAGTCAAGAAGTTTTTTAAAAATGTTTTTCGAATCTTTTTCAATTCGACTTTTCTTATTATACACATTTTTGAAATTTTGTAAACACCTTAGAAAAACTTTTTTGTTTTTCTGTTTTGTTTCACGCTGTTCATCAGCGACGTTTAATAATATACCATGCCTGTTTTATTTGGTCAACACTTTTCCTGTATTTTTTTATTTTCTTCTTTCACGCCTTCCCATGCTTATCATGTATATATTTTATCTCATCTTACAAATAATATAGAAAATCTCTTAAGAAGAAATGAGGCGTGTCATGTATTACTACAAAGAGGAACTGATTAATATCATTAAACCGGACAAGCCAGACCCGGCAGCTGCTAAGGTCCTGCAGGAGATATTAGGCGGTCATTACGGAGAAATGCGTACAATGATGCAGTTTTTTTTCCAAAGCTCTAATTTCAGAGGAAAGCAGAAACAGTACCGCGATCTGCTTCGCGGCATTTTTTTAGAGGAGATTGCCCACGTTGAACTGGTTCAAAACACAATCAATGCTTTATTAGATGAATCAGGCAGTGAAGGTGTCGGCAGTCAAGGTGCAGATCAAGCGCCACTTGATGAAGCGGTTAAACATGCTAATCCTCATCATTATATTATTGGAGCGCAAAGTTCCCTTCCTGTTGATGCAGGGGGCAATCCGTGGAACGGGTCGTGGGTGTATAACCACGGAAACTTAATTACTGACCTGCTGGATAACCTGCTTCTTGAGTCGACAGGTGTGCTGCAAAAAACAAGAATTTATGAAATGAGCTCTAATCAGACGTTCCGCGAAACACTTGCTTTTCTGATTGTACGCGACAATGCTCACCAGAATGCATTCGCGAAAGCGCTCGAGACATTGGGCGTTGAGTGGGCGAAGCTCCTCCCTGTACCGAATTATGACATTAATAAATATCCTGAGTGCAGAAAGTATGTCGAATTAGGCTACCATAATGCACAGTTTAACTTTAGGTTGGATGAAACGAGAATCGGTGAAATCTATCAGGGGAAATCTCCAAGCCGAAATGGCGGAGAGTTACAAGTCATAGATCCTCCGGCAGGTTTTCCCGTACCAGTGCTTCCTGAAATACCAAATGAACACAGTCCTGGGTTAGGCGATATGAATGCTTAATCCAGTGGGAAGGTGCTCAAGAAACTTCTTGAGCACCTTCTTAATTGTGACATTACGGATTCACTCAACGATTGGCGTTAAAGAATCGCCATTCCATATTTCTCCCTTATTGAGTGTCCAGCTGTCATGATATAAAGCTGAAGCCCCCTTGTTTACAGCTGGGCTCCATTCATCATTCCATGCCAGAAAGTAAATGGTTTTAGGATATCTTTGTTTTATTGCGTTGATAAATAGGCTGTAATCAAAGCTGCCGTTTGCTGTTTGCGGGCCGACTTCTGTAAAAGCAAAAGGTTTATTAAGCGCTGTTAGCTGATCGTATCCATTGATCGAGTAGGCATCTTGAAAATACGCATCTAATCCGACAATATCCACGTAAGACGCGCCCGGGTAAAAATCAGTTTTAAAATCTCGGTTGGCGTCGGGAGAGTAAACCCAAATCAAATGATCAAGTCCTCTTGTGTCGGTCATATAATGATAGATTTTCTTGTAGAGCTGTTTATATAGAGAGATTCTTTCATTATCCTTTTGGTTATATGATGTGAGTCCCCACCAAAACCATTCGCCGTTCATTTCATGCAGCGGCCTGAACAGAACAGGCACACCTTGGTTCTCCAACTCTTGAAGTCCGTCAGCAATTTTGCTGAGCATGGCATTTAGCCGCTTTCCTTCTACTGTTGAAGAATCTAGTATTTTTTTATACTGATCATTTGTAATCGGTGTTTTAAAATGCCCTGACTGAAAAGCAGGATTCGCCAGGTGCAAGCTGATTTGCGGGATTCCACCATTTTTCCAATACGATATTAAATTGCTGTTGCAGCTTACATCTATTGTATCTTCAATATTTGCTGTTTCAAGCCATCCTCTGGCATAATCGCAGCCGTAAATAGCAGGCGATTGCCCGGTGGCGCTTCGGATTCTATCAGCCTCAGCCATAGAAAATGTGTCATGGCTGTAACCTCCGAACGCTCCGGAAAGGACTCTGTTTTCCGTTCGGTTCGGCAGGTGCGCAAGCCAGTTAATCACTGCTTTTGTTGTCTGCTGTGCATTAGGATTCACAGGCGACACAGTATGCGCTTCAATTGGTTTTGCTAAAACAGCAGACGCAAGTAAAAATAAAATGAGCAAAGAGATCGTATGTTTCTTAAACAAATGCAACTCCCCCATTCATTAAGGATGAGATATCATGAATTCACATGTTCCTTCTATTGAAAACTCGCCAAAATGCGCAGGCAAGACAAAGTGTGAGCCTGCATTGCATTCATACTGACTACCATTATTTATGATTCGTCCTGATCCGCTCAGAACACTCCCCAGCAAATAGGTTTGATATGAAGGAAAAGCAGCTCGGCCGCTAATCTTCCATTTGTACACTGAGAAATAATCTGATTGCACATAAACAGTGATCTCGGCGTTACCAACTTCTTTCACTTCCGGTGTATGCACTTTATCGATATGCGGTATCGTTATGACTTCCATGGCTTTTTCTATATGAAGAGTTCTTTTTTGGCCCTGGTCATTACAGCGGTCATAATCGTATACGCGATACGTTGTATCAGAGTTTTGCTGGATTTCAAGGACAAGGGTTCCCTCACATAAAGCATGGAGTGTACCGCTTGGCACATAAAAGAAATCTCCGGGCTTGATTTTGATTCGCCTCAGCAGCCCGTTCCAATCACCGCTTTCTATTCGTTGTTTGAACTCTTCCTTTGTGCTTGCATGATGTCCCAAAATCAGTTCGGCGTCATCTTTGCAATCAATGATATACCAGCACTCCGTTTTACCAAGGTCGCCATTTTCGTGCAGTTTTGCATAATCATCATCAGGATGGACTTGCACGGAGAGATCCATATTGGCGTCCAGCAGCTTTACCAGCAGCGGAAATACCTTCCTATCCGGAAAACCGAAAATCTCTGGATGATCTTGCCATACTTGATCAAGTGTCTTTCCTGCCAGCGGGCCATTTTTTACAGCCGACGGGCCATTGGCATGTGCAGAAACGGCCCAGCACTCACCTGTTTTTTGTGAGGGTATTGCGTAGCCAAAAGCGTCACGAAGCTTCGTCCCTCCCCATAGTCTTTCTTTAAAGACAGGCTCTAAAAATAAAGGATGCGTCATGATCGCACCTCCCCGGATGCTGCCTCTGCTTGTAAGGCCTGATGCGCCAAAACTAGCGTGCCGATGATTCCGGCGTTACTGCCTAAACGTGGAGGTACAATATAATCACTTATATCATCTGATAATTCAGAAAAATCTAAGTAGCTGTTCATGATTTTTGGTACATATTGATAGATATAAGAAAACACTTGTTTCTGTTGCATGACGCCGCCGCCAAGAATGATTTTTTTAGGTGCAAGGATCAAAATATACTGAGCCAGTGCTTGGGCAATATAGTACCCTTCCAGTTCCCAGACTTGTGCTATATCTGATAAATCCGCGGCTTTTTTCCCCCAGCGGGCTTCGATAGCGGGGCCTGAAGCTAAGCCTTCAAAGCAATCTCCATGATAAGGGCACTTCCCTTGGTATACGTCATCCGGGTGCCTCCGGATATAAATATGGCCCATCTCTGGGTGTGACAGCCCCTGAAGGAGCCTCCCCTCTACAATAGCCCCCGCTCCGATGCCAGTGCCAATCGTTATATACAGGCAGCTGTCAAGACCCTTCGCTTCACCGAAAAGGAATTCACCCAGCGCCGCAGCGTTGACATCTGTACTAAATCCGACTGGGATCTTCATTTCGTTCTTAACGGTTTGCAAAAAGGGATAGTGTCTCCAGCCCGCTTTCGGCGTGGCCGTAATGGTACCGTATGTTTGACTGGTTTTATCGTTATCAACGGGACCAAAGGAGCCGATGCCGATTGCCTGTAATGAAAATTGGCTAAAATATTGAATTACTTTCTCTATCGTTTCATCCGGCATCTTTGTGGGGAATTCTATCCTGTCAATGATCGTTCCATCTTCTCTACCGACAGCACAAACAAACTTTGTGCCGCCTGCTTCAATACCGCCAAGCATGCAGATGGCCTCCTTGTTGTCTCCGCAATCAGCGCCGTATGTTTACAGAAGTCACAACAAACTTGTCATGCCGATGACGTGAAAAGGAATATTCAAATGGAATCCCGGTATCTAAGAAGCCCACATGTTCCACTTCAAGAATTGGATCATCCTGTTTACAGCCCAGATGCTGCTGGTCAATATGATCAGATTTGCAGGCTCTGATTTTCCGATGCGTTCCGGCGATTTTGAGCTGCAGCACATTTGTAATATGATTGTAGATCGAATCATGAAGGACATCGTCATTAATGCCCGGTATTAAATGAGTCGGCATATATGTTTTTTCTAATACATAGGGTTCACCTTCTACAATTCGCAGCCGAACGACATAATAAACCGGTGTTTTCTGATCAATAGACAAATGGGCGGCCACTTCCTCAGTGGGAAATTGCACTTCAAACTGAATGACCTTGCTTTTGATTTTTTTATCTTTCAGCAAGTTGGTCAATCCGAGAATCTCATTGCTGACTACATGGACATGGTCATCCTGTATTGCAGATTGAATAATAAACGTGCCATGGCCTCGTTTTCTAAACAGCAGACCCTCGGCAACTAAATTATCCAAGGCTCTCTTCATCGTCATGCGGCTTGAGTTAAATTCTTTTGCAAGAGATACTTCATCAGGAATGGGCTGATCGATCGGATATACGTTATTTTTAATTCTATTTCTCATTTCATTTGCAATGATTTCGTATTTATTCATTGGTATCCTCCGGCAGCTGTTTGATATCACATAAGCTTTTACGGATATCATAAGTTCTTTTCCCTATTTCATCAATGTTGCGGATTTTCGTCATCTCTATTCGTTATGATGATTGCCGGAAGATCTTGACCTTTAGGAAAATCTAGAAACCGCTATGCTCAGCAACCTCTTTGAACCATTTTCCGCTCTTTTTGACGGTTCTTTCTCCGTCTTTCTCAAGATTGACTGATACAAATCCGTATCGGTTTTTATAGGCATTTGTCCAAGACCAGTTGTCCATGAACGTCCATAAGTGATAGCCTTTTACGTTCGAGCCTTCCTGTATGGCGCGGTGAATCCATTTGAGGTGCTCTTTTATAAATTCAATCCGGTAATCATCCTGAATGATGCCTTGTTCATCCCTGAATCGCTCTTCACCTTCAACCCCCATGCCGTTTTCAGAGATAAAACACTCGATGTTGCCGTAGTTTTCTTTTAAATTGATCAAAATATCATAAACGCCTTTTTCATAGATCTCCCAGCCGCGATGCGGATTCATTTTGCGGCCCGGCATGACGTAGGGATCAAAATACCTGTCCGGCAAAAAAGGAGCGTCGGGATTCGGAAGATGTTCTTTCGCTTTCACACGTCTCGGCTGGTAATAATTCACTCCCAACAGGTCAACCGTGTTCTTTTTGATGATGTCAAGATCTTCAGCGTTGTAATCTGGCATAAAGCCTTCATGCTTCAAAATGTCAACCAGCTCTTTGGGAAATTCGCCTTTGACAGATGGGTCTAAAAAAGATCTGTTAAAAAACGCGTCTGCGATTTCCCCGGCTTTCACATCCGCCGGATGGCTGCTTCTCGGGTATGAAGGGGTCAAATTTAAGATGATACCGATTTTTCCGTCCTGCTTCATCTCCCTGTAAGCCTGAATGGCACGGGCACTTGATAGCATCGTATGAAATCCAACCTGGACGGCCTCTTTAAAATCGACCTTGTTTGGATAATGAAAATCATATAGGTATCCGCCTTCTACGGGAACGATTGGTTCATTATGCGTGAACCATTTTTTCACCCGGCCGCCAAACAAACGGAAGCAAGTTCTTGCATAGTTTTCATACGCGTCAACCGTCTCTCTGTTGACCCAGCCACCGATTTTTTGAAGCGCCATCGGCATATCGAAATGAAACAAATTGACAAAAGGTTCAATTCCGTTAGCGATCAACTCATCAATGACATTGTTATAGAAATTTGCGGCTTTATCGTTGATCTCGCCCGTTCCGTTTGGTATTAAACGTGACCAGGAAATCGACATCCGGAACGAGTTGTGGCCAAGCTCCTTCATCAGCCTGATATCTTCTTTATAGTTGTCGTAAAATTGGGATGTGTCTGCGGGGCCGACATGATCAAAAAAACGATGCGGTTCTTTTTCAAACCAATAATCCCATATATTCTGGCCTTTTCCGTCTCTGTCGGCGGCACCCTCCGTTTGTGTTGCTGAAGCCGATGATCCCCACCAAAAATCCTTTGGAAAACGATATTGTTCTGTTTGTGCCAAGTCTCTCTCCCCTTATGTCACATTTTTATGCTGTTATCATTTTGCTGAGCAGCTGTTTCCTGCACAGCCTGTTCTTTTTCTTTTGCCAGATTTAATTTATCCATTGCTTTTAGGAATGGAAACCAGATCACGAAGACAATCAGCAGATTGATAAGCTGCATCACGCCCCCCATGATTGAGTTCGTCGCCATGATGCCATTAATGAATAATGGAACCGTCCACGGCACCGTCACACCAGTCGGAGGCGGAACGAGCCCGGCTGACATAGCCAGATAGGTGACGAGCGTAACAACCATCGGTGCCAGCACCCAAGGCACAATAATGATCGGATTCATGACAATCGGAAGCCCGAAGATAATCGGTTCGTTTACGTTAAAAATACCGGGAGCGAGGCCAAGTTTTGATACTTGCTTCATCTGCCTGCTTTTCATGAATATGAGAATGGTAAACACAATCGCAAGCGTCATCCCTGTTCCGCCCATCCCTACTGTATAAATCTCCATAAACGGTTTTGAAATAATATGAGGGATTTCTTTTCCCGCCGTGTAAGCAGAAAGGTTTTCTACCTGCAGTGTATTCCAAATCGGGTCCATTACGGAGTTGATAATGATCTGTCCATGCAGTCCGAAAAACCAAAGAATTTGAATAAAAAACACGGCAATAAGCGTTGGAATGATACCGCTTCCAAGTCCGACAAGCGGAGCCTGAATTGCGTGATAAATGACGTCGTGCATATTTGTTTTAAAAAACAGAGTCACCATTACGTTAATCAGCAAAAATACGGTCAATGTGATAAAAGCCGGAATAAGTGCGGCGAATGATTTTGCTACAGCAGGCGGAACGCCGGCTGGCATTTTGATTGTCAGGTTTTTTTGAACGATTCTTCTGTAAATTTCACCAGAAAGAAATGCCGTAATCATCCCAAGAAACATCCCTTTTGCACCGAGACGATCGACCGGGATAACCCCTGTAATGGCATCACCTGTTTCCGGCTGAACGATAAATGGCGTTAAGAGCAAAAAGGAGACCAAAGCGATCGCTCCGCCAAATACAGCTTCGACCTGATAGCTTTTCGATAGGTAATAGCCTATCCCGAACACAACAAAGACAGACATAATGCCCATTGTCGCCGTGGAGGCAATGCCGAAATGAGACTGAAACGACGTAAGCATTGAGGCGTTCATGATTTTGTTTAGAAACGGCAAATTCGTTAACACGACAAAAATGGACCCGAATATCGTCAGCGGGAAAGCCAGCATAAATGCATCACGCAGCACTTGCAAATAGCGGTTATTGTTTAACCTCCCTGCAATTGGAACAAGGAATTGGCTGATTTTCTCGAACACCCTATCCACCCCGATTATTTATAGATTCTTGGTTTTAAAGAGATCAAGCATCTCTTTCACTAATTCTTTCATGGATAATGTTGACATCAGATGATCCTCTGCATGCATAAGCAGCAATGAAAAAGCTGTTGCTTCTCCGCCGGATTCCTTCTGTATCATTTGAAAGTGAATGTCATGGGCCGCGGATAAATCATGCTCAGCCTTGGCAATGAGGGCATCAGCCTCGTCCTTGTTCCCTTCTTTGTAGGCGCGCAGTGATTGTATGATGCAGCTTCGGGCATTTCCGCTGTGCAGGATTAGCTGAAAACTGATTTGCTCGTCTGTTAAATTCGTGATTTTCATCTGTTCCATTATTGATTCACCATTAAGGACAATGCCTGCTCATACGCTTTTTTCCCATCTGCCATTCCGTAGGCCATCATGTCAATGACTTCAACCCGAATGTTGTATTGATCCGCTTCTTTTTGGAGTTCGCTTTTCAGAAAGCTCATTTGCGGACCGATCAAAACGGCATCCGCTTTTCTCATGTCTTCTTTTGCTTTATCCTGGCCAACAGCCCAAATCTCCGCTTCCTCACCGATAGACTGTGCGTATTCCTTCATTTTTGTCACCAATAAACTGGTAGACATTCCTGAACTGCACGCGAGTAATATTTTTTTCAACTGCTATCCCCCCTTGTTATTAAAACGCTTACATAGATTATTATAGTCATTTATTTTTAAATGTCTATACTTTTATAAAATAAATATAATCATATACTTGTCCGGTTCATTACTTTGTAAATTTTTCTATGGAAGATTCATTCATAATGTGGTACACTCATCAACGGAAACGAATCAATTAAATAGCTATTATCACTTGTATAACCTCAATAATATGGTTTGAGGGTGTCTACCAGGAACCGTAAAATCCTGATTACAAAATTTGTTTATGACATTTTTTGTAATCAGGATTTTTTTTATTTATCAAAACATTTAAGTAAAGGAGTTTGTTATGAATTTCAAAGTTTTCCTGCTTGCAGCTTCTACGATTGCAGTCGGATTGGTTGAGTTAATTGTGGGAGGAATTCTTCCTCAGATCGCAAATGATTTAGACATTTCCATTGTTTCAGCCGGACAGCTGATCAGTGTGTTTGCGCTGGGATATGCAGTATCTGGGCCGCTGCTTTTGGCATTGACTGCGAAGATTGAGCGGAAGCGCTTATATCTAATTGCTTTATTTGTTTTCTTCCTTAGCAATCTTGTCGCCTATTTCAGCCCTAATTTCGCAACACTGATGGTATCTAGGGTATTGGCAGCAATGAGTACAGGGCTGATTGTTGTGCTTTCTTTAACAATTGCCCCGAAAATTGTAGCGCCTGAATACAGAGCCCGCGCAATCGGAATTATTTTTATGGGTTTCAGCTCTGCTATCGCATTAGGCGTGCCGCTCGGAATCTTAATCAGCGATTCCTTCGGGTGGCGGATTTTGTTCCTTGGCATCGGCCTGTTGGCACTGATCTCCATGCTGATTATTTCAATCTTCTTTGAAAGAATACCGGCGGAGAAAATGATTCCTTTCCGGGAACAACTCAAGACGATCGGTAATCTGAAAATCGCGAGTTCACACCTCGTCACGATGTTTACATTAGCTGGCCACTACACGCTTTACGCTTACTTTGCGCCGTTTTTAGAAGAGACTCTTCACCTGAGCTCTTTCTGGGTCAGCATTTGTTATTTCCTTTTCGGGATATCTGCTGTATGCGGAGGCCCTTTCGGAGGAGCGCTATCTGACCGGCTTGGTTCCTTTAAGAGCATTTTGCTGGTGACCGGTTCCTTTGCCATCATTATGTTCTTACTGCCGCTGTCTACATCGTCTATGATTTTCTTTTTGCCTGTCATGGTGATTTGGGGTCTTCTGAGCTGGAGCCTTGCCCCGGCTCAGCAAAGCTATTTAATTGAAATTGCACCTGATTCGTCTGACATTCAGCAAAGCTTTAACACATCGGCCCTCCAAGTCGGAATTGCCCTTGGCTCAGCCATTGGCGGTGTTGTTTTGGATCAGACGGGTACTGTGGTGTCAACGGCATGGTGCGGCGGATCGATTGTGATCATCGCTGTCCTGTTTGCTTTCATTTCTTTAACAAGACCTGTTCAAACAGCAAAAAAATCCTCCTTGTAAAAGGAGGATTTTTTATGATTTAGCTGAAAGCTCATCTTCGGTGACCCATTTGTGGTTTTTCACTTTTTCGCCGCTCGTTGTCGATGTATAGTCAACCATGTATACAGTTGTTTTTTCCGCGGAGTCGATCTCGGCTGTTGCTCCTTTCATACCTTTCATATGAGAAGCCTCTAAAATCACCTGATCTCCGGGTTGTAATGTTTTATCTCCAGCATCTTTGATTTCTTCTTGGATCACCCATTTGTGTTGATCCACACGCTGTCCCCCATTAGTCGGAGTATAAGAAACAACATACGCCGTTGTATCATAGGCGCCTGTTACCGTAGCTTCAGCACCTTTCATGCCTTTCATATGGGAAGTATTGATGATTACCTGGCTGCCTACTTTGTATTTCGGATTTTTAGATTCCTGTAATCCCTCTGGAACGTCAGCTGATCCGGAATGGTCCATCTCTTCATGTGTTGAGGAGTCTGAATGATTGTCATGTGTGCTTTCTTTCGTACTGTTGTTATTGCCGCATGCTGATAAAACAAAAACTAGAGATAACATCAGAATTCCCAGTGCATTTTTAGAGATTTTCATGTTCATTCTCCTTTGCTTCATTTTTTTCCTGTAACTTTTGCCCGCAGACAATGAAAACATGCCCTCTCGATAATACTATACCCCCGAATGGTATGTAAATACGCTGATATTCTCATAATGCGTTCCCGCAGTTTGTCCTATTCCCCTTTGTTTGCAAAGCCAAACATAAAAAAAGCCGCTGTCAGGCGGCAATTACTGATTTAAGATTTTTATATACACACCTTTTTTTGCTTTTTGATAAGCGGCCTCACCCATTTTTCTCACCTTTTCAGAAACATCTGAGGATTTGATCCATTTGTCATCAAGAAAAATGGATGGATCGATTAGGCGCATTTTCTTCTTTTGATGGAAATCGTACTGGATGTCATCCTCTATTACTTGTATGCCGGGATGAATGGATGTAAGCAAGCTCAGGACTTCTTCATTTTTTGATGCACGCAGGATGTTCAGTACCTCTTGGTCCGTTTTCAGCAGATCCTCTGCAGATATGACATCATGCCGCAGCGCTGCCTTCAATGCTCGCGCTAAATATTCATATCCATATACATTCACAGGATTCAAAAAGAAATCAATTACTTCCTTGTAGTACACACTGACAAACCATTCGGCGGCTTCAATACTATCAGGAAACATCCTTCCGTTTCTCACAATAAGATGATCCAAAAAGGTTTGCGCTTCGTGCAGGTTAATGTGTCCATATCGGTACATATCACGCAGCGTATAGTCTGTCCGATCAGCACACAGCTCCGGTGCGGGCTGTTCGAGCAATGTCCACCTTGAATCGTCAGATAAAAGTTCTTCAGTATGATAGCCGTGTTTTTGTAAAATGTCCGGGATTTCAGAGTGAACAATGACTTGTTGAAAGATGTTTTCATGATAGTCTTCTGCTTGATTTTCAAAGACAACGTCGACCACATGAGAAAAAGCTGTGTGTGATACGTCGTGGAGCAGACCCGCAATCTGTTCTTCTATCGTTCCTCCGAGCTTTTTGATGAGGAGCATCACGCCGATGGAGTGCTCATACCTGGTCACATTCCACTTTCGATTGACTAAAAAGCTTGCTCCGCCTTGATAGATTCCTTTTAATCTTTGCACAGGAGCGCTTTTGATAAGCTCTTCCAGCACTCCGTCTATATGGTGCTGCCCGTAAATGATATCGCTGATTTCCATGCCGTCACCTCAACATCTATTTTTTTTGTTATATATTGTTTATATTGATAGTACATATGCAATCTTTCAATAGAGGAGTGTTATGATGATCATCATCCCAAACAATGAGATAGCGAAACATATGTTGACCGATTTTTTTGCCAAGCATTGGGGTACACCCGAGATGGCGATTTCCAGCGGCATTTTTCGGTGTGATGAATTAGATGGATTTGCCGCAGTAAATGAAAGCGGCGAAATCATTGGCTGTATTACATACACAATAGATGGGAAAGATTGTGAAATTATTTCATTAGATAGTATGATTGAAAATAAAGGAATCGGCACAGCTTTACTTCAGCAGGTTGAAGAGAAGGCTAAACATGCACATTGTCAACGAATAAAGCTTATCACAACGAATGATAATGTAAATGCGATAGCGTTTTATCAAAAGAGAGGCTATCAATTCGCCGCAGTGTTTCCGAACGCAGTTGAAAAAGCGCGCCGACTCAAGCCGGAGATTCCCGAGGTGGCTGAAAACGGCATTTTGATTCGGGATGAAATTCTATTTTCGAAGGTAATTGATTAAACGAATAGGAGTCTTTTATGTCCAGTCATTATAAATACCCTCTCATTTTCACGGCATTCCTATTAATCGCTTTCTGCTTGATCTTTTTTTCCTATCACCTGATTCATCATGTTCGTTTGGAGTATCCGAATTGGCAGGGAGAAAGCAAAGATCAGAATTGGGAAGCTGTTTTCACAAAAAATGAAGATGCACCGAATGAATACAGCGGCAAACTTTATTGGATCGGTGATACAATTGAAATAGACAACACTTATCTGGAATCACTGATTGTAAAAAAGGATGATGAAGTTCTGCTGAGTTCTGACACGGAAATCCCGATGCATGATTATGCTGGAGGCACTTTTTCTGATGGAAGCGCAAAAGAAAAGTCCGTTTCTTTTTTAGAGCGGTTAGATGAACATGAGCTTGAAGGCCATGATATTACGATTGAAGTGAAATGGAAACAAGGTAATCATTATTCTGCGAGTCAGCTTACGCTCAATGAAAAGACCTTGTTTGATGAAAAGCAGCAATAGATGATCAAAACGAAAAATAGACAAATGAAAAGGCGTAACATATTTTATACAGCTCATATGTTATGCCTTTTTCTTCATTTCCGCCAAAAAGTGGAGCAGTCCGCCTTGTCCAGAATATTAAACTCAATCATTTTCTCAAGTAGCGTATAATCAACTGGACCGTTCCAAGGGATACGTATCAGCTGCTCGGTGTAATCATATCCGGCCTTCACAATATCATCCTCTACGTGCGCTATCGTTACTTTTTCAGGAGCGACAGCTAAATGCTTTTTAGAAACACTAAAGCCAATAATAAATGTACCGTGATCTGTAAACATCGGCTGATTCCATTTTATTTCTGTATGTAAATTTGGATATTTATTTTTTATCCAAGTTAACACCTCTTCCGTTCTTTCTCGGTGGAACGGGTCAGCAATCCCCGCTAAGTACTCAGAAAAAACGTCCATGTTGTTCCCTCCTAAAATAAAATGATGCCACTCCATATGAACTGCTCAGACATGTGCTTACACAATACCTCTTTCCAACGTAATACTTTAAATTGTTCAAGATGTAAGCGGGTTGCTTCTATGCGACTATAGCAGATTTCAGTCCGCCTATCCACGGCCAGTATCTATTCCTCTAATTTATTTCTTTAGTACTATCACTCTTTCCTTCTTTTGATAGCAGTTCATTATTCTTGTAAATCCAATCTTTAAAATCGATTAATACTAGCTTAACAGTTTAAAAATATAATTGGGTTGTCATTGAGATTCATCTATATTTAGGAGGTTATCCAGTTGAAAAAATTCCCGAAGAAATTACTGCCTATCGCGGTTTTATCATCAATTGCGTTCAGCAGCTTAGCCAGCGGCAGTGTGCCTGATGCCAGCGCCCAGGAAAAGAAAAAGGGAAACCAAGACGAAATTAAGAATGTTATTGTTCTGATTGGTGATGGTATGGGTGTGTCTTATACGTCCGCTTATCGATACTTAAAGGATAATAAAAAGACAAAAGTTGTGGAGCCTACGGCTTTTGATCAGTATCTTGTCGGCCAGCAAACAACTTATCCCGATGATCCTGAACAAAATGTAACGGATTCTGCAGCGGCGGCAACGGCTATGTCTGCGGGAATTAAAACATACAATAATGCCATAGCCGTTGATAACGACGGGTCAGAAGCCAAAACGGTGCTTGAAGCTGCGAAGGAAAAAGGAAAAGCAACAGGACTTGTGGCCACTTCAGAAATTACACACGCCACTCCGGCCTCTTTTGGTTCACACGACCATAGCCGAAAAAATATGAACTCAATTGCGGATGATTATTTTGATGAGATGGTCAACGGCAAGCACAAAATTGATGTCCTTTTAGGCGGAGGAAAGAGCAATTTTGACCGTAAGGACCGTAATTTGATCAAGGAATTCAAAAAAGCGGGGTACAGCTACGTGGATGATCGCAAGGACATGCTGAAAAATAAAGACAGCCAAGTTCTCGGCCTATTCGCTGACGGCGGCCTGCCTAAAAAGATTGACCGGACGAAGGATATTCCATCACTTAAAGATATGACAAACACAGCCATTAAAAAATTAAACAAGGATAAAGACGGATTCTTCCTCATGGTGGAAGGCAGCCAGATTGACTGGGCGGGCCATGACAATGATATCGTCGGTGCCATGAGCGAGATGGAAGACTTCGAACAAGCTTATAAGGCGGCTATTGATTTCGCTAAAAAAGACAAGCACACATTGGTTGTCGCAACGGCTGACCACTCAACCGGCGGATATTCCATCGGTGCGGACGGCATCTACAACTGGTTCAGTGAACCCATTAAAGCCGCAAAGCGCACACCTGACTTTATGGCAGAAAAGATCTCTGACGGCGCGGATGTTGAAAAAACTTTGAAAACATATATCGATCAAAAGAAATTGGCTTTAACAAAAGCCGAAATTCAATCTGTTGAAGAAGCGGCAAAATCGAAGGAAGTACTGGATATCGATAACGCAATCGAGAACATCTTTAATAAACGCTCTCACACTGGATGGACAACAGGCGGACATACCGGTGAAGATGTTCCCGTCTATGCATACGGTCCGTCTAGTGAGACATTTGCCGGCCAAATCGACAATACAGAAATCGCCAAAAATGTCTTCAAGGCTTTACAATACAACATTAAGATTAACGATAAGTAAAAGATTACAAGGTGTCCCGTTGCTTGTATGAAGTAACGGGATCTCTTTTTAATGGAGGAATCATCATGAGAAGAATTCTTTCAATTTTCGTTTTTGCTATCATGCTTGCGGGCTGCTCATCAAACGCCAGTACTGAAAAACAGCATGCAGGCGGGGAGAAAACAGTAAAAGCTGAGCCGCAAAGCACTTCATCCCAGAAGGACAGCACAGATAATTATCAGCCTAATTCCCAGGTAACTGATGACCGGTCATTGCTTAAGGTCGGCCAAACGTTTTCAGATGATAAAGGAAAAGCTGTCTTAAAAGATATCAAACAAGTGAACAAAACCTATAAGATTGGCGACGTGGAGTTAACAGTAAAAGAAATGAAGCTGATCCACTTGCGCCCGGACTACAGCATGATTGATTACTTTCATGAGTTAACACACGATGAAGAGTTTGATTTCGTTAAGGTTTTCGTTGATATCAAGAACACCTCTTCAAAAAAAGTAAATGTTGCGCCGATTGCATTGATGAAAACAAATACGGGCGAAACCTTTGATTGGAACAAAGATATTTATCTTGAAGAGTTAAACGGCGAATTGGAAGGCGGCGCCGAAAAGTCTGGAAATCTCGGCTTTATTGTGAACGCATCAAGCCGCCATGCTCATGATAAGGCCGCGGATGCTGAGAAGAAAACAAAAGAGATCAAGTGGATCGAAATCACGACAAGTGACGTCTTTGACCATAACCATAAGAAAATCAGTGATGCTCAAAAAATCAAAATCAAGTTTTAAATCAAGAACTCCCGTACAAGGTACGGGAGTTCTTTTTCTTATTTGTTTTTTTGGCGAATCAACTCATCAATCCGCTCCATCACTTCTTCCATGTCCATACATTCTTTGAAGCTTTGATTGATTTTTTTAATGCCTGCCGTATACTGATCGTTGCGCAAAACCTCATCTACGGCCTGTTTTAATATTTGGGCATTGACTTCATCTTTAGAGATGACATAGCCTGCATGGAGTTCAGAGAGACGCTGCGCCACCATCGGCTGATCCTTGTCATGAGGCATGACAACCAGTGGCACGCTGAAATGAATGCCTTCGTTTACGCTGTTCATTCCGCCGTGTGTAATGAAAACATCCGATTGCTCCAGCACTTCCAGCTGAGGGACATACGGAGCAATGATAAAGTTTTCCGGCGCCTGCTTTAATTTGGTCAGGTCCGCTTTTTCTCCGGCAGCGATGACGACTTTTCCGTTAAAGCCTGAAAATGCATCAATACAAAGGTTGAAGAAATCCTCTGTATGATCCAGTACAGTCCCCATTGAAATATAAATGACACTCTCATCTTTTAGCTGTTCAATCGGGAAATCCGTTTTTTCCGCTCTCTTTGGAAAGCTTGGCCCGATAAACAGACATTCATCCCCGAAACGATCACTTTCTGGCTGAAAATAACGGCTTGTATACACTACGTTCAATTCCCCTTTATTGTTCATGAATTGAACCAGGTTTTTCGGGGCAACACCGTACGTTTCTTTCATTTTTGCCAAAAGATCTTCGCACTCTTGATCCAATTCAAGCGGCGCTCCAGACTCCGGATGCAGCGGCAGGATTTTCAGGTGCTCCTCGCCAAACAAGAAAGACGCCGATGAAGAGACCCCTGGAATATCTAAGTAATCCCTTACCAATTCCCCCGCGCCGAATTTATCATAATAAACAAAATCAAATTGAATGCTCTTAGATAAGTCTTTGACAATCTGTAAAATGTCCAATGACGTTTTGATATGGATTTTCACGAAATCAAGAATGCCATTGGGCGAACCGACATGAATAGGTGTTGTTCGCAGCAGATCCTGGTGAAGATGGACCGTTGCTCCCGCTGCTTCTAATCGTTTTTTATATTTTTCAGTGGATATATAATGGACATCATATCCCTTATCGGAAAACGCTTTTGTAATGCCTAAGGTAGGATTCACATGGCCTTCCGCAGGAAAATTCAAAATCAATACTGTCTTCATGTAGACAACTCCTTCTCAAATCGTATTCTGACTCTTTGTTTGATCAGACTACTACTAATCGTAAAATGGGAACACAACCCATGCAAGGTACAAATGAATGAACTATTCTGCTGCTCTGGACTTAATCAAAAAAAAGACACCCAAGCTCTGGTGTCTTTTTTTACACTTTTCTGATCGTAAAAAATTTCCGCAGTAGCCATGGGCCCGGTGTAAAGCCCAGCGTTAACTGCCAAGCGCCAATAGCCTGCAATCTGTATTCGCGGACGATCTGCATCTTCCGGCTCATGCTCCTGACATCCTCAAACCATACCTCATGCGTCCGCCCCTGCTGATCACTGTACCGGAAAAACGGTGATTGATATTCGGCTGAATATTGTATCGGGGCTTGGTACCTCATCGCTCTTTCGATTGCGTTTTGATTTGAAATCGCTGAAGCAACTGTGCCCGGCTGGTACGGGATGATCCAGTCGTACCCGTAGAGCGGGACTCCGATAATGATTTTTCTGCTCGGCACCTGCGCAATCGTAAACTCAATGGTTCTCCTTATTTCAGTAATCGGCGCTACAGGACCCGGCTCACTTCCGGCATGATGCCAATCATAAGCCATGATAAACATATAATTGACAACCGCTCCTATCCCCCCGTAATCGTAGCCCCTCAGCCATGGAATATTATCACTTGTTTTTGCAGGAACAGCTATCGTCAGCACATACCCTCCCGCCTGAAGTCGATCTCTCAGCTGGCGTAAAAACCCAGTGAAAAGATCGCGATCCGCGGCGCTCACCTGCTCAAAATCGATTGTGACACCGCCATATCCCCTTGTGGAAACTAAGTCATAAATGTTGTTGACCAGATTGGTTCTCGCTGTCGGATTGTTTAGCACTTGGTGAACAATCTCCGTACTGAAGCCTCCTGATGTAAGGTTCGTTATTGTTGCCAGCGGCGTGACTCGCCTTTGCCAAGTTGTCTCAATAGCGGCCGCATCATTCAATTGGTTTGCAATGTCGCCGTTCGGTGCAATATGGTATTCGAAAATCGAAATCGAAGACGAGTATGGCGCATAATCATTGATTAATTCCCGATCGAGGTCTGGGTTACGGAGCACATAAAAACTCAATGTTCCCGCAATGTAATTTGAGATCGAAGGAATCGTTATTTTTGCTCCCGCTTGTAAAGCATTTGGGCTGATGCCCGGATTGGCCGCTCGCAGTCGCTCTAATGGCACAAACGCTTTAGCTGCAATGGCGGTAAGCGTATCTCCCGGCTGGACTGTATATACATAAAGAGGGATAAGCAGAGCCTGCCCCGGCACGATATTCGTTTCATCTAAACCATTCACACCCCGTATTTGATCAACAGAAGCACCGTATCTTCTGCCTATCGAAAACAAAGAATCACCAGGCCCGACGATATGGATAAACATGTTTAACCCCCATTATTCGTTAGTCAAACCATCATAAAATCTTATTAACGGGGCCTCTTAGATATGTGGTGAATACATAAAAAAACCAAGGGTTCTGCTCCCCCTTGGTACCGGATCATAGAAATCAATTCTCTTTACCTTCTTCAAGCACATGCTTCAAATGCTCACAGTCATGATTGAAATGAGCCAGCACATGCTGTTTGGCTGCTTCTTTGTTTTTCTTTTTCACTTCTTCAAATATCCTGCGGTGCTCACGCAGTATCGTTTCTGCGCGGTGATCGCCGGTATAATTAAGGATTCTGCAAAAATGAATCAGGTCATTTACATGCTCAAGCAAATTTTTCAAATGTCTGTTATGGCTGAAATCAACCAGCAGCTCATGAAATTTTTGGTTTAAACGAATGATTTCTGTATCTTCCGTGCCGTTGTGAATCGCTTTCTCTGTTTCTTCAAGCTGTTTTTCGAGTATGGTCAGCTCTTCTTCGTCCGCTTCGTCTATGACTAATTCGACTGCCAGCTGCTCCAGCGGAATTCTGATTTTATAAATCTCATCTACATCTTTTGCCGTTAACGACGTGATCGAAAATCCATTTCGGTCATCCGCTTTTAACAAACCATCTTTCTCAAGCAATCGCATGGCTTCCCTTATCGGAGAGCGGCTGACGCCAAAGCTTTTCGCCAGCTGTGTTTCGTTTATCCGTTCCCCAGGCTTAAAAGTCCCGTTGAAGATCATTTTTTTTAGCTGGTTATAAAATTGCAGGTAGTAGGGAGTCGGCTTATCTAATTTAAAATCGTCCATATATAATACCTCTTTTGAATATATTCAAGGGTTTTTCTTCATCAAAATCATATAACAGATGGTAATGGGAAGCAACAAACTGCCTTGTCAGATCCCTGAATTTGAGGTACGATATGTTTGCTGAACGACGGTCGACGGACTACTGGCAACTGAAAAAACGGCGTGTTTTTCTTCGTCAATAGGACACCATACCTCCGCCAGAATAGCGCACGATTACATTTTTACATCTTTTCAATGGAGGAAAAAATATGCTCATTATTCTTGTTATGTTTCTTCTAGGAATTATTTTAGGCTTTATTGGCGCCGGTGGAGCCGGCTTTGTCATTGCCCTTTTAACGCTTCTTTTCCATATCCCGATTCATACGGCTTTAGGCACTTCGCTTGCCGGCATGGCTTTTACAAGCTTATCAGGGGCATACAGCCACTATCGCGAGGGTAACATTCAAATGAAAATCGGCTTAATAGTCGGAGGCTTTGCTGCGGTTGGCTCATTTTTCGGCGCCAAGCTGACTTCTTTTATTCCGGCTGATTTGCTTCATTATTTGACGGCTGGAATGTTATTTTTATCAGCAATTCTCATTTTAATCAGATTATTTATTTTAAAAGAGAAGGCTCAAGTGAATCAAAGCACTCTTTCAACGTATACGAGAGCGGTCATCTTAGGAATTGCAGCCGGCGTTCTTTCCGGCACATTCGGCATCGGGTCGGCACCTTTTATTCAAATCGGTTTAATGATTATGCTGAATCTGTCCATTCGCCATTCTGTCGGAACGACGATGCTTGTGATCATCCCTCTGGCTGTAGGTGGAGGCATCGGATATATTACAGAAGGTTTTGTTGATTACGTTTTACTTGTCAAAGTTCTGGTCGGGACAATGTGCGGGGCCTATGTAGGCGCGAAATTCACCAACCTCATGCCAAAGGTGGTTTTGAAATCAGCCATCTTTTTGACTCCGGCGATTGCAGGCCTGCTGTTGTTATTCTAAATAAAACAAAAAACCTGACGTCATGTCAGGTTTTTTTATGAATTCTGCCCTACTCGTTCTTTCGTTAATCCAAAAAACGCCAGTGAGCCGATGACAGCTGTCACAAACATGATGGCTCCCATCGGAACGGCTGTTGTCTCATTAATGCCTACAAGCGGTGACACGATTGAACCGAGGAGCAGCGGAAGCATTCCAAGCAGCGCACTTGCACTTCCGGCGCGGTGCCCCTGCTTTTCCATGGCTAGGGTAAACGTGCTGGTCAGAACCATGCCGATCGTAATCATGTAAATGAAAATGGATATGACTAATGTAGCAAGAGGACCGTGAATCATGGTCATGGTTAATAGCACAGCCGTCGCAATCATAGCCGTAATGACCGCTATACGAAGCAGGCTTTTTTCATGAATGATTCCGCCAAAGCGTCCGATGATAAAGCTGCCCGATATAATCGCCAGCCCGTTAATGCCAAAAAGAATACTAAATACCTGCGGAGACACCCCGTAGATATCCTGGTATACAAAAGGCGTACCAGACACATATGCAAAGCTTCCCCCGTGAATAAATCCGACAGTTAACGCGTACCCCATAAAGGATCGATCCTTCAGCAGGCTGCCCATCGTTTTGACGGATGTTCCGATTGAGCTTGGAATCCGTTTTTCCGGCGGAAGCGTTTCTTTTAACCTCAATGCAATCAGAAGAACTAGTAAAAATCCGATGATCATTAAGACGTGAAAAATTGTATGCCACGTTGCGAACGGCAAAAGCAAAATGGCACCGCCTGTCATAGGCGCAACCATTGGCGCCACCGCGGTAATGACCATTAACAGCGAGAAAAATTTAGAAAGCTCTCTTCCGGTAAACACATCGCGGACGATTGCGCGAGACAGCACAAGCCCTGCAGAAGCAGTGAAGCCTTGTAAAAAACGCGCAGCCACTAAAGTTGTTATATTGGGCGACAGTGCACAAAACAGAGAAGATAACGCAAATAAAAAAATACAGATTAATAGCGGTTTTCGTCTTCCCTGCGCATCGCTGACCGGCCCGACAATCAGCTGGCCGATCGTAAGCCCGACCAGACAGGCTGTTAAACTTAACTGAACAAGTGAAGCACTTGCTGATAAATCTTTCGCGATTTCAGGAAAACTTGGCAAATACATATCTATATTAAGCGGGCCCAATATAGCAAGCATGCCGAGCAGAAACGCTAGTGCCAAGCGTTCTTTTCCAGTTGGATTGTGCAGCATGTTATCAAACCTTCCCTTCAACCTAGTCCCTTATATAATGGATGTCAGCTCCAACTATGGATTGAAGCTGTGAAACATTTGTATATTGTATCATAACTTTCAGCCTGTGAAAGCCGCTTGAGCACGGGCTCGGCAAAGTGATATTCCGAACACCTATAAATGGGAATGATGCAGGGAATCATCGTGACCAGCATCATCTGAAGAAGCGGCCAGCTTTTTTTGCTAAGTTCTAGCCTAGCGAATTTTATGCGCTGGGAGGTTGTTCAAAAGTGCAAATGGCTTGCAAGATGAAATCAATCGTTGTATATTAATTGACGTGTCAATCATTGATATATCAATTAATAGTTTTGACAGGAAAGAAGGGATGGGTTTTGGCGTCATTTTGTTCAGAGGAAGCCGAGATTTTATATCAGCTGCAAGGCGTGAACAAGGTGATTGGCGTGAAGTTCGAGGCATGCACGGGCATCAGCCAATCTCGTTTGGAATTGCTGACATTGCTTTATCATGCAGATGAGATCAGTCAAAGCGACCTTCAAAAGAAAGTAAATATCGATAGCGCAGCCGTTACCAGACACCTGAAACAGCTGGAAGCCAAAGGCATGGTATCAAGGCGGCGCAAGCCTGAGGACAACCGCATCACCCTTGTTCGGTTAACAGACCAAGGACGAGAGCGAATTGAGTCTTCTAAGAAGGAAAAGGAGCGTTTCATGAAGGAAATGCTCGCAAATGTAAGCGCAGAAGAACGCCGCCTGCTCATTGATGTGCTGGCGCACATGCGAAACAATATAAATAATATCGAAGCTTAAGAGGAGTGTATCAACATGATCAAAACAAACGATTTTATGGAAATTATGAAAGGCCGCCGTTCGATTCGCAACTATGATCCGGCAGTAAAAATCAGCAAAGAAGAAATGACAGAGATCTTAGAGGAAGCAACAACTGCGCCATCTTCTGTTAACGCGCAGCCATGGCGTTTTCTTGTCATTGACAGCCTGGAAGGAAAAGAAAAGCTCGCACCGCTTGCAAGCTTTAACCAAACACAGGTCACAACATCATCTGCTGTCATCGCTGTATTTGCAGACATGAACAATGCAGACTACTTAGAAGAAATCTATTCAAAAGCCGTGGAACTTGGTTACATGCCGCAGGAGGTCAAAGACAGACAAATCGCCGCGCTGACCGCACATTTTGAAAAGCTCCCGGCACAGGTCAACCGTGAAACGATCCTGATTGACGGAGGTCTCGTTTCCATGCAACTGATGCTGACTGCACGCGCGCATGGCTACGATACAAACCCGATCGGCGGATACGATAAAGAAAACATCGCGGAAACCTTCGGATTAGATAAAGAACGTTATGTACCGGTTATGCTACTTTCTATCGGAAAAGCAGCAGACGAAGGCTATGCTTCCTACCGTCTGCCGATTGATACAATTGCAGAATGGAAATAAAACAAAGAGCCCGGGAATGTTTTCCGGGCTCTTTGTTTTTAAGTACAGCCGCCGTTTGATCGTCTGATCTTTTTTGGTAACACGTCTGAAGTTAGTCGTTTAGTCATGAAAAAAGAGTGATGACCATTCATCACTCTTCTCTCGATTATTCTTTTCCTTTCTTCCTGCCGAACGGCCACCAGTTTCCTTCTCCAAAGGTCGCAATGATTGCCGGGATGAAGAGCGGAAGTATGACAAGGCCGTAAAGCAAGAGCCCGATGATGATAACACTTGCCACCTGCATCAGTGTATTGACACCTGAAGGCATCATCGCCGCGAACGTACCGGCCAATATAATGGCAGCTGTAATAATGACAGATCCCATTTTGCTCATTGACCTGACGACACCTTGCTCAATGCCAAGGTGCACCTCTTCCTTAAATCGATCCAGCAAGAAGATCGAATAATCTACCCCTAACGCGATCAAGATGACAAAGCTGAAGAATGGCACTGCCCAGCTGACACCCGCGTTTCCTAAGCCGTTTACAAAAATTAATTCTGTTATGGATATCGACGTATAGTACGTCAGCAGCAATGACGCGATCATATAAATCGGCATGATCATTGAGCGGAACAAAATGGTTAACACGATAAACAGGCCTATAATCATAATCACCATTGTTCTGGAGAAGTCCGTTGTGGATAGCTCCTTTAAGTCCGCATTCATACTCGTGACCCCGCCGTACACGATCTGTGCATTCTCCAAAGGAGTGCCGTCAACTTCGTTTGCGACAGCTTTTTTGATTTGGTTTATTGTCGTAATAGCTTGTTCTGAGTACGGATTTGAATCCAGAACGACACTTAATTGAACACCTTTGCCGTCTGCAAAGGAATACTGGTCAATTGACTTCTTAAAGTCTTTGTCCTTCATTACTTGATCAGGAATGAATATGCCAGTATCTCTTACAGTTGGACTTTTGCTCATGTCCTCTAATATATCACTGGAAGCTGTAATACCGTCAGAGACTTTCGTCAGGCCCTCATTTGCGCTTTTCACGCCTTCGGACAGCTTTTTCAGGCTTTCTGTCAGCGTTCCGGCTTGTGCCTGCTGGCCTGAGAGCTGTTGGTTCGCTTGTTCAAGGCCGGTTTGAATCTGGCCAAGCTGTCCGCTTATTGCCGTAAGCTGCTGCACGGTCTGTGCGGTATTGCCGGTTTGGGAAATCTGTTTGCTCACGAGCTGCAGCTGCTGATTGATTTTGCCCAAGCCATCTGCCGCATCGCCCAGTGAACCGCCAGACCCTCCATTTGAGGCCGAGCCGGTTTGCCCTGCCATTTGATTCAGTCCGTTTTCTATATCCGTTAATCCGCTTTGGACATCGGCAATCCCTTTCACCGTCTTATCCAGCCCGTCTGAAACCGATCCTAGCTGGTTATCAATATATAAATCTTTGATTTTTTTACCAGTCGGCTGCGTAATGGTCATAACAGAGTCAACATGATCAACTTTCTCGATCGCTTTGCTGATATTTCCTAGATAGGGGATTGTATCAGCTGTTGTAAGATCTTTGTCTCCTTTTACGACAACATTGATCGGGAACGCTTTTCCTTCCCCGAATCCATCCTTAATGGCCTCGAGAGCTTTTATAGATTTATAATCGCTGCTGATTTCCGCAGTTGAGTCGAATGAAATCTGGTCATCATAGGTCAAGATGAACGGAAGCGTAATCACCACCGTGATGACAATGAACAGAAACGGACGCGCAACGGAGTGTCTGCCGAGAAACGCCCATAGTTTGTTATCACTGTGTGACAGCACTTTCTTAGAAGGCCAGAATAATTTTTCACCCAGCGTCACCATAAATAATGGCAGCAGTGTGTAGAGGATGATCATTAAAATTCCCACACCGACTGCTACCCCTACTGCGGATTGGAAAATCGCAAACTTCGCAAATCCTAAGGCGGAAAATCCGATCAATACCGCAAATCCGCTGATAAATAAGGTTTTTCCCCCTGTGCGGTAAGCGATAAGCGCCGCTTCTTTTTTATCATGCCCGTTTGCCAATTCTTCACGGAACCGTGTAAGAAGCAGTATGCAGTAATCTGTTCCAATGCCGAACAGGATCGCAACTAAGAAGGTTTGCGTAAACGTCGAGATAGGAAAATCAACATTGTATACAAGGATGCCCAGTATAGATTGACTGATCAGATAAGAAAAACCGACAACCACAATCGGGATAAAAGGCGTCACAACAGATCGGAACACGATCAACAGTAAACCGATGATCAGGCAGACTGTTATCACTTCCGTTTTCTTAAGCCCTTCCTCTGAGCTGTGAGCGAAATCCTGGTTGATAAGGGAAGCTCCCGTAATATAAGCCGTCAAATCATCAGGAACGATTTGATAAATCTCGTCCGCGATTTTTTCCGCCTTTTTATCAGAACCTGTAATCGTGATAGGCATGAGAACGGTTTTCTTGTCTTTCGACATCAACTGGTCTTTGACTTCTTTTTCCGCTGACAGAGGAGATGTTACCTCTTCTACACCGTCGATCTTTTTGATTTTATCAATCATTATCCGGAGCTGATTCTCTGTTTCTTTCTTTATAGCGTTGTCTAATGTAAAGACAACACTGATCGAATTATTGTCTTCTCCCGCTTGTTTTAAAATGGCGTTTGCCCTTTCTGAAACAGCATCAGCGGGAAGCTGGGCCTGCCCCTTTTGATTGGCCAGCTCCGTTAAGTTCGGAGAAAACAAACTCAAAACGACGGTAAGTGCTAATACTATGGCTGCAATTGCCCACTTGAATTTGATGATTGCTCTCATTCGGCAGAATCTCCTCCTTTAAATTTGCTTTTTAAAATGGTGAATATCTCGATGATGGAATGTAAGTGTTCCTCATCTATATCATCAATCAGCGGTTTGAGCGCGTTAAAGATGGCTGAATCTAATTCTTCTAGTATGTGTTCACCACTGGGTGTAATGTTAATAAGCTTAGAGCGCCTATCACTTTTTTCCGGACAGTCGTCCCATTGAACCAATCCCTTTTCGAGCAGCTTTTTCAGTCTGTTAGAGATCGCGCTCTTATGTACATTTTGGTACATGGCCAGGCTGCCGGGAGAGGTTGGGCCCTTGACTTTTAAAATTTTCAACAGGTCTGCCTGTTCCCTTGAGATATGCTTGAAGACATCCTGATTGATTTCACGATGTACAAATTCTGTCCCTTCAAGCAGGACTTCCACAAACAGGTTTATCGCCTGACATAGCTTTTGTTCATTCAATATCTTCCCCTCCTCATTATAGTTTACCCCGCTAAACTTTATGTTCAATGTCAATTAGTTTATTCCTCTAAACTATATATGTCAACAAATTTTATTTTTGAGCACTCTATATAAGAACTCATGTTCGTGTATAATGGAAGCTATACACACGAAAGGGGGAATTTTAACATGTCAGATTTTGCATTCAAATTGTATGAATATAACGTCTGGGCCAATCAACAAATATTCAACCGATTAAAAGAGCTTCCAAAAGAGGTATACCATCAAGAAATTCAAAGCGTGTTTCCGTCAATATCCCATGTATTGTCTCATGTTTATCTTTCTGATCTCGGCTGGATTGAAGTGTTTTCCGGCAAAACCTTGAGCGATGCGTTGGCTTTAGCTGAACAGCTTAAAGAACAGACAGAGGCTAAAGAAATAGAGGAAATGGAAGACCTTTTTCTGAGGTTATCCGAGCGCTATATACTATTTTTACAGCAAAAAGAACAGCTCAATAAGCCACTCCAGATTCAGAATCCCTCAAGCGGAATCATGAAAACAACTGTTTCCGAACTGCTTCCCCACGTTGTCAACCACGGGACATACCACCGTGGCAATATCACAGCAATGCTGCGGCAGGCAGGCTACGCATCCGCACCGACAGATTACGGGCTCTACCTGTTTATGAAAAAAACTGAAAAAGCATAAGAAAGCGGCTCCCTAAATGGAGCCGCTTTTTTCGGGAAATAGTCCAAATCACATTAAAATTCTTTTCATCAATCCTTTTTTAGTAAAAAAGATAGAAATTTTAGTGTTATAATAATCATTAAAAATAGATTGCTGACTCAATAAACAATTTTCAATGGAGGAACACATAAAGTGACAGACGACATGACGAAAGACAATATAAATCAGCAAACGTTGCAGAGAGGCTTGAAAAACAGGCATATCCAGCTCATCGCCATCGGTGGAGCCATTGGGACAGGCTTATTTCTCGGCTCGGGCAAATCGATTCATTTTGCCGGACCTTCGATTTTATTTGCTTATATGATCACAGGGATCATTTGCTTTTTAATTATGAGATCGCTGGGTGAACTGCTGTTATCAAACTTGAACTATCACTCTTTTGTGGATTTTGTACAAGACTACCTAGGCGATATGGCAGCATTTATCACCGGCTGGACATATTGGTTCTGCTGGATTTCCATTGCGATGGCTGATCTGACAGCAGTCGGGCTCTACACTCAATATTGGCTCCCGGGTGTGCCGCAATGGGTGCCTGGCTTAATCGCTCTTATTATTTTACTGATTATGAATCTGGCGACAGTCAAGCTTTTTGGAGAATTAGAATTTTGGTTTGCTTTGATTAAAGTCATTGCCATTTTGGCGTTAATCGTCATTGGCCTTGTGATGATTTTCAAAGGCTTTTCCACAAGCTCAGGAGTGTCCAGCTTCACAAACCTCTGGAGCCACGGAGGCCTGTTCCCGAATGGCATGCACGGGTTTATCCTCTCGTTCCAGATGGTTGTGTTTGCTTTTGTCGGCATTGAGCTTGTCGGGCTTACGGCCGGTGAAACAGAAAATCCTGAAAAAGTAATCCCTAAGGCGATCAACAATATTCCTGTCCGTGTGCTGCTTTTTTATATCGGGGCTCTTCTCGTGATTATGAGCATCTATCCTTGGGATGTCATCAATCCCAGCGAAAGCCCATTCGTACAAGTATTTGTCGCGGTTGGCATCGTCGGGGCTGCAAGTATTATCAACTTTGTTGTATTGACTTCCGCTGCTTCAGCATGCAACAGCGCTGTATTCAGTACAAGCCGTATGGTCTATTCCCTGGCGAAAGATCACAATGCGCCTGAGTCAATGGCGAAACTGACTCAGCGTAAAGTGCCTAGAAATGCTTTATTCTTTTCAGCTATCGTGATTTTAATCGGTGTTACGTTAAACTACATCATGCCAGAAGGCGTATTCACCCTGATCACAAGTATTTCAACCGTATGCTTTATCTATATTTGGGGGATTACGGTCATCTGCCATATGAAATACCGCAAAACAAGACCTGAATTAGCGAAAACAAACAAGTTTAAGCTTCCGCTTTATCCGTTTACAAATTACCTGATTCTTGCGTTCCTGGCGTTTGTTCTGGTTGTGCTGGCACTGGCACAGGATACTCGTGTTTCCTTATTTGTCACACCGGTTTGGTTTATTTTGCTGATTGTAATTTATAAAGTGAGAAAAGCGAAGCATCAATAACACTCGAAACTCCTGCCTCAAAAATGAGAGCAGGAGTTTTTTGATGAAAATGACCTTTGCTTTTGAATTTGAAGGTATGCTATAGTGTTTGTAATCAAAACAAGAAGGGATGATGGGTGGACAATGATTAACTAATCTTATTTTTACCGTTTGAAATCAATATTTCAAATCAAAAAATAGGATTAGTCTGCCCATTTTCTATATATACGACCTGCTATTTATAAAAAATAGCTTATTTGATCATGCACAGGCACGGCTAATCCTTCCAACACATTTGGGAGGATTTTTTTATTCTCCCTTTAAAGCGAGGGATATGGATGAAAGAGATCGTAACATTAACAAACGTTAGCTATGAAGTGAAGGATCTGACTGTTTTTAAAAATATAAATGCCAGTGTTCAGCAAGGAGATATCATTGGAATTATCGGCAAAAACGGCGCTGGGAAATCTACGCTGCTGCACCTCATTCACAATGACTTAGCCCCTTCCCAGGGTCAAATCCTTCGAAAGGATATAAAACTGGCTTTGGTTGAACAGGAAACAGCGGCATATTCCTTTGCGGATCAGACACCTGCCGAAAAGAAGTTACTGGAGAAATGGCATGTGCCTCTTCGTGATTTTCATCAGTTAAGCGGCGGTGAAAAACTAAAAGCGCGGCTGGCGAAAGGACTATCAGAGGATGCAGATCTGCTGCTGTTAGATGAACCGACAAACCACCTTGATGAAAAAAGCTTGCAATTTCTCATCCAACAGCTGAAACATTATAACGGCACTGTGATTCTCGTTTCTCACGATCGATATTTTTTAGACGAAGCCGCAACAAAAATATGGTCGCTTGAGGATCAGACGCTGATTGAATTCAAAGGGAATTACTCCGGGTATATGAAGTTCCGGGAGAAGAAAAGACTCACCCAGCAGCGTGAATATGAAAAGCAGCAAAAAATGGTTGAACGGATTGAAGCACAAATGAATGAGCTCGCTTCTTGGTCGGAAAAAGCCCATGCTCAATCGACGAAAAAGGAAGGGTTTAAAGAATATCACCGGGTAAAAGCGAAGCGTACGGATGCCCAGATAAAATCCAAGCAGAAGCGGCTTGAAAAAGAGCTGGAAAAAGCAAAGGCAAAACCCGTTACCCCAGAATATACAGTCCGCTTTTCAATCGATACAACCCACAAAACAGGAAAACGTTTTTTAGAAGTTCAGAATGTAACAAAAGCGTTTGAAGAAAGGACCCTCTTTAAAAACGCAAACTTTACGATTCAGCACGGCGAAAAGGTTGCGATCATAGGCCCCAATGGCAGCGGAAAAACGACATTACTGAACATCATTCTGGGACAGGAAACAGCAGAAGGAAGTGTATGGGTGTCGCCGTCCGCAAACATCGGCTATTTAACGCAGGAGGTGTTTGATTTGCCTTTAGAACAAACACCGGAAGAGTTATTTAAGAATGAAACATTCAAAGCAAGGGGGCACGTTCAAAATCTGATGAGGCACTTAGGTTTTACAGCCGCCCAATGGACTGAACCGATCAAGCATATGAGTATGGGTGAGCGTGTAAAGATCAAGCTGATGGCCTATATTCTGGAGGAAAAAGACGTGCTGATTTTAGATGAGCCGACAAACCATCTCGACCTGCCGTCACGCGAACAGCTGGAAGAAACACTGTCACAATACAGCGGCACATTGCTGGCGGTTTCACATGACCGATACTTTCTCGAAAAAACAACAAACAGTAAACTCGTCATCTCAAACAACGGCATCGAAAAGCAGTTAAACGACGCTCCTTCAGAAAGAAATGAGCGGGAGGAGCTTCGGTTAAAGCTTGAGACAGAAAGACAAGAAGTGCTGGGAAAGCTCAGTTTTATGACGCCAAATGATAAAGGGTATAAGGAGCTTGATCAGGCTTTCAATGAGCTTACGAAACGAATAAAAGAGCTGGATCATCAAGACAAAAAAGACTGAGGGAGAAAGTTCAAGCGGCATTGAAAAGGACAACAGCTGTTGTCCTTTTTCTTTATATGTTCAAGCCTCCCATGACCTTAATCTTTCTAATGATGACTTATAGTACCCTGCCACCGCTTCCAGATAGGCATGTTGTATTTGGGTAACGTAAGCGGCTTTTCAGCATAGCTGTTTCCGCATACGTATATTGGTCATGGCATAGCCCATCTTCTGATAAAGATAGACGGCTGTCTCGTTGTGTGCAAATACATGTAGAGCCAGCCTTTCCGCACCAAGCTCTCTTGCTCTTTCATCAAGCGTTTGAAGCGCCAATTGAGCAAGTCCTTTTCCGCGAAAGGCTTCATACAACCCAAAGGAATAGATAAACGCTTCCTTTTGCGGATGTAATGGATCAGCATACAGCCAGAGCCAGCCCATTCTTTCTCCTTGGTCATTTGTGATGTTCCAAAAATAATGATTGCTGCTGTCTCGCCCATTCGGAATCATGTTTTCATATGCCTGCTCCGATTTCTCAAACGCCTCTTTTTCCGTCCAAGTTCCTGACGTTATGTTTTGTTTCGCAAAATTTTGCACGGACATCCCGCGAAAGGCTTCGAACTCTTCCTCAGTCATGTCTTCCAAAGTGAATGCCATCCTGTATTCCTCCTTTATAAAAAAAGCCCAGCTGATGCCGGACGAATAACACAGAAATGGAGCTCTATTTTACTGATTCAGTTAATTCCTGGACTTTCTATTATTCGATAAGAAAAGGAGATTTCCTGCAAATGGGCTTGTTCTTAAACATTAGTGAAAAGCTTACGTGTAACTCCCCATGATGATCATGATTGAAACAATCAAACAAATCATCGCTGGTATCGCCATGATGACAGATTGTCTTGCTCGAAACATATGCGCATGAATTGCTCCCGCCATGAGAACGACAAACAGAATACCTGCTCCAATTGCTGCATACCGATTCCAAATTCCCGCTGTCATAGCAAGTGCCCCGGCTATTTCAAGAATGCCAGTAACAGTCAGAAACCATAATGGATATTGATAATGCCGCCAATGCTCAACTTGAAAGGGAACGCGGCTTACCTTTATGATGCCTCCCGCAAGCATAAAAACTGCCAAACTGACTTTCATCATAATAGATATCATCTTACATCATTCCCTTTCGGAAGCATCCCGTAAATTAAAAGATTCACAACCTCTGCTGCGAGGCTTGCCGGATCTTTGATTCCGGTTAACAAAAATGATTCGGTTAAATGTTCAATCATGCCGACCAAACACTCAGCGACAGTTTCCATATCCAGTTCAGAGTGAAAATAGCCAAGCCGCTGTTCTGCTTCTAAGTTCTCTTTCAAAACCATCGCCAAGTCTTTTTTCATTTGTTTTGCTTCCGGGTTGAGAAAAAAGCCGATCTTGGTTAAATCCTTGTCCTCATCCAAAAATTGAAAAACAGTCTCTACAGCTAGCAGTACCCGTTTTGACACATCCTCCGTGTTTAATCCGTTTTCCAGAAGAAGTGACTCTGTCAGCTTTCTGACTCGAGAGTGAAAATCGGTTATTAACTCGGCAAAGATGGCTTCTTTGCTTTGAAAGTACAGGTAAAATGAAGGCTGCGTGAACCCAGCTTTTTTCACAATTTCACTTACCTTCGCGTCATGGAATCCCCGAACCGAAAATTCATTAGCGGCAGCTTTAAGTAACCGTTTTCGGCTTTCTACTCCTTTACGTCCTTTACTTTTCAACTAGGACCACCCCAAAAATAATACTCACGATTAATGTTACTCACGAGTATTATTTCATGGCATTAGCTTCATTGTCAATTATTTCAAACTGATCCTGTTTGCCAGCTTCCTTTATTAAAAGGTCTCATGCATTTCGAATAACTGAATCAATTCATTGATTCCTATATCAATGGCTTTTCATTCACTGATAATTGAGCATCACTCCGGGGCCAGATAGAGTTTTGCCCGTAAATGCAAGGAACAATTGGGTGCAGCGGCGCATAATGTACTGTACAGAAAGATGGAAGGGTGTGATGGGATGCCGTCTACAGTAATCAACCTATATTATTTGAAGATCAACAGTATTTCGGGCAATGGTTCAATTACAATAGGCGAAGCTGCTTATAACAGCCCTACCAACAATCAAAAATCTCAAGGGACCAACTCTTCTTTCGGTGATACATCACCTACAGAATCCGTAATGGAAAACTTCTTAAACGATCCTGATGTAAATGACCAGACATCTATCGGCAACTCTGATACATCCAACGTTAATGCTCCTCCGATTGCACCACCGCCAATTTTAGATTAAAGGGGTTTCGTCTATGCCATATCAAATTAATATCGCAAATATTAAGATCAACGGCGTCACGCAAAACGGAAATATAGATGTCGGTCCGACTGTGCACAACAGCCATACTGCGAACAGCAAATATTTTGGAGCAAACTTTTCCTTAGGGGATCTTTCGCCTACGTCTTCACTTTTAAACACTGGAAATATTGATTCAGACGTTAGTGACCAAGACCAAATCGGAAACCCTTCTGCGCCGATTTCAAATCAAATTTAAGGAGAATCTCATATGGATTTCGAAAAAATTCGAAAGTGGCTTGAGATTACGAATGAATATAAACAAAGTGACTTTTGGACAAATGTGCTCAAATATAAAGCCCCGGAACATTTTTTTGATTCCGAAGCTTCTACGTTTGTTTACGACTTTTATCAAGATGAGGAATATAATTTTATCATTGTGGAAATGCCCGGTGTGTATGAGGAAGAATTAACGATCCGTTTACTGTCTAAAACCCAGCTGCTGATCAAAGGAACGATCACGCCTGTTTTTCCAGCCGAAATGGAAGTGCTGCGTGAACGGTATTACGGAGAAATTGAGCGAATCATTCAGCTTCCCGAAGCCGCTGAAACTCATTTGTTACAGATTCAGCTGTTAAACGGGCTTCTGCATATTTCGTACCCAAGACAAGTTGAAACCGTTGCGTTCAATAAGGGGCTTTAAGATTGATTGTTCCTTCATTCCTTATCCATAGGGACTGATATATGGTCTTTATATTGATCCACATAAATATCCCCATTACCCAGCAGCACTGCGTACACGGTCTCTTTCACCTTTATGTCTCTTTTTCGCAATTCTTCCAAAAGCCAGGATTCCGTCAAACGATTCTGCTTTAAATTATTCTCAATGATTTCTCCGTCCATAATAAGTTCTATCGGAAGCCTTTGTTCTTGGTTTACCGCAATCATTAAATCCTGTTTGGTCACATGCCGGAATTGCGGTTTTCTTAACACAGTCAGCTGACCATTCGTTTCAAGAATGGCAAAAAGAACTTCTTCGATATTAAATATTTCTTTTTCCCGTAATTGCTGATTTAAATAATCAAGTGTGTAACGCATTTTCCTCATATTTGATTCAAGTATCTTCCCGTTTTGAATCAGCACTGTTGGATCTCCGGCAAAAAATTTCCTCAGCTTCCTGTTCTTTATCGACAGAAACGAAATTAGAAAAATGGTTAGCACAAAAATACTAAACGAAATGGCCATATTGTGCGGTTTTATTGAAGTATTGTAAGCTAATCCGGCAGCAATCGCCCCTAGTGTGATCGCCGCAATAAAATCAAAAATCGTCATTTGAGAGATTGTCTGTTTGCCTAAAATTCGTTCTGCGATTAACAGCAAGCCAAAGCTGGCAACCGTTCTAATGACAACTTCAAGTTCAATCATGTTATGGCGCTCCCCGCTTCCCAGATTGTTTCGGCCAAAAAACTCCTGTTGCTATCATTGTTTGGCTTAATATATCCATCTATACCAAAAATATTGTTCGGTTCAGGACAGAATGAACCGACTGCCTTTCGGATATATTAAATTGCGATTGGCCGGAAGAAAAGCCAATCCCATGACAAATCTAATTCATCATTGGTCAGGTGGTAGCATGAATTTCACTTGGGAATCTCTTGTTCTCATTGTAGCCGGGGTCATTTTGCTGAGAATTTCAGGAAGGAAATCAATCGCACAAATGACGTCGACTCAAACGGTTGTCATGATTTCGATCGGAACTATTATCGTTCAGCCAATCATCGAGTACAGCCTCTTCAAAACATTAATTGCAGCGGCAATTTTCACAAGCACACTCATCGTTATGGAATGGATCCAAATGAAATCGAACACCATTGAAAAGATGTTAACCGGAAAAGCAAAAATCGTCATTGAAAACGGACAGCTTCATATCGAAAACTTAAAGAAGATGAGACTTACAGCTGACCAGCTTGAAATGCAGCTAAGGCTTCACGGCGTTACGGCTATACAAGATGTCAAAATTGCGACATTAGAGGCAAACGGGCAATTAGGAATAGAATTAACTGATGACGCCAAGCCTTTAACAGTCAGGGATCTGAAAAAACTCATTCACCCCGATTTCATAAATAAGGACGGACAAGCCCAGTCTGGCAATCAGAATATTTTTGATGAAGTTGGCAAAAAAAATAAAAAAAACGTCCCTAAAAAGCTGCATTAACAAAAGGCGCTTGTGGCATTTTGCAGGTTTTTGTCTCTTACTGAAAGTTTTTGCCGTTTTGTTTAAGCAACTGCTGCTCACACACCATATTGTATAAACAGTCATAACAGAGAGGAGAGATGAATGATGAAATTCCCAGTTTATATTCATTTGATATCCGGGAACAGCGTTTTTAATAACGGATTTGCAGTTTCCATCAGCCCGTTCTCTGTGTCTAAAACAACAGAGGGTTCCGGTGGGAGTAATACAGGTTTGGTTTTTGAATCCAATGCTTTAAGCCAAACAAGCTCCGCCAATCAAGCCCAAAATGTAACATATGCGATCCAAGAGCTGCTTTCCAAGCTTTTAGCGTAAAAATTAAGAAATAAACACTTCATGAGGTGCCGTATGGCTTTTCCAATTATTCACACGAACTTTTGGGATGCTGTGATAGCTGTTCCAATCATCATATTGATAACCCAAATCCTCAAAATATTATTGAAAATCCCCAAAACTTTTGTACCGTCAGTTGCCTTAATAACAGGCCTTGTCATTTCTGTTTTCATAAGCCATCGACACAGCCTCTTTTCTGGCGTATTTATGGGCTGGTTTTATGGCTACGCTGCTATAGGCTCCTACTCATCATTAAAAACGACTATCTTATCCTTCAGGCAAACGAAAAACGATACATCAAATTCATAGATGACATATAACGATCTGCCGCCTCTTTATCAGGCGGCTTTATTTCTGCTGATAGGTTGATCATCTTCAAAAGATGATCATTCACTCGCTATTATTTTTACCATTATGTTGATGCAATGATATAAAAACGCAATATCATAGAAGTAAATAGACTGCCAGCGTCCTTTATGACAGCTACTTCTGAGTGAAAGGAGTTTTTGAAGCATGCGATCTCAAATCAACATCTCAAATCTCACGATAAATGGAATGACACAAAACGCCAATACAGATATCGGACAAAACTTGCAAAACAGCCATACTGCGAACAGCAAAAATTACGGAGTGAATTTCACATTAGGAGATTACTCTCCTTCTCATTCAATTATTATTTCAGCAAGTTGTGATAATGATACAAGTGATCAAGGGCAGGTTGATAACCCTTCTTCGCCTAGTGAAGAATAAAAAAAGAACTCATTTGAGTTCTTTTTTTGCCTTATTCCTTTATTCGCCTTCATATAATCGATAAACCCTTTTCAGCTTTTGTTCAAGCTGTTCAAAATGAACAAAACGGGCTTCTCTTAGAAACTCAGTCCCATCAATGAACAAAAGAAGCACAGGAACGGTGAAAACTGAAAATCTGCCGGCGACCTCTGCTACATCGTCAGCATTGATATGCCCCAATTTGATGTTTGGAAACTGATCCAATACTATTCTGAGCTGGGGCAGAACTGCGTGACATACTGTACAGCCAGGCCTTGATATATAAATAAAACTGAATTTGTGCTGTTTGATAAAGTTTTCTATAGAAACTAATGAATGTAATCCTGTCATCTCTTTCATCCATTTACTCCTTCAAATAGGTCTGTTTTTCATGACCAAGCTCATCAATACGTATCATTCACTATACAGATTTATATTTATGATATCCGCTTTTTTGCTTTGCAGAGTACCTGCAAGCTTGCCGAAAATGTGAAAATAAAAGAACAGTTACTGACAAGCAGCAACTGTTCTTACATACTTTCGTATTAAAAATGCAAAGCGTAAGCTCCTGAACCGATGAGTGCAACCCCTATGGAAACTGCAATGAGCACCAGGTTATATTCAAAACCTCCGGCGCCATTCGCAAAACCTTTCGCTCCATGGACTTTTACGATAGCACCTAACATGATGATTGTTATGATAGCAGCTCCAAGCGGGAGGAATACGCCTAAAATAAATAGAATTCCGCTTACTAACTCCCCAAGACCTGATAGAGCGGCCGCAACGTTTCCTGGTTTCACCCCAATTGATTCGAACCATTGTCCGGTTCCTTTAATCCCGTATCCGCCAAACCAGCCGAATAATTTTTGTGTGCCATAAAACAAAAACACCACACCAATCATTATACGAATAAGCAACAGTCCTGCATCTTCCATTTGTATCTCTCCTCATCTTTGATTTTATCTGATTCTTTGCTGACAGTACCATCCAGCAATCATCAATTGAATATATGTTTCTTTATTTTTTATGTGTCAAATCAATCTAACTCTCTTACTTCAAACGGCAGCAGCCCTTGTTCAATTTGTGTGCGATGCGGTTCATATTGCACAGGCAGCATCAGTTTTTCGCCCATTGTTTCCTGTGTTTCATCATGTGCAAAGCCTGGGGGATCAGTTGCGATTTCAAACAGGATTTCCCCGTGTTCCCTGAAGTAAATGGCATTAAAGTAGTTTCTATCCCGAACAGGAGTTACACCATATCCGTGGGAAGCAATATATCTTTGCCAATCTAACTGATCTTCATCATCGTTAGCCCGCCAAGCGATGTGATGCACCGTTCCGGCCCCCATTTGCCCGCGGCCAATAGGCGTTAACTTAAGGTCAATCACATTTCCGATATCACCGGCGGAACGATAACGAACGAAGTCTCCTTCTTTGCCGACTCGCTCCAGCCCCATGATGTTTTCTAAAAGGTCAGCGGTTTTGTCAGGCTGCTCTGATAATAGGGTTGCACCCCCAAAACCTTTAATGGCAACATCGGGCGTTACTTCTCCGAAAGTCCACGTATTAGCCTCTCCTTCTTCTCTTTCCACGATTTCTAAGTGCAGTCCATGAGGATCATCAAATTCTACATATTGTTCCCCAAAGCGCTCGATTTTGGTGTAGGGAACGTTGAACTTTTCTAGTCTCTTTTCCCAAAATGCCATAGCCCCTTTCGGCACGACATACGAAGTCACGCCAACTTGACCGTCTCCAATGACGCCTTGGCGGGCTCCGGCCCACGGAAAGAAGGTAATGATTGTTCCCGGCTTCCCGCCTTCATTCCCAAAATAAAGATGATACGTACCTGGGTCATCAAAATTGACAGTTTGCTTGACCAAACGAAGCCCAAGCACTCCTGCGTAAAAATCTGTGTTCTCTTGAGGGTGACCGACAATCGCTGTAATATGATGAATTCCCATCGTTTTTTTAGCCATTTTTATCCGCTCCTTTTACATATACTCAACAAACTCATTCACAGGCTTCCGGTAGCCGCGCGGTCTTCTGCTCTCTGTTTTTTCTTTTCCAATCGTAATCATCATGACAACCTCAAATTGGTCGTCTATGTTCAAAATCCGTTTTACGGCTTCCGCATCAAAGCCGATCATCGGGCAGGTATCCCAGCCTTTTTCCTTAGCACTCAGCATAAACATCATCGCAGAAAGTGAAGCATTCCTTATCGCCTCATCTCTCTTAAATTGTTCTC
Source organism: Bacillus sp. FSL K6-0255 (assembly GCF_045040725.1). NCBI lineage: Bacteria > Bacillati > Bacillota > Bacilli > Caryophanales > Bacillaceae > Bacillus > Bacillus sp. FSL K6-0255. The sequence goes on along the minus strand of NZ_CP150278.1, from coordinate 572,806 downwards.
CCCTGTTTTCATAAAACGAAACGGTGTCTTGCACCATGTGGTCATACTCTTGCTTATTTAATATCCCCAATACCTTTAAACCTTCATAGATATCGGCCGCTTGTTGATATGCCTGCTTATCCCCTAATACCAAGAGAACCGCAGAAGAGCTAACCACTTTATATTGTCCGTTTGCGGCCTGCTTCAGCTTTTCCTTTACGTCCTGGTCAAGAACCGTCACATATTTTGTATGCTGCAAATTAAAAGCCGATGGTGCCAATGCAACCAATTCAAACATCTCATTGAGATCTTCTTTTGTGATTGGATGACCTGAAAGAAAATTGCTTGCAGATCGTCTTTCATTGACTAAATGAGTAAATTCAGCCATTACGCTACACTCCCTTTTATCTCGAATTCGAGATATTATGTTATAAAAAATCATATTGAATATTGTGTAAAAGAACTGACAACGATTGAACACTTAGAGTTGCGCTTGATCGCTGATCTTTCCGACCAAATATCTCAAATTAAAATATCTTGAATATGAGATAATAGTAAAATACAGATCTTCTCATGTCAATAGGTTTTTGAAAATTAGGTGGAAATTTTTCACTGACGGCAGCATTTTAATAGCGAATCATCACTGTTGTTACATAAGAACTCATTTGTTTGCTGTATGACCTTTTTAGCATAGCTCCAACTTTTTTTCTGTCACCTTATTTATTAGTAAACAGGAAACAACGTTGCTATAGACCCACTCGAAATTGAATTGGTATGATAAACAAAGTGATTACACAGGAAAGGATACGGAGAGCGTATATAGAGCACTCCTATTTTTTTGTGCAGTTTTATAGGAGGAAAAAATGGCAAGTGAAAGAGAACAAATAAGCAGAAAAGTTGCTTTGATTGCATTGATCGCCAATCTGATCTTAATGGCAGGAAAGGTCTTTTTTGGGCTGGTAGGCGATAGTGAAGCCGTGTTTGCAGACGGAATACATTCCGCGGCAGATGTCGTTGCTTCGATTGCAGTCTTGGCAGTGATCGGAATTTCCAATAAACCGCCCGATCAAGACCATCCTTTTGGTCACGGAAAAGCTGAAGTCATTAGTGAGGCGATTGTAGGAATTATCTTAGTGATCGTATCCGTTTATATCCTCATAGAAGCGATTCTGTCCTTTGTTAAAGGGCCAAGCGTTCCCCAATACAGCGCATTGTTTGCGGCTCTGATTTCGTACGTGGCTAAGGAAATCTTATATCGTTATTCTATAAAGCAAGGGGAAAAATGGAACAGCAAAGCGATTATAGCGATTGCGTACGATCATAAAGGCGATATCGTTGCCTCTCTTGCCGCTTTTATCGGCGTCCTGTTGGCTATCATCGGAAACACCCGCGGATGGTCCTATCTGTTGTACGCCGATGCCATTGCCAGTGCAATCGTTGCTTACCTCATTTTTAAGATTTCAATGGAATTAATCAGGCCGTCTGTTGATGTGCTCATGGAAAAGAGTGTTGATCCCGAGCTGATAGAGGAATATAAAGCTGTTATTTTTCAATGTGATCAAGTAAAACGAATTGATAGAATCCGCGCGCGAGAACATGGCCACTATAAATTGCTTGATGTCCGTTTATCTTTGGATCATGATTTGACAATTAAGCAGGGACACGATATTGCCCGCGAAATTCGAAATGAAATCAAAAGACAGTTTTCAGATGTAGAAGAAGTGCTCATCCATGTAAATCCTTATTTCGAAGAGTGAAAAGCTCCTTTTTAGAAGGAGCTTTTTCTTTATGATGCAAACTTTACCTTTAGAACTCGCCCGTACTATATAATGTGGATGTATATAATCATAGGGACAGAAAGGTTGTTAGAATGAAGGAATTTTTTTCGATTGGAGAAGTGTCAAGGTTATTCAATGTGAAAATCTCTGCTCTTCGGTATTATGATGAAATCGGCCTTTTGAAACCGGAATATAAAGATGGGCAAACGAACTATAGATATTATTCTACCCAACAGTTTGAGCGGCTGGATACCATCAAGTATTTGAGGGCCCTAGGCCTGCCAATCAATAAGCTTCTTGATTTTTATAACTCTCAAAATACAAACACTCTTCTTCATTTACTAAAAAGCCAGCAGGCTGAAATTGATCGCAAAAAGAAAGAATTGGAACGCATTGAACGAAAGATCTCCCGACGCATCACACATATAGAAGATGCCGTTAACATGCCGTTATATCAAATTACAAAAATCAAACTTCCCGCAATGCGTGTGGCTTACTTGCAGCATGAATATGTTCTCGGCCATGATATCGAACATTCGTTAGCTGAATTGAGAACCCACCTGAATGTGAACGAAGATATATTCATAGGCAAGATCGGTTTATCCATATCAGCAGCAAATGTGAAAGCAAAACAGTTTGACAAATATTCCAGTATATTTATGATTCTTGAAGATGAAAATGAAAAAACTTCTTCAGAAATCATCTTTCCTTCAAGAGAATATCTGCAAATTAGGTTTAAAGGGTCACATCCAGAAGCCGAACCATACTACAAAAAATTACTGGCATATATGAAAGAACATCATTATGAGGTAGCAGGGGACTCAATTGAAATCACACTCATTGATTATGGCATTACGAATAACCTAGATAATTATGTGACTGAAATCCTGCTGCCCATCAAATAATCTCATGAATATGTTTTTATCTCCCTTGACTCTCTACTAACTAGAGGGTTTATTTTTTATGCAGGAATGATTTTTGGAGGAGAAAGCTTATGTTTGGAACGATTTTTAACACAGTGATGATTATTGCAGGAAGCATAATCGGGGGGATATTCAAAAAAGGCATTAAAGATGAATACCAGGATATTTTGATGCAGGCAATGGGGTTCGCTGCGGTCGCGCTGGGGATCAACGCCATTACACAGCACTTGCCTGATAGTAAATACCCCATTCTATTCATCGTGAGTTTAGCCATTGGAGGTTTGCTAGGCCAGATCATCAATTTAGAATTACGATTCAACAAGCTGGTGAACAAATTTTCTAAAAGTAATTTAGCAGAGGGCTTATCTACTGCGGTCTTATTATTTTGTATAGGTTCGCTGTCAATATTGGGCCCTGTTGAAGCCGCTCTGCATGGAGATTATACATACCTTCTGACAAACGGGATGTTAGATGGGATCACCTCCATTGTGCTCGCTTCAACTTTTGGTTTTGGAATAGCGGCTGCCGCCATTGTATTATTTGTCTGGCAGGGCTCCATCTATTTATTTGCTAAAGTAATGGAGAGCGCAATCAATACAGACCTTATTAATGAAATCACAATTGTGGGAGGCATACTCATCCTCAGTTCAGGTCTAAGCATTCTTGGAATCAAGAAGTTCAAAACATTGAATTTGCTGCCTTCCCTCTTGATCCCTCCTGTTGTGATTTTTGTGATTCATGCATTTGGATTGCGGCTTTAATGAAGCGGCTCCACAAAGGAGGTTAATATTCTGTTATATTGATTTTCAATAATCTGTTCCAATCGTTTTATTTCCTTTTCATCTTGGATTTGACGTCTAATAACAACTGTATTATATTGTAAATAAAGTCTGTTATATCAAAATCAGATTCCCCATCACGAAACGGCACATTCATTTAAATAAAATTGGGAGGGGCATTTGTATGTCAAACCATTCATCTAGTATTCCCGAATTAAGTGACAACGGTATCCGCTATTATCAAACTTATAATGAAAGCCTTAGTCTTTGGCCGGTCCGTTGTAAATCATTCTATATATCTACTCGTTTTGGTCAAACACATGTGATTGCAAGCGGCCCAGAGGATGCCCCGCCGCTTGTATTACTCCACGGAGCATTATTCAGCTCGACGATGTGGTATCCCAACATCGCCGATTGGAGCAGTAAATACAGAACTTATGCAGTTGATATCATAGGTGATAAAAACAAGAGTATTCCTGAGAATGTAAGCGGTACAAGAACGGATTACGCCAATTGGCTTCTTGATGTGTTTGACAACCTGGGGATCGAAAAGTCCCACATGATCGGACTTTCGCTTGGCGGTCTCCATACGATGAATTTCCTTTTATGTATGCCTGAGAGAGTAAAAAGCGCAGCTATACTGAGTCCGGCAGAAACGTTTTTGCCATTTCATCACGATTTCTACAAATACGCTCTTGGCCTTACAGCGTCAAATGGAGTTGAAACATTCTTAAATTGGATGATGAATGATCAGAATGTGCTGCACCCGATTTTTGTGAAGCAGTTTCAGGCAGGGGTAATGTGGCAGGATGGATCAAGAAACCCAAATCCTAAAGCCGACGGATTTCCGTATGTTTTTACCGATGAGGAATTACGTTCAGCAAGAGTTCCTATCCTATTATTACTTGGTGAACATGAAGTCATCTATGATCCCCACTCAGCCCTGCACCGAGCCTCTTCATTCGTTCCTGATATTGAGGCGGAAGTCATTAAAAATGCCGGACATGTTTTATCGATGGAACAACCCGCTTACGTAAATGAACGTGTAATGCGTTTTTTCAATGCAGAAACAGGCATTTCACGGTAAGGGCTTATAAGATAGTGTTTTGCATTCATAAAGACCTGCAATATACTTCTAGCCGGGCATTTCAAAAAATAGAGTCTCTCTCATGGACTCTATTTTTCTTGGACAAAACCCGCAGCTGGTTTTGTGTGCTTGTTTCTTTAGGTTTCTTATATGATCAGTTGTAAAATCCTTTATTTTCAAGAAGGATTCTCAAGATCGTTGGCATCAAGTAGTGAATGCAAAGTCAAAAAATCATGTCACTTCTCCTGGGATGCCTGCTAGTATGATGCAGCTTCTGCCAATATGAAACAAAGTTCCATCCATATCGAAAATGAGTGATGGCGCCATAAGTGTCTCCTTTTAACTGCCGACTTCATCTTCTAAATACTACCATATGCAAAAAAAGCAGATCATTAAAGATCTGCTTTTTCTATTACACACTGATTTGTTTCTTTTGTTCATGATCTATTTCCGGCTGTATTTCCTTTGTCAGTTGATGCCCTTCTATATCCACGTTCGGAATCATCTTGTCCAGCCATTTCGGCAAATACCAGGCTGCATTCCCCATCAGCTTCATGACACTTGGAATCAGTGTCATTCTTACAATAAAGGCATCAAAGAGCACACCAAAGGAAAGAGCTAATCCGTTGGCTTTAATAGAAGCTTCGCCTGCAAAGATAAATCCTGCAAAAACGAAGATCATGATCAAGCCGGCTGCTGTAACAACAGGACCACTGTGTTTTAATCCAGCCTGAATGGCTTGTACTGGATTGTTTGTTTTTACATATTCTTCACGCATTCTGCTGACAAGGAATACTTGATAATCCATGGCTAACCCGAACAGAATCCCAATAGATAAAATCGGCAGGAACGCGAGTATCGGCCCTCTTTCAGGTATTTTGAAAAAGTCGATGAGATTCCCGTCTTGCAAGACAAATACACAGATTCCAAGAGTGGCTGTCATCGTCAACATGAAACCTGCAACAGCAACAAACGGCACAAGCAGCGAACGGAAAACGATGGTCAGCAATACAAACGCAAAGCCAACAATAAGTACAGCAAACACCGGTATCGCATCATTCAGGCGATCTGAAATGTCAATATTCACTGCAGTCGATCCAGTAACAAGCAAATCTACTCCGTTTTTATCTGACAAACTGCGTACATCGTGTACCAAATCTTTCGTTGTGACATCATTTGGACCTGTTTCCGGAACGACCGTAATGATGGCAAAGTTCCCTTCTTTATTAGGCATTGCAGGGGTGACACTTGCTACATGGTCTAAGCCCTTTATTTCTTTCACTGCATCTGCGAAAGCCTCCGCCTTATTTTCTGTAGCATTTGTGGCATCCGCTACGATTGTTAATTGGCCATTAAATCCTTCTCCAAAGCCTTCGGCAAGCAAGTCATATGCCCGGCGATCCGGATTATCCTTAGCTTTCATCCCAGCATCAGGCAAGCCCAGTTCCAAATGCATAGATGGGATACTAATGACGATCAAAATCAGAATGCTGCATACACTTAGCATGATAGGATTTTTGGTGACAAAGCGTCCCCAGACATTTGTTTCAGTGCTTTGTTTTTCTATTTTCTTGTTTGATTTCGGAATCATCCGCTTCCCTGCAATCGATAAGACCGCAGGCACAAGTGTAATGGAAGCCAAAACAGCCATCAGTACACTAAGCCCTGCTGTCAGCCCCATCGCAGACATAAAAGGAATGTTAACAACAGTCAATCCGCAAAGTGCAACGATAACAGTAAGTCCGGCAAAAACGACTGCGCTTCCCGCTGTTCCCACGGCTCTCGCAATTGATTCATTCTTTTGTATGCCTTCGCCTAAAAACTGGCGGTGTTTCATAAAAATAAATAAAGCATAATCAATACCAACAGCAAGGCCAATCATTCCGGCTAATGAGAGACTGACGGAAGCAATATCAAATACTTGTGTCCCAATCAAAACCAGTCCAATACTTACACCTAAACCAATCAGTGCAGTTAAAATCGGCAAACCTGCTATTAATAAAGAACCGAATGTAATGGCTAAAACGACAAAAGCCAAGATAATGCCGACAATTTCAGAGACACCGCCTATCTCCATCTCGGCTCCCGGTACATCTCCGCTTAGCTCAGTTTGCAATCCTTCATCATCAGCCATTTTCAAACTGTCTTTTAAGTGTTTGATAGAGTAATCCTTTATATCATCTGCTGATGATTTATACTTGATATCAGCATAGGCAACTGTGCCATCTTTCGCGATTGTCCCTGTCACAAAAGGACTTGCAATCGAGTCAACAGAATCATCTTTACTGATTTCTTTGAACGTATCTTCTATTGCTTTTTTTGCTGGCTTCCCAGTAAGTTTCTCCCCATCACCAGCACCGAAAATAACCCGTATGCTCCCTTTATCAGGACCGTGAGGAAATTCTTTCTGAATCACATCCATCGCTTTTTCCGAAGGTGTGTCAGGTATGGACATATCTTCAGAAAAACTTGGTTTTAAGGTGACTGCAAGGCCTATCGAAGCAACTAACACAACGATCCACGCACATATTGCTTTTATGCGATTGCGAGCAACCCATCCTCCTAATGTATATAACATTTTTGACATGATAATCTCCTTTCAACACATTGCTTGATCACATTCTTTCTCATTGTAGTTGACAATGAAATGAAAAAAACGTACATTCGGGCATGTACGTTTGGGCAATTTTCAAATATGCAGTTTAGTTGTCTATTGTCAGAATACCTTTTTGCATGGCAATCGTTACTGCCTCAGTTCTTGAATTCGCGCCTAATTTATTGTAAATGGACGTTAATCTTGACTTTACTGTTCGCTCAGAGACGCCCAAATCAAAGGCAATCGCTTTGCTTTTAAGACCTTTAGCAATTGCTTTTAGAACAATGACTTCCTTTTCTGTCAGCTGCGTCTCATTGCGCTGCTTTTTCATCCGCTCAAATTGGATTTCTTGCAGACGTTTGAGGATATCAGGCTGCAATAGCACATTTCCTCTGATCGCTGCATCCATTGTGTGAAAAAGGGTTTCTGAACTCGTATCCTTTAACAGATATCCTTTCGCTCCTAATTCAATCCCTTCGATCATTAAGTGATCTTCATTATATGTAGTCAAAATAATGATGGGGGTATCGTGTTTTTCTTTTATTTGTTTAATGGCCTCTAACCCGCTCATCTCCGGCATATACAAATCCATCAGAATGATATCCGGTTCTAATTCATCTGCAAGACGGACTGCGACTTTTCCATTTTCCGCCTCTCCTATAATGGTGTATTGATCATTCGTTTCAATTAAAAGCTTCAAACCTTCCCTCACGACAAGATGGTCATCAACGATTAAAACCTTATTCATCTTGCATCTCTCCCTGAATTGGTACAGTGATCTCAATTTGTGTTCCTTTCAATTTTGTACTCTTGATATTGAATTGGCCATTTATTGCCCTGACGCGTTCTTGTATGCCAAGAAGCCCATAATGTCCTCTCTTTTTCTTTCCTTTTTCAACATCAAATCCCTTGCCGTTATCCTTAACTGTTAAATGGAGCCTTCCCTTTTCATCATCCCAAATGGATATCCAGATTGTTTTCGCCTCAGCATGCTTTGCCGCATTCGTCATGCATTCTCCAATGATGTAATAACAGTTTTCAGCTGTACGCACATCCAGCACCTGATGCAATCTGTAATCTAATAAACAAGCCATGCCTGTCGACTCTATAAAATGATCCATTAGCGAGGTAATTCTTTCTTTTAAAACACCGATTTCTTCTGATTTGCTGCGGAGATCGTCAATAGCTGAACGTGCATCAGCTAATGTGCTTTTCACTCTTTTCATCGATTGTTGTATGATTTCCTTCGCTCTCTCTGTGTTGCCTTTGGCGAGATGAACATGAATCGCATCCAGCTGCATATTTAAACTGACAAGACCTTGAGCAAGCGTATCGTGTAAGTCTCGGGCCATCCGCTGTCTTTCGTTCTGCAGCGTCAGCTGTTCTACCTGCTGATGAGCCAGCTCCAGCCTTTCAAGAGTCAATTGAGCTTTTATTTTTTCATCGACTTGGGCAAAAAATGTTGCGGCATAAGTGATGATGACAATCATGATCGGCGCAGCAATAACAATAAAATGCAAAACTTCACCTTTATGAAGGTGATACGCCGAATTTATGACCAGCAGCAGCAATAGATAAAGAATGAGAAAAGTCCTTCTTCTGTCTGCCATTCCTATAATTTGTCCAATTAAAAATGCATAAAGGCCGATAATGACAAGTATAAAGAAGCCAGTCATGAGATTAGCAAGTGCAAAGGTGATCAAACCTTGTACCGCGAAATACAGAATCACTCTTTTCTTAACCCAGCGATATGAGTGCCAATGAAGCAAAGCAAAAATGGCGATTAATATGGTAAACGCATAAAGCAATAAAATGGACCAGCCCCCAGAAACAAATTGTAGCACGATAGAGGCTATATAGATCATGAGAATAAAAGCCAGGCCCGGCACTCTGAGTGCAAGCATGTTTAATGCCCGCCTATCATGTGAGTAATATTTATCTTTAAAAGGATTCCTTATAAGCAAACCTTATCCACTTCCTTTACCTGTTTCACCGAATAGAGATTCATGAAAATCGAACCCATATTTCAACGTGCAAACATACATGTATCCAATCATTTTATAGGAAGAGAAGGAACACAACAATATCAGGTGCAGGGAAACATTAGAGTTTCCAATAAGTGATCATTGCCCAAACGTACATGAACGTTCTGCCTCTATGTACGTTTTATCTTTTCAAATTTACCTTTAAAATCATAAGGAACTTACTATTCATTGAAGGAATGATCATCATTGAAATCGATTGATCTCACAATTTTATCATTAAAGAGAAAAGGAATCCGGACCGAAAAGGTATTAAAAAATCAGAACCCTGATCGATTAAGCCATATGACAGACAAAAATGCGCAACCAAAAAACACGGGCAAGAAAAAAGAGGAATGAACATGTATTGGTTTCTAGGTGCTTTATTATATTTTCTGATCGGTACTTATATATTCATTAGAGTCACTAGAGACAGCCAATCAGGCTCATGGATACTGCTTGCATTAGCAGCTCCACTCATCATTGCTGGCTACCCTTATTTTTATTCAAAGAAGCTTCTTTCCAAAAGACGCTGAAACAGCTGTCATTCAAACCGCACATTGGTAAAATGATCAATACCGGGATACAATCTAGGTATTCTATGGAAAGGAGTCTTGCTTTATGAGTCAAAGAGTGTCCTACTATGAGATTGCACCTGAAGGTATGAAAATCATGATGGATATGGAGAAATACACGAAACAATCCTCAATTAACCGAACGACGAGAGAACTAATCAAAATCAGAGTCTCTCAAATGAACGGCTGTGCCTACTGCATAGATATGCATACGTCCGATGCCCGCAAAATGGGGGAAACTGAACAGCGAATTTACTGTTTACATGCTTGGAATGAATGTGATTTTTACTCACCTGAAGAGAAAGCGGCTCTCGAACTATCTGAACACATCACGCTCATTCCATCTAAAAGGGTTCCTGATGAGCTATATCATCGGGTGCGGGAACATTATGATGAAAAACAATATGTTGACCTTGTTCTCATCATTAATCAAATAAACAGTTGGAACCGCATCTCTATTGCAATGGGGAATCGAGCTGCTTCAAAATAAGAAGAAGGAGTAAGATTAGAACAAATCTTACTCCTCCTAGATATCGTGCCTCATCATCTGGTGTTTCCGCTTCAAAATCCTAAATCTTCACGTTTAGGTGCTTTTCAAAAGCGATTTTCCCGCTTTGTGTAATCCTAATCGCTCTCGTTTTCGGCATACGAACGATCCACTCTTCTTCTAACATGCGCACCAATAGGGCGTTTCCTAATGCTCCTGCAATATGATGCTGCCGTTCACTCCAATCCAAACAGCAGCGGGCAAAGGCTCTCCTCTTATTCCGTTGTTGCTCTTCATTGATGCCTAACTTTGAAAAGAATAAAGCACCCTCTGAAGTCACCTCAAAGTTTAAATCAACTTTTTTTAACATCCCCTGCTCAACTAATGAATGTGCCATTTGCACGCCCACATAACCTGCCAAATGATCATAACAGGTACGGGCGAAATGCAAGTCCTTTTTCTCTTTTGACTCTTTTAAAGATGTGACTTTTGCTTTAGGCGCAATATGAAGCAATTGTTCGATCACATTTGCAGCATCTGAGTCAGCCAATCTGTAATACCGATGTCTCCCATGCTTCTCTACGCTAATCAGCTTTGCTTCAAGCAATTTATTCAGGTGAAAACTGGCGGTTTGAGGTTTAATGTTAGCGAGATATGCAAGCTCTCCCGCAGGGTGTATCCTGCCATCCATCAGACTGAGAAGAATGGAAGAACGCGAGGGATCTGATAGCAACGAAGAGATTTTTGCAATATTAGGATTCATGATTTTCCTCCTTACATTCATATTTCGATGATAGTTGAAATGTTAATCCTTTACAATATAAATGTAAGCGTGACAAGGAGGAAAAAACGTTGGACATCAAAAAACAAGACACTCGTCGATTTAAGGAAATCAAACCCAAGATCATGTATTATGGTACCTCGACATTTCTTCTAACCACATTGAATGAGGATGGAACCACTAATATTAGTCCTATGTCATCTTCTTGGGCTCTTGGACATTATATAATCCTTGGAGTAGGACTGGGAGGAAAAGCCATCGACAATTTGGAAAGACACAAAGAATGTGTCATAAACTTGCCTGGCCCGGAATTATGGGAAAACATTGAAAGAATTTCATCTTATAGCGGAAAAAAGAGTATACCGCCTTTAAAGAAGCAGCTCGGATTTACATATAAAAAAGAAAAATACGAGGCAGCAGAGTTAACGCCTTTACAATCAAAAACAGTATCACCAACACGAATTAAAGAATGCCCTATCCAAATCGAAGCCGAAGTGAAACACATTCGGCTTCCAGAATATGAATCGTCATTCGCAATTGTAGAGACGCAGGCACTACATTTTCATGCCGAGGAAAGTATCATTCTGGACGAAAACCATATCAACCCTTCCAAATGGAGCCCGCTTATCTATAATTTCAGACACTACTTTGGTTTAGGAAGAGAAGTCGGAAAGACTTTTCGCTCAGAGACATGATCATTTTAAGACCGAACCATGATTTGATCTATTCTAGTAACCCTTGTTATTATCAGATCAAGCGATCATTAGGCTTGATCTCTTTTTTAGTGAAACATCCATTTAAGGATATAAAAGTTACCTGCTTGCCAATTCTTTTATCATTAAACCCAACTCATAAATCCCCTTTTGAAGGTCTTCAAGAGATGCATAAGCATATGATAAGCGAATATAATTCCCTTTTTCCTGAGCATAGATACTGCCGAGATTGAGCAGAATCCCTTTTGATAAGGCTTTAGTATAAAGTAATTTCATTGATATGGAAGGCAATATTTTTATCCAGACAAAAAATCCTCCTTTTGGGATATTCCATGTCGCCACATCTTTCAAATGAGTTTCTAAAGCACTCAAGGCCAATTCTCTTCTCACCTTTAATTGCTGCCTAACCTTTTCTACATGCTGCTGGTATTGGCCGGAAGTAAACCACTCTGCCGCTACTCTCTGGGATAGCGAACTGGATCCATAATCTGTTTGCATTTTAATGTCAGATAAACGTTCAATCACCGGTTCCGGTCCGACGATCCATCCAATCCTCAAACCTGGGCTTAATGTTTTCGATAAACTTCCTATGTACAGTACGTGTCCATTTTTATCAATTGTTTTAATAGGATATGGCGGAATTTCATCGATCCATAACTCACGATAAATGTCATCTTCAATAATAGGAAGCTGTGTATTCTCACTTACTGCTAGGACTTCTTCCCGTCGCTTTTTAGACATAAGAATACCAGTCGGATTGTGAAAACATGGATTTGTATATAAGATAGCCCTTCCCCGCTCTCCTCTTGTTAAATGAACATTTTCAGGCAAAAGTCCTTCATTATCCATAGGAAGTCCAGTCAGCTTCATACCAGCTGATTGAAATACGTGTAATGAATAAAGGTAGGAGGGCTGATCAAGATAAACGGTTGATCCTCTTTGTAACAGCCCCATTGATATCAGCTGCAAGGCTTGCAACGCTCCTGAGACAATCAGAATGGAAGAAGATGAGACGTTGATTCCAATGGTTTTTAAATAGTTGCTTAATGCCTCCCTCAAAGGTAAGTAACCTTTTGGTTCTTCATATCCGAATGCCTCCATGTGTTGAGATACCTTCCCCATCATCTCTTTCATAACAGCCAAAGGAAAAATCTCAGGTGAAAGCTCACCTTTGCTGAGCTGTATCAGATCCGGATTGGATTCCGATTGATTGATCTCTTGAACGATTTTTCGGCTTGGCATCTGAATGCCAGAGGTGACATATTGATCCCAATCGGGAGCAGAATTCTTAGCCATCAGTGTCCATGTGTTGTTGATAACAACTGTGCCTTTCCCCATTGTGCCTTCTATTAGCCCATCGGCCATCAATTCCTCTAACGCTGTAATCACTGTGCTCCGATTCACCTGAAAATCTTTTGCAAGCGTGCGCTGGCTTGGAATCTTGCTTCCAATCGGCCACTCTCCATTTCCTATTTTCTCTTTAATAAAATGAACGATTTGTCTGTACTTAGGGAGCTTTTTCATCTTTTTTTCTTCTGGAAAGCTCATAGAATCGGTCTCCTTAAAATAAATTGGTTGGGTCAAAATCTATTGAACTGGTTGAAGCCATATCATCAAATCTTTATTAGTATAGAAACACATTAAATAACTGGTTGGTTTTTGTAAAGAGGAGTGAGAGGAATGCGAAAGAAAACAGTTCAAATAATGATATCTCATAGTCTCATGATTGGTTTATGGGCATCTGCTTTTCCGGGAATTCGCGCAGGACTTGAAGGGTACACGCCAGAACACCTTGCTTTATTTCGTTTGTTAATCGGCTCTATGGCATTATTGCTTTTTGCTGTTTTGACTCAGATGCGCCTACCCGACTTGAAAGACATTCCTGCCATTTTTCTTTTAGGGTTTTTAGGATTTGCATTCTATCACATTTTGCTGAACATCGGTGAAAAAACAGTTAGTGCCGGAGTTGCAAGCTTACTCGTTACTACGGCACCGATCTTCTCAGCCATGCTATCCCGCCTGTTTTATAAAGAGCATTTTGGATTTACGAAATGGCTTGGCTCTATGATCAGTTTATTGGGTGTATTATTGATTGCATTTGGGGCGGGAGACTTTACATATTCAATGAGCGGTATCTTGGTCATCCTGCTGGCAGCATTTTCGGAGAGTATTTATTTCGTTTTTCAAGCCCGCTATATAAAAAAATATGGTTTTATTCCATTCGTTACATTCACCATTTGGGGCGGAACAATACCTATGCTTGTGTTTCTGCCAGGCTTAGGCGAAGAGATGATGAACGCTTCAATAAGCGCAACTTTGTCTATCGTTTACTTAGGATTATTGCCGACGGTTATTCCTTACTTCGCACTAGCATATGTCACTTCACTCGTCGGTGCTTCAGAAGCAACCCTTTCACTTTATGTTACACCGGCTTTAGCCTTGATCATATCTTGGCTCTGGATCGGCGAAATACCCACACTGCTCTCTCTGCTAGGCGGAGTGGTTACAGTTGGCGGGGTATGTTTTACCTACCTAAAAGTAAATAAAATGAATAAGATTTTCATCACCCATTTTTCTGCTAAAAGGGTAAAAAAACTCTAAAACAAAAAAGATACCAACATCGGTTGGTATCTCCTTTTAAGGTTCTTTCATTAAGGTTAGCCAGAGTAGTAAATAGTGTATTCCGTTACCGTCTTAAACCCTAGTTTAGCTGCTAATGCAATGGACGAATTGTTGCAGATATCACAATCCCAGCTAGGAACAATCCCACTTTCCATACAAAACGCTATAAACCTATTTGCTACGCAATAAGCTAACCCCAGTCCTCTATATTCTTCAAGTGTATAGATATCCATTTCCGCTCGATTATGCCCTAAAAATATAGAGGTACACTCACTTACTACGTGATTGCCATGTAATACGGCAAATCCAAAACCTTTTGAAGCAAACTGTGAGACAGAATTCCAATACTCCTCATAATACGCGCTGTTAAACGCTGTGCTATGTGAAATGATGTCTTCGTCAATTCTTTTCAATACAAGCCCCTTTGGCAGTTGCAAAGTCTTTTTGAAAGATTTTGGTTGATAAGAAAATGCAGCTCTTCTCATTTGGTTTAAGTCATCTTTCAGTATGGGTTTCAGTACGCTATCCCATGTATCACTGGAAGAAAACAAGGTAAATCGTTTTGATGATTTCACTTGTTCTTCATAATATCTTGCAATGAAATCATGAAAATCCCGATTCCCTTGGTCTCCCGCAATAAAATAAATGCCTGATTCAGTTCCTATAAAAAACGATTTAGGAAAGGTTTGATCATCTGCATAAACAGCTCCCGGAATGGTTTGGTCTAATATTGAATAGACAAATGTGGGACAATATTTGTCATCAAACATTGTTTTTAAGCTACTGTATTTTTCTTTTGTTAATTCCTGCAAAACAGACAACTCCTTTAAAACACCGTCTCCTTCATGATTCTGTTCACAAATCAATTTTCCTCTGTCACCAGCTAAATAACTTCCCTGTTACGAATCTCAGACAAATAAAAACAAAAACAGGTGTCTGCACTCAGCTCGCAGACACCTGTTGAACAACACATTGCATTATATAACCCAAGGAAACGCTGAATATATCGATTCTTTATTCCCCAGTTACAGCAAACTGTTTTAAACGGTCACCAATTTCATCACGGACCCTTTGGAAACACTTCTTCTGTTCCGTGTGCTTTTGCCGGATCATCAAATTTATCCGATGTTTGATTTGAAATATCAATCCCTGCTTCTTTCATTGCTTTGACAGCACTCGATGTCATCCATGAGCTTCGATTCCTGCGCTGTACACATTCCACTTAGCCCCAAGGTATTTTCTCCCCCACCCTTCAGCCATTTGGCTGCGGCAAGAGTTACCAGTGCATTGTTTTCCTTGATATAGTGACCTTGTCCTTTTAGAAACAAGAATGGATTATCAGCAGCCAAATATACAGGCCGACAAGTGTGATCAATAAAGTGGGTATCGTGAGGATAATTCCTGTTTTAAAATACGTGCCCCAGGAAATCTTCATACCTTTGTGCGAAAGAACATGAAGCCATAATAATGTCGCCAAGGAACCAATCGGTGTTATTTTAGGCCCTAAATCTGAACCGATCACATTTGCATAAATAAGCGCTTCTCTCATCATCCCATGTGTATCTGTACCGGCAATCGCCAATGCGTCAATCATAACAGTCGGCAAGTTATTCATAATGGAAGAAAGAATCGCCGCAATAAAGCCCATTCCAATTGTCCCAGCAAACAATCCTTGATCAGCTGCGGCTTGAATCACATCTGAAAGGACATCCGTTAATCCGGCATTTCGGACACCATACACAACAACGTACATGCCAATTGAAAAGAATACGATAGCCCATGGCGCCTCTTTCACCACTTTCTTTGTATGGACGGCCGGACTCTTTTGCGCAGCGATTAAGAAAATGATTGCAATGCTGCCCGCTACCACTGATACAGGGATAGAAAAAAATTCACTTGCAAAATATCCAATTAACAGCAGCCCTAAGATATACCATGACAGTCTGAACATGTTTTGATCTTTAATTGCTTCAACAGGTTTTTTAACCTCAGTCAGATCATAGCGTTTTGGTATGCTTTTTCTAAAGAAAAGGTAAAGTACAATGATGCTCGCCAGCAGCGAAAACAGGTACGGGACAACCATTCTGGATGCATAATCAATAAACGTAATATGAAAATAGTCCGCTGAAACAATGTTGACCAAATTGCTCACTACTAAAGGAAGCGAAGTGGTATCCGCAATAAATCCGCTGGCAATGATAAAAGGAAAAACTAATTTTTCATTAAAATGTAATGCTCTGACCATCGCTAATACGATTGGTGTCAATATAAGAGCTGCACCGTCATTTGCAAATAACGCGGCGACAATAGCTCCTAATAGAGATACATAAACGAACATCCGCACACCGTATCCTTTTGCAGCCTTAGCCATATGAAGCGCTGCCCATTCAAAGAAACCGATATTATCAAGAATTAACGATATCAGTATGATGGCCACAAAAGCCAATGTCGCATTCCAAACAATCCCTGTCACAGTTAACACATCATGAAAATTGACAACACCTGCTATTAGAGCTAAAACTGCGCCTCCACAGGCTGACCACCCTATAGATAAATTTTTCGGCTGCCATATGACCAATACTAGAGTTAATAAAAAGATGAATACTGCCAAAATCATTGATGTCAATCTAATGCCTCCTTACTGGCAACACGCTTGAGTTTTCTTTTGTTTGATATGGTTTAACAATTCATCCTCCTGATCAATTTGATGTAAGATCAATTGCAATGTATCAAACTCAGGACAGGAACCATTTATTGAATAATAACGCCATTGGCCTCTTCTGTCCTCATTCACAAAACCTGCGTTTTTTAATTTCCGCAAATGCTGGCTTATGGCGGGCTGGCTCATTTCGAACATATCAACCAATTGACAGACACAATATTCTTTTTCAAGAAATAATCTCATCATTATAAGCCTAGTTTGATCACTAAGTGTTTTCAAACAACGACTCATCGCCGCAACATCAATCGTCATATGAGCTCCTCCTTCCCAAATCAATATATAAGCAAATCGTTATATACACGCCAAATGATTATACATTCCCCTTTACGTTTCCATATGTAGCGCTCCGTATATCTTAAGGATCAAAACTTTGAAACGAAAACCTGAGTCGCTCCCCGCGTTTCCTTAGCGCCCCCGTCATTATATAAACTTTTATTTATATAAACAATCCCTTATATTCGGAACATCAGATATTCCGGTATAAATATTAGACTATTTCAGTTATGGGAGTAGTCATAGAGCCCAAGATGAAAATAGACAGATCCTCTGGATATTAAAAAACAGGTCTCTTTAGAGGCCTGTTTACATTGCAAGTATTTTTTCCATTGCCATGACATCTACATAATGGCCATCGATTTTCCCCTGTTCTTTAAATACTCCAACTTTGCGATATTCCATTGAAGTATAGAACCCTTGTTCCAATCGATGAAAAGGAAATGTAATAATATAATGTATTCACGATTGAATGACTTCTTTTTCGACATCCGATAAGAGAACTTTTCCCTCGATGATTCCGCTCAGCAACAAAAATCTTATCTTTCACTGTGCGATTAGAGAGAACCAATTTGTCATATAAACCGTAGCTTTTGCAGTTCTTATCAGCTACATACTCTCTGTAGCAGAGGTAGCTTGAACTCCCTTAAACGCGTTCATCACCAAATCATGCACATAGGAATCATTCACCTCATCCCCTGTTATAAGCAGACGATAGAAAATTGGTCCGTAAATGAGATCTATGCTTACTTCAATATCAAGATTCTCTCTCAATTCACCTTTCTGAATTCCCTTTTCTAGAAGGCCTTTCGCTTGGAGGCGGCGAGGCTGGAAAAATCGCGTGCGATATTCTTCTGCCAATTTTTCATCCAACTGCCCTGCCCCTATTAATTCCTTAATAACGGTTCCTTCCCGGCTTGTCAAAAACCTAGCTAAATTCGTGGCGTGGGTTACTATATCTTGTACTGACGACCCTGTATCAGGCACAGGCAGCCTGTCCGTCGCTGTCGAAAGAAAGCTGTCCATGATAACGGCAGCTTTGTTAGACCACCATTTATAAATCGTTGCTTTACTCACTTTCGCACGCTCGGCAATTTTATCGACTGTCACCGCATCGAAGCCTTTTTCCAGCAATAGGCCATAGGCTGCAGAGAGAATCGCCTTATGCGTTCCTTCATCACGCGGCCGCCCTCGTTTACTCTGCACATGAATCATTCCTTCCCGCAATATAAACTATACGTTCAGTATACTTAATCTGAATAAAAAAAGAAAACAGAAACCTATTTACAAAACTGAACGTTTAGTATATTATTTTCCTTAATCAACGAAACTGAACGTTCAGTTTATAAAATCACTTGTGTTGAGAAGTCATGATTACACTCAAAAAACCACTTAAAAAGGAGTTCATTCTTATGGCTAATGGAAACAAACAAGCAGGTCAGAGGATCTCACCCAGTTTAACCCTTCTTCTCGCAACAGCATGCGGTATCATTGTTGCTAATCTTTACTATGCACAACCCTTGGTCGGATTAATTAGTAAGGCAATTGGACTTTCTCCAAGCAGTGCTGGATTGATTGTCACACTAACCCAAATCGGATACGTTGCCGGCTTACTATTTCTTGTCCCTTTAGGAGATATTATCGAAAACAAAAAACTTGTCGTTGCATCGCTCCTGCTAAGCGCAGCGGCTTTGACACTAACAGCATTTGTGAAGCATGGAACACTGTTTTTAGCAGCTGCGTTTTTCGTCGGATTGGGGTCAATCGCAGCCCAAGTGCTTGTTCCATTTGCATCATACCTTGCATCAGACGCTGCACGCGGCCGGGTTGTTGGCAATGTCATGAGCGGCTTATTACTCGGTATTATGCTTTCCCGTCCGATATCTAGTCTAGTCGCTGATATCTGGGGGTGGAATGCAATATTCGCTTTGTCCGCCGTGGTAAGTGTTATCCTGGCCATCGTATTATCAAAAGTGCTTCCTGCCAGAAAACCAACAGCAAATACAAACTATACTGCCTTACTCGGTTCAATGTGGAAACTGCTGCGCACGACTCCAGTCTTACGCCGCCGTGCCATCTATCATGCGTTTGTATTTGGAGCTTTCAGCTTGTTCTGGACTACCGTTCCTTTATTATTGTCGGGTCCTGATTTTCATTTTTCTCAGAAGGCAATAGCACTCTACGCATTGGTGGGCATTGCGGGTGCAGTCGCTGCACCAATAGGCGGCCGGCTGGCTGATCGAGGCTTAACCAGGCTTGCCACTGGAATCGCTCTCGTTGTTGTCGTTGTCTCTTTATTAATGCCGCTCATGATTCAGAGCAGCTCCCCCGTCGGTATAACAGTTCTAGTGGCCGCAGCTATTCTGTTAGATATGGGTGTATCTGCAAACCTTGTGCTCAGTCAACGTGCTATTTTTTCGTTGGCGCCTGAAATTCGCAGTCGATTAAACGGATTATTCATGGCGATCTTCTTTCTAGGCGGTGCGATAGGGTCATCAATTGGAGGATGGGCATATGCCTCAGGCGGATGGAGTACAGCATTATGGATTGGAATCGCTTTTCCGGTCATCGCTTTGCTTTATTTCGCCACAGAGAAATAATCTTTCACCAAAATGGCTTATTTTTGGCAGAAAAAATACCAAGGGTTTTGACACCCTTGGTATTTCTATAATTCAGACCTTTACGGTTACACCCTCAAGCCCTCAAAAAGTGTTTTTGATTATATTTATCGGCGGCATGTCAGTTAAGGTCATTCTTTTTTCTAATGATGATTGAGATTTCTAAAATTGCTGCCCTTCACTTCAGCTACATCATACACGGTAACAAAGGCAGTTTTATCAATATCATTAATAATTTCCTTTAGTTTGGTTTCTTCTAAACGGTTGATGACACATGTGATTTCTTTAAATTTCTCGTGGGAAAAACCCCCGTAAGCTTCTTTATATGTGGCGCTTCGGCCTAATTGATCACGTATTGTCTCTACCATTAATTCAGGTTGGGTTGTAATAATTTGAAAGGTTTTAGAGCCGCTTAAGCCTTCCTCCACAACATGAATCACTTTGGATGCAATGTAGTAAGCAATGACTGAAAGCAATGCCCCTTGTAAGCCAAATACTGTGGAAACAAAAATAAACACAAATAGGTTTAAGAATAGAATGAGATCGCTCGTTCCGAATGGCAGTTTTCGGGATAGCAGCACAGCAAGCATGTCAATTCCATCTAATGCGCCGCCATTACGCAGCGCCAGCCCCATTCCGAATCCAAGGATAATCCCGCCGACAACGGTAATTAACAGGGTATCTCCTTCTATGATAGCGGGTGTGTGGTGGAAAAAGCTTGTCCCCGCGGCAAGCGATACGATTCCGATAATTGATAATAATGCAAAGCTTTTCCCAATTTGCTTATATCCTAACCAGACAAATGGAATGTTGATCACAGCAATCAAAATCCCCAGCGGCAAGTTGAATAGCTGTGAACCAACGATGCTAAGACCCGTCACCCCTCCATCAGATACACTGTTTGGAATGAGCACTGTTTCTAGTCCATATGCCGCTATGATTCCTCCAATGATAACCATGATGATTTGGAGAATCATTTTCGCTTTAAATTTCTTATGTTTTTTGGGTGTATTCATACCATTCCTCATTTCTCAAATATTTCTTTATATTTAAATATACCATAATAGATATTTTCAGCTAAAAACATGCGTTTTTTTAAATAAAGTAACTAACAGTAAGGTAACCCTCTTTGACTTAGAACATTCATGTACCGTGCCGCCTGTTGAGCAAGCGGCCCCTTTCACTTCAGATCGTGAATCGCCCTCAAACTTCAACACCGAAAATCCTAATTTATTCTGATATGATACTTAAAAAAGGAGGTTTGATTACAATGAATAGCCTGTGCCGCAGTAAACAAGCCCCATTTGAATACACCTTATCTCTTATAGGGGGCAAATGGAAAATGAGAATTCTCTATGAGTTAGGGTGTGAAAAAACGATGAGATACGGCGAGCTGAAAAGGGCTATGCCCTTCATCACCCATAAAATGTTAAGCGCACAGCTTAAGGAATTGCAAACTGACGGCCTTATTCATCGGTCTGAGGTTTCTCACACCCCACTGAAAGTAGAGTATTCGTTATCTGACAGAGGGCGATCTTTGTATCCCCTCATAGATGAGATGTGTAAGTGGGGAATGGCACAAGGAGGGCCTCATATGTAAAGCTACTTACAAAAAAGTGCGTACTTGTTTCCCAATGAGAGGAATTTTATACTGAATGAAAATATTTCTTAGGAGGAAATAATGACAAAACAAGTCTATATCATTCATGGCTACAGAGCCTCCTCAACAAATCATTGGTTCCCTTGGCTGAAAAAACGTCTGCTCGCAGATGGGGTCCAAGCAGACATTTTAAACATGCCTAATCCGCTCCAGCCAAGACTTGAGGATTGGCTGGATACACTCTCTTTATATCAGCACACTTTACATGAAAATACGTATTTGGTTGCGCACAGCTTAGGTTGCCCCGCCATTTTGAGATTTTTGGAACATCTTCAATTACGAAAACAGCTTGGCGGAATCATACTTGTTTCCGGCTTTGCCAAATCATTGCCCACTTTACAGATGTTAGATGAATTTACACAGGGATCGTTTGATCATCAAAAAATCATCGAGTCCGCGAAGCACCGTGCTGTCATTGCTTCTAAGGACGACCAAATTGTGCCTTTTTCATTCAGCAAGGATCTGGCACAACAAATTGATGCTGCGTTATATGAAGTTCAGCACGGAGGTCATTTTCTAGAAGATGAGGGATTTACTTCTTTGCCTATTGTTTATGATGTTTTAACCTCTTATTTTTCAAAGGAAACCCGCTAACATCTTTCACCCATCTGCTTCAATCGAGCCCGCGAAAAGCGGGCTTTCTGAGTTATCGTTTGATCAATACAGATAACTCACCTTCAAACACTTTTACTTCTTTTTGATTATAAGTAGATAGCAATACTGTGAGTATTCCCAATTCATTTCTCTTTGGCTGCTTATCAAGAACCTCAACAATTGTAAACAATTCATCATCCGGATATACGGGTTTTATGAATGTCATATGATTCATCTCTGTTCCGGCTATAATATCGTCTCCATAGAAACCTTCTTCAATCCAAAGTTTAAAAGATATGGCCAGTGTTTGTATGCCGGAAGCGATAATTCCATTAAATCTGCCTTTACTCGCTTTTTCTTCATCTACATGCATATACTGAGGGTCAAATTCACCCGCAAACCGCATAATATCATCTTTTGATACTTTTAATGATTTCGTTTTGAAGACCTGGCCAATTGTAAACTCATCTAACTTCATTCTTACACCTCTATTTTTTCAATTGTCTATTTTGTTTATTTTAGCACTGTGAGGAGCAAATAAAAAATTCTGTTTTTCGCTAAACAGACGTATCGTGGCCTGGACTGCAGGCACTCATCATATACTTAAAAAATATTGAACAGCTCTCAACACTTAGTCGTCACTTGGCCGTTTTGCTAAACTGAAAGCTCCCTCATATCTTCCAGGCAGCCTTCAGTTTTTTTATGCCTTCTCTTATGTCGGATTCAGAAACCCCTGCAAACCCGAGCGAGACCGTTTTTGTAGGAGGATGATGTTGATAAGAAAGAGAAACAGGATAAATTTTTACTCCATGTTTTTTCGCCTTCTCAATTAACTCTTTTTCACCAAATGGCAAATAAACGTCAAGTAAGATACGAAGCCCAGAGTTTTCTCCGCGGATTCTGACATGCTCTCCTAATTCCCTTTGCACTGCCTCTAATACAATGGCTCTTTTTTTGCGGTAAAGTTTTCTCATTCTGTTGATGTGTTTTTGCCACTCTCCATTTTTTATAAATTCAGCTAGGGTTAGCTGACTGTGGCAGGACACTGTCTGCTTATATAAGGACGTGATTTCATGACCCTTTTTTAAAAGAGGCGAAGGAAGAATCATATAGCTGATACGCAGCGAGGGCAAAAGAGACTTAGAAAAAGTGCCCATATAAATGACACGGTTATGCTGATCAAGCCCTTGCAGAGAAGGAACCGGCTGTCCTGTGTACCTAAATTCCCCGTCATAATCATCCTCTATGATAAAGGATTGATTTTCGGCCGCCCATTTGAGCAGCTGAATTCTTCTGTTTATTGTCATTATGGTTCCCAGCGTAAATTGATGGGAAGGTGTGACATATACAAGGTTTGGCTGCTGTTCTTTGATCTTCTGTATACAGATTCCCTCATCATCGACTGGTATAGGAACAATATTCATGCGGTTGGCTTCAAAAATCTTGCGTGCTCTTGGATAACCAGGATCCTCATACCCTATAGAAATATTCGGCTCAAAAACTTGGCACAAGATTTGCAGCAGAATAGGGTTCCCGGCACCTATAATCACTTGTTCAGGGCCGCAATGAACCCCCCGAGATTGATACAGGTACTCTGCAATGAGTGTTCTCAGCTCAAACTCTCCTAAAACATGTCCCGGCCGATAAAGCTCGTGTCCATATTGGTCTAAGCTATTGACCATGCTTTTTCGCCATGCGGAAAAAGGGAAGTAAGAAGAATCTACATTCCCATAATGAAAATCAATCCATTGTTTATTTTCTTCTGCTTCTTGTTGAATGGGTGTTGTGCTTGGCATTCTATCATAAGCAAAATCAGAATCATGATAATCAGCAAACCACCCGCTTCTTGGCTTGCTCACAATATAACCTTCAGCAGCGAGCTGTTCATAGGCACGTTCTACAGTCGTTTGGCTGATGGAAAGCTGATTCGCCAGGAGTCTTTTTGAAGGAAGCTTCATTCCTTTTTGAATACGGCCCCGATGCATATTTTCTTTAAAATACCGATAAAGCTGCTGATAAAGCGGAATATCCAGAGTTCTATTCAAAAAAGGCGTGATATCCATTTGCGCGTTGTTCTCCTAACTGGTATGCATTTTTTTATGAAAACTGGCTGTTTATAAAAGGCCAATTCCAGTTTATAGTCATTGTAATCCTTAGCTGCTGGTTTTGTTAAGAAAATACAGACAATGAACAAGAAAGATATGTGGAGTGATTATAATGAACAAAACAACAAATGGCTGGATAAATGGTTTTATAGGCGTACTCATTTTCAGCGGCTCGCTGCCTGCGACCCGTTTGGCTGTGTCAGACTTCGATCCGTTATTTCTCACAGTTTGCCGTGCTGCGATAGCTGGTGTACTGGCGGGAGGTCTCCTTCTCATCTTCCGGCAGCAGCATCCTGCCAAAAGAGATCTCATTTCATTGTTAGTGGTAGCGTTCGGCGTAGTGATTGGTTTCCCGTTGCTGACAGCTTTAGCGCTTCAGCATGTCACATCCGCACACGCCATTGTCTTCATTGGACTTCTTCCACTCGCAACGGCAGTCTTCGGCGTACTGCGCGGGGGTGAACGCCCTCGCCCCGTCTTCTGGATTTTCTCAGCTGCCGGCAGCTTGTTAGTAGCAGGTTTCGCCCTCATTCAGGGGGGAGGTTCATCCCCGCTTGGCGACGCGTACATGCTGGCTTCTATTGTCGTATGCGGTCTTGGTTATGCAGAAGGGGCCAAACTTTCACGGCGTCTGGGGAATTGGCAGGTGATCTCATGGGCACTCGTTCTGTCGCTTCCTCTTATGCTGCCATTGTCGTTCTTTTTTACGCCGGACTCATGGTCGGCGATCGGCGTTCCCGCACTGCTCAGTCTTGCATATGTATCCTTATTCAGCATGCTGATTGGCTTCGTGTTCTGGTATCGAGGTCTTGCCCAAGGGGGAATTGCAGCGGTTGGGCAGCTCCAGCTTCTCCAGCCTTTTTTTGGACTGCTGCTTGCCTCAGTGATTCTGCACGAGAAAGTGGGCTGGGCACTCGTAGCAGTGAATATCGCCGTTATCATGTGCGTTGCAGCAGCTCGGCGATTTGCAAAGTAAGGCAGACCTTTAAGCATAAACTTCAAAAATGCATGAAGGTATAAAAATACCAAGGGTTGCTGGCCCTTGGTATTTTGTATGCGATCGAAGTGCCTAGACAAATAAGTCAACACCCGTTTCCTGCCTCCATTATAAAATCCGCTCTAATAAATCCCCCACTTTTTCTGCCATGACACGAGGCGGATAAGGCATTTCGTTTTTTAACCACCATTCCACTACCCCTACGTAAGCATTTGCTATAAATTCAACAATGACATCTTCACTTTGGCCGTAATTCTTGCCTTTCGTTACATCTACATCTTTCCTGAACTCTTCGATATTAAACTTAAGGAACTGACTGCGAAAATATCGAGCGCCTTCACTGGCTAACATCGTCGAAAAGAATAAATAATTACTCTCAAGGTATTCCATGCAGTGTACAGTCGATTCAATCCAGTCCATTTCAGCTGCCGACTCACAAAAATCCCCCATATTGTTTATATGCTCTTCCATAATTTTTTCTAATAGATCAAATTTATCTAAGTAATGAAGATAGATTGTTCCCCGGTTTACATTTGCCCTTTCAGAAATTTCCTTAATCGTAATATGATCAAAACTTTTTTCAGTCATCAGCTCAATCAGAGCTATTTTAATAGCCTCTTGGCTTTTGGTTATTCTTCTATCCACTTTGGACATAGCTTTTCACCAAACTTTCTTAAGATAATCAACAATTTAGAGTGGAATGTTGAATAATCAACAAATCGCCTGAATGTAACCATTGTACACACCATGTTTGTATTTACAATAATAAATAAAAGCTGATAGTGAATCATGCTTTTTCCCGAATGAAGTCATTGTCCATTTTAGTTAGTTGAGAATTATTTTGTAAACACAAAGAAAGGGTGTTATTTCAAAATGCAGAGAAAATGATGAAATTAGATCACTTATCCTAAAGGTACTCTAAATTCAAATTTGATCTGCAACCCAACTATAAATCCGTCAAGAGGCAGACTTTAATGAGGTGAAGAATGATTAAAAGACAATTTACGATCATTAAGGAAACAGGGTTTGCGCGACCAGCTACCCTGTTAGTCAGTATAGCTCATCGGTTTACATCAGATATTTTTCTTGAATACCAAGGGAAAACTGTTAACCTCAAACAAGCGCCAAAAGCCATCATGGACATTATGGATTTAGGAATTAAACCAGGAACCGAAATACATATATACGCTCATGGAGCCGACGAAGCGAAGGCAATTCAAAAAATGAAAGAGCATTTACTAAAAAACGATTATATACAGTAATCAAAATCAGACACACAATATATCGTAGTAGCGGGTTTGTTATCGTTGATCATCGGGGTGGTATTTATTCCGCGACAAAACAGCTTTTCAGATCATGCGTTCATTTTTCTTCTGGTGATCATTCAACCTAAAATACAAAAATTAAAAAGGATCTACAAATGAAAATGGAGGGTTTATATATGTGCAGCAGAACATAATACCAAGGGCAGTTATACCCTTGGTATTATTGGATACCGAAAGAACTTAAATCTCTACAGGTGCTTATAAGCTATAAATGGTTAGTCCCGTGGCATTTCTATGTGCTACGTTTATGCTTAAGGGTGTTCCACATTTTAATGGATACAATAGAAACCAAAACAAATGATGCGACAACCAATACAGTTCCCATTAATGACTCACTAAAATTGATCACAATGAAACTCGAAAATATCAATAAAGGGATATTCGTAACGATAACCGTTAAAATGTAAGTGGTATACTTGATTCCTACAGCTGCCGATAAAAAACAAACGACATCTGTTGGAGCTATTGGACAAATCATCCCCAGCGCCAAAAACTTATAATTGTAAGTCTCCAATAATTTTTTCAACTCTGGATATTTACGTTCTAAATCCTTCATCATGTTCCCGCTTAAAAACACAGAAAAAGGGGCAAAACTTCTTAAGAATTCTTAAGTTTTCGCGATGTTATTCAAGATCGTTTCCTCTTCTTAAGCAGTTTTCAATATCATCCTATCTATTCCATGGTAATATTTAGATACATAAACTTATATATGAAGCTGACCTGAGTTAATGGAGAGGAATGAAAGAATGAAGAAATGCAGAATGATATGTTATTGCAATACTGCCCTGCTGCTCATGATTTTGCTTGCTGGATGTACGGGCAGTAAGGATGAAGAAGCACATCAACCTTCAAATCAAGCTTCTGCTGTGCAAACTGACGAAAAACACACTGAGCCTGAAGAGAGAACCAAAATACGCAAGGATGAAGCGGAGCCAATAACAGAATCAGAAGAATCCGCAACAAAAGCTGCAAATAATACCTCTTCAGCAGAAGAGAAAAGCAAAGAAGACAATGTATTGGCAGCATACTCTTCTGAAAAAATTGAATATGCCAGAGTTTGGCTTCAACTTGGACCTAATCAAGAGATAGATGAATTAAATGTTCGACATATTGCGGCTGGCGAGCCAATTAATCCTAATGATGATACAAGTGCCAGCTATCCAGAAGATGTAACCCAGTTAGCAGGTTCTCGTTTAGTGGATGGATCAGTCACTTATCATGGCAATGGGGATGGCACGATTCATGTATATAATGTGCCTTTACGATGGGATTCTGCTGATGATGTAGAAAAAGGCGTCATGAGGGAAGTGACTGAGAATATCATAAAAAACAGAAAAACAGTGTATGTTGATACAGGTGACGATGAAAAAATCAAGCGGATCATCGATATCATGATGATTCATTAATCAGTATTCGTTTGTCTGCACCTGACTAAAAACAATGGTTAATAAGGTATATTAATACAAAAAACAAAGTTTGGAGTGTAGTAACTTGCTAAAAATCTTCCGGTTCTATTAGTTCTCCTAGGCATTCTAAATGTGATGAGCCGTGCCATTGAGCTATTTCTAGGTGTTGCATTAATATTTTATAACGCTGTCTAGTGGCATACAATGTTAATCAAAAGAAGCATTTCAGCAGTAAGTGAATGTTGTCCTAAGAAAAAAACAAGCATCTTACTATGCTTGTTTTTCTTCTATAGAAAGTATCTTATTACGCTATGATGCTATTCCTTTAGCCTGAACCTTGGCGTGCCTAATCCTTTAATCCCTTTCCATCGAGAATTTTTTGCACATATTTTTCGACTCTCGATTCTCGGGTTTTGGATTGTTTGGCTTGAGAAAAATAAAGAGTGTATGCTCTTTGCCGTCCCGGGGTCAATGCTTCAAAAGCAGTTTTCAAGGCAGGGATTTCATCGAATTTATTTTGAAGTTCTTCAGGAATGTTCAATTCAATATTTTTGTTAACATCCACTTTCAAACCAGCTTTTTCAACTTCAATGGCTTCGTGAATATAGGCTTTCAAAATGTTTTCTAGCTCATTTATTTCCTGAACATTTGTAAACCGAATCTGGCGCGCCGCCTGTACATTCTCCGTTTGTTGAATGAGAATTCCATCGGTATCCTGTAATAAGGCGCCTTTGTGAAACAGAAGCGCACAATATTCTTTAAACCCATGTATTAAAACGACATTTTTATTATTGTATGTGTAACAAGGATGCATCCACTTAAAATCTTCAGTCAGCTCACAGTCAAGAATGATGGTTCTCAACTTCTCAAATTCTTCCTTCCACTTTTTCGCTTTACTTAAAAATTCATCAACCTTCGGATTCGTTCTGCTATTTGTCATGAAGGAATTCCCCTCTTTCCAAGCTTTTTACATTTACGTGAATTGATAATAATGAAGTCCAGTTTTATTTTTGACATCTCGTTATTTATTTTATTCTTCTATAGGTTCCTTCTCTTATTATTCAATAGATTAAGCTTAAAGTGGGGATGATGCAACAACAAAAAAAAAAGAAGGCCCACAAAGCCTTCTCATCTTGTTTTATTATTTCACTGACAATCTGAAAAAATAACAATTCAATTATTATATATCTTTTTTATTCTTGCCAATGCATAAGGTTACGGCAACACTAGCTATACTGACTAAAGTTCCTGCAATAGAAACTAGAATTGTCAAAAAGCCATTGGGAATAAGAAATCCAATTGGAATGAGCCCCAGAAAAGTGAAAACGATAAAACATTGGTATACACCAGATATTATTCTTACAACCAAATTGCCAAAAAAGGACATGACTAATGGAGGGATAAATAAAAATACAACGATCCCAATTGAGATCATCAAGATAAGAGGTTCATCAAATGAGATGACATAATCTCCAGGCGACTCTTTAGCAGCCGCTAAAACAACAACGATAGACATCATTAGTGTAACAAAAACAAGAGAAAACCTTTTTAACAACGTGATGACTCCTTTACCTAAAGCGAGTAATCCTGCCTTTTTCAAATCCGATAACCATTTTATGTGATTCAATTAAAGAATATGCAGTGAGTGACACAGCTATAAGGAATCCTAGTCAAATCTTTATAATAGATTTAATTGAGCAACTATAGTTAGTTAGAATATTAGACGACGAAATAGACTTTATCTAACAATATAACAAATTAATGTAAATTAAACAATCCTATCCTTTAGCGGCCCCTAAACCATACCACCACTGGAATGAGTAATAAGGACAACATCCCTCCAGTAAATGATAATGCGAGGTAACTTGACCCTGCCACAATCATTCCAGATAATGCTCCGCCAGCAGCTCCTGACAACGCAATCAGAACATCCACTGTCCCCTGCGTTTTAGCTCGTGTGGCACTATCAGTTGAATCTACAATAAGGGCAGTCCCGCTTATCAAACCAAAATTCCACCCTAATCCCAGTAAAGAAAGAGCAATGACGAGAAGAACCATAGAATCTCCCGGAGCAAATGCTGCTATTACACCTGCCAAAAGCAACGTTGTTCCAGAGGAAATAGCCATTGCGGTACGTCCCAACCTATCTACAAGAACACCTGTAACCAGTGAAGGGAGATACATAGCACCTATATGAAAACCAATAACAAGCCCTACTGCCCCCAAGTCATGCCCATGATGTCTCATATGAACCGGTGTCATTGTCATAATAGCTACCATTACTATTTGAGTAAGAACCATAACTGTTGCCCCAACGATTATCCCTTTTTTGTTTTCTGTATGCTCAGTTGCCGCCAAATGTCCTTTATCACCAGGCTCTTCATTTGCCACTTCTATTGTTCTTGCTATAACTAATGGATCTGGACGAAGCATAATGAAAAGGACCCCACCTGCTAACATATATGCTGCTGCGGCTAAAATGAAAGGGCCAGCAAGTGATGGAACACCAATAGAAAGAGCGAAATCCCCCATCACATTCACTAAGCTTGGACCTGCCACTGCGCCAAATGTAGTAAAAACCATCGTAATACTAACAGCAGTCGCTCGCTGCTTATGATTTGCTAAGTCTGTACCAGCATAACGGGCCTGTAAATTTGTGGCTGTTCCTGCACCGTAAATAAGCAACGAAATAAATAACAAGAAAATACTATTTATGATTGCTGCCATAATAACGCCTATTGCTCCAAGTCCGCCAATCATAAAGCCAGCTGAAAGACCTGTTCGACGGCCATAACGTTGAGAAAGTCTTCCAACAATTAATGCAGATCCTGCTGACCCTAAAGTAAATAAAGCAGAAGGCAAACCAGCAAACGCATCAGTGCCAAGCATTTGCTGTGCAATAAGCGCACCGACAGTCACTCCTGCCGCCAGCCCCGCACCGCCAAAAATTTGTGAGATACTCACAACGAATAGTGTACGCTTGTATAACGATTTTTGTTTTTCTGGTGAACTGATGTAGCTTTGTAATGAAGCAGTTTGAACATCTATTGCTTTTACGCTGTCCTTGTCTAACATCATCTGACCTTCCTTTCTAAAAGCCAATTTTGTATAAACCTCCCTCTAGATGTGGATCATCATAACACGCACAAAAAAGCCATACAATGTCTTAATTGTATGGCAAACAATATTAGGTAAGATCGTCTAGCAAACGTCTCAGGATCATTAATCCTTGTTCAAGCTCTTCAAGTGTTTTTGGTGCACAGACAGAAACCCTTACAGCCCTTTCAGGACAACTATTTCCCACTACAAAGCGTTCAGCCGCATACACTTGCACGCCATGTCGAGCAGCCAATTCTTCAAATTCGGCACCAGACATTTTACCCGGTAACAACAACCAGCGAAAAATGCCTGTTTCAACACCTAAACATGTATATCCCGCAACATATCGGTTTACGAGTTGATTTCTGCGAATGGTTTGTTCACGATGACTCTCAATTAAGACTTCAAATTGATTTGATACAATCGTGCGAGCAGTAAGTTCAGCTAATAGCGGGGAAACAGTTATATTTAAATTATAAAGCGCCTTTGATATTGGCTCCTTATATTGTCTCGGCACTGCTACATAAGCCAAACGCAGGCCTGGCGCTAACGATTTTGATAAACTTGCAATATGGATAACCTGTTGCGGTGCGAATGAGGCGAGTGCCGGAAGCGGCTTTTTGCTAAGAAGATGGTACGATGCATCCTCAATAACAAACAGATTATATTTCTTTGCAATGTCTGCAACCATTCTTCGATTCTCAACAGACATAAAGGAAGTCGTCGGATTATGATAATCCGGGATTAAATACAAACCTTTAATATTTTCATTTTTACACGCATATTCAAGTGACTCCGGACTCATTTCATCGTTCTCTGATTTTATCGGTACGATTTGCACACTAAGCAATGATGCAACAGTTTTTAAACCAGGGTACGTATGATGGTCAACTCCGATGCGGTCTCCAGGCTTACAAAGACTCGCCAATGTCGCTGCAATCGCATTTTGGCCTCCATTTGCAAATAAAATGTGTTCAACAGTTGTTTCAAACCCGCCTCTTTGGATGAGCTTTACAGCTGCATCTTTTTGCCAAAGGCTTTCACCTGCCCGGCCATAGCTAAACCATTTTTCATAATCCTCCTCCTGAACCATGTTTTTTAGTTGGTGTAACAAGGGCTCATATGAAGCGTGATCTGGAAGTATTGCTCCCATTTCAATTAAATGTTTCGGCTTTGTATCCTCAAGTAAATACGCATTCGATAACGCATCATACGATACAAATGTGCCGCTCCCTACAGTCGCACTTAACAACCCCTTTAACTCACACACTTTAAATGCTTTTGAAATCGTACTCACATTTAAATCTAAATAATCAGCCAATTCTCGCTGCGGAGGAAGTTTTGTTCCAGGTAATAAAACTCCGTTTAAAATATCCTGTTCCAATTGCCCTGCAAGTGCTTTATAAATAGGCTTTTCAGCTTTATCAATCGATGGCTTCCAGCTCATCGGATAATTTTCAAAAGAATTGATAGGCATGATACGCATCCTTTTTCACTCAATTATATGAATGTGCTGCTTATAAGACAATTATAATTATCTTTTATTGATGCCTTTTTATGAACAGCATGCTTCAATAAAACCTGTACAAATACAAGTGAATCACTTACTTTATTTCATATAAGTTATCCTGCAAAACTGTGCACAGAATGTCGGATAAATACATTTCACTCCTGTTATTCTTTGGTTAAAGGAGACCAAATAAATGGATTTGCTTAAAAGTATGAATAGGGCGTTAAAGTATATTGAAGAAAACCTCACTAATGATATTGATTTTCAAGAGGCAGCAAAGCTTGCTTTCTGCTCTGAATATCATTTTAAAAGGATGTTTTCCTTCCTTGCAGGTATTTCATTATCGGAATATATTCGTCGCAGACGTCTTACTCTTGCAGCTTTTGAACTGAAAGACAGCGATGTAAAAGTGATTGATATTGCAATAAAGTACGGTTATAACTCACCAGATTCTTTTGCACGGGAATTCCAAAATTTACATGGCATAAACCCATCAAAAGCCAGACTTAATGGCCATTCCCTTAAAGCTTATCCACGAATGACCTTCCAGCTAACAATTAAAGGAGGAAATGAAATGAACTACCGTATTGAAGAAAAAGAGGCATTTCGCATCGTTGGCATTAAAAAAAGAGTTCCTATTATTTTCAAAGGAATTAATCCGGAAATTGCATCTATGTGGGAAAGTTTAGATGAAAAAGCAATAAATAAACTAAAAGAGCTTTCTAATGTAGCACCATCAGGCCTCATTAGTGCATCCACGAATTTTTCTGAAGGTCGGACAGAGGAAAAAGGAGAGCTCGATCACTATATTGGCGCAGCCACAACGAAACAGTGTCCAGATAATTTCTCACGGCTTGAAGTTCCTGCCTCAACATGGGCTGTATTCGAATCAATCGGGCCATTTCCGGATACACTGCAAGAAGTATGGGGACGCATTTATTCCGAATGGTTTCCATCGTCAAATTACGAACAAATAGAAGGTCCAGAAATATTGTGGAACGAGCATAAGGATGTAACATCACCATCTTTTAAAAGTGAAATTTGGATACCAATTACAAAAAAGAAAAATTGAAGGTTCTTGAAGAAAAAATACCAAGGGCGTCAAAACCCTTGGTCTTTTTGATATTGCCGAGAGGGCTCAAACTCCACCAGTGTTTTTCATTGTCTGACCGGTCATGTAAGCAAAAAAAGCCCCTATATATCCCGATTTGCATGATTCCTAATCTTTAATATCGATTTTTCACTCTCCATAGAAGGCTCTTTATGTAAAGCCAATATTAAAGTTATCCCTATAATACAAATAGCACCAATCCATTGAAAAGAACCAAATGGCGCTTTTAACCAAACGACAGTTGTTACAACAGCTGATAGAGGCTCTAGACTGCCTAGTAGGCTTGTTTCTTTTGGAGAGAGGCTTTCCAAGCTTTTTATGAAGAACCAGAACGCAATCATTGTTCCAAATAATATCACAAATAAAATATATGCATACGCCTCAGCAGTTAATCGTTGAAAATCCAGTTGCCATGGCGGATGGATAAAACCCAATGCAAAACCGCCAATAATCATAGCCCAACCTACAACGACAAGAGAATCAAATTTATTTAATAAACCAACGGCATACAAAGTATAAAAAGCTGCCGCGAATCCTGATAAAACTCCCCATACTACTGCAGCTGCCGGCACTGAAAGTTGAGACATTGAACCATTTGTTAACAAAAAAAAGCAACCCACTAAAGCAAGTACAACAGTAATGATATCTTGTTTGGTAAGAACCGTTTGTTTTCGCAAAAGCGTGTAGATAATGACGATTACTGGGGATAAATATTGCAATAATGTAGCAACGGCAGCATTCCCATGTTGAATGGATGCCATATATGTGTACTGCACAGCTAGCATTCCCAATAGGCCAAAAATAAGAAGCTGGCCAGCCGACGCTTTGTTTCTCCAAACCTCAATAACCTGAGACCGATCCTTTCTGAACAGTTGCAGCATTAAAAGTAACATTCCAGCCGTAAGCAAGCGTGTCGTTACAAGCCAATTGACATCAATTTGATATTCTTGAAAAAGTTTTTTGGCTACTGTGCCTCCAATCCCCCAACATGTCGCCCCTGTGATAACATAGAACAATCCCATTCTTCTATTGGAAGTATTCATACATGACTCCTCACTAATAAATATAATAATAGTGTTATAATAAATGCAAAACATGATAAAAAATACTCAAATTGAATGAAAAAATATAAATATATTGAGGTGTGAAGTCAGAATGAAGAATTTTGTGATCGATCAAAATTTAAAAGAATTAACAGAGCACCGAACGGTAGAATTGCCAGTTGCCTGCTACAAGACAACGATCAATCAAAATATAAATGGCTATATTCCGCTTCATTGGCATGATGAAATCCAATTTGTTTTGATACTAAAAGGGATAGCTCTCTTTCAAATAAATGAAGAAAAAATAGAGGTTCACGAAGGGGATGGATTATTTATCAATAGCGGCTGCCTGCACATGGCCGAAGAAAAGGAAGGCTCGGATTGTACGTATATTTGCTTGAATGTGTCACCCCATTTCGTTTTATCTCAGGAACTGTATTCAAGCTATGTTCAGCCCTATATGTTTTCAACCAATTTGCCCTATTTATTTTTGGCTGGAAATCAACAGTGGGCAAAAAATATTCTAGATGCTGTTAAAAAAATAAATCAATTGATTCAACAAAAGACATCGCTCTATGAGATTGACATTACGATGCAATTAACGTTAATGTGGAAAAACCTGGTCGTTAATGGTTTTCAATTAGAGTACGATCAATCTGAAATGATAAAAAGTCATCGAATGAAACAAATGTTAAACTGGATCCATCTCCATTATGCTGAAAAAATCACATTAGAGGACATTGCAAAAGCTGGCCAACTGAGCCGTTCTGAATGCTGCCGTTATTTTAAACGAATGCTGAATAAGACGCCATTACGTTATGTAATGGATTATAGAATTCAAAAAAGCTTATTATTACTGCAACACCCTGAATCCAATGTGACAGAAGTGTCTTATCAAGTTGGATTTAACAGTACCAGTTATTTCATAAGTAAATTTCAACAAGCGATGAATATGACGCCATTATCATACAAAAAAATTCATATGAGACATTAATTCATAAGGTTTATTCTATTAATAAATGGAGTCCCCTTAAGGTGTTTACGGCTTTATAACCAACATTGTATAATGATAGTCATTCTTAAAAATCGAGGTGATCATAACATGTTTTTAGCTCCACTATTTGAAAATGATGTTCCAGTAGCACTTCTCCGCCCTTAATGGAGTAAAGTGACTACTTCTCTCCGTTAGGGCATTTATTGACCTAATTTTAAATACGGAGGGAACAAAAAAATGAAAAATACCCTGTTAGGTTCTATATATTTAGCTTTAGCCGCTAGTATCTGGGGTGGCATGTATGTTGTGGTTAAGGTTGTTGTCGCAGTGATTCCGCCTTTTGAATTGGTTTGGATCAGGTATGTCATCGCCATCCTTGCGCTTCTTATTGTTGGTTTAATAAGGAAACAATCTTGGAAAATTCATAAGCGCGATCTTTTATTAATTGTGGCCATTGGAATTGTTGGCAACACCATTTCAATTGTTACACAAGAATATGGAACGATGTTGTCTTCAGCACAAATGGGAGCAATTATTACGTCCTCCACACCAGCGTTCATGGTTATTTTTGCTCGTCTATTACTTAAAGAACCATTGAATATAAAAAAAGGAACTTCAATAATTTTAGCGACCACAGGCGTATTATTTATTGTTGGAAACGGACATATTGATACCTCTAATCAGCTTGGCGGTATTTCTCTGCTTGTTGCAGCACTTACATGGGCACTGATGTCAGTGCTTATCAAACGCGTGCCAAACAGCTATTCGCCTATACTTGTTACAACGTATTCAACTTTTGTGGCCATTGTGGCACTAACTCCTTTTGTAAAACCTAGCACGATTTTTACGCCACTACTGCTTGAACCTAAAATTCTAGGTGGCCTTTTGTATTTGGGAATTGTTTCAACCGCTTGTGCATTTTTATTGTGGAACCGTGGCTTACAATTATTAAATGCTTCAAGCGGAGGCCTCTTTTTCTTTTTTCAGCCTCTGGTTGGAACCTTACTCGGATGGATTCTGCTGGGAGAACAAATAGGCGGGACATTTTGGATAGGTTCGTTTTTAATTCTTAGCGGTGTTTTATTAGTCATTAAAGAGAAAGAAAAAGAAGTGAATTCATAACAAAAAGAAAAGCAAACTATTTTATATAGTTTGCTTTTCAATTAACCTTGTTCTTTCCCCTTTACTTCTTTATGTTCTGGTCTTCATTTATAATCTCTCCTTTCTTTATTTTTCTTCTCACCTCAATACCCATTTGAAGGTTGTCAATTTCCATATTAATAATGCCAATCTCGGTGGCAAAATGTTCAATATCCACAAACCTTTTTCTGTTCGCAAGATAAGTGAAAATGCATCATTAAGTAAGTGGGCGTTATCCATATCAAATCGGTAAAGAAATTAGAACTTAATCATGTGCTTTTAATATTTTCAGCTGACATTTCACAAATATCGTTCCTTCTTATTTCTACTCAAATCATTTCTGTGATGTCATTGAGCCAATGAAAAACTGATCACACGGATCAATTGACCTTTTCCTGATTGGAAATCCGACACGTTCCCTATTGTTTTTGCTTGATCTGTTTTTTCAAAAAAGTTATTGACATCAAAAATTCGATCATGTTATTATTAAAATTTTGATATTACACCTCCATATATGGTAATCTTAAGAAGGTTACCATATATGGAGGTGGATGATATGTTTCAAATTGGCGATAACATTGTTTATCCAATGCACGGAGCAGGTATAATTGAAGCCATAGAAGAAAAAGAATTCTTAGAGGAAAAACAACAGTATTATGTCATAAGAATGTCAATCAGTAATATGACAGTTATGATTCCAACGCGTAAAATATTGAGTTCGAATATACGACCAGTTACCGATATACTTGCATTAAAACACATTATGCACATTTTTCAGCATGGAGAATCAGATAGGTTACTGCCATGGAAGCAAAGGTATAAAATAAACACGGACAAAATAAAAACAGGTGAAATACAAGAAGGCGCTGAAGTTGTACGTGATTTAATGCGTATGAAGAAAGAAAAAGCACTTAATGCAAGCGAAAAAAAAATGCTGGATAATGCATATGAATTTTTGATTAGTGAACTGGAAGTAATTAAAGGAATCACTGAAAAACAAATAAAAAGTTTTGGTTAGATACATCCCAAAAAATATTTCGGAATATTATGATGAAAAGCAAATCTTCTCCAACTTATGTTTAGAACATTAACGACCTCTTTTGTTATTCCTACATTCTAATCCATTTTTATTATTTACATTTCTTCTGCGAAGATTGAAGTTTTACCAAAAAACTCAATAAAATAGTCACTTGTTATTAGTATCCTGATTCACACTGGCACGGACAAGGAGCCGTAAGGATGGAAGAGAGGTAGGGCTTTCATTGTTTTAGGTATCTCTAAGTGATTATTTCCAGGAGAAAAAAACAATCGATCTCCTCATTATTTTTAAGAATTTCTTATATCCACTGCCACATTGAATAATAATTGTTTATCTTCTTCTCATAAAAGAGATATGCGAGTTGATAACATTTAGATGAAACCATTTTTATAATTCATCTAATCTTACTTAAATGAACGAACAGGTTAGTGAAAAAAAGAGTCAGTTATCTATATTTGAACAAAAAATTAAATATTTTATATACATTCCGCATATTGTCAATCCAGTATGTTATACTGTAAACAAACCTTTGAAGTTTTAAATCTTTTTCTATTACCTTGTAGCATCTCCCTACTCGAACGTTGAGTAGGGTTTTTTATTGAGTATGATATAGACATAAAAAAACAGGCCCTATATAAAGAGCCTGTTTGTATAAACGATTGAAGATTAAGCTTTTTGAACGTTAGCAGCTTGAGCTCCACGAGCACCTTGCTCAACGTCAAACGATACTTTTTGACCTTCGTCTAAAGATTTGAATCCGTCACTTTGGATTGCAGAAAAGTGTACGAATACATCGTCTCCATTTTCGCGTTCGATAAAGCCAAAACCTTTTTCTGCATTAAACCATTTAACTGTACCTTGTTCCATTTTTGTTGCCTCCTAGTGTGTAACCACACAGTATATACTATCCTTGCCCAAAGTATCATCAAGACGAAAAGTCAATCTTCATACTATCCTTTACACCGAACAAAAATAATTCTTCTTTATTATATCAGGAATCGGAAATAACTGCAAATTATATTTACGATTTATTCATGGCATTATTTGTTAAACATGTGTATACCAGCGCAGAATAAGAGGCCTATTAAAAACTATGGTTTGAAAACACCGTGAAAAATGAATCACGAGTTGTCTTCAAACCTTTTTCTTTGCTTAATAGTACTTAGCTCAGCTGTTTCTTGTTCAAGAGCAAGATAATCTTTTAAAAGCAGGGCTGTTCACTTGTAAAACTTTGTTTCTGCAGATGTTTCCAAACAGTCACTCATGGATATACCCATTCTTTTTTCCTCAAACAATCAATGTTCACGGTCAAATAAATCGATCCCCATGGGGGAGCATTGAGAGAGTTTGACCCGATAATGTGCTGGGTATAATCTTCATACGCCTTTTGTATCCCGGCTGACTCTGCTAATAATAAACTGGAAATCAGTTTATTATTTCCAATAATTTTACAGATGAATAGGAAGAATACTTATCATATATGAGGTGTATAACGTTGGGCCTTCTAAGGCTATAAAACGTTTTCTACACTTAGAAGATCACCAGGGAAGGGGAAACTTTTTAATATGAAAGAACAAAACCTAAGGACTTTGAGAAAACTGGTTACACCTTATGAAAAGTCCGATTTACACAAAAGCATTTGTCAAATCATTAACACATTGGTGCCATTTTTCCTATTATGGTGTTTGGCATATAAGAGCTTGTCGATTTCTTATTTCCTTACATTAGCGATTTCTGTTGTTGCGGCAGGTTTTTTAGTGAGAACCTTCATCATCTTTCATGATTGCTGCCACTATTCCTTTTTTAAGAACAGAAAGGCGAATCGAATCCTTGGTACATTAACAGGAATTCTAACTCTGCATCCTTTTGATCATTGGGCACACGACCATTCTGTCCATCATGCGACAAGCAGCAACCTGGATAAACGCGGTACAGGCGATATTTGGGTACTGACAGTTGAGGAATATAAGAAAGCCTCAACTAAGACAAAAATAATGTACCGATTGTACAGAAATCCGTTTGTTATGTTTATTATTGGGCCGATTTACGTTTTTGGGATTGCCAATCGTTTTAATCGAAAAGGGGCAAAACGCAAAGAACGGATGAATACGTATGTAACGAACCTGGGGATCGTCACTTTGGCAGCACTTTTATGTTGGGCTGTTGGCTGGCAAAACTTCCTGCTAGTTCAGGTGTCGATTTTTATGATATCGGGCTCTCTCGGAATTTGGATGTTTTATATTCAGCATACGTTTGAGGATTCTTATTTTGAAGAAGATGAGCATTGGGAATATGTAAAAGCAGCAGTTGAAGGAAGCTCTTTTTATAAACTTCCAAAAGTCATGCAGTGGCTAACAGGCAATATCGGTTTTCATCATGTTCATCATTTAAGCCCGAGAGTCCCAAACTATAAGCTTGAAAAAGTGCATAACAACACTGAACCATTGCAAAACGTTCCGACCATTACACTGGTAACAAGCCTTAAGTCGTTAAAGTTCCGCCTATGGGATGAAGAAGGCAAAAAATTTGTTAGTTTTAGCCACTTAAAAAAAGCTTCTAAAAGCCAAGTATCGGCGCGGCTAACAACGGATTAAAATAAACTCCCCATAATCGCAGAATAAAAGTGCAGACTCGCGCAACGATGTTGTGCAGAGGTCAGCACTTTTTTAGTGGACTCCACAATGCGGTACAGCCGTATTTTCCGCAAAAAAATAACACCAAAGATGGTTAAACCCTTGGTATTATTGGGGTGCGGCCGAGAGAACTTGAACCTTTACGGGTTATTCATCCCACTGAGCCCTCAACATGGTAAATTCATATCACTGATTATGAAAGCTTATTTTCATTACATTTTACATCATCTCTAACGGTTTGTATGAATTGTGGTTAATAATTGGCGGCAAAAAACCCCCATACTTTCCCACATCTCCAAATCTCATTATAAAATGATTTCATATTCGTTCCCTCTCCTAAAACAATTAAAACTACAGAGACACTATCTTTCTCGGTAATTGAATTCACAAAAAATCTTTTTTATATCGAACTGCTAGATAGATTGCTGAAGCGAAGAATGCAATAGAATACTTAAATAAGAAGAAAACTTGCCACATATATTCTTTTGGGAAAAGCAAGTCGCAAAAAATTAGTGCACATAACGTACAGAGACTACCTTTTAAAGCGATTTGGTTTGTTCTTTCGTCAGTCTTACCCATTTTTTTAGTAAATACGAATGTCAGAATCAATCCGACTACAAGCAATACAAACCCACTGCCAATAAGAATATTCCAATTTCCCGGAGAATGTTCAGCCCAGGACTTTAAAGGGGAAAAAATTGCGTTGGTGATCATATCTGTGATCGAATTCATTTTCATTTTTGATCATTTCCTTTCTCATAAGTAAAAATCTCGTTTACATCCACATTAAAAAATTCGGCAATTCGAAAAGCTAACAGCAGAGTCGGAACATAATTTCCTTTCTCCATTACAAAGATGGTTTGTTTGGAAACCCCGACTTTCTTTGCTAATTCTTGCTGAGACAATCTGGCAAGTACACGATATTCATAAACCTTATTTGAGATCGAATCACCAAAATCTTTCTTCATGACCATCACCTCTTGAACCAAATTATAAACTCACCTTATATAAAAGTAAAGTAAACTTATATAAAAATATAAAATACTTTTATGTTTATTAAGATTACTTTGATTTAATCATGAACCAGAATGCAGAAAGAACCTGACGAAATTCATGATTCCGTCAGGTTCGATCTAGTGTAATTTATATTTTTAAAAGAACACGGTTTTGATGGCGCATACAGAACAATGATTCTTGGTTATGACTCTGAGGCGCTGAAGTTGTAGAGCAAACAAAAGAATACAGAATCACTGATTATGTAAGAATATTTTCATTACACTTTCTAACTTCTCTTTACGTTAATAATTGGTGAGCAAAAAAACACCCTTACTTCATATTTCTCCAACTCTCATTATGTTCAAATGATCTAAGATTCGTTCCCTACCCCTTAAACTTCATATCTATTCCATGGTAATATTTAGATATAAACTTACTGAAAGGATTGGACAATGAAGGTATTTGAAGCTAAGTCTTTGTTATCTGAAGCTGAAAACCGAGCAAAAGATTATAAAGAATTGAAAAATCAAATGATTAAGCTAAGAAAAGCATTTAAGGATGTTGCCGATCTTGATGACAGTGAGTTCTCTGGCAAGGGAGCAAACAATATTAAAGCTTTTTATCACGATCATGTGGGTGTCACTGATCAATGGATTGATTTAATTGAAATGAAGATCGCTTTCCTTACTAGTATCTCCGGTGTTTTAGAAGATGCCAGCTTATCTGACGCATATATCGAGGAATCCTTCTTAGAACATGAACTAACAAACGCATATAAAAAATCAAAATCAATTATGTCTGAGCAGAAGAAAGCAATGAAAGATATTCTGAATGATATCGATGACATTCTTACACTTGATTTATTTTCAACAGAGACTTTTAAAGATGAACTCTCTTCTGCCGAAAACACACGGAAAAAGACTGTTGATAAAATAGGCGATGTGGATGAAAACTTAAAAACTGAATATGCGATAACTGAACCTAACGAACAATTCATTAAAGCAGACTTTCAAAAGTTACAGGAATCAACAGGTAAGGGCAAGAATGCTACACCCCTTCACTATAATGCCAAGGCATATCGTGAGAGCGATATACATAAGAAAAAAGGCGATATCGAAAAGCAATCTGAAGCATATTTAAAGATCAAAAAAGAGGAAGCTAACAAACGTGAGATAAAAGATTTGAAAAAGCAGCTTGTAAAGGTAACAGATCCAGACGAGTATTTAAAAATTGCGAAGAAAATAGGATACGAGAATTTGGAACCTGAGCAGCAAGTTTATTTCCGCCAACTCGAAGAACTCCAACAAAAAGCTGAAATTGGAAAAGGTATTGCAGTGGGAATGTATGAAGCAGGTAAAGATACAGTGATGGGTCTCTATCAACTTGCAAGACACCCGATTGAATCGCTTTCTGGAACCGTGAACGCAGCCTTACATCCAATCGATACTTATAAGATCATAGCAAAAGACATAGAAGACACATTTCAACGTGAAATGATTAATGGAGATAGCCACAGCAGAGCAAAATGGGTTTCCTATGTCGGCAGTACTGTTGTTCTTGCAATAGTTGGTCCGAAAGGTATTGATAAAGTATCCAAAGTTGCAAAAGCCGGTTCAAAAGTTGCTGCACTTAAGACACTTGAAGTTTCAAAAACAGGAATAAAAAAAGGAATTGAATACGTTAAAATACCAAGTGTTTTTGAACAACAGTACGCAATGGCTGGTGGTTCAGGGACTTTTCCTTTTAACGTGCTTGATGGAGAGAATTATAAAAACTCTGCACTTGAAATATTTAAGAACTCGTCTACTGTACAAGGATTAAAGAAAGCTAAACCGCATGAAGTTGTAAACGAATTAAAAACTTTCCAAAGCAGAAAATACACTTTTGGAGGACAATCATTCCTCATTGATAAGCGAGGAATGAAGCATATTTTAGAGCGCCATCATCCTAATTTATGGGATGGTTCAATTAAGTCTCAACAATCTTTTCTCAATAAAGAGATGACTGTTAACGATGTTGCAGATGCGATAGAATCAATTATGAACAAAACCGTGAAGAGTTAACAAAAAAAGGAACTAAATTTAGTTATCAAATTCGAGGAACATATGAGGGTCAAAAATATGTTGTTGGCTTTCAAAAAGGAAGAGTAGGACAATTCTATCCAGAAAAATAGGAGAGGTAAAATGTTTTATATTGAATCATTAATTCTTAGGCCAAATAAGAAGATAAACGATCTTTCAATCTTAAAAAATAATATTGACGATTACTTTGTTCCACTTAGCAATATAGAGGGACTAAAGAACATAAAATCACAGTTAGACTCTTACTATTTATCTGGAGCGATTATTTTAAAATATGGTGAACAAGATTTGCTTGATGTCACTATGTGGGACTTGGTTGACCAATTGTGGGCTTATTTTTTAAATCTAATTGAAGAAGCTATTGAAACAGGAGAAAGCGAAACTTATTTTCCT
Organism: Bacillus sp. FSL K6-0255; assembly: GCF_045040725.1. Classification (NCBI taxonomy): domain Bacteria; kingdom Bacillati; phylum Bacillota; class Bacilli; order Caryophanales; family Bacillaceae; genus Bacillus; species Bacillus sp. FSL K6-0255. Next base: position 528,726 of record NZ_CP150278.1, on the reverse strand, counting down.
GATCAACCCCTTCTATTGAAAATGAAATCAATATCGAATGATATGTTGTTATTTGAAATTGATCAAAAACAAAAAGTTTTACTACCGAAACTTGATTTTTTTGAATCACTCTTAAAGAATGCGAGAAGTTTCTTTGAAACTATGAATTTTGTTTTAGAAGAAAACTGTGATTATGAGTATGAACTTAATAAGATTGATGAATTGCAAACCAAAATTAAATGTATGTGAGGCTACAAGTGAATTACTCTAGTGTGAAAAAATTCTTTGAAGAGAATAAAGAATATTCAATTCTTACTGGAGGCATCATAGATAAACAAATAGATACCAAGTAGTTATAACTCACGTCCTCAAGAATTATTTCTTATAGATAAGAGTTTTTATTACTTATTTTCAATTTTTAACATTGAACTTACGAGAGGAGTTATCAAATGAATCCTTTATTGTTAGATGTGCCTTTACAATTGGAAACAGAAAGACTAATCCTTCGAGCACCACACCAAACAGGAGACGGGAAAATTGTAAACCAAGCAATTAGGGGTTCCTTTAATGAATTAAAAGCGTGGTTGCCATTTGCTCAAAAACTTCCCACTGTTGAAGAAACAGAGATAAATTTAAGACTTGCCCATATAAATTTTCTAAAAAGAAAAAGTTTTCGTTTTCTTATTTTTAATAAAGATACCAAGGGCTTTATTGGAATAACTAGCCTTCAGGGGATTGACTGGGACATACCTAAATGTGAAATTGGATACTGGGGAAATACCACATTTAGCGGGAATGGGTATATGGTAGAAGCAGTAAAGAAATTAGCTGACTTTGGGTTAAACAATATCAAATTTAGAAGAATTGAAATAAGGTGTGAATCGACAAACCTTAAAAGTCGTGCTATTCCAGAAAAACTTGGTTTTGTATTCGAAGGCACTTTAAGAAATGATGATTTATCCGCAGATGGAAGCAAGCTGACCGACACTTGTTTTTATTCCATAATAAAGTAACATTGTACCCTTAAAATAACGGAGGCGTTATTAAAACAAAAAAGGGCATAACATATTTTGTATGCTAATATACAATGCCCTTTTTATCTTATTAAACTATATACTTTTGCGGACAAATCAGACCACCTACTTAAAGTAAGTGGTCAGTTTTAGTCACAAAATACGTTCTGTTCAAAAGACACAAAAAATACCAAGGTACTCTAACCCTTGGTATCATTGATGCGGCCGAGAGGACTTGAACCTCCACGGGTTATTCACCCACTAGGCCCTCAACCTAGCGCGTCTGCCATTCCGCCACGACCGCGTGATCATTAAATTGTGTTGTGCTGGTTTAGTAGGCTCTTAACCTAGTAAAACAGATTTGCGTGCACTTTGTAAATAAAGTGCGGGTGAAGGGACTCGAACCCCCACGTCGTAAGACACTAGATCCTAAGTCTAGCGCGTCTGCCAATTCCGCCACACCCGCAAAAAGACAAATGGTGAGCCATGAAGGACTCGAACCTTCGACCCTCTGATTAAAAGTCAGATGCTCTACCAACTGAGCTAATGGCTCTTACTATTAGATTTCAAAAATAAAAATGGCTGGGCTAGCTGGATTCGAACCAACGCATGACGGAGTCAAAGTCCGTTGCCTTACCGCTTGGCTATAGCCCAACGAAATGGAATGACCCGTACGGGATTCGAACCCGTGTTACCGCCGTGAAAGGGCGGTGTCTTAACCGCTTGACCAACGGGCCGATGGTTGAGAACTTATATCGAAATCTTATGGCGGAGAAGGAGGGATTTGAACCCTCGCGCCGCTTACGCGACCTACACCCTTAGCAGGGGCGCCTCTTCAGCCACTTGAGTACTTCTCCAATATGGCTCCACAGGCAGGATTCGAACCTGCGACCGATCGGTTAACAGCCGATAGCTCTACCACTGAGCTACTGTGGAATAATGAGACAAGACTTATTATATCAGCCTTGATTTGCAGTGTCAAGAGGTAAATGTTTTTATTTATCTCTCGTGACGACTTTTATAATGTAACATAGGCTTGCCATATTCGTCAACCTTTTTCACGAAAAAATTCTTTTTATTTTTCCGCGGCATTTTCCGCATCTGTATCTGTCAGGGTTCATGGCGCGCTTCTTTATATACTGTTGGCCGCAGGTCGTACAGATATACATATAAGTTTTTTTGTTTTCCGCTTTTTTCTTAAGGGGTGTACAGAACCTCGGCGCGTTGACCTGCTGCAATAGCATTCTAAAATCTCTGTCTCTGTGCTTGTACCCTTTTCCTTCAAGATGAAGATGATAATGGCAGAGCTCGTGCTTGATGATGCCAATCAGTTCCTCCCTGCCGTGTTCAATCAAATATTTTCTGTTCAATTCAATGTTATGGGAGGTTAACAGGTACCTGCCGCCAGTGGTTTTAAGCCGGTCATTAAAAAGCGCCTGATGGCGGAACGGCTTTTTAAAATATGTTTCAGAAATATCCTCTGTCAGCTTTTGAAGCTCTTTGTTATCCATGGTGCACCTCACTTAAAAAACATTGAACGGGACAATTCACCGTTCGCATACAATATGGTAATCACCGTCCCTCTTATGATAAAAGCTGAGGAGGAATGAGCCTATGCCAAATTGGCTTAAAAAGCAGATGCAAAAAGCGTTCCTTGAAAAAGATAATTACCAAATTAAACTGCTGAATCAATGCTGGTATTTCTATAGGAAAAAACACTGCTCGTAAGCAGTGCTTTTATTTTACCATAGACAGCGATACTCTGCCTTTTTGTACATCTACGCCGTCAACCCAAACTGTCACAATATCGCCGACAGATACGACATCAAGAGGATGCTTGACGAATTGATTGCTCAATTTTGAGATATGCACAAGCCCGTCTTGTTTGACTCCGATATCAACAAACGCTCCGAAGTCCACTACATTGCGCACGGTGCCCTGCAGTTCCATTCCCTCTTTCAAATCTTCCAGCTGAAGGACGTCTGTTTTCAGCAAAGGCTTAGGCACCTCATCGCGTGGATCGCGTTCCGGCCTTGTCAGCTGTTCACAAATGTCTTTCAGAGTGATTTCGCCGATTCCCAGCTCTTTTGCCGTTTCAGAGAGCGCCAGCTGATTGATTTTGTCCTTCAATTCCGCCGTGCCGATATGTTCTGTTGAAAGTCCGAGTTTTTTCAAAAGTGCTTTTGTTTCTTTATAGCTTTCCGGGTGGATGCCTGTTCTATCCAAAGGCTCTGTCCCTTCCTGCACTCTTAAGAAACCGATACATTGCTCGTAGGTTTTCGCACCTAACCTTGGGATGTCCTTCAGTTCTTTTCGATTTGAAAACTTTCCGATTTCCTCACGTTTTTTGACAACGTTGCCTGCTACAGACTTCGATAATCCCGCTACATACTGAAGCAGCGCGGCGGAGGCTGTGTTGACGTTTACTCCCACCTGGTTTACGACCGTTTCGACGACAAACCGCAGAGATTCATTTAAGCGTTTTTGGCTGACGTCATGCTGATACTGTCCGACACCAACAGACTTCGGATCGATCTTAACGAGCTCCGCGAGCGGGTCTTGAAGTCTTCGCGCAATAGATACAGCACTGCGCTCTTCAACCTTAAGGTCAGGGAATTCTTCTCTGGCCAGCTCTGAAGCCGAATAGACGCTTGCTCCCGCTTCATTGACGATCACATAATAAATTTTGCGCGGCATGTCTTTGAGTACATTGACGATGAATTGTTCTGTTTCTCTGGATGCTGTGCCGTTTCCGATCGCCACCATCTCGACTTGATACTGCTCAAGAATCTTTTTCACTTTTTCATGGGCTTCTTTTGTTTTGTTGACTGGCGCATGCGGATAGATCACATCAATTTTCAAGACTTTTCCAGTCTCATCTGACACAGCGAGCTTACAGCCGGTTCGAAAGGCTGGGTCAACACCGAGAACGGTTTTGCCTTTCATCGGCGGCTGCAAAAGAAGTTTTCTCAAGTTCTCTGAGAAAATATGAATCGCCTGTTCATCAGCTTTTTCTGAGAGCTCTTTCCTGATTTCACGCTCGATTGCCGGCTGGATCAGCCTTTTATAGCTGTCTTCAATTGTCTCCTGCAAAATCTCTTTTACGGATGTTGAGCGATTTTTGATGATTTGTTTTTCTAAATACGCCTTAATGTGATCCGCAGGCGGTTCGATCGACACCTTTAAAATGTCTTCTTTTTCGCCGCGGTTCATTGCCAGCACCCTATGCGGAACGACTTTTGCAATTGGCTCTTCATACTCGTAATACATTTCATACACATTTTTCTCATCGGTGTCTGCCGACTTTCCGGCTGCAGACTTAATGGTTCCTCTTTTGAAGGTTTCCTGGCGAATCCACTTTCTGAAGGTCGGCTCGTCTGAGATTTGTTCTGCAATAATGTGCTTGGCACCTTCAATCGCTTCTTCTCGTGTGAACACTTCTTTTTCTTCGCTGATGTATTGGTCTGCAGTTGCTGCCAGACGATCATCTTGGGGAAGTGTCAGGATATAGTCGGCAAGCGGCTCAAGGCCTTTGCTTTTAGCGACTGTCGCCTTTGTTTTGCGTTTTTGTTTATAAGGGCGGTAAAGGTCTTCCACTTCCTGAAGCTTCACCGATTGCTCGATTTTACGTTTTAGATCATCTGTCAGTTTATCCTGCTCTGCAATCAGCCTGATGACCTCTTCTTTTCGCTGATTCAGGTTTTGTATGTATTGCCAGCGTTCAGAAATCGTTTGAATCTGAACCTCATCCATTGAACCCGTCTGCTCTTTTCGATACCGGGCAATAAACGGGACTGTGTTGCCGTCCTCAAGCAGACGGATAACACTTTCAACATGTTTTTGTGATAAACCTATTTCTTTCGCAATTTGCTGTTTTAAAAGGGCTGACGTTTCCATGTAACCAAAGCCTCCAATTTTGTCGTTCTTTCTCTAGTGTATCAAAAACCGAAAAAAACACATAAAAAAAGAAGCCGGCATTCCGGCTTCTTTTTGTTCTTATTCTCTAGGACAGCTGTCCGAGAATATAGGTCAGGTCATCTTTTCTCGATGTCGTATACATTTTCAGCGAATTCGATATTTCTTCTACCGATTGGCCTTTTTTCAAGTGGGAGCGGATATCAGGTACGTTGAGTCCATCTGTATGTATAATGAACTTTGAACCCTTTTCATAGGTGGCGGTGTGCGTTTTGTATTTTTGCGGCTTGCCTGATAAATAGCCCGAAATCGGCAGAGGATAAAAGCTTTCACCAGACGGGGAATGCAGAATAAACCGTACATTTCCGACAGAGCAGTACGTAAACTGCCTTTGCTCAAAATTGATTTTCAGGATAGATGCTGTAGCGCCTCTTTTGTTTTTCATCGCCTGATTACAGCGTTCGATAATGCTTTCTACGTCTTCATTCGCATAGTTTTCCACTAAGTCTTTGATGGCTGCAGAGGATTCGTTAGCAAGTGATCCACTTCCCAGTCCGTCAGCAACCGCGCAAATTAACTCCTTATCATCAGCTTTCATAAAAAAGCTGTCACCGCAAATCGATTTCCCTTCTTTATTCAGTTGATATACTAGAGTTTGAATATGCTCGTTTTCTTCAACCTGGATCATTACATTAACTCCATCGAGGGATCTTCAATCAAGGCCTCTCTGAGCTTCTTCACAGCTTTGCGTTGCAAGCGCGAGACGTGCATTTGAGATATACCGAGAATGTCCCCAGTTTCTTTTTGGCTTTTGTTTTGAATATACGTAAGGTCTATGATTTGTTTTTCACGATCTGAAAGGACATGAAGCACGCTTTGCAGCATCAATTGCTGGTTGACCCGCTCATATCCGTCCTCCTGTGATCCGACGATATCAAGAATCGTGACGGTGCTTCCGTCCGAATCCGCTTCAATGCTGTGGTCAACGGATAAGGCTTGATAGCTTTTGCCCATTTCCATCGTTTCAAGAACCTCTTCTTCAGAAACATCGAGGAATTCGGCAATCTCTTCGACTTTCGGCGATCTTTGTGTTTCAGTGGTCAGCTGATCAACCGCCATTTTGATTCTTGGACCCAGTTCTTTAATTCGTCTCGGCACATGAACGCTCCATGTTTTATCTCTGAGGAAACGTTTAATTTCACCGATGATTGTCGGAATTGCAAAAGCTTCAAACGATTTGCCGACAACAGGATCGTATCGCTTAATCGCGCCTAGCAGCCCGATCATGCCGACCTGGCGGAGATCCTCGTGGAAGCTTTTGCCTTTTGAATATTTTTTCGCAAGCATGTCAACCAGATTTGTATACACCCGCACAAGCGTTTCCTGCGCCTGTTCATCTTGCCTTGTTTGGTAATCGCTTATGAGCCGATCGACTTCATCTTTAGTTAGTTTCGTAGTTTTTGATGGTTGTGTCATGATCAACTCGCTCCCCATTTAAATACTTTGTCATCGCTACGGTGACGCCGGAGTGGTTTTGCACTCTGACTTCATCCATGAGCGTTTCCATTAAATATAGACCGAGCCCTCCTTCTGATAATTGATCAACTGTGTGCGAAGGTGTGTACGGCCCTAAATCCTGCTGCTTTTGATCAAAGTCAAAGCTGTCTCCTTCATCCGCCACAATAACCTCTAAACGGTCTTCAAACACACCGAATCGTATTGACACTTCCCCATTTTTATCTTCTTTGTAAGCGTGCTGAACCGCATTTGTGCACGCCTCACTGACTGCGATTTTCAAGTCTTCAATTTCATCGTACGTATAGCCCATTCTGCTTGCGACCCCTGACAGCGTCAGTCTTATAATTCCCACATATTCAGGTTGGGCCGGCACTTTCATTTCGATGTAATCAGCATTATTCTTCATTGCACTCCACCTTCTGACTTTGCAGAAATATCAATGATGTCCTTCAAGCCTGTAATGTCAAACAGTCGGATCAGCCGTTCAGAAAGATTTTCAAGTTTCAGCGAACCGCCTTGTTTTTTCACCATTTTAAAGGTCCCTACAAAAACGCCCAATCCGGTACTGTCCATGTAGCTGACATCTTTCAGGCAAATTCTTAAGTCAGCTCCTTGTTCTGCCAGAGGAACGAGCTTCTCTCTAAGCACCGGGGCTGAGTATACATCAATTTCTCCTGCAATGTTTACTTGTATATCATTCTCGTTTTGCTTCACATCAACATTTATATTCATTCGTATCACCTCAAATTTTCCTTCAAATCACTAGTTGCTTTATACCCTGGTCTGACAGACGTTAAACCTTTCTCCGCAAAACAATTAACGTAAAATCATCGTGAAGCTGAAAATCCTGCAATTTGAGGAGGCTGTCATAAATGTTTTTGACCATTTCCTGCGCGGAGGAACACATATGTTCCTCAATGAGCTTCTGCAGATCAGGACGCTCCAAGAAACCGTTTTCCGTTCTGCATTCTGTGACGCCGTCAGAAAATAAAACAATCATATCGCCCTTTTCCAGATGCTGATCGAATTGTTTGTAGTCATAGTCCTGCGAGATGCCGAGAACGAGTCCTTTGGCCTCTAAATCGTAAAACGTGTTGTCTTTTTGAGAATAATAGAATCCCGGTTCATGTCCCGCTGAAGCATATGTAAATTGATGCTTGTCCATATTGTAATTCGCATAAAACATCGTAATAAACATACTGGCATCAACGTTTTGTTCAACAACACGATTCAAATTTTTCAGCACTTGAGAAGGGTGTATGCCCGTTTCCGGCAAAGAGTCCATCGCGTATTTAATCATGGACATGCATAAAGCCGCTGGAATGCCTTTTCCGATCACGTCCGCGATTGCGATATTGATGGATTCCTTGTCTTTGACAAAGTGGTAGTAATCACCGCTCATCTGTTTAGCAGGAACACTGATGGCGCCGATATCCAGCGCTTCTTCCTGAGGAACTTTAGTTCCGAGCAGCGTCTGCTGGACATTTGCCGCGATTTCAATTTCTGATTTGATTTCCTGCTGTATCCCTCTAAGGGTTTGATGCTCCTGATAAGCCATTCCATAACCAATCATGACTTCTATTAAAAAATCCAGCGAATGAAACACATCTTCCGGGAGACTTGGATACAGCTCCTTCAGCACTTTTCTGTGAATGCTGATGATTTCTTCCGGAGGAATTTGGTGCTCGATTGTTTTTCGGCTGAATTTTTGGGCTTGATATAAAGATGTTTCTGTTAATTCGGCTATATATCGACTAAGCAGCTGATGATACCGCTGCTCAATAACCTCCCTAAAATCCACGTTCTTACCTCCTACCGAAGCCATTTGATGGCTTGTATCTCTGTTCCTTCCCCCGCTACGGAATTTAAGCTGAATTCATCCATCAGCCTTTTGACCCCGGGAAGTCCCGCACCAAGTCCTCCAGACGTTGAAAACCCGTCTTCCATGACTTTTCGGATATCAGGAATTCCCGGCCCTTGGTCTTCCGCTATAATTTTCAGGCCTTTTTTTCCTCTGTCTGCGACCTGTTCAATTCCAATCTGCCCTTTGCCGGCATATAAATAAATATTCCTGGCTAATTCTGAAATAGCCGTTGTAATTCTAGCCTGGTCTACCGTGCCGAAACCCAGTTCTTTCGCAACGTTTCGTCCCAGCTGTCTGGCGGCCACAATATCCCATTCTGTCATGATTCTTACACAGGATTGGTCGTTCATTCGCTATTCCCCCAATTCCCGCTTCAATGTCTCAAGCCCCTGCTCTAAGTCGAGCGCAGTTTCGATTTCCTCAAGTGCGATTCCAAGTTCAATCAGCGTCACTGCCACAGCGGGCTGAATGCCGGTCAAGACAACTTTTGCCCCCATTAACTTAGACATTGTAATGACGTCGCCCAGCACTTTCGCGATAAATGAATCAATCATATCCACAGATGTCAGGTCAATGACGACTCCGTTAGCACCTGTTTCGTATATTTTATTTAATAAGTCTTCTTGAAAGGTTAATGCTGTTTGGTCATCAAGTTCCCACTGAATGGACACTAATAAGCAATTATACAGTTTCAAGATCGGGATTTTCGGATGTCTCAAAATGTTATTCCCCCAATGAAACGATTTTTCGATCCGTCATTTCCAATGCTGTTTGAATTCCTTTTTGCAGGGTATTCTTAGTTATAACTTGGGATAAATCAATCCCCAGGTTGACGATTGTTTGAGCAATTTCCGGACGGATTCCGGCCAGCAGGCATTTTGCTCCGACAAGCCTTACAGCTTCTGATGCCTGAATAATATGATGGGCAACCATCGTATCGACGACAGGGACACCTGTAATGTCAATCAGCACGACTTGGGAACGGTGTTTGACGACGCCATTAAGAAGGTTTTCCATAATTCGTTTCGCGCGTTCGGTATCAATTGTTCCGACAAGAGGCATCACAGTGATATTTTCAAACACCGGGATAAGCGGCGCAGACAGCTCTTGCAGCGCGATTTTTTGCAGGGATACTGTTTTTTCCCATGAGATTGAGTATTGATTAAAAATTTCTGTGTTAATCGGGCTGAAAAAGCGATCAATCTGCCAGATTAATTCCGTGCTCTCTTGATCTGGCAATCTCTTATCATTCATTTTCGTGTAGAGACGCTTCCAGAATTCAGCAAGTGCAGTAGCCAAAAACTTCATAGACAGTCCGATTTGGACCGCTCGAAGCGCCAGTTCGCTGATTTGGCTTTCAGCAGCGTTTTCGTCCTTAACAGACAGCAGCAGAATGTCGATATATTCTTTAGATATATTTTCATACACTTGGTCAGTCAGCTGATAGGATTCTTGCTCGCTTAATTCTTTTAGTGTGTCAGTCCACAGTTGGAGCAGTTCATTTTGATTTTCGGCAATGAACTGGTATACAGTCTGATTCGACATCAAATTCGCTTACCTCCCAATAAAAAACAACATATTTTTTCGTTATTTCACTATTATATCGTTTATGTTTTTTGAAAACAAAAAAAGTTGCTCTATTTGAGCAACCTGCAAATATGTCTAAAAATCAATGAGTGCCAAACTGATTTGTAAGGCTTCATCAACCTTATCCATCATTTCATCATCCAGATGAGTAATCTTATCCGTTAACCTTTGCTTGTCAATCGTCCGAATTTGCTCCAGCAAAATAACGGAATCTCTTTCAAAACCGTAGCGTTTTGCATCGATTTCGACGTGGGTTGGTAATTTCGCTTTCTGTATTTGTGCTGTTATGGCTGCAACAATAGCAGTTGGGCTGAAGCGATTTCCGATGTCATTTTGGATCACTAAAACCGGGCGCACCCCGCCTTGCTCTGAGCCAACAACAGGAGATAAATCAGCAAAATAAACATCGCCGCGTTTCACAATCAAATGATTATCCTCCGCTGACTAAGCGCTCAACTGTCGTTTCAGCCTCGCACTCCGCAAAGTGAGCCTCAGAAGAAATATTCAGGTTGATTTTCGCCATTTCCATATAGCCGCGTCTCATCAAATCACGGTTGTGACGAGTTGTTCGTTCGCTGACATACGCTCTCACTGCTTGTGATATCAGTTCGTTTCTGCTTCGTTTCTCCCGCATCGCTACACCATCCAATTCAGCTACTAGGTTTTCGGGCAAGCTGATTTTCATTTCGGTTCTTGCGCTGGATTCAGACAAAAAACATACACCTCCACCAAACTTACGGATACGACTCTTTTATCCATCCAGTGATAATGATACCATTATTCACTCTTCAAGCAAAGCTGTTTTATGAATTCTCCATTTAGGTAAGTTAATTGCTTGTATTTACCTGCAATAAAGGATTTCTTACTTCCATTATACTCCCATTTTCCAAAAACATACGGGGAACACGGGAACTTATTGTACAGGCCACCTCATAGTTAATGGTTTCAAGCCTTCCTGCAATCTCATCCATGGAAATACATTCATCCCCCTGCCGGCCTATTAATGTAACTTTTGTGCCCGGCGGATATTCCTGATCCAGCTCCACCATAAATTGGTCCATGCAAATTCGGCCGGCAATTTTCAGGCGTTTTCCCTTCACAAGGATGTCGGTCCCTTTCAATTTTCGGAGCCAGCCGTCCGCATAGCCTACAGGCACCGTCCCGATCCATGTATCTTTTTCTGCTGTGTACTCGGCTCCGTAGCTGACGCTCTCGCCTTTTCTGATCAGTTTGACATGTGACAGCGTCGAATGCAGGGTAAATGCCGGACGCAGCTGAAACGGTATCTCGTCCGAAATGTCAGCAGACGGGCGAAGGCCATACATGCCGATGCCGAATCTGACTGCATTAAAAAAGCCTTTTTTCAGCCGGAGACCGGCGGCGCTGTTCGCGCAGTGGACCATCAGATTCTTTAACGGCAGCGGAGCAATCAGCTCTTTAAAGCGCTCAAACTGCATTAAGAAATAGCCTCTTTCTTTTTCATCCGCTGTCGCAAAATGGGTAAATACCCCTTTGCACTTTAAACGAGGGTTGCGGTCAAGAATGGCCATCACGTTCTGAACTTCTTCCTCTGTTTTTACACCAAGCCTGTTCATCCCCGTATCGACCTTCAGATGAAAATGAAGAGAACCTTTTTTCGTGTGGCGGGCTGCCTCCTGAAGCCATTCAACAGAATAACCTGTTAAGGTCACGTCATACTCAGCAGCGATTGCCACATACTCTGGGGGAACCGCGCCAAGCACCAATATAGGCGCCTTCAAGCCCTTTTTGCGCAGTGAAATCGCTTCATCCAAAATAGCCACAGCCAAGCATGAAGCACCTGCGTCAAGAGCAGCCTTTGCTGTTTCTGCATCACCATGCCCGTAGGCGTTTGCTTTCACAACTGCCATCAGGTGGACATGTTCACCGATATGTTTTTTCATATTGCTGACATTTTCCTTTATCGCGGACAAGTCAATTTCCGCCCACGTATCTCTGTAAAAAGGTTTTGTGCTCATTACGACACTTCCTAGCTTTTATTCAATATCATTTACATATCATACTAAAATTAAAGGCTAAAGGGAAACGATGTCTAACGAAAAAAAGGCCAAATCATGTTTGGCCTTTGGCGGTTATTTCGATGATTGTCCCTGCATGCTTTTCGCTACTGTCACCATTTCCTCTTTAGAAAGATCTTTAGAAGAGAGAAGGTAATCTACGCCGTCATATGTCCATGATAATGATGCATCCGACAGGGCGCCGATGGTGTAGCCGAGATTTACCGGTTCGCCGTTCAGCGTAACGGAGGAGGAAGCCTTGGCAATCTGGGCTTTTTCCTGAATTAACGTAAATGATTTTTCTCCTCCGTACGTCATGATGATGCGCTTCCCGTCTTCAGTAGATATATCTTTTTCTTCAAGCAGCTTGACGCCAAGCGGCAGTTCCAGCGGCGTTTTGACCGCGAATGTATCGGAAGGCTTTGCGCTTGTGGCAACATCCATTTGAGAAAGGGTCATATTTTTCTTTTCGTCAAATGATTCTTTATCAAATTGTTTATTAAATTCAAAGCTGCTGAATTCTACTTTGACCATCACTTTCCGGTCAGTATCCATCACTTTGACAGATGACGGGCTCATATCTTTTTTGTTAAATGTGATTTCTTGCGTGGGCAGCATTTTGTTATGCTGATAATTTGTTTTTGTTTCGAATACGTATTTCTTTTCTTTCGCTGTGAAAACTGCATCCGAATCGTTTTGAACATCCTTTACGAGCGATTCAAACAGATAAACCTGGCTGCTGTTGTTCGGCCAATCGCTTTGAAATCTGAAGCTCTTATTTAAAGACGGCGTGAGAACGAATACTCCGTTTTCATTTCGTAAAATGACTTGGTTTTGGTCCTTTTTCGGATTTTCTAAATAAACCCTGTACAGAGACGGCTTTTTGTGCCAGATTTCCACATTGTATACTTGAGGCTCACTCCCTGTCTCGATGGTCATTTTCGCTTTTGCTTTGTACGAGGTGTATTCTTTCGCCTTTTCATCTAACCCGGCCACAATATCTTGCTGTGTTTTTTGCCCGCAGGCAGAAAGAATAAGAACAGCAAGCAGTCCCGTTAAAAGCAAAACAAAGCTTTTTCTCACCTTTTTCAACCCCTTTTTCTCAATTGATGTAAAAGGAAGAAATCGCTTGTTTGACTTTAACGGTACGCTCGGTACACGTTTAGGCAGAACAGATGCGTACCATAAAAGCCTCAAACAACTTGTCTCCCTTAATGCACTATCAAATATATGAGTGGGGTTTCCCTAATATGCAGACTAGCTTGACAACCTTTCAATCACAACCTGCGCGGCAGCGTATTCTTTTGTATGAGTGATCGATACGTGAACGGCGGCTTGGCTCAGTTTCGTGCAAATGATATAGGGCTTGCCATTTTGGTCTTTCCTAATTTCAATGTCCTGAAAGCTGAGCTGCCTCCCAATGCCGGTGCCAAATGCTTTCGAGAAAGCTTCTTTTGCCGCGAATCTGCCCGCGAGAAATTCGATTTTTCTTTTCTCTGAAAGCTCATAGTATTGGTCAAGCTCGCTTCGCGTCAAAATCCGCTCGGCAAACCTTTTCTGGCGCCCAGCCATAGAGGCGATGCGTTTAAGCTCGGTAATGTCCAGCCCAATGCCGTAAATCATGTATGATAACCTCCTTTGCCTACGTACTATTTAAATGGTTTGTCTCATAAACGTGTTACTATAGATATACCAAAATGAAGAAAAGGGGCTCGGAATGTTTATACGGACTGAAAATTTTCAAACGTTTATCAGGCTTTACCCCGTTGTCACCTTTATATTGGCTTTGCAAGCTGTTCTCTGGCTGTTTTTTTCACTTCCTGCCCATTCAGTCGTGTTATGGAGGGATACCGTCACAGGCTATAATCTAGGTGTCGCAAACGGTGAATGGTGGCGGCTGATCACACCGATTTTGCTGCACGCCGGTTTCACACATCTGCTGTTTAATTCCATGTCCATCTTTTTATTTGCCCCGGCTTTGGAACGCATGCTGGGAAAAGCGCGTTTTCTTCTTGTATACGCCGGCTCCGGCATCATCGGCAATATCGGCACTTATGTTACAGAGCCGCTTGATTACGTGCATGTCGGTGCTTCAGGCGCAATTTTCGGGCTATTCGGCGTGTACCTGTTTATGGTTCTTTTTCGCAATGAGCTAATAGGGCAGGAGCATTCCAAAATGATCATCACACTGCTCGCATTTGCCGTTCTCATGTCGTTTATCAACTCCAATATTAACATGATGGCCCATCTGTTTGGACTATGCGGCGGGCTTCTTCTTTCGTTTTTATTCGTGCAAAAAAAAGAGCGGCGGTATTAACCGTCGCTTCAGATTGTTGACAAAATCCTAAAATGGTTTTCATTTTAGGATTTTGTCATCTTTTCAGCGTGATTGAAAACCCTTGAAGTCTAGGAAGGACGAGCATAGGAGCGGAGCGAATGTTCTAATTCGTGAGCACCGAAGCGCAGTCCTGACAACGAATGCGAGGGTTTGTCGACACGCTGGAGCGGCGGTATTAACCGTCCGCTTTTTCATATGAGTACCAGTTTAAAATGAAGGCTGCATCCTCTTCACCTACATCCCTCACCGTTAATTCTTCCATATGGCTCGATGATTTCACCGAAGTAGAAATGGTATACAAGCGGCCTTTCTTTTGGAAATAGGATTGGCTGAACTTGCAGACCTGCATTCGTTTTTTCAGTACAATGGCGGTTGTTCTGCCTATAAATCTAGACGTCAGCTGAAGACGGTCCCCGTTGATCGTCCATGCAGCCTCTTTATACGCGAGATAGCCGAAGAGCAACTCTATCGGCAACAGGATGGCTGACAGATAGCCCCATGGCTGAAAGAAGATACATAACGGGATGATCAAAAAGAGTGAAAAAATGACAGAACGGAACAAATAGCGTTTCAACGCGCGCCGCGGCAGGCGGCGGCAGTTTTCTTCCAGCGTATATTCCGGCGTAAATGTTCGGAGCATGTGCGGAAGCTTTTTTTTATGAATCATTGGAAAGAGAATGGTCAAAGCGCCTTCTTCTTTTTCCCGGTCGCCGCCTCCTGCGCTGACGATGGACACCGTTACAAAGCCGAAAAGCTGGCGAATGATATTTTCTTTGATTTTAATGGCTTGTATTTTTCGCAACGGAATCGTGACTTGATGTTTTTCAATAATTCCCCTTGAAATCACCAGTTCCTGCTCTTTTTTTATGATTTGAAAGTTCGCGTATCTAAACATCATGCCCGCGATGCTGAAAATCCAGGCGATAAATAAACCGATAAAAATGAGTACCGCGTAAATACCAATACTGGCGTGCTGAAGGAAGGAAAATTTATCAAATAACCAATCCATTGGCAGCACTTCATCAAGCTGGGAAATAAGTGCAAATACAGCGGAGATAATGACTCCGATTCCGCCGGAGGTAGAAGCGGCCATGAGCAATTCTTTCGCGTTCATGCGATAGTGCTCTTGCACCTCAACGGCCGGAACCAACTCCTCTTCAGCTTCAAGCCGTTCTTCATCAAGTTCATTTTCTCGTCTTTGCGCTTTTTTCTTAAAGACAGCTTCTTTGATGCGTTCGGCTTCTTCAACAGAAATAGCAGAAAGAACGGCTTCTGCCTCCTTGCCTCCGCCTGCTGTTTCAATTTGCAGCTTCACAAGCTTAAAGATTTGCTGGACAAGGCCCGCGCTCGTATTCATCGTTTGAATCCGATCAATCGATATGTATCGCTTTTTCGTAACAAATAAGCCTTCTTCGATTCTAAATTCATCATCTTCAATTCGATAGGTAAACCTTCTCCATTTGATAATGCTTGCCGCTACAAGCCAGATGAATAGCACACCGAGCGCAATGGCTCCGTAAAAACGGACAGTATGGTTTGAATTGACAATATACACAAAAAAGAATGGCAGAATGATATTTTTTATCGTTTGAATAATGGTATGGCATAAATTCAAAATGACTGCTGCCGGGTGCAGGCGTTTCGGTTCAGACATCATCATCAGTCACCCTCGCCAGACGGGAAATGGAGTCTCTCAGCCGATCCGCTTCCTCCATCTCTAAAGCGGGGATCGAATGAACGGTCGCGGCCGTGGAAATTTTCACCGTTGCCAGGTTGTATTTTTTTAATAATGGCCCTTGTGACGTATCGACGTGCTGAACTCTGACCATCGGAACAATCACACGTGTCACCACAAAAATACCTGACTGAATATCTATTTCATGTTCATGGACTTCATATCGCCACACCTTATGACGGACCTTCGGAATGATAAAGACCGTCACAATCGATCCCAACAGCCAAACCGCGCCGAGCACGCCGCTGATCCAGTACGGCCAATGAAAATAATAGCTTAACACTGCAACTGCAATGACAATAAGTAAGCAAACAGCGGATATGATGATCTCTTGAAGTCGCCAAACCTTTAATCCGTCTGGACTGATTTGGTTTTTTGGCTGCTCTCTCAAAAATACCTACCTCCCTTTTTTTCGTCGTTATTTATACGTCTCTTTTACAGAAAGGTTTCATTCTTAAGCATACAGAGAAAAATGGCTTCCGTCAGCTGAAAATTTGCTGAATAACAAATCGCGAACATAAAAAAGCCCAAAACATCATGTTTTGGGCTCTGAATCGATCAAATTAGTAAGATTTTTTCTGGCGTCTGTCACCTGAAGAACGGCGATCGTTTGAACGCTTTTTGTCATAGGAAGAACGGTTGTTGCTTTTCCCTTTTCCGCCGCGGTAGCCGCCGCCTTGACCGTCTCTGCGTTTAGAAGAGCGCTGGTTCTTGTAGCGTTTGCTGACCATCGGCGCTTCGTCTGTTAAGCGAACCGGTGTGTCGTCTGGCTCTTTTGTAGCCATTTTGATAGCCGCCGCAACCACTGTTACTGCATCATGATCTTCAAGCAGCTCAGCTGCCGCTGTCATGTAGAAGTTCAGGTTGTTTTCACTGATTGTCGTGCGAAGACGTTCAACAGTAACCTGCTGCTGGCCTTCTAACGCTTCATCAAGTGTAGGCTCCTTCATGCGGTCCATTTTGCGTTTTGTTGTTTGTTCAATTGCGCGAAGCATGCTTTTCTCACGCGGTGTAATGAACGTCATCGCCATACCTGTTTTTCCTGCAC
This sequence comes from Bacillus sp. FSL K6-0255, assembly GCF_045040725.1. Lineage (NCBI taxonomy): Bacteria > Bacillati > Bacillota > Bacilli > Caryophanales > Bacillaceae > Bacillus > Bacillus sp. FSL K6-0255. The sequence continues at coordinate 511,693 of NZ_CP150278.1, read as the reverse complement.
GGCCCGTTCTTCCGATACGGTGAACGTAGCTTTCAGGATCTTGAGGCACGTCGAAGTTGTATACGTGTGTAACACCTGAGATATCAAGTCCGCGAGCGGCAACATCAGTTGCGACTAGAACTTCGATTGCGCCTTCTTTAAATTTACGAAGCGCAACCATACGTTTCGCCTGCGTTAAGTCACCGTGAATACCTTCAGCTGCATATCCGCGAAGGTTCAGGGCTTCAGCCAGCTCATCGACACGGCGTTTTGTACGTCCGAATACGATCGCAAGCTCAGGAGACTGAATGTCAAGAAGGCGAGTCAGTGTATCGAATTTTTTGCGTTCTTGCACTTCCAAATAGAACTGCTGAATGTTAGAAACCGTCATTTCTTTCGCTTTTACTTTTACGTGTTCCGGCTCAGTCATAAAGCGCTCTGCAATGCGTTTGATCGGCGCAGGCATTGTGGCAGAGAACAGAAGTGTCTGATGCTCGCTTGGCACGTTTGAAAGGATAGATTCAATATCATCAATGAATCCCATGTTCAGCATTTCATCCGCTTCATCCATTACAACAGTATTAACATTGTTTAAACGAATGGTGCGGCGATTGATGTGGTCAAGAAGACGTCCAGGTGTTCCGACAATAATATTCGGATTCTTCTTTAACGCCCGGATTTGCCGTCCAATATCCTGTCCGCCGTAAATAGGAAGAACCTTCGCACGTTTATCTTGTCCGATTTTATACAATTCTTCAGATACTTGAATGGCTAATTCACGGGTTGGCGCGATTACGATTGCTTGAATATTAGGAGACTCGGGGTTAATTTTTTCAACAAGGGGTATACCAAACGCAGCTGTTTTACCTGTACCTGTTTGCGCTTGTCCAATGACGTCTTTATTTGAAAGTCCGAGCGGTATCGTTTGTGCCTGAATCGGTGTTGCTTCTTCAAATCCCATACGATTAATTGCTTTCATGAGATCAGAACTTAAATTAAAATCTTGAAACGTTATAGTCAAATTATTCAAACTCCTTCTAATTGCTGTTTCAGTAATGTCGTGATTTACCACTTATAAAACTGCCCTTTAGACAAGAAGGACAGGATCCATCCGTATACAAAGCCCGAATTACTTTAAGTTTTATCTTACCATTACACTATTTGTTTTTCAATAAGATGAGAAGCAGATCGGCATCTCGAATATGCCGGCTGCTGCTCCATCCGCTCCCAAGAATCCAGCGGAGAACTTCGGGTCACGATGAAAAGTCCGGACGAATATGTTCGTATCGCGAAATAACCTATATATATTGTATCATAGCCGCAGCCGGCCAGATATACATAATTTTCGGCCGGCATACATTAGTGTTTGCACATCATGTTATTTTATGATGCAATATGCGTTTTTTCGCAAAATATTTTCTTACGAAAGCGGGCTCTCTATTAAATCTTTAACGATTTCTTCAAGCTTCATACCTCTGGACGCTTTGAATAAAATCAAATCGCCTTTTAATGCGTTTTCCTTCACAGCTTGGAGGAGATCTTTTTTCTCAGTGTAATGGCTGACGCGGTCTTTCTCAAAGTGTTTCAGGGCGCCTTCCGCGATAAAAGCTCCCAGTTTTCCGTACGTAAAGACGCGGTCAATTTTATCAGGGCTGATCACAGCGCCGCACTCTTTATGGAACGTTTCTTCAAGATCGCCGAGTTCAAGCATATCACCGAGCACGAGCATTTTTTTGCCGTAGCCTTCGAGGCTTTCTGTCAATTGAATTGCAGCTTTCATGGAAGTCGGGCTCGCATTATAAGCGTCATTGATTATCGAAAGGCCGCTGTCTGTTTTGATGAGTTCAAGTCTCATCCCGGTTACCTTTAGGCCGCTCAGTCCTTTTGCCGCACCCTCAGGCGTGATGCCAAAATAAGCTCCTGCAGCAATCGCTGCCATGGCGTTCATCACATTGTGCTTGCCGAGTATTGGAATAAAAAACGTGTTTTTTATCCCTTTGATTGTAAAATGGGTTCCTTCCTCACTCTGGCTGACATCCTGAAGCTGATAATCATTATGCGCTCCCGTACCGTACGTTTTCGTCTGGCAGCTGTATGCATTTTGAAGAAGCGGTTCGTCCCCGATATAAATCAGCACTCCGTCTTCTTTAAGCCCGTTAATGATTTCAAGCTTCGCCTCCGCGATGCCCTCTCTAGAGCCAAGGTCTTGCATATGCGATTCGCCGATATTCGTAATCACTGCCGCATCCGGGTTTGCCAGTCGGCTCAAGAGGTCAATTTCTCCTTTGGCGCTCATTCCCATCTCCAATACGGCGATCTCCGTATTTTCAGGCATCGCTAAAACCGTCAGCGGCAAACCGATATGATTATTGAAGTTTCCTCCTGTTTTGTGAACACGGTACTTGGTCCCCAGTACGGCGTGAATCATATCTTTTGTTGTCGTTTTGCCATTGCTTCCGGTTACTCCGATGACACGTGTGCCAAGCTCCTGCAAATAGGCTTTTGCAAGCTGCTGAAGTGCGGTAAGGGTATCGTCCACTAAAATGACGGCGTGATTCTCGGGCGGATTTGGTTCTGACCGATCCCAAAGAACAGCCGCTACACCAGCTTCAAAAGCCTGCTCCACAAAAGTGTGGCCGTCAAAACGTTCCCCTTTCAGCGGAATGAAGAGCTGATGTTGTTCCAGTTTTCTTGTATCGGTTGCCACTCCATGAATGACTGTTTGTTCATATTGCGGATTTGTTAGTGTGCCATTAACCATTTCGGCAATGTTTTTTACTGTTCGCTTAATCAAGTAAGGTCCCTCTCTTTCTTTTGTATATACGGGAAAAAACACTGCCCTTTTACCGGCAGTGTCCTTCTTCATTAGAATGTATGCTTAATCAATTGTTTTTCAGCGTGGCGTTCTTTTGCAAGCTCCACAAGCTGTTCAATCAGGTCAGCATATTCCACTCCGGCTTCTTTCCAGAGCAGCGGGAACATGCTGAAAGGTGTAAAGCCAGGCATTGTGTTGACTTCATTGATCAGAACTTCGCCGTCAGCTGTCAGGAAAAAGTCCGCTCTGACGAGTCCTGAACCGTCGATCGCTTTAAATGCTTTGATCGCCATATCACTGATTGTTGCGTATTCCTCATCAGTCACAATCGCCGGAATCATCAGATCAGTATCTCCATCCTCATATTTCGCTTTGTAATCGTAGAAATCCGTCTTCGGTGCGATTTCCCCCACAACAGAGCATTTAGGATCGTCATTTCCAAGAACGCCGATTTCGATCTCGCGGCCGTTAATGCCTTCTTCGACGACGACTTTGCGGTCATATTGGAAAGCAAGCTCAAACGCTTTTTGCAGTTCTTCACGGTTTCGGCATTTGCTGATTCCGACACTTGAGCCGAGGTTAGCCGGCTTTACGAAGCAAGGGTAGCCTAATTCCTGTTCAACCTGCTCGCAGCTTTCTTTCGGAGAACGAGTCCAGTCTTTCTTAAGGAAAGCTGCGTATTTAGCCTGAGCAAGGCCAGCCTGCGCAAATAAATGTTTCATGACAACTTTATCCATGCCAGCTGAGGAAGCAAGCACTCCGTTGCCGACATAAGGAATGTTCAACAGCTCGAGCATTCCCTGAATCGTACCGTCTTCTCCGTTCGGTCCGTGGAGGAGCGGGAATACGACGTCGATGGCTTCATTTTGCTGTGACGCTTCCTGCGGAAACATCTCCTGGTTCAAGGCAGCTGGAGAAAAAGCACTGCCTCCTTGCTCAAATTGAAGCATTTTCACATTTGAAACAGGCTCAGTTAAACGGGCGCCTCTTACCCATTCGCCTTTTTCTGTTATATAAATCGGATGTATATCAAACTTCTCAGTATTTAGCGCTTTGATTACAGCCAGAGCCGTCTGCAGGGAAACATTATGTTCTGCCGACTTTCCTCCGTACACTAATCCTAGACTTGTTTTCAATGGATACTCCCCCCACTACAATTCATCTTTACTATCTTATCATTTTCACCGGAAAATGATCTAATTATTTTTGGGCATGCTGATGTTGAATGCATTTGTATGTAATTCCTTTTTATTTTATATTAAAATGGCATTGAAAAGGAGATGTGACATATGAAAAAAATCACAACAAACGAACAATTTAATGAACTGATTCAATCCGATAAAGAAATCATTGTAAAGTTTTATGCTGATTGGTGCCCAGACTGCACACGCATGAATATGTTCATCGGCGATATTTTGGAAGAATACAATCAAAACGATTGGTATGAGCTGAATAAGGACGAGCTTCCTGACCTGGCTGAAAAATACCAAGTAATGGGCATTCCCAGCCTGCTTATTTTCAAGAACGGTGAAAAAACAGCTCACCTTCACAGCGCCAATGCCAAAACGCTTGAAGAAGTGACTGAATTTTTATCTGAACATATAAGCTAATTCGTTAAACAGCCTTATTTTATGTCGTCAGGCTCTACATGAACATGAACATGAGTGACATCGTGTTCATGTTTTATTTTGTCTTCTACTTCATCCGCCACTCCATGGCCTTCTTCTACTGTAAGCTTCGGATCAACCGCAATGACCATCTCGATATGAACTGTACTGCCTAAATACCTCGCTTTCACATCCTTTAGGCGATGCACATTTTCGATCCTGCCGACGGTCTGTTTGTAAGGCTCAAGATCTTTTAAATGGAAGCCGTCTGTTAAGGAATGTGAAGCGTCTTTAAAGATATCCCACGCTGTTTTGCAAATGATGATGCCGATGATAAAAGCCGTTACCGGATCAATCCACGGCAGCTTCAGCTGGGACGAAAAAACACCGATAAACGCGCCGGCGCTTACAAAAGCGTCTGACCTGCTGTCCTTTGCCGCTGCCATCAGGGCAGAGCTTTTAATGGATGCTGCCAGCCTTTTGTTATATAAATAGATGCCATACATAAACACAGCACTGCCTAACGCCGTCCATGCCGCGATAAGATTTGGCGTTTCCGTTGTGCCGCCCGCAATCGCTTTTCCTCCGCCGATTAACACTTCAATGCCGACTGCCATCATAATAAAAGACGCAACAAGAGACGAAATTGTTTCAGCCCGATAATGGCCGTATGGATGATCGCTGTCAGCCGGTCTTTGAGAAATCCGCAATCCTATCAGCACTGCTACTGACGCAACAATATCTGTTCCATTATTTAACCCGTCTGCTCTCAGCGCTTCAGAATGATATAGAATCCCGATGACTAGCTTTACAACAGCAAGAATGACATATGCAAAAATATTGAGGAGCGCCCCTTTTTCTCCCTTTTTCAGATTTTCTGTCCGCTCCATTGAATACCAGCCTCCATTCTATTACATAGTATGGTTCAAAACATGAAAAATAGCAGGGTGCGTTCAATGAAGCGGAATATTTCGACAGCAAATTATTGCCCGGGAAACTTTTTGTCGATTTGTTGAATGTTTGTAAATTGGAGAAAGAATAGGACTCTTTTCATCTTTACAGGCTATTGCGGACATTGTATACTGAAGTTAATTGATAATGATTATCAATATCGTTTGATTGGAGGTTGGTGACACAATGACACCTCAGTCTGCAGAAATCAGAAAAAAACAGCTCATTCATCTGTTAATACAGAATGGTATATACAAAAAGTCAAAGCGTCATCTGTATGAATTGTCGCTGACGGAGTTAGAAAGTGAATACAAACATGTCAGGAGGGCGCCGGAGCATGCCGAAGCGTAAAGTGAAAACTTACCAACAGCTGATCCAGGAAAACAAAGAGGCGATTATGGGCAATCCAAAGCTGATGAACGTTATTTATGACAGAATTGACCGCAAGCATCAAAAAAATCTGCAAGAGCAAAACAATACATAAAAAGAGCCGGTAAGGCTCTTTTTTTTATGACTCAAACGCTTCAGCTGCCAGCTTGTGTATCACGGCGTCATCCATCGGCGGGTTGTGAAGACCGGCGCGCACATCACGGTAATAGCGCTGAAGCGGGTTGGTTCGTCCCAGGCTTTTGGCCCCGACAATTCTCATCGCTTTATCAACAACAGACAGCGCAGCGTTTGTGACGATATGTTTCGCCGCACCGAGCTCGCTGGTCAAGTGTGGACGCCGCTCCGGATCGTCATACAATTGAGCGATATGGAAAAGAAAGTGTCTGGCATTGAGCAGTTCAAGCTCCATTTCGCCTGTTCTTTGCTGTACGGCCGGGACATTCTTGATCGGTCCATTCAAGCTGTTTGGAGAATACTCAGATGCAAATTGCACTGCATAGTCACGAGCAGCTTGAGCCACACCAAGATAAATCGCAGGAATGTGAAGCAGCCAGCCATTCGGCTTAGCTCCACGAGGCCCTTGAAGCAGTTCCACCAGCTTATTCTCATCAAGCATTACTTCGTTCAGTACAAGGTCATGGCTCCCAGTCGCCCGCATCGCCATCATATCCCACGTCTCTTCAATCGACAAGCCGGGATCATCTTTATGAATGAGAAACACGCCTGTTGTTTGTTTGTCTTCAATCCATGCGGTTACTAAAAAATAATCCAGAGCTTGTGACATCGTCGTAAAGGTTTTTCTCCCGTTCACTGCCCATTTGCCATCCTTTTTGACGGCGTGTGTACCCGGACGCCCTCCTCTTGTCGGGCTTCCGGTTTTCGCTTCAGTCGCCGCCCTGTTAATGACGGCTCCGTTTTGGACTTCCTTGGCAACAAATGCAAATACGTCTTCATCCCAGCTGTTGCCTTCTCCAAGCTCCCCGATCACGCTCAAATGCCAGCCGATGCTAAGAGCCGTCGAAGCATCTCCCCGTGCAAGCCGTTCTTGAAACAGGAGCATATCGTAAACAGAAATGCCCCCTCCGCCATGAGATGCCGGCAATGTTAATGCTGTATACCCAGCATCACGCAGTTTTTGTATTTTCTCTGCAGGAAAACGTCCCTGTTCGTCATCTTCAGCAGCTGTTTGCTGAAATTCATCCGCAATCCGTCCGATTTTCTCCATCCATTGCCGCTGTTGATCGTTTTGTATAAATAATGACATCCGGCAGCCCCCCAAGTTTTAATTCCGATAAATTTAATATGTATTATAGATTTCCTGCCATTTTTCCGCAACTGTTAATCTTTTTGTCCAGTATAGAAAAACACGCCGTTCCCAAAGGGAACAGCGCGATTACACAGGATTTGCATCCCGGTCTTGTTTCATGCCGAGATAAATCAGCATATATGTCAGGTAACCCATCGTCATCACCAGGCCGCCAAAGAAAAAGCTTGAGAAAATCGGCTCTTCAAAAGCGGTCACTGCGGCCAACACAATCCAGCTGGCATACAGATAGATGATAAAATAGCGGATGCCCGTCTTCATTTTATATATCATGTACAGTCCCACGAGAGAAAACAACCCAAGCGCGAGCCTGAAATAAACAAGATGTTCAAACTGAAACATGAATGACACAAATGAGAATCCAAGCAGCAATACGATCGGTAAAGCGGTAATAAAGTTCCTCAATCGAGACACCTCCGTCAGTACCTTTAGTATAAACCAAAATATCAAATGATATTGATTTACGTGAGCTTTTTCACAAAAATGTCATTCCTTGCCTTTAGACCCGAACATCCCGTTTACAGAAGCACCACCAGCCAACAACGATGAAGAATATGGCATGTATGATGAGAATTCCAATTGAAAACAATGGCGTCATGCCTGAAAACAACGCTGTCTCTCCGCTTCTGTATTGCGTAAAGTCAGTGTTCGCAAAAAGCAAAAAGCTGCCCCACTTGTTTTCAAACAACTTCATGAGCTGAACAAGTGTACTCGCTCCGTATAAAACGACAAAAGAAACAACAACTGCTACCGCGCTGTTGCGGAACAGCGAAGAACAAAGCAGCCCGAATAATCCCATCATTACAGCTTCAAGCCAGTTTGACCCGATCAGCGCCAAGGTGTTGACCAGCAATGTCTTTGATTCCGCAGTCACCGATGTGCCAAAAAACACGAGACCGAATAATAATGCCAGAATGTAGTATGCCAGATACAAATAGAAGCTGACCATCACGACTGTGATTAATTTTGACCAAAAGACCTTTTGGCGTTTAACCGGACGAATGAGCAAAAATTTGATCGTCTTTTTATCAAATTCCATCGAAACAATTGTTGCTGCAATTACGATCGTTAAAGCCTGCAGCAAAATGTTCAGGCTCGGTGTATACGATAAATAGCCGATGAAGTTTTCATCTGTTCCGGCACTGATGACAATCCGTTTAATGATCAATGCCATGAAGAATTGAAAGACAGCCATCAGGATAAGAGAAACCAAAGTGACCTTCCGATTAAAAAGTTTCATATGTTCATTCCAAATTAATTTAGACAAGCTCTTCTCCCTCCTCTTGATGAGCTGTTGTCGCTTTTATAAATTCGTCTTCCAGTGACTGCGTGTAAGGCGTAATGGAAAACACATTCAGATCTTGTCCGACAAGTGATCGGTTCAGCTCCGGTATGTTTTCTTTTGCCACCTCAACTACAATTGTCCCGTCTTGGCTCTCAGCTTGATATTGATTGCCTGTCAGCCAATTGAGCGCTTTTTCTTGCGGCTGCACTTCTATAATCGCTTTTTCTGTGGTTTGATCAGTTCCTTGTAAGCTGACTTCCGCTTTGATCTCACCTTTTTGAATGATGATGACACGGTCGCACAAGTCTTCAACCTCGCGCAATAAATGAGTGGCGAACAGGACAGCTGTTCCTTCCATTTCTGCGAGCTCTTTAATATGATCGCGAAAATCCTTCATCCCCGCAGGATCGAGGCCGTTTGTTGGTTCATCTAGAATAAGAAGCTTCGGCCGGTGAAGAATTGCCTGGGCGATTCCCAGACGCTGGCGCATCCCAAGGGAATAGGTTTTCACCTTATCATGAATCGCTGACGTCAGCCCGACACGTTCCACCACTTCATCAAGCCGTTCATCCGCTATTTTTTTGTGCATATTCGCAAAGTGCTTGAGGTTTTCCCAGCCTGTCAGGTACGGATAGAACTCAGGGTTCTCAACAATCGCTCCAACCGCTTCCATCGCTTTTTCAAACTCTGTATCATGCTGGAATCCGCTGATTGTCACGCTTCCGCTGTTTTGTTTCAGCAGCCCGACGATGATACGGATGAGTGTTGTTTTTCCGGAACCATTTGGACCGAGAAGGCCGATGATTTCACCCTCCATGACGTCCATGCTGATCTGTTTTAAAATCTGTTTAGACCCAATCTTTTTATCGAGGCCTTCAATATGTAAAATCGGCTCAGCCATAAAGCCTTCCTCCTTTTTCGACAAAAAATAAACAGTGCCTAACATTAGGCACTGTTTGTATTATAGCATTTGTTGCTTCCAAATGTTTGGTTAAACCGATGATGAGCGTTTACTCCGACTGTTTGTTCTTTTCAGTTTCTGTAATGATGACAGGCATTGTCACCTGTTGTGTTCACCACTGTGCGAAGCAATGCCAAGCTCCGATTCCGAGTCTTAATTCCATGCCTTGAACAGGCAGGCCGGCAGATCGAGGCACACTCATTATTCGATTTTAAACTACATTTTATCGCTATTCTCTCGGGGTCCTTTAGACCTATCTTCCTTGTTGGTGACATCCAGAATATCAAGGAGAAACACAAAGATCGGAATCCCGATAATTAAACCCCAAATGCCGAAGAAGTGTTCAGAGAAAATGAGTACTGTGAAGGTGAAAAAAATTGGCAGCTCTGTTTTCGCCGACATCAGCTTCGGATTTAAGAAATAGGTTTCGATCGCATGAATGGCGAATATGACAAGGACAATGTAGAGCACATACATTCCACCGCCAGTGCTGTAGGCGATAATGCTGAGCGGAATCAGGGAAATGACGACGCCTGCTACAGGGATCAATCCAAGGAAGAACACCATAATCGAAAGCCCAAACAGCTGCGGAAAATGCATAATCCAAAGCGCGATAAACGTCAGAATACAGTTGACGAGCGCAATGATAAATTGAGCCTCGAGCACCTTGCCGAACGTTCTTGCAAATTTGCTTCCGAAAAAAGCAATCTCCTCATAAAAGACCCTCAGTTTGCTCGTTTTAAATTTCGCCATGAATTCAGAAAGCCGTTTTTTCTCAAATAAGAAAAACATGCTGAGAATGAGCGCCATCACGACCTGCAAGCCGAATGTGCTGATATCGGCCAGATACGTATACACTACATTGAAGCCCTCTTTGACATATGAACTGATGTTAATATCCCCGAAGACACTGGTGATCTCATCAAAGAAAGGGATGCTGTCAGGATGATACGCAATATGTTTAATCTGCTTTACCAGCTGCTGGATCTGCGCCGCGACGACCGGATAAAACACAAAGCCCCCGACTGTGAGCAGCACAGCCAGCAACATGTAAAGAAACGTAATGACAACCCGCTGGCTCACGCGGAAGAACTGGCTTACAAACTGCCGCACGACAAGCTCCAAACGATCCATTAGAAATGTGAAAATGAAGGTAAGCAATATTAAGTTGATCATGCTCTTAAATAGATATAACACACCAGTTAACACGACAAAGATGGAGAAACGCCTTACTCCCGGGTGCTGAAAAAATTTAACTAAAGCGGCCATTTATACACTCCTGTTAGGACAAACGTCCTTCATTCAATATAGTATCCATTTGTAAATTATATAACAAAAAAATGCTGAGGTCTCTGTCCTTACCTTAATAATTCTTAAACAATTAAAAAAACGGCCCCATGGATGGGCCGTTCTTTTTTCAGACTGCTGTTTTCATTTTTTTCATGCCTTCAACAGCCTCTACGCTTTTTTCTTCATCAAATTCATTTTCGCTTTTAGCAACAATGATCGTGGCGATTCCGTTTCCGATCAGGTTCACAATGGCTCTTCCTTCACTCATGAAACGGTCAACCCCTAGCAGGAGTGCAAGACCCTCCAGCGGAATGACCTGCAGCGCTGACAGCGTTGAGGCAAGGACGATAAATCCGCTTCCCGTCACACCTGCCGCTCCCTTCGATGTCAGCATCAGAACGAGGATAATCGTAATTTGCTGGCCGATGCTGAGGTCTACTCCAAACACCTGTGCCAAAAAGACAGTCGCCATTGATAAATAAATGGATGTGCCGTCGAGGTTAAACGAATAGCCCGTCGGAATAACTAGCCCGACAACGGATTTGGAACAGCCGTAGCGCTCCATTTTATCCATCATACGCGGAAGCACCGATTCGGAAGAGCTTGTGCCAAGCACGATCAGAAGCTCATCCTTAATGAAGCGAAGGTAATTCCACAGGCTGAATCCGTAAAGCTTGCAGATGATATTTAAAGCAACAAATACGAACAGGAACATCGTAATATAAACAGACATCATTAAGCTTGCCAGCGGTTTGATGGAATCGAGCCCGAAGTGTCCGATTGTATACGCCATCGCCCCGAATGCCCCGATTGGCGCGGCACGCATAATGTAGCCGATAATTTTGAAAAAAACGTGAGAAACCTTGTCGAAGAAATCAATGACGCTTTTCCCTTTTTCGCCTAATGCCGCAAGACCCACTCCGAAAAGAATAGAAAAGAATAAGACCTGCAAAATGTCCCCTTTTGCGAAGGCATCAACCATGTTGGATGGAACAATGTGTGTAACAAATTCAATCCAGTCGATTCCCTGACCGCCATTTTGCGTGTATTGTGATACATCTCCCTTTTCAAGCTTGCTGTAATCAAGACCCGCACCCGGCTTCATAATATTGACGACAAATAAACCGATAATGAGTGCGAGGGTGGTGACAACCTCGAAATAGATAAACGCTTTTCCCCCTACTTTTCCAACCTTCTTCATATCGCCCATTTTTGCAATCCCGAGAACGATTGTGAAGAAAATAATTGGTGCGATCACCATTTTAACAGCGTTGATAAATGTATCGCCAAGCGGTTTCATTTCTTTGCCGACATCCGGCCAGACCAGCCCGACAATGACCCCGATGATGACCGCGGTTATGACCTGAACTGTTAAATTTTTAAACAGTTTCATATCCTTCATCCTCCTGTCCTATTCGCCTTTTGTGTCTTTCTTACTAGAATGATAGCGTTTTCATAACGTCTGGGGAAGTTTATGATCATAACGGACATTTTGGTCTTTTTGGTCTCAGGTTTATCCTTTTAACACGTAGCGGTTGACCGGCCGGCCGACTCCGCCGTATTGAACGTCCAATTTGATGATCCCGGTTTTTTCTAAGTAATCAAGATATCGTCTGGCTGTCACTCTGGCGATGCCGAGCGCCTTGGCGACCTCTTCAGCAGAAAGGGATGCGGTTTGCTGTTTCAAAAAAGCAGTGACTTCATTCATCGTGAAGTGATTCAACCCTTTCGGCAGATCCTGTACGGCCTGCTGCGGAATATTCAGGATCGCATCGAGCTGTTCCTGGGACAGCGTATCATTCGCTTCGATTTTTTGTTTATATTGCTTGTACTTTTCGAGTGCCTGTCTCATTCGCTCAAGCTTAAACGGCTTTAAGATATAGTCAACCGCCCCGTTTTGCAGCATGAGTGAGATCGTTTCCTTGTCTTTTGCAGCGGAGACGACAATGACATCCACTTCAAGCTTTTGCTTTCTGATCTCCTGCAAGGTCTTGATGCCGTCTTTTTTCGGCATGTACACATCGAGAATGACGAGATCCGGCTGTTCTTCTTTAATCAGCTTCATGCCTTCCTCTCCGTTTCCTGCCGTTGCACAGACAGTAACGCCTTTAACAGTTGTAATAAAATCCTTATTGACCTCTTGAACCATCGGATCGTCTTCAATGAGCAGAACCTTCCATTCTTTACGAGCCATGCTGTGCTTCCTCCCCCTTCATTGGAAAAACGATAGAAAAAGATGTCCCCTGCCCCGCATGTGAATCAACTTCTATCGTGCCCGATCCTTTGTCTATGATTTGTTTCACTAGATACAAGCCATAGCCTGTGCCGCCAGTTTTATTGACCGTAAAACCTTTGTCGTAAAGGCGAGGCATATGTGCCGGATCAATTCCGCAGCCGTTATCTTCTATTAAAATAGCAAGGATATCATCTGTTTGTTCGATACTAATGTCAATTCGTTTGTCTTCAGATTGAACGGTTTCAAATGAGCCGAAGGCATTTTCAATCAGATTCCCCAAAAGCACCACAATATCATGCTGATCAACATGCTCGGGAAATTGCTGAAGACTGCTGTTTTCATCTATATGAACAGCAACGCCGAGCTCTCTTCCCCTTCTGATTTTACTTAATAGAAGGCCTGCCGCAGCGTCATTTTGAATCGAGCGGTGCAGAAATTCAGTCACATTTTCCTGCTCAGTTGACGCCTGGAATGCAAGCTGCAAGGCTTTTTCAGATTTCCCCAGCTGGATGAGACCGGCGATCGTGTGCAGCTTATTCATATGCTCATGGTTTTGGACACGGAGCGCCTCCACAAAGTTTCTGACACCAGTCAATTCCTCTGCCATCTTGGCCGCTTCCGTTCTGTCCTGAAAAATCGCGACGGCGCCGATCACTTTTTTCTTCATGACGATCGGAATTCTGCTGCTCATGATGACTTTTCCGCTAACACGAATTTCTTCATTATAAACCGCTTTGTTCCGCTCCACGATTTCGGGCAGGCGCGAATCCTTGAGAACCTCCCAAATCACCTTGCCGATCAGATCCCCCTGCACTTCAAAGATCTGTTTCGCTTTTTCATTGAAAATCGTAATGACGAGCCGATTGTCAATAGCGATCACCCCTTCATTCATCGAGTGAAACGTCGCTGTCCGTTCTTCATACATTCGGACAATCTCATGGGGTTCAAGCTGAAACATTTGTTTTTTGATATGGCGGGCCAGCAAAAAGGAACCAGCAAGGCCAAAGCCGAGTGTCAGCACAACGATGAATGCAATATCACGCTTTAAATGAAGCAGGATGTCAGCGATCCCCGGCAGCGTTTTTCCGACAAGCACCACGCCTATTTGGTTCAGGTCTTGATCCTTAACCGGATAAAAAGCGCGAACCGCCGTGCCGAGCTCGCCCTTTGCTTCAGAGAAATAAATGTGCTCCGCAAACGCTGCCTCCTCGTCTGCACCTTCTGATTTCTTGCCGATGCTTGTGCTGACAGGATGCGTATATCGGATGTGATTCATATCCATGACGACAATATAGTCTGCTTCATTAATCATCCTGATTTCTTCAACCGCATGGCGAACAGCTTCTGTTTGTTTTTTTCGCGCCAAGGCTTCTTTCACTTCTGTCATCTCTGACACCGTCCGGGCCGTATTCATCAGCCGCTTTTTCAGCTCCCGCTCCTCTGTATGCTGAATGTTGCCGATGAGCACAATGCCGCCGATCAAAAAGGAGAAAATGACGAGTATATAGGATAAGATTGTGATTTTCCAACGGATTGAGAGCTTCTTTTTGTTCATCAGCTTCTCCTTTCAGGTCTTTACGAATGTCATTGCCCCCATTATCCTTAACATAGGGGAGGGCTTTTCATGAAGAGTTTGCTTGCATGTCTCGCACTGATGATCGCTGGAATTGCAACCGCTTTATTTATTGGATTCCATGATCATACAGGCAATAAAAAGATTGTTTATGATGACGACCAGGAAGGCCTGAAGGATCAAATCGTGTTTAAATTCAGCCACGTGGTTGCTGAAAATACGCCAAAAGGGCTGGCCGCCAATAAATTCGCTGATCTGGTGAACGAAAAATCAGGCGGGAAAATAAAAATAGAAGTATTTCCGAATGGAAGCCTGTACTCGGACATCGAAGAAATTGAAGCATTGCAAAACGGTGATGTTCAATTTATCGCCCCCTCCACATCGAAGCTCGGCATGCTCTCGCCTGAATGGGGAGTGCTGGATCTGCCGTATGCATTTACAGATTACAACGCCGCCAAAAAAGGGCTGAACGGAAGCATCGGCACACAGCTGTTTGATTCTCTAAAGAAAAACCAATTAAGAGGACTGGCCTATTGGACGAACGGCTTTAAGCAAATCACAACAAATCAAGGGCCGGTCAAAACACCGGATGATTTAAAAGGGCAGGATCTGCGCATTATGCAAAGCGATGTGATTGAGGATCAGTTCAAGCTGCTTGGCGCAACACCTCATCAGGAATCCTTCAATTCTACCTTTCAGCTGTTAGAAAACAATGTAGTCGATGGCGAAGAAAATACAATTTCAAACATCTATTCTAAAAAATTTTATAATGTTCAGGACTATTTGACAATAAGCAGCCACGGTTACCTCGGCTACGCTGTCATGACTGATGAACACTTCTGGAAGGCGCAAACACCAGAAACAAGACGCATTTTGACTGAAGCGATGAAGGAGACGACGGAGTGGAATGAAACGTATGCCGAACAAATGAACAAGGAGCAGCTGGAAGAAATCAAAAAGAATTCTGCTATACATATTTATGAGCTGTCAGATAAAGAGAAACAAGAATGGATGAAGCGTCTTGACCCTGTTTACCGGCAGTATGAGCCCATCTTTGGCCGGGAGCTGATCCGGGAACTGTTGGAGCTGCGAAAAGATTCATAGTTCCCATCTCGATACGCTGTTTTTCGTTTATCTTTCTATCGATCGGAAATATAAAAAGAGATAATCGAAAAAGGAGATGGGTACATGTTTAAGCACACAAAAATGCTGCAGCATCCTGCTAAACCAGATCGTCCAGATCCATTATTCGCTAAAAAAATGCAAGAAATTTTAGGCGGGCAATTCGGAGAAATTTCAGTTGCCATGCAGTACTTATTTCAAGGCTGGAACACAAGAGGAAATGAAAAATACAAGGACTTGCTGATGGATACGGCAACTGAGGAGCTCGGGCATGTTGAAATGATCGCAACGATGATTGCCAGACTTCTTGAGGATGCCCCTCTTGATCAGCAGGAAAAAGCTGCTGAAGATCCGGTCATCGGCTCCATCCTGGGCGGCATGAACCCTCACCATGCGATTGTATCAGGACTTGGCGCCATGCCGGAAAGCAGTACAGGCGTACCTTGGAGCGGCGGTTATATCGTAGCAAGCGGAAACCTGCTGGCAGACTTCCGCGCCAACCTGAATGCGGAATCTCAGGGCCGTCTGCAGGTCGCACGCCTGTTTGAAATGACGGATGACAAAGGCGTCAAAGATATGCTCAGCTTCCTGCTGGCGCGTGACACAATGCACCAGAACCAATGGCTTGCCGCCATTAAAGAATTAGAAGCACAGGAAGGTCCGGTTGTGCCGGGTACATTCCCGAAAGCGCTCGAAAAACAAGAGTTCTCACATCAGCTTATCAATTTCTCTGAAGGCGAAGAAAGCGCCGAGCAAAACTGGCTGAATGAAAAAGCGCCGGACGGAGAAGCCTTTGAATATGTGAAAGAAGCAAAAACGTTTGGAGAAAAACCGGAGTTAAAACCAGCACCGCCTTTTGTTCATAATACACTTCCGGGACGCGAGTAAAGAGACAAGCCCAAAACATGATGTTTTGGGCTTTGATTATGCCTTCAGAACCGTCCAGTCTGGTTCGTACCGGATATCAGGGTTATGTAACAGATCGTGAACGAACGGTTTATCCTCTTCGTACACCGTCACCTCTATCGAAAGAATTACAGCCTTCTGATCGTTTTCCTCGTATATGCTGTCATGTTCGTTCTCCATAAAATGATCATAGGCTTCTCTGTTTTCCCATACACTGATGATTTCTGCGGTGAGCGGCTCGTCTATCGTTTTTCGCCAGCCGCCGGCCTGTTTGATAAAGCCGCTTATATGCGATAATGCTTCCCACTGTGACTGCGCTTTTGCAAATGCTTCAGCGTTTGCAGCGTCTACTTCACATATCACCTTTTTGATTAGCATGGCTGCTCCTCTATGATGACGGTTTCGGCTTGTTTATGCTCCACACAGAGATTAACCGTTCTGACATAAGAGCGTGTGCGGTGAACCGTGCCTTTCGGGATCAGCAGGCTGTCATTTGCTTTGAGCACCGCGGTTTCTTTGTCCTTAAAATCGATCAGCAGCTCCCCTTCAAGAACAATAAACAATTCGTCTGAGTCAGGGTGATGGTGCCAGTCATATTCTCCCGTAAACACCGCAAGGCGCACGCAGTGGTCGTTGACCTCTGAGATTGAAAAATTGGCGTGCTTTTCTTTGACTTCATTTGCGATGGCGAGCAAGTTTTGCATCTTGGACATTAGCGAAAACCCCTTTTTCACTTATTGTATCGCAATAGCGGCATAAATTGAGAAGATTCCAAAAAAAAGCGATCCAGCTGATGTGCCGGATCGCTTTTTTATTTACAGGTTGTCTGCCTTTATGCTTTTGATTAGTCGTTGTTGCGGGCGTTTCCGCCTTTTGAGCCAATTTCTTGGTAGAATTCTTTATCATGATTTTTGCTTGTTGCCTCTCCGCCTTTTCGGCCGATTTCTTGATAGAATTCTTTGTCATGATTTTCGCTAGTGGCTTCTCCGCCTTTTTCACCGATTTCTTGATAGAACTCTTTGTCATGGTTCTTGCTAGTGGCTTCTCCGCCTTTTTCGCCGATTTCCTGATAGAATTCTTTGTCATGGTTTTTGCTAGTGGCTTCTCCGCCTTTTTGACCAATCTCTTGATAGAATTCTTTGTCATGGTTCTTGCTTGTTGTTTCTCCGCCTTTTCTACCTGCTTCTTCTCTGCTCATTTTGTTATTGTCTGCCATTTTGAATTCCTCCTTTAATTGGTGTTGGTTGTTGTATTCCCGCTCACAATTCTTTTAAACAAACAAAACACATTGGGTATGTTTCCACTAAAAAAAGCAGGCGGATCGCGGTGTCCGTCTGCTTTCTGCTATTCCATCTCTCGTTCTGTTTCTTTCAGTCGTTCAAGAATGCGCCTCTTTTTGTACAGCATCATGCCTGTCTCGGTAATGTCGTTTAATGTTGAGCGATTGGCAGCGGCGCCAAAAACCATTCCGGCAACCGGCACCATCTGGAAAAGTTTTTTCCAGCCAAACGTGTCTCGATAGCCCAAAACGACTTCTCGCCAGCCTTGGATTTGAGAAGCGACATTCTTATATGTACGGTCTTGATCGTAGTGTTTTAATTCCTGCAAAATCGATCTTTTGCCGACAACATCAGCCGACGTCAGCTGCAGACATTTCACAATGAAGACGCGTTCTTTTTTCTCCTTTGGGTCATAGCCGTATGCGACTGCGATATCCTGTAATGTTTTTAGTGATAAGCCAAGCACTGCCGGAATGTCTGCCGCCAGCGTAAACACGCCGCCCACACCGGTTGTCGCGCCTTGAACGGTTGCTGCGTTGGTTCTGTTTTTGCCCATTCCTTCCGCAATTTCATCCATGACAGGAAGAGGCGCTTTCCGGATGTCCTCCAGCGATTCAAAGATCTCCTCCGGCAGTTTCTTTTGAAATATCCTGATAATCTGTTTTTCAGATGTCAGGTACTGTCCGCCTGTTTGAACAAAGCTGCCGACCTCATCCAAGAGCTTGCCGATCTTTTTCTGGATGAATTCCGGTGTCAGCTTGTCCAGGAGTTGAAACGGGAGACGGCTGAGCTTTTCCCAAAACCAGACTTTTTGCTGATCTTTTTCCCATTTCTCTATCTCTTTTAATTGCTGATGTAAGTCTTCTTTTCGTTCTGTTGGCACCCAATCCGCACTTCCCTTCCGTTTTTTCTACTATATAGTATACCTTCATTTTTTCGGATGCGTTTTTATTTTTCACCTGCGGGTACCATTTTTATAAAAGGAAAAGGAGTGATGGACATGCCTTGGTCGATGAAGGATTATCCTGCTTCATTAAAAAATCTTGAGAAGCCGGTGAGAAAAAAGGCGATAGACATTGCGAATGCGATGATTGATGAAGGCTATGAGGAAGGGCGCGCGATTCCAATTGCGACAAGCAAAGCGAAGGAATGGGCGGAAAACGCCTCTACAGATGAAATTGATGATTTCCTGACGCATGATGATGAGACAGAACGCGATGCTGATCCAAGCAGCGGCAGCGGCCCCGAGCTCATGAATAAAGCAGAGCATGTTATTAAGCATAAAAAAGGCTGGGCAGTCAAAGCCGAGGGCGCCAAACGTGTGTCTGAAATCAAGGATACAAAGAAAGAAGCGATTGAACGGGCAAAGGAAATCGCGGCGCATAAAGGCACTGAGGTCATTGTTCATTTAGCTGACGGCAGTGTGCAGAGAAAGATTAAAACAGGATCATAAAGGAATATGCTTTCAAGTGTTTCGAAATGATCAGGAGCGGTTATTGATTGGTAAATCATTTATGAGAGGTGATCATGATGCTTAGCTTTTTGGTTTCATTAGTTGTTGCTATTGTTATCGGATTAATTGGGAGCGCCATTGTAGGAAACCGGCTGCCGGGAGGAATTTTCGGCTCTATGATTGCCGGGCTGATCGGCGCTTGGATCGGGCACGGACTTCTTGGCACATGGGGACCGAGCCTCGCCGGCTTTGCTATTTTCCCTGCCATCATCGGGGCAGCCATCTTCGTATTCTTGCTGGGCCTTATATTCCGCGGGCTGCGGAAGGAAGCCTAGACTCATTAGATACAGAAGGCATCGTTTCGAACTGAAACGATGTCTTTTTATATGGGACCTTATCCCGAATCCCTACATATCATGTTACATAACAGGGAAAAATTCAGAAGTGTATTTTGAACATTTTCGGTTGACAAGAAACCGGGATGGTCATATGATGTAGATAAAATAATTTGCCTTAAGGAAACTCTTTGTTGTACGGCAAAAACAAACAGAATTCAGGTGAGACATGATGAACAAGGACATCACAGCACAATCTCCCCGTTCCAAAGCCGTCCAAGATGCGCTTGACGGGAAAATCAGAGGATTCAGAGGGCTGCTCCCTTTTCTCGGCCCTGCATTTATAGCAGCCATTGCCTATATTGATCCCGGCAACTTCGCAACGAATATTTCGGCGGGTTCTAAATACGGATATATGCTCTTATGGGTGATCTTATTTTCCAATATCATGGCCCTTTTAATTCAATCCCTATCCGCCAAACTCGGTATTGCGACAGGCAAAAACCTGCCTGAGGTTGCCCGTGAAGAATTCCCGAAGCCTGTCTCGATCGGATTATGGATTCAGGGCGAGCTGGTCATTATCGCAACTGATCTGGCGGAATTTATCGGAGCGGCTCTGGGACTGTATTTGCTGTTCGGCATTCCGATGCTTGAAGCGTCTATTATTGCGGCGATCGGTTCTTTCGCGATATTGGAGCTTCAGCGCCGCGGTTATCGCTCACTTGAAGCCGGTATTGCCGGTATGCTGTTTGTGGTCGTGATCGCCTTTGCGCTGCAGACCTTTTTCGCAAAGCCTGATGCCGTGTCAGTGATGAAGGGCCTTTTTGTCCCGGCGTTTCATGGCACCGACAGTGTGCTTCTTGCAGCGGGTATTCTTGGCGCAACTGTTATGCCGCACGCCATTTATTTACACTCTGCCCTTACACAGCGGCGGGTGGTTGGCAAAACTGATGCAGAACGGAAGAAAATCTTTAGGTTTGAATTTATTGATATTTTAATAGCGATGCTGATTGCAGGGGCTATTAATGCAAGTATGCTGATTGTGGCTGCCGCATTATTCTTCAAAAACGGCCTGTTTGTTGAGGATCTCGACGTCGCATTTCAGCAATTCGGACATCTTGTCAGCCCTATGTCTGCGGCTTTATTCGGGATCGGGCTGCTCGTTGCCGGTCTATCCAGTTCGTCTGTCGGCACACTTTCAGGCGACGTGATTATGCAAGGATTTATCAACTACCGCATTCCGCTGTATGTACGGCGTTTTATCACGATCATTCCGCCGATCTTGATCATCGCGTCAGGTGTTAATCCGACGACCGCTCTCGTACTGAGCCAGGTCGTGCTGTCCTTCGGGATCGCCTTTGCCCTCATTCCGCTTATTATGTTTACAAGCAATAAACGGATCATGGGATCTCTGATCAACGCCAAATGGATCACAGTGGTGTCTTGGCTGATTGCTGTATTGATCGTTGCTTTGAATGTGTTTTTAATTGTAGATACGTTTCGATAAAAAAACCGGCTTCTAAAGCCGGTTTTTATTTTTTCGCAAAAGCTCATTGATACCCTTTTTGACAGAAATTTGTTATGATAGAAGAAAAATCGGAGTTTTGATGATGTCAGTATTTATTCTGTTTTATTTGTGGATTGTTCCTATTGTTATCGGCATTTTATGTTCTGTTGCTGCCCATAGATCCAAGGGAAAAATGAGAGTCGCGCCCGGCATTGCCATGATCGTGCTCAGTATTATTTCCCTAATCACGGCGTTTACGGCCGGACACACAAATTTCCACGTGTTTATCGGCGGCATGTTTTTATTCGGCACCTTCTTGGTCGGTTCTGCTTTTCCTTTCTTCTTCGGGCTGAAGAAAAAAGAGAAATAACCCTATTATGAGAAGAGTTCTGTAAGATTTGATAAGAATAAACATACAAGGACAAATGCATCTCATTGCTTTGAAACAAGATGCATTTGTCCTTTTGTCTGTTTCGAGAATGGCGAAATCAGTTCCTAATACATACACCGATCATTTTATGAATTCAAACATGTTATAGCTGAAAATACGTTTGTTTCCAACAAAAAACAGAGGCCTTTTGGGGCCTCTGTTTTTTTAGAATAACCGTTTCAAACTTTTCTTCAGTGACGGCATTTCAAATTTTTGGTTTTCGAAGAAGTTTTTCAGCATGTACTTGCTAAAACCTTTCGCCTGCCCGTAGGTGATTTTGCCAGGCAGCGGCGGTTCGTTTCCAATCATGACATCCACTACGACCGGTTGGTCAGAGTGCAGCGCCTCATGGAAAGCCGGCGCAAGCTCTTCCGCTTTGGTCACTTTGATGCCCTTTGCTCCGCAGCTTTCTGCAAATGCGGCATAGTCGACATTTTGAAGTTTTGTGACATAGTCGATATTGCCTTTGACCTGCTGCTCGTACTCAATCATGCCGAGATTTTCGTTGTTTAAAATGACGACTGTGATCGGGAGCTTATATTTGACGGCGGTCGGAAGGTCCTGCATGACCATAGAAAATCCCCCGTCACCGCAGACGGCGATCGCCTGGCGTTCCGGTTCGGACAAGCTTGCTGCAATCGCTCCCGGCAGGCCGCAGCCCATTGTCGCAAGCCAGCTGGAGACGATGAAATCCTGGTTCGCGTTCATTTTGAAATGACGCGCCATCCAGACTGTCACAGTTCCGACATCTACAGAGAGCACCGCATCATCGGCTGCCGCTTCCTGAAGACGGGCCACGACCTGCTGAGGTTTAAGCGGTGTTGTTGCCTCTGTCTCATCTTTTTCAATTTCGTTCCACCAATGCTGCATATGTTCTGTGCAGGCATTCAGGAATCTTCTGTCTTCCTTGCGTTCAATATACTCTGTCAATTCGCGCAGACCGAGAGCCGAATCGCAGACAAGGCCCGCTGTCACCGGATACCTTTTTCCGATTTTTGCCGGGTCTGAATCGAGCTGTATCGCCGGTGTGTCATCAGGCAAATAATCACGATACGGGAATGACGTTCCGAGCATGATTAATAAATCACATTCCTCCATTGCCTCGTAAGCCGGCTTTGTTCCAATCTGACCGAGGTTGCCGAGAAAATGCGGGTGCTTATCGGGAACAACACCCTTTGCCGGGAGTGTAACAACGATCGGAGCGGCGGCTTTGTCCGCAAATTCTAAGAGCTCCCGTTTCGCCTTTTTCATTCCCTGCCCTGCCAGGATAATCGGCTTCTTAGCGTTATTAATATATTGGGCGCAGGTGACGAGCTGTTCTTTTTTCGGTTCAAGGTTCCCTTCAATATACACTGGTGAAGTATACAAGGGCTCCCGTTTGATTTTCTCCGCAAACAAATCATCTGACACGCTCAATACCGCAACGCCTTTTTTGCTGTAGGCGGTCCTGATCGCCTGATTTAAGAGATCCGGAAGTGATTCTGCGCTATGTACCTCTCTGTTGAACACAGCCACGTCCTCAAACATTTGCTCCAGCTTAATCTCCTGGAAATAGTCCCGTCCGACTTCGCCAGAAGAAACCTGTCCTGCAATCGCCAGCACAGGGGCGCCGTCGGCTTTTGCATCATATAAACCATTTAATAAGTGCACCGCTCCCGGCCCTGCGATTGACAGACAGACTCCGACCTTGCCGGTGAGTTTTGCTTCAGCTGCGGCTGCCAGTGCCGCTACCTCTTCGTGGCGGGTTTGAATGAACTTCAGTTGATTTCTTTCGTGTCTTAATTCTTCAATAAACTCATTTATACTGTCTCCGGGGATGCCGTATACATGATCAACTCCCCATTGCTCAAGCAGCTCTGTCATTACTTGTCCTGCAGTTTTATGTGCCATAACGTATCCTCCTTTTTCCTTTTTTCAATACCACAGGAGAAAGGCTTTAAAACCCGGAGACCTGAATCGCTTGCCCAGTCTTCTTTTCAACAGGTCGATCGCCGCGAGCAACCCGCTATCCTTGACGGTGACATTTACATCTTGAGCGCCGTTCTTGAAATCATTGATCTGCCTTTTTCGATTCGGCACCATAAAAAGCGGCAAACGCCCCGGGGAAACCCACTTTAATCCCGCTGTCTCTGTGCCGTCAGCCATTGCTTGTCCGCCTGTAATGCTTCCGAAAAACAGATGCTGTTCATCTTGAAACTTTGGCCTTTGGTAAACACCTATTTTCGCAGAAAGCGCTGCATTGTATCCCGTTTCTTCCAATATCTCCCGCACTGCCGCTTCCTCAGCCGATTCCCCGGGATCAACCCTGCCGCCGGGCAAATCCCATAGAGGGACATCTTTTCGTTTCACCAGCAGAATTTGCTGACTTTCGTTCAATACGATCACAAAAGCACCTTGTGTATACACCCCCATACCTCCTTTTCCCGCTAAAAAGGACCAAGGTGATTCCCTTGGTCCTAGAGCTTTACTTTTTAAAATGATACGGCAGTGTGGCAACCATTATGTCCTTTTTCCAGAACAGCCGGACTCTGAGGAGGAAGGCCGATTGGTTGTGAAGGATGGTGTGCCAGCGTTTTTTCGTTATAAATTGCGGAAACAGCACCATAACGGAAAACTGCTCCTTCTTCGCTTTTGCCTCAACTGTTTCCAAAAACTTATCAAACGGATGGACAAGGCTTCTGTAAGAGGAGTGAAGCGTCACGAGACGCACTCCGTTATTAAGCTCTTCCCAACGTTTTTCGAATTTCTTTTCCTGTTCTCTGTCAAATGACACGTGAACGGCGATCACCTGATCGGACAGTGATTTCGCATAGTGAATCGATTTTTGCACGACGGTGGTGACACCGGCCACAGGCACAATCACAACGGTGCCTTTGATTTCTTCCGGCTCTTTGTCTACGATGCGAAGCTGTTCACCAACCGCAGTATAGTGATTTTTAATCGCAAAAAACAGCAAAACGACGATAGGCATAAAGATTAACACAGGCCATACGACATTAAACTTCGTCACAAACAGAATGGATAGAACCATAAATGATATCAGAGCGCCGCAGGAGTTGATCAGCATTTTTCCGATCCAGCCTTTTGGTTTTTGCTTGATCCATTTCATGCACATGCCGGTTTGTGAAAGCGTAAATGGAATAAATACGCCCACAGCATATAACGGGATTAAGTGCTCCGTCTGTCCCCCGAATAAGATAATGAGAACAATGGAGGCAAAGCCTAAAAAGATAATCCCATTTGAGAAGCCTAAGCGGTCGCCCCTGACTGTAAACATTCGCGGCATATACTGGTCTCTCGCCAGGTTGAAGGCAAGCTGCGGGAAGGCTGAGAATCCCGTATTTGCCGCAAGAACCAAAATAAGCGATGTGACACCTTGGATGACATAGTAGAACACATTCCGCCCAAAGGTTTCGGACGCAA
This sequence comes from Bacillus sp. FSL K6-0255, assembly GCF_045040725.1. Lineage (NCBI taxonomy): Bacteria > Bacillati > Bacillota > Bacilli > Caryophanales > Bacillaceae > Bacillus > Bacillus sp. FSL K6-0255. The sequence goes on along the minus strand of NZ_CP150278.1, from coordinate 486,826 downwards.
TTTGTGAAACCACTGTTTCATCAGGTTTCGGCGCCGTACCATACCCGTACGCGAGAACCGTGATGCCGGAAAACAGAATCGCCAGCAAAATCCCCATCATCGCAAGCGTTCTTGCCGCGTTTCGCGCAGGCGGGTTTTTGAATGCAGGAATCGCATTAGAAATGGCCTCAACCCCGGTCAACGCTGAGCATCCGGAGGAAAAAGCCTTAAGCAGCAAAAATAGCGTAATGCCGGCTACAGGTGTGCCGAGCGATGTATGATGGGCTGGCTGGTCTATTTGTCCTGTCATAAGTTTAAACAACCCGACTGCAATGAGAACCAAAAGCGCCACCACAAACAGATAAACCGGGTAGGCAAGTATGGATGCTGATTCCGAAAGCCCGCGCAGGTTCAAAATCATAATCACTAACACGAGAAAAATAGCGATCGGCACATGATAATCATGCAATGCAGGAAAGGCTGACGTGATGGCATCCGTGCCTGCGGAAATACTTACCGCTACTGTTAAAATATAATCAACAAGCAATGAACCGCCCGCAATCAATCCCGGTTTTTCACCGAGATTTTCTTTAGAAACGATATACGCCCCGCCGCCCTGCGGATAAGCGTAAATAATTTGCCTGTATGAAAGAATCAGTGCGAGCAGCAAGATGAGAACGCCAACCGCAATCGGAATGGAGTACCAAAATGCGGCTGCACTGATTGTTGCCAAAATGATTAGAATTTGTTCTGTCCCATATGCGACAGATGACAGCGCATCTGAGGAAAGCATAGCCAAGGCTTTTAATTTCGTCAGTTTTTGCTCTCCAGCTGCTTGGGATTTTAGTGGTTTCCCAATCAAAAAACGTTTGATTGAATGATACATCGATGTCTTCCCCTTTTAATTTCTCATTTTTCAATTAAAACAATAAAACATCCATCAGTGTCTTGCTCTCACATGTTGATGATAGTCCTTTCTGCTATGATGTCTCTGTATGCGATTTGCATTCAAAAATGAACAACAAAAAACACAGAGGCAAACGGATGCCCCTGTGCCATAACATCGAACACAGGTTTCATTCATCTCCTCTCACGAACGCTTACGAGGTTAGCTGACGGATTCGGGCATATGAGAGTTAGCCCTACCTAAAAAGGATTCACCCCAACGGCAAAAAGCCGTTCTATTGGGTCCCCCGCTCTGATTTCAGATTAAGCGATTTGTTTTCTAAAAGAGATCATACTCCCGTTCCCGCACGTTGTAAAGAGGCTTATTGGCTGAGAGAAAAAAATAAAATGACAGGTTCCACAAATGGAATTTACTTACCAAAAATAAAAAAACAGAGGCTAAAATCGCCTCTGTTTTATTCTGTATCTGTCTTTCTTTTTTTGCGTCTTACGGCAATCCAAATGAACACTGCCGCAACCACCATAATGAGTGCCAGCACACCAATATACATCCATTTCTGGCTATGATCCTGTGTTGGTTGTTCTGCATCGGAACTGTTTGTTTCCGATTTGAGCTGCTGGTGGTTTGTAAACACCTGCTGGCTGTTTGTTTCATTAAGGACGGTTGCCGACTCATCGTTGCTGTTCAGATAACTGATGATCTCTTTTGTGACAGCCGTGCCATCTCCTTTTGACGGTGCAAAGACAGCCATTGTATAGCGTGAATCCCAAACCGATGCTTGGGTAAATACCACTTGTTTTGTCGTCTCATTCAGCATCTCGAAACTAGATACATCAAACGAGCCGTTCTTTTCCTGCGGCACAAGCAGATCTGATGATTTCTCCTTCAGAAGAGAAAATTGATTGATCCCTCCTATGAAAATGAGGTTTCGTCCTTTCGCATCATTTGCTGTAACGTCAGATGATTTCTTTACCGTATATGAATGCTGTGCTTCGTTGCCAAAGGATTCTGTTACGAGAGAAAGCTCCTCTAGCTTCGATTGGCTTACGGTGTCAGGAAGCACGATTAACGTTGTTTGATCCTGGTTTCCGGCGTAAGGCAGCGGCCACTCTTGAAAATCCGCTGACGGGGACATGCCTTTGATGGCGTATGATAATGTACTGTTTTTATCGATAAAAACCCACTTTTCTTCATCAGTGGTGTTACAAGGGTTGTTTTCCTTTAAACCGGTCGTGACGAACTGAATATCAATGTAGCGGTTTTTTTGCAGCAGCTTAGGGTCCACTTTCACTGTGACATGATAGAATCCGTTTTTATCTTCTTTTCCTAATTCATCAAGCCGGACCGAGTGCGGCTGGCCGTTGATCATCACTTTCAGTTCTGCAGCCTGAGAGGCTGACTCGTTTTCAGCCGTTGAGGCTTGAATCGTTTCAGACTTTTTCAGTTTAAGCGACAGCTTCGCCGATTGGTTTTCATCTAAAACAGCCGAAGCCGGATAAAAATAATGTGCTGAAGATGTTTTGTCGGCTCCAATTGTGATATCACCCGCTCCAAAATTCTCAAGGGTCAGCTTATCGCTTTCTTTTTTTTCAGTCTGCTGAAGCTTGCTGATTGAAAGTGTATCGCCGCTGAGCTGGCCTGTATATGTCTGATCTGTCATCACGCTGATTTTTTTTGTGAGCGCGTCCTCGGACGCCGCTTGCGCAAACAGAACCGGCTGCTGTTTGCCCTCTGCTTTCAGCACCCGCTCCGCAAGCAGAAGGTTTTCTCCTTTTGCCTGTAGCCCGGCTTGTTTCAACAGTTTTTTCACTTTGCCGTTCCAATGCTTGTCCACGCCGATAACAATCGTCGGCTTATCGATTTTTTTCAGTTCAGATTCCGTGACATACGCAATACTGACACTGCTGTCCACCGTTTTCAAATAGCCTTCTGTTTTAACAGCAGCTTCTATTTCTGCTGAACTTGGGTTATCCGGAATGACGATAGCTGTTTCTTCCGCTGTATTTCCAGATTGGGCGAAAGGATACGGATAATGGTCCAGCGACGTTCCCTTCGCTTCACTGCTGTCAGCAAGTGTCAGCCGGCTGTCCGGATAAATTTTGATCCAGTTGCCTGATGTATCCTGTCTGACGCACACGCCCTCTTTCATTACGCCGTAGAATTTCAGCGATACGTTGTGATAGCCTTGCGCAGACTGGCTTTTATTCAGATTCAGCTTCACTGTTTTCCGTTTGGAATCACCATCAAGCTTTAACGTCTTGACCGGTTCATCATCAATGACAACCGTTAACGATGATGGAGAAATTAAAAGATTTGATGCCTCGTATTCGATTACCAATTGCTGATTGCCCGAAGAGGCGCCTGCCGGGATCTGATACGTCAGCTCTGCGCTGTCTTTTGATCCATACAGTGTAATCAGCTCGCTTGTCAGCACCTGCTGTTTGGCTTGTTCTTGGCTGCTTTTCCCAAGGAGCGAACCGCTGACCTGTACGTCTTTGGCAAGAGCCGTTTGTCCAGTCATCGCCAGCAGCATGAAGCTTGTGAGAAAAATCATTATTTGTTTCAAAAAGGTCACCCGCTTTTATGTTGATTGTATCGTTCTGTCTTGTACCATTTGACCTCTTGCTTGAATAAACGGTGCTTGATTTCTACGAATAAAGAGTAGATAACAAGCACAATCCATGCCTGCGAGTATGTGAAGTACATGAGAAATACGATAAAAAAGTTTTGCTTGTTCATTTCTGTTTTTTCAATGCTCAACGTAATCATGACCTCTGTCATAAATAAGAAAAACGCCAAAATCCAGAGAATCATTGCCAAAAATCCAACAGACAAATGCAAATCATAAAACAAATTCACTACAAAAATCGCATTTGACATGATCACGCCAAAGAAAAACAGGAAGTACGTAAAGAAAAAATAAAACAAATCAAAGATAATCCGTTTTCGTTTCAGCTTAAAAAACTGCGCCAAAAATTTGAGCACGACATATTGATTGCCGCGCGCCCATCGGGTGCGCTGGCGCCACCATACCTTCCATGTTTCCGGTTCCTGCTCCCACGTGATGGCGGCAGGGAAAAAGCGGATGTGATAGCCGAGATTATATACCCGGATGGTCAGCTCAGTATCCTCAGCGAGCGCTTTGTCATCCCAGCCTCCGAGCTTTTCGATAATGCTTCTGCGGATCGCGAAGTTGGTGCCTGGGATCGTGGCGATTTTGAACCACTTCCATCTGCCTCCCTGGGCCATCCACTGAAAACAGATCGTTTCGATATTAATAAACCTCGTCAGCAGCGTCTTTGCCGCATTGATGACGCGGAATTTCCCTACCACGGCGCCTGCCTTTTCGTCATTCATCAGGCCGAGCACGAGGTAATACACGGCCATTTTCTCAGGCGTGTTGTCGGCGTCATACACACAGATCACATCGCCGTTCGATTCGGCAAAACCCGAGTTAAGTGCAGAGGATTTTCCTTTTCCTGCATTTGGCGGCTTCGTAATCACCATTTTGATGAAATCGTATTTCTCGGAAAATTCATTGACGATATCACCCGTCCGGTCTGATGAATTATCATTAACGACGATAATCTCCAGCCGGTCCTTCGGATAATAAAGGTTGACCATGGCCTTCAGCGTCTGCCGAATCACAACCTCTTCGTTATGCGCCGGGATGAGGACGCTGACCTTCGGCAGTTCCTTCATATTTTCTCTCCACTTCGGGATATTCCGTTCGAAGGTCATATAGTGGCGAAACCCGCCCTGCATGAGGAACATGTGGTAGAGAAGCATAACCCATATTAAACTTAGCGAGATAAAGAACAGCGTATTACCCAAGGCTTCTTCTCTCCTTAAAAATTCGTTTTTTCAATGTGGCTCTCAAGTAAAACGTATAACTGACAAACATGATGACAAATAAGAGCACAACAGCGGAGAGAATCCATAACGCCTTTTCCAGAGGGGTTTGCCGGTGATGATCGAAAAACTCGTAAATGGGGCTTACGCCGTTTTTCACCTGAATCGTTCCGTCACCGCTTGTATGAATTTCCACTTTGTCTGTTTTGACGGTTTGTTTCGTTTTCTTTAAATCAAGCCATTCACTGTCTGGAATGCGTTCCATCTGATCAACCAGCTCAGGCAGATATTTCATCCCAAGGTACGGGTGATAAAATCCTCCGGCTACTCCGCCTTCAAAATCAATCATCTGGGAGATATGCTCCTCCATCTCACCGAGCGGGTTTTGCTTCGATGTGTCGACAAAGCCGATCGTTTCCGGATAAAGCGTCATTCCGTGCAGCATCGAAGGAGCAGTCACAAACGGAGGTGCACCGGATGTTTTCCATGTTGTGCTGCTGAGCTGGACCTGGCCGAAAATGCTTGTAAAATACTGCGAGGCGATTTGATAGCCATATTCGGACATCGTGTAATGCGGCGCTTCAAACGCCAGCGGGTAAAGACCCGATGATGTCAAATCCTCAATGGCACGCGTCAGTTTTTGTTTTGTATACGTTTCTTCCTTTTCCCGAAATGGTTCAAGATAGCTGTGATAGGCTTGTTCGTTCGGGAAGTCCTGTTCTTTCTCCAAAATGGACGGGGGGGCTTCGGCATTTCCGGATGTAATCGGCTGATCCGCCTTTGCATCCCAAAATTCAAATCCCTCTCCTGTTTCACTGTAGCGATAAGCGTGAGTATAGCCGTGAACTATGATACTGCCGCCCATGCTTTGCAGCTTCTTCAGCACCTTGACCATCTTCGGTTGATTAGACAAATACACTTTGTCGCCTGTTTCCGGATTCAAGTAAACCGGAATGACCGCCAGGATAAAAGGAATATGCCGCTTATGCAGGTATGTACCGGCTTGAAGCAGCAGTTTTTCATCAGACATCGGGCTGATATCCTCGAGACGCAAATACAATAACGTCGTCCCCGCCTTCTCTCCGAAAGCTTCTCTGAGCTGTTTCGCCACGATCAAATTGTCATTTAACAAATTTGTTAATCCAATGTACACATTCCCTTTTTTTGTTTTCCATATAAAAGAATGCGTTGTGCCTTCATCCGCTTTGAAGGTGTAAAGCGCCGTTCCTTTCAGGCCTGATACACTCAGCACGTTAAGCCCGCTTTCCAGAGACACATCGGCCTTTTCTGACCTGCTGTGAACCTGAAACACATTTTCTTTGCGGGCTAATGAAAGCCCAGAAAATTGGCTGATTTGGCCTGCGTTATAGCCAATGGCGACAACCGGTTTTTTCACGCCGCTGATAAGAGACAGCAATTTTTGGCTGAGCTTTCTTTTCGTTTGGCCGTAATAAATCACATGGTCTTTCCCTTTGAAATCCGACGCTTCAACGTCTGAATCTTTTTTGACTGTCACATGGGATGTAAAGTGGCCCGCAAGCAAATCGAGCATTTTGACTTGTGACGACTCTTTGCCGTCCAAGGTTGAGTAGATGATGAGAATGCCGGCATCCTGATCTTTCGCTTGCGCAGAAACGGGAAAAGACGCAATAGCTGAAAATAGAAGCATCATGACGCATAGCAATGTGATTCCTTTATAGTTCATTCATCATCATCTCGTTTTCCAGTTCTTCTAAAAATTGATCAGCTGTTTGGATATCGTTGCGGTAGGGCAAATAGCAAACGTGGAACGTAAGCGACACATACTTTCCATTTTCCAGCTGATATGTATCCAATTGTTTCTTCAGCTTAGTCAGAACGGCCGGCATATGTTCAGCAGGCGTGTGCGTCAGCACGATCCCGATACGCTCGTCAGAGGGACGGAATTTCTTATCCGTTTCCCGAACGCTTGTCCTGATTTGCTGACCGACATATTGGAAGAGGCGGTCCGTTTCTTTTTCACCGTACAAAGACTTAAACTCTTTGAAATAATGCATATGGAGCAGCAAAAACACAAAAGAATTGCCGTAGCGCTCCGCCCGCTTGATTTCTTCTGAAAGTTCCAGCTTCATCCTTTGCTTGTTATCAAAACCAGTCACTCTGTCAACAGCAACATAGCTTTTAATTTCGGATTGAAGCCGTGTCATTGAGCGCCGAAGCTCTGCTGTAATATCGTGGATTCTTCCAGAAATAAAAGAAAACAGCAAAAGCGCGATTCCCCACACGACAAGCATTCGCAGCCCTTCCTCAGCCGGAAAGAGCGATGTCTGTCCAGTCTGGAAAAACATCATTAAGGTGCCGAGAACAAAGAGTACGATTAAGGTCACTGCCAGCGCGTAAATCGGGCCGAACCAGATGCCTGCGGCGATGACGCCAAATGTGATGCAAAGGATCAGAGCACCTTCTGATTGCTGGGCTGACACATAATAAATAAACAAAGACAGGGCCGCGATGAGCCCTGAAAAATAAGCAAATAATTTTTGTGATTCACTGAATGATATTTTCATTAAAAAGCTTCCTTTCGGCTAACAGCGGCAGCAGATTGTCAAATGAATGCGTCTGAGTGCCGCTCATATAGCCTCCATAATACGATTTCACCGGATCATGAATTTCAAAGTCATTCATTCTATCATATATGGCTTTGATGACAGAACTGTTTTCATGCTGTTTTGTCAAAAACAATACGGCTAAGGCATATACGGATGGAGACTCATATTGGACGGCAGGCTCCTTCGTATATGCCGAATACCGCCCGTACAGCTTTCCGTTTTTCTGAAATTCCTGCTTGATCCAGTCCGCTAAAACAGATGCTTTTTCATCCCCTTCCGGCAAATGCCAAGCAGCGTAAAGCTGATCAATCAGGTTGATTTCACTATCATATGTGTATTCCTTCGTCTCCGAGCTGTATGTCTTCGGCAGAAAGCCATTTTTTAAAGGAGCTGAATAGAGAACATTGGCATTCCGCTGTTCTGTTTCTTCGTCTATGATTCCATTCTTCTTTAAGACAGCTAAGGCATCAGGCATGACGTATGAAAGCGTCACATCCTTTGAAGCGGCCTGTGAGTCGTAAAAGTCTGTAAAAAACCCGTTGTTCATATTGTATGTCTTCAAAGACGTGCCGATATCCCTAGCCGTTTGCGCGTAGTCGCTGCGGCCCCATTTTGCGGCGGCTTGGTCAAGAGACAGCATAATTCTCATATCATCTATCAGCGCATTCGTCCCGCTCGCTTGGCCATTTTGAATCTTCCACGTCACCAAGTGATTGCTCATCAGAAATGAATCAGTCAGATGCTGATATTGATCCTGGAAATGTGGTGCGTCATTTTTGCTGAGCAGAAACTCCATCCACAGTCCGAGAGATTCCGACAAGTAAGAAGGCTGGTCTGAAAAATCGGTTTTGATCAGCCCTTTGTCATTCATTAAATTGTGATAGATGAAATATTCCGCCGGCTGGAGCGGGCTGGCATTCACTTCTGTCGCCGACTGATTTTGGGTCTTGTTTCCAGCTTCAGCACACCCTGCGGAAAGTCCGATAGATAAGAAGAATAAGATGACAGCAATTAGTACATGCCTCACAGGCAAATCCCCCTTTGTCGCCTGAAGCAAATCAGACGCTCACAAATAGTTATAGACGAAAATATGACTGCCATGTTACAAAGTACATTTACTATAAAAGAAAAAAAATGCAGATTGCTAGCTTTTTTTTCCCTTTTTGAACATTAAGAAAACAGGACCTAAGTCCAATAAAAAACCTGTGCGATAGGCACAGGTTTTTTTATTATTTATCCAAACCGAGTTTTTTCAGCTGTTCTGCCAGCGCGTTGTTAATCGGCTCATCTTTATTTTGTTTTTTCATATAAGAGGATACGTCCCGTTTGGTAGCACGCGCTTTGTCTTTGTTTTTTCGTTTTTCAAATACAGAGAGCTTTTCACGGTGACCGCACACACACGCAAAGGTTTGGCCCTCGCCTTGGCCGCGAAGCTCCATTCTTTTATGGCAATTTGGGCAGCGTGCGTTTGTTTTTCGGGCAATCGTTTTTCTGCTTCCGCATTCACGATCTTGGCACACGAGCATCGTCCCGCGTTTGCCGTTTACTTTCAGCATCATTTTGCCGCATTCCGGACATGCCGTTCCCGTAATGTTGTCATGTCGGAAGGTTTGGCTGCTGTTTTTGATTTCTTTTACCGTTTGGTGAGCGTAAGCCTTCATATCTTTAATAAAAACAGCCGATTTCAATTTGCCGGCCGCGATCGCAGACAGCTTTTGCTCCCATTCTGCTGTTAAGGCCGGTGATTTCAGATCCTCCGGAACAAGCTGCAGGAGCTGTTTTCCTTTAGATGTGATAAAAATATCTTGGCCTTTTTTCTCGATTAAAAAGCTGTTGAACAGTTTTTCAATAATGTCGGCACGCGTTGCCACCGTGCCGAGGCCGCCTGTTTCTCCAAGCGTTTTGACGAGGCCTTTTTCTTCTCCCTGCATAAACGCGCTTGGGTTTTCCATCGCTGACAGCAAGGTTCCTTCATTAAAGCGGGCAGGCGGCTTCGTTTGGCCGCTTGTTTCCGTTAACGTGCGGACGGCAAGTGTGTCGCCTTTTTGAAGCGCAGGAAGTGTCTGATCTCTGTCATCCTCCTGCTCATCATCCTCATCCGCCATATCATAAACGGCTTTCCACCCTTGCGACTGCACGGTTTTGCCTTTCGCCGTAAAGGTTTCTCCGCCGATTTCTGCGATGACCTTTGTTTCCTCATATTCGAATGCAGGCATTAATACAGCCAGGAAACGTTTCGCAATCAGGTCATACAGCTTTCGTTCTTTATCACTCAGACTGCTGAGAACGAGCGGCTCTTCGGTCGGGATAATCGCGTGGTGGTCTGACACCTTCGCGTCATTGACATATCCTTTATGAGATTTAATGCCGCGTTTTTTAATTTGGCTGACATATTGGGCATACGGTTTTACTTCCATGCCTTCCAGACGGTCTTTTAACGTCGGGACGATGTCACTGGATAAAAATCTAGAGTCCGTCCGCGGATATGTGACGAGCTTATGCTGCTCATATAGCTTCTGCAGGACAGAAAGCGTTTCTTTGGCAGAAAAACCGAAGCGCTTGTGGGCGTCACGCTGCAGCTCCGTTAAATCATAAAGCGCAGGCGCAAAGCTTTTTTTCGCTGTTTTTTTCAGCTCAGCTACGACCGCTTGCTTTCCTTGGAGATTTTTTAGCAGACGGCTTGTTACATCTTGATTGAACGTTCTCGTCTGCTTTGATTTCTTATCCTGCCACGTCAGCGTCATGCCGTCGACTGCAGCACGGATGCCGTAATACGGAACGGGCGTAAACGCCTGAATGTCTGCCTCGCGCTTTGCAATCATGGCAAGCGTCGGAGTCTGCACACGCCCGCATGAGAGCTGGGCATTGAATTTTGTGGTAAGTGCACGGGTGGCGTTGATCCCCACAATCCAATCCGCTTCCGCTCTGGCGACGGCAGAATGGTACAGGTTTTCATATTCTTTGCCGCTGCGCAGCTTTTGAAAACCTTCCTTGATCGCTTTATCCGTCACAGATGAAATCCACAGCCGCTTGATTGGTTTTCGGACATTCGCTTTCTCAATGATCCAGCGCGCAACAAGCTCACCTTCCCGGCCTGCGTCAGTCGCGATGACAATCTGATTGACGTCTTTACGGGTAAGCTGGGATTTGACTGCATTGAACTGCTTTCCGGTTTTTTTTATCACCACAAGCTTCAAGGGTTCTGGAATAATCGGCAGATCCTCTAGGCGCCATGATTGAAATTCTTTCCCGTAGCCTTCCGGATCAGCAAGCGTCACCAAATGGCCTAAAGCCCAGGTCACAATATATTGATCGCCTTCGAGATAACCGTTTCCTTTTTTATGGCACTTCAGCACCCGGGCTAAATCCCGGCCGACTGAAGGTTTTTCAGCTAATACAACTGTTTTTGACATGCTTGATCACTTCTCTTTCTTTCGCGCTCATCCTGTTATTATAACAGACTTCACGCGGCACTCTCTAACCGCGCCCGTTTTTCGTGTCAATTTCTGAGAAAATGACGTGAGTGACGGTTTGCGCGTAGGGCGATGTTTTGTTAATGAAATCTTCTACCGCTTCGAGGCTTTCGGCATTGATTTTCAGCATATAGCAGGCTGCACCTGCAATCCGGTAGCAAAATTCAATATTCGGCAATGTTTGAATATAGCTTTTGAACCGCTCGTAATCCGCGTTTTTAACGGTTGCTTCCACAATACAGGAAACGGGAAGCCCAAGTTTTTTCTGGTCGACCTCCAGCGTGTATTGCTTGATGATGCCAAACGATTCAAGCTGTCTTACCCGTTCTGTCACAGATGGAGGCGACAGCTTAATTTTTCTGCCTAATTCCCTCATCGACAAACGGCTGTCCTTCTTAAGCTCCTCAATGATATTCAGATCAATCTGGTCAAGTTTCATTTCAACATCCTTCTTTTTTGATTTTGTACACATTATCTCGGGTATTTTTGTAAATGACAAGTACAGTTCCCTAGAAAAGGCATGTAAAAATGAATGTTTTCCGAACATTTTTTGAAAGCTGTCATATGCCCCTCCGGATTGTTTATAGTATAAAATGAAAACGTGTCCACAAGGAGGGCGATTTATGCTGCACACGCCGATCGGAAGACTTCGCACGATGGGTTTTATTGAAGGAATGTCACTCTTAATCCTGTTGTTCATCGCTATGCCGCTTAAATATTGGGCAGGCCTTCCGCTTGCGGTGACAATTGTCGGTTCGGTTCACGGCGGGTTGTTCATTTTGTATTTGCTTGTCTTGGCTTATGCAACCTTCTCTGTCAAATGGCCGCTGAAATGGTCAGCTGCCGGCTTCGTCGCTGCTTTCGTCCCATTCGGAAATTTTTTGTACGACCGCGGATTAAGGAAATATAAATAAGGGAACGCAAAAAAGGCTGGATCTTTATGATCCAGCCTTTCTTATTAAAACCACTTTGTCAGCCACGCGATATAGTAGGCCCCCGGAATAAACATGAGCTGGGCGAGGAGTGTGCCCGCCACCCTTGATGTGACCATTGTGATAGAGGTCCATTTTAAATAGAGATAGCTTCGTTTTCCTTTTGCCACATCATCAGCTAGAACGGATACTTTAGGATCAACAAAAATGGCCAGCAGCATCGTCGCAATTCCGTTGATCAAACCCGAAGCCATGACGGCTGTCGTGCTGCGCTCCGGCGCCAGAAGGCCTGCGTATAAAGCCGAAAGCACGCCAATCGTATAAATCGATGTGATCAGCATGTTGATGACAAACAAACGCTTCGGAATCAAGCGCATATGAAATCCTTTTACATATGAAATGGACGGCAGACGCAAATAGGAAAGGGCATTTTTGAATCCTTGTTTCGAGAATCCCTTTCGGAATACTTGAAAAACGGAGCCGCCGCCGCCCGCCAAGTGAATAATCGCCCTTGAAAAAAGAGCGACAAAAGACGGGAGCAGGATAATGCCCAAAATGGTGCCGACTGTCGATCCGAAAATTAAAAAGCGGAACTGCTCCCCTACAATCGCCAGTGCGTTTTTTCCAGCAGCATCAATTAAATGCCCAGTAAAGGGCTGCTGCACCATGTTCGACATTCTGGATACGATGACCATGACATTAAACAGAGAAAGCGCGGACGCAATAAATCCAACGCGGGCCCCGGAAAGCCTTGTAGCATAGGCTAAGGTTTCTATCGAGTGAATCAGCAATAAAAAACAAAAAATAAAAAGTACTTGTGTTGTAATGACATGCACGTTATTCTTCCTCCAATTTCATCCTAGAGATAAGACTGGAAAGAAGACAAGGAGGTTTCAGTACGATGTGTTTTTTGCAATAAAAAAACCGTCCGGCGTACGCCGGGCGGTTTGTCTTATTCTTTTCTATACGCAAATAAAGATTATATCATCCGCCAAGTCAGGCGGGTTAGATTCATAAAGCATTGTTCCGAAGAATCATTCTGGAAAGTAAACACCATGGAAATTTCTTGAACACAAGACAACGAAAGCCCTACCTCTCAATCGTCACTGCGGCTCCGAAGCCGCGCCGGTGTGAATTGTAAAACAAAAAAGTCTTTTTTCCATCTCATCGTTAGGGGCGATTTGTTATGAAGGAAAAGAATAAGGGCAGCTGGTTATGCTGCTTGGGAAGCGGTAAGCTTCTCTCTCAAAACAGAAAAAAGAAGTTTACTTTCTTTTTTATTTGCTTATTTTTCTTACTAGCTATTCATAATAACATATCGCCCTTGAAAACACAAATTTTTTATAGTTCGAGTGAGACCGGCGTTTTCTCCCCGGCATTCATCAATCTGATATCCTCCGGTTCAATTTCAAGAATCACCAGATTCGGATCATCCTTGCCGTCAAACCAGCGCTCTAATTTGGAACTCCATATTTTGTCCTTGAGTTCTGCCGAATTGTTGATTTTGGCTTTTCCGGCAACTTCGACATATGCGTCGCCAAAGCCTTCACAATCATAGCCTAATAAAATGTGGACATTGGGGTTGTTCTCAATTTCTTCTGCTTTATGAGTTTCCTTGCTTGTCGGTGTGTAAATCGTCAGCCCGTCATGGAAAAAAGTCATGTAGCGGGAATGCGGTTTGCCCTTTTGAACCGTTGCGAGCGAACCTACTTTATGGTGATCTAGAACATCAAGCACTTTTTGTTTAATGTCTTGCTGATTCATCTCGAATCACTCCTTTTTAACGTCTCCGCTGTTACTTTTCCACATCCGGGGAAGATTTAAACAAGAAAGTGTGCTCTTTATTTTTCGCCTTCCCATTCACGCTTTAACAGACTGTAGTAGACGAGGTCGTGATGCCTGCCGTTTACGTATAAGCCATCCCGTGCCCTTCCTTCCTCTAGAAACCCGATCCGCTCCGGAACCGCTCTGCTTTTTTCGTTTCCGACAGCCGCACAGATCGCCACACGATTCAGCTCAAGCTCTTCAAAAGCATACGTAATGAGTTTTCGGCAGGCAGCTGTAATAATGCCTTTCCCTTCAAAGTCTTTAGCAATCCAATATCCGATTTCAGCCTTTCGATTCACTTGATCAAGGTTATGCAGGCTGATCATGCCGCATAGGCTGCCGTCATAAAGGAGCCCCGCCTCAATGCCGTTCAGGTCTGCATACTGATGCCGCCATTCTGGAATGATGGTTTCTCTGTACGTGTCAGCGCTGCTTGGATTTTCCGCCCAAAACAGCCACTGGCTGAGCCGCTGCTGATTTTGGATAATGAGTTCGGCCAGCCGCTCCGCATCATTCGGCTCCAATAATCGGATGGTGATGTGCTCATTTACCTTGCAAGTGAACATCGCTTCGCCCTCTTTCCTTTTTCACCCATTATATCGATGATTCTGTTTTTTTCAATACAAAAAAGGATGGGCTGCTAAGCCTCATCCTTATATTCTTGGATCGGTAAAGATATCATGTTTATCCGTGCTCGTCGATGACATTTCCGTCACGACGGCACCTTCTTCCCCGGCCTGGAACCAATGCTTTGTATTCGGGGGGATTGTATATTGCCCGCCCGGTTCTAGCTCAATTTCGTGCCAGACCGTATAGTGTTCTCTGTCTTCCTGAGGAGGGAGAACTTTTGGAAGTGGCGTTTTTTCTCCTTCTACGTAAAGATACACTTTTCCGTAGCGGCAGCGGAAGGTCTCCTGCTTGCCTTCCTGGCCGTCGACCGGCGGATGGCGGTGTTCCGGGCAAGTCTGTCCCGGAAACAGCACCAATTCCTTTGAACAATAACGGTCTGTATTGACGTAGACGAAGAGCTGGAGCCCGACTTTTCTTTCTTTTCCTAAGCCGTAATCCATCAGCTGGATTTGGTCTACTTCCTCGTCCGTTAATACAATCCCTGCTTTTTGATAGTAGCTGTTCACTTCTTCTTTCGTGATGCCCATATGTCTCACTCCCTCTTATGTCGTCACAAAGTTTCCGCCGTTGACATGCAGGGTCTGACCTGTCATGTAAGAGGACTCATCTGATGCCAGAAGCACATAACAGCCGACGTGCTCAACAGGCTGTCCAGGACGGCCCATCGGCGTATCTTGCCCAAATTGAGCAACTGTTTCTTCAGAGAACGTAGCTGGGATTAGTGGCGTCCAAATTGGACCCGGCGCGACTGCATTTACACGGATGCCGTCTTTGACAAGCGCCTGCGCCATTGTTCTTGTAAAGGCATTGATCGCCCCTTTTGTCGCTGTATAATCAATCAGTGTCGGGTTCCCTACGTACGGGTTGATGGATGTCGTATTGATGATGGCGCTGCCCGGTTTCAGGTAATCAATTGCTTTTTTAGTCAAATAAAATTGAGAATAAAAATTTGTTTTGAATGTGCGGTGAAGCTGTTCGCTCGTAATATCTTTGATGCTTTCCTTCGGATGCTGTTCACCTGCATTGTTGACAAGGATGTCAAGGCCGCCTAGTTCCTTGACCGTTTTTTCAACCGCTTCATTGCAGAATTCCTCTTCACCTACGTCACCAGCAATCAGCAGGCATTTTACGCCTTCTTGTTCAACACGTTTCTTCGTCTCCTCAGCGTCTTCATGCTCATCCTTATACACAATGGCGATGTCTGCGCCTTCCTTTGCGTAAGCGACGGAAACCGCGCGTCCGATCCCGCTGTCGCCGCCTGTAATAAGAGCTACTTTTCCTTTTAATTTGTCTGCTCCTTTATAATCCTCGTACTCATACACCGGACTTGGATTCATTTCGCTTTCAATTCCCGGCTGGCGACTTTGAGTTTGTGCCGGCAGTTCTTTTGGATAATTTGCCATGATGATTCTCCTCCTTTGTTTTCATGTCTATTTGTTGTGTACCTCACACACTCTTTGGATAAACATGGCTTGGCACCTTCGCATTGCTTTATCAGAAAAATGTTTCACATGGAACGCTTGGAGGAAATAACTCAAAAAGGAGGTTGGTTGCTGAATGATTAACATGCTTTCTAGAAGATTCAGCAGGCCAAAGGGCGTCATCGGCATGATTGCCGGGTACATCATGGCTGCTGAAAATCAAACACTGAATCAGTGGACAATCAATCAGCTGGGTATCACGCGCGGGGACAGCATTTTAGAAGTCGGGTTTGGCCCGGGATACTGCATGCAGCAGATGCTGAAACGCGAGAAGGATGTTCATCTTCATGGGATTGATGTGTCAGAGGCCATGCTGAAGCTGGCCGCCCGCAGAGTGAAACCAAAGGGCGTACGCCTGATACAAGGAAGCATCGAGACATTTCCTCTCCCCGCCTCGTTTTATGATAAAGTGATTTCCGTTAACAACTACACCATTTGGAATGACCAAACAAAAGGCATGAAACAGATTTATCGGGCATTAAAGCCAGGCGGCAAAGCAGCCATTACGATGCAGCCGCGGGAAGCGGATGCCAGTCCTGAGAAAACCAAATCATTTGGAAGACAGATGATTGCTGACTTTAAAGCAGCCGGCTTCGAAGACACTGATATACAATTTAAGAACATTAAGCCTGAGCTTTCCGTCTGTGCAACTGCAAAGAAGCCCGCCACATAAAGTGGACGGGCTTCTTCTTTTATGAATGTACAGCCTGATTGCGCAGGACGTCTTTTTTCACCTTGCCAAGGTTGTTTTTCGGCAGTTCGTTAACAAATTCAACTTCAGGTATTTTGTAAGCGGACAGGCGTTCTTTACAAAATGCGATGACATCCTCTTCCGTGATGCGCTGGCCGCCATTTTTCACGATAAAAGCTTTCGGTTTTTCACCGTAAAGCGGGTCAGGAATACCGACCACAGCCGTTTCAAGGATTCCCGGGATCTGCTGGATAACTTCTTCAACCTGATCAGGATAGACGTTATCGCCTCCGTAAATAATGACATCCTTGTAGCGTCCCGTGATGAAAATAAAGCCATCTTCATCCACATATCCTGAATCTCCGGTTCTAAACCATCCGTTTTGCAGCACTTTCGCTGTTGCTTCAGGATTGTCTTCATAGCCTTTAAATAAGAATGGAGTATGAACAACGATTTCGCCGATTTCTCCTTGAGGAAGTTCTTCTCCGGTCAGAGGATCTTCCACTTTGACTTTAACACCTGCCACAGGTTTTCCTGCAGATGCCGCTTTATCCATTCCCATATCAGGCGTCCATGTGCTGATGCCCCAAGCCTCAGTACTTCCATAGCCATGCGCAAGCGGAATGCCAATATCAAGATAGCGGCGTATTAGGCTGCTCGGCACTTTTGTTCCGCCTGTCATTAAAATAACAAGTGAAGATAAGTCAGTTTGGTGCGTTTCCCACGCCTCAAGCAAATACGTGTAAAACACAGGAAGAGCCATCACGGTCTGAATTTTCTCTTCTTCAATGACCTTCAGCATGTGAACAGGATCTTGATCCTTTGTAAACACAAAGGTTGTTTCTGCAAACGTTCCAAGCATGATGCAAATGAGCGCACTCGTATGATAAATCGGATGGCACGCGAGAAAACGAAGGCCCTTCATACGTGCTATTGAGCTGTTGGATTTTTTAACGTATCTGTATATGCCGCCATGTGTAATCATGCATCTTTTCGGGTTTCCCGTTGTTCCAGATGTAAACATCAGAAGTGCTGTATCATCAGGTGAAACCATTTCCGTCTCTGGCAAATGATCAGGACCTGCAAACAGCGCTTCAAATTCAGCAGATGTTTCGTAAGCTGTTCCTGTTTCCATTGTTACACACAGTGAGGACAATTCAGGTAGAACTTCATCCAGTATCTCTTTAAACTCCGCTCCGTAAAACATCGCTTTCGGTTCACTTGCTTTTAAAATGCCTGTCATTTCATATGGTTTCAGCTGCCAGCTGACAGGTACGACAACAGCACCTATTTCAAGCGCGGCGAACATAACAGTTGATGCGGGATGGCCGTTTTTGCAAAGCAATGCAACACGGTCGCCCTTTTGAATTCCTTTTTGAAGCATGGCATTCGCCAGCTGATTAATCCGTTTACGGTAACCTTTATATGTCAGTGTATGGTCTCCGCTTTTTACAGCCTCTATTTCTTCGCTATTCGGCATGTCATGCAGAATCAGATGCTGTAATGTTTCCATATCGTCATCTCCTATATTCTCTTGAATCTTCAATAATTTGTTAGATTTTCTTCCTTACCTCACCCATTTTAACCCAAAAAAGATAACTTGTAAAACTATTTCATTTTGGAATTATTCCAATACTGAATGATAAAATAGTCCCACATTTTCTTATTTTGTTCCCCATCCACAGAAAAACACACGCCAAATTTTTGACGTGTGCCATGCAGGTTTACAGTATGTTTTTTTCTTTCATCCATGTGAAAAATATGCGGTTTAACCGCTGATACAATTCTTGTTCTCCTTCTTCCTGAAACCCCGCCATGCTTTCTCCGCTCTCGATAATTGCCGAGCTGATCGCGCTTAAAATCTCCGAGCCTTCAGCAGATAATGAGCTAGGCGCCATCATGACGAGAATGCGTGTCATCCTGAGGGTATTTCCGTCCATGCCATCCACTTCATAGGAGGTGCTGAGATCAAACATTTTGAAAAAAGGCAGGACGATTTCATCATTTTTGAGATGATAAAGCGCCATGTTTGTTCCGGGGATTCCCAATCCCCCTTGTTTCTCCCGCTCAGCCAGGCAAACCGCAGCTTTTTCCGGATCACGGATCAGGCCATCCTTCTTCAGCTGTTGAAAAAGCTCTAGCAGAAGCATGCTATGGTCCGGGTTTGTTTTGAGTTGAGCTAGCGTAAAATGGCGCAGAACATCTTGGATAACTTCCATATACCGCCCTATGCTTTCCGCCGCCTCTAGCATGTCAGGTACATCAGCTTGCTGCGCCTCTTCCTTCGGGCTTCTTTTTTTGTTAAGAATAAGGGGAATCTTCCGCTTGATATACTGCTTGACCTGGTTTGCGTCTTCCTCATTTAATAGCGGGCTGACCATGATGTAATCAATGTTTTCATAAGGAATCGGTACAGTGGACACAATCATATCATAGGCTTGAACATCCTTCCCCTTTAGCTCGATCAGGGATGACATATCAAACGATTCAATTTCCGGCAGCTCTTTTTTCAGTCTGGAGGCAAGCATTTTCGAGGAGCCGATCCCGCTTGAGCAGACGACAAGCGCTTTCACTTTTGCTTCTTCTTTTTTGATTTCAAGAGCCGAGCCAAAGTGAAGAACGATAAAAGCGATTTCATCATCAGAAAAGGACATGCCCGGAAAATACTTTTCGACGCCTTCTTCGATCGCCATATAAAGCAGAAAATAATCGCGCTTGATCTGTTCCTTCATCGGATTGTATATCTCAATATTTTCTTTTATGCGGCTGACGGCCGGCTCCAAATGGGCAATCAAGCCTTCATATAAAGAGTAGTTTTTCGTTAGATCCATTCTGATTTTGTCTGAAATAAAAGCAATGAGCCGCTTTGTTTGCAGGGCTGTTTCCAGCTCAATTTCCTGCGCTTTGTATTCTGTTTTGTATTTTCGATTGGCGCTTCGAAGGTGGATTGTAATATAGCCGACCTCCGCCTCTGGAATCGTCACGCCGAAGGCACGTTCAAGCTCGCCCGCGATTTCAAGAGCGGAGCTGTATTCCTTCGCATTCTTCAGTTCCTCAAGCTCATTTTGCTCCATGGTGATAGTTTCCCCAAGCTTAATTCGTTCGATCGCATACGTCAGATGGACGACGAGCGCTATATAGGAGCTATCGGACAATGAAAAAGCGATTTTTTCTTTGAGCTGAAATAAGATGCGCTCCATTTTTAACAGCTCGCCTTTGCTGACAACCCCGAACATTTTCTCTGAAGAATCGGCTTTTCCTTTGATGTTTAATTCAACCGCTTCCAAAAACATTTGGATGTCAAGACGGTTCACAATCAAGTTGCCGACAATTTTCCGTTTCGCATTCTCCGGCCCTATAAGCTGGATGCCAAAACCTCTTTTGCGGATCAGTGTCAGTCCGAAGGGAGAAATCCACTTCTCGAGCTCATCTAAGTCATAGCTGACCGTGGCATTCGTCACCTGGAGATCATGAGCAAGCGTGTACAGTTTGACGGGCTCCTGAGACTCTAATAACGAACAAAGAATGAGCAGTTTCCGTTCGTCGGCGCTGTATTCATGCTGTTCATATGATAAATCAGTAAGCAGCTTTTGTTTATCCTCGGGACTTCCCACTGCTTTCAACCCTTTACCGGGCTGTTTATCTAACGTAAGCCCCACGGTTTCCATCAGCGGTTTAATTGATTTGAGTTCCCTGTGAATGGTTCTCGTGCTGACTTGCATCAGCTCAGCAAGCTCAGTTACGGTTATATATCTGTTTTGTAATAATAAGTGCTTTAACAGCTTTTGTTCTCTGGCAGTCATATACATAAAAAAGACCTCCTAGCCAATCTTGATGTGCGGATGAAGTCGCAAGGAGATGCAGTAGAGGATATAGAGAGGTTTCCTTTTAATATAAAACGCTTTCAAGAAAGAATCAATCACTTATAAATGGTAATTTGGCACTAAGCGGTGTGACAATATTGAAAAAGCATCAGCTGGTAAGCTGATGCTTTTTATGGAATATCGTAACCCTGTACGGCTGTAAAAATGCGGAACCATTGATCCTGGTCAAGCTTGTATGACAACGCATTTATCGCGGCGGAAATCCGCTCGCGCTTTCCGCTTCCGACAATCGGCATGATGTCGGCCGGATGCGTATACAGCCATGCGTACATCACCTCGTCCAATGAAGCGGCGCCAATCTCTGCTTGAACGGATTCAAGCGCCGTGCGGACACGCCGGTCTTTTTCCGTGTCACCAGTGAAAACTTTGCCGCCTGCCAGAGGCGACCAAGCCATCGGCGGAATCCGTTTTTCCTGGCACAGGTTCAAAGTGCCGTCGAGCATATTTTCTAATTCGTATGCGGAAAGCTCAATCTGGTTGGTTACGAGCTTCTCAGGCAAATATGATTCCAGCATCCGATACTGGTGATCTTTAAAATTTGAAACGCCAAAGTACCTGACCTTGCCAGAGCATTTCAAGGCCTGAAACGCCTCTGCTACCCCCTCCGGATCCATGAGCGGGTCCGGTCTGTGAATCAAAAGCATATCGATATAATCCGTCCTAAGGTTCATAAGCGATTGCTCAACGGATGCCAAAATATGCGATTTGCTTGTGTTATAATGATGCGATCTGTGAGCGGGCCGTTCAGGCGATTCAAGAACGATACCGCATTTTGTGACCAACTCTATGTTTTCTCTTAATCCAGGTGAAAGGGCAAGGGCGTTTCCAAACAGCTTTTCGCACGTATAGCCTCCATAAATATCCGCATGATCAAAGGTCGTGATGCCGTGATCGATACACCATTCAATGAGGCTCAGAAGTTCAGCATCTGAATAGTTCCATTCATTCAGCCGCCAAAGCCCGTGTATGACTCTTGAAAATTGAAGATCCTCCGCCAATTGAATACGCTGCATGCAAAATCCCTCTTTTCTTTGTATAAACCGGGTTTTGCCCCTTACTAGTTCATTCGGCCTCAGATCCCCTTTTTCCTTTCGCTCCTTTTAAAAAGACATTTTAATTCGATTGAAATTGCTTTTTCGCTTTCTCAACGACATAGTGGCTGCCGCCGCGGTCCTGCACATTTTGGATCATCATGGCGACAAGCAGGTCTTTGTTTTTGTAATCGTAGCCGACAAACCAGCCATTTTCCGTGCCGTCTTTATCATCTTTTGATGTTTTCAGCTCGGCTGTTCCTGTTTTCCCGGCCACTGTGATTCCTTTCACGACAGGCTGATACGCTGATCCGCGCTCATCTTCCACAACGCCTTTCAGACCTTTTGTAATGTCTGCTGCTCCTTCCTTGGTGACCACTTGCTTGTGCCAAACATCAGCTGTTTGTGAATCTTTTTTGATCAGCGTCGGTTTGACAAGGTCTCCATTGTCAACAAATGGCGTGTAAGCAGTTGCCAAGTGAAGCGGAGACATTTGCATTTGCCCTTGTCCGTAGCCTGTATCCGCAAGCAAAATGTCTGAATCAAGCTTGTCATTTGCAATAGACGATTTCTGGATCGGGAATTCGTACGGAACGTCCTCTGAAAAACCGAATGTCTTCAAGCCTTTTGTGAAGGTGTCCGCTCCCATATCAAGCGCATTCTGGGCAAAATAAATATTGTCTGACGTAATAAGGGCGTTTTCCAAATCGACTTGTTGAAGTCTCTCAGACACACGTGTCACTGAATAGCCGCCCCAGCTCGAATCTTTTTGCCACTCCTTGCCTTTGATTGTTTTCTTCTCATCGGCTTTAAGGGTGCCGTTTTTGATTCCAATAGCAGCCGCAATCGGTTTAATGGTAGAACCTGGCGCGTATGTCTTATTGAATTTCGCTGAAAACGGGTTGTTTTTATCTTTGTTTAGCTTTTTCCATTCCTTATCGCTCCAGCCGAAAATAAATCCGTTTGGATCGTAGGAAGGCGCGCTGACAAGGGCGAGTGTTTCGCCTGTCTTCGGCTGCAGCGCGACTGCCGCCCCGCTGTCATCCTTCAGTTCATCATACAGCTTCGTTTGCGTTTTGATATCAATTGTGAGGTGAAGATCCTCGCCGTCCTTTGCTTTCTTTTCAGCGATGACTTCCCCGGTTTGCGGCACGTAGATTTTCCAGCCAGTTGTGCCTCTTAGCTTGCCTTCATACACATTTTCAAGTCCGGCGATACCGATGTTAGACGTATCGCTGTACGTTCCTTCTTTCTTTTTCTTCAGTTCTTCCGCTGTAATGGCGCGGACATAGCCTGTCAAATGGGCTGTCTTTTCGCCATACGGATAGTAGCGGGAGCTGACATTCGTTCTTGTTACGCCTTGTAATGACGTCGCTTCAGAAACTAATTTCTCCTGGTCAGGCTTGACCTTTTTGAGCGGCACAAACGAATCGTCTTTTACCCAGCCTTGATCCAGCTTTTTCTTGATGTCGTCTTCAGTCAAATCAAGTTTTTTGGCGAGTTCTTTTATAACTTTCTCTTTTTTATCGCCAAGCTCTCCGGGAACAATTCCAATTTCCGGAACATCTGTATTGACAGCTAAACCTTTTCCATTTTTATCGTAAATTTGGCCTCGTTTCGGTTCAATGCTCATAATTTGCACGGTTTTGTCGTCAGCCAGCTGCTTGAAAATAAACGATGGGTCCCAATCTATATTCCATGACTCCTCGTCATCTGTTTTTTCTAATTTCAGCACAGCAGTATTCTTGAAGCTGACTTTGCCGGCATTTGTGTTCATGCTGACTTTATACGGGATATGTTTCATTGTCTTGTTGTCTTGATCGTCCTTATCTACTTCTCCCGCAGTGACTTTCAAATTTTTTACGCCGGCCTGCTCATAGATGGCTTTATACCTGTTGACGAAATCTTTTTTGGAGATTTCTTTTTTGACATCTTTAGTCAGGCTTTGATACATGTCATCGAATTGCTGATCGTTCCACTGTTTCACGAATGCTTCCATGCGATCCTCTGGTGAATCTGTTTTGGAGCATCCGATTAACCCAATCAATCCGACGCATAGAAATACTAGTAGAATACACTTTTTTAACATGACTTTCCCCTGCCTTCCACTTGTTATTTTCTCTTAATTGAATTGGTGCGTGCAAGATTTTTTTGAAAATGAAGGAAAAGTTCACCGATTTTGCAGAAATCTCCTATCGTTTGCTGTAGACTATTTGAAAAGACAGAAAGAAGGGATAGCATGGTCAGAGAGGCAGCAATGCTTCACATTAAAGAAGGCCTTGAACAAGAGTTTGAGGATGCATTCCGGCAAGCGGCGCCGATTATTTCCGGCATGAAGGGCTATATCACGCACTCGTTATCAAAATGCATGGAGGAAACGCATAAATATCTGCTTCTTGTGGAGTGGGAAACACTTGAGGACCATACGGAAGGCTTTCGCGGTTCTTCAGAGTATCAAGAGTGGAAAGCCTTGCTTCATCGGTTCTATACCCCGTTCCCGACGGTCGAGCATTTTCAGGATGTGTAATAGATTTATATAATATGAAGTGTAAAACCGATAAGGGAGACAGACCATACAAAAACGGCGGTATAAATATTAAAAGCGCCTGAGCCGTCATTTTCTTTTTTGCGCTCTTCAAGCCCCTGCATAAACATGACCGCACCAAGAAAGACGAGCATGACCGATTGGATTACAGAGGTGTGTTCCGTATAGTTAAAAGCAATAAGCGCCAGTATAATAATGATAACCGCAAAAGACATTTTAAAAATCCGAAACAAAAGGACCATCCTTCCTTATATACGAAATATTGAACGTTATGGCTATATTTGCCTACGCCCTCCATTATTCTAGCGCACTTTGTTTGTCTGTAGAACAGAAGACAGAGAATTTTAAGTTTCTTTTAATATTTCGATCACACATAAAAAACGCGCCTGTCATGAGGCGCGTTTTCTATGAAACTGATAATTCTTTATAGCCTAGCTTGTGAACGGCTTCAGCCATCGCTTGATAGCCTTTGCTGTTCGGATGGACACCGTCAAAGGACAGATATTCCTGTTCTTTGCCTTTGAAGATGCTATAGGCATCCGCGATTTTGACATGGGGTGCTGATGCAAGTGTTTCTAAATGTGAATTAAACGAAGTGATCCATTTGCCGGCGATATCAATTTCGGGAAACGGATTGTATAAGTTGAACACACGAATGGCGTACGGGGAAGGATTTTCTCCTTTAATCTCGGCGACTTTGGCAATCATCTTTTCAAAATTCTCATGGCAATGGGCGGATACACGGCTGAAAATCGTTTCATCCTTAGAGGTTTGGTAGGCTAAGACCGAATCGATGAGATCGTTTCCGCACCCTGTGATCGTTATCATATCAGCATCTCGAATACATTTTTGCACATAGGGATATGACAGGAGTCCCAAAATCTCTTCTGTATTCAGACCTGATCTGGCAAATATGTTTATTGCCGTTCTTGTTTTCAAGTCAGCTTCCATCATGTCCCCAAAACGCTGGACGAAGCCGGGTGAAAACAGCCCGGAGCCTCTCCCTGTCGTCAAGGAATCGCCCAGAGCTGTATATCGAAGCACCATGTTCTTTCCTCCACTCTTGAACGTCGATACGTTAATGTACGCAGCAGAGAAAAGATTGGCTACTTATGTATATCCTATTTTTCTTGAAATCTGTAAAGCGGCGTCCTTCACCTTTTCTGTTAAATAGGGCAGCCTGTCTTCTGTAAATCTCGCTTCAAAGCCTGCAATGCTAATGCCGGCTGCCACCTGGCGCTCATGGTTAAAGATCGGGGCGCCGATCGCCGCCGTATAGTTTTCGAGCTCTGAATAGCTGACAGTATAGCCATTTTGCACAGAGGCATCAATCTCCTGAAGCAGTTTTTCGGGATCGGTAATCGTTCCGGAGCCAATCGAAATGAGCTCGGTTTGTTTGATGTATGCTTCGATTTCTTCACGGGGAAGAAAGGACAGAATGCTTCTGGCGCACGCTCCCGCGTATAGGGGGGAACGCCTGCCGATCGCCGTATACAGCCGCACAGTCTGTGTCCCTTCTATTTTCTCAACGTATATCGCTTCATTGCCGTCCCTCATGATCAACTGCACGGCCTCATCCACTTCCCGGCACAGCTCTTCCATCACCGGTTTCGCTATTTTTCTGATATCCAGCCTGTCAGCGACAAGCTGTCCGAATTCCAAAAACACCAATCCCAGCGAATAAGCGCCGGACGCATCCCGACTGAGGAACCCCATTTCCTCCAAGGAGCTGACCATCCGGTGAACAGAGGTCTTCGGCATTCCCGTCAGCGACACCAGTTCACTTAAGGTTAGGCTTGGTTTATGCAAAAACAAATTAAGCAGCGCCATAGATTTGACTACGGTTTTATTTTTATTCTGCATCATTCATCCCCTTTGCTATGTCAGCCATTCCATCTTCATTCTCGTTTTCAGTTCTTTTATATGCTGTTCCCGTTCTACCGCAAGCGCTTCTGCCTCCTGGAGGGACACAGGCTCAAACTGAACGTGCTCGCCCGGCATGATTTGGGAAACAATCGGAAGATCAGCGGATATGATGTGCGCGATCCTCGGATAGCCGCCAGTCGTCTGCCGGTCTGCAAGCAGGATAATCGGGTTGCCGTCAGGCGGCACCTGAACTGTTCCGAATGAAACCGCTTCCGACACCATCTCAAGCGGGGCCTTCAGTTCGAGCGGTTCTCCTTTGAGCCTGTAGCCCATACGGTCGGACTGCGGCGTGACACGAAATGCTTCTTCATAAAAACGCGTTTTTGATTCTTCTGTGAAAAAGGCAAATTGCTTTCCTTCCAGCACCCGAATGACGGGATTCTTCTTCAATGGCAGAAATCTGCCGCGGCTGACTGACCACTTCGGTGCTGCAAATCCCTGTTTTCCAAGCTGCGAACTTAAGCGAGAAAGGATGGTTTGCGAAAGAGCTGACATCTCTCCAATGTTCAGTTCATCTTCTTTTTGAAGCGCTCTGCCATGAAGTCCGCCAATGCTTCCTCTGACGTATGTGCTTTTACTTTCCATGACGGCAGGCACCTCAATGCCGCCAGCTGCCGCCAAATAAGCACGGCTGCCGAGTTTGCAGGGGCCAAAGCTGACCGTGCTGTTTTCCTTGATGAGCACAGGCTTCCATAAAGGCGCTTCCTCGTCATTAATACGCAGCGTGAAGTCCGCCCCTGTCACAGCAATCAGTGTCTGTTTTGAAAAATGAAACGACGGACCGGGCCCCATCATCGTTATTTCGAGACCTGCTTCATTTTCGCCGTTTCCTATCAACAGATTGGCAATGCGCAGTGAAACCGTGTCCATAGCGCCGCTGGCCAGAACGCCGTATTTTTGGTAACCCGTTCTGCCTATATCCTGAACCGTTGTGAGCAGTCCGGGCTTTAATACTTTCATGCTCAATTGGACTCCTCCTTATAGGCGTGATAGTCTTTTTCTGAGATGCGAACGAATTTCACAATATCTCCCGCCCGCAGCAATGTCGGCGGGTTTTCCTGCGGCCGGAAAAGAGCCAGCGGCGTTTTGCCGATCAGCTGCCAGCCGCCCGGCGTTGAAATCGGATAAACGCCTGTCTGCAATCCCGCAATACCGACCGAACCTGCGGGAATCGACGGTCTTGGCGATGATTTTCTCGGAGCTGCAATGCGTTTTGACATCCCGCCTAGAAAAGGAAAACCGGGCGCGAAGCCAAGCATATACACCACATATTCACCGTTTGTATGAATGTCGATTACTTCCTCCGGTGACAGTTGATTGATCTTCGCCACCTCTTCTAAATCCGGACCGAATTCACCGCCATAGCAAACGGGAATTTCTACAATACGGCGGTTGACCTCATAGTCTTCGGCTATTTCTGCCAGCCGCTCTTCGACATCGCGCTTGACACTCTCAAAAGGTGAGCTTATGCCTTGAGGCAAATGCTTGTACACTTCATACATATCATAAAATACGGTTAGACTTGTAAAAGCCGGGATACATTCAATGAATCCCGGAAATGGCTGTTCTTCTATATAAGCGGCCGCTGCATGGACAATGCCGTTGACCTGTTCATTGATTTCTTCTCCGAATCGGATCATCATTGCAGAATCACCGAGCTGTTCGATTTGATATCGTACAGTCATCTTTCTCACCTCTTTTAATTCTCGTTCATCAGGATGACGAGAGGCTACAGCACCGCAAGCGACTCGTCTCGAATATCTGTGATGAGCATATGCCCCGGCGCATGTGTGATGACCATTTCAGGCTTTACATTCATAGCCACGGCTTGCGGGGTCACTCCGCATGCCCAAAAAACAGGAACCTCGCCGTCACGAATGGAAACGGCATCTCCGAAATCCGGTTTCCCGAGATCGCGAATCCCGATTGCTCCCGGATTGCCAATATGGATCGGCCCTCCGTGCACAGCCGGAAAACGCGAGGTCACTTGTGCAGCACGTACAGCCAGCCGTTCAGGAACCGGCCTCATGCTGACAACCATCTGTCCGTGAAACGCCCCCGCCGGAACACAATCGATATTCGTTTTATACATTGAGACGTTTGTCCCCTCATCAATATGCCGGACAGCTATCCCATTATTGATCAGTGCCTGTTCAAAGGAGAAACTGCATCCGATCAGAAAGCCGACAAAATCGTCCTCCCAGTATGGCGTAATATCAGATACTTCTTCCGTTAGGATACCGTGCCTGTAAATACGGTATTTCGGAAAGTCCGTTCTGATATCAGCATCCGGCGCAGCCAGAGACGGCACAGGCGAACCTGCTTCAGTCACATCCAGCACGGGGCAGGGCTTTTGATTTCGCTGGCAAAACAGCAGAAAATCAAACGCAAGGTCCTTTTTCAAAACCACAAGATTCGCTTGGGCGTAGCCGCCGGACATGCCTGCGGTCGGCCCGTTTATTGTCCCCTCTCGTATCAGGGCGCGTACATCCTTTGGCGCCATTTTGTTTAATTGCTCCACTTATATCAGCTCCACAATTGAGGAAGTTGTGTAATTAACGTGTAGATTCCCATAACTGCCATTACAATCACTACAAGCGCGCCTGTGCTTGTCAGCCAAAGCGGATGCTTATAATCACCGACAATGTTTTTCTTGTAGGCGGCAACAAGCAGCGTTCCGAGCGCAATCGGCAGAATTAAGCCGTTCAGTGAACCGACAAGGACGAGGATCTTCGCAGGCTGGCCGATTGTGACAAAAGCTAACGTAGAAACCACAATAAATCCGATAATAATACCGCGTGAATTCTTTTCAATTTTTGGAGAAAAGGTTTTAAAAAATGAAACAGATGTATAGGCTGCTCCAATAACAGACGTAATCGCCGCAGACCACATGATCAATCCGAAAATTTTATAACCGACATTTCCAGCAGCCAGCTTGAAGACAGAAGCCGCCGGGTTGCTTTCATCGATGTGCAGGCCTTTCGATACAACGCCTAGAACCGCAAGAAAAAGAGCGATACGCATGACAGATGTAATTAAAATGCCGACAACCGAGCTCTTTGTCACCTGCGGAATGGATTCCTTTCCTTTAATTCCGGCATCAAGCAAACGGTGTCCTCCGGCAAATGTGATATAACCGCCGACGGTTCCGCCCACTAGGGTGACAATGGCAAATATGCTGATGTGTTCCGGGACGAATGTATTTGCGACTGCCTGTCCGACCGGAGGAGCTGTCGTCGCCGCAACGTAGACCGTTAAAATAATCATCACGAACCCCGCGATTTGCGTAAAACGGTCCATCGCTTTTCCTGCTTCCTTGATGACAAAAATCAAAATGGCGATAACGGCACTGATTAAAGCGCCTGTTTCAGGTGTAATGCCGAACAGCACCTGAAGTCCCAGCCCGGCCCCTCCGATATTCCCAATATTAAAAGCTAGTCCGCCAAGCACGACGAGAATGGCGATGAAATACCCCAGTCCGGGAAGCACCATATTCGCAATTTCCTGACCTCGTTTTCCAGAAACTGCGATGATGCGCCACACATTGGTTTGGGCGAAAATATCTAAAATAATAGAGATTAAGATGACAAAACCGAAGCTTGCTGCGAGTGTGTTTGTGAATGTTGCGGTTTGGGTGAGGAAACCCGGTCCGATTGCTGATGTCGCCATTAAAAAGGCGGCGCCCATCAGCAATGACCAGCTGCCCGCTTTTTTTCCTGCTGTCTTTTTCTGCTGCTCCATCTATTGTTCCTCCTTTATGTTGACCTCTGTTCTGAAATAGCTGTCACTTCAATTCCAGCCGCTTTGAGCTGTTTTCTGATTTTTTGCGCAAATGTCAGCGCATGGGCTCCATCTCCATGAATGCAGACTGTATCTGCTTTTAATGACACATCATGTCCTTGCTGAGATTTGACCGCCCCTTCTTTCACCATTTTGATGACCTGGGTGACGGCGGCATCATCACTTTCAATGAGTGCGTCCGGCTGGGAGCGCGGTGTCAGCGTGCCGTCCGATTGGTATGTTCTGTCGGCGAACACTTCATTTGCGGTCTGAAGTCCGATCCGTTCTCCCGCTTTTACAAGCTCGCTCTCAGCAAGACCGAAAAGAATCAGGCCGGGATCAACCTTATAGACAGCTTTCGCGATAGCATCCGACAGTTTTTGATCGACTGCCGCCATATTGTATAAAGCGCCATGCGGCTTGACGTGCTGCATGTGAAGTCCCTCTGCTTTTAGAAAGCCAGAGAGCGCGCCAATTTGATAAACGACAAGATCATACGCTTCCTCAGGAGAAATCGCCATATTGCGGCGCCCAAAACCGAGTAAATCCGGCAAGCCCGGATGCGCACCGATTTTTACGCCTTTTTCCGCTGCAAGCGCGACGGTTTTTCGCATAACACTAGGATCTCCTGCATGAAATCCGCATGCGATATTCGCTGATGTCACATACTCTAAAATATCTTGGTCAAGGCCTATCTTGTAGGCTCCGAAGCTTTCTCCTAAATCACAGTTTAAATCAATCTGAAACACAGAATCCCTCCTGCCAAAGCAAACGATATGCTTTATGTCATTTATTGTCCCGAAATTCGGAACGACTATTCCGAATTTTTGAACTTTATTTCATTATAAGTGAACCATATCAGTTTGTGAAATACTTTTGTCAGAAAACCTACCATGGTCCCAGAATAAAACCTGCCAAACTAAAAAAGAGAGTCCATCTTAGGACTCTCTTTTTTTATAGTACCCAATGGCGAATCGCTTTAGCGACACCATTCTCAATATTTGTATCCGTGATATAATCAGCCGTTTCTTTTACGATGTCTTGCGCATTGCCCATTGCGACGCCAAGACCCGCTTCTTTGATCATCGCAATGTCATTAAGGCTGTCGCCCATCGCCATCACATTCTCCATTGTAAAGCCGAGTTTTTCCGTAACCTTGGCAAGGGCTGCAGCTTTGTTGATGCCAAGCGCGTTGACTTCAATGTTTGTCGGACTTGAATTTGTGATTTCGAGCTCTTTGTTTTTTCTCAGCTCCTCAAGCACTTCGTTTCGGATATCGTCATCCTCGATGTCAAAGCCGAATTTGAGCCATTCATGATCCGTAATGTTTTCCGGAAACTCGCCTCTCCATACTTTATTCACCGTAGAAGCCCAGAAATTAGTGTTGTGCTTATTCCGCAAATCCCACATCATTTGAATATGGTCCGTATGAAGCAGCTTCCGTTCCACCAAATTAAAATTCGAATCCCAAATTTCACTGCCGTTTGCCGTGATTAGAAAGGATGACAGCTTTAGCGATTCCGCCAGCTCCCTGCACGTCATCAGCGTCCGGCCCGTGCTGATCACCACATACACACCTTTATCCTCCGCTTCACGAATGGCTTTGCGGTTTTCATCCGAGATCAGCTGCTCGTCGTTCAGCAGTGTACCATCCATATCAATTGCGATCAGCTTGATATCTACATCTTCTCTTTGAACAGACATATATGTACCTCTCTTTATCTTTTTGTTGTGCTTCTCTCTATTCTAATACATTATACCCAGCGGGACAAAAAAGCGATTTCCTATGTTTGAGGAGAACGGATAAGAGGAAAACAAACGGTGAGGTGATCAAACATGACAGAAAAAAAACAGCAAAACAAACCAAATGAAAACCCTGAGCACAACGACTTAACCGATCCGATTCCTAATGAAGAGCTGAAGGAAAATATGAATGATGAAAAACACAAACGCCAGCAAAGAGATAGCTCTCAAAGCGAACGGGATTACGACACAAAATAGAACCCCTCACAAAATGTTGTGAAGGGTTTTTTTCATTTTTCAATATAGATGCCGATTTCAGCTTCAGCAACAGGCTGCTCTCCAACTGACGCCTTGGCATGTCCGAACACAAACCCGCGCCGATTGCGCGTGACTTCAAACGTAAGATCAAGCCGGTCACCAGGCACAGCTTCTCCCAGCTTTTCCGCTTTCTTCACCGAAGACAATAATCCCAAGCTGTTCTCATCTGTAATTCCTGTAAAAGCCGCGGTTTGCGCAAGCGCTTCAATCACAAGTGAAAACGGCATTTCTGTTTGCGAATCAGTGATAAACCAGTCGTTCTCACTAATCAGCTTATAAGCTGCCGCATGTTTGCCGGGCTCGCTATCCGTCACGCCATCAATAAACAAAATTGGATAGCGGTGAGGCAAAGATAATGAGTTCATTTTATATCTCCTTTTTTTGACCATTATATCTCAGCCTAAAGTGAAACGATAGGATATAATGGAAAAAACACAAAAGGAGGCCGTTATGTCCCCAAAACCGCTTGTCATTCTCGTACACGAAATATACGGTGTAAACAGCCATATGAAAAAGATGGGCCGGCTGATCAAAATGGCTGGATATGATGTGTTGACGCCCAACCTGCTCGGCGAGGATGAAGTCTACACACTGCAAGAAGAAAAAACGGCATACGAACAATTTACAAAACACGAAAGGCTGAAAACGGGAGAAACCATCATCCAGAATGTGATCAGGCAAAACGCCGGACGGCACATCTTTGTGATTGGATTCAGCGTGGGGGCTACTATCGCATGGAAATGCAGCAGTATGCCTGAGGTGAGCGGATCGGTTTGTTATTACGGTTCCCGGATACGCGACTCTCTTCATCACGTGCCAGCCTGCCCGGTCCTATTGTTTTTCCCTAATTATGAGCCGTCGTTTGACGTAGCGCTTCTTATCAAAAAACTGCGGGAAAAACAGCATACCCATCTTGAGATTTACCAATTCGATGCGCTTCACGGCTTCGCCAATCCTGATTCTGTTTATTTCAACAGGGCCCTTTTCTTCAAAACGCTTTCTATCATAAAAAACGGGGCGGAAAGCCGGCTCCGCACCGTTTCATCATCATTTTTTTAAACGTGCACGGCGCTTTATTATCGGTGCCGTCATGTTCCATGTTCTTTTTGCATTGCATTTTATTTTGCCTGTCTCATCTCACCGAATGGATAAAAGACGAGAGATTCAGTACCGATGATATCGTCCTCAGAAGGCATGCCCATTCCGTTTCTGCTATCCAGTGAATTGAGACGGTTATCTCCCATCACAAAATATTTACCGGAAGGAACCTCAACTTCGAAGTCACCTGTTAAGGTTACCCCCGACTCTTTGACCTCCTGTTTATATTCCTTTAAGTATGGTTCTTCCACCTTTTTATCATTTATGTATAGCTGATCATTTTTCATTTTAATGCTGTCACCAGGCAAACCGATTAAACGTTTGACAAATGAGCGGCCGCTCTTTTTGTCATGAATGACTATGATGTCTCCTCTGTGAAACCCGCCAGTCCATTTGACTGCTTTATCAACCAGAATTCTTTCTGAGTCTTTAAGCGTTGGGGCCATTGATGATCCTTCAATAAGAAAAGGCTTGTAAAACACCAATCTGATCGTAAAAATGAGAGCTGCGATCATAATGATACTGAGTACAACGATCGTTTTGATTTTTCTTTTTTTCTTTAACGTGATTGTTTTTGCATTCAACTTCCTTCACCCGATGCTTTCCTAAGAATTCCAAATTATTATACAGCATTTGGATCTGCTTGGTTAGACTTTCGTGGAAATTTTCGTAAGGAAATGGACAGGCCGGGGCAGCCATCTGCCACCGGCCTGATTCATCAGAGCTTTCTTAAGCGCGAACAGATTTCATCAGTGACCTCAGCCGTTGTGCTTTGTCCCCCAATGTCGCGTGTTTTGATGCCGTCGGCAGTCACTTGCTCCATTACATCCAGAATTTTCGCCCCCAATTCTTCCTCTCCGAAGTGGTCGAGCATCAGCTTCGCTGTCCAAATCTGGCCGATCGGATTGGCAAGGCCCTGTCCGGCAATGTCAGGAGCTGAGCCGTGAACCGGTTCAAACATGGACGGATATTTGCCGGATGGATTGATGTTCGCAGAAGGCGCAATGCCGATGCTTCCCATCAGGCTTGAGCTGATGTCGGTTAAAATATCACCGAACAAGTTGCTCGCCACAATGACATCAAACGTTTCCGGACGCGTCACAAAAAAAGCGGCCAGCGCATCAATATGCTGAGATGATGTTTCGATTCCGCTATAATCAGCGGCTGTCTGCTGAAAGACTTCATCCCAAAACGGCATCGCGTGATAAATGCCGTTAGACTTTGTGGCGCTTGTCACATGGCTGCGCCGTTTTTTCGCCAATTCGAAGGCAAAGCGCATGACACGTTCTGTCGCTTTTCTCGTAAACACCGCATTCTGGATGGCGATTTCGTCATCGCCTCTGTGAATGCGCCCGCCGACTTCACTGTATTCACCTTCACTGTTCTCGCGAATCACCACGAAGTCAAAATCATTTGGATGCAGAAGCGGCGACGTAATGCCTGCCATTTGTTTGGCGGGTCTCATATTAATGGAAAGCTCAAGCTCCCTCCGGATTTTCAGCAGCAGCCCCCATAACGATATATGATCGGGAACCAGCTTCGGATTTCCGACAGCTCCCAAAAAAACTGCTTCAAATTGAGTAAGCGTATGTATTCCATCTTCGGGCATCATTTTGCCGTGCTCCAAGTAATAATCACAGCTCCATGGAAAAGCTGTGAATGAGAATGACAAACCTCCGTGTACCTCAGCCGCTGTATGAAGCACTTTCTCAGCAGCCGCTACAACCTCTTTTCCTACTCCGTCTCCCGGTATTGCCGCAATCTCAAATTGTTTCATCGTCATTCTCCTTCCCCTGTTATCGTAAGCGCTTTCTATTATACTAGATTGCGAGATAGTAAAAAAAGCCCGTGACATTGTGTCACGGGTGGTCGGTTATTGATTAAGTTTCTTTAAAATGATGGCGTGCAACGGTTCATGGGACTGAATGCCGCACACCTCTTGAAGTACGCCGCTGTATCCTTTTTCTTCGATCAGCGCTTGCAGTTCAACCGCTTCAGGGTCACCGGTGAAATCGAAGCGCAGTGCTGCGGCAATTCCTTCAGCCAGTGCATTCGGTTCTTTTATTTTCTTTGCCGGGCCTACAAGTCTATCATTTTCTCCCAGTTTTCTGAGAGGTGACCTCGCTACGCGGGTCACATCGTCCGAAATGAAAGGATTTTCAAAGCGACCGATGATTTTTTTGATATATTGTTCGTGTTCAGTTTGCTTAAAGCCATACGATTTGACGAGATAGTCACCAGTTTCAAGCAGCGCCGAATGAACAACACGGCGGATTTCCGGATGATCAATTGCTTCTTTGACCGTTTTGAGTCCGCGCTGATAGCCGACATACGCTGTGACCGCGTGTCCGGTATTGACCGTAAACAGCTTCCGTTCGATGTACGGCGTTAAATCATCAACAAACAGTGCGCCGTTTATGACTGGTGTTTTCCCTTTAAAGCCTGATTCATCAATGACCCATTCGAAAAATGGTTCAACCGATACTTTCAGCGGGTCTTCATGATGCTGAATCGGGACGATCCGGTCAACGGCAGAATTCGGAAAACCTACCGTTTCACTGACGGATTTCTGCTCTGCTTCCGTTAAATGGCTGTATATTTCTTTCTTTAAGAAGCTGCTTCCGCCAATCATATTTTCGCAGGCAATGATATTCAGTGTGTTTGCAGTATTTCTTCGTCTTAAACCTTCTGCGATAGACGGGGCAATCAGCTTCAGCACATTCGGGCCGACAGCTGTTGTGATGAGCGCCGCCTCATTCATCAGCCGGTACAGCTCCTCGGTCTGACTGCCGCTGTTAATAGCGCTCACCGGGCCAATGATCTCCGATGAACGTCCCTCTTCCGCCAGTTCCACTGTGTATTCTTTTTTTTCATTGAGGAGGCTGACCATCGTGTCGTTCACATCCGCAAACACCACATCATAGCCGGAGTGGTGAAGCAGCGCGCCGATAAATCCTCTCCCGATATTTCCCGCACCGAAATGTAAGGCGATCATGTCAGTTCACCTCGTTGAAAATGGCGATCAAATCTTCTTCGCTTTTAGCGGAGATCAGGCGTTCAATGTTTTCTTCTTCTGAACAGATAATGGCGATGTTAGACAAAATGTCTAAATGCTCATTATTTTTACCCGCAATGCCGAATACCACTTTTGCCGTGTTGCCTTCTCCGTACTCAACGCCCTCTGGAATCTGTATGATTGAAATTCCAGAGTGAAGCACCTCGCTTTTCGCTTCTTCTGTGCCGTGTGGAATGGCAATGAAATTCCCCATAAACGTAGAAGACGTTTCTTCACGTTCAAACATTTTACTAATGTAATCCTCTGTCACGTAGCCGTTGTCAATCAGCGTCTGGCCTGCCAATTTGATGGCCTCTTCTTTTGATGATACCGTTTGATTGAGTTTAATATTTTCCTTTGCGAGTACTTGCATGAGTATCACTCTCTTTCTATAAGATTACTTTTTCAGCTTTTCAATCAGCTCGTCGTATTTCGGGCTGTTTAAGAAGTTATCCACTGATATGTGCGTCGCGTTCGGCAGCTTTGCTTTCGCGCGGTCTGTTAAATCTTTGTGGGTGATGACAATATCCGCATCGCTTGGCAGATTGTTAATGGCCGTGTTGGTCACACTGATGTCAAGCTCCGCTTTTTTCACTTTGTTTCTTAAGATGGATGCCCCCATGGCACTTGATCCCATTCCCGCATCACACGCAAAGATAA
Source organism: Bacillus sp. FSL K6-0255 (assembly GCF_045040725.1). Lineage (NCBI taxonomy): Bacteria > Bacillati > Bacillota > Bacilli > Caryophanales > Bacillaceae > Bacillus > Bacillus sp. FSL K6-0255. Next base: position 450,426 of record NZ_CP150278.1, on the reverse strand, counting down.
TTTTGTTCACGCTTTCAGGAGACAGCTCAGACGCTTCTTCTGCTTTGGCTTGTTCCGCCTCTAAAGCAGCTGCTGCTTGGCTTTTCTTCCCCTTCATGGACTGCATTTTTTCTGTTGCGGCAGCCAGGTCTTCTTCACTTGCTTTTGAGGATTTCAGGATCACTGCTGAAACGATGAACGATACAGCTGCAGCGACCAATACGCCCGCCAATACGCCGAAATAGCCTCCTCTTGGCGTCATTGCCATCAATGCAATAATGCTTCCCGGTGACGCTGCCGCGACAAGTCCGGCATTAAAGATCGTAAATGTTAAGAGTCCGCTTGCTCCGCCGGCAATGGCTGCGAGAATCAGGGCCGGTTTCATCAGAATGTACGGGAAGTAAATCTCGTGAATCCCTCCGAAGAAATGGATGATCGCCGCACCGGGAGCCGTTGATTTTGAAGATCCTTTGCCAAAGAACATGTACGCCAGCAAAATGCCGAGCCCCGGTCCAGGGTTCGCTTCTACTAAAAACAGAATTGATTTTCCTGTTTGAGATGCTTGCTCGATTCCGATCGGGCTTAAGATTCCGTGGTTAATGGCGTTGTTGAGGAACAACACTTTCGCCGGTTCTACAAAAACACTGGCTACCGGCAGTAAATTAGCGTGTACAATGACTTCCACACCAGCCGCCAGCAATTTATTTAGCGTCAGGACAACCGGGCCGATGGCGTAAAACGCGAGAATCGTTAAAGCCGCGCCGACAATCCCTGCCGTAAAGTTGTTGATCAGCATTTCAAAGCCTTGCTTGACTTTATCCTTGAATAATTTATCAGTCTGTTTAATGAGGTATCCGCCAAGCGGACCCATAATCATTGCGCCTAAAAACATTGGAATATCCGATCCTACAATCACCCCAATTGCTGCTGTCGCTCCGACAACTCCGCCGCGGTGGTCGTAGATCATTTTTCCGCCTGTATACGCTATCAAAAGCGGCAATAAATACGTAATCATCGGGCTGACCAGCGTGTTCAGCTGTTCATTCGGAAACCATCCTGCCGGAATAAACAGCGCGGTAATGATACCCCACGCGATAAACGCGCCGATATTCGGCATGATCATTCCGCTCAAATAACTCCCAAAGCGTTGCACTTTCACTTTCATGCCGCCTTGCTGCTGTTCTTGCTGCTGCATATATAAACCCTCCCTGTTTTGTTTGTCGCTGTAAGATACAAAAATATGTTCAGAGAATGATGCTTCCCTTTGACTCTATGTTAAAACGCTTACAGTCCCTATACAATTGAAAGTAAAGAGGACTTTGGCACATGACTGTGACAATTTTTTAAAAATAAAAAGGCTCCTGGTTTCAGGAGCCTTTTCTCTTTCCTCTATAAATGATGTTGCCATTTTGAATCACGTACTTTGCAATCATCCGCTCACTCACAATAAAAACGGGATACGCGCACACAAGCGCAAATACAGCCATCGGCACGTGCTGTACAGCTGGCAGCACTGAGCCTGCCGCATTGCGGAGGAGCATCAAAAGATAAATAAGCAGCACGATGGCCGCTAATGATACCAGCATAATCGGAGCTGAAACTTTATATTCATAAAGCCGTTCCCGGCAGTGGCCGCAGCGAAATTGACAAGGCACATTTGATGATCTGACCATATCGCCTGTCAAAGGTTTGCCGCAGTTCGGGCATGGTGTTTCTTTCATAGGGTATTCCTCACTTTCTATTCCATCTGTCTATTATACCAGAGTCCCTTCTGTTTCGTTTTGTTGCTGTTCAACACATTTTCACATTTTTTATCATCCACTTACTTGTCTCCGTCTCTAAAATCCTCTACGCTTAAATAGATCTTAATGAAGAGGGTGTATGAATGCTTCCGATTAATAGACAGCAACACATACTGAAGTGGCTGAAAGAAGAAGGCTCGCTTAGAATTTCTGACATCAGCGCAAGGTTCGGCGTTTCGGAAATGACGGTATATAGAGATGTCAATCAGCTGGTTCAGTCAAATCAGGTCATTAAAACGGCCGGCGGCATCACGCTCCCCGTCCGAACACCTCAAACAGATCATATGTGCAGCTATTGCTTGAAGCCCGTCAATCAAGCTCATTCGGTTCAGCTGATTACGGTAAACCAAGACATTGAACAGCTATGCTGCGCACATTGCGCGTTTTTGCGTTACGCGGATAAAACGGAAGAGGTTTCACACTTGATTTGCAGAGATTTTCTGTTACAGACAACCGTCAGTGCCGGTTCGGCTTATTTCGTCGTAAATGCTGAATTAAACCTGCACTGCTGCCAGCCGCAGGCCATTCCGTTTGCGACACTTGACCATGCCGAACGATTTCAAAAAGGATTCGGCGGAGCCGTCTGCACTTTCGACCAAGCGCTGGAAGACATGCTTCAAGACCGAAAGAAACGCTGCACCTGCACCAAGAAATAACACAACACATACAGCGGAAGGTGGTGTCTGAGTGATGAAGCGAAACAGATGGTGGATCATCCTTCTGCTTTTTCTTGTTTTCCTGCCGAAAACAAGCTTTGCTCACGCCTATATTGTCAAATCTTCACCTGGGGAAAACAGCGAATTAAAAAGCGCCCCTGCGCAGGTGGAAATCGAATTTAATGAACCGGTTGAAGAAGGGTTTCATTACATTAAAGTCTATAATTCAAACGGCGACCGTGTGGATACGGACAAGACTGAAATCAAAAAAGATAATCATCACATCATGACAGTGAAGCTGAAGAAGAATCTGCCTAAAGATGTGTACAGAGCGGAATGGAATGCCGTATCCGCGGATGGACATCCTGTTTCCGGCGTCATTCCGTTCAGTATCGGGAAAGCGGATGGCGGATTCAGCAGCCAAAAAGCAGCCGATTCAGCGCTGAATCCGGGAACAGCAGCAGATCGCGCGATTCTGTATACAGCCTTATCTCTGTTTATCGGAACGGTTTTCTTCCATCTTTTCTGGTATAAAGGGAAATCAGAACAGCTCGTCAAACGGACGAGACGTATCCTGACCGGCTCGATCGCAGCATTGGGGCTGGCGCTTTTGCTTCAGCTTCCGATTCAGACAAAAGCGAACGCAGGCGGCGGCTGGGGCAGCGCATTCCAGCCGGGCTACATCAGAGAAACACTGTTTGAGACAGCAGGCGGCTCCATTTGGATCATACAGGCTGCGCTGTTCGTGCTGCTCGCACTGTCTGTCATCCCTGCGATACGGAAAAACCGCTTTTCATCCTTTGGCTATTGGACAGCGCCGCTCATTTTCTTTTTCGGTCTCCTGCTTGCCAAGGCGTTTACCGGGCATGCTGCTGTCGTTGAAGAAAAAACGGTCGGCATTTTGATGGATTTCCTTCATTTAACTTCCGCTTCCATCTGGGTCGGCGGAATAGCGGCACTCGTTTTGCTGCTCTCAAAAGAATGGAGGCAGCCTGACAAAACGCTCGCGTGGGAGACGGTCAGACGGTTCTCCCCATGGGCGCTCACTGCAGTCGGCGTCATTTTGTTTTCAGGCTTGCTCAATGGATTTTTCATCATTCGTTCAATGGATTCACTGTTCCATACAGCGTACGGACAAGCTCTTTTAGTGAAAAGCGGGCTGTTTGTTTTCATGCTGGTCTTAGGCGCAATTCATTTTCTGCTTACCAGAAAGCAGCGCCGCACAGGAATCAGCCGAACGTTGAAAGCGGAGTGGGCAATCGGCATCGCTGTATTGATCACAGCGGCCGTGTTTACAAGCCTGCCAAGCCCGCCTGAGCCAGCGCCGGAACCGTTCTACCAAACCAAAGCGATAGAGAACGGACAAAGCGTTTCTCTCAGCATCAGCCCAAACCAGCCTGGAAAAAATGTTTTTGAGCTGCGGGTCACCGACCATAACGGTGATCCCGTGAAAAACATCCAGCAAATCACGTTAACCGTTTATAAAACAGGCCTGTCAGGCAGCGAAAACAAAAGCACCTTTACATTAAAAGAAAAAACAAAAGGCGTCTTCCAAGATCAAAACCTGTCGATTAATGAAAAAGGAAACTGGAAGATCAAAGTCCACGGCCTGACCGGCGACTTTAACGAAATCAATATCATGTTTACAAAGACCAATTAAGGAGTGTTTACGTTGTTGAAAAAAATCGCATTGACACTATGTCCGGCTATTGTCGGCTCCCTCTTATTCTTTACGGCCCCTGCCAGCGCGCATGTTTCTGTAAAACCGGCTGAGTCTGCTGCAGGCTCTTGGGAAACGTATACAATGAAGGTTCCTTCTGAGAAAAATCTGCCGACAACGAAGGTTGTCCTCAAAATGCCGAAGGATGTTGAATTCCAGCAATATGAGCCAATTCCGGGCTGGAAGGTTTCCACTCAAAAACATGATGACAAATCAGTATCCGTGACATGGGAGGCGACTGACGGAGGCATTCAGGAAGGCCAGTTCCAGCAGTTTACCTTTGTTGCCAAAAACCCTGACAAAGCGGAGGAAGCTGCTTGGGACGCATACCAATATTACAAAGACGGCAGCATTGTTGAGTGGACAGGTGACGAGGATGCCGATACACCTCATTCCATTACAAACATCACGTCTGCAAAGCAAGTGACAGATGAGCACGGCGCCACGAAAACAGAAGACGATTCCGAAAACTCAGGTTCTTCAGCTCTAGACATTACAGCGATGGTGCTGTCTGCGGCTGCCATTATTTTATCTGTAGCAGCACTTGTAAAGAAAAAGCGTGCCTAATAAAGAAAGCGATCCAGATGTCATGTCTGGGTCGCTTTTTATGTTTAACCGCGGCCTGCCTGGAATGAAGGATATTGTGTCATACCGCCGTCCGCGAATAACGTGATGCCTGTGACGTAGCTGGCTTCCTTCGAAGCAAGCCAGGCTGCTACTGCGGCGATCTCCTCCGGTTCGCCGATATATCCCATTGGAATCATGCTTTCTACATCAGCTTTCTGTTTAGGGTCAGCGAATTTTTCAGCATTGATTGGCGTGTTGATCGCACCTGGCCCAATATTATTGACGCGAATGCCCTTCGGCGCGTATTCCAACGCTAATGTTTCTGTCATCAGCTTTATCCCGCCTTTACTTGCCGCATAGTGGACAAATAACGGCCAAGGAATCACTTCGTGCACACTGGACATGTTAATGACATTTCCCTTGATATCGTTTTCTACGAAATATTTAATCGCTTCACGGCTTCCTAAAAAGGCACCCGTTAAGTTCGTGCCGATGACTTTATCCCAATCCTTGAGCGGCATTTCGTGAGATGGCACAGGATTTTCAAGACCGGCATTATTAATCATAATATCGAGTGTGCCGAACTCCTTAATTGCCGTTTGCACGATATTTTTTACATCTTCCTCTTTCGTGACATCTCCTTGGACGACAACAGCTTCACCGCCCGCCTTGATGACCTCTTCTTTTACCTCGTTCGGATCTTGTTTATTACTATAATAGTTGATAACCACTTTTGCCTGCTCCTTGCCGAAGCGAATGGCCATCGCCTTTCCGAGCCCTGAAGCAGCTCCTGTAATAGCGACGACTTTTCCTTTTAAATCCGGATACATATACATCCTCCTCCATTTGTTATGAATTTGTTTTGGCGATTCCTAAGAATACGGCGGCGGCAATAATCAGGATAATCCCGATCGCAATTGCTATTAGCTGGCGTTTCGTTTTCTTTTCACGCAGGATGAAAATACCGCCGAGCGTAGAAATGACAATTCCCATTTGTGAAAGGGAAAAGCTCGTTGCAACGCCGACTCGCGGCTGAGAAATAAACAAAAACATATTTCCGCCTGCCCAGATTAACCCTGGGAGAATATTTCTGATCGCATACTTGTTAAAGGGTTTGTGTCTATAGGTTAAAACTAACCCCCCGACCACCATGCCAATTGCCTGTGGCAGCAGCGCGGACCAGCCGGACACATTGAATAATCTAGCCACGACTACATAAACCAAATAACCAAGAGTCGAAACAAGGAGAATCAAAATGCCCTTTTTCAAATTGCTTGGCTCGCCCTCTTTTTTATCATTCTTATCTTCCAAGGACGTGAGAATGATTCCCACAATGATAAAGATCAAAGCGAGAACGCCAAGCGTAATCGCAATCGGTGTTGACCATTCGCGGAACACGATCACACCGAACAGCGAGGTGGAAACGAGCTGCATTCCTGTGGAAATCGGCATTGTTTTCGACACGCCCATCAATTGAATGCTTTTCAACTGGTTGGCCTGTCCAAGTGACCAAAATAAGCCGGATACGATTCCAACAATAAAAATGCGAAGGGACAGAACGGGCTGAACAAAAAAGTAAATAACGATAGAAACAATGAGTGCCCCGATCGTCGTTCCCAGTGTCTGGCTGTACGGCCCGCCGCCTAATTTCACATTGAAGAGAACAATGCTCCCCCAAAACAAAGCCGGGAGAAGAGCCAATAATAAATCCATTGTTGGGGAACCTTCTTTCAAAATGTATTTGCTGTTATTTTGGCTGGAATTGTTGTGATTATTCGCCGGAACACAAAAAGAGCTGCCGGAAAATCCGGCAGCTCTCAGGAGCGTGCATTCTTTTATAAACCGATGGACAAATATTTTGTTTCAAGGTACGGCTCGATACCTTCTGAACCGCCTTCACGGCCGATGCCGCTTTCTTTCATTCCGCCGAATGGCGCTTGAACCGCTGACGGTCCGCCGTCATTCCAGCCGATAATGCCATACTCTAGATTCTCGGAAATATAGATGCCGCGGCGGTAGTTTTCTGTGAAGAAGTAAGCAGCCAAGCCATACGGTGTATCGTTGGCAAGCTGAATCGCTTCATCAATATCAGAAAACGTGACGATCGGGGCGACCGGGCCGAATGTTTCCTCATGCATGATGTTCATGGACGTATCGACATCGGTGAGCACTGTCGGATTCACAAAGTAGCACCCTTTGTCATCGTTTCGGTCATATGTGCCCCCAGCAATCACTTTCGCGCCTTTTTCAACCGCATCATCTATTTGGCTGACGATTTTTTCGAAGCCTCGTTTGTTGATAATCGGGCCGACATTGACGCCTTCCTCAAGTCCATTTCCGACTTTCAGCTTAGACACTTGCTCGCTCAGTTTCGCAGCAAATTCATCTTTAATGGATTCATGAACGATCAGGCGGTTGGCACATACGCAGGTTTGGCCGGCGTTTCGGTATTTGGACGCCATCGCCTGTTCAACGGCAAGGTCAATGTCCGCATCTTCATCTACGATCAGCGGGGCGTGTCCGCCGAGCTCCATTGAGACGTGCTTTACGGTGTCAGCGCTGTTTTTCATAAGGATTTTCCCTACAGGTGTTGAGCCTGTGAACGTGATTTTGCGGATTTTCGGACTGCTTGTGAACACATTTCCGATTTCTTCTCCATCGCCGATCACAACCTGAAGAACATCCTTCGGAATGCCCGCTTCATATGCGAGGCGCGCTAGTTCATAAGCAGACAGCGGTGTGTCCGGCGCCGGCTTGATGATAAATGTACAGCCGGCGGCAAGAGCAGGCGCCGCTTTGCGTGTAATCATCGCATTCGGGAAATTCCAGGGCGTGATAGCAGCAACGGGGCCGACCGGCTGGCGTGTGACAACAATTCGTTTACCAGTTGTCGGGGCCGGGACCGTTCTTCCGTACACACGCTTCGCTTCCTCTGCGAACCATTCGATATAGCCTGCGCCGTAAAGTACCTCGCCGACTGCTTCCTGGTATGGTTTTCCGTTTTCCTTTGTAATTAAATCTGCAAGCTCTTCTTTATGTTCAACAATCAGCTCATACCATTTTTTCAAAAGAGACGTTCTTTCGTTCGCTGATGTTTTAGACCACGTTTTAAACGCTTGATGTGAACGTTCAATGGCTTCTTCTACCTCTGTGGCTGATTGCTGAGGAATCGTTTTGATCTCCTCGCCCGTAGCCGGGTTGTAGACCGTTAATTGATCTGGCATATTGAACATTCCTTTCTTTTCATGATTACTTAAAATGATAGCAGACCCGGCCATTTTCTTTCCAATGATTAAGCTCGCAGGCCCGCCTCCAAGATGCTGAGCCCTTCATTTAATAGGCTGTCTGAGATGACGAGCGGTGTCAAAAAGCGGATGATATTACCGTTAATTCCCGCTGTCAGCAAAAGTAATCCGTTTTGATTCGCATAGGCCGCGATCGCTGCTGCTTTTGTCTTATCAGGCTCACGCGTGTCAGGATCCTTGACGATTTCGATTGCGGCCATCGCCCCGAGTCTGCGGATGTCACCGATGAACGGGAATTCTTGTTTCCACTCATACGCCTTGTCTTCAATGATTTTGCCAATTTCTTCAGATCGCTCATTCAGTCCTTCTTCTTCGATAATATCCAAGACTGCCAAAGCCGCCGCGCAGCCGAGCGGGCTGCCGGCATACGTGCCGCCCAGCTCCCCTGGCGCTGCCGCATCAAGCATTTCCGCACGCCCGATCACACCGCTTAATGGCAGGCCTGCCGCAAGCGATTTAGAAACCGTGATCAGATCGGGCACTACATCAAAGTGCTCAATTGCGAAATAAGTGCCAGTTCTGGCAAAGCCGGTTTGGATTTCATCAGCAACAAAAACAATGCCGTGTTCTTTGCAGAATGAAGCGACGTGCTGTACGAACCGTTTCGAAGGAATAATAAATCCGCCTTCTCCCTGCACTGGCTCCATCACGACACACGCCACCGTTTCAGGCGCCACTGAAGCGATAAAGAAATCATTGAATGCTTGAATGACCATATCGTCATAGCTTTCATCACTCATGCCGGCCGGCTTCTGATAATAATAAGGGAACGGCGCTTGATAAACCTCTGGCGCAAAAGGCCCGAAACCGAATTTATAAGGTTTTACCTTGCTTGTCATGCTCATCGTCATATTCGTGCGCCCGTGAAACCCGCGTGTAAACGAGACAACGCCTTGGCGCTTTGTATACTTTCTGGCGATTTTCACAGCGTTTTCGACCGCTTCTGCCCCTGAGTTAAGAAAAATCGCTTTTTTCTCATGGCTGCCCGGCGCGATGCCGCACAGTTTTTCTGCTAATTCGATATAAGTCGGGTACATCATGACATTAAAACCAGGATGAATCAGCTCCTCCGCCTGCCGCTTCACAGCCTCAACCACCTTCGGATGCGAGTGTCCGACATTTAACGTGCCGATGGCGCCTGCAAAATCAATAAATCTCCGGCCATCCAGATCGTACAGCTCGGCCCCTTCTCCTTTGACCGCCAGACTGCGGTTGCCGTTGCTCACACCTTTTGACACAAATTGATCCCGTTTTTGCTGCCATTGTGCAGTTGTGATGCTTGCTGTTGTTTGACTCATGTGAATATCCCCCTGTCGGTATTTTCTTATCATTCTGACTTCTCTTTGGTATGATGAAAAGTACCAATTATAACTTTTTGATGGTATCAGAAGGAGAAACTACAAAATGGATATCACGATTACACTCGATCGTTCAGAACAAGCCGATTATATCTATCAGCAAATTTATCAAAAGCTGAAAAAAGAAATCCTCAGCCGCAATCTGCTGCCGCACTCGAAGGTTCCCTCCAAGCGGGAGCTGGCTGAAAATCTCAAGGTCAGCGTAAATTCAGTGAATTCAGCCTATCAGCAGCTGCTGGCTGAGGGGTATTTGTACGCCATTGAACGAAAGGGTTTCTTCGTGGAGGAACTAGACATGTTTTCCGCCGAGGAGCACCCTCCATTTGCACTGCCGGATGACCTAAAAGAGATTCACATCGACCAGAGCGATTGGATATCGTTTTCACACATGAGTTCCGATACAGACCATTTTCCGATCAAAAGCTGGTTCCGCTGCGAGCAAAAAGCGGCCTCCCGCTCATACCGCACGCTCGGCGATATGTCACATCCGCAAGGGATATATGAAGTGAGAGCGGCCATTACGAGGCTCATTTCCCTGACGAGGGGTGTAAAATGCAGGCCGGAACAAATGATCATAGGGGCAGGCACACAGGTGCTCATGCAGCTGTTGACTGAGCTTTTACCCAAGGAAGCCGTGTATGCGATGGAGGAGCCTGGCTACAGGCGCATGTATCAGCTTTTGAAGAATGCCGGAAAACAAGTAAAGACGATCATGCTGGATGAAAAAGGCATGTCGATTGCTGAAATCACCAGACAGCAGCCAGATGTGCTGGTGACCACCCCGTCGCATCAGTTTCCGTCCGGAACGATTATGCCTGTATCCAGAAGAATTCAGCTGCTGAACTGGGCAGCCGAGGAGCCGCGCCGATATATCATTGAGGACGATTATGATAGTGAATTCACATATGATGTAGACAGTATTCCGGCGCTGCAAAGCCTCGACCGTTTTCAAAATGTCATCTATATGGGAACCTTTTCAAAGTCCCTTCTCCCCGGCTTACGGATCAGCTATATGGTGTTGCCGCCTGAGCTGTTGAGGGCATACAAACAGCGGGGCTATGATCTGCAGACTTGCTCATCACTCACACAGCTCACCCTGCAGGAATTTATCGAGTCTGGTGAATATCAGAAGCATATAAAAAAAATGAAGCAGCATTATAAAGAAAAGAGAGAACGCCTGATCACCGCTTTAGAAGCAGAGTTCAGCGGAGAGGTTACCGTAAAAGGGGCAAATGCGGGGCTGCATTTTGTTACCGAATTTGATACCAGGCGCACCGAACAAGACATCCTGTCACATGCTGCCGGGCTGCAGCTTGAAATATTCGGAATGAGCCGATTTAACTTGAAGGAAAACAAGCGGCAAACGGGCAGGCCTGCTCTCATTATCGGCTTTGCACGGCTGAAGGAAGAAGATATTCAGGAGGGTGTGCAGCGGCTTTTCAAAGCGGTTTACGGACATAAAAAAATCCCCGTTACAGGGGATTGATTCACCAGCGGTCCTGGTCTACATTCAGCACGGCTTCAAGCAGTCCCGGAAATGCCTTTTCAAGGTCTTCAGCGCGAAGCGAATAATACCGGCGCTTTCCTTCTATCCGAACTTGAGCGATGCCTGATTCTCTCAAAACTTTAAAATGATGCGACAAAGTCGATTTGGCAACCTGCACATCTGCACAGGTGCTGCACGTTTTTTCTTTTGCTTCAGCTAATTGCTTGACGAGCTCTAAACGAAGCGGATCACTAAGTGCATGAAGAACCTTTGTCAGCTGCAATGTTTCTGTTTCTGGATGGTTTGGAATGTTCATGACACAAATGTATCATACAACAATTAGAATGACAATTTTACTATATAAGGGTTTTTCCTTTACCTCATTTAGAATACATGTTACATTTAGTTCGATGAAATTCGAACAATAAATTCGCATAACGACGGAGGAGATTTACATGATCGTATTACAAGCTTACATCAAAGTAAAACCAGAAAAACGCGAGGAATTTTTGAGCGAGGCTCAATCACTTGTTCAGCATTCAAGAGCTGAGGAAGGCAACGCGCAATACGACCTATTCGAAAAAGTAGGCGAAGAAAATACATTTGTCATGCTTGAAAAATGGAAAGATGAAGCGGCAATGAAATTCCATAACGAAACTGCGCATTTCCAAGGGTTTGTCGCAAAAGGAAAAGAACTGCTGAGCGCTCCTCTTGATGTTGTCCGCACAGAGCTTAGCGAGTAAAGGAAGGGTGTCTCATATGAATGAAGTGATTAAATCTTTAACAGACCACCGCTCGATTCGCAGCTACACAGATGAGCCTGTAGCTCAGGAGCAATTGGACCAAATCATTGAAGCGGTGCAATCAGCCCCTTCTTCTATCAACGGACAGCAAGTGACTGTGATCACAGTCCAGGATAAAGAGCGCAAAAAGAAAATCTCCGAGCTGGCAGGCGGCCAGCCATGGATCGATCAAGCTCCTGTTTTCCTGCTGTTCTGCGCAGATTTTAACCGGGCCAAAATTGCGCTTGAAGATCTGCATGATTTCAAAATGGAAATCACAAATGGATTGGAATCTGTTCTTGTCGGCGCAGTAGACGCTGGTATTGCCCTCGGCACAGCAACAGCAGCGGCTGAGTCACTCGGACTTGGCACAGTTCCGATCGGTGCGGTTCGCGGAAACCCTCAAGAGCTGATCGAACTGCTTGAGCTTCCAAAATACGTGTTCCCTTTATCCGGCCTTGTCATTGGGCATCCTGCCGACCGTTCAGCGAAAAAACCGCGCTTGCCGCAGGAAGCTGTCAATCATCAGGAAACTTATTTGAATCAGGATGAGCTGACGTCTCACATTCAGGCATACGACGAACAGATGTCTGAATACATGAATAAACGGACAAACGGAAAAGAAACAAGAAATTGGTCACAGAGCATCGCTTCCTACTATGAGCGCCTGTACTATCCGCACATCCGTGAAATGCTTGAAAAACAAGGATTTAAAGTTGAAAAATAAGCTCTTATTCGGCCTGTCGGATTTTCCGGCAGGCCTTTCATTTACCCGGTTAAAATCCATTGACTTCTATTTTGTTTATTTGGTAAAATTTTTTCATAGTTACTCATTGGTTTTCTGTGAACCAATGGGTTTTCTAATGTTCAAGAAAGAAGGAAGCCATGAGATGCTTGATAAAAAAACAGATATCTTGTTAGCCGCGCGAAAGCTTTTTTCGGAAAAGGATTTTACGTCGGTTTCCATGCAGGCGATCGCAGAAGAATGTAAGATGTCAAAAGCTTCGATATATAAGCTGTTCCAATCTAAAGAAGATCTGCTTTTGGAGCTGCTGTCATTTAACCAGAAGCAAATGGTGGCCGCAGCCTCAAGACTTCAGGAAAATACCGCACTTACACCGGAGGAGCGTTTGACGCAAAAGGTCAAAATGGAACTGGAGGGCTTCAGGCGGAATCAGCAGTTTTTCAATATGCTGACCTACGGAAACCCCAAGCTGCATAATGACCGGGTCAAACAGCATATCCATCAGACCAGATCGACGATTATCTGCTGGCACCGCGATTCGCTGATCCAGGCGTATGGAGAAACCATTCTCCCGTTTGTGTGGGATTTGGTTATCATTCTTCACGGCATGATGCGTGAGTTTTTAATGCTGATCAAAATCGAGGAAAAACCGCTTGAGCTTGACCCGATCGCAGAGTTTATCATCAGCACCCTCAATCAGATTATCAAAAACAGGGAAACCCGCCAGTCTCTTCTTCCGCCCGAAGCCATCGAGCTTTATATTCATTCAGCATCCTCCTACAAGCCAAAGGATAAATCAGCCCTATTATCGGAAAGCCTGAAGGAATTACATAAAGGCATCTCTTCCCTGTCCGCCGCGGACTATGACGTAGATGAACTGACATCCGCAGCCGCCATGCTGGAGGAAGAAGCGAAGAAGGAAGAACCCCGCGCTTTTTTACTCAAATCACTGATTGGCTATCTGGAACAAACCAGTGTTTTAACACAGCCCGTTTCCATGTTAAAAACACTGTTAATTACTTAGAGAAAAGAAGGGATATGTATTGAACACAAGTATTGAACAAAAACCTTTTAACCGTTCTGTCATTGTCGGCATTTTGTTAGCCGGAGCGTTTGTGGCGATTTTGAACCAGACATTGTTGATTACCGCACTTCCCCATATCATGAGGGATTTCAATGTCGATGCCAACCAAGCACAATGGCTGACAACATCATTTATGTTAACCAACGGGATTTTAATTCCGATTACCGCGTTTTTAATTGAGAAATTCACAAGCCGGGCGCTGCTCATCACAGCAATGAGCATTTTCACTGCCGGAACAGTCGTCGGAGCGTTCGCGCCGAACTTCCCGGTTCTGCTGACAGCGCGTATCATTCAAGCGGCTGGAGCCGGCATTATGATGCCGCTCATGCAGACTGTATTCCTGACAATCTTTCCGATTGAAAAGCGCGGCCAGGCTATGGGTATGGTCGGATTGGTCATCTCATTCGCGCCTGCGATCGGACCGACTCTTTCCGGATGGGCTGTCGAAGCTTTCTCTTGGAGATCATTGTTTTATATCATTCTTCCGTTTGCTGTGATTGATTTGATTCTTGCCAGCATCCTGATGAAAAACGTGACGACTTTAAGAAAAACACAGATTGATATTTTATCAGTCATCCTTTCAACATTTGGGTTCGGCGGCCTTCTGTACGGCTTCTCAAGCGTCGGCTCTTATGGCTGGTCCAGTTCAACCGTCTTGATTTCACTGCTGGTGGGTGTCATCGCGCTGCTCTTGTTTATCACAAGACAAATGAAGCTTAAAAAACCGATGCTGGAATTCCGCGTCTTCACGTTTGGCGTTTTCAGCTTAACAACACTGCTGGGAACCCTCGTCTTTGCATTATTGATCGGTACGGAAACCATCCTGCCGCTTTATACACAAAATGTCAGAGACGTCACAGCTTTTGATACAGGGCTTATGCTCCTGCCGGGAGCCGTTGTGATGGGCTTTATGTCGCCGATTATCGGCAGAATTTTTGACCGTGTCGGCGGAAGAGGGCTGGCGATTGCCGGTTTCTGCATCATCTTCCTGACATCTCTGCCGTTTATGCAGCTGACTGACCATACGTCACTCGCTTGGATTGTCGTTTTATACACCGTTCGTCTCTTAGGCACCGCCATGATCATGATGCCGGTGACAACAGCCGGAATCAATGCGCTGCCGCGCCACTTGATTCCGCACGGAACTGCGATGAACAACACGATTCGCCAAGTCGGCGGCTCGATCGGAACCGCACTATTGGTTTCCGTGATGAGCAACCAGGCGGCACATGCAGGCACGACAAATGTGAAGCACGCCGCCCTGCACGGCATGAACACCGCTTTTATAGTGGCTGCCGTCATTGCACTTGTCGGCTTCCTTCTCTCATTCACATTAAAGAAACCTCAGCGCCCTGCCGAACAGCAGCCGGCACGCTGATTAACAAAAAAAGAGCCCCGCTACTTAGCGGAGGCTCTTTTTGGTTTTACTTTTCTAAACCGTCTTTCACTTCTTTGATCATTTGTGCCATAGACTCAAGACCGCCTCCTGATAAGTACCAAGTAGCAGAATCAAGGTAGACGACATGATCATTTTTCACTGCGTTTACATTTTTCACATAATCATTTTCAACGACTTGTTTAGTAGATGATGTTTCACCGATCGCTGTACCGCGGTCAATGACAAACATGTAATCCGGGTTTGTTTTTGAAATGTACTCGTAAGAAACGCTTTGTCCGTGAGTAGACGCTTTGATGTTTTTATCAGCCGGTGTCACGCCGAACACGTCATGGATCAGGCCGTATCTTGATTTAGGACCGAATGCGCTGATCTTCCCGTCGTTCGCCATGATGACGAGACCGTTTTTGTTAAGCTTTTCAGCCGTTTTCTTTACATCTGCGATTGAATGATCGATTTTTGCGAGTTCATCCTTCACTTCATCTTCTTTATCGAAGATCTTACCGATTGTTTCTGCGTCAGACTTAAATGATTCCATATACTTCGCTGTGTCTACGCCAAGGTAAATTGTCGGCGCAATTTTAGAGAATTCTTTGTAAGACTCAGATTGTCTTCCTGAGATAATGATCAAGTCAGGGTCTAAATCTGCCACTTTCTCGAAGTCTGGCTCTTTTAAGCTTCCGACGTCAGCATATTTGTCATCCTTGAATTTGGACAGATATTTAGGAAGGGCTTGTTTCGGCAGTCCCGCTACTTTATCATCAAGACCAAGTTTATCTAATGTATCTAAGCTTCCAAAGTCAAATACGACAACTTTTTTAGGGCTCTTCGGTACTTTTGTTCCGTTTTTGTCCAGCTGGTGTTTCACCGTGAGTTGTTCTTCCTTAGAATCAGAACCTTTGCTGCTTGTGCTTTGGTTTCCGCATGCAGAAATCACAACTGCCGTCACCAAAGCGATGAATAGTAATGCGAACTTTTTCATGCTCTTCACCTCTTCTATATATTAAGAAAAATAGACACCTATTCTTTGATTATCAATCGTCTGAATCGGGATGGTCATATCGTAGATTTCCTCAAGCACTGATGTTTCTATCATTTCTTCAGGCGGTCCTTCTTTTACGATTCGGCCGTTTTTCAAAGCGACGATATGGTCAGAATAGACTGAAGCAAAATTGATATCGTGAATAACGATGACGATCGTTTTTCCAAGCTCCTCTACCAGCCGTTTCAGCAGTTTCATAATTTCAACTGAGTGTTTCATATCCAGATTGTTCAGCGGCTCATCCAGAAAAATATAATCTGTGTCCTGGGCAATGACCATGGCGATAAATGCCCTTTGGCACTGTCCGCCGCTCAGCTGATCCAAGTATTTGTCTTGAATGTCTTCCAGCTTCATATAGCTGAGCGCCTGGTTAATATGAACCCAGTCTTCCTCTGTCAGCCGGCCCTGTGAGTACGGAAACCTGCCAAAACTGACGAGGTCTTTGATCGTGAGCCTGATATTAATTTGGTTCGCCTGCTTCAAAATGCTCATTTTCTTGGCAAGCTCTTTGCTGTCACATGCTCCAATCTCTTGTCCGTCTATGTAAATCTCGCCGGAATCCTTTTTGATCAGGCGGCTCATGATAGACAGCAGCGTACTTTTGCCGGCGCCGTTAGGACCGATAAACGAGGTGATTTTGCCCTTTTGAATCGTGACTGACGTCTCTTCAAGAACAACTTTCCCGCCATATTGTTTGCTTACATTTCTGACCTCTACCATGATTTATTCTCCTTTAACAGCAAGTAGATAAAATAAATCCCGCCGGCAAAATTAATAATGACGCTCAGCGTCGTTGAGAAGGTAAACACTTTCTCAACCACAAACTGCCCTCCGACCAGCGCAATGATGCTGATGAAAACGGAGCCTGCGATTAAGTATGAATGCTTATATGTTTTCAGGAATTCTCTCGCCAGGTTGACGACCAGAAGGCCTAAAAACATAATCGGCCCGACTAGCGCTGTTGAAACAGAAACCAAAATCGCAACCACGATCAGCATCTGCTTCACCACTTTGTCGTAGTCAATGCCCAAATTCACGGCGTGCTCGCGTCCGAGCGACAGCACATCGAAAAATTTTGTAAAACGCCAGACATAAACGCCTGTCAGCAGGAAGATGATGAACGCGAGCCATAACAAATCCGTATTGATATTGTTAAAGCTGGCAAACATCTTGTCCTGCACAACTTGGAACTCGTTCGGATCAATCAGCATCTGCATAAAAGAAGACAGGCTGCTGAACAGCGTGCCAAACACGATTCCGATAAGCAGAAGGAAAAAGATATTTCTCCCCTCACCCTTGAACATGATCTGATACAAAACAAGAGAAAACAGTATCATCAGCAGAACAGAGATGATAAAGTTGATGTTTTTATTCATGATGACCATATTCGCAGAACCGAACAAAAAGATAATGCCAGTCTGAATCAGCATGTAGAGAGAATCAAGGCCCAAAATGCTCGGCGTCAGGATGCGGTTGTTCGTAATCGTTTGAAAGATCATGGTCGAAAACGCAATCGCTCCCCCCGTCAGCACAATGGCAGCGACTTTTTTGATTCGTCTCGGCAGGGTGTAATCCCAATTGCCTAAGTCATAAAACAAAAACAAGCCTATACATACAATGGCTAAAACAACGAGCAAAGCTATTTTCATCTGGTTACGCATAGGCTTTTCTCCTTAACAGCATAAACAGGAAAATGCCGCTGCCGATGATTCCGACCATCAGGCCAATCGAGATTTCATAAGGGAAGATAATGATTCTGCCCAGTATATCGCAAAACAGCACAAAAACCGCTCCCAACAGCGCAGTATGCGGCAGGCTGCTCTTCAGATTGTCTCCTCTGTAAATCGATACAATATTCGGGATGATTAAACCGAGAAACGGCAGCATACCGACAGTCAAAATAACAAGGGACGTGATCAGGGACACGATAATGAGCCCGATGTTCACAACCCGTTTGTACTTCAGGCCGAGGTTGACAGAAAAGCTTTCACCCATACCGGCCAATGTGAATTTATCCGCATACACATAGGCAATGATCACGAGCGGAATACTCAGATAAAGAAGCTCGTATCTTCCTTTCACGACTAAAGAGAAGTCTCCCTGCAGCCATGATGACACATTCTGGATCAAGTCATATTTATATGCGATAAATGTCGCGATTGAACTGACGATATTCCCGAGCATTAAACCGACAAGCGGAATAAAGATGGTATCGTTAAACTTGATTCTTTCAAGGATTTTCATAAACAGAAAATTTCCTGCAAGGGCAAAGACAAACGCGACCAGCATTTTGATTAAAGGACTGGCGGATGTAAACAGCAGCAAGGAAATTAAAATGCCGAGCCTCGCCCAATCCATCGTGCCCGCCGTCGTCGGTGACACGAATTTGTTTCTGCTGATCTGCTGCATAATCAAACCGCAGATGCTCATGCTTAATCCCGCGATGACAATGCTGATCAATCGCGGCAAACGGCTTGCAAACAGCGTTGACGCCTCTTGTTTGCTTAAATCGAAGAGATCAAGCGGCGACAGATCTTCTACACCGATAAATACAGATGTGACTGCTAATATGATAAGTAGAATAAATAAGTAACGTAGCTTCATGCTGCCTCCTTACATCCTTACAGCAAAAAGAACGTATCTCCTACTCCGCAAGGACTCAAAACAATATGGCCATATAGTAATTGATTATCATTATCATTTACATATTACCATTTTTCTAGGGTTAGTCAATATTCTTTAAAAATATTAACCTAGTCATTTATCCATTTTACTAATCATTCTAACCATTTTCCATCCCAAAACGTTAGGCTGTTTACCATATTTATCTTTATAACGCAGGTATACGGTCAGCAAACCTGACATTATTCCTCGTGGAAAATACAAATGTTCTCCCCGGATAGAAATTCCCCCTTGATTTACAGTACTGAAAGAGAGATAATAAATACTAAATTTGTGTGAAAATTTTAAACATTAGGAGATGTAAACATGAAGGTCGTTAAATTCGGAGGCAGCTCACTTGCTTCAGGCGCCCAGCTTGACAAGGTGTTTCACATCGTTACCTCAGACCCGGCACGGAAAGCTGTAGTCGTCTCAGCTCCGGGAAAACGCTATGCCGAGGATACGAAAGTGACTGATCTCTTAATCGCATGTGCAGAACAATATTTGGCATCAGGCAGCGCACCTGAACTGGCGGAAGCTGTTGTGGAACGGTACGCTCTCATCGCCAATGAGCTTCAGCTGGGGCAAAGCATTATCGAAAAAATCAGAAATGATCTGTTTACGCTTTTAGAAGGAGATAAAAGCAATCCCGAGCAATACCTTGACGCAGTCAAGGCCAGCGGAGAGGATAACAATGCCAAGTTGATCGCCGCTTACTTCCGTTATAAAGGCGTCAAAGCGGAATATGTAAACCCGAAGGATGCTGGCCTCTTTGTGACAAATGAACCCGGCAACGCGCAAGTTCTTCCTGAATCCTATCAAAACCTCTATCGTCTTCGGGAACGTGACGGACTCATCATTTTTCCCGGTTTTTTCGGATTCAGCAAGGATGGCGATGTGATCACATTCTCACGGAGCGGTTCTGATATTACCGGTTCGATTCTTGCCAACGGACTACAAGCCGATTTGTACGAAAACTTTACAGACGTAGACGCTGTGTATTCTGTCAATCCGTCCTTCGTTGAGAATCCAAAGGAAATCAGCGAGCTGACATATAGAGAGATGCGGGAGCTGTCCTACGCGGGTTTTTCAGTGTTTCATGATGAAGCGCTCATTCCGGCATTCAGAGCGGGGATTCCTGTTCAGATCAAAAATACGAACAACCCCTCAGCCGAAGGCACCCGCGTCGTCAGCAAGCGGGATAACACAAACGGGCCTGTCGTCGGCATTGCCAGCGACACCGGTTTTTGCAGCATTTATATCAGCAAGTATCTCATGAACAGAGAAATCGGTTTTGGCCGCAGAGCCCTTCACATCCTGGAGGAGCATGGTTTGACGTATGAGCATGTTCCATCGGGAATCGATGACATGACAATCATTTTACGGCAGGGGCAAATGGATGCAGCCACTGAACGCAGCGTCATCAAACGGATCGAAGAGGATTTGCATGCCGATGAAGTCATCGTCGAGCATCATCTCGCCCTAATTATGGTTGTAGGGGAAGCGATGCGCCACAATGTCGGTACAACGGCAAGAGCCGCCAAAGCATTATCAGAGGCACAGGTGAATATCGAAATGATCAATCAGGGATCTTCTGAAGTGAGCATGATGTTTGGCGTAAAAGAAGCCGAAGAAAGAAAAGCCGTTCAAGCGTTATACCAGGAATTTTTCGCGGGCGTGCTGATCTCTTAATCGTACATAAATAGCGGGCGGCAGCGCCCGCTATTTTTTATATCACCTTCATATAGCCGAATTCTTCATTTTTTCTCTTGTCCACTATTATCCCTGCCAAATGGATCGGTTCAGCATATCTTATAGTATCCTTCATAGGGAGGTGAAACCTTATGTCAGGATACTCTAACGGCGGCGGTTACGGCGGCATCAGTTCTTTCGCTTTAATCGTTGTATTGTTTATTCTTTTAATTATCGTAGGGACTGCGTTTGTTGGCGGCTACTAAGCTGCTGACCGTCTCTGCGGAACCCTGTCCGCCACAGTTTTGCAGTATATGCTGAAGCAATCTCGCAAGGAGGTGCACAAAATGTCAGGTTACGGAACTTCTTTCGCTTTGATTGTTGTGTTATTTATCCTCTTGATCATTGTGGGAACTGCATTTGTAGGAGGCTACTAAATAAACGTAATCTCCATGAAGGCGGCACCGCAAGACTATGTCCTGCGGTGTTTTTTTGAAAAGAAAAACCCCTTCTCGCTAATGAGAAGGGGCTTGTTCTTACGTCATTCCTCTTTCTGTCACATGAAAGTCGAGTGCTTCCGCATTAGCAGAAACGCCAGCCGCTGTAAAAATCGCGGCTGCGGCCAAACAAATAACAAACAACTTAGATTTCAATTTCATACAAACCTTCACTCCTTTGTATTTGTTTTCTTGCCTCTTCAACTTGTAGAAAGTAGGAAGCAGACAGTTTAAACCATTTCTGTTCATAGTAATATTTTGCTACTTCTAGGGCTAAATCCTCTATATCAGCGTACATATTTTTATTTTTTAAGTACTGGAAACATCGTTCGATTCCTTCTTCATTGGGCTGATCCTGATATAGGGATTGCAAAAACTCGAATTTTACGGCATAGTCTGCATCGTCTGTTTCTTTAGCATATTCATAGCCCCGCTTGTGATATTCCGAAGCTTTATCATGTTTTCCCTGTTTATAATAAATCAGGGTGATTAAAAAATAGGCTTGCGGGAGAGAATTGACGATCCTGCTGCTTTCAAATGTGGAGACCGCTTTTTCAAAGTAATCAATGGCAGGGTCTAGAAGGTCTTGATTGTAATAGCATAACCCGAGATTGTAGTATGCTCTTCCAACCAGCTGGGCTTTTTGTTCTGCTTGGGCCATATTGAGCGCCAATTTGAAATGGCGTGCGGCTTGTTCGAAATTTCTTTCATCCATCAGGTTGACCCCGAACACGAAATGGCACTGAATGATTCTCACATTATAGGTTTCCTGCTCCACGTAAATTTCATAGGCGTTTTTTATATTAATCAATGAAAAATACGTTTGCTTCATATAATAATAAGCTTCCGCGATTTTAAAATAAAATTCAGCCCGTTCAATATGGTCTGCGACAAAGGAGAGCTTTTTCTCCGCCTGTTTATAGTATGTAATGGCAGAAATAAATTCCCGCTTATCAAATTCATACATCCCGCGAAAAAAATTCACGTAATAGTCGAGCAGCCCTTTGAGATCTGCCTGGTTGCTGTCAATGTTTCTTGATAATTCAGACAGGCTTGGCTGGTCTTCGATATTTAATTTCTCTAACGGCTCAAGATAATCCAGCATAAGCTGGTGCCGGAATTCCATTAGTGAATAATAAAGCAGCAAGTTGGAATCATGCTGCATGTGTTTCAGTTCCTGCTGGATTTCAGCTTTTAACACTTCGGCATCCGGCACGCTGAATGTCCGGATATATCTGTACCACTCGTTAATTTTTTGACCGACCGCTGAAGAAGGAATTACCCCGCTCTTCATTCCTTCACCCTCTCCCATCAAAAACTGTTTATGTCATATTTTATCATGTTTATAGACCGTCCCAACCCGAAAAACACGCAATCTTTGTTTTCGGGAGCACGCAATAAACCGAAGCGGTGTGCAAAAAAGGCGGATGCATCAGTTGATGCGCCGCCCTGTATGCTATTGCTGTTTTGCCGTTAAAGGAAGGCGGATGATGAACTTTGTGCCTTTCCCTTCTTCACTCTTGATTTCTACTGTGCCCTGGTGCATTTCAACGAGCTGCCTTACGATCGAGAGACCGAGTCCGTATTCACCGTATGCTGTGTTCGTTCTTGAAATATCTGCTTTATAGAATCGCTCCCAAATATGCTCAATATCCTCTTTTGGAATGCCGATACCCGTGTCTTCAATTTCAATAATCGTCTCTTTATAACCTTCCATTCCGCGCAGCCAAATGTCACCGTTTTGCGTAAATTGGATGCTGTTTTTCGTAATGTTGACGAGAATTTGAATGAACCGGTCATAATCGGCATGTACGATGACGTGATCCTCTACTTGGATCATCAGCTTGTTTTGTTTTTCTTCCGCCTGCTGCTGCAAGTGCTCTTTCACGATTTCAAACACCTCGATCAGAGGAACGTCTAGCTTGTTCAAGGTAATTTGCTGGGATCTGATTTTTTCATAATCCAGATTTTCTTTTACGAGCCGCAGCATGCGCTTCGTTTCCTCACTGATCAGCGAGAAGCATTTATCCTTTTTATCCTCAGGAATCGTATGGCTGTTCAACCCTTCAACCAAACCGTTGATCGTCGTCAGCGGTGTTTTTAATTCATGTGACACGTCAGCGATAAACTGCCTTCTCCGCTTCTCAAGGCGCTCAATTTCATCCCTTGACTGCTTTAGTTTTTTCGCCATGATATTAAAGTCAGACGCCAGAACGCCGATTTCGTCCCCGTAGCTGTTTTCCAAATGGATGTCATAATCGCCGGAAGCCACTTTATCTGTCGCTTCTCTCAGCTTTTGAATCCGCTTGACATGGAATTTGGACAGAAGCCAACTCACGAGAATCGTAATCACAAGCGTGCTGATCACAGCGTAAAACATATAGAGGTTGACCTGATTGACCATCTGTTCAACACCGCTGATCGGAGAAATCAGCAGAACGGCGCCTTTAAATTCGTTCTGAACAAATATAGGCTGCGCCACAAGTGACACTTCATCATCAAAACGGCCATCTGCCCTGATCATGACAGTCTGCCCTTTTTTTAGTTTATTCCATTCTGATTTCTTCAGCTGTTCCCTTGGTGGGTGATGAAAGCCTTCAGGAAGAAAATAGGGCTGTTGCTCTTCATTAAAGATGATAAACTGCGTCTTTCTTGTGCTTAACATGTCCTGATAAGGATAGAGCCTGCGCATGTCCACCTGGCCGGCTTGGAATTCATTTGCAATCTGCACCGCATATGACGTCAATTCCTCTACTTTGTTCTGATAGGCAAATTCCTTCACAAAGTGGGAAAACAGAGAAATGATAATGACAAACGCTAAAATCAAAATGCTGATATGGCTTAGCAGCAGCTGATATAAATATTTAATCTTCATCAAATTTATACCCTACTCCCCACACAGTATACAGGAAAGGCTTGTCCTCGCTGGCAAGCTTTTTCCGCAGCCGTTTGATATGAACGTCAACCGTTCGCTCATCTCCATAAAACTGATAGCCCCATACCTGCTCAAGCAGCTGTTCTCTGGAGAACACCTGCCGCGGATTTTGGACAAGGTAATAAAGCAGATCGAATTCCTTGGGCGTGAGATTTTCTACAGGCTCTCCGTTTAATAATACTTCTCTCGTCTTCTTATTAATGGTAAAGCATTCCGTTTCGATCATATCTTCATCAACAACCGCTTTTCCTGTCGCCTTGTATCTTCTGATGACGGCTTTGATGCGGGCAACCAATGTCAGCGGGCTGAACGGCTTCGTGACATAATCATCCGCCCCCATCTCAAAACCGATGACCTGATCTGATTCAGTGTCTTTGGCAGTCAGCATGATAATCGGCACCGTGCTTGTCTCTCTTATTTTTCTGCAAATGGTCACGCCGTCCATAGATGGAAGCATGATATCCAAAATAATCAGATCCCAATTTTCTTCCGTAAAACGCTGGTATCCCTCTAATCCGTCATGAACGAATTCCGCTTCAAAACCTTCCTTAAAAAAGAACATCTCCGTCATCGTACAAACACTAACATTATCTTCTATCATTAATATTTTCATTATATCCTCCGGTTGTTTTGATGCTTTTTTATATAATAGCACCATTTTAAACAGAAGGTTTTGCGTTTCACAATTGTTAGTTTTTATTTCATCAACTAGAAATAGATTGTTCATATTTTTTTCATACCTTTGGACTACTATTAATTTATCAGCAAGCGGGCGCCCCAGAGGCGGTCTTATCAATAAAAATACCAATACGGAGGAACATAAATGAACTTTATCAAACGGGCCTTTTGGAATATGAAGGCTAAAAAGGGAAAAACGTTATTGCAATTATTTGTGTTTACAGTCATATGTGTCTTTGTTCTATCAGGCCTCACCATCCAGTCGGCAGCACAAAAGTCAAGCGAACTGGCCAGACAGGAACTTGGCGGAAGCGTGACACTTCAGGTTGACCGTCAAAAGCAAATGGAAAAACAGCAGGACAGCGGTGAAAAGCGCAGCTTCGAATCAACACCGATCAAAGTGTCTGATGCGAATAAGCTTGCAGCGCTTGATCATGTGAAGAGCTACAATTACACCGCATCAGCTTCAGCCAACGCAGGAAACTTTGATGCGATTGAAAGCTCTAGTTCAAGTGATTCCAGCTCCAGCAGTTCAAGCTCAAACGCTAAAAACAGCCAAGGTGGCGGACAAGGCGGACCGCAAATGGTTCAAGCCGATCTTTCTATTGAAGGTGTCATCAGCACAGCATTAGTTGATGATTTCTCTGACGGGGATTCAAAAATCACAGACGGACGCGCGATTACAAAATCAGATGTCGGCAAAAAAGTAACAGTGATCAACGAAACATTAGCGGAAGAAAATGATTTAAGCGTTGGCGATTCGATCACAATTGAATCAGCAACGGATGAGGATACAACAGTAAAACTGAAGATCGTCGGTATTTATAAAACAACATCTTCAGGTGATGACCAAGCCCAAAATTTCTCTTTCTTAAATCCTTATAACAAGCTTTATACGCCTTACACAGCAACAGCGGCATTGAAAGGCGACGACTATAAAAATACGATTGACTCAGCTGTTTACTATATGGACGACGCGAAAAATATGGATGCTTTCGTAAAAGCAGCGAAGAAAACATCAATTGACTTTGATACGTACACACTGAATACAAACGATCAGCTTTACCAGCAAATGGTCGGACCGATTGAAAATGTGGCTTCTTTCTCTAAAAACGTGGTGTATCTTGTATCAGTGGCAGGCGCCGTCATTCTTGGCCTGATTGTCATGATGTCAATCAGGGAGCGCAAATACGAAATGGGCGTGTTAATGGCTATCGGTGAAAAACGATGGAAATTGATTGGACAGTTCTTGACTGAGATTCTGATTGTGGCCGTTATCGCTATCGGCCTTGCATCTGTGACGGGAAATCTCGTCGCGAATCAGCTTGGAAATCAGCTTTTATCCCAGCAAATCAGTTCATCAACCGATTCAACGCAAACCGCAAGCGGACAAATGCCCGGCGGCGGTGGCGGCATGGGCGGCAAAATGTTCGGCCACAGTTCATCAAACGTAGACGTTATCGATTCACTGAACGTCGCGGTTTCTATGAACGACATGCTTATTCTGGGCGGGATCGGCATCCTAATCGCAATCATTGCAACATTGCTGCCGTCAATTTCAGTACTGCGGCTTCATCCGAAAACGATATTGACAAAACAGGAATAGAAAGAGGCGGAACCTATGAGCTTATTACAATTTCAACAAGTCGGCTACTGGTATAAAGACAAAAGCCAGCCATTGTTTCAGGATATTAACATCAGCTTTCAAAAAGGAAAATTCTACACAATCGTCGGAACATCAGGGACGGGGAAAACCACTTTCCTGTCTCTGGCAGGCGGACTTGACGCACCAAAAGAAGGAAACATCCTTTACGACGGAAAAGCGGTTTCTAAAATCGGCTTAACCAATTTCAGAAATCAATATGTATCAATCGTCTTTCAGGCGTACAACCTGCTCCCGTATATGACGGCTTTGCAGAACGTCACAACCGCTATGGAAATCACAGGTTCTAAAGAAAAGAACAAAGAATCATATGCGCTTGACATGCTGCAGAAGGTTGGCATCAACGAAAAACAAGCCCGGCAAAAAGTGCTCACACTGAGCGGCGGACAGCAGCAGCGGGTATCAATTACAAGGGCTTTCTGCTGTGACACGGATCTTATCGTAGCCGATGAACCGACCGGAAACCTTGATGAGGACACATCAAAAGAGATCGTACGGCTCTTTCAGGATCTGGCGCACAAGGAAGATAAATGCGTCATTATGGTGACGCACGATGAACAAATTGCAAAAGTGTCAGACATCAATATCAGACTTTCAAGAGGAAGCTTTACTGTGAAGGAAAACGTCGCAGTCGTATAACAAAACGCGCCTCTGCCAGTGCAGACAGGGGCGCACCCTATATCCCCCTTTTATATAGAAGTGAACATAAAAAGAGCGGCGGCCGCATCCCCCCGCTCTTTTTATCATTTTTTTGCTTCCTCCCCTTTTGACTTCTCTCTTCGTTTCTTTTTCCAAACGGCCACAATAAACAGAAAGAGCGGAAACAATAATTGAAAAGGCAAATGAATATACAGCGGCACCACGTTCAGGCCTTCATTCAAGTGCTCCGAAAAGTTAGTCGCGATCGTTATAGAAAGGATTAAGATGCCCAATCCCATCGGATAAGCCAATTGAGAGGGGTTCTTTTCCTTAAAGAGCGTAGATGTCCCAACCACAGTGGCATATAAGTAGAGGCTGACCTTAAAGAAGCCGCCGATGATCAGCGCCAGCATAAAAAAGACATCGAGCCGGTCTAAAAATTCTTCGACCTTGATTGTCTGGATCGTGCTTAAAAGCGGAAACTGGGATCTGAGTGTAAGATCAACATCAAGCACGCTAATATTAATCGCCACGGTGAGCGCCACAATCAATCCGCTAATAGCCATGGCGATCATCCCCATTTTTTTCACATCTTTTCTGTCATTCAGGTTAGGGAAAATCATCACAAATAAAACAACTTCACCAAATGGAACGTACATGGTCTGTGTGAAAACAGAGTGAAGGACAGGAGAAATGCCGTTTGCCAAAACCGGCTTTAAATTGTGCGGGTCTATAGTCCCTGAGACAATAATCAGCACAAGGCCGATCGCGCCCAGTAAATACATGGCCCCGAAAAGAAGTTCGGCCGCGCGTGCGAGTACTTCAATTCCTTTTCTTACGGCATATATGCTTACTACCATTAATAAAGCATTTACAATAATGATAGGTGTATCATGATAAGCAAACGTCAGCAGCATTTCTCCAAAGTCACGCAGCACCCTTGCGGCAATATAGGCAAAGTACAAGATATAGAGAAATGAAAACAGCCAGCTCAGCTTGGTTCCCAGCATATCATCCATATATTCTTTCGGAGAAGAATTCGGATAACATTGATAAATGCCTTGATACAAATAGAAAAGAAACAGTCCGATCGCACAGCCTAATAAAACTGCTATCCAAGCATCCCTGCCCGCCATTGATCCCGGTGTAATCAATAAGGAGCTGCCCAGTTCAAAAATGATAATCATGACAAACAACTGCCTTATGCTTATTCTGGCTTTTTCCATCTGTCACTTCCCCTTTCTTCAGACCTAATCATCTTTAAACTGGTGTTTGATCGGATTGTTTCGCAATCCCGTCCTTCTGATATACGTCTCGGCCTTCACATCGATGGGCAGTTCCGGCAAATATTCTTTGTCCCAAGTGTCCTTCATTTTCTCCCACTGCTCCGGATACTTTCTATATATCGTGTCACCAAAACCGATAAAATCTATTTTATTCTTCTTAATCTTTTTCACAGTATGGCTGATTTCCTTTTCAAGCTCTTTGTTGAGCGCTTTTTCAATAGCGGCCAGCACCTTGGGATCAGACAATTGGAAAGGGTATTTGACAGCATCTATAATACCTTCAACCGACACTTTCACATGGATGTACGGGCGTCCGTTCCGCATTTTCGGTACCAGCTTTGTATCTTGATGGGTAACCTGCAAGCTGACCGCATCCTTCGTCTTGCCCCAGTCAGCATTAATAAACGTATGCTGGATCTTATTCATAAGCCAGACTGCCCCCACGCTTTCATCATCTTCCAGCCAATACTTTAAATATCCTGCCTTATCAAAAACCGCCAAACCATCTGCCTGAAGAATGGCTTTCGGGTCAGTCGCCTGCGTGTTTTCCATGCTGACTCCTTTTTTATCGTCACCAATCATCATATATCCGGGGATGACCGGTGCCATAGTGTTGGCGGCAAGTGTTTTCAAAACGTCCTGAATATTGATTTTGACCACCCGCCCGTATTGTGCCTCCGTGAAATCGAGTGTTTTATTGACTTTATTTGACGGAATTTTATCAATCGGCGTCAAGATTTTCACAATATTTTCTGCTTTTGTTTTATGGGCAACGACGAATGTTGCTGTTGTCCTGAATTCTGTGTCCCGGTCAAGATTATCTAATACAAAATCCAAACCTTCTTCTTTTGCCAGCTTTTCATTGATCACGACTAGATTGGTATGGGCAAAATAAAGCCGCCGTGATACCTTCATGGAGGCTTTTCTGAGTGCTTCCGTTATATTGTTACCTTCAATCGAATAGACAGATACAGGCGGCCTGTCTCCAGCACCGCCTCCCTGAAGGCCGCCGGCAACATTTCCTGGATTGATAATTTGAAGATGCAGCACGTAGTTGCTGTCGTTTGTCCGATCGATGCCAATCGCCGAGATAATCGCAAGATCCGTCAGCTCCCGCTTATCCCAGCAGCCGGGCAGCACAATGACGCTCAAAAGCATGAGAACGGCTAATAGACATTTACGTACCATTCTGATCCCCTTCTTCCAAATCTTTGTTCACCATTCCTCGTGAAGCGGCCGGCTCTGGGCGTTGATCTTTCCCCTGCCGCACCTTATCTTCCTTGCTGACCGATTCCGGCCTTTTTTCATCGGCCCACCACGGAACCCGGAAAAGCGCGTCCTTTACGCCTTGTGAAGAAAAAGGTGCAAGCGGCGACATATATGGAACGCCGAATGAACGAAGACTGCATAAGTGGACAAACATCATAATGATCCCTAAAATCAGCCCGTAAAAACCCATAACAGCTGAGGCAATAATAAAGATAAACCGAATAAGCCGGGCTGAAATCGCCATTGCAAACGCCGGTGTTGCGAAGCTCGCAATCGCGGTGAGTGCCACGATAATCACCATTGCCGGAGAGACGATACCAGCCTGTACGGCAGCCTGGCCGATTACGAGCGCGCCTACGATTGACACTGCCGAGCCGACAACCCGGGGCAGCCTGACTCCCGCTTCCCTCAGAATCTCAAAAGCAACCTCCATCGTCAGCGCCTCCACAACAGCCGGAAACGGGACAATTTCCCGCTGGGCCGCAATGACCACTAACAGCTGAGTCGGTATCATTTCTTGATGAAACGTCGTGGCTGCCACGTATACAGCTGGTGCCACAAGCGAAATGAAAAAGACTAAAACACGAAGAATTCTTATGCTTGTCGCAATGTCAAAACGCGAATAATAATCCTCAACAGACTGAAAAAACTGGACAAATAAGGCTGGGGCAATAAGCACAAACGGTGTTCCGTCCACAATAATCGCGAATCTTCCTTCTAACAGATTACCCGCTACAACATCAGGGCGTTCTGTATGATACATAGTCGGAAACGTCGTAAAGGTTTCATCTTCAATCAGCTGCTCAATATATCCAGATTCCAAAATACTGTCAATATCTATTTTTTCCAGGCGCTGTTTCACTTCCTTCAGCACCTTTTCATCACATATTCCTTGAATGTACATGAGAGCGATATCCGTATTCGTAACAGAACCTTTTTTCATTTTTTCAACCCATAAATTCGGATTTTTAATGTATCGCCGGATCATGGAAATATTGGTTTGCAGAGACTCTGTAAACCCTTGGCGCGGGCCGCGGAATGACACCTGGGTGCTCGGCTCTTGGATGGAGCGCTGCTCTCCCCCTTGAGTGCTGCAAATCAAAGCTTCATCATGGCCATCAGCAAAAATGAGCGCATTGCCAAGCATTAACTCGGAAAAAAGCTTGTCCCAGCTCTTTTCCGCTTTCACCCCGCCCAGCGGGAGCGTTTTTTCAAGAATTTGCTGGATCGCATGAGTATTCTGGATAGACTCATCCTGTACCAATGGGTCAATTAACGACTCATGGATCGTGTTATTATCGACCAGCCCAGAAATATAGATAACAGCTAGGTGGACATGATCCTGCTCCCCGATTTTAATCTCGCGAATGATGACGTCAGAGCTGCTTCCGACTTCCTTTTTCGTTTCCGCTATATTCTTTGCTAAACTTGGAGAAATGAGAACCGGCCTTTCTTTTTCTTGCTGCTGTTCCTGATTCCTTTCGTCTGTATTCTGCTTGTCTTTTGAATCGGTATTGTTCTTTCGCTTAGAAAATAAAGGCATACACAAATACCTTTCCTTGTCGTTTTCTCATATTCTTCCTTTTAAAATTGAGATTATGCATTAGGGTTAGATGCGGTATAACTTCTCCGCCAACGATAGACACTAAAAGCGGAGGATGATGAAGCATGAAGATATTGGGCGTGACCGGAGTCATATTAATTTGTTTATTAGCTATTTCTGTATTGATGGACATGCTTCAAGGGTTCAGTTTAACAAAAGCCGTTTATAACAATATGTCCAGCTTTAAGATGACAACATTTGCGGAATGGGTCGTGCTTTTATTTTTTGTGTTAGTACTTGTAAGAGAAATGTACGTGATCTATAAATCGAAAAAAAAGAACCCCTAGAGGGGGCGCTTTTTTCAGACGATAAAATTGCCGTCTATTGTATCACTGCTGTGTTTGTTGATTGTCCCTTTAAAAATGCGGTTGCCGATGATTTTGGAGTTGGTTGACGTGTTTGTTTGAATAGCTGTCGCAGTGCCCGCGGAGAGGTTATTGATGGTGTTTCCTGAGACGATAGAGCCTGCAGAGCCATTGATATAAATCACAATCGGATTCCCGGCTGTTCTGTTGACTGAAATGGTATTATCAAAAATCTCATGCACACCGGCGCTGATATAGATGGTGACCAAAAGCGGAGATCTCTCTAAGTGGTTGCCGATAATTGAGGTTTTCGCACTTGTGGAGCAATAAATGGGGTAATTTTTGAACTCTTTAAATGTATTGTTTTTGATGATGGCGCCGGCATTGTTTGTGACGGAAACAGAATATGATTCCGGCACTGCTTCAAACGCGTCAGGATTCAGTGTATTCCCTTCAATCACCGCGTTCCCTTGAGCAATCCAAATGCCCCGGCTGAATTTTCTCAGGAGATTATCTTTAATGATCATATTTCCGCCGGAAACGTTCACACCGTCAACGACTTGAATGAGACAGTTATTCAGAAAAGCGATGTCATCTGACAGCACTGCGCGAAGACCGATGCTGCGCCTTGTTTCAGACAGTCCGTTTTGAATTTGGTTTCCGTCTACCTTTACATCGGAAGACTGATAAACCAATATCCCTGTGTTTTCAAAGTTGCTGATTTTGTTGTTCGTCACAAGAACGCTCTTTCCTCTGACATCAATTCCAGTTGAAAATCCGGTAATGAGGTTGCCAGCGATCACTGCATCACTGGTCTCTTTTCCTTGTGATACACCGAGTCCGGTTATCCCGACTCTTGGCGCAGCCGCCGCGTCTTCAGGGCGTCTCAGAATATTGCCCTTGATCACTGTTTGCGTCCCATATCCGTAGCTGATTGTATTGTCAGAGTGATTTCCTTCTATTAAAATGCCATACCCGTTAAAATTGGTCACAGAACTTGAAACGTTTCCAACAAAGTGGTTATTGCGAATTGATACATTAATCGGTTCCTCATAATCAACATCACCTTCGCCATATCCTTCAATGTCAATTCCGAATTTCGGCGCTGTTCCATTCCCCGTTCCGGCATCTTCAATCAAGCATTCCTCCACCGTGACCATGTCACATCCGGTAATGGAAATGTTATTTCTCCTCGACCGCCGAACCTCACAGCGGCGGATGATAATTTGCTCTGACGTTCGATAATCTTGATTGGTCTTTAATCCCCTTGGGCTGACTATGATCCCATCGCCGGTAAAATCAGAAATTTTCACATCATCAATGACAACATTCGAGCATCCTTCAATACATATGCCAAAGCCCCATTCATGGGTTGACCTTATCCCTGCCGAGGCATACGTATGCTCATCCCGTTCGCCGATAATTTGTCCCCCGGAAATGGTTATATTCTCTTGCTTGCCCACATAAAATGCGGAATAACCCCACGAACTATTCGGGATCACTTTCATGATACATTCGGGGTCCATCATAATCTCAAGGTTGCCGGGAACAATGATCCCCGCGTTTCGAAACCTCTGATTAAGATCTCCGCCAAGCGTTGCGTCTATTAAATATGTTCCCTTTGGAAACCAGACAGTATGATAGCCTTTCGATACAGCTGTACTGAGGCACTGATTAATCCGTTCTGTCGAATCCGTTTTACCATCTCCAGGAACACCGAAATCCGCTGCATTTAATATGAATTCAGCCAATTGCGAGCCTCCTTCTCTATGATTACTATCATGTTACTCACAAAGGCCCGATCTGCTTGTACATTTCTCTAAAATTTTATTAAAAAAATATAAAGGAATAGTTGTGTAAGAAAATCTCACGATAAAAAGTTTAAAAATTAGGAGGAAATCACTATTTTTAGGTATTTATAATTTTTCCAATATGGAACTATTTGAAATGAGTATAAATTATATTGACACAAGTATTATATAAGAATATGATTTTTATAATACACTTTTTTTAGAAAGGGTTTGGCTGACATGGCTTCGATTGATAACGAAAGTATCATTAAAAGCGTCCCGCAAAAAGGGTTCTTTGGTCACCCGCGAGGACTATTTACACTATTTTTCACCGAATTTTGGGAGCGTTTCTCTTACTATGGAATGAGAGCAATCTTACTTTACTATTTGTATACAGAGACGGTAAATGGAGGGCTCGGCTTTGACAAGGGCACTGCGGTTGCCATTATGTCGATTTACGGATCACTCGTATACATGTCCACCATTATTGGCGGATGGCTCGCTGACCGGGTATTCGGTACCGCAAACACCGTGTTTTACGGCGGCATATTCATTATGTTCGGCCACATTGCACTCGCCTATCCGGGCAGCGCGATCGCATTCTATATCAGCATGGTGCTTATTATTGTCGGAACAGGCTTATTAAAACCAAACGTTTCAAGCGTGGTTGGGGATCTTTACACGAAAGAAGACCCGCGCCGCGACTCAGGTTTCAGTATTTTCTACATGGGGATTAACCTCGGTGGTTTACTTGCACCGTTAATTGTCGGAACACTCGGACAGAAGTACAACTATCATCTCGGCTTCGGAGCTGCCGCGGTCGGAATGCTTCTCGGACTTATCGTTTTTGCTTTGACAAGAAAGAAAAACCTCGGGCTTGCAGGTTCCAATGTGCCGAATCCGCTGTCTAAAAAATCTGCGATTGGCACCGGAATCGGTGTTATCATCGTGGCGATCGCAGTGATGATCTCTGTACAAACAGGCGTGCTGACGATCAATCGTTTTATCGACCTTGTAAGTATTCTCGGTATTTTGATTCCTGTCATTTATTTCATCATCATGTTTACAAGCAAAAAAGCGGACAGCACAGAAAAATCCCGTCTTGCCGCTTACATTCCTTTGTTTATCGGTGCTGTCATGTTCTGGGCCATTCAGGAACAGGGAGCGACCATTCTTGCGGTATACGCTGATGAACGCATAAGACTTTCATTGGGCGGATTCGAACTTCAATCATCATGGTTCCAATCATTAAATCCATTGTTTGTCGTCATTTTTGCGCCAATATTCGCATGGCTCTGGATGAAGCTTGGCAAACGCCAGCCGTCTACACCAGTTAAATTCTCAATCGGAATTATTTTAGCCGGATTGTCATTTATCATTATGGTATTCCCTGCTATGCAAGGAAAAGAAGCACTCGTAAGCCCGCTTTGGCTCGTTCTCAGCTTCCTGCTTGTCGTGCTTGGAGAGCTGTGCCTGTCTCCAGTCGGTTTATCCGTGACAACGAAACTGGCACCAGCTGCCTTCTCTGCACAGACAATGAGTATGTGGTTTCTGACGAACGCAGCAGCCCAAGCGATCAATGCCCAAGTAGCCGGATTGTTTGATAAAATTCCTGAAACAATGTACTTCGGCACCATCGGTTTGATTTCTATCGTTCTTGGCGGCATTCTCCTGCTGCTCTCGCCGATGATCAAACGCGCGATGAAAGGGGTCTTATAATCAGAAACAGCCCGCGGATTTTGATCTGCGGGCTGTTTTTTTATTGATCCAGCCATTTGCTGAAGCTTTGATCAAAGGCTTCCGGTTCTTCCAGCATCGGCTGATGGCCGCTCTTTTCAAAAATAACCTTATCCACATGGGGATATAAACCGTCAACAGCATCCCATAGCGAAACGGGTGCAACCAAATAATCATATCTCCCTAATCCGATATACACCGGCATACGAACATCAGCTAACCGCTGAAGAAGATCAATCCGGGCAAATGTATTGCCCCATAATTCATCAATGATCGGCATATTCGTGAATACGCCATCCCATAAGGCAGCTGCATGCGGCCGCTCTTGATAAAAGCTTTTCGCTTCAGCGCGAATACACATATGCACGAAGCGTCTTTCAGGATCTTTTTCAATGTCCTGCGGCAAATTCGCGATATCTTTTTCAAAGCGTTTCTTTCTCTCAAGGCTGGCTGTTTCCATGAAAAATGATTCGCTTTTTCGCTGTCTTTCTTCACTGTTATCAGGCGCAGTATTGAAGAGCGCCACCTTCCGGACATGTTCAGGATATGTCCTGGCATATTCCAAAGCCATAAAAGCATGCCCGGAATGCCCCAGGATAATAATATCCTCAAACTGAAGAAATGTTCTCATCCTTTCGATATCAGCCAAGACGGCATCAAGCCTCGAATCCTCCGCACGAAGCCCTCGCTTAAGCTTAGCAAATCCCCTATGGTCGACAAAGACCCATTGATATTTCTGTTTGATATCTGAGGAAAAAAGGCGCGGATAGTAAACCGCACTCCCGATCACAAGGATGGGTGCGCCCTCGCCCTCAATTCGATAAGCTAAATCAAAGCCGTCCGAGTGACAGATCCCCGCACGTTCCATTTCTCACGCCCCCTTTGTTTTCATTATATAAAAAAAGCCTGACGCATGGCGTCAGGCTATCGATATTACCGCTTTAAATCTTCCAGGGTCTTTTCCCATCTGCCCAGCACCTCTTCAGGGCTGTGAAGCTGTATACGGACACCTGAAGTCAAATCAGCGTATTTCGCAACGTCCTCCTTCACTGAAACGATGCGGCAGGAAAAACGGTCTCTATCATATTCGGCATCTTTCAAAGGCGGTAAAGGCGCGCATTCAAGCTTTACATAATAGGCCGCTCCCTTCCACCACGCCGTGAACTGTGCTTTTCCTGTGCGAAGGATGTTGGCCGAAGTCATTGTGTTTTTCCACAGAGCGATTCGGATATCAGTTCGGCTCAGCGCGATAATTTCACCCGCACTGATCATAGCGGCATGCGGCCAGCCATCCTCTGATACTGTTTGCAGAACGAAGGCCTCATGCTGCTTCTCATTCAGGCATCTCCCGTCAAGCAGCTCAAAGAGACGGTCTGACATACTGTTCACGCCGATCAAGCCTTTCGTTCCGGCACCGCCGGAACTTCAATTGCTGTTTCTGTTTCCTTTGGATCAATTTTAAACGCTGGATTGTATTTTTCGGGATTTGTAATGCTTTCCGGTTCACAGGATCTCCATGTAAAAAAGCATGTTTGGCACTGATAAACTTCCCATGCGCCTTCTACAGGCGATTTGCTCATGACTTCTCCCTTTTTTGAGTCGCATCGAGGACATGTATGCATTTCGAACATCCTTTCCTTATTTATTCATTAAGTCCATTAGTTTTTGTTCCCATTCTTTCGTTGTTAGCGGAGAATCAAGCGGCTGTGAATAATGGCCTCTTGTTTCCGGCGCAACCGGTGTAGTGGCGTCAAGAATCATTTTGTGAGTGATTCCTGATGGATTGGATCCCGGATCAAGCGGCAGGACAGATAAGTCCGGAATGATGACCGCATCGTGTTTCGGATGCATTTTGGTCGAAAGCGCCCACATGACCTGCGGAAGGTTGAATGGATCGACATCCTCATCAACGACAATGACCATTTTGCAGTAGCCGAGTCCGTGCGGCGTTGTGAGTGCGCGCATGCCGACCGCTTTCGCAAATCCGCCATAGCGGGTTTTTGTGGAAACAATCGCGATTAAACCGTGTGTGTACATGGCGTTCACTGCCACAATTTCGTTCGGATACGCTTCTTTTAACTGCTGATAAAGCGGCACGCATGTGTTAATGCCGATCATGTAATCGCATTCTGTCCAAGGCATGCCTAAGTATAAATGTTCAAAGATCGGATTGTTTCTGTGATAGACGCGTTTAATTTTGATAATCGGCATGCTGCGTCCGCCGGAATAATGGCCTGTGAATTCACCGAACGGCCCTTCATATTCGCGCTCTCCGGCAATAATCTCACCTTCAAGCACCACTTCAGCGCCCCACGGAACATCAAGATCAGACAGCTTTGATTTGACGATGCGATATGGTTCGCCTTGAATCGCACCTGCCATTTCGTATTCTGATTGATCATAGAGAAGCGGAGTCGATGCCGCCGTTGTAATGACCGGCTCACAGCCGAGCGCAATAGTGACCGGAAGGTTGATGCCGCGTTCTTCAGCTTGGCGCAGATGGATTGCAATATCGTGCTGCGGGACAGGCTGAATGCCAAGGCGGTCTTTTCCTTTGACTTGCATTCTGTAAATGCCGACATTTTGTTTGCCGAAGTTGTCAGGGTCCTCAAGATCACGGGAAATGACACATGCTTTGTCTAAATAGTAGCCTCCATCACCCTGGTTAATTCTGAAAAGAGGCAGTATATCGAACAAATTGATATCTTCTGTGATTTCATTTTCATGAAATGGCGCTGTTTCCTCACGTTTGACCGGCATCGGAAACTGGTCATAACGCTTTGCGAATTCAAAAAACTGTTCTTTTACCGGTGTGTCTTTCGGCATGCCCAGCATCATGGCATGGTTTGGCCAAGAGCCGATGACATTCATCGCAATTCGCGAGTTATGATAGCCGTAAATGTTGTTAAATAAGAGCGCAGGGCTTTTATCGCCAAGATTGCTGGCTGCCCGTGCGGCGGCCCCTAAATCCGGTTCCGGCTTTACCTCTTCATTCACTGTAAGCAGCTGTCCTTCTTTTTCAAGGGCAGCGAGAAATTCTCTGAAATCTTGATAAGCCATGATCAAGCTCCTCCTTTTTGTTTTTCAATCCCATTCCAGCGCTTCGCTTCAGGAAGCCGAATGCCGAATTGGTCCAACGTTCTGAATACAATATGGTCAACCATTTCCTCTAAGCTTCTCGGCTGATTATAAAATGCCGGCATCGGAGGAAGAATGATGGTGCCCATTTTCGTAAGCGCTAGCATATTTTCGAGATGAATTTGGTTCAAAGGCGTCTCTCTCGTTAAGAGGACGAGTTTTTTTCTCTCCTTGAGCATGACATCCGCCGCACGTGTCAGCAGATTATCCGCCATTCCGGTGCGAATGCTTGCGAGAGATTTCATGCTGCACGGCGCAACAATCATTCCATCGGTATCAAACGACCCGCTTGAAATGGCTGCCGCCTGATCCTTATGTGAGTAGGTGTATGTGGCCAGTTGTTCTACTTCTTGTAAGGTATAGCCTGTTTCGTGTTTGATCGTGACGTTTGCCCAAGGAGACACAACGAGATGGGTTTCCACTCCGGCGGCCTTCAGCCACTGCAGCAGCCTGACCCCGAAAATGGCCCCTGTTGCCCCTGTCATTCCGACAACGAGTTTCACTTTGCCCCCTCCTTTACGCTTGAATTCTGCTTTCATTTCAATCATACTCCTGATATATCCATATGAAAAATATCTATTAAATCTATATTTAATACCTAAAAGGTATGATAAGGAGGCGCTTTCTTTTGGATATTCGCCAGCTTCGATACTTCATTACCATTGCCCAAGAACAGAAAATCACGTCCGCAGCCAAAAAGCTTCACATGGCGCAGCCGCCTTTAAGCAGGCAGCTCAAACAGCTGGAGGACGAACTTGGTGTTGTCCTGTTTGACCGGAACAAGAAAAAACAAATGACTCTTACATATGAAGGAGCTGTTTTTCTAAAAAGAGCAAAAGAGATTCTGCATAGGTTTGAAGATGCAGTCATTGAGGTACAGGAGCTGAAGGAGGAAGTAGCCGGCACACTTGCCGTGGGATCAACGATTTATTGCGCGGCTCTGATGCTTGAAAAAGTAACACAGATCAAAGAGAGATACCCCCATCTCACCTTTAATATTTGGGAAAATGAACCCGCGACACTGTTGGAACTGCTGGAAAGCCGGCAAATCGATGCGGCGGTCACGACAACACTGATCAAAAGTGACACAGTACAATTCAAACAGCTTGATGACATTCCATGTGTGCTCGTGCTTTCAGATGAAGCCGGATATCCGTGCGGAGACACTATTAAGATGGAGGACATTCCTTCATTTCCGCTGATCCTGCTGCGGCCTGTCAACGGAAAAGGCGTTTATAATCAGGTCATGAATGAATTTCATCGTTTGAACCTGGAGCCGCGCATTGTTTGTGAATGCCACGACTCTGCAACTTTGCTCAGCCTCGTGTCATCCGGATTCGGCGCGTCTATTTTGCCCGTCACAATGATTCCCGTTCATATGAGAAATCACGTTCACACCGTCCATATCGAAAATAATCCCTTCATTATGACACCGGCTGTCATGTGGAGAACGGACAGTTATTTGCCTAAACCGGCACAGCAATTTTTGGATTTATTTTAAAAGATTTTGCCTTATGAAAACCAATTACTTGACTCATACTAAAAAAAAGTTATCCTTTAGATTTGTAAGCTATTTTTTTATTTCAATAAAATCAACCAGAAAAGTGGGGAATAAGATGAAAAAAGCATTATTGGCTTTATTCATGGTCGTAAGTATTGCAGCTCTTGCAGCTTGCGGAGCAGGAAATGACAATCAGTCAAAAGATAATGCCAAAGATGGCGATCTTTGGGCTTCAATTAAGAAAAAAGGTGTGCTCACAGTCGGAACGGAAGGAACATATGAGCCGTTCACTTACCACGACAAAGACACTGATAAATTGACTGGCTATGATGTCGAAGTTATCACAGAAGTCGCAAAACGCCTCGGGCTTAAAGTCGACTTTAAGGAAACACAGTGGGACAGTATGTTTGCCGGCCTGAATTCCAAACGGTTTGACGTTGTTGCCAACCAAGTCGGAAAAACAGATCGTGAAGACAAATATGATTTCTCAGATAAATACACAACATCAAGAGCCGTTGTCGTAACGAAAAAAGACAACAACGATATTAAGTCTGAAGCAGATGTAAAAGGAAAAACGTCAGCTCAATCACTGACAAGCAACTACAACAAATTAGCTACAAATGCCGGCGCTAAAGTAGAAGGCGTTGAAGGTATGGCGCAGGCCCTTCAAATGATCCAGCAAGGCCGCGTCGATATGACATACAACGATAAGCTTGCCGTATTGAACTACTTAAAAACATCTGGCAATAAAAACGTGAAAATCGCGTTTGAAACAGGTGATCCTCAGTCAACATATTTCACGTTCCGTAAAGGAAGCGGCGAGGTTGTTGATCAAGTCAACAAAGCATTAAAAGAAATGAAAGAGGACGGGACTCTTTCTAAAATATCTAAAAAATGGTTCGGCGAAGATGTTTCTAAATAATCTGCCGGCATTGACGCTTGGCACGGCGATCCCGTGGGATCTGGTGCAGCAGTCATTCTGGCCGATACTTTCAGGGGGAATCTACTATACGATTCCCCTTACGATTCTTTCCTTTATATTCGGAATGATCCTGGCGCTGATTACGGCGCTTGCCAGAATGTCGAAAGTGAGACCTTTGAGATGGGTGTTCAGCGTATACGTATCCGCAATACGCGGCACTCCTCTTCTCGTTCAATTGTTCATCATTTTCTATCTGTTCCCGGCCTTTAACGTCACATTAGATCCATTTCCAAGCGCAGTTATCGCCTTTTCTTTAAACGTCGGCGCCTATGCATCTGAAATCATTCGGGCATCTATTTTATCCGTGCCGAAAGGGCAATGGGAAGCCGGCTACACAATTGGCATGACACATCAAAAAACGCTGTTCCGCGTCATTTTGCCGCAGGCGTTTCGTGTGTCGATCCCGCCATTATCCAATACCTTTATCAGCCTGATTAAAGATACATCCCTCGCCTCTCAAATTCTGGTCGCTGAGCTGTTCAGAAAAGCCCAGGAAATCGGCGCGCGGAATCTTGATCAAATTTTAGTGATCTATATTGAAGCAGCCTTTATTTATTGGATTATCTGCTTCCTGCTCTCACTCGTCCAGCATGTCATCGAACGGCGTCTTGACCGCTACGTGGCCAAATAAGGAGGTTCCGAGTATGCTTACCGTTAAAGGATTAAACAAATCATTCGGTGAAAATGAAATTTTAAAAAAGATAGATATGAAGATTGAAAAAGGAAAAGTCATCGCCATACTTGGGCCTTCAGGTTCAGGGAAAACGACGCTGCTTCGCTGCCTGAACGCTCTGGAGATCCCGAATCGCGGAGAGCTTGCATTTGATAATTTCTCCATCGATTTCTCTAAAAAGGTGAAACAGGCGGATATCCTAAAGCTTCGCCGAAAATCCGGAATGGTGTTTCAGGCGTATCACCTGTTCCCGCACCGCACAGCCCTCGAAAACGTGATGGAGGGCCCTATTCAGGTGCAAAAACGGAACAAAGAGGAAGTCAGAAAAGAAGCGATTCAGCTTCTTGATAAAGTCGGATTGAAGGACAAAATGGATTTATATCCGTTCCAGCTTTCCGGCGGCCAGCAGCAG
This sequence comes from Bacillus sp. FSL K6-0255, assembly GCF_045040725.1. Classification (NCBI taxonomy): domain Bacteria; kingdom Bacillati; phylum Bacillota; class Bacilli; order Caryophanales; family Bacillaceae; genus Bacillus; species Bacillus sp. FSL K6-0255. The sequence goes on along the minus strand of NZ_CP150278.1, from coordinate 409,043 downwards.
CGCGTCGGCATCGCCCGCGCACTGGCGATTCAGCCTGAGCTCATGCTGTTTGACGAACCGACCTCAGCGCTTGATCCCGAGCTTGTCGGAGAGGTGCTGAAGGTTATCAAGGACTTGGCCAATGAAGGCTGGACCATGGTCGTCGTGACCCACGAAATCAAGTTCGCGCAGGAAGTTGCGGATGAAGTCATCTTCATCGACGGCGGCGTTATCGTGGAGCAAGGACCGCCGGAGCAAATTTTCTCTGCACCAAAAGAAGAACGGACACAGCGGTTCTTGAACCGGATTTTGAACCCGCTGTAATAAGAAAAACAGGGCGCCAGCGCCCTGTTTCAGATTATTGATAAAATCCTAAAACGATTTTCGTTTTAGGATTTTGTGATTTTCAGCGTGATTGAAAACCTTTGAAGTCTAGGAAGGGGGAGCATTGGAGCACAGCGAATGTTAAATTCGTGAGCACTGAAGCACAGGCCTGACAACGAATGCAAGGGTTTGCCAACACGCTGAAACAGGGCGCCTGCGGCGGCCCTGTTTTTTTGTTGAGCCCCTTTCGCCTATTCCGCCCTTCTGTCAGATGTGCTACAATGACAATCGACTGATTTTTACGAAAGAAGGGACCTCACGTGAAGCAAGAACTTGTTCTGCGCTGGACATTTTATTTTGCCGGTTTGATCATTTTGGCTTTTGGTGTATCCCTGACGATAGAAGGAAAAGCACTCGGCATTAGTCCGTGGGATGCATTTCATTACAGCCTGTTTCAGCACTTCGGGCTTACCGTCGGCCAGTGGTCCATCATTATTGGAGCGCTCATCGTCGGATTCACGTCATTGTTTACGAGAGCTTGGCCGAAAATTGGGGCCCTCCTGAATATGGTGCTCATTGGTGTATTTATAGATTTTTTCAATTTCATTCTGCCTGCCCCCTCGACCTACACAGGCTCGATCATCGTCTTCTCTCTAGGCGTGGTGCTGATCGGTTACGGCGTCGGTGTTTATGTATCAGCAGGCCTTGGCGCGGGGCCGCGTGATTCACTGATGATGCTGATTACCGAAAAAACCGGCTGGAATGTGCAATGGGTGCGGAACGGCATGGAAATAACCATTTTGTTTGCGGCATGGGGCATGGGTGGGCCGATCGGTTTTGGCACCATTTTGACCGCCATCCTCACCGGACTTATTTTGCGCTTTTCATTGCCCCAGTCAATCCAGCTGCTGAATTATGCTGTGGCAAGGCGGACAGCCGCTGTGAAAGCATCTCCGCCTGTACACTAAAACAAAGCCGCCTTGGCTTTGTTTTTTTATTTTCTCCTCTATATGAGTCTTGTGGAAGTATGATAGGATGGTTTTGACAATCTTTTGCAGACGGAGGATCTAGAATGAAGATTTACGGAATTTATATGGACCGCCCGCTTTCACAGGAAGAAAATGAACGGTTCATGACTTTCATATCACCTGAAAAACGGGAGAAATGCCGGAGATTTTATCATAAAGAAGATGCTCACCGCACCCTGCTGGGAGATGTGCTCGTTCGCTCAGTCATAAGCAGGCAGTATCAGTTGGACAAATCCGATATCCGCTTTAGCACGCAGGAATACGGGAAGCCGTGCATCCCTGATCTTCCCGACGCTCATTTCAACATTTCTCACTCCGGCCGCTGGGTCATTGGTGCGTTTGATTCACAGCCGATCGGCATAGATATCGAAAAAACGAAACCGATCAGCCTTGAGATCGCCAAGCGCTTCTTTTCAAAAACAGAGTACAGCGACCTTTTAGCAAAAGACAAGGACGAGCAGACAGACTATTTTTATCATCTATGGTCAATGAAAGAAAGCTTTATCAAACAGGAAGGCAAAGGCTTATCGCTTCCGCTTGATTCCTTTTCAGTGCGCCTGCATCAGGACGGACAAGTATCCATTGAGCTTCCGGACAGCCATTCCCCATGCTATATCAAAACGTATGAGGTCGATCCCGGCTACAAAATGGCTGTATGCGCCGCACACCCTGATTTCCCCGAGGATATCACAATGGTCTCGTACGAAGAGCTTTTATAAATGGCTCATCAACAACTTGACACCTCGCTCAATATCTTCCGTTTTCACATTGGAAATATTGATTTTTAATAGATTTTCTTTCTGATAATCTGATAAATAATGACGGTCTATCGCCTCAAGGATCACCCCTTGTTTTTTCAGTCTATGAATCACTCTTGAGGCGGGCAGATCCTGAGGAAGCACCAGATGGGTGTGCATACAGGGTGCCTGCCAGCTGGAGAACGTAAAGCGGCCGCTTCCCAGCTGCCTGTGTGTTTGAATGGCTTGATGTAGCCTCAGCGACCGCTCTTTATAAGAATCTCTGATTTTCTCCTTATGCCTGCCGTACATACCGCTTTTCAGGTAAATCTCCAATGCCGCTTGAGAAATCATCGAACAGTCGATGTCGTTCAGTTTTTTGTACACATAGAACTTGTCAGTCAGCGCTTCGGGCAAAACAGCCGCCCCCACGCGAAGGCCGGGGAACATCATTTCGAGAAGCTTTTCAAATAGATGACATGTGAGGACAGATCATATGCGTACAGCGGATCTGCCTTTTTATTTTCCTCCAGATCACCGAGGTAATCATCCTCAACGAGGTAGACATCATACGCTTCTGCCAGTCTCACAAGCTCCTGTTTATCACGCTCTGACAAAGAGCAGCCAAGCGGGTTATGGAAGCGGGGCATCGTATAAAAAAATTTAATCGATTCTGTTTGAAATAACCGCTCAACCTCGGCTATATCAAGCCCTTCTTCCGTTCGTTTCACCCCGATAGCGGGAATCCCAAGCGTCTCAAGCTGTTCGACCATCAAATGGTAGCCCGGCTGTTCAATGGCAATCTTCTCTTTCCCATTTGGGAACGGCATGGCACAAAGCAAGGATAACGCCTGCTGGACACCTGATGTAATGAAAATATGCCGTTCATCCGCAAATACCTGTTGAGTGGCCAAGAGCTTTCGGAGTACGCGGATGAGTGATGGAAGCCCCTTTGGCGTCCCATAAATAAACAAATCGTTTTTGTATGTATCAATCGCTTTGTTGATACAGTGCTGAAAATCAAGATACGGAAACACATCTGGATCCGGCGCAGATGTGGCAAAGTCGATGGGGCCAGGCTGCCCGCTTTTTGATTTCCCTGTCTTTTTCACAATATAATAGCCGCTTTTCGGAACAGAATAGATAAGGTGGCGCTTTTCCAGCTCCTGCAGCGCGCGGATCACTGTGCTTTTGCTGACTTGGTAGCGGGCGGACAGCTGACGGATAGATGGAAGCCTGTCTCCTTCTTGATAGGCGGTGCTTTGCATCATCTCCTCTATCCTCATTAATAGACTCATATATTTCTCCATGCCTTCTCCCCCTGTTTTGTACCGGTACAGTTCATTGTTTTTCTCATTGTACCGTTCTGACCGCGGCCATACAATAAAGGGACTTCCCATTATGGTTAAACATCAGCAAGCCCCCGCTTATATAGCGGCTATTTTATATTCGTTCATTATCGGTTTATCCTTTCTATTCGTAAAAATCGCACTGCAAACAGCAGAGCCGTTTGATATTTTGGCGCATCGGTTCACCATTGCGTTTGCTGCGGCCACTATATCGATCTTATTCGGCTGGGTAAAGCTATCAATCCGCATAAAGGACGTCATTGCCATTTTGCCGCTCGCCCTGCTGTATCCCGCGTTATTTTTCAGCTTTCAGGCATTCGGCCTTGTGTACTCGTCCTCCTCTGAAGCGGGAATTATTCAGGCAGCCATTCCGATTTTCACGATGGTCTTTGCCGCTTATGTTTTAAAGGAACGCCCAACGTGGACGCAAAAGGGATTCACAGTTTTATCCGTTGCCGGCGTCATGTTTATTTTTGTGATGAAAGGCGTTGACGTGGAATCAGCCAGCTTAAAAGGGTCTTTGCTGATCCTATTGTCCGCTTTGTCTTCAGCGATGTACAATACTGCTGCCAGAAAAATGACGCAGCGGTTCAAGCTGACCGAGCTCACCTACATCATGTCAGCCATCGGCTTTGTCGTCTTCAACGCCATCGCCCTTGTGCGTCACGGAGCGGCGGGAACAGTCGGCACTTATTTTCTGCCGTTCTGGGAGCCCGGCTTCGTTCTCGCCATTGTGTATTTGGGCGTGCTGTCTTCACTTGTCACTTCATTTCTGTCTAACTATACGCTGTCGCGAATTGAGGCGTTTAAAATGAGTGCTTTTAATCATGTATCTACCATTGTGACGATGATTGCAGGAGTTGTGATTCTCAACGAAAGCCTGGCCTGGTATCATCTTGCCGGGGCTGTTTGTATTATGATTGGCGTGGTGGGGAGCAATATCAATCTGGAGAAAAAAACAAAGCGCCCTGGTATGCCTGCAAAAAAATGAGAAATTATGCTAGACTGAAAGGAAAAACATGGTTAGAGGTGTAGGTTTACCGTATGATTCAATATGCTAATGAAAGTATCAATCTTCCAGGAGAAATCGCTTTTAAGGATGTAAGAGAAATCTTTTTTTATCAAATCGCAAAAATATCATGCTTTTACTTTCTGTTGTTTTGCGCCATATTTGCTGCAGTTAACTTCATTAACGGATGGCCCCGTATCGTTTATGGCAGTGACGCGCTTAACTTGTTTATGAACAGTATGTTGATTATCGTGATGTCAGTTCTGTTTACACTGCTGCTCCTCCTTCTTCTATATGTGAAGTTTTCCAGAGCATACAAGAAGAACGAACGGATGAAATCTAAAAGAACATATACTCTGAACCAAGAAGGAATTCGTATATGTTCTAAAAAATATGACCTCATTTACAATTGGGATGAAATCACAGCTGTTTTCGAATATAAAAATATCTTCAGGGTCAATACATCAAGTGGCCAATATATTGCGATCCCAAAACGTTTTTTTCATTCCAAAGAGGAAATGAACAGATTCAAGGAGATTATCCTTAAAAATACCGAAACAAAAAAACTCAAATTTAAAAAGGATCAGCATTGACAGTGCTGATCCTTTTATATTGAATGGTGGGTTTCTTTTGCCTTCTGTTTATCTAAAAACGGCACCAGCTCTATTACAGCCGATAAACCCACAAACACGATGCACACAGCGACAATCAGCAAATAACCATGAGTCATGTCAAAAAACAAACCGCCCGCATACACGCTAAGAGCTCCGGCAACCTGATGGATAAAGAAATTGATGCCTAACAGCGATCCGATCAATCCTGTTTGATAGCTTTCCGAAATTGACGCTGCGGTCAGCGGGATCACGCCTGTGTAACTGAGCCCGAATAACAGGATAAACCCGAAGTACCAAAGGTCGCTGTGATGAATTCCGAGAATGGGAATGAGCAGGCAAATGAGGCTGAGCAGCCGAATGAAAAATAAGATGGATAGCATGACGCTTCTGCTGCCGAGGAGATCGGACAGCCAGCCTGCCAATAATCCGCCAATGATGATAAACGCCCCAAACGCGGCCATCATTCCGTTGATATGAGAGACATGCGCATCCTTCAGTATCGGGACGAGGTGAGCATCAATAATTCCCATTGTAAATCCGCAAGTAAACACGCCGAAGTACAGGATATGAATGAGGCGGGATTGCTTCATCACGTTCCAAAACCCCCGCCAATCATAAGATTTTTTCACAGACTCCGCTTGCGCATGTGGCGGGTGCTTCATCCCAAAGACGAGGAGCGGCAGCAGAACAGCCGCCATGACGATTCCCAAAATGGTATAGGTGCTCTGCCAGCCGGCATGATACGGAGCCGCAGCCCAAATGGGTGAGAGAAGCAGCAGGCCCGCAGAGTTGGCATTGGTCAAAATAGCAAGCGCCAGACCTTTGTGTATGTCAAACCAACGGCTGATGAAGTACTGGGTCGTCACGCCGACCGCGCAGGAATACCCGATTCCGCCAAGCACACCGTAAATGGCGGAAAACACATGAACATTCGGTGAATAAGGAAGCACCAAAAAGCTTGCGCTGATGCAGACAGCTCCAAGCGCCATAATTTTTCTGACACTGAAACGGTCGATAAAAAAACCGACAAAAAACTGGACGATGCCGGTTGTGATCATAAAAATGCTGACAGAAACCGAAATCAGCGACCTGTCGGCATGGAAGGCATCTGCCATTGGCAGCATAAAAAATTGAAAGGAATTTCTGAATGAGTTCATTCCGATGGCGAAAACAAACGTAAACAGCAATACAAACCATTTCATCCTGGGAGACGTGCGCATGTTTCGACCTGCCTTTATTTGAGTATTTCGACTATTATACCATACAAAAATTGGCATTCAACACAAAAAAAGCGGAACAGCCGAAGCTGTCCGCTTTTGATCACGGTTGAATGATCGGATGCTGATTCAAGATCGCAAAAATCCGTTCTGCGACTTCTTCCGTTTGTGACAGCAGGAACATGTGCCCGCCGTCAAATTGATGGAATGTGATGTCGTTTGCCCACTTCTTCCACCCTTCCGCATCTCGTATGCATTTTTTATCATCAAGCCCGTTAAAGACATGAACAGGCGACTGGATCTGGGCCAGATCGTAAAGCTCAAATTGTTCAAGAGCCCGGTAATCTGATCGGAAAGAAGGCAGGAAAAAGGACATGACCTCCTTATTTTCAACAAGCTCTGCGGGCATTCCGCCTAATTGGATAATATGATCGAGAAACTGATCATCAGGCAGATGGGACACTTTCTTCCGCTGAATATGAGGCGGCTGGATTGCAGAAATGATAACCGCCTGCGGAAAGATGCCTTCACGCTCAAGCTTTTGCGCCAGCCTGAAGGTGATCATTCCGCCCATACTGTGTCCGAACAGCACAAACGGCCGATCAGGGCGAAGGTTCAGTTCTTGCTTGTACAAATCCGTCAGCTCTTCGAGATCCTCAATGGCTGACGTTTGATTCGTGCCGTGTCCCGGCGGCTCGGCAGCGAGCATCTCGCACTCCCCCTGCAAAAAAGCATGGAGAGGGCGAAACGACGCCGAATAGCCGCCGGCAAACGGAAAACAGATGAGCTGTGTTTTTTCTGACGCATCAAATGATTTGAAGAGTTGGCTCATTGGCTGTCTCCTCCTTTCATCACTTCATTTATGAAACCGTTACGGTTTGTGTATTAAGAAATTCGAGCAAAATCCCGGCATTCCTATCTAGCGTTTCGCCCTGCAGCATTTCTGCGTGTGTTCCGAAGCCTCTTTTCACACGGTAAGCACCTGTTGTAGCTTCTTCCCATGATGCAAGCCATTCCGGCATGTCAAAATCAGCGCCGGAAGTCAACAGATCAATATCTGCTTTCACCTGGCCTGTGCTGATCAGGTTGACGTAGTATGAGTAAAAGGCATGTGTTTTTTGCTTGAGGCCTTGTTTGACAGCTTCGCTGTTGAGCGCTTCATTGTCCCGATTGACATTCATCAACGCTTCGACATCACTTTCAACCGTGCGTCCGTCCAGATCACTGACACCTTGTTTTTTATAGGAATCCACCATGATGATCCGCTGAACAATACGGCCTTGTTCCTCAAGCTTTTTCGCAGCTTCAAACGCCAGGCTGCATCCCGCTGAATATCCAAACAATGTTAAAGGCCCTTCCGGCTGCAGCTTCTGGATCAAATCCGCATAGCGGTCAAGCCGGTCTTCCTCCTCAATAAAATCAAAGGCGCATAGCTTGTATGACGGCAAGCGGCTGGACAGATTTTGGTACATAAGACCATAGCCCAAGACCGGCGGGAAGGCGAAAATGATCTGCTCCTGATCCTGATTCATTATCGTTACATCCTGCAAGCCATCGGGACCCCCGTTTTTCACATACGCTGAAATGCCGGCGATCGTCGGCGCTTCAAACAAAAGCTTTACTGGAAGATCAATCCCAAGCTCTTTCTTAATGCGGGAAGCGGCGGTCATTGCCTTTAAGGAATGCCCTCCGAGCGCAAAGAAATCGTCATGAATGCCAATTTGCTTTCTGCCGAAAACCTCAGACCATATTTGTGCGATTGTTTCTTCCATCTCGTTCCGCGGTCCGATCCATTCTTCCGCCAGCTGATCCTGATCAGGTTTTGGGAGCAGCCGTTTATTGACTTTCCCGTTCGTCGTTAAAGGAAGCTCATCCAAGAAGGTAAAGGTTTGCGGCACCATGTAAGCAGGAAGCTGTTTTTTCAGGTGCGCCTTCACGTCCTCAGCTGAAAGCTGCGTCCGGTTCACGAGGTAGGCATTGATTGATGCATCGCCAGACTCAGGGCGGTCCGCCACAACGACCGCATCTTTCACACCTGGGTATTCCTGCAGCTGCTTTTCGATTTCTTCAAGCTCAATCCGGTGTCCACGTATTTTGACCTGGTCGTCAATACGGCCGGCGTATTCAATCGTTCCATCCGGCAGCCAGCGCGCTAAATCCCCTGTGCGGTAAAGCGTTTCTCCCGGCTTGAACGGGTTCTTAATAAACTTTTCCTTCGTGAGGTCAGCACGATTTACATATCCTTTTGACACGCCCATTCCACTGATGCACAGTTCACCGATCGCCCCGAATGGCTGGAGCTGGCTTTGCTCGTTCAGAATATAAACACTGGCATTGCTGATCGGCTTTCCGATCGGCAATGAGGAGATGGAATCCGGTATATCATGCACGACGTGAGCAGTCGCAAACACTGTTCCCTCAGTCGGCCCGTAGCAGTTAATCAGCTTGCCCGGCCCCATGACCCGCAGCGCTTTTCTGACATGAGGCACTGACGCGCGCTCTCCGCCGAATAATATACAGCGTAGTCCCTTCATCCAATCCTCTCCCGCATCCGTGAGAAGATTAAATAGTGCGGTTGTCGCAAACATGACATTGACATTCTCTTGCAGGATCAGATCTGTGAGCCGTTCTGTATCAAGCAGCGTATGTTCATCTGCGATAATGAGCCGTGCCGCATTCAGCATAGAAGCATAGAAATCAAAGGTAAATGCGTCAAAGGCGTAATTGGAAACAGATAAGAATGTATCTTTCTCAGAGAATGCCATGTAGTCTACATGCTTGACCAATCCTTGAATATTGGCATGAGTGGTGATATTGCCCTTTGGCTTTCCGGTTGTGCCGGACGTGTACATGATATATGCCGGATCATTAGGATCAATCGCGGTTGCAGGATCGCTTGCCTGTTCTTCAAACCGTGTTTGATCATCAATGAAGAGCGTTGTGCCTGTATACGGCAGCTCAGCCGCTTGTTCTTTCATCTCCTGATGCGTCAGAAGACAGGCTGCCGCACTGTCAGCCAGCATATACGAGATTCGGTCCTCTGGCAGCTTCGGATCAACCGGCAGATAGGCTGCTCCCGCCTTTAATACACCGAGAATGCCGATCACCAGTTCAAGTGAGCGCTTCGTGTACAGCGCTACAACAGAGCCTTTGCCCGCACCGTGTTTTTGCAGCCGGCGTGCAAGGCGGTTCGCTTCCTCATCTAATTCGCGATAAGACAGGGTCTGGCCGGAATACGTAAGCGCCGGCGCATCCGGATTGACGTTCACTGCTTCCTTGAACCAATCCGTCAGAGGCTTTGTTTCATGAGCTTGAGCCGGCGGGTTTAAGCCGGTTAGCAAAAATTCTCTCTCCCTGTCGTCAACGAGGTTGATCGTGCTGACAGGCTGATCAGGATTCTGGATGAGCTGCTGAATTGCTGTGAGAAGCTGAGATTTCAAGCGCAGGATAAACGCCTCATCAAACACATTCTCATTATAGGCAAGCTTAATCAGCATCTCATCTCCAGGGGAAGCCATCAGGTTGAGATCATAATTCGACTTCTCAAAAACATGAACATCCACCATATCAAAGCCGTTTTCACTGCTTTCTTCATTTTTCGCATCCTGAAGCGGATAGTTCTCAAAAACAATGATGTGGTCAATCAGTTTCGGCTGATCGGCCTGGCTTTGGATGTCATAAAGCGGCACATATTGGTGCGGCTCAGACTGCAGCGATTGCTCCTGCAGCTGCTTGAGCAAGCCGTTAAATGTGATACCCTCAGACAGCTTCACACGTCTCGGGACAACGTTGATAAACAGCCCGACCATATGTTCAACGCCTTTGATTTCCGCGGGACGCCCTGAAACAACTGTACCGAAGGCCAAATCGCCAGACTGCTGATAGCGGCTGATCAATACGCTCCAGACTGCCTGCAGCGCCGTACTTAAAGTGGTATGCTGCGATTTTGCAAGCTCAGTAAAAGCCTTTGTTTCCGCCTCCGACAGTGAAAAGAGCAGCTCTTTCGGCTCATAGCCGTCCTTCTGTTTCTTCCTTTGCTCCGCAAACGTCGTTTGTCCTTCAAAGTCCTCCAAGTACTCGCGCCAGTAGCGGAGCGATGCTTGTTTATCCTGCTTTTCAAGCCACTTGATGTAGTCTTTATACGGTTTGACGGGCGGCAGGCTGTACGGCTTTTGTTCGCGCAGAGCATTGTATACCTTAAATAGATCCTGTACGACGATGCCGAAGCACCATCCGTCCAAAATAATGTGGTGGTAGCTCCACACCCATTCAAAGCTTTCTTCAGCTTTCTTGAAAATGGCTGCCCGCATCGGAATATCCCGCGTCAAATCAAAACCCCTGATCTTATCCTGTTCTTTGTACTCATTGATTTTGGCTGTTTGCTCGCTGTCCGTTAAGTGTGTCAGATCGATTTCTTCTATTTGGAACTGCCGTTTTTTCAATACGACTTGGACAGGTCTTTTTACTTTTTCGTGAATGAACACGGTACGAAATACATCGTACCGGTCCATGATCACATTCATGCTTTCTTCAAGACATTTGATATTCAAGCTGCCTTTTACTTTCATCGTGATTTGTTCAAGGTAAAAGCTTTGGCCGGGATTCAGGATGGCATGAAAAAGCATCCCTTCCTGCATCGGCGATAGGTAATACATATCTTGAACCTGATCCTTGCTAAATTGACTCATATGTTTCGCTCCCGCCTTCTGTAATTCCCTTGCGTTTTATTTTAAATTCTCCTCAAGCATGTCAAAGATATCTCCCATCTCGTCCATTTCAAGGTCTTCGGCGCTGAAGTCGCTTGGTGTGAATTCCTTGTCTTCTTTTTCCGTGCAATGGCGGATTAGCATCAGGAGGTTTTCTTTAAACCGTTCCATTTGCTCCTCGACTGTAGCTCTTTCAAACTCCTTCTCATTGTAGGAGCAGGAAAGCACAAACTGGCCGTTTCTGATCATGCCGCTGAAGCTTAAAGCGTACAGCGCCTCTGATTCTCCGCTTACTTGGCGCCCCATATCGAAAGCGGATGGTTCAAAGAAATCGGTTTTGACTTCACTGTCGAATTGGCCCAAATAGTTGAAGCTGATCTCCGGTGTGAAGCCCTTTGTTTCCGCTGTTTCTGTGAAATAACGAAGAATGCCGTAGCCAACACCTTTGTCGGGAATGCGGCGCAGGTTTTCTTTGACTGTTTTGATCACAGCCGAGGCATCTGCGTCAGATATGTCGAGCACAACAGGGTATTGTGCCGTAAACCAGCCGACCGTTCTGGAGATATTCACATTCGGGATAATGTCCTCCCGGCCGTGTCCCTCAAGGTTAATGCCGATTTTGGCACCCTTTGTCCATTCTTTCATTGTCAAACCGAGCGCACTGAGAAGAATATCGTTGATTTCAGTTCCATATGGCTGATGAACATCTGTTAAAAGATGCTTAGTGTCTTCTTCCGTTAATTCACATAGGACGGATGATGTATCCTTGACGATCCGCTGCTCTGTTTCACAATCCTTCGGTAAAGGAGAAACCTGTTCAGCGGCAATTTGCGACCAGTATTCAGCCTGCTGTAAAAGATGCGCTGATTGGCTGAATGCCGCCAGTTCTTCCGCCCAGTCCTTGAAGGAGTTTGTTTTTTGCGGGAAGACAAGGCTCTCTTCTTTCTCAGCCTGCATGTAGCCTGAAGCAAAGTCTTCAAGCAAAATCCGCCATGACACACCGTCGACCACGAGATGGTGTACAGCAATGAGCAGGTGATCCCCAGCTTCTGTGCGATATTGCTCCGCCTTTAAAAGCGGCCCGGTTCTCAGATCGAGACTGCTTTGCAGCTTGTTCGCGAGAATCTTAATCTGGCTTCTCAGCATCTCTTCATCAGAGCCGTACAGATCCACGATTTCGAAGCTGACCTTGCTCTCACCGATCGGTTTATACGCCTGAACGATGTCCCCGTTTTCCTCACGATAGACCATGCGGAGCGCGTCATGATGCTCGATCAGCGCCTGCAATGTTTTCTCCACCCGTTCAGGATCAAAGCCCTTCTTGGCGTGAAGCATCACAGATTGGTTCCAGTGGTGCTTGTTCGTGAAGTTCTTTTCAAAGAACCAGCGCTGGATCGGCGTCAGGATGACTTCGCCCTCTACCGGGCCTTGGTCTGCCTGTTTGCCTTCGGCACGCTCTACATATTGGGTCAGCTCTTCGATCGTCGGATGCTGGAAGAGATCTTTCATTTCCAGCTTCCAGCCGTGCTGGTTCAAGCGGCTCGCCATTTGAATTCCTTTGATGGAATCTCCGCCAAGCGAGAAGAAATTGTCGGTGACACCGACTTCAGACATTCCAAGCACGTCCTGCCAGATGCCGGCAAGCAGCTCTTCCATGTCGGTCGTCGGCGCTTTGTATTCTCCGCTTCCCGCTTCAATGTCCGGCTCAGGCAAGGCTTTGCGGTCCACTTTGCCGTTTGCCGTAACCGGAAGCTCGTTCAGCGTCACCCAGAACGCCGGGATCATGTAATCCGGCAGGGTTTCCTTCAGTGCTGATTTCAGTGCTTCTATGTCAGCTGATTCCGGGGTGACATACGCCGCGATCGCTGTGTTGCCACCTTTATCTTTGACAGCTGTCACCGCCGCATCCTGCACCTCAGAAAGCTGGGCGAGCTGGACTTCGATTTCTGAGAGCTCGATCCGGTAGCCGCGGACCTTGACCTGCTGGTCGATCCGGCCGATGTATTCGATGCCGCCGCCTGTCCACTTCACCAAATCGCCGGTGCGGTACATGCGCTCACCCGGCACAAACGGATCAGCGACAAACCGCTTCGCGGTTTCGTCTTCTCGATTCAGATAGCCTCGTGCCAGTCCGCGCCCCGCCACGCAAAGCTCTCCGGCTACGCCTTCCGGCTGCACCTGATTGCCCTCGCCGAGAATGTATACTCTCGTATTGGCAATGGCCCTTCCGATGGAAAGCGAGCCTTCCTCCGGATGGATTTCTGCGCTTGTGGCAACGACCGTATTTTCTGTCGGCCCGTAGTTATTGACGAGTGTGTACGGCTTTTTCACTGCGCGCTTCAGCTTGTCTCCTCCGGTCAAGAGGACGCGAAGTGATGTGTTCTCAAGCTCCATGAACTGTTCCGCAAGCTGTGTCGGCAGGAACGTGATCGTTACGCCGTTCGTTTCAAAATAATCGTTCAGGCGGACGATATCGAGGCGGATCGCTTCATCAATGACGTGAAGCTCAGCGCCGATCGTCCAAGTCGGGAACATCTCCCAAATGGAAGCGTCGAACCCAAAGCCCGCGTACTTCGCACTGCGGTCCTCCGCTGTCATGCTGAACGCGTCGTGGTGCCAGAAGCACAGGTTCACAAGCGCATGGTGCTCGACCATGACACCCTTCGGCTGTCCGGTCGTTCCAGACGTGTAAATCATGTACGCCAAGTTCTCCGCGGTTACAGCGGTTTCTGGATTTCCCTCGTCGTTTTCATCAAGCGGCAGGCTTAGAATCGTGCGGCTTCCGTCGAGAAGAATGACATCTCCCGTAAAGCTGTCCGGCACTGAAATGCCTTCCTGTTTCAAGAGAAGCTTCGCGCCGCTGTCCTGTAAAATATACTCAATCCGCTGATCCGGGTAGTCAGGATCAATCGGCACAAACGCCGCTCCGGCTTTCAAGACGCCGAGCACCGCGGCGGACATTTCAAGCGACGGCTTCGTGAGAATGCCGACGCGGTCATCCGGACTGATGCCGCAGTCCATCAGAATCCGCGCGAGACGATTCGCCTTCGCATTCAGCTCGCCGTACGTCCAAGACTGGCCGTTGTATGTGACAGCCGGGCGGTCTTTGTGGCGCTGGACAGTCTCTTCGAATAGCTGATGAACCGTTTTGTCTGTCGGCACAGGCAGCGCTTTACCCTTCCATGCCTCAAGAAGCGCTTGCTTTTCTGTCTCGGTGACCAGTGACAGGCTGGAAAGCGGCTGGTTCGGGTTATCCGCAACAGCCTTTAGTAGCCGCAGAACGTATTCGCTCCATTTTTCAGCTGTTTCTTTTGCGAACAGATCTGTCGCATATTCGAGCTGCAAGCCAATGCCATTTTCATCAGTAAATCCGCCCAGTGTCAGATCAAACTTAGAAGTTCCCTGATGAGCCTCATAAGGTGAAATGCTCAGATTTTGCAATGTAAGCTGTTCTTTATCAGGGTTTTCTGTCGTCACCATCACATTAAACAATGGGTTTCGGCTCATATCCCGAGGGAGATCAAGCTGATTAACCAGATCTTCAAACGGATACTCCTGATGCTCAAGCGCTGACAAGTTCGTCTGCTTTGCTTGCTCCAAAAGCTCCGCAAATGTTTGCTGTTCTTTCGCTTCCATTCTCAGGGCAAGTGTATTGACGAACATTCCCGGCATGTCCTGAACATCAGCATTCGTCCGGCCGGCAGTAACGGAGCCGATGACGATATCCCGCTGTCCGGAAATTTTGCTTAAAAAGACGTGGAAAACAGCATGGAGCACCATGTGCAAGGTCGTTCCGGTTTCCGCAAGCAGTTTTTCTACCGCCTTTGCCGTCTCACTTCCCGTACGGAAACGGATCGTATCTCCATTAAAGCTTTGCACAGGCGGACGGGCATAATCAAGCGGGAGATCAAGCTCAGGCAGCTCGCCTGAAAGAACTGACATCCAGTACGCCTCATGCTCCTTCATCCGTTCTTTTTGCTCAGCTTCATTTTGCCAAACGGCGAAATCTTTATAATGAAGCGCCGGCTCCGGAAGCTGCTCTCCTTTGTAAAGCAGCGCCAATTCTTTTACAAAGATGCCTCTTGAGACGCCGTCTGCGATGATATGATGCATATCTAAAAGCAACAAATGTTTTTTCGCTTCTATTCGAAGCAAAGCTGCGCGAATGAGCGGTGCGTCGTTTAAGTCGAATGGCCGGATAAATTCCTTAATCTTTTGGTCCGCTTCGTCTTCTTTGGCTTCAAACACATGAAGATCAACCTCCGCCTTCTCAATGATGCGCTGAACAGGCTCACCATTAGCTTCCATAAATGACGTCCGCAATGATTCGTGACGGTTCACGAGCTGATTGAGTGAGTCGCGCAGGCGCGAAATATCAAGCTCTCCTTCCATTAGAAGAACAGATGGCATGTTGTAGCTTATCGTCTGGCGGTCAAGCTGATTGAGCACGTACATCCGTTTCTGTGCGGATGACAATGGATACATATCCTGCTTGTCAGCCGGCTTGAGTACTTGATGACCGCCTGAAACGGCAGACGCCTCCATATAAGCCGCCAGCTGTCGAACAGTCGGCTGCTCGAACAGTGCTTTAAGCGGTACGCTTTTCTCCAATTCCGCCTGAATGTTGGCAATCAGCATCATCCCTTTTAATGAATGGCCGCCTAAATCGAAAAAATTGTCGTCAATGCCGATGGCTTCTATGCCAAGCGTTTTCTGCCAAATGCGGCATAAGCTTTCTTCAAGCGCTGTCTCCGGTACGGCCAAGGCCTTGCCTCCGGATTGTGCCGCGTTCGGCTTCGGCAAAGCGTTTCTGTCGGTTTTTCCGTTTGCCGTCAGCGGAATCGCGTCAACCTGCACAAAGAAAGCAGGAATCATATGAGACGGCAGTGTTAGGGAAAGCTGGTATCGGAGCTCTGCTTTTTCAATAGCTTGATCCGACGTATAATACGCGCAAAGCTCTTGAAGACCGCCCTCGGAAACCGCTAGTACAACCGCTTCTTGAATTCCACTGAGGCTGAGCATGACCGTTTCAATTTCTTTCGGCTCAATGCGGTAGCCGCGGATTTTCACCTGATCATCAGCCCGGCCGATAAATGCAAGCGTACCGTCAGAAAGTCTTCGTACGACATCTCCGGTTTTGTACATGAGGCTTCCCGGCGAATATGGATTTTCTACAAATCTCTCGGCTGTCAGCTGAGGCCTGTTGAGATACCCTCTCGCAAGCCCCTGTCCCGTGATATAGAGCTGTCCGCTCGCTCCCGGCGGCACAAGCTTCAATGCTTCATTTAAGACAAGCGCGCCGGCATTCGCAATCGGCCGTCCGATTGTCGGGCGTTTCGCAAATGCATCCGGCTCAGACAGATCAACCCGCCCGGCGATGGCGCCGATCGTTGCTTCTGTCGGGCCGTAGTGATTGATAAATTCGGTATGTCCATACATCTTACGGAAGGCGAGAACATCAGTCGGGATGATTTTTTCTCCTCCCAAGACGATCAAGCGCAAGGATTCAAAGTTCGCATCTTTTGCAAAACTGGCGGTGTTCACTATTGTATGGAACAGAGACGGTGTCAGTTTGATATAAGTGATCCCATGCTCCTTGATATAGTGCGCTATTTCATCCGGCGCCGTATAGGTTTCCTTCTGGACGATATGGAGCTCGCCCCCGCCCAGAAGTACGGGGAACATGCTCGTATAGCCAAGGTCAAATGCGTAAGATGAAAGCAATACAGTCTTATCATTTTCCGTCAGGCTCGCCTCTTCACTAAACCAAGAGACATAGTTTGTCAGATTGCGATGCTCAATCTGCACGCCCTTCGGCTTTCCGGTCGTACCGGACGTATAAATGACGTATGCAAGATTGCGAGACCCTGAAATGGATGATGGGCGCTCCTTGCTTTCATTTCTCCATTTACCGTCATCAAGGCTGACGATTGTCCCTTCATATTGCCCAATAGCCGTCATGTTTCTTTCATTCACGACCGCAAATTTTGCTCCGCTGTCCTCTAATGAATAACGGATTCGTTCTTCAGGTGTATCAGGATCAATCGGAAGGAAAGCTGCCCCCGCCTTCATGACACCGAGAATCGATACCATGACTTCAGCTGACCGGTCCATAACAATCGCGACGATGTCTTCATTTCCGGCCCCTTGGGCACGAAGATGATGCGCCAGCTGGTTCGCCTGTTCATCAAGCTCGCGATAGGTCAGCAGATTTCCGCCAGCCTTCACCGCAGGATGGTCAGGTGTTTGCTGGGCCTGTTTTTCAAAAAGAGCGGCAAAGGTTGCTTCGGTAATTTGAGTCATATGTCTTTCTTCTAGCAAAGCAGCTGTTTCTGCAGATGAAAGCAGATCTACATCAGACAGCCGAACGTTTGGATTAGCCGCGGCCGCTTTGATGATATTGACAAAGTGGCGGCTCCAGCGGCGGATCGTCTCGTCCTTAAACAAGGCAGTCGCATAGTCAAAGCTTAGGCCGATATCCTCTTCACGCTCGACCGCTTCCAAGGAAAGATCAAATTTCGCAACATGATGAAGCATGGAATACGAGGAAATCTTCAAATCTCCTAATCTTAATGAAGGAATCTCCATATTTTGCATGTTGAACATCACGCTGAACAGCGGACTTCTGCTTGTATCCCTTGTAAGCGGAAGCTTTTCAATCAGCTCCTCAAGCGGATAGCTCTGGTGCTCGAATGCTTGAAGGCTGGCTGTTTTGACCTCTTCAAGAAATTGCGCGAAGGTTTTATCTCCCGCAGGTGCCGTTCTGAGTGCCACCGTGTTGACAAACATACCCGGCACACCTTGCAGATCAGGATGTGTTCTGCCAGCTGTCGGCGAGCCGACAATGATATCCTCCTGTGACGCGTACTTGGAAAGGAGTACATTGAACGCCGCCAGCAAAAACATGTACATTGTCGTATCTGTTTCTGCCATGAGCGATTTGATTTGAGCCGTGATTTGCTTATCAAGCCCAAACATCACGCGCTCTCCCGCAAAGCTCCGTTCAGAAGGCCGCTCGAAATCCGCGGGAAGATCCAGTATTGGCAGTTCGCCTTTAAAGACATCGAGCCAGTATTCCTCATCTTTTTGATAATCAGTTTGTTCTTTGTGCCAAACTGCGTAATCTTTATAGTGAATTTGTGGCAGTTCCAGATCTGCGCCTTGATATATTTTGGCAAGATCACCGATTAGAATGCCTGTTGAACTTCCGTCAGTAATAATATGATGCATATCAATGAGCAGCAGATGGCGTTTTTCTTCCAGCTGGACAAGCTTCGAACGGACGAGTGGCGCGCGGTTTAATTCAAACGGCTGAACAAATGCTTTGATTATCTCTTCCGCGTCTTCTTCCCGTCCCTTGGCAGCCTCCAGCTGGAACGATATGTTTTTATGAACGGTTTGCACAACCTCTCCGTCGATCATGTCAAACGATGTACGGAGGATTTCGTGCCGGTTGATTAATTGCTGAATCGCGTTTTCAAGCCGGTCTTTATCTACTTCTCCCTCCAGCAGAAGTACAGCGGGGACGTTGTAGCTTGTGTTTGCTTGTCCAAGCTGATTGAGGATATACATTCTCCGCTGGGCCGGGGATACAGGATAATGCTGCTGATAAGATGCTTGCCTGATCGGTTCAAACGTCTGCTCCTCCTTGCTTTCGTTCTCTTCCAAATACAGTGCCAGTTCTTGAATAGTCGGCTTTTCAAAAAGCACTTTTATCGGAACTTCCTTATGAAAATGCTCTTGAATTTTCGCCGTCATCATCATCGCTTTCAAAGAATGACCGCCGATCATAAAGAAGTTATCGGTAACGCCTGCTCTGACGCCGAGTATTCCTTCCCAGATCTCCGCTAATTTCTTTTCACTCTCTGTTTCTGGTGCTGCGTATTCCGGCTGCACGGCTTCTGATTGCGGTGCAGGCAGTTCTTTTTTGTTGATTTTCCCGTTTGGCGTGAGCGGCAGGCTGTCCATTTGAATCAGGTGGGCAGGGACCATATAGTCAGGCAAAGACTGAGACAGTGTTTTTCTCAGCTCACTCACAGCCACTTCACGATCCGCCGTGAAGTACGCGCAAATTTCATTTTCATCTGCTTTGTTCTTGCGGATGATCACCGCAGCCTCTGTCACATGCTCAGCCATGTTCAGTTTTGTTTCAATTTCGCCAAGCTCAATTCGGAAGCCGCGCACCTTCACTTGGTTGTCGATTCTGCCTAAAAATTCGATATTGCCGTCCGGCAGCCATCTTGCCAAGTCACCAGTGCGGTAAATTCTCTCACCCGGTCTGAACGGGTCTTCGAGAAATTGCTTCTCCGTCAGCTCAGGGAGATTGACATATCCTCGCGCTACACCGATTCCGCCTACGCAAAGCTCACCAGGCGCGCCGATTGGCTGCAGGCATTGCTGCTCATCCATAATATAGGCAGTGGAATTTCCGATCGGCTTCCCGATTGGGATAGAGCCGCCATACTCGCGGTCGATCAGAAAACTGGTTGAAAACGTCGTGTTTTCTGTCGGGCCGTATCCGTTCCACAATGAAAGCGACGGCGATGCCTGTTTTACTTTGCTGACAATATGCGGGACAAGGGCGTCTCCGCCGATGATTAAATGGCGCAGTGTGCCGAACATACCCGCATCCTTTGCAGCAAGCTGGTTGAATAAAGGTGATGTCAGCCACATGGTTGTGATGCTTTGCTCACGCAGGAATGCAGCAAATTGTTTCGCATCAAGCAGTGTCTCTTTTTTGACCGGATAAAGCGCTGCGCCATTCAGCAGTGCGCCGAATACCTCAAACGTTCCGGCATCAAAGCTGACTGCCCCTGTTTGCGCCATGCGGTCCTCTTCAGTAACAGGAACGTACCCGGCATTTTTGACGAGGCGCAGAATGCTTTTATGTTCGATCATGACGCCTTTCGGTTTGCCCGTTGAACCGGATGTGTACATGATGTACGCCAAATCAGACGGGGCGGATGGCAGGTTGAGATTGTCAGCTTCGCCATCTTCAATGCCTATGTCCAGTGTAAGAACTGGCACCTGCAGCTGATGTGCCTGCCCTGTATAAGAATTTCCGGTCAAAACCATTCGAACGGAGCTGTCCTCTGCCATGAAACGAAGACGATCCCCCGGAAGCGCTGGATCAAGCGGCACATATGCAGCGCCTGCTTTTAACACAGCCAGCATGCCGACAACGGTTTCTACTGAGCGGTCGTTCATAATCGCTGCTGTTTCCCCTTTTTGAAGGCCTTGTTCGACAAGCTTTCTCGCCAGACGGTTAGCCGCTGCATTCAGCTCACGGTACGTCAGCTCGGTTCCTTCATATACGACGGCAGTGCTCGCCGGCGTCCGTTTCGCTTGCTCTTCAAACACTTGGTGAACAGCCATTCCTTCAGGGAGTTCGGCTTTCGTGCTGTTAAACACCTCGACAATTTGACGCTGCTCTTCGTCTCCCACAAGCCCGTACTCACGCACAAAAGCGGCCGGCTGATCGACAGCTGCTTCCATCATGCGGGTAAGGTGCTCCGCTGTCCGTTCGATAAAAGCGGAATCAAAGGCGGCTCCGTTATATTTAATTTTGACGGTCCATGTTTTGCCTGGATACACAATCAGGTTGAAATCGAAGCTCGTTTGTTCAAATGCGCTTTCTACCTTAATCGAAAACCCGAGGCGGTCTTCCATGCTGCCGTTTTCAAGCTCTTGATCAAGCGGATAATTTTCAAACGCGACCAGATGGTTTAAGAGATTGCCATCAAGGGCTGAGCGTTTTTGAATCTCATAGAGCGGCACGTAATCGTAACGCTCTGCCTCTACTGCATGCTGCTGAACAGCTGTGAAAATATCAGCGAATGCAGCATCTCGTTCAACTTTCACCCGCACCGGAATGGTGTTGATAAACAGCCCCGCCATCGTTTCAATTCCGTTGATTTCAGACGGCCTTCCTGAGACGACCGTTCCGAAGACAACATCATCCGTAAAGTTGTATTTGCTGAGAACAATGCCCCAAACGGCCTGAAATAGGTTAGGCCCTGTCACTTGATGGAGATTTGCGGTTTGCTGAATACGGGCAACCAATGTTTCGTCCCATGTAAAGGAATATTCTTTATTGACGTATTCGTCTTTTTTCACAGGCAGGCGGCCCGGGAGCACGCTTGGCTGTTCAAAACCCGCCAAGCGCTCGCTCCAGTAGCTCTCCGCTTCTTCATTGTCCTGTTTTCCAAGCCACTTGATGTAATCGGAATAAGGCTTGCCTTGACCGTTTGCCGGTGTCCTGCCTGCTCTGAGCGCTTCATAGTTTTGGAACAGGCTTTTCATGAGGACGCCCATGCTCCAGCCGTCCATCATAATATGATGATTGCTCCAGACAAGATACAGCTGATCTGCAGCAAGGCGGAAAACCGCCACCTTGAACAATATGTCTTTTGCCAGGTTAAAGCCTTGGCGCTGAACGTCTTGTTTGTAACGCTCAATGTGCTCCTTCTGGCGATTCTCGTCTGCATGACTGATATCCTCATAATGCACCTTTGTTTTGCGTTCCGCTAACACGACCTGACGCGGTTTTTGCAGCTGCTGATGCACAAATACCGTACGGAGAATATCGTATGACCGAATCAGTTCATTGACGCTTTTCTCAAAGATTTCAAGATCAAAAGCGCCGTGAATCCCAAGCTCTAATTGTGTGAAGTACGAGGAAGAATGCGGATCAAGCATCGCATGATACAGCATTCCCTCCTGCATTGGTGTCAGTGCGTACACCTTTTGAATCGATTTTTTGCTCATATGCCACCTCTATTAGAAAATTTCCATTAATTTATCCAGCTCATCCAGCGTCAAATCGTCGTCACCAAGATCACTCGGGGTCAGTTCCGTACCGTCTTGAGATAGGCAATGTTCAATGATTCTAAGAAGATGCGCTTTAAAGCTGTCACTGAATGTTTGTACTGTTTTTTCATGAAATTCAAGAGAATGATAGGCCAGTGACATCGTCAGTTTTCCGTTTTCGATATATCCGACAACATCCAGCGCATTCGGTTTTTCTGTTTCAGGGCTTAATGACTGTCCTGATGGCAGCTCTGATCTCGTAAACAAACCTGCATCCGACATTTCGTCAAACTGACCTAAATAGTTGAAGCTGACATCCGGCTGAATCGAGAACGCCACATCTTCTTTATGTTCCGATGCCGTCAGATAGCGCAAAATGCCGTATCCGACTCCCTTATTCGGCACATGTCTGATATCTTCTTTCATTTGCTTCAGCTGGTAGCCCAGATCATCCGCATGCTTCATATCGAGCACCATTGGGTACATACTTGTAAACCAGCCGACTGTGCGGGAAATGGTCAGGTCTTCTATGATTTCTTCACGTCCGTGCCCCTCTAAATGAACATTTACTCGATCCTGACCCGTCCACTCCTTCATTGCCAATCCGAATGCCGTCAGCAAAATATCATTCATTTCTGTGTGATATGCCTCATGCACCTTTGTGGTGAGCTGTTCTGTCTCTTCAGCAGTCAGCGAGAATTCAATTGTCTTTGTATGTTTCATTCGCTGATCACCAGATTCGCGGTCTTTCGGAAGCTTTGCCGCGACAGCTTGTTCTTCAAGCTGTCTCCAATACTCTTTTTCTTTCAAAAAGGCTTTGGAGTTCGCGAAGTCTTGCAATCTCTCTGCATACTCTGCAAATGAATGTGTTTTCTGCGGGAGAACCGGTTCATTGCCTTGCTCAAGCTGTGTATATACTGCGGCGAAATCCTCCAGTAGAATCCGCCACGAGACGCCGTCAACCACTAAGTGGTGAATGGCGAGAAGCAAGTGGTCTCCGTCTTCCGCTTGGAACAAGCCTGCTTTTAACAAGCCGCCTTCCTGCAAGTCGATGCTGCTTTGCAAACGCTCTGCTTCTCTCTCTATACGGTCTTCGTAATCTGCAGCTTGGCCCTCAATCTGGATGACCTCCAATTGAGCGGAAGCAGCTTCAAGACCTCTGTTGTATTGAATGACGTCTTCCTGTCCCTCACGATAGACCATACGGAGCGCGTCATGATGCTCGATCAGCGCCTGCAATGTTTTCTCCACCCGTTCAGGGTCAAAGCCCTTCGCGGCGTGAAGCATCACCGATTGGTTCCAGTGGTGCTTGTTCGTGAAGTTCTTTTCAAAGAACCAGCGCTGGATCGGCGTCAGGATGACTTCGCCCTCTACCGGGCCTTGGTCTGCCTGTTTGCCTTCGGCACGCTCTACATATTGGGTAAGCTCTTCGATCGTCGGATGCTGGAAGAGATCTTTCATTTCCAGCTTCCAGCCGTGCTGATTCAAGCGGCTCGCCATTTGAATTCCTTTGATGGAATCTCCGCCAAGCGAGAAGAAATTGTCGGTGACACCGACTTCAGACATTCCAAGCACGTCCTGCCAGATGCCGGCAAGCAGCTCTTCCATGTCGGTCGTCGGCGCTTTGTATTCTCCGCTTCCCGCTTCGATGTCCGGCTCAGGCAAGGCTTTGCGGTCGACTTTGCCGTTTGCCGTGACCGGAAGCTCGCTCAGTGTCACCCAGAACGCCGGGATCATATAATCCGGCAGGGTTTCCTTCAGTGCTGATTTCAGCGCTTCTATATCAGCTGTTTCCGGGGTGACATACGCCGCGATCGCTGTATTGCCGCCTTTATCTTTGACAGCTGTTACCGCCGCATCCTGCACCTCAGAAAGCTGGGCGAGCTGGACTTCAATTTCTGAGAGCTCGATCCGGTAGCCGCGGACCTTGACCTGCTGGTCGATCCGGCCGATGTATTCGATGCCGCCGTTCACCCACTTCACCAAGTCGCCGGTGCGGTACATGCGTTCACCCGGCACAAACGGATCAGCGACAAACCGCTTCGCGGTTTCGTCTTCTCGATTCAGATAGCCTCGCGCTAATCCGCGTCCCGCCACACAAAGCTCTCCGGCTACGCCTTCCGGCTGCACCTGATTGCCCTCTCCGAGAATGTATACTCTCGTATTGGCAATGGCCCTTCCGATGGAAAGCGAGCCTTCCTCCGGATGGATTTCTGCGCTTGTGGCAACGACCGTATTTTCTGTCGGCCCGTAGTTGTTGACGAGTGTGTACGGCTTTTTCACTGCGCGCTTCAGCTTGTCTCCTCCGGTCAAGAGGACGCGAAGTGATGTGTTCTCAAGCTCCATGAACTGTTCCGCAAGCTGTGTCGGCAGGAACGTGATCGTTACGCCGTTCGTTTCAAAATAATCGTTCAGGCGGACGATATCGAGGCGGATCGCTTCATCAATGACGTGAAGCTCGGCACCGATCGTCCAGGTCGGGAACATCTCCCAAATGGAAGCGTCGAACCCAAAGCCCGCGTACTTCGCACTGCGGTCCTCCGCTGTCATGCTGAACGCGTCGTGGTGCCAGAAGCACAGGTTCACAAGCGCATGGTGCTCGACCATGACACCCTTCGGCTGTCCGGTCGTTCCAGACGTGTAAATCATGTACGCCAAGTTCTCCGCGGTTACAGCGGTTTCTGGATTTCCCTCGTCGTTTTCATCAAGCGGCAGGCTTAGAATCGTGCGGCTTCCGTCGAGAAGAATGACATCTCCCGTAAAGCTGTCCGGCACTGAAATGCCTTCCTGTTTCAAGAGAAGCTTCGCGCCGCTGTCCTGTAAAATATACTCAATCCGCTGATCCGGGTAGTCAGGATCAATCGGCACAAACGCCGCTCCGGCTTTCAAGACGCCGAGCACCGCGGCGGACATTTCAAGCGACGGCTTCGTGAGAATGCCGACGCGGTCATCCGGGCTGATGCCGCAGTCCATCAGAATCCGCGCGAGACGATTCGCCTTCGCATTCAGCTCACCGTACGTCCAAGACTGGCCGTTGTATGTGACAGCCGGGCGGTCTTTGTGGCGCTGGACAGTCTCTTCGAATAGCTGATGAATCGTTTTGTCTGTCGGCACAGACAGCGCTTTGCCCTTCCATGCCTCAAGAAGAGCTTGCTTTTCTGTCTCAGTGACCAGTGACAGGCTGGAAAGCGGCTGGTTCGGGTTCCCAGTAACTGCATCTAAAAGCTCCATCCAATATTGCTTCCATCGTTCAATCGTTTCCTGCTTAAACAGAGCTGTATTGTATTCGAGTACGAATGTAAGCCCTCCGTCGGTTTCGTCAGCCGTCAGCGTGAGGTCAAACTTGGCTGTTTTCCGTTCAAACGGATGCGGCTCAAGCTGAATCCCTTTCATTGTTAAATCCTTTATATTCGCATTTTGCATTGAAAAAACTGCATCGAATAACGGATTTCTGCTTGTGTCACGCTGAACCTGAACATTTCCGATCAAATCCTCAAGTGGGTAATCCTGCGCATCAAAAGCGCTGAGTGCCGTTTCTTTCACTTCGTTAAGATAGTTGGCAAACGTCTTTTCACCCTTCGGATACGTGCGCAGCGCCAATGTATTGACGAACATTCCGATGACGCGGCTGACGTCCGCTTGAGATCGTCCGGCCACAGGTGAACCGACGATGATATCGTCTTGCCCGCTCAGTTTTGATAAAAATGCACTGTATGAAGCCAGAAGCACCATGTAAAGCGTGGAATCCGTTTCTTTTGCAAGCCTGCGCAGAGCATCAGCTTTGCCTGCTTCTAATGAAAATGCAATGCGGTCTCCCTCAAATGTTTGAACAGCAGGCCGACTGTAATCAGTCGGAAGCGTCAGCACCGGCAGCTCTCCGTCCAGCTCCTTCAGCCAATGCTCTTCTTGCTTCTTGTAAAGCTCAGACTGAATGAACTGCTGCTGCCACACGGCATAATCCTTATATTGAATACGGAGCGGCTCAAGGGTTTCTCCGTCGTACAGCTTTGAAAGCTCCTCAATCAGCACACCGACAGATGCACCATCAGAAATAATATGATGCATATCGAACAGCAGCACATGCTCAGTGTCTGAATGCTTGATAAGCCCTATTCTGAACAGTGGAAGTTGGTCGATTTTGAAAGGCTTAATAAACTCAGAAACGATCCGCTCTGTCTCTTCTTCCGGTGCTTCGAAATAGGCTATCTCGCACTCAGCCTCTTCCCAGATCCGCTGCACCGTTTCTCCATCTTTTATTTCAAACGTGGTTCTCAAGGCTTCATGACGCTGCATTAACTGCTGCATGACGCTGTTAAGCCTTTCAACATCAAGCTCACCTGTCAGGCGCAGAACCGCCGGCATGTTATAGCTCGTTTGCGCATCCTCAAGCTGCTGAAGCACGTACATCCGTTTTTGCGGTGAAGAAACAGGATACGTATCTTGTTTCTCTGCCGGGCTGATACTTGCGGCTGTCCCTTTTTCAGCAGAGGCAATCACCTGTGCCAAGCCCTCAACCGTCGGTGATTGGAAGAGATCCTTGAGTGACAGCTCAACGCCCAGTTCCTGATGAACCAAGGCAAGCATCTTCATGCCTGCTAATGAATGTCCGCCAATGTCAAAGAAGTGGTCATAAGCGCCGACTTGTTCAGCCTGAAGCACCTGTGCCCAAATGTCTGCGACTTTTTGTTCCATTTCATTGCGTGGCGCAACATATGAAACACCTCTTGAAACGTTGGCATCAGGAATCGGCAGCGCTCTCCGGTCAATTTTTCCGTTCCCTGTCAGCGGCAGCTCGTCCATTTGGATAAACACCGCAGGAACCATATATGCCGGCAAGTCCTTCGCAGCATGCTCTCTCATCTCTTGTGATGAGATGTCTCCTTCTCCGACATAGTAAGCACACAACAGTTTATCTCCCGCTCCTTGATCAACGGCAAGCACAACACTTTCCTGAACACGATCATGGGTTTGCAGCTGATGTTCGATTTCTCCAAGCTCGATGCGCTGTCCGCGAATCTTCACCTGATGGTCGATTCGCCCGATAAATTCGATGTCGCCATTCGGCAGCCATCTCGCAAGGTCTCCCGTTTTATACATGCGTTCGCCGGATGTAAACGGATGGGGAACAAATTTCTCCTCAGTCAGTTCTGGACGGTTGTAATAGCCTTTCACGAGTCCTTCGCCGCTGACGCAAAGCTCTCCGGCAATCCCGGCAGGCTGCACGTGTCCCGTACGGTCAAGAATGTATACTTCCGTATTGCTAACCGGTTTTCCAATCGGAACAGACAGCGTGTGCTCCTCCAATTCATCAACCGGATGATACGTCGCGAAAACCGTGCTTTCAGACGGTCCATACATGTGAAGAAGCTTGCCCTTTCCAACCGTTTGCAAAGCTTTTCTGACATGCTCAACCGAAGCCCGTTCCCCGCCAAACATAATTTTGCGAAGCGTTGACAAGCATGCCGGATTCAAGTCCACAAGCAAGTGGAACAAAGCGGTTGTAATCATGAGAATACTGATGTTCTCCCGTTCAATGACGCGGGACAGGCGAGCCATGTCCAAAACGGTTTCCTTCGGTATCAGCACCAGCTTGGCTCCGTTTAACAAAGAGCCGAACATATCGAACATAAACGCGTCAAACACGTAATTGGAAAGACCGAGAATCGTATCCTGTTCTGTAATGCTGAGATAATTCGTTTCCTTCACCGTGCGGAGAATATTGGCATGTGTCACGATATTCCCCTTAGGTGTTCCAGTCGTTCCGGAAGTATACGTCAGGTTGGCCATTGCTTCAGAATCAAGAGGCAGTGCGAGATTGCGCGCATCGGCATGATAGCTTTCTTCCTCATCGGCTAGCACGATAACGCCCTTAAATTCCGCTTCTTCCGCCAAAGCCTTTAATTTCCTCTGAGTGAGAAGCACCTTTGCTCCGCTGTCACGGAAGAAATGCTGCATCCGCTGAATCGGATGTTCCGGATCGATCGGAACATAAGCCGAACCTGATTTTAATACTGCCAAGATCGACACAATCATATCCATTGACCGCTCGCATAAGACAGCCGCAGTTCTGCCTTCGCCAGCTCCAAGAGAAAGAATGCCGCGGGCTAAACGATTGGCCCGTTCATTCAGTTCACGATAAGTGAGTGATTCGCCTTCATATTGAAGCGCAGTGTGGTCTGGCGTATTCGCCGCTTGCTCCTCAAACAGCTGAACAATTGTTTTGTCTTTCGGATAAGGTGTTCTGCCCGGGTTAAACTGCTGAATTTGCGAAGCAGCCTCCTCTTCAGAAAGAAGCTTATACTCAGAAATCGGCTTCTCTGGATCAGCCGCAGCATCTTCAAGCAAACGCGCAAAATGCGTAAGCAGCCTGTCTGCCGTGCTTTGTTTAAACAGCTTTGTGCTGTAATCCAAATCAAGCTCAATGCCTTCATCGGTTTCTCTCGCCTGCACCGTCAAATCAAATTTGGCAATCTTGAAATTGGTCTCATGAACAGACAAGGACAGATCGCCGACAGCCGGAATGCCTGCTGTCGCATTTTGAAGGCTGAACATCGTGTCAAACAGCGGATGCCTGCTAACATCACGCGGGATGTTCAAATCTTCAACAAGCCACTCAAACGGATAGTCCTGATGAGAAAAGGCATTCAGCACCCGTTTGCGGACACGCGAGATCAATTGGGTAAACGTCTCATCTTGCTTCACCTCACTGCGAATCGCAAGCGTATTGACAAACATCCCGATAATGCCCTCTGTATCGGAGTGATTTCTGCCCGCTGACGGTGTCCCGACAATGATGTCATCCTGCCCCGTATACTTTGACAAAAGCGTATAGTAAGCGGACAGCATCACCATATATAAAGTGGCGCCGTTTTGTTCAGCCAAACGATTGAGGCGATCCTTTACCCCCGCATCCAGCTTGATTGACACCCGATCCCCTTCAAAGCTTTGAACAGGCGGTCTTGGGTAATCGGACAGAAGCTGAAGCACCGGGAGCTCGCCTGCAAAGACTTCCTTCCAATAAGCCTGGTCCTTCTTGTACCCTTCAGCAGCCTGTCTGCTTTGCCATACAGCGTAGTCCTTATACTGGAGACGAAGTTCAGGAAGCTGTTCGCCTTTATAAATGCGTGCTAACTCCTCCAGCATAATGCCAATGGATACACCATCAGAAATCAAATGGTGCATGTCAAACAGCAGCATATGACGGTTCTCTTCAAGCCCCAGCAAACCGATTCTGAACAGCGGAGCTTTCGCTAAATCAAATTTCCGAACGAATGAAGCCATAATTGCCTCATCTGAGCGGCCGCCTCTTTCAATCATTTCGATGTTGAAATCAACGCTATCGTGAATGTTCTGTCTCGGCGTGCTGTTTTCAAGAACAAATGATGTTCTCAATGACTCGTGGCGTCGGATTAACCCCTGAAATGCGCGCTCCAGCTTTTGAATATCTAAAGGCCCTTCCAGAATTGCTGCTGCCGGCATGTTGTAGCCGACTCCCGCATCCTCGAACTGGCTGACGATATATGTTCGCTGCTGTGCCAATGAAAGCGGATAATGCTCCTGTTTTTCAGCAGGTTCAATCACCGCAAAAGCTTTGCTTTCTCTGTGATCAGCTTCCTCTGCAAGAGCCGCAATCGTCGGATGCTCAAACAAATATTGAAGCGGAATCTCGACGCCTGCTTCCTTATGAATCTTTGTTAAAAGGGTCATGGCCTTCAATGAATGCCCGCCCGTTTCAAAGAAATTGTCAAAGACCCCCGCCTTCTCCACGTTCAGCACGTCCTGCCAAATGGCTGCGATTGCTTTTTCAGTCTCATTTCGCGGCGCTGTATAGGCAGTGCCGCTGACAGCCTTCACCTCTAGCGCAAACAGCTTGCGGCGGTCGACTTTGCCGCTTGGCGTAAGCGGAATTTCTGTCACTTCTGTAAAGTAAGCCGGCACCATATAGTCAGGAAGCTGTCTGGCCGCATGCTCCCTTAAGCCGGCTGGCGCAAATTCGCTTCCAGGCTTCTGCACAACATATGCGCAAACCTCAAGATTTCCCTGTTCGTCAGGGCGTGCCAAAACAACGGCTTTTGCAACGTCTGGCGCCTGCTGAATCACGGCTTCAATTTCCCCAAGCTCAATCCGGTATCCGCGGACTTTGACCTGGTCATCCTCTCTGCCTAAATATTCGATTGTTCCATCTGGAAGCCAGCGCACCACGTCCCCGGTCCGGTACATGCGATCGCCCGGCACGAATGGATCTTGTAAAAACTTCTCTTCCGTTAATTCAGGCAAATGCAAATAGCCTCGGCCCACACCGTCTCCCGCGATATAAAGCTCACCCGCCACGCCTTCAGGCTGCAGCCGGCCTTTTTGATCCAAAATATATAAGCGGTTATTCCCCAGCGCTTTCCCGATCGGCACATACGCTGATTGAACTGCATTCTCAGGGATAACCGGATGAACAGACGCGTCAACGCACGTTTCAGTCGGCCCGTACACATTAGTCAAACGCGGCGCTGTGCCGGCTTCTTTAAACAGCTTCAGCAGCTTGTCCGCAACAACAGATGACAGGCCTTCTCCTCCGATCAGCATGTGCTTCAGTTTTAGGCCTTCAAAATCGCCCGCTGCTGCCAGCATTTGCAAATGAGCCGGTGTTCCATCCGTCGCCTCAATGCTGTTTCTCCGATAATATGTAGCAAGGGCGGTCCCGTTCGTCACTGTTTTCTTCGGTACGATATAAAGGGTTTGTCCCAAAAGAAGCGACGCGAAGATCTGCTTCACTGACGCATCAAAGTGGAACGGCGCAAGCAATGCCATCCGCAGGGTTTGGCTGCCGCTTTGGTAAATCGTCTGCTGCAGAGATTCAACCAAATGATGAACCTGGCGATGCTCGATCATAACGCCTTTCGGACGTCCGGTTGTTCCCGATGTGTAAATAATGTAGGCAAGATTCCGCGCGTTTACATCAGCCTCCGTCATATCGTCTGCACCTTCCGCAATTGCCTGATCTAAGTCAATCAGCTCAGCATCGGCTTCAGGCGCTGCAACCTTCGATTCAGTCAGGATGAAGTCCGCCCCGCAGTCCTCCAAAATATATTGAATCCGCTCTGCAGGAAAACCCGGATCAATCGGCACATAGGCTCCGCCGGCTTTTAAAATTCCCATGATAGCTGTAATCATCCGTTCAGAACGTTCAATCAAAACCGCGACAGGACTGTCCGGGCCAACCCCTTTCTGTTTCAGCACATTGGCGATGCGTGCAGATTGCTCATGTAACGTTCGATAGGACAATGTACGATCTTCGAATACAACCGCTGGATGATCTGAAAGCTGCTCAGCCTTTTCTTGGAACAGTTCCGGGATCGTCATGTCCTTACGGTAGCTCACAGATTTACCGCCCGCCCTCGCAAGCAGCTTCTCTTTCTCCGCATCAGAAATCATCGTTAATTCATCAATTGTATGTTCTGGATGCGTTAACGCGTTCTCCAGCATTGTAATCATGCGCTCACAAATCATGTTGATTTCTTCACGTGAAAATAAATCAGTGCGGTAATCAAAATCTATGGTGAGTTTCCCAGTATCCCATCGATCCTTCACATGGATCGAGACATCATTTAATCCGCTGCCGCTGAAAATCGGCTCAGTCAAAAAGGCAAGGTCCTCTTCTTTTTGCCACTGCATCACCTGATATTCAAGAGAAACAGTAAACAGCTTGGTCAGAGAGCTCTTTGTTTCACGCAAATCGTTGATCAGGAGATTATACGGGTACTTTTGGTGGCGGAGTGTCTTCATGAGATCCTTCATCCGGTCTTTGACAAATTCTAAAAACGCCTGCCCGCCGTCAATGTTTGTCCGAAGCGGAACCGTAGAAACAAACATGCCAAGCATCTGCTTCTCTTTCGCATTTGTCCGGTTGCCCATAAAGGTTCCCGTCACAACATCATTTTGGCCGCTGACCCTGTACAAATAGGCGGCGAGCAACGATTGAAATACCGAAAGAACACTGACTTTATTCGCCTCACAAAACGACAGAATCTGCTGATGTAGCGCTTCAGGCACATCTTTAGAGAACCTCTCAGCATCTAAACTTCCCCCTGCGGATGCATTCCGTTTCAAGGAAACAAGTTCAGGCACCGATTCAAATTGTTTGTTCCAAAACGCCTTGTCCTTTTCAAACCGCTTCGATTGAGCATAGTCCTGTTCAGATAAAACATGATCGATAAATGAATGCGAGATTCCTTCTTTTGCCTCTGAGCCGCTGGCTAATTCTAAATAAATGTGCATGATCGCATTCCCGAGAATATTCATGGAGATACCATCAGAAATCACGTGATGAACATTTGCGTAAAACCATACTTCATTTTCCTTTATGGTGAACAAGGAAAAACGGAATAAATCACAATCGTACAACGGCAAAGGTTTTTTCGTTTCCTCCCGGCTCCATTGTGAAATAAACTCTATCGCATTCGGATCTTCAGTAGTGTCAGTATGTTTTATATCAACAGGCCGATACTCGCTAATATATTGTACAGGCTCCCCGTTTTCATCTAGCCGCAACCGAAGGCGCATGGCGTCATTTCTGCGAATAAACTCTTGAATCGCCTGCTCAACAAGCACATAATCAATCGCATCAGCTGAAACCAGCTTACCAATCCCCGCAAGATTTGAAATGCTCGTGTGAGGATAAAATTTTTCTGTGTACCAAATTCGTTTTTGTGCATCCGTTAAAGGATAAAAAGTTATTTCCATATTGTCATACCTCCCCTAATCTTTATAAGCAGTGAACATGTGCAACGCATTTTCTCTTTCTTATCCATATCAGCTTTTAATTCTTATGAACTAACAGCCGAAATAGCCCAAAGTACTACACTTAAAAAGCAGTGCTTCCAATCAAAAAACAGATGGCCGCTATTAAAGCAGGCTGCCGTCAGTCAGCATTGCGGCGTTTAACATAAGCGGATAAAGACCGCAAGACCCCACCCTAATAAGAAACCAATTTTGGCTATTTATTCATTGTTTTCAATATTTTTTATCTTTCTACCGTTTACTTTAAATGAAAAAAATGTTTTTATCACCGAAAAATGGGTGAAAAGTTTCATGCGGGATGCCGAAAGATTCCAGTTTATTTACAGGGATATTTTTGCGGGATGCCGCAATCATTTCCACTAAACATTATTTACAGAAAAATAAAAATTTTTAAACCAAACTGCTGCGTTCAATCTTTTTTTATTGCTGAATGCAATTTACAATCTTTACATGACTATGTGTACCGCGCAAAAACCGAAAAAAAGGCAAAAAAAAGACACCCTTGCGAAGAGCGTCTTACAACGATTCTTTCATGACATTTTTGTCGATATCAATCAATTCCATATAACCTTTCCCCCACTCATACATGGCTTCAAGAATAGGCATGAGGCTTTCTCCGTGCGGGGTCAGAGAATATTCAACCTTCGGCGGGACAACTGGATACACTTCCCTGTGAACAATCATATCCTGCTCAAGCTCTCTCAGCTGATTCACGAGGATCTTCTGCGTAATATCAGGAATCAATGTTTTTAATTCATTGAACCGTTTTGTGCCTTCTTTTCCTAAATGCCATAAAATGAGCATTTTCCATTTACCGCCAATCACTGCAAGCGTTAATTCCTTCTCACAATTAAACCTTTTGTCGTCCATCCGGCTCAATAGAATCCCCCCCTTAGTAACCTTTTTGTATGTTAGATACGTATCATCACTTACTTACTTTTTTGCAGACTCTTTTTTCATTATACTCACTCATAAAATCAAGCGAAAGAAATCTGATTGTCTCTCCTCACAGTATCCTCCAAGTAACTTGTTGACTTCAAAGTGCCTACTTCTCATCAAAAGAAGGAACCTATAGAATGAAAAATAATTCGAAAAAGGGAGTGGATCAACAATGGAATTACAGCTTGCATTAGACCTCGTCAACATCCCGGAAGCCATTGAGCTCGTCAAAGAGGTAGAACAATACATCGACGTAGTTGAAATCGGAACACCGATCGTCATCAATGAAGGCCTAAGAGCCGTTAAAGAAATAAAAGAAGCATTTCCTCAATTGAAGGTTCTTGCAGACCTGAAAATCATGGATGCCGGAGGCTACGAAATTATGAAAGCGTCGGAAGCAGGCGCTGACATCATCACCGTTTTAGGGGCTACAGACGATGCAACGATTAAAGGCGCAGTAGAAGAAGCCAAAAAACAAAAGAAGAAAATCTTAGTGGACATGATTAACGTGAAAGATATCGAATCCCGTGCGAAAGAAATTGACGCACTCGGTGTTGACTACATCTGCGTCCACACTGGCTATGATCTTCAAGCAGAGGGCAAAAACTCTTTCGAAGAATTAACGACAATCAAAAATACCGTAAAAAACGCAAAAACCGCAATCGCGGGCGGCATCAAACTTGATACACTGCCAGAAGTGATCAAGCAAAACCCTGACCTTGTCATTGTTGGGGGCGGAATTACAAGCGCAGCTGATAAGGCGGAAACAGCTTCAAAAATGAAGCAGCTGATTGTCCAAGGATAACTCCTATGAAAACGACTGAATACGTAGCGGAAATTCTCAATGAGTTACACCGTTCAGCAGCTTATATTTCTAATGAAGAGGCTGACCAGCTTGCCGATCACATTCTTTCATCCCACCAAATTTTCACTGCGGGTGCGGGGCGGTCTGGCCTGATGGCAAAATCCTTCGCGATGAGACTGATGCACATGGGCTTCAACGCCCATATTGTAGGTGAGATTCTCACTCCGCCGCTCGCCGAAGGAGATCTAGTTATTATCGGCTCAGGATCAGGCGAGACAAAAAGCTTGATTCATACCGCAGCAAAAGCAAAAAGCTTACACGGAATTGTTGCCGCTTTAACCATCAATCCGGAATCAAGCATCGGAAAACAAGCGGACCTCATCATCAGAATGCCTGGTTCTCCTAAAGACCAGTCTAACGGAAGCTATAAAACCATTCAGCCAATGGGATCATTATTTGAACAAACTTTGCTGCTCTTCTATGATGCAGTGATTTTAAAACTCATGGAGAAAAAAGGACTCGATTCTGAAACTATGTTCACTCACCACGCAAACCTTGAATAGCATCACACAACCGGCCTGAAGATCAGGCCGGTTTTATTTTTTCTAAAATAAAACTTTAAACCCGAAAACCCGATAAGTAATATGACCTACAAATCGTAAAGGGAGGAATTATGTTGATAAAACGATTTAAGATGAAGCTAGGAACTAAAATTCTTTGCCTCGTTTTCGTGGTGATTCTTTTGTTTTCGGCATCAGTTGGCACTGTGATGCTTAAGGAAATTACAGAAAACATGAAACAAATGGCAACTGAAAAAGCGAAAGGTGATCTTGCTTTAAGCAGCACTTATATTGATGATGTCATGTCAGGCGACTGGCAGGTGAAAAACAATAAGCTCTATAAAGGGCAAACACAAATCAATGGAAATGAAGATATTGTTGATCTGCTTGGCGAAAAAACAGGTGATACCATTACCATTTTCCAAGGCGATACTCGTGTTGCAACCAATGTCATGAAGAATGGCGAAAGAGCTGTCGGCACCCAGGCTTCTTCTGAAGTTATTGCCGCTGTTTTAAAGAAAGGAAAGCGTTTTTACGGACAAGCAGATGTAGCAGGTTCTTCTTATCAGACTGCATACATGCCGTTAAAAGATCAAAATGGGAACATCATCGGCATGCTGTATACCGGAGCTAATCAAAGTATTTTAGCATCACTTACACAATCACTTTTCACTCAATTCGCTATCGTTCTTGTTATCGTCATTATGGTATCAGTCATCCTTGTCTTGGTTTTCACCAGAAAAATCAACAAGCGGCTGAACGCTTTAAAAAGCGCCTTTGAAAGTGCCGGAAACGGAGATATGACAATAGAGGTGTCAGACAAAACCGGTGACGAGCTTTCAGAACTAAGCGTCTATTATAATAAGATGAGAATGAAGCTGAACGATACCATACAAACCGTACAACAATCAGCCCTTCAGCTTGCGTCAGCCTCTCAGCAGCTCTCAGCCGGAGCAGAGGAAACAAATCAAGCTTCAGAAAAAATCACAGAAGCTGTACAGCAGATTGCAAATGGAGCCCAAGATCAGATCACCCGAATTGAAAGTAGTGAAAGCTCATTAAAACAAGCTTCAGCAGACATCCGGGATATTTCTGCAAATACTGCCGCTATCGCTGACAAAGGGCAGCTCGCTCAATCAAAAGCAGACATTGGACAAAAGGAAATTGCAAATGTACAGGCGCAAATGGATGCGATTCACCAGTCAATTCAGAAAAGCGGAGAAATCATACACCAGTTAGACGGCCGCTCTAAACAAATTGAGCAAATTTTATCGGTCATCACCCAAATTGCCGATCAGACAAACCTGCTTGCGCTGAATGCAGCGATTGAAGCTGCCAGAGCCGGTGAACAAGGAAAAGGCTTTGCTGTTGTTGCTGATGAAGTACGGAAATTAGCGGAAGAGTCTCAACAGTCTGCGGGGCAGATTTCAAAACTGATCATAGAAATACAAAAGGATATGAACCGGTCTGCAAGATCTGTTGAGCATGTGAAAACAGAAGCTGCAGAAGGAGTCACCATGATCCAGCGCACCAGAGATGCATTTAAGGAAATTGCAGCTGCAACAGGTGAAATCAGCGCCGAGATTAGTGATTTATCAGCATCTGTAACAAACATTTCAGCCAGTGCACATCATATAAATGATTCCTTTGCAGCCAATACGGCCGACATTAAAGAATCTACTAAAAATACCCGGCAAGCGGCTGCATTAACAGAGGAGCAATTTGCTGCAATGGAGGAGATTACCGCAGCTTCTGAAACACTTTCTCAATTAGCTGAGGAGCTTACCGGTATCATAAGCCAATTTAAAATGATTAATCAAGCCGAAAACGGCTGATGACTTACTATCATTATTGTAAATTGGCAATCGTATTTTGCTGAAAACAAATATTTCGATCTGCTAAAATTACGATTTCTGCAATAAACTGAGCGTAAAACATAAAATTTAAACCTTTACACCAAATGCTTTCTGGATTACTCTTGTGTCAGTTTTAAAAGCGGGAGGTGAACATCACGACGGACATCATAAAAACGATACTTCTCGTCATCGTCATCATAGCAGCTGCAGCTGTCGGCCTGATAAAAGGAGACTTTTTTTCAACTGATCAAAAAACGTCTCAAACGAAAGAATATGATGAAACAATCGCCTTCCCATCTGACCGGTATCCCGAAACTGCCAAGCATATTAAGGATGCGATAAATGAGGGACACTCAGAGGTGTGCACTATTGACAGAGACGGAGCTGAGGAACGCCGCGAGCAATCATTAAAGGACGTACCTTCC
Source organism: Bacillus sp. FSL K6-0255 (assembly GCF_045040725.1). Taxonomy (NCBI): domain Bacteria; kingdom Bacillati; phylum Bacillota; class Bacilli; order Caryophanales; family Bacillaceae; genus Bacillus; species Bacillus sp. FSL K6-0255. The sequence continues at coordinate 371,895 of NZ_CP150278.1, read as the reverse complement.
AAAAAGGGGTATGACAGAGATGAATGGCCAATGGCCATGTGCAAAGAAGGCGGTGAGGGAGCTTCTGTAGAATACATTTCTCCCGCTGACAACCGCGGAGCAGGCTCTTGGGTCGGGCATCAGCTTACCGATTACCCAGACGGCACAAAGGTTTTATTCACAATTCAGTAAACAGTACATAGAGGAGGAACAGCACATTGATCAAATCATGGAAGCCGCAAGAACTTTCGATTTCATATCATCAATTTACTGTATTTCAAAAGGATTCTACACCTCCTGTAATGGATTGGACTGACGAAGCGATTGAAAAAGGATATGCTGCGGCAAACGGAGCCATTTCCTTTGAGGCACAGCGAAATACAAAGGCCTTTATTCTTTTGCGCCTGAACAGTTCAGAAACAGTAAACTCCTACGAAAAAAAAGTGACTGTTCCTTTTCATGTCACAGAAAACGGAATTCATATTGAAAGCATCATGTCTAAAAGACTGTCCTTTGATCTGCCTAAAGGAGACTATCAATTGACATGCTGGACTGTGCCGGCTGAAATGTCAGATTTGCACGCCGACACTTATATTATTGATGCTGTTTCTGTGTAATGAAAAACCCCTGAGAGAATAACTCTCAGGGACTCTTTATAAACTTTCTCCGTTCGTCTTGATGACATCTTGATACCAATAAAAGCTTTTTTTCTTCAAGCGTTTTAAATCGTATGTGCTTTCTTCATCACGATTGACATATACAAATCCGTATCTTTTTTGGTAGCCGTTCAGCCAGCTTAACAGATCAGTAAACGACCAGCTGCAATAGCCGATTAAATCGACACCGTCACTGATGGCTTGTCTGCATTGCTCAAGATGCGAACGCAAATAATCAATTCGATAATCATCCTGTACAGTGCCGTCCTCAACTTTATCAAATTCACCCAAACCGTTCTCTGTTATAAACACTGGAAGCTGATAGCGGCTTGTAATTCGGCGAAGACCGATACGCAGCCCAATTGGGTCAATTGTCCAATCCCAGTTGCTCGTTGTCAGATGCGGATTTTTTTTCGTTTTGAACACTCCGGGTATCCCCGTCTCCTGATTGGTTCCCTTTTGGCCTGTCGTATTCATTTTCCCTTCTGACACACCATCAAGCGGATTTCGTTCATAGGTGATCGTCTGATAATAATTGACACCTACAAAATCAGGCTTCCCTTTGGCGAGCAGGTCCATATCTCCTGCTTCAATTGTCGGCGCCCATCCCTGTTTTTCCAAGTAGCGGAATGGAATTTGCGGGTAGGTTCCCCAGCAATACATGTCAAGCCACCAATTGTTCATAAATTCTTCGGCGTTTTCAAATGCCAGTATATCCTCTGGATGGCTTGATAAAGGGTAAGCCGGAGAATAAGCAAAGCTAGGACCTATTTTGCCTTCAGGCACATATTCTCTAAATGATTCGATGGCTTTTGCATTAGCCAGAAACGCAATATGGTTTGCTTCGTAAAATCGTTTTCTGTCTTTCACTCCAGGCGGATGCATGGCTGTAATAAATCCGTGATTAAAATTGTAGTTCTGTTCATTTAACGTAACCCAATATTTCACCCTGTCTCCAAAACGTTTATAAAGAGTAATACAGTAGTGATTAAAATCCTCTATGATGTTTCTGGATTCAAACCCGCCGTATTCGTCCATAAGCGCTTGAGGCAAATCCCAGTGATATAAAGTCAGAACCGGCTCGATGTGATGAGAAAGCAATTCATCAATCAGACTATCGTAAAACGCTAGACCTGCTTCATTGATCTCTCCTTTTCCTTTTGGAAAAACCCGTGGCCAGCTGACGGAAAATCGATATGCTTTTAACCCCATCTCAGCCATCAGAGCGACATCTTCTTTAAATCGGTGATAATGGTCAACCGCAATGTCGCCATTGGTTCCTTTAAACGTTTTGCCCGGTATTTTCGTAAACACATCCCAAACAGAAGGGCCTTTGCCATCTTCATTCCAAGCGCCTTCAATCTGGTACGCTGCAGAAGCAGAGCCCCACAAAAAATGTTTCGGAAAAGATTCTGGATGCTGGTGGATCATAGTGTTTATCACTCCTGAATTATTGATAAACCTATCATAGGCTATGAAACGCGTTTCATATCAACTCGATGTTAGTCGCGGAACAGCTCAGCTAATATTGCCTACCTGTAAATAACGCAAAAGCACCCAATTCCAATTGGATGCTTACCATTTTAATGTCTTTTTTCAAATTTATGCGGATGAGGATGGTGCTTTGGAACAAAGCCGTTTTGTTTCATCATTTCAAAGTGTTTGTCCAAGTGATTTTTGATGTGTTCTCCTCTTTCTTTAGGCAGGATACCGTATTGTACATACTTTGAGATCACGTCTTTGCGCTTTTTAAGAATCTCTGCTTCCAGTTGTTCAATCTCTTTCTTTTGCTGATCTGTCAGTGTAACATTTGCGGGAGGCTGCTGCTGTTTTTCAGCGGCCTCAGCTGTACCGGTCAGAGAAATGACAGCCGCTGCAATGAACATTGTGATGATGTTGATGGTTATTCGTTTCATCCAGTTTATTCCTCCAATCCTATTTTTCATATGTTTTGCTGCCTTGTATTTTTTATGCATAAAAATAAAAAGAGCGAACCATTATTCGCTCTTTCTAATCTCTTCGTCAGCATTAAGTTCCTCTTCACCTGGTGTCGCATAAGTGACATATGTTCCCGCGATTAAATCATGCAGGGTCCGTTTGTCTTCTCGTACGGCAATCAGAATCAGGCTGGCGATCAAGCCGAGTCCGAAGGTTATACAGTAAACCAGGCCGGCTACAATAACCCGTAAAAACATTGTTAACAGACTGACCTGTGATCCGTCTTTTTTTACGATTCTGATTCCGCAGATCCTTTTTCCGATAAGGTAGCCGCGCCAAAACACCGGCAGCAAAATAGAGTACAGCAGTACAAACAGGCTGGTTTGTAAATATTCATTTGACTCCCCATTATGGTTTAAATGTTTCCATTTTCTTTCTCATCGAATATATCATATGCCTTAGGGGCATCAGCAAGACTTAATATTCTGAAGATCGTTTCATGCTTCTTGACCATTTCTTACGGTATTGGCATAGATGAATGACGGATCTGCTGCACCTTAACTTCACAAGCTCCTATCCATGCACGTCTGGCATTCATCCTTGGACAATTCCTTTTTTCATCACCTCTTCCCTTCATAGACGCTTTTAAACACCCACCCATGCCTTTTGTATACACAATTCGAACTTTTTGAAAACGCGATCAACATATTGCAACCCCTTATGTTCAATGCTATCTTTTTAGTTGATTAACAGATTGGGGGAAATATAGGTGAAATCATTCAAGCAATCCAAAGCCGTTATATTCAGTTTCACAATGGCTTTCTTTCTTATATTGGCAGCCTGTTCCGGCAAAAATGAAGCCGATTCCAAGGATACAGGCTGGGAGCAGATTAAGGATAAAGGGAAAATCGTAGTCGCTACATCAGGTACGCTCTATCCTACTTCTTATCACGATACTGACTCTGGCTCTGATAAGCTGACGGGCTATGAGGTTGAAGTTGTTCGTGAAGCGGCAAAACGCTTGGGGCTGAAGGTTGAGTTCAAGGAGATGGGCATTGACGGGATGCTGACAGCGGTGAACAGCGGACAGGTTGACGCAGCCGCGAATGACATCGATGTGACGAAGGACCGCGAGAAGAAGTTCGCATTTTCTACTCCATATAAATATTCATACGGCACGGCAATCGTCCGTAAAGACGATTTATCCGGGATTAAAACGCTTAAGGATTTAAAAGGGAAGAAAGCGGCTGGCGCGGCTACAACCGTCTACATGGAGGTCGCGAGAAAATACGGCGCCAAAGAAGTGATTTATGATAATGCGACGAATGAGCAATATTTAAAAGATGTTGCCAACGGACGCACTGACGTCATTTTAAACGACTATTACCTGCAGACACTTGCGCTCGCGGCATTCCCGGATCTCAACATTACAATTCATCCTGACATCAAGTACATGCCGAACAAACAGGCCCTTGTCATGAAAAAAAGCAATGCGGCACTTCAGAAAAAGATGAACGAAGCATTGAAAGAGATGAGCAAGGATGGCTCTTTGACTAAACTGTCGAAACAATTCTTCAATAAAGCAGATGTATCAAAAAAAATTGATGCCGACGTTCAGGACGTTGATTTGTAATCGGACGCCATGATCAATAGCATTCAATGGGAATATATTTTCAACACGAAGCTGGCTATTGAATCGTTCCCTTATGTCATAAAAGGCATTGGATATACACTGCTCATCTCTTTTGTAAGCATGTTTGCGGGAACTGTGATCGGCCTATTCATATCACTCGCCAGAATGTCTAAGCTTGCTTTGTTAAGATGGCCGGCGAAGCTCTATATCTCATTTATGCGGGGCGTTCCGATTTTGGTGATTTTGTTTATCCTTTATTTCGGGTTTCCTTATATCGGCATTGAATTTTCCGCTGTCACGGCTGCTTTAATCGGCTTTAGCCTAAACAGCGCCGCCTACATTGCGGAAATTAACCGTTCAGCCATTTCATCCGTCGAAAAAGGACAGTGGGAAGCCGCATCCTCGCTGGGTCTTTCCTATTGGCAGACGATGAGGGGCATCATTTTGCCGCAATCGATACGTATTGCGCTGCCTCCGCTTGCCAATGTATTGCTCGACTTAATCAAGGCGTCATCTCTCGCTGCGATGATTACAGTGCCGGAATTGCTCCAGCATGCGAAAATCATCGGGGGCAGAGAGTTTGATTATATGACCATGTATATTCTGACCGCTCTCATTTATTGGGCCATCTGCTCCATTGCCGCGGTCTTTCAGAATATCCTTGAGAAAAAATACGCTCATTATGTTTAAACAAACGTTTCATTAAAAAAAGCCGTTCCCCATGGGACGGCTTTTTTTCTATTGATTCAGCTTCCATTTAAACGGGTCCTCAAACAGCGACCAGTCGGAATCAAATTCATACTCAGTCAACAGGCATTGATCAAGCTCTTTCGTGATCGTTTCTTCATCCAGGTCAGTTCCGATAAAAACTAGCTGCGTTAGGCGGTCGCCGAACTCCGGGTCCCACTCCTCCAGGATTTCCGGCTCCTGCTGTTTGACTTGCTCCTGCTCAAGCTTCGGCAGCGCCGCCACCCAATAAGATACAGGCTCAATCGTAACCGACGGACCTGCTTGCGACATCAGCAAAGCGAGGTTGTTATGAGATGCGCACCAGACGATTCCTTTGGCACGTACCACGTTCTTTGGCATTTGATCCAACCAACGGTAAAATCGTGTAGAATGAAACGGCAAACGTCTCTTATATACAAATGAAGAGATACCGTATTCTTCTGTTTCCGGGGTGTGTTCCGCATGGCCTGCCGTCAGCTCTTGAATCCAGCCGGCCGATCCGCTCGCTTCCTCGAAGTTAAATAACCCTGTATGCAAAATCTCCTGTGGTTTTACATTTCCTTTGACGGAACGAATGAACCTGGCTCTTGGCTGCAGTTTACGAAGAACGTTTTCAAGCTGTTCGAGCTCTTGCTCGCTGACCAAATCACATTTATTTAAGATCAGTACATCGCAAAACTCAATTTGATCGATCAAGAGGTCGGCGATTTCTCTTTCATCCTTTTCCCCCAATGCTTCTTTGCGGTCCAGAAGGCTTTCGCCTGACTGATAATCATGCCAAAAACGGTTGGCATCAACAACCGTCACCATCGTATCCAGCTGACAGAATTTTGTAAGATCGATTCCCATCTCTTCATCGATATAAGAGAAAGTCTGGGCCACCGGGATCGGTTCGCTGATTCCTGTCGATTCAATGACGATATAATCAAACCGTCCGTCTTTTGCCAGCTTCTCAACTTCAATTAATAAGTCTTCGCGAAGCGTGCAGCAAATGCAGCCGTTTGACATTTCCACAAGCTTTTCATCTGTTCTGGAAAGGCCCCCTTCCTGCTTAACCAAGCCCGCGTCAATGTTCACCTCGCTCATATCGTTTACGATAACCGCTATTTTCAAGCCTTCGCGATTTTGCAGAATGCTGTTCAGCAATGTTGTTTTTCCCGCACCTAGATAACCGCTCAGTACGGTAACCGGAATTTTTTTCATAATAATGCCTCCATTAAAATAGAATGATTACGATTTAAATTGTATACTTTGCCGTATGTACAATGGTGTAGAGCAGCTTTTCGCGCTCATTTCTCGCTGCCGCCCGATTTATAAATCAGTAAAGGCTCCAACCGCGTTTAGTCCTTTTCCCCATCGCAAATCCCTGCCCCTTGCCGACATTCGGAAAACCGCAGCTTGCATAAAGCAATTGCTCCACTTGCGTTGCTGAACCGATGGAGAGCGCAAATATCTAATCAGAATGCGGCTTGTGTATCGTCTCCAGTTTTCAAGAGACGCTTCATGGGGATCAATGACAGCAAGATCCTTAGCCTTTACGCTTTTCACAGATACAGACAATGATAAGCCATTTATCACAAAACGTAATTGTTACGATTTAAATTGTATGGTCTTTTTTCCTTTTTGTCAACGGTTTTCAATTCAGCTGATCACCACTTTTGTATGTTCAGGGATATTTTCATATACCCATTTCGCATCTGGAATGGTCAGCCTGATACATCCGTGAGATGCTTTCGTTCCTAGTTTTTCTGCTTCCGTTTTGATGACTTTTTGATCCTTAGTCATTGGCACACTATGAAATAAAAATTCACCGTGATTTTTCCATGATACCCAGTATTCTGCGCCTTCCTGGTATCCTTCGGAGAAAAACCATTCTCCCCGTTCAGGCTCTACATAAAAGGTGCCCTTTGGCGTAGCATCATCTTTTGTTTGATCAAGACCAGAAGAGATCATCATTGTATAGATGGTGTTGCTTCCTTCCTTGATGTAAGCCTTCTGCTCCTTCACATTCACATCAATCCAGACATGCTTCTGTTTAATATCCGGGTATTCTCCGCCCGAAGGCTTTGTCCAATCAATGCTTGTTTTTGCTGTTTTTCGAACGTCCGTTATGTTTTCGACCGTTTTCTTTGTATTGATACTTGCGTGTTCTTCTGCATGATCGGAGCAGGCTGACTGGCATAAGAACTGCAATAATGAATAATGAGAGTTTCATATTTTATCCACTTCCATCGAAAAACGCAGCTTCGCGCAGGCATCGTGGAGATGGATCGATTCTTCATTGCGGCATTCAATCTCAAAGGCCGACACCCATTCAAGCTCAAACAAATCAGCAGCAATCAGCCGGACGAGATCCTCAACAAATCTCGGGTTTTCATAGGCCGTTTCTGTCACGGCTTTTTCATCAGGCCGCTTCAATACCGGATGCAGTCTCGCAGAAGCATTTGATTCTGCGGCGTGAAGCAAATCAGCTTTAACATCACTTGGCAGCGATGCGGCCGGGTGAATATCCGCCCAAATGCTGACCGTTCCCCTCTGATTATGGGCACTGTATTCGCTGATTTCCTTGGAGCAAGGGCACAGAGTCGTTACTTTTGCTGAGATGCCGGCACGCTGTTTAAACGGCTGATCTTTGCGATAGGTGACAGACATGAATATATCAGCATGCATCAAACCCGCTTTCTCAAGCTTCGGGCCTTTCCGTTCGAAAAACCACGGAAACCTCACTTCAACTGTGGCAGATGATGTGTCCATGTTTTCTGCAAGCTCTTTCGTAAATTGCTGAAGAGAGGAAAATGAGAGAACCCAACCATTTTGATGATAGACTTGCAGCAGCTCTGTTAACCGGCTCATGTTAATCCCTTTCTGATTTCTCGGCAAATTACAAGTCATTGTAAAGTTCGCAGCCGTTGTTTGCTCGGCAGGCATCATGGCAGAAGTGATTGTGACTGGATGGGACACATTAGCGACACCTACATGCTGAATGTCAAAAAAATAATCCTTCCTGATATTTTGCAGGTCCTTCATTTTCTCTTTTTCCACTGGTTTCTCGCCTTTGATCGGACTGACCGATCCAAAGTATTGAAGACGCTCCGTTTTTTTCGGGAGCAGCGTATGTTGATTCATTCAGAAAACTCCTCTCGCTAACAAATCGTAATAATTACTATTTATTTTGATCGGTTCACTGTTGAAAATCAAGAGAAAATAAAAAAGACACGCACAAACGCGTGTCCGTCAAAATCCTAAACATCCGCCGGGCTGCTTTCCGCGCTCCAGCTTTTCCGCCAGTAATAGCCTGCGGCAAGCACAAGTGCAAACGTCAGCAGCGCGATACAGGAAAACGTGATAAAACCGATAGCATATGTGCCTGTCATCTGTTTGAGAGATCCTAAGATGTTCGGCAGGAAAAACCCTCCGATTCCTCCGGCCGCACCGACGATTCCCGTCACCATGCCAATTTCTTTGCGAAAACGCTGCGGTACAAGCTGGAATACTGCGCCGTTTCCCATTCCGAGCCCCATCATTCCGACAAACAATAGAACAATAACCATTGAAAGAGATGGCAGGCTGCTGACTCCGGCCATACACAGTGCCACGATGACAAACAATACAGAAAGAACTTTCGTGCCGCCGACACGATCCGAAATCAAGCCCCCGACAGGCCGGAAAAAGCTCCCCGCCGCCACACATAATGTAACGAAGTCCCCTGCGTGAATTTTTGACAGCTGGTATTGATCAACAAAGAAAATAGATAAAAAGCTTGAGAGCCCGACAAATCCGCCAAATGTGACGCTGTACAGCAGGCAGAAAAACCATGTTTCCTTTTGCCCGAACACATGCAGATAGCTTTTGAGCGGCTGCGGAGCCGGCTGTGCAGGAGAATCCTTTGCCATGGATACAAAAAGAATAAAGACGATCAATAATGGAATTAGCGCAATTCCCATGACAATGTGCCAGCCGAACTGCTCTGCCAGACGAGGGCCAAACAGGGTTGCAAACAACGTGCCGCTGTTCCCCGCTCCGGCAATCCCCATCGCAAGTCCCTGCAAATGAGGCGGATACCAGCGGCTGGCCATAGGCAGCGCTACAGCAAAGCTTGCCCCCGCCACGCCAAGCAGAATCCCGATGGCATACAGCTCAGTCAGGGAACGGCCGCCGAATGTCCCCCAAAGCAGCGGAATCATCGTCACCAGCATCCCGATCACTGCCGTTTTTTTCGGTCCGATTCTGTCCGTTAAAATACCAAGAATGATACGAAACACAGATCCAGATAAAATCGGCACAGCTACGACAAGCCCTTTCTCAAAAGGAGACAGGCCAAAATCCTGAGAAATATAAACACCCAGCGCCCCAAGCATAACCCATATCATAAAACTGACATCAAAGTATAAAAAGGAACAGAGCAAAGTGAGTGGATGACCGCTAGTTTTCAGTTCCGACAGCTTCATAAGATTCCCCTTTCTAGACCCTCATTATTTTACATTTTCTGAATCAAGGATATAGGACCATTATTTTCTGGAAAAGACATGTGTAAGTTTTTGTGACACGTTTAATGCGTTAACAATGCATTGTGACATAATTTTTAATAGGAGAAAACTTACGAGCTTCGCCAAAGGAGGTCTGATACATGAAGAAACAAAGATTAGTGTTAGCGGGAAACGGCATGGCCGGAATCCGCTGTATTGAAGAAGTATTAAAGCTGAATCGCCACATGTTTGAGATTGTCATTTTCGGAAGCGAGCCGCATCCCAATTACAATCGCATTCTCTTATCCTCTGTATTGCAGGGTGAAGCGTCACTCGATGATATTACACTGAACAGCAAGGATTGGTACGACAAGCACGGGATCACGCTTTACACAGGCGAAACGGTTATTCAGATTGATACAGATCAGCAGCAGGTCATCACAGATCGGAAACGCACTCTGTCGTATGACAAATTAATAGTGGCAACAGGCTCCTCCCCTCATATTCTCCCTATCCCCGGGGCAGACAAAAAAGGTGTCTATGGATTTCGGACAATAGAAGACTGCCAAGCGCTGATGAACATGGCCCAGCACTTTCAAAAGGCTGCGGTAATCGGAGCCGGCTTATTAGGACTGGAAGCTGCAGTCGGTTTACAGCATCTCGGTATGGATGTCAGCGTCATTCACCACTCCGCCGGCATTATGCAAAAACAGCTCGATCAAACAGCGGCGCGGCTGCTGCAAACAGAGCTGGAACAAAAAGGCCTAACCTTTCTTTTGGAGAAAGACACCGTCTCCATTTCCGGCACCACGAAAGCAGACCGAATCCATTTTAAAGATGACTCTTCATTAAAAGCAGACTTGATTGTGATGGCGGCCGGCGTCAAACCGAATATTGAATTGGCTGTATCCGCTGGAATCAAAGTGAACCGCGGGATCATCGTGAATGACTTCATGCAGACAAGCGAACCGAATATCTACGCCGTTGGTGAATGCGCTGAGCATAACGGAACGGTGTACGGATTGGTGGCTCCGCTTTATGAGCAGGGAAAAGCGCTCGCCAGTCATATTTGCGGCGTTCCATGTGAGGAATATCAAGGCTCAGCACCATCAGCGGCGTTAAAAATAGCTGGAATCGATGTGTGGTCAGCAGGAAAGATCCAAGAGGATGAACGCACGACGAGCATCAAAATCTACGACGAACAAGCAGGAGTTTATAAAAAAGCGCTTTTTGTAGATGAAAAACTGGCCGGCGTTATTTTATTCGGAGACACCCGTGACAAGCAGCGGCTTCTCGACAGCCTCCTTAAACAACGAGACATCTCCATTGTCAAAAAGCAGATCATCGAACCGGAGACAAGCGGCCCTTTATTTGAATCCATGCCTTCCAGTGAAACGATTTGCCAATGCAACACAGTGACGAAAGGCGCGATTGAAGAAGCGGTGCACACGAATAGCTTAACAACTGTTGAGGAAGTCAAGCACTGCACCAAAGCCACTGGGTCCTGCGGAGGATGCAAACCGCTCGTTGAAGACCTTTTGAGGCACATGACCAACAGCGAATATACGAAGCCCGCCGGCACACCTTCGTTTTGCAGCTGTACTGATTTTACAGAAGACGACATCATCGCTGAGCTTCAGCGCAGGCCATTCACTAATCCGGCAGAAGTGATGAACCAGCTTGACTGGAAAACAAAAAACGGATGCAGTACTTGTGTTCCTGCGATTCAATACTATCTGGAAATGCTGTACCCTGGGTTTGTCCAGCCTGAGCCAGCCACTGAAGAGACATGCATCCTGATCCCGCAAATGTACGGCGGGCGGACAAACGCGGAGCAGCTAAGAACCATCGCCAACATCATTGAGGCATACAGCATTCCCGACGTATCCATCACTCACGGCCAAAGGCTGAAGCTTTCCGGGATCAAGCCTGCGGATCTCCCGAACATAAAAAAAGACCTGAAGATGCCCGTTTACACTAATGAACACCGACACGCGCTGCAAAGCATCAAAGCATGTACATGCGGGCAAAATCGATCAATTCAGCAGCTGGCAGCCCAAATCGAAAGACAACTTGAGATGCTTCCCTTACCCGCTCCCATTTCTATCAGCTTATCATGTGAAACAGACTGCACCGATGCCGCCCTGCAAGATGTCGGCGCAATTCGGAGACAAGCTGGCTGGGACATTCACATCGGCGGCGTCCGGGGAACTCATGCCCGTTCAGGAGCTTTGTTTTGCGTGACTGAGAACGAAGACAGCACTGCCGGCATGATCAAAGGACTGATCCAGTATTATCGGGAAACGGCTCATTACTTAGAAGGTGTTCATCAGTGGATAGACCGTCTCGGGATCGTTCATATCAGAGAAGTGCTATTCGAAGAAGACCTAAGGGCACAGCTGCTGGAAAGCCTCCAAACAGATCTGTCACTGATTCAAAACCCGACTGTAGAGACGGGTGCATATAAGAAAGGATGAGGCATTTTGACTGAACGACTGCTTAGATATTTCCGTGATAAACAGCAAGACGTCCAATCAGAAAAAACATATGACACTCAATGCCCGTTTTGCAGCATGCAGTGCAAAATGCAGCTCGTGGAACAAACCATCGTCACGCGCAAAAAGTACACTGCGATCGGGATTGATAATCCTACAACACAGGGTCGGCTATGCATGAAGGGCATGAACGCCCACCAGCATGCCCTGAACTCCTCCCGCATCACCCGGCCGCTGCTGAAGAAAAACGGCGAGTTTATGCCTGTTTCCTGGGAAGAAGCACTGAATTACATTAAAGACCAAGTGACAATGATCCAAGTAGAACACGGCCATGACGCTATGGCGGTATACGGAAGCGCCTCGATTACAAATGAAGAGGCGTATTTGTTAGGGAAATTCGCACGGGTGGGCTTACAGACAAAATACATCGACTACAACGGGAGGCTTTGTATGTCCGCCGCAGCAACCGCAGCCAACCAAACATTCGGAGCCGACAGAGGCTTAACGAATCCCTTATCTGACATTCCCCACACCCGTGTGATCATTCTGGCCGGCACAAATATCGCGGAGTGCCAGCCTACGATTATGCCGTATTTTGAAAAAGCGAAAGAAAACGGAGCTTACATCATTGCCATTGATCCGCGTGAAACAGCGACAACAAAAATTGCCGATCTTCATCTGAAAATCAAACCCGGCACAGACGCCGCCCTTGCCAACGGTCTCGTCAAAATCATCATTGACGAACAGCTTATAAACGAGGATTTCATTCAATCACGAACAAATGGATTCGAAGAGCTGAAGCAGCATACTGACTCGTTGAACCTGAATGACATCGCCGAACAGACGAGTGTCTCGCTGGTGGATATAAGAAAAGCTGCTGTGAAGTTTGCCAAGGAAACGTCCGGCATGCTGTTTACAGCCCGCGGGATTGAACAGCAAACCGATGGAACAGCGGCTGTGAAAGGCTTCTTAAACATGGTGCTGATCACAGGAAAAATCGGCAAACCTTACTCGGGCTACGGGGCGATCACCGGACAAGGCAACGGGCAAGGCGCCAGAGAGCATGGCCAAAAAGCCGATCAGCTTCCAGGCTACCGTTCTATCGAAAACGAAGAACACCGGGCGCATATTGCGAAAGTGTGGGGAATCCATCAGGATGAACTCCCGCGAAAAGGTGTCTCAGCCTATGAAATGATGGAAAAAATCAATGACGGCGACATCAAAGGACTGTTCCTCATGTGCTCCAACCCTGCTGTCTCCAGCCCAAATGCGAATCTCGTGAAAAAGGCTTTAAGGAAACTGACATTCTTTGTTGCAATCGATTTGTTTATTTCTGAGACTGCGAAATACGCAGATGTGATTTTACCTGCCTCCTCTTACTTAGAAGATGAAGGCACCATGACAAATGTAGAAGGACGCGTGACATTAAGAGAAGCAAGCCGGCCATGCCCCGGCGAAGCAAAGCATGATTGGCAGATCATTTGTGATCTCGCATCCGCTCTCGGCAAGGGCCGCTACTTTTCTTATACGTCAGCGGAGGATATTTTTAATGAATTGAGAGAAGCGAGCCGAGGCGGGATTGCCGATTATTCAGGCATCTCATACGGCAGGCTCAGACGTGAAGGCGGCATTCATTGGCCGTGTCCGGAATCTGATCATCCCGGAACTGGGCGCTTGTTTACAGAATCATTTGCTCATCCGGATCAAAAAGCGGCATTAAGTGTGATTCCAAACGAACCACCTGTTCCAAAAGAGAAGCCGACAGCCGATTATCCGCTTTATTTAACGACAGGCAGAGTCATGTCTCACTACTTAACAGGCGTCCAAACAAGAAAAAGCGCCGCCCTTGCCGCGAGACATTTTGAATCGTTTATGGAAATCCATCCGCAAACAGCAGCGACCTACAATATCGAGGACCGTGTACTGGTAAAAATAGAATCGCCGCGGGGAAGCATCACCGTCCGCAGCAAATTATCAGAACAAATCAGAAAAGATACTGTTTTTGTTCCCATCCATTGGGCAGACGCTCAAAATGTGAATGATTTAATCGGGGAAGCCTTAGATCCAGCCTGTAAAATGCCCGGTTTTAAGGTATGCGCCGTCCGAATCAGACCTATTTAAATTTTTCATAAAATTTTTAGAACTTTTCGTATATTTTGTTACATTTTATAACATGTATCTTAAATATTCCTTTTTGCTGTGCTACGCTGGAAAAAACATTGATAAGGAGCGGATCATCTGATGGGAAAAAAACAGCTAGTTCTTGTTGGTAATGGAATGGCCGGGGTAAGGGCCATTGAAGAGATACTGAGTATTGCTAAAGACGAGTTTCAGATCACAATTTTCGGTGCCGAACCGCATCCCAATTACAACCGAATCCTTTTGTCAAAAGTGCTTCAAGGCGATACAGATATTAAAGATATTACGTTAAACGATTGGGACTGGTACGAAGAAAACAACATTCAATTGTATACAAATGAAACAGTCATCAAAGTGGACACGGAAAACAAAACAGTCATCACAGATGCAGACAGAATCCAGCCTTACGATGAATTGATCCTGGCGACAGGCTCGGTCCCTTTTATCCTTCCGATTCCGGGCGCAGACAAAAAAGGCGTCACAGCTTTCCGGGACATAAAAGATACAGACACAATGCTCGCCGCGTCAAAACAATATAAAAAAGCTGCCGTCATCGGCGGAGGACTTCTTGGTTTGGAAGCAGCTCGCGGACTACTGAATCTTGGCATGGATGTGTCCGTCATCCACCTTGCCCCATTCCTGATGGAGCGCCAGCTTGATGCAACGGCAGGACGCCTGCTGCAAAACGAGTTAGAAAAACAAGGTATGACCTTTTTACTTGAAAAGCAAACAGAAGAAATTGTCGGTGACGACCGTGTCGAAGGCCTCCGATTCAAGGATGGCACAAGCATTGAAGCTGATTTAGTCGTCATGGCTGTCGGCATCCGCCCAAATACAACGCTCGGGGCCGAGAGCGGCATTCCGGTTAACCGCGGCATCATCGTCAACGATTATATGCAGACTGAAATCCCGCACATTTACGCGGTCGGCGAATGTGCCGAGCACCGAGGAATCGCCTACGGGCTTGTGGCGCCGCTGTATGAACAGGCAAAAGTGCTGGCAAAGCATATGTGCGGCATCGAAACAAAACCGTATGAGGGCTCCGTTCTCTCCACACAGTTAAAGGTATCAGGCGTCGAGGTCTTCTCTGCCGGTGATTTTAACGAATCAGAGGAGAAAAAAGCGATTAAAGTCTTCGATGAGCAGGACGGCATCTATAAAAAAATCGTCCTGAGAGGCAATCAAATTGTCGGTGCTGTTTTATTCGGCGACAGCAGCGAAGGCAATCGCCTGTTTTCTATGATTCAAAAAGAAGCCGATATCTCTGAAACCTCTAAAATATCAATCTTACAGCCCCTCAGCCAGGAAGCAGGCACAAGCATAACCGCAGCGATGAGCGACGATGAAATCATCTGCGGCTGTAACGGCGTGTCAAAAGGTGCGATTATTCAAGCCATACAGGAAAAGGGCTGCTCGTCAACGGACGAAATCAAAGCATGCACCGGCGCATCCCGCTCATGCGGAGGCTGTAAGCCGCTCGTAGAAGAAATCCTCCAGCATACGCTCGGATCAGACTTTGATGCGTCAGCGCAAAAAGAAGCCATTTGCGGCTGCACCACATTGTCGAGAGATGAAGTCGTAGAAGAAATCAAAGCCAAAGGGCTGTCACATACAAGAGAAGTCATGAATGTGCTCGGCTGGAAAACGCCAGAAGGCTGTTCTAAATGCCGGCCCGCTCTGAACTACTACTTAGGCATGATCAATCCAACCAAATACGAGGATGACCGGACATCCCGCTTTGTTAATGAACGAATGCACGCCAATATTCAAAAAGACGGAACATACTCAGTCGTTCCTCGGATGTACGGCGGCGTGACCAACTCCACAGATTTGCGCAAGATCGCCGATGTCGTTGACAAATATGAGATCCCGCTCGTGAAAATGACAGGCGGCCAGCGAATTGATCTTATCGGCGTGAAAAAAGAAGACCTTCCGAAGGTATGGGAAGATCTTGATATGCCATCGGGCTACGCGTACGGAAAAACGCTCCGCACAGTGAAAACATGTGTAGGCGAGCAATTCTGCCGCTTCGGCACACAAGACTCCATGGCACTGGGCATTGCGCTTGAGAAAAAATTCGAAGGGCTGAACACGCCTCACAAAGTCAAAATGGCCGTGTCTGCCTGCCCGCGAAACTGTGCGGAATCCGGCATTAAGGACCTTGGCGTTGTTGGCATCGACGGAGGCTGGGAGCTTTATGTCGGCGGAAACGGCGGAACCCATTTGCGTGCCGGCGATTTGCTGATGAAGGTGAAAACAAATGAAGAAGTCTTAGAATACGCGGGCACTTACCTGCAATATTACAGGGAAACCGCAAACTATCTGGAGCGTACGTCCGCATGGCTTGAGCGCGTCGGTTTATCCCATGTCCAATCCGTGTTAAACGATCCGGAAAAGCGGCAGGAGCTGAACGGCCGAATGAATGAAACACTCTCTGTCCACAAGGATCCGTGGAAAGACTTTTTAGAGGATAAACAAACTTCTAAAGAATTATTTGAAAATGTCGTGACCACATCATAATGACAAAAACTATCATTGAGGAGGAATGGACATGGTAAACAAAGACGTAACAAAAGTATGTATCGGAAAAATTGAAGAATTGCCTGAACAATTAGGCAAAACAGTGTATATTGAAGATAAGGAGCTCGCGGTTTTCAAGCTTTCAGACGGAAGCATCCGCGCCATTGAAAACCGCTGTCCGCATAAGGGCGGCGTCCTGGCAGAAGGCATCGTCAGCGGTCAATATGTTTTCTGCCCGATGCACGACTGGAAAATTTCCTTAGAAGACGGAATCGTCCAAGAACCTGACCACGGTTGCGTCAAAACATATGAAACGCTGATCGAAGGAGAACATGTTTATCTCGTATATTGATCAAAAGACCGGATCACTTTTCTAGTGGTCCTTCATTTTTTACAGTGACGGAAGGATGACATGATCATGAAGAACGGAATCGTATATTTCGTGGGAGCCGGACCCGGCGACCCAGGCCTGCTCACCATCAAAGGAAAACAGGCGCTCGAGGAAGCAGATGTGATTTTATATGACCGGCTCGCCAACCCGAAGCTGCTCGAATTTGCATCACCGGACTGCCAGTTTATTTATTGCGGAAAACTGCCAAACCGCCATTTTATGAAACAAAAAGAAATTAACGCCCTGCTGGTTGAAAAAGCATTAAATGGGTTAACCGTCGTTCGCTTGAAGGGCGGAGATCCGAGCGTATTCGGCAGAGTCGGCGAGGAAGCAGATGCTCTTCATGAGCACGGCATTCGCTATGAAATGGTGCCGGGAATCACCTCTGGAATTGCAGCGCCGCTATATGCGGGCATCCCCGTCACGCATCGGGATTTTGCATCGTCTTTTGCCATGATTACAGCGCATGATAAATCATTAAAAGGCACGCCGAACCTTGACTGGGAAGGGCTTGCCCGAAGCGTTCAAACCCTTGTTTTTTACATGGGTGTCAAGAACTTGTCTTATATTTGCCAGCAGCTTATTTCATACGGGAAATCGCCTTCTGTCCCTGTCATTGTCATCCAATGGGGAACGTGGGGCCGCCAGCGGAGTGTGAAAGGAACACTTGAGAACATTCAGCAAAAAGTGCAGGAACACCAGATTACAAACCCTGCGATTATCGTCATCGGAGACATCGTCAACTTTCAAACACACAGCTGGTTTGAAAGCAAACCGCTCATCGGACGGCATTTGATGGTTGTGACTCATGGCGAAGATGAAGACCCGCTTGCAGACAAGCTGCGCGATTCCGGCGCCGATGTCATCGAGTGGCCGAAATGGCGGACCGAAAACATGCCTGTCAATGAAGACATTCTTCGAAAAATTGGCACCTTTGAAGACGTTTTTTTCAAATCGCGCCGGGCAGTTTGTGAATTTTTCAGAGCACTGGCTTCTCAGAAAATCGACATCCGCCAGCTGACAGCCAAACTGAGTGCAGCATCTGAGCAAGCAAAGACAGAGCTTGAGAAACGGGGCTTTCTTGTCACCGCCATTCAGCCTGATTCAGAGAAACGTCTTGTTGTCGGGAGCCGCCATGCAGTGGAAAACATGCAAAAGCATGAATCCTGTTCGTTTTATATCACTCATGAAAACGTCATAGATGACCGGTTCACCCACATGATTCAGCGTACCATCAGTGAATCCCCGCTGCACATGGTCATTTGCCCGAACAAGCTGTCCGTTCAGCAATTGATCAATGGTGGCGAACAAATTGGCATTTCGCCGGAATTGTCAGCAAGCCGGCCCCCTATCGTCTGTATAGGCGATGACTCAGCTGCCGAAGCTTATGGATTCACAGCTGTACAAGAACAGGATGAATTGCTAGCTTTCATTCAGAATCAACAGACGCAGAAAAAGCTCCTTCACAGCTGATGGCTGGCAGCCCTTTCCCCCAAGGGCTGTTTTATTTATGTACCAATTTTTTATGATGGGTGGAATACATCGCCATATTCTCGGCCTTAGGGTCCAGATAAGCCTTGGCACTGTTGACTGCTGTCGGGCCTTCGGTAAAGCCGCCGGCAATTAATCTCAGCTTGCTTTCATAAAAAGCCGCATCGCCCGCCACAAACACGCCCGGAAGATTCGTTCGCATATGTCTGTCAGCTTTTACCCTTCCTTCTTCAATCTCCAGCCCCCACTCCATCATCGGCCCTAGATCAATTTTGAAGCCATGATTAATGATCAGCTCATCAACCTCTATATCTTCCCTTTGGCCTGATTCAGCATGACAAATCGTCACGCTTTTGATGCGCTCTTCATCGCCGCTCAGCTGCTCTAGACAATAAGGAGTAAGCACCCGCACCGATGATTGTTTCATTTTCGTCACGCTGCTTTCCATTCCTCCGAATTCCTCGCGGCGATGAACGACAGTCACAGACGCCGCAATCGGTTCAAGCTCATTAGCCCAATCAACCGCAGTATCTCCGCCGCCTGATATCACCACGCGCTTATCTTTAAACGCATCGAGCTTCTCCACTCCGTAATGAAGATTTTTGCCCGCATATCGGGCCGCATCCTCGCTGTCAAACTCATTGACCTCAAGTGTACCCATGCCGCAAGCCAAAATCACAGTTCTTGTATAGTGCTTTTCCCCTTCGGAACCCGTCAGTACAATGGTGCCGTCATCCAGGCGTTCAAACCCGGTCACACGCTGATTCAATACGATATCAGGATCAAACGTTGCCGCCTGCTCCTTCAGCTGCTCGATCAGCTGCTTTCCCGCAATCCCCGGTATGCCGCCGATATCGCGAATGATTTTCTCAGGAAAGAATAAAGACACCTTCCCTCCGAGCTTCGGCAAAAATTCGATTACCTTTGTTTTCAGCTCCCGCATCCCGCAGTAAAAAGCAGTAAACAGCCCGATCGGCCCCCCGCCTATTATCGTAACGTCATATACCTCTTGATTCTCAGCCATCCGTCCTGCCTCCCGTTCACATCTATATCAAATCATTTTAATTGAGAATGAATATCAATACAAAGTATATCATATTTCACGAGCCTGTGTTTATTCATTTCTTCACCTTGTGGTCAATTGCTGAAAACTCTATAATAGGACAAATGGGAGTAACAGATGAAAAGACAAGTCGAAACGATCACCTTTGATGGCAGTACACTAGAATATTCTGTGACAGGCAAGGGAACTCCGATCCTTGTCATGCATGGCGGGCATTCAAATTGTTACGAGGAATTCGGATACACAGCGTTGATTGAGCAAGGGTATTCCATCATTACGCCTTCAAGGCCCGGCTATGGACGAACGTCAAAAGAAATTGGAAAAAGTCTTGCCAACGCCTGCCGTTTCTATGTGAAATTATTAGATCATTTACAAATCAACAGTGTCCATGTGATCGCCATCTCAGCAGGAGGGCCGAGCGGCATATGCTTTGCCTCACATTATCCGGAAAGAGTAAATACATTGACCCTGCAATCCGCAGTCACCAAAGAGTGGCTCACCCCAAAAGACACTGAATATAAATTGGGGAGAATTCTCTTCCGCCCGCCGGTGGAAAAGTGGATATGGAAGCTGATTTCTTCTTTGAATAACGCTTTCCCGCGTTTGATGTTTCGAGCTATGAGCCCCCAATTCAGCACGCTTCCGTTTCAGCGAATCAAGTCCTTGATGGATGAAAAAGACATGGAAGCATTTCGGAAAATGAACAGCCGGCAACGCTCGGGTGAAGGATTTCTGATTGACTTGTCACAAACCGCCGCTGTCTCTTTAAAAGACCTGCAAGCCATCATATGTCCCGTGCTGATTATGCAAAGTGTTTATGATGGATTGGTTGACTTGTCACATGCACATCATGCAAAAGAGCACATTCGTGGCGCTGCTCTCTGTTTGCTTCACTCATGGGGACACCTGATTTGGCTCGGAAAAGAAGCTGCAGAAACAGACAGTATCCTACTCAGCTTTTTGGAATCCTAACCAAAGTGAAACGATCCTTTCCCCTCCTCCGTCAAACAAGCAGTGCCTTTTTTTCTGGTATCATAAGAAAGGCAGCTTAACATGAGCGGAGGTTTTATTGTGACAGCACAATCATCTTTTCTTCAGCTGAATTCTATTTTTATCAGCATTTTAATAGAAGCCATTCCGTTTATTCTGATTGGCGTCATACTTTCCGGAATCATTCAAATGTTTGTTTCTGAAGAAATGATTGCAAGAATCATGCCGAAAAACCGTTTTCTCGCCGTTTTATTCGGTGCGCTGGCCGGCGTTTTATTTCCCGCCTGCGAATGCGGCATCATCCCGATTACGAGGCGGCTTCTGTTAAAGGGAGTTCCTCTGCATGCGGGGGTTGCTTTCATGCTGACCGCGCCTATCATTAATCCTATCGTTTTATTTTCTACTTATATTGCGTTCGGGAATAGATGGAGCGTTGTCTTTTACAGAGGCGGACTGGCTCTCGCCGTTTCGCTGATCATCGGGGTCATCTTATCCTATCAATTTAAGGATAACCAGCTTTTAAAGCCTGATGAACCCGGGCACCACCATCATCATCACGGCACCGTGCTCCAAAAACTGGGCGGGACCTTGCGGCATGCCATTGATGAATTTTTCTCCGTGGGGAAATATTTAATCATCGGCGCCTTTATCGCAGCCGCTATGCAGACGTATGTCAAAACATCCACTCTGCTTGCGATCGGGCAGAATGATGTATCCTCTTCCCTCGTGATGATGGGTCTGGCGTTTGTCCTGTCGCTTTGTTCAGAAGTTGATGCGTTCATCGCGTCTTCCTTCAGCAGCACATTTTCATTAGGATCGTTAATCGCCTTTCTCGTCTTTGGCGCAATGGTGGATATTAAGAATCTATTGATCATGCTTGCGGCCTTCAAAAAACGATTTGTTTTCCTGCTGATTACATACATTGTCGTGATTGTTTTAGCGGGATCACTACTGGTAAAGGGGTGATTGGGTGTTTCGTCTATTGGTGCTGATGGGATTTACGTTTTTCTTTTATCATCTGCATGCCTCAGGAAATCTAACAAAATATATCAATATGAAATATTCCTATCTGTCCTTTATTGCGATCTTCCTGCTGGCTATTCTGACCGCCGTCCAAGCGTATCTATTTATCAAGTCGCCTGAAAAAAGCGGGCATCACCATGACCATGATTGCGGATGCGGCCATGATCACGAGCATGACCATGAACAAAACAAGCCATTTTATCAGCGTTATTTGATTTATGTTGTTTTTCTTTTTCCTTTGGTGTCAGGCATCTTCTTCCCGATTGCAACGCTTGACTCATCCATTGTCAAAACAAAAGGGTTCTCGTTTAAGGCGATGGAGAGCGGAGATCACTACTCCCAAACACAGTATTTGCGGCCTGATGCCAGCCTTTATTACGCGCAAGACAGCTATGACAAACAAATGAAACAGCTGTTTAATAAGTATTCCAGCAAAAAAGAGATTTCTCTGACCGATGACGATTTCCTAAAAGGAATGGAAACCATCTATAACTATCCGGGTGAATTTCTCGGACGGACGATAGAATTTCATGGATTTGCTTACAAAGGAAACGCAATTAACAAAAATCAGCTGTTCGTATTAAGGTTTGGCATCATTCACTGTATCGCTGATTCCGGCGTGTACGGGATGCTTGTGGAATTTCCGAAGGACATGGACATCAAGGATGATGAATGGATTCACATTAAGGGCACTCTGGCCTCAGAATATTACCAGCCATTCAAGTCAACTCTCCCTGTCGTCAAAGTAACTGACTGGAATACCATTAAAAAACCTGATGATCCGTATGTTTACAGAGGATTTTAAGTGAAGACGAAACCAGTACAAGTACTGGTTTCTTTTTTATTTCTTTTTCATCAGCATCAAATCGAGATAGAGCTGGCACCGCGTTCTGAAATCGCTTAAATCGATCGACGTCATCTCAGTAATCTGTTTGATGCGGTAATTCAATGTATTTTGGTGAATAAACAGCTGTTCTGCCGCTGGTTTTGTTTTGCAGTTGTTGAGGAGATAGATTTCCAAGGTTTTGAGCAGCTCAGTGCTGCTTTCTTCGTCTTTTGCTTTTAATAAAGCTAAATCTTTATTCTCGTATTCTAAAAATTCATTTTTCTGTTCGATGCTTTCTAAATAGCGGTAAATGCCGAGTTTGGCATATTCATATGGAATGTTTTCCTGATTGCCGGTGATTTCTGCGGCTTTGATGACTTCAAGTGCTTCTGTGTAGCTCTTGCCAAGTTTTAATAGGTGATTATATTCGTTTCCGATACCGATATAAATAGGGGTAGGTATTTTTTGAAAGTGAAAATGTGTTAACAGCTTGTTAATAAACTCAGAAGCTGCTGAGGAGACGGAGCTTTTTTGGGAAAAACTCGCTACGACGATGACAATGTTTGATTCGATCGTTAAGACATGACTGACCTTATCCCGTAAATTCAGGTACGACCTGATATTTTCCTTTAAATCCTCAACCGCTTCCCCATCCCCATTTGCGGCGTGCAGGATAACAACTGAAAACATGGAAGGCAGCACGGTGTTGATCCTTTCAGCTTCCCGTCTGAGTTCCTTCTCAGAGGTAAATTGCTGATAGATCGCCCGTTTGATGAGATCCTCTGCTTTTTCTTCCTTTTCCTGTTTCAATTTATTCGTTTTATAAATGATTTTCCCGACATGGAAGGAGGTCTCGTACAAAAAGTCGAGCTCTTCATCCGTCAGATTTTGGTCCAGCTCCTGAATCCAGATGTAGCCCATGACTTCCCCTTTGTGCTTTGCACTCACGACCACCCTCTGGTTTAACCCAATGCTTTCAATTTTATTGACGCGAAAAGGCTCAGGCTCTGTTTTCAATTTTTCAATAATTCCGTCCTTCAGAAACCTCTCAAAAATCTGGACCGGACACTTTTTCGAAAAAATAGTCTGCTGGTTGGCAGAATCAAAATGGTTAATATAGTAAGAATTATAGGCTAACAAAAAGAAATCCGCGCTTTCCAGTATCACTGGCTTTTGCAGTTCATAGCTAATAAAATCAATTAGCTTATCAACATCTGAAAATGAAAAAACTCTCTCTAAAAGCTCTTCCATACCTTTTTCTCCTATACTTTTTTTACTTTAATCATATCCATACGGGGTCTTTTTGTATAGAAAAAAATACGTTTGTTTCCAAAAGAAAAAAATGGCCGCTTAAAAGGAGAAAAGAGGAAAAAGGGACAGCCCCTTCCTCCTCCTTTCGATCTTTATTGCGACATTGTATCTTGGTAGTCGTTGAACTGGTCTGTGACAGCTTGTGACGGAGCCTGCGTCAATATGCTGACAAAAAAGACAGATAATAGACTCGCAGCAAAACCAGGTATCATTTCATACAGAAAGTCCGAAAGACCGGCATTCGCCCAAATGATTACAGTCGCTGCTCCCACAATCATGCCGGCGAGTGCCCCCCATTTGGTCATTCGTTTCCAAAACAGACTGAGCAGTACAACCGGCCCGAATGATGCACCGAAGCCCGCCCACGCGTAGCTGACCAATCCAAGGATGGTGTTATTTTTCTCCCAAGCCAGAACCAACGCGACAATTGAAACAGCCAGAACAGCCAGTCGGCCTAAAAACACCAGTTCTTTATCTGAAGCTGAGCGTCTGAACATCGACTTATACAAATCTTCTACCAGTGAGCTTGATGTCACAAGCAGCTGGGAAGAAATTGTACTCATAATCGCGGCCAAAATCGCTGAAATCAGAAAACCCGTGATAATCGGATGGAACAAGATATTCCCTAATTGAATAAAAATCGTCTCTGGGTCCTTCAGTGTCATGCCGCGCTGATGGTAATAAGCGATTCCGCCCAAACCGGTCAGCACTGCGCCTACTGCAGACAAAATCATCCAGCCCATCCCAATTCTGCGCGCTCTTTTGATCTCTTTTACGGACGTTATCGCCATAAAACGCACAATAATATGCGGCTGGCCAAAGTATCCCAGCCCCCAGGCAAACAAAGAAATAATGCCAAGGACGCTCGTTCCTTTGAAAATATTAAACATATCAGGATCTACAGAGCGGATTTCAGCAACTGTATCACCTGCTCCTCCCGTGTGGAAAAACGTAACGATCGGCACAAGAATGAGTGCGGCAAACATAATGATCCCCTGAACAAAATCTGTCCAGCTGACTGCCAAAAAGCCGCCAAACAGGGTATATGCCACAACAACACCCGTCACAATCCACAGGCCGGTGTGATAATCCATCCCCAAGATGCTGTTGAATAAGACGCCGCCGGACACCATTCCGGACGATACATAAAACGTGAAAAAGACTAAAATGACAATTCCCGAAAACAGTCTGAGAAGCTTTGTTTGATCTCCGAAGCGATTTTCCAGGAATCCGGGAATTGTAATAGAATTCCCCGCTTTTTCAGTATAGGTTCTCAGCCGCGGTGCGACGTAAAGCCAGTTCGCCCACGCTCCAAGGCAAAGTCCGATGACGATCCAAGCGCCGCTCAGACCAGTAGAAAACATGGCGCCCGGAAGCCCCATTAGCAGCCAGCCGCTCATATCGGCAGCGCCGGCACTGAGAGCGGTTACTGCCGGACCCAAAGAGCGTCCTCCCAGCATATAATCCGTCAGATTCGACGTACGCTTGTAAGCAAAGTAGCCGATTAGCAGCATTCCCGCCATATAAATACAAATCGAAATAATCAGCTGTGTGTTTTCTATGGCACTTCCTCCTCTTTTTTATAGTATATGGATGAAATGGACACCCCCGCAGGGAGGATGCCCATTTAGTCCCGCTTAGAACATTTCACTGATTGTTTTTGCTTGCATATGCAGAGCCAAGTAATCCGGCCCGCCTGCTTTTGAATCCGTTCCCGACATTTTGAAGCCGCCAAACGGATGGTAGCCGACGATAGCACCTGTACAGTTGCGGTTGAAGTATAGGTTTCCGACATGGAATTCCTGTTTCGCACGCTCGATGTGCTTGCGGTTGTTTGTGATAACCGCGCCTGTCAAACCATATTCAGTATTGTTTGCCACTTCTAAAGCTTCATCAAAGTCTGACACTTTACAAAATGCAACGACAGGTCCGAAAATTTCTTCCTGCATGAGTCTTGCTTTCGGATCAAGGTCAGCGAAGATCGTCGGTTTGATGAAGTATCCTTTCGAATCATCACCAGTACCGCCGCTTACTAAACGCCCTTCCTGTTTTCCGATCTCAATATAGCTCATAATTTTATCATAAGAACCTTGGTCAATGACAGGTCCCATATAAACATCTGCACTGTCAGGTTTAGCTGTTACTTTTGATTCCGTAATTTCAATGACACGCTCTAATACTTGATCATACACTTTTTCATGAACTACTGCACGTGAACCTGCAGAGCATTTTTGACCCGCAAAGCCGAATGCTGAAGTAAAGATCGATTGAGCCGCTAATTCAATGTCCGCATCCTCATCAACAACAACCGTATCTTTACCGCCCATTTCAGCGATGACACGCTTTAAATGCTGCTGGCCCGGCTGAACCTTCGCCGCGCGTTCGAAAATTCTCGTACCAACTTCTCTTGATCCCGTAAATGTGATAAGGCTTGTTTTCGGATGGTCAACAAGATAGTCGCCTACTTCCGCTCCGCTTCCCGGAACAAAGTTGACTACGCCTTTTGGCAATCCGGACTCTTCAAGCACCTCAACAAATTTTGCTGCAATAACAGGTGTAGCACTCGCAGGTTTCAGAACCACTGTGTTTCCAGTAACGATCGGCGCCACTGTTGTGCCTGCCATGATCGCAAACAAGAAGTTCCAAGGCGGGATAACGACTGTCACTCCAGTCGGCGTGTATACATATTGGTTTTTCTCGCCTTCACGGCTGTTGACCGGTTTGCCTTTTGCCAGTTCGATCATTTGGCGTGCATAATACTCCATGAAGTCAATCGCTTCAGCCGTATCGGCATCCGCCTCGTTCCAAGGCTTTCCTGCTTCTTTCACAAGCAAAGCTGAGAATTCATGTTTTCTTCTGCGGACTTTGGCAGCAGCGCGGAACAGGACAGCCGCTCTCTCTTCAGGAGACGTATATCTCCACTCTTCAAATGCTTTTGCAGCCGCTTGAATCGCTTGCTCAGCGTGCTCTTGAGACGCTTTTGACACTCGGCCGACGACTTCTTCTTTATCAGCCGGGTTGATTGAAACGATTTTCGCTTCCGTTTCCACTCTCTCGCCGTTAATGACAAGCGGATAGTCTTTTCCTAAATATTCGCTTACTGTCGCAAGCGCTTTTTTAAACGCTTCCACGTTGTTTTGATCTTGGAAATTTGTGAATGGCTCGTGTTTGTAAGGTGTTGTCATGATAATCTCTCCTTTTTTACTTCTTTGTCATTCCTTTGAAAGCAAATGCAATGTTTGACGGACGTTCTGCAAGGCGTCTCATAAAATAGCCGTACCAATCCTCGCCGTATGGCAGGTAGACTCTCATGTTATAACCTTCTTTTACGAGGCTGAGCTGGGTTTGCGACCGCATGCCGTACAGCATCTGAAATTCAAACTTGTCATTGGCAATGCCATGTTCCTTGGCAAGCTGCTTTGTAAAGTCGATCATTTTGTCGTCATGTGTGGCAATCGCTGTATAGTGACCGTTTAAGAGCTGCTTTCGGATGATTTTTTTGTAATTTTCATCGACATCGCTTTTCTCAGGGAAAGCTACTTTTTCTGATTCTTTATAAGCTCCTTTTACAAGGCGAAGGAACGGGTTTAAAGAATCCAAATCGTCAATGTCTTTTTCCGTCCGGTACAGATAGGCTTGCAGCACTGTGCTCACATGCTCGTATTTCTTTCTGAAATCTTTGAAAATATCAAGCGTTTTCTGGCATCTGACTTCGTCCTCCATGTCAATGGTGACCATGATTTTATGTTTCTCGGCCGTCTGAAGGATTTTTGTCATATTTTCATACACCAAATCCATATCTATATCCAAACCTAAAGACGTCATTTTTAAAGAAACGTGTGAGTTCAGCTCCTGATCCGCGATGGTCGCAATGGTTTGAATGCACTCTTCCGTACGCTCCCGTGCGACCTCGGCGCTGTTCACAAACTCGCCTAAATGATCGACAGTAACTGACAAGCCTTGGCTGTTAAGCTGTCGAATGGTCGGGATTGAACTGTTAAAGTCATTCCCGCCGATAATTTTACCCGCTGCTACCCGGCTTCCCCAGTTTCTTGCCATTTTATTGAGAAAGCCGCTTTTGGATAAAAATAAGAAAAAATCTCTTGTGATCACTTCCAACCTCAACACCCCGCAATCTAAGAAGTATTTGTATGAGTTTATTGTAAATGGACAAAACCGACGTTCACAATATTCTCAAAATACAAAGATTCTGATTATTTTTGTGGGTTTGCCACAATCAGATAGTTAGAAAGTCGGGGGGGATTCTGTCGAATAAAGGAGAAAAGGAAGCGACAAAAAACATCAGCTTCCTCCATCCTTCCACACTTCTTCAACCGTATTCAAAAGCAAACGGTTCAATTCAGATGTCATATCTTTTTTCTCTGCCTTCAGTTCTTTTGCCGCTTCCATGATTCTTTCAATTTCCGTTTCAATGAATTGGTGAATAACATCGATTCTTGCTTCGAGGTCAAGCTCTTCCCCTCTTCTTTTCCGTTCAAGCAAGGTTTCCATTTCAGCCTTCAGCTCGGGTTCAGCAACAAGTTCATTCATCAAAACAGTAAAGTCCATTGGCGGTATGGTTCCGTGCTTTTCAATCCATTGGCAGGCCAAAATAGGCCGAAGAACGTAGAAGTACTTTTTAATTTTGACCTCTTGTCCTTGTAGATAATCCTTGACGTTCCTTCTCGCCATATTGATATAGTGATACACGCTTGCTTCAGGCTTAAATGCCTCCGTGCGCAGTTTTCTTAACTGCTCTGCGGTCGTAAATGCTTCATAATACACAATGTCTGAGGACAGCCATTCGAGGAGCGGAGGGTTTGATTTTTTGAAAAGCCGAAGCGTTTTTCTCAGCTCCCAGCCGCTGATATCCAGCAAATCGTGAATCGGTTCCTCAATGACATCACGCTCCTGCTCAATTGAAAAATACCACTCCTTTTTCGGCACATAAATAAAGCGGACGTCGTAATCACTATCCTGCGAGGGAAATCCCCATGCGCGGCTTCCTGACTCGACGGCATACACGATTTTGACTCCGTATGACTGCTCGATCCGTTTTAATTCATCAATGATTCTTTGTTTCATATCTATTCGTCTCCAGTCTGTTCTCATTCCGGCAGTTTGCAGAAAAAAACCGCCTGATGATATGCGGCGGCTTTTCACATTTATCAGCCTTTAAGATGCTGCTTAAAAAAAGCAAGTTTTTCCGTTTGAAAAGCAGGGATATACTCATGTCCGA
This sequence comes from Bacillus sp. FSL K6-0255, assembly GCF_045040725.1. Classification (NCBI taxonomy): domain Bacteria; kingdom Bacillati; phylum Bacillota; class Bacilli; order Caryophanales; family Bacillaceae; genus Bacillus; species Bacillus sp. FSL K6-0255. The sequence continues at coordinate 343,006 of NZ_CP150278.1, read as the reverse complement.
AGTAGCGGTACACCTTCAGCTCTTTCTCTGTTTCCAAATGATTGTAGGCGGCAAACACGGTGGACGGCGGCGTGACCTTGTCTATCAGGCCGATTGACATCAGGACAGGCACCTTCACTCGGTCAGCGAGATTCATAATATCGAAATATGAAAGTGTCTTCATCGCCTGCACTTCTGTTTCCGGACTGCCATTTCTTCTGAAGAAGGAATTGATTTCAAGATACGGCTGTTCAAGCGCCACATCAATGGCCCGTTCGAAGTTGCTTAAATAAGGATAATCGGCAACCGCGGCTTTTGGAATGTCTGACAGCGCCGCTGCGGCAATGGTTAAACCTCCGCCTTGGCTTCCTCCTGTCACACCGATCCTTGTTTCGTCAACCTCGTCAAAGCTGCTGATAACCTCAAGCGCGCGGACGGCGTCCAAATAAACACCGCGGTAATAGTATGTATCTTTATCAAGAATTCCTTTCGTCATCCAGCCCAAAGCGTGACCGTGCGGTGAAATACTCGTATCCTCGCTGCTCTGCTGGCCGCGGACAAGCATGCCGAATGCGGCGTAGCCATGGAGTGCCCAGTTTACCATTTCATGAATCTCACCATCATAGCTTGCATTGTAGCCATGATATTTCACGATCGCCGGATGCGGGCCTTCCTTGTCAGGCACCGCGTACCATCCGGTAATGCGGGCGTTTTCGAAGCTTTTATATGTGAGACGGTACACTTTTACTCCGTCAGCAGGATAGTCAACCGGCTGTAAATCAGGTTCTGCTTGGACTTTTGCAAGTTCCTCCAAAGATAATTTCCAAAACTCAGAAAAATCTTTCGGTGCTGTTTTTTCAGGCTTATATGTTTGCAATTGGTCGAGCGGCAGATCGAATAGTTGCATTTCCGATTATTCCCCTTTGTTTTATAAGATTTAGTTTGTATTCCTATACTACCACGTTTCGTCTTTGTTTTCTAAATATTTTCATCTTTGTTTCCCAGACAGCCTTCATCAAACGTTTGTTTAAGACTTTCCCGGCTTAGTTCCATAAAGGCCTGGGCCGTCAGACTGACATAGCGGTTCTTTAAAAAGACAAAGACGAGGGTTCGTGATGGCGCGGATTGAATCGATAAATAGATCACACCTGGATCTTTATCCCTTCTGACCATATTCGGTGCCATAGTCACACCTAATCCATTAGCCACAAGAGATTGGGCGGTTTCAATATGGCTCGTCTTAAAGGCAGCATTCGGCTTAAAGCCGCTTTCCGCGCAGAGATCGAGAACTGTCCTGCGAAAGCCGAAGCCTTCTTTTAACAGAATAAAGGGCACGTTCCTTACCATGTCAATCGGCACACACGGCTGGTGTCCCTCCTTACCTTCCAGCGCTTTCTCAATCAGCGCGACCATTTCCGGCGGCATCCACCTTTGTTTTTCCTTCGGCATCGCGAGAACAACCGGTTCCGTGAGCAAGGGTGTAATGGAGAGCCGTTCATCCTCGATGGGCAAGGATAAAACAGAAAGGTCAACTTCTCCCTTTGCCGTCATCTCCTCTAATGAAACCGGATCTTTTTCAACAAGCTGAACCTCCACATGAGGATAGCGCGCCAAAAACTGCTTCAGCAGCGGGGGAAAGAGATATCTCCCTGTTACAGCAGGAATCCCGATGGATAATTTATGACCGATTCCCTGTGATCGCTCCTGCATTTCCCGAAGCAAATCATCTCTGGAACGAATGATGTCCTCGGCTTTTTCAATGAAACGCCTGCCGTGAGGTGTCAGTGTAACAGAGCCATGGGATCTGTGAAAAAGGGTAAGCCCCAGCTCAGCCTCAAGCTTTTTGATTTGCTGGCTGAGAGACGGCTGTGCGATATGAAGATGTTCCGCCGCCTTTGTAAAGCTTTGGCGCCGGGCAATTTCCGCTGCATATTCCATCACTTTAATATCCATTTCAGCCTCCATAGGTTGAACCTATCATTTTCATCATTTTTATATCTTGGACGAATCATAACAAAAATTGCTAACATAATCCATATCATCATTTACGAAAAGAAGGAGCTGGTTCAAATGACAAATGAAACACCGTTTTCTAAAAACGCCGAGATGTATCGGGATGAAAAGGTATTTGCCGAGGGGGAAGATTTGGGGTTGATGATCAAAACAGCGGAATGCCGGGCAGAGCATCGGGTGCTGGATATCGGAGCGGGCGCCGGCCATACGGCCCTGGCATTTTCTCCTTATGTACAGGAGTGCATCGGTGTTGATGCGACGAAAGAGATGGTTGAGGTTGCGTCCTCCTTCGCGCAAGAAAAAGGAGTTGAAAACGTACGCTTTCAGCAAGGAACGGCAGAGTCACTCCCCTTCCCCGACGATTCATTTGACATCATCACCTGCCGATACGCAGCCCACCATTTTTCAGATGTCCGCAAAGCTGTCAGCGAGGTTGCACGCGTACTAAAACAGGACGGACGTTTTCTCTTAGTTGATCATTACGCGCCTGAAGATCCCATTCTTGATGAGTTTGTCAATCATTTGAACCGGCTTCGAGACCCTTCCCATGTTCGAGAAAGCTCATTATCAGAATGGCAGTCGATGTTCAGCGCCAATCAACTGGCCTATCAAGACATCCAAAAGTGGAACTTGCCGATTCAATACGATAGCTGGATCAAACGAGGCGGAACCCCCGCTGACCGAGAAAAACAAATCATTGCCCACTTGAACCACGCATCAGACGAAGCACGCGACACGTTCTGTATTACATTGAACCAAAACGGACAGCCCATCTCCTTTTGTTTAAAAGCGATTTTGATACAAGGGATAAAACGATAAAAAAAGCCGTGCGCTGCGCACGGCTTTTTACATCGGCTGATAAAGATCCCAGCCAATTTTTAATGTCTCAACAATGTAATCGGCAACCTCTTCCGGGGAAAGGTTGTCTGTTGCCACTTTTGAATTGTGCTTGTCATAAATGACTTTTCTTTCGTTAAACAGCTGTTCCATTTCATCCATTGAACGGTTATGCAGTACAGGGCGGCTTTCGATCAATAAATCCGCGCGCTGCTTCCAGTTCTCCCATGACAGGTCCAGATGAAGCACGAGACAGTTTTCCAGACAGCAATTCCTGATTTCTTCTTGTTTAAAAGATCCCCCGCCCAGAGATACGATTTTGAATCGTTTATGATGGCAGATGTCTAAAATATATTCCTTCTCCGTTTTCCGGAAAAAGTCTTCTCCCTTTTTCTCAAATATCTCAGGAATTGTCATATTGAAATCCTTTTCGATCTCTTGGTCAATATCAATAAAATCTCTATATAATTTTTTAGCGACCAATTGGCCGATTGTTGTTTTTCCTACACCCATGAATCCGATCAGGACGATATTTCTTTCTCTTACTGGGATGGCTCGTTTAGCGTTCATCTTCGGCGAAATCCTCCTAAGGAATGAAATTTTATATTCATTATATGATTATTTAGCGAATATTTATATAGATACCGGCTTTACCGGTCAAGCTTATAGTGCGCTTTGTTGTTTAGCCATTTTTGCCTGAATGACATTCATTGTACAACATTTCTGCAGGTATTTTAATACTTCGACGCAAAAAAGCATTAAAACCTTCTGCCTTTATTGTTTTTCCAGCTGACTCTTCGATGGAAGGGTCTTTTTCTGTATGATAAATAGGAAGGGAGAAATGGCGATGATCATTTGGATAAACGGGGCATTCGGTTCGGGAAAAACACAAACAGCCTTCGAACTGCACAGAAGGCTGAACCCATCTTACGTGTATGATCCCGAGAAAATGGGTTTTGCGCTGCGCTCCATGGTGCCGCAGGAGATCGCAAAGGACGATTTTCAAAGCTATCCTTTATGGCGGGCGTTCAATTACAGTTTGCTAGCTTCTCTGACAGATACATACCGCGGCATCATTATTGTGCCTATGACGATTGTACACCCTGAATACTTCAATGAGATCATCGGCAGGCTCAGACAGGAAGGCAGGATCGTTCACCACTTTACACTAATGGCTTCAAAGGAAACCTTGTTAAAAAGGCTGCGCACCAGAGCAGAAGGAAAAAACTCATGGGCCGCCAAACAAATCAACCGCTGTGTTGAAGGATTATCATCACCCATTTTTGAGGACCACATTCAAACAGACAACCTGTCGATTCAGGATGTGGCAGAGAACATTGCCGCGAGAGCCGAACTCCCATTAGATCCTGATACGAGAGGCAGCCTCCGAAGGTTCACCGACAGATTAATGGTCAAGCTGAATCATATCCGCATCAAATAAAGCTCCTGTACACGACAAAAGCCCGCTCCGAGAGCGGGCTTTCTTCAACTTATTTCCACCAGTCATCAAACATAGACGCCGGAACCTGGCGTTTATGTTCAGTCATGCTGTAGCGTTTTTCCAGCGCTTCTGATACTTTCGCTGATACTTCTTTTCCTTCGAGATAATCGTCAATCTCGTCGTAGGAAATGCCAAGCTCTGTTTCATCCGACTGCTGCGGTTTTTCGTCCAGCAGATCGGCAGTCGGCTCTTTTAAGTATAAGCGTTCCGGTGCACCCAGCTCTTTCAGCAGGGTTCTTCCCTGGCGCTTCGTCAAGCCTGTCAGCGGCAGGAGGTCTGCTCCGCCGTCACCGTACTTCGTAAAGAAACCAGTCACTGCTTCAGCAGCATGGTCTGTTCCTAACACAAGCAGGCCTTCCTGGCCGCCGATCGCGTATTGCGCGATCATTCTTGTTCTTGCTTTTACGTTTCCTTTATTAAAGTCCGTCAGCTGATCGCCTGTTTCCTGCTGATACTGTTCAGAAAAAGCGCTGACTGTCGATTTAATATCAAACTTCCATGATTTATCCGGCTTAATAAACTTCAAAGCAAGCTGGGCATCGTCTTCATCCTGCTGTGTGCCATGCGGAAGACGGACAGCGATAAATTGAGCGTCTCCGCCCTCCTCGCGAATGCTCTCCACCGCAAGCTGAGCGAGTCTTCCCGCAAGTGTTGAATCCTGGCCGCCGCTGATTCCCAATACAAAGCCTTTAGCACCGGTTTTCTTTACATATTGTTTTAAAAAATTGACTCGGTCCTCAATTTCTTGCTTTGGATCAATTGAGGGCTTCACATGTAACTCACGCATAATCTTTTCCTGCATGCTCATCCCAATCATTCCTCCTGTACATTTTCCCTTGTTACTGATCATTTCCCCAAATCAATGAAAATGAATCATGACTGTTATGTATCCCTATTAAATATAGCACAGGTCTTCATTCACAGTGAACAAGAGAGATCAGCTGACTTCAACCCGTATGGATGTCACACTGTCGCCATTGCATTTCCCTTTTTCAATCGGGCAGGAAGAAAACGCGACAATTAAATCCATCTCCGCCCTGAGCCTTACATAATCTCCGGCATTCGAAAGCGGCGTTTCCACAGACAGATTCCCTTTCTCATCAAGGACAGTATTCATAAAAATCGCAAATGGGTAATGCATGTGGGGCTTCGGTACGCCAAACTGCTCAAGCGCACGGTTCATATTGTCATAGCACGTATCCTGAAACTCATCCTTTTGCTTCCCATATAAGAGCCTGTTCATATCAGGACGGCAGGCGGGCAACAGCAGATCATGCTTGCCGACCGTATCTTCAATCAGGGTTAACATCGGCTTATACAGGTTGGAGTAGAGATGGTCGTTGACCTTCACATGAATGGAGTGATTGGCGTCTATCGTCGCTCCCTGATCAAGGTGTTCATAAAAATCCTTGGCATGGTATGCGACAAAATCAGCCACCTGCTGCCCTTCTACATCAACCACCTTTAAAATCTGCCCCTTTTTCAGCTTCAGCCCAAGCCCTTTTTTCGGCTCCACAATATATTGCTGTGTCATTGGTTTGCTCCTTTTTTCATTAGTATGAGCGTCTGCTTCCTTCTCCATGTAAAAAGAGGCAAAAATCCGATGTATATAAGCTTTGGACAGATCACAATCTAACCTTAGATAAAAGGGGTTGAATAAATAATGAGCCAAACAAAAAAAGACCAGCCAAAAGGGAATCTGGCTTGGTGGCAGCTGTCACTGATCGGAGTCGGCTGCACGATTGGAACAGGCTTCTTTCTCGGTTCCAGCATCGCAATTGTAAAAAGCGGTTTTTCCGTTCTCCTTTCATTTCTGATCGCAGGGATCGGTACGTATTTTGTCTTTGAACAGCTCGCCAAGCTATCGGCGAAGCAGCCGGAAAAGGGCTCGTTTTGTGCGTATGCCCGAAAAGCATTCGGCAAATGGGCAGGCTTCAGCAACGGCTGGGTGTACTGGACATCAGAAATGCTGATTACCGGAAGCCAGCTGACAGCCATTTCGCTCTTTACGAAGCATTGGTTTCCTCAAGTGCCGCTATGGGTGTTTGCCTCAATCTACGCAGTACTTGGGCTCCTTATTATTTTCACCGGCCTGTCCGTCTTTGAAAAAACAGAAAACGTGCTGGCAGTGATTAAAACAGCTGCTATTTTTATGTTTATTGTCATTGCCATCCTGGCTTTATGCGGTATCCTGTCCGGCGGAAATCATGGCATACATGTTCCAAATAAGACGATTGAGTTTTTCCCATACGGCGCCATGGGGCTGTGGACAGGTTTAATCTACGCGTTTTACGCTTTTGGCGGAATTGAGGTCATGGGGCTGATGGCGGTTCACTTAAAAAAACCTGAGGAAGCGTCTAAATCAGGGAAACTGATGCTGGCAACGCTGGCGATTATTTATATTATTTCAATCGGGCTGGCTCTGCTTTTGGTTCCGTTACACGCGTTTACTGAACAGGACAGTCCGTTCATTACATCATTAAAAGGATATAACCTTGAGATCATCCTTGATATATTTAACGGGATTTTCATCATCGCCGGGTTCTCGACCCTTGTCGCTTCGCTTTTTGCCGTTACGACATTGCTTTGTACAATGGCTGATGACGGCGACGCGCCGAAATGCTTTACTCTAAAGGAAGGCAAAAAAATATGCTGGCCGGCACTTGGGCTGACGTTTGCGGGGCTTGTTCTCTCCATTATTCTGTCGTTAGTGCTGCCTAAAAACATTTATGAGCATATGACAACAGCTGCGGGGCTTATGCTTTTATACACTTGGCTGTTTATCCTGTTCTCCAGCAAAAAGCTGACTGATCCCGAGGGCATGGGAAAAACGCAAATTTATTTAGCGATGGTTCTGATTGCTGCGGCTGTGTCCGGTACATTGTTTGAAAAATCAAGCCGGCCCGGTTTTTTCGTCAGCATAGGTTTTCTCGTGATCATCGCCATCGTGACCATGATCTATCAAAAAAAGCAGGGTCATAAAGATCGCCCTGCCAGTCCTTGATTTATTTCATTTTGTTGAACATGTTCTTTAAATAAGAAAACGGGCACTTCGATACCTGTTTTTCGTCATCACGGAGGAAATACTGCTTCCATTCACGATTATCCTTTCCTCCGTACCAGCCTAATTGCGGGTGAATCGGAGCCTGATCATAGGCCTCTAAACGAGATCGGATCAGCCTGCTCATGTTACGGCCAAATGCAGTTGATCCATTTAGGTCATCAAACACCCACCTTGGCTGAAACGTGACCATAAAAAAAGGAAAGCTCCGGCTTCTTCTTGCCTCGTGCCCCGGTGTAGCGCACAGAATGAAATACGGCTCGCCGTCAAAACAAAACTCCCATTTATAATGCTCGGGATCGGCCGGAATGTCTTCCGGCCATTCTTTTTCGTCTTGATGACTCAGTCTATTTAAAAAGCGCCAAAACAGCTCTTCATACGCTTCAATCGAATAATGCTCCGCCAAATCTTCCGGTGTATCAAACAACACAACGAGGGATGCATATTTTCCCGTGTCCCGCGATATCTTGCCGTACTCCGCAAGCAACGGAGCCAGTTCCTCCGCTGTACGGTTTTCCCGCGGATCTCCGGCAAAAGCAATCCGAAGTTGATCAGTCAGAAACGCCTGGCGTCCGGGAATGCACGGAAACGTATCCGCGTCGTCCCCCAGAGTTTCTGCCAGCAGCTCAAAAGCGATTCTTTGCCATTCAGGAAGCTCTTCCTGAATACGTTCCAGAAAACTTTTGGTGTAAATCCCATTCACCATTGATCCACCTCCAGTATCATCTGGATACTATATTAAAACTGGAAGCGGCAGGTGACTGTCCTTCATGAATCAGCCCAATAACTGTTTGATGCCCTGATAACCAAAGTAAAAGCCAAACACAAGGAGGGATACACCGGCGATTCCGGTCAATCCTCTCAATAGCTTTTCATGAAGCAGGTTTCTGAACGTACTGGCTGTGATAGCCATGCAGAAATCCCAGATTAAAATGCCGATCATGATGCCGGAGCTATAGATTAGAAGCTGATTCATATTGTAGGCCTCTGCTGTTTTCGCAAGAATGCTTCCGTAAATTCCAAGCCAAAAAAGGATGCTCAATGGGTTTGACAATGAAATGAGAAAACCCGATGCGAATGTTTTCCTGTATGACGGTTTCCCCCGCGAGCTTCGCACATCCATCGGTTCTCTGACGTTTTTAAGCGTTTCAATTCCGGTATAGGTCAGGACAAAAAAGCCGAAGAGCCACAAAAACGTTTTCACAAATGGAGCGGTCAAAAACTGTGACAGCCCGAAATAGATAAAAAGCATGTACAGCCCATCCGCTGTCATGGCGCCTAAACCGAAAATCCATGCATGCCAAAAACCGTTTTTAATTCCTTTGTCTATTTGCGCCGCATTCACTGGCCCCACAGGCGCAGACAAGGACAGTCCCAGCACAATATAGCTCAAAAAAATGTTCACCGGCCCGTACTCCCTTCTCTTATGTAACTTGTACAATTTATTCGGGAACGGGCCAAGCTATGCACAAATTCACTTACTGTTTCAGACGTTCAAGCTCTTCCTCCATAATATCGGCGGCTTTGCCTACAAAACTGAAAATGAGTTCCAGCTCCTCTTCCGTATATTCGCGGCACAAATCCATCGTCGACTCAGACAGAGGACGGAACAAATCCTTTATATGTTTTTTCGAAGCAGTCAAAGGGACGATTACGACTCTCCTGCGATCGTTCGGGTCCTTTTCACGAGCCACATACCCCGCTTTTTCCAGCCGGTCAACAAGCGCCGTGACGGAACCCGTGCTGAGGCCGGTTTTTTTCCCCAACTCTCCGGCCGTCATCGGCCCTGCTTCATTTAAAATGTCAGCTGATTTCAAATCGGTGGGAAACAGACCGAGAGCTTGAGCGGCTGCCTGATGAAACAGAACCGTTCTTGTGCCCAGTTTTCGAAAAAGCTGAACAGCAGTCTTTTCCAACTCACTTCTAGAATTTCTTGTTGACAACTGACAGTCCTCCCTATAAAATCGAGTTTATCTTGATAATCGAGATATTCAACAATCAAACTATTATCATGATATCAGAACTTACATAGAAAAGTAAGAGGAGGTAGAACAAATGGACACAACAACAGCAAAACAGGCTTCCACCAAATTTGTGGTCCTCGGTCTCCTGCTGGGCATCTTGATGTCTGCAATGGACAATACGATTGTTGCCACCGCGATGGGCAATATCGTAGCCGATCTTGGAAGCTTCGATAAATTTGCCTGGGTGACGGCATCCTATATGGTGGCGGTTATGGCTGGCATGCCGATTTACGGCAAGCTTTCCGATATGTACGGCCGAAAACGTTTTTTCCTGTTTGGACTTATTTTTTTCTTAATCGGTTCTGCTTTATGCGGGATTGCCCAGACGATGAATCAGCTGATCATCTTCCGGGCCATTCAAGGGATCGGAGGCGGCGCGCTCCTGCCGATTGCCTTTACCATTATCTTCGATTTGTTTCCGCCGGAAAAACGCGGAAAAATGTCCGGCATGTTCGGTGCTGTATTTGGATTATCCAGTGTTCTTGGTCCGCTCTTAGGCGCGATCATTACAGATTCGATCAGCTGGCACTGGGTGTTTTACATCAATGTGCCGATCGGCGCATTGTCATTGTTTTTCATTATTCGCTACTACAAAGAATCTCTGGAGCACAGAAAGCAGAAAATAGACTGGGGCGGCGCGATTACCTTAGTCGTATCCATTGTATGCCTGATGTTCGCCCTTGAGCTTGGCGGCAAAACATACGATTGGAATTCCATTCAGATCATCGGGCTGTTTATTGTATTCGCCGTTTTCTTCATTGCCTTTTTTATTGTGGAGAGAAAAGCAGAAGAGCCGATTATTTCTTTCTGGATGTTTAAGAACCGCTTGTTTGCCACAGCGCAGATTCTCGCTTTCCTGTATGGCGGAACATTTATTATTTTAGCGGTATTTATTCCGATTTTCGTTCAGGCGGTCTACGGCAGCTCGGCGACAAGCGCGGGCTTCATTCTGACGCCGATGATGATTGGATCAGTCATCGGAAGCATGATCGGCGGGATCTTCCAAACGAAGGCAAGCTTCCGCAATTTGATGCTGATATCTGTTATAGCTTTCTTTATCGGCATGCTGCTTCTTTCCAATATGACGCCTGACACAGCACGGGTATGGCTGACAGTCTTTATGATGATTTCAGGCTTTGGTGTAGGCTTTAACTTCTCCCTGCTGCCGGCGGCATCGATGAATGATCTTGAACCTCGCTTTCGGGGAACGGCAAACTCTACAAATTCATTTTTGCGATCATTTGGCATGACCTTAGGCGTCACCATTTTCGGAACGGTGCAAACAAACGTATTCACGAACAAGCTGAGCGACGCCTTCAGCGGGATGAAAGGCTCAGCGGGATCAGGTGCTGCGCAAAATATTGGCGACCCGCAGGAGATATTCCAAGCGGGAACACGTTCCCAGATTCCTGATGCGATCCTGAATCGCATTATTGACGCGATGTCATCAAGTATTACGTATGTGTTTTTGCTCGCTTTGATTCCAATTGTCCTCGCGGCGGTTACCATTTTATTTATGGGGAAAGCCAGAGTGAAAACAACAGCCGAAATGACAAAGAAAGCAAATTAACATAAAAAAGCAGTACATGCTGGGCATGTACTGCTTTTTTCTATTACACTCCTAATCTTGCAAGAATAAACGTCCATATACAAATGATCAATAACAGAATCAGGCTGTACGCCACTGTCCTTTTAAACAGTTTAGATTCCTTGCCTGTTTGGCCGACCGCTGCGGCAGCGATGGCGATAGATTGAGGAGAAACAAGTTTCGCCATGACACCGCCCGCCGTATTTGCGGCTAACAGCAAATCTGAACCCGCACCGATCTGCGCTCCCGTGACAACCTGCAAATGGCCGAACAAAGCATTATTGCTGACAACAGAACCGGTGATGAACACGCCAATCCAGCCGAGAACAGGACTGACAAACGGGAACAGGTCTCCTGTTTTCGCCAATGCTAACCCAATTGAAGAGCTGAGCCCTGCGAAGTTGGCCAGATTGGCAAACCCCATCACGAAGCAGATCGTGATAATCGGCACCCACAGCTCTTTTCCCGTCTCCTTCAAGGAAGCAAAGGCATCCCGATAAGAGAAATTTTTGCTGAACAGCCCTGTCACGATGACCGCCGCTAAAATCGCTGTTCCAGTCGCTGACAGCAGATCAACTTTAAAGACTGCATCTAACGGCATGGCAGATGGCGCAATCGGCGGCATTTTCATAATTTGCTGATGCAGAAAAGGCATTTTGAACAGGAGCGTTGATTGATATAACAGCCCGCCTTCTTGGAAAAGCGCTTTGAAGGCAGGAAGGCTCCAAATGGTGATCGCCGCAGTTAAAATGTAGAAAGGAGACCACGCTTTCGCAATGTCAGCGGCACGGTATGCCTTTTTCTCACCAGCATCGCCGGCCCCTTCCTCGCGGTAAATCTCTTTCGGCTGCCATTTGCGGAGGAAGAGGGCAAGCCCGCCCATGCTGAATAAGGCCGCCAAAATGTTTGCTAATTCCGGCCCGAGCACCGCCATTGTCAGTGTCTGAACCGCTGTATACCCACCGCTCACAACCAGAAGAGCGGGCCATGTCTGTCTGATTCCTTTCATTCGGTCTAATAAGAATACAAGCAGGAATGGTATTAAAAATGAGATCATCGGCAGTGTCCACATTAATGTCCGAGATAGCTCAAGAGCAGACAAATCACCAATCTGCGCCCCTGTGATGACAGGAATCCCAATCGCCCCAAAGGCTCCGGAGGCGGCGTTTGCAATCAAGCAGAGCGCCGCCGCTTTTAACGGTTTAAAACCAAGTTCGACGAGCAGCGCCGCACTAATCGCAATCGGAACACCAAAACCGGCCGCGCCTTCTAAAAACGCGTTAAAACAAAAACCAATTAATAATAGCTGTAATCGTTGGTCAGGCGAAATGCCGGCAATGCTGGACCGAATAATGGTAAATTTCCCGGTTTTCACTGCAATTTTATACAGCCACACCGCCATCAGGACGATGTAGCCAATAGGCCACAGCCCGCTCCCGATTCCTAACAAAACAGAAGAAATCGCTTTTTCAACCGGCATATGAAATGCCAAAACGGAGACGAAGAAACTGACGGCTAGGGTAAGAAATGCCGCAAGAATGCCTTTCATTTTCAAAACAGTTAAAGCCAAAAGAAAAAAGAGAATCGGAGTGAGCGCCACAAGTGCGCTCACATACTCGTTTCCAAACGGATCATACAACTGCTCCCACATTGACAATCAGCCCTTTACTCTAAAGTTGCGGTTAGTTGACTTTTTGTTCTGCAAAATGAGGTTTTAAAATGTTTTTAAGGACGCCGGCGCTGTGAAGGAACTGTTCTTTTTCTTTCTCATTTAAGTTCAGCTCAGTGATACCTGCGATCCCTCCGCGGTTCACGACAGCCGGCACACCGATGTACACGTCATCTGCACCGTATTGCCCGTCCAAATATGTGCTGACAGTTAATATGCTGTTTTCATTATGAAGAATGGCTTTTGTAATGCGAGCAAGACTCATCGCAACCCCATAATAAGTCGCGCCTTTTTTCTCAATGATATGGTAAGCTGCGTTTTTCACATCATCTACAATTTGGTCCAGCTCCTCTTGTTTGTACGCATCGTTTTTCTCAACGAGTTCACTGACCGGCACACCGCCGACATTCGCGTGGCTCCAAACAGGAAGCTCTGTGTCGCCGTGCTCTCCGATAATATGCGCGTGCACGTTTTGAGGCGCTGCGCCAAAGTATTCGCTCAGCATGAAACGGAATCTCGCAGAATCTAGTGTTGTGCCGCTTCCGATCACCCGCTCTTTTGGCAGGCCGCTGAATTTCCATGTTGCGTAAGTCAGGATATCAACCGGATTTGTCGCGATTAAGAAAATGCCGTCAAATCCGCTCGCCATGACTTCACTAACGATGCCTTTGAAAATCTTCAAGTTCTTTTCTACTAATTCAAGGCGTGTCTCACCAGGTTTTTGGTTTGCTCCGGCGCAAATGCAGACAATATCAGCATCCTTGCAGTCTTCATATGTTCCGTAAGATGTTTTGACCGGTTGTGGCGCAAACGCCTTTCCGTGGTTTAAATCCATCACATCGCCCATTGCTTTTTCTTTATTTACATCAATGACCACAAGCTCATCTGTGATCCCTTGGTTAATTAACGCAAATGCATAACTGCTTCCAACAAAACCCGCTCCGATTAAAGCTACTTTATTTACATGTTTGTTCATCATTAATCATCCTTCCAGGGTATGTTTCTCTTTGATGTCTTTTTGTTTGTGAAGTATTTCACATTTATATTGTGCAACACTTCACAAACTTTTGCAAGGGAAAAGTTTTGTCTGATTTATGAACAAAAAAGAAACCATCTATGATGGTTTCTTTCGGTAAGTCCAGTCTAGCCTTGTCTTCAATAAGGAAGAGAACCGCTTAAGCCCGAGTCATTATATAAACCATTTTGCACGTAATCAAAGCCAGGCTGATTCTGGCCGGGCACTTGGGCGCTGCCATTATTAAAAATCACTTTGGCGTTGGTTGTATCCGTGTCCGCAGGCAGCGTCAGCGTGTAAATTCCATCTGCATTTTTAGTCATTGGTTTTCCAGGCCAAGATCCGGTCAATTCAATTGCCTGGCCCCCATCATGTTTATAGATATAAGCATTTACCTGGCTCCAATGATTCGGATTTTGATAGCCGATGGTTTTAGCCGAAGCTGGATCTCTTTTAACAAAACTGTATTCCTCGGTCCTCGTTACACCATCACTGTTCGTTCCTTTTAACATGATGGTGTATGTTTTGCCAAATGGATCTCCTTTTCCGATTGTGAATTGATCTCCATCCTTAAACGCCGTCTCTGGTCCATTATTGATTTGATAAACGGCTTTTGTTGTATTCGCATTTGCACGCAAGGTAATCGTCAGTTGATCATTGAAAGAATGTGTTACACCTGTTTTGTAATTCTCAAGGAAAACATGAGGCGCTTTTGCAATATCATCAGGATAAAGCACAGCCACAGACCTGGCATTGATCGTGCCTGTCAGTTTACCATCATTCACTTGAAATGAACCTGCCCCAGCTTTATTGTCATACCTGCCATCAGGCAATTTTGTTGGCGTATTGATAGAAACAGAGGATGAACCTGCATTTGCCAGCACAACGCCATGTGAGCCGCGCTGATTCATAAATATCTGGTTGTTTCCATTTGGGTTCGAGAGTTCCTCAGGCTGTCCTGCCATCACATTGTGAAATCTATTGACCGCAGTGATAGCCTGATCTTCAAATAAAGCACTCCCGCGATCGCCTATTTGGCTTTTCCCCGGGAATCTCACACCATTTCCGCCTCCCTCAGGTCTGGAAAAGAAAAGAGGCGTACTGCCTGAACGAGAAGCTATCACCGCCCAGCCTAAACGGATATCATCATCGCTCATCCATGTCGACTCTTCATCATCATTGGCATACGTATCATGCGACTCCACCCATGTCACTAGCTTGTCCGCAGACACATCAGATGCATAGTGGGAGATATTCGACACGCCCAGATTGCGATTCTTTAAAGCGGACCTTATGGAATGCCCATAGTTAGACGCTGTCACATTCATATAATTCGCATATGAAGCATCTCTGGAAGCACTATCCTGCAGGATTTCTCCGTATTGAAACTCTGCAGATGTGTTTGTGATATTCGGCCAAAACTGGCTGCCGTAACTCCCATCATCCGGAAGCTCTATATGTTTGGCGGCATCAAAGCGAAAACCGTCTGCCCCGTCATTCAACGCTCTTTCTAAGAACCGTTTCAAATAGGACTGTACTTGTGTATTTTGTGTATTCCAGTCATACAGCCCGAGCAATGAATTCTGCGTGACATCCCATCGATCAGACCAGTTTTTAATTTGTGTGTTTCCATGTGTCCAGTTTGGAATACTCTTAATTTCATTGGAAATCGCGGCATAGTCACTGGTGGTATGATTGATGACCGCGTCAACAATGACCTTTATGCCATATTCTTCAGCGGCTGCACACATTTCTTTAAATTCTTGTTCAGTACCTAAGTAACGGTTGCCAATTTGGTACGATGTCGGCTGATAGAGCCAGTACCAGTTCGACATGCTTTTATTTCCTTGGTTCCCTTCCTTTACTTGGTTAATCGGAGATGTCTGAATGGCTGTATATCCTGCATCATGAATATCCTTCATATTATGTTTTAACGTATTGAACGACCAATTCCATGCATGAAGAATGGTTCCGCTTTTGATCGACGGTGCTGTAAGCTCATTCGATTTGTTCGCCGTTTCAGCACTCGCAGCCGCCGGTCCTGCCAGAACCAAATGAAACAGCAATAAAAATCCAGCGAATAACGGCAGTAAAGAGGTTTTGAATCGTTTTGCAAACATTCTTGACACTCCTTATTTGATTTTTTGAAGACTTACTTCGGAGTCAAAAATCGCTCTTACTTCAATCTTCCGCTTCCTCCTTTCAACCTGATGTGAAGACTGGATAATTTTGTTAACGCTTACATTTTAAATTATCACAATCACTCTATCAAAACAACTTGGCAGAGTGAATACAAATCAATGTTCCTATAAAAAAAGCTGCCCGAAACTGTGAACGCTTCCCTCGCTTTCCAAACAAAAAAAGAAACCATCTATTTTTCAAGATGATTTCTTTTTTATTTCTTCTTTTACCGCTCTTCTGTAAGCCAGCTTCACAATCACATACCGAAGCTGAAACAGAACACCGCCGCAGACGATAAAAAGAAGAATCATTTTCAGCCAAGCGAAGAATGTATGGGGAATCCCCCTGTCGTACATCGTAAGCACCACTACCGCAAAGGCGACCGCAATTGATTCTATTCGCTGCTGCTTCACCCGTTTTTGCAGTTCTTCTTTGGTGTCTATTCTCGGCATGAGCATTCCGGATGCCGCAGCCCTGATGCAGTAATATAAGATAATGATGAACAAAAACACAAGGCTTGCAGCCCATTCTTTAAACGGAAATTCAAACATAATGCCGCGGATGATCACATCAAGCAGCGCAAATGCTCCCGCTATCATCCCAATCTCCGACCAGATTTTTTGTTCTTTTTCTTTTACTCTCTTATTTTTCCCATTCACGCCTGAAAGTCTATTACGCAGATTATTCATGACCTTCCTCCCGCACTTTTACGAATGGCTTATGGCTTACATGTTACAATAACAGCCTGCGCTTCTGCAATGAATAACTCAAAAGCCCGCCGTACAAGCCGGCGGGCAGCAATCGTTAAAACGGCCCCCAATTGATCATGACGCCGATCACGATAAAGACAAGCCCGATCAAGAACCAAATCAGAGCAAGCGGCACCATAAACCGCAGCCACTTGACATACGGAATACCGCTGGCGGCAAGCACCGCCATGAGAACGCCGGATGTCGGGTTCACACAGTTGACGACCCCTTCTCCAAGCATAACTGCCTCCACCGCAACCTGTCTCGTGATTCCCATCAAATCAGCGAGCGGCGCCAGGATTGGAATAAATACAACGGCTTCGCCAGACCCTGAAGAGATGAGAAAATGAAGCAGCGCACTGGCGATATACATGCCGATTGCACCAGCAATCGGGCTGAATCCATCCAAAAGTGAAGCCAAAGCATTGACGACAGTATCGAGAAGCTTTCCATTTTCAAGGATAACCGAAATGCTTCGTGCCATCCCGACAATCAGCGCCCCGTATACAAGACTTTGGCAGCCCGTAATGAAGGTTTTGGCAATATCGTTCGCCGCAAGCCCGCCTATTAAACCGGCAAGGACAGAAATAAAAATAAATGTCGCAGCCATTTGGGAATCTGACCAGCCAAGCTTCAAAGCGCCGTATAAAAATCCGACAAGTGAGAGTCCCGCCACAGCCAAAATCAGCTTATGGCGAACGGTAAACGGCACTGACTGATCTTCTTCTTTACCGGCTTCGGCCATTCCTGCCGCAGGGAACCAATCTGTTCCTAACACACTGGCATCTTTTGATTTTTTTAATTTTCTCGTATACAAATAGATATAAATAATAGAAGACAGCAAAAAGCATATGTATATCACAACTCGCAGGCCGATTCCAGAAAAAAGAGGGAGCTCCGCGATTGATTGTGATAAACCGAGCGGTGACGGTGATAATATGGTGGAGTTAAATCCAGCGTAGCAGCCGATGTAAATAACAGCGGCTCCCGCGACTGCGTCCCATTTTAAGGATCGTGCCACAATGAGGCCGATGGGGATAAAACCGATAACTGAATTCACGACAATCCCGGTTGTTCCGAGAATGGAGAACAATGCGCCGACAATACAAATAAATAATAATTGCTTTGTGCGGAATTTGCTGATGACATTGTAAATCAGGCCATTGATGGCACCCGTTTTTTCTAGAATAGCAATGGTGCCGCCTGTGAATAGAATCAGAAAGATGATGGGTGCTGATCCAACCATTCCATCCTGTAGAGAAGTAAAAAAGCTGATCAAGCTGACCGGAGACTGTTCAATTGAATGATAGCTTCCCGGAACAGCGGTCGTGACATCCCCCTTTGTCACGCGGTCAAATTCACCTGCCGGCACAATATATGAAGCGATTGCGCAAATGAAAGCAATCATAAATAAGAGGACATAGGCGTCAGGCATTTTAAATGTCATTCGTTTTTTCTTAGGCTGTGTTTCGGCTGCTGGCATACTCATATTTCGATCCATCCCCTCTGTTTGAAAATATTAATTATTCTGAATAGTAGCAATATGTGCTATATTATATACAGCCTATCTTCCTGTTTCAATATAAATAAAGTAAAGAAGGTAAAAATTCATTCTGATAGAAGGAGGTATTTCTTACCATGCAAAAGCTTTCAGAAGACATGAAACAAACCATTATGGACATCTTCGAGCATCTGCACGCGAACCCTGAAGTCAGCTGGAAGGAATATGAGACAACTTCATTTTTGAAACAAAAGCTTGAGGATTTAGGGTGCCGGACGCGCACGTTTTCAGACTGCACCGGGGTTGTCGGCGAAATCGGCTCAGGCTCACCTGTTGTAGCGGTACGCGCTGATATTGACGCGCTGTGGCAGGAGGTTAACGGCACATTTCGCGCCAACCATTCCTGCGGACACGATTCACATATGACAATGGCATTGGGCACGTTAATGCTGCTAAAAAAACAACCTGAGCTTCCGAAGGGCACAATCCGTTTTATCTTTCAGCCGGCAGAAGAAAAAGGCGGCGGCGCCTTGAAAATGATAGAAGAAGGCGTGCTTGATGACATCGACTATTTGTATGGCGTTCACGTCCGTCCGATCCAGGAAACACAGAACGGCCGCTGCGCTCCGTCTATTCTGCACGGATCAAGCCAGCACATTGAGGGAACAATTACCGGAGAGGAAGCCCATGGCGCCCGCCCGCACCTCGGGAAAAACAGCATTGAAATTGCGGCATTTCTTGTACATAAGCTCGGACTCATTCATATTGACCCGCAAATCCCGCATACCGTCAAAATGACAAAACTTCAAGCCGGCGGTGAAAGCTCTAACATCATTCCAGGAAAAGCATCGTTCAGCCTTGATTTGCGCGCACAGACCAATGAAGCCATGGAGGCGTTAATCGCCGAGACAGAAAGAGCCTGTGAAGCGGCCGCCGCTGCATTCGGCGCAAAAATCGAGCTGCAAAAAGAACACAGCCTTCCTGCGGCAACACAAAACAAAGAAGCTGAAGCGATCATGGCAGAAGCCATTACAGATATCATCGGGGCTGAGCGGCTTGATGACCCGCTTGTCACCACCGGCGGAGAGGATTTCCATTTTTACGCCGTGAAGGTGCCGAATCTGAAAACAACAATGCTCGGACTAGGCTGCGGGCTCCAGCCGGGGCTCCATCATCCGCACATGACCTTTGACAGAAATGCGATGTTCAACGGCATTCACATTTTAGCGAATGCCGTGCTCAAAACATTTCAGAAGGCGGAATCACTTGCTGCCGCTAACGCTTCTTAACGCAAAAAAAGCAGCCTGGGTACAGGCTGCTTTCTTCATTACTTCTTCAAATCTTCAATTGAGTTGACGTTTTTCATATATTGAGGAACAACAAGCCCCATCTTCACACCAGTCATACTGGTGCCAATATCGTCATATTTGCCTTTATATTTAGCGGCGTATGCTTTATGGGTATTCGGCAGCCATGCGGAAAGGGATGCATCCGCACTTCCCGTCGCAATTGCAGTCCACATCGGCCCAGCCTCTACCTGAGTAAGTGTTACCTCATAGCCCAAGTCTTCTAAGACTTTGCCTATGACGTTTGTACTTGCAATCTCACTGTCCCACGCCACATAGGCAAGGTTGATTTTGTCTCCCTTCACCTTTTGAACGCCTTTTGTCCATTCGGCAATCTGATCCTTGTGTTTATTGACGTACTCAGCAGCAACTTTGGCTGGTTTCTCGCCTTCTTCCACCTTGATCATGATTTCGCCCATTTCGTCTTGCGTCCATTTAAACTGGCTCAGAAGCTTTGCGGCATTCGGCTGCTCTTTGCTGAAGCCTTTGCGTGTGATCGTATGGATTTCCTCTGCGCTGCCATAAGATTGTTTCGGATCATCGAGATATTTCAGCTTATATCTGGAGAACATCCAGTGCGGTGTCCATCCTGTAATGATAATCGGTTTCTTACGGTCGTATGACTTTTTAAGCGTAGCAGTCATCGCAGCACTTGACGCTGAAATCAATGTCCAGTCATTCAGGTCATAATCCTTCATCGCTTTGTCAGTCAGGGACATAATCCCTGAACCGGGGTCAATCCCGATGATGGTCTTATTCACCTGTTCTGCTGCGGATGCATTTTCATCGTTTTCTGAACCGCAAGCCGCAAGTGAGAGCGCCAGCATGGCGGAAACGCCGATGCCGATGATTTTTTTAAGCATCAGGCATTCCCCCTGCTTTTCTTCTTCACTTTAATATTTTGAGTAATACGGTCCAGGGTAATGGCAACGATAACGATGGCGATACCAGCCTCTACTCCGACCCCGGTTTTCAGCTGTGTAACGGCACTGTATACTTCAGAACCAAGTCCCGGTGCACCGACCATTGCGGCGATAACAACCATTGATAACGCAAGCATGATGCTCTGGTTAATTCCGGCCAAAATCGTTTTTGTCGCAAGCGGAAGCTGAACTTTAAACAAACGCTGAGCTGTTGTAGAACCGAATGCCTCAGTCGCTTCAATCAGATCCGCCGGCACTTGTTTAATACCGAGAACAGTCATGCGGATTGTCGGCGGCATCGCGAAGATAACAGACGCAACAACACCCGGCACAACACCGATGTTAAAGAAGAAAATCGCCGGCAATAGATATACGAAAGCAGGCATTGTCTGCATTAAATCAAGAATTGGCGTTACAATACGGCGAACCGTTTCTTTCTGAGACGCCCAAATTCCGATCGGAACCCCGACCACAATCGAAATAATCACAGATGTCAACACAAGCGCCAATGTTTGCAGCATTGGGTCCCAATATCCTAAATAATCGATCAGGAGGAATCCAATCAACGTAAATAACGCAATTCCCCTTGTACTGATCCACCACGCAAGTGCGGCGAAAATAATCGTTAACAAAATAGATGGAATAAATCCAAGACCGGTGACAATTCCATTTACAAAAGCAGCCAAACCGTTAGCGATTCCGTCGAAGAATCCGCCAAACGTCATCGTAATCCAGTCAACAAAACGGTCAATGATATCTGCTAAAGGTATTCTAGGCAGTCTATCCATCTTATTTCACCTCCTGTGCAGAAGGATCTTGTGTTTGTTCGCCAGTGCCTTCAGCATTGATATACTCGTTATTGCCGGCAAGTGCGCCAATCAGCGCGCCTCTTACGACAATTCCTTTCATTCTTTGCTTCTCATCCACAACCGCAATTGGAATATTCGCATCGGACACAACGTCAAAAATCTCAGTCAGATACGTATTCTCTGGTACAGTCGTAAATTCTGTATTCAAGATGTCTTGAAGTGACAAATCAGACTCAGCCGCTTTTTTCGCATCAGACGCATAGATAACACCTAACAATTTCTTTTGTTTATCCACTGCATAAATTGAAGAAATTCCAAGGTTTTTCATCAGTGTCAATGCTACGCGAGGCCCTTTATCAATCCGCACTGTTTCAGCGCGTTTCATAATGTGGCCTGCTGTGAGGACTTTAGACAAATCAACATCTTCGACGAATTTCTCAACATATTCGTTAGATGGATTCATCAGGATTTCTTCAGGCGTGCCGATTTGAACGATGTTGCCGTCCTTCATTAGGACAATTCTGTCGCCGATCCGCAACGCTTCGTCCAAGTCATGCGTAATAAAGATAATTGTTTTTCCGACATTATCGTGAAGATCAAGAAGTTCATCCTGCATATCTTTACGAATCAGTGGATCGAGCGCACTGAACGCTTCGTCCATCAGAAGGATGTCCGGATCATTTGTCAACGCGCGGGCAAGGCCGACACGCTGCTGCATCCCGCCGGAAAGCTGGTCGGGATATTGGTGTTCAAATCCTTCCAGTCCAACGAGCTTAAGAGACTCAAGCGCTTTTTGCTGCCGCTCTTGTTTGTCTACACCTTGAAGCTCCAGTCCGTATTCTGTGTTTTCAAGTATCGTTCTGTGCGGAAACAGAGCGAACTTTTGGAAGACCATGCTGATTTTTTTCCGGCGGACTTCCCGGAGCTGGTCTTTTGACATATTTGTTATCATGTCACCATCAATGTAAATATTTCCGGCAGTCGGTTCAATAAGCCGGTTTAACATCCGTACTAAAGTTGATTTACCGCTCCCTGATAGACCCATGATGACAAATATCTCACCATCATATACTTCAAAATCTGCCTGATTAACCCCAACGGTTGATCCGGTTGCTTTCAGGATCTCTTTTTTTGTCTTTCCGTTGGCAAGCATTTGAACTGCCTTCTTTGTTTGTTTCCCAAAAATCTTAGAGACTTTCTCGACTTTTATCTTAATTGGTTTCTCATCTACACTCATATTTTCCCTCCATATTAAGCAATCTTTATTACCGTAACATTTATGTAACTTCCCACACAAACAGCATATTCTCTTTTATTCTGTACCATTTCTTTATAAACATCCATGTGACCACATGATCTTATTTATGCTTCTAAATGCTCTGTAATCCTCCTATATGATTGTATTTTACGGGTGATTTTTCTCCTCTCTTTAGTTGAAAACGCTTTTATTGGAATTGAATTCCTCCTTCCTCTTATGACTTCCTGCTCCTTTACTGGAAAAATAAGTTGCTTTTTCAACACCCATTATGTATTATAGTTTCATGACTATGAAACAATCAGATGATCAAATCAGAGCGCAAATTTTTAAAGCACTGTCTGATGAATCAAGGCTTGCCATTATTCGTACGCTTTATGTCAGCGGAAAAGAACTCAGCTGCGGTGAAGTAGGTGAAAAGTGCAATATTGTCAAAACCACGGCATCTTATCATTTTAAAACGCTGCGTGAAGCGGGATTGACGGCAACCCGGAAAGATTCGCGGACAAAATACGTCAGTCTGCGTGAAGACACATTTCACACATACCTGCCTGGCTTTTTGGAAACCCTCTAACAAAGGGTTTTCTCTATACATATCTGTTTCATAGTTTCAAAGTTATAAAACAATAGGAGTGATAAAATTTGAATCGCATTTGGCTTTTCTTCAGTGTCATGTTTGTCATTGGCACGGATACCTTTTTGCTTTCGCCGCTTCTCCCCCTTTTACAGAATCAGTTTCATGTCTCTACTGATTTGTCAGGCTGGATGGTCAGTGCTTATGCACTCGGTTATGCGCTCTTCGCTTTCATTGCAGGCCCAATCTCAGACCGGCTGAACAGGAAAACAGTCATGCTGTGGGGACTTGCAGGCTTTATCGTATCCACGTTTTTATGCGGCATCGCTCCCTCTTTTGCCGCCATGTGCCTGTTCCGTTTTGCCGCAGGCGTTAGCGCTGCGTTTGTGACGCCTCAAATTTGGGCGTCCATCCCAGTCATTGTCCGGCCTTCTCAGATCATAAAAGGCATGGGGATTGCGACAGCAGGTTTGGCCGCTTCACAAATGCTCGGACTTCCTATTGGAGGGTTTCTCGCTTCCTTTACATGGCATACGCCATTTTTCGTTTTGTCAGCGTGCTCGCTTATTCTTCTATTGATCCTGGCGACGGTCATGCCTGGCATCCGGCCTTCTGAACCATTGGCGCGCCCATCAATTTTCAACCCCTATCGGGAGCTTTTTTCATTGCCGAAAACATCGGTTATTCTGCTTGCCTATTTTCTGTTTCAAACCGGAAACTTCGCATCGTTCAGCTTTCTGGGTACTTGGCTTTCCACGGATTATCATTTAACCGTGTCACAAATTGGCGCAGCTATGCTTGTACTCGGACTGGGAAATATGCTCGGGAGCCTTATCGGCAGCCGGGTTTCAGAAAAGCTGGGCATGTTTAAAACACTGATCAGCGGGATGCTGCTAATGGGCGCTCTCTATTTCGCTCTTCCGTTCTTTCCAAACTTGTTTTTAGTAGAAGCCAGCTTTTTTCTCACGTTCTTTACAGCTGGCATCATCTTTCCGTTAATGATGGGTGTCTTTCAATCCATTGCACCAAATGCGCGAGGAACCATCGCTTCCCTTTCCAATGCCGCTATGTATGCCGGAACTACTGTCGGTACAAGTATTGCAGGTTTTTTATATCAAAGCACACAGCATTTCGGAGCTGTCACAGGATTTACTGCCATTCTGTTCATACTTTCTATGACGCTCTACCAGACAATTAGTAAAACCGGGAAACGCCAATCCGCAGCCCGGGCGCAAATGTAAAAATAGCACCTCATTCAAGAGGTGCCTCAGATTGTTGACAAAATCTTTTCAGCGTGATTGAAAACCCTTGAAGTCTAGGAAGGACGAGCATAGGAGCGGACATTCACAGGATGTGATGACGACGGCGTTTAGACAGGACGCCTGAGAATTTAGCCGTTGATCCACTTCGCATTGAGCACCGAAGCGCAGTCCTAACAACGAATGCGAGGGTTTGTCGACACGCGAAAGCACCTCATTCAAGAGGTGCTTTTCCTATTCTAGCTCAGTTTGTTTCGTTTCTTTCCCCATAATCAAAATACAAGCAACCGCGAGTAAGATTGCAATGCAAAAGATTGAAAAGATGACCGAAAACGAAATATGACGGGCTGCGAGCGTTCCGACGAGCAAAGGCCCGAAGATGCCGCCGATTCTTCCAAACGCTGCTGTCGTTCCTGAACCTGTTGCTCGAATCGCAGTCGGGTATTGCTCCGGGGTATAAGCATACAGCACGCCCCACGCACCGAGATTGAAAAACGATAACAGCATTCCAGCCGTAAGGAGAAGACTTAAGGAATCCGCCGTTCCGAAGAAATAGGCGCTTCCTGCTGTGCCAATCAAGTAAATGACGAGTATCCACTTCCGGCCCGCTTTTTCAATCAGCCATGCGGCAGAGAAATAGCCAGGTAGCTGAGCAAGCGTCATCAGCAGGACATATTCAAAGCTTTGAATCATGCTGAAGCCTTTCAGCAGCATAACACTCGGGAGCCATAGGAACATGCCGTAATAAGAAAACACCACACAGAACCAAACGATCGACAGCATCACG
The DNA here is from genome assembly GCF_045040725.1 of Bacillus sp. FSL K6-0255. Lineage (NCBI taxonomy): Bacteria > Bacillati > Bacillota > Bacilli > Caryophanales > Bacillaceae > Bacillus > Bacillus sp. FSL K6-0255. The sequence continues at coordinate 317,935 of NZ_CP150278.1, read as the reverse complement.
GTCGGCCGTATATACTGTCTTGCCCAGACGCTTTTTACATTCTCCCACACCGACCTCTTTTTGGCAGAAAGCGATTCATATTTCGGCGAATCAGGCAAACTCGTCCGCAGGTACAGCGCATAAAAAGCAGTCAGCGCAGTTAACAGCAGGGCAGCCTGCCAGCCAAAGCTTGGTATCACAAAGTAAGAAATCAAGGCCGCTGCGAGCCAGCCCACGGCCCAAAAGCTTTCCAAAAGCACAATCACTCTGCCTCGCTTTTCAGGCACAACCGCTTCCGAAACGAGTGTTGAAGCGACTGGAAGCTCTCCGCCAAGTCCCATACCAATCACGAAACGAAGGATTAGAAATGCCGATAAGCTCGTCACAAAAGCGGAAATGCCGCTTCCGATGGAAAAGCATAAAAGGGTGATGATAAACACTTGTTTGCGGCCGATTCGATCAGCCAGCAAACCAAACAAAAACGCACCCGCAGCCATGCCGATGGAATTGACGCTTCCGATCCATTTCATTTCCTCGGGCGACAGATTCCACTCTACATGGAGCGCGGCGATAATAAACGATAATATTCCGACATCCATTGCATCAAACAGCCACCCCAAACCGGCGACGCCCAGCAGTTTACGCTGGGATATAGGCTGTTGTTTTCCCATTGCCAACACCTCTGATATGCAAAATGATTACCGTTTAAGTTTACACCTGTCTTTACACATTGTCATTAACTAAATGATGTAATTGAAAAACCCCGCTTATGTTCCACAAGCGGGGTTTTTATTATTGCTGCAATGCTGCTTTTTTAATATTATCCTGAAGCTGTGCAATTCGTCTCGCGCCGTCTTCGCGGAGGCGCTTGTTTTCTTCTTCGATTTGTTTTGTTTCCTGCATGCCGCTGACAATCGTGTTCCAAGACGATTCGATCGTTTCAATATCTATGCTCGGTCTGCCGGCCATTCTGGCAATTTCAACACTTTGGCTCGAGATGTTTTCAGCATTTCGTTTCAGCATCTCGTTTGTCCGGCGGTCAAGCTCGCTCATGGAATCAGCCACAAGCTTTTGCCGCTTTACCGTAACAGCCTGAATAATGCCGTTTTTGAAAATCGGAATGGTAATGATAAACGCCGAGTTGATTTTCCCGATCAGCTTTGCATTTCCTCGCTGCAGGAGACGGATTTGAGGAGCAGTTTGAAGCGCCACCATCCGTGCCATATCCAGATCATACACCCGTTCCTCAAGCGCCTGAATGCCGTTGCGCAACGTATCGAGCTGCATTTGCGCCAGCTGGTTCCCGCTTGCCGCTTTTTCCTCATATGAAGGAAGGATCGACTGCATCTCTTCCAGTTTCATCTGCCCGGCAACGACGTATTTTTCAAGCTCCATATAGTATTTGATATTGTTTTCATACATTTCATCGAGCGTGTAGTTCGTCTTCGTCATCTCATCTTTGTATTTTGAAATCTCAACGTGGATTTTTTCAATCTCTCCGCCAAGCGTCTGATACTTTTTAAAGATTTTTTCAATCATGCTGCCGCCGCGTTTGAAAATTTTCGCCATTAATCCCTTTGGCTCATCAAAATCATTTTTGTCGAAGCGGTCCATGATTTTCCCAAGCTGAGTCAGCATTGTGCCGGAGTCTGTCACGCTTGTTGTTTTCATCATCCCTAAGATGCGGTCAGAGAACTTGGATATTTCAACGGCCGGCTCCTTGCCGTACTCAAGCAGCTCCATTTGGTTTTTGACGTCAATTTGTTGAGCAAGCCGCTTCACTTCTGGTTCCTGACGAAGCTGAAGACGGATATCGTCAGCTTTTTGCTGGGAAATCTCTTCATTTTTATCGAGAACAAGCGGATTTTGATTTTCTGTTGTCATGCTTTTCTTCTCTCCTTATTTTTGGGTAATGGTTCTGAAGAGCCTTTTCACAAGCGAAGGCTCTTTGTAGTCCTGCTGAAACACCATGTCATCCAGCCAGTGGATATCATACTGGTCATCTTCAATAAACTGCTCAATATCTTGGTGTCCGGGCGGATTATAAATGATGATATCGATTCCAATTTCATTCAGGAACAGCAGGGCAGCAGCATCCGAACGCGTGAGTCCGCCGCTCATTTCCGTATGATATAAAACGAGTTTCGGAACGGTTTGCGCATAGTCGAACATTTGAATCAATTTCAGCAGATTAGCAGGCAGATTTGTTGTTTGTTTAAACAAATAGATTTGAACATCCTTGACTTGTTCCTGATGCAAGGCTTTAAGCCGCGGGTGCCTGCACATTCTCGAAATCGTTTTGGCAATGGCAGTCTGAACGCCCGCCGGCAGCTGTTTGTACTGCCACACATTGCTTGCCATCAGCTTGTCCGGATCAATGTTCCCTTCTTGATCAAGTGCGTGGCTGTAGTGAAATTGATAGTTCGACTTTATTTCTTCTGTAAATGGAAAGCTTCTGACCATTTCTGTTTCCTGATAATCCGCTAGAGTATGAAGCCTGTTCCAATATTCCTTATTGTCTTTCGACACGCCCATAATTTTGGCGAATACATTCGGAATCTCAATGGAATGTTTATCAGCTTTGAAATTCGGCCGAATAAAGGCGCGTTCTTTCGTGATTAAAAACAATTCATCATAGGTCGTTTTCAGCGTAACGGACACCGGTGTGTGATCTCTGAACTGCCACGGCTTATACAGCATGGATTCCTCGTGATTCAGCACATGTTCAATTTCCTTTGTTGAGCGGTAAGCCACTGTTGATTTCCGGTCTGGTTTTTCTTTCGGAAACGGCTGAAGCTCCGAAACATCCGGGAGCTTTTCCGTAAAACCGAGCTCCTGCTTCGGGTCGACAAGCGCCAGCTGATCCGTTCCCGCCGGATGGAACAGCAGTACATCACAGCCGACCAGCATCAGATAATATAAGAAATAGAGCTGGCTTTTCGTCGCATCTCCATACCAAACAACCTTCGGCATCTCCCGCTCTATATCGGTTTTTTCCAGCCAAGGGTTCAGATGGTTTAAGGAAAACTTCGAGACATCAAGCAGCACTCTGCGAAAATCAGGATGATTCAGCCCCTTTTCATGACTGTCCGCAAAGGTATGTAAAAGCGTCATCAGCGCTTTTCTTAAATGGCGGTGCATCAGGGGATTTGAGTGCTTCGCAATCAGCTTTTCCCCGTCCAGAAAGGCAACAAAGCGGCTGACTGACAGCCCTTTTTCTTTCTGATTGATGGAATGAATATGCTGAAGCTTTTGAAATGTTTCCGGTTCGATTGTTTTATCAAGCGTTTCACTCAAAATCGTTATGCGGTCGTTTACAGACAGCTCATACAGCTCGTTATAGTAATCCGTCTCATCAATAGGCGTGCCCAATATCTGACCGGCAAGACGAGAAAAAGAAAGGCCTTGTGCAGTTTCATAGTGATCCCGCTCCGGCAATGGCTGAAACAGCAGGCTTTTCCAATCGCCATCAGCCGGAAGTGCTTTATGAATGGTTAGTTCTTCTTGTCTCATCATATCCTCCTTTCCGGTTTGTCATTGAACGATATTTCGGTAACAAAAAAGGAAGGACATTGAACCTCCCTCCTTGTTTTGTTTTATTCTTCTTTTGAAGCGGCTGTTTGTTCGCGCACCTGCTTTTGTTTATTGATGTAGTGAATGATCAATGTTACCGCAAATGCAGCGATAATGATAATGAAGAATACAGAGTGCGGCATTTCGTAATGGAAAGCGCTCCCCGCCATTTTCAGCGCGATAATGCCGATTAAGACGAATGCTGTGTTTTCCAGCTCAGGAATTTTATCAATCAGCACAAGGAATACTTTTGCCACTGTACGCATCATTAAAATACCAAGCATACCGCCAATCAGAAGCACCCATACTTTTTCAGATACTGCAAACGCGGCCAGGATGCTGTCCACAGAGAAGGCAAGATCCATTAATTCTACTGAAATGACAGTCGCCCAGAAGATCCCAAACGTGCGGACCATCCAAGAGTTTTTCTTGATGCCGTCCGCTTCCTCTTCTTTTTCGCCAATCCAGAAGTGCTTAATGACGAGCCAAGCCAGGTAAAGCGCGCCAAGCACCTTGATCCACCAGAATTTAATGAGAAGCATACCGAGCCCGATGAAAATAAACCTGAAAATATAAGCTCCAAACAAACCATACGTTAACGCTTTTTTCCGCTGTTTTTCCGGCAGGTGTTTAACCATGACCGCAAGAACAAGCGCGTTATCGGCCGATAAAAGGCCTTCCAGAACAACAAGGGAACCGATCAAACCCCAGGAAACAGGATCAGTCAGAACTTCCCCCCACATTTTCCAATCGAAAAATGAAGCATACGTAGACAAAATATGATGTAAAAAGTCCAAGTTTTTTCCTCCTATTAATTTGAAACGGTGACTTCTCTATTTGTCACTCGCTTACACTTGCAAACCGTAATTCCGGCACAATGCAGCCAGCCCGCCGGAAAATCCGCTGCCGATTGCATTGAATTTCCACTCGCCGCCGTGTCTGTAAAGCTCACAAACGACAACAGCTGTTTCAATGGAGAAGTCTTCTCCCAAATCGAAGCGAAGAAGCTCATTCTGCGTTTCTTCATCCACAACGCGGACAAATGCATTGGAAACTTGTCCAAAGTTTTGGCTGCGTGCTTCAGCGTCGTGAATGGTCACTGTGATGCCGATTTTCTCAATGTGAGCAGGGATTTTTGAGAAATCAACGATAATCTGCTCATCATCTCCGTCGCCCTCACCCGTGCGGTTGTCACCCGTATGGATGACACCGCCGCTCGGATGTTCAAGGTTATTATAGAAGACGAAATCGAGATCATTTACGCAGTTATCATGCGCATCAACTAAAAAGGCCGAAGCATCCAGGTCAAAATCGTGTCCGCCGGAGTACCTGTTTGTATCCCAGCCTAAGCCGATCACCGCTTTAGTCAGTCCCGGATTTGTTTTTGTTAAATCAATGCGCTGTCCTTTTGATAATTGAATGGCCATACTGCCTCTCTCCTTTCTGCTCTTCGTATTTGTCTTAACCGACTTGCAAACCGTAGTCTGTTGCAATGCGGGCAAGGCCGCCTTGGTAGCCTGAGCCGATTGCTGAGAATTTCCACTCGCCGTTATGTCTGTAAAGCTCCCCTGCAATGATTGCCGTTTCAATAGAGAAATCTTCTGCAAGATCGTAACGGATGAGCTCTTCATTTGTTTCTTCATTTACGATGCGGACAAACGCGTTTGATACTTGTCCAAAGTTTTGGCTGCGCGCTTCTGCATCGTGAATGGTAATAACAAATGAGATTTTATCAATGTTTGCCGGTACAGCGCTGAGATTTACTTTTACATTCTCATCGTCGCCTTCGCCAGCACCAGTCAGGTTGTCGCCTGAATGAACGACTGAACCGTTGCCGCCTTCAAGCTGGTTGTAGAAAATAAAGTCGTTTGGTGACGCGCATTTGCCTGCGGCGTCTAACAGAAACACACTTGAGTCAAGATCAAAGTCGTGTCCGCCGTCATACTTGTTCGTATCCCAGCCTAAACCGACAACAACCTTTGAAAGACCAGGATTTGTTTTTGTTAAATCTACTTTTTGTCCTTTTGCCAATGAGATTGTCATGTTTCATCCACTCCTTTTCTTTTATACGTATCGGCTGATAATATCTTCTAATCTCGTATCGTTTGTGCCTTCACCGATCGCCGCAAACTTCCACTCACTGCCGCTGCGGTAGATTTCTGCTGTAATCAGGCTTGTTCTGCCGGCGTAATTGTCTCTCAAATTGTACTTGAGCATTTCCTCGTGATTAGATTGATCAACTACGCGGATAAACGCATTTTGAATCATGCCAAAATCTTGTTTTCTTCTGACACAATCGTAAATGTTTACTACAAATACAAGCTTATCGATGTTTCCAGGCACTTTATCTAAATCTATCATAATTTGCTCGTCATCGCCTGCACCGTCACCCGTCAGGTTGTCGCCTGTATGCTGTACACCGCCGCAGCGGCTTTTCAGGTTGCCGAAATAAATCAGGTTTTTCTTATCGGTGAATTTTCCGTTTTCCAGCATCAGCACTGAAGCGTCACAGTCGATATTCGGACCGCCTCCGCCAAGCAGTTTGCTGAAGAATCCTCCGCCTGAGGACACTGGGTCCCAGCCGAGACCGACCATCAATTTTGACAGACCGGCTTTTCCTTTTGTTAAATCAATTCGTTGACCTTTTTCTAAAGAAATTGCCACACGATTCACTCCTACTCATCGAAATGTGAAGATAGTCACATTTATTTTTACGCTCACAAGGAAAATAAGCCGTAAATTACTAATATATACGTTTGTTATTATATCAAAGTTTCGTAAAAGTTAAGAATAATTGACGAAAAACCTCGAAAAAAAACTTCCATATTTGATATATGATTTGCAAATGCTATAAAGTGCGCTTCTTAAACAAACCATTTGACGCGGGCAAGTCATTTTGCCTATTCTGGTGTCACCATCTAAAAACAGACAGAAAGGAAGCGGCCTTTTGATTCATTTAAGCATACTTGATCAGGCACCTGTTTCTAAAGGAGAAAGCCCTGTGACAACTCTCCAGCATTCGGTTGAGCTTGCCCAATTAAGCGAAGAGTGGGGCTATAAGCGTTATTGGTTTGCCGAGCATCACAGCACGAAAGGACTGGCAAGCACAGCGCCTGAAATCTTGATCGCCCGCATCGCAGCACAGACAAACACCATTCGTGTCGGATCAGGCGGCGTGCTTCTGCCCCAATACAGCCCATTTAAAGTGGCTGAAACCTTTCGCCAGCTTGAGGCCCTGTATCCAAACCGGATTGACCTCGGCGTCGGCCGTTCCCCCGGCGGCACGACAAAAACCAGGCTTGCATTAACGGACGGGGTGAAAAAAAGCTTAACCGAATTTAACAGACAGCTGCAGGATGTCTCTTATTTTCTAACAGATTCCCTTCCTCCCGACCATCCGTATGCCGGAATCAAAGCGGCGCCCCTTATTGACACGGCACCCGAGCTATGGGTGCTCGGTCTTGGTGAAAACAGCGCAAGACGCGCGGCGCAACAGGGGATTGGATATGTATTTGGGCATTTCATTAATCCCGAGCGAGGAGAAAATGCATTCCGCATCTACCGGGAAAGCTTTCGGCCCTCAGCCCATTTTTCGAATCCATCCGCACTGTTTACGATTTTTGTCATTTGCGCAAAAACAGATGAAGAGGCAGAAGAACTCGCATTAAGCCAGGATTTGTGGCTTCTTCGCGTCGGAAAAGGCTTGGACAGCCGCGTGCCAAGCATCGAGGAAGCGAAAGCTCATCCCTATACAGCGTCCGATAAAAAACTCATAGAAGAAAACAGAAAGCGGATGGTGATCGGTTCTCCCACCACTGTCAAACAACAGCTGTTAGACCTCACAGGCTGCTACGAAACAAATGAAATCATGGTTCTGTGCAATGTGTTTGATTTTGAGGCGAAAAAAGAATCTTATGAGCGCCTTGCCGGATTGTTTCTATAAAAAAAGCAGTTTTCCCTAGGGAAAACTGCTTTTCATGTTATCGGCTTCTTTTTTTGCGCTGAGCTTCTTTTTTGATAAACGTCCAAACTCCCTGAACTGCAAATCCGATTAATAGCAAAACGATCAATAGCAGGGTAATAGACGGACCTGGCGGCGTCCCGAGCTGATAGGATGATGTCAGTCCCGTAAATACGCTGAATAATGAAATGAGTATGGCTGTAATGAAAACCATGTTAAAGCCTTTTGCAATTCTGATGGCGAAGGCTGCCGGCAATACGAGCAGGGCCGATACAAGAAGAACCCCGATGATCGGAATAATGACTGAAATCGCAAGGCCTGTGACAATACTGAATGACAACGAGAGAACGTTTGTATTGATTCCCGATGTTTTGGCTGTTGCTTCATCAAACGTCAGCAGGTAGAGCGGCCTTCTCAGTACGATAAAATAAAGCAGGATCAGCAGTGTGATAATACTGATAATATAGACCTGCTGCTGGTTAACTGTCACAAGCGATCCAAATAGGTATTGATCGATGCTCATATTGGCTGTGCCTTTGGAAAGGCTGATTAAAAACATCGCGAAGGACAAACCAGCTGCCATTAAGATGGCAATGGACACTTCTGAATAAGTCCGATACGCCCGCCGCATGTATTCAATTCCGATCGCGCCGATGGTCACGACGACTATGCTTGCTGCGGTTATATTGGTGCTGAGAAAAAAGCCGATGGCAACACCTGACAATGAGATATGTGAAAGTGTGTCAGCCATTAAGGCCTGTCTTCTGAGAACGAGATACACTCCTAGTATCGGAGCCATGACGGCGATCATGCCGCCTGCTAGAAAAGCTCGTCGCATGAATTCCAAGTCAAACATTTCCATCCGCCTTTTTCTCCTCTCTCTAATCGAATCACTTTATCTAAAAATTGCTGTACTTCGTTTTGTTCGTGAGTAACCATCACAACTGTGCGGTTGTGATTTTTCACAAGGTGATGCATAAATTCGTAAAATCCTTTTCTGCTGTCGTAATCAACAGCTGTCGTCGGTTCGTCCAGCATCAGCAGATCCGGGTTGCTGGCGAGCATTCTGGCGATACAGATTTTCTGTTTCTGTCCGCCTGATAAATCACCGATTTTACGATGGCGGAGGTCCCACATTTCCACCATTTTCAATGCTTTTTCTACTTCAAGATGATCTTCTTCATTTAAACGTTTAAACCATTTCCCTTTTGTATAGCGGCCTGACTGAACAAGCTCCAGCACCGTGCTCGGAAATCCGGCATTAAATGAAGAAATTTGCTGCGGGACGTACCCTATGGTCAGGCGTTTCCCTTCTGTATTCCTTTTACTGATCGTCACTGTGCCTTCCCACGGTTTCAGCATGCCGAGCATTACCTTTATGAGCGTCGATTTAGAGGCGCCGTTTGGTCCAGTGATGCCGACGAACTCACCGCTTTCAATATCAAGTGATACTTTATCTAAAACAGGCGTATGGGAATAGCCGAAAACGATATCTTTCAATGAGACGAGATTCATGTTAATCTTCCTTTCTCACAAAGAAATAGTGTGCACCCCTCCGGCGCACACTATCTTATGATTTAACCAATAGTGAATCTTTCAGGGCATCGAGGTTTTGTTTCATAATGTCGATATACCCTAAACCTTTATCCTGTTCTTCTTTGCTCAAGCCTTCCAGTGTATTCAGCACTTCTGTCTTCGCGCCGATTTCACTGGCGAGCGTATCTGCGACCTTTGAGGATGCAATTTCTTCAAAGTAAATAACTTTTACATTATGTTCTTTGGCATATGTTTTCAGCTTTGCCAAGCTGGCTGCGCTCGGTTCTTGGTCAGGTGAAAGCCCTGCAATCGGAACCTGCTTCAAGCCGTATTCTTTTGCCAGATAGCCAAAAGCTGTATGCTGCGTGATAAATTCTTTTTTCTCCGCTTTTTTTGCGGTTGTACGATATAGTTTATCAAGATCCTGCAGTTTTGCAATATATTCTTTACTATTTTTCTCATAGTATTCTTTGTTATCCGGGTCCTGCTTCACGATTTGAGCCGTAATATTTTTAACTTCCTTCTGTGCCAGAACAGGGCTAAGCCATACGTGAGGGTCCATTGCATGACTGTGCTCATGCTCCCCATGATCATGCTCTTCGTGTTCTTCTTCAGAGCCTTCCATTAAATCAATGCCTTTGCTTGCATTAACGAAAACGGCATGGCCTTGGCCCATGCTTTTTTCAGCTGACGGAACCCATGTCTCCATGTATTCACTATTATAAACGAACAAATCAGCATCCTGAATGTTGGCAATGTCTTTCGGCGTCGGTTCCCAATCATGCGGTTCAACGGAAGATGGGATTAACAGATCCACATCGCCTTTGTCTTTTACAATTTGTTTTGTGAATTCATACATCGGGTAGAACGTTGTGACAACGTGCAGTTTATCACCCTTTGAATCCGCCGACCCTTTTGTTGATGAGTTGCCGCATGCTGCAACTAATAAAAAGCACGCTGCAATCACAAACAAACCGCTCCATTTTTTAAACATATCGTATATCCCCTCTTTTTCAGTAACTTTAAATCAAAATGATAACGATTTTGTAATCCTATATCATAATAAACCGAAGTCATTACGTTTTGCAAGAATAAATTTCATTTTCATTTATTCTTCCCGCCTGCAGAGCGAATATATGTACTAAAAAAACCCGGCTAAAAATGCCGGGCTACTTCAATCATTAGTTTGTTTTGTCCAGAAGATAGACCCTGCTCTCATAAGGCCGGAACACCATTTCGTCATCAAGATCATCGTTGTTATAATTGCTGAGAAGCAGTGAGGCCTGAGCTTTGCCGCAGTTCTTAGGCCACTGAAAAACAGCCTGCTCTTTTGAAAAATTATTGACCGACAAAAGCTGTTGTTTACTGTTTTCTCTCATGTATACAAACAACTGCGGATCGTCCGGAAGCAAAAGATCAAAGCTCCCTTTCATGAGGTCAGCGTACTGCTTTCTCAGGCTGATCAGCTTTTTGTAATAGTTTAAGACAGAATCAGGATCTCCCTGCGCTTCCTCCACATTGATTGCGGTGAAGTTCGGATTGACCTTCAGCCAAGGCGTGCCGTCAGTAAATCCGGCATTTTTGCCGCTGTTCCACTGCATCGGGGTCCGGGCGTGATCCCGGCTTTTGGCTAAGATCGATCTCATCACATCATTTGGATCATAGCCTTTTTCAAACACCCGTTTATGATACATATTGATCGTTTGGATATCTTTGTAGTCTTCAATCCGGGTGAACGGCGCGTTTGTCATCCCGATTTCTTCTCCCTGATAAATATACGGCGTGCCCTTCATAAAATAAATTACGGCTGCCAGCATTTTCGCTGATGCTTTGCGGTATTCCCCATCGTCTCCGAATCTGGACACAATCCGGGGCTGGTCGTGGTTGCACCAAAACAATGTATTCCAGCCTTGATGTTCAAGCTTCTTTTGCCATTTTGTCAAAACCGATTTTAAATCAGAAAGCTCAAGGGGCTTCAAATCCCAATGTTCTTTTCCGGGCTGCTGATCAAGCTCCATATGCTGAAAGTGAAAAATCATATTCAGCTCATGCTTATCTGTTCCCGTATATTTCAGGCCTTCTTCCGGTGTGACACTGCCGACCTCTCCGACAGACATGACATCATAATGAGAAAACACTTCATCTGTGATTTCTTTTAAATAGTCATGGATTCGTTCGCCATTTGGCTGAAAGGGCTTCGGCTCTGCCTGCTGATTGATATAGTCCTCATACGAAGGAAGATATTCTTTCTTAGAAATGAGATGGAGCTGATCAATTCGCAAACCGTCGACCCCTTTATCGAGCCAAAATTTCATCATGTCATACACCGCCTGGCGAACTTCGGGATTTTCCCAGTTTAAATCAGCTTGTTTGACGGCATTCATATGGAGATAGTATTCTCCGGTGTGCTCTTCGTATTGCCAGACCGGGCATCCATAGTTTGAGAGCCAGTCCGTCGGCGGGCCGTTCTTTGTGCCGGGACGCCAATAATAATAGCTACGGTATTTGCTGTTTTTGTCCAGCTCCGCTTCTTTAAACCACGGATGCTCGACCGAGGTGTGATTTAACACAAAGTCCATCACCAGCTTTAATCCCCGCTGATGCACCTGGTCCAGCAGCTCGTGAAAATCGTCCATTGTTCCGTAAGAATCCATAATCGCCTTATGGTTTGTCACATCATAGCCGTAATCAACATTCGGAGAAGGATAGATCGGGCAAATCCAAATCACATCTGCCCCGAGCTCCTTTATGTAGTCAAGACGGGAAATAATCCCCCGCAAGTCCCCAATTCCGTCTCCATTGCTGTCCTGAAAGCTTCTCGGGTAAATTTGGTACACCACTGCATCCTTCCACCAGTCTGTTTTCATCCCGCAATCCCCCTGTTTTGTCTTCTATTCAAGCTGAGATGGATAAAGTGTCATTCCGCCGTCGACGAAAAGTGTTGCGCCGGTCACATAGCTTGCTTCCTCAGATACGAGCCAAGCTGCTGCTGCCGCCACTTCTTCAGGCTTTCCGAAGGCTTTCATCGGGATTTTTTTCAATTGTTTTTGCCTGCTCTCTTCCTTTTTCGTATCAACATTTGATTCTGTGGCAATGGTGCCGGGCGCTATCGCATTGACGCGGATTCCCTTATCCGCATAATTGAGCGCCAGCGTTTCCGTCATCATCTTGATGCCGCCTTTGGATGTGGAATACTGAACGTTTACAGGGCGCGGAATCTGCTGATGAACACTTGAGATATTCAGCACATTGCCCTTGATATTGTTTTTCATCATGTGGTTAAGTGCTGCTTTCGCTCCCAGAAAGGTTCCGGTAACATTGACATCAATCACTCTCTGCCAATCTTCAAGACTCATCTCATGCGGCATCGCCTCAACGCCGTTAAAACCGGAGTTGTTTACCATCACATCGAGCGTGCCGAAATGCTCTAAAGCTGTGTCCAAGAGCGCCTGAATCCCCTCTTCTTTTGACACGTCCGCCTCAACTGAGACGGCTTTCCCTCCGTTCTGCTTAATGATTTCCAGAGTTTCATCTGCTCCAGACGGGTCGCTGTGGTAATTTACAACAACATTCATTTTCTCCTGTCCGAACCGTTCCGCAATGGCTTTCCCGATTCCTTTTGAAGACCCTGTCACAATCGCTGTTTTTCCGGTTAAATCTTTGTACATACTTGATATCCTCCTCTGTTTCTCACTATGCAGTGGAAAATACCCTGTTTTTCCGAGTTGAAAACAGCACAAAAAAAGCAGAGAACCTGTAGTTCTCTGCCATTTCCTATTGAAAACGCTGCTCGGCAAGCTTCTTTTTAATATTCATCAGCCTGCGGTAAAAGAAAGCGGCGGACTCGTAATGTTCCAACTGATTGAAACGTTCCGCTGTATCATGCAGCAGATCTTCGGCGTCAGCAAGAAGCTGCCTGGATTCCAGCAGGTCAAAGCATTCTGTAAGCACGTTCAGGTCGCCGCTTCCAAGATACAGCTCATGAATGAGGCGGAATTTCGTCAAGTACATGTCATCCTCCCATTCAGCCGCGCTCTTTATCCCGCGGTCATAAGCCTCTACTGCCTTGTCGTATTTTCCCTCTTTACAGTAGATATGGGTCAGTGAAAATACAGCTTGAACAGCTTGCTGAAAGTTGTGCTCCTCAAAAATGGCGGCGGCTGTTTTGAAATAGCCCTCCGCTTCTTTGTAATCACCCAGACTGTACTTACAGTGTCCGACATTATAATAGGCAGCAGCGATCATGTACGCTTCTTCAAGCTGCCTGGCATGTTCTAAAGCGCTGCACAAGTGGGTCAGTGCTTTTTCATGATGATACACATCGGTCAAATTTCCGGCGATGATAAATTCACACTGAACCCGGCGGCGACCGTACAGTTCATATTTCGTATAGATATCAAGCGCCTGGCTCGCATAATTCATGGAAAAATACGTTTGTTTGATGTGATAATACACTTCTGCGACTTTAAAAAGAAACTCAGCTTTTTCGATCTCATCCTCGACATACTCGAGCTTTTCCTCGGCATGTTTATAATGGTCAATCGCTAATATGAAATTTTTCTGCTTGAATTCGTACATTCCTCTGAAATAATAAAAGTAGTATTCCAGTAAGCCCGTGAGTTTTTGCTGATTGCTTTCAATTTCGTTCAGCATATCAGAGAACGGAGGCTTGGTGTCGCTGTCTTTCACCGGCATCAGCTTATCAAGCATGATTCGATGCCGGAATTCCATCAAAGAAAAATATAAAAGCAAGTCCTGATTCTCTTCCATATCTTCTAAATCATATTCAATCTCCTGCTTTAACGCTTCTGCTTGATCTGCTTCAAATGCGCGAATGAGCTTGTACCATTCATTCAGCTTTACTGCTACTTCTTCTGATGGAATCTTTGCTCTCATCGGTCTGCCTCCTTCCTCCTGCTACTATTTATGTTATATTTTATCATAGCTGTTCGCTTTTAGAGAGAGTCAATCACTTAAAAGCGTTAACATTCAGCACATCTTGAGAAAGTGAGACCGATATGAACTTACCCGCAAAAACATTTGTTATCTTATGTATTCTATTTCTTCTAGATCTTTGTTTTAGTTATATTCGGCATGAATGGCATTCTCAAAACGCCTTGCAGGACATGCCTGTCCCCTCGGATCTTCATCCGATTGTGAAGCAGAATGCCGATGCACTCAAAGCCGCTGCAGCGAATAAAGGCATTGACGTCGTCATTACTGAAGGATTCAGGTCCTTTAAGGAACAAGATGAATTATATAAACAGGGACGTACAAAAAAAGGGAATATTGTCACCTATGCAAGAGGAGGGGAATCGTATCATAACTATGGTTTAGCGATTGATTTCGCCCTTCAAAAAAAGGATGGCAGCATCATATGGGATATGGAATATGACGGCAATCAAAACGGAAAATCAGATTGGCTGGAGGTTGTCGAGATCGCTAAGACACTCGGTTTCGAATGGGGCGGGGATTGGAAACGATTCAAGGACTACCCCCACTTGGAGATGATTCCTAACTAGACACCCCTCACAGCCTTTTCTTTTTCCTTATGTGCGCATCAATATAGGAAGGGTAAACCGGCTTATAGACAAGTTTGCAGTGCTGGTCACTGCCTGCTGTAAAATCAGGCTGCCATTCCAGTTTCACATCAAAAGCGGCTAAAAATGCTTCTTTCGCTTCTTCAGCGGAAACATCCGGCCTGTGATTTATCGCTTCCAATTGTTCAGGTTCAATATCAGGCGCCATAAAAGCGTCAATCAACCCAGTTTCCGGATTGACAATGATGCGGGCAGCGCCGAACCGCAGCGGCACTCCTTTATACCAGACAGAAAAATGGTTGCGGACTCTCCCTCTTTCATCAATTCGGACGGGATTCACCCTGAAAAACTCAGCCGCTCTCGGATAGAGGGCATACAAAAATTGAAGCGCTATCTCTTGGCATTCTTCCGTGGAGCATTGGAGGTTGTTCCGCCAGTCCATAAAAGAAAGCGCTGCTTTTAATTTTCCGGTTCTTTTATCCGTCTTCATTTTGATTGTATTTTTATTTCTCGTTTCAAAATAGCTTCCTATGCTTAAATCCTTACGCTCCGGCGCAGCGCCCCTGCGCCACGTGCTTCCAATTTGTTCTCCAAAGTCTCTTTCACTGACTTTCTGCATATCAGAGGTAAAACCCAGCAAGGCAAATATATCAACTTCTTCCTTGTTCTGAAGCGGCGGCAGTGGCGCCGTGTTTTCTATTCTTTCATCTGCGATATGCTGGTCGGGCACAATTTCGTCTACATCTGCGGGATAGCTGTATCCCGGTAGAATCGGTTCATATACAAGCCTTGGTTCCTGTTCGCCATCAATGACATCGTACATCAGCTCAAAAGACATTGTGTTTAAGTAATGGGATACAACCTTCTCTTTTGCTACAAATTCCGTCGGAACTTCGGCTTTATGCCCTTCCCCGTAATATAGAAAGTGGACAATCTGACCGCTTCGTGTCATATCAATTAAAAAGCCTGAATTGGGAATCGGAAGCCCCAGCTCCATTTTGGTATAGACAAACCGGATGTGCTGCCCCCTTTCTTCCTTGCCTTGAAAATGAAAATTCATAAATGTGCCGGGATGATTGGCAGCGGCAAACTGAAGAGCCGTCAGCTTCAGCTCGGCATCTGGAAGTTTTTTGTCTGTCTCGGAGTGGACAGTTGTTGAAAAGGTGAGCAAGGCGCCGTCATTTCTAAGTTCAACTGTAATGTGCTTTTCCGGATCTTTAGGGTCCTTCCAGATAAAATATGCCTGCCCGTACTTCTTTTGCTTTTGGTCGTAATCTTCTATCTCAAGCTCATAATGCGTCGGTACATTTCCGATCTCCTGCGCCTTCTTTTTCAGCTGTTTATTAACCAATGAAGTCATCCCTTTCAAAGAGTCTACGACAAAGAGAATCCTGTTTATTATATAAAAAGACCTTTCTTCATTTAAAGTGAAGAAAGGTCCTTTTCTATTATTGTCATTGTTTTTTGAGATTCTTTCTGTTACTTTCATCACATACTCTCTTCTATATCTGAGGCAATTGCGTGACTTTTGGCTGTTTCACCATATGCTGAAGACAGGCTCCCCTGTATGTGCATCGATAAAATGCGGATACACCGGCTTATAGACGAGCCGGTAGCTGTGTTCTTCATCATCCCCGTACTCTCTTTCCCAGCCAAGCTCAACTTTAAAATGCTGCCAAAAGATAGACTTGGCTTGTTCAACTGAAATAGCCGGCACAGGATCAATGGTTGCCAGCTTATTTGGGTCAATATCCGGTCCCATATAAACGGTGATATACCCTGTCTGGCGGCTGACACAAATTCTGATCTGCCCAAATCGGAGCGGAACTCCGTGACAATGCGCTTCAAACGTAAAACCAGCGACTGCGTTTTCTTCTTCATCTTTTTCGTCGTATCTGATCCTAAAATATTGATCGGCATTCGGAAATAAAGCAAATAGAAAGCGAAGCGCGATTTTTTCACACTCTGCCAAGGTTACTGTCAGCGGCCCTTTTTTCTCCATAAATGACATGACGCCTTCGAGTTTTCCGGTTTCTTTGTTATAGATGGTTTTCAGCACTTGATGAGTCCGTCCCTTAAACCAGCTGTCCATGCTTTTATCCGCCGGCTGATACACAGGGTCATCCGGATTCCGCCAAACGATTCCAATTCTCCCATCTCCCAAATCCGCTTCCCGCTCTTTGACAAACCCATTTTCAATACCAATCATGCTGTCAGGATCGGCCTTTTCGCGGATGCCCTCGAATAAAGGGAGAGGAAAGCTCTCCGGCTCCCTGTAATCATCGTCATCATCAACTGCTTGTTCTTCTTGAACCAAATCCGCAGGTACGGTAATCGCCCTACCTTCAGGCTCGTACACCAAATGCGGCTGATCATCTCCGTTTTTGTAAACAGAACGATGGAGAACCTCAAACAAAAGGTCGAACTCCACGTCCTTCTTGATAAAGGCAAGTGCCTCTTCAACATCCGCGACCCGCTTTGGCTTGATGATGCTGCCCGCTTCGCCGTAATAACGGAAGTAAACAATCTCACCTGATAAGGAAACATCAGCCATAAATCCGCTCATGGGGAGAGGAAGCCCAGCCTCCATTTGAACATATGAAAATCTCACTTTATCGCCGTATGCACGGTCATTTTCTTCACGAACAAAGGCAGAGAGTGCCCCCGGATGATGAGTCTCGACAAATTGGCGCATGATATCCTCTAGTTTCTCCTCAGACAGCCTTTCTCCGCTTTCAGGCTCAATATCACGGGAAAGGGATTCCAGCTCTCCGTCCGGTCCAAGCTCCACGATAATGCCGGTATTCTCATCCTGAGGATCTGCCCAACAAAAATGAGCTCTTTTATCATCACCGCCATAATCTTCAATTTCCAGTTTTAAGTGTGTCGGCACCCGGCCGATTTCCAGTGCTTTTTGTTTCAGTCCCTCTTTCTTCACAAAGGCGGCCCCTTTCATCCTTCTTAAGTTCCCTCCAACTAATCAAAAAGTAATAGTCTAAAATACACAGTTTTCTGAGTTTACCAGTTTTACCAGAACATTTTTCACCAAAAATAGGATGATGAACCTATTCAATATAAAAGCTAATAATCTTAAAATTAATTCCGTTGTAACTTTTTATAGGTCCATTCATGACAAAGGAGGGCGGAGTTTCCAGAAAATCCGGTGAAAACCGTGAGAAAAGAACTGATTTTTTTGGTTATATGAGTCTAATCCATTCAAAAAGATCCATTTCTCAAAGACAAAAGACTCCCCTTTCCTAAACCATTTGAGGAGGAAAAATGAATGTTTCAGAAAAAAACGTACGCTGTTTTCCTAATTCTTCTGCTGATGATGTTTACAGCTGCTTGTTCCGGCAGCAAAACAAGCGCGGAGAAGAAAGAATCAGAAACAGAAAAAAGCTCAGATATAGCTCAAGTCAAAATCAAGGATGTCTCTTATACGCTTCCGTCTAAATATGATAAGTCCACTTCAGATGACCAGCTTGTGTTAAAAGTCAATGTCGCGGTGAAAAACACAGGAAAAGACCCGCTGAATGTAGACAGTATGGATTTCACATTGTATCAAGGTGATACCAAAATGTCTGACACAGACCCTGAAGACTATAGCGAAAAGCTTCAGGGCAGCACGATTAACGCTGACAAATCCGTTGAAGGAAATCTTTTCTTCGTTGTAGATAAAGGCAAGCAATACGAGCTTAACTATACGCCGGAATCTTACGGTGATAAAAAGCCAAAATCAGTTACTTTTAAAATTGACGGAAAAGACAAAAAAATCCTGGCGACGGCAGATAAGCTCCAAGATTCTGCAAAAGCGTTATCAGCTTATGTTGATGTCCTTCTTTTCGGCAAAGATAACGCCGATTTCGAAAAAATCACCGGCGCTAACAAAAATGAAATTGTAAATGATTTTAATGAATCAGCCAAAGACGGTTATCTCTCAGCTTCCGGCCTTTCCAGCACATATGCGGACAGCAAAGCGCTTGATAATATCGTGAACGGCATTAAAGAGGGATTAAGCAAAAACTCTTCCATTCAAGCAAAAACGACTTCAATCTCTAAAGACGAAGCAATTGTTGAAGCCACAGTTAAACCTGTAGATGCATCTTCTCTTTCAGACCGCATCGAAGACAAAGTGAAAGACTACTACAGTAAAAACTCTAGTGCCAGCTATGAAGAGGCAGTGAAATACGCGCTTCAAGTCTATCCTGAGGAATTCAAAAAGCTTGGACCTGCTTCATCTGAAAAAACAGTTGAAGTGAAAATGAAGAAAAATGACATCGACCAATGGCAGCTTGATATGGATGATTACAGAGCAGCAGAATTAGTCGAAGCATTCATCAAAGAATAAAACACCAAAAGGAAATAGCCATGACGGCTATTTCCTTTTTTATTTGAAAATGTCGCTGATGAAATTCACTTCATCTTCGGTCAGTTCAATGTTCAAGGTTTTCAGGTTATCCTGTAATTGCTCAGGTCGTTTAGCTCCTGGAATAATGGCATCAATCGCCGGTCTCGTTAACAGCCACGCCAAGGCGACATGTGCCGTATCCGCTTGTTTTTCCTCCGCTACTGCTTTCAGCTTATCTACTTTTTTGAGATTGTGGATAAACGTTTCACCCTGAAATTGAGGTTTATCCTTTCTGAAATCATCAAAGACTGTGTCTTGCGTGAATTTTCCTGTCAGCAGTCCGGACGCAAGCGGAAAGTAAGGAATAAAGGAGATGCCTTGTTTTTCACAGTATGGAAGAAGCTCTTTCTCGGCATCACGCTGTATGAGAGAATATTCGGCCTGGAAGACCTCCAAATAGCCATCAGCATTAAAATCCTGCAATTGCTGATAATCGAGGTTCGAAGCGCCGATTGCTTTGATTTTCCCCTCATCCTTCAGCTCTTTCAAAGTGCCCGCCACTTCAGCGAGAGGTGTATTTCCATCCGGAAAGTGAACATAATACAAATCAATGTAATCTGTTTTCAGCCGCTTCAGGCTCTTCTCGACCTCGCTGCGAAGAAACTCCCGGCTATTGTCTAATTCAATGCTGCCGTCCACTTCTTTATGAGCTCCTTTGGTGGCGATGATGAGCTCATTCCGCACGCCGCGTTCCTGTACGACTTCGCCGATTAATTCTTCAGATCTCCCCAATCCATATATAAAGGCGGTATCGATAAAATTGACGCCGCCATCCAATGCCGTGCGCACTAAATCCTTCCCTGTTTCATCATTTAGATTTGGAAATAGATTATGCCCGCCGACCGCATTCGCGCCGAATCCGATCCGCTTCACCTTCAGCTTCGTTTTGCCGAGTGTACGTGTTTGATCCATTGTTCCTTCTCCTTTGAAACCAATTTTGATGAAAAATAGTGCAGGGTCACTTTTTGTATTAGATATCCTTTTTCTATTTTCCTTCTTTTTTCAGGATATACAAAAAGGAGAAAGTGTATTTCTCCTTTCGCAAGTTTATTTTGGAAGAACCCATTTGTCTTTCAGGAAGCAGGCTCTGGCTAGTAAAAAGAAGATGGCGATGAGCACGGCGATGGTTCCTGACGTAGACAAAATGGTAGCCGGGTCAACCATCCCGAATAAAAGCTGTTTAAATAACGCATGCAGGTTCAGAAACGGGATGAGAAAGTATGATAAGTCAAATTGGTTCGGTGCCTTGCTGAAGATGAAAAACATCGGGAACACAGGCAGAAAGACGACGAGAGACATATAACTTTGCGCTTCTTTTACCGAGCTGGACATGATGCTGATGAAAAGCTCCATCGCAGATATCAGCAATGCAGAGAGCACAATGATTAAGGCTGAAGCGCCGATTACACTCCACATATGATCTCCCAGCTGGAAGGCCGTTTTTAAATTTTCGGTAAATAACACGGTGGACAAAATCAAAAACACCAAAGCAAATACACCTGAAGCCACGCCAAAAGTGGAAACCGCAAGCCACTTGCCGACCAGCACTTTGTTTCTGCTGACTGGCGTTAATAGCAGCGCCTCGATTGACTTTCGGTCCTTTTCACCGGCCATGATATCAAGAGCGATCGGCATTGCGCCGGAAACAATGGAAGTCAGAATCAGCATGGGCAGAATGGCGGAAAGCATAATAGCGGAAGTCCCTTTCTCCTCATCCGCTTCCTTTTGCTGAATTGTAAACGGCTGGATCACCGATTGATCAATATGCTTATTTGTTAAACGTTGCTGCACAATTTCATTTTTGTACTGATCTAAGGCAGACTGCACAAGCTGCATGGCATTTGACGACCCTTGATCGATTGAATTGCCGTAAACATCAACCTTAAAAGGTGTCATGCTGTTGACATATGAGTCGAACTCTTTCGGGACGTTCAGATAGGCATCTGCTTTTCCTTCATCAACTGCCTCTTCAGGCTTTGCAAATGTTTTTACGCTGATTTCGTCAATCTCATTAAGCTTGCTTTCCAGTGCGGGCGGAAGCGAATGGCCGACAGCCAGCGTGTACTGCTCCCCTTTGTCGGACAGCATGCTTTCATAAAAAAAGACAAGTCCAAGCATCATAATCATCGGCACTAAGATTGTGAGTAATATCGTTTTTCTGTCGCGTAAAGCGTCGATCATTTCTTTTTTATAAATATGGCTCAGCATTTAAGAAATCCCCCTGACAAGCTTAGACATAAAGATGTAATTCAAATCCTCACTGCGCTCGCTCTCGTATAGTGATTCAAGCGCCCCTCGGTAAATCACCTCTCCGCTGTGAATCATGATGACACTGTCACAGAGCGCCTGCACTTCCTCCATAATGTGGCTGGAGAAAAGAATCGTTTTTTGTTCTCTTTTCAGCTGCTGTATAAATTCGCGGAAGATGTTGCTTGACGTAATATCAAGCCCAGTTGTCGGCTCATCAAATAAAATGATGTCCGGATCGTGAATCAGCGCTCTGGCAATGGCGACTTTCTGCCTCATGCCTTTCGAAAACCCGCCCACTCTCCGGTTCATATAATCGCGCATGCCGAACCGTTTCGATAAATCTTCTATTCTTGCTTTGATCTCGTGGCGGTTCAGCCCATACAGCCTGCCGAAGTATTGGAGATTTTCTTTAGCGGTCATCCTGTCGTAAAGCCCGGTTTCTCCTCCGAATAAGACACCGATTCTTTGTTTGACCTCAGCCGGCTGCTTGACCGTGTCAAAGCCGTCTACTGTGATTACACCCTGTGATGGTTCAAGCAAGGAAGCAATCATTCTCAGCATCGTCGTTTTGCCGGCACCGTTTTCTCCGAGAATGCCGACGACTTCTCCTTTTTCAATTGTTAAGCTTACATCTCGCACCGCTTTGACTACTTTTTTCTTATCCTGAAACCTGCGGCTGCAATCGGTCAGTGTAATCATGTCACAATCTCCCTTATCTTTATTTCTAGTAATGACTATATACGAAAAGCTGGATTAGTTGGATAAAGTTGTCGCGAAGAGTTCTTTTTATGTCGTGAAATGGGATAGAATAAAGATGATTCTATGTAACTAGGGGAATGATAATGGTAAAAGTCGGACTTGTAGATGATTATCGAGTAGATTTAGAGAAGTTAGAAGCGATCGTGTCCAGAATGCAGGACGTCGAAATTGTCTTTTCCACCGATTCAGCGAAGGAAGCCTACAGGCGGGTAAAGAACGGAGACATTGATCTGCTGCTTGCCGATATCGAGATGCCCCATATGTCTGGCTACGAGCTTGCTGATTTGATCAAATCCCATTCACTTGATGTGGATGTGATTTTTGTTACCGGCCACGGCGGTTATGCGGTTCACGCCTTTGACCTGAACGTCCATGATTATATTATGAAGCCGTACTATGCCGACCGTCTGGCCGCTTCCTTCGACCGGTACTTGAAAAAGAAAACGGAAACGAGTTTGAATGGGCGTATATTGATAAAGCAAAAGTCTGAAATGCACGTCCTGCAAAAGAAGGATATTATTTTCGCAGAACGGACGGGACGTTCGACGACGATTGTGACAACCGCCGAAGAGGTGCAAACGTATCAAACATTAAATGATATTAAAGGCGACCTGCCCGAAAAAGATTTTCTTCGTTCGCATCGTTCCTTTATTATCAACATTCATTACATAAAGCATTTTTCCGCTTATACCAAGCATTCATTCACAGTTTCCTTTGAGGGAACGTCTAAAAAAGCGATGATCACTAAGCAGCAGCTTGATTATTTTCAAAACTACTATTTTTGAGGAGTTTAGTACGTGATTACCCTTTTTCAATGTCTTTATCTGATTTTATTTAGTTTCATATGTTATCAGGGAGCTGCTGCTTTTTCACACAGCACAGCCGCCTCTTGGCTCGCCGCTGCTTTAGGCGCAGCTGCTGCAGGATTGTACATTTGGAATACGAAGCGGGTGTGGAAACACTGTTCCTCAGGGCTTTGTGCGTGGATTGCGGTGATTCAAGTGATGTCGGTGGGAGTGGTGTTGATTGGCACAGACATCATGCCGGTATTATGTGTAATCGCGATATTTGCAGGGTGTGAAGGGCTCCGTATCGGACAGTCTGCTTTGCAGGCAAGGCTTTCTGATCAAATTGATAAGCTGACTCAAGCTGAACAGCACGCCAATCAAATGCTGATTGATGTCAGAAGCCGGAATCATGACACAATGAAACATATCACTGCAATCAAATCAGCTCAGCCCAAGGCAGATACACAAGCATATATTCAAAACTGGGCGGATCAATACAGCCAATATGACCGTTTTTTGAAAGGAGAGAACGCGTACGTTGCAGGGGTGCTTTATGATTTTTTAGAAAAAGCCCGCGCCTCGAATGTGAGTGTTTCGCTGCATATGCATACACCGCTTTCTTCCCTTCCGTTTTCGCCTGCTGATCAGGTCAGCTTGGTCGGCAACATATTAGAAAATGCGCTCGACAGCGCGGCGGAGGCCCGAGAAAAAGCAGAGATTAAACTGGAGACTTCACTGCGCAGCGGGCTTTATGTACTGACTTGTGAAAACAGCACTCCCGGGATGGACCCAAAAGTGCTCGATACAATTTATCAATCGTTTGGCCGCTCAACGAAAAACGGCGCTCATGAAGGCATGGGCACATATATCATTCAAAAACTGGTGAAGGGCGCTTTTGGCAGGCTGGATTTTACCTACCGCCACCCCATCTTCCGGTTAGAAATCAAAATTCCGTTTCAGAAATAAAAAAACCTTGAAAAGCCTGGCTTTTCAAGGTTTTTTCCATTATGAGGATAACGCTTGTGCAAAACGATCTGCTTCATCTTGCAGCGTGCTTTCAATTTCTTTGTAACGGCTGGAAATCGTTGATGCGCTAACGCCGTATTTTTTCGCCAGTTTAGCCTGGGAAACGGACGCGCCGTTAAGAGAAATTGCGTTTACATAATATTCAACTGCCGCCGCAAAAGCTTCCGGCTTTCTGATGACAGGTGATTTTTTCTCGCAGAATGTTTTCCAGATGTCAATAACAGCTGGGATCAATTCAGTCGGATACTCTTCCCCGCTCATGCCTTCTTCAATAGCCGCAGCGGTTTCTTTCTCCAAGTCGTTTGCCCACTCAACAGTGCTTACTTCCGCTTTCTCTGCTTGTGGCTCTTCATCTTTCTCAGCTAACAACGCGAACAGAACGTTGTTGAATTCCTGCTTCATGAAGTCCTCCGGCGTTTTGCCGTCCTTCACAGCGGCATCCGCATATTTCTTCACCTTGCTGATCAGCGCTTCTGTTCTCTTCACCGGGAAGATCGTGAACTGCATGAAGAATTCTGCTTTTTCCGCTTCGTGGATTGGGTATCCAAGAATCAGGCTTCCCACTGGAGGAAGGTCTTGATTGCTGGCGTCCATTTCCACTTCGAATTGTTTTGCCGTAATGACATCTTCAAAGTGAATGATGCCTTCCTTCAGGTCCTTCAGCAGCAATAAAGCAGGCGTCATGCTCTGCCATGATTCTACGATCTCACGCGTTTTCGGACGAGTGATCGAATCGCCTTTTTTCTGAAGGTACTCTTCGAAGATTGTCTTCTCACCAGCAAGCGGGTGGAAGAAGATTCCCCAGATTCCTAAGTTAAATACGCTGATGTCTTTCGTCTGTCTGTCCATAGCAGAAAGAAAATCATGCTGGTTGATAAAGCCTGAAATGCTTTCTCTATGTACTGTGAAGGCATACTCCACTAAGTCTTCCTGAATTTGTTTCGCTTCTTTTGCCGCTAGTTCCGCCGGGAAGTCGACAACTTTACTTCCGCAGCATTTTTTATATTTCTTGCCGCTGCCGCATGGGCAAGGGGCATTTCGTTTCACTTTTCCCACAATAAACCCTCCGAATTCTGTTGTAACTTTTCTATTTTAACAAAAATAACTTCTGAGGGCTTGGTTTCGGGCTAAAAAAGAATTTGGTAATGTGATAAGCTGGCTGATTATGCCAATTTACCTATGACATTTTCACCAACTTTTGTGATTTAAGGCTTATCACCTATTCCCACTTTAGGCCCTTCTTTTTTACAATCATTAGGTGTTTATTTAACATTTTAAGGAGTGTTTCTATTGGAACTAGCTGGTTTCATGCTGCGCGCCTGCGCTCTTTTACTTGATGTAATCATTGCCGCAGCAGTGATTTTGGCAGCCGGATTTACGTTTGGCGATGGGTCCGCCGGTGTCATTATTGTCGCCATATTGATGCTGATTGTGTACCCTTTGCTGATGCCGCTGACAAATTGGAAGGGCACACTGGGCAAAAAAATCATCGGGCTGCAAATCGTGAGGGACGAAACATATAAAAAAATATCCTTCCCGCAAGCCATTGTCCGTTACCTGATAGCGTGGGTGCATGTGTTCTCCCGCCTGATCTATTTGACTGCCGCATTTACGAAGAAAAAACAAACCGTTCATGATATGGCTGCGAAAACCATTGTGCTGAAAGCAGAATAACCTTGAAGAATAGCATTCTTCAAGGTTTTGTTTTTCATTAATTCGTATTCTGGCCCCCGCCGTTCAGCCCTTCTTTAATCAGGCTGTTGACTTGGCTGCTGTACAGAAGGCCGATGTGTCCAACGCCATGGATTTGAACGTTTCTAGCACCATCTAATCTTGATAAGTAATTCATGACAATCATATCGGCACTGCTGTAAATGGATGTGTATAAAATCTTTTGATTTGGATCTGTTCCCGGAAGCGCCTTGCCTGTCGTCAAACGGTTCGCGCCGCCAAGCGTCACGACGTTTGCAACTTTATTTCCGCCGTCCAGATTTTTTATGTAGTAAAGTGTGTTCGCGCCCCCCATACTGTGAGCGACAATATCCACTTTTTTCGCACCCGTTTCATCTAAAACCTTTTGCACAAATCGTGATAATACCGGTCCATTGTTATAATTTGTGCCTGTCTTGTCCCAAAAATCAACTGCATACAGCTTGTCCCGCGACCAGCCCTGAGATACGAGATAGCTCTTAATTCCCGCAAAATTGAATGATGCCCCTCCAATACCGTGAACCATAACGACTGGATTGTGTTCAGCGGCTTTTGCTGACGGCTGCAACGCAAACAGCGATGTAACAGACAGCATCAAAATTGTTACAAGTGCAATGATCCTTCTTTTTACAAATTTCATAATATCCTCCTTTTTTGTAACAAATTCTCCAAATATATTACGTTACCAAATTAATTAAGTAAAGGGTAATTTTGGCTTATTTTTAAAGAAATTTTAAGATTCATAGGTCATTATTGGTCCTAAAAAGCCAAAAAAAGAAGGCTTATTCGCCTTCTTTTCTTCAATACTCATTGAAATAAGCTTGGATTTTTTGAGGATCATTTGTTTTGGTAAGCGCAAGCATCAGCAACATCCGTGCTTTTTGGGGGTTTAAAGAGTTCGATGCCAGCAAGTCCTTTTCCGCATAGTCTTGGTTTGGTGTGACGACACCATTTCCCGTGCGGGTAGAGCGCACCACTGTGACGCCTTTTTTGACTGCGCTGTCCGCCCCTTTTTCGGCTGCGTCAGATAAAGACCCGTTCCCAGAACCGGCAAATACAATCCCCTTTGCTCCGGCTTTTACAGCAGCGTCAAACAGGTAGCTTCCGTCATTTTGGTATCCATAGATAATGTCAACCTGAGGCAGCTCATCAAGATTAGAAACCGAGAAATCCGTGTCCTTCGTATGCTTACGGGTAATCTCATTATTAAAATAGATATCATCGGCAATTGTTCCGACAAAGCCCATTTCATCTGATTTAAATGTATCTGTTGTGGTTGTGTTTGTTTTGGTGACATATCGGGCTGAGGCAATCCGGTCGTTAAGAACAACAAGCGTCCCTTTCCCTTTTGCCTCAGGGGCACCTGCCACTTTCACTGCATTGTACAGGTTAGAAGGCCCATCAGCGCTGATGGCTGTGGAAGGTCTCATCGAACCGACAATAACAACCGGTTTATCACTTTTCACGGTGAGATTCAAAAAATAAGCGGTTTCCTCCAATGTATCTGTTCCATGAGTCACGACGATTCCGTCTACATCATCTGAAGCGAGCAAGTGGTTGATGCGTTTCGCCAGCTTCAGCAATATTTTATTATCAATATTTGTGCTGCCGACGTTAACAATCTGCTCGCCGCTGACGTTTGCAATGTCCTTCATTTCTGGAACTGCCTCGATCAGTGATTCAACGCCGACAACACCTGCTTTATATTCAGTTGTTGAGGTTTTCGATTGATCGGCACCAGCTATCGTGCCTCCTGTCGCTAAAATTCTAATGTTTGGCAGATCCTTTTTTTCAGAGGCAGAAGCCGAAGAGACTTTTTGTGTCTGCGTTTTTTCTTTCGGGGATTCTTTTGTTTCAGGAGAATGTGAACATCCGGTAAAAACAAACAATAGTGCGGTAAAAAGTACGAGCATTCGTTGTTTTTTCATCTATTTCTCTCCTTACATCCATATGATGATTAATCATTGTACATTTTATCTATTCAGTCAAAAGATCAGTCAGCTTTTCTCTCAGTATTTTTTGTTGTCATATCCTTCTTTTTTTGTCTTTTCATACAATGAATTTTTCTTGACAATTGATGATTGAATCAAGATAATAGACCAGTCACTATATTTTTGATTGCAATTCAGTAAGGTGGGAATGTTATGAGTTATGGAGATTCCCGTGAGAAAATCCTTTCGGCAGCTACCCGGCTTTTTCAGCTGCAAGGGTATTACGGCACGGGGCTGAACCAGATTATAAAGGAAAGCGGCGCGCCTAAAGGCTCTCTTTACTACCACTTTCCCGGGGGTAAAGAACAGCTTGCGATCGAAGCCGTGAATGAGATGAAGGAGTATATCCGTCAGAAAATCGCGGACTGCATGGAATCCTACACCGATCCAGCGGAAGGCATTCAAGCCTTTTTGAAGGAGCTCTCCTGCCAGTTTTCATGTACAGAAGACATTGAAGGCTTGCCTGTGGGCTTGCTAGCGGCTGAGACGTCATTGAAAAGCGAACCGTTGCGCGAAGCCTGTCATGAAGCCTACAAAGAATGGGCCTCTGTGTATGAGGAAAAACTGCGGCAGACTGGCTGCAGCGAGAGCCGTGCAAAAGAAGCCAGCACTGTGGTTAACGCGATGATTGAAGGCGGCATCCTTTTATCTTTGACGGCAAAAAACAGTACGCCGCTCCTTCATATCTCCAGCTGCATTCCTGACCTGCTGAAGAGATAAAAAAACGACATACTACATGCAGTTGATAGAGAGGGGAAATGATTTTGGAAACAACAGCTAAAGCATCTCAGCAATACAAAGTGATGCCGATTATGATTTCCTTGCTGTTGGCCGGTTTTATCGGCATGTTCAGTGAAACAGCGCTGAATATTGCGTTAACCGACCTTATGAAGGAATTGAACATTACAGCGGCAACCGTCCAATGGTTAACGACGGGCTACCTGCTTGTACTCGGTATCCTTGTTCCTGTTTCAGGACTGCTGTTGCAGTGGTTCACAACAAGACAGCTTTTTACCGTGTCACTTATCTTTTCAATTTTAGGTACATTCATTGCGGCGCTTGCGCCGAGCTTCTCGTTTTTATTAGCGGCAAGGATCGTTCAGGCACTTGGAACCGGTCTTTTACTGCCCCTAATGTTTAACACAATCTTGGTGATTTTCCCGCCTCATAAACGGGGTGCCGCAATGGGAACGATCGGGCTTGTCATTATGTTCGCGCCCGCCATCGGCCCAACTTTCTCAGGATTGGTTCTGGAGCATCTCAACTGGCACTGGATTTTCTGGATCTCTCTTCCGTTCCTTGTGCTGGCGCTTGTTTTCGGTATCGCATATATGCAGAATGTATCTGAAACGACAAAGCCGAAAATCGATGTATTGTCTATCATCCTGTCGACGATTGGCTTCGGCGGCATTGTGTTCGGATTCAGCAACGCGGGTGAAGGCTCCGGGGGATGGTCCAGCCCGACTGTTATCGTGTCGCTGATTGTCGGCGTTGTCGGCCTTATCCTATTTTCAATCCGCCAGCTGACAATGAAGCAGCCGATGATGAACCTCCGTGCGTTCAAATACCCAATGTTTATTTTGGGTGTGATCATGGTGTTCATTTGTATGATGGTCATTCTGTCATCTATGCTGCTTCTGCCGATGTATCTGCAAGGCGGCTTAGTCCTGACTGCATTTGCATCTGGTCTTGTTCTCTTGCCGGGCGGTATTTTAAATGGATTTATGTCCCCTGTTACAGGCCGCTTGTTCGATAAATACGGGCCGAAATGGCTTGTCATTCCGGGATTTGTGATTGTCACCGTTGTACTATGGTTCTTCTCAAATGTCACGACCACTTCAACAGCTGTGCTGATTATCATCCTGCACACCTGCTTGATGATCGGGATTTCTATGATCATGATGCCTGCACAGACAAACGGTTTAAACCAACTGCCGCGCGAATTTTATCCAGACGGCACCGCCATTATGAACACGCTGCAGCAAATGGCTGGCGCTATCGGAACAGCGGTTGCGGTCAGCATTATGGCTGCAGGCCAGCATGATTATATGAGTACAGTTAAAAACCCTGCCGATCCGGCAGTCATCCCGCAAGCTTTGACAGCGGGTGTACAGCACGCATTTGTGTTTGCAATGATTGTTGCCATTATCGGTTTAATTGGCGCTTTCTTTATGAAGCGCGTGAAGGTAGATCATTAATATGAAAAGCCCCTGACTAATGTTCAGGGGCTTTTTTTATGTTTACTTGTGGATCATTTTCGCCGCGATTTCATCAATCGCGCGCCGCATTTCCTCCTTCGTATTATAAAAATGGGGAGCGAGACGGATCACATTTTCCCGCGGCGCGCAAATCACTTTTTTCTTCTTCAGCAACGCCACCGTTTCCGATGCCCGCTCATCCCGGATCGCAACCATGCCCGGCTGACCCCCACCTTGTGCCGCCAGCTGCAGGCCTTTTTCAGCGGCATATTGAACTGCATCGGCACAGATCGTTTTCACATGATCCCTGATATGAGAAACCCCAATATGATTCAGCAGCGATAAAGCTGCTGCAGCTGCGTATACGCTGATAAAAGCTGGGGTGCCCGTTTGAAAACGACGCGCGCCTTTCGCATAAGCCCCATCAAATCCGTTCTCTCTGCCGAACCAAGCTGATGCTTTCGGTTTCAGTGCGTCAGCCAGCTCCTTTCTCACATAAAGAAACGCCACACCCGGTATGCCGAGCAAATACTTCCGGGTGCCTGCTGCCAGCATATCTACGCCCCATTCCTTCACATCAATGGGAATATGCCCGGCTGATTGATAAGCATCTACAAACAATAAAGAGCCCTTTCTCTGAGAAATCTCGGCAATCGCTTTTATATCCTGAACATAGCCGTCACGATAATGAACGTGAGGAACACACGTCAGTACTGTTTCATCCGAAATATGCGTTTCATATTGTTCAAGCGGCAGCACGCCGTCTATTGATGGAATGACGGATACGGTATAATCGGAGTGTGCCTGCCAAACATGAGGCACCGCCGGAAAATCCATATCTGTATATACAACGTGCTTCTTTCCAAATGCAGTTAAGGACGATGCTACAGAAACCAGCGCATCAGAAACTGACGGCACAATCGCCACTTCATCCGGTTCAGCCCCGATCAGCTTTGCAAACTCGTTTCTCGCAAACTCTGTTTTTTCGATCGCTTCTTTCCAGTTCGTCCCCATATACAACAGGCTATCATGATAATCCTGGATCGCCCTTGATACAGGCTCTGCCAAAGCGCTCTGAGAACAGCTGGCAAGCATCGTATGCGTCTGCAAGGTTGGGAATAAATGACGATACTGCTGCGGTAAATGCTCCATTATGATTCACTCCTTTACATTATTTTGATGAAAAACCCATAAATAAACAATAGAATAAAAGAAAAAGGAGATGAGAAGATGAGAAAAAAAGTGCTGATCACTGGCTTTGACCCTTTTGACAAAGAAACCGTCAATCCATCATGGGAAGCGGCGAAACGGCTTAATGGCTTCGAGACGGAAGAAGCCATTATTACAGCGGAACAAATTCCAACCGTCTTTAGATCCGCTCTGGGCACTCTGCGCCAAGCCATTCAAACACATCAGCCAGATATCGTGATTTGTGTCGGCCAAGCAGGAGGACGGATGCAGATTACACCGGAACGGGTGGCGATCAACCTTGCAGATGCGCGAATCCCCGATAACGAAGGACATCAGCCGATTGATGAAGAGATTTCTCCAGATGGGCCCGCCGCTTACTGGACAAGGCTTCCCGTGAAACGAATGACTGCTAAGATGAAGGAACACGGCATTCCAGCTGCGGTTTCCTACACAGCGGGGACCTTTGTATGCAACTATTTGTTCTACGGGTTAATGGATCACATTAGCCGGACATCCCCGCACATTCGCGGCGGTTTTATTCATATTCCTTACATTCCGCAGCAAACAATCGACAAAACAGCGCCGAGCCTCAGCCTGGACACGATTGTCCGGGCATTGAGAATCGCCGCTGTTACGGCCGCACAATATGATGAGGATGTGAAGTCACCGGGCGGTACGCTGCACTAAGCGGCCGCCGCTGTTTCTTCCCTCAGCCTCTTTTTGTAGACAAACGCCGATAGGGTGACACTCACTTCAAACAGGACAAGAAGCGGGATCATCACGAGAAAATCAGAAATAAAATCAGGCGGTGTAATCAATATAGATACGACAATCAGCAGAAAATAGGACAGCTTTCTCGCTTTGGCCAGTCTGTAAGGATTTAAGATGCCCAGCCTTGTTAAAAACATCACCACCAAGGGCATCTCAAACAAGAAGCCGAACGGCAGGCTCAAATTCACCATAAACCGAAAGTAGCGGTCAGCCGTAAACATCGTTTCAAAGTGGCCGGAGGATAAATGAGTCAAAAAGCTGAGCACGATCGGAAACAAGACAAAGTATCCGAAGGAGATGCCCGCCAAAAACAACGCAAATAAACCTGGTATGTACATGAGCGTCACCTTGCGCTCCGTTTTCGTCAGCGCCGGTGCAACGAAACGCCACAGCTGGTACGCGGCAACAGGGATAGAAGCCGCAATGGCACAAATGCCGGAAAGCATCATATACACCCAGAGGATTTCACTCGGCCCAAGCACAGCCAGCTTTCCATCCAAATCCCTGATCAGCCAGTCATAAATGTCCTGTACGAACAAAAAAGCCGTGATGAGAAATAGAAAAAATGCCGCAAGGGTGACGATAATCCTGCGGCGAAGCTCTTCTAAATGCCCGATCAGATGGGTTTCTTTTTTATCCATTCAAAAAAGCCCTCCCTTTCATAAAAAAAGAGGCAGACCCGGTGTCTGCCTCATCAGCATTCAGCCCGCGTTTTTGTCCTGCTTTACCGCTGTCAGCTCAGCTGATTTCTCTTCTTTTTCATCACCAGACACAAGTGATTTTGTGGCGCTTTTAAATTCCAGCAGTGTCCGTCCGGCGGCACGCCCGATTTCCGGCAGCTTGGAAGGGCCAAAAATAATGAGGGCGATGACGAAGATGAGAATCAAGCCCGGTATTCCAATGTTTGAAAACATAATTTCCACTCCTTAATTCGTGATTTTTGCACGCTTCTTAATCATTTGTTTTTCGTGGGCTTTGTTGTGCGAAAAGAAACGATCCTCTTCGACCTCATCGGATTGCTTCACCCCGCCTTGGATTGTTGTGGATGATACCTTTCTCAACCCGGTTTGGTCTTTCTGGTAAACGAATGAAGCCCGCGTGGAAATGGCTGCGCCCGGCTCGGTCACAAATGGCATCACCCGATAATCGGCTTTCCACTGGTGAGGCGTCACTGTACAGCGGACATATCCGCGATAGTCGTTAAAGAACTTGATGTGCGGATTTTCTTTTAAAATTTGGTCCGTATCCGCTCGCTTATCCGCTCCGTTCCCTCCGGAAGTGATCGAGGTTCCAACAAATTCGGCTCCGAATATTTTTGAACTTGTCTTCTCGAAATCGACATGCAAATTCGATGCCCAGCTTGCGTGTACATCACCTGTCAGTACGACAACATTATTCAGATTTTTGCTTTTAATGAAATTGATAACCCGTTCGCGCTGAGCCGGGTAGCCGTCCCACGAATCCATGCTGTAGATCGGGCTTGCGCTTGTCCCGAAATTCCACTTGGCAAAGAAAATCTGCTGCGCCAGCACATTCCAGTGGGCTGTCGAGCTGCCCAAATTGTTGAAGAGCCACTGCTCCTGTTCTTTTCCAAGCAGAGTCCGATTCGGATTGCGCGATTCATCAGAAGGCGGCTTATTGCCGTCGTTATTGGCTTGGTCGTCCCTGTACTGGCGGGTATCAAGCACATTGAAGGACGCCAGGTTTCCGTACGTAAAGTGCCGGTACAGCTGCATATCTGGGCCATTCGGCAAAGAGGAAATGCGGAGCGGCATATGTTCATAGTATGCCTGGTATGCTGCCGCGCGGCGGAGCACGAATGCTTCAACCGACTGTCCTTTTTCAGGTATTTTATTGGCATAGTTGTTTTCAACTTCATGGTCATCCCAAGTTACAACCCAAGGGAATGCCGCATGTGCAGCTTTAAGATTGGCGTCAGAACGGTATTGAGCGTGACGGTTCCGATAGTCTTGCAGCGTAATGATTTCCGCGCTGTTGTGCGTGCGGACATTGCCTGTTTTTGATACATATTCATTTGGGCCGTATTCATATATGTAATCACCGAGATGGAAGACAAGATCAAGCTTTTCCTTTGCCATATGCTTGTAGGCCGTATAATATCCGTGCTCATATTGCTGGCAGGAAGCAAATGCAAAGGTCATTTGCGGCACATTGGCGCCAGGGGCAGGCAGTGTTTTTGTTTTTCCGACAGGGCTTAGTTCATGGCCGGTTTTGAAACGGTAATAGTACACTTTGTTTGGCTCAAGCCCGTCCGCTTCCACATGAACGGAATGGGCAAGACTTGGTTTAGCCATTTCAGTGCCTTTTCTTACGATTTTGCGGAAATGCTCATCCTTTGCGACCTCCCATTTGACAGGCACTGCTTGCTTCGGCATTCCCCCGCCATTCAGCGGATCTGGTGCCAGACGTGTCCAAAGCACGACACTGTCAGAAAGCGGATCACCTGACGCTACCCCTAATGTAAACGGATAGCTTGAGAATTTAGGCGCAGCATTTACTTCAAAGGCCCCAACCGACTGGGCAATCGTTAATCCAAGAGAAAGTCCTGCAATCTTCCCCGCTCCTTGAATAAATTTGCGGCGGTCAAACGTATTGTTTTGAAAGCTTTCCTCTTTCAGTTTCTGTACCCATTCATCAAAACGACTGTCGTATGCCATTCAAGATCCCCTCTCTCCTCATTGATCGTCTCCATTATAGGAAATCATTGTTAAACGACTGTGAAGAAGTGTGAACTGATTGTAAGCGCTGAACATTAAAAACAGGTCTTCCCTCACAAGCCTGCTGCTGAAACATGCCGAAAGCTGGCTGAATGACGCGTTTTCTGCATATCCTGTCGTCTGCAAGCCGCCCATTCGGCCTATTTTTCTTCACATGATCTTAAAAAAACAAAAACACCGAGCCATTTCGCAGAATGACTCAGTGCTCTTTATCAGTTATTTCGAAAACAATCTGCTGAAAAAGCCCTTCTTTTTCGGCTTTTCAGCAGGAGGCTCTTGTTCTCTTACAATCCCTTTTTCCTTCGCTTCTTTCAGCCAAAATGGAAATTCAGCAAGCAGAGCATCATAAAGCTCATCATCAGAAATGCGGTCAATCTCTTCGATATGCAGGAAGTTCGTGTTATCAATGACACGCCCTTCTAACGTATCCAGTTTATTGAGAAAATCAAAGTTTCCGTTTCCGATGCCGACAAACTGCCAGAACACCGGTTTATCAGAAGAAGCTTCAATTATCGGTTTGATTGACTTTTTACAGCCCCCGTCATTGATAAAAACAATGAAAGCAGGATACGAGCTCGGTTCCTCCGTAACATATTTGCGCAGCACGTCCTTCATGACTGGCGGCTCATCATTTCTGCCGAATTTATGCAAGCGGTCATTATTTAAAATTTCACGATCGACATAGCCCGAAAAATCCTTTTCTGAAACTGGCTTTAATCGGGAAAATTCATTATCATACACCCATACATCCAGCAAACCGTTATCATCAAACTGATCAGCCACTGCCAAAATCCGCTCCACCACATTTTGAACCGTCCCGTTTTTGTAGAGCGGTCTCATCGATCCCGTAATATCAAGAACCAGTCCAACACGAGCCGTCACCTTCGTTAACTGCTTTTTCTCCAGTACGATCTTTACACTTTTCTTTTGCAGGTCAATTGTTGCCATTCTGTCATCTCCGTCAGCTCTTTTTTCTTTGATTATCTCACAGGAATATTTTGCATTGCATCTTTTCAAAGAAAAACACCGTTCAATTTGAACGGTGTCCTGTCTCTAAAATGTGTTATATACATTTTCACACGTCTCCGCCGTCGGCTGATAAAAGCAGTGTGACTTAAATCTGGCCACAAACGGCTGGTTATACCACTGGGCTGGACAGTCCCCCTGCGGCCTGAAGTACCATAAACTAAATTTTGCAGGCCAGCGCCTTTCACCATTAATCGACCGGCGTGCAAGGGCACGCTCGCTATCTCGCGCCCTTTGATAAAAATATCCATGAGTCACAGCCTCAAACGCGTGTGGCTGATAAATCATCTGCCTGATGGTGCGGAGGCCTTTAAAATCTGAGCAATTCGCCCGCAGCCGATTAATTCCAACGTTGCCGACAAGCAGCATCCCCTGCTTGCCTTCGCCTTCCGCTTCCGCTCTGAGCAGCCTTGCCATCAAATCGACATCCGCACTCGTTGCTCTCACGACCGCCATCACGTCACCTCCCCTTGATCTCTTTTCATCATATTTCATTACTTCAGAAGTGATGACGGAGGGACAGGAGAAGTTTTTAAATTTATTCATCTAAAAACAGCAAACATAATGGGCTGTTGGGCATCAAAGCAGCGTCCGGTGCAGTACAAGCTTCACGTTTCCGCTGTCGAAGCGCCGCAGCCTCAATTCCTGGATTCACATCATTGACCCCTCCCCAGCAGATTTGCACCCGCCTCCGAAAAGAAATAAGGTTTAACTTTTTACATTTGAGGAATTATACATAACAAATCAAATGACAAAAGGAGGAATTGTAATGACACATGTGAAAGCGCTCGCTATTAAAGGTATTATGACGATTATTGTGTTGTATCTGGTGCTTGGTCTGGGCTTTGGGTTCACGTTTGGTGATACGCTGCTAATGACGATTGTGTTAGGGGTTATTTCTTATTTGCTGGGCGATCTTTATGTATTGCCGAAATGGAATAATATGATTGCAACTTTGGCTGATTTTGGGTTGGCCTTTCTCGTGATCTGGCTGATGGGCATGCCGCTTTCTATGGGGATGACTGGCGGTGAAGTTGCATTGGCGGCTTTATTCGGCGCGATCGTCATGGCAATCGGTGAATATTGCTTCCATTTCTATATGATGAGCAAAGAGATTGGCAAGAAGCATTATCTTGAAACAAGAACAGACTCATAATGGAAAGGCCGGTGCTGACAGCATCGGCCTTTTATACATATTGGGCGCCTTTGTTTACGCATCCTGCTTGTCCGCATTCCTGATCGCCATGTAGGAAAAGAACAAACCGAATGCCGCTAACGATAACGGGATATACACAACAGATGAAATCGAGAAGCCCGGACTTGTTGAGCTGATGAGCATCACAATTACTACAGATGAAATGATGGTCGCCGGAACCGAGTGTCTACGCATCCCAAAAAAGATGGGAACTAAACTGGTTCCAGCGGCGCCAAAAGCGAAAACCGCCATTTTGACCGCCTGTTGAGAAATGATCTCGGAAGTAAGCTCTCCCGGTATGAAATGGCAGATCGAGTTCAGCCAAAAGAAACCGGCGGCTATGAGTATATTTGAAAGTAAAATCGTGATAAACGTCAGTCCGCCCGCGATCATGAGCTTAGCGGTGAGCAGCTTTTTACGGCTGATCGGGTACGTGAACATCACAAGAATGGTTTTGTTTTTATATTCCGAAATCACCAATTTTACGATCAGCACAGCGCCAAATACGATAAATACCGCTCTGACGAAGGTGCCGATGATGAGGAATGCTTCATCCGTACTTTGGAACGAAACCCCGCCATCGGCTTTTTCGGAATAACTGATCAGCCACATAAAACCCATAATGATCACGTTGGCAATGAGGGCACCTCTGATATACCAGCCCATTTTCATTTTTCTTAATTCGATTCTGATCAAATTCATCAACGTGTCTCTCCTCCTTTACGCACTGATGCTATTGCCGTTGATCAATTTGATAAAATAATCCTCCAGCGACGTATACTTTTTGTTCATTGATTCAATGTCTACATCATTTAAAATCAATGCTTTGGATATGGCAGCCTGAGAGGCTTCAGCCTCGTAAATTCGAATCGTTTTCTCATTTAATATTTTAAAGTTGGTTAATTGCAGCTCTTTCTCCAGCACAAAGCAGGCC
This sequence comes from Bacillus sp. FSL K6-0255, assembly GCF_045040725.1. Classification (NCBI taxonomy): domain Bacteria; kingdom Bacillati; phylum Bacillota; class Bacilli; order Caryophanales; family Bacillaceae; genus Bacillus; species Bacillus sp. FSL K6-0255. The sequence goes on along the minus strand of NZ_CP150278.1, from coordinate 280,361 downwards.
CTTGTCTGATTCGGCGTGACAAGCTCGATGTATTCAGTGTTCTGGCCCCTGACATCCTCCATTGATACCTCTTCAAGCAGCCTGCCGTCCCGAATGACGCCGATTGTGTCCGCGATTTGTTCGATTTCACCCAGCAGGTGGCTTGAGATCAGCAGCGTCATCCCGTACTCTTTGCTCAGCACTTGAAACAATTGCCTGATCTTTTTAATGCCGAGAGGGTCAAGACCATTCACCGGCTCATCCAGAATAAGCAGGTCCGGCTTCGTGAGGATGGCACGCGCAATTCCAAGGCGCTGCTTCATCCCGAGGGAAAAGGTTTTGACGGGTTTTTTGTCGATTTGTTTTAAATTCACCATATCCAGCACTTCTTGTATGGCTTTTTTATTGTGGTATCCCATATATTCACAATGCAGATCTAAATTTTCTTCAGCTGTCAGGTTTTCATAAAAAATCGGATATTCAATCATGCTGCCGATGTTCCCCAGCACCTCATATGACGTGTGGGTGAACTTGTTCCCAAGGATGATGATTTCACCGCTTGTCGGTTTGACAAGGCTCGTCAGCATTTTCATAATGGTTGTTTTCCCCGCGCCGTTCGGGCCGAGAAAGCCATAGATTTCACCTTTTTTAATATGCATGCTGACATTGGATACGACCTCTTTGCCCTGATATGTTTTGGTCAGCCCGTTTGTTTGTACGATATAAGTCAACTTTGTTTCTCCTTCCCTCTCTTTTCCTGTTTTCTATTGTAGCGGCGAGCCCTGTCATTTTTATTTCTCAAACCTTAAGAAATTCTTACGATTAATATGTCATGCGTTTCAATGTGATCGTAAATGCAGTCCGTTCGTACGGCTTGCTTTGGACGGATATGATGCCTCCCATTTTTTCTGTAAGCCGTTTTGTGATGGTTAAACCCAAGCCGCTTCCTTGAAATGCTTTATTTCTGGATTCTTCCAGTGTGTACAGCCTCTCAAACACCCGCTGCTGATCGGTTTCACTAATCCCTTTTCCGCGATCCCATACGGTGATGGCGATGTTCCTCTCATCATAAGACAGCGTCAGCCCGATTAACTTGCCGGCCGCGCCATATTGAATCGCATTGGACAATAGGTTTTGCAGGATTCTGTCCAGAGCCTCTTCATTCGCCTGCGCATACACCGGCGTATCCGGTATATCGATGGCTGCTTGAAAGCCTTTTGACTGAACAACGTCATAATAGTGCAGGATATTTCGTTTGCATATGTCGTTCATATGTACTTTGGTGATCGGGATCTCTTTATCTTCAGATTCTAATTTCGCTAAATCAAAAAAGGAATTGATCATCTGAATAAGTTCATTTGTTTTCTGGCGGAGCTTCCCCAACAATCTTTCCCGCTCTTCTTCCGGCATGTTCGGGTCACTTTGAATGGCTTCGATATAACCGAGAATGACCGTTAACGGCGTTTTCAGGTCGTGCGACATATTGGTCAGCATCCGCTTCATGGATTGCTCTGTTTTGGCAAATTGGGCGCTGATCTGCTGACGATTCTCAACGAAAAGATTAATGTTAACAAGCAAGTCTTTGAGCGCATGATCGTCTGTAGGAAGCAAAATTTGTCCTGCCGAATCCCGGCTGAGCATGTAGCTAAGCTGGTCAGCCGTGTAAGCCAGATTCCCGTCCCGCTTCTTTTTCATTATGAATTGAATCACATTCAGACACGCCAGCGCGATGACAGCGGCCACCCATAGCACTGTCATTCTAAAACTCTCCTAATTTATAACCGATGCCCCATAACGTTTTAATATATTGAGGGGAGGAGGGGTCATCCTCAATCTTTTCTCTGAGCCGCCGCATATGTACGTTAATGATGTTCTGATCATCAAAGTACTCTTCATTCCAGACGGAACGGTAGATTTGTTCTTTCGTAAACACTTTTTTAGGATTTGATGCAAATAAGCACAGCAGCTGCCATTCTGTTGACGTCAGCTGGAGCGGCTCTCCGTTTTTCAAAACGGAAACATTGTCTATATCTATCGCAAGCTGGTGAATCCGGATCACCTTATTCACAGCCGGCTCCTCTGCCGAATATTGCGTCGCCCGCCGTATCGCGGCTTTTACTCTGGCTGTCAGCTCAATCATCGAAAACGGTTTGGCGATATAATCATCCGCCCCAAAGCCCAGTCCCAATGCCTTGTCCACATCTCCATCTTTTGCCGAAATCATTAAGACCGGAACGTTGCTTTTTTCCCGGATGATTTTCAGAAAATCCATGCCGTTCAGCTTCGGGAGCATGATATCAAGGAGGACCAAATCGTATGAACCCTGCTGAAACAGCCGGATGCCCTCTTCTCCGTCGAAAGCATGCACAATTCCAAAGCCTTCTTTTGTTAAATAATGATCCACCATTTCACTGATTGAGTGGTCGTCTTCTACAAGCAATATGCGCTGCATCTCCTCACCTAACCTTTACAAAATCAAAAAACACACACGTAATTACACTTATTGTAATTGAAAAACGTGTGTGTTTTATAAAAATTATTCTTTTTTTCCTGTTTTCAGCTTCCTGTATTCCATGCCCGTAATGACAAAAAATACGCCACCGCATCCAATGACTTGAATGAGCCCGAGCCGTTCACCGAGAAATAAAGCTCCATAGAAAATCGTCAGGATAGGCCCTGCCATTGAAATGGCGGCGGCTCGCTGTGCCCCGATTCGTTTTATGCCCTCAAGCATTAGCACAAATGGAATCACTGTGGTAACGACTGCAATTACTGCGAACAAACCATACATAGAAAGCGGATATGCTGCCATTGGCGTATTCATGCCAGCCGCCGATTTTATCCCTGTGTAAAGCATCATGGCAGCTCCAGCAGCTGTCATCCCGTATGCATTGAGACGGATCCCTCCGATTTGATGGACGAGATGCCCGGAAAGGACAAGATAACCAGCATAGACGGCCGAAGATAACAAAATGAATACAGCTCCAATCATATTCGCCTGGAAAAGCTCAGCATTCCAGCCGCCCAGCGCCAAGAAAAGCCCAAACATGACCGCCAGAACTGCGAAAAGGTCCTGAATTGAGGACATTTTCCGGTCACGACACGCGGTGAATCCAAACACAAACAACGGATAGCTCATCAGCAATATACGTTCAACCATTGCGGATACATGGTTCAGCCCGATAAAATCAAGCAAGGGAGACAGAAAAAAACAAAACACTCCCGCGCCACAAGCCTTCCATAGGTCTCCTTTTTTCTTACCGTCTGGCATTGGAGGACGGTATATTAAAAAAATCAGCCAAAACAGCGGAACAGCCAGCAGCTGCCTGTATAGCAGCACGGCATCTGGCTCAGCACCCATTTGGTATGCCCATTTTATCCAAATCGATTTAGACGCAAAACAAACTGTTCCGATCAGCAAAAAAATCGTACCTGCTGCGGCCTCACGAATCTTACTCTGCTCTTCTGCTCTCATCTCAGCTCAGCTTTTCTCCTTTACTTATTCAAATGCTTTTGGATAAAATCGAGAAGCGTATATCCTTGAGCAGTCAGAATAACACCTTTTCCGCTGCAGGCCGGGCAAGGTGTTCCTTCGATTTCTCCCGCTCTTTCACATTTAGGACATGCGACCTCAAGATCATCAGTTGCAATGACCATTTGATATCCTCCTTTCTAACTCATCTGCTATGCCACCACCAGCCATCGTCCATTGGCCGTCACCTCCTTTAAGAAACACAAAAAACCCCCGTCCTATGCAAAGGACGAGGGTCTCGCGGTACCACCTTTATTAACAGCTATACAGCCGTTCACTCTAAGTACAGAAAACCTATGTTTCGATACTCCTCTCTTGGTAACGGGGAGAGAAACCCGGCATCGCCTACTATCCGTTCAGCAAAGCAATTCAGAAGCCCATTCGGCATCAGGGGAGGATCGGTTCACACCTGCCACCGACTCTCTGAACCTCCATTCTGATGCGTACTTGCTCTTCCTCACGATTGTTAATCCGTTCTATTATTTGTAGAGTTTATAATACTCGGTTCATGAAACGAAGTCAATTCTTAATCCGATGTTACACCAAGTGCTTCCAGCGCCATATTGATGTGTTCCTCCTGCTGTGTTTGCAGAGCTAGCTTGGCGATTTCCACCGGATACGCCGCCTGCATCTCTGAGATGTGTTCCTGCATTTTTGCCCATATTCGGCCGCCTGCTTGATCATAGTATTCAAGCAAACGGGCAGTTTCTTTTTCTCCGAAAATGGTTTGATAAAGAACAAAATCCTTGGCTGGGTCAGCAACCTTCGCTTCTGTCCAATCCAGAAGTCCTGTGACACGTCCATTTTGATCGATAAGGATATGCGGCGGGTGGAGATCGCCGTGTATCAAAGAAGAGAAACCCGGCCAGTATGCATCATCATCTACCCACTTTTGCCATCTTTCCCAAAGCGTCGTAGATACGCCAAGCTTATTCTTCACATCAACCATAGAGTCTGCTGTCATTTGCCTGAAATCTTCTGGCCTTATCACTTCTATTCCGGATTGCCCAGCAGATATTTGATCCGTGCCATGTAATTCAGCCAGTATGTCGGCAAGTGTGCGGACAAAGTCGTCTGACGGCGGCTGATGATCCATATTCCATACATATTGCTTTTGTTCCAGGTCAATTCCAGCAGCCGGCGTTCCTTTTAACATGGGGTAAGCGATCAATTCCGGTGTATGAATTCTCCAATCCGGCACATCAGCAGTCAGATTCGCGCGGAGAAAGGCAAGCGTTATGCCTTCTGCAGATGCTCTTTCCACAACATCACTTCGCCGCGGTTTTCGCAGCACCCATGGCATACCTGTGTCGTCCTTGGCAAATACAACTTGAAAGTCCATTCCGGTTTCATTCAATTGCGCGTTCTCAGAATGAACCGTCAAACCTTGGCTGCGTGCAAGCCCGACAATCTCAGTGATAAGCTGTTTTTCGTTAAGGTTTGTCATCCCATTTCCCCTTTCTCATGCTCCGGCCTGCAGTAGAGAGAAGGGATGCTTGAAGGCACAAAAAAGGGCAGGCACGCCACCCTCTTTTTTGATAACCATATAAGGGCTCATACATAGGCGGATTCATCCCGATTCTCTCGCATTCAGGCGAGAGTTGTTCACTATTGAATTCGTGTCACTCGGAATCTAATGAATGCCATGCTGTAACCCCTCCGTTTCCTATACGCTGATTTTCATTTTACAGCATATTCCATCTTTCCGCTATAAAAACATGAATCAAGTCACTGGAGCAGGATTAAACAAGCACAAATCATTATGAAGACCCCAACGGTCTGCCCACGTTTGTTTGCGGCCGCTTGCCACATCCAAAATCGTCCTGAAGATTTCCCAGCCTACGTCTTCGATACTGGCCTCTCCTGTCGCGATTCGGCCGGCATTGATATCGATTAAATCAGCCCAATGCTCTGATAAGGAATGCCGCGTCGATACTTTCAGAACCGGCGCAGCAGCCAGGCCATATGGTGTTCCTCTCCCTGTCGTAAACACCTGCAAATTCATGCCCGCAGCCAGCTGCAGGGTGCCGCACACAAAATCGCTTGCCGGTGTCGCCGCGAACAGCAGGCCTTTTTGCTTTGCTCTTCCACCAGGGCCGAGCACGCCGGAGATGGGGCTTGTGCCTGATTTCGCTACCGAACCTAACGCTTTTTCCACCACATTGGATAATCCGCCTTTTTTATTGCCTGGTGACGGGTTTGCGCTACGGTCTGCGTCTCCCCGCCGAAGATAGCTGTCATACCACTTCATCTCTTTGATCAGCGATTGTCCGACCTCTTCACTGACAGCCCGCGGCGTTAATAAATGAATGGCATCCCGCACCTCTGTCACTTCAGAAAACAAAACCGTTGCACCTGCGCGAACCAATAAATCAGCCGCATACCCCACGGCAGGGTTCGCCGTCACGCCGGAAAACGCATCACTGCCGCCGCATTGCAGGCCGATAACCAGATCCGAAACAGGGCATGACACCCGGGTTCTGCTGTTCAGCCTGATTAACCGTTCCTCCGCCATTTCCAAAATGGATTGGATCATCGCCGCAAAACCTCGGTGATCCTGGAGCGATAGAATGTCATCATCATTTTCGGAGGCAATTCTTTCCGGGAGGAGCTTTTCACATCCCAATCCGATTACCATTACTTCACCGCCGAAGTTCGGATGCTTCGCAAGATTTTGAATCGTGCGGATCGGAATGACAGCGTCGGGCGCATTGATCGCCACGCCGCATCCGTATTGATGATGCAGCGGCACAACGTCATCGACATTTGGGTATTTCGGCAGCAGCTCTTCTTTTATTCGTTTGACTGCATAATCCAAAACGCCAACAACACATTGAACACTTGTCGTGATGCCGAGGATATTTTTTGTCCCCGCACTGCCATCCGCATTTCGGTATCCTTCAAATGTATATCCTTCAAGTGGGGGCCGCGGCTGCGGCACCCTGTTTGCGAGAGGAAGATCGTCTAACGCCGGAGGAGCGGGCATTCTCACGAGGGCTTCCCGTATCCAGCTCCCGCGTTTGATCGTCTCATCAGCAAATCCGATCACCTCTCCGTAACGCACGATCTCGTCCCCTTGATTGAGATCGGTGAGGGCCACCTTATGGCCTTGAGGAACATCCTCTTCAAGTACGAGCCCGCATGAGAAAACAGTGCCCTTTGGCAGCCCTCCATCATTTACAATAATCGCGGTGTTATCTATTTCATGCACTTTGATGTAAAGGGGGGCTTGGTTCTTCCTGAGGTTCATCGCCATATGAAAATCACTCCTCATATTTTAGTAAGCGTTTTCTAAATTGGTTTAAAAAAACCGCAGCTCTTACGTTTCAACTGCGGTTGCTCACCATTATTTTTCATCCATTCCTTTTAGAATTTTGTCACGGACAAATTTCAGATGCTCATACATGTGGTAATGTGCTTTGTACGGATCTCTTTTGGCAAGGGCGTCGTAGATTTTTTTGTGATATTCGACCGTTACATCTCTCTCCCTGTACGGAATTTGGCTGTCAATTTTCGCATGGGTGATCAGCAGGGACTGAATCATCCCTTCAACGACGGGGTTATTGGCGCTTAACGCAATAATTCGATGGAACTCTTTATCCGCTTCACCATAATGATTGTCAGTGCTGTTGGCAATATCGTCGATCGTCTTCTGCAAACGCTGAAGCTCTTCCTCATTGATTTTTTCCGCGGCAATTGTCACGAGCCCGAGTTCTAGCGCCATCCGCGCTTCAATGATAGCCGGAAGATTATCAGTGGCCAAAGCAAGCATGACGGAAAATGGCTGCATGCCGATTTTATCGTTGAAATATGTGCCCCCTCGTGTTTTTCTCGTAATGACGCCCAGCGTTTCAAGTGAACTGAGTGCTTCCCGTAGCACCGGCCTGCTGACATGCAAAATGTCCATCAGTTCCATTTCTGTCGGCAATTTGTCTCCGGCCCTCAACTGTCCGCTCGATAATAAATGGACAATCCGTTCGATGACCTGCTTGGCTAATGTTTTCCGATTGACTGTATCGACTTTCAAATCCTCTAAACCTTCGTACACGAACAACTCTCCCTTCAGTTGTTCAATTGTAAGACAAAATAGCGGATATGACAATATTTACAATCAAACTTATCGCACAAGACACGGGCGCTTCCGGTCAAATTCCCAGTTGCTGATCAGGAACTGCATTGGGATCGCATCATTCCGTGCGCCTAAATTCATTTTCCGATAGATCTCATGCGCTTTTTCCACTTGTTCCATATCAATATCGACGCCTAGTCCAGGCTTATCCGGCACCTTGACACAGCCAGAAGAAATCTCAAAAGGCTGTTTCGTTAATCGCTGCCCGTCCTGCCAGATCCAATGGGTATCAATCGCCGTGATCCGCCCCGGAGCCGCTGCTGCCACATGGGTAAACATCGCAAGGGAAATATCAAAGTGGTTGTTGGAGTGCGAGCCCCATGTCAAACCCCAATCATGGCACATTTGCGCAACCCGCACCGACCCTTGCATCGTCCAAAAATGCGGATCAGCCAGCGGTATATCGACCGCGTGGAGCTGAATCGCGTGACCCATTTCCCGCCAGTCAGTCGCAATCATATTTGTCGCAGTCGGAAGCCCTGTCGCGCGGCGGAATTCAGCCATTACTTCACGAGCGGAGTAGCCATTCTCATCCCCGCATGGATCTTCCGCATACGCGAGCACATCTTGCTTTCCTTTGCATAATGCAATAGCTTCCTCTAATGACCATGCCCCGTTCGGATCAAGAGTGATCCTTGCCTCTGGAAAACGTTTCGATAATGCGGTAACAGCTTCGATTTCCTCTTCTCCCCGCAGCACCCCGCCTTTCAATTTGAAATCCTGAAAGCCATAGCGCTCCTGTGCGGATTCGGCAAGACGCACAATGGCCTCCGGCGTCAGCGCTTCCTCATGGCGCAGACGGAACCACGCACAATCTGACTGCTCATCGCTTTGATACGGCAAGGTCGTCCGATTTCGGTCGCCGATGTAAAAGAGGTAACCGAGCATTTTTACTTCATCACGCTGCTTCCCTTCGCCCAGCAAAGCCGCGACCGGTTCCTGAAGAAACTTTCCAAGCAAATCCAACAAAGCCGCTTCCAGTGCGGTGACGGCGTGCACAGTGGTGCGCAAATCAAACGTCTGGTTTCCTCGCCCTCCCCTGTCCTGATCGCCAAACTGCTTTCTGACCGTTTGCAATATCGCCTGGTACGCACCGATAGATTTTCCGACAACAAGCGGCTCTGACAGCTCCAGTGTGCGGCGAATATGCTCTCCGCCAGGCACCTCGCCGACTCCCTGATTTCCGCTGCTGTCTGTTAAGATTACGATATTCCGGGTAAAAAACGGGCTGTGTGCTCCGCTTAGATTCAGCAGCATGCTGTCATGTCCCGCAACAGGAATCACCTTCATTTCAGAAATTGAGGGAATATTCGATCTTTTTTCTTTTTGAACCTGCTCTTGTATCGGTGAACTCATGCATTTTCCTCCCTTTATAAAGCGCTTTCATAAATATTAGACAGGCAACGATTGATCGGGGTCTTGTTCTTGTTTCTTTAACACGACCCGTTTGATCGGCCCGACCAGCAGCAAATAGCTGAGGATCGCCGCAATCGCGTTAGCGCCGACAAACACAAGCGCGCCATTGAAAGATCCAGTGGCATTGACAATGTATCCGATAATAATCGGTGTTGTAATTGAGGCAATATTCCCGAAAGTGTTGAACAAACCGCCGCTTAATCCTGCACATTCTTTCGGAGACGTGTCCGACACGACAGCCCAACCCAATGCGCCGAAGCCTTTTCCGAAAAACGCGAGCGACATAATGACAACGACGAGCCATGCTGAATCTGTGTAGTTACAGACAATCATACTGCAAGACAGCAGCATGCCGGCAATGATTGGCACTTTTCTTGCAAAGGTCAGTGAACGGCCTTTTTTGAGTAAGATGTCTGACACAATGCCCCCAAGGACGCCGCCGGCAAATCCGCACAGCGCCGGCAGGGAAGCGACAAACCCAGCTTCAAGAATAGACATGCCGCGGGCCTGAACCAAATATACCGGAAACCATGTGAGAAAGAAATAGGTGAGAGTCGTAATACAGTATTGCGCGATGTACACGCCAATCAGCATGCGGTTCGTTAACAGCTGTTTGATATACGGCCATTTCGATTCTGTTTCTTGTTTGCTTTTACTGTCATCCATGGAAATCAGCCCGCCGCCCTGTTCGATGTACGCAAGCTCAGCTTCATTAACCTTTGGGTGTTTTTTCGGTTCATACACCGTTTTTAGCCAGATGACAGCCAGAAGAATGCCCGCAATACCCATGACAACGAAGACGGAATGCCAGCCGAAAGAGTGGGTAAGCCAGCCCATTAAAGGAGAAAAAATGACGATTGCGAAGTATTGTGCTGAATTAAAAAAGGCTGAAGCTGTCCCGCGCTCGGAGCTTGGAAACCATGAAGCAACAACTCTGCCGTTTCCGGGAAATGAAGGCGCTTCTGATAAACCAACCAGAAAACGCAGTGCAAACAGCAGGATAATCGCTGTGCCGGCGGAGAAAAAGCCAATCGCCCCTTGCAGCAGCGTAAAAAACGACCAGAAAAAGATGCTTAACGCAATGATAGTCTTTGAACCAAAACGGTCCAGCAGCCAGCCGCCCGGAAGCTGTCCGATGACATAGGCCCAGCCAAAGGCAGAAAAGACATATCCCATGGCGACCGAGTCCAATCCCAAATCGTGCTGGACGGAATCGCCGGTGATGGAAAGCGTCGCTCGATCCGCGTAGTTAATAGAGGTCACAAGAAACAGCATAAACACGATAAACCAGCGCACGGACGTTTTTTTGCCCGCCGGAGTAACACTCGCAAAGTCTTTTTTCATAGTATCTTCTCCTTTTCAAAGTAGAGAATCATATGCTGGCTGTGATAAAGCCGGGAAAGAGACGCACGCCTCTTTCCAGCACCATTACGGCTTCATAAAAACAGTTTTGATCGCTGTGAAAAAGTCCTTCGCTGCCTCACCCTGTTCTCGGGAGTGGGAGCTCGACTGCTTCATGCCGCCAAAAGGCGCCTGCAGCTCAACACCTGCGCTTTCTGCATTGATCCGAACCAGCCCGGCATCGATTTCATCAATGAAAGAAAGCATTCGGCCGATGTTTTCCGTGAAGATGGATGCACTTAAACCGAACTTCACATCATTGGCGATGTTCAGCGCCTCCTCCATCGAGTCCACCTTGATCAAGGCGATCACCGGACCGAAAATTTCCTCCTGGGCAATTGTCATCTCAGATGTCACATTGTCAAAGATGGCAGGCTGAACATAATAGCCGTTTTGATACTTTCCGTTCTCCAGCTTTTCTCCTCCTATTAAAAAGGAAGCCCCCTCCTGTTTGCCTTTCTCAATGTATGACAGGCAGTTATCAAGCTGATTCTTGCTGGCAATCGGCCCCATCCAGACATCCTCTTTTAAGCTGTCTCCGATTGTAATATCTTTTGTGCGCTGGAGCAGTTTTTCTTTAAAGCGCTCATAAATTCCGCTTTGTACAATGACACGGCTTGTCGCGGTACATTTCTGGCCGGTTGAACGAAAGGCCCCCGTTATGACAGCTTCGGCCGCAGCTTCAAGGTCAGCGTCATCAACTACGATGACAGGGTTTTTGCCGCCCATCTCAAGCTGGTACTTGGCTCCCCTCGCTAAAGCGGCTTGCCCGATGATTTTTCCGACTTGATTTGAACCGGTAAACGTAACGGCGTTTACACCCTCATGCTCAGCAAGCCCCTGCCCGACAACAGAACCCGGGCCTGTCACCAAATTGATGACCCCTGCCGGGAGCCCCGCTTCCTCAAAGCAGGCAATGATCTTCGCGCATGTCACAGCTGTTTCTGTCGCCGGTTTGATGACAACGGTATTGCCGTATACCAATGCCGGCGCCATTTTCCAAATCGGGATCGCCACCGGGAAGTTCCACGGAGAAATCACGCCGACCACACCGAGCGGAACACGGGTGGTAAACATGAGCGCGTCTTTGTCAGTAGACGGAATGACGTCACCCGTTTTTCGCATGCCCTCTCCGGCGTAATAGCGCAGAATGGCAATCCCCCGGGCTGTTTCTCCCTTCGCTTCCGGCAGTGTTTTACCCATTTCACGCGTTGCACAGGCGGCGATTTCCTCCAAGCGCTGCTCCATGATATCCGCTGTTTTGTATAAGTATTGGCCGCGCTCGGCACCCGTCAGCTTTCTCCAAGCCGTTTTGGCTTCATTGGCGGCGGCGACGGCACGTTCCACATCTTCAGCTGTTGAATTCTGTACATATCCGACAATATCATTCACATCGGCAGGGTTTTCGACCTTGACCATATCGCCTGATTGAGACTTAACCCACTCTCCGTTAATAAAGTTGAGGTACGTGTTTTGTTCTGTGATCACAGACATGCCCATTGCCCCTTTCGTGTTTTTTCTGGTCAAACCGTCGCGGCTTTTTTCGGAAAACGGTCAGCCGCCTGCTTCAAAATTGCTTCCAATTGCTGATAATGATCTTTTTCAACCGGGCCGACAGGCGGTCTGGCTGTATTCCTTACATTCAAACCCATGATTTCCATACCGGCTTTAATCAAGGATACGGCGTAGCCTTTTCGTTGTTTGCGAATGTCGTTGATCGGAAGAATCACATGCCGATAGAGTTCCTTCACAAGCTCGTCATTTCCGTTTTTCAATGCATCATAGAACATTCGCGAAATATGCGGGATATAATTTGAAATCGCTGAAGAGTAAGAGTGGAACCCGATCGGCAGATAAGCCGGCATCGTCACTTCAGCCATCGGCATTCCGTTGAGCCATCCTAAGCGGTCGCCGATCGTATAGACGAGGTTGATATTCAAATCCATATTTCCTACCCCGTCTTTGACACCGACAAGCTGTTCACATTCGGTCAGACGTTTGATCTGTTCAACAGAGAGAACGGCGTTATCGCGCTGATAAAGAATCGCGTTCAAGTCAGTGCTTTCAATAATCGTTTTCGCATACTGGTACAGCCCCTCCTGTTCGCCATGCACCAAATACGGAGGCAGGATCAAGTAGCCGTCGGCGCCTTTTTTCTCCGACAGCTGCGCCCAATCAAGCGCTGTGCTGAGGTTGCCGCCCACCCCCGTGTAGACCGGCACCTTTCCTCCGGCTGCCGAGACTGCGACTTCCACCATTTGCTCATATTCCTTCTGGCTGAGAGATTGGAATTCACCAGACCCGCAAGCGATAAATATCGCTTCCAAGCCCTCATTCAGCAAAAACTCAATGTTTTGAAAAAGAGCTTCTTCCTCCAGTTTTCCTTGTGTGTTAAAAGGAGCAACCGGAAAACCTAAAATTCCAGCGGGTGCTTTTCTGATACGGCTCATCAACATAACCTCCTGTTATTTGTGTATACAGCCTCTATCTGTAAGCGCTTTTATTAATTTTTCTTTCACATCCGCTCCTTCCCCATATATCCTTTTGTTTAATTGTAAGACAAATAAACAATAAGTCAATATCTTTATTTTCTGATATTTTATAAAAAAGCGGTGAATCACTGTCCGGCCGGGATTCTGCGCAGCAAAAAAACAGCCTGGTCAGCCGGCTGTTTGGTTTATATCCTTCTTTGTTTCATCGTCTCATGCAAAAGCTTTGCTTCCAAAAAAAACACGTGGATGAATTTTTTCATATTTATTCTAGCAGGTGCAAGGGGTTTTGCATCCTTGGATTGGAGTTCTTTCATTTTCTGGCTGACAACCGGAAAATCAAAGAATTTGGATGCATAGGTTTCAAATTTTGGATTCGAAAAATCAGTTGTGCCCAGTGAAGCAAAATGGTGCAGCGAATGAATAATCGCTCTGCGGATACGCTGCTCCGAGGCTTTCATTTCGCGATTGACTTCCGTCTGTGAGGCCCCTGTCCCCAGCTTCCGTACCGCTACTTGGGTGAATATTTGTTTTAGCGAAGGGCTTTGTTTTTCGTGCGGCTCGGATTGCTCGTGTTCTGCTAAATACTGCAGGACCGCCATGAGATCATGTGCGCCGCCTTCTCCCATCATGCCCAGCTCGGACAACAGGAATGTTCCTGCCTCTTTTAAACCGCTGTCACTCTTCTGCTGGGGACGCGCTTTCCGTTCAGTCCGATTGACAAGCCGGCTTAGAGAATGCTGAATGGCTCCAATCGAGTGTTCAAGCTCGATCCGCTCCTTCACCTTTTGGAGAACCGTGACAATTTCAATGCGGTTAATCGGCTTATGGATAAAATATTCGATGCCGAGCGAGTACGCTTCCCCGACCATTTCCTTCGCCTCCACTTGAGAGATCATTACGATTTTGCCGGAGTACGTATTCTGGATCTGACGAATCGTCTCAATGCCGTCTCTTCCGGGCATTAACAGATCGATTAATAAAATATCAATCTGCTTAAATTGCAGCATATGCCCTTCCACTTGGCTTCCGTCGTCTGCTTCACCAGCAGCTTCCCCGAGATCTTCGTCCTCAATGATCTGCCTTAAAATTGACCGCACCGCACGGTCATCATCTGCAATAAAAAAACGCATAGCTTTTGGTTCACCCTTTCTGAATCAAATGCCGGACAGGCAGCCTGATGGCAAACACCACTCCCCGCTGCTGATTATCAAACGTGATATCCCCTTCTAGCTCAGTCACGATTTCCTTTACGTAGGAAAGTCCGATACCCGTAGAAGGCGTGCCAAATTCGTCATATTTTGAAGTAAAGCCCGGGTCAAACACAATGTCTCCGATTTTCTCGGAAATCCCTGGGCCATTGTCTTCCACCTGGAATTCTACCATACTCTCATTTGGCTTACGGAGCCTCAGGCTGACCATTCCCTCTTCATCCATAGCCTCTACCGCATTTGCTGCTAGATTATTAATGATCGAAAGCACGATAAATACGTGATATTCGTCATGCTCTCCCTCGATCGAGCAGTAAAAATCAATCTGCTTCCCTAGTGCTTCAGCGTACTTTTCATTCATTCGAATCACGAGCTGCAGCAAATCAGAAGCCCTCATATAATCTCTCAAACTCTCATTCGAAATCAGTTTTGAAAGCCCTGCGAATATCCGCTGGTTGTCCTTTTTCACTTCATGAATCTCTCCGGCCAGTCTCAGGATTCTGCCGCTCAGCTGAACATCCTTGCCCTTCATTTCCCGATAGAGCTGATACGAATCGTTTGTCACTTTCTCTGTCGTTTTCAATGTCTTTTTTAGGTGCACCGTTTCTTCATATAAATTGGAAACGATCATCAGCATGTGCTCGTGCTGCTGCCTTGTCTGTTTTTCTCTCGATTGTGTTTCATACAGCTTCAGCACACTATAAAAGCTCATCACAATAAATGTGTGAGAAATCGCAATCACCGCAATGTCAGTGATTTTCTCAGGCGTGACAACCGTATGAAAAATGAGAAATTGCACAGCCAGCTCGACACAATCTGACACAACTTCAATCATAAACCCAATGAAACCGAGCATAATCGGCCGTTCACGGAAACGATTGGCCTTTAATATGGAAAACAGACAGGCGTAAGTCATATAAAAGAAAAAGCCAGACGCTTGATCATACAGAATCGGAGTCAGCCCATTGTGTCCTCCGCCCCATAATTCCAGAAAGACGCGAAAGATGAAAACAGCCGCTCCAGTCAGAAAACCCGGCAGCACAGCGGGCACATGCCGCAACAATGATAAAAAGAAGAAAAAAACCGGTGCCCCAAAGCTGACCCGGAATTCTTCATTGAGGGGATAAAATTTCAGTTCACCGGCCAGCGGCACCGTAATCAGCATGAGGGCCAGTATATATCCGTCTTTTTCAATAAACCGTTCCAGTTTTATGTTGATCACATCCTCGCTTTTTATTTTGGGGAATCGGGAGAAAACCTGCAAATTGCTTTTGACCCAGAACATGAGGTTTTTATAAATCTTACTGCTTATTTTCAAAATGTTTTTGTCGTATTTTGTATGATTCTGTAGTCTCCATTATACAGTAATTATACCTTCCGCTATTATGAAAGCGTTTAACGCCCCTTTAGCCTTCGTTTTGATACACCTCAGTCCTTTAAGAAAAAAATCAGTGAGGAGGAATTCGATGAAAGAATTGATAAAAGAGCACCAGAAAGACATAAACCCGGCGTTACAGCTTCATGATTGGGTTGAATACTATCGCCCTTTTGCCGCCAATGGACAAAGCGCAAACTATATCCCCGCTTTAGGAAAAGTCAATGATTCACAGCTCGGCATCTGTGTATTGGAGCCTGATGGAACGATGATACACGCCGGCGACTGGAACGTCTCTTTTACCCTGCAAAGCATTTCAAAAGTGATTAGCTTTATTGCCGCCTGCATGAGCCGCGGCATTCCCTATGTGCTTGACCGCGTAGATGTCGAGCCGACAGGTGACGCCTTTAATTCAATTATTCGGCTCGAAATCAACAAGCCGGGAAAGCCCTTCAATCCCATGATCAACGCGGGTGCCCTCACCATCGCTTCGATCCTTCCCGGAGAATCGGCATACGAAAAGCTCGAGTTTCTTTACTCGGTGATGGAAACTTTGATAGGAAAACGGCCGAGAATTCATGAGGAAGTATTCCGTTCTGAATGGGAAACCGCCCACCGCAACAGAGCGCTGGCCTACTATTTAAAAGAAACAAACTTTTTAGAAGCTGAAGTAGAAGAAACACTTGAGGTGTACTTGAAGCAATGCGCTATGGAGAGCACCACAGAAGATATTGCGTTGATCGGCCTGATCCTTGCTCATGATGGGTATCATCCGATTCGACGCGAGCAGGTGATTCCAAAAGATGTGGCAAAATTAGCCAAGGCATTAATGCTGACGTGCGGCATGTACAACGCTTCAGGCAAATATGCGGCGTTTGTCGGCGTGCCGGCCAAAAGCGGCGTCTCCGGTGGCATCATGGCGCTGGTGCCTCCAAGCGCCAGAAGAGAACAGCCTTTTCAATCCGGATGCGGCATCGGCATTTACGGGCCTGCCATTGATGAATACGGCAACAGCCTCACTGGCGGTATGCTGCTGAAGCATATGGCGCAGGAATGGGAGCTCAGCATTTTTTAAATATGAAAAAAGAGGTGATTGTATGCAGCAAATCCTAGAACATATCGTCGGTATTGCAAATGATCTTTTGTGGTCAAAGCTATTAATTGTTTTGCTCCTTTCTCTGGGAATCTATTTTACGTTCAGGCTTAAGTTTTTACAGGTTCGCATGCTGAAAGAAATGGTCAGGGTATTAAGAGAAGGTGCTGCTTCCCGGTCAAAAAACAGCATTTCTCCGTTTCAAGCCTTTTGCATCAGCATGGCGGCCCGTGTCGGAACGGGAAATATTACGGGCATTGCCATCGCCATTGCACTCGGCGGGCCCGGTGCAATCTTCTGGATGTGGATTATCGCCATTATCGGATCAGCATCTAGCTTTGTGGAAAGCACACTGGCTCAGATTTATAAAGTAAAAGATGTAAACGGCTTCCGCGGCGGGCCGGCGTATTACATGGAAAAAGGGCTGAACAAAAGGTGGATGGGCGCGCTGTTCGCTGTGTTAATCACCTTATCGTTCGGTATCGTCTTCAACTCGGTTCAATCCAATACAGTCAGCCTTGCCTTTGAAAACGCGTTTGGCACAAACCGCCTGACATTGGGACTCATTTTAATTGCTGTATTCGGCACGATTATTTTTGGCGGAGTCAAGCGCATTGCAAAGCTGGCTGAATCCATTGTCGTCGTATTGGCTGTCCTGTATATCGGAGTTGCGTTTTTCGTCATTTTCACCAACATTACGCAGCTGCCAGGTGTGCTTGCGCTAATCGTGAAAAATGCTTTTGGTTTTGACCAGGCCGCCGGCGGGGCTTTGGGCGCGGCACTCATGCAAGGCGTCAGACGGGGAATCTTTTCAAACGAAGCGGGAATGGGAAGTGCACCGAATGCCGCTGCCACCGCCACAACAAGCCATCCCGTCAAACAGGGGCTGATCCAAGCTTTTGGTGTACTGACAGATACACTGGTCATTTGTACAAGCACCGCCTTTATCATCCTGTTTTCGGATGCCTATCATACTCCGGGTCTGAGCGGAATCGCCTTGACACAAGCCTCTCTCAGCTCCCATGTCGGATCATGGGCATCAGGCTTTCTCGCCATTCTGATTTTGTTATTCGGATTCTGTGCTTTAATCGGAAACTATTATTATGGCGAAACCAATATCGGCTTTTTGAACAAAAGCAAAAAACTGATTTTTGTCTACCGTATCGGCGTGCTGGCAATGATCGTGTTTGGCTGTGTTGCCAAAGTCCAGCTCGTCTGGGATCTTGCTGATTTGTTCATGGGTTTGATGGTCGTCGTGAATTTAATCGCTATTTTCTTACTATCAAAGGTTGTTTTTACGGCGCTGAAAGACTATACACGCCAGAAAAAAGCAGGCAAAGATCCTGTCTTTTATAAAGATGTGCTCAAAAACCACAATGGCATTGAGTGCTGGCCGGTTTCAGACACAAAGACTGACACGCACAACAAACAAATATCATAAGAAAAGGGTGTTCAGACATATGGGCTGAACACCTTTCTCTTTTTGCGTTTATTGACAAACACGTAAGCCTCCATTACGATTTTCATATCTTTTTCAAAAAAATCTGAAAGAAGGCATCGGTACATTCTATGAATCCTATCCAACACATATTAGATACATACCCGCTTATTGTGCTAGACGGCGCCATGGCGACCGAGCTTGAACGCAAGGGCTGTGATTTGAACGACAGTCTGTGGTCAGCAAAAATCCTGATGGAAGAGCCGGAGCTGATTAAACAAGTTCATACTGATTATTTTGCGGCAGGTGCCGATTGTGCAATCACCGCCAGCTATCAGTCTACATTTGAAGGCTTTGCCGCACGCGGGCTGAGCGAAGCGGAAGCACGCCGGCTCATCGAGTTGTCCGTCAGCATCGCAGCTGAAGCACGTGATGAATTTTGGTCGCTTAAAGAGAACCGTTTGAATCGGCCAAAACCGATCATTGCGGCTTCTATAGGCCCTTATGGCGCTTATCTTGCAGACGGGTCTGAGTATCGCGGCAACTACGCAATATCAGAAGATGAACTGATTGAATTTCATCGCCCCCGGATGAAGGCGCTGATTGAAGCCGGAGCTGATGTTTTGGCATGCGAAACGATTCCGTGTCTGACTGAAGCCAAAGCGATTGTTCGGCTGTTGAAGGAATTTCCTGAAACGTATGCATGGATCAGCTTCAGTGCTAAAGACGGCTTGCATATCAGTGACGGAACACCTGCAGCTGACTGCGCATCGTGGCTTGATGAACACCGCCAAATTGCAGCACTCGGCATCAACTGCACGCCGCTTCAGCATATCCCTTCCTTGATAGAGGAGTTAAAAAAGAACACGTCAAAACCGATCATTGTCTACCCGAATTCAGGTGAGCAATATGATCCGGAAACAAAAACGTGGAACGGCGCAGCATGCGCAGAATCTTACGGGGCGAGCGCCCGCACCTGGCATGAAAAAGGAGCGAGGCTGATTGGCGGCTGCTGCCGGACAAAACCCGAAAATATTCAAGAAATTGCGGCGTGGGCCCGCTCTTTAAAAACAACTTGACTTATCGGAATAGTTTGTATATTCTAACTTAAAGCCGGTTCGCCGGAGTCTCGTGTCACTTTCTGACATGAGATTTTTTATTAGGAGGAAATAAATCGCTGATAGAAAGTTGGAAAAAGATGAACTCTGCCCACAACAAGAATGAGACAACCTTTCAGAGAAGTATGAAAAGCCGGCACCTCTTTATGCTTTCCTTGGGAGGTGTCATCGGAACCGGGCTGTTTTTAAGCTCAGGTTATACCATTCAGCAAGCAGGCCCGGCCGGAACCATACTCGCCTACCTAGTCGGGGCCGGCATCGTTTATTTGGTCATGCTATGCCTCGGTGAGCTGTCAGTCGCCATGCCTGTGACCGGCGCCTTTCACACCTATGCAGCCAAATACATAGGGCCGGGCACCGGATTTACGGTCGCTTGGCTGTACTGGCTGACATGGACCGTGGCATTGGGATCAGAATTCACAGCAGCCGGCCTGTTAATGCAGCGCTGGTTCCCCCATACATCGGTTTGGATGTGGAGTGCCGTCTTTGCGCTGTTCATTTTCTTGCTTAACGCATTTTCGGTCAAGTTTTTCGCTGAATCAGAATTTTGGTTTTCCAGCATCAAAGTATTAGCCATTGTATTATTTATTCTTTTAGGCGGCTGTGCCATGTTCGGCATCATCCCGATCAAAGGCGGAGAAGCCGCTCCGATGCTGTCCAACTTCATGGCGGAAGGCGGGCTTTTTCCAAATGGATTTGTCCCGATTTTGATGACGATGCTGTCCGTTAATTTTGCCTTTTCGGGAACGGAACTAATCGGAATCGCAGCCGGTGAAAGCGTTGATCCTGACAAGACAAT
Source organism: Bacillus sp. FSL K6-0255 (assembly GCF_045040725.1). Taxonomy (NCBI): domain Bacteria; kingdom Bacillati; phylum Bacillota; class Bacilli; order Caryophanales; family Bacillaceae; genus Bacillus; species Bacillus sp. FSL K6-0255. The sequence continues at coordinate 260,381 of NZ_CP150278.1, read as the reverse complement.
ACCAAAAGCGATTAAAACAACGGTCTGGCGTCTCTCACTCTTCTTTGTCGGAACAATTTTTGTGCTGTCAGGGCTGATTCCGATTCAAGATGCAGGTGTCATCAAAAGCCCGTTTGTCGCTGTTTTTGATAGAGTTGGTGTACCATACGCAGCCGATATCATGAACTTTGTTATCCTGACAGCGATCCTGTCAGCGGCTAATTCCGGACTCTACGCTTCTTCCCGGATGCTGTGGTCTTTATCAAAAGAAAAAACGCTTCATCCCACATTTGCAAAGCTGACGTCAAAAGGAACCCCTTTTAACGCGCTGGTGTTCAGCATGATCGGCGGCATTCTGTCATTGCTGTCCAGCGTATTTGCGCCAGACACTGTATACGTTGTGCTCGTGTCGATTTCCGGTTTTGCCGTCGTTGTCGTGTGGATGGGAATCGCTGCTTCTCAATTCATGTTCAGAAAACGTTATATCGAAGCGGGAAACAAGGTTACTGATTTGAAATACAGAACCCCTTTGTATCCGTTCGTGCCGATTGCCGCGTTCCTGTTATGCCTGGCTTCCGTCGTTGGCATTGCCTTTGATCCGAATCAAAGAATCGCACTCTATTGCGGTGTTCCATTTATGGCCATTTGCTATGCAGCATATTATGCGAAAAACCGCAAAAGCCAGCCGGCTGCTGATATGACTCATTCAAAATAAAAAGAACCTGCCTCCGGGCAGGTTCTTTTTCAGTTTTCACACTTCCACTGTCCAGTTAAACGGGCCCTTCACCTTGCCAAGCTGAATATCTGTTATCGTTTCATACAGCTTTTTCGAGAGGTCCCCGATTTGCCCGTCGCCTACAATCACCGTTTTTCCATGAATATTGAGTTCACCGACAGGCGTAACGACTGCTGCCGTGCCTGTGCCGAAGACCTCTGTCAATTCTCCGCGTGCAGAGGCCGCATACACCTCATCAATCGATATTCTCTCTTCACGAACCGGAATGCCCCAGCTTCGAATCAATTCAATCGCAGACGCACGTGTAACCCCGCTTAAAATGCTTCCGCTTAAAGCAGGTGTGACAGCTTCCCCGTTTATGACGAAAAAGATGTTCATGCTCCCTACTTCTTCCACATATTTCTTTTCGATGGCGTCCAGCCACAGTACCTGGTCATAGCCCAGTTCATTCGCTTTCCGCTGTGCCTGAAGACTGGCGGCATAGTTTCCAGCCGTTTTTGCAAACCCGACTCCTCCGTTGACCGCCCTCACATACTCATCTTCGACATAGATTCTAACCGGCTTCAGCTGATCGTCGCCATAATAGGAGCCGACAGGCGAAAGCACGATCATAAATGTATAGCTCCTGGATGCCTTCACACCGAGACTCGGTTCTGTGGCAATGACAAAAGGACGAATATACAGTGACGTTCCTTTTTTCTTTGGAACCCAATCTTTCTCCAGTTCAACTAATTGTGTCAATGCCTCAAGCACCAGCTCTTCGTCTAAAGGGGGCATGCTCATGCGCTCACACGATCTGTTCAGCCGTTTAATATTTTGATCCGGACGGAACAGGAGCACCCTGCCATCCTCTGTTCTGTATGCTTTTAATCCTTCAAAAACAGCCTGGCCGTAATGAAAAACAGATGCAGACGGATCAAGCGTAAGCGGTGCGTACGGCGCAATTCTCGGATGATGCCATCCAATCCCCTCTTCGTAGTCCATCACAAACATATAATCTGTAAAATATTGACCAAATCCCAAGGATGACGGGTCGGGCTTTTCTTTATGAAATACAGTTTTTTCTCTTTCAATAAGCTTATTCAATCTAATCAGCACACCTTTCACATAATTGTTTAAATATTCAGTCTTTTTAAAGCTGCAAAAAGTATACAGCCTTTCCTTTAATCATACGCCGCTTCACGCCTATAAATTTCAGAATATTCTTTAGGATCATCAGCTATTATACACCACATTCATTGTCAGATGAAGCTGAAATTAAAGAAAACAGCCAGTTTTATTCTGGCTGTTTGATTTAGAGCGCTAAACAAAGGACGACAATGTGGCAAATCAGCAAAATATACACTGCGAATACAAATTGCCAATTGATCTTCCGCGCCCATGCAAACACCACCATCAAAACAGGCAGCATCAAAGTCCCCGCCAGCTTGTTAACCGTCAGATCCGGACTGTTCGCAACATCATAATGAATCGGCATCTGCGTCGGCAGAAAAGGGTAAAATACAATTGAAAGGATGAATGCAGCAATCACTGCTCCCCACAGCACTTTTCCATTCGTAAATAAAAACATAGAACCACCATTCCCTTCTTAAAACACATTGCTTTATGAATGATATGACTGTTCTACGGTGAATTTCGTTCGGTCTCCCCGGGTAATAATTTGCGCATATTCCACCACTTCTTCATTTTTATCATAGGTAAGGGATTCTGATAAAAACGCAGGCGCTCCGACATTGGTTAATAAGTGGCCGCTGATCGTTTCATCCGTTAAAATCGGTTCGATCGATTCCGTGCCCCTGCTGATTTCAATATTGTATTTTGTCCTTAACAATTCAAACAGCGAGCCGGTGCATTCCTCCTGTGCCAGCCCCGGTGCCGCCTTCCAGGGAATATATGAGGTATGATACTGCAAAGGTTCCCCCTCGGCGTATCTGACTCTGACAAGCTTGTTGACAGGTTCATTCTCTTTCATTTTCAAAAGCTCGGCAATGGAGTGATCGGCAGGAATCACCACAAGCTCAAGCACTTTTGATTCAGAACGAAGGCCTCTCATTTGTTCTGCAAAGCTCGTAATCTTATGCGGAATCGGCGTTTGTATTTTTGCCGCCGATACAAATGTCCCTTTTCCTTGAATTCTTTTAATATATCCCTCAAGCTCTAGCTGCTGCAGAGCCAGCCTCACAGTTGTTCTGCTGACATCATATTGTTCGCAAAACTCACTCTCCGTCGGCAGCTGATCATTCGCCTGATATTTGCCCGATTTAATTAACTCAATGATTTTAAACTTGATAACAGAATATAAAGCTGTCATTTCATTCTCCCCATTCTGTATGCATTCCGTTCTTTTTAATTGAGACCATAATACCATTTGCCATCCCAATATGAAAGATTTGTATCATTCTTTTATAACAAATTTTCAGAAATTAATATTGACAGTTTGATAAGGGCGGTGCTAAATTCGTAATGACAAGTATCATAAATTGGTCATAACAAATAAGGTGCTTGTCTATCTCTTTGAGGGGGTGTCACATGAAGATTCTGATCGCCGAGCACTACGAAGAACTCTGTAAGTTAAGCGCTGCCATTATTAAAAAACAAATACAAGCTAAGAAAGATGCCGTTCTCGGCCTGGCAACAGGAAGCACACCGGTCGGCTTGTATAAGCAGTTGATTTCAGACTATCAGGCAGGCGAAATTGATTTTTCAAAGGTTACTACATTTAATTTGGATGAATACGCTGGTCTCTCTCCATCTCATCCGCAAAGTTATAACCATTTTATGCATGAGCATCTTTTTCAGCATATCAATATGCAGCCTGATCATATTCATATCCCGCAAGGAGACAATCCGCAGCTTGAGGCGGCATGCAAAGTATACGAGGATCTCATCCGCCAGGCGGGAGGCATTGATGTCCAAATTCTTGGCATCGGCGCCAATGGCCATATCGGTTTCAATGAACCGGGATCTGATTTTGAAGACCGGACACGTGTTGTGAAGCTCTCGGAAAGCACGATACAGGCAAATGCCAGATTCTTCGGCAGTGATCCGGTGCTGGTGCCGAGACTCGCGATTTCAATGGGCATTAAAACCATCATGGAATTCAGCAAACATATTGTGCTTTTAGCAAGCGGCGAGGAAAAAGCAGACGCCATTCAAAAGATGGCTGAAGGTCCTGTCACGACAGAAGTACCAGCCTCCATTCTTCAAAAACACAATCATGTAACCGTTATCGCCGATTATAAAGCAGCTCAAAAATTAAAGAGTGCACCATGCTCATAAAACAATAAAAGGAGACTGTCATGTTTAAAAAGGCATTTCAAATTCTGCAGCAGCTTGGCCGCGCGTTGATGACTCCGGTTGCCGTCCTGCCGGCAGCCGGTCTTTTGCTCCGTTTCGGAGACAAGGATTTACTGAACATTCCTATTATAAAGGATGCGGGCGGCGTTGTATTCGATAATCTCCCGCTGATTTTCGCCGTGGGGGTCGCGATCGGATTAGCCGGCGGAGAAGGTGTAGCCGGACTTGCAGCTGTCATCGGATACTTAATTTTAACCGTCACCCTCGACAATATGGGAAAATTACTCGGCCTTCAGCCTCCGTATGAAGGAGCCGAGCACCTGATTGATATGGGGGTTTTCGGAGGAATCATTATCGGGCTTCTCGCCGCCTATTTATATAAGCGATTTTCATCAATCGAGCTGCATCCGGTCCTTGGATTTTTCTCTGGAAAACGCTTTGTCCCGATTATTACTTCCGTCAGTTCATTGGTGATCGGCGTCATTTTCTCATTCGTTTGGCCGCTAATACAAAACGGAATTAACGCAGCCAGCAGTTTAATTGCCGATTCAACAGTCGGCCTGTTCTTTTATGCAACGATCTATCGTTTGCTGATTCCTTTTGGCCTGCATCATATTTTTTATACGCCTTTCTATTTTATGATGGGAGAATACACAGACCCATCAACAGGCAACACCGTAACCGGAGACCTGACAAGGTTTTTCGCGGGAGACCCGACAGCCGGGCGCTTTATGATGGGGGATTTCCCTTACATGATTTTCTGTCTGCCGGCAGTTGCTCTTGCCATTATCCATACCGCGCGTCCGGAAAAGAAAAAAATGATCTCCGGCGTGATGATTTCTGCGGCGCTCACATCTATGCTGACCGGAATTACAGAGCCGGTTGAGTTTTCTTTCTTGTTCGTTGCGCCCGTGCTCTATTTGATTAACTCTATTCTTGCCGGCGTCATCTTTGTCGTTTGTGATTTATTCCATGTCCGCCACGGCTATACGTTCTCAGGCGGCGGAATTGACTACGTCTTGAACTACGGACTGTCTACAAACGGCTGGGTTGTCATTCCTGTCGGGATCGTGTTTGCTTTCATTTATTATTATTTGTTCCGATTTGCGATTCTGAAATGGAATTTGAAAACGCCCGGCCGTGAGACAGATGAAGACGGTCAGAATGAGGAGAAAGCTCCAGTTGCAAAAGACCAACTTGCCTTTCACGTGTTGCAGGCCTTGGGCGGACAGCAAAATATCGCTAACCTGGATGCGTGTATCACAAGGCTTCGTGTGACCGTTCATCAGCCAAGTCAAGTCAGAAAGGATGAATTAAAACGGCTTGGTGCAGTAGGCGTGCTGGAGGTCAACAACAACTTCCAGGCAATATTCGGAACCAAGTCCGATGCCTTAAAAGACGACATCAAAACAATCATGGCCGGAGGCGTCCCTGCCACCGCCGCCACGCTGGACACGGTAACTGACAAACCGCAGAAGCCCGATTCCGGTGAGACCTTTTTTTATCCGATTAAAGGAGAAACAGTCTCTTTAGGGGATGTGCCTGATCAAGTCTTTTCAGAAAAAATGATGGGCGAGGGATTTGCGATTATACCATCAGAAGGAAAAGTCGTTGCACCTGCGGACGGCGAGATCGTCTCGATTTTTCCGACAAAACACGCCATCGGCTTTATGAGCGCCGGCGGCACTGAAATCCTGATTCATGTCGGCATCGATACCGTCAAACTGAATGGGGAAGGCTTTGAAGCACATGTCACAAGCGGACAAGCCGTCAAACAAGGCGAACTGCTTCTCACCTTTGATCTCAATTACATCAAGCAGCATGCCGCTTCAGCCATAACACCGGTTATTTTCACAAATACCTCTGAAGAAGATCTAAAGCACATTCAAATGAAGTAAAAAAGTCCCCCCTGCTGCGGGGGACTTTTTCGCCAACATAATGAAAGCGCTGTCAAAATAAAATAACTTGAAAAAAGGTGTTTGCATTTGAATCACGAATGATATGAATATGCCTACATTCTATCGTTCTAAAGGGGGATTCATTTGAAAAAATTAATCGCGTTTCAAATTTTAATCGCTTTGGCTGTCGGCGCGGTGATCGGCCACTTTTTTCCTGATTTCGGGATGGCACTGAGGCCTGTCGGAGATGGATTTATCCGCCTGATTAAAATGATTGTTGTGCCGATTGTATTTTCTACCATTGTCATTGGAGCAGCAGGAAGCGGAAGCATGAAAAAAATGGGCAGTCTCGGCATCAAGACGATCATTTGGTTCGAAGTGATTACAACGTTGGTATTAGGGCTTGGACTTTTATTAGCGAATGTCTTAAAACCAGGTGTCGGGCTTGACCTCTCCCATTTGGCAAAAAAAGATATCCATGAACTTTCCGGCTACACAGACAAAGTTGTTGATTTCAAGCAAATGATCCTGGATATTATCCCTACAAACATTATTGATGTCATGGCCAGAAATGATTTGCTTGCCGTTATTTTCTTCGCCATTTTATTTGGTGTCGCCGCCGCTGGTATCGGCAAAGCTTCTGAACCAGTGATGAAGTTCTTTGAATCTACCGCTCAGATTATGTTCAAGCTCACACAAATCGTCATGGTCACTGCTCCTATCGGCGTGTTAGCCCTGATGGCAGCTTCTGTAGGCCAATACGGCATTGAACTCCTCCTCCCTATGTTTAAGCTGGTTGGCACCGTATTCCTTGGCCTGTTCCTGATCCTCTTTGTCCTCTTTCCGCTTGTCGGTCTCATCTTTCAGATTAAGTATTTCGAAGTATTGAAAATGATATGGGATCTGTTTTTAATTGCATTTTCCACCACCAGCACTGAAACCATTCTCCCTCAGCTGATGGATAGAATGGAGAAATACGGCTGTCCCAAACGAGTGGTATCATTTGTCGTTCCCTCCGGCTTGTCATTGAACTGTGACGGCTCCAGCTTATATTTATCAGTTTCTTGTATCTTTCTCGCACAGGCCTTTCAAGTAGACATGACATTGTCCCAGCAGCTGCTCATGATGCTTGTGCTTGTGATGACCAGTAAAGGCATTGCAGCTGTACCCTCAGGATCGCTTGTAGTTCTTCTGGCGACTGCCAATGCTGTAGGACTGCCGGCTGAAGGCGTTGCCATTATCGCGGGTGTTGACCGCGTCATGGACATGGCGAGAACAGGCGTGAACGTACCGGGACATGCGATCGCCTGTATCGTGGTATCAAAATGGGAAAAGGCCTTCCGCCAAAAAGAATGGGTTTCCGCAAACAGCCAAACTGAAAGCATATAGAAAAAAAGAACACCTCAATACGAGGTGTTCTTTTTTTATTCAGCAGCAGCGTGATCTTCTGTTTCAATCGCTGCCAGTCTTGCGTTTACTTCTTCTTCTGTCATATTATGCTCTTTCACATACAGGTTTCTTGGGTTCGTGCGGCATTCGTGGCTGCAGCTGCGCATATATTTATACTCATTTTCCGGTGTGCATATCATTTTTTTATTGCAAGATGGATTTGCGCAGTTCACATAACGCTCACACGGTTCTCCTGTAAAGTAGTCCTTACCGACAATCACATGCTCAACACGGTTGACAGGCACGCTGATTCTTTCATCAAATACGTAGCACTGGCCGTCCCAAAGCTTGCCTTGCACCTCTGGGTCTTTTCCGTATGTCACGATTCCGCCGTCAAGCTGTGCTACATCTTCAAAGCCTTGCTTCACCAGCCATCCTGAGAACTTTTCACAGCGTACGCCGCCTGTACAGTACGTTAAAATCTTTTTGCCTTCAAGCATATCTTTGTGTTCTTCGATCCATTCAGGTAATTCGCGGAAGGCTTCGATGTCAGGACGGACCGCACCTCTGAAATGGCCAAGGTCATACTCGTAATCGTTACGCGCGTCGATGACAATTGTGTTTGGATCCTGCATCTTCTCATAAAATTCTGCAGGCTTCAAATGCTGGCCTGTTGTTTCGTTCGGATCGACATCATCTTCAAGACGAAGCGTTACAAGCTCTTTTTTATGGCGGACGAAGATTTTTTTGAAGGCATGGCCTTCTGCTTCATCAATTTTAAATACCATGTCCGCAAAACGAGGATCAGCTTTCATTGTTTCCATATATTTTTCAGTCTGTTCAACCGTACCTGATACCGTACCGTTAATTCCTTCAGAAGAAACAAGGATACGGCCTAACAAACCAAGCTCCTTACAAAAAGCCAGATGCTGCTCTCTAAACGCCTCTGGATCTTCAATCGGAACATATTTATAGTAAAGTAATACTCTGTATTGTTTTTCCATGTTTAAACACCCTGTTCAATTATAGTTAGTTGCTATGCACACTCTTACTATATCATACAGGAAAATGCCGCAAAGATGAACAGATCCGCCCAGACTGATAAAAATAACCAAGCTCTTACAAACCTAAGCAGCACAAGGGTTTATTAATAACAAATAGTATTTTCCAATAACTCACTAATAAAAATAGTTGTCTGAAAACTATTTTTGTAGTTCCTCTTCAAAAGATAAATTTACCGGTTCATCTAAAAGTTCTCCCGGCATTTCAAGGTTTGTTGAAGGAACGCTCTCATCTACCTCTTCAAAAACAACATGATCCATCCACACCTGACCCGGCCCAGATAATTGAACGCCAAAAGATATCACAGCGCTATTTTCTGGGACATCTAAAACGATAGCATAATGATTCCAATTGGTTGTTCCGGTAATAGGTCTGTTGCTCATATTATCAAATTGGAGAACATCATCAGCAGCACTGTCAACCCGCATCCAAAGTGAGGCAAAATGCTGCACCCCCTTTGTTTTGATAAAACTTGATAGACGAAGCCTTTTTCCTAGATAGCGATCTGCTTTGAATTGCTGCATCATCGTCGCAAATTCACCGATATCCTGAACCATCGTTGACTTTAAATACCCTGAAGCTTTTCCCTGATGTACATTTTCCCGGTCAATCCCCATTTCGAATTGGAACGGATGGCTCCCGCTCAATACCCAGCCTTTCATTTTTTTCTCCATGTAAGATTCCTCCTTTTTTGAAGTAAAGCGTTTCATAAATGTTCGGTATGCTCCTGGCGGCATGTGATACATCTTTTTGAACGTCCTCGTAAATGCTTCTTGAGATTCAAACTGATAATACAAAGCAATATCGATAATACGATGATCTGTATAAAGCAAAGCTGCCGCCGCATTCGCAAGACGTCTTAACCGAATATAAGAAGCAACCGACATGCCGACTTCTTTTTGAAAAATCCGATGAAAATGGAATTTTGAAAAGCTTGAAACGTTAACAATATCCTCGTTTGATATTTGCTCATGTAAATGTGATTCAATCCAATTGATTGTTTTCTGGACAGCTTTTTCATAATACATTGCACGCTCCAATCTCCTTTCTGTTTTAGAATAATGGATCACGGATTATATGTTTTGATTATTTTTGCGATATGTAAAAATCCCCTGTTTACCACAGGGGACACCGCTCACTTGATAATGACAGATGGTGTGATATGCTCCAGCCAAATGACACCGTCATATTGTTCCTTAAGGATCAGCTGCTCTTCTGTGAATCCCCAATAGAGTGCTGTGCGGGGGGTATACATCCACGAAGTGCCTTTCTTGTTTTTTGTATGGAGAAAATCAACAAAAACAGCCGGTCGGTCCGCCGCTTTCAGCAAAGCTTCAAGGCTCCCAGACGGCGGCGGGCTTGTAACCGGCTTAACAGTCTTATTATCGGAGCTATCAAGACTCGCACCTGAGTAAGCATAAATGCCAATCGTATATGTTTGTTTTTTCAGCCGCTCCGGCAAATAATCACCCATGTTAGGGCCATTTAGCTGTACCCAGTCCTTTATCATCTTCGTATTCTGTTTGCGTAGATGGTAATTGTGGCCCCAGACAATGATTTTCTTTTTCGGATAAAGGGTGTCAGCTACCCACTGAAATTGTTCAGCCATCATGCGGTCTCTCATAAAGAATGAAAAATCCTCAATATTCTCCGGATACTCCTCTAGTTTTTCTTTCATTTCTTCCAGCATATACGTTTCCATTACGTCAATTCTCAGCTGAAGAGAATGCATAAACATCTCATAAGCTTTCGGCTCTTTTGGAAGGTTTTCTTTTAGCTCTGAAGCATGTGTTTTAGTGAACTTGATCAGCTTCTGATAGTTTTTCACAAGCTTTTCCTTCTTTTGCGAAAATTCATCAAACGTATTGCTGTCTGTCACTAATGTTGAAAAATCATTTTCTGATTGGGAGAGCAACTCTGCTTTCTCAGGGTCCACCGCTTTTACCCAATGAGTCGCAGCATCATTGAATGAATTCTTCATGCTTTGAATATCAAAACCGGTAAGGATCAGCGGATCGCCTTTCTCTTTTTGCTCTTTCATGTAATCAAACAATTCAACGACATCTTCTGTGTGCCATACAGCGTAAATGGAGTTTTTCATCGTGCTTTTAGGGGTTAATTGGTCCATATTAAGGTAGGATGCATTTGTATCAGGGAAGCCAGACTCAAAGGCCAATACATCGTATCCCAGCTCTTCGTGGAGGTATTTGATCATTCTGACCTTTGTGGCATTGATTTCGCCAGCGCCATGTGTCGTTTCTCCTAACTGAACGATTCGTTTTCCTTTCAGCACCTTCTTCAGAAAGTGAAGGTCTTTGTTTGAAGCATTGGAAGCATCCAGTGGCTGTGCATGTCGTTCAATCCATGAATCCCAATATTTTTCTTCAGAAGCAGCACGTGCCGAGACTGAAAAAGAAGAAAACGCCAGACAGACAATCAGCAGCGGCAGAGTCATTCTCACTATCATTCGTTTCAATTCTATCTCTCCTTTTCTGCTAGGTTCTCTAGTCATTACGAGATAGATATAGAAAAAGATTCCTTTTTTCACCAACAAAAAAAGCTTCTCTGTTGAAAGAAGCTTTAGCTGGATTCTCTCATCACCTGATGAAAGTAAAACCGATACGTATTTCGTAAAAATGTCTCAACCGGAAGCTGCACATCCGCTTGGTATTTGCTGATGATGAATGGAAACCGCTCGATTCCTTTTTCGCGCAAATTGTTCGCTTGTTCATCATCTATTGCCTTCTCTTGCAAAACCGCTTCAATGATCGGCCAGCACACTTCTCGCACTTGCCGCAGGACGGCTTCATCTCCGGTGTTCTGATAATCTGTAATCCAGCTGATGATTTGTTTCTCCATAAGTCTCACCTTTCTTCAAAAAAAGAGGCGCTGCGTTTATGCAAGCTCCTCTTTTTACTCTTCATAACCTATCAGTTCTCCGACTTGAACTTCTTGGCCTTCTGCTAAATGGGCGGACGGCTGGAACGCGTCTTTTTCAAAAATCAAAATGACGGTTGAGCCAAATGAAAAGTATCCCAGCTCTTCGCCGATCTCCAATTCAGTACGGGTATTCGTCTGCACGATAGAATTAATATTCATCGCGCCGACAGGAATCATCAGGACATTTCGGCTGCCACTATTCAGCTCGTACACAAATCGGTAATTTTTCGACAGCACATCTTTCCCGTATTTTAAGCCTAATTGATTTACCGGGTATGAGCGATTTCCGAGCTCGGCCAGCTTTTGATACCTGCAGCTAATCGGAGAATGGAAACGGTGATAATGCCTCGGGCTTAAATACAGCACGACGAAGTATCCGCCGTTGTATTGATGGTCTGCGCTTTTACAGCCGGTCAGTTCAGCGAATGAGTAATCTTTTCCCTTCACCGTAAAGGTTTGATTCGGGTTGATGATTCCTACCGTCTGAACCACACCGTCAACAGGGCTGACCACCGCATGCGCCTCTTTTGACACAGGGCGCCGCTCCAGATTTATTTGTCGAATAAACAATTCAGACAGCGATCCGTAATCAGCAGCCGTACCGTCCACATCATCCCAATTCAGCCGAAAATGTTTTGAGAAAAGCGGAATGACCGGTTTGCTGATTTTTGACTCGCAAAATCCTTTAATCAGATAGGATGACAGACGATGATTCGTCAGCTCTATCAATGATCGATACAGAATCTTTACAGCCGTATTAAACATGAATAATCCCTATAACCCTTCCGATTGTAATAAAAACAAAGCACCATAAAAAGGCGCCGATTGCCGCAAACGCAACATACGTTTTCAGATCCATTTTGCCGATCCCCGAAAAGTAGCACGTCACATGTCTGACGCCGGGAATAAAATAACCTAAAATAAGAGAATATGGACCGTATTTCTTCATCCATTTTTCCACTTTCATCATTCTTTTTTCTTTTAAGCCGACCCACTTGCCGTACTTGTCGATAAACGGGCGTCCGGCTTTTCTGCCAATCATGTAGCTGATCAGCATACCTAACAAAGCCCCGACAAAACTAATCAATATCGAAAGCTCATAATTCAACACATCGGTATGCGTGAAATAGCCAACAACGGTCATCATTACTTCATCTGGAATCGGCAATCCTACAATCCCTAATACCAACATCAAAAAAATAGCGAGATAACCGTAATCCGCTATGAGCTGCTGAACTAATTCCATCTCCCGGACTCCAGGTTTTCTGCCGCATGTTTTTTAAAATGAGGGAATTTTATTTTACTCACCATTAAATATGAAAGTCCGCAAGTGCCGATTGCCAGAAGGATCGGGTTATAGGTGAAGCTTAGAATAACGAGACACATGCCCGCAAACGGAATCGGCATACCGATAAATGTCGGGAGCTTGCTTTGTTCAATGTTAAATTTAGAGAGGCGAAGCATTCCGCAAATGCTGTACGTCAATGCGCATAAGATCCCGATAAATGGCAGGGTATACAACGCGACACTGTAAGCAAGCATAGAAGGAGCCACCCCAAACGTAACCAGATCGGCAAACGAATCCAGTTCTTTCCCCATATCAGAAACGGCATTCAGCTTACGAGCAGCCATCCCGTCAAAGAAATCAAGGAACATGCCTGTAAAAATAAAAAGCACTGCTGAATGAATGTTGTGATATAGCAAGGAATGAATCGCCAGCAATCCGCAAATGAAGTTTCCTATCGTAATCATACAGGGGATGTAATTCACAGTGTAACCAAACCTCCAATTGTAAAACCATCTATATTATTTGACGATAGTGATCGAATAGCGTTACAGGAAAAATTTTTCTCCAATAAGCATGATAACATAGAATGCTCCCAAAAAAGCAGCATTCAAATTCTATTATTATACAACATTTGTTACCTTTTGAAAAACGAATGCCAATCTTTTCATGTTCCTTACTATTTTATCCCCCCGCATAAAAAGGACAAGACGCGTTGATTGACGTACTCTGGCTGCTCCAGAGATAACAGATGTCCGGCGTTCTTTACGATTTCAGCCTGAATTCCCGGCACCAATACCGAAGCCCGCTCAAAGGCCATTTGCTGATGGTACATGGCCTCGTGCTCACCGAACATCAGCAGTACCGGGACTTGTATCGATTTCAATTCCTGGTCTGTGAACACGTACGGAAAGCCGTTTTCTGTCGGCTTCAGGCTCCTTTGCTCATCCTGCCATTCCACGCCCGCCACAATTTGTCTTTGCAGTAAAGGATGCAGATCATAACTGTTGCCTGTGATCCACTTGATATATGATTCAGCTCCTCTTGCCCCTGTAAGCTCTGCAGCGTATTTATAGACATCCGGATGAAATGAAATAAACGCTTCAGCGGGACTCATAACAACCGCCCGCTCTACTCTTTCAGGCGCGCGGAGTAAGAAATTCACGATATGGGACCCGCCAAGCGAAAGGCCGGCCAGGTGTGCCGTCTCAAGTCCAAGAGAATCAAAGACATCTTTCATCCATTCTGCAAAATCAGCTCTCGTTTCCATGGCTGCTGATGGTATACTTTTATTTTTGTCTCCTATTATATCGACCGCATATGTACGAAATTGACTGCTCCACGCTGCGATATTCGGATACCACATCGCAGAGCTGAAAAGGCCTCCGTGAAGCAAAATGAGCGAAGGTGCGTCCTTTGGCCCACTTGCAATGATATGTGTTTTTCCAAAACGAGTAGAAACATAGAATGCTTCCGACTCAATCGGCCACAAAGAAAGGCTTTGATCATATGCCTGGTAAAAGCGCAGACCACTTTCAACCGCGGCAAACTGCATTGAATCTTGTATCATCTTCTTCTTTTTCCTCCGGGTTTGATTGATATAAAGGATAACGCCCCTTTTGTCTCGTAAGAAAAAATACCTATTTCTTATTATCTCACATAATAAATTTCCAGTATATAGTTTGGTTTCCTGCAATAAATAAAAAAGGCAGTTCCCTTAAAATCAAGGAAACTGCTATTCTTTGAAGACTAATGGAATGGCATGATCTTTTTTATCCTCTGTTAACGAGATGTGATGGGTTACTGATGTTTCACCCTTCGTCAACGCGACTGAGTAATCGCCTTTTCTGCCGGTATCCCATTTGATATCTCCGTTTTTGTCTGTTTTACCGAGTATCTCGCCAATCTCTGTACTCGGCTCCTCATCTGAAGAGGGCGCTTTGACAATCGTCACTTGAACCCCTTCGACCGGCAGCCCCTTAGCATCCTCCACATGAAGAGTGACAGGAATAGTCGTTTCTTTTTGAGAAGAATGCGTCTGCGAACTGCATCCGCATAAAAACAAAATAGACATGAATATGGCTAGTTTGCTGTATTTATTGATTTGCCCAATATTGAATATTGTTGAATACATCGTTCGTCACCCTTGTTCCCAAGTTATATGACGATCCTCCGTTCGTGTGAATGGCAATCGCTGTCTGCCCTGTATCACTGTAGTTTCGATAAACAGGCGAGCCGCTTTGGCAGCCGTACGTATCGGTTGTATAGGTCAGCTTATACGTTTCAGCGGAGCGAATCGGCTTTGTATCAGACCACATCGTGCCAAAGGTTTTGTCACACGGGAATCCTGTCACTGACGAGGAAAGACCCACGGGACTGCTGCTGTTTGTAGTCCGGTAGCCGTACCAGCCAACCGTGTTTCCAGGAGAACCGTTTAATTTAATAGCTCCGTAATCATAGTTGGTGTCTTTGCTTTCCGTCCATCCTTTGACGGAGTAAAACATCGTGCCTGAATAAGTACCGTACGGATATGACGAACCATTGCGGCCCGGCGCGGCGGTTATCGTCGAAGCCCATCCATGATCCTGGCTGTACACACAATGTCCAGCCGTGACGACTGTATTTGGATTGACTAAAAATCCGGTACATCCATAAGTGCTTGAAGTGTTGGGATACTTGATTGACAGTTGAACGGTTGCTCTATATGGAAAAGATGTAGTGCTGGAGATTCTGGTGCGTTCATCAGTTCCGATAATGCTCGAAGGCTGTAAGGTTTGAATGTTTTTTTCCAGTTCCGTTTGGCCGCCGTATAACGATTTACTTGTTTTTCCGGTTCCCTCATAAGGGGCGGAAACCTGATCTGCTTTTGACGTTTGGTTTTTCGTAGCATCAGCTTCTTTACCGGTATTCGATACAGAAGTTTGCGGGTTCTCTGCCGCTTTTGCCGGTACGCCAAAAGAAACCACTGCTGCCAAAGCCAAACACAAAACCGTTAAGTAAGCGAACCATTGTTTTCTGAATCTTGGAACTAATTTCATTTTGTCATCTCCCTCCTTTAGTGTCAACCACCCGCATTGATGGAAGACTTTTACATTATAATCAGGTTTCTGATTCTTATGATAAAACTTTTATGGAGGAAGAAAAAAACAGGCCTTGTCCCATGACAAGACCTGTTCAAACTCTATTTTAAAATTAGCTGGTCCAACGCTTTCTTTGCATTCTCTCTTGCCGTTTCAACTGAATCAGCAGCAGAAAGCGCAACTGCCATACGACGTCCGGCTTTCGTTATCGGCTTTCCAAAGACGCGCACTTGAGTCTTTGGGACTGCCAGTGCGTTTTCCAATCCTTCAACAGTGTAATCCGCTAATTCTTCCGGCGCTTTGAGGGGCCTGCTGGCGCCAGGAGAAAGCTGTGTGATTTCTGTAATCGGAAAGCCGAGAATCGCCCGGACATGCAGTGCGAATTCTGACAAATTTTGCGTCACCAGCGTGACAAGACCCGTATCATGCGGACGAGGAGATACCTCACTGAAATATACCCTATCTTTCGCAAGGAACAGCTCAACACCAAACAGACCGTATCCGCCAAGCTCATCCGTGATCGTTTTCGCAATATGCTTCGCTTCTTCTATTTGCTGCTCTGTCATATCATGCGGCTGCCATGATTCGATATAATCCCCGTCCTTTTGCACATGACCGATCGGCTCGCAAAATGCCGTACCGTTAACCGCACGTACGGTTAAGAGTGTGATTTCTGATTCGAATGGGATAAACTCCTCAACGATCACGCGGCCGTTTTTCACCCGTCCGCCTTCCATCGCCGTCTCCCAGCAGCTCTCTAAATCCGCTTCAGAGCGGCAGATACTTTGGCCTTTTCCAGAAGAACTCATCAATGGTTTAACGACACAAGGAAAACCGATCTGTGCTGCCGCTTGTATAAATTCAGCATATGTATTCGCAAATTCATAGCCAGCCGTCGCAAGTCCAAGCGTTTCCGCCGCAAGCCGTCTGATGCCTTCCCGATCCATCGTCAGCTTGGCCGCACGGGCATTCGGGATGACGTGAAATCCTTCCTCTTCAAGCTTCAGCAATTCATCCGTCGCGATCGCCTCCACCTCAGGCACAATCAAATCCGGCTTTTCTTTCTCAATAATGGTTCTGATCTGCTCTGGGTCCAGCATATCAACGACATAACTGTTATGCGCGACCTGCATCGCCGGAGCATGCTCGTAACTGTCAACTGCCACCGTCTGTACCCCAAGACGCTGGGCTTCAATCACTACCTCTTTACCTAATTCACCTGAACCTAACAATAAAACCTTCTTTGATTGATACATCTTTGCCCCTCCTATCTGTTCCAAACCATTATAACTGAAATATTTGAAAAATAAATTTTTATTAAAAAAGATAAACTTATTATTGGGGGTAAAATCTTTTAAATTCTTAAACGAAAGCAGACCAATAACGGTCTGCTTTCTCTATTCCTAAACAGCAACATCATACAAGAAATCCCCCTAAATCATGCTACACTTAATTCAAGACCACCACACCGACAGGAGGCATCCCATGCAAAACGAAACCCGCACACTGCAGCTTGACCCGCACCTTCATATAGAAGCCTACCACTTCAAGGGAATTATGCAAAAATTCCCGAACCACTTTCACGATTATTATGTGATTGGATTTATTGAAAAAGGGCAGCGATATCTGGCCTGTCAGGATCAAGAATATATCATCAATCCAGGTGATCTTCTCCTCTTTAACCCCCGTGACACGCATAGCTGTGAACAGATTGACGGCCGGACGCTTGATTATCGGTGTATCAATGTCATGCCGGATATCATGGAGAAGGTGGTGAAAGAGATTACTGGCGCCGGGCATCTCCCTTATTTCTCCCAGCATGTGTTATTCCGCCATGAGCTGACAGCCAGCCTGCAGGAATTGCATATTTTGATATCCGAGGAAAAACAAGCTTTGCGTAAGGAGGAGCTGTTTCTTCATCTATTAGAGGAGCTGATCCGCCATTATTCAGATGTCACGTTCCTTAGCAGCGTTCCAGAACCATCAGACGAAGTCAAAATGGTTTGTGAATTTTTAGAAGAGCATTATGCCGAAAATGTTACACTCAATGATTTGAGTGAATTAACAGGCTGGAGCAAGTATCATTTATTGCGTTCATTTACAAAACAAAAAGGCATTACCCCTAATAGCTACATGGAAACAATCCGGATTAATCAAGCCAAAAAACTCCTTGAACAAGGGGTAAGGCCGATTGATGCGGCATTTCAGACAGGATTCAGCGATCAGAGTCATATGACGAAGTTTTTTAAACGGCAGGTGGGGCTGACGCCGAAGCAATACATGAAGATTTTTGAAAAGGAGCTTCACAGATGAACATACAAAGAGAAACTTCGGGGCATATCGCAGCCATTGTGACCATTCTGATTTGGGGGACGACCTTTATTTCGACAAAAGTTCTGCTGGCTGACTTCTCTCCAATGGAAATATTATTTTATCGGTTTTTGATGGGCTTTATCGCTCTTATCCTCGTCCGTCCCAACATGATTCCGTTCAGAAATTGGCGGCAGGAGCTGTTGTTTGCCGGAGCTGGTTTATTTGGCGTAACCTTATACTTTCTATTAGAAAATATAGCTCTCACCTATACATACGCCTCCAATGTCGGCATGATCGTGTCCATTATACCGATGATCACTGCGGTTTTGGCCCATTTTCTGCTCGAAGGCGAAAAATTGCGTCTGACTTTTTTGATTGGATTTATCTCGGCACTGATCGGGCTTTTATTGATTACGTTTAACGGCAATGTGGTACTGCGTCTAAATCCGCTCGGAGACATCATGGCAGCCGGGGCTGCTCTCGTGTTTGGCGGATACTCGATATTCATGAAAAAATTAAGCGCCTACGAATACCACATCATCGAGCTGACACAGAGAGTATTTTTGTATGGTTTATTGTTTATGGTTCCCGCTTTATTTTTGTTCGACTTCCATTTTGACCTAAGCCGATTTTCATCTGCTTCAAATATACTCAACATGCTTTTCTTAGGGATTGGCGCTTCTGCCCTGTGCTTCGCCACTTGGAATTATTCAGTTGGAGTGCTCGGAGCCGTCAAATCCAGTGCGTATATTTACATGGTCCCGGTTATCACGATCGCCGCTTCTGTCCTGATTCTGCACGAAAACATGACATGGATCGCTCTTCTAGGAGGCGCGCTTACACTTTTAGGCCTCTACATTTCAGAGCTGAAACCGAAAGCGAAGCTGTTGGAGAACGGATGTAAAATGGATGCTTAACGGCATCCATTTTTTTATTTTGTCCTACGTTTGCCACCTATAAATGAACGCAATCTAACAAAGGAGGAATCGAAATGGTTGATGAAATGGTCTTAATCACACAGCAATGGCTGAACGATACGTACAGCGGCAAACATGGGTATAACCCAGTTGAAGAAAGCGGGAAAACTGGGTGGGATACGATCTACGGTCTGACTCGGGCGCTTCAAATTGAATTGGGTATCTCAGAGCCAGCCGATAACTTCGGGCCGACAACACAGCGCTTATTTAAGCCTCTTAAACGCCAAGCTCCAGATTCAAAACCAAGCAACATGAATTTTATTTTACAAGGGGCTTTATGGTGTAAAGGCTTTAATCCCGGCGGTTTTACAGGCGTCTTTTACGAAAAAACAGAAAATGCGGTAAAAGAATTTCAAAAAGCTGCCGGACTGACAACACAGGATGGGATTGTCACCACGTTAATTATGAAAGCCTTATTAGACATGAGCGCTTTTAAGCTGGTGTCTGGGGGTGATTCAAGAATTCGCCAGATTCAACAAAACTTAAATCGGGACTACAATGACTATATCGGGTTAATGCCTTGTGACGGACTGTATGGCCGCGATACAAATAAAGCTCTTATTTATGCCCTGCAAAAAGAAGAAGGCATGAGCACAAGTGTTGCCAATGGATTTTTCGGAAACGGCACCACAAGTTTGTGTCCTACTTTAACTCCCGGCGATTCAAGAACAGGATTTGTCTTAATTGTTCAGTACGCCCTCTATTGTAACGGAAAATCGTTCGATCCTGGTGAGTTTGACGGCAAATATGGTGTGGGTGTTGTTTCAGCTGTTAAAGCATTTCAAGAGTTCATGTGCCTGCCGCAAACAGGTTATGCAGATATGCCAACCATTAAAGCTTTATTATCAAGCTCAGGAGACACAACTCGCGCCGCTTCTGCTTGTGACACTGCTACAATTATAACCGCAGAAAAAGCTCAAACACTGCGGAATAACGGTTATAAAACGGTTGGCAGATATTTGACCGGAAATGTGCGGACAAGCAGCGGCCTCACATCAAAAGCCCTGACATCTAAAGAGCTTGCAGTTATTCTCGATGCCGGATTGAAGGTTTTCCCAATTTATCAAGATGGCGGCTATGAATCTTCTTATTTTGTCAAAGACCAAGGCACAAGAGATGCATATAGTGCCGCTTCTGCTGCTAGAAGATTAGGTTTTCCGTCAGGCACGACCATTTATTTCGCTGTCGATTTTGATGCATACGATTATGAAGTGACCGATAAAATCATTCCTTATTTCCAAGAGATTAAGTCAGCATTTACAAAAATGCAGACATTTTCAACCGCACCTAAGTATGAAATAGGGGTTTACGGACCAAGAAACATTTGTATCCGTACATCAGAAGCAGGAATGACAAAGTATAGTTTTGTGGCAAATATGTCAACAGGATTTAGCGGCAATCTCGGCTATCCGATGCCAAACAATTGGGCCTTTGATCAATTTTATGAAGGAACCATCGGAAGCGGCTCTGGAAGCATCGGGATTGATAAAGACGGGTATTCAGGAAGAGACTCAGGTGCAAGCAATGTAAATCCGCCGTCTGATCCGGTATATGATGCAAGACTGCGTACACTGACAGACATTTTATCTACCATTCCAGCTTTAGAAAATCTAACAAGTCTGGCAAACGCGATGTTTGAATTTGATACGACAGAAACCATTTTCACATCACCTGAGTTGGATATTATTCTATCAACTTCACTTCTGGCAACCATACCAAGTGAAGGTTCACCAAACACAATTACCATTACAAATGGTAAACCAGGTGCCTATATCACGGGTTTATTGGGCGACACTCAAACGTCTCTCACTGCGTCACAAATCGACTCTTATCAAAACCTTTTAAATAGTCTGAGCTTATCAGTACGCAACGGTTATTTGGAGGTTTATGTAAATCCAACAGCTGAATCTTTAAACATTCAAATTAAAATCTATACACCTGATATTCCAGTCGGTGACAATGTCACAACTGGACTAACGACTACGATTACGTTTAAAATAAAGACGTACAAGGGAGTACCAGTTACGTCTCCCGAGAGTGAATTAGCGTTAGATTGGCCGTCTTATGATCAATATTTATTCCCTGTTGTAGGTGTTGCTGCACTTTTACTAATTGGGAATATGGGCAGTGATTTAACGAACAATAAAGGAGTCAAAGTCGCTACCGCATTATCTGCTATGTTACTGGCCATTTTTGCTTATTATACTAGCTAACTTTAATACAAAACTGCATGAACATAAGTTAAAATATGCTCATGCAGTTTTTTTAGTTTATCTATCGTCTTTTGGAGGTTTATCAAAAATGAAAAATGATCAAATAGTTTTTGAAAAAACAAAAAACATCGCTCATGATATCAATCAGATGCAAAATCAGCAGGAGATAATAGATTATCTTTTTCGCCAAGATTCTCTGACACTCAACCAGTTGAAGCACTATTATTCGGAACCTTCTCTTCCGCTTCAGTTTCTTGTGAAAGTAGCAGTTTTATGCATGTTTATATCTATGACTTTAGCTTCTTTCCTTTTCATCCAAGCAAAAGAAGTCTTCACCAATACTATTCTTTCAGATATTTCACCTGCAGTGTTTTCTATTTTTACAGTCATTTGTATTTTTATGACTTATACTAAAATCATAAAAAAAGGAAATAAAAACAAAGGAAAAGCATCCCTTAATCAACGATCTGAATTCTATGAGAAAAACAAGTTAATTAATACAATACTTTATAAAAAATATAAAATGGATCAACAAAACATACAGGCTAATAAACATACTGCCTCTGATAATGAAGATTCAATGAATTTTAGTGCTGTATTGAATCATGTTCTTACAATTAGTAAAAATGATAAAGAGCTTTTGGGCTACTTAGATACAAGAGATAATGCTATGCTAAGCCAATTAAAAGCATATTTTTCAACTCGTCCATTTTCCCTTCCACATTATATGAGTTTGATGTTTTGCGGAAGTATTATTGTTGTCTATGCAACTTCTTTATTTTCAGGACAAATCAATTACATTGACATACCACACATTTTTATCTTTCTATTATTAATTATTTTCTTGAAAATCCTTATTGATTTGATAAAGCTTTTAAATATATCTAGAAAAGGACAATTACATACTGTTCTGCACTTTGCACAGAGAGCCGAATATTTGCGAATGAGAGGAGTTATAGATTTTATTCTAACTGAAAGATATAACAAAAAAATCATGTAATTTTGTTTCATCCTTACTAAGAAATACTCAATTTTTATACTTTAAGAGATGTATATATTGAATGTAGACCACCATACATATAAAGAAACAGAAACAGCAACTTTATTTTAGAACATAAAAAAGATGATAAAGAACTTCTTATTTTCCTAAACAAATATGATTCAATCATGCTGAATCAATTAAAGGTATTCTTTAGTGAACCATTGCTTACATTCAAACACACTTGCCAAAATCGTATGTACTGTGACATTAATAACGTTATACTTCTATTTTTTCAGCACTCGTTTTAATGAATTAATAGAATTAGCTGTACAAATGTTTTTTGCCTTGATCGGCCTTTTTTGGGTTTTTATTGTTTCCCCATTTTCAAGAAAAGTTCAAATTTCTGAACGCTTCAAACAAAAATCCGAAAACGCCCGCATAGTCGGTATGATCGACTTCGTATTAGAACAAAAATACAAAAAAAGCATCTCTGAATAATCTCGAAATCAGAGATGCTTTCCCTTTGTCCTCATCACTTGTCTACCACAGCCGCACTGTCACGCGTAACCGCAGCTGGCTCCCTCAGCATCACATTCATTACGCTCGCAAGCACGAGCATTCCAATCGACAAATAAAAAGCCAGTGTATACTCACCCGTTACCGTGTAGATGACGCCGGGCACATACGCACCTAGTGCCGATCCGATCTGATGGGCGAGTGACAGCCAGCCAATCATGAGGCCGATCGAGTAGTTTTGAAAGTACTGGGTGGCGAGCATTTGAGTCGGTGCTACCGTTGCAAAGTCCACTAATCCAAACAGAATCGCAAAGGCTAAAAGCAAGTAGGGCTCGTGGCTGTAAATAAGAATCACGATCGACAGCGCCCGCACCGCATATAAAATGCACAGGATTTTCCGGCTGCTCCACCGGTCCGCTACAATTCCGGACAGCAAGATCCCAGCAATATTAAAGCCTGCTAGCAGACTGACAGCAGCACTCGTGACTGTCGTTGAAAAGCCATGATCATGAGAAAACGGAATCAAATGGGTATCCATCAGCCCCACGGTCGTAAATCCACAGATCAAAAACGGAAAAATCAAGAACCAGAATTGCCTCATACGAAACATCCCGGCCACTGAAAGAGCTGTTGTTTTGGGTGCTGTTTCTTTTTCTGATGCAGCCAGTCCGCCTATCGGCTCTGTATTCTTTTCTGAAGGATTGTTCCGCAGCATCAGCAGCGCAGCCGGAAAGACAATCACGATTAACAGCAGTCCCAACACCACAACCGTCAGCTTCCAGCTAAACCAATGGATCAACATGAGTGAGCCGGGAACGAGAAGCATTTGCCCCGCGCCAAAGCCTGCTTCCATGATCCCAAAGGCTAGTCCCCGCTTTTTGCTGAACCAATTGACGACCAATACACTTGCCGCCACATTCGATGCTCCGCCCACTCCAAGCGAGACACCCAGCCCGTAAAGCAAAAACAGCTGCCAAGGCGAAGTCACAAGGTATGTTAAGAAAATGCTGACTCCTGTCAGTAACGCACTCCATGCCAAAACAGCCCGGGCACCCCATTTGTCCACAAGCCGACCGATCACAGGCTGTGATATGCCATAAACAATAAAACTCACCGTCGAAATCAGCGAGATGGTGCTTCTATCGATTGAAAACTGCCGTTCCCACGGCTCCACAAACGCACCAAACGACAGCCGCACCCCCTGAACCGCCAATAAGATCAAAAAGGTGACGGAGACGATGATCCACGCATAATGCAGTCTTTTCATGACAGCTCCAAATCCCACCGTTCTTCTGTCAGCTGCTGTCCCCATAATGGCGCTTCTTGTTTTACTTCACTTATCCTGAATCCAAATTTTTTATAGAGCGGACGAGCCTCAGCCATCGTGCTCACCGTCCAAAGGAAAATGCGGTCAAACTTCATGTCTTGGCAGTATGCAACCAGATGCTCCAGCAATTGCGTGCCAAGCCCCCTGCCCCGAAAATCCGCATCAACCAGAAACCATCTGAGCTGGACTGTCTTTTCATCGTGCTTGACCAACCCGACAGAGCCGGCAAATTTCCCGCCGCTTTCCGCAATCCATATTTTTTCGATGTCAGCGTCAAATGTCTCCTGAAGATAAGCTAAAAACGTGTCATCCCAACCGTGAGCCTCCGCGTAAAATTGTCTTTGTTTCTCAATAAGGAGTTGAAGATCCTCCGAAAGAAAATAATCTCTAATCGATATCTCTGATGCTCTGGCAGAAAGCGACTGTGAAAGGATCGCTTCAATCTCTGCCATCGCCTCGGCAAGCTTGTGCTGCTCCTTTTGGTTGATTACCTTCAGCATCAGTTCTACTTGTTCGTTGGCTTTCTCCTCCAGCTTTTTATAAATCGTTTTTCCTGTTTCTGTGACAAAAATGTAATGGTGGCGGGCGTCATCTTTGCTCCTCTGTTTATAAATCAAATCTTCTTTTTCAAACTGCTTCACAATCCTGCTGACATATCCCCGGTCAAGCCCCAGCTTATCCTGAAGAGCTTTTGCCGTACAATTAGGCGTATTATAAATCTCAAATAAAATCCGTGTTTCTGTTAAGGAAAACGGGCTGTCGTAAATGTGCTCATTAAGGAAACCAAGGACGTTTGTATAAAATCGATTGAACTTTCTGAATTTTAACCCGACAGATGATTCTCTTGTTTTCAAATCAATCCCCACTTTCTAATATCGTTGACTAAAGCAATTATAATCACATATAGTTGCTTTAGTCAACGATATGTTAGAAAGTGAGGTCTTTTTAATTTCCTGATTCCTTCCTTTTCCTTACCACAATCAATGTGATATAGGATAAAGCCAGAGAAACCAAGCTATAGACAACAGCCCATCCCAAAAATGATTGATTAAAAATGGTAAAGGTGAGCACAAGAGAAATCACCAAACTAAGCATTGGCATCAGATACGGGTTTTTACAAATACAGGTCCCGACAATCGATAGCAGCATAATTCCTAACGGTAAAATAAAGAATGCGATATCTAATTCATCCATCTTTAAACAGCCTCCCTCCAGATTTTTATGTTACTAGTAAAAAAATATAATTGCATTTAGTAAAAGGATAATATTCACTTCCCTAAGGCCCAATTTGAAAATTACCCGTTTACATTCGCTCCGGACTATGATAATTTAAGAAAGCGCTATCATGATAAGTTAATAGCTTGGATGGAGATGAGGAGAGCCAGGAATCCAACCCCTTTTGACAAGGGGTGTTTTCTGGCTCTTTTTGTTTTTCGGGAAAGGAGGCACGCCACACATCCAGCACAAACAGCAAAGGGGGATAATTATTAATGCTTAATATATTTAAACCGGCTCCTCATATTGAGAGACTGGATGATTCAAAGATGGATGCGGCATACAAACGGCTCAGACTGCAAGTATTCATTGGTATTTTCATTGGCTACGCAGGCTACTACCTGCTGCGGAAAAACTTTGCCTTTGCCATTCCTTATCTGCAGGAACAGGGATTTTCGAAAACAGAACTGGGTTTGGTGCTGGCCGCTGTGTCCATTGCGTACGGCTTCAGCAAATTCATCATGGGAATGGTGTCTGACCGCTGTAATCCGAGATATTTTCTGGCGACAGGCCTATTTTTATCAGCAATCGTTAATATTCTATTCGTTTCAATGCCTTGGGTGACTTCGAGCGTCACCATCATGTTTATTTTTATGTTTATCAACGGATGGTTTCAAGGAATGGGCTGGCCGCCATGCGGCAGGACGATGGCCCATTGGTTCTCCATAAGTGAACGCGGCACAAAAATGTCGATCTGGAATGTCGCCCATAACATAGGCGGCGGTATTCTTGCTCCGCTTGTCACTCTTGGGATCGCGATGTTCGTCACTTGGAAAAGCGTGTTTTTCTTCCCTGCCATCATCGCCATTATCATTTCATTTTTAATTGTTTTATTGGTTCGTGATACGCCTCAATCCTGCGGACTCCCGCCAATTGAAGAGTATCGGAATGACTATCCAAAACACGCTTTTAAAAATCAGGAAAAAGAATTAACAACAAAAGAAATTCTTTTTCAATATGTGCTGAACAACAAATTTCTTTGGTACATCGCTTTTGCCAATGTATTTGTTTATTTCGTGCGATACGGCGTGGTTGACTGGGCGCCTACTTACTTAACAGAAGCCAAAGGCTTTTCTCCTGAAGACTCACGCTGGTCGTATTTTCTTTACGAATACGCAGGCATACCGGGAACGATCTTGTGCGGCTGGATCAGTGACCGATTCTTCAAAAGCCGCCGGGCACCGGCAGGCGTTTTGTTTATGGCGGGTGTTTTCATTGCCGTATTGGTGTACTGGCTGAATCCGGCCGGCAATCCGCTCGTGGACAATATCGCCCTGATCAGCATTGGCTTCTTAATCTACGGACCTGTTATGCTGATCGGCCTTCAAGCAATTGACCTAGCACCGAAAAAAGCAGCCGGAACTGCAGCCGGTTTGACCGGATTTTTCGGATACATCGGCGGATCCGCCTTCGCAAACGCCATTATGGGCTTTGTCGTGGACCGTTTTAACTGGAACGGCGGCTTTATCATGCTGATCTCATCCTGCATTCTTGCCATCGTCTTCTTGGCTTTGACGTGGAATACAGGAAAACGGGCAGAGCATGTTTAAGAAAGACACATAAAAGATTAATAGTTTTCCAACACGCCGTTTACATCCGTTTTTTATTATGAAAGACAGGTAGTGCTTATCTATAAGGAGGAGAAATCATGAGAAAAAATAGAATACTGGCCTTGTTTGTTCTGTCGCTGGGCTTACTCTCATTTATGGTAACGCCAGTGTCGGCAGCGTCAAAAGGAAACCTGCTGTCACCTGACCGTATCCTGACCGTCGCGCACAGAGGGGCTTCTGGATATGTGCCTGAGCACACGATTCTGTCTTACGAAACCGCTCAGAAAATGAAAGCTGATTTTATTGAATTGGATCTGCAAATGACAAAAGACGGAAAATTGATTGTCATGCATGACGAAAAACTGGACCGCACCACAAACGGAATGGGTTGGGTGAAAGACCATACGCTCGCAGACATTAAGAAGCTTGACGCCGGTTCTTGGTTTAATGAAGCCTATCCGGAAAAAGCAAAGCCGCAGTACGTCGGCCTTAAAGTTCCTACATTAGAAGAGGTATTAGACCGTTTCGGAAAGCACGCGAACTACTACATTGAAACAAAATCGCCTGACACCTACCCAGGTATGGAAGAAAAACTGATCGCTTCTTTGCAGAAACATAAATTACTGGGAAAGCATTCTAAGCCAGGCCAGGTGATCATTCAATCGTTCAGCAAAGAAAGCCTGGTAAAAGTCCATCAATTACAGCCAAACCTGCCGACCGTTCAATTGCTGGAAGCCAAACAAATGGCGTCAATGACAGATGCTGCCCTGGAAGAAATCAAAACATACGCTGTCGGTGCGGGCCCGGATTATAAAGCTTTAAATCAAGAAAACGTCCGTATGATCCGCAGCCACGGCCTCCTGCTTCATCCTTACACAGTCAATAATGAAGCTGATATGCATCGCCTGCTTGATTGGGGCGTAACAGGAGTGTTCACCAACTATCCTGATCTTTTCCACAAAGTAAAAAAGGGTTATTAAAAGCAAAAAACCTTGCGACAACTATCGCAAGGTTTTCTTCTATATTTTATTCTTTTCCGGCAGCAGCTTCTGACTGTCCATTAAGCAGCTGAGAATTTATCTCTTTCGCATCCTTTAAGTATTCTGTCTGGTAGCCGCTCTTCAGCGCCCACACATAGAATACAAGGGATACCATCGCAATCAGAACCATATCCCAGCCATAATGAATGACATTCAGGCCGCCGAATTTATCACTGCCCAAATAAGAAATAACCATCATGGCCAGCAGATAAAACACCATCCAGACGCCGGCTTTAAAGTTCCGGCCAAACCCTTTCCATTTCGCCTTCGCCTGATAATAGAAATAAATCGGAAGACCGATCAGGATAATAAACAGAACCTGTCCTGTTAACGGCCAGCGCGCCCAATACAGCACCAGTGACGCAAAGATAAATCCAAGCGGAGCAATCACATTTAAGCCTTTTAAACGAAGAGGCCTGTACAGGTCTTTCCCCGTCCGTCTCAATGTCATCACTGTGATCGGGCCGGTGATATAAGAAATTAACGTAGCAACAGAAATAATTTCCGCTAATACGCCCCATCCTCTGAACAGGAACAAAAAGATGAACGAAACAATCAAGTTAAAGAACATTGCTTGTCGCGGAACGCCGTAAATCGGATGAAGCTTCCCGAATATACTCGGCATGTATTTGTTTTTTTCCATTCCGTAAATCATTCGGGACGTTGTCGCCGTATACGTAATCCCAGTTCCAGACGGTGATACAAATGCATCTGCATATAACACAATAACAAGCCAGTTAATATTCAGCGCAATCGCCAGATCAGCAAAAGGAGAATTAAAATTCAGATGGCTCCAGCCGTGAGCAATATCAGAAGGATTCACCGCTCCGATGAAGGCGATCTGCAGCAGGACATAAATCACTGTCGCAACGAAAAGAGAGCCGACAACCGCAATCGGAATTGATTTCCCCGGATTTTTTGCTTCACCCGCCATATTAATCGGGCTTTGGAAACCGTTAAACGCAAAAACGATACCGGAAGTGGCAACCGCCGTCAGCACACTTGCCCAGCCATTCGGCGCAATGCTTTGACCGCTAGTAAAGTTTTCTCCATGGAATCCGACAAACAGCAAAGCTCCAATCGTAAGACCCGGAATAATAATTTTAAAAATCGTAATTAATGAATTCGCTTTGGAAAATAGATTAACTGTCCAGTAGTTCAGCAGGAAATAAATGAGAAGCAATACAGAGGCAAATGCTAGTCCTTCCCCAGTCAGCGTTCCATTCTTCACCAAACCGCTTGTCCATTTCGCCCATTCCCAAGGCCAAGAACTCATATATTGAACGGAGGCCACCGCTTCAACCGGAATGACGGACACAATCGCAATCCAGTTGGCCCAGCCTGCAATAAAACCGATAAACGAACCGTGTGAATATTGCGTATATTTTACCATTCCCCCAGCTTCAGGGAACATAGATCCTAATTCACTATAAGAAAGAGCAATAAATAAAATGACGACCATTCCAATAACCCACGAAATAATAGCAGCTGGTCCTGCTATTTGGGCCGCACGCCACGCCCCGAACAGCCAGCCTGAGCCAATCATCGACCCGAGCCCGACCATCATGAGGGAAAACGTTCCCATTCTTCGATGCAATTGATTCATATCGTTAACACCTTTCATGTAGGATGACATTTTCTTGCTAATTATATTATTATTCTGATTACTTTACTTTGTCAATATTTATCGAATTTTGACTGAAAATAATAATAAGTCAATGTATATTACCTTCCAATACAGGAATGAAGTCACTAGTTTCTTTCTAAATAGTATTTACTGTAAATTTCAATGATAAAAACACAAGAGGTTTAGCTATAACCAAAACGGGAATGATACAGGAAACACTATTCTTAAAATAGAAAGGAGTATCACCATGAAACAAAAGCTGTTACTTTCAGGTCTCGCTGTTTCAACTGTCGGCATCACTTCTTATCTATTAAAAGACCCGTCAAATCGCCAAAAGGCAAGAGAATTCATTCACAGCATGAAGATGAAAATAACAAAACAGCCAGACATGGAAACGTTCCCAGTCGATAAAGCCGGCCACCCGGACCCGCAAGATATCGAGGACAACAAAATGGTATCTGAAGGCTCCATGTATCCCGTCCAATACTACGATGAAAAAAAGAAGTAATTAAAAAGCTCTCTTCGATAAGGAAGAGAGCTTTTTTGATTTACCTTTTCCGTCTGATTCCGCTCATTACAAAGCCGCTTTCAGGCAATGACGGCATTCTGGCGAGACTGTAATGCAGTGATTGTTCCGGAACGTCGTATTCAATCTGATTGACGAGAAAATCCAGGCTTGCTTTCATGACTTCAATTGTAATGCCTTCCCCTGGACAGCGATGACCTTTCTCGGCGTGTCCCCCGCCTTGAGGAATTAAATCAAACGGATTTTCTTCCCGCTCCGCAAATCGTTCCGGCCGGAATTCATCGGGATGATCCCATAGACGAGGATCGTGATTTGTTCCATACACATCAAGCAATACCGATGTTCCCTTCTTAAACTCACAGTTATTCCATACGAAGTCTTTTTTGACTAGCGCCCCTAAAAACGGGCCGAACGGATAATATCTGCGGACCTCCTGTACAAACATTTCTCTTTCCCGGCTGCTTCCCGACCGCAGCCATTCCTTATACTTCGGATGCTCATGAAGCGCCAAAGCTGAAAACACAAGAAAGTAAGAAATAGCAACAATCGGCCGCAGTACATTAATCAGCTCAATGGCTGCCATGCGGGAATCCAGCTCGCTTCCATCTTCTTGTTTGTGAAACGCCATTTCATGCAGCGCTGTTCCGGGAGTCGTTTTCAGCAAGCCGGCACGAGCATCTTCAATCATGACTTCAATCCACTCTTCCGCACGCGGCCTTGCTCTTCTTCCCTTCCAATGCCGCGGTCCCACAGCACCAAACGCATCGACCATGTCAATGAAGTCATCCGCTCTCTCTTTGACTTCCGTTTCCTTCAGCGGAACACCTGCCCAATAGCACGCTACCCGGCACAGGATTTCTTTTGCTTCTTCAAATAACACAACCTCATCTGCCTTCTCCCATCTTGTGACTGCTGCTTTCCACTCCTCTGTCATCAACTCAGCCAAACGTTTTTGATGCGGCGGTGTCATCAATGACAGAAAAAGCATCTTCCGATGGATATGCGCGCTGCCATCCATCGCCTGAATTGCATTGACGCCAAACAACGTTTTCTGCACCCGCTTAGGCAAAGCGTTCTGCCGCTGGAATCGATCCGTATCATAAAACACCTTCGCCGCCTCAGCGCCAGTCATGCAAATAAAGTTTTTTCCCAACAAACGGGCCTGAAACAGATCTGAATTGTAGCTCTCTGTTCTGTTTTTAATAAATAAATACCCTTCCTTTAGCAGTGTCAGACTGTTATCGAGACTTTTGTCATGTGGAATCTGCTCATTCATCCGCTTACCCTGCCTTCCTTTTTACCCTCTATTTTCACGTTATCTTCCGACTATAAACCCAGTAACAGTATTTGTTTACAAAACCAAATTTAAGCGCTTTTTGATTATTTTTTAAAGGAAGAACAAACGAAAGAGAGAAAAGGTTTAATCAAAACGAAGGGGAGAACAAAATGAAAAAATGGATATATGTTGTGCTTGTGCTGAGTATTGCAGGGATCGGCGGCTTTTCCGTCCACGCAGCATCATCTGCTCATGAAAAACACTTGAATGTCAGCAGAATGAATGTCGATGATGAATTCAAGGATACGGATGGAACCTTCATTCTTCACGATTTACAAAAGGATCAGACATTTGTCTATAACAGAAAACGGGCAAATCAAAGACAAACTCCGCAATCCACCTTTAAAGTCGTGAACGCTTTAATCGGTTTGCAGGTCAAAGCTGTAAGAGATGAATACGATGTTAAACGATGGGACGGGGTCAAGCGTGAATTCGAATCATGGAACCGCGACCATACGCTTGGCTCGGCCATGCGCGAATCCGCAATCTGGTATTATCAGGCATTAGCGAGAGATATCGGCGAGGAAAGAATGAAAACATGGCTTCATACTCTATCTTACGGCAACGAGGATATCAGCGGGGGAATCGACCAGTTTTGGCTGCAAAGCTCGCTCACAATATCTCCGCTGGAACAAGAAACTTTTTTGGAGAAACTGGCTAACGAGGAGCTTCCATTTGACAAGCCGGTAATGAAAACCGTCAAGCGCATGATGATTCAAGAGGAAGGCGATCATTACACGCTCTACGGGAAAACCGGAACTCGCCTGACAGATATGGGATTAGGATGGTTTGTCGGATTCATCAAAACAGAGCATGGCTCTTATGTCTTTGTCACCAATGTCGATGATTCCGGCACAAAAGCCAAAAACATCACCGTGGATATCCTGAAAAAGTATGGCCTGATCACATCCTAAATAAAAGAGCCCTGCACGGCAGGGCTCTAAATCTCATGCTCAAAACAATAATGATTCACAAGCTCTTCAATCAAATCATGATCGGGATATTCCCCGTTAAATTCAAATTCGATTTCTTCCACAAATTCTCCTTGATGGTACACATGGATGGCTCCGTTTTGACGGACAACGCTAAACTCCGGCTGAAATGTATATCCGCTTCGTTCAATTGCTCCCATTTCTTACCCGCCTTTCTCAAAGCAGTAATTCATACACCTCGTTTAATTCCTTGGCCCGTTTTTGATCCTGTTCATTCTGGGCATACTTAATTTCTTTTTCTAATACATGGTTCAAAAAAGACATTTCATTATCATCTAAGTCTTTTACAAATTCCTCTTCATTTGCATAACGCTTCGCCAGCATCTTCTTGCAAATACGCTGGCAGACTTCATTTTCTAGATGATTCGAAAGTGATTCGCGCAAATAACCGAGTGTAACATCCATTTTATGAACACCTTTCCTTCTGCTATCTTTACCCTATAGCTTGCTAAAATAGGGAAAATCCATACGCAAAAAATAAAAAAAGAGACATCCGCGAATGTCTCTTTTTTATCGTTATTCAGCTGCTTGTTCGCTTTTTGTCAAATTGGCCTGCGTGCGTTTGCCAATCCCAAACACATAATAACTAATGACCACAAGCGCTAAGAAAATCACGCCTACAATCAGGGAGATACGAGTATCATCGTTAAACCACATGCCAACCAGAACCATCAGCAAGAAAGCAATCGTCAAATAGTTAGTAAAAGGAGCAAACGGCATTTTGAATGGATGTTTATCTAATGCAGCACCCTTCGCTTTTCTGAATCCGATATGGCTGATCAAAATGATAAACCAAGGAATCATCCCTGGGAGCACGCTTGCGCTGTATACATAGACAAAGATCTTCGGCGGCGCGATATAGTTCAGTACAACACCGACAGCCAAACCGATCAGCACCGCAATTGTGCCATACAGCGGCACACCATTGCGTGAAATCTTCTTAAAGAATTTCGGTGCTTGTCCATTGACACCCAGTGTATACAGCATGCGGCCCGCGCTGAAAATACCGCTGTTACAGCCGGACATTGCCGCAGTAATCACGACAAAGTTAATAATGCCGGCCGCTGCCGTAATCCCGATTTTCGAGAACGTAGACACAAACGGACTTCCGAGTGAGTTGAGCTCATCCCAAGGATACACCGTCACGATCACAAAAATAGCGCCAATGTAGAAAATCAAAATACGCCAGATAATACTTTGAATCGCATTTCTTAGCGTGTTTTGCGGGTCCTTCGCTTCACCCGCTGTAATCCCGATCAGCTCAACTCCTTGATAGGCTGCAATGACAAGAGACAGTGCAAAGAAGAAACCTGAGAAACCTCCTGCAAAGAAGCCCCCGTGAGACCACAGGTTCGACAAACCGATCGCATCTCCGCCATTGCCAAAACCGAAGAAAATAATTCCGATTCCCGCAATAATCATCAAGATAATCGTCACGATTTTAATCATCGCAAACCAAAACTCAAATTCGCCAAACGACTTAACAGAAATTAAATTCGCCGCACCAAGAATCACCATTGCCACGATACCAGGTATCCAAGCAGGCAAATCCGGGAACCAATACTTCATATAAGAACCGACAGCGATAATTTCTGACATGCCGACGATAATCCACTGGAACCAGTTGCTCCATGCTGTTATATAACCTGCCATCGGATGAATATATTGATGGCCGAACGTCGCAAAAGAACCTGTGCTCGGCTCGACATACAGCATTTCACCCATCGCACGCATAATAAAAAAGATAAAAATTCCGCATATTGCATAAGCCAGAAGGACAGATGGGCCAGTCCATGAAATCGTGCTGGCAGAACCCATAAACAAGCCAACACCGATTGTACCGCCCAAGGCGATCATCTGAATATGGCGCGCGCCCAGGCCCCTCTTTAATTCTTTATTTGCCACTCCTCTTCCTCCTCCTAACAAAATACTCATAAATGAGAAAACAGCAGACCTGCTTGCCTTCACATGAATCAGTGATAACAATCAGAAAATTCAAACTTAAAATTGTTATATAATCTCCTAAATTACTTATTTCATCATAATAAATTTCTCTGGAAAATACAATTGTTTTTTTCAGGCAAACACCTTTGTTCAGAGTTTTGAATCGTTCACTTCTTTTAAAATCTTTTATATAAAAATAATAAAATTATTTGAATATTGGGATTAATTCACCCCTTAGATTCTCATAAAAAATAAGCTGTCCTACATGAACAGCTTACCTAATAATTCACACCCGTTTGACGCTTTAATGCTTCAAGCCACCCGGTATCTCCGGTCCCATAGCTCTTGCTTTGTCCCACATCTCTCAGAGATCCATTGCTGTAATCAATTGAAAGGATGAAATCCGGAATGGCATTATACCCGGCTTCCGCGATTTTACTGAGCTCTGAACGATAGTAAGATATAGCATAAGAAGCCGTTTGTTTCTGCACTGGATCTTTTTCAAGCTCTTCCTTATATACATCCATTAAGTCACGTCCCTCAGGCGTGACGTACCGCCCATCAATCACTTCTAAATCCTTCAAATGGTAGCCTGTAACTTCATACATCTCACGAGCAGCCTGATACTTTTGATAGGCCTCTTCGGAAAATTGTGCTGAATCACTGCTTTGGCTTTTCATGATGTGCAAAAATAGTTCTTTGCTGTTGTCTCCAGATTGCAGCACTTGCTCAATTTGCTTGATCAGATCCTGATCGTCTGACCCGCTTACCCGCACCTGATAGTCAATCGGTGTGATTGTAAACGTCAGCTCTGTCCCCTCTGGAATATGAATATGGTTTCGATTCAACAGTACTTGCAGCTGCTGGTTAACCTGTCCCCGCTGATACACCTTTTCATTCTCAGCTTCCACTTCCCCATGAAATGTGACATTCCGAAACACAGCATCCTGAAGGTTATAGTTTTGCGCCTTCCCTTTGAATAACC
Source organism: Bacillus sp. FSL K6-0255 (assembly GCF_045040725.1). NCBI lineage: Bacteria > Bacillati > Bacillota > Bacilli > Caryophanales > Bacillaceae > Bacillus > Bacillus sp. FSL K6-0255. Next base: position 225,112 of record NZ_CP150278.1, on the reverse strand, counting down.
ATTCTGTTTCATTATCGTAAGCGGCCTGTCTTTCTGCAGCTGACAGATCACTTCTGAAATAAGGAGACTTTGAATTTTGGTACTTATCCTTAATATAGCCTAATGGATCAGACTTTGTTTTATTAATCGCATTCATCCTGCTGTATTTTTCATCTAGTATTTTGATTCTGATATCACTCTCAGATTCATAGTGGTTTTGGGATTGAATCACTGTTTCTTCCCCTGTGTCTGTCACTGTTCGATCATTCGCTGATTGATACACTTTGCTGAACGCCCCGCTGTTTCCCGACACGCTGGTTTTAGAATAATTGAACTGATTGATTCCCCCAGTTGAAGATTGTGACTTAAGCCTGCTGTATGCCTTTTCCAGAACTGCCGCTGGATTTTCAGTCGCATTCTCCCGTTTGGCAGGCGCATTCTTGCTCAATATGTTCTGTGCCATCAGCTGAGTGCGGATAAATTGCCGATTCAGACGCATTGAATTCCCTCCCGAGTATTCTCTCTTATTCTTTTTTATCGGCAAAGATAATGTATATATTAACCTCAAAAAACATTTATTTACACCTAAATCGTTATTATGTATGATGGAAATAAAAGGAGGTTGTTTGCATGGTGAAAAAATGGCTTATTCCATTCGCTGTTATGCTGTCTGTCTTATTCACCTTTACGTATTCGGCATCAGCTGCCGGAGTCACTGCTATCACAGGAAACAATTCATTTGATACCGCAATGCCGATCGGTTATTGGAAATATAAAAATATCGATACAACAATACTGGAAGCTGGTCAAGATGAAGCCTATTTCACTTTTACGGCTAATAAGGGAGAAAAAGTATACGTGAGGAGTACATACCAGAGCGCGTATACAGGGATGAAAATTGAAATTTATGATAAGAATAGAATACCTGTTTCTCAAGGGACAGAAGTCATTAACCCTAATACGTTTTCTTCTTTTATTTATGCAAATGCAGACGCCCAAAACACGACGGATACCTTTTATGTGAAAGTGTCACGAGGCACCTATACCGGAAACATGTATTTTACACTTTCAATTGAAGACCGAATCAAATCAGGCAGCGGAACATTCCAATTCAGCGGCGTTGCTGAAAATAAAGGAAATACAAGCCTTAGCCCCTCAGGTTCTGATTCCAGCGTGATCAAGGTTGATTTAACAAACCAATCCGGGATACCGCGTGATGCCATTGTAACCAGAGTTCAGACAACCGCCACTCAAACACCAAGCCAGGGAAATACACGCCACCTGATCATGACGAGCGAAAACAACGAATGGCGCCGTGCTCTTGTAAACAGCTCGACTTCAGGGTCTTATGATATCTCTTTGTCAGATCAACTCAGTGTGGCAAAGGTATGGAGTTTTAAATATAATACATTAGCGACAGCCAGATCGACGATGAGCAACGTAAAAGCAAAAATAGATTATGAATACGACGTGACAAAGCAGTTTTAACTTATACCGAGCCGGTGATCCGGCTCTTTTTTATTCTCTGTCTAGAAGGTAAACTATAGTCAGTACAACCAAGGGAAGTGCAGACATGGCATTAAAACTTCTAAAAAAACTGCTATTTGACCGCCCTCTAAAGAACGGCGTTATCTTAAATCATCAATACAAAATCGAAGAGTGCCTCGGTATGGGAGGCTACGGTTTGGTTTATTTGTGCACCGATATCCTAACTCAAACACCTTATGTCTTAAAACAGCTTCGGCCGACAAAAGCGAAAAAGGAAAAAGAGAAAGTCCGATTCCAACAGGAAATAAAACTGCTCAATAGCATTCACCACCCGCAAATTCCGGGCTTCATAGATGAGTTCATCATAGACGGACAGGCTTATTATGTCATGCAGTTCATTGAGGGAGAGAATATAGAAGAATTATTATTTTTTCGAAAACAGCCGTTCACAGAGCTTATGGCATTACAACTGATTTCGCAGCTGCTTGAGATTATAGAATACCTGCATGATCGCCTTATCTTCCACAGCGACATCAGAACGCCTAATATCATCATCAATGACGGCAGGCTCTGCCTCATCGATTTCGGCCTTGCCAAACAATTGACTCCTGAAGAAATGGAGGAAATAAAGGTACGAAAACAGGATGACTTCTTCGATCTCGGAGAAACGCTGTTATTCCTGCTGTACTCTCAATATAAAGGAAAAAAGAAGAAAAACGGCACTTGGCTGGAGGAATTAACACTGACAAAGGAAGTAACCTTGCTGCTGAAAAGATTATTGGGCATTGAGGAAGAGTATCAGCACACCGCTTCCATTCGCGAGGATCTAAACCGGGCCATTCAATCGGTCACATAAAAAAACCCTTGTCCCAAAAGCGGAACAAGAACTTTTTTGGATTAACTGCTGCTGTAGCTCCGGCGTTTGTAACGATGACTGCCGCCATAACGGTCGTAGTGTCTTCTTTTGCCCGAGCTGCTGTAGCTGCGATAATGTCTGCGCCGGCTGCTGCTGTAATGCCGGTGTCTGCGATATCGGTCACTAGAACTGCTTGAGAGGTACTTAATCGTTTTGATGATTTTTTTAAACATATGCTGTTCACCCCATTTCTTTCTCCCTATTATATAAATTTTATAGGAGAAAGAAAAACATCAGCGGGGTCACTCTTTTGAAAACAAGAACCCCGTTCCGCTATCATTTGTATGCAGCTCATAAGTAATCGCAAGCAGCCTGCATGTATCCTCAATAATCTTTAACCCAAGTCCCTCACTGCTCTCATTCCGATCAAATCCAATACCGTCATCACGAATAAAAACATTGTCATGTTCAATCGTGACTTCCATCTTTTCAGCTTTTGAATGCTTTAACGTATTTTGAAAAATATTATCAAACAGCCTTTGCATCCATAACGCGTTGCTCATCCATATCACATCTTGATCTGCCGCCTTATAGTGCAGCTCAATCCCACTCATACTGTATAAATAATCCCACTTTTTCACCGCTGTTTCTAATAGCTCGTTTAGACGCACTTCTTCATTTACAATATAAGAGCTTTCCAGCGTCTCAGCGGAATATAGATTGAATTCATTGGTTAATTCCGAGATATATTCGATTTGCTGATACAATGATTCGAATACAGCCTGACCATGACATTGGTCTTCCAAATAAAATAACTGCAGCCTGAGAGCCGTTAAAGGTGTATTAATGTCATGCCGCAGTTTTTGCAAAAGCTCCTTTTTGATTTCCTCTTGCTGTCTCAGCTCCAGTTCACGATATGTCGTCCGTTCAATTAACAAATTGACCGACTTGATCAGTTCCCCGATTTCATCAGCACGCTTCACTTCAATTTTATCGGGCACCCTTTGATCACTCGCCAAATGCCGAATGGTTTGATTTAATAGATTGATTTTATGCAACAGAGAATGAATCGACTTTGAAAATAAAAAAGCTAACAATAAGAGTGATATCAAAAATACAACGATCATTGCCGGGTACGCAAACGACCTGTGAAAGGGCATACCATGATTCATCGGTTTAAACATGCTGTCATAAATCACCGACATCAAAACACTTACCGCCAGCAATAGCATTGGAACACTAATGACGGCCGTAAACAATAACAACTGATATTTTGTCTTAAGCTTCATTTCTTCACAACGGTATTCAGCCGATACCCTTCTCCATATATATTTTCAATCATCTCACCCGCTTGATCATTGATTTTAGCTCTAATTTTTTTAATATGCACATTGACAATATTCGGGTTTCTATCTTCGAGTTGCCATAGATATTCAAAGAAATGTTCCTTTGTCAGGATACTGTCTCTATTTTCATATAAATAAAAGAAAATTTTCCGCTCAATCGCAGTAAATAATACCTCATCATGCAGGCTTTCATTGAACACTTTTTTCGTTACCGCATCAATATACAAATGTTTGATTTGCGTAAAGGTCCCATAATGATGCTCAAGCATATTCCGCATTCTTAATAGCAGCTCTCTCGGATCAAAGGGCTTTACCATATAATCCTCGCCGATCTGTAAACCTTGAAGCTTGCTGTCCATATCATTACGGGCCGAAAGAAAAATTACCGGAATGCCCAGCCCCAGCTCTTTGATTTTTGCAGACATTTGATACCCGTCTTCACCCGGCAGCATCACATCCATAATGACCAAATCCACCTTCTGAATCACCGAAAGCACATCCGCTCCATCTGTTTTCCATATCACACGATATCCCTCACGCTGCAAAATCTTTTGCAGCAATTCACCAATCATCACATCGTCTTCCACGATTAAAATATGATATCCCTTCATCCTAGCGAACCTTTCTCATAAACTCCATGGACAGTTTATATATTTGATCAGGCTGATATAAATAAATACTGTGTGTTCCCCTCAGTTCCTTTATATCGGCAGTATTGAATTGAGCCGCAAACGCTTCATAGTCTTTTCGGTTTTGTATAGCATACTTTGAATGTCTATTTTGGTCAGAGACCGCATCTAAAATCAAGACGGGAGTTTCCTTTGGTGCCGGCAGATTCACAGATTTGCTGCCGTTTTGGTAAGACTGTAAAAGCTCATGCTCCATATCTGCATTAAAAAATTGCTTAAAGTTAATGGCTTTATAGATTTCTTTTTCTTCATCAGTTAAAAACGACTGCCGAATCACCTCAGGATTATATACAGCGGAAGGCATAAACCGATGAAAACCAATCGAGGTTAACAGGTGGAACCCTCTCACTTTCAATCTGTCAACTCCGCTCAATTTATACGTGACGTACTGCTGGGGCAATCCAATATCCATCGCAATAATGGCCTTGATTTCCTTAGGATATTTCTGTGCCCAATACATCGCTTCAATCCCGGATATCGAATGAGGCATTAAAATATAAGGAGGCTTATTTCCGCTTTTCATAAGCGCTTTCCTCGTCTGTTCCAATACCGTATCAATATCTCTGTCATCGTGAGACACTTCACTGTATCCATAACCTGCCCGATCTACAACAGCAATCTTATTTTCTTTTGAAAACTTGCTGTACAGCCCCTTCATTTCATAAGCAGGCGCAGCAATCCCCGAACCGGACATAAACACAAACGTATCCTTCCCGCTTCCCTCTTGATACACATTCATCTTTTTACCGTCAACATCGACTACTGTGCCTTTACCTTTCAGCAGTGCCGCCTCCTTATTTAGCTGGAAATGGTGATAAATAAATACCGAGACGGATACAAGCAAAACCAAAGCAGCCAAGCTGACAAAAACAATTTTTAGGACTTTCCATAATGTTTTCATATGATGCTCCTTTCACGTGATACTGAAAGGATACAATATGAAAATAAATTTCTGATTAACTTTGGAACAGTTTTATTTTCACATTTAACTTTGCCCTTACGGAAAGGTGTACATTTGGAGCATAGCAGAACATTTGATGAATTTACCTACTAATAAAAAAATATTTCATTAAAAAACCTTCCTGCTTATAGGAAGGACCGTTTCATCATAATATTCAACCGTTTGTCGCACATACAAGACGGAAAATTTCACAAGCCTGCAATCTTTTTTAACATCTTATCCCAACCAACATCTCCCATCGTTTTAGTAATGATCTGACCGTATTGACTTAATAGACAAAAGCTGGGGATGCCTTGTACGTGACAAGTTGTGACGATCTCATAGTTTTGGTCTAATACAATCGGAATAGCTAGTCCCCTATCAAGAGCATACGTCAAGACAACCTCCATAGATTTCTCTTCTTCTATATAGGGGACATGTACTCCGATTACTTTCACATTCATATCCTTTATATCTTGAAGGACTTTGTCTGTTAATTGGTGACAGTTTGGACAGCTCATTGACCAAAAATAAAGAAGAAGATATGTGTCACTTGGAAATGTAAAATCATTCTGTGATTGATTCAACCATGGTAAATGACTTGGCCATTCAGTCAACATTTGTTCATCTTTCATCCTTTCAGTCCTCCTTATCTTTCAGCTGAAAAGCAATCAGCTTTCCTAACGCCTCTTCAGCCGCAAACGGAGCAACTATTCCTGAAGGATGTTCATGCTCGTATTTTAGACATTTATACATCTTAGGTTCAATGCAAGACGGATCAATCCATGCAATACACCAAGATGCCCAAAAGCACGATTGCCCTTCACTTTCTTGAGCGATTTTGATGACAAAGGGCAGACTGGGCTTCCCGATTCTCATTAATGAAATCGCCGCTGCCATTCTTGTATCTTCGGCATGACTTTTTAATAAACATGATAGCTCCTCCGCTGCTTCACTCGCGTCTTCCCCAAACTCACCTAAAACAGCTGCAGCAATATTACACAAAGAGCCTTCCTCTTTTAAGGCCTCAACCAAAACTGGTATTGCATCTTTTCCCGATTTCTTTAGCTCACCTATCGCTTGAACAATTGTGATCTCATTTGTATTCGCTAAATTCTGAACAGATAACGACAATTTATCACCATTTGAATTCATAAAAGAGCCCCTCTCCTCGTTTTAAAACAATAACTCTACATAACCACTATCTGAAACGATAAAACAGGCACCAACTTAGGCTCCCTATGCAGACGACCACCACTAATGTATACCAGTCAGCAGTCAATAAATGAATGACATACAAACAAATGCCGCTCAGGCCTAATGCCATAAAAAATGACTTGTAGTATTGAGGCAATGAAAGCTTAATATCGTTTCGGTTTGTATGGGTAAAAGCAAAAAGCCTTATTGTCATGAACCATATATATATCCCTAAGCCATATATATACCAATAAACTAAATTCCCAACTGCCATAAAAGTAATAGAAACACAGTAAAGAATATACAACCAGACTGTATTCGTCAGCTCTAGAATAATGATTTTTTTCCAAAGGGCACCGGGGAATAAATGAAGGGTGCCTGATTGAGAATGTCTGACAATTCCTGAATAATAGGAACTTAACATGACTGCCGAGACGATAAGAAAGAAAAGAAGATAAAACCATTCTGGATACATGAAAATGACGACATAAAAGACGCCACTGAGCATGACCGTATGAATGCTATGAAAAAATAAATATTTTTTAAAAAGCAACAGTTCCAACCACAGAAAAGACCAAATGCCATTTAGACCTTGCAAGCCCCACCAAGTCGTTTTTGGTTTCTGTATAATTTGACCTGAACCAAATTGACGTTCTTGAAATTCCTCCCAGAATTCAGCTTCTTTCACCAACGATTCCTTCATTTCTACCTGACGGCTCGTAAAAGCAATTGTCATAAAAGAGACTGTGATAATCCCAATAAATACAACCACATACAACGGTGACAATGTATCAAACACTAATCCAACGCCACTAATAAAACGGGCAATGCTCTCCCATATCCCAGATGAATGTTGGAGAAAGAAGAAGCGATAAAGACATATGGAGTAAATGCCTAACATTAGAAGAAAGACTAAAACGTATACCCTTTTCATTTTCTTCACTGTTCTGGCACAAGAGACCGACATCAACCACACTTCAGCGATAAAAAAGAGCCCTACAAAAATTATGGATCGGCCTAATAAATTGATATGATCACCAGACAGAAGCACAATTAATACATCACCGAATATGGCTGAGATGATCCAAAGCAACGCCTTCCAAGTGACGCTGAAAAATAAAACACTATACACAACTTTTGAAAAAGATGTGGCAGTGCCATAAAGCCATATAATATCTGCCATTTGACTTGGTAATCGATTTGAAAAAAGTCCAAATGCCGTATAAAGGATAAAAACACCTGTAAGTACCCAACCAGCAATACTCATATCCCATGTCGTAGATCTAGAAACAAAACTTACTTGAAATCCGATGGCCCCAACAAAAAGGAGCATGATCAAAAAAGGCATTTTTTTTTCCTGACCTTGACTTACAAAACGCCTTTTTGACTGAAGCCATAAAAAAGAAATGATATTATTCATCTGACCATTCCCCTAGAAGACGAATCACTTCTTTTCTCCATTCCGCTTGTTCTTCGAATTGAGGAACATACAAATCCTGCATGAGTTTGCCGTCTCTAATTAATATCACCCTGTCTGCTGTCTCTATAACAAACTCTAGACTATGAGTTGATACAAATGCTGAACACCCTTGATCGGTTTTAGTTTTTAACCAGTTAGAGAGCCACTGTTTTGATGGGATATCAAGGCCCACAGTCGGTTCGTCTAATATATACAGCAAAGCGTCTTGAACAATCGCCCCCGCCAGGACAACCCGCTGCTTTTGGCCTCTTGACAGCTGACCACACAATTGGTTTGCTTTCTCCTCCAAGTGCACTTCCTTCAATGCATGATAAACCCTTTCTTTTACATCTTTTTTACCTGGATGATATCCTCTTGCCCTAAACTGAATATGTTCAGCAGCAGTTAAAGCGGGATACAAATATGGCTGATCAGGAATAAGCGCGACTTTTTTTTGAACATTTATATCTCCTGGAGGAGAACCCTCAATGAGGATATCTCCTTTATCCGGCTTATAGAGACCTGTCAAACATCGAATTGTCGTTGTTTTTCCAGCTCCATTTGGCCCCAATAGCGCCACGATTTCTCCTCGTTGAATTGAGAAAGACAAATGTTCAACCCCATCACCATTTCGATAGCATTTGCTTAAATTTTGTACTTGCATCAATTGCATCAAATCTTCTCCTAATCATTAGAGTGAAGTATGCTTTGGCTGATCATGATGCATATGTTTCTGAAGCTTGAACTGCCACAGCGGCATACAGACGAGTACTAAATTATGAATGAAATGAGCTACTAATACACAAATAAAACCAAATTTGATGAAGAGAACTCCCAGAAAGCAACCGAATATAAATAGATGCAGCCAACGTATCCACCTTGGGTCATATCCAGTTACTTGGTGCATCACCGCCCATAAAAAGGAAGATACAATAATGGAGATGAGGATATTTCCACTCATCCACCAAATGACTGGAATCATTAATAGCCGATAGATGACCTCTTCTCCAATTGAACTTTGTATGCTCATATTCAATCCTTGCCTAAAGGTAAAACCTGATAGAAAGACAGTTCGGTTAGAAAGCTCAGGTGAAATTCGTAAATATTGCTTTTTCTCCAATAAGTTAAACAGCAGAGAAGTCACTCCTAAACTAATGAGCCCTGCTCCTATTCCATAGAAAATCTGAACTATTGGTTGTTCAAGCGTTTTCCATCCAAAATCACCAGCAAGCGCATTTCCTGCCAATGAACATATAAATACTACAAATCCTGTTAATAATCCTGTAAGAAGTGTAGACAAAATACCTAATAAACTGACCGTTTTGACACTCATTCTTGCATCATAAGCATTTACAATTGTTAATTGAATATCTTCTTTCAGCGTCAATGACTGGCATATTATAATCAACAAACCCAGAACAAGACTGAAGATTATGCTTGTTTGCACATCCATAAATACAAGGATGAGAATCGCAAGGATCATCGCTAAAGCTGAACCCAGCATACCAGATACTCCGAATGTCGATTCCACTTGTTCATCTCGAATGACTTTACTCATTTGATCTGTTAGTATTTCTTGTTCAGTACCAATATAAGAAATTCGGCCGCCCTGTAATTCAACAGTCACTTTGAGCCGAATATCTCCCGCTTCCGCTATGTACCAATAAGTACTGACCTCGCGAAAATCCTCCTCTTTTTTACCAGTACCAGTCATATTTGCTCTAGACCAAAGTCCATCAGGTGAAGCCATTAACCTCTGCTTGAGTGTCTCTGGAGAAACTTGTTCAAACTTCCCCGAAAGGGTTTTTTTCGGAACATCCGCATAAAAAAAAGTGATTTCTCGATTGGCATTGACACCAACTACAAATGATTGATTCTGGTGAACGAAACGGACTCTCCATGATTCGACCAACCCAACATCATATAAAACCTTTCTATTTTTCTTAAGTATGCCTAAGTGATGAAGTTTATTTACTGTATCGTGGTCATACCAATATACTGAATAAAAATCCCAGTTCTCTACATCTATCCCAACAAACTCTTTTATAAATTGAATGCTTATTTCTTTTGCCTCATCTTTGCTTAAGAGTAGTGAAGCAATTGTTGGGGGTTTGAATTTAATAAATAACAGTAATCCAACAACTGCTAAAATACTCCAGAACACCAATGATAGACTATTCATTCCTGAATCCCTGCCTTGACTTCTTTTTGAAAAGGTAAGTCCGGTTCAGATAGCTCAATTTTCCCTATACATTTGCAATTTTTTGCTTCACATTTTAACTGAAGCAAACGAGCAGGTGAACCAATGTCAGCCATGCTATCTTCTAAAATATGCCCTAGCGGCAAATCTTCTAATTGGCAAGGAGTTACGTATCCATCTGCTCTTATATACCAAGCAAGATATCCTGGTGTACAAAAATCTGTTGTGAACGAACTCTCTTCGTGCTCCCAATCAATTATGTTCAGGCGATCTCCCCATTTATGACGTGCTTCCCTAAGCTGTATTTGAACCATTTCTTCAAAATCAATATCCAAAGCCTTAAAGCCTTCTGTCGCACGTCCAACAGATAACGTTTTTCCTGCACGAAAGATAAAAGCACCCGCATTGGCACATTGCTCCACCACATCTGATACTTCATCAGCATTGGACTCATTAATGGTCATAGCGACAATCACTGGAATGTTTGCTTCTGATAATTTTTTAATGGTATTCATACTTTCTTTAAAGCCGCCTTTTCTGCCTCTTAATTGGTCATGTGTATTATCCATACCATCAATACTAATCTGTACAGAAACATTGCCTAAGTGACTAAGTAATTCAACTTCTTCATCTCGCCAGTTCAATCCATTACTAAATACATTCACATTGGTAAACAACGAACTTGCAACAACGACTAATTCTTTAAACCCTTTGATCAGCTTTGCTTCACCCCCGGTCAGCGTAATATCAGCAACTCCATGGGCTGCTAGCTTTTGCATAACCAATATCCATTGTTCACTAGATAATTCCTCAGGATATGGTTTACCTGAGCTGGCATAGCAAAACGAACAGCTTAAATTACAAGCATTTGTCAACTGTAAGGTACAACTAATAGGTAAATATGAATCTAGCGAACCCGAAACGTGTAAAGGCTGATCTAACAGCCCTTCCGTCCAAGCCTCCGTAAATGGATGGGCACTAAGCTCTTCTTTTAATTGGTCAGCACTCATCTCTTCTTTTTTCATAATCTCCCAAATACGTGCCGTTTTATGAAGATTTTTGTTTTTTGATAACAGAAACGCCAACTGTGCTCCACGTCCACTGAGTCTGAAATAAAACATACTTTTTCTATCAATCATTACAGCACCATGAGGCTGTAAATGAACCGCTAACTCTGGCAAATCAAAATCTTTAACACGATCATATGACATATAAAATCCCCCTTAAGAGAAAATAAGGAGTATAAGCAAATACGCTCAACTCCCTATTCTCAAATGTTAAATAGCTCTCATAGCAGGATGCGGAAGTGCACAAACACGTGTCATAGCAATACTCTTCGAGGCCCAACAGCCCATGCAGCCAGCAGCTTTCACAATCGAAGTACCTCCCGGCTTCATAAGTCCTTTTTTACTCACAGATTCCCATTCTTTTTGGTTTCTTTTCATAAGTAAACCTCCTCTCAATTTTTGCATAGAGTCTATTGACATAGCTCCCATGCGATACGATAATACCAGATTGCAATTGTCGAAGTAAGGGGGATTTTGTATATTATCCTAAAAATTACATTAATTAGTATAAATAGAATATTTTAACCCTTTAAAAATAGAAAAGCTGACAAGCTATCCTCTCGAGAAAAACAGGAGCTCACCCCTAATTTTCCACTTATGTTTTGAATATTTTCTTGTTCTATAAACAAAACGTCAAAAAGACGGTCCATTATGTTATAAAAATTCTGATGCCTAATAGATTGACAAAAAATCTCTTCGAGGAAATTAAATCAAGAGATTATTTTCAAATAAACTTTAGTGATTAAGAAAGCAATGACTTTGGTTAAATGAATGAAGTCTCCTGTAATTTAAATCAAATATCTATACTAAAAACCCCTTCGGCTAAAATATCCAGAGGGGTTAAACATCTTACTCCACAGTAACACTCTTCATTACGCTGCTTATCGACATCACAACCGAGATGCAGGGCAGCATTAGTAAGCAATCAGCTGCAATCGACAACGGAAACAGAGCAAGCGCTGTGTTTACTTCCGGCAATACGAATCTGTCATCCGCATTGTCTAGGCCTTTCAGCGAGATGATGCAAGTGTTTACTCCCCAAGTGGCAACTTCCTTGACGTTTACGCGGATGTTCAGGTTTACGTTCTCTTGTGTTTCCAGTGTTCGATCAAGGCAATCGTACTGTACTTCAGCTCGCCGCGGCAAAGCCTTAAGAAATCTCATTCAGCTTCAGTGCACCTTCGACACATACAGAACGATGTCGGCCCTTGGAAGACTCATGCATGGACTGACTACGCTAAAAAAAACACCCGCTTGTATAACGAGCGGATGTTAGAACTTTCGAAATTATTGATTGATATCTTTTAGCGCTTGTTTCGGTTGCGAATTGAAAATCAGCAATGATGCAATAATTGCAATCATAACCCCTAACGCACCAACCCAGGTAATCGAGGCCAATGATACGTTTTCCACAAAAACCCCTCCTATACCTGCGCCGACCGCCATGGCGAATTGCATCATTGACTGATTCATGCTAAGCAAAACACCTGACATTTCCGGTTCTATTGTAGCCAGGTGAAATTGCTGTGTCGGACCGGTGGACCATGCGGCAAACGACCATAATATGAGAATCACCAACACTCCGATATAGGAATGAGTAACAAGTGACAGCAGAATCAGTGTGACGATATGCAACGTCATCCCGCCAACGAGTGTAAAGGGTACTCCCCATTTATCGGTGCTATATCCCCCAAACTTTGATCCAACCAAACTAGCAATTCCAAATATAAGCAAAACACCGCTAAGCAACTTGCCATTTATACCTGAGATGTTCAAGAGATACGGTGACAAATAAGTGTAAGCAACAGAATATCCCCCGAGCCAGAAGAAAGTGATTGATAATCCCATAGCAACTTTCCGTTTTTTGAAAAGAGCAAGCTGTTGAAGCAAAGGCACAGGCTTATCCCCTTCAGTATACGGAAGAGTAAAGAAAATAACGACCATTGCGATCAATCCCAACAAAGCAATTGCTCCAAATACAGACTTCCAGCCTAATGCTACTGCTATCATTCTTCCAAGCGGAACACCAATGATTAAAGAAGCGGTAAATCCCATCACGACCGTAGCGATGGCACTGCCCTGCTTCCCTTCCGATGCAATCTTAGCCGCAATCGTTAATGCGGTGACAACAACCACACCTGCTCCCATCGCCATAATGATCCGCGCTGCAATAAACCATCCATAACCAGGCAGTACAAAAGCCAGGACATTACCGAACACAAACAAACCTAGGGCATACATCATCAATTTGCGTCTATCCATACTTGCTGTCAACGCCATAAGTATGGGTGTAGAAAGAGCATATACAAGTGAGAAAATGGTAATAAGCTGGCCCGCGGCAGCTAAAGTGATCCCGAGAGTATGAGCAATTTGATCCAAAATTCCGGAAATGATGTACTCTGAGGTTCCAACTAAAAAGCTGACAATGGCTAAAATATAAATTTTCCAAGTGTTAGACATAAAACATTCACTCCTTAATTATTAATAAACATATCACGAATTATCGATATGTTATTATAAAAAATAAACACATCGTAATATGTCGATATGTATGATATAAAAATAAACATCTTTTGATGTTTATTTTTATATCTCTGTTTTAAGAAAGTCAGCAAGTTTCCCAATGGCTTCTTCATCTCTTTTGTAATACGTGTACTTTCCGATTCGCTCCGCCTTAATTAGGCCGGCTCTTAAAAGGATGGTAAGATATTGAGAAGCTGTCGATTGCGTCATTTTCAATTTGTCTGTTATTTGACTGACACATACCCCGATTGTGTTCATATCAATCCCTTCATGGGGTGCAAAATGACGATCGGGCTCCTTCAGCCATTGTAAAATTTGCAGCCTTGATTCATTTGATAAGGCTTTGAATACTTCAATTGGTTCCATATCGATTATTATATCGTTATATTTCGATATGTCAATCCGTTTTTTGGATATATTTAATTAAAGGTTTATCTCTGACTAATTCCGTGAAATGAAACTGAAGACAGCATATCAATTTTGTTCACCGCTTAAATTTATCATCAAGCTTTACGAAATTGGTCTCATAATCATTTCACAAAACACTTGGGTGAACCTGGAAGGTGACAAGGATGTTTTCAATTAAAATGAATTTAATATTGTTCAAGTGACTAATCACCAGCATCAAATTCATGTATTTAAAATAGATGTAAAAAAACATCCGCTCATAACAACAGCGGATGTTAGATCTTTCGACAGGAATAACAAGTCAGTGTACTATGAATTGACATCTCTTTATGTCCGCTTAGGATATGAATAAAAGTTATCAATGATACCATAATTGTAAAACAAAAGAATCGGCAGTTCTTTATGTTCAATTCACAACAAATTCCATACCGTCTTAACATTTATTTTCTTTAGATTATAAGATCTTTTCCAAATTTTTCTCTAGATCATTACATAATTTAAATACCATCACTCGTTCACCTGTCCGGGAGCTTAAATCAGTATGAAAACTTTTCACTTTTTCTCCGGTTATTTTTAAGATAATATCCTTAAGGCCTTCTATACCTGATTCAACTAACTCCGAACGAGTTTGTTTGATAGATAACATACCCTCTTTTGATCCACAAACTACATATTCGGCTGGTGTTAAAATCCCTTTTAAATTGACGATGATCATGTCCCGCAGTATATCAGTCTTAACAGATACAGACCCCCGCCCAAGATAATCCTTCTCCCATTGAGTAATGGACTTACTGATCTCTGATTCAATAGAACCCTTAGACTTTTTCATATCTAATACATCTCCTGAGCAAAAAAATTGGCATATTCTATTTGTGATTTCGTCTCATTAATATTCTCTTACAACATATCCTTCATATACACCTTCAATATCCAAATCAGTTTTACCGTTTCTTGTGACCACTATCATTTTGGATAACATATTTTCTTCCATCATAGAGTGGACATGCAAAAATCGAACATTTCCTGAATGGGTTTCCTCAACTTCTTCATAAGACTTTAGATGATAAAAATCAATTGCTTTTCTAATTAGTTTTTTCATAAATTCCATATTTTCACGATCAAACGAGTTCATGTCCTCTATTGTTTTCGTGACAAAATCAGTTAAATTAGCGCTCATACAATCTCCTTAGAACTGCTTTCTCCATATATGGGTGCGTTTAGAAGTTGAACCTGTATTTCATCGTGACAAGCAATGATCAGGTATGGCTTGACCTGTTTTAGCATCAGGACCCTCCGCGATTGAGGGTTTTCCATCCTTATGATGAACGAATAAACCTCTAACTTTAACATATGACGGCACTAGGGGATGATGTCGAATCATATCAACACTTTTTTCAATGGTGTCACTGCTATTTTCATTTAGCCATTCATCGACCGTACCACCTAAAAATTCAGGCTTGCAATTTTGAAAAAGATAATCCAATGTTTGTATTTTATCTTTCATTGTTTCAAGTTGAGTTAGTCCATTACCTGCGGAAGTCTTCTTATCTTTTGTTCCTACTACAAAAATCTCCTCAACATCTTCCTGGTAAATCGCAAAAATAACAGACCTCATGATTTCTCCATAAGGATGTGAAATACCGGCACCATAGCTTTGTATAGTCAACATATTCTCTGCAGAAGTGTTAGTCGCTTCTTGTAAAATAGGCTCCAAACCGTTTTCAATATCCGTCAAAAATAATACTTTTTTATTTTGGTTTACATTCATACAGCACACCTCTTCCTTATGTTTATCATTTTTATTTTGAATAACAAATCCATTTGATAAATGCTTAGATTCATCATTACCAGCTTTCCCAACATCCTTCTGGATCAAGACTAGCCAGTCGGACCCATCCATTTTGAACTTTTTGCAGAAATGCTGAATCATTATTTAATAACCGTTCTACATATTCTCTAGGTGCTTGGATGAGTATCAATAAACGAAGAGGAGAATGATAGGCCTCGTGATCTGATTCCATGACGGATTGCCAAGGCAGTCCGGCTAACAAATCGCTTGCATTCCCCTGCATAACGCCGAGACCTGCAGTAACGGTTTGAGTTGCTTTATTTCCGCTGCCATAATAATGAGGTGCTACCGTTGATGCGTAATATTGTAAATTAATCCATTGGGCTACAGTTCCAGGTCCTGCAATAATATTTGCTAGGAGTTCACCGCTTTCATCCTGCTTCCAATCATAATTATGGAGAAAGGCTCTGCCTTCCAAATCACAATCCTGAGTTAGTTCACGTTTACCGATAATAAAAGCGGCATTACGAGCCAGTCCCCATTCCGGACGTATCTCACTCCAATCTTCCGCAAATCGGTTTGCCTCAGCCTTCGGATTTTTTAGCTTCGATTGGAAATTCGGTAATTGGGCTAGACGTTCTGCGTTTACATGATGTCTCACTTTCGGCATAACGGCTTCAATTTGTTCAAATGCTTCTTGTGCAGCTTCGGAAAGCTCTGGTACATAAAGCCAATGTAATTCATCTACTGTTGTATTATGTTCAGCTGCTGCAAAAACCGTATCCTCAGGAATTTTAATTCCTTCAGCTAAAAGAGCTTCTCGTACCTCTGATAGATTACATAAAGCAGCTAAAACTCTTGCATTGAATCCACCGGCCGCTCCACCGCAGGCACCACAATCAAGGGCTGCAGAATAAGGATTATTAGTGCTTTGACTGCCATGCCCGCAAATTACGACCAATGGTGCGATGTTCTCTGTTAACCCCATCATTTTTAATGCTTGGCGAGCATAGTTCACTTTTTCTTCATCAGTAAAACCCACAGGTATTTCTGCCTCTGTAGCATCATGATGAAGCGAGAGTTTTGTATCAGGTTTGCGTAACCAAGCCTCACGGAGATTACGAATGAAACGACCCGCCTTTCTTGGCACAAAGCTACGGGCTGCCATTTGCAGAGTAAGCCAAGGTCCGCTTAGCTCAGGCAGTAGTAAGCTCGAAAGCGCATTCTGCTTCATCGTTTTAAAGGTATGGCTTAAAGAATGAATTGCTTGCTTCCGTTGATTGTATTTTTTGAATACATCCTCATCTGCGAACTCTTTTATTTTATATTGCGGTTTTTGTATGATCGGCAAGGAAGCATGACTGTGTTTACTGCCAAGTTCACAAGTTGCAATTGGCACCCCGAAGAAACCAGCAATACCAATCGTTTCAAACGGACCTTCTTTTTCTAGTTGACGACGAAAAGGTTCTGATCGTACATCGATGCAGAATGCTAATTGAGCTAATGCAGATTTTTCACCGCCGGTTTCACGTTGTTTCGAGATGATCTTCTGGCTTAATCGATCAGTGTACGTTTGTTCCCAAGCTTCTAACCAAAGTTTCTTGCGAAGTTTCTCATCAAAGCTGTAGGCAAATGATAAATATTCGTTTTGTTCAATGGCCGTCATCTGTGACCATTCTTCTAATGTATGCCCACCCCAATGAATCCAAGCTGCTATAAGGGGAGCAATTGAAATTGTTTTCTTAGATCGTTCATTCAAAGGTAAGTATGGCTTTATAAGAGCCCACTCCATGGATATTCGAACCGCTAAGTATTCTGTTAGGAGTGCATGTTCGTGGCTCGATTGCTGGGAGCGCCAAAGCATCATCCCTGCCCATCCAGGTAATGAAAGTAAATGACCTTCAAGATAAGTCTGGATTTCTGACTCTGGGATTTCTAGTGCGAATAAGGCTTCCTGTAAAGCCAAATGTGCCTCTTTCGGCCAACCTTTTAACCTTTCTCGCTGCTTTTTACTAAGTGCTGGATCATATTGAATGAGATGCTGCCAAGCACGATAGAAACCTTCCTCACGATTAGGCATTGTCCAGCCTGCTTGAGAGTCATCAAGATATAATTTACTCCATTTAATGACATGATGATCTAGTATATTGACTAGCCTTTCACCATCTTGATTCTCTATATACGAACTTAGTGGCTGCATAAACACATTCTCGATATGATCCAATCCACTACATTCACCTACTAATTTCTCCAGCTCATGTGATGATAAAAGGTCGGAAGGCAGGGGATCTAACTTTAATGCAGCATGACAAAATCGCTCTGCCACGTCCCGTGGAATGTGATAGGAATGTGAATCAAGCCAACGCTGCAGCCCCATTTCCACAAAATCTTCATCAATCTCACCTTTATTCTTTGCTGAACGGATCATAGACGCACTAGGGTATATATCAACATCACGAGTGTTTTTCAACCAACTTGCAACCTGATCAAAAGGTTGGTTTTCAAGTCCCATCCACGGATTACGTGCAGCAAATGTAGAAATAGGCCAAAGTGGCGCAATCACTCGGCTGGCAGATGTAATGAAAACGTTAAGATCCCTTTCTTGAACATCAATATCTGTATCTATCTTGTTTACATTATCTTTCGTTAATACGGATGTAATGCCCATCTCAGATTAGCTCCTTATGAAATATATTGTTTAAGGTAGTCTGGGTGACTCTCTACTGACTTTGGTTTTGCTTCACCTAATCGAACTAACCAAAGATAGAGTACCGCGAAAAAAACGGAAGAACGATGACGAGCAACCCACGTACCTAAAGCACTGCCAAATAGTAAGAGACATACGACAATCATGACAGCTGACATTGGAGGTTGAACACTTTGAAAAATGGTTGTATGCAGCCACTTATAGAAAAGGTGATGAATGATAAAATATACGAGGGCTGCTCCTCCTAAAACAGTTAAGCCGACAATTCGGCCAATTCGGCCCTCTCCAAAAGCGACAAGCTGATTCCAAGAAACGGACAATGACCACCCTAAGATCAGCGCACTAATGAATTGAGATCCCTCTCCAGGAGCAGCGAGCCAAAAAGCAACACCTATAACTAAGGATAAAATCCGACCAGCCATGATCCATAAATAGGATGTTCTTTCATTAGTGCGAGCCGATACTTCATGACGCCCTACTGCTGAACCAGCTTGTAGAAACAACGTAGCTTTGAATAAACCATGTAAAATAAGATGAATAATGGCTGCTATATAGGCGCCTAATGCACACTGAATGAGCATAAACCCCATTTGTCCAATCGTGGAGCCTACTAACTGGCGTTTATAATCAACCTGAACTAAACTAATTCCAGTTCCAATCAATACAGAAATGCTAGCAAGCAGAAGTAAGATAATCGAAGCGATACCACCATGAAATAGAGGTGAAAATCGAGTTAGTATTATTCCTCCAGCATTTACTAAACCTGCATGCATAATTGCAGAAACTGGGGTGGG
The DNA here is from genome assembly GCF_045040725.1 of Bacillus sp. FSL K6-0255. Classification (NCBI taxonomy): domain Bacteria; kingdom Bacillati; phylum Bacillota; class Bacilli; order Caryophanales; family Bacillaceae; genus Bacillus; species Bacillus sp. FSL K6-0255. Next base: position 205,670 of record NZ_CP150278.1, on the reverse strand, counting down.
AGCAACAATAGACTCAACCAACCATCTTTGGAACGGCCATTGAGCTGCAGGAATGATCACCGCCAGTACAATCAATAGCTGAATCCCTGTTCTCTCCCATTCTCCCAGCCCAGCTAAACTTTCATTTGTTACAACCAATGATAGCTGCCATTGACCTGTGGCATGAAAAAGCCACATCATCGCAAAAAACAAAGAAAACCAACTTAACAAAAATAACCGGCCAGAAATTTTGGCTGCTTCACTAGCCACTTGCCAAGCACTGTTTAACCTAATAAGTAAGGTTAATCCAACAAGAGTCGCTCCCCAAAATAGAACCATCAAGCGGAGATCACCACTTAACCATGTCATTGAAGCAGCTCCTGTTGTGAAAGTAAAAAGCGTAAAATATTTTCGATAAGATCGATCCCCCATTAAGTAACGTACAGAAAAACGCTGAATGATGAATCCAATTGCAAGAACAAAGAAAGTCATTAAACAAGCTAAGGAATCTAAGTGCCAAGGGCCAACATTTCCACTCACACCACTATTGGCAAGAATCAGTAAGGAAACCAAAAGTGGTAAAGCCAAGATCCCAATATGAATGCGAACAAAACTCAAGGGTACTCGCGGATGTAAAAACAATAGTCCACTAATCCCAGAAGCCATAAGCATAATAAAAAATAATGTTAATAATGATGACAAACTCAGCGAAACTAACATTCTAAATTCTCCCTTTTTTAAAACTCATTATTGGTCAAAAGACCTTTCAATCAGATCATATTTGTCTATTATTTATTTCAATTTTTATTTATCTCTATTTTTTTCCAACAAAAAAGCCGACAACTTCAAAATTTCAATGATTATGTTAGATCATTGAATCCTGAAAATTGTCGGCTTCACTTCAACTAACTTCAGCGAAGTTTTTTGAAGTGCTACCTTATTATTGGTCTTTACTTTATGCTATGTTTTCATTTCCTTTAATATAGTCCTGATTATCAAATAAATCGACTATGTTCTCTTCCTTTTTTATTAGGATACTTTTTCATCCTATCAATATTTAAAATTAAATATGAAAAGAATGCTAAAGGCCTACATATTTTAAAAGGAAAAATAAACATCTGCATCGATTTATTAAGTTACGTATAAGATATGCTAAATTTTAAAAGTTGTCAAGTTTATCAGTAAACTGGTCTTTACTTTCCTCTAAAAGAATCCAACCCATTATAGATGATTCACTTTCAATGAGGAACATCCATTTCAGATGAAGCTCGCTTTTCCAGATCGAGGAGCAGTGTCTTCATTTCAAATCCGCCCCGATAGCCAGTTAATGAGCCATTCTTTCCTATTACACGATGGCACGGTACAGTAATTAATACCGGATTAGCCCCAATAGCCGCACCTACAGCACGAACAGCTGCTGGTTTATTTATATCATTTGCAATGTCGGAATAGGATTTCGTCTGTCCATAAGGAATTTCACAAAGTGCATTCCAGACGGCTATCTGAAATTGCGTACCGGCGTACTCAACTGGAACAGTAAAGTTTTTCCGCTTTCCTTCTAGATATTGAGTGATTTCAACAGCATAGGGTTCAAGCTTATCATCATCTTCAACAAGAAGACTTCCTGGAAAGCGTTTCTTAGCCCATTCGAACAATTCCTCGATTGGTTTGTTCTGTGAACCTACAAACACAAGCCCCTTTAAAGTTGAAGCAATATAAAAATTCCAATTCTTGAACATTAGTAAAGACCAATAAAGGGTTGGTTTATTTGTTTCCATTGTACGTTTCCTCCATTTTACTCATTTGACGAAATTGTGCTGGTGTCTGTCCAGTTTTCTTTTTAAATAAAGTAATAAAATAAGGCGCGTTAGCTATACCCACACATATAGCGATATCTCCAATCGATTTATTTGTCTGAATCAAATACTTTTTAGCCGCGTGTACTCTAACTTGTTGTATATACTCAACCAGCGTAATGCCTTTAATCTTTTTAAATGTTCGATGCATATGATACGGACTCCCATGACAAATATCTGCTAACGATTCTAGCGTTAATTTTTCTGTGAAATTTTTATCAATGTATTCAGTAATTAAATCAACCCACTCGCTATCAGGCATTTTTTCATTAGTGGGCTTGCAACGTTTACAAGGGCGAAAATTTGCGCGGAGAGCTTGTTCTGCGTTTGGAAAAATGCATACATTTTCTTTTTTCGGAACGCGAGATTTACAGGATGGTTTACAGAATATCCCTGTCGATTTAACAGCGTAGAAAAATTGATTATTGTACGCTGCATCATTATTTATAATTGCTTGCCACTTTTCATCTGTTATCATTTCTACATCATTCGAAATTCTATGATCATGGCTCTCTTTATGTCCGTTATTGATACTATCCGGCATTTATCTCACCTCTCCTTACATGGCTCATCTAATTCATTTTGAATTGAATCCCAATTTAAATTTTCGACACGCGTTTTTTATATCTTGGGCCATTTTTATCTACTCCCGTTTAGCATTCTTGATAACTACACTATAACCTCATAAATAGAAAAAAATAAGATGGTTAGAATGTAATAGCAAGATAACAAAATGAGTAAAGATGATTATGTGATAAACTAATTTCAACCAGCGTGAGTTTTCTTATAATTATTTAAGATAAGGAGAATGAAAAAGTGGCATGGCATGAAGTCAATGATGTTATTGTCATTACATTACCTGAAATTTTCGACATGAATGCGAACCTAGGCTACCTAACCAGGGAAAAAAATGAATGCATGTATGAAATAGAGAACAATATCATTACAAAAGTTATAGCCATTGGGGAAATTCGGTCCTTAGTGCAGGTAAGCGTAATCAATAATAAACAAATGATTGTTCAATTCCTAAACGATTCTAGACCTGTTGAGCAGTGGAAACGGGAAGAGATTGTAAAATATATTCATGAATGGTTTGATCTTGATAACGATTTAACTCCATTTTATGAAATGGCAAAAGCAGATCCATTACTTAAAATGCCTGCCCGAAAATTTTATGGGTTGCGAGTGATCGGCATTCCCGATTTATTTGAAGCTTTATGTTGGGGAGTTTTAGGGCAACAAATTAACTTAGCCTTCGCGTACTCCTTAAAGAAGCAATTTGTAGAAGCATTTGGCGATTCTATTGAATGGAATGGTAAAAAGTATTGGGTGTTCCCACCGTACGAGCGAATTGCACGGTTAACCCCTACCGACCTGGCAGATATTAAAATGACGGTGAAAAAAAGTGAATATATCATTGGAATAGCCAGATTAATGGCAAGTGGAGAATTATCGAGGGAAAAATTAATGAAAATGAACTTTAAAGATGCTGAAAAAAACTTAATTAAAATACGAGGAATCGGTCCTTGGACAGCCAATTATGTTCTAATGCGCTGCCTTAGGTTCCCGACAGCTTTTCCAATCGATGATGTGGGTCTTATTCATTCGATAAAAATATTACGTAATATGAACCGAAAGCCTACGAAAGATGAAATCTTAGAAATATCGGTTCCATGGAAAGAATGGCAATCATACGCTACCTTTTATTTATGGCGTGTCCTTTACTGAATCATTTCAACTTAAACCGGAATGTACTCAATAAAAAAAGAATGAGCTTTAAAACCTAAGGCCCACAAGTACATTGTAAGTGCGACTTCTAGAATTCTTTTGCCTTTATTAATTGACAATAAAAAAACACGTTATCATTCCAATAGGCTCTCCGGTTTTCGGATTTCTAGCATGCTTTATTCCAACTGCTATCAAAAGCGTATCATAATGAGGAACTGCTCTCTTATATCTGTATTAACATTAGAAAACTCAGTTAGGCAAAAGTTTTAATGCCTTTTAACCTGATTGACCGACCTAATGAGGAAACATCTTAAATCTATAGCCATGGCCGATAGATAGTCGAGTCCTGTACCATCACCTTCTTTAATCCATTTTTCCACTGTAGACGTTCTTTCTCTTTTGGACATAAAAACACCCCTTTAGATAATCTTATCCAAAGGGGTTAAACATTTATTACTCCACAGTAACACTCTTCGCAAGGTTACGCGGTTTATCAACATCACAGCCGCGATGCAGTGCAGCATAGTAAGCGATCAGCTGCAATGGAACAACAGATACCAACGGAGCAAGCGCTGGGTTTACTTCCGGCAGTACGAATCTGTCATCCGCATCGTCTAGGCCTTTCAGTGAGATGATGCATGTGTTTGCTCCGCGAGCAGCAACTTCTTTGACGTTTCCGCGGATGCTTAGGTTTACGTGCTCTTGAGTTGCCAGTGCGAATACTGGTGTTCCTTGTTCGATCAAGGCAATCGTTCCGTGCTTTAGCTCACCGCCGGCAAAACCTTCTGCCTGGATGTAAGAAATCTCTTTCAGCTTCAGTGCGCCTTCGACACATACGAAGTAGTCAAGGCCGCGTCCGATGAAGAAAGCATTTCTGGATACAGTCAGGTATTCACGGGCGATCATTTCCATTTCGTCTTTCTGGTCGCATAGAGCTTCCATTGCGTTTGCAGCGATACCGAGTTCTTTGACGAGGTCAAATCCGATATCGATGCCGTTTTTGTCAGCAGCCACAGAAGCAAGAACCGCAAGAACTGCAATTTGTGCAGTGTATGCTTTCGTTGACGCAACAGCGATCTCAGGGCCTGCATGAAGCAGCAATGTATAGTCAGCTTCACGAGAAAGCGTTGATCCAGGTACGTTTGTGATTGTCAGGGCTTTGTGTCCGAGTGCTTTGACTTGAACGAGAACCGCGCGGCTGTCTGCTGTTTCTCCGCTTTGAGAAAGGAAAATGAAGAGCGGTTTCTTAGACAGAAGCGGCATGTTGTAGGAGAATTCACTCGCTACATGCACTTCAACCGGCACGTTTGCCCACATTTCAATATATTGTTTACCGACAAGTCCTGCATGGTAGCTTGTTCCGCAGCCAATGATATAGATGCGGTCCGCTTCCGCTACAGCGGCAGCGATATCGCCAGGCACAGACAGCTTGCCGTTTTCATCTTGATACGTTTGGATGATTTTGCGCATAACAACAGGCTGCTCATCCGTTTCTTTCAACATGTAGTGAGGGTACGTGCCTTTTTCGATATCACTGGCATCAAGCTCAGCAATATAAGACGCACGTGTAATCACGTCACCATCAAGGTTTTTGATGACAACTTGGTCATCAGTGACGATAACCATTTCTTTATCCATCAGCTCAACATATTCGTTGGTTACTTGAAGCATCGCCATTGCATCAGATGCTACGACGTTGAATGTATCTCCAAGACCTACTAATAGAGGGCTTTTGTTTTTCGCTACAAAAATCGTTTCTCTGTTGTCGTTATCGAATAAAGCAATTGCATAAGAGCCTTTTAACAGTGTAAGTGTTTTACGGAACGCTTCTTCTGTCTCAAGTCCTCCATTGACGAATTGCTCGATTACTTGAACGACTACTTCTGTATCGGTGTCACTTTTGAGCTCTACATCTTGCAAATACTCTTGCTTCAGCTGAACATAGTTCTCGATCACGCCGTTATGAACAAGTGTAAAGCGGCCCAGTGCGCTTTGATGCGGGTGAGCGTTCAGATAGCTTGGTTCGCCGTGTGTAGCCCAGCGAGTATGCCCAATTCCGGCTTTCGCCTCTACATTGGCATCCACAACTTCACGAAGATCTGCAATGCGTCCTTTTTCTTTGAACACATGGATTCCCTGTTCGTTGGCAACAGCAATACCAGCAGAGTCATAACCGCGATACTCAAGCTTCTCTAACCCTTTTAATAAAATTTCCTTCGCATCAAGCTGACCGATATAACCTACGATTCCACACATATTTTTCTTCCTCCTAAGATTGTAAAAGGAGACGAAGAAAGTCAAATTTCAAGGGGACTTTCAATCGTCCCCTCCTACATGTTTTTTGGAAGATCATGTGATTTCTCTTTGTTCAAGGAGTCACCCCCTTGGTTTGAAGAAATCCTTACGGCTGTGATCTGCATACTCAGCCGGGAGGCATCCGCCGAAAATTCGATAACCTCCATCCTCGTCAACTAAGCCTTTTTCCGGGCGCTTAGTTCGGGCGCTATAATTATAGGTAAAGCAATAATCCCGTCTTCTTTTCCTATTGAGAAAATAAGAACAAGACAAGCTTGATTTTACAACATGTGGCATAAACGGTCAATTGTTTTTTAAACAACTTTGCCGTATGTCTCACAATTATCTTATGTAAACCTCGCTTGTCTTGTTCACTCTCTGATAATAGACTTCGTTACTCTAATCCCATTTCTGACCGGACGACTTCAACAATGCGATTGACATACTCATCGCACAGCTCTTTCGTCTTCGCTTCAGCCATGACACGGACGAGCGGTTCAGTTCCTGAAGGGCGCACCAAAATCCGGCCGTCGCCGTTCATTTCTTTTTCAACTTCAGAAATAACTGCTTTTACTTTTTCATTTTCTTCAACTTTATATTTATCAGTCACTCTCACATTGACTAACAGCTGCGGGAACTTCTGCATTTCAGCTGCAAGCTCTGACAGTGGCTTGCCTGTGGCTTTCAAAGTGTTCATCAGCATAATAGCAGACAATAATCCGTCCCCTGTCGTGTTGTAATCAAGGAAAATAAGATGTCCTGACTGCTCTCCGCCGACGTTGTAGCCGTCTTTTTTCATTGCTTCTACTACGTAGCGGTCGCCGACAGCTGTCTGTACGCTTTTGATGCCTTCTTTTTCGAGCGCCTTATAGAAGCCGAGGTTGCTCATCACGGTTGAAACCAAAGTATCATCCTTTAAACGGCCCTCTGATTTCAGGTGTTTTGAGCATATGTACATGATTTGGTCGCCGTCTACAATATTTCCTTTTTCATCGACAGCAATCAGGCGGTCGCCGTCACCGTCGAATGCAAGGCCGAGATCCGCGTTTTTCTCTTTGACAAACGCGCTGAGCGCTTCGGGATGAGTCGAACCGACGCCGTCATTAATGTTTAATCCGTTCGGGGAAGTCCCCATTGTAGAAACATCTGCATCTAAATCAGCAAACAGGTGTGTCGCCAAGGATGACGTTGCGCCATGGGCACAGTCCAAGGCCACATGAATGCCTGTGAAATCTTCATCAGCTGTCTGTTTTAAGAATTGCAGATATTTTTGTCCGCCTTCAAAATAATCGTTTACAAGTCCAAGGTCTGCTCCGACAGGTCTTGGCAGCTTATCCTCAGGTTCGTCCATCAGGCGCTCAATTTCAGCCTCTTGTTCATCAGAAAGCTTAAATCCATCTCCCCCAAAGAATTTGATGCCGTTATCCTGCACTGGGTTATGAGAAGCGGAAATCATGACGCCCGCCTCTGCATCCATCGCTTTTGTCAAATAAGATACACCTGGTGTAGAAATGACGCCCAGACGCATGACTTCTGCGCCAATGGATAAAAGTCCGGCGACAAGGGCTCCCTCCAGCATATGGCCGGAGATGCGTGTATCGCGGCCTATCAGCACTTTTGGACGTTGTTTGTCTTTTGTCAGCACATAACCGCCGAAACGTCCGACTTTAAAGGCCAGCTCAGGTGTAAGCTCACTATTGGCGACACCTCTTACACCGTCTGTTCCAAAATACTTGCCCATTTTATAATCGCTCCTTTTTTATTCCGATGAGGATTGTGAATTCTCAGTGGATTCATCCTCATCCTGATCTTGGTTTTGATCTTTATTTTCGTCTTGGTTTTGATCGTTGCTGTTTTTATCAGTGTTCTTTGTATCTTCTTGCTGATTGTTCTTTTGATCATTTGTTTGTTTATCTGTGTCATCCTGGTTCCCTGATGTATTGCTGCTGTTATCATTCGTTGATGTATTGCTTTTCTTAGACGTCAGCTTGATTTTGGCGTTTTTCCGCCCCAAGGACCAAGTTACATTCTGTGGCCCGTTCACTTCAAGCTTCACGCTATGCTCCCCGTCCTCTAAATCTGAAACATTCACATACAATTCAATATCTGATTTTTTCAGCTTTTTTATATTCGTGGGAGAGCCTTTAGCCGTTACATCTATCGCTTGTGATTCAGGATCAAGAAATTCAATGTTTTGTGAGCTGCTCAGCCCTACAGTCTTGATAGGGACATTCTCGAACTTCTGATCCGCTTCACTATCGACTTCTATATGCAAAGTCACCTTTGACGGTGAGATTTTTTTGACACCGTCAGGAAGCGGAATATCTGCCTCGATATCGGAATCCTTGTTAATTTTACTTAAATCTAAGCTGACGCCGTCAATAAATTCAAGAGAATCCAACACATCCTGTGAGCCGTAAACCGTTACCTCACTGGGGCTGGATTCAATATTCGCTATGCTGACACCGTCAGGAAGGCTTCCTGTCCGTTCAATTTTAAAGGGCACTTTTTTACTCGGGCTTGTCACCGGAACGGTAATCTTGATGACCGAGGGCTCCACGTCGACAGGAAGCGCGTTTCCGTCTTTATCATAGACAGTCACTTTCGCTTCCTTTTCAATCGTTTCATCTGCGTTTTCCAAATTCACTGAAGCTTTTACAAGAGAAATATTATCGATGACATTTTTCGATCCGGTAATCTGCACATTTTTCGGACTGACAATCGGCTGCTCCGGAGAATAGCCTTTTTTCATCTTGCTTTTGTTGTAGTACTCCACTTCTACGGGAAAACTTTTGGTCGTCCGTTCCTGAATGGTCACTGTCGTAACAGACGGATTAATTGAGATTGCCAGCCCATCCGACACGTTTTTGGCCTTAAGCTCAACCTTATGTGTGCCGGTTTTCAAATGTTCCATATCGGCATATATTTCAAAGTTTTTGGTCTGCCGAGCCTTTTTCACGGCGCTTGTCGAGCCTTTTATCGTGACATTAACCGTTTGCGGAACACCCGTCACGACGTAATTTTCATCATCATAATACGCTTTAACCGGAATATCAGTCAGAGTTGCTTCATCAGTTGTTGATGTCGGAAAGAAAGATTCACCCGGTTTTTTCGGAGTCGGTGCTTGGTTGCTGTTAACCGCCACATAAAGCAAGAGCGCGAAAAGCAGAGCAATGATTTTCACAGCCCAGCGGTTGTTTAAGAATTTATCCATTTTTCTTGCCCCTCCAATACCAGCGGTTAGAAGAAGTGTCTCTGGTGTTTTTCTTAAACTCGGCTTCAAGCATTTCTTTCAGCGCTTCTTCTGTAAGCTCTCTGTGAAGGTCGCCGTTCTTTGCCACACTGACGCAGCCGGTCTCTTCAGACACAATAATCGTCAAACTGTCTGTTACTTCACTGATACCGACAGCTGCTCTGTGCCGCGTGCCCAGTTCTTTTGAAATAAACGGGCTCTCAGAAAGCGGCAGATAACAGGCGGCCGCGGCAATTTCATTATTTTTCATAATCACCGCACCGTCATGAAGCGGGGTGTTTGGAATAAAAATATTGATCAGCAGCTCAGAGCTGACTTTGGCATTTAGTGGTATGCCGGTCTCAATATAATCCCCCATTCCAGTATCCCGCTCAATGGTCAGCAGGGCGCCTATACGGCGTTTCGCCATATAATTGATCGCTTTTGTAATGGCCTCAATCGTTTTCTGCTGCGCTTCTTCAACAGGCGTGCCGCTCCTCGAAAAAAAGCGGCCGCGGCCTAGCTGTTCAAGCGCTCTTCTCAGCTCAGGCTGAAAAATAATAATAATTGCTAAAAATCCCCATGTTATCGCTTGGTCCATCAGCCATTGAAGTGTGCTGAGGCCCAAATATTGGCTGGCCATACGAACAAGCACGATGACTACAATTCCTTTTAACAGCTGAACCGCTTTCGTGCCGCGTATCACCATAATCAATTTATATATCACATACCAAACAAGGAGAATATCAACGGCATTGCCGAGGTACTGCAAAAAAGGGATATCCTCAAAAGCCATTTCCTCGTCCTCCAAGATTTCAGTCATTTCGTATTTTGTGTTTTACGTGTTACGCATATGTACTTTACATAGCGAGCCCATTATACCACATTTCGATTTAGCAAGTGAAATGTGCCAGCCCTCTCAGCCCGCAAAAAAAGAGCAAAGCGGCTAACGCGCTTTACTCTTCTCCGTTCGGACTGAATGCATCGAGTACACTTTTCCCCGCAGACTTCATCTTGTACCATGTCCAATCGAATAATTGATTGATTTCTTCAATCTGACCGGTGACTTGTCCAGCAGAGGCCATATATTTTTCTCCGTTTACGACGGTTACATCCCCGTCTATTTTGCCTTTAATAATCAGCTTGCCGTTTTTGACAGTGACATCACCTTTGACCGTCTCACCTTCTGGCACGGTCACAGTATGGTTATGAACCACAAGATTCGGCTGCTTGGACACGCTGAAATTGTGGTCATTATGCCAGCTGTTAAAAAAACCCCCGCCCATCAAAATGATGAATACCGCAGCAGCTGCGATAACGGGATGGGATCTGAACCATCTTTTTACAGAAGCTCTTTTCTTCTCCTTAGGCAATTTTGCCATGACATTAGCGGTAAAATCCGCGGGGGCTTCGACATGCGATGTGCTCCGTACGAGCGCTATGGATTTCTCCATCTCGTAAAAATGCTTTCTGCATTTCTCGCATGTCTCCAGATGTTCATTTAATACGTGTTCATCTTTTGGAAGGATATCTCCATCAAGATGCATATGCATAAGCTGCACAATTTGTTCAGGACAGCTCATTTCATCACCCCACTTAAAGATCCCTTAATTGTTTTCTAAGAGCCTCTCTGCCTCTGTGAATCCGCGTTTTCACAGTCCCCACAGGAATGTTTAGAATCTCCCCGATTTCAATTAATGAGAGTTCGTCAATATACTTTAATACGATGACTGTTCTGTATTTGTCAGGAAGCTTTAAAATTTTCTGCTGTATCGTGTTTGAGAGCTCCAGCGACACAACTGCATCTTCAGGCAAAACACCATCTGCGGCGATTTGAGAATACATGGTCAAGCCTTCCGTACCAGCCACCTCTGCATCGAGGTAATAATCCGGCTTCTTTTTGCGAATGCGGTCAATGGTCAAATTGGTCGCGATTCGATAAAGCCAAGTTGAAAATTTCCGGTTAATATCAAAACTGTCGATATTAACGTACGCTCTGATGAAAGCTTCCTGTGCAATATCCTCCGCCTCATGCACATTGCCAAGCATACGGTAGCAAAGCTGATAAATTTTATCTTTGTAAATATCTACGATGTCCGCAAATGCATTCTGGTCGCCTTTTTTGACTTGTTTAATTCTTTTTTTAATCATCATTTCCATATTTATCTAACCTCTGCCTTCACCGGTCTGTATGTATACGAGCTTCGTTTCAAAAGGTTTCAATTTTTTTATAAAATAAGTTTATCAAATTTTTGGCAGGGTGTAGATGGTAATTCGTGAATAAACTACCTTAACATATTTTTAAAATTATTATACAGACTGAACAGTTAGAAGTTGGAATGATTTTTCCGAAAAGAAAAAAGACACCTTTTGATCAAAGGTGTCTGTGACTGGGCTAGCTGGATTCGAACCAACGCATGACGGAGTCAAAGTCCGTTGCCTTACCGCTTGGCTATAGCCCAATAATGGTGGAGGGGGGCAGATTCGAACTGCCGAACCCTGAGGGAGCGGATTTACAGTCCGCCGCGTTTAGCCACTTCGCTACCCCTCCACATAAAATTTTGAAAAAACAGTGCCGGCAAGAGGACTTGAACCCCCAACCTACTGATTACAAGTCAGTTGCTCTACCAATTGAGCTACACCGGCAAGATGGTGGAGGATGACGGGCTCGAACCGCCGACCCTCTGCTTGTAAGGCAGATGCTCTCCCAGCTGAGCTAATCCTCCAAATGGTGACCCGTACGGGATTCGAACCCGTGTTACCGCCGTGAAAGGGCGGTGTCTTAACCGCTTGACCAACGGGCCGTTGTGTTCTCGTCGAGCTGACAAAAGTTATTATATACAGGTCACCCCCTGTTTGTAAAGAGAAAAATTAAATTTTTTATTTTCAAACTTTTTAACTCCTTTTTTAACTGAAAAAGCCTCCCAACTAAAGCCATTTATTTTATGATAGAGACAAGCAAAGCAAGAGAGGAGAAACCAATATGATTCTAGTCAGTTCTTGCCTTGGAGGCATTGAATGCAGATATAACGGCTCTCACGCAGCGTCGGAGAAAATCAGAAAACTCGTCGATGAAAAGAAAGCAGTCATGGCTTGCCCTGAACTTCTCGGCGGCTTCTCTACCCCACGCGAACCCGCAGAAATCATAGGAGGCACCGGCGAGGATGTCCTCAATGGAACAGCGAAAATCGTGACAGCTTCAGGAGAAGACGTCACAGAACTATATATGGAAGGCGCCGCGAAAACATTGGCTTACGCAAAAGAAATCAACGCTTCTGCCGTCATATTAAAAGAAAACAGTCCATCTTGCGGAAGCGGTTTTATCTATAACGGCACATTCTCTGGCAAAAAAATCACCGGCAGCGGAGTAACCGCCGCACTGTTAAAACAAGCGGGCTACCGCGTCATTTCGGAAAACGAGCTTGACGACATCTTGTAAGGAGGCCACCCCATGACTCAAGACATTTCTTTATCCTTCTATAAGCCTGAACACTTGCCCGAGCTCCAATCATTCACGCTCACCAACGATGACAAACGCTTTACCTCCCTCCCGAAAGAGGTGCTGTCTCAGGCTCTGGGCATACAGGACCGATACCCGGTTGTTATCTTAAAAGACGACCTTCCAGTCGGTTTTTTCATTTTACATGCATCAAAAGAAACGCTTGCTTCCTATTCTAACAATCCATTTGCTTTACTGCTCAGCTCCCTGTCTTTAAACGCTGTGCACCACGGAAAAGGCTATGCGAAAAAAGCCATGCTTTTGCTTCCCGCTTTTGTGAGCGGATATTTTCCATGGTGCGACGAAATCATCTTGGCCGTCAATCATCTGAACATACGCGCAAAACACCTTTATATGAAAAGCGGGTTCCTTGATAAAGGACGGCGAAGAATCGGCCCGCTTGGAGAACAGTTGATCCTTCAACATTTCTTATAGTCTTGAGTGAAATAAAATTTCAAAAATTTAAAAACATAGTTGAAATATCATAACAGAAATGAATATACTGAATATTGAGATATATCATTTTAAAACAGGGGGCATCCTCATGTCAGAACCATTAAACCTTCACCGTCTTACAACGGAATCACGCAATAGCCAAACAGTTGAAATCCACAAAGCAAACACTCTTGGCATCCTCAAAATGATCAACAACGAAGATATGAAAGTCGCTGCAGCCGTTCAGGAGGTTCTCCCCGACATCAAAACAACTGTAGACTGCGCATATGAATCGTTCCAAAATGGAGGCCGGCTCATATATACAGGCGCCGGCACAAGCGGCAGACTCGGCGTCATGGATGCTGTTGAATGTCCTCCCACCTACAGCGTAAGCCCAGATCAGGTCATCGGAATCATGGCTGGAGGCCCCAAAGCCTTTTTACAGGCAGCAGAGGGCATTGAAGACAGTGAAGAAGCAGGAGCTGAAGATTTAAGAAACATACAGCTCACTTCAAATGACACCGTCATTGCCATCGCAGCAAGCGGCCGCACACCGTACGCCGCAGGCGCCCTAAGATACGCCCGCAAAGTCGGAGCACACACCATCGCCCTTACTTGCAATGAAAATTCCGCCATCAGCAAGGATGCGGATCACAGCATTGAGGTTGTCGTCGGACCTGAGGCCATTACAGGATCAACACGTATGAAAGCCGCAACCGCACATAAAATGATTCTAAACATGATATCTACCGCTGTAATGGTCAAAATCGGCAAGGTTTACGAAAACTTGATGGTAGACGTCAACGTTAGCAACAAAAAACTAAAAGAACGCGCCATCAGCATCATCCAAAGCCTTACAAACGCTTCATACGACACAGCCAGATACACTCTGGAACAAGCCGATCATCACGTCAAAACAGCAATCGTCATGCTCAAAACAAGCACAGATCAGAAACAAGCAAAGACATTACTCGATGAAGCAAACGGTTTCATTGACAAAGCAATCGAACATTACCATCCATGATAAGGAGAGAACTAGAATGGCCACAGGCGGTTTAGCGATCATCCAATCAATGAAGCATAAGCTCCCTCCATCCGAGCGCAAACTTGCAGATTATATCCTAGCCCATCCCCACAAAGCAATCGAAAGCACGGTCAACGAAATCAGCGCCTTAGCCAATTCAAGTGACGCTGCCGTCATCAGGCTCTGCAAATCACTCGGTTTGAAAGGATTTCAAGATTTAAAAATGAGAGTAGCAGGCGATCTGGCAAAGCCTACTTTTCAGGGCTACCGGGATATTGTTCCCCACGAGCCGCTGCCCTCCATTTCCGAAAAAACGGCCGGCAATGCCATTCAAGCCATTCAGGATACTTCAGACCTGATGGACTACAAAGAGCTTGAGCGAGCGGTTTCTATGCTTCTCAAAGCTCATACCGTGCATTTTATCGGCCTCGGGGCTTCCGGCATTGTCGCCAAGGACGCCCAGCAAAAGTGGCTTCGCATTCATAAACAAGCAACCGCGTTTACAGACACTCATCTTGTGGCATCTTTAATCGCAAATGCAGATAAAGACGACATCGTATTCGCCATTTCGTTTTCAGGAGAGACACAGGAAATCATTGAACTGTTTGCCATGGCCAAGGAAAAAGGCATCACAACGATCAGCCTCACACAATTCAGTCAGACATCCGTCTCCGCACTGGCTGATGTCCCTTTGTATACAGCCCATTCCAATGAAGCCTTGATTCGAAGTGCAGCCACTTCCTCCCGCCTCGCCCAGCTTTTTATAATTGATGTTTTGTTTTTAGGCATGGCGGCTGAGCAGTATGAAACGACAACCGGTTATATAGATAAAACGAGAGCAGCCATACAATCTATGAGAATAAAATAAGGCATCTTGAAGGGGAGGGGTTTTAATGAGCAAAGAAAATAACTACCATCATCTCGCACAGAAAATCCTTGAGCTATGCGGAGGAAAATCCAATATTTCTTCATATACGCATTGCATGACACGCCTGCGCATTACGCCTTACGATGAAAGCAAAGCAGATGCTCAGGGTTTAAGAAAGCTTGACGGCGTATTGGGGGTCGTTGAAGCTGAAACCTTACAAATTATCCTCGGCACAGGAGTCGTCAATCATGTTACAGCTGCTTTCTCAAAGCTCGTGTCAGCAGAAGAAGGTGCCGATGTCAAAGAAGCAGCGGCCAAAAAGAAAGCCGATATCAATCGAAAAAACGCCACTCCTTTTAAACTTTTCTTACGTAAAATTGCCAGCATTTTCATCCCTCTTATTCCCGCTCTAGTCGCTTCCGGTTTAATTACTGGGATTACCAAAGCAATTATTCAAGCAGGCTGGCTCTCTGCAGACTCACAAATTGCGATTATCCTGACAGTCATCGGATCAGGGCTGTTCACTTATCTCGGCATTCTCGTCGGTATTAACGCTTCGAAAGAATTTGGCGGGACACCCGCACTTGGGGCTTTGGCCGGGATCTTGATTATCAATCCGGAGATCGCAAAAATCAGTTTATTTGGAGAAGAGCTTCTCCCGGGCAGGGGAGGTCTGATCGGCGTCCTTTTCGCAGCCATATTCATTGCTTACACCGAACAATTTATTCGCCGTTTTATTCCTCAATCACTCGATATCATTGTCACACCCACCGTTTCACTGTTAATCACCGGAATCGTAACGTATGTCGTATTTATGCCTTTAGGCGGATTCATTTCTGATGCTATTACATCCGGCCTTCTGTCCATCCTGGACATCGGCGGCATCGCTGCAGGCTTTATTCTGGGCGCAACCTTCCTTCCTCTCGTTGTAACCGGACTGCATCAAGGCTTGACGCCTGTGCACATGGAACTGATCAATTCAATTGGCAATGATCCTCTGCTCCCTATTTTGGCTATGGGAGGTGCAGGACAGGTAGGCGCGGCCTTTGCCGTTTTCATGAAGACGAAAAAAACAACACTGAGGAAAGCAATCGCCGGCGGGCTTCCATCGGGACTGCTCGGCATTGGTGAACCGCTTATTTTCGGAGTCACGCTGCCGCTTGGCCGTCCGTTTTTAACAGCATGTTTAGGAGCTGGAATCGGCGGCGCCTTTCAAGCTTATTTTCAAGTAGCCACCATTGCGATTGGTGTCTCCGGACTGCCGCTTTCTTTTCTAGTCCTGCCTTCGCAAATCATCCTGTATATCGTTGGGCTCTTTATTTCCTACGCGGCCGGCTTTTTATTGACCTATGCATTCGGATATAAAGATGAAATGGCTTCTCAGTTCGATTAAATTGTTTCTATATTAGGGATAGTAAACGGGATAGAAGCACAGAAAGGGGCTAGCCTGTGAAAACAAAGACACTGTTCATATTCAGTGCCATTTTAACCCTATCGATATTTGCGCCAAATGAAACCTTCGCACAAACAGCAGACAACTTGATTGAGCCGAAAACCATAAATGCAGAAACTGCACAATTCTCGACGAAGAAGCTAAGGAAGGTAGATCAGATGATAGAACGGGATATTGCAGCAGGATTTCCAGGCGCCGTTCTTGTGGTGGTGAAGGATGGACGCATCATAAAAAAAGCAGCATACGGCTACAGTAAAAAGTACGAAGGATCAGAACTGCTGCGCCGTCCGGCCAAAATGAAAACCCGCACGATGTTTGACTTAGCCTCAAATACAAAAATGTACGCAACAAATTTTGCATTGCAGCGCTTAGTCAGCCAAGGAAAACTTGACGTCTATGAAAAAGTTTCTGCATATTTGCCGGGTTTCAAGGATCAGCCGGGTGACCTCATAAAAGGAAAAGACAAGATACGTGTCATCGATGTCCTCCAGCACCAATCAGGGCTCCCATCAAGCTTTTACTTTTACACGCCGGAAAAAGCCGGCAAGTACTATTCCCAGGAACGGGACAAAACGATTGAATATTTGACGAAAATTCCGCTCGATTACCAAACTGGGACAAAGCACGTATACAGTGACATTGGATATATGCTACTCGGATGTATTGTCGAAAAACTCACCGGTCAACCGCTTGATGTCTACACGGAGCAAGAGCTCTACAAACCGCTCAGGCTGAAGCATACCTTGTACAATCCGCTGGAAAAGAGCTTTAAACCGAAACAGTTCGCAGCTACTGAACGCATGGGCAATACACGTGACGGCGTTATTCAATTCCCTAACATCCGCACAAACACGCTGCAAGGAGAGGTGCATGACGAAAAAGCGTTTTACTCAATGGGTGGCGTGTCTGGGCATGCCGGATTGTTCTCAAATGCAGATGATATGTCCATACTGCTGCAAGTCATGTTAAACAAAGGTTCATACCGAAACATTTCTTTATTTGATCAGAAAACAGCCGACCTGTTTACAGCACCTTCAGCAACAGATCCGACATTCGCTCTTGGCTGGAGGCGGAACGGAAGTAAAAGCATGGAATGGATGTTTGGCCCTCATGCCAGCGAAAATGCTTACGGGCATACCGGTTGGACGGGGACAGTTACAATTATTGATCCAGCATACAATTTAGGCATCGCATTGTTAACAAATAAAAAGCATACACCAGTTATTGATCCGGAAGAAAATCCAAACGTCTTTGAGGGTGATCAATTTGCAACAGGCAGTTATGGAAGTGTCATAACCGCGATTTATGAAGCGATGGAGTGAATGATTAGACGATAGGAGGAAGTTTCTATGAGACCTGTCTTTCCGCTTATCCTTTCAGCCGTTCTCTTTCTTTCATGCTTTTTCGGGGCCAGACAGACAGAAGCCTCTGCATCCAAACGTGCAATCGATGCCAATCAGATTGTCAATCGTATGTCGTTAGATGAAAAACTCGGCCAGATGCTGATGCCTGATTTTAGAAATTGGCAAAAGGAAGGCGAGTCCTCTCCGCAAGCCCTTACAGAAATGAATGATGAAGTCGCCAGCCTCGTCAAGAAATATCAATTCGGAGGCATCATCCTTTTTGCAGAAAATGTAAAAACAACAAAACAAACTGTCCAGCTGACAGACGATTACCAAAAGGCAAGTCCAAAAATCCCGCTCATGCTGAGTATTGATCAGGAAGGCGGCATTGTAACGAGGTTAGGGGAGGGCACTAATTTCCCTGGGAATATGGCGCTGGGCGCAGCCAGAAGCAGAATCAATGCGTATCAGACCGGCAGCATCATCGGGAAAGAGCTCTCTGCCTTAGGCATCAATACAGATTTCAGCCCTGTCGTGGACATTAACAATAATCCTAATAATCCTGTAATCGGCGTACGGTCATTCAGCTCCAATCGAGAACTGACATCACGCCTCGGTTTATACACGATGAAAGGGTTGCAGCGGCAGGATATCGCGTCTGCCCTCAAACATTTCCCGGGACATGGAGACACGGACGTTGACAGCCATTATGGACTGCCGCTCGTTTCCCATGGCCAAGAACGGCTTCGTGAGGTCGAGCTTTATCCTTTTCAAAAAGCAATTGATGCTGGTGCTGATATGGTGATGACAGCCCATGTTCAGTTTCCCGCCTTTGATGACACCACTTACAAAAGCAAACTCGATGGATCGGACATTCTGGTTCCAGCTACACTTTCAAAAAAAGTGATGACAGGTCTTCTTCGTCAGGAAATGGGCTTTAATGGTGTGATCGTTACCGATGCACTCAATATGAAGGCAATCGCAGATCATTTCGGACAGGAAGAGGCTGTGGTCATGGCCGTAAAAGCTGGTGTCGATATTGCATTAATGCCAGCCTCAGTCACTTCAATGAAAGAAGAACAGAAATTCGCACGTGTTATTCAAGCTTTGAAAGAAGCCGTGAAAAACGGGGATATTCCTGAACAACAAATCAACAAATCAGTTGAAAGAATCATTTCCCTGAAAATAAAACGCGGCATGTATCCAGCGCGAAACAGCGACAGTACA
Source organism: Bacillus sp. FSL K6-0255 (assembly GCF_045040725.1). Lineage (NCBI taxonomy): Bacteria > Bacillati > Bacillota > Bacilli > Caryophanales > Bacillaceae > Bacillus > Bacillus sp. FSL K6-0255. The sequence continues at coordinate 186,731 of NZ_CP150278.1, read as the reverse complement.
AAAGAAAAAATAGCCAAAGCCCAAAAAATCGTAGGAAGCAAGCAGCACCTGAAAGCAGAGAAAAAAATAGCTGAAAAAGCAGTAACTGTATTAAAAAATGAACAGCACACTTTGCCGTTCAAGCCTAAAAAAGGCAGCCACATCTTAATTGTGGCACCTTACGAAGAACAAACTGCTTCAATCGAACAAACCATTCACGATCTCATCAAGCGAAAGAAAATCAAACCCGTATCCCTCAGCAAAATGAACTTTGCCAACCAAGTATTTAAGGCCGAGCATGCAAAACAAGTAAAAAAAGCTGATTATATCATAACCGGCTCCTATGTCGTCAAAAATGACCCTGTCGTCAACGACGGTGTCATCGACGACACAATATCAGATTCAAGCAAATGGGCCACCGTGTTTCCGAGAGCTGTCATGAAAGCCGCACTGCAGCACAACAAACCATTTGTCTTAATGAGCCTGCGCAACCCATATGATGCCGCCAATTTCGAAGAAGCAAAGGCACTGATTGCAGTCTATGGCTTTAAAGGATACGCAAATGGCCGTTATCTTCAACCTAATATTCCGGCCGGAGTGATGGCGATTTTCGGCCAGGCAAAACCTAAAGGCACACTTCCAGTTAACATCCCATCAGTCACGAACCCGGGGGACACCCTTTATCCATATGGCTACGGATTAAATATCAAAACGGGAAAACCGCTTTAATAAGGAGGGACACATGAGAAAAACAATATTCGCTTTTCTGACAGGGCTCATGATGTTCGGAACGATAACCGCTGCCTCTGCTTCACCCGATTCAAAGAATCAAACGGCTAAAAAACCTAAAGTCCAGACTGGGATAGACACGCTCTTGCCAGACTATAAAAAACAGCTCAAGGGAAAACGCATCGGACTGATCACCAATCCAACCGGAGTAAACGCATCTCTGAAAAGCAGTGTCGATATTCTTTACGAGAACCCAGATATCAAACTGACAGCTTTATTCGGCCCTGAACACGGCGTCCGCGGTGACGCCCAGGCTGGAGACGAAGTAGGCTCTTACATTGACGAAAAAACCGGGGTTCCCGTATACAGCCTCTACGGAAAAACGAAAAAACCGACTCCAGAATTGCTGAAAAATGTCGATATTCTAATGTTTGACATTCAGGTTGTCGGGACCCGTTTCTACACGTACATTTATACAATGGCATACGCAATGGAAGCCGCTAAAGAAAACGGCATTCCATTTATGGTGCTGGACCGTCCGAATCCTCAAGGCGGGAATCATATTGAAGGACCAATCTTAGAACCTGAATACGCCTCATTTGTCGGATTGTATCCCATTCCATTGAAGCATGGGATGACGATAGGCGAATTGGCTTCACTGTTCAACAAAGAATTCAGTATTGATGCCGATCTTACAGTGGTAAAAATGAAACACTGGAAACGAAAGATGGATTTTGACGATACCCGATTGCCTTTCGTCCTCCCTTCGCCTAACATGCCGACGGTGGAAAGCACATTTGTTTATCCTGCAACCGGGCTGATTGAAGGAACAAATATATCCGAAGGGCGAGGGACAACAAAGCCATTCGAATTGATCGGAGCTCCCTTTATCAAAAGCACAGAACTTGAAGAAACATTAAACAGCCTCCATTTGCCGGGCGTTACATTTAGGGCAGCATCCTTCACACCGACGTTTTCTAAACATCAAGGAACGCTTTGCCACGGTGTGCAGCTCTATGTGACAGACAGAGATAAGTTTGAAGCCGTTAAAACGGGTCTTTCAGTCATTAAAACCATACACGATCTCTATCCTGAGGATTTTGAGTTCCTGTCAACAGGTTCATTCGATAAACTGGCAGGCAACGGCTGGATCAGGACAAAAATTGAAAATGGAACTTCGGTTGAGGACATCATAAACAACTATGAAAAAACACTCCAACAATTCAGCAAAACAAGAAAAAAATATCTCATTTATTAGAACGTAAGCATCGTATGTTACACGTGTAACATATTCTTACTGAACGAAAGACCCTTACTTTTACACATAAGTAAGGGTTTTTTTCATGCTAAAAACCCACCCGCTTTATATAGGAAAACTTTCATTTATTTGGTACAATTTTTATTGAAAATGATTATCAATTGAAAGCTTCTGAAAAGGTGGTCTACTCGTGCAAAATGCAGTGATTTATCAACCGGTACAAATTGAATATCTAAAAAAGACAAGTGATCTCTTCTCAGAACAGCAATTAGCCGATTCATTCGTGCTGATTTTTCATTTAAAAGGAAACGGCTATATTTCGATCGGAACAAACACCAATCCTCTGCAAAAAAAGACACTTTATGTTTGTCCGCCTAACGAGACCTTTGGCTTTACGCCAGCAGCCGATGGACATATAGATGCCTGTATAATCAGGCTTCAAAGCTATATCAAGGAAACCGGGCAAGATATTTTCACACCGTGCACAGAATCGGAATTAGCCAACCTGAAGCTTATGAATGTTTCACATATCGAAAATCTTGCAGTCCGGCTTCAAGAGCTTGCCGCACTATGGAATGAATCGTCTCAGCTTTCTCAGCTAAAATGTGTGATTGAAGTACAAAGCCTGATTTATGACCTCTTTACTGCAAGTTTATCTGATCAAACGGATACACATTCAGCAATCGAAAAAACAAAACACTATATCGAAACCCATGCCGATACAAAAATCACGCTTGCCCAGCTGTCGCAAATGGCAGGAATCAGTGCCAAACACTACAGTGAAAGCTTTAAAAAATGGACAGGGCAGAGCGTAACAGAATTTATTACGAAAACACGAATCACAAAGGCAAAACGGCTCATGGCAAAATCAAACTGCAAATTGAAAGAAATCGCACACCAAACCGGTTATCAAGATGAATTTTATTTCAGCAGAATCTTCAAAAAATATACAGGCTGTTCACCTACAAGCTATATGAAAAAACGCCGAAAGAAAATCGCCGCATACGGAAGGGGCACAATGGGCCATCTCATCCCTCTTCACCACATACCTTTTGCGGCCGCTCTGCATCCGAAATGGACGTCTTACTACTATCAGCATTATTCGACAGATATACCCGTCCAGCTTAGTGCATACCGGTTTAATGAAAAGTGGGAAGAAAACCTGTACACGTTATCACAGGCAGAACCAGATGTGATTGTCAGCATGGATTCTATTTCTCCAGAAGAACAAGATCGCCTGAATCGCATCGCAGAAGTCATGTACCTTCCTTCAGAAGAAAGCTGGAGAACCCACTTTCTGCAAACTGCCTCATTTTTAAAGGAAGAGTCCGAAGCAGAAAAGTGGCTAGCGGATTATGACCAGCAGACAACAGCCGCCAAAAAAACACTTCAGCACGTTCAAGGGCTGCGTTTTCTCTTTTTGAGGCTGCATAAGCAAAACTTCTATCTGGCACATAACCGAAGTGTCCGCGAAGTTTTCTTTGGGGATTTAGGATTCAGCTCGGCAACAACGGCTGACACACCTTCAGAACAAGCGATTTCGTTAGAAAATATCGCAAATTACCAAGCTGACTGTATGATGCTTTTTCTTTTTAAAGAGCCGGAGACCATAGCTTACTACCACCAATTACAGCAGACAGAAGCATGGCAAAACCTAAGCGCGGTACGAGATAACCGTGTTTATCTTCTATCCCTTGACCCGTGGAATGAATACTCAGCTTGCGGGCACGAACGCATCGTTCAGCAAACTGTTTCTTTACTATCCGGAGATTGTCCATGATAAATCAGGAATTTGTCCATGGTGTTATATCTGTTCATTCTCTATAATTCCAATTGATAATAGTTATCAATTGAACAGGAGGCTCTATAGATGAAAAAGATATCTCTTACCTTATTAATCTTACTTCTCGCGCTGACGGCGGCAGCTTGCGGCAGCAAAAATGAATCAACTGCCAGCAAGGCAAGCGGCACAGCATCTGAGAAGAAGAAAATTGAATACCTTGATAAAACATATGAAGTAACTGTACCGACAGACAAAATTGCCATTACGGGAAGCGTTGAATCAATGGAAGACGCGAAATTGCTTGACGTTCATCCGCAAGGCGCAATTTCATTCTCCGGCAAATTCCCTGATATGTTCAAAGACATCACTGATAAAGCCGAACCAACCGGAGAAAAAATGGAGCCAAATATTGAAAAGATTCTTGAAATGAAGCCAGATGTTATCCTTGCTTCAACAAAGTTTCCGGAAAAAACGCTGCAAAAAATCAGCACAGCAGGCACGACGATCCCAGTTTCTCATATCTCTTCAAACTGGAAGGAAAACATGATGCTTCTTGCCCAGCTGACTGGAAAAGAGAAAAAAGCAAAGAAAATTATTGCAGACTATGAACAGGATCTAAAAGAAATAAAAACAAAAATCAACGATAAAGCGAAAGATTCAAAAGCGCTTGTCATCAGAATCAGACAAGGCAACATTTACATTTACCCTGAACAGGTGTATTTCAACTCCACACTATACGGTGATTTAGGCCTTAAGGCGCCGAACGAAGTAAAGGCTGCAAAAGCGCAAGAGCTGATTTCATTAGAAAAATTAAGTGAAATGAACCCGGACCATATTTTCGTCCAATTTTCTGATGATGAAAATGCAGACAAACCTGATGCCTTAAAAGATTTAGAGAAAAATCCAATCTGGAAAAGCCTTAAAGCAGTCAAAGAAGACCATGTGTATGTCAACTCAGTGGACCCTCTCGCACAAGGCGGCACAGCTTGGAGCAAAGTCCGTTTCCTGAAAGCGGCTGCTGAAAAATTGACACAAAACTAATTCAGAGTAGGTTTTTGTATGTATTCAAAACAGTGGACACGTATCATATTGATTACTTCTCCATTTGCTATAGCGCTGTCACTTTTGCTTTCAATCCTTTATGGGGCAAAGCATCTCAGCACAGATATTGTTTTTACATCTCTTATTCATTTCGATCCGGGAAACACAGACCATCAAATTATATGGCATTCCCGGATTCCAAGGGCTGCCGGCGCTCTGCTCATAGGGGCAGCCCTTGCTGTTTCTGGAGCGCTTATGCAGGGCATTACGCGCAATTATTTAGCTTCGCCATCCATTATGGGTGTTTCAGATGGTTCAGCGTTTATCATTACGCTTTGCATGGTTCTGCTCCCGCAATCATCTTCGATTGAAATGATGATATACTCTTTTATCGGCTCAGCGTTAGGAGCGGTGTTAGTATTCGGCCTTGCCGCCATGATGCCAAACGGATTTACCCCCGTGCAGCTCGCCATCATCGGCACAGTCACAAGCATGCTGCTCAGCAGCTTATCAGCGGCCATGTCGATTTATTTTCAAATTTCTCAGGATCTCAGTTTCTGGTACAGTGCCAGACTTCATCAAATGAGTCCAGATTTCCTGAAGCTTGCCGCTCCGTTTTTCCTGATTGGCATTATAATGGCCATTTCTCTCAGCAAAAAGGTAACCGCTGTATCATTAGGGGACGACATTTCTAAAAGCCTGGGGCAAAAGAAAAAAACCATTAAAATCATGGCGATGCTTTCCGTCATCATTCTAACCGGCAGTGCCGTAGCGCTGGCCGGAAAAATTGCGTTTGTCGGGTTGGTTGTTCCGCATATCACGAGATTTCTCGTCGGCTCTGATTACAGCAGGCTGATTCCGTGTTCCTGTATTTTGGGCGGAATCTTTTTAACCCTGTGTGATCTCGCAAGCAGATTTATCAACTATCCGTTTGAAACACCGATTGAGGTCGTAACATCCATTATCGGCGTACCTTTCTTCCTTTATTTAATTAAACGAAAAGGAGGGGAGCAAAATGGCTAAAAAATATGCATTGTTCATCGCTTTGATTCTTGTTGTCAGCTATTTCAGCTTAACGAGCGGATCATTTTCTGTTCGTCCTGCTGAGCTGCTCTCCACTCTTTTTCAAATCGACCCGAATCCGCAGTATGAAATTTTGCTGTTCGATTTAAGACTGCCGCGGGTTGTCATGGCTGCTATTATTGGACTCGGTCTTGGCATTGCAGGCGCTGTTATCCAGGCCATCACGAGAAACGGGCTTGCTGACCCTGGAATTCTCGGAATCAACGCAGGGGCAGGAGCTGGCATTGTAGCGTTTATGCTCTTATTCCAAGGCCAGAAGGAAGTGACATCCATAGCTGCAGCGATGGGAATGCCGCTCTTTGGATTGATAGGCGGGCTCATCGCGGCGATCCTGATTTACATATTTGCATGGCACAGAGGCAATTTAGATTCAGGAAGAATTATTTTGGTAGGGATTGCGATCAATTCAGGATTCAGCGCCCTGTCTTTGTTTTTATCTTTAAAAATGGACCCGCAAGACTATCAAATGGCCATGGTGTGGAAAAACGGAAGCATCTGGTCTGCCAACTGGACGTATATTACAGCTGTACTCCCATGGATGCTGCTGTTTATACCGATTCTTATCGGCAAATCCCGCCTGCTCGACACCATTCGTTTTGATGAAGACACAGTCAGAAGCCTCGGTATTTCATCAAATAAAGAAAAAACCATCCTTCTCGTTGCCTGTGTAGCAATCATCAGCGCCTGTGTCTCCGTAGCGGGAAGTATGGCGTTTGTCGGCTTAATTGCTCCCCATATCTCACGGAGACTGGCTGGCGTCGAACATCGCTATATCCTGCCACTGAGCGGTTTAATCGGGATGCTTCTTGTGATAAGCGCAGACTTTGCCGGAAAACTGTTTTTTCAGCCCGCAGAAGTGCCCGCAGGCATCATTTTGGCGATCCTCGGAGTTCCTTATTTCTTATATCTGCTTTTCAAGCAAAAAAAGGGGGAGAATGCTTGAAAGGATCTCTTTCAGAACACAAAGCCGGCAACAGGAGGTTCACGCTGTACCTCCCTCCTTCCTACAGCACAGACAGCGGGGGATTTCCTGCTGTTTACGTGCAGGATGGCAGTTCTTTGTTCCAAAACCAAATCGAATTACTAGAAAGCGCCTTTCAACAGCAAAGGCTCCCTGAACTCGTGCTGATCGGTATCGAACCCGAAAACCGGCTTGATGAATACACCCCATGGCCGGCTGCATCACTCAGTGATCGGTTCACGGACTTCGGCGGAATGGGATATCACTATCTGTCTGATATAACGAACCAGTTCATTCCGCTAATCGAAGAAAACTGGAACGTCACCAGGGAACCGCAGTCAAGAGGAATGATCGGTGCCTCATTAGGCGGCCTCATCTCAATGTTCGCCATATTAAAATATCCGTCAATGTTCGGGAAAATAGGCTCTATATCAGGTTCATACTGGTACGAGAACGCAGCGGAAACCATTCATATATCTTCTTTAAAGCCCGGCACTGCACGTGTTTTCATGTCTATCGGGAGTGAAGAAGGCCGTGAAAAACAATCCATTCAGCGACATATGCTGAAAAAAACAAAGCAAGTTCATCAAAGTCTAAAAGAAAAAGGCTTCACTGAAGACCAGTTGTGTCTTTCAATTGAAAAAGGAGCGGTGCACCACCACAAGTATTTCTGCAAACAGTTCATCAACGCGCTCGAATGGCTATACGGAAAAAACCGCTCAACCCTATGAGCGGTTTTTTTATGCCTTCTGCAACATTGGTTTTAATTCAAAACGATTCAGCATATAGCCAAACAAAGCAGCCAATATCTGCTGAAACAGCATGCCGATCACAACAGGAACGGCAACCTGAGACGGGAAGAACGTAACGGCAAGAACTGCGCCGGCACTAATATTCCTCATGCCTCCCGTAAATATAAGAGAGACTATTTCCTCTTGCCGCCTTTTCATCATTTTTCCGATCAGCCAAGCAGCGGCATAACCTGTTAACGCGATAAAGAATACCGTTACAGCTATTCCTGCAAATCTCAAATCAATGGATTTGAAATAAGGAGCAATCGCTGAACTGTTAATCGCAATCACTGCCATCAAGCAAAGCTTTGAAAAAGGCGACAGCGCACTGCTCACAAACGCAGTTCTTTCTGGAGATGACATCTGATTAAACAGCATGCCCAAAAAAGAAGGAATCACGACCATTACAATCAGACCTTTCATCATTCCCCACACATCCATGTGAACCTGAGCGCCGGCCAGCAATGAAAGACTCAGCGGTACGATTAGCGGTGACAGCACAGTATCAACTAAAATAATCGAAAGTGTCAAACCGACATTCCCTTTGTACATCGCTGCCCAAATCAAGCTTGTAATCCCCGTAGGAATCACAACAGCCAATGTTAAACCGGTAATCGTCAAAGGATCACCTTTAAATATAAGATGGCCGCTGCCCCAAGCAAAAAGCGGCATGAAAATATGAAGAACGAATAGTGCAAGAATCATAGGGAGAGGATGAGACAATGCATGTCTCAAAGATTGAAAGTTCGCGCTCAAACTGCCTGCAAACGTAATAAAAGCAAAGATCCAAGGCACAGCCCATTCATACCCATTTAAAAACTGAGACAGCAGCACGCCCAGCACCACACTAGTCGGCGTTAACAGCGGCATCACTCTCCCCAATACACGGTTCAGCTTCTGAAGCATCATATGCAAGTCCCCTATTTAAAATTTCTCTTCTCTCTATTATATCAATGCTGCTTAAGTGTATGTTATATAAAAAAGCCCAGATCTCATTCATCTGGGCTTCTCTATTTTATGCCATCTGTTTCATTAGAGATTTACTCGCTTTATTCAAACCTTTTAACTCAGCTTCAATGCCTTGTTCCTTAAACTTCGCAACAATCTTATCAAGTGCGGCCGCACCAGAATCGTCCCATACGTGAGCTTCAGTTAAGTCAATCACAACCCGCTCAATATCCTCTTGATATATAAACGCATTCGTAAGATCAGTCACTGACGCAAAAAAGATTTGCCCCTTCACTTGATACGTTCTAAGCTTTTGATCCTCTGCATGAGAAACGATTTTCAGCTTCGAGATTTTTGCTACAAAGAACACGGCACTTAAAAGAACACCGACAAATACACCCTTAGATAAGTCATCCGTCACAACAACCGTAACCACAGTCACAACCATGACAATCGAGTCCGTGAGCGGCGCTTTTTTGAGACCTTTTAAAGAAGACCAATCAAAAGTGCCGACAGACACCATAACCATTACAGCTACTAACGCCGCCATTGGGATTTTCACCACGACATGACTTAACACCGCAATTAAAAACATCAGAAAAGCACCGGCAACAAATGCTGACAAACGTCCGCGACCGCCCGCTTTTGTATTAATGAC
>NZ_CP150278.1:165000-172500 GCF_045040725.1 Bacillus sp. FSL K6-0255 | reverse complement strand
GGTGTGTACAAGGCCCGGGAACGTATTCACCGCGGCATGCTGATCCGCGATTACTAGCGATTCCAGCTTCACGCAGTCGAGTTGCAGACTGCGATCCGAACTGAGAACAGATTTGTGGGATTGGCTTAACCTCGCGGTTTCGCTGCCCTTTGTTCTGTCCATTGTAGCACGTGTGTAGCCCAGGTCATAAGGGGCATGATGATTTGACGTCATCCCCACCTTCCTCCGGTTTGTCACCGGCAGTCACCTTAGAGTGCCCAACTGAATGCTGGCAACTAAGATCAAGGGTTGCGCTCGTTGCGGGACTTAACCCAACATCTCACGACACGAGCTGACGACAACCATGCACCACCTGTCACTCTGCCCCCGAAGGGGACGTCCTATCTCTAGGATTGTCAGAGGATGTCAAGACCTGGTAAGGTTCTTCGCGTTGCTTCGAATTAAACCACATGCTCCACCGCTTGTGCGGGCCCCCGTCAATTCCTTTGAGTTTCAGTCTTGCGACCGTACTCCCCAGGCGGAGTGCTTAATGCGTTAGCTGCAGCACTAAGGGGCGGAAACCCCCTAACACTTAGCACTCATCGTTTACGGCGTGGACTACCAGGGTATCTAATCCTGTTCGCTCCCCACGCTTTCGCTCCTCAGCGTCAGTTACAGACCAGAGAGTCGCCTTCGCCACTGGTGTTCCTCCACATCTCTACGCATTTCACCGCTACACGTGGAATTCCACTCTCCTCTTCTGCACTCAAGTTCCCCAGTTTCCAATGACCCTCCCCGGTTGAGCCGGGGGCTTTCACATCAGACTTAAGAAACCGCCTGCGAGCCCTTTACGCCCAATAATTCCGGACAACGCTTGCCACCTACGTATTACCGCGGCTGCTGGCACGTAGTTAGCCGTGGCTTTCTGGTTAGGTACCGTCAAGGTACCGCCCTATTCGAACGGTACTTGTTCTTCCCTAACAACAGAGCTTTACGATCCGAAAACCTTCATCACTCACGCGGCGTTGCTCCGTCAGACTTTCGTCCATTGCGGAAGATTCCCTACTGCTGCCTCCCGTAGGAGTCTGGGCCGTGTCTCAGTCCCAGTGTGGCCGATCACCCTCTCAGGTCGGCTACGCATCGTTGCCTTGGTGAGCCGTTACCTCACCAACTAGCTAATGCGCCGCGGGTCCATCTGTAAGTGGTAGCCGAAGCCACCTTTTATGTTTGAACCATGCGGTTCAAACAACCATCCGGTATTAGCCCCGGTTTCCCGGAGTTATCCCAGTCTTACAGGCAGGTTACCCACGTGTTACTCACCCGTCCGCCGCTAACATCAGGGAGCAAGCTCCCATCTGTCCGCTCGACTTGCATGTATTAGGCACGCCGCCAGCGTTCGTCCTGAGCCAGGATCAAACTCTCCGATAAAGTAGTTTGACTGACTACGCACATCGCTGTGCGATTTTTAAAAACTGAATTAACAGGTACGTTTTGTCTTGTTTAGTTTTCAAAGATCATTTTGTTTGTCCGCTTTGTTAAAGCAACTTTATTAGTATACAATGTCACTTCTTCAAAGTCAATAACTTTTTTAAAAAATTACACTAATGTGCAATTGCTTGGCGGCGTCCTACTCTCACAGGGGGAAACCCCCGACTACCATCGGCGCTGAAGAGCTTAACTTCCGTGTTCGGTATGGGAACGGGTGTGACCTCTTCGCTATCGCCACCAAACAAATTGAGAGTGTTCTCTCAAAACTAGATAACAGGTGTGACATCATTCAAAAATATGGTTAAGTCCTCGATCGATTAGTATCTGTCAGCTCCATGTGTCGCCACACTTCCACCTCAGACCTATCAACCTGATCATCTTTCAGGGATCTTACTTCCTTGCGGAATGGGAAATCTCATCTTGAGGGGGGCTTCATGCTTAGATGCTTTCAGCACTTATCCCGTCCGCACATAGCTACCCAGCGATGCCCTTGGCAGAACAACTGGTACACCAGCGGTGCGTCCATCCCGGTCCTCTCGTACTAAGGACAGCTCCTCTCAAATTTCCTGCGCCCGCGACGGATAGGGACCGAACTGTCTCACGACGTTCTGAACCCAGCTCGCGTACCGCTTTAATGGGCGAACAGCCCAACCCTTGGGACCGACTACAGCCCCAGGATGCGATGAGCCGACATCGAGGTGCCAAACCTCCCCGTCGATGTGGACTCTTGGGGGAGATAAGCCTGTTATCCCCGGGGTAGCTTTTATCCGTTGAGCGATGGCCCTTCCATGCGGAACCACCGGATCACTAAGCCCGACTTTCGTCCCTGCTCGACTTGTAGGTCTCGCAGTCAAGCTCCCTTGTGCCTTTACACTCTGCGAATGATTTCCAACCATTCTGAGGGAACCTTTGGGCGCCTCCGTTACCTTTTAGGAGGCGACCGCCCCAGTCAAACTGCCCACCTGACACTGTCTCCCCGCCCGATAAGGGCGGCGGGTTAGAAGGTCAATACAGCCAGGGTAGTATCCCACCGATGCCTCCACCGAAGCTGGCGCTCCGGTTTCCAAGGCTCCTACCTATCCTGTACAAGCTGTACCAACATTCAATATCAGGCTGCAGTAAAGCTCCACGGGGTCTTTCCGTCCTGTCGCGGGTAACCTGCATCTTCACAGGTACTATAATTTCACCGAGTCTCTCGTTGAGACAGTGCCCAGATCGTTGCGCCTTTCGTGCGGGTCGGAACTTACCCGACAAGGAATTTCGCTACCTTAGGACCGTTATAGTTACGGCCGCCGTTTACTGGGGCTTCAATTCGCACCTTCGCTTACGCTAAGCGCTCCTCTTAACCTTCCAGCACCGGGCAGGCGTCAGCCCCTATACTTCGCCTTACGGCTTCGCAGAGACCTGTGTTTTTGCTAAACAGTCGCCTGGGCCTATTCACTGCGGCTCTCTCGGGCTTGCACCCTAACAGAGCACCCCTTCTCCCGAAGTTACGGGGTCATTTTGCCGAGTTCCTTAACGAGAGTTCTCTCGATCACCTTAGGATTCTCTCCTCGCCTACCTGTGTCGGTTTGCGGTACGGGCACCTCTCACCTCGCTAGAGGCTTTTCTTGGCAGTGTGGAATCAGGAACTTCGCTACTATATTTCGCTCGCCATCACAGCTCAGCCTTATGGGAAACGGATTTGCCTATTTCCCAGCCTAACTGCTTGGACGCGGATATCCAATACCGCGCTTACCCTATCCTCCTGCGTCCCCCCATTGCTCAAATGGTGAGGAGGTGGTACAGGAATATCAACCTGTTGTCCATCGCCTACGCCTTTCGGCCTCGGCTTAGGTCCCGACTAACCCTGAGCGGACGAGCCTTCCTCAGGAAACCTTAGGCATTCGGTGGAGGGGATTCTCACCCCTCTTTCGCTACTCATACCGGCATTCTCACTTCTAAGCGCTCCACCAGTCCTTCCGGTCTGGCTTCACAGCCCTTAGAACGCTCTCCTACCACTGTTCGAAGAACAGTCCGCAGCTTCGGTGATACGTTTAGCCCCGGTACATTTTCGGCGCAGAGTCACTCGACCAGTGAGCTATTACGCACTCTTTAAATGGTGGCTGCTTCTAAGCCAACATCCTGGTTGTCTAAGCAACTCCACATCCTTTTCCACTTAACGTATACTTTGGGACCTTAGCTGGCGGTCTGGGCTGTTTCCCTTTCGACTACGGATCTTATCACTCGCAGTCTGACTCCCAAGGATAAGTCATTGGCATTCGGAGTTTGACTGAATTCGGTAACCCGGTAGGGGCCCCTAGTCCAATCAGTGCTCTACCTCCAAGACTCTTACCTTGAGGCTAGCCCTAAAGCTATTTCGGAGAGAACCAGCTATCTCCAGGTTCGATTGGCATTTCACCCCTACCCACACCTCATCCCCGCACTTTTCAACGTGCGTGGGTTCGGGCCTCCATTCAGTGTTACCTGAACTTCACCCTGGACATGGGTAGATCACCTGGTTTCGGGTCTACGACCACGTACTCATGCGCCCTATTCAGACTCGCTTTCGCTGCGGCTCCGCATCTTCTGCTTAACCTTGCACGGGATCGTAACTCGCCGGTTCATTCTACAAAAGGCACGCCATCACCCGTTAACGGGCTCTGACTACTTGTAGGCACACGGTTTCAGGATCTCTTTCACTCCCCTTCCGGGGTGCTTTTCACCTTTCCCTCACGGTACTGGTTCACTATCGGTCACTAGGGAGTATTTAGCCTTGGGAGATGGTCCTCCCGGATTCCGACGGAATTTCACGTGTTCCGCCGTACTCAGGATCCACTCAGGAGAGAACGAAGTTTTGACTACAGGGCTGTTACCTCCTATGGCGGGCCTTTCCAGACCTCTTCATCTACCTCGTTCCTTTGTAACTCCGTACAGAGTGTCCTACAACCCCAAGAGGCAAGCCTCTTGGTTTGGGCTAATCCCGTTTCGCTCGCCGCTACTCAGGGAATCGCATTTGCTTTCTCTTCCTCCGGGTACTTAGATGTTTCAGTTCCCCGGGTCTGCCTTCTCATATCCTATGAATTCAGATATGGATACCACTCCATTACGAGTGGTGGGTTTCCCCATTCGGAAATCTCCGGATCAAAGCTTGCTTACAGCTCCCCGAAGCATATCGGTGTTCGTCCCGTCCTTCATCGGCTCCTAGTGCCAAGGCATCCACCGTGCGCCCTTTCTAACTTAACCGTTAAAAAGAATCACTATGTGATATCTTGTATTACTTGAATGTGATGTCTACTGTTATCTAGTTTTCAAAGAACACGTTTCGAAGGAATGATCCTTCAAAACTAAACAAGACAGGGAACGTTCTGTTTATAAGACCCAAGGTCTTATATTCCGTATAATATCCTTAGAAAGGAGGTGATCCAGCCGCACCTTCCGATACGGCTACCTTGTTACGACTTCACCCCAATCATCTGTCCCACCTTCGGCGGCTGGCTCCTAAAAGGTTACCTCACCGACTTCGGGTGTTACAAACTCTCGTGGTGTGACGGGCGGTGTGTACAAGGCCCGGGAACGTATTCACCGCGGCATGCTGATCCGCGATTACTAGCGATTCCAGCTTCACGCAGTCGAGTTGCAGACTGCGATCCGAACTGAGAACAGATTTGTGGGATTGGCTTAACCTCGCGGTTTCGCTGCCCTTTGTTCTGTCCATTGTAGCACGTGTGTAGCCCAGGTCATAAGGGGCATGATGATTTGACGTCATCCCCACCTTCCTCCGGTTTGTCACCGGCAGTCACCTTAGAGTGCCCAACTGAATGCTGGCAACTAAGATCAAGGGTTGCGCTCGTTGCGGGACTTAACCCAACATCTCACGACACGAGCTGACGACAACCATGCACCACCTGTCACTCTGCCCCCGAAGGGGACGTCCTATCTCTAGGATTGTCAGAGGATGTCAAGACCTGGTAAGGTTCTTCGCGTTGCTTCGAATTAAACCACATGCTCCACCGCTTGTGCGGGCCCCCGTCAATTCCTTTGAGTTTCAGTCTTGCGACCGTACTCCCCAGGCGGAGTGCTTAATGCGTTAGCTGCAGCACTAAGGGGCGGAAACCCCCTAACACTTAGCACTCATCGTTTACGGCGTGGACTACCAGGGTATCTAATCCTGTTCGCTCCCCACGCTTTCGCTCCTCAGCGTCAGTTACAGACCAGAGAGTCGCCTTCGCCACTGGTGTTCCTCCACATCTCTACGCATTTCACCGCTACACGTGGAATTCCACTCTCCTCTTCTGCACTCAAGTTCCCCAGTTTCCAATGACCCTCCCCGGTTGAGCCGGGGGCTTTCACATCAGACTTAAGAAACCGCCTGCGAGCCCTTTACGCCCAATAATTCCGGACAACGCTTGCCACCTACGTATTACCGCGGCTGCTGGCACGTAGTTAGCCGTGGCTTTCTGGTTAGGTACCGTCAAGGTACCGCCCTATTCGAACGGTACTTGTTCTTCCCTAACAACAGAGCTTTACGATCCGAAAACCTTCATCACTCACGCGGCGTTGCTCCGTCAGACTTTCGTCCATTGCGGAAGATTCCCTACTGCTGCCTCCCGTAGGAGTCTGGGCCGTGTCTCAGTCCCAGTGTGGCCGATCACCCTCTCAGGTCGGCTACGCATCGTTGCCTTGGTGAGCCGTTACCTCACCAACTAGCTAATGCGCCGCGGGTCCATCTGTAAGTGGTAGCCGAAGCCACCTTTTATGTTTGAACCATGCGGTTCAAACAACCATCCGGTATTAGCCCCGGTTTCCCGGAGTTATCCCAGTCTTACAGGCAGGTTACCCACGTGTTACTCACCCGTCCGCCGCTAACATCAGGGAGCAAGCTCCCATCTGTCCGCTCGACTTGCATGTATTAGGCACGCCGCCAGCGTTCGTCCTGAGCCAGGATCAAACTCTCCGATAAAGTAGTTTGACTGACTACGCACATCGCTGTGCGATTTTTAAAAACTGAATTAACAGGTACGTTTTGTCTTGTTTAGTTTTCAAAGATCATTTTGTTTGTCCGCTTTGTTAAAGCAACTTTATTAGTATACAATGTCACTTCTTCAAAGTCAATAACTTTTTTAAAAACTTTTGGTGGAGCCTAGCGGGATCGAACCGCTGACCTCCTGCGTGCAAAGCAGGCGCTCTCCCAGCTGAGCTAAGGCCCCATAAAAAATGGTCGGGAAGACAGGATTCGAACCTGCGACCCCATGGTCCCAAACCATGTGCTCTACCAAGCTGAGCTACTTCCCGATTTCCTATCTATTCTATTAAAAGATATGGCGCGCCCGAGAGGAGTCGAACCCCTAACCTTTTGATCCGTAGTCAAACGCTCTATCCAATTGAGCTACGGGCGCAATTCAATTTACAATATCCCGTTAGGATAAATGGAGCGGAAGACGGGATTCGAACCCGCGACCCCCACCTTGGCAAGGTGGTGTTCTACCACTGAACTACTTCCGCATATCGCAATAAAAAAAGCTTTCTCCTTATGAGAAACCTTGGTAATAATACATTTAAGCTTCCAAGCGGGCTCGAACCGCTGACCTCTTCCTTACCATGGAAGTGCTCTACCTGCTGAGCTATGGAAGCAATGGCTCCGCAGGTAGGATTCGAACCTACGACCGATCGGTTAACAGCCGATAGCTCTACCACTGAGCTACTGCGGAATAATATAAAGCTTCATAAACAAACATGGTAGAATTAATAAATCTGCTTGGCGGCGTCCTACTCTCACAGGGGGAAACCCCCGACTACCATCGGCGCTGAAGAGCTTAACTTCCGTGTTCGGTATGGGAACGGGTGTGACCTCTTCGCTATCGCCACCAAACAAATTGAGAGTGTTCTCTCAAAACTAGATAACAGGTGTGACATCATTCAAAAATATGGTTAAGTCCTCGATCGATTAGTATCTGTCAGCTCCATGTGTCGCCACACTTCCACCTCAGACCTATCAACCTGATCATCTTTCAGGGATCTTACTTCCTTGCGGAATGGGAAATCTCATCTTGA
>NZ_CP150278.1:102500-162500 GCF_045040725.1 Bacillus sp. FSL K6-0255 | reverse complement strand
ACAACCCCAAGAGGCAAGCCTCTTGGTTTGGGCTAATCCCGTTTCGCTCGCCGCTACTCAGGGAATCGCATTTGCTTTCTCTTCCTCCGGGTACTTAGATGTTTCAGTTCCCCGGGTCTGCCTTCTCATATCCTATGAATTCAGATATGGATACCACTCCATTACGAGTGGTGGGTTTCCCCATTCGGAAATCTCCGGATCAAAGCTTGCTTACAGCTCCCCGAAGCATATCGGTGTTCGTCCCGTCCTTCATCGGCTCCTAGTGCCAAGGCATCCACCGTGCGCCCTTTCTAACTTAACCGTTAAAAAGAATCACTATGTGATATCTTGTATTACTTGAATGTGATGTCTACTGTTATCTAGTTTTCAAAGAACACGTTTCGAAGGAATGATCCTTCAAAACTAAACAAGACAGGGAACGTTCTGTTTATAAGACCCAAGGTCTTATATTCCGTATAATATCCTTAGAAAGGAGGTGATCCAGCCGCACCTTCCGATACGGCTACCTTGTTACGACTTCACCCCAATCATCTGTCCCACCTTCGGCGGCTGGCTCCTAAAAGGTTACCTCACCGACTTCGGGTGTTACAAACTCTCGTGGTGTGACGGGCGGTGTGTACAAGGCCCGGGAACGTATTCACCGCGGCATGCTGATCCGCGATTACTAGCGATTCCAGCTTCACGCAGTCGAGTTGCAGACTGCGATCCGAACTGAGAACAGATTTGTGGGATTGGCTTAACCTCGCGGTTTCGCTGCCCTTTGTTC
Source organism: Bacillus sp. FSL K6-0255 (assembly GCF_045040725.1). Taxonomy (NCBI): domain Bacteria; kingdom Bacillati; phylum Bacillota; class Bacilli; order Caryophanales; family Bacillaceae; genus Bacillus; species Bacillus sp. FSL K6-0255. The sequence continues at coordinate 161,734 of NZ_CP150278.1, read as the reverse complement.
TGTCCATTGTAGCACGTGTGTAGCCCAGGTCATAAGGGGCATGATGATTTGACGTCATCCCCACCTTCCTCCGGTTTGTCACCGGCAGTCACCTTAGAGTGCCCAACTGAATGCTGGCAACTAAGATCAAGGGTTGCGCTCGTTGCGGGACTTAACCCAACATCTCACGACACGAGCTGACGACAACCATGCACCACCTGTCACTCTGCCCCCGAAGGGGACGTCCTATCTCTAGGATTGTCAGAGGATGTCAAGACCTGGTAAGGTTCTTCGCGTTGCTTCGAATTAAACCACATGCTCCACCGCTTGTGCGGGCCCCCGTCAATTCCTTTGAGTTTCAGTCTTGCGACCGTACTCCCCAGGCGGAGTGCTTAATGCGTTAGCTGCAGCACTAAGGGGCGGAAACCCCCTAACACTTAGCACTCATCGTTTACGGCGTGGACTACCAGGGTATCTAATCCTGTTCGCTCCCCACGCTTTCGCTCCTCAGCGTCAGTTACAGACCAGAGAGTCGCCTTCGCCACTGGTGTTCCTCCACATCTCTACGCATTTCACCGCTACACGTGGAATTCCACTCTCCTCTTCTGCACTCAAGTTCCCCAGTTTCCAATGACCCTCCCCGGTTGAGCCGGGGGCTTTCACATCAGACTTAAGAAACCGCCTGCGAGCCCTTTACGCCCAATAATTCCGGACAACGCTTGCCACCTACGTATTACCGCGGCTGCTGGCACGTAGTTAGCCGTGGCTTTCTGGTTAGGTACCGTCAAGGTACCGCCCTATTCGAACGGTACTTGTTCTTCCCTAACAACAGAGCTTTACGATCCGAAAACCTTCATCACTCACGCGGCGTTGCTCCGTCAGACTTTCGTCCATTGCGGAAGATTCCCTACTGCTGCCTCCCGTAGGAGTCTGGGCCGTGTCTCAGTCCCAGTGTGGCCGATCACCCTCTCAGGTCGGCTACGCATCGTTGCCTTGGTGAGCCATTACCTCACCAACTAGCTAATGCGCCGCGGGTCCATCTGTAAGTGGTAGCCGAAGCCACCTTTTATGTTTGAACCATGCGGTTCAAACAACCATCCGGTATTAGCCCCGGTTTCCCGGAGTTATCCCAGTCTTACAGGCAGGTTACCCACGTGTTACTCACCCGTCCGCCGCTAACATCAGGGAGCAAGCTCCCATCTGTCCGCTCGACTTGCATGTATTAGGCACGCCGCCAGCGTTCGTCCTGAGCCAGGATCAAACTCTCCGATAAAGTAGTTTGACTGACTACGCACATCGCTGTGCGATTTATAAAAATGAATTAACAGGTACGTTTTGTCTTGTTTAGTTTTCAAAGATCATTACTGCCGCTTAACGAAGCAGCTTTATTACTATAACATTTAGCTTCTTTTAAGTCAACAACTTTTTTCAAAGTATTTAATGAAGCTTTTAGTTGATGTGAGCTGTTTATCAGCGACGAATAATAATATATCACGGATATTATCAAAAGGTCAACACCCAATTTAGGCTGTATGTGAAGAGACATTTTATCGGTTATATTCAATTGTCCATGCTCATAAGATGTAAAACAAGAATGATGGACAAGATAAGGAGGCATCATCAGTGAATCACTTCTATGTGTGGCACATTAAACGGGTAAAACAATTAATTATTATACTTATCGCCGCATTTGCAGCTGCCAGCTTTTTTTATATCCAAAGAGCTGTCCCGCTTCCCGTGTTTTCAACTGACACCGGACCTAAAGCCATTTATAAAGGAGAAACAGACTCTAAAGATATTTCACTTACTTTCGATATCAGCTGGGGTGATGAGAGAGCAGAACCGATACTTAATACTCTGAAAGCAAACGGGATTAAAAACGCAACGTTTTTCCTGTCCGCTTCTTGGGCAGAACGCCATCCCGACACAGTGGCCCGTATCGTAAAGGACGGCCATCAAATCGGGAGCATGGGCTACGCTTATAAAAACTATGCCAATTTAGAGAGCAGCGAAATAAAAAAGGACATGAACCGTGCGCAAACAGCCTTTGAAAAGTTAGGGGTCAAAGACATACAGCTATTAAGACCCCCTACCGGCCAATTCAATAAGAATGTTCTAAAGGTCGCAAAGCAATACAATTATACAGTCGTTCATTACAGTGTGAACTCTCAAGACTGGACAAATCCCGGAGTTGAAAAAATCATCGACAATGTGACCAAGCAAGTTTCCGGTGGAGACATTATTCTTTTACATGCCTCCGATTCTGCAAAACAAACAGAAGAAGCATTGCCTGATATCATCCATCAGCTGAAAGAAAAAGGATTAAAAAATGTAACCGTGGGTGATCTCATCGCAAATTCTGATGCCAAATCCGCAGAGGTAAAGTAATTACTTTGCTGCAAACTTCGGCAGCATCAGCAATTGGAAGGCATTACATGCCATTAACGGAAAAAGCATTAAATAAAGCCAGTCCTCATCATTTACTCTTAATGCAGGGAACCATTCTAATGCGGTAATCACAACCATCAAAAATAACGATGACACAAATGTTTTCTTAGAGGACTGCTTTTGCTTTATATAAGCTGTAATCACTCCAAAGATCAATAAAAACACCGGTAACCACGCATAGCCAGCCAGCGATTCTCCGCTCTCTCCAAAAAATAAAAAACGCACGTACATTAAATCAAAAGCAACAAACAGGATGAAAAACAACTGCAGCAAATTCCACAAAGAGGAGGACCTTAATATCTCAAGCGCAAACCGATGAACTGTTAAAAACACGAAAAAACCCATTTGGCTGATCACACTGAAAATCATGCCTACACCGATAAACCAAAATAAAACAGAGAAAATCTGTCCCGCTTCAAATGTTAGAAACAGCCCTCTATATTCTCCCCACTTTAAAGCAAAACCCACAATACTCGTGATAAGCGCCCCGACAGCTAAAATAGAAAAGAAAAAACGAACTAAACCACGGCTTTTCATTTCTTTATTCATCCCCTCAAAAATCGCGAACAGCGATATTTTGTTATGTATAATTCCAAACAGATGAATCATATTAAAGGTAAGACAAGTATGTGAAAGGAGCTTAAGCATGTCAAAAGCCAAAACGCTATTGATGAGCTGTTTTTTGTTATTATCTGTAACAGCTTGCGCTCCAAAAGACCAAGCAGCGGATATGGACTATGATCAGACCAAAAAAATGGTTGTTGATATATTAAAAACTGATGATGGAAAGAAAGCTATTAAGGAATTATTAAATGATGATGCCATGAATGAAGCGCTGGTGATTGACCAAGATGCAATTAAAGGAACAATAGAAAAAACACTCACATCTAAAAAAGGTGAAGAATTTTGGAAAAACATCTTTGAAGACACTGATTTTGCTGAGGGCTTTGCCAAAACTCTTCAGACAGAGCATGAAAAAGTGATTAAAAAGCTGATGAAGGATCCAGATTACCAGAAGATGCTGATGAGCGTTATGCAGGATCCCGGCATGGATAAAAAGTACAGCCAGCTGGCAAAAAGCCAAGAATTCCGCAGTTATTTAGAAGAGGTTATTAACGAAACACTTTCTAGTCCGCTTTACAAAAAGCAGTTCGAAGATGAGCTGAAAAAAGCAGCAAAAGACACAGCAAAAGAAAGTGAATAAAGGGAAAGCCGGGATCTGGAATCCCGGTTCACCTTTTATACCTGCACTGACATTTTTGCATCTATTTTTTTTGCGATGTCCTGATATATTTCTCCGATTGGATGATTTTCGTCATAAACAGACGGAGCAAATTGGTCCTTATCCCAATCGGGCTGTTTCAATGGGATTCTGCCGAGCAAAGGCACGTTTAGTTCCTCAGCCAGTTTATCTCCTCCGCCTTTTCCAAACACATATTCTCTTTCCCCTGTCTTTGCACTTTCATAATAAGCCATGTTCTCTATGACACCCACGACCTCATGATCGGTTTTAATCGCCATAGAGCCCGCTCTGGCCGCGACAAAAGCAGCTGTCGGATGTGGCGTAGATACGATAATTTCTTTGCAGCTCGGAAGCATTGTATGTACATCGAGAGCAACGTCCCCTGTACCAGGCGGAAGATCAAGAACGATATAGTCTACTTCTCCCCACTCTACTTCATGGAAAAAATTATTCAGCATTTTGCCGAGCATCGGCCCTCTCCATACGACCGGGGCATTTTCTTCTACGAAAAAGCCCATTGACATGACCTTTACTCCAAAGCGTTCAACAGGAAGAAGTTTCTCTCCTTCAATTGTTGGACGCACAGTGATACCCATCATGTCCGGCACACTGAACCCATAAATATCCGCATCAATTAAACCAACCTTTTTCCCTAGACGAGCCAGAGAAATAGCTAGGTTTACTGACACAGTTGACTTGCCTACGCCGCCTTTTCCACTTGCTACAGCAAGAAAGACTGGCGGGTTATCCATATTTAATAATGTTTTTTTCTCAGCTGACGGCGCCCGGAATTTAGCAACCGTTTCTTCAGGCAGCTCTTCAAATCGAAGGCCGACTGTCTCAGCTCCTGCCCCTTTTAATACGTTTACGATCTCTTGCTGAATCTGCATTTGTTCTGCAGTTCCTGTTTTTGCAAGAGCGACTTTTACACTGATATGCCGTTTTTCAGGCTTTATTTTAATTTCCTTAACGGCATCCAATTCTCCCAGAGGTCTTTGAAGAAAAGGTTCGCGCATTTCTCCGACTAGTTTTCTTACTTCATCTTCTCTTATCATCGAACCTCACCCTTTTGTGTATTCGTTTACAATTATTATTATATCATACATAAATGGCGGGTGTCTTATGCTTAGAACCACAAGAAAACCCTCCATTACTCCGGAGGGTCTCCTTTTTCTGTGAAATATCGCAAAATGCCTTTATATATGGAAGATGCCACCTTGTCTTGATATTTCGGTTTACCGAGCAGCGTTGCTTCGTTTGGATTGGATAAAAATCCGACTTCTATAAGCGCCCCCGGTTTGGTGACGTTTTGCATTAAGTAGATACCATGAATCCGCTTTGCTTTCCGGGTTGTGTTTTCCAGATTTCTTCTCAGCTCATCCTGGATGTATTTTGCGACTTTCTCATTTTCCGCATATTTCCCGTAATAAAAGCTTTGGGCTCCGCTCCATTTTTGTGACGGAATCGCATTAAGATGAATGCTGATATAGAGCTCCGCCTCTGAATGGTTTATTAATTTGACTCGTTGTCTTAGATCCTCAGCTTTTCGTCGACTATAGCCTTTTGTTCCTTCTGGAGCGAGATCAGTATCACTTTCTCTGGTCATGATAACAAGCGCTCCTTGTTCTTGAAGATAATCCCTGACTCTAAAGGCCACTTCCAGGGTAACATCCTTCTCTAACAGCTTTCCGCCGACTGCTCCGCCGTCAGGCCCGCCATGACCTGGATCTAGATAAATGATTTTACCGCTCAAGGGCAGGCTCCACGGCTTCCAAGAGTCGTTGTTGCTGAATTGATATTTGAACAGAAATAGTAATACGATGAAGCCTAGCAAAAAACTGAGCCATTTAAGCTTTTTCCTCATCCCTTCCCCTCCCGCTTGTCCGTTATTACATAACTATGGGACAGGGCCGGGAAATATGATTACCGCATGCGAAGCTTACACTGTTTTTCTCTTTGAACAAACCCCGCTGTCCACCAATCTTTAATGAACTTGCGTGCCGCTTCATAAACCGTGTTTTTATCAAATGTTGCGTATTGCTCGTGTATCCAATTATAGAGATAATCAAAAAACTCCATACGCAGCTCTTCTTCTTCTCTTGCAGAGCGGGCACTGATACTCTGCATGGATTCTCCGTAATAGCCGAATATCCCAAAACGCCCGCCTAACAAATAAGCTTCAATCGCAAAATCAATACAGCCTTCAGTAATAATATCTCGTTCATCATGTAAAAATGGAAATAATGGTTCCAAACAATCCTTAACAGACTGGATAATTTGTCTCAGAGAGAGTTCTTTGAGCAAGTTCTTTTCTAATTCAAAATCCTTTTGGCGTTTCACATCCATAAAAGACAGTACTTCTGCCATATAAATTCACTCTCCTTTTACCGATTATTTTGAGGTTTGGATGATGAAACAATGCCCGAATTCGGTTGGAAATTCGCCCAAATGAAGGTGTAAAATCGATAAAAAGTCAGCTTTCCGCAGGATCTGGAACAAACGTTCTGTAAGTAGTTATGAAAAAAGCAGCCCCTCTAACAGGTCGCTGCTTTTCATACTTTCATGCTTCTTGTTGCAGAATATGTATGGATATATTGGTCTAATACAAACCCGCCTTTATCTTCATAAAAACCAGTAACGATAAAACCGGCATCAATTTGGCCTTTGATTTGGTCTTCTAAGGAATGGCCGAATTCCAGAGCCTCATTATTTTCGATCAGTTTTTTCACTTTATGTTTCGGAAGATCTTCTGGGTCAGCGTATGGAATGGAGTGTTTTACTTTTAAAACACCTTGCTGTTCTAATTCTGTATCAAACAGAAATACAACAGGATTGACAAAACCCGAGATTAGAATGCCGTTCCTTTTCAACACACGGTGCGCTTCCTTCCATACCGGGAGGACATTCTCAACAAAAACATTGGCAACAGGATGTACAATGACATCAAATGATTCATCATTAAATACACTTAAATCGTCCATGCTTCCTTTGACAGTGTGTATCGTGAGACCATCTCGCTCAGCAATCATTCTATCCTGATTCAGCTGTTTTTCTGAGTTATCTAATACGGTGACATCCGCGCCTGCGGCTGCCAAAACTGGACCCTGCTGGCCGCCGCCTGATGCTAAACAGAGTACTTTCAGACCTTTGATAGGCGGAAACCAATCCTTCGGTACATCTTTCATTGGTGTTACCCTTATATCCCAATTGCCTTTTTTTGCTTGTTCGATAACCTGCTGTTCAACAGCAACAGTCCATTCATTGCCTGTTTCTACTTTTTTATCCCAGGCTTTGCTATTATGAGCTACTAACGCATTCATGAATCTTCTCCTTACTTTAATGTATAGAGTATAACAAATATTTCTAGATTGATATCGCTTTCCCTTTGCATATTTAGAAAAAAGTTCATAAAAACGCAAAAAAATCACAAAGGAGATATGTGATTTATATCATCAGATTTACTTTTACTTCGTTACATAAAGCCATTAGCAATGAGAGCTATTGTTTCTCCGGGTTAAGAATCAGCAGTGAACTTTAACGGATGAGATACAGTGGTTAGATGAAGCTGGGCTGATCACATAACGATAATAAACATTGACCGAAGTTCCAATTGAATAAGAATGAAAGCTATCATGATTATTACAAAGAGACCGTTTATAAACAAACAATTTGCTTAACCCCGCCAAACGTCCATTCAGTTGTTATTTTTATGCGAGGCTGTCACGTTTTATTGAAAGAAAAAAGCTCCCAACCCAAGGTCGAGAGCTTTTTGAAAACGTAAAATTAACGTTTTGAGAACTGAGGTGCACGACGAGCGCCTTTAAGACCGTATTTTTTACGTTCTTTCATACGAGCGTCACGAGTCAGAAGACCTGCACGTTTAAGAGTTGTACGGTATTCTGGATCTGCTTCAAGCAAAGCACGAGCGATACCGTGACGGATTGCTCCAGCTTGACCAGATAGGCCGCCTCCATGTACGTTTACTAAAACATCATAAGTGCCAGCTGTTTCAGTCAAAGTTAATGGTTGTTTGATATCTTCGATTAAAGCTGCAGATGGGATATGTTCGCTGATTTCACGATTATTAACGACGATACGGCCTTCTCCTGGAACTAAACGCACACGCGCTACAGAGCTTTTACGACGGCCAGTACCGTAATATTGAACCTGTGCCAAATTGGTAACCTCCTTTTTAATTAACCGCGAAGTTCGTAAACTTCAGGTTTTTGTGCTTCGTGTGGATGCTCAGAACCACGGTATACGTTCAATTTTTTGAACATTTGACGACCTAGAGAACCTTTTGGAAGCATGCCTTTGATAGCAAGCTCAAGCATTTTCTCAGGGTAGTTTGTACGCATTTCAAGAGCAGTTCTTGATTTTAATCCGCCTGGATGTTGAGTGTGACGGTAGTAGATTTTGTCAGTTAACTTTTTACCAGTTAACTCGATTTTTTCAGCGTTGATGATGATCACATGATCTCCAGTATCAACGTGTGGTGTGTAAGTTGGTTTGTGTTTTCCGCGAAGGATAGCTGCAACTTCTGAAGAAAGACGACCTAAAGTCTTGCCAGCAGCATCAACAACTAACCACTTGCGTTCAATAGTACTTGCGTTAGCCATAGGTGTTGTACGCATTGAATTTCCCTCCTAAATGATCTGTCATTTTCAATAAACTTCGATTACGTTCTATTTCACAACACAATAAGTTCCGGGGCTTATCGTGGGGTTGAAATACATACCATATGATATCTTATAACTTTATGCAGACTCTGTCAAGAAAATATTATACACCTGGTTTAGTTGTCATAGTAAACGTTCCATAAATATAGCCCGTGCCCCGGCGCTGTGCGCCCTGCCGCTTCGCGATCCTTCGCTTCCAGCATGGATTTCACCTCATCGGGAGAAATTTTTCCAATACCTGCATCAAGCAAAGTACCCGCAATAATTCTGACCATATTATATAAGAAACCGCTGCCTGTGATCCGCATTTGCAGGCCGTCAGCCGTCTCAGTCCAATCAAGTTCGTATATCGTTCTTACCTTGTCCTGCACTTCTGTTTTAGCCGCGCAAAAGCTCGTAAAATCATGTGTCCCTATAAGATGCTTTGCCGCTTCTCTCATGTCCTGCACATTAAGGCGATATGAAAAATGGTAAGCGTAATGCCGTTTAAATACGTCCGGGTGTTTCTCCGTGTATACAAAGTAGCGATATTCTTTTTTGACTGCGCTAAATCGTGCATGGAACCCATCATCCGCAATTTCTGCCTGTTTGACTGCGATATCGTCCGGAAGCAGTGCATTTAAGGCATATGGCCATCTCTCAGCCGGGATAGACAGCGGAGTGTCAAAATGAATCACCTGTCCGGCTGCGTGAACCCCGCTGTCTGTTCTTCCAGACGAAACGACCGGAATTCTGTCTTTTGACTTATGCAGGACAGCCAAAGCCTTCTCCAGTTCATCCTGAACCGTTCTTTTGCCCGGCTGAACCTGATAACCGTTAAACAAATGTCCGTCATAAGAAATCGTGCATTTCAGTCTCATACAGCACCTCTAAGCCCTTAAGAAAAATAACAAAGCAGCTAATACAATTAAGCTGACAATGACAGAAGTGTCTTTTCCTGTCCATACAAGCTTTCTATATTTCGTACGTCCTTCTCCGCCTTGATAGCCTCTTGCTTCCATTGCCACCGCAAGCTCTTCGGCGCGTTTAAATGCGCTGACGAAGAGCGGGACAAGAAGCGGGACAATAGCCTTCACTCTTTCTTTGACAGGCCCGCTTGTAAAATCAACGCCTCGCGCCATCTGAGCCTTCATGATCTTATCTGTCTCCTCCATCAGTGTCGGAATAAACCGTAAAGAAATTGACATCATAAGAGCCAGCTCATGAACAGGAAGCTTTAATTTTTTCAATGGGTTCAGCAGCTGTTCCATTCCATCGGTAATCTCAATCGGTGTGGTCGTAAGCGTTAATAAGGTTGTGATTAAAATCAAATAGACGAATCTAAGAGAAATGAATATCCCCTGAACCAGACCGCCCTCATAGACTTTGAAAAAACCTATTTGAAAGATAATCGGTCCTTCATGTGTCATAAGGATGTGAAGAAGGAACGTAAAAAGGACAATCCAGATGATTGGCTTCAGCCCTTTCATTAAAAAAGAGAAAGGAACTCTTGTTAAAGAAACGACGCCAATTGTAAATAAACCAAGCAACGCATATGTCTGAACATTATTGGCTAAGAATACGATGCAGACAAATAAAAAGATCGTGATCAGTTTTGTTCTGGGGTCAAGCCGGTGCACAAGTGAAGTACCCGGTACATACTTGCCGATAATCATGCTGTCCATCATAAAGTCTTCTCCCCCTGAAAAAGAGCACGGATTTTGGCAGCGGCATCTTCGATTGTGAGCATAGGCTCATTAAATCTCATACCCAGTACAGCTTCAAGGTGTCTTTGGAATTTTATTGTTTCAGGAAGATCCAGCCCCCAGCCGGCCATCTCTTCACCCTTTAAAAACAGATCACGCGGACTGCCTGATGCTTGTATCGTTCCTTTATGCATAACAATCATTTCATCAGCGTATGCAGCTGCATCCTCCATGCTGTGTGTCACAAGGATCGTCGTCAGGTTCCCACGTTGATGAAGCTCATAAAACATGTCCATAATCTCTTTTCGCCCTCTTGGGTCCAATCCTGCAGTCGGTTCATCCAGAACAAGCACTTCAGGGTCCATTGCAAGTACGCCGGCAATTGCAACTCTGCGCATTTGCCCCCCGCTTAATTCAAAGGGTGACCTGTCCAAAAGCTCTTCTGATAAACCTACAAGCTGCAGCATCTCTCTCGCTTTTTGTTCAGCATCTTCTTTTTTAACACCAAAGTTCATCGGTCCGAATGAAATATCTTTAAGAACTGTTTCTTCGAATAATTGATGCTCAGGAAATTGGAAAACGATTCCGACTTTTTTACGAAGTTTTTTCAGATCTTTATTCTTTTTCCCTGCCTGAATGACAGTGCTGCCTAGTGATATCTGTCCCTTCGTCGGCTTCAGGAGACCATTTAGGTGCTGAAGAAGAGTGGACTTGCCAGAGCCTGTATGCCCGATAACGGCTACGTAGCTTCCTTCTTTAATCGATGCATTGATATCATACAGTGCTAGGCGCTCAAACGGCGTCTTCATCTGATAGCGATGCTCTACATCTTTGATTGTAATGTCCACAGCTCTTTCACCAGCCCTTCCTGAGTCAAATGGTTTTCTTCCAAAGCCAGTCCATTTTCTCTTAAAAGCTGGCTAAGCTGAAATGAGAAGGGTAAATCAAGCCCAATTCGAACAAGTTCTTTATTCAATTTAAAAATCTCTTCAGGCGGCCCTTCAGCATATTTTTTACCGCCATTCATGACAATGATCCTGTCTGCTTTTGCTGCCTCATTCAGATCATGTGTAATGGATATGACAGTCGCCATGCCCTGCTCTTTTAAATGTCTTACCGTTTCAAGCACTTCTTCTCGCCCGATCGGATCAAGCATGGATGTTGCTTCATCTAAGATAATAATATCAGGACGTGCGGCAATAACCCCCGCAATCGCAACTCTCTGCTTTTGGCCTCCGGAGAGATGGTGCGGCTCTTGATCGAGAAAATCTTGCATATTCACCTGTTTTACTGCCCAGTCTACTCTCTCAATCATTTCTTCCCGCGGTACACCATTGTTTTCTAAACCAAAAGCCACATCATCGCGAACAGTCGTTCCGACAAATTGGTTATCCGGATTTTGAAAGACCATACCTATCTTCTTACGCACTTCCCAAACAGATTCCTCTGTCAATTGAATCCCGGCAACCTCAATGTCGCCTGATTCAGGAAGAATTAAACCATTCAATGCCCGGGCCAGTGTTGATTTCCCTGAACCGTTATGACCTACGATTGCAAGCCATTCACCCTCATACACCTGCAGGGAGACGCCGTCTAGTGCTCGTCTTTCTGCGTCCTTCCGATATCGAAATACGATATCCTCTACCGATATCAACTGATTTTGATTCATGGAAAACCGGCCTCCTCTCAGCTAATGCTCTGCTTTTCTCTCTATTAAAAGTTGCAGTATCTAAAAAAAGGGCATAGATCCAGTTAGAAACTGTCCCGCCCTTCTTTAGATACACAAAAATATGTGATTAAACCAATTCGATAATTGCCATTGGTGCTCCGTCACCACGGCGAGGACCAAGCTTCATAATACGTGTGTATCCGCCTTGGCGCTCCTCGTAACGAGTTGCAATGTCAGAGAATAATTTTTGAAGTGCATCTTGGTTATTTTCTTCGTTTGCAACCTCGTTGCGGATGTATGCAGCAGCTTGACGGCGAGCGTGAAGATCACCGCGTTTGCCAAGCGTGATCATTTTTTCAACTACAGAGCGAAGTTCTTTCGCACGTGTTTCAGTTGTTTCGATTCTTTCGTTGATGATCAAATCAGTTGTAAGATCACGAAGCATAGCTTTACGCTGTGCACTCGTACGTCCTAGTTTTCTGTATGACATGTGATGTCCCCTCCTTTATTGGAATGCTGTTTCTGAATAATAAACACACGAAAATCCTAGTTCACAAGGGAAACTAGTCAATCGTCTTTGCGAAGTCCGAGTCCAAGTTCTTCTAGTTTCGCTTTCACTTCTTCAAGTGATTTGCGTCCTAGATTTCGAACTTTCATCATATCTTCTTCCGTCTTGTTCGCAAGCTCTTGAACCGTGTTAATACCCGCACGCTTTAAGCAGTTGTAAGAACGAACAGAAAGATCCAATTCTTCAATTGTCATTTCAAGAACTTTCTCTTTTTGATCTTCTTCTTTTTCAACCATGATTTCAGCATGTTGAGCTTCGTCAGTTAAACCAACGAATATATTAAGGTGTTCAGTTAAAATCTTTGAACCAAGCGCAATTGCTTCTTTCGGTCCAGTGCTTCCATCAGTCCAAACATCAAGTGTAAGTTTATCATAGTTTGCAACTTGGCCTACACGAGTGTTCTCTACCTGATAAGATACACGAGAAACTGGCGTATAGATAGAATCGATCGGAATCACGCCGATTGGCTGATCGTCTCTCTTGTTTGCGTCAGCAGGCGTATACCCACGTCCTCTTTGAGCAGTAAGGCGAACTCGGAAACTCGCATTCTCACCAAGAGTCGCGATATGAAGATCAGGATTTAAGATCTCTACATCACTATCGTGTGTAATATCAGCTGCCGTTACAGTTCCTTCACCCTGTACATCAATTTCTAGCGTCTTCTCTTCATCAGAGTAGATTTTCAATGCAAGCTTTTTAATGTGTAAGATAATCGTTGTAACATCTTCCACAACGCCTTCAATTGTCGAGAATTCGTGCAGTACACCATCTATCTGGATTGATGTTACAGCGGCACCAGGGAGTGAGGATAAGAGGATACGACGTAAGGAGTTACCCAGAGTTGTACCATATCCACGCTCAAGTGGCTCTACGACAAACTTACCAAATTTGGCATCGTCGCTGATTTCAACCGTTTCGATTTTTGGTTTTTCAATCTCGATCATTACTTAAAACCCTCCTTCAAAACGTCGAAACCTCGAATAGAATCATATGAGATTCCATCCGAAATTCCCCATTGTTTAGTCCCGTATGTGCTCAGGCAACGAGTCGGTGCATTCGTTTCATAAATAACTGTATCATAACCCATTATTGACAGGGACACAAAATCTATACAAACAAATTACACGCGGCGACGTTTTGGTGGACGGCATCCGTTATGAGGAACAGGAGTTACGTCTCTGATAGCAGTGACTTCTAGTCCAGCAGCTTGAAGTGCACGGATTGCAGCTTCACGGCCTGAACCAGGTCCTTTAACAGTAACCTCTAGAGTTTTAAGACCATGTTCGATTGAACCTTTAGCAGCTGTTTCTGCAGCCATTTGCGCAGCAAAAGGAGTAGATTTACGAGAACCTCTGAATCCTAAAGCTCCGGCACTAGACCAAGAAATAGCATTACCATGAGTGTCAGTGATCGTAACGATCGTGTTATTGAAAGTTGAACGAATATGAGCAATTCCAGACTCAATATTCTTTTTCACGCGACGTTTACGCGTGTTAGATTTACGAGCAGCAGCCATTGTTTAAGAACCTCCCTTACTTATTTTTTCTTGTTAGCTACAGTACGACGCGGACCTTTACGAGTACGCGCGTTGTTTTTAGAGTTTTGTCCACGAACAGGTAATCCTCTGCGATGACGGATTCCGCGGTAGCTTCCGATTTCGATCAGACGTTTGATATTAAGAGAAACTTCACGGCGAAGGTCACCTTCTACTTTCAGTTTGTCAATAATATCACGGATTTTACCAAGTTCTTCTTCAGTAAGATCGCGCACACGAGTATCTTCTGAAACTCCAGCTTCTTTTAAAACTTGCTGAGCCGTTGTGCGGCCAATTCCGAAGATGTATGTTAAAGAAATAACAACACGTTTGTCACGTGGGATATCTACACCAGCAATACGAGCCATTCTCTGGGCACCTCCTTATAAATTATCCTTGTTTTTGTTTATGCTTTGGATTTTCACAGATCACCATTACTTTTCCTTTTCTGCGAATAACTTTACATTTTTCGCAGATTGGTTTAACTGATGGTCTCACTTTCATGTGTTTCCAACCTCCTTCAGTTTCCGGAGTGCTTTATTTGTAACGGTACGTAATCCTGCCACGAGTTAAGTCATATGGAGATAATTCTACCGTAACTTTGTCTCCAGGTAAAATGCGAATGAAGTGCATGCGGATTTTACCAGATACATGAGCCAAAACAGTGTGGCCATTTTCAAGTTCAACTTTGAACATCGCGTTTGGCAGTGTTTCGACTATAGTACCTTCCACTTCAATTACATCGTCTTTCGCCATTCAAGTGTTCTCCCTTCTTCAAATCAGTAACTTGCTTTCTGACAAATTTCAAAAGAAGTTTGTCACACGCCCTGTTTCGTTTATACTGTTCTGAACTTCCGGAGATACGCAATCATAAAGGGTTAAATGATTGATATTCTTTTTCTTAGGAGAATGAAATGTACGCTTTTCTCCGTCTGCTGTTAGTACATTGATGATGGTTAAAATTCCAACGACAAGCAGCAAGATGAATTCGGTCTTGCCAATGTTCACCCAAGCTTTCTGCCCTATCAAGCTTGAAAAACATCTGTCTTCGGAATTATTTTCATCATCTAGACTCTCGTCAGTATATCAAAACCCGTTTCCGTAATCGCAATCGTATGTTCAAAATGAGCACACTTTTTCCCATCTACCGTTACAACCGTCCAGTTATCAGCCAATGTTTTCACGTAGCGGCTGCCAGCGTTCACCATAGGTTCAATAGCGAGAACCATGCCAGGTTTAAGCCGTGGTCCTTTGTTGGGCGGACCGTAATGAGGAATTTGCGGGTCCTCATGCAAGTCTTGACCAACACCATGTCCGACATACTCCCTAACAACTGAAAACTGCTCATTTTCGACATACGTTTGTATTGCGTGGGAAATATTCGACAAACGTTCACCTGGTTTTGCTTCCTGCAAGCCTTTATATAAAGACTCCTCTGTCACTTCCAGAAGTTTTTTGTCATCATCGCTGATGTTTCCTACCGGATATGTCCATGCAGAGTCACCATGATAACCATTTAATTTAGCACCGATATCAATACTGATGATGTCACCGTCCTTCAGCACCCTGCTGCCAGGTATGCCGTGAACGAGTTCTTCATTAACTGATACGCAAATGCTCCCGCGAAACCCATTATACCCCTTAAAAGATGGGATTGCACCCTGCTTCTTAATAAAACGTTCGGCAATTTGATCCAATTCTTTTGTCGAGATTCCTGGTTTAATGTGCTTTTTTAACTCTTCATGAGTTAAAGCCACGATTCGCCCTGCTTCCCGCATGATACCAAGTTCACGTGGGGTTTTACAGATAATCATTTTTTTAATCCTCCAAGAAGATCCTTCACATCTGCATAAACGTCTTGAATGTCCTGCTGGCCATTCACGTTTGCAAGATAACCTTTCTCTGAATAGAAATCGAGTAAAGGCTGAGTTTGCTTCATGTTTACCTCAAGCCGTTTAGAGACTGTTTCCTCATTATCATCTGCCCGTTGATAGAGTTCGCCTCCGTCTTTATCACAAATACCCGGCGTTTTCGGCGGATTAAAGACTAAATGATAGGTTGTGCCGCAAACACTGCAAATTCTGCGTCCAGTCAGACGTTCCATCAGAACATCTTTGTCGACTTCAATGTTAATGACATAATCAATCGGCTTGCCGTATTCCTCAAGAATTTCTTCAAGAGCTTCGGCTTGAGCGACTGTTCGCGGAAATCCGTCCAGAAGAAAACCTCTTTCACAATCATCTTTGCCAAGTCTCTCTTTTACAATTCCGATTGTGACTTCGTCAGGTACGAGCTCTCCCTTATCAATATAAGATTTTGCTTCGAGTCCGAGTGGTGTTTCTTCTTTCATAGCAGCACGGAACATATCTCCTGTTGAGATATGAGGAATCCCATAATCCTCAACAATTCGTTCGCCCTGTGTGCCTTTACCGGCACCAGGAAGCCCCATTAAGACTAAGTTCATTCGGATTTCCCCCGTCCTCTCTTTATTAAGAGGGAATGGATAAATCCATTTCCTCTAGTTTTTCATAAATCCACGGTAGTTTCGTTTCACCAACTGGCTTTCTAGTTGTTTCATTGTCTCCAAGGCTACCCCGACAACAATTAACAAAGATGTTCCGCCAATTTGTGCACTTTGAGGCAATCCAGCGAATTGAATGAAAAAGATAGGAAGAATGGAAATCACGGCTAAGAATATAGAACCCACAAACGTAAGTCGATACAAAATGCTCGTAATTCTATCTTGAGTCATTTTCCCTGGACGAACCCCCGGGATATAGCCACCCTGTTTTTTAAGGTTATCAGCCATTTGTTCAGGGTTTACCTGTACAAAAGCATAAAAGTACGTAAAGGCAATAATCAACGCAACATATATCGCCATACCCACCGGATGCGTATTATCAAAGTTGTTTTGAATCCACTTTGTCACATCGTTTGTTCCAAAGAATGACGCGATCGTCCGCGGCGTTATCAAAAACGCAACCGCAAAGATTACCGGAATAACCCCTGCAGGATTCACTTTCAATGGAAGGTGTGTAGACTGACCTCCGCCAGCAGGTGAACGACCTGTGCCTTTAGCATATTGAATCGCAATTTTCCGTACGGCTTGCTGAATGAAAATAACTCCAACAATAACTGCTAAAATCGCAATCACAAGAAGTGCGACTTTCACAATATGAATAAACAACTGATCGTTGCTGCCGACAAATTGAGTCTCATATATTTGCCCAATTGTTTTTGGAATACTAGACACAATCCCCGCGAAGATAATGATCGATATTCCGTTGCCTACTCCATGAGAAGTAATTTGTTCCCCAAGCCACATTAAAAAGGCAGTTCCGCCAGTGAGCACTAAAGCAATGATAAGATATGTCGATACACCGGATTTTTCGATCAGCATACCGTTTGCCAGATTGTTGAATCCATATGACATACCTAACGCTTGGATGAAACCAAGCACAATCGTAAAGTACCTTGTGAACTGAGCTAATTTACGGCGGCCAACTTCACCTTGCTTAGACCACTCGGTAAACTTCGGTACCACATCCATCTGAAGCAGCTGAATGATGATCGAAGCCGTGATATAAGGAGTAATTCCCATTGCGAAAATGGAAAATTGGTAAAGCGCACCGCCGCCAAATGTATTAAGGAGATCAAAAACACCCATTTGAGACTGTGCCTGTAACGCTTCAGCGTTAACGTAAGGCACAGGAATAAACGCACCTATGCGAAAGACGATAAGCATGAGTAAAGTGAATATGATTTTATTCCTGATATCACTCACACGCATAAAGTTGGAGATTGTTTTAAACAAGTTAGATCACCTCAGCTGTACCGCCAGCAGCTTCAACAGCTTCTTTCGCAGAAGCAGAGAATTTATTGGCTTTTACAGTTAATTTTTTCTCTAATTTACCGTTGCCAAGAATCTTTACTCCTGCATTAAGTTTGCTAATAACACCAGTCTCTAGAAGAAGTTCAGGAGTGACTTCCGTTCCTTCTGCAAAACCGTTCAATTTGTCTAGGTTGACTACAGCGTATTCCTTGCGGTTGATGTTAGTGAAACCGCGTTTAGGAAGACGTTGGAATAAAGGCATTTGTCCCCCCTCGAATCCAGGGCGTACACCGCCGCCAGAACGAGCGTTTTGACCTTTGTGACCTTTACCAGCTGTTTTACCGTTGCCAGAACCAATACCACGACCTACGCGATTACGCGTTTTGCGTGAACCTTCTGAAGGTTTTAATTCATGAAGTTTCATTAGGACACCTCCTTATCCGATCAAATATTTTTATTGTTCTTTAACAGAAACTAAATGAGATACTTTATTAATCATACCACGGATCGCAGCGTTGTCTTCATGAACAACAGTTTGGTTTGTTTTCTTTAAACCAAGTGTTCTTACAGTAACGCGTTGGTCTTCCGGGCGACCGATTACACTTCGTTTGAGGGTAATTTCTAATTTAGCCATTAATGTTCCCTCCTTATCCTAACAGTTCTTCTACAGATTTTCCACGAAGCTTCGCAACGTCTTCAGCACGTTTAAGCTCACTTAAACCTTGAAGTGTTGCACGAATCATGTTGATCGGTGTGTTAGAACCTAAAGACTTAGAAAGGATATCAGCTACACCAGCTAGCTCAAGTACCGCACGTACAGGGCCTCCAGCGATAACTCCAGTACCTTCAGAAGCAGGTTTTAACAAGATGTTACCTGCACCGAAACGTCCGATGATTTCGTGTGGAATTGTAGTTCCAACCATTGGTACTTCAATCAAATTCTTTTTCGCATCTTCAACAGCTTTGCGGATCGCTTCTGGTACTTCTTGTGCTTTACCAGTACCGAATCCTACGTGTCCGTTTTTGTCACCGACAACGACTAGAGCTGCGAAGCGGAAACGACGACCACCTTTAACAACTTTCGCTACGCGGTTAACCGTAACTAAGCGTTCTTCTAACTCTAATTTGCTTGGGTCAATACGACGCATAATCATGTGTCCCTCCTTCTTTTATTAAAATTTAAGTCCAGCTTCACGAGCGGCATCAGCCAAAGCTTTTACACGTCCATGGTATAAGTATCCGCCACGGTCAAATACTACGTCAGAAATGCCTTTTTCAGCAGCGCGTTTTGCAACTAATTCTCCAACTTTAGTAGCAGCAGAAGTATCTCCAGTGCTTTCAACGTTCAAGTCTTTATCGAGAGTAGATGCACTAGCAAGTGTTACACCATTTACATCATCGATGATTTGAGCGTAAATGTGCTTGTTAGAACGGAAAACGTTCAGGCGCGGTCTTTCAGCAGTACCGGAAAGTTTAGCGCGAACACGAGCGTGTCTTTTAAGACGAGCAGCATTTTTGCTAGTTTTCGTAATCATCTAGGTCACTCCTTTCTTCACTTTAAGCGATCTTACTTAGCAGATTTACCTTCTTTACGGCGAACAACTTCACCTTCGTAGCGGATTCCTTTACCTTTGTAAGGCTCTGGAGAACGTACAGCGCGGATGTTAGCAGCAATAGCTCCTACGCGTTCTTTGTCTGTACCTTTTACAACTACTTTTGTTTGAGAAGGAACTTCGATTTCGATGCCTTCTTCAGGAACGATCTCAACAGGATGAGAGTATCCAACGTTTAAAACAAGTTTATTTCCGGATTTAGAAGCACGGTAACCGACACCGACTAATTCCAAACCTCTTTCAAATCCTTTAGATACACCTTCAACCATGTTGCCAAGCAGACTGCGAGTCGTACCATGCAGGGCACGGTGCTCTTTTTGATCAGAAGGACGAGCGACTGTAAGCACATTGTCCTCTACTTTAATCTCCATATCAGGGTGAAACGTACGAGTTAATTCTCCTTTTGGTCCTTTCACAGCTACAGTGTTGTTATCATTTAACGTTACTGTAACATCAGAAGGAATCTCAAGTAGCTTCTTACCTACACGAGACATACCAAACACCTCCATTCATGTTAAACTTCTTACCAAACGTATGCTAGAACTTCTCCACCAGCTTGTTTTGCACGGGCTTCTTTGTCCGTTAAAACACCTTGTGATGTAGAAATAATCGCGATTCCAAGACCGTTAAGTACGCGGGGTACTTCATTAGATTTAGCATAAACACGCAAACCAGGCTTGCTGATTCTTTTAAGACCAGTGATAACGCGCTCGTTGTTTTGTCCGTATTTCAAGAAAACGCGGATAATACCTTGTTTGCTGTCTTCTACGAACTCAACGTCACGAATGAAACCTTCACGCTTTAAAATTTCAGCAATTTCTCTTTTCAATTTAGAAGCAGGAATTTCAAGCTTCTCATGACGTACCATGTTTGCATTGCGAATACGAGTTAGCATATCTGCAATTGGATCTGTCATAACCATTATATAATTACCTCCTTCCCTTTCTTGGGGATTACCAGCTGGCTTTTTTCACGCCAGGAATTTGTCCTTTATATGCAAGCTCACGGAAACAAATACGGCAAAGTTTAAATTTACGAATGACTGAATGCGGACGTCCGCAGCGTTCACAGCGTGTGTACTCTTGTACTTTAAACTTTGGTGTACGTTGTTGTTTCGCAATCATAGACTTTTTAGCCACGATTTCGCCTCCCTTTCATTGATTATTTCTGGAACGGCATACCTACTTGAGTTAATAGCTCACGAGCTTCTTCGTCAGTATTAGCAGTTGTTACGATAACGATGTCCATTCCGCGAACCTTTGTTACTTTATCGTAGTCAATTTCAGGGAAGATTAACTGTTCTTTGATACCAAGTGTGTAGTTACCGCGACCGTCGAAAGATTTTTTAGAAACCCCGCGGAAGTCACGTACACGCGGTAAAGATACAGAAATAAGTTTATCAAGGAAATCATACATGCGCTCTCCGCGAAGAGTTACTTTCGCACCGATAGGCATTCCCTCACGAAGACGGAATCCAGCAATTGATTTCTTCGCACGAGTAACGACAGGTTTTTGACCTGCGATAAACGTTAATTCTTCAACAGCACTGTCGATTGCTTTGGCGTTTTGAACAGCGTCACCAACACCCATGTTGATTACGATTTTTTCGATTTTAGGCACTTGCATAACTGAATCATAGTTGAACTTAGTCATTAAAGCAGGTGCAATTTCTTTATTGTACTTTTCTTTAAGGCGGTTCATGAGATAGACCTCCCTTCCTTTTAATACTATTTATCTAGAACTTGCCCAGATTTTTTTGCTACACGAACTTTTTTGCCATCTTCCACTTTGTATCCTACGCGAGTCACTTCACCTGTTTTAGGATCGAGCGGCATAACGTTTGATACATGAATTGGCGCCTCTTGATTAGAAATACCGCCTTGAGGGTTAGCTTGAGTTGGTTTAGAGTGTTTCTTTACCATGTTAACACCTTCAACTAAAACGCGGTCCTTTTTAGGGAAAGCAGCAAGGATTGTTCCTTGTTTGCCTTTATCTTTACCAGAGATAACCATAACTTTATCGCCTTTTTTTACATGCATCCTGATCGCACCTCCTTGAGTAAGGCATTTATTTCATTAGATAACTTCTGGAGCTAGAGAAACAATTTTCATAAAGTTGTTTTCACGCAATTCACGAGCAACTGGTCCGAAGATACGAGTTCCGCGTGGGCTCTTGTCGTCACGGATGATAACACATGCATTCTCATCGAAGCTGATGTATGAACCGTCACTTCTGCGCGCTCCGCTTTTAGTGCGAACGATAACAGCTTTTACGACTTCACCTTTTTTGACAACGCCTCCTGGTGTTGCTTGTTTAACCGTGCAAACAATTACATCACCAATGTTAGCTGTTTTACGTCCAGAACCACCAAGAACTTTAATAGTAAGTACTTCACGTGCGCCAGAGTTGTCAGCTACTTTTAAACGAGTCTCTTGTTGAATCATTATTTGTTACCTCCCTTCGGAAAAAGAATTCCGAACTTTATTAGATAATAACAGCTTCTTCGACAACTTCAACTAGACGGAAACGCTTAGTTGCAGACAATGGACGAGTTTCCATGATCTTAACGATGTCACCGATTTTAGCTTGATTATTTTCATCATGTGCTTTGAATTTTTTTGAGTATTTTACGCGTTTACCGTAAAGTGTATGTTTTTTGTATGTCTCAACAACAACAGTAATGGTTTTATCCATTTTGTCAGAAACAACACGGCCTTGGTAAACTTTGCGTTGGTTACGTTCGCTCATGCTCACGACCTCCCCTCAGTGATTATTTATTAGCAGCAATTTCTCTTTCACGAATCACAGTTTTCATGCGCGCGATAGCTTTGCGCACTTCACGAATGCGAGCAGTATTTTCAAGTTGTCCTGTCGCTAATTGAAAGCGAAGATTGAAAAGTTCTTCTTTAAGAGACTTTACTTTTTGTTCAATTTCAGCAGTGGTAAGGTCACGAATTTCATTAGCTTTCATTTGATTCACCACCAATTTCTTCACGTTTTACGAACTTCGTTTTAATTGGCAATTTGTGAGATGCAAGGCGAAGCGCTTCACGAGCAACCTCTTCAGACACACCAGAAATTTCAAATAAAACTTTGCCCGGTTTTACAACAGCTACCCAACCTTCTGGAGCCCCTTTACCGGATCCCATACGTACCTCAAGTGGTTTAGCAGTGTAAGGTTTAGAAGGGAAAATTTTGATCCAAACTTTACCGCCACGTTTCATGTAACGAGTCATCGCAATACGTGCAGCTTCGATTTGACGGTTAGTAATCCAAGAAGCTTCTAGAGCTTGGATACCGAATTCTCCGAAATGTACTTCAGTACCGCCTTTCGCACGGCCACGCATTTTTCCGCGATGCTCTCTGCGATATTTAACGCGTTTTGGTAATAACATATTATTTTCCTCCTTCCTCATTTTTCTTCTTAGTAGGAAGAACCTCTCCACGATAGATCCAGACTTTTACACCAAGCTTACCGTAAGTAGTATCAGCTTCAGATGTTGCATAGTCAATGTCCGCACGTAATGTGTGCAATGGAACAGTTCCTTCACTGTAGTATTCAGAACGAGCGATATCTGCACCGCCAAGACGACCAGAAACCATTGTTTTCACACCTTGTGCTCCAGCACGCATAGTACGTTGGATTTGTTGTTTCTGCGCACGGCGGAAAGAAACACGGTTTTCTAATTGACGAGCGATGTTGTCAGCAACTAGCTGTGCATCAAGATCTGCTCTTTTGATTTCAAGAATGTTAATGTGTACACGCTTGCCAGTAAGGCTGTTAAGGGCTTTGCGAAGTGCTTCGACTTCAGAACCGCCTTTACCGATAACCATACCAGGCTTAGCTGTGTGGATCGTAATGTTAACGCGGTTTGCTGCACGCTCGATTTCTACTTTAGAAACAGAAGCGTCAGAAAGGCGTTTGCTAATGTATTCACGAATTTTTAAATCTTCGTGCAGGAAGTCAGCGTAATCTTTACCAGCGTACCACTTAGATTCCCAATCACGAATGACTCCGATACGAAGACCGACTGGATTTACCTTTTGACCCACTACTTATCCCTCCTTCTTTTCTGATACAACGATTGTAATGTGGCTCGTACGTTTGTTGATTTGGCTCGCACGTCCCATAGCACGTGGGCGGAATCTTTTTAACGTAGGGCCTTCGTCAACGAATGCTTGAGAAATAACCAGGTTGTTAGCGTCCATTTCATAGTTATGCTCAGCATTTGCAATAGCGGATTTTAATACTTTCTCGATAATTGGAGAAGCAGCTCTTGGTGTAAGGTTCAAGATTGATACTGCCTCACCTACTTGCTTGCCTCGAATCAGGTCCATTACTAGACGTGCTTTACGAGGAGCAATACGGACTGTTCTTGCAACAGCTTTAGCTTGCATTTAAAAGCCTCCTCTCTTAGCGTCTTGTTTTTTTGTCATCACTAGCATGACCTTTGTACGTACGAGTTGGAGCGAATTCACCCAACTTGTGCCCTACCATATCTTCAGAGATGAATACAGGCACGTGTTTACGTCCGTCATAGACTGCGATTGTGTGACCAATAAACTGTGGGAAAATAGTAGAACGACGAGACCAAGTTTTTACGACTTGTTTCTTGTCTGTTTCATTTAATTTCTCGATTTTAGTCATCAAGTGTCCATCGACAAATGGTCCTTTTTTTAAGCTGCGAGCCATTTTGGAACCTCCCTTCGTGATTGCACTACGGTCCGAAAAGAACCGTAGACAACCCCGTTATTTATTTTTACGACGACGTACGATAAATTTATCGGATTTGTTCTTTTTCTTACGAGTCTTGAATCCAAGAGTAGGTTTGCCCCATGGAGACATTGGTGATTTACGTCCGATTGGCGCACGTCCTTCACCACCACCGTGTGGGTGATCGTTAGGGTTCATTACAGAACCACGAACTGTAGGACGGATGCCTTTCCAGCGAGAACGTCCAGCTTTACCAATGTTGATAAGTTCGTGCTGTTCGTTACCTACTTGACCGATAGAAGCACGGCAAGCAGAAAGGATCATGCGAACTTCACCAGAGTTAAGACGTACAAGAACGTATTTACCTTCTTTACCAAGAACCTGAGCAGATGTACCAGCTGAACGTACAAGCTGTCCGCCTTTACCAGGTTTTAATTCAATGTTATGCACAACTGTACCAACAGGGATGTTGATAAGTGGAAGTGCATTACCTACTTTAATGTCAGCTTCAGGACCTGACATGATTTCAGTACCTACTTGAATTCCTTTAGGAGCAAGAATGTAACGTTTTTCTCCGTCTGCATAGTTGATTAGAGCGATGTTAGCTGAACGGTTTGGATCGTATTCAACTGTAGCAACGCGTCCAGGTATACCATCTTTATCGCGTTTGAAGTCGATAACACGGTATTGGCGTTTATGTCCGCCACCTTGGTGACGTACAGTCAATTTACCTTGGTTGTTACGTCCGCCTTTTTTGTGAAGGGGAGCAAGCAAGGATTTTTCCGGCTTGTCAGTCGTGATTTCAGCAAAATCTGAAGTTGTCATGCCACGACGTCCATTAGAGGTCGGTTTATACTTTTTAATCGCCATTTTGAATTTCCCTCCTTCTTTTTACAGATAATTAAGCTTCAAAAATTTCGATTTCTTTGCTGTCTGCAGTAAGTTTTACGATCGCTTTTCTGCGACGGCTAGTCATACCAGTGTAGCGTCCAACACGTTTTGATTTACCTTTGTAGTTCATGATGTTGACTTTGTCAACTTTCACTCCAAAGATGCTTTCAACCGCGTCTTTCACTTCTGTTTTGTTAGCTCTTACATCAACTTCAAAAGTATATTTCTTTTCAGTCATTAAATCAGCAGAACGTTCAGTAATGACGGGGCGCTTTAGAACATCACGAGGATCTTTCATTATGCAAGCACCTCCTCTACTTTTTCAACCGCTGCTTTTGTAATCAGAAGCTTCTCGTGGTTGACAACGTCTAAAACGTTGATTCCATTAGCTTCAACAACAGTAACTCCAGGAATGTTACGAGCAGATAAAGTTACTGCTTCGTTTGCATCCGCAGTTACGATTAAAGCTTTTTTCTCAACAGATAATCCTTTAAGGATAGCTGCCATTTCTTTTGTTTTAGCCGTATCAAGAGTAAGATCTTCAAGAACGATGATGTTGTTGTCGATCACTTTAGAAGACAATACTGATTTGATTGCCAAGCGGCGAACTTTTTTAGGTAATTTATAAGAATAGCTGCGTGGTGTTGGGCCGAATACGACACCACCTCCGCGCCATTGCGGTGAACGGATTGAACCTTGACGGGCACGTCCAGTACCTTTTTGACGCCATGGTTTACGACCTCCGCCGCGTACTTCAGAACGATTTTTTACTTTGTGAGTTCCTTGACGTAAGGAAGCTCTTTGCATAAGAATAGCGTCGAATACAACACTCTCATTTGGTTCGATACCAAATACAGAAGCGTTTAATTCGATGTCACCAGCAGTAGAACCGTTTTGGTTGTATAATGCTACTTTTGGCATAATCAATTTCCTCCTTTCCTAAGAGAATTATTTAGATTTAACAGCACTTTTAACAGTGATTAAAGATTTCTTCGCACCAGGTACGTTACCTTTGATCAAAAGAAGATTGCGTTCTGCATCAACTTTTACGATTTCAAGGTTTTGAACAGTGATTTGCTCTCCGCCCATACGTCCAGGTAATAATTTACCTTTGAATACACGGTTAGGATCTACAGGTCCCATTGAACCAGGACGACGGTGGTAGCGTGAACCGTGAGACATAGGTCCGCGAGATTGTCCGTGGCGCTTGATCGCACCTTGGAAACCTTTACCTTTAGATACTCCTGTTACATCTACGATTTCTCCAGCAGAGAAAATTTCAACCTTGACTTCCTGACCAACTTCATACGCATCCATTTCCACTCCGCGTAATTCTTTAACGAAGCGCTTAGGAGCAGTTTCCGCTTTTGCAACGTGCCCTTTTTCAGGTTTGTTAGAAAGCTTTTCACGCTTGTCGTCAAAACCAAGCTGGATTGCTTCGTAACCGTCGTTTTCAGCTGTTTTCTTTTGAAGAACAACGTTTGGAGCAGCCTCGATAACAGTTACCGGAATAAGATCACCATTCTCAGCGAATACTTGCGTCATACCAATTTTTCTTCCTAAGATTCCTTTGGTCATTCGTCACACCTCCTATTAAGATCATTCTATATTTTAGAATTAAAGTTTAATTTCGATATCGACACCAGATGGTAAGTCTAATCGCATAAGAGCATCAACAGTTTGTGGTGTTGGGTTCACAATGTCGATTAAACGTTTATGTGTACGCATTTCAAATTGCTCACGAGAATCTTTGTATTTGTGCACCGCACGAAGGATTGTGTAAACTGATTTTTCAGTTGGCAACGGAATCGGACCAGATACGCTGGCACCAGAACGTTTTGCCGTTTCAACAATCTTCTCTGCAGATTGATCAAGGATTCTATGATCATATGCTTTCAAACGAATACGAATTTTTTGTTTTGCCATTATTTTCCCTCCTTTTCGCCTACATCACGTTAGACAGTTCTCCGTGAGAAAAACCTGAACACCTTGCCATGGCAAAGCGGCCGGGTGTGTCAGCAACCTCTCACTTCATCGCAGTCAAAGACCAACATACACCATTATACAGAAAATAGGCGCATGTTGCAAGACTTATTTAAAATATGCATGGTTTGCACACTTTTTTTATTATACAGGGGTTTTTCTTATTTATCAAGGATCTATCATAAATGGTGTCGTGCATGTCGACTTAATGTGTTCGCGAATAATGACGGCTCCTCAATATGCGGGGTGTGAGCTGAGTTCTCAAATTGAAACCAGCGCTTTTCGGGTGCCTCAAGTTCTTGATAATACTGTTTCGATATTTCAGCAGGAACAATTAAGTCATGTTTCCCTGAAATGAAAACACACGGTACTTTAATAGAAGGAACTGATGTAAAACCATTAAACCGGTACAACTCATCAGTTAAATGTTTTTTACTGAAGCGCAATCCATTAAGGAAACTGTGCATGTTCCGCACTCCATACTCATTGCCAGTAAGCATTTGAAATAATACAGCTAGAGATTGACGATGACGGCGAGTGAAGCCTCCCCTGCTTAGCTCGACACAAATCCGATAGATAAGGTGCTGGATATCCTGCTTCCAAGGCGGAGCACCAATGAAACGTGTGAGGAAAGATAATAAGCTGGCTTTTTTTGATTCAGAAATTTCACGAATATGTTGATAAGCAGTTGATTCTTCATCGTGAGGGTTAACAACCTGGCTGATTCCATAATACGCGTAAAATAAATCAGGACACTGCTGCAAAACATAAAGCGCCAGTATTGACCCCCAAGAATGACCGGCTAGGTAAAGTTTTGATTTTGAAAAATGAGCTAAAAGCCATTGAGTGACTTGGATTGTATCTTTAATGAAGTGATTTATTGTCATAGAGTGATGCGAAATTCGCTTAGAATAAGAAAGCCCCGATCCTCTCTGATCCCAATGAACTACTGTAAAATACTGTTCCAGCTCTTTTTGATAATGTCTAACATATCCGATTTGCGGCGTTCCCGGCCCTCCATGTAAAAAAAGCAGCAATGGATTTTTCACGTCAACTCCATTAATCATCAGCATTTGCTTTGTATTTCCAATGCTTAGTTCTTTCATGATTGCGATTGATTTCTTTTCAGGAATCATAAATATTAACCCCTCGAATATGATAGATCCTATTATACAAGAAAAAGATAAGCAAACAAAAAACGAGACCCGCAGGGGTCTCGTTTAAAATCATACTATTACTCAGTGATTGTAGAAACAACGCCTGAACCAACAGTACGTCCGCCTTCACGAATAGAGAAACGAGTTCCTTCTTCGATAGCGATTGTAGAAATAAGTTCAACGTTCATTTCAGTGTTATCTCCAGGCATAACCATTTCTACGCCTTCTGGAAGATGGATGATACCAGTTACGTCAGTTGTACGGAAGTAGAACTGAGGACGGTAGTTAGAGAAGAATGGAGTATGACGTCCACCCTCTTCTTTAGAAAGAACGTAAACTTCAGCTTTGAATTTGCTGTGTGGAGTGATTGTACCTGGTTTAGCAAGTACTTGACCACGTTGGATTTCTTCACGAGATACACCGCGAAGAAGGGCACCAATGTTGTCACCAGCTTCAGCGTAATCAAGAAGCTTACGGAACATTTCAACACCTGTAACAGTTGTTTTCTTGTTCTCTTCTTGAAGACCGATGATTTCAACTTCGTCACCGACTTTAACTTGTCCGCGTTCTACACGGCCAGTAGCAACTGTACCACGACCAGTGATTGAGAATACGTCCTCAACTGGCATCATGAATGGTTTTTCAGTGTCGCGTTCTGGAGTTGGGATGTACTCATCAACCGCATCCATAAGTTCGAAGATTTTAGCTTCCCACTCAGCGTCTCCTTCAAGAGCTTTAAGAGCAGAACCTTTAACAACTGGTACATCATCACCAGGGAAGTCGTATTCGCTAAGAAGATCGCGAACTTCCATTTCAACTAGTTCAAGAAGCTCTTCGTCGTCTACCATGTCGCATTTGTTTAAGAATACAACGATGTATGGTACACCAACGTTTTTAGAAAGAAGGATGTGCTCACGAGTTTGTGGCATTGGGCCATCAGCAGCAGATACTACAAGGATAGCTCCGTCCATTTGCGCAGCACCAGTGATCATGTTTTTAACATAGTCAGCGTGTCCTGGGCAGTCAACGTGTGCATAGTGACGAGTTTCAGTTTCGTACTCAACGTGTGCAGTAGAGATTGTGATACCGCGCTCGCGTTCTTCTGGAGCACCATCAATTTGATCGTACGCCATAGCTGTACCTTTACCAGATTTCTTATGAAGTACTGTTGTGATAGCAGCAGTTAAAGTTGTTTTACCATGGTCAACGTGTCCAATTGTACCAATATTGGCATGTGATTTGGAACGGTCGAATTTTTCTTTAGCCATTCTAAAATCCTCCTTAAGAGCTTTTAATTAGTAATGTATAGAGTGATAGGAAGTGAAAGAAAGCTTTCACTTCCTCATCTTACAATAGTAGTTATACTTGAGTTAAGCGGCAAAATCAATTATTCGCCTTTATTTTTTTTGATAATTTCTTCTGCGACGCTCTTCGGCACTTCTTCGTAGTGATCCATGTGCATAGTGAACGTACCGCGACCTTGCGTATTAGAACGAAGTGCAGTAGCGTAACCGAACATTTCAGCAAGAGGAACCATAGCACGAACAACTTGAGCGTTACCGCGTGCTTCCATACCTTCTACGCGTCCGCGACGTGAAGTGATATCACCCATGATATCTCCCATATATTCTTCTGGAATAACCACTTCCACTTTCATGATTGGTTCAAGAAGAACTGGGTTACATTTGCTGACTGCATTTTTCAATGCCATAGAAGCAGCGACTTTAAATGCCATTTCGTTTGAGTCAACATCATGGTAAGAACCGTCGAAAAGTTTAGCTTTAATGTCGATAAGCGGGAAGCCTGCTAGTACACCATTTTCGAGTGCATCTTCCAGACCTGCTTGAACAGCTGGGATGTATTCACGAGGAACGACCCCACCGACAATCGCATTTTCAAATTCAAAGCCAGCGCCTTCTTCGTTTGGTTCGAATTCGATCCAAACGTGTCCGAACTGACCGCGTCCACCAGACTGACGTACGAATTTACCTTCAACTTTTGCACCGGTACGGAATGTTTCACGGTACGCAACTTGAGGAGCACCAACATTGGCTTCTACTTTAAATTCGCGTTTCATACGGTCAACAATGATATCAAGGTGAAGTTCACCCATACCAGAGATGATCGTTTGGCCAGTTTCTGGGTTTGTTTGAGTACGGAATGTAGGATCTTCTTCAGCAAGTTTCGCTAAAGCGATACCCATTTTATCTTGGTCAGCTTTTGATTTAGGCTCAATAGCAACGTCGATAACTGGTTCTGGGAATTCCATTGACTCAAGGATAACAAGATCCTTCTCATCACATAGAGTATCTCCAGTAGTTGTATCTTTTAGACCTACAGCAGCTGCGATATCCCCTGCGTATACAGTAGAGATTTCTTCACGGCTGTTAGCGTGCATTTGAAGAATACGTCCAACACGCTCACGTTTGCCTTTAGTAGAGTTTTTCACGTATGAACCAGAATCAAGTGTTCCAGAGTACACACGGAAGAACGTCAACTTACCAACGTAAGGGTCAGTCATAACTTTAAATGCTAATGCAGAGAATGGCTCTTCGTCAGAAGAATGACGCTCAATCTCTTCATTTGTATCAGGACGTGTACCTTTGATTGCAGCAACGTCAGTTGGTGCAGGAAGGTAGTCAAGAACAGCATCAAGTACTAGTTGAACACCTTTGTTTTTGAAGGCAGAACCAACAAGAACAGGGTAGAATTCAACATTTAATGTACCTTTACGAATTCCTGCTTTTAACTCGTCAATTGTGATTTCTTCACCCTCAAGGTACTTATCCATAAGCTCTTCATCAAGCTCACATACAGCTTCAATAAGGCTGTTGCGAAGCTCTTCAGCTTGCTCTTTGTACTCTTCAGGGATTTCTTTTGCATCAGAACGAGTTCCGAGGTCATCTTCGTAGAAATACGCAACGTTTTCTACAAGGTCAATGATACCTTCGAAGTTATCTTCAGCACCGATCGGCAATTGAATTGCATGAGCGTTTGCTTGAAGACGGTCTCTTAAAGTTCCTACAGAGTAAAGGAAGTCTGCACCGATTTTGTCCATTTTGTTAACAAAAACGATACGCGGTACTCCATAAGTTGTTGCCTGACGCCAAACAGTTTCTGTTTGAGGCTCAACGCCTGATTGCGCGTCAAGTACAGCAACAGCACCATCAAGTACACGAAGAGAACGTTCAACTTCAACTGTGAAGTCTACGTGTCCTGGAGTATCGATGATGTTTACGCGGTATCCTTTCCACTGTGCAGTAGTCGCAGCGGAAGTGATTGTGATACCACGTTCTTGTTCCTGCTCCATCCAGTCCATTTGTGAAGCTCCTTCATGAGTTTCACCAATTTTGTGGATACGACCAGTATAGAACAAGATACGTTCTGTAGTAGTCGTTTTACCGGCATCGATGTGAGCCATGATACCGATATTACGAGTTTTTTCTAAGGAGAACTCTCTTGCCATTGGGTAATTTCTCCTTCCTTATTAGGAAATTGTGTTTTGTTAATCTATAAATCCTACCAGCGATAGTGAGCAAATGCTTTGTTTGCTTCAGCCATCTTATGAGTGTCTTCACGTTTCTTAACAGCAGCACCAGTGTTGTTAGCTGCGTCAAGGATTTCGTTAGCTAAACGCTCTTCCATCGTTTTTTCTCCACGAAGACGAGCGTAGTTAACTAACCAGCGAAGTCCAAGAGTCGTACGACGTTCAGGACGAACTTCTACAGGAACTTGGTAGTTCGCACCACCTACACGGCGTGCTTTTACTTCAAGTACAGGCATGATGTTTTTCAATGCTTGTTCGAAAACCTCCATTGCATCATTGCCAGTACGTTCTTTAATGATATCGAATGACTTGTATAGGATCGTTTGAGACTTACCTTTTTTACCATCGATCATCATTTTGTTGATTAAACGAGATACAAGCTTAGAGTTGTAAATCGGATCAGGTAAAACATCTCTTTTTGCTACAGGACCTTTACGTGGCATCTGAATATCCTCCCTTCATCAATTATGCGTATTTTCGTATATTATTTTGCTTTAGGTTTTTTCGTACCGTATTTAGAACGGCCTTGTGCACGGTTTTCAACTCCAGCAGTATCAAGCGCACCACGAACGATGTGGTAACGTACCCCTGGTAAGTCTTTTACACGTCCGCCGCGGATAAGTACAACACTGTGCTCTTGCAGGTTGTGACCGATACCAGGAATGTAAGCAGTAACCTCGATTCCGTTAGTCAAACGAACACGAGCATATTTACGAAGTGCTGAGTTCGGTTTTTTCGGTGTCATTGTACCAACACGAGTACATACCCCGCGTTTTTGTGGAGAAGATACGTTAGTGTGCTCTTTTTTAAAGCTGTTGTATCCTTTGTTAAGTGCAGGAGACTTTGAGTTTTCTACTTTACTCACGCGTCCTTTGCGAATTAGCTGATTAATTGTAGGCATGAATTTTTCCTCCCTTCATTACGTTTTATAACCCACATACCCAGGTGGTTCATCAAAAGGCAAAAAACAATGTCTTTACACAAGATGGAATCTTACGCAAAAACAAAAGTACGTTATAAAATAATGGCAACAGCGGCTGCTCCTACCTCAATTCCGCAGGCTTTGCCGAGCTTTTTCATGGATTCAACCATTGAGACAGAGATACCTTGATCTTCAGCAAGTGAAACAACACTTGACGTGAGTATCGGATCTGCGTCTTTTGCAACGACTACTTCCTTTACTGAACCTCGCTTTAGAGCTTTCACTGTTTGCTTCGTACCAATAATAATTGATTTGGCCTGTGATACTTTATCATAAGACATAAACATATCCTCCAAAGTAACAGGTTTATTTCGAGCACCTTGGTTATATTATCATTCTAGGAGACGAATGTCAACAAGGTATGACATTTTTTAGATTCGTTCTTCTCATAGAGTGACTTTTTCATAAATATATCTGCTGAAAGACTGTTTTTGCAGTCTTTCAGCAGAGTTAAATCAGTTATTCAACCGGGACCATATCGTCAGTCGGCTGAACATTTGATACTGGTTTTACTTTACGGTATTTCATCATTCCTGTACCAGCTGGAACAAGCTTACCGATGATAACATTCTCTTTCAAGCCGAGAAGCTCGTCACGCTTACCTTTGATCGCTGCATCTGTAAGGACACGTGTTGTTTCCTGGAAGGAAGCAGCAGATAAGAATGAATCAGTTTCAAGAGATGCTTTTGTAATACCGAGTAAGACAGGACGGCCTGTAGCAGGTCGATTGCCTTCAAGCAATACCTTTTTGTTCGCTTCAGTAAATTGGTGAATATCAAGCAATGTACCTGGAAGCACATCAGTGTCACCGGCATCAATCACGCGTACTTTGCGAAGCATCTGGCGAACCATTACTTCTACGTGTTTATCACCGATTTCAACACCCTGCATACGGTAAACCTTTTGAACCTCATGGAGAAGATACTCTTGAACAGTCGTCAGGTCAGTCACTTTAAGAAGTTCTTTCGGATCGATTGAACCTTCTGTCAGTACTTGGCCTCGAGTAATTTTATCTCCTTCCGCTACTTTCAAGCGGGAGTTGTAAGGTGCCGTATAAGAACGTGTTTCCACTGCGCCTTGAACCACAATTTCCTGTTGCTTGTCACGAACTTCATTGATCTCAACGACTGTACCGTCGATTTCTGTAATTGTTGCCTGACCTTTCGGATTACGCGCTTCGAAAAGCTCTTGGATACGCGGAAGACCCTGTGTGATATCGTCTCCGGCAACCCCGCCTGTATGGAATGTACGCATTGTTAACTGTGTACCAGGCTCACCGATTGATTGGGCAGCAATGATTCCGACAGCTTCACCGACTTCAACATCGGAGCCAGTTGCAAGATTTCGGCCATAGCATCGTTTACATACACCATGAGGCGTATTACATGTGAAGGCAGAACGGATCCACACTTCTTCAATGCCGGCTTCGACAATCTCCAGTGCTTTATCTTCATCGATCAGTTCGTTTTCATTCACAAGCACTTCACCTGTTTCAGGGTGCTTCACTTGTTTTCTTGCAAAACGTCCGATTAAGCGTTCTTCTAAACGCTCAATTGTTTCAGTTCCTTCTTTAAGTGGCTTAGCAAGAATGCCTCGGTCAGTTCCGCAATCAGTTTCACGAATGATAACATCCTGCGCAACGTCAACTAGACGGCGTGTAAGGTAACCTGAGTCAGCAGTTTTAAGAGCGGTATCGGCAAGACCTTTACGCGCACCGTGTGTGGAGATAAAGTACTCCAATACTGTCAGACCTTCACGGAAACTTGATTTGATCGGCAACTCAATGATACGTCCAGCCGGGTTGGCCATCAGGCCGCGCATTCCGGCAAGCTGCGTAAAGTTAGACGCGTTACCACGGGCACCAGAGTCACTCATCATGTAGATCGGGTTGAGTTCATCAAGTGATTTCATCAGTTTGCCTTGGATAACGTCTTTTGCAGCACTCCAGATAGAGATGACTCTCTCATAGCGTTCTTCTTCAGTGATAAGACCGCGGCGGAACTGCTTCATAACGTTGTCAACTTTGCTTTGCGCTTCTTCAAGAATTTCTTGTTTATCATCGAGTACGACGATGTCAGAAACCCCAACTGTAATACCAGCTTTTGTTGAATATTTGAAACCTAGGTTTTTCATGCGGTCAAGCATTTTAGACGTTTCCGTAATATGGAATCGTTTAAAGATTTCCGCGATGATTTTACCCAGAATGCCTTTTTTAAACGGCGCATTGATTGGCTGCTGTGCGATAACAGCTTTAACGTCAGCACCTTTTTCTAAGAAGAAACGGTCAGGTGTTTTCTCTTCAATGTTGCTCTTCGTTGGTTCATTCATGTAAGGGAATGATTCCGGAAGAATTTCATTGAAGACAAGCTTACCGACAGTTGTAATTAACAATTTTGAGCGCTGTTCTTCGGTAAATGTCACATTCTTAAGTGAGTTAGCTGCAACAGCTACTCTCGTATGAAGGTGAACATATCCGTTTTGATAAGCAAGAAGCGCTTCGTCTGTATTCTTGAAGACCATACCTTCACCGACAGCACCGGCACGCTCAAGTGTCAGGTAATAGTTACCCAGTACCATATCCTGAGACGGTGTTACAACCGGTTTACCATCTTTAGGGTTCAAGATGTTTTGAGCAGCAAGCATCAAGATGCGTGCTTCAGCTTGTGCTTCAGCAGATAATGGTACGTGAACCGCCATTTGGTCACCGTCAAAGTCAGCGTTGTAAGCTGTACATACGAGCGGGTGAAGACGGATTGCGCGTCCTTCAACAAGCGTTGGTTCAAACGCCTGGATACCTAATCTGTGAAGTGTAGGGGCACGGTTCAGCAGTACCGGGTGCTCCTTAATAACTGATTCTAGTACATCCCAAACTTCAGGCTGTACGCGCTCAATTTTGCGTTTCGCACTCTTAATGTTGTGAGCAAGACCTTTTTCAACAAGTTCTTTCATAACGAAAGGTTTGAAAAGTTCAAGCGCCATTTCCTTCGGTAATCCGCATTGGTACATTTTCAAATGAGGACCAACAACGATTACAGAACGTCCGGAGTAATCGACACGTTTACCAAGAAGGTTTTGACGGAAACGGCCTTGCTTCCCTTTCAGCATGTGAGAAAGAGATTTTAACGGTCTGTTACCAGGACCTGTTACAGGGCGTCCGCGGCGGCCGTTGTCAATTAGGGCATCGACAGCCTCTTGAAGCATACGCTTTTCGTTTTGAACGATGATGCTAGGCGCACCAAGGTCCAAAAGGCGTTTCAAACGATTGTTACGGTTGATGACACGACGATAAAGGTCATTCAAATCAGAAGTCGCAAAACGTCCGCCATCTAGCTGAACCATCGGTCTAAGCTCCGGAGGAATAACAGGAAGCACATCAAGGATCATCCAAGAAGGCTTGTTTCCTGAGTTACGGAAGGCTTCTAAAACTTCAAGACGTTTGATCGCACGAGTACGGCGTTGTCCTTGTGAAGTTTTCAGCTCTTCTTTTAACATATCAACTTCTTTGACAAGATCGATATCTTGAAGAAGTTTATGAATTGCTTCAGCACCCATAGATGCTTGGAATTTATTACCGTATTTATCAAGATAAGCACGGTATTCTTTCTCAGACAGAAGCTGTTTCTTTTCAAGCGGTGTATTCGCCGGATCAGTTACAACGTAAGAAGCAAAGTAAATGACTTCTTCTAAAGCACGAGGTGACATATCCAGCACAAGACCCATACGGCTTGGAATACCTTTGAAATACCAAATGTGGGAAACTGGGGCAGCCAGTTCAATGTGCCCCATTCTCTCACGACGGACTTTAGCCCGTGTTACTTCGACTCCGCAGCGGTCACAAACTACGCCTTTATAACGAACTCGCTTGTACTTCCCGCAATGACATTCCCAGTCCTTAGTCGGTCCGAAAATGCGTTCGCAGAATAGACCGTCCTTTTCAGGTTTTAACGTACGATAGTTTATCGTTTCAGGCTTTTTCACTTCACCAAAAGACCATGAACGGATTTTATCTGGTGAAGCAAGACCGATGTTCATATACTCAAAATTGTTCACATCTAGCAAGGGGCCTACCTCCCTTTTTATCTTCGGATTAACCGATGTCACTTGCCTTTATAACTAGAGATTATTCTTTTGTTACTACATCGCGTTCAACGTCTGCAGATGCTGTTTCTTCCGGCTCTTCATCACCTGATAATGCCAGGCCGTCAGCTTGTTTCGCATCTTCTTCGTCTTCTAAATCTCTCATTTCTATTTCTTCTTCATCACCAGAAAGGATTTTGACATCCATACCTAAGCTTTGAAGTTCTTTGATTAATACTTTGAATGATTCCGGAACACCTGGTTCAGGAACATTGTCGCCTTTAACGATGGCTTCGTATGTTTTCACACGTCCAACCACGTCATCAGACTTAACAGTCAGAATTTCTTGAAGAGTGTAAGCCGCACCGTAAGCTTCAAGTGCCCAAAC
The DNA here is from genome assembly GCF_045040725.1 of Bacillus sp. FSL K6-0255. NCBI lineage: Bacteria > Bacillati > Bacillota > Bacilli > Caryophanales > Bacillaceae > Bacillus > Bacillus sp. FSL K6-0255. Next base: position 124,745 of record NZ_CP150278.1, on the reverse strand, counting down.
CTCCATCTCACCAAAACGCTGTCCGCCAAATTGCGCTTTACCGCCAAGAGGCTGCTGCGTAACAAGTGAGTAAGGGCCTGTAGAGCGTGCATGAAGTTTATCGTCAACCATGTGAGCTAGTTTGATCATGTACATGATACCGACAGATACACGGTTATCAAACGGCTCTCCAGTACGTCCGTCGTAAAGCACTGTTTTGGCGTCACGAGACATGCCGGCTTCTTCAAGTGTTTCCCAGACATCCTCTTCTCGCGCTCCGTCAAATACAGGAGATGCAATGTGAATGCCAAGGTAACGAGCGGCCATACCCATGTGAAGTTCCAATACCTGCCCGATGTTCATACGTGATGGTACGCCCAGCGGGTTAAGCATGATATCAATTGGTGTGCCGTCAGGAAGGTAAGGCATATCCTCTTCAGGAAGAATCTTAGAGATAACACCTTTGTTACCGTGACGACCGGCCATTTTATCCCCTTCAGAAATCTTACGTTTCTGAACGATATATACGCGTACTAACTGGTTAACACCTGGAGGAAGTTCGTCTCCGTCTTCACGGTTGAAGACTTTAACGTCATGGATAATTCCGCCGCCGCCGTGAGGCACACGAAGAGAAGTATCACGAACCTCGCGGGCTTTCTCGCCAAAGATGGCGTGAAGAAGGCGTTCTTCTGCAGTCAGTTCAGTTACGCCTTTAGGCGTTACTTTACCAACAAGAAGATCTCCGTCTTTTACTTCTGCCCCAATACGGATGATTCCGCGGTCATCAAGATTGCGAAGTGCATCTTCACCGACGTTTGGAATATCGCGAGTGATTTCTTCAGGTCCAAGTTTCGTATCACGTGCTTCTGATTCGTATTCTTCAATGTGGATAGATGTATAAACATCATCCTTCACTAGGCGTTCACTCATGATGATGGCATCCTCATAGTTGTAGCCATCCCATGTCATGAAGCCGACCATTACGTTACGGCCAAGTGCAAGTTCACCAAGCTCCATAGAAGGACCGTCAGCAAGGATTTCTCCTTTTACCACTTCATCGCCGACACTTACGATCGGACGCTGGTTGTAGCACGTACCTTGGTTAGAGCGGACAAATTTCAGCAGGCTGTATTTATCCAGGTTTCCTTTTACTTTTTGACCGTCTACTTCTTCATAACGGCGAACCCAAACGTTTTTCGCTTCTACGCGTTCAACGATACCAGGGTGTTTACAAATAACAGCGGCACCAGAGTCTTTTCCTGATACGTATTCCATACCAGTTCCAACAAATGGCGCTTCCGGCTGCATCAAAGGCACAGCCTGACGCTGCATGTTAGCTCCCATGAGGGCACGGTTGGAGTCATCGTTTTCTAAGAACGGGATACATGCTGTCGCAGCAGATACAACCTGCTTAGGCGATACATCCATGTAGTCTACACGATTTCTGGAAACAACGGTGTTCTCCCCGCGGAAACGAGCTACGATGCTGTCATCAATAAAGGCGCCTTCGTCATCAAGACGAGCATTCGCTTGAGCGACAACATAGTTATCCTCTTCATCAGCAGTTAAGTAATCGATTCTGCCCGTTACCTTCCCTGTTTCAGGGTCAACGCGGCGATATGGCGTTTCAATAAAGCCAAAACGGTTTACTTTTGCATAAGATGATAGTGAGTTGATCAAACCGATGTTCGGGCCCTCAGGCGTTTCAATCGGACACATACGGCCATAGTGGGAGTAGTGAACGTCACGCACTTCCATTCCGGCACGCTCACGTGTCAATCCGCCCGGTCCTAATGCTGACAGACGACGCTTGTGCGTTAATTCAGCAAGCGGGTTCGTCTGATCCATGAATTGAGAAAGCTGTGAGCTTCCAAAGAACTCTTTAATGGACGCAATAACAGGACGAATATTGATCAGCTGCTGAGGCGTAATTGTATTCGTATCTTGAATTGACATTCTCTCACGAACCACACGCTCCATACGGCTTAAACCGATACGGAATTGATTCTGGAGAAGCTCGCCTACAGAACGTAAACGGCGGTTTCCAAGATGATCGATATCATCTGTGTCGCCTACTCCGTGCAGCAGGTTGAAGAAGTAGCTGATTGAAGAAATAATATCAGCAGGCGTGATGTTTTTAATCTCTTCTTCGATGTAAGCATTGCCGATTACATTAATAACCTGTTCTCCTTCTTGATCAGTCGGAGCAAAGATTTTAATTGATTGAAGAGTCACTTCATCTTCAACAACGCCGCCATTCGGATACAGCTTTCTGAAACCGATTCCGTTTTCTAAGTATGGCAGTACTTTATCAAGTGTTCTTCTATCAAGAATCTGACCTTTTTCAGCAAGGATTTCTCCTGTTTCAGGATCAACAAGCGTTTCAGCAAGTCTCTGATTGAAGAGGCGATTCTTAATATGAAGTTTTTTATTAATTTTATAGCGTCCTACATTGGCAAGATCGTATCGTTTCGGATCAAAGAAACGAGAATCAAGCAAGCTTTTCGCATTTTCTACTGTAGGCGGCTCTCCAGGACGGAGACGCTCGTAAATTTCCAGCAACGCTTTGTCGCTGTTTTCTGTGTTATCTTTATCAAGCGTATTTCGCAGGTATTCGTTTTCTCCTATGAGATCAAGAATCTCTTGATCGGAGCCGAAGCCGAGAGCACGCAAAAGAACCGTAACCGGCAACTTACGTGTGCGATCAATGCGGACATAAACAACATCTTTCGCATCAGTTTCGTATTCTAACCATGCGCCACGGTTTGGAATGACAGTTGCGGTAAAACCTTTTTTACCGTTTTTGTCTACTTTACCACTGAAATATACACTTGGAGACCGAACAAGCTGGGAAACGATAACACGTTCCGCACCGTTAATGATAAAAGTACCTGTATCTGTCATAATAGGGAAATCACCCATGAAGACATCTTGGTCTTTTACCTCTCCAGTTTCTTTGTTAATTAAACGAACCTTCACTCTTAGCGGAGCTGAGTAAGTCACATCACGTTCTTTTGATTCCTCTACAGGATATTTAGGCTCACCTAAACTATAATCAATGAACTCAAGAGAGAGGTTACCAGTGAAATCCTCAATTGGTGATATGTCTTGAAACATCTCTCTAAGACCCTCATCAAGAAACCACTGATAAGAAGAGGTTTGAATTTCAATGAGATTTGGTAATTCTAACACTTCGCTAATGCGAGCATAGCTTCTGCGCTGGCGGTGTCGTCCATACTGAACTAGTTGACCTGTCAACTGATTCACCCCTCAAATCATGCGTATTATATGTGTAATAAGTATTTCTTCCAAAGAAAGAAAATACTTTTACAAGACAAAAGAAAAAAGGGTTTCTAATTAAGAAAACCACATCCAAAAACAAATACCGATTTTATTAGCATTTCCATACTTGTATAATTTATACATAGATATTGACAATTCATCATATCAAGCAAAATATATACATTGGCATTTTACAATATTAACATAGTTAAAATACCGAGTCAAACTTTTTTTGCTTTTATGATATAATAGCCTTTCTTTTTTTGAACGACGGAAACTTCATCGAACAGTTCCTCGAGCTTTTCAATGGCAGAAGGCGCGCCTTGCTTTTTCTGTATGACGATCCACAATTCACCTGAAGCTTTTAAGTGTTCAGCGCTTTTCTCAAAGATAGCATGGACAACTTTTTTTCCGGCTCGGATTGGGGGATTTGTAAGAATAGAAGCAAATGTTTGAGCAGAATCAACGTTTGAAAACAAATCGCTTTGATAAATCTTAACGTTTGTTATTCCGTTCTGTTCCGCATTTTCATTTGATAGTTCTACGGCTCTCTCATTAACGTCAATCATGTGGATAGTCCGGTCTTTAAAGTCGCTGGCGAGCGATAAACCAATCGGGCCGTACCCGCAGCCTACATCTAAAATGCCGCCCTCAACCTCAGGCTCTTCAAAAGAATCAATCAGCAGGCGGGAGCCGAAATCAACTTCTTTTTTAGAAAAAACCCCGCTGTCGCTGGTAAACGTGAAATCTTTATTCCGAAGCCTAAAAGACCAGGTTTGCTTGTTGCTTTTTACTGAAGGTTTTTCTGAATAATAGTGCTCACTCATTATTAGAACCTCCTTTTTTCATGGCTTAAAGAATGGCAAAGAAAAAGCTCGCCTCATAAAAGCGAGCTTCCCCTACAGGTAAGTGAAGATTACTTAACTTCTACAGAAGCGCCAACTTCTTCAAGTTTAGCTTTAAGCTCTTCAGCTTCTTCTTTAGCAATACCTTCTTTAAGTGGTTTTGGAGTGTTGTCAACAAGTTCTTTAGCTTCTTTCAAGCCAAGACCAGTGATTTCACGTACAACTTTGATAACTTTGATTTTTTGAGATCCTGCACCAGCAAGGATAAGATCGAATTCGCTTTGCTCTTCAGCAGCTCCGCCTGCAGCAGCTCCGCCAGCTACAGCTACAGGAGCAGCAGCAGTTACGCCAAATTCTTCTTCGATTGCTTTTACTAGGTCGTTCAATTCAAGTACAGTTGCTTCTTTAACGGAAGCAATGATTTCTTCGATATTTAAAGCCATTTGTAATTCCTCCATTTTGTTTTAATTTATGAAAAACTGATTAGATTAAGCGCCTTGTTCTTCCTTTTGTTCTGCCACAGCTTTTGCAGCAAGAGCAAGGTTGCGAACTGGAGCTTGAAGTACGCTAAGCAACATAGAAAGCAAGCCTTCGCGTGATGGAAGTTCAGCAAGAGCTTTCACTTCTTCAACAGTAGAAACTTTACCTTCGATAACGCCAGCTTTGATTTCAAGAGCTTCGTGATTTTTAGCGAAGTCATTAAGAACTTTAGCCGGAGCGACAACATCTTCAGTGCTGAATGCGATCGCGTTCGGTCCAGTTAAGAAATCATTCAAACCATTAAGCTCAGCTTGTTCAACCGCACGGCGAGTCATCGTATTTTTGTAAACTTTGAACTCAACGTTAGCTTCGCGAAGCTGTTTACGAAGTTCAGTTACTTCAGAAACGTTAAGTCCGCGATAGTCAACGATGATCGTTGATTTACTTTCTTTCAGTTTAGAAGCAATTTCTTCAACAACAACTTTTTTTGTTTCAATTGCGCTGCTCATGGTTACACCTCCTGTAGATTCTTGTGTAACACTTATACCGTTAGGTGATCACGACTGAGACGACGGATTCCATATAAAAAGCCTCCATGAGACATGGAGGCTGTATATACAAGCATACGTAACGTAATAGCTGTGATAATATACACCTCGGTAGGATAATTAAGCGGTTAGGCCCCTACTGTCTACGGTATAAATGATATTCTATTTTACAACATTTTGAATAATATCAGAATGTTGATGTCATGTCAATATTATTTTACGTTAAAAGTTGAAGAGTCTACTTTGACACCAGGTCCCATAGTAGAAGTTACAGCAACGTTTTTCACGTAAACGCCTTTAGCTGCAGCAGGTTTAGCTTTAAGGATTGTATCGTACATTGTTGTGAAGTTCTCAACAAGTTTTTCATCCTCGAAAGAAACTTTACCGATAGGAACATGAATGTTTCCAGCTTTATCAACGCGGTATTCAACTTTACCCGCTTTGATTTCGCCGATCGCTTTTTCAACTTCGAAAGTAACTGTACCAGTTTTAGGGTTTGGCATTAAACCTTTTGGTCCAAGTACACGACCGATTTTACCAACTTCACCCATCATGTCAGGTGTAGCTACGATTACATCGAAATCGAACCAGCCTTGTTGAATTTTGTTGATGTAGTCAGTATCGCCTACGAAATCTGCACCAGCAGCTTCAGCTTCTTTCGCTTTTTCGCCTTTTGCGAAAACGAGAACGCGCTGAGTTTTACCAGTTCCGTTTGGAAGCACAACTGCTCCACGGATTTGCTGGTCGTTTTTACGAGGGTCAACCCCTAAACGGAAAGCCACTTCAACTGTAGCGTCGAATTTAGCTGTGTTTGTTTTTTTAACGAGAGCTACTGCTTCAGAGACGTCGTAAGCTTTAGAACGGTCTACAAGCTTAGCAGCTTCAACGTACTTTTTACCTTTTTTAGCCATTTTAAAATTTCCTCCTTATGTGGTTATAGCGGAATAACCTCCCACGAATAAGGGTTGCGAACTTGTTAAAACTCGCAACCCGACAAGAAACAAATTAATCCTCGATTACAATACCCATACTGCGGGCAGTACCTTCAACCATGCGCATTGCCGCTTCAACGTCTGCTGCGTTTAAGTCAGGCATTTTCGTTTCAGCGATTTCGCGTACTTTATCGCGCTTAACGGTTGCCACTTTATTACGGTTTGGTTCACCAGAACCAGACTCAATTCCAGCTGCTTTTTTAAGCAATACTGCAGCAGGTGGAGTTTTTGTAATAAATGTAAATGAACGGTCTTCGTAAACCGAAATTTCAACAGGAATGATTAAACCAGCTTGGTCAGCTGTACGAGCGTTAAACTCCTTACAGAATCCCATGATGTTAACACCGGCTTGACCAAGTGCAGGTCCAACTGGTGGTGCTGGGTTAGCTTTTCCAGCAGGAATTTGCAATTTTACAACTTTAACTACTTTTTTAGCCACGAGACACACCTCCTTAAGTCCGTGATGTGGTAATAGGGTAAACCCTCCCACTCAAGGTTTCATTCTTTATATGAATGACGAAATATCATGCTAGTTGCCTTGGATAAGTCCAAGACGTACCTTTGCTATATTATCATTTATATATAGCAATTTCAAGTTTTTTCACATTACAATTTATCGATTTGGGTAAATTCCAGCTCAACCGGCGTTTCACGGCCAAACATATTAACGAAAACTTTGACCTTGCTTTTATCATAATCAATCTCTTCAATTGATCCTGTAAAGTTAGCAAAAGGTCCGTCTATTACTTTCACTGTCTCTTTCAGTTCAAAGTCAATATCAGTTTTTCGTTCATCCATGCCCATTCTCTTCAGAATGGTTTCTGCTTCGCCCGGAAGAAGCGGCGTCGGTTTTGAACCTGACCCGGCAGATCCTACGAATCCAGTAACGCCCGGCGTGTTTCGGACAACATACCAAGAGTCGTCTGTCATTACAATTTCAACAAGCACATAACCAGGGAACACTTTCTTTTTCACGACTTTTTTCTTGCCGTTTTTGATATCTGTTTCTTCTTCTTCGGGTACGACTACACGGAAAATTTTATCCTGCATCCCCATTGATTCAACACGCTTTTCCAAGTTGGCTTTTACTTTATTCTCATAACCAGAGTACGTGTGAACAACATACCAATTCTTTTCCATTCTATTCAGGACTGTCCAGTCCTTCCCTCCCCGCATTTGGTTTTAGTGAATTACCATAACGCTTCAAAAAATAGGCGGCAAGCCTATGATAACTTTCATTTTAAGCCACAATAAAAAACCCGCTGAACGGGTTTTGGCAAGTAATATTATGATCTATTATAGCACGTATTGCTGATCATTATTCAACTATTAAACGAATTAATTGAGAAATTCCTGTGTCAAGGAGGGCAAAAAAGATAACAAAAAAGATAACTGTTGAAATTACCGTAATGGTATAACGCGTTAACTCTTTTCCTTTAGGCCAGCTTACCTTTTTCATTTCTTTCCCAACATCTTTAAAGAATTTCATAATACGCATGTAAAAGACCTCCACAATTTAAAAGCGCAAAAACTATTTTGTTTCAAGATGAGCTGTATGTGAATTGCAAGTACTGCAGTATTTCTTTACTTCTAATCGCTCAGCCGCTGATGCAGAGCTCTTCATTGTCGTATAATTACGGTTTCCGCATGTCTTGCATGCTAACGTAATCTTTTTTCTCATGTCATTACACCTTTTTCTAAATAGACATTAGTTCTTATCTTTAGTAACATATCATAGTCAGAAAAATACTGTCAATATAGCATAAATTCCTATTACAAACTGATTTCGCGAATTTCCAAGTACTTCTCCAGCTTGCGTTTCACACGCTGAAGGGCATTGTCGATCGATTTCACATGTCGGTTCAGTTCATCAGAAATCTCTTGGTAACTTCTCCCGTCGAGATATAAGACGAGTACTTTTCTCTCTAAATCACTTAATAGTTCTCCCATTTTCATTTCAATATCATCAAATTCTTCCTGATTAATGATCATTTCCTCAGGATTTAAGGTTTTCGCTCCTGAAATGACATCCAGCAGCGTTCGGTCTGATTCTTCATCAAAGATCGGTTTATCTAATGAGACGTAGGAATTCAAAGGAATGTGTTTCTGGCGAGTAGCTGTCTTTATTGCGGTAATAATTTGGCGGGTAATACATAATTCTGCAAAAGCTTTGAATGAGGTAAGCTTGTCCTCTTTGAAGTCACGAATAGACTTATAGAGGCCTATCATGCCTTCCTGAACAATATCCTCTCTGTCCGCCCCTATTAAGAAATAGGATCTTGCTTTTGCCCGAACAAAGTTTCGGTACTTCGTAATCAAGTAATCTAACGCATCACTGTCCCCAACATGAACCTTTTCAATGACCTGCTCGTCCTCCAACTGGCAAAACTGCTCTTTGTTGAATTTTCCCTTGTTGTTCTGTAGATTCACTCCGATCCCCCCGGCGCACGTAGATAGAAATATTATACAGTATTGGGCAAAAAAGCGTCAACTTAATCTAAGTCTCCCCGCCTCCACTTTTCAAACGTTTTCAAAACCTCTTCCGATAAAGCAATTTTACCCGCCGGCTTTTCGGAAGTGATTTTTCTTACCCGTCTCTCTATTCGCCTTTCAATCGTTTCTACCTCTCTCAGAAGCTCCCGGGCCGATTTCCGCAATGCCCCCTGTCCGAAAATCGCCCACTGCTCAGTATAGTCAGAGGTCGCAACGTGAATTTGAGTCGCAATATTATTCAAAGCCTGAGCGAGCTTTTCTATCCGCTCATCAGCCGTCTCATTTTCTTTTGTAAAAATTACTTCAACTCTATGGTTGGTCTGTTTTTTCTCAAGCCCTTTTACGAGATGCGCGTCAAAAACAACAATAACCCTGTTTCCTGTATACGATTGATATTCCGCCATTTTCTGAATCAGTACGTCTCTCGCCTCTTCAAAACTGTTCGCTTTTAAATCCTTCAGCTGCGGCCAGGCTCCAATCATGTTGTACCCGTCTACTAACAGGATATCCATGGGTCTTTATTCTCCCACAGGGTTTCGTTTCCGGTAGACTTCATACATCAAAAGACCAGCCGCGACAGATGCATTTAGTGAAGTTACCTTTCCGGCCATCGGGAGTTTAATGAGAAAATCGCACTTTTCCTTCACAAGGCGGCCCATCCCTTTTCCTTCACTTCCGATGACTAGAGCCAAAGGCATATTGCCGTCCATATTACGGAAATCCTCACGCGCGGACGCATCCGTTCCGACAACCCAGATTCCCCGCTCTTTCATCTCTTCTAACGTCCGTGCCAAATTGGTGACTCTTGCTACAGGAATGTGCTCAATTGCTCCTGTTGAAGCTTTTGCCACTGTTGTTGTCAGCCCGACAGCTCTCCGTTTTGGAATGACGATGCCATGAGCGCCGACCGCATCTGCTGTCCTCATAATGGAACCAAGATTATGAGGGTCTTCAAGCTCGTCCAGAATGAGGAAGAAAGGCTGTTCATTTTTTTCTTCGGCTGCTTTATATAAATCGTCCAGTTCTGCATATTCATACGCTGCAACCTGTGCCACTACGCCCTGATGCTGTCCTGTCACCATTTGATCGAGTTTTTTTCTCGGGACGTATTGAATCGTGATTCCCTGCTTTTTGGCAAGCTCAATCACTTGCTGTGCTTGTCCCTTTACGGTGTTTTCCGCCATCCACAGCTTATACAGCTTCCGATCAGATTTTAACGTCTCGATCACTGCATTTTTCCCTATGACGTAATCATGTTGCTGACTCATTTGTTTTCCTCCCTGACGTCCCGAATTGTATAGCTTCGGCTACGAGCTGACTAAGTCGTTCCTCTTTTTTCTCTAGAAAAAGGTAGCCCAGAAGCGCTTCAAATGCTGTACTGTAGCGGTACGTCTGAACATCTGTATTTTTAGGTGTTGTCCCTGACTTGGCATTTCTGCCTCTTTTCAGCACCGCTTCCTCTTCTTCCGTAAAAAATGATTGATTCTGCAGAAAAAATAGGATCTCAGCCTGTGACTTTGCTGAAACAATCCGGCTTGATTTCTTATGAAGATCATTTGGTTTGGTAAAGCCCTGCTTAAGCAGGTGATGCCTGACATACACTTCAAAAATGGCATCACCTATATAAGCAAGCGCAAGACCGTTAAGCTGCTTAGAATCTTTTATCGTATCAAATTCAAGCATCTGTTATTCTCCCCGTTTCCAGCGAGTGCCTTGAGCCGTATCTTCAAGAATGATATTCATGCTTTTCAGCTGGTCGCGGATCTGGTCTGACAATGCAAAATCGCGATTCCGGCGCGCTTCATTTCGCTTTTCGATTAAGTCTTCAATCTCTTGATCGAGAAGTTCCTGCTCACCCAACGAAAAACCGAGGACAGAAACAATGCGGTCAAACATCTCAATAAACGCCGTAATCACATGATCAGCCGTATGATCTTTCTGAAGATAATAATTGGCGTGTTTCGCTAAGTCAAACAAGACTGAAATGGCATTCGCCGTATTAAAATCATCGTCCATCTCTTCTTCGAATGCTTTGCGGTGTTCTTCAACCTTTTCAAGCCATTGATCGTCATCTTCGGTTAAATTCGTACTGCTGTTCAGACGGTGCTGAAGATTGCTGTACGCTGTTTTTAAACGGCTGAACGCGCTTTTCGTATTCTCCAGAAGCTCTTCTGAATAGTTAATCGGATGGCGATAATGAACAGATAGCATAAAGAATCTCAAAAGCTGCGGATCATGCTGTTTAATGATGTCATGCACAAGCACAAAGTTGCCTAGTGATTTTGACATTTTTTCATTATCAATATTGATATAACCATTATGAAGCCAGTACTTCGCAAACGTTTTGCCTGTCAGCGCCTCAGATTGCGCAATTTCGTTTTCATGGTGAGGGAATGTTAAATCCTGTCCGCCCGCATGGATATCAATCTGGTCACCGAGATACTTTTTCACCATTGCTGAGCATTCAATGTGCCAGCCCGGACGCCCTTTCCCCCAAGGGCTATCCCAAGAGATTTCTCCTTCTTTTGCCGCTTTCCACAGTGCGAAATCAAGAGCATCTTCTTTTTTCTCGCCGACCCGGATGCGTGCACCTGATCTTAGTTCATCGATTGATTGCTGAGAAAGCTTTCCGTACCCTTCAAATGCTCTGGTTTTGAAATATACGTCACCTTCTGATTCATATGCGTAGCCCTTTTTCACGAGCTGATCTACGAATTCGATAATGGCATCCATGTTCTCCATTACTCGCGGATGAAGGTCGGCTTTTCGGCAGCCGAGCGCACCTACGTCTTCAAAGTATGCTTTAATAAAACGCTCTGAAATGGTGGGTACATCCTCACCGAGTTCATTTGCCGCTTTAATTAATTTATCGTCTACGTCTGTGAAGTTAGAGACATACTGCACATCATAGCCTTTATACTCTAAATAGTTTCGAACCGTATCGTAAACGATTGCCGGACGCGCGTTCCCGATATGAATGTAATTGTAAACCGTGGGTCCGCATACATACATTTTCACTTTTCCCTCTTCAAGAGGAACGAATGTTTCCTTCTGTCTAGTCAATGTATTATAAAGTGTGATTGTCATTTTTGATTGATCCTTTCTTTTCTGTCTTCAAGTTCTGCCTTCAGCTCTAAAATCTGCTGTTCCAAAGACTTAAAGCGGTCAGCAACTGGATCGGGCAAATCCTGATGGTTTAAATCGCGTCTTACTTTCTTGCCATTTTGTACAACGACCCGTCCAGGGATACCGACAACTGTTGAAAAATCAGGAACATCATGCAGCACTACTGAACCAGCGCCAATCTTTGAGCCTTCACCGACCGTAATAGAACCGAGCACTTTAGCACCTGTGGCTATCAATGCGTCATCTTTAATCGTTGGGTGCCTTTTTCCCTTTTCTTTTCCCGTTCCCCCGAGGGTAACCCCCTGAAAAACGGTTACGTTATTGCCGATTTCACATGTCTCCCCAATGACAACCCCCATGCCGTGGTCTATGAAAAATCTTCTCCCGATTGTAGCGCCGGGGTGGATTTCTATCCCGGTAAAAAATCGGCTTACTTGAGATATAAGGCGTGCAAGGAAATAAAATTTTCGTTTATATAAAGCATGTGCAATCCGATGCGCCCATATAGCATGTAAACCGGAATAAGTTAAAATCACTTCAAAATAGCTTCTTGCTGCGGGATCTTGATCGAACACAGTATCAATGTCTTCTTTGAGCATTCTAAAAAACACATGCTTCCCCCCGTTTCTCTATCTGATTTCCTCTACCCAATAAAAAAAGCGTCTCTGCATGTAAACATGACAGAGACGCTTTAACCGCGCGGTTCCACTCTGTTTGAAAAGCAGACTTCTGCTCTCCCAACTTCAGCCTGTAACGGCGGCGGCCGCCTTTGAATACTGATTTCAAAAAACGTTCTTCAAAGGTCTTAAGGGCGCACTTCTAAAACCCGGCTCATGGATCTCTCTCAGCCAATGAAGATCCTTTCTGTAATGGCCTAAAGCTTTATACTCTTCCCTGTCAACAATCATTTATTTAGATATTCTTTAAACGCTGAATTGCAGTCTCTTTACCGATCAATTCAATTGATTGCGGCAGTTCCGGACCGTGAGTTTGCCCTGTTACAGCAACACGAATCGGCATAAACAGTTTTTTCCCTTTATGGCCAGTTTCTTTCTGCACTGCTTTGATCGATGCTTTGATATTATCCGGAGTGAACTCCTCAAGCTCTTCAAGCTTCGCTGCGAATGTGCTGAGCACTTCAGGAACCTGTTCTTCTTCCAGAACAGCTTTCGCTTCTTGATTATACTCGATCTCATCCGTAAAGAACAAATCAGTCAGCTCAACAATTTCCGCACCGTAGCTTAATTGCTCATGATACAGGGAAATCAGTTTACGAACCCATTCTTGTTCTTCAGCAGAAAGCTCAGTGCCAACTTTGCCGGCTTTTTGCAAATGCGGAAGCGTCAGTTCAACAACCTGATCAAGATCCAGCTTCTTCACATATTGGTTGTTAACCCATTTTAGCTTATGCATATCAAACAAAGCTGGTGATTTAGATAAACGATTTACATCAAAAATTTCAATAAACTGCTCTTTTGTGAAAAGCTCTTCTTCTCCAACCGGTGACCAGCCTAACAAGCCGATAAAGTTGAACAGCGCTTCTGGCAGGTAGCCAAGCTCTTTGTACTGCTCGATGAATTGAATAATGGATTCATCACGTTTGCTGAGCTTTTTACGGCTTTCGTTTACAATCAGCGTCATGTGTCCGAACTGAGGAATATCCCACCCGAATGCTTGATAGATCATAATCTGTTTCGGTGTGTTAGAAATATGATCCTCACCGCGCAGCACGTGTGTCATTTTCATTAAGTAGTCATCAATAGCTACCGCGAAGTTATAAGTAGGCGTTCCGTCCTTTTTCACAATAACGAAGTCGCCGATGCCATCTGATTCAAAAGAAATTTCGCCTTTTACGATGTCGTTGAAGGCGATGACTTTTCCTTCCGGCACACGGAAACGAATACTTGGTTTTCTGCCTTCGGCGATAAATTTCTCCTGTTCTTCCTGAGTCAGGTCTCTGTGTTTTCCGGAATAACGAGGCATTTCTCCGCGGGCAATCTGTTCTTCACGCTCTTTTTCAAGCTCTTCTTCCGTACAGTAACATTTATAAGCAAGCCCTTTTTCAAGAAGCTCTTCATAGTACACTTTATAGATATCGTTACGCTCTGACTGACGGTATGGACCGTACTCTCCTCCGACATCCACACTCTCATCCCAGTCAATACCTAGCCACTTCAGATAATTCAGCTGGCTTTGTTCTCCGCCCTCAATATTGCGCTTTTTATCAGTATCCTCAACTCGAATGATAAACTTACCGCCTTGATTGCGGGCAAATAAATAATTAAAAAGCGCCGTTCTGGCATTTCCAATATGCAAATGTCCGGTTGGACTCGGTGCATAACGGACGCGTACTTCGTTTCCCATTTTCAAATACTTCCTTTCATGTCATGTATGGCCTCAGGCAAAAATGTATGAATCTATTCTACCACCAAATAGACCCGGCATCAAAACAAGTTAGCCTTTTTGTATCAGTACTGTCGCCTGAGCCGCTATTCCTTCCGCCCGGCCTGTAAATCCAAGCTTTTCTGTCGTTGTTGCTTTTACATTTACTTGAGAAACATCTGCCTCAAGGCCTTCAGCAATTCTTTTTCTCATATCTTCTATGTACGGCAGCATCTTCGGCTTTTGCGCTATGATGGTGCAATCAATGTTCCCAAGGACATACCCCTTCTGTTTCACGATTCCCCAGACATGCTGAAGTAATTTGAAAGAATCTGCGTCCTTGAACTCGGGATCTGTGTCAGGAAAATGCTTGCCTATGTCTCCTTCACCCACAGCTCCCAGGCAGGCGTCAGCGACGGTATGCAACAATACGTCTGCATCAGAATGGCCAAGCAGCCCTTTTTCGTACGGGATTTCAATTCCGCCAATAATGAGAGGACGGCCCTCCACTAATTGATGCACATCAAATCCTTGTCCAATTCTAAACATGTTTATTCCCACTTTCTGATTCCATGATAGCTTCAGCTGACGTCAAATCGTCTGGCGTCGTCAGCTTAATATTTGTATAGCTGCCTTCTACAACACGGACCGAACCGCCCTCCATCTGTTCAACGAGGCTGGCGTCATCCGTCCCTAAAAATCCCTTGCGCTCGGCCTCAGCGTGAGCCTTCATCAATAAAGAAAGACGAAAAGCTTGTGGCGTTTGGACAGCCCACAAGCTTGAACGTTCAATCGTCTCACTGACTTGTAAATCTTGAACGCGTTTAATCGTATCTTTTACCGGAACAGCAAGGATGGCCGCTCCTGTCTGTTCCGCCTCTGCGATCAGTTCGTCAATTTGTTCATGTTTTATAAATGGACGGGCACCGTCATGTACAAGGACAATCTTTTCCTGCTTTACGGCTTTCAGCCCCTTATACACACTGTGCTGTCGCTCATCTCCGCCTGCAACAAGCTCAATTGAAGTTTGAAACGGGTAATCGGACAGCAATTGCTGAAAGTGCTCCCGCTCCTGCTCGTTAATCACCAAAATGATTTTATCGCACTGCCGGTGGCTGTCAAACACTCTTAACGTGTGTATGATCACCGGGTCTCCCTTCAGCTCAATGAACAGTTTATTTCTCCCTGCCTTCATCCGCTTTCCCTGTCCGGCTGCAGGAATCACCACATCATAACTCATTGTTTCTTCTCCCTTTACAGCGCCTTCTCCAACAGCTTAGGCTTCGCAAAAATCATTCGTCCCGCTGCTGTCTGCAGCACACTTGTGACGAGTACATCAATATGCTTGCCGATATAATTCCGTCCTTCTTCAACGACAATCATCGTACCGTCATCCAAGTAGGCAACTCCCTGATTATGCTCTTTCCCGTCCTTAATGACCTGAACATTCATTTCCTCGCCAGGAAGCACAACAGGCTTAACCGCATTGGCAAGGTCATTAATGTTTAATACTGCTACCTTCTGAAGCTCGCACACTTTATTTAAATTAAAATCATTCGTCACAACGACCCCGGATGTCAGCTTAGCAAGTTTGACGAGCTTGCTGTCAACCTCCTGAATATCTTCAAAGTCGCCTTCGTAAATTTCAACTTCAATGTCTAATTCTTTCTGAATGCGGTTCAGGATATCAAGACCGCGGCGTCCTCTGTTTCGTTTTAAAACATCTGAAGAGTCTGCAATATGCTGCAATTCCTCAAGGACAAACTGCGGAATCACGATAACTCCCTCTAAAAAACCAGTCTGACAAATATCTGCTATTCTCCCATCAATAATAACACTAGTGTCCAAAATTTTCAGCTTCTTGTCTTGAACCTCATGTTCTTCATCAGCTGTTCCTTTTTTCTTTTGCATTCTGGCGGAAATGGAAAACAGGCTGATCAATTCATCCTTTTTCTTAAAGCCCACCTGGAAGCCGAGATAACCGAGGAAGAAAGCCAAAAATACAGGAATTATTGTGCTGAATATGCGGTAAGGTATATTGTCTAAAGGAATAACATTTACGATAAGATAAGCAATTATAAGTCCAAAAACTAAGCCAAGACTTCCAAATAACAAATCTGGAACCGGCGCTTTTAACAATGAATCCTCTATCCACTTCACCCAGTTCACAACGTATTCTGTACCCCATATACTGATGAGAAAAAAGATAATTGCTCCTATTGCCGCAGACGTATATGCGTTTGTTATTAAAGGTATGTCCTGTATATTTAACAGTACAAACAATTCAGGTATCAAAAATATACCAACAACGCCGCCAAAAATAATGAAGAACGCCTGAACTATTCGTTTTAACATACCCCCACCTCCTTTTTTAACATTTTAATTTCACAAAGTCTTATGCATCCTACGAATATCAGAATAAACAAAAACCAACATTAATATACCCGTATTCATAAGGTTTTAACCGAAATCACAGTTGTCTGTCTAAATAATGCTTCTCTTGCAGGCGTTTTAATCCTTTTTTGATTTTTTGGGCTCGTACTTCACCGATTCCCTCTACTTCATCTAATTCTTCTGCACTCGCCTCAATAATCCTTGGCAGGACTCCAAATGCTTCTACAACATTTTCAACAATCGGCATCGGAAGACGCGGTATCTTATTTAACAGCCTGTATCCTCTCGGCAATACATAATCATCAAGATTAGTAGAAGCAGGGTAACCGAGAAGCTTATACACAATGGAATCATCCAGCAGATCATAACTGGACATATCCTGCAGCTCCTTCAAGAGAACAAACGGATCTTTAATCTTTTCTTTTACATAGTCCTTAATAAATAAAGCGGCCTCTTCTTCCATATCCGTAATCAATTCAATGACTTGCAGTTTGATCAGATGCCCTTCTGTCCCCAGCTCTTTGATATACATATTAATTTCGTTTTTGATTCTCAGTACCATTTCATAACGATGCATGACAGACAAGACATCACTGAAGGTAACAAGTTCCTCAAACTCTAACGCGTTCAGTGCATTAATCGTTTTATCGAGGATTGTCTTATATTTTTCAAGTGTTTGAATGGCTTGGTTCGCCTTGGTTAAAATAAATCCTATGTCTTTTAGTGTATACTTCATGTTTTCCTGATATAACGTTATGACATTTCTTCTTTCAGAAATGGCGATTACAAGACAGCCAGTTTGCTTAGCTACTCTTTCGGCAGTTCTGTGCCGCATTCCTGTTTCTGATGAAGAAATTGTGGCATCCGGCATCAGCTGAGTATTCGCGTATAGGATCTTTTGACCAGAATCACTTAAAATGATCGCTCCATCCATTTTAGCCAGCTCATATAAATGCGCCGGAGAAAAAGCCGTGTTTATGTGAAAGCCGCCGTCCACCACTTCTTTTACTTTATCATTATATCCAACAACAATCAGACCGCCTGTATTTGCTCTCAAGACGTTTTCCATCCCCGCTCTGAGCGGTGTACCCGGAGCAACAAACTGCAATATAGATGACAGGTCTAACTCGTGTTTCGCCCCTTTTTTCTCTTTTTCCATCTATTATCCTCCTAATGAAGTACGAAGCGCTTCTGCAACATTTGCTACTCCGATAACCTCAATCCCTTTTGGTTTTGTCCATCCATCCAGATTTGCCGCGGGTATGATCATGCGTTTAAAACCAAGCTTTGCCGCTTCTTTCACACGCTGTTCAATTCTTGAAACCCGCCGGACTTCTCCGGTTAATCCCACTTCTCCAATAAAACAATCTGCAGGATTTGGAGGTGTGTCTCTAAAGCTTGATGCAATACTAATCACAATCGCAAGATCAATTGCCGGTTCATCAAGCTTAACGCCGCCAGCCACTTTCAAATAAGCATCCTGATTTTGCAGCAGCAGTCCAACTCTTTTTTCTAACACAGCCATTAACAGAGAAACCCTGTTATGGTCTATTCCCGTTGCCATACGCCTTGGGTTGCCAAAACTTGTTGGCGAGATGAGTGCCTGAATTTCAACGAGAATCGGTCTAGTGCCCTCCATAGAGGCAGTGATACTCGAGCCTGCGGAACCAGCAGAGCGTTCTTCTAAGAAAATTTCCGAAGGATTCAAAACCTCAGTGAGCCCCTCTTCCCGCATTTCGAAAATGCCCATTTCGTTTGTAGATCCGAAACGGTTTTTTACAGCCCGCAAAATACGGAAAGTATGGTGGCGTTCTCCTTCAAAATATAAAACAGTGTCAACCATATGCTCCAACAGTCTCGGACCTGCAATAGACCCTTCTTTCGTCACGTGCCCTACGATAAAAATCGGAATACCTTTTGTTTTTGCAATTTTCATCAGCTCAGCGGTACATTCTCTGACCTGTGACACACTGCCTGGAGCAGATGTAATATCGCTTTGGTAAACCGTTTGAATAGAGTCAACAACGACAAACGATGGATTCATCTCTTGTATAGCAGACGAAATATACTCCATATCGGTTTCAGATAAAACATGCAGTGACGGATTATTAATGCCGAGACGGTCTGCTCGCAGCTTCGTTTGCTTTACAGATTCTTCTCCCGAAATATACAGGACACTGTTTGATGAGCCTGATAATTGAGCGGAAACCTGCAGTAATAGCGTTGACTTTCCGATACCAGGATCACCGCCAATTAAAACGAGGGAGCCTTTAACGACACCTCCGCCGAGTACTCTGTTAAACTCGCCAAGCTGGGTTTTGACGCGGGGTTCTTCTGATGTTTCGATTGATGTAATAGGTGAAGGTTTCTGTACAGTTTGAACAGAATGAGAAAAAGCCGCTCTCCGATTGGCCGGTGCTTTTTTAATCATTTCTTCCACCATTGTATTCCAAGCACCACAGCCCGGACATTTCCCCATCCATTTTGGAGACTCGTAGCCGCAGGATTGGCAGATGAACTTCGATTTTGTTTTAGCCATATATAGTGTAAGACCTCTCCCTTGTTCTATTTCTTGATATGAAAGTGAGGCATACACTTACATGCTGTATGCCTCATTTCCGTCTTCTATATTAATTCGTTTTAGCAGTCGTTTTTACGACAAATTCGCCATCTTCTACATCAAGAACAATATGCTGTCCTTTATGAATATTTCCTCTGAGGAGTTCTTCAGATAAACGATCCTCGACATGTTTTTGGATCGCTCTTCTTAACGGACGGGCACCGTATTCCAGGTCAACGCCCTCTTCCGCGACTTTCGCTTTTGCAGCATCTGTCAATTCGATAGAAAGATCTTGTTCTTTCAGGCGTTTCGTTAATTGATCAGACATTAATGACACAATCTCAGTGAGATGTTTTTTCTCAAGTGAATGGAAGACAATGATTTCATCAATACGGTTGATGAACTCAGGTCTGAACGCTCGTTTTAATTCACCCATCACTTTATCTTTCATGTCTTTATGATTTTGAGTTTCATCCTGAACGTTAAAGCCGACATATTTATTGCGTTTTAGCTCACTTGCTCCGACGTTTGATGTCATGATCAGAATGGTATTGCGGAAATCGACTGTGCGTCCTTTAGAATCAGTCAATCGTCCGTCTTCAAGAACTTGCAGAAGGATATTGAAGACATCAGGGTGCGCTTTCTCGATCTCATCAAGAAGCACGACAGAGTAAGGTTTTCTTCTGACTTTCTCTGTCAATTGACCGCCTTCATCATATCCCACATAACCCGGAGGTGAACCAACAAGTCTTGAAGTTGAATGTTTTTCCATGTATTCAGACATATCAATTCTGATCATGGATTCTTCATCGCCAAAAATGGATTCAGCAAGTGCTCGTGCAAGTTCTGTTTTACCTACACCTGTAGGGCCTAAGAAAATGAATGAGCCGATTGGGCGTTTAGGATCTTTCAATCCTGCTCTTGCACGTCTGACGGCTTTTGCAACCGCTACAACTGCTTCATCCTGGCCGATGACACGGGAGTGAAGAATGTTTTCCATATTGAGAAGCTTATCAGTTTCAGTTTGGGCGATTTTAGATACAGGCACACCGGTCCAGCTGGATACAACCATCGCAATATCATCCACAGTAACCTCTGAGTTTTCCTGCCCTTGCTTCTCTTTCCATGATTTCTTCGTATCCTCTACTTGCTCGCGCAGGCGTTGTTCAGTATCACGCAAGGAAGCAGCTTTTTCAAACTCTTGGCTTTGCACTGCCGCATCCTTCTCTTTACGAACCTCATCAAGCTTCTGCTCAAGCTCTTTTAAGTTAGGAGGCGTTGTAAATGAGCGCAGTCTCACCTTTGAACCCGCTTCATCGATCAAGTCAATTGCTTTATCCGGAAGGAAGCGGTCAGAAATATATCTGTCAGAAAGCTTAACCGCAGCTTCAATGGCATCATCAGTGATAGAAACGCGGTGGTGGGCTTCGTATCTGTCACGCAGACCTTGTAAAATTTGAATACTTTCATCTACAGATGGCTGATCAACCTGAATCGGCTGAAAACGGCGTTCCAGTGCTGCATCTTTTTCAATATATTTACGGTACTCATCAAGAGTCGTTGCACCAATACATTGGAGTTCGCCACGAGCAAGTGAAGGTTTTAAAATATTAGATGCATCAATAGCACCTTCTGCTCCGCCTGCCCCGATTAATGTATGGAGCTCATCGATGAATAGAATGATATTTCCTGCCTGGCGAATTTCATCCATGACCTTCTTCAGGCGATCCTCAAATTCTCCGCGGTATTTTGTGCCGGCAACAACTGTTCCCATGTCTAATGTCATCACACGTTTATCACGCAAAATTTCGGGTACTTCATTATTGATAATTTGCTGTGCCAAACCTTCTGCGATAGCCGTTTTACCTACACCTGGTTCCCCAATGAGAACAGGGTTGTTTTTCGTTCTGCGGCTTAACACTTCAATGACACGCTGGATCTCCTTGCTTCTGCCGATTACAGGGTCAAGGCTGTCTTCCTTCGCAATAGCAGTTAAGTCTCTTGCCAAGCTGTCAAGCGTAGGCGTATTCGCATTGCTGTTTGTTCCTGCCGCTGATGATCCTGTTTCATTACTTCCTAGAAGCTGGAGCACCTGCTGTCTTGCTTTATTTAAGCTGACACCGAGATTATTCAGAACTCTCGCAGCAACACCTTCTCCTTCACGAATCAGACCAAGAAGAATATGTTCTGTTCCCACATAAGAATGACCGAGTTTTCTTGCCTCATCCATTGAAAGCTCAATGACTTTTTTAGCTCTAGGAGTATAATGAATCGTTTGAGACATTTCCTGCCCGCGCCCGATCAAACTTTCTACTTCTTTCTGAATTTTTTCTGAACCGAGTCCAAGCGCTTGAAGAGCTTTAGCAGCAATGCCCTCTCCTTCTCTTACCAGTCCTAATAAAATATGCTCAGTGCCAATGTTATTATGACCTAACCGAAGTGCTTCTTCCTGTGCTAGCGCCAGTACTTTTTGAGCTCGTTCTGTAAATCTTCCAAACATCATATCGATTCATCCTCCTGTCTTTTCCCATTCATTTCTAAGTGAAGCCGTTCTCTGATGAGAGCCGCTCTTCGAATGTCCCTTTCGTTCGGACGCAAAGCGCCTCCCGAGTATTGCTGTAAAAACCCTGGCTGCGTCAAAATCATAAGTTCGTTAAGTATGTTGCTTGAAAGTCCTTTTATTATGCCTAAGTCTATGCCTAACCGAACATCTGAAAGGCACTTTGCAGTTTCTTTCGATTCTATCATCCGGCAATTAGACAAGACCCCATATGACCGATATACCCGATCCTCAAGTTCGATTTTAGAAGTTTGATAAATCGCTTCTCGGGCAGATCGTTCTTGTTCAATCAACTGAGCAGCAACACTGTTAAGATCCTCTACAATATCCTGCTCTGACTTACCAAGCGTGATCTGATTTGAAATTTGAAAGATATTCCCTACTGCTTCGCTGCCTTCCCCATAAATTCCTCTAACAACTAAGCCTAATTGATTAATTGCCGGTATAATTCGATTTATTTGCCTAGTTAAAACCAGCGCCGGCAGATGCATCATGACCGAAGCCCTTAAACCAGTACCTACGTTTGTAGGACAGCTGGTTAAGTATCCTCTTTGCTCATTGAATGCATAATCAACTTTTTCTTCAATCCAGTCGTCGACCTGGT
>NZ_CP150278.1:95000-97500 GCF_045040725.1 Bacillus sp. FSL K6-0255 | reverse complement strand
GGCTACCTTGTTACGACTTCACCCCAATCATCTGTCCCACCTTCGGCGGCTGGCTCCTAAAAGGTTACCTCACCGACTTCGGGTGTTACAAACTCTCGTGGTGTGACGGGCGGTGTGTACAAGGCCCGGGAACGTATTCACCGCGGCATGCTGATCCGCGATTACTAGCGATTCCAGCTTCACGCAGTCGAGTTGCAGACTGCGATCCGAACTGAGAACAGATTTGTGGGATTGGCTTAACCTCGCGGTTTCGCTGCCCTTTGTTCTGTCCATTGTAGCACGTGTGTAGCCCAGGTCATAAGGGGCATGATGATTTGACGTCATCCCCACCTTCCTCCGGTTTGTCACCGGCAGTCACCTTAGAGTGCCCAACTGAATGCTGGCAACTAAGATCAAGGGTTGCGCTCGTTGCGGGACTTAACCCAACATCTCACGACACGAGCTGACGACAACCATGCACCACCTGTCACTCTGCCCCCGAAGGGGACGTCCTATCTCTAGGATTGTCAGAGGATGTCAAGACCTGGTAAGGTTCTTCGCGTTGCTTCGAATTAAACCACATGCTCCACCGCTTGTGCGGGCCCCCGTCAATTCCTTTGAGTTTCAGTCTTGCGACCGTACTCCCCAGGCGGAGTGCTTAATGCGTTAGCTGCAGCACTAAGGGGCGGAAACCCCCTAACACTTAGCACTCATCGTTTACGGCGTGGACTACCAGGGTATCTAATCCTGTTCGCTCCCCACGCTTTCGCTCCTCAGCGTCAGTTACAGACCAGAGAGTCGCCTTCGCCACTGGTGTTCCTCCACATCTCTACGCATTTCACCGCTACACGTGGAATTCCACTCTCCTCTTCTGCACTCAAGTTCCCCAGTTTCCAATGACCCTCCCCGGTTGAGCCGGGGGCTTTCACATCAGACTTAAGAAACCGCCTGCGAGCCCTTTACGCCCAATAATTCCGGACAACGCTTGCCACCTACGTATTACCGCGGCTGCTGGCACGTAGTTAGCCGTGGCTTTCTGGTTAGGTACCGTCAAGGTACCGCCCTATTCGAACGGTACTTGTTCTTCCCTAACAACAGAGCTTTACGATCCGAAAACCTTCATCACTCACGCGGCGTTGCTCCGTCAGACTTTCGTCCATTGCGGAAGATTCCCTACTGCTGCCTCCCGTAGGAGTCTGGGCCGTGTCTCAGTCCCAGTGTGGCCGATCACCCTCTCAGGTCGGCTACGCATCGTTGCCTTGGTGAGCCGTTACCTCACCAACTAGCTAATGCGCCGCGGGTCCATCTGTAAGTGGTAGCCGAAGCCACCTTTTATGTTTGAACCATGCGGTTCAAACAACCATCCGGTATTAGCCCCGGTTTCCCGGAGTTATCCCAGTCTTACAGGCAGGTTACCCACGTGTTACTCACCCGTCCGCCGCTAACATCAGGGAGCAAGCTCCCATCTGTCCGCTCGACTTGCATGTATTAGGCACGCCGCCAGCGTTCGTCCTGAGCCAGGATCAAACTCTCCGATAAAGTAGTTTGACTGACTACGCACATCGCTGTGCGATTTTTAAAAACTGAATTAACAGGTACGTTTTGTCTTGTTTAGTTTTCAAAGATCATTTTGTTTGTCCGCTTTGTTAAAGCAACTTTATTAGTATACAACGTCACTTCTTCAAAGTCAACAACTTTTTTAAAAACTTTTGGTGGAGCCTAGCGGGATCGAACCGCTGACCTCCTGCGTGCAAAGCAGGCGCTCTCCCAGCTGAGCTAAGGCCCCATAAAAAAATGGTCGGGAAGACAGGATTCGAACCTGCGACCCCATGGTCCCAAACCATGTGCTCTACCAAGCTGAGCTACTTCCCGATTTCCTATCTATTCTATTAAAAGATATGGCGCGCCCGAGAGGAGTCGAACCCCTAACCTTTTGATCCGTAGTCAAACGCTCTATCCAATTGAGCTACGGGCGCAAAACATAATGCCGAGGGCCGGACTTGAACCGGCACGGTAGTCACCTACCGCAGGATTTTAAGTCCTGTGTGTCTGCCAATTCCACCACCCCGGCGTGGATGGTATAGTTGGAGCGGAAGACGGGATTCGAACCCGCGACCCCCACCTTGGCAAGGTGGTGTTCTACCACTGAACTACTTCCGCAGACAGGATGTCCAGTTTTTCTAACTGTTATCCTATATAATGCGGGTGAAGGGACTTGAACCCCCACGTCATAAAGACACTAGATCCTAAGTCTAGCGCGTCTGCCAATTCCGCCACACCCGCGTAAAATGGTGAGCCATGAAGGACTCGAACCTTCGACCCTCTGATTAAAAGTCAGATGCTCTACCAACTGAGCTAATGGCTCTTCTACAAGAGACTTGAGTATTATATCATATAAAAGTGGTGCCGGCAAGAGGACTTGAACCCCCAACCTACTGATTACAAGTCAGTTGCTCTACCAATTGAGCTACACCGGCATAATGGTGGAGGATGACGGGCTCGAACCGCCGACCCTCTGCTT
>NZ_CP150278.1:35000-92500 GCF_045040725.1 Bacillus sp. FSL K6-0255 | reverse complement strand
CTGCTTAACCTTGCACGGGATCGTAACTCGCCGGTTCATTCTACAAAAGGCACGCCATCACCCGTTAACGGGCTCTGACTACTTGTAGGCACACGGTTTCAGGATCTCTTTCACTCCCCTTCCGGGGTGCTTTTCACCTTTCCCTCACGGTACTGGTTCACTATCGGTCACTAGGGAGTATTTAGCCTTGGGAGATGGTCCTCCCGGATTCCGACGGAATTTCACGTGTTCCGCCGTACTCAGGATCCACTCAGGAGAGAACGAAGTTTTGACTACAGGGCTGTTACCTCCTATGGCGGGCCTTTCCAGACCTCTTCATCTACCTCGTTCCTTTGTAACTCCGTACAGAGTGTCCTACAACCCCAAGAGGCAAGCCTCTTGGTTTGGGCTGATCCCGTTTCGCTCGCCGCTACTCAGGGAATCGCATTTGCTTTCTCTTCCTCCGGGTACTTAGATGTTTCAGTTCCCCGGGTCTGCCTTCTCATATCCTATGAATTCAGATATGGATACCACTCCATTACGAGTGGTGGGTTTCCCCATTCGGAAATCTCCGGATCAAAGCTTGCTTACAGCTCCCCGAAGCATATCGGTGTTCGTCCCGTCCTTCATCGGCTCCTAGTGCCAAGGCATCCACCGTGCGCCCTTTCTAACTTAACCGTTAAAAAGAATCACTATGTGATATCTTGTATTACTTGAATGTGATGTCTACTGTTATCTAGTTTTCAAAGAACACGTTTCGAAGGAATGATCCTTCAAAACTAAACAAGACAGGGAACGTTCTGTTTATAAGACCCAAGGTCTTATATTCCGTATAATATCCTTAGAAAGGAGGTGATCCAGCCGCACCTTCCGATACGGCTACCTTGTTACGACTTCACCCCAATCATCTGTCCCACCTTCGGCGGCTGGCTCCTAAAAGGTTACCTCACCGACTTCGGGTGTTACAAACTCTCGTGGTGTGACGGGCGGTGTGTACAAGGCCCGGGAACGTATTCACCGCGGCATGCTGATCCGCGATTACTAGCGATTCCAGCTTCACGCAGTCGAGTTGCAGACTGCGATCCGAACTGAGAACAGATTTGTGGGATTGGCTTAACCTCGCGGTTTCGCTGCCCTTTGTTCTGTCCATTGTAGCACGTGTGTAGCCCAGGTCATAAGGGGCATGATGATTTGACGTCATCCCCACCTTCCTCCGGTTTGTCACCGGCAGTCACCTTAGAGTGCCCAACTGAATGCTGGCAACTAAGATCAAGGGTTGCGCTCGTTGCGGGACTTAACCCAACATCTCACGACACGAGCTGACGACAACCATGCACCACCTGTCACTCTGCCCCCGAAGGGGACGTCCTATCTCTAGGATTGTCAGAGGATGTCAAGACCTGGTAAGGTTCTTCGCGTTGCTTCGAATTAAACCACATGCTCCACCGCTTGTGCGGGCCCCCGTCAATTCCTTTGAGTTTCAGTCTTGCGACCGTACTCCCCAGGCGGAGTGCTTAATGCGTTAGCTGCAGCACTAAGGGGCGGAAACCCCCTAACACTTAGCACTCATCGTTTACGGCGTGGACTACCAGGGTATCTAATCCTGTTCGCTCCCCACGCTTTCGCTCCTCAGCGTCAGTTACAGACCAGAGAGTCGCCTTCGCCACTGGTGTTCCTCCACATCTCTACGCATTTCACCGCTACACGTGGAATTCCACTCTCCTCTTCTGCACTCAAGTTCCCCAGTTTCCAATGACCCTCCCCGGTTGAGCCGGGGGCTTTCACATCAGACTTAAGAAACCGCCTGCGAGCCCTTTACGCCCAATAATTCCGGACAACGCTTGCCACCTACGTATTACCGCGGCTGCTGGCACGTAGTTAGCCGTGGCTTTCTGGTTAGGTACCGTCAAGGTACCGCCCTATTCGAACGGTACTTGTTCTTCCCTAACAACAGAGCTTTACGATCCGAAAACCTTCATCACTCACGCGGCGTTGCTCCGTCAGACTTTCGTCCATTGCGGAAGATTCCCTACTGCTGCCTCCCGTAGGAGTCTGGGCCGTGTCTCAGTCCCAGTGTGGCCGATCACCCTCTCAGGTCGGCTACGCATCGTTGCCTTGGTGAGCCATTACCTCACCAACTAGCTAATGCGCCGCGGGTCCATCTGTAAGTGGTAGCCGAAGCCACCTTTTATGTTTGAACCATGCGGTTCAAACAACCATCCGGTATTAGCCCCGGTTTCCCGGAGTTATCCCAGTCTTACAGGCAGGTTACCCACGTGTTACTCACCCGTCCGCCGCTAACATCAGGGAGCAAGCTCCCATCTGTCCGCTCGACTTGCATGTATTAGGCACGCCGCCAGCGTTCGTCCTGAGCCAGGATCAAACTCTCCGATAAAGTAGTTTGACTGACTACGCACATCGCTGTGCGATTTTTAAAAACTGAATTAACAGGTACGTTTTGTCTTGTTTAGTTTTCAAAGATCATTTTGTTCACTTCGTTCAAGCGACTTTATTATTATAACTCGTTGACTCAGTGAAGTCAATAACTTTTTTTGAAGTTCTTTTTTTCGTTATCGCCTTGTTTAGCGGCAACGAATAATAATATACCACCTAGTAAATAATAGTGCAATAGTTTTTTTGAAGAAATACTAAGGGATTTAAAAAGAGCGGCATCCTTTCCCTATGGAGGATACCGCTCTTTTTTATTAGCGTTGTCTCATTTGCGGGAATAACAGCACATCGCGAATAGAAGGGGCATTCGTCAGCAGCATAACCAGACGGTCGATACCGATGCCTAAACCTCCTGTTGGCGGCATACCGTATTCCAGAGCTTCAACAAAGTCTTCATCCATTAAATGAGCTTCATCATTACCGGCTTCACGCTCTTTTAATTGCGCTTCAAAGCGTTCTCTTTGATCAATAGGATCATTCAGCTCTGTAAACGCGTTGGCATGTTCACGGCCAACGATAAACAGCTCAAAACGGTCTGTAAAACGCGGGTCCTCAGGGTTTTTCTTAGCAAGAGGAGAAATTTCTACAGGATGCCCGTAAATAAACGTTGGCTGAATAAGCGTTTCTTCAATTTTTTGTTCGAAGAATTCGTTGATGATATGGCCTACTGTCATAGAGTCTTTAATTTCTACTTCATGTTCTTTTGCATATTCACGCGCCTGCTCAACAGTAACCTCTTCCCAGAAATCAACGCCGGTCGCTTCTTTGACTGCGTCAACCATATGGATTCTTTTCCACTCCGGTTTAAGGTCGATTTGCTCTTCCCCGTATTGAATCGTAGTTGTGCCAAGCACTTCTTGGGCGATATGAGCGACAAGGTTTTCAGTTAAGCTCATGATATCTTTATAGTCCGCATATGCTTCATATAACTCAATCATTGTAAATTCAGGGTTATGGCGTGTAGAGACACCTTCGTTACGGAAAACACGGCCGATTTCATATACTTTTTCTAAACCGCCGACAATTAGACGTTTTAGGTGCAGTTCGATAGCAATACGCATATAGAGTGGAATGTCTAACGCGTTGTGGTGAGTGATAAACGGACGTGCAGAAGCTCCCCCAGGAATGCTGTGCATTGTAGGTGTTTCTACTTCTAAGTATCCATGATCATCAAGGTACCTTCTCATAGCTTGAATGATCTTGCTTCGTGTAATGAACGTATGTTTGCTGTCTGGGTTTACGATAAGATCCAGATAGCGCTGACGGTAGCGCTGCTCAACGTCTTTTAAACCATGGTATTTGTCAGGAAGCGGACGAAGCGCTTTTGTCAGCAATTCAAAGGAAGTTGCTTTAACAGACAATTCGCCTACATTTGTTTTGAAGACTTTTCCGGTTACGCCGATAAGATCACCGAGGTCAGAAGACTTGAAGATTTCATATTGGTCGTCACCGACACTGTCTTTTCTTACGTAGATTTGGATTTGGCCTTCTAAATCCTGAAGATGGGCAAAGCCAGCTTTTCCTTTGCCGCGTTTTGTCATCATGCGGCCTGCGATTGTAACTTCAATCGCTTTTTCTTCTAACTCTTCTTTGGTTAGATCTTGATATGCCGAAATAACTTCTTGAGACTGATGAGTTCTTTCAAAACGTGCGCCGAATGGATCGATGCCGTTATCTCTCAGCTGATTCATTTTATCGCGTCTGACTTGCAGCTGATCATTCAATTCTTCATGGTTATGCTCTTCTTGACTCATTGTTATCACTCCATTACAGATATTGTTTCATGAAAAAAGCAGAAAAACTGCCAGCGTAAAACTAGCAGTGAGCAGCAAATAGAGGTGAGTATTATCCTACTTTTGCATTTTGAAGCTCTTTTGCCTCAACTTCAACCGTAAATGCATCTAAAAGCTGTACAAACTCTTCTCTCGTCTCGCAATGATTGATTTCATTACGAACGTTCGCATTGCCTTTCACGCCTTTCAGATACCATGCAGCGTGCTTTCTCATTTCTCTTACCGCTACGTTTTCACCTTTTAAGTCAATCAGGCGGTCAAGATGCAGTTTGCATACGGCCATTTTTTCGCGTACTTGCGGCTCTTCTTTTAATTTACCTGTTTCAAGATACTGAACCGTACGGTAAATCATCCACGGGTTACCCAATGCAGCGCGTCCGATCATGACCCCGTCTACTCCTGTCTCATCGAGCATACGCTTAGCATCCTGCGGTGTCTTAACATCGCCGTTTCCGATAACCGGAATCGATACTGATTGTTTTACTTCTTTGATGATATCCCAGTTTGCCGTTCCTTCGTACATCTGCACTCTCGTACGGCCGTGAAGCGCCACTGCTTTACCGCCCGCACGTTCTACAGCCTGTGCATTTTTCACTGCGAAAATGTGGTCTTCATCCCAGCCCATTCTCATTTTCACTGTAACTGGCTTATTAACAGCATCCACTACTGCAGAAACCATTTCGTAAATCTTATCAGGATCGAGAAGCCATTTGGCTCCCGCATCGCATTTTGTAATCTTCGGCACGGGACATCCCATGTTAATATCAATGATATCAGCAGTTGTGTTTTGGTCTACAAACTTCGCCGCTTCCACAAGGGTTTCCTTTTTTCCTCCGAAAATTTGAAGGCTCAGTGGTTTCTCACGTTCATCAATATAAAGCATACCCATTGTTCTTGCATTGTTGTAAAGGATCGCTTTGTCACTGACCATTTCAGCGCATACCAATCCGGCTCCGAATTCCTTTACAGTCAATCTGAACGCAGAGTTGCAGACACCAGCCATAGGTGCGAGCACAACCCGGTTTTTCAATTGAATATCTCCGATTTTGAACAATTTTTCTCCTCCTTTCATTTGTTCTATTTTTCTGGCGGCGCCAATTCGTCCGCACTTATATTTAAAACATCTGCTGCATCTTGAATGATGGCAGCAGACGGCAATCGGTTTCCGCGTTCAATTTCGCCGAGAATAGAAACTGATATACCTAATGCTTTTGCAAATCCTTCTTGAGTATAACCTTTCAGCTTTCTGAATGCACGAATTCGTCTACCCCAGATTTCTGCTTCCATACTCTTACACCTTCTTGGTCTGTTTCGGCGCTTGTAGCCTCTTTTTCAACCTGCTGGCAAATTTCCGCAAGCGGCGCAAGGACAAACAAACGCTCATACATTCTCGGATGCGGAACAATTAGTTGCTCTGTTTCAATATTTTCACGATTAAATAACAAAATGTCAAGGTCTGCCGTCCGCGGCCCCCATCTTACTTCCCTTGTTCTGCCTAATTCATTTTCTATCTGCTGCGTCAGTTCAAGGAGTTCAAAAGGGTTCAATGATGTCTTGATTTCAACAGCCATATTCAAAAATTGAGCTTGATCTTCGTATCCGACCGGGTCAGTTTCGTAAATAGACGACACTTTAGTGACTGTCACCGCAGCATGCTGATGCAGTAAAGCCACTGCTTGCCTTAAATACGTTTCTCTATCTCCAATATTAGATCCAAGTGCAATATAAGCTATGTTGTTCATGACTTTTTTCTCGTAATTTCAATTGCTACTGATTTATAGTGTCCGGGAATTGGCGGGTCTGGCTTAATCACTTTCACCGTACATTGCTGAACAGGCTGAAATTTTCCGAGAACAGTGCCAGCAATACGTTCCGCCAGCGTTTCCACCAATTTCACAGGCTCCCCTTCCACGATATCTTTACATACGTGATAGAGCTCAGCATAGTTGATCGTTTGCTCAAGGTCGTCTGTCTGTCCAGCTTTGCTTAAATCCAGCTCAGCGGTTAAATCGACTTTAAACCGCTGGCCAAGTTTGTTTTCTTCTGTGAACACACCGTGAT
The DNA here is from genome assembly GCF_045040725.1 of Bacillus sp. FSL K6-0255. NCBI lineage: Bacteria > Bacillati > Bacillota > Bacilli > Caryophanales > Bacillaceae > Bacillus > Bacillus sp. FSL K6-0255. The sequence continues at coordinate 86,216 of NZ_CP150278.1, read as the reverse complement.
ATCCGTAAAACTCCATACCTTCTACATAAACTTTATCCATGGTGCACCCCTCCCTTATTCAGCATCGCGTCCATCATTTTCGCCATTCTGGCAATTTGCTTTACATCATGGACCCTGACAATGTCACAGCCTTTTTGAATGCCGAGACACACAGTCGCGCCTGTGCCCTCAGCCCGCTCCTCAGGCGGAAGATCCAGAACACGTCCGATGAATCTTTTTCGGGAGGTTGCCAGAAGAACCGGATATCCCAATCCGCTGAAAATCTCTAGTTTGTTCATCACTGCCAAGTTATCGTGATAGGTTTTCGCGAAACCGATACCAGGATCAAGAATAATGTTCTTCTCGTCTACTCCGGCCTCAACAGCAATTTTTACACTCTCCATTAAGTCCGACAGCATATCCGGCAATAAGTCATTGTAGTTTCTTTCAGGGCGGTTATGCATGAGTACAATTGGAACATTATGTTCAGCTGCAACGGAAGCCATCTTCGGATCATGTTTGGCTCCCCAAATATCATTGATAATGGATGCACCGGCTTTCACTGCTTCATCTGCGACAGAAGCCTTGTACGTGTCTACAGAAATAGGAACACCAAGCTCTTTCGTAATCCGCTCAATCACCGGAATGACTCTGGACATCTCCTCATCCTCAGATACGCACTCAGCGCCAGGCCTTGTCGATTCCCCTCCAATATCAATGATATGGGCACCATCATCGATCATCTCTTTCGCGTGCAGCAGCGCCTTGTCCAAGCTGTCATATTTTCCGCCGTCCGAGAAAGAGTCAGGCGTTACGTTTAAAATTCCCATCACCAGCGTCTTCTCTTTATATGATAAAGCGCTGGGCTTAGTGTGGATTACTTGTGTTTGATCTATTGTGTGCTGCGCCATGCTCTTCCTCCCTTTTCATGAATCATGTTCTTTATTTCTTTTTTGTATAACAATTGAAGAGCGGAGGTTGCTTCTCCGCTTTGGCTTCCATAGTTTACTTCTTCTATTTTAGTAAACGGGATGATTTCAAGAACCGAGTTCGTCATCCACGCTTCGTCAGCTGTCAAGAGAGCTTCTAGCTCATATCGGCCCGTTTTGAGCTCCAGGCCGATATCCTTTGCATTTTCTATGATAAAACGTCTCGTGACGCCGTCCAGAATACCGGTATCAAGCGATGGCGTATAGATACAGCGACCTTTTCTCCAGAAGACATTAGATATGATACCCTCTGCAACAGCTCCATCCTCCGTTAAGAAAATTCCCTCGACACGCGGATCATTTCCAATTTCCCGTTTCGCATACATATTATTTAGATAATGATGAGATTTTAACCGGAACGATCCCTCTGGAGTGTTTCTCCGTATCGATAAAACCTTTCCTTCTTTTTGCAAAGGAAGACTTTCTGGTTTCAGCTGATTCACAAAGCATAAAACGGTGGGCTTATCGTACGTCTGGGCGACAAAGCCTTTATCGCTGATTCCCGCTGATATGTTCAGTCTGACGCGGGCATTGCCATCCTTGATATCATTTAGCTTAAGCAGCTTGTCCAGCATCTCAAGGATCTCATGCTTTGAAACAGTATATTCGATTTGCAGATCCTTAAGCGCGCGTTCAAGCCTCTCTATATGCCAATCAAGCAAAAACGGGCAGCCTTCGTAGAGCCTGAAGGTTTCGAAAACACCGATCCCATATAAAAACCCATGGTCAAAAGGAGAAAGAACTGCATCTTTCTCCTCCATATACCGGCCGTTCACATATATCATCACGCAATAACTTCCTTGCGATATGTCTCAATAAAATTTCTGAGCATTTCTTTCCCAAAGGAGGTCATAATAGACTCTGGGTGAAATTGCACACCCTCTATCGGGAGGTCATTGTGGCGAATAGCCATGATTTCTCCTTCTTTCGTTTGTGCTGTTACTGTAAAACAGCTTGGCAGCGTCTCAGGTTTTACGATCAGCGAGTGGTATCGCGTCGCAACAAGGGGATTTTTCAACCCTTCAAAAATGGTTTTGCCGTCATGCTCGATATCCGAGGTTTTCCCGTGCATAAGCCGTTCTGCCCTAACAACATCACCACCGAACACTTGTGCGATGGACTGATGTCCGAGACATACACCGAAAATAGGAATTTTCCCTGCGAAATGTTTAATTGCTTCGAGGCTGATTCCCGCCTCATCAGGGCTGCACGGTCCGGGAGATATCATCAGAAAGTCCGGAGACAGTTCTTCAATTTCATCGATTGTGATGCTGTCATTGCGTTTCACAACCAGCTCTTCCCCAAGCTCGCCCAAATACTGTACCAAGTTGTACGTGAATGAATCGTAGTTATCAATCATTAAAATCATTTCTCCGCTCACCTCATCTAATTTTTGTCTCTTCTTCGCTCAGCTCTAATGCTCTTTGCATCGCAAAAGCTTTTTTGAATGATTCCTTGTATTCGTGCTTCGGAACAGAATCAATCACAACTCCTGCACCGGACTGCATAAATGCCTGCCCTCCGGTTGCATAAATGGTTCGAATGACGATATTAAACTGCAGATCGTGATTATATCCAAACCATCCTATAGATCCAGTATAAAGCCCTCGGCGTGTCGGCTCAAGTTCTTCTATAATTTCCATCGTTCTTACTTTCGGTGCACCAGTAATGGTTCCTCCGGGAAACACAGCATGAATAATATCTACAGCATCATACCCATCCTGCAGTTCACCTTGGACATTAGACACAATGTGCATCACATGCGAGTATTTTTCAATTGCCATGAATTCATTTACGCGCACAGACCCGTAACGTGATACTCTTCCCAGATCATTTCGCTCAAGATCAACCAGCATGACATGTTCCGCGCGTTCTTTTTCATTGTGTATCAATTCGTTTGCAAGCGCCTCGTCTTCTTCATTTGTTTTCCCTCTGGAACGGGTGCCCGCAATCGGTCTCGTCTCTAATAGCTTGCCCTTTTTGCTGACAAGCAGTTCAGGCGATCCGCAAATGATTTGGAAATCAGGTGTTTCTAAATACGCCATATAAGGAGAAGGATTTACTTCTCTCAAGGTTTTGTAAATTTGATATGGGTGGACAGACAGTGACTGTGACTGCCTTATTGATAGATTGACTTGAAACACATCTCCGCTGGCAATGTATTGTTTGATTTTCTCTACAGCTTGTGAGAACCCATCCTCGGTAAATGGCGCCGCGAAAGAACCAGCTGTTTCAGGCTTCATCTCTCGCGAAGTGACAGCGGGAAGCTCAGTCAACCACATCTGCTCTAACTCAGATAGCTTCACATCCGCTGTTTCCTGATCAGAACCATTAACATGAGTAATCAGCCATAGAGACTCTTCTTGATGGTCATAAACTGCTATATCATCAAAAACAAGAAAATAAATATCTGGTGTTTCTAAATCATCTAATGAGAGCATTTTAAAATTTTCAATGTACCGTGCGTAATCATAGCTGAGAAACCCGATTGCCCCGCCTTGAAAGTCAGGGAACTCATGATTCGTTTCTGTTTCCAGTGTTTTAAACCAGCTGTGGAAGGCCCGTAATGGATCACCTTCTTTAAACAGCATCTCATCACCATGCTTAATTGTAGTTATTCCGTCTTTTCCTTTCACAGTCGCAATTGGATCAAGACCGGCTATACTATATCTGCCGCCTCTTGCACTTTCGAGAAGTACATGATGTTTCCGGGATTGCGCAAGTTTCTCAAATTGTTGTAAGAATGAGTCTTTTTGAAAAGGTATTTTTTTGCCTGCCGGTCTGCGTTGTGCCATTTGTATCATTCCTCTATTTTCTTTTTTACTTGTTTTTAATTGTAAAGCAATGTTGTTAGTGAAAAAAGTGAATTTCTCTTCCAAGAATAACATTCGTCGCAGACATGGCATATTTGATGCACGAAATATAAAAAAACTCCCGGCGAACCGGGAGTTTTGGCTTTTTTTAATCGAATTGGTACAGCGGCGTGCTTAGATAACGTTCGCCGTTACTTGGAATGATGGCCAATACTTTTTTGCCTTTTCCGAGTTTTTTTGCTACTTGAAGAGCAGCATAAATTGCCGCACCTGATGAGATGCCTCCGAGAATTCCTTCTTCACGTGCAGCTCTGCGGGCATATTCGAATGCTTCTTCATTCTTCACAGGGAAGATTTCATCATATACTTCAGTGTTTAAGATGTCCGGCACGAATCCTGCTCCGATTCCCTGAATTTTGTGGGGGCCTGGTTTTCCTCCTGAAAGCACTGGGGAATCTGACGGTTCAACAGCATAAATCTTGATGGAAGGGTATGCTTCCTTCAGCACTTCGCCCGCTCCCGTAATCGTTCCGCCCGTTCCGATTCCGGCTACAAATGCGTCAAGCTGATCATCACCGAATTGCTCAACGATTTCTTTACCCGTTGTTTGGCGGTGAATTTCGGGGTTAGAAGGGTTGTTAAACTGCTGCGGCACAAAGTATCCGTGCTTTTCAGCAAGCTCTTCAGCTTTCTTAATAGCACCTTTCATGCCTTCCGCACCAGGAGTCAGCACAAGCTCAGCACCATATGCGCGAAGAAGGTTGCGGCGCTCCATGCTCATTGTATCAGGCATAACCAAAATGGCTTTTAATCCTTTAGCAGCAGCAACCATTGCAAGCCCGATTCCAGTATTTCCGCTTGTCGGTTCAATGATTGTATTACCGGCTTTTAATTTTCCTTCTTTTTCAGCCGCTTCAATCATAGCTAAACCGATACGGTCTTTTACACTGCTTCCAGGGTTCATGTATTCAAGTTTTAGATATACATCCGCACTGTTTTCATCTGCAAGGCGATTTAATTTAACGATTGGCGTATTCCCAATTAATTCAGTAATGGAGTTTGCTACACGTACCATTCTCGACACCTCAATTTCCGACTATTTGTATTGGTATTATGTATATAATCTATCAATTTCAAAATTTTTTGTCAATCACTTAGTACTTTTTTCCCCATAAAACCAAGATACATCGGCTTCTTTCCAAAGTGTCTTAACTGTCGCTTTATCGCCTAGCTGATCCATTGCGATTTGCCGTCTGATCTGGTCCTTTACTTCATCAAATGAGAACGTTCTTGCCTTTAGTTTTTCTTTCAGCTGGATAATGGCATATCCGTTGCTGACCTTTATTGGTTCCTGAGACCATTCATCCTCTTTGAGTGTTTTCGCCTCTTCAATGTATGCTGATGGAATGTTGTCTGATGCCTCTGTGACAAAACCTAAATCTCCGCCGTATGGTGATGTATATCTGTCTGTAGATCTTTCGGCAGCGACAGCTTCAAAGCTTGATCCGCCTTTCAGTTCTTTCAGGACTTCTCTTGCTTCTTCTTCATCTTTTACAACAATGTGCCGAATTCGATACGAATCATCAAACTGATATAGTTCCTTATTTTTATTATAGAATGATTCCAATTCTTTGTTTGAGATATCGATATCCCTTGTTAACAAATCCTCAAGGAGGATATTATAACGAATTTGGTCTTTCCACTCTTTCTCCGTCGTATGTTCATCTTCGTAAAAGGAATTATTGACCGCTTTAATCAGCAAAAACTCACGATCAACTTCGCTTTTGGATATTTTAAGTTTGTTCTTTTTAGCCAGCTGCTCAACAACTCGGACATTGATCATATCTTCAAGCGTTGACTTACCATACTGATCTTCCATTTCTTTCAGCCATTCTTCTCTTGTCACACTCTTGCCTCCGATAGTCGCAATAGACTCACCGGATGACGATGCGCCGGCTTGGGATTTCGTCAGCGTATATGCAACAGCAATACAGCAAACCAACAGCGCCCCTAAAATAATGGTCCAGATTGTTCTTGATTTCAAACCTGCTTTCAGCCCCTTTTCTCAAATTAAAAACCCGCTAAAGAGCTTAGCGGGTAGTTTGGTCACGAAGCCCTTCCAGCTCTTCTTTTGTAAATAAGTACTTTTCATTACAAAAATGGCATACTGCTTCGGCTTGTCCATCTTCTTCTATCATATCTTGAATTTCTTTTTTGCCTAGTCCTAAAATGGCTGTTTCGAACCGTTCTTTTGAACAAGGGCAATGGAATCTGACAGGCATCGTTTCCAAAATCTCAGGTTTCTCGCCTAGGACTTCTTCTAAAATTTCTTCTGGTGTCAGCCCTTTTTGGATGAGCTTAGAAATCGGCTCTACTTGAGATAGACGCTGTTCAATTTTTGTGATTGTTTCATCATCTGTTCCCGGCATCAGCTGAATAATAAAGCCCCCTGCCGCAAGAATGGTATTGTCAGGATTTACGAGCACACCTACGCCCACTGATGAAGGAACCTGCTCAGATGACACAAGATAGTAAGTAAAATCATCTCCTAATTCTCCTGAAACGATTTCTACTTGTCCTGTGAAGAACTCGCGCAAACCTAAATCTTTTACGACACTTAACGTTCCGTTTGTTCCAACCGCACGTCTGACATCAAGCTTACCTTGTTCATTTAAATCAAAATGAACTTGCGGGTTAGAGACATAGGCTCTGACTTCTCCTTTGGCATTGGCATCAGCTACAATAGCTCCGATCGGACCTCCGCCCTCGATTTTCACGGTCAGCTTATCATCGCCCTTCAGCATAGCGCCGAGCATAAGTGAAGCTGTCATTGTACGGCCTAGTGCAGCGGATGCTGTCGGCCACGTACCATGGCGTCTCTGCCCCTCATTTACCATATCAGTCGTTCTCGCTGCATAAGCCCGAACTTTTCCGTCATACGCAAGTGCTTTTACTAAATAATCCATTACTAAACCTCCTATACACTTCCTACGCGGTTTCTTTCATAAATCAATTCCAGCCCTTTTAGGGTTAAGAATGGATCAACGATGTCTATACAATCTGATTCGTTCGCAATGAGCGGCGCCAGGCCTCCTGTCGCAATGACCTTTGGTTCCTGTTTTGCCTGCCATTTCATTCGCTTAACGATTCCTTCCACTTGGCCGACATAGCCAAATAAAATTCCAGATTGCATCGCGCTAACAGTGTTTTTTCCGATAATATTGTCGGGCCGGGTGATTTCGATACGAGGAAGCTTTGCTGCACGCGAGTAAAGCGCCTCTGTCGAAATTGTAATCCCAGGGGCAATCGCCCCGCCCATGTATTGTTTGTTTTCATCAATATAGCAGTACGTTGTGGCGGTTCCGAAATCGACAACAATTAATGGATTGCCGTATAAGTGTATCGCAGCGACAGCATTTACGATTCTGTCTGCCCCCACTTCTTTCGGATTGTCATATTTTATATTTAAACCGGTTTTCATACCTGGACCAACAATTTGAGGCTCGATATGAAAGTATTTTGTGCACATTCTTTCTAACGCAAACATGATTGGCGGCACTACTGACGAAATAATAATGCCATCTATCTGTTCAAACATAAGCCCGGAGTGATCAAATAAGGAGCGCAAAATCATCCCAAACTCATCTTCTGTTTTATGCCTGCTTGTTTCTATACGCCAGTGATATTCTAATTTTCCATCATGATATACACCAAGTACAGTATTGGTGTTCCCCACATCGATAACCAGTAACAACCTCTATCACCACTTTTGAATAGTTTCTCTACTTTACTTTTTACAAACATTCTACAATACCATACACGATCAGCGGCTCATTTGTAAACAAATCGATACCAGAATTGGATGATTGCAAAAGCCGCACCTGAGCCCATAATTTACATAAAAAAACTGCCAGCGTCAGCCGGCAGTTTTTTTAGAAAGAAAGCGAATTACTCTTTCGTATCGTCTTTCTTTTCTTCTGTTTTTGTCAGAATGTTTACTTTCACATCATCGTTCTTTTCATCATCTGAGAAATTACGCTCAGGTAATGTTCCATGATCGATAAGGTGTTTGATTTGTTCAGCGTCAAGCGTTTCAACTTTCAGAAGCGTTTGGGCAATCAATTCAAGCTTGTCACGATTTTCAGTCAGGATTTGTTTCGCACGCTCATAACATTCTTTGATGATGCGCTGAATTTCCTGATCAATTTCGTAAGCGATTTGATCACTGTAGTTCTGTTCGTTGTTGAAATCACGGCCTAAGAATACCTGACCGCCCTGAGACTGTCCAAATTGCAACGGTCCCAGTTTTTCTGACATACCGAATTCTGTAACCATTCGTCTTGCAATATTCGTCGCACGCTGGAAGTCATTGTGCGCCCCTGTGCTGACTTCACCGAAGATAATCTCTTCAGCAACACGTCCGCCCAAGAGGCCGACAATTTTATCAAGCAGCTCCGGCTTTGTTTGGAAATAACGGTCTTCTCTTGGCAGCATAACAGCATAACCGCCAGCCTGGCCCCGAGGAACAATCGTTACTTTATGAACCATATCTGCCTCATCTAAAACGAGACCGATAACGGTGTGTCCGCCTTCGTGATAAGCCACGATATTGCGTTCTTTCTTGGAGATAACGCGGCTCTTCTTAGCGGGTCCGGCAATTACACGGTCCGTCGCTTCGTCAATATCACGCGCATCGATTTTTTTCTTGTTTTGACGAGCCGCTACAAGCGCAGCTTCATTCAAGAGGTTTTCTAAGTCAGCGCCTGAGAAGCCTGGTGTTCTCATGGCAATTGATTTTAGGTTAACCGTTTCATCCAGCGGTTTGTTTCTCGCATGGACTTTCAATACAGCTTCACGGCCAATGACATCTGGGCGGTCCACTGTGATTTGACGGTCAAAACGTCCCGGACGAAGTAAGGCTGGGTCCAAGATGTCCGCACGGTTCGTCGCAGCAATGATGATAATTCCTTCATTAGCGCTGAATCCGTCCATTTCAACAAGCAATTGGTTTAGCGTCTGTTCACGTTCATCGTGTCCACCGCCGAGACCAGCGCCACGCTGGCGTCCGACTGCGTCAATTTCATCAATGAAGATCAAACAAGGCGCATTCTTTTTCGCATTTTCAAACAAGTCACGCACACGGGAAGCACCGACCCCTACAAACATTTCAACGAAATCAGATCCGCTGATGCTGAAGAAAGGTACGCCGGCTTCTCCTGCACAAGCCTTGGCAAGCAATGTTTTACCGGTACCCGGAGGTCCGACTAAAAGCACGCCTTTCGGTATTCTGGCGCCGAGCTCGGCAAACTTGCGGGGATCTTTCAGAAACTCAACAACTTCAACAAGTTCTTGCTTTTCTTCGTCAGCCCCTGCAACGTCTTTAAATTTGACGCGTTTCTTTTCCTCTGTATACAGCTTCGCTTTACTCTTGCCAAAGTTCATGACACGGCTGCCGCCGCCTTGAGCCTGATTGAGCAGGAAGAAAAACAGAATAAAGATAATGACAAATGGGATGATGGTCGTCAGGAACGTCACCCATCCGCTTGTTTCTTGCGCGGGCTCAACCTTTACGTCTGTCTTTTTCAAAGCGTTAAATATCTGGTCTGCTCCCTTTCCTTCAGGAACATGAGTCAAAAAGTATTGATCTTTGTCGTAGTTTTTCAGCTGCCCTTTTACCTCATAAACACCTCTGACAGGCTGAACCGATACGCTATCAACTTTCCCGTCATCCAGGTTTTTGATGAACGTACTGTACGACATATTTTCTGTTTTCGGATTTGAGGTCTGGAAGTAGCTCACAACCCCGATTACTACTAATAAAATAAGTAAATAAAAAATGGTATTACGGAAGACCCGATTCATTCCTTACCTCCTCCCACAGTAAGCACAACTATGTTCAATAGTACCATAGAAAATCATTCCAATACAAACAATAACCATCTCGGAAGCAGGCTGCCGATCAGCTTTCATAAACTGCCGGTTTTAACACTCCGATATAAGGCAGATTGCGATAGCGCTCAGCATAATCAAGTCCGTAACCCACTACAAACGCGTCAGGAACTTCAAAACCGACAAAGTCTGCTTTGATGTCCGCTTTTCTTCCGCTCGGTTTATCCAAAAGGGTAACAATCTTAATTGATTTTGCTTTACGGTATCGGAAGAGCTCTACGAGATAACTTAAGGTTAACCCACTGTCGATGATATCTTCAATAATTAAGATGTCCCGGCCCTCTACAGATGTATCCAAATCTTTAATGATTTTTACTTCTCCAGAAGAAACCGTAGAATTTCCGTAGCTTGATACATCCATGAAATCCATTTCCAAATATGTATCAATATGCTTGATAAGATCTGCCATAAAAGGAAGTGCTCCTTTTAACACACCGATTGCCAACGGAAATGTATCTTGATACTCGCTCGTTAATTCTGCACCTAACTCTTTTACTTTCTTTTGTATCTCTTCCTCTGAGATCAGTACTTTCTCGATATCATGTTTCATCATGATTTTGCTTGCCCCCTACACTTTTCATGCTGTCTATATTGTAATACAATGCGGTCGCTGTTTGGAATCACAAGATCTTCAAAAATTGATTTTTTCAAGCCAGGTATCCAGATAATTTCACCGCTTGCGTCCGTCACAATCGGCCAGTTGTCTCTTTCTTGGAGAGGCAATTTCTTATCAATAAATATATCCTTTACCTTTTTTGAGCCGTTCATCCCTTTTAGTTTGATCCGGTCTCCAGCTTTTCTCGTCCGGATTGTTAAGGGAAATCGCACCTTTTTTTCACTTGTGATAAAAACAGCATTCCCATGTTCTTCAGGCGAGTCCGCATAATGCCTTGCCTCTATCAGATATCCATTAGGGAGCACTGCCGTTTCATCAGCAGCTCCGCTAATTTGGTATTCAAAGGGAACATTTTTGCACTGCCATTGTTCAAATGTAAACAAACATGTCTGATATGATTTGACCACCTTCAGCCCTTTCGGAAAGTCCAGTACTCCTGAAGGACCGCCATTTTCCGCCCAATCGAGAAACTGCTGAATGTGATGGGCTGAAAAGGATGATGGAACGTTTTCATAAAGATAGTTTAATATTAGTTGAACTCCTCTTCTTTGTAAAGGCATCGGGAGGGCAAGCAATTGAGAGGAATTGATTTCAACTGATGTATTAGACTGGCTTGTGATTACTTTATTCATTTCATCTTTCGTTAATGACTGTAAGAATTGCTCATCTTCCGTCAGTGCTTCACTCACTTTCTGAAACCTTTTATGCACATCCGGAGATTCCTGCTTCATAAACGGGAGCACTGTTTTTCTGAATCTGTTTCTTGTGTAGTCATCTTTGGCGTTGCTTTCATCCGTCCGGTAGCTCAAGCCGTTTTCACGGCAATAGTGAAGGATCTCTTCCTTTGTAATGGTTAAGAACGGCCTGATAATCCGCCCCGTCCCAAAACGTCTAACCGGTTGCATTCCCGCAAGTCCCGTTCCAAGCGTGCCCTTAGCCAGTTTCATAAGCATTGTTTCAACCTGGTCATCACCATGATGCGCAAGAGCCAGATAGTCCGCTTGGTGCTTCGACATGATTTCCTCAAAAAACTGGTAGCGGCAATCGCGTGCTGCAGCCTGCTTATTGAGTCCTTTTTCCTGTGCATATGCGGTTACATTGATTTGAGCCGTTTCGCACACGAGCTGTTCAGCTTTACAATAAGCTTGGACAAAACGCATGTCCTCTTCGGATTCCGCACCTCTGAACCGATGGTCAACGTGAGCTGCAATAACATTCGCTGAACGGCCGCATAACGTATGCAACGCGTGAAGAAGAGCCATTGAGTCCGGACCGCCAGAAACGCCTACAATGATCGTCGCCCCTTTTAACGTAAGATTGTGTTTGTTTAAAAAATCTTTGACACTTTTCACAATGTCCTCCTCACAATGAGCAGGTATTTTAAAGATATTCATATCCTAACACTTTCAACCCCTCCAAGCAAAGAAGAAGCATAGGCTCTGCAGTTTGCACCATTCAGATTAAGAAAAAGATAATATAGGCGAAATAAAGCGCTAAAACACTGATCACGATCAGCGTTGTTTCAAATAACCCCCCTGACTTAGCCGGTTTCTGTTTTGGGGTATATCGCGTCTTCGTTATTTTTCCTTGGCGCGGTTTTTGCTGTCTTTGTCGTGTGGCAGGCTGCGGTGATGCTTTTATAGGCTGTTTTCTTTGTGCTGCTTTTTGCCCCGCGTTCAGCATATCCTTTTTCATTTCATCTGCGGATTGATAATCTCCGTTCAAGGCTGAAAAAAGCACTTTTTTATACTTTTGAAGCAGCGGGTTTCCTTCGATGAGAGACCTAAGCTGTTCTTTGGGCTGGTTCGTTTTCTTAAATTCTTTTTTATGCACACTGTTGATCATAATCATGGCAACTGCGAACAGATCATAGGATGGCTCTGCCTTTCTTGTTCCATACCCCCAATAGCCTCTGTCATAAAACTCCGTATACTCTTTTATCGCCCGGCCTTCCTTTGTCGTGCCGCCCACATCAATGCAGCGGATCCTTGCGGGCGGACCAGTTACGATCAGATTATCAGGTTTAAGATCGCCGAATATCCATCCTTGCTGGTGAAGCACCGATAAGCTGGATAACAGCTGAATCATTAATACAGGTATCCACTCTGCTCCTTTATCACTGACATACTTCAAAAGCAGCGGCCCTTTTATGTATTCCATTGCATAAAATGAAACTTTCGTATTGGTACCGGGAATATAAGCATCATCCGTATCAAAAAAAGAAGGCCCCATCGTAACGGACTGGGCCTTTGAGAAAGATTTCAAGACATTCACTTCAGAAGTAATAGACAGGCTGTCATCACTCACCTTTAAGGCAACATGTCCATCTGATGCTTCTGCCAAATACACAATTCCATTGGCCCCTTTACCAAGCTGTTTACGCAATGTATAAGTGTTTCCATTCCACTTGCCTTTGATTATCGTACCCGGCTTGAGGCTACATGCCAAACTCGTCAAAGCGTCGTTCATCATCTGCCAGCATGCCCCTTCTTGAGCGTATTTTTTCAAACTGCAGTGTCGCTTCACGAATTGCCGGACCTGTCGGCGTGATGCCGCCTGTCGAAAGCTTTGCAAAGAGTGTGGAAAGAGATTGCAGCTTCGGTGTCCAGTTCAGCACAAGCTCGACCTCTTGTTTTTTCCCGGGAAATATACACATCGCAAATTCGTTATTCCCGATTCGAGAATTGAGGCTTACAGACAAATCAATCAGTGCCTCTTTTACTGTTGGAAGCTTTGGCGCCATACTTGCACTTGTATCAACAAGAACCAAAACCTGAAGATGCACCGTTTCTCCAAGCTCGTCTACCACTTCCATGACTTCGCCGCGTTTTTCCGGGGAAAGCTCTTCCATTTCCACATTCTTTCCGAGAATCTGTTTCAGTTCTTGATTGACTACACCTTGTAAGGTTTGCGTCATCGCTTTTTTTGTTACCATTTGAACAGTTTGTGAAAGCTGAGATGCATAAACGACTTGATGCACGCCTCCTCCGGCAAGTGCAATCCCTTCGACTTCCTTCATTGCCTCAGGGTCAATTTGATTTTCTTCCATTATACCAATGACATTTACCGTAATCCCCTGCTCTTTAGCAAAAGCAGCCATTGCAAGCGGGTCTTCCCCATGGTTTGAGCAGCCATCCGTTATCAGCAAAATTTGATTTAAATGTCCGTTGTTCACATTCATTCCTCCTGGAGAATACGAGGATTCTCAGATTCATATATTCCCATCTTCGCCAGAAGAAATTTGATTTATACGGAAGCGTTATGAAATTTCTTGTTTGTTTTGAAAGATTGCCGGAACAGGAATGGATGCCCACTTCGGTGTATTGTGATCAATCCGGACAACAACAACAGTCATATCGTCCTCAATTTGGCCGGATCTTGTGCGGATGACTTCTTCCATAAGCAAATCGGCAATCTCCTGCGGGTCATTTGTTTTCAACCCTTTCATTTTACGTTTCATCCATAAGTCGTGATTTTCCACATGCTTAGGCCCCTCAAAAATGCCATCACTCATCATAATTAAGAGGTCACCCGCTTTCAGCTGTTCACTCACAACCTCCACATCGAATTCATTAATAATACCGATTGGCAGATTGCTCGCTTGAACTTTCATGACCTGGTCACCCCGTTTGATAAAGCTAGGCGTCGATCCAACCTTCAAAAATTTACAGCTGGCATCTTGAAGATCGATAATAGACAGGTCAAGCGTGGAATATATTTCGTCAGTTGTCCTTAGAGACAGTATGCTGTTGATCGTTTTAATTGCTATTTTTTCATCAATTCCCGATTCAAGGATTTTTTCAAGAAGCTTGATCGTTTCATTGCTTTCAAAGTGCGCTCTTGCGCCATTGCCCATTCCGTCACTGATTGCTGCAGCATATTTTCTGGCTCCAAGCTCCATCATGCTGTAGCTGTCGCCGGAGACAAGGCCGCCGCCCTTCGCAGCGTGAGCAGCTCCCGTGGACACCCTGTATGATTTTGTTGATCCAAAGGCAACATGGCTGTATCCATTCGGATGCGGAGAGTGCTGTTCGGCTTTCACAAGAATTTGTTCTTCCAGAATGTCAGACAGCATAGGAGCAATGATTTTTTCACTTTCTCCATGTCCGCTGAACGGAATGGTCATTTCAATATCGATATTTCCTTGTTCAAGACTATAGATCTCGACATGCTGAATCTCAATTCCGAAATGCTGAAGCGCTTCTATGATTTGCTCTTCCTGCAGAAAGTGCTGTTCTCGCTCTCTTTTTATTTCCCGAGAAAAGTCGGCCATAACCTCAGAAACACCTAAAAGCTGTTCAGCAACAAGGCGCCTGCTGTCTTGGACTTTTTTCTTGAGTGTCAAATGGGCATGATGATGTGCGAGCTCATCCTCAATCAGCTCTTCAACCTGCTTGGATTTAGAACAATGCTGTTGAAACTCTTTTTTCAGCCTTCGGTTTGATGCATATTCTTTTTCCTCTGTTTCAAGCATAACTTGTTTCATTAAATCATATGTTTTATCAAAGTTCTGTACCCAGCACCTGTTTTTCTTGTAGCACGTCTGACAGGAATGCTCCGTGATTTTGCTTAAGAACAGATCAACTTCGCTGTCATCTGTCTGTTCGTCTGACGCTTGGTAAAAGGTTGCAAAGCTTTCAGACAGCGCGTGAAATACATTGGAGAATTGGTCTACCTTCTGAGCAGTGACATCACGGATTTTTCTAGCGTATTGCTGTTGCTCTTGAAGATGCTCGACAGTTCCCGGAATATATCTCGCCACTTTCCTCGTAATAGATTGAGGTGTGAGCAAAAACAGGCCGACTGCGATTAATGACTCATAGAGCGTTGTCATCAGACCGGCAGAGCCTTCACCATATAAAGATATAAGAAGTGATCCAACGATCAAACCAATTGCTGCACCCGCTTTTTTCCCTTCCTTCAGCAAACCGCCCAATAAACCGGAAAAAGCAAGCAGACTCATTTGATATAGGTTTCCGATATTCGCCAAGCCAAGAATCAGGCCGGTCACAACCCCAACCGTACAGCCGATGCTTGCTCCGCCAATAAAGGAAAAACTCAACACAACATAACGAGCCAATATATGTTCTGCCTGCATCCCTTGGTAGGACAAGCCAGCCAGCCCCGTTAAAACAGAGGCAATAAGAATCATAAAGCAAATGATTTCCTCTATTTTTAATGATTGTTTCACTTTTTTCACAGTAAAAATCGGAAGGCTCTGAAGGAAAATCAGTGTTAAGATAAACGATAGTCCAGCCTCAACGATAGCCATTACATAATCATAGGTTGTAAATCCATTTTGGGCATAAACAAACCCGGCTCTTGCTGCAGCCATCGAGAAGAACACGACAATCGGGAGTGCTTTTACACGATCGTCGGTAATGAAGGCAGCCACTTTAGAAAATACGAAGAATGCCAGCAATGCCGCCAGTATGAGCAATGAGTGCTTTGGAGATATGGTCAGCGCACCTGCAAGCACAGCCAAAACCGCATAAAACGCTTTGTCTCTTCTGATAAGAAGCATCGCTCCAAAGAAAGGAAGTGCGAAAGGAAGCACCTCGGATAATATGAAAGCCCGTCCAAGCAAAAATCCGATGACAACATAAATGAATCCTTTATAGAAAAACAGTGAATGCAAATGATGAGTCACCAGCTTCGTGCCCCTGTTAAAAAACGATTGGAGTTTTTCCAAAGCTTGTCCCGCCATTGGCCCGTTCACTCTTCTTTCTGCTTTTTCCATTCCTCTCATCTCCCACCTGTTATATTCGTTGCCTGTCATTATAGCGAAAGCACAGATAGGATTTTGTCAAAAGAAGGTAACAATACCAAAGAAATCTTCGACGGTTTCTGCCTTGATATTCGTTTATGAAAAGAATTTCCGGAATGTTGTCTAAAAATGAAAAAAATCGGCTTCTGCAAGAGAAACCGATTTTTTAGGATGACCCGTACGGGATTCGAACCCGTGTTACCGCCGTGAAAGGGCGGTGTCTTAACCGCTTGACCAACGGGCCAAACAAATATGGTAGCGGCGGAGGGGATCGAACCCCCGACCTCACGGGTATGAACCGTACGCTCTAGCCAGCTGAGCTACACCGCCATATTGTTTTGTGCTTCTAAGCACAAGTTATATAATACAAAGGTTTGTCTCTTTCGTCAACAGAAACTTTAATGTTGTAATTTTCTGACTTTTAAAGAGGGTGAGGATAATAAAAAAGCATCCGTCGGGATGAACGGATGCTTCATTTATTTTATAGAAAGCAGCAAGTTATCCTCTTCTTGCTCCGCGCCCTCCACGTTTTGATTCCGTATTGCGTTTTAAAGATGACAAGCGATCTTCGCTGTCTTTTAAAAACTTATTCATTTTCTGTTCAAAAGATTCTTTCGGACGGAAATCATTTCTAGGTCTGGCTTGCGGACGGTCTTTAGCTTTTTTAATAGATAAACCAATTTTCCCGTCTTTTTCAACGTTGATGACTTTCACTTCAACTTGGTCGCCGACTTTTAAGTGGTCGTTAATGTCTTTGACATAATTATCAGCTACCTCACTAATGTGAACGAGACCGGTTGAGCCTCCAGGCAATTCAACAAATGCTCCAAAATTTGTAATACCTGTAATTTTCCCTTGCAACTTGCTGCCAACTTCAATCGACATAAAAAAAGTGCTCCTCCTTAGGCTTATAAAAAGATCGTTTGCTTAATTATACCTAAATAAAAATTTAAGTGTCAACAAGGCTACTTACTCTTCTTCTCCACATTGAAGATAATTTCTCCGTCTCCAGACATGAATAAGTCCCTTCTGGCAAGCTCTGTGACGTAATCTTCATCCTTCAATTTGGATATTTCTTCTTTTAAATCCGTTTGTTTTGTCTTTAAACTTTTGAGTTCTTTTTCAAGCTGTTCTTTCTTTTCTTCTTTTGCACTAAGGGAAGATGTTTGGGACCATACAGAGCTTGCCAGCACAATTGCCGTCAGGAATACTAGGGCGCCGAATACAGTTAACCGTCTGTACAGCCCTTTGCGTCTTCGTTTCTTCAGCTGATTTTGCCGTTCTACTTGTTCTTTATAGTCGTTTTGTATTTCAGTTATCGTTCGTTCCCTGGAAAAATTCAAACCAGACGGTCCTCCTTTCATTTCTTCAAAAACCGTGTAATGGTCGTTCTTATGGTTATCAATAGTTTCTTCTTCTTTTTGAGAAATCCTGCACCTTTTTCAAAATAACGTCTAAAAGTTAGACGCATTTTCACAGGAAGAAGTTTCAAACATTGTTTCGCGATAAAACGGATCGGAAAACACAGAACCATGACTATTTTATATAGACACAGCAGGAGAAAACCTATCAGGCTGTATGTTTTCTTGAATAAAAATGCCGCCATCCAGATGATCGCTCCGCATGTCCACACAATAGGACGAAATAACACGTGCTGAATGAGTTTTTTGAAGAATTGATAAACAGAAACAACAAGGTAAATGACGAATTTCAGTATTTTTATATAGATTCGTTTGCAAAGGCTCTGATACGTCGCAACGCCCAGCAGAACCGCTAAAAAGATGTAAATCCTGAATTCTCCCTCATTTACATGAAGCAAGACATAAAAGAAAAGCAGCCCTTGCACAATCCAGAAAAGAATATCATGAATAAATAATAGCCATCTGGCTGTTTTGGCACGAATGACAAAGAGCCGGTATGTATCAAGCGAAGCACCAAGCCAGAGACCCATACCGGACATCGCCAGCATTGTATAGAATTGTGTCGTCAGCGTCATTTAAACAACTTGCTAAAAAACCCTTTAGCTTTATCCCCTTGTTGTTCGTCTAAGTACACTAAATCAAATACCCTGCCTTTAATCGAAACAATCCCTTTTTCCACATCAAGATTTTTCATCTGCAGGTTTTGGCCTCTGACGGAGAGCATTCCCATCACCGTTTCCAGCAGGAATTCTTCGTTATCAAAACTCTCCACATGCTTAACCCCAGAAATATCTAAATGCTTCCGGCCTTTCATTGTCACATCATGCTGTTCCGGAACAGACGAAGAACCTTTTTGATCATAATATGAATTCATCTATTCAGCCCCCATATCCTCGATACTTTTAGCATTATTACTGCATTGTATGAGGAGGGGGATTTTTTTAGAACAAGCCTATTCGCCGAGTTTTTCTTCTTTTAGAATCGTGTACATGTTTGCAGCTTCTTCTTTTTTCGTCGTGTCTTTCAATTCATTAACTTGAACCGTTACAAGCTTTTGGCCGAAGCGGACCGTTAGTTCATCTCCCGGTTTTACGTCAGAGCTAGCTTTAGCTTGGTTTCCGTTAATAGAGATTCGTCCTTGGTCAGCTACTTCCTTCGCTAGTGTACGCCGTTTGATCAGCCGTGATACTTTCAAAAATTTATCTAATCTCATATCTATGATCTCCTCTCAGTTTCTTTTGCTTCATTCCACAGTTTGTCCATGTCCTCAAGGGACATATCAGCCAACTCGACTCCCTCTTCCTTCGCTGTTTCCTCAATGTACGAGAACCGTCTCCGGAATTTGTCATTAGTCATGGTCAGCGCTTCCTCTGGCTCTATTTTGTAGAAGCGGGCTACATTCACCAGCGCGAACAAAATGTCGCCAAACTCAGCTTTAAGATTGTGTTCGTGAGGAGCTTCAGAAACCTCAGAAGAAAATTCCTTCATTTCCTCACTTACCTTTTCCCAAATATCGCTGACGTCTTCCCAGTCAAAACCGACCTTCGCTGCTTTTTTCTGCAATTTAGCTGCTTTCGAAAGAGCTGGAAGGGTTTTCGGTACGCTGTCTAGTAATGATGATTCAGATGTATTTTTTTCGGCCTTTTTTATATCTTCCCAATTGGCTAAAACATCGTTTTCATCCTGAACCTTAACATCTTTAAACACATGGGGATGTCTTCGGACCATTTTTTCACTGATTCCTTTTATGACATCATCAATTGTGAAATAACCTTCATCTTCACCAATTTGCGCGTGAAGCAAGACCTGAAGCAAAACGTCGCCAAGCTCTTCGATCATATGGTCTGTGTCTTCTTCGTCAATAGCTTCGAGAAGCTCATAACATTCTTCAATCATGTACTGCTTTAATGACTGATGCGTCTGCTTTTTATCCCACGGACATCCATTAGGTCCGCGAAGCTCTCTGATGATGCTTCGGAACGTGGAGAATTCGTGATAAAGCAGCTTCTCTTCTTTAATCGGCGGAATATACACACTTGTTAAGTTGTTCAAAGCGACATTGCGGTCCAGCTCAAATAATGGCACTGTCCTGATCTCCTCGCCACGGCTGCCTGCTGCAGTCACAATGACGACCTCATAATCATCAGGCAGCTTCTCCATCAATGTCAGCTTGACTTCAGAAGCCGTCATTTGGTCGTAAACCTGACATATGATCAGATGATGTCTGAGCTCAAGCTCATCCGCGGACAATGTGCCGGCATCCACAAATTGAAAACCTTCAATCGGGTCAATTTGCAAGACATTGAATGTGGCATCAAGGAAACTTTGTCCCCCCGCGACTTTCACTTGAACGTTTTCCTTTTCCTGCCGCTCCGTCAGCAGCTGAACTGTTTTTTCTGCGACAAAAGGGTGTCCCGGCACAGCGTAAACCACGTCCTCACGCCGCGCCGCTTCAAAGAGGATATCTGCAATTTCTTCATATACCGCCTCGAACTGATCATGTTTCTCATATATATCATCAAAGAAACGGATGTTCTTCGTTTCTTTTTCAAGCTCCTCAATTAAAGGATGATCCTTGGTTCTGACATACAGCGTATCTGCCTTCGTCAGCAGCTTGTGTATACCAATTGTCAATTGGTCCATGTCTCCGGCACCAAGTCCGACGACTGTAATTTTACCCGCCATTTTGTTCTCTCCTTCTCATGAATTTGCTTAACTTGCTGCCGAATGGCACACTGTTCAGCTCTTCATCTGTAAATATTCCCAATCTCATCATACAATAAATAAACACCGCGCCACCAATGGCAACAGCAGAAAGACTCTCAATCACAGCCGCTCCTCTTCCTGTTGCAGGAAACAAGAAAGTCCAGAGACGCGTATACGCAAGCAAAACAGCTGACATCAAAAGAGCAGATCCAATAATCGGAATCAAAACGCCTCTAAGCTTATCGAGCCATTCCTTTTGCCGAAGCTGATACAAGTTAAGGCCGGCGACAGCCGCAAAGGAAGCCGCTGTCGCAAGCGATGCGCCTTCAATCCCATAGCGCGGAACCAAAAGTGTGTTTAACACCCATTTCACCGCAACACCCGCGCCCACCGCTATCGCAGGAAAAACTGTGTATCCCGCTCCCTGTAAGACTGCCGCTGCCGTTACCGCCAAGGATGCAAACAAAATGGAGCAGCTAAATACTTGTAACGCACCTGTCCCTTCTCCATTTTGAAACAGCATGATATTTACCGGCTTTAGAATGCAAATCAACCCAGCCGATGCGCCTGTACCGAGCACAAGGCATAGTTTCAAAGATGACGTGATTTTTTCTTTCATGATCTTCAGCTCTTTGTTTTTTACAGCCATAGAAATATACGGAACGAGTGACGTCGCAATGCTTACGGCAAAAACTGAACCGAGCTGCAACAAGGGTTGTCCCCGATCATAGATCCCCTTTAGGCATTTTGCTTCTTCGCTTGCCTCACCACCCGAAAGCAATGCATATAAATTCAAAGCATCAACAAGCTGGATAAACAAAAGCAGCAAACTGCTTACACAAATTGTGACCGAATATAAAAGCAGTTTTTTCGTCAATTCTTTTGTTGTGATGACATTTTCGTTTTGCCTATCCGTTTGGTTGTCTCTTTTCGTTTTGAACCAAAAAAACCCCAGTATTATCAATGCAACCAAACTTCCGGCAAGAGAGCCTGAAGCGGCTGCCGCTCCCGCAGTATAAAGCGAGGCTCCCTTTTTCACGAGCCAAAATGATAAACCCAAGAGCACCGCAACACGCAGAAACTGCTCTGTCATCTGTGATAAGGCTGAAGGGAGCATTTCGTGCCGCCCCTGAAAACCGCCTCTTAGCAACGCGACAAATGGGAAAAGCAGAAACGCGTATGCGGCCACTTGAATTAACACGGCTAGATGCGAATCTCCCATAAAGAGTGCAATAGGAACAGCACCCAGATATAAACAAAGAAATAATAAAATACCGATTAAAGACAAAAACAACGCTGATATTTTTAATATGGTGTGATGATTTTTTTCACTATAATCATTCATCAGCTTTGAAATAATGACTGGAAATCCTGATGTGGACAGCATGACCGCAATACCAAGAAAGGGGTATACCTGCTGATATATATAAAATCCAACATCGCCGACAATGTTTTGAAACGGGACTCTGTAAACAGCGCTTAAAATTTTTGTGATGACGCCTGCCAGAATTAAAACAAAAGCCCCCTGCCAAATCCAATGCCGTTTAACGCCTATTGAATCGTCCATCCAAAAGCTCCTTCCCAACGTCAGGGGCAATACGGTTCACGTATTACCGCGGCACAAATAAAAACGAGGTTATTATACCACATCCCAACCCTTGGATTCCTTTTTCGGCACGCATGAAAAAGAACAGCGTCCCAAGGAGAGCTGTTCTTTACATACCTATTTTCGAAGAAAGGAATAAGACCTACTGTTCCATTTGACGAGCCAAAAATCCAGCTGCTGTTTCAACGGCTTTATGCTCTACTTCGCCCATTGTCTGATCTTTTGAAAAGATCACCACAGCACCTATCGGATCACCGTTCGCCACAATTGGGCCTACAGTATAAGAATTCATGTCCTCATCAATTCCATTCACAAGCTGTACTGATTTCGCATCACTCTCAAGCACGGAGCTGCGCTGATCCATTGTTCTTTCCAGCATTTCGCTGATTGACTTGTTTAAGTAATCTTTTTTGGAGCTGCCGGACACGGCAATATATACATCACGATCACAAATCAGCACTGAATGGCCGAGGCTGTCGTAAAGCGCGTCTGCATACTCCTTTGCAAAGTCTCCAAGCTCACTGATCGGAGAGTACTTTTTCAAAATCACTTCTCCGTCACGATCTACAAAAATCTCAAGCGGATCGCCTTCCCTGATTCTCAGAGTTCTTCGAATTTCTTTAGGAATCACGACCCGACCTAAGTCATCAATACGACGTACGATACCGGTTGCTTTCATCTCTGGTGCCTCTCTTTCATTTGATGGTATATACATGTGGGAAAGACCTAAAGCAGTTACTTTATGTACCTTCCGCCTCGCTTGAAATTAGTATCCGTCACATCAAATGTAATATACACCAGAGAGTAACAAAATTTACGTTGATGAAATGGTTTGCTTTTTCACATCTTTTAAGCCCTTCAGCATGCCCAGCACGGTGTCGAGCCATTCATCAGTACTACGGCCTTTCGTCTGTATGGAGATTTTGAGTTTTTTCCCTTCCATTCCCAGTCCGATTTGTCTGCCATATTGATTGCCAAGCTCAAACAGCTTCTGTCCGTCAATTTCAGCACTTGCTTCTTCAGAAATTGTCAATCTGACAGCATCTTTATCCTGCTTAATCAGCTCGACACGTTCCTGTCTCGCATAGACCTTCATTTCTGCAACAGTAAACAAGTATTCGACTTCTTTTGGATAGTTTCCAAAGCGGTCGATCATTTCATCTTGAAGCTCATTCTTCTCTTCGATTGTCGCCACAGACCTGAAGCGTTTATACATATCAATTTTCTGTTTGCCGTCTTGAATATAAGTTTCCGGAATATACGCATCAAGCTCGACATCAATTTCTGTTTCAAACTGCTCTGTCTTCGCTGTGTCTCCTTTACGCTCCTCAATGGCCTCCTTCAGCATTTGTGAATAGAGGTCAAATCCGACCGAATCGATGAAGCCATGCTGCTGGGCACCAAGAAGATTCCCGGCTCCGCGAATCGTTAAGTCACGCATTGCGATTTTAAAACCGGAACCTAGCTCTGTGAATTCTTTAATAGCCTGCAGCCTTTTTTCAGCCACTTCTGTCAGCACTTTATCCCGGCGATACGTGAAGTACGCATACGCCACACGGTTAGAACGACCGACACGCCCCCGCAGCTGGTAAAGCTGAGAAAGTCCCATCTTGTCGGCGTCAAATACGATCAGCGTATTGACGTTCGGGATGTCCACGCCAGTTTCGATAATGGTTGTGCTGACGAGAACGTCTGATTCTCCTTCAAGGAAACTTAGCATAACGGTTTCTAATTCATTTTCTGTCATTTTCCCATGCGCATATGCTACCTTCGCGTCAGGGACTAGCATTGAAATTTCATCCGCTTTCCGCTCAATGTCCTCTACCCGGTTGTACAAGAAATAGACCTGGCCTCCGCGTGCAAGCTCACGTTCAATCGCCTCTCTGACAAGAGCGCCGTTATATTCCACAACATACGTCTGTACGGGGAAGCGATTTTCCGGCGGAGTCTCGATGACTGAAAGGTCCCTTACGCCAAGCATAGACATATGCAGCGTACGCGGAATAGGTGTTGCTGTTAACGTTAATACATCAACATTGGCTTTTATTTGCTTGATCTTTTCTTTATGGGTTACACCGAAACGCTGCTCTTCATCAATGATGAGGAGCCCTAAATCTTTATACACGACATCCTTTGATAGCAGCCGATGCGTCCCGATGACGATATCAACTGTTCCGTTTTTCAGCCCTTTGATTGTTTCGTTTGCTTCTTTTCTCGTTCTGAACCTGCTGAGAAGTCCGATATTAATCGGATAGTCCTGGAAGCGCTCTTTTATGGTTTCATAATGCTGCTGTGCCAAAATTGTTGTCGGAACGAGCAGAGCTACCTGCTTTCCGTCACCGATCGCCTTAAACGCGGCACGTATGGCAACCTCTGTTTTACCGTAGCCCACATCTCCGCACAGCAAGCGGTCCATCGGACGTTCTCTTTCCATGTCTTTTTTGATTTCGTGAATCGAACGGAGCTGATCATCAGTCTCTTGATAAGGGAAAGCCGATTCGAATTCACGCTGCATCTCATGGTCAGGAGAAAACGCATAGCCCTTGCTCGCTTCTCTTTCGGCATACAGCTTAATTAAGTCGTCAGCAATATCTTGAACGGATGTCTCTACTTTTTTCTTGACCCGCTTCCATTCACTTCCGCCTAATTTATACAGCTTTGGCTCTTTTCCTTCGGAGCCGACATATTTTTGGACCTGATCAATTTGTTCTACAGGGACGTAAAGCTTGTCACTGCCCTGATAATGTATATTTAAATAGTCTTTATGAATGCCGTTGATTTCAAGAGTTTCAATCCCCAGGTACTTTCCGATCCCGTGATTAATATGAACGACATAATCTCCAATTTGAAGCTCAGAATAGCTTTTGATGCGCTCTGCATTGGTAAGCTTCTGTTTTCGCGGCTTCTTCTTTACACGGTTTTTGAACAGTTCTTCTTCCGTGATAACGGCAAGCTTCATTAACGGCAGCTCAAATCCCGATTGGAGCTCGCCTTCCATGATATAGACCTGTCCCTGAACAAGCGCTTTTTTGCTGTCTGTCACGGCGGCCTCGATATCATAATCAGCCAAAACAGATGACAATTTCTGTGTACGTTCCTTGTTTGCTCCTAAGAACACAACAGTGAAATTTGATTTTTTAAAACGCTCCATTTCGCCCGCAAGCACGTTCATTTGGCCATGGAAACTCTGCATTTGCCGGCCTGACACATTGACGATATTCTGCGGGCTCGTATGGTGTACATGCCGCAAAAATAAAGAGTAGTACAGCAGAGGCCGTTTTTGCTCAGCCACTATTTTTTGGAAGCTGAATGACAAACGAATGTCATGCAAAATCTTCCCTTCCTCAAGAAGATTTGTGATAAACTCCGCTTCTTCTTTTTGAAGCTGCTCTTCCATCTCATGAATCCGACTGACTTCATCCAAAATCAGAAGTGTATTATCAGGTGTATAATCTAGTAAACTAGCAGGCTTTTCATAGAAATATGAGAGATACTTCACGAGCTCCTGATCTGTCTGGCCTTCAGACAAGCGTTCTTTATCGTGAGAAATATTCGCATGAAGTATTTCTTTTTGTTTGTCAGCCTTTAATTTTTTCAAGCTCGCGGCAAGACCACTATCGATTTTCTCCATCGCCCGCGCTTTTTCTTCCGGTCTGATAATTAATTCCTTCGCGGGACCGATATTGATCGAGGTAAGGGTCTCAATTGACCGCTGATCATCTGAATTAAAGCTGCGGATTGAATCCACCTCGGTGTCAAAAAGTTCAATTCTCACCGGATTCTCTGAAGTCAACGGATAAATGTCAATGATTCCCCCGCGAATACTGAATTCCCCGGGCGCAGAAACCATATCAGACCGCTCATACCCTACCTCTATCAGCCGTGAGGCAAGCTGGTCAGGTTCGATATCATGGCCTACTTGAATGAGCATCTGGCTGCTTTTCCACACCTCAACAGGCGGCAGCATTCTTCTGATTGCCGCTACCGGAGCAACGACAATTGGCGCTTCTCCATTCGTTAGTCTATTAATGACATCTAATCGCTGCGCCCGCAATTCAGGGCTTGCAACTGCGATTTCTGATGAAATGAGTTCATTGACGGGGTACAAAAGGACAGACCGATCCTCTAGAAGTGAAGTCAGATCATCTGTTACTTTCTGGGCTTGATATAAGTTATGGGTGATGAGAAAGATAGGCTTATTCGTTTCATTAGCCAGAGCAGAAGTAAAAACAGAACGCGCGGAACCCGACAGACCCGCGAGCAGCTGTTCCTTCAGGCCCTCGTGTAAACCGTTGATGATGGATTTAAAGTCATCGCTTTCTTTTATAAAGGTTTGAATGTTGTCCATATGGCCCCTCCTCTCTGTTTCCTGCGAGAACAGAAAAACGCTTTGGTCTAGTGTCTACACCAAAGCTTTTTATTGAATAAATGTGTGATATTCGTGGTAATGCGGATTTCGGTCAAGCGCCTCTTGGCAATCTTCACATATCGTCAAAACATGGACATCTCCATTTTCTTTATAAGAAATCATATCGTTTCTTTCCTCATTTGTTAAGTGCTGAAATCCAAGTGAGTCTGTCGATACCATTGAAGATTCGAGACTGCCTACTTTCACTCCGCAATGACGACAATAATAATGCAAAGCCATACAAGGGACCTCCTGATGAAAAAGTCATTTTGGTGTAGTATGGACTTTGTTGTTACATTTTATACCTTTGCGTTAAATTCGTTCATGACTTCTAAAAACGGTTTACTCAAAGAAGCCTCACAAGCCTTCACAGATTTATCAACCGCTTCTTCGATCTCAGGTGCCTCCTCCTTGGTAAAGGAGCCTAACACATAATCAACGACCTTCATGCCGTTTACAGGCCGGCCGATTCCGATGCGGATACGGTCAAACTCGGATGTTCCAAGATGCTGGATCAGTGATTTGATGCCATTGTGCCCTCCGGCGCTTCCTTTCGTTCTTAAACGGATCTTGCCAGTCGGAAGGTCAAGGTCGTCGTAAATGACTGTCAAATCTTCGTTATCGACATCATAGTAGTCCATTAAAGGCCGCAAACATTCTCCTGATAAATTCATATATGTAAGCGGTTTAACAAGTAGAACCTTTTTGCCGGAAACAAATCCGGTTCCGTATAATCCGTTAAATTTATTTTGATTCAGCTCTATATTCCATTCCTTTGCAAGCTGATCTATCACCATAAATCCGACATTATGCCGTGTATTTTCATAGTTCTTCCCCGGGTTTCCGAGACCGGCAATCACAAGCATGGCGAATCCTCCCTTAGTCACATAACTCCCGTCGTCATAATCGGGCTATAATTCTTCTCATTCTAGCACAAAAGACGTAACCGCGGGAGGGTTACGCCTTAAGCTATTATTGTTCGTTTTCACCTTCTGGCTGAGCATCGGCAGATTCCTCTTCATCGACCTCAGCTGCTTCCTGCTGCTGCGGAGGAAGGATTGAAGCCACAACCTCATCTGATTCATGATTAAAGGAGTAGTCACCGCCAGCAGGCAAATCCGCAATCGTCAGTACTTCATTTACATCGAGGCTTGAAATATCAGCCTCAATCGTTTGCGGAATGGCTTTTGGCTTGGCCTTTACAGTAAGTGCATATAACGGCTGCTGCAGTACGCCTCCGTTTTTCACTCCAATGGCTTCTCCGGTCAGATGAATCGGAACTTCCACTTCAATGTCCTCACTCATATTAACTACTTGAAAATCAGCATGAGTGATTTCATTTTTCAACGGGTCCGTCTGCAGGTCTGTTACCATGACTGAGTGTTTTTCTCCGCTGACCTCAAGCGTAATGACTGCATTTTTGCCTTCGTCCCTCAGCGTTTTGATGAGCTCCACACTGTCTAATGACACAGGTTTGTTACCCGTATCCTTCCCATATATGATACCTGGAACATGTCCTGAAGTACGGATATTCCGAAGAGACGAACGAGTAAAGTCCGTTCTTTCTTTTGCCGTTAAAGTTGCCATATTCAGCACCATCCTATTGTCGTTTTAGTTGTCCTATTACAAACAATACCCATAACGATAAGGATTTAAACCTCGAAAAATGGTTTAGCTGAACAGATAGCTGACTGATTGCTGCTCATGAACGCGAATAATCGCTTCGGCCAGAAGCGGTCCGACTGAAAGCTGCTTAAAGCGTTCAATTTTCTTTTCTTCAGGAAGCTTGATGCTGTTTGTCACAACAAGCTCTTTAATTGTTGAATTATTAATCCGTTCAACCGCAGGGCCTGATAGTACAGGGTGTGTACAGCATGCATATACTTCTTTCGCTCCGTTTTCAACGAGCGCATTAGCAGCAAGTGTAATCGTACCTGCAGTATCAATAATGTCATCGATGAGGATAGCAGTCTTCCCTTCGATGTTACCTACAATATTCATGACTTCCGCCACGTTTGGACGCGGACGGCGTTTATCGATAATCGCAATTGGCGCTTTTAGTCGGTCAGCCAGTTTGCGGGCACGTGTCACACCGCCATGGTCTGGTGAAACAATGACGATATCTTCAAGATTTTTGCCTTCAAAATATTCTCCTAAAATCGGAACACCCATTAAGTGGTCAATCGGTATATCAAAGAATCCTTGAATTTGCGGCGCATGCAGGTCAAGTGCAATCACACGAGTCGCACCGGCTGTTTCAAGCAGGTTAGCGAAAAGTTTAGCTGTGATTGGCTCACGGGATCTTGCTTTTCTGTCTTGACGCGCATAACCGTAATAAGGAATAACAATGTTAATCGTTTTTGCAGAAGCGCGTTTTAACGCATCTACCATAATCAGCAGTTCCATAATATGCTCGTTAACGGGGTCACTTGTAGACTGGATGATGTAACAATCACATCCGCGAATACTTTCTTCGATATTAATTTGGACTTCCCCGTCACTAAATCTTGTGACAGAACATTTCCCTAATTGAACTCCAACTATATCTGCGATTTCTTTTGCAAGCTCTGGATTCGAATTCAAAGAAAAAATCTTTAAATTCTTATCTCCGTATTGATTAGACATGGATAAACCTCCGAATTTAGGATTATTTTTTATGAATATTTTTCACATAATCGTCTTTATTTACTTGTCTCGCTCTGGCAATAGCAAGTGCTTTTCCAGGTACATTTTCCGTAACAGTTGAACCTGCCGCCACATAAGCGCCTTCTCCGACTGTGACAGGGGCAACCAAGTTGGAATTGCAGCCGATAAACGCGCCATCTTCAATTTTTGTCAAATACTTATTCTTTCCATCATAATTGACAGTAATTGAACCGCAGCCCAGGTTTACATCAGTGCCTACCTCAGCATCGCCGACATAGCTTAGATGAGATGCCTTGCTTCGGTCTCCGAATTGAGTCTTTTTAATTTCTACAAAATTCCCGATCTTCACTTCATTCCCGATGACAGAATCAGGTCTGATGTGAGCAAAAGGTCCTATGTTTACATCATTCCCCACTTTACTGTGATTGACTACCGATTGTTTAATAACCGTACGGCTGCCAATGGCACTATTCATAATCTCCGTATGAGGGCCAATAATCGTATCTTCTCCGATTTGCACCTCACCTTTAATCACAGTTCCAGGGTAAATCACAGTATCGCTTCCGATAACAGCGTCAGGAGAAATATACGTATTCATCGGGTCGATCAACGTCACGCCATTTTGCATATGCCGTTTATTAATGCGCTCTTTCATAAATTGTTCTGCCTGAGAAAGAGCAACTCTATCATTAACTCCGAGCGTTTCTTGGAAATTACCAGTCTGGTAAGCGGCAACAGTTTCGCCTTCATTTTTAAGAATCTCTATGACATCCGGCAAATAATACTCGCCTTGGGCATTATCATTAGACACCTGATCAATAGCCCGAAATAGCGCTTCATTGTCAAAACAATACGTACCGGTGTTGATCTCAGTAACAAGACGTTCTTCTTCAGAGGCGTCCTTATGCTCAACGATTTTTTGAACCGCTCCGTTTTCGCTGCGAATAATGCGGCCGTATCCGGTTGGATCTTCTGCAACCGCAGTTAAAATCGTAGCTTTCGCTTCTCTTTGTGTATGTTCTTTCAGCATCTGTTCCATCGTCTCTGCTGTCAAAAGCGGCGTATCTCCGCAAATGACAATTGTGACGCCTTTTTCGTCAGCAAGAAATGGCTGTGCCTGTTTTACAGCATGAGCAGTGCCAAGCTGTTCTGCTTGAAGCGCGTACTCGCTTTTATCACCAAGCTGCTTTTTCACTTCTTCCGCACCATGTCCGACAATCGTGACAAGCTTTGATAAAGATAATTTTATGGCTTCGTCCACGACGTGCTCTACCATAGGCTTACCGCAAACTGGATGAAGGACTTTATAAAGCTTCGATTTCATTCTCGTTCCTTGTCCAGCCGCTAAAACAACTGCAAACCGCTTATCCATTTATTGGCCTCCAATATCCCTTTTATCCATAGAAAAATATATCCTAAATATCTTCTGATTTCAAGGAGACTTCATGAAGTGCAAGAATTTTCTATTGAGTGCAACTAAGTTTGAAAAATCAGAATTAAAAAAGGACCGCCGGCAAAAGGCTTATGTCAGCCCTTTCAGCAGTCCTTGCTTTTTGGTTATTTTTTAAGAAGCTCCAGCTTCTTCGAATTCTAATGCTTCAGTGTCACCCAGACGATGATACTCATTTAACACGGCATCTTGAATCTTTCCTCGCGTGCTTGAATTAATAGGATGAGCAATATCGCGGAACTCTCCATCAGGGGTGCGTTTACTCGGCATCGCAACGAAAAGACCATTGTTTCCATCAATCACACGAATATCATGTACAACAAATTCGTGATCCAGCGTGATGGATGCAATCGCTCTCATGCGACCATCGGTATTCACGCGGCGTAATCTTACGTCAGTAACTTCCACAGTAGTTCACCACCTTTTCCCTATATAAAAGCATTAGTGTATCAATTCCACGATTTTTTCTGAAATCCTGCTCGTTTTTAAAATATTTTTTGAAAAAATAGGATATAGTTACACAATTAGGTCATAAAGCTTTCATTTCGGGCATAAGGTAAATAAAAAAGTGATCCCGGGCTCTCCCAGAATCACTTTTCTTATTATTTCACCAGTGCAATAACTTCAATCTCGACTAACGCATCCTTCGGGAGTCTCGCGACTTCAACACAAGATCTCGCCGGTTTGTGAGTGTCAAAGTATTGTCCGTACACTTCGTTTACTTCCGCAAACTGTTCCATATCCGCGATAAATACAGTTGCTTTTACAACTGTTTCAAAAGAAGCACCCGCTTCTTCCAGAACCGCCTTTAAATTGCTGAATACTTGATGAGTCTGCTCCTTAATATCGCCGTTCACCATTTCGCCTGAAGGAGTCAAAGGGATTTGACCTGAGCTGTAAAATATATTGTTGACGATAATCCCTTGTGAATAAGGCCCGATTGCCGCTGGGGCATGTTTTGTGTGGACTGCTTTTGTCATGATTCTGTCTCTCCATTCTTTAAAAGATTGTCTTTAAAAAAACGCAGAAAATTGCCATTCTGAATTTCAATGGACTTCTCTTTCATGTTGATGGTTGAAAGAGTAAGAAGTGACATATATTCGTCAACAAGACGTTCATCTACTCCTTCGGCTTCAACTAAGACGCCGATTCCCGCCACATTTGCGTTAAACTCATCCAACAGGTTAATCATACCATTAATGGTGCCGCCTGCTTTCATAAAGTCATCAATAATGAGTACGTTTGAACCCGTTTTCATGCTTCTTTTCGCAAGTGACATTGTTTGAATGCGGTTTGAGGAGCCTGAAACGTAATTAATGCTGACTGTGGAGCCCTCTGTTACCTTATTGTCTTTACGAACGATCACAACAGGCACATTCAAATAGCTTGCAGCTGCATACGCAAGAGGGATGCCTTTCGTGGCAACGGTCATGACAACATCAATTTCGCGTTCTGCAAACACGGAAGCAAACAGCTTCCCTACCTTGGAGAGTACAGATGGCTTTCCTAAGATATCCGTTAAATATACATAACCGCCCGGAAGGATACGCTCAGGATTTGCCAGCGACTGTCCAAGTGTCTGCACAAACTCTTCAGCTTCAGCCTGCTTCATTTTCGGAATATATTTAACGCCTCCGGCAGCTCCGGGAACAGTAAGCAAAGTACCAATCCCCTGCTGTTCAAAGGTTTGTTTAATAATTGTTAAATCTTCACTGATCGATGATTTTGCAGATTCATACCGCTCAGAGAAAAAGGTTAGCGGTATTAACTCGTGCGGATGGGTTAACAAATAATTTGTTAAGTCCACCAATCTGCCGCTGCGACGAAACTTCATGAACTTACCCCCAAAATCCGAATATTTTAAGATCAATATAACTTAACATACGGATTTAATCAAGAGCGTTCTGTTCGCCGATCATTCTCACCGCATAAACTTGATCGCAGAAGCCTCTTAACCCGTTATAAATTCTCTGCACCTTCGACTCATACTGAACCAGTCCAAATACTGTCGGGCCGCTCCCGCTCATTAACACGGCATCTGCACCAAAGCGTTTCATCTGGTTTTTAATCATCGCAACTTCAGGATGCATGTCGAGTGTAACAGATTCAAGCACATTGCCTAAACGGCTGCACATCTTCTGAAAACTCTTCTCTTCTATCGCCTCGATCATGCCTTGTACATCGGGATGCTCTATACCATCCAGTTTCAGCGCTCTGTACACTTCAGCAGTTGAAACACCGATTGTCGGCTTCGCTAAAATGACCCAGCA
Organism: Bacillus sp. FSL K6-0255; assembly: GCF_045040725.1. Lineage (NCBI taxonomy): Bacteria > Bacillati > Bacillota > Bacilli > Caryophanales > Bacillaceae > Bacillus > Bacillus sp. FSL K6-0255. The sequence goes on along the minus strand of NZ_CP150278.1, from coordinate 53,596 downwards.
GTGCGGAGGCGTGCTTATATGTTTAATTTTCTCGCCGCGCCCTGTTGCTAATGCAGTTCCGCCATAGACACAAAATGAAACGTCAGAGCCAATTTCCGCTCCAAGCTCAGCAAGCGTTTCCGCGGACAGATTTAAATTCCACAGTCTGTTCAGCCCTCTGAGTGTCGCCGCCGCATCACTGCTTCCGCCGGCAAGACCGGCAGCCACCGGAATTACCTTCGTAATCATGATGGAAACTCCCTTTTTCACGTTGTATCTGTCCTTGATCAGCTTGGCAGCCTGATAAGCTAAGTTTCTTTGGTCATCAGGCACAAATCGGTTGTGGGAGGAAACCCTCACTTCATCCTCTGCAAGCTCCGTCAATTCAATTCGATCAGCTAAATCAATTGTCGTCATGATCATTTCGACTTCATGATAGCCATCCGGGCGTTTTCGGGTGACGTCAAGTGACAGATTGATCTTAGCTGGCGCTTTTTCTAAAATACGCATAGCTTTCACCTACTTCTCCATCTAAACATAAGTATGAACATTGTATCACATTTGAAGTACAGGATGAACATATCCATATTCAGCCCATTATGTATTTATATCCAAAATAAAAAACCAGGGAACAGCACGTCCCCCGGGTCACATCCTTATCGGTTATTCTGATTCTGAGCCATTTGCTGTTCGGCGATTTCTATAGCGCGCTTTACCATGTTACCGGCATCGCGAGCCCGAATTTCGCCCCAGCCGCCATTTTTTACTGTGTCATAAAAACCAAGGTCTTTAGCAAGCTCATATTTAAACTCATCTGACATAACTCCACGACGTCTGCCCAAACGAAACAACCCCTTTTTTAGAAGTGATAGCCATTCGTGCACGTCACGATAATATGTGACTGTTTTATCTTTTGTTAAATCAGATGGAACTTTCGTTAAAATTATTGGAAACCAAAAAAGGGCAAAACAAAAAGCAGTAAACAAAAGGTTCACTGCCCGTTAAAATGCCACTGAGCTTGCGGCGTCATCATTAAATGTCAGCTCAACAGTCTCAGTCAAAATATCAGCATAACTGTATGAAACTCTTTCAAACGAGTTCTCGTCTTGATCTAGTTGTATCACAAAAACAGAAGGGTACGTCTCAGCTAAAATGCCCGAACGCTCAATCGTTTTTCGGCGGCCACCGTTTGCTTTTAACGTCAGCCTTTTACCTAAATTCCCATCAAGCGATCTTTTAATATCGGACAACGTCTTCGCCATTGCATCCACCTCACTACATTTATTGTACAACACGAGCCCATTTTTGTCAAATAAAATTTAAATTATATCAACGTTAATAAGACGTTGTCAATAAAATTATTTTGACAAAATTCTATGATTCCTCAATTATGTTCCGCAAGTTTCGGTAAATTATGTATCATTATGTAAAATAAAAAACCCGCATAGCTCTCCTATGCAGGTTTTCAACTGTTAATTGGACTTATAAGGCATACCAATTCTCAGAACTCCTCTTGTTTCAATACCTCCAAGCCCTTTCTCTCTTGTCAGCGTATTACGGAGCACTTCCCATACATTAATCCGTTCCATAAACGGCGTAAAGCTGATCTTCGCGACGATATATACCGGATCAAGCGCATGAATATTGACTCTTGACGGTGAACTTGCAAAATTCGCACCCGCTCTGATGAGTGATTCAAAATGGGATTGGCAGGCCCCCGCAAAAATAACAAGCTGATCTAAGTGAGGGATCTTTTTTCGGGCTGTTTGAACAGTTTCAACAAAGTGCTTAGAATGTCTGTACGCATTCAAATCATCAATGCCGCCCTTTTGCTTCGAATACGCATCATGCCCTGTGATCACCAGGATATCAGGTCGATATTTGTCGAGCAATTCTTCAATAGAAGCAGACATTTTCTTTTCATGGCAATGGATGCCATAGACCGGCACTCCAATTTTTTTATAGACATTCAGGCATTTTTTCAGATATGCTTCGTCACCATCCAGATGAAGCACTTTGCCCGGCATATGGAAATAATGCTCCTGATGCTGATATTGGCTTGTCGCATAGTACTCCTGTTTTTCTCTGAGCAGTTTATAATCCTGGCGGAGCAATTCGAGCGACTCATTCATTCTACTCTCATCTTTCTTTTTCCGCATCATCTGCTCATCTTTTTTCACTGCTACCAGATCAGAAAAATCCGAATCAGCAATCAGCCTGACTTCATCTCCATGCAAAATGGCAATTGAATTTCCTTTGCTTGTTTGCTCTATTCTTATAATTCGAAACAAAACATCCATCTGATAGGATTTTCTGGCTACCATATCCCCTATTTGAAATTGCACGTTCCTCACTCCACACATAGACTAAGCCTCATCATGAAAGAAAGAGCCTTGAGAAAGCGCCTTTTTTCGCTGAGTCCAAGTTTTTTCTTATCATTGAATGAAAGGTCCTTCTCTAGCCTATGTAGCGGCAGTCCATGTGGTGCGCAAAACAAAAAGCCCTTTTAGAAAAGGGCTTTATACAATCCGTTAGACAGCGCTGCGAACTCCTCAATAGACAGGGATTCACCTCGGCGCTTACCGTCAATATTTGTTTCTTCGAGCACTTGCTCAATCGTTGATTTTTGCGCTTTTCCTTCAGGCAGATTGTTAACTAAGTTATTGAGCAGCGTTTTACGGCGCTGTGCAAAGCTTGCCTTGATGAGCTGAAAGAAAAAGGATTCGTTTTCCACGTCCACTGCCGGGCCGTCTCGGAGAATCAAACGGATGACTGCGGAATCGACATTAGGCTGAGGAACAAATACGGTTTTCGGAACGATCATCACCGTTTTGGCTTCTGTATAAAACTGCACCGCGATTGAAAGCGAGCCGTATTCCTTAGATGAAGGATCAGCCGCCATGCGCTCAGCCACTTCTTTTTGCAGCATGACCACAATCCCTTTCAGCGGAAGATGTTCTTCAAGCAGTTTCATAATAATCGGTGTTGTTACGTAATAAGGAAGGTTGGCAACTACCATGATCTCATCACAATCTTGAAATTGTTCTTCAATGACCGATTTGACATCAGCCTTTAACACGTCATGATGAATGACAGTGACATTGTCGTAAGGTGACAGCGTATCCTTCAGAATCGGCAATAATCGCTGGTCAATCTCAAATGCCACGACCTTTTTCGCCCGCTTGGCAAGCTGTTCGGTTAAAGCCCCGATTCCCGGGCCGATTTCAATGACACCTGTTTTCTCACTCACTTCCGCGTGATCAACAATTCTGTTTAAAATGTTCGTATCAATTAAGAAATTCTGTCCTAAGCTCTTTTTAAAAGAAAAACCGTATTTCTTCAGTATCTCTTTCGTTCTAATCGGTGTCGCAATATCTTTATTCATTCTGTTCCTCCCGCATAACGGTATCGAGCGCACTCATAAAATCACTTTTTTTAATTTGAAACATTTGCAGCCGTTTTTGAAGCTGTTTGCCATTTGTATAGCCGATTTTCAACAGATCACCCAGTCGTTCCCGGCGGCGTTTGGCCGCAGGCCCGCCTATTAGTCCGGCATGAATCAAATCCTCAGCTGAAATGTCACTCGGCTGCGCTTCCATCTCCTCATGCACATTTTCTAAACATGCCCTAATGCTTTCAACCGATGCATGCTCCACACCAATCCCCCGCTTGTTTTTAGGTTTGGCAAGATGCTTTGGCAAAAATGCATGCTTACAGCCGGGTACAGCCTCTGAAATGGTTTTGCGAATCTTCTCTCCCGGAAAGTCCGGATCCGTTAAAATAATGACGCCTCTGGTTTTCTGGGCCAAACGGATTTGGTCAATCACATGATCATCGATGGCTGAACCATTTGTTTCAATTGTGTCTGCATCAACAGCCAATTTGATGCGGGCCGTATCGTCACGCCCCTCGACCACAATGATCTCTTTAATTTTCATTATTTCCTCCAAGACAAAATAAAAACTTTTGTATATTCATGAAACTTTTTCTTATGTCGAGCGTCTAATAAGCAGAAAATGCACTTTGTCTATTATAACGAAAAAAACAGAGGGCGCAAAACCCTCTGAATATATAAGTACATATTAATTTAAGATTTTAATTTTGACTGTTTTATTTCCCCATCGGTACGCCGATGATTTCTCTGGGAAAAAGACGTCTATCTTGTTCCCTTTAATCGCAGAACCAGTATCTGCAGCAATGGCATATCCATAGCCTTCCACGTGGACTTTGGAGCCTAGCGGAATGACATTTGGATCCACAGCGATGACTTTGGCATTCGGATTATTTTTTAAATTGACGCCTGTCGCTGTATGTCCTGAACAACCGCTGCAGCTTGCCGTATAAGCCGTAGATGATACAGTCATGACTTTGCCTGTTGATTCATTGCTGCGGGACACAACTGTTTTTGAATCACCTGAAGCACTAACCGTTTCAACTTTTGGACTGCTTTGCTTTGTGCCGACAGCAATCACTTTATCTTTGCTTTGTTCAGCTGTTTCTTCTTTTACAAGCTCTCTGGACACTTCTTTGCCGTTTTCTTTAACGACTTCGAAATGTTTTTTTAGCTTGCCTTCTTTTCCTTTTTGGACGACCTTTTCTTTCCCTTTTTCAAGAGAAGCGTCTTCTTGCTTTTTCACATCGAACGCAATCTTCTCTTCAACTACATCGGTGACCTTTTCGATACGAGTAATTGTAATATCAGCCTTTCCTTTCGTCAGCTTTGCATCTAACGCAGGCTTGATTTTATCTTCGTCTTTTATGTTCATCTTTTGCTGTTTTAAAAAGTCAGCGACCGTAGTCGAAGTCGTCCAGATCTTCTTTTGTTTCCCTGCATCATTCACAGTAACCTGAAATGCGGGCTCTATGTTAATCTTCATGTCTTTCGAAATATCTGTATCTATTGCGGGATCAATTTGATCTTGTTCTTTCACATCAACATCTTGTTCGTCCAGTAATGCACCGACCGTTTTTGCTGTTGACCATAACGTCTTTTCTTCCCCGTTTATTGTAAGCTTCACAGGTTTTGCAGCCTCATACACAACGTCCATGTCTGCTGTTATCTTTGTCTGTTTAGCAGGTGTGATCTTGTCTTCGTCTCTTGTCTTGATATCAAGCGTCTCCAAAAGATCACCGACTGTATTTGCATGTGTGCGTATATGTTTCTTTTTGCCATTGATAGAAACTGAGACTGATTGTTTCGTCAGCTCATGAGCCGCGTACGCAGTCCCGCTTCCTGCCAAAAGCAAACAAGCAGCAACCAGAATGACTTTGCTTTTGCTAAGCTTTACGGAAAACAGCTTTTTCATTTTTTGTGTGATGAAAAACGCCTCCTTCTCCTCGGAGAGATTATATAGAGTATCTAAAAGGCTGTCAACCCTCCCTTCTCTTTCTCCCAAAAGCTCAGTGTCCTCTTCATTATCCTGAAATACACTGAGAAACGGAAGAAAGACTTGTCGACAAACCTATCCTATGAGGAGAAGAAAGCATGTAGAACTTTTATAGAAAAACGCTGTAAGGGACAAGCTCTTACAAAACCCGCTAGCGTTTTTTGTCAGTTTATACGGAAAAGTCTTTTCGCATTTTCAGTCGTGATGGAAGCAATCTCTTCAAAGGTCATTTCTTTTAATTCGGCGATTTGTTCTGCCACATATTTCACATAGCTTGGCTCATTTCTTTTCCCGCGGAAAGGGTGCGGTGTGAGAAACGGGCAGTCCGTTTCAATCAGCAGCCGGTCATTGGGAATTTCCTTCACTACTTCCTTCGGTTTCTTCGCATTTTTAAATGTCACCGGTCCCCCAAATGATAAATAAAAATTCATTTTCATGCATTCTCTTGCCACTTCCGCACTTCCTGTAAAGCAGTGCATGATTCCGCCCACAGCTTCTGCGCCTTCCTCTTTTAAAATGGTCACGACATCCTCCGTTGCATCACGGTTATGAATGATAATAGGCAAATTGCCCTCTTTCGCTAAGGCGATTTGTTTTCTAAACACCTCTTTTTGAATATCTTTAGGTGATTTATCCCAATGATAATCCAGTCCCATTTCTCCTATCGCTACCACTTTCTCATGAGCAGAAAGCTCTTTAATCCACGCTAAGTCTTCCTCTGTCATGTCAATAGCGTCAACAGGGTGCCAGCCAATGGCTGCATAAATAAAATCATATTCCTCAATCATTTCCATCGCACGGGTAATCGTCGGACGGTCAAAACCAACTACGACAATTCGTTCAACTTTTTCAGCTTTTGCCCGTTCAATAACCTCTTCAAGATCAGTATCATATTGTTCTGCATTTAAATGCGCGTGTGTGTCAAACAACATAAGTGAAAAACTCCTTTCTTGTCGAAACACAAAAGGTGTTCGACGAATTGTTACACGTGAAACACCTTTTGTTTTATCATTATTTAATTCTTGTGCCTTTTGGTAACGACTGATCGATAGACACGACCTTTAAAACGCCGTCTGCTTCTCCTGCAAGGATCATACCTTGAGAAAGCTCTCCTCTGAGTTTAACCGGTTTTAGATTTGTTACACAAACGAGTTTTTTTCCAACAAGCTCTTCAGGCGTATAATGCTTCGCAATGCCGGATACCACTTGGCGCTTTTCAAAACCAAGATCAAGCTGCAGCTTCAATAAACGGTCTGCTTTTTTCACTGGCTCTGCCTCAATGACCTCAGCTACGCGAAGCTCTACATCCATAAATTGATCAATCGTAATTTCAGGTAAACGATCGACCTCTTGCGGCTCTTCTTCTTTTGTTTCTTCTTTCGCTGGTGCCGAACCTTGCATTTTCCCTTTGATGTAAGCAATTTCTTCTTCTGCCTCTAAACGAGGGAACAATGGCTCGCCTTTTTGTACTTTTGTATCTTTCAGCTGGCCGAAAGTTGTAATGCTGTCCCAAGCTTTTAGAGATTCATCGGTAATGCCCAGCTGCTCGAACATTTTTTCCGGTGTTTTTGTTAAGAATGGCTGAAGCAGTACCGCTGAAATACGCAATGATTCAGCGAGATGATACATAACGGATCGCAATTCTTCTTCTTTTGCCGGATCTTTCGCAAGCACCCATGGAGCTGTCTCATCAATGTATTTGTTTGTGCGGCTGATGAGCTGCCATAAAGTCGAAAGTGCTACCGAGAACTCCATATTTTCCATTGCTTTCTCATAAGCTTTCACTGTTTCTTCAGCAACCGAAGTGAGCGTTTGGTCAAATTCCGTAACAGCACCTTTGTAAGAACCAATTTGTCCGTCAAAATACTTATTGATCATCGCAACAGTACGATTCAATAGATTTCCTAAATCATTCGCTAAATCATAGTTGATTCGCTCAACAAATCCTTCCGGCGTGAAAACACCGTCAGATCCGAACGGCACTTCACGAAGCAGGTAATAGCGAAGCTCGTCTAAACCATAGCGTTCAATTAATGTAACCGGATCTACAACGTTTCCTTTTGATTTCGACATTTTTCCGTCTTTCATCAAAAGCCAGCCATGCGCGAATACCTGTTTCGGCAGCGGAAGATCCAGAGCCATCAGCATAATTGGCCAGTAAATGGTATGGAACCGTACAATCTCCTTACCGACTAAATGAACATCGGCAGGCCAATATTTTTGATAAAGCTCATCATTTTCTGTATCATAACCAAGTGCCGTTAAATAGTTAAATAGTGCGTCAATCCAAACATATACAACATGCTTTGGATTTTCCGGCACCTTCACGCCCCAATCAAAAGTGGTACGTGATACTGCCAAATCCTCAAGTCCAGGTTTGATAAAGTTATTAATCATTTCGTTTTTGCGTGATTCTGGCTGAATGAATGTCGGGTTTTCTTCATAGTATTTCAGAAGGCGATCCGCGTATTTCCCCATGCGGAAGAAATAAGATTCCTCTTTGATCAATTCAACTGGGTGACCGCTGTCAGGGCTTTTTCCGCCGATGACCTCTCCCTTTTCATTCCGCTCAATATCAACGAGCTGAGTTTCCGTGTAGAACGTTTCATCAGGGATGCTGTACCAGCCTTCATACTCATCAAGATAGATGTCCCCGTTATCAAGAAGCTTTTGAAACACTTTTTCAATGACAACTTTATGCCGTTTTTCTGTCGTGCGGATAAAGTCGTCGTTTGAGATTTCAAGCTGCTTCCACAGTTTTTGAATATCTGCCACTGCACGATCCACATACTCCTGAGGTGTAATGTTTTCCTGTTCAGCTTTTTGCTGGATCTTTTGTCCATGCTCGTCCGTTCCCGTTAAATAGCGAACATCGAACCCTTTTAATCTTTTGTAACGTGCCATTGCATCTCCCGCGACTGTCGTATATGCATGGCCGATATGTAATTTTCCGCTCGGATAATAAATCGGTGTTGTAATATAAAATGTATTGTTTTCTTGCGGCATCTTGAAACCTCCTAATCAGAATGTCAAAAAGCTCCCGCCCAAAGGACGAGAGCGGCGATAAGTGCAAATCATATATGAATATTATTTATATTTATCCTTTATCTATGATACCATCTTAGCCTTTAAGATCAAGAATATATACATACGCCCTGAAAAAGAATAATTAAAATTAAAAATCTTTAATGAAAATAAAAAAAGTCTGTTCGTGTCGAATTTTGTCGTATATAATCAAATGAAATAAAAAACTTTGGTTCGAAAGTCTTGATTTAAAAGGATTTTTAGTAGGATAATAGCTTTATTAAATATTTATAAAATGCTGTTATTTCGGTAGTTTCTAAGACATTACTGACTATAAGAACTAATTCTTACAATCAATAGTAAACAAAATGATTGACGATTATTGGAAACCTTGTTATGCTATGAAGGTAAGGATTTTGTCGAATAATGACGAAGAAAAATATAATTTAAACAAATAAGTATCTCTTGGGAGGAGAATGTTTATGAAATCTACTGGTATTGTACGTAAAGTTGATGAATTAGGACGTGTAGTTATTCCTATCGAACTGCGTCGTACTCTTGGAATCGCAGAAAAAGATGCTCTTGAAATCTATGTTGATGATGAAAAAATCATCCTTAAAAAATATAAACCAAACATGACTTGCCAAGTAACTGGTGAAGTTTCTGATGATAACCTTAAACTTGCAGGCGGTAAATTGGTTCTTAGTAAAGAAGGCGCTGAGCAAATCATCAGCGAAATCCAAAACCAGCTTCAAAACCTTAAATAATCATTTCTTGTACAAAAAACGTTCTTGTTATGACACAAGAACGTTTTTTTATTGCTTAATATGGTAAGCATCGTACACTTCACGCTTTGGTACATTGCGATCGACTGCTGCTTTTTTAATGGCTTCTTTAGACGTAGCGCCTTTCGAGATGTAATGCTCGACATGTTCTTTCGCAGTGAGGGTTTCCCACCATTGTTCTTCCTCATCTACCTCTTCATTATTACTTCCTTCTACAACAAGACAAAACTCGCCGCGTATCTGATCCTCGTTTGCCCATCCAATGACCTCGGATATCGTTCCTCGGATAAACTCTTCATATTTCTTAGTGAGTTCACGCGTTACAGCAATTTCCCGATCTCCTAATATCTCTGCCATCGCTGACAAGGTTTCCTTCAATCTGTGAGGCGCTTCATAAAAAATGATCGTTTCCCGCCGTTTTTTAAGGGCTTCAAGCTCCTTCTTCTTTTCTTTTTTCTGTCTGTTGAGAAAACCGTAAAAGAAAAAAGGCTGCGGTACAATACCTGATGCAATAAGAGCTGTTAATGCAGCATTTGCTCCCGGCAACGGAACAACATAACCGCCTATATCCGTAAAATCTTTTACAATTTCGGCTCCTGGATCAGAAATCGTCGGCAGACCGGCATCACTGACAAGAGCAATGTTTTTTCCCGATTTCAGCCATTCAATAATTTTGTGCCCACTGCTTTCTTTATTGTGTTCGTGATAGCTGACGAGCGGTGTTTCAATTTCATATACATGACAAAGCTTTTTCGTTTGCCTCGTATCTTCCGCAGCAATCGCATCCACTGATTTCAGCGTGTCGATCGCCCGGAATGTCATATCCTCTAGATTTCCGATTGGGGTTGGGACCAAGTAAAGAATCCCCATGTCCGACTTTCCATTAAAGCTCATTTGGCGCCTTAACATATACAGCCTCCTTGCTGTTCCGCTTTTCTTCTATATAAAGCTCTTTTTTCTTCCGAGTTAGTTTTTTGAAATAATATTCCGCCTGCATAGCTTCCCGCTTTGTTGAAAAGCTCTCGGCAAAAATTAATTCAACCGGACGTCTTACTTTTGTGTACTTTGCGCCCTTTCCATCATTGTGTGTTTTCACTCGTTTATGCAGATCGTTGGTATACCCGGCATACCAGCTATTGTCTTTACATTTCACGACGTAGAAGAAATGGTTATTTGTCTCCATATAAAATGGTCCTGATTTCTTTTGTATATTCATTTTGTTCATCATAAACGAATAAGGGAGGAAGAATTTTCAAATCTGGACGCCCGCCTTTGATACCTTCAACCAGAATGGTATTGGCTTCTTTCCCTTGCTTCGGATAGACAAATTGTACACGTTTCGGCTCGATTTGATAAGCCTTCATCAGTTCAAAAATCTCCAGAAGCCTTCCCGGCCGGTGAACAAGAGCTGCTTTTCCCCCTTGCTTGAGCAGTTTGCTGCTGACTGAAATGACATCCTCCAGCGTGCAGTGGATTTCATGTCTTGCGATTCGGAGATGCTCATTCATGTTTTGTTCAGTTTGTTTCGGCGTTTTAAAATACGGCGGATTGCAGGTGACAACATCATATCGATTATGTCCAAGTTTCTCCGGCATGTTTTTCAGGTCATCATGTATGATCTGGATCTGATCGTCCAACTTATTATACTCCACGCTGCGAACAGCCATATCATGCAGTCTTTCTTGAATTTCGACTCCCAGAATGTCTGCTTTTGATCTTGTACTGAGCAGCAGCGGCACAATACCATTGCCGGTGCATAAATCAACAATTTTCCCTTTTTGAATCGGAACGTACGCAAATTTGGACAGAAGCACAGCGTCCAACGAAAAAGCAAACACTGTTGGGCTTTGTATGATTTTCATGTCCTCTGCCAGCAAATAATCTAATCTTTCATCATCATGTAATGAAACCATCTTCTTATCCTTTCAGTACCTTTGAAAAAGGCTCCCGTCTTATGCGGAAGCCTTTTCCCTATTTTTTATTTAAGAATGACAGACAGAAAAGACAATCTTCTTTTCGAACACTACCATAGTGGACATTGCAGATATGAAATCCTTCTTGATACAGACGTGCCAGATTATCATATCCTTCCCCTATATCAGTTTGCTCTGTCTTCTGTGTTTTTGATTCTTTTTTATCAGCTTTGAACTTTTCAATCTGCTGCGTCGTATCGTCCAGCCGTTTGCGCAAATGCTTGTTTTCAAGCTGTAAATGATGATTTTCCTCAATCATCTCACCGATATGCTGCTTCAAATCCCCCAGCTGCCGGTACAGTGAACCAATTTGTTCTTCTAAGTTAATGACTGTATCAAATAACTCTTTTTTATCCAAGGTTCCACACCTCGTTAATCTGTGGTTTGTGCGGATACGACGCCCTCTTCCAAGAGCTCTTCCCAAGTATATTCTATCACTTTTTCACGGTTTATCAGTTCCACCTGAAGCACCCGTTCCAGAATATTTAGTCCGACGACCTTCGCGGGACCGTTTGCTGTCGTAATCATTTCTCCTATATCCGGAAGCTGTTCTTTTGCCGTCTCATACTCATCGTTCTCATATTTTAGACAGCACATCAATCGTCCGCAAAGACCCGAAATCTTCGTAGGATTTAAAGACAAGTTCTGATCCTTGGCCATTTTAATGGAAACGGGTTCAAAATCTCCAAGAAACGTTGAACAGCAAAGCATTCTTCCGCAAGGACCGATTCCTCCGAGCATTTTTGCCTCATCCCTCACTCCGATTTGGCGCAGCTCAATTCTTGTCTTAAAGATAGAAGCCAAATCCTTTACAAGCTCTCTAAAGTCGACTCGGCCGTCAGCAGTGAAGTAAAAAATGACTTTATTGCGATCAAACGTGAATTCAACATCGACCAGCTTCATATCCAAGCCATGCTCAATCACTTTCTTTTGGCAGATATCAAATGCTGATAGTGCTTCCTGTTTATTTTCTTCTACAATGAGAAGATCGCGATCGTCTGCCACACGTATCACTTTTCGAAGGGGAAGCACCACATCATGCTCATCCACCTGTTTATTTGCAATTACGACCTGGCCGTACTCAACGCCTCTGACAGTTTCTACAATTACGCAGCTGTCATGTTCTATATGAAATCCATTCGGATCAAAATAATATATTTTACCCGCTTTCTTAAAGCGGACACCAATTACATTGTACAAGCTTATCCCTCCTGCAACATTAACACCAAGTGCTCCATTAATCCTTGTACATTCACATTGGAATGAAGCCGTTTCTTTGCTTCTAAAACAGCAAGTATCTGATTCGTAACGCTTTGTTGTGTTGATTGTAGCGCATGCTGTTTTATTGATTGGAATAAGTCTTGATAAATCAATTTATCTTCATTTCCTATTTGGATGGACAACACATCACGATATATCAATAAGAGCATATCAAGACCCATTTCTTGATGGGTTTTTTCTTTGAAAAAGGGCATCCATTGATCTTGAATAAAGAAAAAAGCATGTCCTTTCCGCTGGTGTAGGACTTCATACAATTTTATCACTTTCGCTCTAGACTCTGCAAACTCATCATTTCGACTTAATTCGACTGCTTCTGCTACATTATTAGTCATGTTGGCCAGAAGCCTTGCCATATGAGGCGAGACGTCCTGTTCGATCAGTCTGTCTTCAATTGCTTTCGGCTGCAAAGGCTGAAAAGGAAGGGTTTGGCATCTTGAAATGATGGTATCCAATAACCTTTGGGGCTGCTCAGTGATGAGGACGGCCATTGTGTCTTTGTTCGGTTCTTCTAAAAATTTCAGCAGGCTGTTCGCCGCATTTGCTGTCATTTGATCTGCGTGCGAAATAATATACAGCTTTTTATGCGATTCAAGTCCTGTCTTAGAAAACTCTTCTTGGAGCGCTTGAATTTGCGCCTTTTTGATTGATAAGCCATCAGGCTGAACAAGATGGAGATCAGGATGGTTCCCTGACTCTATCCGTTTACAGTTTCGGCAGCTCTCACAAGGCTCCGCGCCACCCTCCAGACAAAAGAAGCTTTTTGCAAGAAGCAGCGCGGCATCAAGCTTGCCTGTTCCTTTTTTCCCCTCAAACAAATAAGCGTGTGATAGTCTGTCCTTCTCAATACTATTATATAAAAGCTTCATCACTCTGGGCTGAAGCTCGTTCATTTCCTTCCAGGATATTGCCATTGTATCACTCTCTATGTGTAAAGGTTAATTAATAAACCTTTTATTTCGCCAATACGCTCCAGCAAATCAATTGCCGGTTTTTCCTGATCCATCATCTCTTCCGTAAGCTGTATCAATTTGTCATCTATTTCTTTCACAAGTCCCAGCGTTCTGCTGTTCCCGTAAAGGTCAAAGCTTTTCGATGTTTCATGTGAAAGACCGCTGTCCACAGCTTCTTTGACAAAACGTTTCACAAGTCCTTTAAATCTCGCTAAGTCTTTAAAATTCCGAGATTTCGTTAGCCTTTTTCCAAATGCTTCTATATCAGATAACAGCCTGGTAAGCTGATCAAGCTTCATTTTGCTGCTTTGGTTTTCCATTGATGTTTTAAACGATGCTGTGATCTCAGATGTTTTCACAGAGGGAATCTGCTTATTATCTATAAATGTACGTATATCTTTATTAATTTTCACAGTTTCAGATCCTTAAAATTGATGAAATTCATCGACTGGAAGGACAAATACTGTCGCTCCGCCAACTTCAACTTCGACTGGATAAGGGACATAGGAATCAGCATTTCCACCCATTGGAGATACAGGGGCAATCATCTGATCACGTTTCTGCCCGTTTTCTTTAATGAGACTCAACGCTTTATTGACGCGTATATCCTCGACACCGATCATAAACGTTGTATTGCCTGATTTAAGAAATCCTCCTGTCGTTGCAAGCTTTGTGACTCTGAAGTTGTGATCCGTTAAGGTTTTCAAAAGTCTGTTGCTGTCCTGATCTTGTACAACTGCCACTATCAATTTCATCTGTGAAGGCCTCCTTTAGATTGGAAACAACGTGATCTCGTTTACATTATTATATCAACTATTGGGAAACAGGTCACAATTGAATTTTTTTCAACGCTTCATCGATCACCTTTAGAACATCCTGAACGACGAGGTCTTTGGATTGCCCGGCATCAACTGAATGAAATCTTTCCGGAAATCGCTTCATCAGCTCTTGATAACCTTCTTGTACTTTTGTATGGAAGTCCAGTTTCTCTAAATCGAGCCTGTTTTTCTCCCGTGAGCCGTTTGCGTAAATACGCTTCAGTCCTTCTTCCGGATCAATTGAAAAATAAACCGTTACATGGGGCATCATATCTCCAATGGCAAATTCATTAATGGACAGAACCTCATCAATTCCAAGTCCTCTTGCATATCCTTGATACGCAAGAGAACTGTCTATGAATCTGTCGCAAAGAACGATAAACCCCTGTTCTAAAGCAGGTTTTACTTTTTCAACTAAATGCTGGCGTCTTGCAGCCGCATATAAGAGAGCTTCTGTTTTTGGGTCCATTAATGTATTGTTCTCATTCAGAATAACCTCTCGAATTTGTTCTGCAATATCTATTCCGCCTGGCTCTCGAGTTGCCGTAACCTGAAGGCCTTCTGCTGTCAGTATGTTTTTGATTTCCTGCAGAACAGTCGTTTTTCCTGCACCTTCAGGACCTTCGAATGTAATAAATAAACCGCTCATGATTTCTCCTCTTCTATATAAACAAGTAGTTGTTTCTCTTTGATTTTCATATTCCCTTGAACATGCGTTTTCATGCTGATCAAGCGGCTTAGCTTTTGCACACTTTCTTTTGTTATTCTTTCTCCCGCCATAATCATCGGGATACCCGGAGGATAAGGGATGATATCTTCTGCATTCAGCCGGCCAGCTGCTTCCTCAAAGTCCACATATTCTTTCTTAAACGAATGTAAGACCTTTTTTGGATAAGGCAAGACAGTAACAGGCTGCACTCCCCATTCTGCAGAAACAAACGCCTGATCCGGAGGCGTTTTCTCAATCTCTTCATCAATGCTTCTAATGGTTTCAGCATTTATTCTCCGTTTTCCTCCCAATGGGAGAACGAGCAGTACTTGATTTTCATCAGCAAGCTCAGTGAATATGTTGGCACGCTCTAATATGCTTTGCAGCGTATAGCCAGAATGCCCGCGTTTTGAACGAATTGTGAGCTTTAGCGGATCCGTGATGATCAGTGGATTAGCAGGGTTAACAGCTTCTGCATTTGTAAGTGAATCAAACGTTTGTTTAAGTGTTTCTATCCGCTGCAGAATGTCAGAAAGCTTTTGTTCTTCTATAATATGCTGTACATAAGCGCGGGCAATATCTAACGAAGCCATAATCGGATAAGACGGGCTGCTGCTTTGTAATCGGTTTAAATACTCTGCCACCCGATCCCTGTTAATCCTGCAGCTGCTGTTGAGATGCAAATAAGAACCCATCGTCATGGCAGGCAACGTTTTGTGGGCCGACTGAACAACAATATCTGCCCCCATTTTTAAAGCTGAGAGCGGAAAAGGTTCACCTAAAATAAAATGTGCGCCATGCGCTTCATCGACCAAAACAGGAATCCCGTAATGATGGGCTTCAGTAATGATCTCAGTCAAATCAGCACTATGTCCGTAATATGTCGGATTGGTCAGTACCAAGCCTTTCGCATCTGGATATGCTTCCAGGGCCTCTTTAATTGTTCCAAGCGGAACATGCGTAGGCACATGCATCGCTGAATCAACGTCAGGTGCAAGATAAACCGGCTCAGCACCGGCCAAATCAACAGCATGAAATACAGATTTATGACAGTTTCTTTGAACCAGAATTGTATCACCAGGTTCACAAACAGATAAAATCATCGCTAAGTTTCCGACAGTCGTACCATTTACTAGAAAAAAACTTTCCGCCGATCCATATAATTGACTGGCAAGCTCCTGAGCTTTCTTAATCACCCCAGAAGGATGATGGAGATCATCCAGTCCTGCCAGTTCAGTTACATCAATGGTGAGAAGCGGATCGAATATTGACTTAGCGTCATCAAAAAAGACATCTCCATTGTGATGTCCCGGAACATGAAATGAATGAGAATTTCTTCTCGCATGTTGAATTAATGCTTTATATAAAGGTGTGTTCATGAAAACAATCCTTTGAATGTGTCTTCTTACACCTTATTATATCGTGCCTCTGACAGAACTTAAAGCCAGACTTACTGGTAACTATCTTTCCTTTATTGTAAGCAGCTTTTGTTTCAGGTCGCCTTCCATCATCATGAGCTCTTCTTCTGCCTGACGGCGTTTGATTCGTCCTTCTTCTTGTATAGTCAGTGTTTCTTCAAGCGTGCTTATTAAGCTTTCCTGCACCTTCTTCAAGGTATCTATATCAACAAGGCCTCTTTCATTTGCCCGTGCAGTTTCAATTGTATTGGTTTTTAAAAGCTCCGCATTTTTCAGCAAAAGCTCATTGGTTGTATCAGATACTTTCTGTTGTGCATCCACTGCATTGCGCTGCCTTAAAAGCGTCAGTGCAATGGCAACTTGATTTTTCCATAGCGGAATCGCTGTCACAATGGATGACTGGATCTTTTCTGCTAACGCTTGGTTTGTGTTTTGAATCAGCCTGATTTGCGGTGCACTTTGGATTGTAATTTGCCTGCTCAGCAGCAAATCATGCACCCTTTTATCTAACCGGTCAGCAAATTGAATTAAATCATTCACCTCTTGAACGGCCATTTGGTTATGATCACTCGATTCAGCCTGTTGCTTCAGTTCAGGAATCGTTTTTGTTTTTAATTCCTCCAGCTTCAGTTCTCCTGCAGCAATATAAACATTCAGCGCGGCAAAATATTCTTTATTTTTTTCATATAACTGCTCTAACAGCTTGTTGTCACTGATTAAAGCATTTTTAGAGTGCTCCAGCTTCAAGCTGATTCTGTCTATTTGCACACTGGTCTTTTGGTATTTAGACAGCACCTCTTGAAGAGAACTTGATACTCTTCCAAACATGCGTGCCAAAAAACCCTTTTTCTTAGATTGGAGATCATCAGGATTTACTTGCTCCAGCTTTTTCATCAGCTCTCCAAGTATTTCGCCAATCTCCCCGACATCCTTCTTTTGAACATGATTAATCATATCATGAGAAAAGTTCAGCAGTTTAGATTGAGCTTGTGAACCGTATAAGACAATGCTTTGCATATTTTTATGATCAATCTGTCCAGCAAGCTGAATTGCTTTTTCCTTGTTTTCCTCAGGAAGAACATCAACAAGCCGTACTTGCTCTTTCTCTGCTTTTACAGCCTCCGAACCTGGTATCTCTATGTTACCACCAAAAGGATCTGCCAATAATTCATCTATATGAAGGTCGCTTTGGTCTCGGTTCATCGCTCTTACCCTCTTCCCTTATTTCTTTAATGAATGTTTTGCTGCGTCTAATTCAAACTGCAACTCGTCAATTTCATCACCCATTGCTTGAGTTAAATCTTCCTCTAAACGCTTGGTCAATTCAGTAAGAGTGATGCGTGTCTCACTTAACGACATCGACAGTTCTTTGCTTTTTTTTGGGTGAGATGATAGAAAAGCATACTTCTCTGTCAATTCAACAACCGAATCGAGAGTTTGATAAAAAAACCGTTCTGCCTGATAAAACCGTTTTGGCTCTTTTTTGGTGAGGAGATAAATCCTTCTCACAATCCTTAGCATTTCTGCATTTTGCTTAAACATTTGAATGCTTTTAGCCTGAAACAAGGCTTTCCTAAGACGGATCATTTTCTGCCTTGCTTCCTCTAAGTTTTTCTTAATGTAAGCATACTCTCTTCCTGTCAATTCATGCTTTTTAAGAAATAACCGTCTTGCATTCCAGATGCCAGCTATATATACGGCTGCTCCAGAAGCAAGCCCATAAACAATAGATAAAAAAAGCGACTGGTTTAAACCGAAAAAGCTCAATATTCCAATGAAAACAAAAGTCGCACTGCTAGTTAAACTCCACATCAAAAAGTGAAAAAATCTCTGCATGAGATAATCGACTCCTGTGTCTATACTCAGTTTTAATATTATTATCTACTACGTTCAATCCTTAAACAAGTTTCATCTTCTTTTTATTATTAAGAGTACAAAAAAAGACCTTTTCAGGTCTATGAATATAATGGCGGTGTATGAATGCTCTTTAGTTTTTTTACGTAAAACGCATAGTCAGGATCAGAAGTTGATGTAGAAATTACTTTTCTCTCACAATCTAAGCATATGAATTTCGTATAAAGATGAATGCCTCTATTCTTCTCTTGATCACAAATCACACATGTATGATTAAGTTTAACTGTTTCGTCCATCTTCTCCACCTCCGTACAGTTAGCCTCCCCTTAAAACGGGTATTGTATACACTATTTAGACCTTTTTGAAACTTTAAATCAGTATATGGGCTATATAAGCCCTCGGTGTTTGTATTTGTTTG
>NZ_CP150278.1:0-32500 GCF_045040725.1 Bacillus sp. FSL K6-0255 | reverse complement strand
ATCACCTGGTTTCGGGTCTACGACCACGTACTCATGCGCCCTATTCAGACTCGCTTTCGCTGCGGCTCCGCATCTTCTGCTTAACCTTGCACGGGATCGTAACTCGCCGGTTCATTCTACAAAAGGCACGCCATCACCCGTTAACGGGCTCTGACTACTTGTAGGCACACGGTTTCAGGATCTCTTTCACTCCCCTTCCGGGGTGCTTTTCACCTTTCCCTCACGGTACTGGTTCACTATCGGTCACTAGGGAGTATTTAGCCTTGGGAGATGGTCCTCCCGGATTCCGACGGAATTTCACGTGTTCCGCCGTACTCAGGATCCACTCAGGAGAGAACGAAGTTTTGACTACAGGGCTGTTACCTCCTATGGCGGGCCTTTCCAGACCTCTTCATCTACCTCGTTCTTTTGTAACTCCGTATAGAGTGTCCTACAACCCCAAGAGGCAAGCCTCTTGGTTTGGGCTAATCCCGTTTCGCTCGCCGCTACTCAGGGAATCGCATTTGCTTTCTCTTCCTCCGGGTACTTAGATGTTTCAGTTCCCCGGGTCTGCCTTCTCATATCCTATGAATTCAGATATGGATACCACTCCATTACGAGTGGTGGGTTTCCCCATTCGGAAATCTCCGGATCAAAGCTTGCTTACAGCTCCCCGAAGCATATCGGTGTTCGTCCCGTCCTTCATCGGCTCCTAGTGCCAAGGCATCCACCGTGCGCCCTTTCTAACTTAACCGTTAAAAAGAATCACTATGTGATATCTTGTATTACTATTGAATGTGATGTCTACTGTTATCTAGTTTTCAAAGAACACGTTGGTGGAGCCTAGCGGGATCGAACCGCTGACCTCCTGCGTGCAAAGCAGGCGCTCTCCCAGCTGAGCTAAGGCCCCGTTATATAAGATGGTGGGCCTGAGTGGACTCGAACCACCGACCTCACGCTTATCAGGCGTGCGCTCTAACCAGCTGAGCTACAGGCCCATCTTAACTTATTCAAGGAACAAAGTTCCTTCAAAACTAAACAAGACAGGGAACGTTCTGTTTATAAGACCCAAGGTCTTATATTCCGTATAATATCCTTAGAAAGGAGGTGATCCAGCCGCACCTTCCGATACGGCTACCTTGTTACGACTTCACCCCAATCATCTGTCCCACCTTCGGCGGCTGGCTCCTAAAAGGTTACCTCACCGACTTCGGGTGTTACAAACTCTCGTGGTGTGACGGGCGGTGTGTACAAGGCCCGGGAACGTATTCACCGCGGCATGCTGATCCGCGATTACTAGCGATTCCAGCTTCACGCAGTCGAGTTGCAGACTGCGATCCGAACTGAGAACAGATTTGTGGGATTGGCTTAACCTCGCGGTTTCGCTGCCCTTTGTTCTGTCCATTGTAGCACGTGTGTAGCCCAGGTCATAAGGGGCATGATGATTTGACGTCATCCCCACCTTCCTCCGGTTTGTCACCGGCAGTCACCTTAGAGTGCCCAACTGAATGCTGGCAACTAAGATCAAGGGTTGCGCTCGTTGCGGGACTTAACCCAACATCTCACGACACGAGCTGACGACAACCATGCACCACCTGTCACTCTGCCCCCGAAGGGGACGTCCTATCTCTAGGATTGTCAGAGGATGTCAAGACCTGGTAAGGTTCTTCGCGTTGCTTCGAATTAAACCACATGCTCCACCGCTTGTGCGGGCCCCCGTCAATTCCTTTGAGTTTCAGTCTTGCGACCGTACTCCCCAGGCGGAGTGCTTAATGCGTTAGCTGCAGCACTAAGGGGCGGAAACCCCCTAACACTTAGCACTCATCGTTTACGGCGTGGACTACCAGGGTATCTAATCCTGTTCGCTCCCCACGCTTTCGCTCCTCAGCGTCAGTTACAGACCAGAGAGTCGCCTTCGCCACTGGTGTTCCTCCACATCTCTACGCATTTCACCGCTACACGTGGAATTCCACTCTCCTCTTCTGCACTCAAGTTCCCCAGTTTCCAATGACCCTCCCCGGTTGAGCCGGGGGCTTTCACATCAGACTTAAGAAACCGCCTGCGAGCCCTTTACGCCCAATAATTCCGGACAACGCTTGCCACCTACGTATTACCGCGGCTGCTGGCACGTAGTTAGCCGTGGCTTTCTGGTTAGGTACCGTCAAGGTACCGCCCTATTCGAACGGTACTTGTTCTTCCCTAACAACAGAGCTTTACGATCCGAAAACCTTCATCACTCACGCGGCGTTGCTCCGTCAGACTTTCGTCCATTGCGGAAGATTCCCTACTGCTGCCTCCCGTAGGAGTCTGGGCCGTGTCTCAGTCCCAGTGTGGCCGATCACCCTCTCAGGTCGGCTACGCATCGTTGCCTTGGTGAGCCGTTACCTCACCAACTAGCTAATGCGCCGCGGGTCCATCTGTAAGTGGTAGCCGAAGCCACCTTTTATGTTTGAACCATGCGGTTCAAACAACCATCCGGTATTAGCCCCGGTTTCCCGGAGTTATCCCAGTCTTACAGGCAGGTTACCCACGTGTTACTCACCCGTCCGCCGCTAACATCAGGGAGCAAGCTCCCATCTGTCCGCTCGACTTGCATGTATTAGGCACGCCGCCAGCGTTCGTCCTGAGCCAGGATCAAACTCTCCGATAAAGTAGTTTGACTGACTACGCACATCGCTGTGCGATTTATAAAAAATGAATTAACAGGTACGTTTTGTCTTGTTTAGTTTTCAAAGAACTTTGTTTACCGCTCGTTTAAGCGACTTTATTATCATAACATTTACCGTCGCTACTGTCAACAACTTTTTAACATTTCCTTTTTAAAAAAGCTGTTCGTCATCAGCGACGTATATTAGAATAACACCTTCAGTTGTCTAAGTCAATACATAATATCAATTAAATGATAAATTGCTTAATAACGACTAACGCAGCTATCCCGGGTATCCCTAAAATTCCGCTGATAGCTGTTGTAACCAGATTAATCGGCACATGAATGCCAAGACTACCGCCAAACATATTTACACAAACCAGCAGCAAAGCACCTGCCACAAATTTAACAGCTGTGATGCCCATCCACTTTAAAGGCTTCGCAGCTGAACCTGATAAAAAAAGAAGAATAACCAGTCCTAAAATAATCCCAATAATAAAAATAGGCTCCATGAATCTTCTCATCTCCTTCGCTTGTTCTAGTACAAGCTTATGAGAAGATCCAGGAGTTTAGACCACTTACTTCCACCGGCTGATTTTTAAATTTCGCTGCTTCGCTTCCCTTAAGTAAAAAAAATACTTCGCTTCAGCTACTTTCAGTTCGTATAACACTTCAGCAGACGGTTCTAAGCTTTTTTCAACCAGCTTTTTTTGCCTGTTCCACTCTTCCTTTTGCTTAAAAAGCTGCTCGGTTAGTTTTTCATCAAACTCTCTTCTTAATGTTTTCTTGCGAAGAAAACCCATGGATCGCTTTTTCCTCCTTACAATTCACGTCTTCCTTCAAGTGCTTTAGAAAGAGTGACCTCGTCAGCATATTCCAAGTCACCGCCGACGGGCAGTCCGTGGGCAATACGGGAGAGCTTAATACCAGACGGCTTGAGGAGCCTTGATATATACATCGCCGTTGCTTCCCCTTCTATATTAGGGTTTGTCGCGAGGATCACTTCTGTCACTTGATCATCCTGTAATCGTTTTAACAATTCTGGTATTTTAATATCCTCCGGTCCAATGCCGTCCATTGGAGAAATAGCGCCGTGAAGAACGTGATACTGTCCGTTGTATTCCTTCATTTTCTCCATAGCGATAACATCCTTAGGGTCTTGCACAACACAGATAACAGACTTATCCCTGCGCGTATCTTCACATATATAGCAAGGGTCCTGATCTGTAATATGCCCGCAAACTGAACAATATGTCAGGTTGCGTTTCGCATTTACTAATGCTTTCGCAAAATCTAATACTACATCTTCTTTCATACCTAGAACAAAAAAAGCCAGACGAACCGCTGTTTTCGGTCCGATCCCTGGCAATTTCATAAAGCTGTCAATCAGCTTTGATATTGGTTCAGGATATTGCATGTTCTTTTATCCCCCTAGAATAAACCTGGCATGTTCATTCCCTTTGTAAATTGACCCATTGTTTCGTTTGTGATTTCGTCAACTTTTTTCAAAGCTTCATTCGTTGCAGCAAGCACTAAATCTTGAAGCATATCAATATCTTCAGGATCAACGACTTCTTCTTTGATGATAACATCCAGGATTTCTTTTTGGCCGTTTGCTTTTACTGTTACCATACCGCCGCCTGCAGTTCCTTCAACAACCTTTTCTGCAAGCTCTTCTTGAGCCTTCGCCATGTCCTTTTGCATTTTTTGCATTTGTTTCATCATTTTTTGCATATTACCCATTCCGCCACGCATAGCATTCACTCTCTTTCATTTTGTTAGTCTTTTATTTCAATTAAATCCGCTCCAACAAGCTTTTTCGCTTCGGCAATAAGCGGGTCTTCTTCAGCCGGTTCATTTGATCCTTCATTTTCCTGCTGATGATCTTCTAAAAATTCTTCTCTTATTTTACCCCATTGTGCTTCTGGAACGCCAATCAAATCCATTCTTTTTCCGAGCATCGATTCTAAAATCTGCTCAAGATTAGTCCGGACTCCGTTGTTATCCTCAGCGACCATTTTACAATGAATTTCATATTTGAATTTCAGAACAAATGCCGCCGATCCGGCAGCCACAGGTTCACTGTCATTCAGCAAAGCGGCATGTGATACTTTGTTTTGCTGTTTGAGATGAGCAAGAAGCTTGCCCCAACTGTTTCTGAGCAGATCAAGATCCGGTCTTGTGGCTTCCTTCAAAATCTCATGAATTCTGCCTACTGGCGCTTTGTAATTGGATTTCCCGCCCTTTGGCACACGCGGCGCTTCTTTTTTCGGGCTTTCCGCAGCTGCTTTTATGCCAGTTGTTTTGAGCCGCTCTACTTCCTGTTCGAGCTGCTGGATTTTTTTCATCAGCATATCCACTTCCGGGAGAACAGCAGCAGATTGATGTGAGGTTTGGCAAATCTTCACAACGGCCACTTCGAAAAAGATACGCGGATGATTTGTCCATTTCATTTCCTGATGGCTCTTGTTCAGAATATCAATCATTTCATATAGGGCCTGATCCGGAATTTGTTCACTTAGTTCCCGGAACGTTTCATCGACTTTTACTTTCTCAAGCACTCCCTCTAAGCCAGGGGCTGTTTTGTACAGCAGCATGTCCCTGAAATAGAAAATCATATCTTCTATCAGCTTAGCTGGATCTTTTCCTTGCTGAAGCAATTCATTTAATGTTTCCAGTGCGTCAGAAACGTTTTTATCATGCAGGGATTGTGCAAGCTTCCCGATATATAATTGAGAAACAGCACCCGTAATTAAAAGCGCATCTTCGACTTTCAGGATATCGCCGCTGAATGATATGGCCTGATCAAGAAGGCTCAGGGCATCCCTCATCCCTCCGTCTGCAGCACTCGCGATGATATCCAGCGATCCTTCCTCCACTTGCAGCTGTTCAGCATCAACAATTTTATTCATGCGGCCTACAATCGCTTGGGAGGTAATTCGTTTAAAGTCAAAACGCTGACATCTAGAGATAATGGTTAAAGGAATTTTGTGTGGTTCAGTTGTTGCTAATATGAAAATACAATGCTCAGGCGGCTCTTCTAATGTTTTTAGTAATGCATTAAAAGCGCCGATAGAAAGCATATGCACCTCATCTATGATATATACCTTATATGTGACGGCCGATGGGGCAAACTTCACTTTATCGCGAATGTCACGAATCTCATCAACACCGTTATTAGAAGCGGCGTCAATTTCTATGACATCGGATATTGACCCGTTTGTTATCCCTTTACAGGCCGCACATTCGTTGCATGGCTCATCAACAGGAGCATGTTCACAGTTGACAGCCTTAGCAAATATTTTGGCTGCACTGGTTTTTCCGGTTCCTCTTGGCCCGGAAAACAGATAGGCGTGAGAAAACTTTTTTTGCAAAAGGGCATTTTGCAGCGTTTTTGTAATGTGTTCTTGTCCGACCACATCTTCAAAGCGCTGAGGCCTGAATACTCGATATAAAGCTTGGTAACTCACGGGTTTGCCCTCCTCCGTTATTCATCATTCCCATTATACATGAACCTTGTTTCGATTCCAAAAGCTCTTTTTACATAACAAAAAACTCACCTAATGTTAGGTGAGTCTGAAAATTTGATGATTGATTTACCGTGCACCTTCTGTCGATTCGCTACCCTAAGCGTTACTTAAGCAGTTAGCTCGGCCCAGGCAACCCTGCGGCACATGAGAGGTTTCACTTAATGCTGCTTCCTTCCGGACCTGACATGGTTCATGAATTCCCATTGCGCAGGACCCAAACGTCAACACCACTTACTTAAGGCAGGCCTTAAAGTAAACGAACCTCGAGAAGGGATTCGGCCCTGCTAGAGCGGATTGCAGGTACAGGGCACCGCTACCTCCCCGCTTAGCACGGCAAAATAAATATCAAATTTTATGTTGCATCTATTACGATGCACACTTAAGTATATCTGTTTCCCCTAAAAATTGCAACCGTACTATTCAGACAAGTTTTTCCTGGCGGCTTTCTTCATTTTTCTTAGTTCTCTGAAAAACGCACTGAGCATTCCGCCGCATTCTTCCTCAAGTACACCGCTCACCACTTCAGCCTGATGATTAAAGCGTTCCTCCTGAAGAAGGTTCATTAGCGTGCCTGAACAGCCGCCTTTCGGATCAAATGCGCCAAAAACCACTTTTTCCACTCGAGAAAGTACGACTGCACCAGCACACATTGGACAAGGCTCAAGCGTCACATAAAGAGTCGCACCTTCCAGCCGCCATGTTCCGAGTGCCTTACACGCTTCATCAATTACAAGCATTTCTGCATGGGCAATAGATCGCTGTTCAGTCTCTCTTAAATTATGTGCACGCGCTATAATTTCATCATTAACGACAAGCACCGCACCTATTGGCACTTCACCTTTCTCTTCAGCCTTTTTCGCTTCTTTAATTGCTTCTTTCATATAAAGTTCATCTTGTGTCATAAGGATAAGCTCTCTTTTCAAAGTTTTTTCATTGCCTAAAAAGGCTACATATTAACTATAACTGAAACGGAAAGGAGACTGTCGATTGTCCAAAGCAGATACAGCCCTTCTCATTGTAGACATGATCAATAATTTTGAATTCGATATGGGAGAAACCCTCGCTAAAAAAACAGAGAAAATCGTTCCTCATATTTTATCATTAAAGGAGCACGCGAGACAAAATGAATGGCCGATTATTTACATCAATGATCATTATGGACTTTGGCAAGCTGACATTAAAAACATTCAGCAAGAATGCACAAATGAAAGAAGCAAGGATATCATCACAAAGATAGCCCCGGAAGATGCTGATTATTTTTTAATCAAACCAAAACATTCCGCTTTCTACGAAACTGCACTTCACACCCTTCTTACTGAGTTGCAGGTGAGACATATTATCTTAACAGGTATAGCCGGCAATATATGTGTGCTGTTTACCGCTAATGACGCTTATATGAGGGAATACAGCATCACGATTCCTAAGGACTGTATCGCGTCAAACAGTGACGAAGATAACGAATTCGCCTTAACTATGATGGAGAATGTTCTTTTCGCAGAAATTACGACGGAAGAACAAATTACAGAAAAATAAACATGATCAGCGCTTTTCTTTCATACATTGATAGCGATATGAAAGGAGGCGTTTTTCATTCAAATTTATGTGGTAAAACAAGGCGACACTCTTTCTGCTATCGCTTCACAATACAGAACAACCGTAAGTGAGATCACTGAAACGAATGAAATACCGAATCCCGACAGCCTTGTTGTCGGACAAACCATTGTCATTCCAATAGCTGGCCAGTTCTATGATGTGAAGCGAGGTGATACCCTGACATCCATCGCCCAGCAGTTCAATACAACAGCAGCCGAGCTCGCAAGGGTTAACGGCATCCAGTTAAATACCGTGCTTCAGATTGGTTTCCGTTTATACATCCCTCCAGCTCCTAAACGAGACATCGAATCAAATGCTTATTTGGAGCCCCGAGGAAATCAAGTCAGCGAAAATCTCCAGCAGGCGGCCAGAGAAGCGTCACCCTACTTAACGTACCTTGGCGCATTCAGCTTCCAGGCACAGCGGAACGGAACCTTAGTCGCACCGCCTTTAACGAATTTAAGGAGCATTACAGAAAGTCAAAATACAACATTGATGATGATTATAACGAACCTAGAAAACCAGGCATTTAGTGATGAACTTGGCCGGATCCTTTTGAACGACGAAACTGTAAAAAGAAGGCTTCTAAATGAAATAGTGGAGAATGCCAAGAGATATGGCTTCCGTGACATTCATTTCGACTTTGAATATTTGCGGCCCCAGGATAGAGAGGCCTATAATCAATTTCTCCGCGAAGCAAGGGATCTTTTTCATCGAGAGGGCTTAGAAATTTCTACGGCTCTTGCTCCTAAAACAAGTGCAACACAGCAGGGCAGATGGTATGAAGCTCATGATTACAGGGCGCATGGCCAAATTGTCGACTTTGTTGTTCTCATGACATATGAATGGGGCTATAGCGGCGGGCCGCCTCAAGCGGTTTCTCCAATTGGACCTGTCCGTGATGTCATAGAATATGCTTTGACTGAAATGCCTGCGAACAAAATTGTCATGGGCCAGAATTTATATGGATATGACTGGACGCTGCCATATACAGCAGGGGGAACTCCAGCAAGAGCAGTAAGCCCTCAGCAAGCCATTGTCATAGCTGATCAGAACAATGCTTCCATTCAGTATGACCAAACCGCTCAAGCTCCTTTCTTCCGCTATACTGATGCAGAAAACAGAAGGCACGAGGTATGGTTCGAGGATGCCCGCTCGATTCAAGCAAAATTCAATTTGATTAAAGAGCTGAATTTAAGAGGCATCAGCTATTGGAAGCTGGGTCTTTCCTTTCCACAAAACTGGCTGCTGCTGTCTGATCAATTTAATGTTGTCAAAAAGACGTTTCGATAATTTGGAAACGTCTTTTTTTCATGGGGGCACCCAAGGGTTGTGATACAATATGAAGGTCGGTAACTGACGCACGTTTTTCAGATATAAGGAGGATTCCGATGAATACAGCCCCTTTTATTGCAATAGAAGGTCCTATCGGGGCAGGAAAAACAACTCTCGCAACGATGCTCTCACAAGAATTCGGATTCCCTATGATCAATGAGATTGTAGAGGATAACCCGTACCTTGATAAGTTTTATGACAATATAGAGGAATGGAGCTTCCAGCTCGAGATGTTTTTTCTTTGTCACAGATACAAACAGCTTGAAGACACCAGTGATCACTTTTTAAAAAAGGGACAGCCTGTAATAGCTGATTATCATATTTATAAAAATGTGATTTTTGCGGAACGCACCTTGTCTCCACATCAGCTGGAAAAATACAAAAAGATATATCACCTGCTAACGGATGATCTGCCAAAGCCGAATTTCATCATTTACATAAAGGCCAGTCTGCCTACATTGCTACATCGCATTGAAAAACGCGGGCGCCCCTTTGAGAAAAAAATTGAAACTAGCTATTTGGAGCAGCTGATTTCAGATTATGAAGTCGCCATCAAGCAGCTGCAGGAAGCAGACCCTGAACTTACAGTGTTAACCGTAGATGGTGATTCAAAGGATTTCGTTTTGAATAAGAGCGACTTTGAACGCATTGCCGCCCATGTAAAGGAGCTTATCGTATGAAGGAACATCATATCCCTAAGAATTCAATTATTACAGTAGCAGGAACAGTAGGTGTCGGAAAATCGACTTTAACAAAAACTTTAGCTAAACGGCTTGGATTTAAAACATCTTTGGAGGAAGTCGATCATAATCCATACTTGGAAAAGTTCTATCATGATTTTGAACGTTGGAGCTTTCACCTTCAAATTTATTTCTTAGCTGAACGCTTCAAAGAACAGAAAACAATTTTTGAAGCCGGCGGAGGTTTTGTACAGGATCGTTCGATTTATGAAGATACAGGGATTTTCGCAAAAATGCATGCTGATAAAGGGACAATGTCAAAGGTTGATTATAAGACTTACACAAGCCTTTTCGAAGCAATGGTAATGACACCGTATTTCCCACACCCAGATGTGCTGATCTATTTAGAAGGAGATCTGGAGAACATTTTAAACCGGATTGAACAACGCGGCCGTGAGATGGAGCTTCAGACAAGCAGGTCTTATTGGGAAGAAATGCATACACGCTACGAGAACTGGATAAGCGGTTTTAATGCCTGCCCTGTTTTAAAACTTCGCATTGAAGATTATGATCTTCTTAACGACGAAAACTCGATTGAAAATATTGTAGATCAAATTGCTTCAGTTATTCATGATAATCAAAAAAAGTGAATCTCAGTCGAGATTCACTTTTTCTTTTAAATAAAAAATCCGCCGCACCGAATGCAACGGACAAAACAATCTCCAATATATGCTTGTGTTTCATTAGAATTAAAATCAATATGGCGGAGGAAGAGGGATTCGAACCCCCGCGGGCTTTGACACCCCTGTCGGTTTTCAAGACCGATCCCTTCAGCCGGACTTGGGTATTCCTCCGTATCGACAAGACTTACTATATCACGTATGTTCTCGTGTGGTCAAGCATTTTTAAAAACTTTTTTTGTTTTTATGAAAATGCCGTGTTTACATAAGCAAAAAGGCGCACCTTGTCAGGCACGCCTTTCCATAATTTACGGTTTCATTACTTCTCTATTCCCCATATAAGGACGAAGCACTTTCGGAATCACAACGCTTCCGTCTTCCTGCTGATAATTTTCTAAGATAGCAGCAACTGTTCTTCCAACCGCCAGTCCTGAACCGTTCAGTGTGTGTACATGCTCAGGCTTGCCTTTCGCTTCACGTCTGAAACGAATATTCGCACGTCTCGCCTGGAACGCTTCGAAGTTGCTGCAAGAAGAGATTTCTCGATATGTGTCTTGGCTTGGAATCCAAACTTCGATATCGTATTTTTTCGCAGCCGTAAAGCCTAAGTCACCCGTACACATGCTCATGACACGGTATGGAAGCTCAAGCAGCTGAAGAACCCGTTCTGCTTGGTTTGTAAGCTTCTCTAATTCTTCATAAGAATCTTCAGGCTTCACAAACTTTACAAGCTCAACTTTATTAAATTGGTGCTGACGAATTAATCCGCGTGTGTCACGTCCTGCTGAACCAGCTTCAGAACGGAAGCAAGCACTGAATGCCGCATAGTTGATCGGCAGGCTGTCACCTGAAAGGATTTCATCGCGATGCATGTTTGTAATCGGCACTTCCGCCGTTGGAATTAAGAAATAATCTTCTTCTCTGATTTTAAATGCATCCTCTTCAAATTTAGGAAGCTGCCCCGTTCCCGTCATGCTTGCGCGGTTTACCATATATGGCGGGATCACTTCAGTGTAGTTATACTCATCCACATGCAGATCAAGCATAAAGTTATAAAGCGCACGCTCCAAACGAGCACCTAAGCCTTTATAGAACACGAAACGGCTTCCTGTTACTTTGGCAGCACGTTCAAAATCCAGAATACCCAGCTCATCCGCAATATCCCAGTGCGGCTTCGGCTCATAAGCAAATGAAGGCTTTTCACCCCATTTACGCACTTCTACGTTGTCGTCTTCTGTTTCACCGACAGGTACAGACTCATGCGGAATATTCGGGATTGAGAGAAGGATTGTATCAAGCTCAGCTTCCACTGTTCGCAATTCTTCATCAAGCTTTTTAATTTCCTCGCCGACTTCACGCATTTCTTTAATAATGTGATCCGCGTCTTTTTTCTCACGCTTCAGCACAGCAACCTGCTGAGAAACTTCATTTCGTTTTCCTTTTAACTCTTCAACCTTGCCGATAAGCTCTCTTCGTCTATCATCCAGCGCCTCAAACTTATCAAAATCAGTTAAGTCTTCGCCTTTGTGTACAAGCTTTGCTTTAATTTCTTGAAAATTTGCTCTCAGCATTTTCGTATCAAGCATGCGAAACACTCCTTTTTTTATTGATTTGTCGAAAATAAAAAGAGCCCTCATCCCCATAAAGGGACGAGAGCTCTCGCGTTGCCACCCTGATTGAAAACAAATCAAAGACTCGTTTTCCACTTTCAAACATAACGGTTATCCCGTAAATGCCTACTTGTTTCAGCATTTCGCTCAAGGATGGATTCAGACAGCATCTTTCACCGATTCGCACCAACCATCGGCTCTCTTAGAAAGAGAGGCTCCCTACTAGTTCCTATCAACGCTTTTCGATCTTTATTTGTGCTTATAATGTACTATAAGTTTCCACAGCTTTCAACTGTTTTATACAAGTGCCTTTTGCTTATATTCCTCAACCATTTCAACAAACAGCTGTGTCACTCGGTGATCTTCTGTCAGCTCCGGATGGAATGAGCAGCCAAGGAATTGCCCCTGTTTCGCGGCTACAATACGACCATTATGCTCCGATAGAACTTCAACATTTTCACCAGCTTCTAAAATATGCGGAGCACGGATGAATACCCCTGTAAAAGGCTCGTCCAAGCCTTTAATTGTTAAATCAGCTTCAAAGCTGTCAACCTGCCGGCCAAATGAATTACGTTCTACAACCACATTCAGAAGACCTAAATGAGGATTATCTGAACCGGCAATTTCTTTTGCTAATATAATTAATCCGGCACATGTTCCAAACATCGGTTTGCCCTGAGCAGCGAATTCACGAAGCGGCTCCATGAATTGATACGTATCGATCAAACGGCGCATCGTCGTGCTCTCACCGCCCGGCAAAATCAACCCGTCAACTTCGTTCAGCTGCTCCGGACGTTTTACGACAAGACCAGCCGCGCCGCATGCTTCAATCGCATGGATGTGCTCTCTAACTGCTCCTTGAAGTCCTAGTACACCTATTGTTAACATGTCAGCAGCGCTCCTATGTTCTTACCAGCCGCGTTCTTGCATACGCTGTTCTGGAAGCAAGTTTGAGATTTCAATCCCTTTCATTGCAGTACCAAGCTCTTTTGACAGCTCAGCGATCAATTTGTAATCAGTGAAGTGAGTTGTTGCTTCCACAATTGCTTTCGCAAATTTAGCAGGGTTGTCTGACTTGAAAATACCAGAACCAACAAATACTCCGTCAGCACCGAGCTGCATCATGAGAGCAGCATCAGCTGGAGTTGCTACGCCGCCAGCGGCAAAGTTAACGACAGGAAGCTTGCCGTCTTTTTTAATTTGAAGAAGAAGCTCGTAAGGAGCACCTAGGTTTTTCGCTTCTGTCATTAGTTCATCCTCACTCATCGCAACTACTTTGCGCACTTGAGCGTTAACTTTGCGCATATGGCGAACAGCCTCAACAATATTACCTGTTCCAGGCTCACCTTTTGTGCGAAGCATAGAAGCACCTTCCGCAATACGGCGTGTTGCTTCACCAAGATCACGGCAGCCACAGACAAAAGGAACTGTGTATTCATTTTTATTTAAATGAAATTCTTCGTCAGCCGGCGTCAGAACTTCACTTTCATCAATATAGTCAACACCCATAGCTTCAAGCACACGCGCTTCAACAATATGTCCGATACGCGCTTTTGCCATTACCGGGATAGATACTGCATTCATTACTTCTTCCACGATTGTAGGGTCAGCCATACGGGCAACTCCTCCAGCCGCGCGAATATCTGCTGGCACACGTTCTAGCGCCATTACAGCGACAGCTCCAGCTTCTTCAGCGATTTTCGCTTGTTCCGCATTGATGACGTCCATGATGACGCCGCCTTTTTGCATTTCTGCCATTCCGCGTTTTACACGTTCAGTACCTGTTTGAGCCATTTCTTGGTCCCCCTAATCAAGGTATAGTTATATGATTTCTAATTCTTATTGTATCCTAGAAATCCAATAATTCATATGGATATATACTATTTTATTCGGTTTTTAACGCTTTGAAAATCATTTTTTATTAAAAATTGGGTTTTTTCAGTATATTACGCGAAAGAGCCCTAACATCCATCAGAGCTCTTTCAATTGATTAAAACCAGCCGGTTACCGTATCAACAATGCTTCCCCAAATTCCGGCAAAAAATCCGCCGATACTGCGCATTGTCAAAACAAACCAGTTTGCTTTTTCTACATTTTCTTTTGTAACAAGGTCTACGCCAGCCAGATCGCTGTTAATGAATCCGTAATCCTTTTCATCACCTGTGTATTCCGCAGTCAGCTTCCCAACCTTGGTTCCTTTTTTCACAGGAGCAGTTAAGTTGTCTTTATTCAGTGTGACCTTCGCTTTGTAATTCTTTTCTTCACCATTTTTGACAGGAAGAGAGAACGCCTTGTTTGTCACAATGCCTACTTCTTTCTCTTTACCCTTATCAACTGAAATTGTTTTATGGTCTTTTACTTGATCGCCTTCAGCATAAATTTCTTTCATGGAGAAATTGTCGAAAGCATAATCAAACATTTTTTTCGTTTCATCGAAACGGCCTGTATGAAGGTTGCCCTTTGCGTTTAAAACAACAGTGATGACACGCATACCGTTGCGTTCAGCTGTTCCTGTAAAGCATGAACCCGCAGAGTCAGTAGAACCTGTTTTCAGTCCGTCTACAGTCGCTTTTTTATACTCGCTGACAAGCCCCTTCAGCATAAAATTCCAGTTCGGCATGTCCATTTCATCATCGGTGCCTTCTCTGAATTTCGTTTTGGCGATACTGGAAGTCTCCAGTATCTCAGGGTAATCAGTAATCAAGTGATCCGCAAGAATCGCCATATCCTTTGCAGAAACTTCACTTTCTTCATTTACGCTTGTCCCCTCAGGCTGATGCCCGTGAAGATCTTTGTTTTCAAGACCTGTTGCGTTAACAAATTTGTAATCTGTTAAGCCTAGTTCTTTTGCTTTTGCATTCATTTTTTCAACAAACTTAGTTTCAGAACCGGCAACGATTTCTGCAATCGCAATAGCAGCAGCATTTGCAGAATAAATTGCTGTAGCTTGATATAATTCTTTTACTGTGTATTTCCCGTCTTTCCGAAGAGGAACGTTTGATAAGCTGTTATCTTGGGAAATTTCATACACATAGTCATCAGGCGTATAGGTTTGGTCCCATTTCACTTTACCTTGATCAATTGCTTCCAATAACAGATACTCTGTCATCATTTTTGTCATACTCGCAATTGGCAGTCTCTTATCTGCATTTTTACTGTAAAGAATTTTACCTGAAGAAGCTTCGATCATAATAGCAGCAGATGCATTGATATCAATTGGATCGCTGGCTGCTTTTGCTTTTGACATTGGAGCCAGACACGTGACAGCTAGAGTTAACACAACCAATGACATCAGTAGCTGTTTACATTTCTTGATGTTCAATCGTACGACCTCCGTATTTCATTTTCTTCATCTATAATTAAGCCGTTAAGGACATTTTCAATGCACAACAGTATAAATTTTATCATAATCAGTATAAAAAAAATAGACAGAGTCAGAGACCCTGTCAAATGTTTTTAATTTGTAACAATTTATTATGAAATTGTATAGTTAGGTGATTCTTTTGTAATCTGTACGTCATGCGGATGGCTTTCGCGAAGTCCTGCGCCAGTCATGCGAATGAACTGAGCTTCTTCTCTTAGCGCACGCAGATCTTTGGACCCGCAATACCCCATACCAGAACGAAGGCCTCCGACTAGCTGATAAACGGTTTCTTCAACTGGCCCTTTGTAAGGTGTGCGTCCTTCAATTCCTTCAGGAACAAATTTTTTGTTTTCTTCTTGGAAGTAACGGTCTTTACTTCCTTTTTCCATTGCAGCAACTGATCCCATGCCGCGGTATACCTTAAATCTTCTGCCTTGGTAGATTTCAGTTTCACCAGGGCTTTCTGATGTGCCTGCAAGCAAGCTTCCGAGCATAACAGCATGTCCGCCGGCTGCCAATGCTTTAGTGATATCGCCAGAGAATTTAATCCCACCGTCGGCGATGATTGTTTTGCCGTGTTTTCTTGCTTCAGTCGCACAATCATAAATTGCTGTAATTTGCGGAACACCCACGCCGGCTACAACACGTGTAGTACAAATTGAACCAGGCCCTATTCCAACTTTGACAACGTCTGCTCCAGCTTCGATAAGCGCTCTTGTCGCTTCAGCTGTTGCCACGTTTCCAGCAATAATGTTTAATTCGGGATACGTTTCACGGATTTTTGTGACTGTGTTTAAAACGCCTTGAGAGTGTCCGTGAGCTGTATCGATAACAATCACATCAACATTGGCTTCAACAAGCTTTTTGACGCGAGTCATTGTATCGCCAGTTACACCAACTGCCGCGCCAACGATCAGGCGGCCGTGAATGTCTTTAGATGAGTTCGGGAACTCAATGACTTTTTCAATGTCTTTAATTGTGATAAGACCTTTTAATTTATTCTGGTCATCTACGAGAGGAAGCTTTTCAATTTTATGTTTCTGCAAAATCTTTTCAGCTTCATCCAGAGTAGTTCCTACAGATGCAGTAACTAGCTCTTCTTTCGTCATGACGTCGCTAATTTTCATTGAGTAGTCAGAAATAAAACGAAGGTCACGGTTTGTAATAATTCCAACAAGCTTCTGGTCTTCTTCGTTATTTACAATCGGAACACCGGAAATTCTGTATTTCCCCATCAAATGCTCCGCATCAAATACTTGGTGATCAGGAGTTAAAAAGAAGGGATTTGTGATAACGCCGCGCTCAGAACGCTTTACTTTATCAACTTGTTCAGCCTGCTGTTCAATGGACATATTTTTGTGAATGATGCCCAAGCCGCCCTGTCTTGCCATTGCAATTGCCATTGCTGATTCTGTTACAGTGTCCATACCTGCGCTGATGACAGGAATATTTAGCTTTAACGTTTTTGTAAGTTCTACAGATAAATCCACATCACGCGGAAGTACCTCAGACTTTGCTGGTACAAGCAGCACATCGTCGAACGTTAAGCCTTCTTTTGAAAATTTACTTTCCCACATTAGTAAATCCCCCTCTTTTCGGCAAAATATTATATGTAGATTATCAACTAGCCAAGAGCATGTCAAGGAAGCGGGAAAGAGTTGAAATATTTAGATAACGGAAAGGATTAAGAAATATACATGACATATCATGAGTGGAAAGACTTAGCGCTATTTTACTCCGTTGAATCAACCCAGAAATTTCTAGAAAAGGTTTATATCTTAAACGGTATTGACGATGCGAAAAAAAACTCTTTTAAAAACAGTGAACGGTTTATTTATTTCTTAAAGCATGCCGAATCGTTTTATAAACAAGCCGCATATTCTCCCTTAGAAATCAAACCGATTCTTTTATTTTATGGAATGGCACAGCTTATCAAAGCATGCTTAATTACACGTGATCCTCATTATCCAAGCCATACATCAGTACTGGCACATGGCGTAACAACAAGAAAACGAAAGAAACAAAATTATTGTTTTAGCGATGATGAAGTGAAAATACAACGAAATGGCCTATGCGTGCATTTTATGAAACATTTATTCGGACAATCGGATATAGTAGATGAACGGTATACCATGAAAAAATTATTAATGGCCATTCCAGAACTTAGCGATATTTTCTACTTTCAGCAGAAAGAACGATTTATGACAAAAGTTGAGAAGGATAAGAACGAAATTTTTGTACCGGAGGAAGTAGTAATCAATTACAAAATGTCTGATTCAAGGTTTGCTGAATACATGTCCCATCATTATCAATGGTCTTTTACAAAAAAAAATGAACACGGGCTGCTGTTCGAAATTTCACCACAAGACAAGGAGCCATGGACATCGACCAGCTTATTGTTTGACATGGAAAAGAACCAATATTATATCCCTTCTCAAAGGGAGCAATTTCTGAGGCTTCCCGAAATGACAATTCATTATTTGATTTTGTACAACGTTGGGATGATTGCAAGGTATGAAACAGAATGGTGGTATGAGTTATTAACACAGCATATAAGTGATGACTACGTGTTAATTCAGCAGTTTTTATTAGTATCAGAAAAGAAATTCCCTAAATACGCTTCACAGTTTCTTCTTCATTTTTAACAAACAAAAAACCCAGCTCAATGAGCTGGGTTTAAACTTGCTTGGCGGCGTCCTACTCTCACAGGGGGAAACCCCCGACTACCATCGGCGCTGAAGAGCTTAACTTCCGTGTTCGGTATGGGAACGGGTGTGACCTCTTCGCTATCGCCACCAAACAAATTGAGAGTGTTCTCTCAAAACTAGATAACAGATGTGACATCATTCAAAAATATGGTTAAGTCCTCGATCGATTAGTATCTGTCAGCTCCATGTGTCGCCACACTTCCACCTCAGACCTATCAACCTGATCATCTTTCAGGGATCTTACTTCCTTGCGGAATGGGAAATCTCATCTTGAGGGGGGCTTCATGCTTAGATGCTTTCAGCACTTATCCCGTCCGCACATAGCTACCCAGCGATGCCCTTGGCAGAACAACTGGTACACCAGCGGTGCGTCCATCCCGGTCCTCTCGTACTAAGGACAGCTCCTCTCAAATTTCCTGCGCCCGCGACGGATAGGGACCGAACTGTCTCACGACGTTCTGAACCCAGCTCGCGTACCGCTTTAATGGGCGAACAGCCCAACCCTTGGGACCGACTACAGCCCCAGGATGCGATGAGCCGACATCGAGGTGCCAAACCTCCCCGTCGATGTGGACTCTTGGGGGAGATAAGCCTGTTATCCCCGGGGTAGCTTTTATCCGTTGAGCGATGGCCCTTCCATGCGGAACCACCGGATCACTAAGCCCGACTTTCGTCCCTGCTCGACTTGTAGGTCTCGCAGTCAAGCTCCCTTGTGCCTTTACACTCTGCGAATGATTTCCAACCATTCTGAGGGAACCTTTGGGCGCCTCCGTTACCTTTTAGGAGGCGACCGCCCCAGTCAAACTGCCCACCTGACACTGTCTCCCCGCCCGATAAGGGCGGCGGGTTAGAAGGTCAATACAGCCAGGGTAGTATCCCACCGATGCCTCCACCGAAGCTGGCGCTCCGGTTTCCAAGGCTCCTACCTATCCTGTACAAGCTGTACCAACATTCAATATCAGGCTGCAGTAAAGCTCCACGGGGTCTTTCCGTCCTGTCGCGGGTAACCTGCATCTTCACAGGTACTATAATTTCACCGAGTCTCTCGTTGAGACAGTGCCCAGATCGTTGCGCCTTTCGTGCGGGTCGGAACTTACCCGACAAGGAATTTCGCTACCTTAGGACCGTTATAGTTACGGCCGCCGTTTACTGGGGCTTCAATTCGCACCTTCGCTTACGCTAAGCGCTCCTCTTAACCTTCCAGCACCGGGCAGGCGTCAGCCCCTATACTTCGCCTTACGGCTTCGCAGAGACCTGTGTTTTTGCTAAACAGTCGCCTGGGCCTATTCACTGCGGCTCTCTCGGGCTTGCACCCTAACAGAGCACCCCTTCTCCCGAAGTTACGGGGTCATTTTGCCGAGTTCCTTAACGAGAGTTCTCTCGATCACCTTAGGATTCTCTCCTCGCCTACCTGTGTCGGTTTGCGGTACGGGCACCTCTCACCTCGCTAGAGGCTTTTCTTGGCAGTGTGGAATCAGGAACTTCGCTACTATATTTCGCTCGCCATCACAGCTCAGCCTTATGGGAAACGGATTTGCCTATTTCCCAGCCTAACTGCTTGGACGCGGATATCCAATACCGCGCTTACCCTATCCTCCTGCGTCCCCCCATTGCTCAAATGGTGAGGAGGTGGTACAGGAATATCAACCTGTTGTCCATCGCCTACGCCTTTCGGCCTCGGCTTAGGTCCCGACTAACCCTGAGCGGACGAGCCTTCCTCAGGAAACCTTAGGCATTCGGTGGAGGGGATTCTCACCCCTCTTTCGCTACTCATACCGGCATTCTCACTTCTAAGCGCTCCACCAGTCCTTCCGGTCTGGCTTCACAGCCCTTAGAACGCTCTCCTACCACTGTTCGAAGAACAGTCCGCAGCTTCGGTGATACGTTTAGCCCCGGTACATTTTCGGCGCAGAGTCACTCGACCAGTGAGCTATTACGCACTCTTTAAATGGTGGCTGCTTCTAAGCCAACATCCTGGTTGTCTAAGCAACTCCACATCCTTTTCCACTTAACGTATACTTTGGGACCTTAGCTGGCGGTCTGGGCTGTTTCCCTTTCGACTACGGATCTTATCACTCGCAGTCTGACTCCCAAGGATAAGTCATTGGCATTCGGAGTTTGACTGAATTCGGTAACCCGGTAGGGGCCCCTAGTCCAATCAGTGCTCTACCTCCAAGACTCTTACCTTGAGGCTAGCCCTAAAGCTATTTCGGAGAGAACCAGCTATCTCCAGGTTCGATTGGCATTTCACCCCTACCCACACCTCATCCCCGCACTTTTCAACGTGCGTGGGTTCGGGCCTCCATTCAGTGTTACCTGAACTTCACCCTGGACATGGGTAGATCACCTGGTTTCGGGTCTACGACCACGTACTCATGCGCCCTATTCAGACTCGCTTTCGCTGCGGCTCCGCATCTTCTGCTTAACCTTGCACGGGATCGTAACTCGCCGGTTCATTCTACAAAAGGCACGCCATCACCCGTTAACGGGCTCTGACTACTTGTAGGCACACGGTTTCAGGATCTCTTTCACTCCCCTTCCGGGGTGCTTTTCACCTTTCCCTCACGGTACTGGTTCACTATCGGTCACTAGGGAGTATTTAGCCTTGGGAGATGGTCCTCCCGGATTCCGACGGAATTTCACGTGTTCCGCCGTACTCAGGATCCACTCAGGAGAGAACGAAGTTTTGACTACAGGGCTGTTACCTCCTATGGCGGGCCTTTCCAGACCTCTTCATCTACCTCGTTCTTTTGTAACTCCGTATAGAGTGTCCTACAACCCCAAGAGGCAAGCCTCTTGGTTTGGGCTAATCCCGTTTCGCTCGCCGCTACTCAGGGAATCGCATTTGCTTTCTCTTCCTCCGGGTACTTAGATGTTTCAGTTCCCCGGGTCTGCCTTCTCATATCCTATGAATTCAGATATGGATACCACTCCATTACGAGTGGTGGGTTTCCCCATTCGGAAATCTCCGGATCAAAGCTTGCTTACAGCTCCCCGAAGCATATCGGTGTTCGTCCCGTCCTTCATCGGCTCCTAGTGCCAAGGCATCCACCGTGCGCCCTTTCTAACTTAACCGTTAAAAAGAATCACTATGTGATATCTTGTATTACTATTGAATGTGATGTCTACTGTTATCTAGTTTTCAAAGAACACGTTGGTGGAGCCTAGCGGGATCGAACCGCTGACCTCCTGCGTGCAAAGCAGGCGCTCTCCCAGCTGAGCTAAGGCCCCGTTATATAAGATGGTGGGCCTGAGTGGACTCGAACCACCGACCTCACGCTTATCAGGCGTGCGCTCTAACCAGCTGAGCTACAGGCCCATCTTAACTTATTCAAGGAACAAAGTTCCTTCAAAACTAAACAAGACAGGGAACGTTCTGTTTATAAGACCCAAGGTCTTATATTCCGTATAATATCCTTAGAAAGGAGGTGATCCAGCCGCACCTTCCGATACGGCTACCTTGTTACGACTTCACCCCAATCATCTGTCCCACCTTCGGCGGCTGGCTCCTAAAAGGTTACCTCACCGACTTCGGGTGTTACAAACTCTCGTGGTGTGACGGGCGGTGTGTACAAGGCCCGGGAACGTATTCACCGCGGCATGCTGATCCGCGATTACTAGCGATTCCAGCTTCACGCAGTCGAGTTGCAGACTGCGATCCGAACTGAGAACAGATTTGTGGGATTGGCTTAACCTCGCGGTTTCGCTGCCCTTTGTTCTGTCCATTGTAGCACGTGTGTAGCCCAGGTCATAAGGGGCATGATGATTTGACGTCATCCCCACCTTCCTCCGGTTTGTCACCGGCAGTCACCTTAGAGTGCCCAACTGAATGCTGGCAACTAAGATCAAGGGTTGCGCTCGTTGCGGGACTTAACCCAACATCTCACGACACGAGCTGACGACAACCATGCACCACCTGTCACTCTGCCCCCGAAGGGGACGTCCTATCTCTAGGATTGTCAGAGGATGTCAAGACCTGGTAAGGTTCTTCGCGTTGCTTCGAATTAAACCACATGCTCCACCGCTTGTGCGGGCCCCCGTCAATTCCTTTGAGTTTCAGTCTTGCGACCGTACTCCCCAGGCGGAGTGCTTAATGCGTTAGCTGCAGCACTAAGGGGCGGAAACCCCCTAACACTTAGCACTCATCGTTTACGGCGTGGACTACCAGGGTATCTAATCCTGTTCGCTCCCCACGCTTTCGCTCCTCAGCGTCAGTTACAGACCAGAGAGTCGCCTTCGCCACTGGTGTTCCTCCACATCTCTACGCATTTCACCGCTACACGTGGAATTCCACTCTCCTCTTCTGCACTCAAGTTCCCCAGTTTCCAATGACCCTCCCCGGTTGAGCCGGGGGCTTTCACATCAGACTTAAGAAACCGCCTGCGAGCCCTTTACGCCCAATAATTCCGGACAACGCTTGCCACCTACGTATTACCGCGGCTGCTGGCACGTAGTTAGCCGTGGCTTTCTGGTTAGGTACCGTCAAGGTACCGCCCTATTCGAACGGTACTTGTTCTTCCCTAACAACAGAGCTTTACGATCCGAAAACCTTCATCACTCACGCGGCGTTGCTCCGTCAGACTTTCGTCCATTGCGGAAGATTCCCTACTGCTGCCTCCCGTAGGAGTCTGGGCCGTGTCTCAGTCCCAGTGTGGCCGATCACCCTCTCAGGTCGGCTACGCATCGTTGCCTTGGTGAGCCGTTACCTCACCAACTAGCTAATGCGCCGCGGGTCCATCTGTAAGTGGTAGCCGAAGCCACCTTTTATGTTTGAACCATGCGGTTCAAACAACCATCCGGTATTAGCCCCGGTTTCCCGGAGTTATCCCAGTCTTACAGGCAGGTTACCCACGTGTTACTCACCCGTCCGCCGCTAACATCAGGGAGCAAGCTCCCATCTGTCCGCTCGACTTGCATGTATTAGGCACGCCGCCAGCGTTCGTCCTGAGCCAGGATCAAACTCTCCGATAAATGGATCACAGGTTAAGTTCACCGCATCCTGCGGTGACACCTGTGTGACCTGCGTCGTGCAGGCCCTAGTTTGACTGACTACGCACATCGCTGTGCGATTTATAAAAATGAATTAACAGGTACGTTTTGTCTTGTTTAGTTTTCAAAGAACTTTGTGTGCTTCTCTCGAAGCGACTACTTAATAGTAACATTTTTAGTTATCTAGGTCAATACTTTTTTAAAAAAGTTTTTACTAGTCATAATGGTCATGCTTGTGTCTTTAAAAAGACAACAGAAATGATTATACCATAATTTTTATGACTGTAAAGGGTTATGACACAAAAAAGCGCAGCTATTTCAGCTGCGCTTTTTCTCACACTTCTTCTTGTTCTTCTTCATTCTCATCTTCTTCGTTTTTCTCTACTAAAGCTACTGTAGCAACATGCTCTTCTTCTGCCATTCTGATGAGACGCACACCTTGAGTGACACGTCCGGTGATGGAGATATCATTGATGTCCATTCTGATGAGTACGCCGCTAGCTGTAATAATCATTAGATCCTCTTCACCTTTAGTAGCTTTCACTGCTACTAGTTGGCCGTTGTTCTCGGTGATTTTCGCTGTTTTGAGTCCTTTTCCGCCCCGGCTTTGGGTTCTGTACTCTTCAGCCGGAGTTCGTTTTCCGTACCCTTTTTCAGTTACGATAAGGACGTGTGATTCTTCCTCTAAAATCTCCATGCCGACAACAACGTCGTCATCCGTCAGAGTGATGCCTTTTACGCCCGCCGCAGTTCTTCCCATCTCCCGGACATCTGTTTCAGGGAAACGGATCAGTAAACCGTTTTTCGTTCCAATGATGATTTGTTTTGTGCCGTCAGTCAGACGTACACCCATCAGTTCATCATCTTCACGAAGACTCAGAGCGATTAGACCATTGTTGCGGATATTAGCGAATTGAGATAGCGATGTTCGTTTTGAAACCCCATGCTTTGTAGTGAAGAAAAGGTAAAGCTCCGCATTGAATTCCGTGACTGGAATAATCGCGTTGATCCACTCACCCTTTTCTACCTCCAGCAGGTTAATAATCGGGATTCCTTTTGCCGTTCTGCCGTATTCAGGGATTTCATACCCTTTTGCACGATACACTTTCCCCTTGTTCGAGAAGAAGAGAATCGTGTCATGAGTTGACGTAGAGATCAAATGCTCAACGAAATCATCTTCGTTTGTTCCCATACCTTGTACACCTTTTCCGCCTCGTTTTTGACTGCGGTAAGTTGATGCAGGAAGACGTTTGACGTATCCGTTGTGCGTCAGAGTAACTACGATATTTTCTCTCTCAATGAGATCTTCATCTTCAATTGTCTCTAGTCCAGAAGTGACGATCTCAGTACGTCTTTCATCGTTAAAACGCTCTTTGATTTCCGTGAGTTCTTCACGAATGATCTCAAGCACTTTATATTCATTTGCCAAGATGTCTTTTAGCTCTGCAATTAATTTAACAAGAGATTGGTATTCTTCTTCGATCTTTTCACGTTCCAGTCCCGTTAAACGCTGGAGCCTCATGTCAAGGATCGCTTGTGCTTGCTTCTCTGTCAGTGAGAATTGTTCAATTAAACCTGTTCTCGCAATTTCAGCCGTTTGAGAATTACGGATAAGGGAGATAACTGCATCGAGATGATCCAGTGCAACTCTCAATCCTTCCAGGATATGAGCTCTCGCTTCCGCTTTACGCAATTCATAAGCAGTACGGCGTCTAATGACAACTTTTTGATGGTCGAGGTAATGCTCCAGGCATTGCTTAAGAGTTAAAACTTTCGGCTGGCCATCAACAAGTGCAAGCAGGTTGATGCCAAAAGATGTTTGTAGAGCAGTTTGTTTGTACAGATTGTTTAAGATGACATTTGCATTGGCGTCGCGTCTGATTTCAATGACAATTCTCATACCTGTACGATCTGACTCATCACGCAGATCTGTGATACCCTCTATCTTTTTGTCCCTTACGAGATCTGCAATTTTCTCAATTAATTTCGCCTTATTTACTTGGTAAGGTAACTCTGTAACGATAATTCTTTCTTTACCCGAAGATGTTTGTTCGATCTCAGCTTTTGCCCGGATCGTGATAGAGCCTCGGCCTGATTCGTATGCTTTCCGGATACCGCTGCGTCCCAAGATTTGACCCGCGGTCGGGAAATCAGGCCCTGGAATGACTTCCATAAGCTCTGGAATTGTAATGTCCGGATTCTCACTGACAGCAAGTACACCGTCAATGATTTCTCCCAGCTGGTGCGGAGGAATGTTTGTTGCCATACCTACCGCAATGCCGGCAGCACCGTTCACGAGCAGATTCGGGAACCTTGAAGGCATAACGACAGGTTCTCTTTCTGACCCGTCATAGTTATCCTGGTAATCGATTGTGTCTTTTGTGATGTCACGAAGAATCTCCATTGAGATTTTAGACATTCTTGCTTCTGTATAACGCATGGCCGCCGCTGAGTCTCCGTCAACAGAACCGAAGTTTCCGTGACCGTCAACGAGCATATAACGGTAGTTGAAATCCTGAGCCATTCTGACCATGGATTCATATACCGCTGAATCACCGTGCGGGTGGTATTTCCCGATAACTTCTCCAACGATACGCGCGGATTTTTTATAAGGCTTGTCACTTGTCATGCCTAAATCATTCATTGCATACAAAATCCGTCTATGAACCGGTTTTAAACCGTCTCGAACATCTGGAAGAGCACGGGACACGATAACGCTCATTGCATAATCCAAGAAGGACGTACGCATTTCCTGACTGATATTTATTTCACGAACTTGTGGTGTGTTTTGTTCACTCATTAAAAAACCTCCCTGAAGTATCACATGAAATATGTGGGAGTAGATTGTCCATTATGACCTTCAATACGATTTCACTATTCTCCATTATATCAATAAACTTATGATTATACACATTAAATTGCTAGAATATATAGGTACTGCAAGCATTGCTGCATCTGATCTTGTTCAGAAAAAAGCCTTATT
The DNA here is from genome assembly GCF_045040725.1 of Bacillus sp. FSL K6-0255. Taxonomy (NCBI): domain Bacteria; kingdom Bacillati; phylum Bacillota; class Bacilli; order Caryophanales; family Bacillaceae; genus Bacillus; species Bacillus sp. FSL K6-0255. The sequence continues at coordinate 6,402 of NZ_CP150278.1, read as the reverse complement.
TCTTATTGGAAATAAGGCTTTTTATGATTAGATGTCAAGATTTTTAACGTATCTCGCATTCGCTTCTATGAAGTTTCGGCGCGGTTCTACCTTGTCGCCCATAAGCATTTCAAAAGTCTCGTCCGCATCCATTGCATCTTCAAGAGTTACCTGAAGAAGTGTTCTGGAACTAGGATCCATGGTTGTCTCCCATAGCTGGGTGGCATTCATTTCACCAAGACCTTTGTAACGCTGCAGTCCAGGCTTAGGCGTTTGAGGAAGAGTTTTTAACAGCTCTTCAAGCTCCTTGTCATTGTACGCATATTCAACGCGTTTCCCCTGTTGAACCTTGTAGAGCGGCGGCTGCGCAATGTACACGTAGCCATTTTCGATAATTTGGCGCATATATCTGTAAAAGAACGTTAACAGCAGTGTTCTGATGTGCGCGCCGTCAACATCGGCATCTGTCATAATGACAACTTTGTGGTAACGGGCTTTCTCAAGGTTGAAGTCTTCCCCAATGCCTGTGCCGAGCGCTGTGATCATAGAGCGAACTTCGTTGTTAGAAAGAATTTTATCCAGTCTGGCCTTTTCAACGTTTAGGATTTTACCTCTAAGCGGCAAAATGGCTTGGAAATGTCTGTCGCGTCCTTGTTTAGCAGATCCTCCGGCAGAGTCACCCTCTACGATATATAACTCGGAGATGCTCGGATCTTTTGAAGAGCAGTCCGCTAACTTACCGGGCAGGTTTGAAATTTCCAAAGCACTCTTACGACGTGTTAGTTCACGGGCTTTTTTCGCAGCCATTCTTGCTCTTGCCGCCATTAAGCCTTTATCGACAATTTTTTTGGCTGCATCTGGATTTTCCAGCATAAATGTTTCCATCGCCGTAGAAAATAACGTATCGGTGATCGTCCGTGCTTCTGAGTTGCCCAGCTTTGTTTTCGTTTGGCCCTCAAACTGCGGATCAGGGTGTTTGATTGAAATAATCGCTGTCAGCCCTTCCCTTACGTCATCTCCGCTTAGGTTTGGATCATTTTCTTTAATAAGCCCTTTTTTTCTGGCGTAATCGTTGATAACACGAGTCAGGCCCGTTTTGAAGCCAGCTTCATGGGTACCGCCTTCGTACGTGTTAATGTTGTTTGTAAACGAGTAAATGTTGCTTGTGTAGCTGTCATTGTATTGCAAAGCCACTTCAACCGTAATGCCGTCCTTTTCGCCTTCAATGTAAATCGGCTCTTCATGGACAACCTCTTTAGAGCGGTTTAAATACTCTACATAACTTTTAATTCCGCCTTCGTAATGGTATTCATTTTTGCGCTCTTGTCCTTCACGTTTATCTTCAATCGTGATGTTTACACCCTTTGTTAAAAAGGCTAATTCACGCACGCGGTTAGCAAGCAGATCGTAATCATACTCGGTTGTTTCTGAGAAAATTTCAGGGTCCGGGACAAAATGTGTCGTCGTTCCTGTATGATCCGTTTCGCCAATGATTTCAAGGTCTGTAACCGGAACTCCGCGTTTATAGGTTTGGCGGTGAATTTTACCGTCACGGTGAACCGTCACATCAAGCTCTGTTGATAGTGCGTTTACGACAGACGCACCTACACCGTGTAATCCTCCGGATACTTTATAGCCGCTTCCGTCAAATTTTCCTCCGGCATGAAGCACCGTCATAATGACTTCTACCGCAGGACGGCCCATTTTTTCATGAATACCGACTGGAATACCGCGGCCATTATCTATAACCGTGATACTGTTGTCTTTTTCGATTTGGATATTGATATCCGTACAATAACCGGCGAGGGCTTCGTCAATACTATTGTCGACAATTTCCCATACCAGGTGGTGAAGGCCTTTGCTGTTTGTCGAACCGATATACATCCCCGGTCTTTTACGAACAGCTTCCAATCCTTCTAGTACCTGTATCTGATTTTCATCATAACTGTTTTGCTGCTGTTCCATAGCCACGTCATTCACCTACACTTTTCTAAACGATATATTCGTGATAAAAAATTTCTAAGAATCTATTTCAAACATAAATTGCGCACGTTTTTTTAATGTGCTGGAAGATAAGGGAGAGTAATATATATTCTGAACCGTGACTACGATAGATTTGGGCGTGCCGTTTACGGAAGGCACCACCTTGTGTTTCTGTTTTTTCAGAAATTCTTCAACAATAGGCGACATGTTGGCTTTAAAGTCAAAAATGCCGACAATATCTCGTGTTGAAACCACAAAGTCATCACCTAAATGAATATACAATTGCTCACCTCATTTCTTCACTTCACTAACGCACCATTTTGCACACGGAACATTCCTGCTTGACGTAAGGTTTCGTGATCAATGCCATCAACGCTTGTCGTTGTGACAAACGTTTGTACACGGCCTTGGATCGTATGAAGCAAGTGTGACTGGCGATAATCATCCAGTTCACTCAGTACATCATCCAATAGTAAAATGGGATATTCTCCGATTTCTTCATGGATCAGGTCAATCTCCGCCAGCTTAAGGGACAACGCCGTCGTTCGCTGCTGTCCTTGAGAACCATACGTCTGCACATCGCGTCCGTTCACATAGAAAAGAACATCGTCACGATGAGGCCCTGACAGCGTCACACCACGCTCAATTTCTTTTTCTCTTAATTTAGAAAACGCTTCTTGATAGCTATCTCCTATTTTCGACAAATCTAGGGGATCTGATACATCAAGAGCTGTATGGTATTTCAGGGTCAGTTCTTCAAGCCCTCTTGAGATGCCTGCATGGATGGGCTGCGCCCATTTCTCGAGCTGTGCTGTAAACTGCAGGCGTTTTACGACGACTTTTGCTGCAACTTCTACAAGCTGATCGGTCAGAACATCGAGCATCGTCCGGTCAGTTTGTTTTCTTGTTTGCAGCTGTTTCAAAAAATGATTCCGCTGGGAAAGGATTTTCTGGTAAAGAGAAAGATCGTGAAGGTAGACGGGAGAAACCTGTCCGATTTCCATGTCAAGAAACCGCCTTCTCACTTGAGGGCTTCCCTTTACAAGATTTAAATCTTCCGGCGCGAACATAATGGTGTTGAGGGCCCCGACATACTGGCTGAGCTTTTGCTGTTCAATATGATTGACCTTGCCCTTTTTACCCTTTTTGGAGATAACGAGCTGCATCGGGATCGCCCCGTTTTGCTTCATCACTCTTCCCTCTATTTTAGCATAGTCTTTGTCCCACCGTATAAGTTCTTTGTCATTTGATGTCCGGTGCGATTTCGCCATGGACAAGACATAGATCGCCTCCATGAGGTTTGTCTTCCCCTGGGCGTTTTCTCCGATGATCACATTTACTTTATTTTCAAATTGAAGTTCAGCATGGTCGTAGTTGCGGTAAGATGTCAGTTCTAAGTTCTGGATATACAATCAGTGTCACCCGCTTTAATTGACGACTTGAAATGAACCAAATCCTTCAATCTCTACCACATCTCCAACATACAGCTTTCTGCCCCGGCGGTTGTCCGGCTCATCGTTCACAAGCACTTCATGCTCGCTTAAAAACCACTTCGCCATACCGCCAGACTGAATCACATCGGCTAATTTTAAGAATTGTCCGAGTGTAATCATCTCTGTATCAATTGAAATCGGATTTGCCATTATATCGACCTCTTTCAAATATCACTAATATCTAATTGTACTAAAAAAAAACGAATTAGGGAAAGGGAAAACTTGTCGGAGCAGATACCGAATAGAAAAGCTGCCGACAGGTCGGCAGCAGTGTATCGGATTAATAGGTTCTGACAGGAAGGATAAGCTGTACAATCGTTTCATCATTCGGCGTGCGAATTAAGAAAGGTCTCATTGCGCCTGTAAAGCTTACGCGTATTTCTGCTCCTTCAAGCACCTTTAGTGCATCCAGCATATATTTTGGACTAAAAGAGATATTTAATTCCTCACCTTCAATTTGATCCGCAACAATTGCTTCCACAACTTTACCGATTTCCGGCGAGTTGGAGGAAATTTCAATGGATTCAGCCGGTTTTGCGGACAGTTTTACAACGTTGTTGCGTCCCTCTCTAGCTAAAAGAGATGCACGATCAATGGCCTGAAGGAATTCTTTTGTGTTCACAATGATTTCTGTTTTGCTGTCTTGCGGAATCAGGCTGGTTGTGTCTGGATAATTCCCGTCCAGAAGCCGTGAGAAGAATAAGACGTTTTTCGCTTTAAACAGAACTTGGGTTTCTGTGATGACGATATCTACAAGTTCCTGGTTGTCATCTAAAATCTTGCTGAGTTCAGTTAAACTTTTTCCCGGAATCACGACGTTATAAGATCTGTCTTCTGGAATATCAAGTTTTGCCTTTCTTAATGCAAGACGGTGGCTATCCGTTGCAGTGCATAATAATTCACTTTGCTCCACTTTCCAGTTTACACCTGTCAAGATAGGGCGTGTTTCTGAGGTGGACACTGCAAATACTGTTTGTCTGATTAGATTTTTTAACAAATCAGTTGGGATCTGAATCGCATGATGCTCTTCAATCTGCGGCAAGTGCGGATACTCATCAGCATCCAGTCCGTTTAGATTAAATTCAGCTTTACCAGAACGGATAATCGTCAAATACTGATTTTGGACTTCGATTTCTACAGTTGCCATCGGCAATTTTTTTACAATTTCACTAAAAAAGCGAGCCTGTAAAACGATGCTTCCGGGCTGTTCAATAGTGACGATTTCTTTATCTCCTTCTTCTTTTGGAATGAAGGATTCAATAGAAATATCTGAGTCACTCCCTGTAAAGGATACTCCATCATCTGATGCAACAATTTTAATACCAGTCAGAATGGGAATCGTGGTTCTGGATGAAACTGCTTTTAATACATCTTGGACACTTTCAACAAGACGATCTTTTTGAATCGTGAATTTCATTTTTATCCTCCTAACGGATAATGTATTAATATATATATTTATAAAAAATAGTAGAAGTAATAGTAGGGCCTGTGGATTTGTGGATAAGTTGTGAAAAAGACAGGAAACACAGCCTATCCACATGTGGACAGACTGTGTATGACTTCCGAAAAGTTATTCACACTTTCCCCCGATTGATCCCTGGTCCTGCTATTTAAGCTGTTCTTTAATTTCTTTTACATGCTGCTGAAGCTGTTCATCATCTGCCAGCAGTTTCGAAATTTTTTCATGCGCATGAATAACGGTCGTATGATCACGTCCTCCAAACTCTTCACCGATTTTAGGAAGAGAGGAATCAGTCATTTCCCTTGATAAGTACATGGCGATTTGACGCGGAAAAGCTACTGACTTTGTCCGTTTTTTTGCTTTGAAATCCTCGAGTTTAATATTAAATTGCTGGCCTACTACCCTCTGAATTTCCTTTATCGTAATGACTTTCGGTTTTGAGGAAGGAATAATATCTTTCAACGCCTCAGCGGCCAGATCAGCATTAATATCTTTATTAATTAAAGATGAATAAGCGACAACTCTGATTAATGCTCCTTCGAGTTCCCGAATATTGCTGTCGATTTGATTCGCGATGTAAAGCATAACCTCGTTCGGAATATCGAGGCCTTCTGCTTTGGCTTTTTTTCTTAAAATTGCAATTCTCGTTTCTAGATCAGGCGGTGTGATATCTGTAATAAGTCCCCATTCAAAACGTGAGCGCAATCTGTCCTCAAGTGTCGGAATTTCCTTTGGCGGCCGGTCACTTGAAATGACGATTTGTTTGCTTTCTTCGTGCAATGTGTTAAATGTATGGAAAAATTCTTCCTGGGTTTGTTCTTTCCCCGCTAAAAATTGAATATCATCTATCAAAAGCACATCAACATTTCGATAGCGATTGCGGAAGTCGACGGCTTTATTATCTCGGATAGAGTTGATGAATTCGTTTGTAAATTTCTCAGAAGACAGATAAACCACTTTGGCAGAAGGATTATGATCTATTACATAATGGCCGATCGCATGCATTAAGTGCGTTTTCCCTAAGCCGACGCCCCCATATATAAATAAAGGGTTGTAAGCTTTCGCGGGTGCTTCCGCTACTGCGAGGGAAGCTGCGTGTGCAAATCGGTTTCCAGATCCGATGACAAAAGTATCAAAAGTATATTTTGGATTGAGCATATTTTGAGGAAAATCAGATGTATCTTCTTTGACCGCTTTTTTGACTTGCGGTTTCGGCATAAAGTCCTCAACATCTTGATTTTGAGGAATGACAAACTTAATGCTCAATTCTTCCCCGGTTAATTCATATATAGTATCTGCAATCAGATGCAAGTATCTGGACTCCAGCCAGTCTCTGGCAAATTCATTGGGAGCCGTGATTGTTAATGTATCGCCTTGCAGTGAGTGGGCTTTGGTTGACTTCATCCAAGTCTCAAAACTCGGTTTGCTCAACTTTTTTTCGATTTGAGCAAGGGCTTGGTTCCACAGGTCTAATATATTTTCCAT